>NZ_LMQC01000001.1 GCF_001424485.1 Modestobacter sp. Leaf380
AGAATGGTCTGGGAATGCCGAAACGGGGCCACGACTGTGTCGTGACCCCGTTTCGGGAATGATGTCCGGCGGCGTCCTACTCTCCCACCCAGTCCCCCGGGCAGTACCATCGGCGCTGAGAGGCTTAGCTTCCGGGTTCGGAATGAGACCGGGCGTTTCCCTCTCGCCATGACCGCCGTAACGCTGTGAAAGTTTCCACCCACACACCCGGTCAAAGGGGTGTGGGGCGGGGGAATGCTGGTTCCGCACTTTCAGAACCGCACAGTGGACGCGAGACAGTAGATCAATCAAAGCAAGATGTGTTGGTCAAGTCCTCGGCCTATTAGTACCGGTCAGCTGCACACCTTGCGGTGCTTCCACTTCCGGCCTATCAACCCGCTGGTCTGGGCGGGGGCCTTACCCGGTCAACCCGGTGAGAGACCTCATCTTGAAGCGAGCTTCCCGCTTAGATGCTTTCAGCGGTTATCCCTGCCGAACGTAGCCAACCAGCAATGCTCCTGGCGGAACAACTGGCACACCAGAGGTTCGTCCGTCCCGGTCCTCTCGTACTAGGGACAGCTCTTCTCAAGTCTCTTACGCGCACGGCGGATAGGGACCGAACTGTCTCACGACGTTCTAAACCCAGCTCGCGTGCCGCTTTAATGGGCGAACAGCCCAACCCTTGGGACCTACTCCAGCCCCAGGATGCGACGAGCCGACATCGAGGTGCCAAACCATCCCGTCGATATGGACTCTTGGGGAAGATCAGCCTGTTATCCCCGGGGTACCTTTTATCCGTTGAGCGACACCGCTTCCACATGCCGGTGCCGGGTCACTAGTCCCAGCTTTCGCTCCTGCTCGACCCGTCGGTCTCACAGTCAAGCTCCCTTGTGCACTTGCACTCAACACCTGATTGCCAACCAGGCTGAGGGAACCTTTGGGCGCCTCCGTTACATTTTGGGAGGCAACCGCCCCAGTTAAACTACCCACCTGACACTGTCCCTGATCCGGATCACGGACCGAGGTTAGACATCCAATTCGACCAGAGTGGTATTTCAACGACGACTCCACGAACACTGGCGTGCCCGCTTCACAGTCTCCCACCTATCCTACACAAACCGAACCGAACACCAATATCAAGCTGTAGTGAAGGTCCCGGGGTCTTTCCGTCCTGCCGCGCGTAACGAGCATCTTTACTCGTAGTGCAATTTCGCCGAGCCTGTGGTTGAGACAGCTGAGAAGTCGTTACGCCATTCGTGCAGGTCGGAACTTACCCGACAAGGAATTTCGCTACCTTAGGATGGTTATAGTTACCACCGCCGTTTACTGGCGCTTGAGTTCTGAGCTTCGCCGTAAAGCTAACCCGTCCCCTTAACGTTCCAGCACCGGGCAGGCGTCAGTCCGTATACATCGTCTTTCGACTTCGCACGGACCTGTGTTTTTAGTAAACAGTCGCTTCTCACTGGTCTCTGCGGCCACCCACCGCTGCCCGAAGCAAGTTCGATGACAGTAGATGGCCCCCCTTCTCCCGAAGTTACGGGGGCATTTTGCCGAGTTCCTTAACCACAGTTCGCTCGATCGCCTTGGTATTCTCTACCTGACCACCTGAGTTGGTTTGGGGTACGGGCCGCTCAGAGCTCGCTAGAGGCTTTTCTCGGCAGCATAGGATCATCCAATTCGCCTCATTCGGCTATGCGTCAGGTCTCACCCTCATGGGATACGGATTTGCCTATATCCCGGGCCACACCCTTGCACCGGTACTACCACTCACCGGTAGGACTACCTTCCTGCGTCACCCCATCGCTTGCCTACTACCAGTCCGGGTCCCACGTTCCACCCACACGTCATCAACCCGAAGGTCAACGATCACGGAGCTTCAGATGGTTAGCATCGCTGGGTTCAGCATGGACGCTCTTTCGCGGGTACGGGAATATCAACCCGTTGTCCATCGACTACGCCTGTCGGCCTCGCCTTAGGTCCCGACTCACCCTGGGCGGATTARCCTGGCCCAGGAACCCTTGGTCATCCGGCGGGGGAGTTTCTCACTCCCCTTTCGCTACTCATGCCTGCATTCTCACTCGTGTGGCGTCCACGGCTGGATCACTCCGCCGCTTCCACCGCCACACGACGCTCCCCTACCCATCCACACACCTGGCCAACACTCCGTAGAGAGAAGGCAGGCTATTGCATGAATGCCAAAGCTTCGGCGGTGTGCTTGAGCCCCGCTACATTGTCGGCGCGGAATCACTTGACCAGTGAGCTATTACGCACTCTTTCAAGGGTGGCTGCTTCTAAGCCAACCTCCTGGTTGTCTCTGCGACTCCACATCCTTTTCCACTTAGCACACGCTTAGGGGCCTTAGCTGTTGATCTGGGCTGTTTCCCTCTCGACTACGAACCTTATCGCCCGCAGTCTCACTGCCACGCTCTCACTTACCGGCATTCGGAGTTTGGTTGATTTCAGTAACCTTGTGGGGCCCCTAGACCATCCAGTGCTCTACCTCCGGCAAGAAACACGTGACGCTGCACCTAAATGCATTTCGGGGAGAACCAGCTATCACCGAGTTTGATTGGCCTTTCACCCCTACCCACAGCTCATCCCCTCCATTTTCAACTGAAGTGGGTTCGGTCCTCCACGCCGTCTTACCGGCGCTTCAACCTGGCCATGGGTAGATCACTCGGCTTCGGGTCTAGAGCACGCGACTCAATCGCCCTATTCGGACTCGCTTTCGCTACGGCTACCCCACACGGGTTAACCTCGCCACGTACCGCTAACTCGCAGGCTCATTCTTCAAAAGGCACGCAGTCACCCCCACGTCCGAAGACGCATAAGGCTCCCACGGCTTGTAGGCACACGGTTTCAGGTACTATTTCACTCCCCTCCCGGGGTACTTTTCACCTTTCCCTCACGGTACTTGTCCGCTATCGGTCACCAGGGAGTATTTAGGCTTAGCGGGTGGTCCCGCCAGATTCACACCGGATTTCACGGGCCCGGTGCTACTTGGGATGAGCTCAAGAGAGAGTGCACGTTTTCGTGTACGGGGCTCTCACCCTCTATGGCGACCCCTTCCAGAGGCCTTCCACTAACGACACACTTTTCTGACTCTCCAGACCTTCGGCAGAAGATCTAAGAACGTCCCACGACCCCGACCACACAACGCCTGCCGGCTATCACATGTGATCGGTTTAGCCTCATCCGCTTTCGCTCGCCACTACTCACGGAATCACGGTTGTTTTCTCTTCCTGTGGGTACTGAGATGTTTCACTTCCCCACGTTCCCTCCACACGCCCTATGTGTTCAGGCGTGGGTCACACCACATGACTGGTGCGGGGTTCCCCCATTCGGAAATCCTCGGATCAACGCTCGGTTGACAGCTCCCCGAGGCTTATCGCAGCCTCCTACGTCCTTCATCGGCTCCTGGTGCCAAGGCATCCACCGTGTGCCCTTACTAACTTGAACACACACAAACCCACACCCACCACGACGAACCCCACCACCGCCACCAGAAGGCAACGACAACAAGACCACGCCGACGATCRGTGCAGGAGTCTTTGTTTCCTACAAGATGCTCGCGTCCACTGTGCAGTTCTCAAAGTGCGGGAAGTCGACCACCCCACTGCCGCCACCAGACCCCGCCCACCAAAGGGACAGACGATGTGACGAACAGGTGATCGCCCCGAGAAGGAGACACACCACCACCCCGACCCGACACCCCACACCCACCTCGCGGTGGCTCATGACGCGCCCGATCCGGGCAGACGATGTTCCGCTCCCTCAGGACCCAACAGCGTGCCTACGACCTCCACCCTCACACCATCCCCGTTCCCACCCTGAACCCCCACCGAAGCGAGGAGAGCTGTACTAGGAGCCGGCATGCGGCTTCAACCGAACTGGTCAGTGTTCCACCCGTGAGCGACACCCCAGACACCCGCAGCCACCCACAACTGGGCGACCATCACGGCCTGAGCGTGACTCTGGACCAACCACCGAGGAACTACCCCCAGACATGGCCGGCCAGTGCTCCTTAGAAAGGAGGTGATCCAGCCGCACCTTCCGGTACGGCTACCTTGTTACGACTTCGTCCCAATCGCCGATCCCGCCTTCGACGGCTCCCTCCCRCAAGGGGTTGGGCCACCGGCTTCGGGCGTTACCGACTTTCGTGACGTGACGGGCGGTGTGTACAAGGCCCGGGAACGTATTCACCGCAGCGTTGCTGATCTGCGATTACTAGCGACTCCAACTTCATGGGGTCGAGTTGCAGACCCCAATCCGAACTGAGACCGGCTTTTTGGGATTCGCTCCACCTCGCGGTATCGCAGCCCTTTGTACCGGCCATTGTAGCATGTTTGCAGCCCTAGACATAAGGGGCATGATGATTTGACGTCATCCCCACCTTCCTCCGAGTTGACCCCGGCAGTCTCCTATGAGTCCCCGCCATCACGCGCTGGCAACATAGAACGAGGGTTGCGCTCGTTGCGGGACTTAACCCAACATCTCACGACACGAGCTGACGACAACCATGCACCACCTGTGTGCGACCCTTACGGACCCACCATCTCTGGAGGATTTCCGCACATGTCAAGCCTAGGTAAGGTTCTTCGCGTTGCATCGAATTAAGCAACATGCTCCGCCGCTTGTGCGGGCCCCCGTCAATTCCTTTGAGTTTTAGCCTTGCGGCCGTACTCCCCAGGCGGGGCGCTTAATGCGTTAGCTGCGGCACAGAGACCGTGGAATGGCCCCCACACCTAGCGCCCACCGTTTACGGCGTGGACTACCAGGGTATCTAATCCTGTTCGCTCCCCACGCTTTCGCTCCTCAGCGTCAGTTGTTGCCCAGAGACCCGCCTTCGCCACCGGTGTTCCTCCTGATATCTGCGCATTTCACCGCTACACCAGGAATTCCAGTCTCCCCTGCAACACTCTAGTCTGCCCGTATCGACTGCAGACCCGGAGTTGAGCTCCGGGCTTTCACAGCCGACGCGACAAACCGCCTACGAGCTCTTTACGCCCAATAATTCCGGACAACGCTTGCACCCTACGTATTACCGCGGCTGCTGGCACGTAGTTGGCCGGTGCTTCTTCTGCAGGTACCGTCACTTTCGCTTCGTCCCTGCTGAAAGAGGTTTACAACCCGAAGGCCGTCATCCCTCACGCGGCGTCGCTGCGTCAGGCTTCCGCCCATTGCGCAATATTCCCCACTGCTGCCTCCCGTAGGAGTCTGGGCCGTGTCTCAGTCCCAGTGTGGCCGGTCACCCTCTCAGGCCGGCTACCCGTCGTCGCCTTGGTAGGCCATCACCCCACCAACAAGCTGATAGGCCGCGGGCCCATCCTCAGCCGATRAATCTTTCCACCACCAGACCATGCGGTCGGAAGTCGTATCCGGTATTAGCACCAATTTCTTGGAGTTATCCCAGAGCTGAGGGCAGGTTGCCCACGTGTTACTCACCCGTTCGCCGCTAGGGCACCACCCCGAAGAGTGGGCCTCGCTCGACTTGCATGTGTTAAGCACGCCGCCAGCGTTCGTCCTGAGCCAGGATCAAACTCTCCGTAGATGATTTGATCACGGCTGAGAACCAAGAGTTGGCACTCTCGATGTCAATCAACCAAAGGAACCCATCACGGCAAACCCGAAGGCACCCCGTGACTGGGGTTGAACATATGGCACTGACTTTCGGCACGCTGTTGAGTTCTCAAGGAGCGGACGCGCAAGAGCCCCGAGAGCGCAGTCTTGCTGGCGACGAAGGCGACTGCAGCCGTCGTGACCGCGGCGCCCAGNTCAACCAAAGGAACCCATCACGGCAAACCCGAAGGCACCCCGTGACTGGGGTTGAACATATGGCACTGACTTTCGGCACGCTGTTGAGTTCTCAAGGAGCGGACGCGCTCGAACCCCGGCCCTGTGGGCCTTCGATGTCGAGGCTGGTTTGTCCTGCTCGCGCCGGGCTCCGCATCTGGACTGACTTCGTGAGTCTGTCCGGCGGCCGTTTCCGTGTCGCTCGGCGCAAAGAGAAAGTTACGTGCCCGGACACCTCCCGTCAAACAGCTCGCCACCCCGATCGGGGCATCCAGTGCCGTAGAGCGACCAGGAAGCAGTGAAACCGCTGGTCAGCGAGTTGCGAGTCTGACCATTCTGCGAGGCAGGTCACGTGTCGGCCGTGTGTCAGCCCGGTGTGTCCCGCCCCAGGGACCTCACGCGCCACACCCGCACCGCCCGGGAACGGGCGAGAGACGGCCGCGGCCCGGCCGCGCACCTCGAGAGGGCGGGGCCGGGCCGGGAAGACGACGGGTCAGGGGGTCAGGAGGAGGGGTGTCAGAGACCCAGGAGGGAGTCGATCCCGATGGTGAGCCCAGGACGGCGGGACACCTCTCGCACCGCGAGCAGGACACCGGGCATGAACGAGGCACGGTCGTAGGAGTCGTGGCGCAGGGTCAGCGTCTCCCCCGGCGAACCCATCAGGACCTCCTCGTGCGCGACCAGCCCGGCCAGGCGCACCGAGTGGACGGGCACCCCCTCCACGTCGGCACCCCGGGCACCCGGGAGGGACGACCCCTCCTCCGTGGCGTCGGGAGCCGGCGCCATGCCGGCGGCGCGGCGGGCCTCGGCGACCAGGCGGGCGGTGCGGGCCGCCGTCCCGGAGGGGGCGTCCACCTTGGCCGGGTGGTGCAGTTCCACGACCTCCACCGAGGGGAAGAACCGCGCGGCCTCGGCGGCGAAGCGCATGAGGAGCACTGCGCCGATGCCGAAGTTGGGCGCGATGACCACACCGAGCTCGGGCTTGGGGGCCAGCCACTCCCGGACGGTCGCGATCTTGTCCTCGTCGAAGCCCGTCGTCCCGACCACGCAGTGGATGTTCTGGTCGATGCAGAACCGGATGTTCTCCATGACCGACTCGGGACGGGTGAAGTCGACCGCCACGTCCGCGCCACCGTCGGCGACGTTGAACAGCCACTCGCTGCCCTCGACCATCGCGACCAGCTCGAGGTCGTCGGCGTCGTTCACGGCCTTGCACACCTCCACGCCCATCCGGCCGCGGGCCCCGAGGACGGCGACAGAGGTCAGGGGTTCCTCGGGGGTGGGGACCGGAGTGAGGGACGAGGTGCTGGTGGTCATGCCCGGCACTCTCACCAACGCAGGACCGGGATGCAAGCCGGTCAGCGTGCCGGGGCGACCCGGGTGGCCAGCCGCCACAGCAGCAGGCCCACCAGGAGTCCGCCCACGTCGGCGAGCCAGTCCCCCACCGAGGCGTCACGGCCCACCAGTGCCGTCCCCTGGACGACCTCGGACCCGGCGGCGTAGACGACCAGGGCGACGGCCACGACCCGTTCGCGGATCCCGGCCCAACGGCTGCTGAACGCCAGTGCGGCGAAGAGCACTGCGTGGACGACCTTGTCCACGCCGGGCGGGGAGGGAGGGACGTCCGAGGGCGGCGCGAAGAGCACGGCGAGCGACACCAGCACCACGACGACGAACGCGCCGCGGGCCAACGCCCCGTGCTCGACGAACCACTCCCTCATCCGGCCAGCCGCTCCAGGTCCTTCGCGCGGTACGGGCCGACGACCGCCAGCGCGGTGTCACGGGCGAAGAGGTCCGCGGCCACCGCCCGCACGGCAGCGGCGTCGACGGCGTCGAGACGGGCGAGGACGTGAGGCACCGGCGTGTACTCCCCGTAGGAGAGCTCGCTCTTGCCCAGTCGGGACATCCGGGACCCGGTGTCCTCCAGGCCCAGCACCAGACCGCCCTTGAGCTGGCCGATGCCGCGGGCCACCTCCTCGTCGGTGATGCCGTCAGCGGCGACCTCGGCGAGGGACTCACGGATCAGCCGGAGCACCTCGGGCACGCGCTTGGGCGAGCAGCCGGCGTACACCGAGAAGACACCGGTGCCGGCGTAGTGCGTGAGGGAGGAACCGACGCTGTAGACCAGACCGCGCTTCTCCCGCACCTCCTGGAAGAGCCTGGAGCTCATACCCCCACCGACGGCGGCGTCCAGGACGGCCGCGGCGTAGCGGGCCTCGTCGAGCCGGCCCATGCCGATGCTGCCCAGCAGCAGGTGGGTCTGCTCGGTCCTACGGTGGATGAGCCCGGTCCGGTTCGCCGGTGAGGTGAGGGGGACGTCGTCGCCGGAGCGGAGCGGGTCGGGGCGGGCTCCCCCGGCCAACCGGTCACCGAAGGCGCGGCGCACCAGCTCCAGCACCTGGCCGTGGTCCACCCGTCCAGCGGCCGAGACCACGATGGAGGGGGTGGCGTAGCGGCCCCGGTACCAACCGTCGACGTCGTCCCGGGTCAGGGACTCGATCGACTCCACGGTGCCCAGGACCGATCGGCCCAGCGGCGTGTCCCCGAAGAGGGTCTCGGCGAAGAGGTCGTGCACGGCGTCGGCGGGCTCGTCGTCGCGCATCGCGATCTCCTCGAGCACGACCGTCCGCTCGGACTCCAGGTCCGGCGCGGTGTTCAGCGCGTCGGTGACCAGGTCGCCCAGCAGTGTCACGGCCAGCGGGAGGTCGCTGGCGAGCACGTTGGCGTAGTAGCAGGTGTGCTCCTTCGCGGTGAAGGCGTTCATCTCACCGCCCACGGCGTCCATGGCCGTGGCGATCTCCAACGCGGTCCGGCTGCGGGTGCCCTTGAAGAGCAGGTGCTCCAGGAAGTGCGAGCTCCCGGCCAGCCCCGGCGTCTCGTCCCGGGAACCGACGCCGACCCAGATGCCGACCGTCGCCGACAGCACGCCGGGCATCAGCTCGGTGACGACCCGCAGGCCCCCGGGCAGCTCGGTGCGCTCCACGCGGCCGCCGAACTCGTCGACGTCGAGCAGTTCGGTGTGCCCGACGGCCACCGGGGTGGGCGCGGCCTCAGCCACGCCCACCCCGGGGCCGTTCGAGCTGGTGTCAGCCGTGGTCACTCACCCGCGGGTGCAGCGGCCTCGGCCGGCGCCTCTTCGGAGGCACCGCCCTCGACGACCGGGACCAGGCTGATCTTGCCGCGGGCGTCGATGTCGGTGATCTCGACCTGCAGCTTGTCGCCGACGTTGGCGACGTCCTCGACCTTGGCGATCCGCTTGCCGTTGCCCAGCTTGCTGATGTGCACCAGGCCGTCCCGGCCGGGCAGCAACGAGACGAAGGCACCGAAGGCGGTGGTCTTCACGACCGTGCCCAGGAACCGCTCGCCGACCTTGGGCAGGGTCGGGTTGGCGATCGCGTTGATCCGGTCCACGGCGGCCTGGGCCGAGGGCCCGTCGGAGGCACCGACGTAGATCGTGCCGTCGTCCTCGATGGTGATGTCGGCGCCGGTCTCGTCCTGGATCGCGTTGATCATCTGGCCCTTGGGCCCGATGACCGCGCCGATCTTGTCGACGGGGATGCGGACCGTGGTCACCCGGGGGGCGAACGGGCTCATCTCGTCGGGGCCGTCGATCGCCTCGAGCATGACGTCGAGGATGTGCAGCCGGGCCGCGCGGGCCTGGGTCAGCGCACCGGCGAGGACGTCGGAGGGGATGCCGTCCAGCTTGGTGTCCAGCTGGAGCGCCGTCACGAAGTCCTTGGTGCCGGCGACCTTGAAGTCCATGTCACCGAAGGCGTCCTCGGCACCGAGGATGTCGGTCAGCGCGACGTACTCCGTCTTGCCGTCGACCTCGTCGGAGACCAGGCCCATGGCGATGCCCGCGACCGGGGCGCGCAGCGGCACACCGGCGTTGAGCAGCGACAGGGTGGAGGCGCAGACCGAGCCCATCGAGGTCGAGCCGTTGGAGCCCAGCGCCTCGGAGACCTGGCGGATCGCGTAGGGGAACTCCTCGCGGTCGGGCAGCACGGGCAGCAGCGCCCGCTCGGCCAGCGCGCCGTGGCCGATCTCGCGGCGCTTGGGCGAACCCACGCGGCCGGTCTCACCGGTGGAGTACGGCGGGAAGTTGTAGTTGTGCATGTAGCGCTTGCGGGTCACCGGGTTCAGGGTGTCCAGCTGCTGCTCCATGCGGAGCATGTTCAGCGTGGTGACGCCCATGATCTGGGTCTCGCCACGCTCGAACAGGGCCGAGCCGTGCACCCGCGGGAGGACCTCGACCTCGGCGGACAGCGGCCGGATGTCGGTGACGCCGCGGCCGTCGATGCGGACCTTGTCGCGCAGGATGCGCTGGCGGACGACCTTCTTGGTCACCGCGCGGAAGGCACCGGAGACCTCCTTCTCGCGCCCCTCGAACTGCTCGGCCAGCGCGGCCTTGACCTCGTCCTTGAGGGCGTCGGTGGCGTCGTCGCGCTCGGCCTTGCCCGGGATGGCCTGGGTGGCAGCCAGCTTCTCGGCGGCCTGGGCCTCGACAGCGGCGTAGACGTCGTCCTGGTAGTCCAGGAAGCGGGGGAAGTGCGCCTCGGGCTTGGCGGCCTTGCCGGCCAGCGCCGACTGTGCGTCGCACAGGGCCTTGATGAAGGGCTTGGCGGCCTCGAGGCCCTGGGCCACGACCTCCTCGGTCGGGGCGGTCGCGCCACCGGCGATGAGCTCGATCGTCTTCTCGGTGGCCTCGGCCTCGACCATCATGATCGCGACGTCGCCGTCGGGCAGGACCCGGCCGGCCACGACCATGTCGAAGACGGCGTCCTCGAGCTCGGTGTGCGTCGGGAAGCCGACCCACTGGCCACCGATGAGGGCGACGCGGGTGGCGCCGACCGGGCCGGAGAAGGGCAGGCCCGACAGCTGGGTCGACGCGGAGGCCCCGTTGATCGCCAGCACGTCGTAGAGGTGGTCGGGGTCCAGCGACAGCACGCTGATGACGACCTGGACCTCGTTGCGCAGGCCCTTGGCGAAGGTCGGGCGCAGCGGGCGGTCGATCAGGCGGCAGGTGAGGATCGCGTCCTCGGAGGGACGCCCCTCACGGCGGAAGAACGAGCCGGGGATCTTCCCGATCGCGTACATCCGCTCCTCGACGTCCACCGTCAGGGGGAAGAAGTCGAAGTGGTCCTTGGGCTGGCGGCCGGCCGTGGTGGCCGACAGCAGCGTGGTGTCGCCCATGGTGGCGACGACGGAGCCGGCGGCCTGCTTGGCCAGCCGGCCGGTCTCGAAGGTGACGGTGCGCTGACCGCGCGCGCCGTTGTCGATCACCGCGGAGGCGGTGTAGACGCCGTCCTCGGCGTCGTAGTCGACGGTGTCGTTCGTGGGTGCGGACATCGGGGTCCTCTTCCTGCGCCGCATGCGGCGGCGCCCTCTTGGTTCGGCGGCTGTGCGCCGGTGGTCTGGGGAGACCGGTCTTCGATCGAAGCCCTCGGGTCGCGTCGTCCGCGGTCGGTCTGACCGGCGGCGGCGTCCCGGGGGCCACTACCGAGGACCGGGCCTGGGCGTCGGGTTCGACGCCGGGGCCACCGGTGGCTGGCCGCCTGTGGGGTGGTGCCGGGGTCGTGCTCTGGTGCTGTCGTGCTCTGGTGCCGTCGTGCCGTGGTGGAGCTGCCCCGACCCGGTGGGGGCCGGACGAGAGAGGGGACCGACTCCGCGGTGCGGAGCGGTCCCCTCGTCTGGCTAGCGGCGCAGGCCGAGCCGCTCGATGAGCGAGCGGTACCGGTTGATGTCGGTCTTCGCCAGGTAGTTCAGCAGCCGGCGACGCCGGCCGACCAGCAGGAGCAGGCCCCGCCGGCTGTGGTGGTCGTGCTTGTGCATCTTCAGGTGCTCGGTCAGGTCGCTGATCCGTCGGGTCAGCATCGCGACCTGCACCTCGGGGGAACCGGTGTCACCCTCGACCGTCGCGTACTCGGTCATGATCTGCTTCTTCGTCGCGCTCTCGAGCGCCATGTGGGCCTCCTGGGCAGGTCACGTGTGGCCCCCGGTCGGTGTCACGGGGGCAGCATGCACACGCGTCGGTCTCCCGACGCTGTGCCCAGGTTACACGGCGACGCCCGGGGCCCACACGGCGAGCGTGCTGGTGGGGACCACGCCGATCGGCGGGAGGACCCCCGGGGTCAGAGCCCGAGCACGGCCCGGGTGGCGACGACGTCGGCGTCCATCTGGGTGATCAGGGCCTCGATGCCGTCGAAGGTGGTCATCGGCCGCAGCCGCTCGACGAACTCGACGCCCACGTGCTCGCCGTAGAGGTCCCCCGACCAGTCCAGGCAGAAGGCCTCGACGGTGCGCCGGGTGCCCTGGAAGGTGGGGTTGGTGCCCACCGAGACAGCGGCCGGACGACGGTCCCGGCTGCGGCCGGCGGAGTCGCGCAGCACCAGGGTGCCGGCGTACACGCCGTCGGCGGGGACGGCGGTGTGCGCGGGGGACTCGACGTTGGCCGTCGGGTAGCCCAGCTCGCGCCCGCGCTGGTCACCGCGGACGACGATGCCGTCGACCCGGTGCGGGCGGCCCAGCGCGCGGGCCGCCGATCGGAGGTCCCCGGCGGCCACGCAGGCCCGGATGTAGGTGGAGGAGATGGTGACCTCTCCCCCGTCGGCGGCGTCGGCGGCCAGCGCCAGCCCCTCGACGGAGAACCCGAACCGCTTCCCCTCCCGGGTCAACGAGGCGACGTCACCGGCTCCGCGGTGGCCGTAGGAGAAGTTCTCGCCCACCACGACCGACGCCGCGTGCAGGTGCTCGACGAGCACGGTGTGCGTGAAGCCCTCCGGGGAGAGCCGGCTGAACTCGGCGGTGAAGGGCAGGACGCACATCGCGTCCACACCGAGCGCAGCGACCAGCTCGGCCTTGCGGTCCGGTGAGGTCAGGATGGCCGGGTGCGACCCGGGCCGCACGACCTCGGCCGGGTGCGGGTCGAACGTCAGCAGCAGGGCGGGGCGGCCCAGGGCGTGCGCCCGGGCCACCGCGGTACCGATGAGCTGCTGGTGCCCACGGTGCACCCCGTCGTACATGCCGACGGTGACCACCGTGCGACCCAGATCGCCCGGAGTCGACTCCAGGCCACGCCAGCGCAGCACGTCAGCCGGCTGCGACCGTGTGCCGCCAGCCGCGGTCGTCGGGGACCCGGCCGTGCTGCAGGTCCAGGAGCCGCTCACGCAACGCCATGGTGACGGCGCCGGGAGTGCCGTCACCCACGGTGAAGTCACCGGTGCGTGCCTTGACCTCGCCGACGGGGGTGATCACCGCAGCGGTGCCGCAGGCGAAGGTCTCGGTGACCGTGCCGTCGGCGACTCCGGCCCGCCACTCCTCGACGGTGAAGCGGCGCTCGGTGACCCGGTGGCCCGTCTCCTCGGCCACGGTGATCAGCGAGTCGCGGGTGATGCCGGGGAGCAGGGTGCCGGTGAGCTCGGGGGTGACCAGTTCGGCGTCGCTGCCCGTGCCCAGGACGAAGAACAGGTTCATCCCGCCCATCTCCTCGACGTACTTCTTCTCCGTCGCGTCCAGCCACACGACCTGGTCGCAACCGGCCGCGATGGCCTGCTCCTGGGCCAGCAGGCTCGCCGCGTAGTTGCCTGCGCACTTGACGTCGCCGGTGCCGCCGGGGGCGGCCCGGATGTAGTCCTCGGAGAGGTAGACCGACACCGGCTGGACGCCGCGCGGGAAGTACGCACCGGCCGGGCTGGCGATGACGACGAAGAGGTACTCCGAGGCCGGCCGGACGCCGAGGAAGGGCTCCACGGCCAGCTGGTAGGGCCGGATGTAGAGGGTCTGGTCCGGGCCGGTCGGCACCCAGTCGCGGTCGGCGTCGACGAGGGCGTCGACGGCGTTCACGAAGCCCTCGGCCGGGACCGGGGGCATCGCCATCCGGACGGCGCCACGGGCCATCCGGGCCGCGTTCTGCTCGGGCCGGAACACCGAGACCGAGCCGTCGGGCTGCGCGTAGGCCTTGAGGCCCTCGAAGATCGACTGTGCGTAGTGCAGGGCCGCGGTCGAGGGGTCCAGCTGCAGCGGCGCGTAGCCGGTCAGCGTGGCCTCGGTCCAGCCCTTCCCGGCGACGTAGCGGGCCACGACCATGTGGTCGGTGAAGACCTTGCCGAAGCCGGGGTCGGCCAGCAGCTGCTCCCGCTCGGCGGCCGGACGGCGGGGCGCGTCCTCCACCACGAGCGGCACACCCTCGGCGAAGGACCGGGAGGAGGTGCGGCTGTCGGCGAGCGTGTCGGTCATGGCTCCCACTTGCGTCTGAGGGGTGGTCCGCGGGCGCGTGCCCACGCCTGCACCCTAGCCGCGGCGGCCGGACCCCGGACGGCGCGGACCCACACCCCTCCCCCGACCCCGGGGTCGCCGTGTCAGGTCGCGTCGGTCTTCGGCGACGCCTGCGTCACGACCTCGAAGGACCACACGTTCGAGCCGGTGGCCGCCGGTGCCATCCCGGAGCCGCCGCCGGAGTGCCCGCGCGCGAAGTCCTGCCCGGACTGCCAGGCCTCGAAGTCTGCCTCGCTGCGCCAGCGGGTGTAGACGAGGTAGTCGTCGGTCCCCTCCACGGGGCGCAGCAGCTCGAACCACTCGAACCCGTCGGAGGCCTCCACGGACCCGGCGCGGTTGCTGAACCGCTCCTCCAGGCGCTCCCGGGCCTCGGCCGGCACGGTCAGGACGTTGATCTTCACGACGCTCATGCCCCCACCCTGCCCGACGCAGGCGGGGACGACACGGGGAGGACGACACGGGGAGGACGACACTGGCCGGGTGAGCACAGACCGGACCCACGACGTCGGCGTCGCGCGCCTGGACGTCGACCGCGAGGCCCGCACCGGCACCCCGGAGGTGGTCTATGCCGAGGGGAAGACCGCCGCCCAGACGGTGGCGTGCCTGGCCGGGCTGCTCGACGCCGGAGCCCCGCTGGCCTGGGCGACCCGGGTGCCGGCGGGCACCGTCGCCGCGGTGCGGGAGCGGTGGCCCGACGCGCACGTCGACGAGGCCGCCCGGGTGGTGTGGGTGGGCACGGTCGCCCCGCCGGTGGGTGAGGTGCTGGTGCTGACCGCCGGGACGTCGGACGACGCGGTGGCCGCCGAGGTGGCGGCGACGCTGGCCGCCAGCGGGGTCGGCTGCCGGCGGGTCGACGACGTCGGGGTGGCCGGGGTGCACCGGGTGCTGGCCGTGGCACCCGACCTGGCCCGTGCCGATGCCGTCGTGGTCGTCGCCGGCATGGACGGCGCGCTGCCCAGCGTCGTGGCCGGTCTGACCGACCGGCTGGTCGTCGCCGTCCCCACGTCGGTGGGGTACGGCGCCGCGTTCGAGGGCCTGGCCGCGCTGCTGACCATGCTGACGTCCTGCGCTCCCGGGGTGCTGGTGGTCAACATCGACAACGGGTTCGGCGCCGGGGTGGCCGCGGCCCGGATCGTGCGCTCGGCTCAGCGGTAGCGCACGGGGTCGGGCAGCAGCTCGTTCATCGACCCGGACCGGAAGCCCCGGGGGTCCAGCTCGACGTCGTCCCAGCCGCGGACGGCGGCCAGCAGCTCGGGTCCGACCCGCGGGACCAGCGCGGCGTCGACCTCGACCCGGGCCCGGTCGCCGAGGTCGCGCACCCGCAGGTCCCGCACCGGTAGACCGGCGGCGGCGAGAGCGCCCCGCAGCGCCACCTCGGCGGCCTCCACCCGGGCCAGCCGCTCCGCCGACACCGGCACGCCGTAGGCGATCCGGCTGGACAGGCAGGCGGCGGCCGGCTTGTCGGCCAGCGCGAGTCCCCAGGCCCGGGCGGCGGCCCGGACGTCGGCCTTGGTCATCCCGGCGTCGGCCAGTGGGGTGCGGGCGCCGCGCTCGGCGGCGGCCCGGATCCCGGGGCGGAAGCCGGCGAGCCGGTCGTCGGCGTTGGTGCCGGTGGCCACCGCGGCGATGCCCAGCCGGGCGGCGAGCGGGCCCAGGGTGTCCAGCAGCTCGGCCTTGCAGGAGAAGCACCGGGCACCGTCGTTGGCGACGTAGCCGGGCCGGGCGAGCTCGTGGGTGACCGGCTGCTCGTGCCGGACCCCCAGGTCCAGCGCGAAGGCGTGCGCGGCCTCCCGCTCCGCGGCCGGCAGCGAGGGCGACACCGCCGTGGCGGCGACCACCCGGTCGACCCCGAGCGCGCGGACGGCGGCAGCCAGCACCACCCCGGAGTCCACCCCGCCGGAGAAGGCGACCAGCACGGCGGGGAGGCCGGCCAGGTCGGCGTGCAGGACCGCGACCCGCTCGGCCGTGGTGGACGCCAGCACCTCGCTCATGTCACCGAGGGTGGCACAGCGCACACCGCTCAGGCAGGGAAGCCGACGCCGACCCGGGCGGTGGGACCGGCGTCCTCGACCAGGGCCACGAGCCGGCCGTCGGGGTCCACGGCCGCCTGCAGGCCCGGTCTGCCGCTGGCGGCGACGCGCTTGCCGTGCCCCAGGTCGACGGCCTCCTCGGCGGTGACCCGGCGCTCGGGGAACACGGCCGTGGCCGCGGTGGTCAGCGGCACGAAGCCCGGTCCCGCGCCGGCCAGCAACGCCTCAGCCGCCTCGGCGACCGGCCGGGCGTCGGCCTCGTCGAAGGGACCCGACCGGGTGCGGCGCAGCGCCGTGAGGTGCCCGCCGACAGCGAGGGCCGCGCCGGCGTCCCGGGCGATGGCCCGGACGTAGGTGCCCGTCGAGCAGGTGACGGTGACGTCGACGTCGACGACGTCGGGGGTGGACCGGTCGATGCGGTGCACGTCCAGGGCGCGCACGACGACCGACCGGGCGACCAGCTCGAACTCCTCACCGGCCCGCACCCGGTCGTAGGACCGGACGCCGTCGACCTTCACCGCACTCACCGAGGACGGCACCTGCTGCAGCGGCCCGGTCTGGGCGGCGAACGCGGCACGCACCTGCTCGTCGGTCAGGTGCCCCGCGGGGGTGCTCGTCAGCACGTCACCCTCCCGGTCGTCGGTGACGGTGGTGGCACCCAGCCGGACGGTGGCGGCGTAGGTCTTGTCGTTGCCCGACAGGTGGCCCAGCAGCCGGGTGGCGGCGCCGACCCCGAGCACCAGGACCCCGGTGGCCATCGGGTCCAGGGTGCCGGCGTGGCCGACCTTGCGGACGCTCAGCGCGCGCCGGGCGAGGGCGACCACGTCGTGGGAGGTCATGCCGGGGCCCTTGTCCACCAGCAGCAGACCGGGGGGCACGTCGGCGTCGACTCGCTTGGGGCTCACCGGGACACCGTGACAGACGCCGTCGTCCACCTGTCCCCCGCCACCCGGACCAGGACAGCCACCAGCCGCAGGGCGATGAAGAGCGTCAGCCCGGTCCACACCCCGGCCAGCCCCCAGCCCAGCGGCCCGGACAGCAGCGAGAGGGGGACGAAACCGACCAGCGCCGAGCCGATCGTGACCGTCCGCAGGTAGCCGACGTCCCCGGCGCCCATGAGCACGCCGTCCAGGGCGAAGACGACGCCGGCCAGCGGCTGCATCAGCGCCAGGAACCACCAGACGACCCCGGCCTGGGCCAGCACGGCCGGGTCGTCGGTGAACAGCCCGGGCAGCACCGGGCGCAGTGCCAGCAGGACGGCGGCGACCAGCAGCCCGGTGCCCAGCCCCCAGGCCGCGACCCGCCTCACCACCGCACGTGCGTCGTCGACCCGGCCGGCACCCAGGGCCTGGCCGACCAGGGTCTGCGCGGCGATGGCGTAGGCGTCGAGCACCAGGGCCAGGAACAGCCACAGCTGCAGGGCGATCTGGTGGGCACCCAGCTCGGCCGTCCCCGACCGGGCGACCACCCCGGCGGCCACGACGAACGCGGCCTGCAGCACGAAGGCCCGCAGCAGCAGGTCCCGGCCGATCACGAGCTGGCTGCCGATGGCGGTCCAGCGGGGACGCCAGGCCACCCGCTCGGAGGCCAGCGTGCGCAGGAAGAGCAGCGCGGTCACCGACTGGCCGGCGACGTTGGCCCAGGCCGAGCCGACCAGGCCCAGCTCGGCGGTGTAGACCAGCAGCGGGTTGAGCAGCAGGGACAGCAGGCTGCCGGCGACGACGTAGACCACCGGCCGCCGCAGCTCGGCGACCCCGCGCAGCCAGCCGTTGCCGGCCAGGGACACCAGCAGCAGCGGGACCCCCAGGCTGGCCACCCGCAGCCACTGCTCCCCCGCCGCGGCGACCGGGCCGGCACCCCCGGCCAGCGCCCGGGTCAACGGCCCGGCCAGCGCCTGGAAGGCCAGCGTGACCACCAGGCCCAGGCCCAGTGCCAGCCAGGTCGCCTGCACGCCCTCCCCCACGGCGCCGGTCCGGTCACCGGCCCCGGCGCGACGGGCGGCCCGGGCGGTGGTGCCGTAGGCCAGGAAGTTCAGCAGCGCCGCGGCCCAGGCCAGCAGTCCTCCACCGACGGCGAGCCCGCCCAGCGCCGTCGTCCCCAGGTTGCCGACGACGGCCGTGTCGACCAGCAGGTAGAGCGGTTCGGCGGCCAGCACCACCAGCGCGGGCAGTGCCAGCCCGGGGATGCTGCGCGTGGCCGGGGCGGTCACAGCAGCTCGCGGACGGCCGCGATGGTCCCCTCACGGTCGCGGTGCGAGGTGAAGCCGGCGGCCATCCGGTGACCGCCGCCGCCCAGCGCCTGCGCCACGGCGGACACGTCGGTGCTTCCGCGGGACCGCAGCGAGACCGACCAGCTGCCGTCGTCGGCGCCCTTGAGGACACACGCCACGTCGGCCTCCTGGGCCGCGCGGACGACGTCGACCAGGGCCTCCAGGTGGTCGGGGGCCAGGCCGTGCGCGGCGGCCTCGGACGTGGTCGCCCAGGTCCAGACCAGGCCGGCACCGGTGGCCGGCTCCAGGACGGCCCGGCCGGTGGCCGCGGACAGCAGACCCAGCCAGCCGAAGGGCGCGCTGTCGAACAGGCGCTGGCTGATCCGGGCGTGGTCGATCCCCGTCTCCAGGAGCCGGGCGGCGAGCAGGTGGGTGCCGGGCGCGGTGTTGCCGAAGCGGAAGGAGCCGGTGTCCGCGGCGAGCCCGGCGTAGAGGCAGGTGGCCAGCGTGCCATCGAGCGGCACGCCCAGGCCCTCGAGCAGGTCCGCGACCAGCGCCACGGTCGCCGCGGCGTCGGGGTCGATGAGCTGCACCGTGCCGAAGCCTGGGTTGGAGGCGTGGTGGTCGACCACCAGCGAGACGGGGGCGGATTCCAGCACCGCCGCGACGTCACCCAGCCGCCGGGTGTCCGCGGCGTCCAGGCTGACCACCAGGGCCGGGTCGGCGGGGAGCCGGTCGCTGGACACCAGTGCCCCGGCACCGGGCAACCAGGCCAGGGACTCCGGCAGCACGAACGGCCCCGGGAACGTCGCGGTGACCCGCGCGCCCCGGCGGCGGAGCCCCTCGGCCAACGCCAGGGTGCTGCCCAGGGCGTCCGCGTCGGGCTGGACGTGCCCGGAGAGCACCACCGTGGCGCCGTCGTCGGCCGCCCGGGCGAGGACGGCGACGGCGGCCTCGAGCGCGCCCACCGGGGCCACCGGGGTCAGCTGTCGCTGGGGCCGGGGTCGGCCACCGGCACCTCGTCGGGCTCCTCGCCCGGCCGACCGCCGGCGACCGGGATCGCCGGCCCGCCGTCGGAGGGCATGTCGGCGGCGATGGAGGCCGCGTTGGCGTCGGTCGCGGGGTCCGCGTCACCGGCCTGGCCCTGGCGACCACCGGCGGTGGGGTCGGCGTCGCCGGGGGTGCCGGCCTGGTCGCCGGGGACGGTGCGCCCGCCCAGGGTCGACTCCGGCTGGCCCTCGGCGGGCACGTTCGGGTCGGGGTCCACGGCCTCGGTGCCGGGCCGGTCGGTCTGCTCGGTCACGGGGCGCTCCTGGGGGCTGTGCTGTGGGCCTGGGGGTCGTGCTCGTCGTCGTCGGCGTCGGGGTCGGCGAACCGGGTGGCCCGACCGCCGTCCCCGTCGCCGGTGGCGTCGCTGTCGTCCTCGTCGAGGACGGGCTTCTTGTACGGGTCGGGCTCGCCGGCGTAGGCGGCGCCCTCCCGGGCCCGGGCCAGCTCGGCGTCGGCCTCGCGGGCCCGCTCCAGGGCCTCCTCGAGCTCGCGCGCGGTGTCCGGGACGATGTCGGCGATGAACTCCAGGGTCGGCACGAACTTGATGCCGGTCTGCTTGCCCACGGTGGAGCGCAGCACCCCGGTCGCGCTGGCCAGCGCGACGGCGGAGTCGGCGACGGCCTGGGCGTCGCCGTAGACGGTGTAGAACAGCGTGGCCTCGCGGAGGTCACTGGTCACCCGTGCGTCGGTCAGGGTCACCATCCCGAGGCGCGGGTCCTTGATCTGCGTCTCGATGGTGGCGGAGCAGATCTGGCGGATGCGCACTGCGAGCTTGCGCGCCCGTGCCGGGTCGGCCATCGGGTTCTCCTAAGTGAGGTCCTGGAACGGCCCCGTCGCGGGATCCCGGCCGGCGCGGAGCGCAGGACGGGGGGCGACGGGGTCCTTCTCAATCGGTGTCGCTGGTGAGCTGCCGGTGGGTGGACAACAGCGTCACCTCGGGGCGCTCGGCCAGCAACCGCTCGCAGGCGTCGAGCACGTCGGTGACCTGCCCGGCCTCGCCGGCGACGGTGGCGACCCCGACCTGCACGCGGCGGTGCAGGTCCTGGTCGCCGACCTCCGCGGCGGCGACCGCGTAGCGGCGCCGCAGTTCGGCCACGATCGGCTTCACCACGGCGCGCTTGCCCTTGAGCGAGTGCACGTCCCCCAGGAGCAGGTCAGCGGTCAGCGAACCCGTGAACACGTGCGCACCTCCCGCCGACCCGCTCGCTCAGGACTGGAACGGCCCCGCTGCCCCCGAGCCGTGCAGAGCACGGCGCTGGGGCAGCGGGGTCCTCGTTCAGTCGCGCGGCTTCTCGCGCAGCTCGAAGGTCTCGATGACGTCCTCGGGCTTGATGTCGTTGAACGACCCCAGCCCGATGCCGCACTCGTAGCCCTCGCGGACCTCGGTCGCGTCGTCCTTGAAGCGGCGCAGCGAGTCCACCGACAGGTTGTCGGCGACGACTGCACCGTCGCGGATGAGCCGGGCCTTGCTGTTGCGAACGATCGTGCCGCTGCGCACCAGCGAACCCGCGACGTTGCCGATCTTGGGCACCCGGAAGACCTCGCGGACCTCCGCGCGGCCCAGCTGGACCTCCTCGTAGATCGGCTTGAGCATGCCCTTGAGAGCGGCCTCGATCTCCTCGATGGCCTGGTAGATGACCGAGTAGTACCGGACGTCCACGCCTTCGCGGTTGGCGAGCTCGGTGGCCTGGCCCTCGGCCCGGACGTTGAAGCCCAGGACGATGACGTCGTCGGCCAGCGCCAGGTCGATGTCGCTCTTGGTGATGCCGCCGACGCCGCGGTGGATGACCCGCAGCGACAGGTCGTCGTCGACCTCGATCTTCATCAGCGCCTCTTCCAGCGCCTCGACGGTGCCGGAGTTGTCGCCCTTGATGATCAGGTTGAGCTCGCGGCTCTCCTTGAGGGCCGCGTCCAGGTCCTCGAGGCTGATCCGCTTGCGCGCCGAGGCGTTCTGCGCGTTGCGGATGCGGGCCTGACGGCGGTCGGCGATCTGCCGGGCCGTCCGGTCCTCCTCGACGACGAGGAACGTGTCGCCGGCGCGGGGCACAGAGGTGAGACCCACGACCTGCACGGGGCGGGCCGGCAGGGCCTCCTTGAGCTTGTTGCCGTGCTCGTCGAGCAGCGACCGCACACGCCCGTAGGCGTCACCGGCCACGATCGAGTCACCGACACGCAGCGTGCCGCGCTGGACCAGCACGGTGGCGACGGGGCCACGGCCCTTGTCCAGCTTGCCCTCGATGACGACACCCTGCGGGTCCTGCTCGGTGTTCGCGCGCAGGTCCAGCGAGGCATCGGCGGTCAGCAGCACCGCGGCCTCGAGCTCCTCGAGGCCCTGGCGCGTGGTGGCCGAGACGTCGACGAACATCGTCTCGCCGCCGTACTCCTCGGCGACCAGGCCGTACTCGGTGAGCTGCTGGCGGATCTTGGCGGGGTTGGCCCCCTCCTTGTCCACCTTGTTCACCGCGACCACGATCGGCACCTGGGCGGCCTGGGCGTGGTTGAGCGCCTCGATGGTCTGGGGCATGACGCCGTCGTCGGCGGCCACGACCAGCACCACGATGTCGGTCACCTTCGCGCCACGGGCACGCATCGCGGTGAACGACTCGTGACCCGGGGTGTCGATGAAGGTGATCGGACGCTCGTTGCCGTCCAGCTCGGTGACGATCTGGTAGGCGCCGATGTGCTGGGTGATGCCACCGGCCTCCTTCGCCACGACGTTCGTGTGGCGGAGGGCGTCCAGCAGCTTGGTCTTGCCGTGGTCGACGTGACCCATGACGGTGACGACCGGCGGACGCCAGTCCCAGTCGCTCTCGTCGCCCTCTTCATCACCGAAGGTGAGGTCGAAGGTCTCGAGCAGCTCGCGGTCCTCGTCCTCGGGGCTGACGACCTGGATGACCCAGTCGATCTCGGCACCGAGGAGCTGCAGCGTCTCGTCGTTGACCGACTGCGTGGCGGTGACCATCTCGCCCAGGTGGAACAGGGCGGTCACCAGCGCGGCCGGCTGGGCGTTGATGCGCTCGGCGAGGTCGGTCAGCGAGGCGCCGCGGGGCAGCCGGACGGTCTGTCCGTTGCCACGGGGCAGGCTGACGCCACCCATCGAGGGCGCCGCCATGGAGTCGAACTCCTGACGCCTCTGCTTCTTGCTCTTGCGCCCACGGACCGGACCGCGACCACCGGGACGCCCGAAGGCACCCGCGGTACCCGCACCGGAACCACCGCGACCACGGCCACGACCGCCGCCACCGCGGAAGCCGCCAGCCGGTGCGCCGCCACCGGCACCACCGGGGCGGAAACCGCCACCGGCACCACCGGGGCCACCGGGGCCGCCACCGGGACGGCCACGGCCGCCGGGAGCACCCGGACGACCGCCACCGGCAGCGCGGCCGGGCATCATGCCCGGGCTCGGGCGCTGCGGCATCATGCCCGGGTTGGGGCGGGGCCCACCAGGACCGGCAGCGGGACGGGGCCCACCGGGACCGGCCGCGGGACGCGGGCCACCGGCGCCCGGCGCGGGACGGGGACCGCCCGGACCGGGAGCACCCTGACCCGGGGCGCCGGCGCCGGGAGCGGCACCGCCGGGAGCCGCGCCGCCGGGACGGCCGGCGGCCGGACGGGGAGCGCTGCTGAAGGGGTTGTTGCCCGGCCGCGGGGCCGGGCGGGGGCCGGGACGCGGCGCGGCGCCACCGGGACGCGGGGCGCCCTGGGACGGAGCGGCCGAGCCACCGGCGGGCTGGCCCGGACGCGGGGCGCCCGGACGGGGCGCGCCCTGACCGGGACGGGCCTGGGTCGGGGCACCGGCCGAGGCGGCGGGGGCCTGGGCCGCCGGAGCCTGGGCGGCCGGCGCCTGGGCCGCCGGTGCCTGGGCCGCGGGGGCCTGGGCAGCCGGTGCCTGGGGCGCGGGGGCAGGCGTCTGCCGCGGACCCGGACGCGGGCCGGGAGCGGCCGCGGGACGGGACGGGGCACTCGGGGCGGCCGCTGCCGGGGAGGGCGCGGACTGCACCGAGGGGCTCGGGGTGGGCGTCGACGCCGGGGCGCTGGCGGCCGGGGCCTGCGGGGCAGGCGCGGCCGGACGGGGCCCGGGGCGCGGGCCGGGCGTCGGGGCACCGCTGCCGCTGCCGGTGGACCCGTAGGCCTCACGCAGGCGGCGGGCCACGGGGGCCTCGACGGTGGACGATGCGGACTTCACGAACTCGCCCTGCTCCTTGAGCTTGGCGAGTACGGCCTTGCTGTCGACACCGAGCTCTTTAGCGAGCTCGTGGACGCGGGCTTTGCCTGGCACGGGTCTCCTCAGTGGTGAGGCCGGCGGCTGGCCCGCTCGACCTCGGTATCAGTTGTGCATTGTCTTCTGCTCAGTCACAGGTGCGACTTCACGGGTGGGTCATCCGAGGACGTCCTGCTCTCGACGAGCGGACCGACCGGGTGTCGGTCCGACGGTGGTGCTGGTCTGCTCCGGTGCGGCTCATGCCCTGGCGCTGTCGGGTGACAGCGCCTGGACGTGGCTCTCGAGCAGGTCGGTCTCCAGCGGAGCGCTGCGTCGCAGTGCGCGCGGGAAGGCCCGACGACGGTCCGCGGCACGCAGGCACTCGGGGGTGGGGTGCACGGAGGCACCCCGGCCCGGGAGCCGGCGAGCGGGGTCCGGCGTGAGCCGGGACTCCCGCACGACGACGCGCAGCAGGTCCGTGACCGGAGCGCGTCGCCGGCACCCCACACAGGTGCGGACCGGGATCGGCGTTTCGGCCATCGCAGAGTCTAGCGCGCCGAGGGCCCGCGGTGTTCCGGGCGACGGACGACGGGGCGCTGACCACCCCGGGCGGGTCCCCCGCGGGGGGCGCCGGGCCCGCCGCGACCGGGCAGGCCGCCGGTCTCGCCGGCCGGACGGGGGGCCGAGCGCAGCGGCGCGCGACCGACGCCCGGGGAGACGGTGTCCTCGGACTCGGGCTGGGCGTCGCTGCGGATGTCGATGCGGCAGCCGGTGAGCCGGGCGGCCAAGCGGGCGTTCTGGCCCTCCTTGCCGATGGCCAGCGACAGCTGGTAGTCCGGCACGACGACCCGGACGGCGCGGGCGGCGGGGTCCACGACGCGCGCGCTGGTGACCCGCGCCGGGGAGAGGGCCGACGCCACGAACGTGGCCTCGTCGTCCGACCAGTCGACGATGTCGATCTTCTCGCCGTGCAGCTCGCTCATCACGTTGCGCACCCGCTGGCCCATCGGGCCGATGCAGGAGCCCTTGGCGTTCAGCCCGGGCACCGAGGTGCGGACGGCGATCTTGGAGCGGTGACCGGCCTCGCGGGCCACGGCGACGATCTCCACGCTGCCGTCGGCGATCTCGGGGACCTCGAGGGCGAAGAGCTTGCGCACCAGGTTGGGGTGCGAACGCGAGACGGTGACCTGCGGGCCGCGGAAGGTGCGGGCGACCGACACCACGTAGGCCTTCAGCCGGCTGCCGTGCGGGTACTCCTCGCCGGGGACCTGCTCGGCCGGGGGCAGGTTCGCCTCGACCTTGCCGATGTCCAGCAGCACGGTGCCCTCGCTGTTGCGGCGTTCGTGGGCCTGGACGACGCCGCCGACGACGTCGCCCTCCTTGCCGATGTACTCACCGAACGTCTGCTCGTGCTCGGCGTCGCGCAGCCGCTGCACGATGACCTGCTTGGCGGTGCTGGCCGCGATCCGGCCGAAGTCGGTGGGGGTGTCGTCGTACTCGTGCACGACCTCGCCGTCCTCGCCCAGCTCCTGGGCCAGCACGGCGACCTCGCCGCTCTTGCGGTCGATCTGCACGCGGACGTGCTTGGCGGCGCCGTCGGCGTGCCGGTAGGCGGTGACCAGGGCGCTCTCGATGGCCTGGAGCACCGTGTCGGCGGGGATGCCCTTCTCCCGCTCGACCGCCTTGAGGGCGGTCACGTCGATGTTCACTGGTCTCCTCTGTCCTGGACGCCGGCCGGGGTGGCCTGGCCGTCCTCGTGCTGGTCGTCCTCGTGCTGGTCGGGCTCGATCGCGTCGGTGCCGTCGAGCTCGTCGTCGACGTCGTCGGCGGTGAGCTCGGAGTCGTCGTCGGTGTCGTCCTCGGGGAACTCGGGCACCAGGCCCGCGTCCCGGTGGCCCTCGGGGCGGTTGAACTCCACCTGCACCCGGCCCTCGCCGACCTCGGCCCAGGTCAGCGTCCGGTCGCCGGCGGCCTTGCGGACCTGGCCCTTCTTGGCCCCGCCCTTCTCCACGGCCAGGGTGACGCCGTCCTCGTCGACGGAGAGCACCCGGCCGATCAGGTCGGCGCCGCCCACGGTCGCGGTGACCAGGCGCCCCACGTTGCGCCGCCAGTGCCGCGGCAGAGTCAGCGGGCGGTCGACCCCGGGGCTGGTGACCTCCAGGACGTAGGGCGTGGTGTCCGGGTCGTCGTCCTCGGTGTCGAGCACGTCGGACAGCGCGCGGCTGACCTCGGCGACGTCGTCCAGGCTGACCCCGCTGTCCCGGTCGACGACGACCCGGACGACGGAGCGGTTGCCCGCGGCCCGGACGACGAGCTCCTCGAGGTCGTACCCGGCGGCGTGCACGACGGGGGTGAACCAGCCGGTGAGCCGGTCGGTCGCGGCCGGGCCGGTACGCGGTCCTGTGCTGGACACCTGGTGCCTCCTCGGGCTGCGGTCGGTGGTGGTGCGGTGGGACGGGTGGCGGTCGGCGGCCGGGTCGGACACGGCCGTGCGCCGGCCGTGGCGCCCGTCGCGACGGCGGCGCGGCCGCGGCGGACGGGTGGCGGGAGGGGACTCGCCGCACCGGAGGGGCCCACGGTACCGCCCGCAGGGGGACGACGGCGCCCCGCCGGACGTGCCCACCGCCACGCCCGCAGGGCGGTGGGCTGCCAGGATGGGCCCGATGTCCGCGCCGGCCCCCCTCCCCCGCCCCGCCGGTGCCCTCACCCGGCGCACCGTGCTGACCGCGCTCGGGGTGGCTCCGGTGCTGCTCGCCGTCGGCTGTTCGGCCGACGAGCCGGCCGGTGCCGACGCCGTCACCCCGGCCCAGGTCGACCAGCTGGCCGGCCAGGTCGCGGTGCAGGAGGAGCTGGTCGCGGCCTACGAGGTCGCCCTGGTCTCGGCCCCCGAGGTCGCCGCTCTGGCCGACCAGGCCCGCGCGCAGCTGACCCGGCTCCGGGCGGCCGCGCCCTCGGCGTCGGGATCCCCGCCGTCCGGGGCCCCGTCTCCAGGGGCGTCGTCAGGGCCGTCGTCAGGGCCGTCCCCGGCTCCGGCAGCCGTTGCCGGGGACGCGGTGGCCGCCCGGGCGACGCTGCGCACCCAGGTCGCCACCGCAGCCACCTCGCACGCCACTGCGTGCGTGGGCTTCAGCGGTGCCCGGGCGGCCCTGCTCGGGAGCATCGCCGCGGGCCTGCGCGGCCAGGACGGACAGCTGACGTGACGGGCCCCGGCGACTCGACGGGCACACCGGCCACGACCTCCCCCACGACCTCCGCCGAGGCCGGGTCCGCGCGGGCCGAGGACGCGGCACTGCAGGACGCCCTGGCCGCCGAGCACGCCGCGGTCTGGGGCTACGGCACGGTCGGCGCGGCGCTCACCCCGGGGACCCGGGGCGAGGTCGTCGCGGCGCAGGAGGCGCACCGGGACCTGCGGGACCGGGTCGGCGCCCTCCTGCTGGACCGGGGGGCCGAGCCCGTCGCGGCGCGACCGGCCTACGCGCTGCCCTTCCCGCTGCTCTCCGAGGTCGACGCCTGCCGACTGGCCGCCGTGCTGGAGGAGGGCACGACCGCCGCCTGGGTCTGGGTGCTCGACCAGGCCGCGCAGCGCACCACCCGTGAGCTGGCGGTCGTCGAGGCCTCGGCCGCCGAGGTGCGCGCCGTCACCTGGCGGGCCCGCGCAGGGCTGAGCCCGGTCACCGCGGCCACCCCCGGCCTGCCCGCCTGAGGCACCCGCGGGCCACGACCTGCGAGAGGGCTGTGCGCCGTCCAGGATCGGCTGCATGTCCGCACGAGACGACGTCGGTCCCGCCGACCCACCCGCCGAGTCCGCCGCCGACCCGCTGGCCGCGCAGGAACCCGGGCGCACCTTCCCCACCGCCGGTGGCCGGCTGCCGATGCCCGGCACCGCCGACCTGCCCGAGCCCCGGCCGCTGCGCAAGGTGCTGGGTCCCGGCGTCATCGGTGCCGGGATCGGGCTGGCGTCGGGTGAGTTCGTGCTCTACCCCTACATCGCCAGCGAGGTGGGGCTGTCGTTCCTGTGGGCGGCGTTCGTGGGGGTCACCCTGCAGCTGTTCATCAACATGGAGATCGAGCGCTACACCCTGGCCACCGGGGAGACCGCGCTCACCGGGTTCTCCCGGCTGTGGCGGCACTGGGGCCTGGTCTTCGGGCTGTTGACGATCCTGGCCAACCTGTGGCCCGGGTGGGCGACCAGCTCGGCCACCGTGCTGACCTACGCCGTCGGCGGCGGTGACGTCACCCTCATCGCGCTGCTGATGCTCGGCTCGATCGGGCTGGTGCTGACCCTGTCCCCGGTGGTCTACACCGCAGTCGAGCGCATCGAGTTCGTCAAGGTGGGCGCGGTGCTGGCGTTCATCGTCATCGCCTTCGTCGCCGTCGTCGGCGCGGACGACGTCGCCGAGACCCGCCGGGTGGTGACCGACTTCGGCTCGGTGCCCAGCCAGCTCGGCCTGGCCCTGGTGCTGGGTGCGCTGGCCTTCGCCGGCGGTGGCGGCGGGCAGAACCTGGTGCAGAGCAACTGGATCAGGGACAAGGGCTTCGGCATGGGTGCCCGCATCCCGCGGCTGGTGTCCCCGGTGACCGGGGAGGACCAGGCCGAGCCCTCCACCGGGTTCCTCTTCCCGCCCACCCCGGACAACCTGCGCCGGTGGAAGGGCTGGTGGCGGGTCGCCAACACCGAGCAGATGGTCAGCTTCTGGTTCCTCACCTGGCTCACCATCTCGGCCACGTCCGTCATCGCCTACGCCACCGTCTTCGGTGCCGACACCCCCGGCAACGACATCAGCTTCCTGCAGACCGAGGGCCAGGTGCTGGCCGACACGGTGGGCAGCTGGTTCGGCACGTTCTTCTGGTGGATCGGGGCCGTGTCGCTCTACGCGGCCGCGCTGGGCATCTGCGACTACACCGCCCGACTGGTCGCCGACACCGTCAAGGTGACCTACCTGGCCGGCTCGGAGCGCTGGAGCGAGAGCCGCATCTACTCGACGGTCGTCTGGGGCCTGCTGGTGGTGGGCGCCGTCGTCCTGCTGTCCGGGTTCGACCAGCCACTGGTGCTGCTGGTGATCAGCTCCGTGGTCGGCGGCTTCATGATGTTCGTCTACTCGATCCTGCTCATCCGGCTCAACCGGACCGCCCTGCCCCAGGCCATCCGGGTCCGCGGCTACCGGCTGGTCGTCATGGTGGTCGCGATGCTGGTGTTCGGCGGGATCTCCGCGGTGATCATCGGCAACCAGGTGCTCAACCCCGGCGGCTGAGGGACCTCACTGGCCGAGGCCGGCCAGGAAGGCGTCGGCGACGCCGACCGCGACGCTGCTGGACTGGCCGGCCTCCACCAGGACCGCGAAGGCGAGGTCGCCCTGCGGGCCGCCGAGCTGGTACCCGACGAACCAGCCGTGCGAGTCCGGCGGGACGGCGGTGCCGAACTCGGCGGTCCCGGTCTTGCCGTAGACCTCGCCCCGGCCCGTCAGTGCAGTGGCTGTACCGGACAGCACCACCTCGCGCATCATCGGCCGGAGCTGGTCGAGCACCGCCTGCCCGGGGCCCGCGGGCGCCGCACCGGCGGGCTCGGCGCCGACCACCTCGACCGGCGCGGCCGGGGTGCCGCTGGCGATGCCGGCGGCGACGAGCGCCATCTGCGCGGGGCTCATCAGGACCTGGCCCTGGCCGATGGCGTCGGCGGCCTTGGTCGTCCCGGTGCTGGTGGCCGGGACCGTGCCGGAGAAGACCCCGACCGGCAGCTGCCACTCGGTGCCCACGCCGTAGGACGCCGCGGCCGCGGACAGCCCGTCGTCGGGCAGCGTCAGCCCCTGCTCGATGAAGGTCGTGTTGCAGGACTGGGCGAAGGCCTGCGTGAAGGGCACCGTGCCCAGGTCGAACTGGTCCTCGTTCTCGAACTCCCGCCCGTCGACGACGGTGGTGCCCGGGCAGGGCACGGCGGTGTCCGGGGTGAGCGTGCCCGCCGACAGCAGCGCGGTGGCGGTGATGGTCTTCATGCTCGACCCGGGCGGGAACTGCCCGGTGAGCGCGTTGGCGGCGTTGGCCGCCTCGTTGGAGCTGACCGCCAGCACCTCCCCGGTGCCGGGCCGGACGACGACCAGGTGGGTGGCCAGTGACTGGCCGGCGACGGCGGCGTCGGCCGCGCTCTGCACGGCGGGCACCAGCGGGGTCTGCACGGGGGTGCCGGGCACCGGGTCGACCGAGCCGACGACCGAACCGGTGTCCCCGGTGCTCTCGTCCAGGCTGATGACGGCGACGGTGAAGCCCGCCGTCCCGGTCAGCTGCTGCTGGTAGGCGCGCTGCAGGCCCGACAGCCCCAGTCGGTCGCCGGCGGCGTACAGCGGCCGGCCGTCCTCCTCGGTGGTCTCCTCGAGGACCTCCGCGGTGCCGTCACCCACCCGACCCAGCAGAGCGGCACCGAAACGCGCGGTGGGTGCCAGCAACCGGGTGCTGGTGGGGAACACCGCCCCGGGCAGGTCGAAGACCTGGGCCCGGACCGCCTCGAAGTCGGGACGGCGCAGGGTGATGACCGGGACGAACTGGCCGCTGGGCGCGGCCTGCACGTCAGCGGTGATCTCCTCGGCCGACACCCCGGTGGCCGCGGACAGCCCGGCGGCCAGGGCCGCCAGGTCGGTCACCTGGGCGGTGTCCACCCCGACGTCCACGACCTCGGTCTCGGTGAACAGCGGGGCGCCGGCCGCGTCGGTGATCGCGGCGCGCTCGGGGAGCGCCCGGGTCAGCTGCAGGTGCTGTCCCGTGGCGAGCTCGGGGTGCACGACCGTGGGTGCCGCGACCACCTGCCAGCTCGCGTCGTCCCCCTCGCCGGAACGGCGGAGGTCCAGGGTGGCGGTGTAGGTCCAGTCCGGGGCCGCGGCCAGGTCCCAGGTCGCGGTCCACCCGGCGGTGGCCGCGGCCTCGTCGGAGGCGGTGACCTCGACGTCGCCCAGTTCCGCGGCCAGGGTCGCCTCGGGCAGGTCGGTGGCGGTCTGCTCCAGCAGCGTCGTGGTGGCCGCGGCGTCCGTGGTCCCGCCGGCCGCGGCGGCCAGGTCGCCCCCGCTCCAGTCCTCCAGGAACGCCTGTGCGGCGTCCCGGGCCCCGTCCGCCGGGTCAGCCGAGGACGTGCAGGCCGCCAGCACCGGGCCACCCAGCAGGGCCGTCGTCACCAGCAGGACCGTTCCCCGTCGTCTGCGCACACCCCCACCCTGGCAGACGCCCCCGACGGTCCAGGGCGGACACGGGGCACGACAGGGGGTGGACCCCGCAGCTCAGAAGAGGATCGAGGCGTACGTGCCGACGTCGCGGAACCCGACCCGGGCGTAGGCCGCCCGGGCCGCGGTGTTGAAGTCGTTGACGTAGAGGCTGACCACGGGGGCGATGGCCCGCCGGGCGTACTCGACCACGGCCGCCGTCCCCGCCTGGCCGATGCCGCGGCCCCGGTGGCGGGGTGCGACCCAGACGCCCTGCACCTGACAGGCGGCCCGGGACACGGCGCCGACCTCGGCCTTGAAGACCACCTCGCCGTGCTCGATCCAGGCCAGCGACTGGCCGGCCCGGACCAGCTCGGTCACCCGGGCCCGGTAGCCGGCCCCGCCGTCCACCCGCAGCGGGCTGACGCCCACCTCCTCGGTGAACATCGCGATCGCCGCGGGCAGCAGGGTCTCCAGCTGGGCGAGCCGGACCGGCTGCACCCTCGGCTCGGCCGGCACCGACGGAGGCCCGTCGATGGCCAGCAGCGGCTGGTTGACCCGCTCGTCGCGGGCCGGGCCCCAGTGCGGGCGCAGGCGTTCCCACAGCGGCGCCACCGAGGCCGCCGGCCCGACGATCGTCGAGCACCGCCGTCCCCCACGCCGAGCGCGGTCGGCGAAGGCGCGGGCGGCCTCGGCCTCGGCACCGGCCCGGGCGAAGGGGATCAGGTTCGCCCCGGCCAGGCAGACGGCGTCCAGCCGCCCCCCGGTGCCCAGCCCCCACAGCGGGGCCCCGAGGGTGGCGACGGCGACCCCGTGGGTCTCGATGCGCCCGGCGAGCATGCACGCCGCGACCGGGTCGGTGTCCAGCAGTGCCCGCACCGCGGGCTCGTCCGAGGCGTCCAGCACCCGGGCGGGGAGCGCGCGCAGCACGGCCGGAGTCGGGAGGAGACGGATCAGGAGACGCTGACGACGGGCGCCCCGGAGGCCACCCCGTCGTCGGCCTGCTGCTCGGCGATCTTGAAGGCCTCCTCGATGAGGGTCTCCACGATCATCGACTCCGGCACGGTCTTGACCACCTCGCCCTTGACGAAGATCTGGCCCTTGCCGTTGCCCGAGGCGACCCCGAGGTCGGCTTCGCGGGCCTCCCCCGGCCCGTTGACGACGCAGCCCATGACGGCGACGCGCAGCGGGATCTCCATGCCCTCCAGGCCCGCGGTGACCTCGTCGGCCAGCTTGTAGACGTCGACCTGGGCACGCCCGCAGGAGGGGCAGGACACGATCTCCAGGCCGCGCTGCTTGAGGTTCAGCGACTCCAGGATCTGCAGGCCGACCTTGACCTCCTCGACCGGCGGGGCCGACAGGGAGACCCGGATCGTGTCACCGATGCCGCGGGAGAGCAGCGCGCCGAAGGCCACGGCGGACTTGATGGTCCCCTGGAACTGCGGGCCGGCTTCGGTGACGCCCAGGTGCAGCGGGTAGTCGCACTGCTCGGCCAGCAGCTCGTAGGCGCGGACCATGACCACCGGGTCGTTGTGCTTCACCGAGATCTTGATGTCGCGGAAGTCGTGCTCCTCGAACAGCGAGCACTCCCACAGCGCGGACTCGACCAGCGCCTCGGGGGTGGCCTTGCCGTACTTGGCCAGCAGTCGCTTGTCCAGCGAGCCGGCGTTGACGCCGATGCGGATCGGGGTGCCGTGCTCCTTGGCCGCCTTGGCGATGTCGCCGACCTTGTCGTCGAACTTCTTGATGTTGCCCGGGTTGACCCGGACCGCGGCACAGCCGGCCTCGATCGCGGCGAACACGTAGCGCGGCTGGAAGTGGATGTCGGCGATCACCGGGATCTGCGACTTGGTCGCGATCGCCTTGAGCGCCTCGGCGTCGTCGGTGTCCGGGACGGCGACCCGCACGATCTGGCAACCCGATGCGGTGAGCTCAGCGATCTGCTGCAGCGTGGCGTTGATGTCGGCGGTCTTGGTGGTGCACATCGACTGCACGCTGACCGGGGAGTCACTGCCGACACCGACGGTGCCGACCTGCAGCTGGCGGGTCTTGCGGCGGGGGGCGAGCACGGGCGGCGGCGGCATGGGCATGCCGAGAGCGACGGTCACGGGTCCAGTGTCCTCTTACTGCAGCGTGATGGGGTTGACGATGTCGGCGACGAGCAGCAGCCCGGACAACACGATGAACAGGCCGGCGACGACGTAGGCCACCGGCATCAACCTGGCGATGTCGAAGGGCCCCGGGTCGGGCCGCCCGCGGAGGCGGGCGACGCTGGAGCGGGCCTTCTCGTAGAGCGCGCCGGCGACGTGCCCGCCGTCCAGCGGGTAGATCGGCAGCAGGTTGAACAGGAAGAGCACCAGGTTGACGCTGGCCAGCAGGGAGAGGAAGAAGCTCAGCTTCTCCAGCCCGCTGAAGTCGGTGAGGGCGAACACCTCACCGGAGATCCGACCGACCCCGACGATGCCGATGGGGCCGTTCTCGTCCCGCTCGTCACCCAGGAAGGCGGCCCCGAACAGCGCCGGGACCCGCTCGGGGATGCCCAGCAGGCGCTCCACGGACTGGCTCACGGTGTTGGCGAAGTACCCGGGCAGCTCGGTGATCGACTGCCGGGCGAAGCCGTAGACCGGGCTCACACCCAGGTAACCGGCGGTGATGACGTCCTCGGCGGTCTGGTCCTCGTAGACGGTGTTCGGGATCGGGGTGACCGTGAGGTCCTGCCGGTCCCCGTCGCGCTCGATGGTCAGCGACAGCGCCTGGTCGGGGTGGCTGCGGATGGCCTGCTGGACGGTGGTCCAGCTGTCCCAGCCGGTGGGCTCCACGGTCTGGCCGTCGATGGCCACGATCGTGTCCCCCGGCCGCAGGCCCGCCTCGGCCGCCGGGCTGGCCAGCGGCAGGGCGCAGTCAGCACTGCCCTCTTCGCACACCCGGCCGGCGTCCGCACCCGAGGTGACGATCGGGACCGAGCAGGGGTCGGTCTCCTCGGGGTCCAGGGTCGCGGTCTCGGCATTGGCCGGCAGCACGCAGGCCGGGACGCTCTCCAACTGGGTGGTGATCACGTTGGTGCCCAGGGCGGTGAGCGTCAGGGTGAAGAACACCAGCGCCAGCACGAGGTTGTTCAGCGGCCCGGCGGCCATCACGATCACCCGCTGCCACCACGGCTTGGCGTAGAACACCCGCCCGCCGTCGGTGGGCAGCACGTCGTTGAGAGCGGCACCGCGGACCTCGGCGATGAAGCTGCGCATCCGGGTGGCGCGCTTGCTCTCGTTGGCCTCGGCCGGCGGGATCATCCCGACGATGCGGATGTAGCCGCCCAGCGGGATGGCCTTGATGCCGTACTCGGTCTCCCCGCGGCGGCGGGAGAACACCGTCGGCCCGAAGCCGACCATGAACTGCGGCACGCGCATGCCGAACTTGCGGGCCCAGAAGAAGTGCCCGAACTCGTGGAAGCCGATCGAGGCCAGCAGTCCGACGAAGAACGCGACGATCCCCAGGACGGTCAGCAGGATCCCGCTCAGCTCAGCCTCCGGCGATCGCGCCGCGCGCGTGCTCCCGGGCCCAGGTCTCCGCGGCCAGCACGTCGTCGACGCAGGTGGGTACGCCGAGGTCCGGCGCCTCGTCGAGGGTACGCGCGATGGTCTGGACGATCCCTGGGAACGACAGCCGACCCGCCAGGAACGCCGCGACCGCCTCCTCGTTGGCCGCGTTGAACACCGCCGGGACGACGCCGCCGGCCTCTCCCGCGGCCCGGGCCAGCCGCACCGCGGGGAACGCCTCCTCGTCCAGCGGGGCGAACTCCCAGGCCGAGGCCGTGGACCAGTCCAGCGCGGGCTGCACGTGCGGCAGCCGGTCGGGCCACGCCAGGGCGAGGGCGATGGGCAGCCGCATGTCCGGCGGGCTGGCCTGCGCGATGGTCGCGCCGTCGGCGAACGTGACCATCGAGTGCACGATCGACTGCGGGTGGACCACGACGTCGACGTCGGCGTACGGCACGTCGAAGAGCAGGTGCGCCTCGATGAGCTCCAGGCCCTTGTTGACCAGGGTCGCGCTGTTGACCGTGACGACGGGACCCATGGCCCAGGTGGGGTGTGCGAGGGCCTGCTCGACGGTGACCCCGGCCAGCTCACCGGCGCTGCGCCCCCGGAAGGGCCCGCCGCTGGCGGTCAGCACCATCCGGGCCACCTCCCCCCGGGCACCACCGCGCAGGCACTGCGCGAGCGCCGAGTGCTCGGAGTCGACGGGGACCAGCTGGCCCGGCGCGGCGGCGGCGGTGACCAGCGCACCTCCGGCGACCAGGGACTCCTTGTTGGCCAGCGCCACGGTGCGCCCGGCGCCCAGCGCCGCCAGGGTCGGTCCCAGCCCGATCGAACCGCTGATCCCGTTGAGGACGACGTCGGCCGGCCGGGCGGCCAGCTCCTCGGCGGCCCGCGGCCCGGCCAGGATCTCCGGCAGCCGGTACTGGCCCTGCGACCAGCCGCGCTGCTGCGCGGCGGCGTAGAAGGCCAGCTGCAGGTCCTGCGCCGCGGTCGCGCGGGCCACGGCGACGGTGTCGACCTGCAGGGTCAGCGCCTGCTCGGCCAGCAGGGCGACGTCGGAGCCGCCGGCCGCCAGGCCGGTGACGCGCAACCGGTCGGGGTTGGCCCGCGCCACCTCGATGGCCTGGGTGCCGATCGACCCGGTCGACCCCAGCAGGGTGACCGTGCGGGGGGTGCTCACGTCGTCGGCCTCGTCGTGCGGCTGGTCCTCACGACGCCATCCTCGCCGACCCGTGGCGCGGGCGTGTGGGGCAGGGGCGGGCCTGCCATGATGGAGGGGTGAGCGGACGCGACCACCTCGGCCAGCAGACCAGCGCGACCGTCGTCGCCCAGTCCAACCGCGAGGAGGCGATCGTGCGGGCCGGCAGCGAGCCGGTGCACGACACCGACCGCCCGGAGGACTGGGGCTGGCACGGCACCACCGGCAAGAAGGGCCGCATCGGCGTCGTCATCGCCGCGCTGGTGCTGTTCTCCATGCAGTTCACCAACCACGAGGGCAACGTCGAGAACATCTGGCTCAACGCCCTCGTCGTCATCCTGCTGGTGATCCTGGTGTGGGACTGGCGTCGCCGGAAGAACGCCTGGCGCTCGGAGTAGTCCCCGCGGCTGCGCCCACGGGCCGGTAGCCCAGCAGCGACGAGGCCGGTCTCCCTGCGGGGAGACCGGCCTCGTGCCGTCGTGCCGGGGGGCGGTCAGTCCTGCTCGGCGCCCAGCTCCACGGTGTCCTCGAGCTGCGGCTGGGGCAGCGCCACCGACGGGATGCCCGCGGACTCCGCGAGGTCGGCGGCGGCCAGCTGACCGCAGGCGCCGTCGATGTCCTGACCCCGGGTGTCGCGGACCGTCGTCGCCACGCCGTGGGCCCGCAGCCGGTCCACGAACTCGCGCTGGGCGGGAAGCGGGCTGGCATCCCACTTGCTGCCCGGGGTCGGGTTCAGCGGGATCAGGTTCACGTGCGCCAGCCGCTTGGCCAGCCGCTGACCGAGCAGGTCCGCGCGGAAGGGCTGGTCGTTGACGTCGCGGATGAGCGCGTACTCGATCGAGTACCGGCGGCCCGTCCGGCGGGCGTACGCGTCGGCCGCCTCCAGCACCTCGGTGACGTTCCACCGGGTGTTGACCGGGACCAGGGTGTTGCGCAGCTCGTCGTCGGGGGCGTGCAGGCTGACCGCCAGGGTGACGTTGAGGCCCTCCTCGGTCAGCCGGTTGATCGCCGGCACCAGCCCGACCGTGGACACGGTGACCGAGCGCTGGCCCAGCCCCAGGCCGTACGGCGATGGGGTCAGCAGCGCGTCGAGGGTCTTGCGGACCCGGGCGTAGTTGGCCAACGGCTCCCCCATGCCCATGAAGACCACGTTGGACAGCCGGCCCGGCCCACCGGGGATCTCCCCCGCCGCCATGGACGCCGCCGCGGCGACCGCCTGGCCGATGATCTCCGCCGCCGACAGGTTGCGGGTCAGCCCACCCTGGCCGGTCGCGCAGAACGGGCAGGCCATGCCGCAGCCGGCCTGGCTGGAGATGCACACGGTCGCCCGGCCGGGGTAGCGCATCAGCACGCTCTCCACGAGCGCACCGTCGTGCAGGCGCCACAGGGTCTTGCGGGTGCGCCCGCCGTCGGCGCTCTGGTGCCGGACGACCGTGAGCAGGCCGGGCAGCAGGGCGTCGGCCAGGTCGGCGCGCGCGGCGGCCGGCAGGTCGGTCATCGCCGCGGTGTCGGTGACACCGCCGTAGTAGTGCCGGGCCAGCTGGTCGGCGCGGAACGCGGGGTGCCCCAGCTCGGAGACGGCCTCACGCGCCTGCTCACGGGTCAGGTCGGCGAGGTGGCGCGGCGGCTTGGTGGCGCGGCGCGGGGCGTCGAAGACCAGGGGCAGGGACACGGGTGCGGTCGAGGGCTCAACAGTCATGGCATCCACCACTGTCCCACCCCCGGGCCCCCGGTGGCTGACCTGCGGGGGTGAGATCCCTCCCGGACGGGCGGTTCAGGCGCCGGCCGGGGTCTCCGGATCCGGCCCCGGGGTGGGGGCGGACGGCGACGTCGGGGTCGTCGGCGTCGTGGGGGTCGTGGGGTCCACCGGGGTCACCGACGTCGAGGGGGTCGTCGGGGTGTCCGTCGGCAGCGGTGCCGGCGGGGTCGGCGTCGGCCCGGTGTCGAGCGCCTCCGTCGGCGACGGCGTGGCCCCGGACACCGGGACGGTGCCGACCGCCAGGGCACCCACCTCCGCGGTGGCCACCGGCGCTGCGCTGCCGGTCGCCGCGGGGTCCCCCGCTGTCGGCGCGGGGGTGGCCGCCGGAGGCAGCACGGCAGGACCGGCTGTCGGTGGGGGCGGCGTCGGCGGGGTGCCGGGCAGCGGGGACACCCGCCCCGGGCCCGTGCCGGCGGTCCGCGGCGGCGCCTCGTCGACCGGGCTCTGCACGGCCGCCGTCCCCACGGCTGAGGGGGGCGCCGTCGTCGGGACGCCGGTGGCCAGCGGGACGACCGCGGGCGGGGAGTCGACGGCGGCCGGGGTGCCGATCGAGGCCGACGCCGTCGCCGGGCCCGGGGCACCCGGCCCGGTGGAGGCGAGCAGCGCACCCAGGACGACGACGCCGGCCGCGAGCAACGCGGCGAGCACCCGACCGGTCACCGGGGTCCTCGGTGGCACCTCCGGCGCGCGGACGGCGCGGGCCGGCTCGTCGCCGCTGACCCACTCCGGGAGCCAGGAGGCGTCCCAGCCGGTCTCCTCGCGGACGTCCACGGCGGCCTCCTCGGGGGTCGCGGTGGGCGGCGGGCGCCGGACCCGGCAGCGCACCGGGCCATGGTGCCCAGCGGGGGCCGGCGACACCGGCAGGCCGGGCGGGGACGGGTTGCCGAGCCCCGGACGCCGCGCCTGTCAGCTCTCGCCCGCCGGTCCGACCGGGGTGGCGTGCCGACGCACCCAGCCGTGCATCGCGATGCCCGCAGCGACACCGGCGTTCAGCGAGCGGGTCGACCCGTACTGGCTGATGGACACCGTCAGGTCAGCGCCGTCCCGCGCCTGCGCCGTGAGCCCGGGGCCCTCCTCGCCGAAGACGAGCACGCACCGCTCGGGCAGGTCCACCGTCTCCAGGGGCACCGCCCCGGGTCCGTTGTCCACCGCGACGACCGTCAGGCCGGCCCCGGCGGCGAAGGCCAGCAGCCCGCCGACGTCCGCGTGGTGGCGCAGGTGCTGGTAGCGGTCGGTGACCATGGCACCCCGGCGGTTCCAGCGCCGTCGGCCGACCACGTGCACCTCGGCGGCCAGGAAGGCGTTCGCGGTCCGGACGACGGTCCCGATGTTGAGGTCGTGCCCGAAGTTCTCGATGGCGACGTGGAAGGGGTGCCGCCGGGTGTCCAGGTCGGCCACGACCGCCGCCATCGACCAGTACCGGTAGCGGTCCACCACGTTGCGCCGGTCACCCGCAGCCAGCAGCTCACGGTCGTAGCGCGGGTCCTCGGGCCAGGGACCCACCCACGGCCCGACCCCGACCGAGGTGCCCCACTCGGTGGGTCCCGCGGCCTCGTCGAGCGGTCGGTCCGCCGGGTCAGCCTCCACGCCACCAGCCTGGCACGGGTGGACAGGCGCGGGGTGGACAGGTGGGGGTAGACACGGACCGTGCTGCTCCACCTCGCCACCCCGTCCGACTGGTCCGCCGCGCAGGCCGCCGGTGCCGTGCACCCGCTGCCCGCCGTCGGCTTCGTGCACCTGTCGACCCCCGAGCAGGTGCACCTGCCGGCCCAGCGGCTCTTCGACCACACCGACGACCTGCTGCTGCTGGTCCTGGACCCCGACCGGCTCGGGGCTCCGGTCCGGTGGGAGCCCGGCGTGCCCGGTGACCCGGCCAGCATGGTGTTCCCGCACCTGTACGGACCGCTGCCCGTGTCGGCGGTGACGACCGTCGTGCCGTGGCCCCGACCGCGGGGGCCACAGGACCTGCCGGCCCTGGACTAGGCCGGGACGATCGCGGTCAGCAGCAGGTAGGACACCACCGCGGCCGGCAGCAGGGAGTCCATCCGGTCCATCAGGCCGCCGTGCCCGGGCAACAGGGTGCCCATGTCCTTGATGCCCAGGTCGCGCTTGAGCAGGGACTCCCCCAGGTCGCCCAGGGTGGCCGTCAGGGCCATGGCCACACCGAAGACGACGCCACCCCACCAGGGACCGTGGAAGGTCAGCGTCACCAGCAGCACACCGGCCAGCACGCAGGCCGCGACCGACCCGGCCAGCCCCTCCCAGGACTTCTTCGGGCTGACCGAGGGCGCCATCGGGTGCTTGCCGAACAGCACGCCCGCGGCGAACCCGCCGACGTCGCTGCAGACGACGGTGACGATGAAGGCCAGCACCCGGGCGACGCCGTCCTCGGGCACCAGCAGCAGCACCGCGAACCCGGCCAGCAACGGCACGTAGAGCGCCACGAACACCGCCGCGGACGCGTCGCGCAGGTAGCCGCTCGGGCCGTCACCCAGCCGCCACAGCAGCACCGCGAGGGCGGTGAGCAGGAAGCCGACGACCAGCCCGGAGGGCCCACGGGTCCAGGCCAGCCCGATCATCAGCAGGCCCCCGACCAGCACCGGCGGCAGCGGCGGGCGGTGCCCACCGGCGTCCAGGGCCCGGGTCAGCTCGGTGACGCTGACGACCACCGCCAGCGCGATGACGACCAGGAACGCCGGCCGGTAGAGGAACAGGGTGGCCAGCACCACGGCGCCCAGGCCCAGACCCACGCCGACGGCCGAGGCCATGTCGCGACCGGCCCGGCCGGCGCGCGGGGCACCCGAGGGCGTGTCCCGCGGGGCGGCACCGGTGGCCTCCGCGCCGAGCGCGCCGGGCAGCGCGGTCAGCGGCGGCTCGTCGACGTCGTCGGTGACCGGGGTGGCCGGGGGCGGCACCTCGGGGAGGTCCCCGGTCCGGGCCACCGGCTCGTCCCCGGGACCCGGTGCCGGGAGGCCGCCGTCGGCGCCGTGCCCCCGGTCGCCCGGTGCGGGGTCGGGCTCGCGGCCTGGGCCGTCGGTCACGCGGTCGACCTCCTGCAGGGCGATCAGCGGCATGGGGCCGGTGTCCCCGGGCTCGGCGTAGCCCGCCCGGCGACCGCTGCCCGCCCCCCGGCGCGCAGGACTCCCCGGGCCGGGGTCGAGCGGGTCGGGCGGGCTGGCAGGCATGGTGGCGCGTCCCTCGGGGTGGGTCGACTCAGACGTCGAGCAGCTCGGTCTCTTTGTTCTTCATGGCCTCGTCGATGCCCGCGACGTGCTGGGCGGTCAGGTCGTCGAGCTCCTTCTCCGCGCGACGGACCTCGTCCTCGCCGGCCTCGCCGTCCTTGTTTATCCGGTCCAGCTCCTCCTTGGCCCGGCGACGGACGTTGCGGATGGCGACCTTGGCGTCCTCGCCCTTGCTGCGGGCCTGCTTGACCAGGTCCCGGCGACGCTCCTCGGTCAGCTGCGGGAACACGACCCGGATCAGCTGCCCGTCGTTGGTCGGGTTCACCCCGAGGTCGGAGTTGCGCACGGCCTTCTCGATGGCCTGCAGCTGGCCTGCGTCGTAGGGCTTGATGACGGCCATCCGCGCCTCGGGGATGGTGATGGAGGCCATCTGCGGCACCGGGGTCATCGCGCCGTAGTAGTCCACGGCGATCCGGTTGAACATCGACGGGGCGGCGCGCCCGGTGCGCACCGATCCGAGGTCCTCGCGGGCGACCGACAGGGCCTTGTCCATCCGCTCCTCGGCGTCGAGCAGGGTGTCGTCGATCACGGTGTTCTCCTCCTGGGGGCCGGCGGGCCGGCCCGGTGGTACGAGCGGGTGGTCAGCGTGCGGGACGTCCTACCCCGGAACGCTCCGGGTCAGGCGGGACGACTGATCAGCGTGCCGATCTTCTCACCCGCCACCGCACGGGCGATGTTGCCGTCGCGGAGCAGGTTGAAGACCACGATGGGCATGCGGTTGTCCATGCACAGGCTGATCGCGGTGGCGTCGGCGACGGCGAGCTGGTCGGTGAGCACCTTCGCGTAGTCCAGGTCGGTGTACATCGTGGCGGAGGGGGTCGTCCGCGGGTCGGCGTCGTAGACGCCGTCGACGCCGTTCTTGCCCATCAGCAGCACCTGGCACTCGATCTCCAGGGCGCGCTGGGCGGCAACGGTGTCGGTGGAGAAGTACGGCATCCCGGCCCCGGCCCCGAAGATGACCAGCCGCCCCTTCTCCAGGTGCCGCATCGCCTTGCGCGGGATGTAGGGCTCGGCGACCTGGCCCATGGTGATCGCGGTCTGCACCCGGGTCTCGATGCCGGCCTTCTCGCAGAAGTCCTGCAGGGCCAGGCAGTTCATGACCGTGCCGAGCATGCCCATGTAGTCGGCGTGCCCCCGGTCCATCCCGGCCTGGGAGAGCTCGGCACCCCGGAAGAAGTTCCCGCCGCCGACCACGATGGCCACCTGGGTCCCCCGGGCGACCACGACGGCCAGCTGCTCGGCGATGTCCCGGATGATCACCGGGTCCACCCCGACCTTGCCACCCCCGAAGGCCTCACCGGAGAGCTTGAGCAGCACCCGGTCGTAGCCCCCGACGTCGGCGGCACGGAAGGCGGTGGGCGCCGAGAGGGGCGGGGTCTGGGTCACGGGGGTCCTCGTCTGTGGTGCCGTGGGGTTCTGGACGATCCTGCCGCACGGCTCGGTGCCGGTGCGGCCGGTGGTGCCGGACAGACCACCGGCCCCGTCCCTGGGCAGGGGCGGGGCCGGTGGCTGCGTCCGGGTGTGGCTCAGGCCTGGCCGACCTCGAACCGGGCGAACCGGTCGACGGTCAGACCGGCCTCGTCGATGACCTGCTTCACCGTGCGCTTGGGCTCGGTGATGGAGGGCTGCTCCAGGAGGACGAAGTCCTTGTAGTAGGCGTTGACCCGACCCTCGACGATCTTGACGATCGCCTGCTCGGGCTTGCCCTCCTCCTTCGCGGTCTGCTCGGCGACGCGACGCTCGGTCTCGACCGTCTCGGCCGGGACCTCGTCGCGGGTGAGGAAGCGCGGGCGGGCGGCGGCGATGTGCATCGCCAGCGACCGGGCGGCCTCCTCGGTGCCGGCCGAGTACTGCACCGCGACACCGATGGCCGGGGGCAGGTCGGTGGCCCGCTTGTGCAGGTAGACCGCGGTCGGGCCCTCGAAGACGACGAAGCGCGAGAGCACGAGCTTCTCGCCGATCCGGGCGGACTCGCCCTCGACCAGCTTCTCGACCGTCTGGCCGTCGACCTCGGTGGCCAGCAGCGCGGCGGCATCCGCCGGCTTGCTCTGCAGCGCGATGTCGAGCAGTCGCTCGGCCAGCGCGGCGAAGTCGGTGTTCTTGGCGACGAAGTCGGTCTCGCAGTCGAGCTCGAGCAGCGCGCCGTCGCGGGTGACGACGAGGCCGTTGGTCGTCGAGCGCTCCAGGCGCTTGCCGACGTCCTTGGCGCCCTTGACGCGCAGGATCTCGATGGCCTTGTCGTAGTCGCCGTCGGACTCCGTCAGGGCCTTCTTGCAGTCCATCATGCCGGCGCCGGTGGCGTCGCGCAGACGCTTGACGTCGGTCGCTGTGACAGCAGCCATGTCACTTCCTCTTCTGTGCGGTGCTGGGGGCGGCCCCGTCCGTCCGGCGCGGCGAGCGCGCGGGGCCGGGGCCCTTCGGGGGTGCTGGGGACGTGCGGCGGCGCCGCCCCCCGGTCCGGTGATGGACAGGGGGACGGCGCCGTCGTGTCACGCCTGGGTGGTGCCGGACTCCGCGGTGGCCTCGGCGGCGGGCTCGCCCGCGTTGGGGGCCTGCTCGGAGGGGGTGACGACGGCGTCGGCAGCGGGGGCGTCGGCAGCCGGTGCGGCAGCGTCGGCCGGGACCGAGCTGTCGGCCGGGGCAGCGGCGTCGGCGCCCTGACCGCCGGTCAGCAGCTCCTTCTCCCAGTCGGCCAGCGGCTCGGCCGCGGGGGTGCCCGCCTGGGCGTCCTCGCCACGACCTGCGTTGGCCTGTGCGGCCGAACGGGCCATCAGGCCCTCGGCGACGGCGTCGGCGATGACCCGGGTGAGCAGGGCGGCGCTGCGGATGGCGTCGTCGTTGCCCGGGATCTTGTAGTCGACCTCGTCGGGGTCGCAGTTGGTGTCGAGGATCGCGACGACGGGGATGCCCAGCTTGCGGGCCTCGCCGACGGCGATGTGCTCCTTCTTGGTGTCGACGACCCAGACCGCGCTCGGGACCTTCTTCATGTCCCGGATGCCGCCGAGCGAGCGCTCGAGCTTGGCCTTCTCACGCGAGAGGAGCAGCTGCTCCTTCTTGGAGAGGCTGACCAGCGAACCGGTCTGCTCCAGGTCCTCGAGCTCCTTGAGGCGCTCGAGCCGCTTGTAGACGGTCTGGAAGTTGGTGAGCATGCCGCCCAGCCAGCGCTGGTTCACGTAGGGCATGCCGACGCGGGTCGCCTGCTCGGCGATGACCTCCTGCGCCTGGCGCTTGGTCCCGATGAACATGATCGAACCGCCGTGGGCGACGGTCTGCTTCACGAACTCGTAGGCCTGGTCGATGTAACCCAGCGTCTGCTGGATGTCGATGATGTAGATGCCGTTGCGCTCGGTGAAGATGAAGCGCTTCATCTTCGGGTTCCAGCGACGGGTCTGGTGCCCGAAGTGGACCCCGCTGTCGAGCAGGTTCTTCATGGTGACGACTGCCACGGGGCGCCGCCTCTCTGTGTGCGTGCGCAGCCCCCGGCCCTCCGGCCGGTCGACCGCACTCTCGGTTGACGCGGGCACCTCGTGGTGCACCGCCCTGGCGTCCCGGCGGGCCACTCCCCCGACGAACGGGACCGAGGTGACGACCGCCCCACCGCGTGGCGGTGGGATGGGGACGCGCGAAGTCGACCGGTCCGGAGACCGGTCGCGTCCCTCAGCATACGCCCTCGGAGGTCGCGCTCCCCGCCGGTCCTCCACAGGCCGACCCGCCGTCCACAGGTTCGACGCTCGGCGTCCCGGCGACCGGGGGCGGGCGAGGCTGCCGGGGTGTCCCCCGACCCGCTCCTCCCCCCACGGACCGCGGTCGGCCGACCGGTGTCGCTGCTCGCCCTGACGCTGCTGGCCGTCCTCCTGGTGGGTCCCGGGTCACCGGGACCCGCCCGTGCCGGCCCCGCCGTCGTCCCGGCGCCGGCCGGGCTGTACGGATGGCCGCTGAGCGGCACCCCGCCGGTGGTGCGGGCCTTCGACCCGTCGGTGACGCGCTACGGCCCGGGCCACCGCGGTGCCGACCTCGGTGGTGCCGACGGGGCGTCCGTGCTGGCCGCCGGCGCCGGCACCGTGGCCTTCGCCGGGATGGTCGCCGGTCGGCCGGTCGTCAGCGTGGACCACCCCGGCGGGCTGCGTACCACCTACGAACCGGTCACCCCGCTCGTCTCGGCGGGCCAGACCGTCGTCCGCGGCTCGCCGCTGGGCACCCTGGTGGCCGGTCACGAGGGCTGCCCGGCCGCGGCCTGCCTGCACTGGGGCCTCCGGCGGGGCGAGGTGTACCTGGACCCGGTGATGCTGCTGGTGCCCCCGAGGGTCCGGCTCCTCCCGTGGGAGGGCCCGGGACGGTCAGTCGCGGTGCCAGTGCGCGAAGCCGGCCGCCGAGGTGGCCAGGACCAGCAGGGACAGCACGGCGCTGCGCGTCCTCGTGTCCCCGCCCCGGGTGGCGACGAGCACGGCGGCCGCGTCGACGCCGGTGAGCAGCAGCGTCACCTCGGTGGTGCGCTGCGCCTGCGGCGGGGGGCTGACCAGCAACGCCGCACCCATCGCGATGTTGCGCGCGGCGACCAGCCGGACGAGCAGGGGCAGAGCGCGGTCCTCGTGGGTGGCCCGGGCGTCCACGCCGAGCAGGCGGGCCATCCGGCGAGGGGCGAACAGCGCGACGGTGCCCAACCACATCGACAGCGAACCGATGGACAGGCGGGTGGTCACCCAGGGGTCGGTCATGCCGGGGCCCTTCCCCGGTCGCCGGGGGCTCCAACTGCCGAGGCGGGGCCCCGCCCGGCGGCGAGCACCAGCACGACGGCCAGGAACGGCAACGTCACCGCGCTGGCGGCCACGTCGCTCACCGCCGCGACGGAGAAGGCACCCACCGAGGGTGCCTCCAGCGGCCCCAGCACCCGGCCGACCCCGAGCGCGGCCACCGAGGCCGGCACGGTCAGCAGCGCGGAGACCGCACCGCCGGCCAGCACACCGGCCAGCACCGTCCCCGGCGCCCGCCGGACGGCGTCCCACCCCGCACGGGTCCCCCGGACCAGGGCGCCCGACCACCGGCTGCCGCCACCCACCCCCAGCACCCGGACCGCCACCCCGGTCACCCACAGCTGGGCCACGGTCGCCGTCAGCACCCCGACGACGTCCACGGCGAGGGCCGCTCCCCGACCGGGGACGTCCCAGACCAGGACCTGGCGCAGCACGTCGGGCACCGTGTTGACCAGCGTCGCGACGAGGGCCGCCGTGTAGAGCGCGCCTGCGTGCCGGCGCACCAGGCCCAGCGCGACAGGAAGGACACGGCCCGGCGGCCGGGACGGCGCAGCCAAGGTCACCGGCGGGTCGCCACGCCCAGCAGCCAGCAGCCCCCGGCCCGGCTGCGGTGCCGACGGGCGGGGACGTCGAACCCGGCGCCCTCCAGGGCGGCGAGCAGCTCGTCCTCGGTGAAGCGGTCCGCCGGGTGGCGCGAGACCGCACGCAGCACCGGGTTGTCCACGAACCGGGCCGTCATCTCCGCGTAGGCCAGCTGCCCGCCGGGGCGGAGGACCCGGGCGTACTCGGCGACCGCAGCCGGCCAGTCGACGACGTGGTGCAGCGTGTGCAGGGAGACGACCAGGTCCACCGCGTCGTCGGCCACCGGCAGCGCAGTGGCGTCGGCGCGCTCCACCCGCACCCGGTCACCCAGGTCGGCGAGCGCCCGGCGGGAGGACTCGACCGAGGCCTGGTGCAGGTCGAACGCCCGGACGTCGTCGGCCCCCAACCGGGTCACCGCGACCCGCGCCCCCAGCCCCCGCCGTCCGGTGCCGACGTCCAGTGCGGTCGTCCCGCGGGCACCCAGCTCGGACAGCACCCGCCCCTCGACCCCGAGGCCGATCCGGAACCGCAGCCGGGAGTCGACCCAGACCCGGTTGGCGTCCACGTACGTCGGCGGCGGGGTGCGTCGGGGGCGGTCCGGGACACCCGGGGACGGTGTGGGGCGCGGGGTCGTCGTGCGGGCGGTCTCGGACGCGGTCACCTGCGCACCGCTACCCGGGACCCCCGGGCCGACACACCTCGGGGCGGCTCCCGGCCGGGACCCGCCCCGAGGTCGGCGGTTGGTGCGGGAGCTCAGGTGCGGGAGCTCAGGTGCGGTGGGCTCAGGTGCGGTGGGCTCAGGCGATGTCGGCGAGCTTGGTCCGCAGGTGCAGCACGGCCTTGGTGTGCAGCTGGCAGATCCGGCTCTCGGTGACGCCGAGGACGCGGCCGATCTCGGCCAGGGTGAGCCCCTCGAAGTAGTAGAGGCTGACCACGACCTTCTCCCGGTCGGGCAGCTGCTCGACCGCACGGGCCAGCAGCTGACGCGCCTCGCCGTGCTCGGCCATCGCCTGCGGGTCCAGCGCCGAGGAGTCCTGCAGGGTGTCGACCAGCCGGGGGGCGCTGCCGTCGTCGTCGCCGAGCAGCTCGTCCAGGGCCACGACGTTGACCAGCGACAGCTGCCCGAGGAACTTGCGGATCTCCTCGACCTCGACGCCCATCTCCGCGGCGACCTCGCTGTCGGTGGGGCTGCGCTGGAGCTTGGTCTCCAGCGAGGCGACGGTCCGCTCGAACTCCCGGGCCCGCATCCGCACCGAACGCGGGATCCAGTCGGTGGAGCGCAGCTCGTCGATGATCGCGCCCCGGATGCGGGCCATCGCGTAGCTCTCGAACTTGACCTCGCGGGAGGGCTCGTACCGGGTGATCGCGTCGATGAGGCCGAAGGTCCCGTAGGACACCAGGTCGGCCTGCTCGACGTGCGCGGGCAGACCACTGCCCACCCGGCCTGCGACGTACTTGACCAGCGGCGCGTAGTGCAGGATCAGCCGGTCCCGCAGGCCGGAGTCCCGGCCCGCGACGTAGCGCGCCCACAGGTCGGCCAGCGCGGCGTCGGCCGGGTCGATCGTCTTCTGCGCCGCGGCGGCCGGCTGGCCCTCCGCGGTCGCGTCGTCGGCGCCGAGGCGGCGCACCGGTGCCTCAGGCACGGACCCGCCCCCGCGCGGTCGTGCTGTGCCGACTCATCCCCGTCACTCCGTCGTCCCCCTCAGGCTCGTGGGTGTGCTCGCGCGTGGACCGCCCGGAGCCGTTCGACCGTCACGTGCGTGTACACCTGCGTCGTCGCGAGGCTAGCGTGGCCGAGCAGCTCCTGGACCGACCGGAGGTCGGCGCCCCCCTCCAGGACGTGGGTGGCGGCCGAGTGACGGAGCCCGTGCGGGCCCACGTCGGGGGCCCCGGGCACGGCCGCGACCGCGGTGTGCACCACCCGGCGGGCCTCCCGCGGGTCGAGCCGGCCGCCGCGCACCCCCAGCAGCAACGCGGGACCACTGGTGGGCCGGGCCAGCACGGGGCGCCCCGAGCTCAGCCAGGCGTCCAGCGCGGCACCGGCGGGCAGGCCGTAGGGCACCGACCGCTCCTTGCGCCCCTTGCCCAGCACGCGCAGCAGCCGGCGGCCGCGGTCGACGTCGTCGACGTCGAGGCCGACGAGCTCACCGACCCGGACGCCGCTGGCGTAGAGCAGTTCCACCACCAGCGTGTCGCGCAGCGCGACGGCGGCCACCTCGGGTCCAGCACCGGCGTCGGCGGGCGGCTCGGGCCGGTGGTCGAGGACGGCGCGGGCCTGGTCGGCACCGAGCACCTCGGGCAGCGTCCGGTGCGCCTTGGGGCTGGCCAGCCGCAGCCCGACGTCGTCGGGGGTCAGGCCGGTGCGCCGGAGGTGGGCGGTGAACGACCGCGCCGAGGCCGCCCGGCGGGCGGTGGTGGTCCGCCCGTCGCCGCGCGTACGCCCCAGCGCCAGCCAGCTGCGCAGCACGGCCAGGTCCAGGTCCCCGACCCCCCGGCCCCCACGTCGGGTGAGGTGGTCCAGCAGGGACACCACGTCGCCGGTGTAGGCCCGCACGGTGTGCTCGGACAGGTCGCGCTCCAGGCGGAGGTGGTCGGCCCAGGCGTCCAGCGGCTCGGTGAGCGCCGGGGGCAGGGCCGCGCGCAGCGTCGCGGTCCGACTGGTCACCGGTCGAGCCTGCGCCGCGCCCGGGGCCGGGTCAACCAGCCGCGCCGCCCACCGCGGCGTCCCGGGTCACCCGCCACCCGGTCCCGGTCCACTCGACGAGGCCGGTCAGCTCCAGGGCGGGCAGCACCCGCAGCACGTCCAGCTCGCTGCAGCCGGCCGCGACGGCCAACCGCTCCGGGGGCACCCCCACCCGCACCGGGCAGGCGTCCAGCACCCGCCGGGCGATGTCGGACAGCTCGTCCCGCGGGCCGGTCGAGGTCACCGCGACCGCGGCCAGGTCGGTGCCCAGGTCACCGACCGCCTCGACGACGTCGGCCGCGGAGGTGACCAGCAGGGCCGGCTGCTCCCCCGCCCGCATCAGCTGGTGGCACCCCACGCTCAGGGCGCTGGTGACCGGCCCGGGCACGGCCATGAGCACCTTGCCCAGCGACCGGGCCCGGTGGGCCGTGGCCTGCGCCCCCGAGCGGGCGGCCGCCTCGACGACGACGGTGCCCCGGGTGAGCGCGGCGATGAGCCTGTTGCGGACCAGGAACCGATGACGCAGCGGGGCACAGCCCGGGGGCCACTCGCTGACCAGCAGGCCGTCCTCCAGGACCCGGTCGAAGAGGCGGGCGTGGCCGGCCGGGTAGGGCCGGTCCACCCCGCAGGCGAGGACGACGACGGTCGGCCCGCCGGCGGCGACCGCACCCCGGTGGGCCGCGGCGTCGATGCCGAACGCCCCGCCGGACACGGTGGTGAACCCCCGGCCGGTGAGGCCGTGCGCGAGATCGCCGGCCACGTGCTCGCCGTAGGCGGTGCTCGCCCGGGACCCCACGAGGGCCACCGAGCGGTCGACGAGGGCGTCCAGCCGGGCCGGACCCCGCACCCACAACGCCAGCGGGGGCACCAGGGCGGTGGTGCGGTCCACGCCGGCGGGCTGCCGGTCGGCGGCCAGGGTGAGGCTGTGCAGCGGGAGCGCGGGCCACTCGTCGTCCTCGGGGGTGACCAGCCGGGCGCCGAGCACGTCGGCCCGGCGCAGGTCCTCCACCGACCGGTCCTCCCCCGCCCGGGCACCGACCAACGCCTGCAGCCGGGACGGCGCGGTCTGCCCGGCCAGCGCCTGCGCGGCACCCACCGGACCGTGGTGCTCGACCCACCGCCACAGCTCGGTGCTGCCCGGCTCGACCGCCCGGGTCAGCCAGGCCCGCGCCCGACGGCGGAGCTCGGGGTCCGCGGGGTCGCCACGCAGTGCCGTCGCCAGGTCGGCGGTCATGCCGTCACCCGCTGCAGCCGCAGCCCCAGCGCCTCGGTGACCTCGTCGGTGCCCGGGACGTCACGGCCGGCCAGGTCGCTCAACGTCCAGGCGACCCGCAGCACCCGGTCGAAGCCGCGCAGGGACAGGGCCCCGCGCTCCAGGGCCCGCTCGGCGAGCACCAGAGCGGCCCGGGGCACCGGCCAGCGCTCGCGGAGCAGCCGGCCGGGCACCTCCCCCGTCGTCCGCAGGCCCGTGCCGGCCAGCCGTTGCGCGGCGACCGCCCGTGCCGCGGCGACCCGGGCCGCCACCACCGCGGTGGCCTCCGGGGCGGCGACGGCGTCCAGCCAGGCCGCGCGGGTGACCGGCGGCAGCTCCACCCGCAGGTCGATGCGGTCCAGCAGGGGCCCGGACAGCCGGGAGCCGTACCGGCGGCGTTCCAGCGAGCTGCAGGTGCAGGCGGTGTCCCCGGCGGCGCTGGCGCACGGGCAGGGGTTGGCCGCCAGCACCAGCTGCACCCGGCACGGGAACGTCGCCGACCCGTGCGCCCGGTGGATCGTCACCGACCCGCGCTCCAGCGGCTGGCGCAGCGTGTCGAGCACCGCGCGGGGGAACTCGGGCGCCTCGTCCAGGAACAGGACCCCGGCGTGGGCCCGGCTCAGCGCGCCCGGCCTGATCTGCCCGGACCCGCCGCCCACCAGCGAGACCGTCGTCGCCGAGTGGTGGGGGGCCTCGAAGGGCGGCCGGCTGACCAGCGGCGCGCCGCCGGGCAGCGTGCCGGCCACCGAGGCGATCGCGGTCACCTCGGTGGCCGTCGCCTCGTCCAGGGGCGGCAGGAGCCCGGGCAGCCGTTCGGCGAGCATCGTCTTGCCCGCCCCGGGCGGACCGGACAGGAGGAGGTGGTGCCCACCCGCCGCGGCGACCTCGACGGCCCGGCGGCCGGTGGCCTGCCCGACCACGTCGGCGAGGTCCGGGCCGGGCGGTACCGGAGGGCCGGGCGCCCGGACGTGCGCCGCGAGCCGCCGCTTGCCCGAGAGATGACCCAGGACCTGCCCGAGGTCGTCGACCGCGACCACCTCGGTGCCGGGCAGCAGCGCGGCCTCGTCGGCGTTCTCCGCCGGCACCACGACGCGCCGCCGACCGGCACGTGCAGCGGCGAGGACCGCCGGCAGCACCCCCCGGACCGCGCGGACCCCGCCGTCCAGCCCCAGCTCGCCGAGGAAGACGACGTCGTCCGCGCAGCCCTCGGGCAGGGTGCCGGACGCGGCGAGGACGGCGACCGCGATGGCCAGGTCGAAGCCGCTGCCCTGCTTGGGCATCGAGGCCGGGGACAGACCGATGGTGACCCGGCGCTGCGGGAAGTCCAGACCGGTGTTGCCCAGGGCCGCGCGGACGCGGTCCAGCGACTGGCGGACGACCGCGTCGGGCAGCCCGACCAGGACCGTGCCGGGCAGCCCGTTCGCGATGTCGACCTCGACCTCGACCAAGGCCCCGGTGACGCCGGCCAGCCCGACCGACCAGGTGCGGGCCAGCATCAGAACGCCGCCGGCAGGTGGGTGACCTCGGCCGGACGGCCCGGGCGGACCAGCACCGCCACCACGTCGAAGCGCAGCTCGCGGGCGTGGTGGTCGTGTGCGGCGAGCCACTGCAACGCCAGGGAGCGCAGCCGCTGCTGCTTCAGCGGGGTCACCGCGGCGGCGGGGAACCCGTACCCGGTGCCCCGGCGGGCCTTCACCTCGCAGAAGACAATCGCGTCGCCGTCCCGGGCCACCACGTCCAGCTCACCGTGCCGCGTCCGCCAGTTGCGGTCGAGCACGGTGAGCCCGCGGTCGGTCAGGTACCCGACGGCGAGCTGCTCCCCGAGGGCGCCCAGGGCGGCACGGGTGAGCGGGGGCGGGGGTCTGGTCTCGCTGCTGGCCACGCCGCGAGCCTGGGACCCCGGCGTCCCGCGCGGGGCGCCGTCCGCGGGTCTGTGGACGCGCCCCCCACGTGTGGACGACGGCGGGCGCGACCACCCGCGGTGTGCTCAGCGGGGGTCAGGTGATCCGGGGGTTCTCCGGCAGCTCGAGGTCGGGCTTGTCCAGCTCCTCGACGTTGACGTCCTTGAACGTCACGACCCGGACGTTCTTGACGAACCGGGCGGGGCGGTACATGTCCCACACCCACGCGTCGGACAGCTTCAGCTCGAAGTAGACCTCGCCGGCGGCGTCCCGGACCTGCAGGTCCACGCTGTTGGCCAGGTAGAACCGGCGCTCGGTCTCCACGACGTAGGAGAACTGCCGGACGATGTCCTTGTACTCGCGATAGAGCTGCAGCTCCATCTCGGTCTCGTACTTCTCGAGGTCCTCGGTGCTCATCGCAGGTGCTCCACGGGCGTCGGGGACTGGTCCACCGGCCCATCATCGTGCATGCCGGCGGCCGGTGGCACCCAGCGCCCGCGCGCGGCGTGTGCGTCGCGGGCCCGGACCACGTTGACGAAGCGGGACCGGTGCTCGGAGCAGGGGCCGTGCCGGTCCAGCGCGGCGGTGTGCAGGTCGGTCGTGTAGCCCTTGTGGACGTCGAAGTCGTACTGCGGGAAACGCTGGTGCAGGTCGACCATCATGCGGTCCCGGGTGACCTTGGCCAGCACGGACGCCGCGGCGACGCAGGCCGCGACCCGGTCGCCCTTCCACACCGCGAGGGTGGGCTGGGCCAGGCCGGTGACCGGGAAGCCGTCGGTCAGCACGTAGTCCGGGGTGAGCCCCAGGGTGGACACCGCCCGGCGCAGCGCCTCGATGTTGGTGACGTGCATGCCGCGCGCGTCCAGCTCGGGGACGTCGACGACCACCACCGACCAGGCGAGCGCCCGGTCGATGACCTCGTCGTACACCTTCTCGCGGGTGGCCGCGGTCAGCAGCTTGGAGTCGGCGAGCCCGGGGACCCGGCCGCGACGCCCGGCAGGCAGGACGCAGGCGGCAGCGACCAGCGGGCCGGCACACGCGCCGCGGCCGGCCTCGTCGGCACCGGCGATCGTGGTGAACCCGCGACGCCGCAGCGAGCCCTCCATCGACCAGAGCGCGTCGGTCCGGGCTGTGGAGGGGGCGGTGCGGGTCCGGGTGGCGTTCGGAGTGGCCATCGCCGACCGACCCTACGACGCACCACCGACACGGCGGCGGGCACCGCGTGGGGCACGGCGGGGGGCACGGCGGGGGCGAGGCCGGACGAGCCACGAGCCGGCCCGCGGGGGAACGGGGGCCGGCTCGTGGTCCTGGGTCGTCCGGCGTGCCGGACGAGGGTGGGCGGTCGGGCCGCCGAGGAGGCGGACGGCCCGGCCGCACCGGGGAGGGGGCTCAGACGGTCCCGGACGCGGCGGCGACGGCGGGGTCGACGTCGAGGGTGGCGCCGGGGGCCGACAGCGCGTGGCTGCCGCAGGAGCAGCCGGGGTTGCGGGCCGAGAGGACCAGCGAGACGGCGTGCGCCCGGTCGCGGGCACCCAGCTTGCGCAGGATGGCCTTGACGTGGGACTTGACGGTGTCCTCGCTGATGAACAGGTTGCGGCCGATGGCCCGGTTGCTCTGGCCCTGGATCAGCTCGTCGAGGACGTCGGACTCGCGACGGGTCAGCGGCACCGAGGGGGTGAGCTCCTTGACGGCCGGGGCGGTGGCGGACTCGGTGCGGCGGATCTGCGGGTCGACGACGGTGCGCCCGGCGCGGGCGGCCAGCACGGCCCAGCCCAGCAGGGTGGGCGAGGTGTTCATGAGCAGGTAGCCCCGGACACCGGCGGCCAGGGCCTCGTTGACCACGGCGGGGTCCTCGGAGGTGGCCAGCGCGACGATGGCGACGCGGGGGTAGCGGCGACGCAGGTCGCGGCAGGCGTTCAGGGTGGCGGCGCGGCCGGCGCCCAGCTCGACGATGACGGCGTCGGGGCGGGCGGACTCGACCAACGTCAGGGCCCGGCGCAGCTCGCCGGGGGTGCCGACGGCCTGCATGCCGGCCGTCTCGTTGACCATGCTGACCAGGCCACGGCGCAGGACCGGGGCGTCAGCGAGCAGGAGCACGCGGGTGACGCCGCGGGTGGTGCTGACCGTGGGGGTGGACATCGCTGACTCTCCGTTCGGGGATCGGTGACTCTCAGCTCTGTCATCGACCGGGTGAACGGAGTACTTGAACAACTTCTGCAGATCACTTTCTGCAACCCGCGCAGATCATGCCCAGGCTGCCGGACCCCACGGTCCGGTGACTCGTCCAGGTCGTCCGCGTGTCGGCTGGACGACCGGCGGCTCAGTCCTCCCGGTTGCGCCCCGGACGGGTCCGCGGCGCCGGCCGCAGCCGCCGCCAGCCGGTACCCGGCGGACGCCGCGAGGGCCCGGTGGCGACCACTCGTCGCCGGCGGGACCGCCGCCGGGCGGCGACCGGCACGGCACCGGCCAGCCCCAGCAGCAGGGGTGCCGCAGCCACCACGTCGGCCTGCACCCCGCTGACCACCGGTGCGCCGGCGGCCTGCTGCTGGATGTCGGGGCTGTCCAGGAAGGTGAAGCGGCTGACCGGCCACACGATGACCGAGGCCTTGCCGATGACGTCGTCGACGGCGATCGTGCCGCTGTACTGGTCGCTGACGTGCGACCGGGAGTCCGCGGAGGCGGAGCGGTGGTCCCCCATCACCCACAAGCGGCCCTCCGGGACGGTCACCGGACCGAAGGCCCGGGTCTCCAGGGGGGTGTTCTCGTAGATGTAGGGCTCGTCCAGGGGCTCGCCGTCCACCAGGATGCGGCCCTGGTCGTCACAGCACTGCACGGTCTGGCCGCCGACGGCGATGACCCGCTTGACGTAGTCGTCCTCGCTGGGCGGCGCGACACCGATCGCCCGGCCCAGGAACAGGGCCGCGGAGGAGAACCAGTTGCCCGGCTCCGCGACGTCGACCTCGGGGGTCCAGGTGTCCGGCCCCTCGAAGACGACGATGTCCCCGGGCTCGGGCTCGGAGAACCAGTACGGCGGCTTGGTCACCAGCACCCGGTCCCCGGTGCACCCCGTGCACCCGTGCAGCGTGGTCTCCATCGACCCCGACGGGATGAAGAACGCCTGCACCAGGAAGGTCTTCACGAGCAGGGCCAGCACGAAGGCGACCACCAGCAGGACCGGCAGCTCCTTGAGCAGCGAGCCCTTCTTCTGGTCCTCATCACGCGCCCGGCGGCGGGCTCGGCGGGAGGAACGGGGGTCGTCCGCGGCAGTGGACTCGTCCGCGTCGGCGGGCCCCGCGGGCCGGTCGGTGCTCATCGCGTCGAAGCGTACGTTCCCGGGCTGCCCACCCCGCACGACGCAGCACGGCCCGGCTGCGTGTCGCAGCCGGGCCGTGCTGGGTGGTGCTGGTGGAGCGGGAGAGCAGTCGTCAGCGGACGACGGCCTCGCGCTTCTCCTTGATCTTGGCGGCCTTGCCGCGCAGGTCGCGGAGGTAGTACAGCTTGGCGCGACGCACGTCACCGCGGGTCAGCACCTCGATCTGCTCGACGACGGGGGTGTGCACCGGGAAGGTGCGCTCCACGCCGACGCCGAAGCTGACCTTGCGGACGGTGAAGGTCTCGCGGATCCCGCCACCCTGGCGACGGATGACCGCGCCCTGGAAGACCTGGATGCGCGAGCGGGTGCCCTCGATGACCCGCACGTGCACCTTCACGGTGTCCCCGGGGCGGAAGGCGGGGATGTCGTCGCGCAGCGACTCGGCGTCGAGGGCGTCCAGGGTGTTCATCGCAGCAGTCCTCAGTCCTAGCGGTGTCGGTACTCGGGCTGCACTCACGCCAGGTGCGCGCAGCGTTCCCCGGTGGGTTTCCGATCCGGGGGGCCGCGGCTCCGTGGGAGCGGCAGCAGCAGCCCCCTACTGTGCCACAACCAGGTGGGCCGTGACGCAGCGGCCCTGTGATCTCAGGTGTCGACGACCCGTGGCGGCCCGGTCCAGGGTCCTGCCAGCAGCTCGGGCAGCAGGGTGGCGAGGTCACCCGGGGCGAAGGCGGCGGGTCCCGCCGCGACCTCCTCCACGCTCCACCAGCGGTGCGGCTCGTCGCCCAGCAGCTCCAGCTCGGTCCGCCCGGATGCGTCCACGACGTGCTCGACGTCGCGCAGGACGAAGAAGGTCTCGCGGCTGTCCACCACCCGGTCGCCGAAACTGCCCAGGTGCCGGCGCAGCCAGACCGGGCCCTCCAGCGCCGTCGGCTCGACCACCAGCCCGACCTCCTCGGCGAGCTCGCGGGCCGCGGCCACCCGCAGGGACTCGCCGGCCTCCACTCCCCCGCCCGGCGTGTACCAGAACAGCACGTCCCCGGGGACGGCGTCCGGGGCGGTCAGCCGGGCACCGAGCAGCAGCACGCGGCCCGCCGGGGAGAGCACCAGAACCCGGGCGGTCGGCCGCACCCAGGGCGGGGTCACGCGTCGGCGTCCAGCGCGGCGCGGTCGGCGGCGGACAGCTCGACCCCGGCCAGCAGGTCCGGCCGCCGGTCCGCGGTGCGCCGCAGGGACTCGGCCCGCCGCCAGCGCGCGATCGCGGCGTGGTCGCCGGACAGCAGCACCGGAGGGACGTCGTGGCCGGCCCAGGAGGCCGGACGGGTGTAGCTGGGGCCCTCGAGCAGACCGTCGGCGTGCGAGTCGAACTCCACGGACTCGTGGTTGCCGACGACGCCGGGGATCAGCCGGGTGACCGCCTCGACCATGACCAGGACGGCGGACTCCCCGCCGGCCAGCACGTAGTCCCCGATGGAGACCTCGGAGACCGGGCCCGCGTCGGCGGCCCAGTCGGCCACCCGCTGGTCGATGCCCTCGTAGCGCCCGCAGGCGAAGACCAGGCCGGGCTCGGTGGCCCACCGCGCCGCGACCGCCTGGGTGAAGGGCCGCCCCGCGGGGGTGGGGACGACGAGCCGGGTGCCGGGCGGGCGGACGTCGGTCAGCGCCCGGGCCCAGGGCTCGGGGCGCATGACCATGCCCGGCCCCCCGCCGTACGGGGAGTCGTCCACGGTGCGGTGCACGTCGTCGGTCCACTGCCGCAGGTCGTGCACGCCCACCGAGACCAGCCCGCGGGCCGCGGCCTTGCCCAGCAGCGACTGCCCGAGCGGGGCCAGGTACTCCGGGAAGATCGTGACGACGTCGACGCGGAAGGGCGCGCTCACAGCTCGAGCAGGCCCTCGGGCGGGGTGAGCACGACGTGGCCGGCGGCGAGGTCCACGGTCGGCACGATCGCCGACACGAAGGGGACCAGCAGCTCGCTCACCCCGGGCCGACGGACGACGAGCAGCTCGGTGCCCTCGTGCCGGACACCGGTCACGGTGCCCACGACGGTGCCGTCGGTGAGCTGGACGTCCAGGCCGACCAGCTGGTGGTCGTAGAAGGAGTCCGGGTCCTCGAGCTCGGGGAGGTCGGCGACCTCGACCACGAGCAGGGTGTTGCGGTAGGCGTCCGCGGCCTCGCGGTCGGCGAGCTCGATGCCGTCCACACCGGCGATCCGCAGCAGCAGCGTGCCGGAGTGCCAGCGCTTGCCCACCACGGTCAGCGGACCCCGCTCAGCGGGCTCGGTCCGCAGCGCGGTGCCGGGGGCGAACCGCAGGTCGGGGTCGTCGGTGCGCACGTCGACGGTGACCTCACCGCGGACACCGTGGGGCCGGCCGATGCGGCCGACCACCACGGTGTCCTCGGGTGCCTGGTGGGGCACGGGTCCCGGCGAGCGCGGGGTGGTGCTCAGCGCCCGTCGGTGTCGACGACGTCGACCCGCAGGCCACGTCCACCGACACCGGTCATCACCTGGCGCAGCGCCTTGGCGGTGCGCCCGCCGCGGCCGATGACCTTGCCGAGGTCCTCGGGGTGCACCCGGACCTCGAGGGTCTTGCCGCGGCGGCCGTTGACCAGGTCGACGGCGACGTCGTCGGGGTTGTCGACGATGCCCTTGACCAGGTGCTCGAGCGCTTCTTCGAGCACGGTTACTCGGCGGCCGTCTTGCCGGCGGAGCCGTCGGCAGGGGCGTCCTCGGCCAGCTTGGCCTCGGCCTCGGGAGCGGCCTCGTCCTTGACGGCGGCCTTCTTCTTCGGGGTGGTGGCGCCGGCGGCGGGCTCGTCGGCGGCAGCGCGGGCGGCGGCCTCGTAGGCGGCCTTCTTGTCCGGCTTGGGCTCGGCGACCCGCATCGGGGCGGGGGCGGGCTCGCCCTTGAACTTCTGCCAGTCACCGGTCACGCGCAGGATCGCGGCGACGGCCTCGGTCGGCTGGGCGCCGACGCCGAGCCAGTAGGCGGCGCGCTCGGCGTCGACCTCGATGAAGGAGGGGTCCTCCTTCGGGTGGTACTTGCCGATGGTCTCGATGGACCGGCCGTCCCGCTTGGTGCGGGCGTCGGCGACGACGATGCGGTAGTAGGGCGCGCGCATCTTGCCGAGACGCATGAGCTTGATCTTGGTGGCCACGGTGTGTGGTGTGCTCCTCGTACGAGATCGTGGGTGCCCGCCCGGAGGACGCGTGGGGGTACGCCTGGGCGGTGCGGCTGGACACGCGCGACGACGGAGAGAGGGCCGCCTGCCGACGTGTTCGACCAGCCATGATGCCAGACGTGAGCCACGACGTCGGACCCGCGCCCGGATCAGACCTCGTACCAGCACCCTCGGCGGTCGGGTTGCTGCACCACGTGGAGCTGTGGGTGCCCGACCTGGCCCGGGCGGAGCGCTCCTGGGGGTGGCTGCTCACCGAGCTCGGCGCCGCCTCGTTCCAGTCCTGGGAGCACGGGCGGTCCTGGCGGGCCGGGGACGTCTACGTCGTCCTGGAGCAGTCCCCCGACCTGACCGGCGACGTGCACGAGCGCCGTCGTCCGGGGCTGAACCACCTGGCCTTCCACGTACCGGGGGTCCGCCTGGACGCCGTGGTCGAGGCGGCCCCCCGGTACGGCTGGGCCCTGCTGTTCGGCGACCGGCACCCCTTCGCCGGCGGCCCGGGCCACCGGGCTGCCCACCTGGAGGACGCGGACGGCTTCGAGGTGGAGCTGGTCAGCTCCTGACGGCGGTGACCACCGCGGCGGCGGCGCCGTCGACGGCGATCTCGGTGCGCTCGCCGGTCGCCCGGTCGCGCAGCTCCAGCACGCCGTCGGCCAGGCCGCGGCCGACGGTGACGATGGTCGGCATGCCCAGCAGCTCGGCGTCCTTGAACTTGACCCCGGGGCTGACCTTGGGCCGGTCGTCGAGCAGCACGGTGAGCCCGGCGGCGACCAGCTCGGCGGCGAGGGACTCAGCGGCTTCGAGCACCGCGGCGTCCTTGCCGGTGGCCACGACGTGCACGTCGGCCGGGGCGATCTCGCGGGGCCAGACCAGACCGAGCTCGTCGTGCATGGACTCGGCGATGGCGGCGACGGCGCGGGAGACCCCGATGCCGTAGGAGCCCATGGTGACGGTGACGAGCTTGCCGTTCTCGTCGAGCACCTTGAGGTCCAGGGCCTCGGCGTACTTGCGGCCGAGCTGGAACACGTGGCCCATCTCGACGCCGCGGGCGAGCTCCAGGGGGCCCGAACCGTCGGGTGCCGGGTCGCCGGCGCGCACCTCGGCGGCCTCGATGGTGCCGTCCCAGGTGAAGTCCCGGCCGGCGACGAGGTCGAAGACGTGCTTGCCGTGCTCGTTGGCCCCGGTCACCCAGCGCGAGCCGGGGACGACGCGGGGATCGACCAGGTAGCGGATGCCCGAGGCGGACCCCTCCCCCAGCACCTGCGGCCCGATGTAGCCCTTGACCAGCGCGGGGTTGCCGGCGAAGTCGGTGAAGGGCTCCACCTCGGCGGGGGCGACCTGGGCCTCGAGCCGCTTGGTGTCGACCTCCCGGTCACCGGGCAGGCCGATGACGACCGGCTCGACCGTGCCGTCGGGGTGCCGCAGGGTCACCACGACGTTCTTGAGCGTGTGGGCCGCGGTGTAGCCGACATCGGGGAACCGCGCGACCGCGACCGCGACCAGGGTCTCGATGGTCGGGGTGTCCGGGGTGTCCTCGACGTGCGCGGCGGGCAGCCCCTCGAACGGCACCGACTCGGGCACCACGGTGGTGACGGCCTCGACGTTGGCGGCGTACCCGCCGGCCGAGCGGACGAAGGTGTCCTCACCGATGGGGGTGGGGTGCAGGAACTCCTCGGACCGCGAGCCGCCCATCGCCCCCGAGGTGGCGGAGACGATGACGTACTCCAGGCCCAGCCGGTCGAACACCCGGGTGTAGGCCTCGCGGTGCGCGGCGTAGGAGCGCTCCAGGCCGGCGTCGGAGACGTCGAAGCTGTAGCTGTCCTTCATCACGAACTCGCGGGTGCGGAACAGCCCGGCGCGGGGCCGCGCCTCGTCCCGGTACTTGGTCTGGATCTGGTACAGCGAGACGGGGAGGTCCTTGTAGGAGCCGTAGAGGTCCTTCACCAGGAGCGTGAACATCTCCTCGTGCGTGGGACCGAGCAGGAAGTCGCCACCGCGGCGGTCCTGGAGGCGGAAGAGGTTGTCGCCGTACTCGGTCCACCGGCCGGTGGTCTCGTAGGGCTCGCGGGGCAGCAGGGCCGGGAAGTGGACCTCCTGGGCGCCCATCGCGTCCATCTCCTCGCGGACGACGCGCTCGACGTTGCGGAACACCCGCCAGCCCAGCGGCAGCCAGGTGAAGCCACCGGGCGCCGAGCGCCGGATGTACCCGCCGCGCACGAGCAGGCGGTGGCTGGGGACCTCGGCGTCGGCCGGGTCGTCGCGCAGGGTGCGCAGGAACAGGGTGGACATCCGCAACAACACGGCGGTGAGTCTGGCAGGCCCCCGCGCCCGCCCCTCAGACGACCCGGCCGCGCAGCACCGTCAGCTGGGGGTCGTCCAGGGCCGACAGGTCCGCCCGGGGGTCCCGGTCGTAGCGGACCAGGTCGGCCGGGGCCCCTTCGGTGAGCCCGGGCAGCCCCAGCCACTCCCGGGCCGCCCAGGACCCCGCGGCCAGCGCTGCCTCCGCAGGCAGGCCGGCCGCGTGCAGGGCGCGGATCTCGTCGGCGATGACGCCGTGGTCGATGCCGCCGCCCGCGTCGGTGCCGGCGAAGACCGGCACCCCCGCCTCGTACGCAGCCCGGACGACGGCGCCCGAGGAGGCGTACAGCCGCCGCATGGTCGAGGCGTAGGAGGGGAACTTAGACTCCCCCGCCGCGGCGAACCCGGGGAAGTTCTCCACGTTCACCAGCGTCGGGACGACGGCGGTGCCCTGCTGCGCCATGGTGGCGACGAGGTCGTCGGTGAGCCCGGTGCCGTGCTCGATGCAGTCGATGCCGGCCCCGATCAGGTCGGGCAGCGCGTCGGTGCCGAACGTGTGCGCGGTGACCCGGGCGCCCTCGGCGTGCGCCGCGGCGATGGCTGCGGTGAGCGCCTCGGCCGGCCACAGCGGACCCAGGTCGCCCGCGCCGCGGTCGATCCAGTCCCCGACCAGCTTGACCCAGCCGTCCCCGGCGCGGGCCTGGGTGCGGACGGCCTCGACCAGGTCCTCGGGCTCGACCTCGACGGCCAGGCCCGGCAGGTAGCGGCGGCTGCGGGCCACGTGCCGGCCCGCGCGCAGGATCCGGGGCAGGTCCTCGTCGTCGTCCAGGGCGCGGGTGTCCACCGGGGAGCCGCAGTCCCGCAGCGCCAGGACACCGGCGGCCCGCTCGACCAGCGCCTGCTCCCGGGCCGCGGCCAGGTCCTCGACGTTGCCGCCGCCCCGGGCGATACCGACGTGGCAGTGCGCGTCGACCAGGCCGGGCAGCACGAACCCGCCCCGGGCCACGGTCTCGGCGCCGGGCACCGGTTCGGTGGTGAGCCGCCCGTCGCGCACCCACAGGTCACCGGTGACGCCGTCGGGCAGCATCACGACCCCGGACAGGTGCAGCGCGGGCGGCGTCACCGGGTCAGCGGCCCTGGTCCCGGAACTGGCTGAAGTCCAGCTTGCTCAGGTCCGGCAGTGCCTGGCCCGGCGGCAGGCCGGGGACCCCGCCGGGCGCTCCCCCGCCGGCGGACCCACCGGCCCCGGGCGCTCCGCCGATGGCCCGCCGGGCCGGGGGCTTCTTGCCCTTCTGCTTCTTCCCCTTGCGGGGGGCGGCCTGGATCTGCCGGCCGCGGGCCTTCTTCGACATCGGGCCCATGCCGGGCATGCCCATGCTGCCGGCCATCTGGCCCATCATCTTCTGGGCCTGGACGAAGCGCTCCAGCAGCGAGTTGACCTCGGTGACGGTGACCCCGGAGCCGTTGGCGATCCGGACCCGCCGCGAGGCGTTGATGATCTTGGGGGTGACCCGCTCGGCGGGGGTCATGGACCGGATGATGGCCGCGGTGCGGTCCAGGTCCCGGTCGTCGACCTGCTTGAGCTGCTCCTTCATCTGCCCGGCGCCCGGGAGCATGCCGAGCAGGTTCGCGATCGGGCCCATCTTGCGGATGGCCAGCATCTGCTCGAGGAAGTCCTCGAGGGTGAAGCCCTCCCGGCTGGCCAGCTTGCCGGCCATGGCCTCGGCCTGGTCGGCGTCGAAGGCCTGCTCGGCCTGCTCGATGAGGGTGAGGACGTCGCCCATGCCCAGGATGCGCGAGGCCATCCGCTCGGGGTGGAAGACGTCGAAGTCGGTGAGCTTCTCACCGGTGGAGGCGAACATGATCGGCTCGCCGGTCACGCCGCGGACGCTGAGCGCGGCGCCACCGCGGGCGTCGCCGTCGAGCTTGGTCAGCACGACGCCGGAGAACCCGACGCCCTCCTGGAAGGCGATCGCGGTGGTGACGGCGTCCTGGCCGATCATCGCGTCGACGACGAAGAGCGTCTCGTCGGGCTGGACGGCGTCCCGGATGCCGGCGGCCTGGGCCATCAGCTCGGCGTCGATGCCCAGCCGGCCGGCGGTGTCGACGACCACGACGTCGTGCATGGTGCGCCGGGCGTGGTCGATCGAGTCCCGGGCGACCTGGACCGGGTCGCCGACGCCGTTGCCCGGCTGCGGGGCGTACACGTCGACCCCGGCCTGGCCGGCGACGATGGACAGCTGGTTGACCGCGTTGGGGCGCTGCAGGTCGCAGGCCACCAGCAGCGGGGTGTGGCCCTGCGCCTTGAGCCAGCGCCCGAGCTTGCCGGCCAGGGTGGTCTTGCCGGCGCCCTGGAGGCCGGCCAGCATGATCACCGTCGGGGACTGCTTGGCGAAGCGGATCCGCCGGGTCTCCCCGCCGAGGACGCCGACGAGCTCCTCGTTGACGATCTTGATGATCTGCTGGGCCGGGTTCAGCGCCTGGCTGACCTCGGCACCGCGGGCGCGCTCCTTGACCGCGGTGATGAAGGACCGCACCACCGGCAGGGCGACGTCGGCCTCGAGCAGCGCGATGCGGATCTCGCGGGCGGTCGCGTCGATGTCGGCCTCGGACAGCCGGCCCTTGCCGCGCAGTCCGGTGAAGACCGCGTCGAGCCGGTCGGACAGGGTCTCGAACACAACACGTCCTCACGCAGGTGGATCAGGGACGGTCCCGACGCACGGGACCGCTCCCCAGGGTATCGAGCGACGCTCAGGCGGCCTGCTGCCACAGCGTGGCGGCACCCGGGGCGCCCAGCAGCAGCGCGTCGCCACAGCCCGTGCAGACCCACTCGGGGCAGTCCAGCCCGTCCTCGGCGTGCCCGTCGGCGCAGGGCGGCTGCTCCACCACGGTCTCCTCGGCACAGACGGCGCAGTCGTAGAGCTCCACGGTGACCTCCCGGTGTCGCGGCCGACGGCGTGCCCGTCGACCTGGGAGGGACCGTGCCACGGGGGTACGACAGGACCGCCCACGCCGAGGACGCGGCAGGGCCGGTCAGCCCGGGGACACCCCCGCGGCGGCCGACAGCAGCGCCTGCTCCGCCCGCGCCCGCTGGCCCGCGTCGACCGGCGTGCCGGAGGGGTCGGCCAGGTAGAAGGCGTCGACGGCGTCGGCACCCAGGGTCTCCACCGAGGCGGAGGTGACGTCCAGGCCCTCCCCCGCCAGGGCCGCAGTGAGCCGGTAGAGCAGCCCGGCCCGGTCACCGGCCCGGACCTCGACCAGGGTGTTCGCCGCCCCGGTCGCCTCGGCGTCGAACCAGGCCACCCGCGGCGGGGCACCCCGGACGCCGTCCTGGCTGTAGTCCTTCTCCCGCTGGGCCAGTCGCTGCGCCAGTGGGAGGCTGCCCTCCAGGGCGGCCCGCACGCCGTCGGCCAGGATCTCCGGGACCGGGGCCCGCCCGAAGCGGGGCCGGACGGCGAACACCTGCGTCGCGTGCCCGCCCTCCACGGTCACCCGGGCGGCGCGCACGTCGAGCTGGTTGAGCGCCAGGACCCCGGCGCACAGGCTGAACAGGCCGGGCCGGTCCGGGGCGCCGATGGTGACCTGCTGGCCGTCGACGACGTCCTCGATGCCGACGGTGACCGGCTGGGTCGGGCCCGGGATGGCCGGTGCGGGGACGGTGGCCAGCGGGTCGCTGGGCTCCAGCACCGGCTCGGGCACGGTGGTGCTCCCCAGCCGGGCGGCGACCCGGCCGACCAGCGCGGCGACCAGGTGCGCCTTCCACGGCGACCAGGCCGAGGTGGAGGTGGCGGCGCCGTCGGCCTGGGCCAGGGCGTGCAGCAGCTGCAGCAGGGCGGCGTCGCCGTCGATGGCCTCCACGACCCGGTCGACGGTCGCCGGGTCGTCGATGTCGCGGTGGGTGGCGACGTCGGGCAGCAGCAGGTGGCAGCGCACCATCGCCACCAGCATGTCCACGTCGGGCGGGGCGAACCCCATCCGGGTGGCCATCTCCCCGATCACGACCACCCCGACGTCGGTGTGGTCCCCGGGCCAGCCCTTGCCGATGTCGTGCAGCAGCGCGCCGACCAGCAGCAGGTCGGGGCGGTCGACGTCCCGGGTGAGCTCGGCGGCGGCCGCGGCGGCCTCCACCAGGTGCCGGTCGACGGTGAACCGGTGCCACGGGTGACGCTGGGGCAGCGACCGGACCCGGTCCCACTCCGGCAGCATCCGGGCCAGCAGTCCCTCCTGGTCCAGCTGCTCGAGCACCGGCACGGCACTGCGGCCACTGGCCAGCAGTCGCAGGAAGGACCAGCGCACCTCCGGCGGCCACGGCTCGGGCAGCGGCGGGGCGTGCACGGCGAGCACCTTGAGCGTGTAGGGCGACAGCAGCAGGTCCGCGCGGGCGGCGGCCGCGGCACCGCGCAGCACCAGGCCGGGGTCGACGGCGGGGCGGGCGTCACGGGCCAGCACGACCTCGTCGCCCTGGCGCACCAGGCCCTCGGCCAGCGGCTCCCGGCGGACCCGGCGGTAGCGGGTGCGCGGCCGGCGGACCAGGGCGGCGTCGACCCGGCGCCAGGTCTCGTCGGCGACGAAGGCCAGCCGGCGGCCGGCCAGGCTCACCTGGCGGATGAGGGCGTCGTCGTCGGCGAGCCCGAGGGCCTGGGCGACACCACGCTGCTCCTGTCGCACCAGCACGTCCGAGGCCCGGCGCGACCGCCGACGGAGCTCGTCGCGCACGTCGACCAGGAAGGCGTAGGCCTCCCCCGCGTCGGCCGGCGGCTCGTCGACCAGCTGGGCGGTGGACAGCGCGCGCAGCACCTGGCCCTCGCGGAGACCGCCGTAGGCCTCCTTGAGGTCGGGCTCCAGCAGGAAACCCAGCTCCCCCACGGTGCGGACCCGCCCGCGGCGGATGTCGCGCAGCTCGGGCAGCAACCGGGCGGCGTGCTGCCGCCAGCTGGCCAGCGTCGCGGTCCGCAGCCGGGCGGCCAGCTCGGCGTCCCCGGCCACGTGCCGGACGTCGAGCAGCCCGAGCCCGGCCTTCACGTCGGTCCCCGCCACCTGGACGGCCTCGGCGACGGTGCGCACGGAGTGGTCCAGCTTGTGGCCGGCGTCCCAGACGGGGTACCAGAGCGCGTCGGCCAGGGCGCCGATCTCGGGACGGCCGTCGTGCACCAGGACCAGGTCCAGGTCCCCGTACGGGGCCGGTTCCCGGCGGCCCAGGCTGCCGACCGCGACCAGCGCGACGCCGGTGCCGGCCGGGGCGGGGCTCTGCCCACGGCGCGGGGCCGGGCGGGGGGTGGCCGCGACGGCGGCGTCGAGCAGTCCGCCCAGCCAGGTGTCGAGGGCGGCGACCCGTCCGACGCGGGGCAGCGCGGCCAGCTCGGCGGGGTCGGGGGCCGTGACGGCCCGCAGCTCGGTCACGGGGGCACCTCGTTCCGTGCGGGGACGGCGTCCGTGCCGTCGCGGTGGGTGGAACGGCGTCGGCCGGGGCGGTGGGAGACCCACCACCCCGGCCGACGTCGACGGGCTGAGCGACTACAGGGCGTCGGCCCCGCGCTCGCCGGTGCGGACCCGGACGATCTCGTCGATCGTCGTCACCCAGACCTTGCCGTCACCGATCTGACCGGTGGAGGCGGACTCAACGACGGCGTCGACCACGCGGGCGGCGTCGGTCTCGCTGACGACGACCTCGATGCGCACCTTGGGGACGAAGTCCACCTGGTACTCCGCACCGCGGTAGACCTCGGTGTGGCCGCGCTGGCGGCCGAAGCCCTGGACCTCGCTGACCGTGAGGCCGGCGATGCCGATGAGCTCCAGGGCGTTCTTGACGTCGTCGAGCTTGAACGGCTTGACGATCGCGGTGACCAGCTTCATCAGTGGGAACCCTCCACGGTCTTGGCCGTCGTGGCCTGGTGCAGCGCGGAGCCGCTCCCGCCGCTCAGGCTGGTGAAGTCGTAGCCGGACTCGGCGTGCACGACGTTGTCGATCCCGGCGACCTCGTCCTCCTCGGTGATGCGGAAGCCCATCGTCTTCTCGATGACCAGCCCGATCACGTAGGTGAGGACGAAGGAGACGACCAGGACGGCGACGGCGCCGACGACCTGGCGCCACAGCTGGTCCACGCTACCGCCGAAGAAGAGGCTCTCCACGCCGGCGGGGGCGTCGGGGTCGGCCAGGAAGCCGATGGCGATGGTGCCCCAGAGGCCACCGACGAGGTGGACGCCGACGACGTCGAGGGAGTCGTCGTAGCCGAAGCGGTACTTCAGGCCCACGGCCAGGGCGCAGAGCACACCGGCCAGGACGCCGATGATGATCGCGCCGACCGGGGAGACGGCGGAGCAGGCGGGGGTGATCGCGACCAGGCCGGCGACGACGCCGGAGGCGCCACCCAGGGAGGTCGAGTGGCCGTCGCGGAGCTTCTCCGTCAGCAGCCAGCCCAGCACGGCGGCGCCGGTGGCGACCAGGGTGTTGACCCAGACCACCGCGGCGGTGTTGTTGGCGGCCAGGGCGGAGCCGGCGTTGAAGCCGAACCAGCCGAACCACAGCAGCCCGGCACCGATCATGACCAGCGGCAGGTTGTGCGGGCGCATGGCCTCGCGGCCGAAGCCGCGGCGCTTGCCGAGGACCAGGGCCAGGGCCAGGCCCGCGGCACCGGCGTTGATGTGCACCGCGGTGCCACCGGCGAAGTCGACCGCCTTCAGGGTGTTTGCGATCCAGCCACCGACGTGGGTGACGGTGCCGTCGTCGTCGGTGAGGGTGAAGTCGAAGACCCAGTGGGCGATCGGGAAGTAGACGATCGTGGCCCAGACGCCGGCGAAGACCATCCAGGCGCCGAACTTGGCCCGGTCGGCGATGGCACCGGAGATCAGCGCGACGGTGATGATCGCGAAGACGGCCTGGAAGCCGACGAACGCCATGACCGGCAGCCCGCCCTCGGCGGTGAGGTCCTCCATCAGGCCCTTGAGGCCGAAGAACTCCGTCGGGTCACCGAGCAGCCCGGCGCCGACGTCGTTGCCGAAGGCGATGGAGTAGCCGTAGAGCACCCAGAGCACGCTGATCAGCGCAGCCGCTCCGAAGCTCATCATCATCATGTTGAGGACGCTCTTCGCGCGGACCATGCCGCCGTAGAAGAGCGCGAGACCTGGCGTCATCAGCAGCACGAGAGCTGCGCTGGTGAGGATCCAGGCGGTGTCGCCGGTGTTGACCACGGCAACCTCCTGACATCGGTCGTCGGCCATCGGCCGCATCGGGGGCCCGGGAGGGCGGGGGCGGGGTGCCGGGCGCAGGCCCGGCAGAGCTGCGCGATCGGGCTGCGCGGTGGTGTGCGGTGGTGTGCGGTGGTGCGGTGCTGGTGTGGGGACACCGTGCCCAGACCGTGTTTCCGACGGGGTCCTGGACGTGTTTCGGGACCGTGAACACGTCCGCGCGTGTCGTCCCCCCGTGTTCCGGACGTGTTGCGTGGGCCCGACCGGCGCCGTCGGTGTGTCGATCGCCACCCCTCCCTGTGCGGTCCGGGTCCTTCTTGCGAACGCTGTGCAGGTGCCAGAGGAGTGCAATAAGGTCCGCCCGTGACGCTCACCGCACCGACCACCGCCGCCGACGGGCGCGCGGGGTTCACCCGCCCCGACCGCCGCCGGATCGCGGCCATGACCGCCGTCGTCGTGGTCCTGCACGTGGTCGGCTGGGGAGTGCTCGTCCTCGGGGTCGCCCCGCAGCGGCTGGACCTGGGCAGCGCCGGGGTCCTCGGGGTCGGCGTGGGCCTGACCGCCTACCTGCTCGGCGTGCGGCACGCCTTCGACGCCGACCACATCGCCACGATCGACAACACCACCCGCAAGCTCGTCGGCGAGGGACGCTCCGCCGTCGGCACCGGGTTCTGGTTCTCCCTGGGCCACTCCTCGGTGGTGCTGGTGGCCAGCGTGCTGCTCGCGGTCGGCGTGCAGTCCGTCGCCGGCGTCATCCAGGACGGCGACTCGAGCACCGCGCAGACCCTGGGGCTCATCGGCACCCTGGTCGCCGGGGGCTTCCTGCTGCTGATCGGCCTGATGAACCTGGCCTCCGTCGTCGGCATCGCGAAGGTCTTCCGCGGCATGCGGTCCGGCGAGCTCGACGAGGCCCAGCTGGAGCACCACCTGCACAACCGCGGGTTCCTGGCCCGACTGCTCAACCGGGTCACCCGCCGGGTCAGCAAGCCCTGGCACCTCTACCCGGTGGGCCTGCTGATGGGCCTGGGCTTCGACACCGCGACCCAGGTCGGGCTGCTGGTGCTCATCGCCGGCTCCGCGGCGTTCGTGCTGCCCTGGTACGCGATCGTCGTCCTGCCGGTGCTCTTCATGGCCGGGATGAGCCTGTTCGACACCGCCGACGGCATCCTGATGACCCGCGCCTACGGCTGGGCCCTGGTCAAGCCGGTCCGCAAGGTGTTCTACAACCTGACCGTCACGGTGCTGTCGGTGGTCGTCGCGCTCGTCGTCGGCACGATGGTGCTGATCGGCCTGCTGGTCGAGCGGCTGGGCATCGACAGCGGCCCGCTGGCCTGGATCGCCTCGCTGGACCTGGACTACGTCGGCTTCGCGATCGTCGGGCTGTTCGTCGTCACCTGGGGTCTGGCGCTGGCGGTCTGGCGCTACGGCCGCATCGAGGAACGCTGGCAGCCCGAGGCCGCCCCGCACCACTGAGGGCGCGGGGCGGAGGCTCGGGCGCGGGGGCCCAGGCCCAGGCGTTCAGGCGCCGACCAGTGCCTCGGCGAACGCCCGCGGCTCGAAGGGCGCCAGGTCGTCGGCCCCCTCGCCGAGCCCGATCAGCTTCACCGGGATGCCCAGCTCGCGCTGGACCGAGACCACGATGCCGCCCTTGGCGGTGCCGTCGAGCTTGGTGAGCACGATGCCGGTGACCGTCACGGCCTCGGTGAAGACCCGGGCCTGCACGATCCCGTTCTGCCCGGTGGTGGCGTCCAGCACCAGCAGCACCTCGTCGACCGGGCTCTGCTTCTCCACGACGCGCTTGACCTTGCCCAGCTCGTCCATCAGACCGCTCTTGGTGTGCAGCCGCCCGGCGGTGTCCACCAGCACGGCGTCCACGTCGGCCTCCCGACCGGCCTTGACCGCCTCGAAGGCCACCGAGGCGGGGTCCCCGCCCTCCCGGCCCCGGACGGTGACGACGCCGACGCGCTCGCCCCAGGTCTCCAGCTGGTCGGCGGCGGCGGCGCGGAAGGTGTCGGCCGCGCCCAGCAGCACGCTGCGACCGTCGCCCACCAGGACCCGGGCGATCTTGCCGCAGGTGGTGGTCTTGCCGGCGCCGTTGACCCCGACGACCAGGACGACGGCCGGGCGGTCCAGCTCGGCGTCGGTGGCCAGCGTGCGGTCCATGTCCGGGCCCAGCACCCCGACCAGCTCGCGGACCAGCAGCTCGCGCAGCGCGCCGGGGTCCCCGGTGGCCAGCACCATCGACTGGGTGCGCAGCCGGTCCACGATCTGGGTGGTGGCGGCGACGCCGACGTCGGCGGCCAGCAGGGTCTCCTCGACCTCCTCCCAGTCCTCCTCGGTCAGCCGCTCGCGGGCCAGCACGGTCAGCAGGCCGCGTCCCAGCGAGGACTGCGAGCGGGCCAGCCGGGACCGGAGCCGGACCAGGCGCCCGGCGGAGGGCAACGGCGTCTCGAAGACCAGCCCGGGCTCGGGCTCGGCCGGCGGGAGCTCCACCGGGGTGGCCGGGTCGACGTCGACGGGCGGGCCGGTCGAGGGCGGTGCGGGCGGGGCACTGGTCGAGGCGGTCGCGCCCGTGCCGGGGGCCGGCCGGGTGAGCGTGGTGCCCCGGGCGGCGTCGTCGTCCAGACGGACGGTGCGGCGGCCGCGGCTGACCAGCAGGCCGACGCCGGCGAGCAGCGCGACGACCACGATCGCCACGGCGATGACGATGAACTCCATGACAGGAGTCTCCCAGCTCCGGCTGGGCGGCACCTGGGGCGGTGCGGGACCCTGAGGACGTGCCGCCCAGCCCCAGCGCCAGCTCCTCCTCCGCCCCGTCCCTCGTCCTGGGTCCGCTGCTGCGCCACGTCGACCCGGTGTCGGCGACGGTGTGGGTGGAGACCGACGGGCCGTGCACCGTGCGGGTGCTGGACGCCTCGGCGCGGACCTTCTGCGTGGGCGGGCACCACTACGCCCTGGTGGTGATCACCGGTCTGGAGCCGGGCAGCGTCACGCCCTACGAGGTCCACCTGGACGGCGCCCGGGTGTGGCCGCCCCGGCACACGTCGTTCCCGCCCAGCCGGATCCGCACCCCCGGCGGTCCCGGGCCCTTCCGGATCGCCTTCGGGTCCTGCCGGTACGCGACGCCCTCGGCGGTCGACGTGCGGGACGGGATCGCCCCGGACGCGCTGGACTCCTACGCGGTGCAGCTGGCGGACACCCCGCAGCAGGAGTGGCCCGACGCGCTGGTGCTGCTGGGCGACCAGGTCTACGCCGACGAGACGACGCCGGCGACCCAGGCCTGGATGGCCACCCGCCGCGACCTGTCGCAGCCGCCGGGCGTACAGGCCGCGGACTACGAGGAGTACACCCGGCTCTACCGCGAGTCCTGGGGCGACCCGGAGGTGCGCTGGCTGCTGTCGACCATCCCGTCCTCGATGATCTTCGACGACCACGAGATGATCGACGACTGGAACACCTCGGCGGCCTGGCGCGCGGACACCGTCGGGCAGCCGTGGTGGCGGACCCGGATCACCGGTGGCCTGACCAGCTACTTCGTCTACCAGCACCTGGGCAACCTGTCCCCCGCCGAGCTGGCCGACAACCCCACCTGGGCGGCCATGCAGAGCGACGGTGCCTCCTCGGTGGACGCCGAGCCGATGCTCACCGCGATGGCCGAGGGAGCCGACGGGGACCCACAGGCCTTCCGCTGGAGCTACGTCCGGCACTGGGACCACGTCCGGCTGGTGATGGTCGACAGCCGCGCAGGCCGGGTGCTGGAGGAGGCCGACCGGCAGATCCTCGACGACACCGAGTTCACCTGGGTCGAGGACGCCCTGGGCGAGGCCGTCGCCGACGGCGTCTCCCACGTCCTGGTCGGGACGTCGCTGCCCTGGCTGCTGCCGCACGCGATCCACGACATCGAGCGGTGGAACGAGACGCTCAACGTGCGCCACCACCGCCGGCCGCTGGGCCGGCTGGCGGAGGCGGTGCGGCAGGGCGCGGACCTGGAGCACTGGGCCGCCTTCGGCCGGTCCTTCGAGCGGCTGGGCGCCGCCCTGGTGTCCATCGCCCGGGGAGAGGCCGGCCCCGCCCCGGCGACGGTGATGGTGCTGTCCGGGGACGTGCACCACGCCTACGCGGCGGAACTGGTGCACCCGGGCGACCTGACCAGCCGGGTGCACCAGCTGACGGTCTCCCCGCTGCACAACAAGGCCCCGCACGCCATCGAGATCGGCTTCCGGGTCGGCTGGAGCCGGTGGGCCCGGGCCGTGACCGGCGCCCTCACCCGGGTCGCCCGGGTCCCCCGCACGGGACTGGTCTGGGAGAAGCAGGCCGGGCCGTTCTTCGGCAACGAGCTCGGTGAGCTGGTGCTCGAGGGCGCCGACGCCCGCTTCCGGCTGTGGGCCACCAGCCGGGCCGACGACGGCACCCCGCAGTTCACCCGGGTGCTGGACACCGAGCTGTCCTGAGTCAGCCCTGTGGGTCGGCCAGCACGTCCCGCCATGAGTGCTGCGGGTCGAAGCCCAGCAGCCGGCGGGCCTTGTCGATCGAGTAGAACGTCTCGTGCGGCCCCATCGGACGCCGCAGCTCCACGCCGTCGTAGAACTGCTCCCGGACCTCGTCTGTGGTGGCAGCCACCGAGGAGTCGGCGTTGGCCACGTTGAAGACCTCGTAGCCCAGCCCGTCGGTCTCCAGGCACCGCTGCACGGCCTGCCCGAGGTCGCGGGTGTCGATGTAGGCGAACACGTTGCGGCGGCGCAGGGCCGGGTCGGCCAGGAACGCCGGGAAGAGCTGCTCGTACTCGTGCGGCTCGATGACGTTGTTGATCCGCAGGCCGTACACGTCGGCCCCGGTCCGGGCGTGGAAGGACCGCGCCGTCACCTCACCGGCGACCTTGCTCATCGCGTAGGAGTCCTCGGGCACCGTCGGGTGCTCCTCGTCCACGGGCAGGTACTGCGGACGGCGCTCCCCCTGGGCGAAGCAGATGCCGTAGGTGGTCTCCGAGGAGGCGAAGACGACCTTCCGGATGCCCAGCCGGGTGGCCGCCTCCAGCACGTTGTAGGTGCTCAGCACGTTGGTCGCGTACGTCGTCGCGTCGGCGGTCAGCAGGATCGCCGGCACCGCGGCGAAGTGCACCACCGCGTCGTAGGCCGGCACCGCGGGCAGGTCGAGCTCGGACGCCCGGGCCGCACCGGCCATCGCCGACCACGTCTGGCCCAGGTCGGTCAGGTCCACCCGCAGGTCGGCGATGCCCTCGTGCCGCAGCGGGGTGAGGTCGGCGTTGGTGACCTGGTGGCCCTGGTCGGCCAGGAAGGGCGCGACGTGGTGGCCGGCCTTGCCGGAGCCACCGGTGAAGAAGATGCGCATGCCCCCATGCAACCCCACCGCCCGGGCGGCTGCGACCGACGCGGGATGGCAGGGTGGGCGTCGTGCGCCACCCCTCCGCAGCCCACGGCGTCCGCCGGTGACCGCGCTGCGGCTGGTCACCTTCAACACCCACCACGGCGTCGGGGACGACGGCCGGCACGACCTGGTGCGGGTGGCCGAGCTGCTGCAGCGCACCGATGCCGACGTGGTGTGCCTGCAGGAGGTCGACCGGCACTTCGGGGAGCGCAGCGAGGGCGTCGACCAGGCCGAGCTGCTGGCCCGGGCGCTGGACCGCGAGCTCGTCTGGGGCTCGGCGATCAGCAAGCGGACCGCGGGCGCACCCGACCGGCAGTACGGCAACGCGCTGCTCACCCGTCTGCCGGTGCTCGACGACCACGTGACACCGCTGCCCGGGGACGGCGAGCCGCGGGGCGCCGTCCGGGTGCTGTTGGGCATCGGGGGCACCGCCGTCACCGTCGTCACCACGCACCTGTCCAGCCAGTCCGCGCGCGCCCGGGCCGCCCAGGCCCAGGCGCTGGCCGGGCTGCTGCCCGACGCCGGGGCCGCGGTCGTCGTCGGGGACCTCAACTGCGGGCCGGCCGCCGCCGAGCTGGCCCCGCTGCGGGCGCGGCTGCGGGACGGCTGGCAGGCCGCCGGCGCTCGGGCCGACCAGGCCCGCCGCTGGCAGCTGTGGAAGCGGGAGCAGGGGCTCACCCACCCGGCCCGACGTCCCCGGGTGCGGATCGACCAGGTGTGGGTCTCCCCCGAGGTCCGGGTGCGCAGCGCCGCGGTCCTGGACGGCTCGGCCTGCTCGGACCACCACCCCCTCCAGATCGACCTCGAGATCGGCTGACCGCGATGCCCCCGTTCCACCCCGACCTGGCCGACGCCCGCCGGCTCCCGCAGGTGTCGCTGGGTCCGCGTTCGCTGCGGGTGGTCCGCACGCTGGGCCGGCTGGCCCGGCCCGACGGCCGGGTGCCCGTCGTCCCGGTGTCGGCCGACGTCACGGTCCGGCTGTTCCGGCCCGCCGGGCCCGGTCCGTTCCCTGCGCTGCTCTGGGTGCACGGGGGCGGGCTCGTGCTCGGCTCGGCGGCGATGGACGACGCGTTCTGCCGCCGGGTCAGTGAGGAGCTGGGCGTGCTGGTCGCCGCGGTGGAGTACCGGCTGGCCCCCGAGCACCCCTACCCGGTGCCGCTCGAGGACTGCTGGACCGCGCTCACCTGGCTGGTCGGCCGCAGCGACGTCGACGCCACCCGGGTCGCCGTGGGCGGCGCCAGCGCCGGGGGCAACCTGGCCGCCGGGACGGCGCTGCTGGCCCGCGAGCGGGGCGTCGACCTGGCGTTCCAGCTGCTGGTCTACCCGATGCTCGACGACCGGACGACGACCCGCACCGACCTCGACGTCTCCTCGGTCCGGGTGTGGAGCCCGGGCTCCAACCGGTTCGGCTGGGCCGCCTACCTGGCCGGCCGGGCCGATGTGCCCGCGACCGCGGCGCCGGCCCGCGCGGAGGACCTGGCCGGCCTGCCCCCGGCCTGGGTGGGCGTCGGGACCAACGACCTGTTCCACGACGAGGACGTCACGTACGCCCGCCGGCTGCGCGCGGCCGGCGTCGACGTGCAGCTGGTCGAGGTGCCCGGGGCGTACCACGGGTTCGACGCGATCCAGCGCTCCGCTCCGGTGTCCCGGGACTTCACCGCGGCCCAGGTCGCGGCGCTGCGGGCGGCGCTGATCCGGTGACCGACGTCCACGTCGACCTCCCGGCCGGCCCCCGCGAGCTGACGGCCGACGAACGACGGCTGGTGACCGAGCTGGCGCAGGCCGCCGGGCTGGGCGACCAGGTCCCCGGCTGTCGGGTCACGGGCGCCTGCGCCTGCGGGTGCGCCTCGATCCGGCTGACCACCGAGAGCCCGCTCGAACCACCCTCCCACCGCGCGCTGGGCGCGACCGGGGTGCGGGCGGAGGGCGGACAGGTCGACGTCGTGCTGCACGTGCTGTCGGGCCGTCTCGCGGAGCTCGAGGTCGTCGACCCCGAGCACGGCGAGGGCCACCGGGTCGACCCCGCCGACGTCCTGGAGCTGACCGGACTGCACTGACCTCAGCCGGCGGGGCGCAGCCGCTGGCTGATCACCCCGGTGATGCCGTCCCCGCGCATGGAGACGCCGTAGAGGGCGTCGGCGATCTCCATCGTCCGCTTCTGGTGGGTGATGACGATGAGCTGCGAGGTGTCGCGCAGCTGCTCCACCAGGGTCAGCAGCCGGCCCAGGTTGACGTCGTCCAGGGCGGCCTCGACCTCGTCGAGCACGTAGAACGGCGAGGGCCGGGCCCGGAAGATCGCCACCAGCAGCGCGACGGCGGTGAGCGACCGCTCCCCGCCGGACAGCAGCGACAGCCGCTTGACCTTCTTGCCCGGCGGCCGGGCCTCGATCTCCACACCGGTGGTCAGCAGGTCGTCGGGGTCGGTGAGGGTGATCCGGCCCTCCCCGCCCGGGAAGAGGGTCTGGAAGACCTGCTCGAACTCCCGGGCGGTGTCGGCGAACGCGCTGGCGAACACCTCGTGGATCCGGTCGTCCACCTCCCGCACGACCGTCAGCAGGTCCCGCCGGGTGGCCCGCAGGTCCTCCAGCTGGGTGGCCAGGAACGTGCTGCGCTCCTCCAGGGCGGCGAACTCCTCCAACGCCAGCGGGTTCACCCGGCCCAGCGCGGCGAGGTCCTTCTCCGCGCGCGCCGCCCGGTGCTCCTGCTCGACCCGCACGTAGGGCACCGGCTCGGGCTCGGCGTCCCCCGCCGCCCGCGCCGCCGCCAGCTGCGGCGGGGTCGGGGGCACCGGCGCCTGCGGCCCGTACTCGGCGACCAGCACCTCCAGCTCGATGCCGTGCTCCTGGACCGCGCGGGCCTCCAGTGCCTCGATGCGCAGCCGCTGCTGCGCCCGGGCGACCTCGTCGCGGTGCACCTCGTCGGTGAGCCGGTCCAGCTCGGCGGTGTGCTCGCGCACCCTCGTCCGGACGACGAGCAGCTGTGCCTCCCGGCCGGTCCGGGCCGCCGCCAGCACGTCCCGCTCCCCCGCCGCGCGCTGCAGCGAACCGGCCAGCAGGACCGACGCGTCCTCCGCGGCCGACCGCACCTCCTCCGCGGTCGCTGCGCCCCGGGCCCGCGCCCGGCGGGCCACCTCGGCGCGCTCGCGGGCGGCCCGTTCCTGACGGGCCTGCCGGCGCAGCGCCTCGGCCCGGCCGTGCAGCGACCGGGCCCGCTCCTCCGCCGTCCGGACGCCGAGACGGGCCTCGGTCTCCGTCGTGCGCACGGCGGCCAGCTCGGCCCGCAGCCGGTCCCGCTCGGCCGGGGACGGCTCGTCCTCGACCGGGGCGGCCTCCGCGGCCGCGAGCCGGTCGGCCAGTCCGGACAGCGCGAGGGCAGCCTGCTCCAGCCCCTGCTCGGCGCGCACCCGGGCGGCGTCGGCGCGGTCGGCCTCGGCGGTCGCCGAGCGGGCGTCCGCGGCGAGCGCCGCCAGCTCGCGTCCCCGGGCGGCCTGCTCCTTCTCCGCCTCGCGCCGGGCCCGGGCCGCGGCCTCGGCGTCGGCGACAGCGACCCGGTGGGCGTCCCGGGCGCGGGCGAGCTCGGTGGCGAGCTCTGCGGCGCGGGCGGTCGCCGTCGCCAGCGCGCCGTCCGCCGCGTCGACCCGGGCCCGGACCTCCAGTCCCGAGGGCGCGTCGGGCTGCCCGCCCACGGCCCGGTCGCTGCCCAGCACGTCACCGGTGACGGTGACCGCTCGGACGGCGGGGTGCTCCGTGACCAGCGAGACGGCGGCGGCCAGGTCGGCGACCACGGCCACCCGGTCCAGGGCCCGCTGCACGGCGGCCGCGAGGTCGGCGGGGGCGTCGACGAGGTCGACCGCCCACCGGGCCCCGGCCGGCAGGGCCGGCCAGTCGGCCCGGTCACCGACGGCGGGGGCACCGGAGACCAGCACACCGACCCGCCCCGCGGCCTCGGCGGCCAGGTGCTCCAGCGCGTCCGCCGCTGCCCGGGGGCTGGTGACGACGACCGCCTCCGCGAGGCCGCCCAGCGCCGCCGCGACGGCGACCTCGTCCCCCGCGTGCACGGCCAGCCGCTCGGCGAGCGGGCCGGTGACCCCGCCCAGGACACCAGCCGCGGCGCCGGCGAGCACCGCGGCCGCTCCGTCGGCGGGGGCCAGACCCAGGGCGACGGCGTCGCGGTGCGCCTGGGCGGCCCCGCGCTCCCGCTCGGCGGTGCGCTCGGCGTCGGCGAGCTCGGCCACCACCCGGGCGGCGGCGGTCTGCGCGGCCAGGGCACGGTCGTGCGCGGCGGCCAGCGGCGAGGAGTCCCCGTCGTCGTCGGGCTGCTCGTGGGCAGCCAGCCGGTCGCCGGCCGCGTCGGCCCGGGCGGTGGCCTCCCGGGCCGCGGTCCCCAGCCGCTCCACCTCGGCCTCCCCCGCGGCGACCCGGGACCGTGCGGCAGCGACCTGGCCGCAGAGCCGGGCCAGGCCCTCGCGCCGGTCGGCCAGCGCACGGGCGGCGGCGACCAGCTCCCGCTCGGCGGCGGTGAGCGCGGCGTCCAGGGCGGTGCGGGCAGCGACGGCGGCGTCCAGCCGGCTCTGCTCCACCGCCAGCTGGGTGGCCAGCTCGGCCTCGGTGGCCTCGACCCGGGTCGCCTCGGCGTCCAGGGCATCGGGGTCCCGGCCCGAGGGGGCGGCCACCGGGGCGGACAGGTGCCGGTGCCGCTCGGCCGCCAGCTGCGCCGTGCCCCGGAACCGCTCCCCCAGCGTCGACAGTCGGAACCAGGTGTCCTGCGCGGCGGCCAGGGCCGGTGCGTCGGAGGCCAGCGCCGTCTCCAGGTCGGTCTGCTGGGCGGTCGCGGCAGCGAGGTCGACCTCGACCCGCGCGCGCTGCTCCCGGGCCGCGGTCTCGTCGGCGACGTCGGCGTCCAGCGCGGTGCGCAACGCCACCAGGTCGTCGGCGAGCAGCCGCAACCGGGCGTCCCGCAGGTCGGCCTGGACACCCGCGGCCCGGCGGGCGACCTCGGCCTGACGGCCCAGCGGCTTGAGCTGGCGGCGCAGCTCGGTGGTCAGGTCGGCCAGCCGGTCCAGGTTGGCCTGCATCGCGTCGAGCTTGCGGAGCGCCTTCTCCTTGCGCTTGCGGTGCTTGAGGACGCCGGCTGCCTCCTCGATGAAGCCGCGCCGGTCCTCGGGCCGGCCCGACAGCACGGCGTCGAGCTGCCCCTGCCCGACGATCACGTGCATCTCCCGGCCGATGCCGGAGTCGCTGAGCAGCTCCTGGACGTCGAGCAGGCGCACCTTGTCGCCGTTGATCTCGTACTCGCTCTCCCCGGACCGGTACATCCGCCGCGTGATCGAGACCTCGGTGTAGGCGATCGGCAGGGCACCGTCGGCGTTGTCGATCGTGAGCGTCACCTCGGCACGGCCCAGAGCCGCGCGGCCGGCGGTGCCGGCGAAGATGACGTCCTCCATCTTGCCGCCGCGCAGGCTCTTCGCGCCCTGCTCGCCGAGCACCCAGGCGATCGCGTCGACGACGTTGGACTTGCCCGAGCCGTTGGGCCCGACGACGGCGGTGATGCCCGGCTCCAGGCGCAGCGTCGTCGGCGACGCGAAGGACTTGAAGCCCTTCAGCGTCAGGGCCGACAGGTACACGGGGTCAGGCTAGCGACCGGGAGCGCCGGGACCTCCCCCTCGCACCGCCCGCGGAGCGTGGCGTGCGGGGTGCTGCCTCTCAGCGGGCGAGCGCGGGCTCCGCGTCGGCGCCGGCCATGGACAGCAGCTCGCGGGCGATGACCGCATCGCGCTCGGCGCGCAGCGTCGCGTTCTCGGACTCCAGCCGGGCGACCCGGGAGCGGAGCGAGGCGATCTCCTCGGCGATCCGCAGGTCGCGCGGGGCGACGACGTGACCGAACAGGGCCTTGGCCATGGCGCAGCAGCTTCTTTCCGTACGGCGGGGCCCGCGGCGACCTCGGGTCGACAGCGCCGGGGAGACCCGGGGCCGTGCGAGGCAGGCAGCGTGGGCTGGTGGGCCCAGGGTGACAGCCCCTGGGCCACCGGTCAACGGCTCCCCGGAGGCGCTGACGTGTCGGGGTGGTGTCGCCTTCGTCACCCGGGCGTCACCGCCGTGTGCCCGTCCCGTGCCCGCCCCGTGCCCGGGCTGTGCCCGCTGTGCGCCCGTCGTGTGCCCGCCGTGGCTCAGCCGGTGCGGAAGTCGGCGTCCCCGCGCGGGGCCTCGGTCTGCTGGTCCACGTCCCGTGGGGCGCCGGGTGCTCCCGGCCCGGTCAGCGCCGTGACGGCTGCGGCGACGGCGTCGTCCGGGCCCTCCAGGACCACCTCGACGCGACCGTCGGGCAGGTTGGTCGCCGACCCGGCGAGTCCGAGCTCGGCGGCCAGCCCGCGCACGAACCAGCGGTAGCCGACCCCCTGCACGTCCCCGGACACCAGGGCCCGCACCCGCGAGGTCACGAGCGGCGGGCGCGCGGTCGGGGCTGGCAGACCGGGCAGCTGTAGCTGGACCGGTTCATGAAGTGCTCCCGGCGGATTGGGGTGCCGCACCGCGGGCAGGGGCGGTCGAGCTGGCCGTAGACGGCCAGGGAGCGGGAGAAGTAGCCGCTCTGGCCGTTGACGTCGACGTAGAGGGAGTCGAAGGAGGTGCCGCCCTGCGCCAGGGACTGGGTCAGCACGTCCCGGACGCCCTCCAGCAGGTCGGCGACCTGGCCCCGGGTGAGCTTGTCGGTGGGCCGGGCCCCGTGCAGCCGGGCCCGCCACAGCGACTCGTCGGCGTAGATGTTGCCGACGCCCCCGATGAGCGTCTGGTCCAGCAGCGCCCGCTTGACCTCGGTCCTGCGCCGGCGCAGGGCGGCGGTGAAGGCCTCGGCGTCGAAGTCGTCCTCGAGCGGGTCGATCGCGATGTGCGCCAGCCGGGTCGGCACCGTGTCCGGGTCCGGCGTCTCCTCCACGGCCAGGCCGCCGAAGGTGCGCTGGTCGACGAAGCGCAGTTCGCGGCCGCCGTCGGTGAAGGTGAAGCGGGCCCGCAGGTGCTTCTCGGTGGGCTCCTCGGGCTTCTCGACCAGCAGCTGACCGCTCATGCCCAGGTGCCCGACCATCGCCGCGCCCGCCGGGACGCCCTCGCGGGCCAGCGGCAGCCAGAGGTACTTCCCCCGCCGGTGGGCGGCGGTGAAGGTCGCCCCGGTGAGGGCGGCGGTGAAGTCGTCCACACCCTCCAGGTGCCGGCGGACCGCCCGGGGGTGGTGCACCTCGACGGTGGCCACCGTGCGCCCGGCGACCCAGCGCTCCAGGCCGCGGCGGACCACCTCGACCTCGGGCAGCTCAGGCACGCACGCTGCCCATCGCCGGGCCGTCGCTGCCGTCGGTGGTGCCCGACAGTGCCCGCCAGGCGTCCTCGGCGGCCATCTGCTCGGCGGCCTTCTTGGTCCGGCCGGTGCCCCGGCCGTGCACGACGTCGGCCAGCAGCACCGCAGCGGTGAAGGTCTTGGCGTGGTCGGGGCCGTCGTCCTCGACGGCGTAGACCGGGGCGCCCAGCCCGCGGGCGGCGCCCAGTTCCTGCAGGCTGGTCTTCCAGTCCAGGCCGGCGCCGCGGGTGGCCGCCACCGACAGCAGCGGGTCGAAGAGCCGGTGCACCACCTCGGAGGCGGCGTCCAGGCCCAGCCCGAGGTGGATCGCGCCGATCAGTGCCTCCAGGGCGTCGGCCAGGATCGAGTCCTTGCCGCTGCCACCGGTCGTCGTCTCCCCACGGCCCAGCAGCAGGTGCGGACCCATGCCCCCCTCGCCCAGCTGGCGGGACACCCCGGCCAGGGAGGTCATGTTGACCACCGAGGCACGCAGCTTGGCCAGCTGCCCCTCCGGGAGGTCGGGGTGCCGGCGGTACAGCTCGTCGGTGACGACGAGACCCAGCACGGAGTCGCCGAGGAACTCCAGGCGCTCGTTGGTGGGCAGCCCGCCGTTCTCGTAGGCGTAGGACCGGTGGGTCAGGGCCAACGCCAACAGGCCGCCGGGCAGCGTGGTGCCGAGGGCACCACGCAGCCAGTCGGCGGCCCGGTCGGCGTGCTCGGCCCCACCGGGTGGAGTGGGTCCGTTCACGTCGGGAGTCGTGCTGGGGACTGCTGCGCTCAGACCGCGATGACCTGACGGCCGTCGTACTGGCCGCAGGTCGGGCACGCGATGTGCGGGGGCTTGAGCTCGCCGCACGCGCGGTTCGGGCACGGCGCGAGGGTGGGGGCCGTGGCCTTCCACTGCGAGCGACGCGAGCGGGTGTTCGAGCGCGACAGACGCCTCTTCGGGACAGCCACGGTCAGTTCTCCTTCGATGGGGTGAAACGGTCGGCGAGCCCGGCCCAACGTGGGTCGAGCACCTCGTGCGTGTGGTCCGCCGGGAGGTCGTCGAGCCGCAGTCCGCAGTCGACGCACAGACCCGAGCAGTCCGGCGTGCAGGTGGGCGAGAGCGGCAGCGTCAGGACGACGGTGTCCCGGACGAGCGGCGCGAGGTCGAGGAAGTCGCCGTCGATCCGGCGCACCTCGTCCTCCTCGCTGGTGGCTTCGGTGGTGCTGCCCTCGTAGGCGTAGAGCTCCTGGACGTCCAGGTGGACGGTGTCCTCGATCGGCTCGAGGCACCGGGCGCACTGGCCGGTGACGGGGACGTCGACCTCGCCGGAGACGAGCACGCCCTCCATGACCGACTCCAGCCGCAGGTGCAGCTCGACGTGGGCGCCCTCGGGCACGCCGATCATCTCGATGCCCCAGCCGGCCTGGGCCGGGACCGTCTTCTCCCAGTCGCGCATGGACCCGGCCCGGCGGCCGAGCTCACGGAGGTCGACCTTCCAGGGGTCGGCGGCCGGGCGCCGGCCGGAGGGCGCGGCGCCTCGGCGGTGCGAGGAGGCAGCAGGCATCAGGGTTCTTCGTCGCTCGGGGTCGGGGGTTCTCCGCGGGACAGCGCATGCGAGCAGGCGCATCTCGTCCGGGAGTCGCCAGGTTACCCCAGCCGGACCGGCCGGGTCACCGAGGGCGGGGTCACGCCGGGCCGCGTCACCACCGTCGGCGGTCGGCCGGCGGTGTCAGGGCTGGCGCAGCTGGCTGCGTGCCGCCTCGACCGAGCGGACCATGTGGCCCAGCGTGGTGCCGAAGTCGGCCAGCCGGCTGTCGACGTACTCGTCGACCTCGGCGCGCATCCGGGCCACCTCGACCGCGGTCTGCTCCCCCAGGGCGTCCGAGCGGGCGACCGCCCCCCGGTAGACGTCGGTCTCGCTGACCAGCCGGTCGTGCTCGGCCTGCCCGGCCGTCACGAGGGCGGCCTGCTGGGCGCGGCCCTCGGCGACCAGCTGCACCGCCTGCTGCTCGGCGTCGGCCAGGATCCGCTCCGCCTCCGCCTCGGCCCGGGCGAGCAGGTCCTCGACCTGGGCCTGGGCCTGGGTGACGACCTCGTCGCGCTGGCGCTTGGCGGTGCCGATCAGCTCGTCGCGCTGCCGCCGGGCGGTGGCGACGGTCTGCTCGGCCTCGGTCCGGGTGCGCCCGGTGAGGCGCTCGGCCTCGGCCTGGGCCTGCTCCAGGATCTCGGTGCGCTGCTCGACGATGGCCCCGGCCTGCTGGACCTCGTCGGGCAGGCCCTCGCGCAGGTCGTCGAGCAGGTCCAGCAGGTGGTCCCGCGGGACCATGCACGAGCTGGACATCGGGACGCTGCGGGCGTTCTCGATGACCGAGCTGAGCTCGTCGACGACCTCGTAGAGCCGGTACACGACCTCGGTCACGGTGTCTCCTCCTCGCGCTTGGCGACCAGCCGCTCGTTGACCGCCGCCGGGACCAGGTGCGCGACGTCGCCCCCGAACGCGGCGATCTGCTTGACCAGGCTGGAGGACAGGTGGCCCACCTGGGGTGCGGTCGGCACGAAGAGGGTCTCGATGCCGGCCAGCTCGCGGTTCATCTGCGCCATCTGCAGCTCGTACTCGAAGTCCCCCACCGCGCGCAGGCCCTTGACGATGACCGGCACGTCGTGGGCCTGGCACCACTGCACCAGCAGCCCGCTGAAGGAGTCGACCGTGACGTTGGGCAGGTGCGCGGTGGCCTCGCGCAGCAGCGCCATACGCTCCTCGACGTCGAAGAGCCCGGCCTTGCCGGGGTTGACCAGCACGGCCACGACCAGCTCGTCGTAGAGCGCCGCGGACCTGCTGATGACGTCGACGTGGCCGTTGGTCACCGGGTCGAAGGACCCCGGACAGACCGCGCGTCTCATGCTGCCCTCACGGAGCGCGACCGTACCGGAGCAGGGCCTCGCCGTAGCGCCGATCGCGCAGACCGACCAGCGGTGTCGGCCACTCCCACAGCTCGTCCCGCGAGGAACGCTCCACCACCACGACGGCGTCGGGGGCCAGCCAGCCGCGCTCGGCCAGCGAGCCCAGGACGCCCAGCACGGTGCCGGTCTCCACCGCGTAGGGCGGGTCCGCGACGACCAGGTCGAAGGCCTCCGGCGCCGGACCGGCCACGACGGTGGGCACCGAGCCGACCACCACCCGGCCGCCGCGCAGCCGGGTGGTGGCCAGGTTGGCCTCGATCACCCGGACCGCGCCCATCCCCTGCTCCACGAAGACCGCCTCGGCCGCGCCGCGGGACAGCGCCTCGATGCCGATCGCGCCGGACCCGGCGTACAGGTCGAGCACCCGGGCGCCCTCGACGTCCAGCAGCGAGGTCAGCGAGTTGAACAGCCCCTCGCGGGCCCGGTCGCCGGTGGGCCGGACGCCGGTGCGCGGGACGGTGAGCTGCCGGCCCCGGGCGGTCCCGGAGATGACCCTGGTCATGTGCGCTCCAGCCAGTCGGCGCGGTCGTCGGCGGTGAGCGCCTGGACGGCGGCCGCGAGCTCGGGGTGGTCGGACAGGTCGGGGTCGGCGGCCAGGATCGCCGACGCCTCGGCCCGGGCGGTGCTGATCAGCTCCTCGTCGCGCAGCAGGGACAGCAACCGGACGGTCGACCGGGACCCCGACTGGGCCTTGCCCAGCACGTCGCCCTCCCGTCGGGTCTCCAGGTCCAGCCGGGCCAGCTCGAAGCCGTCGGTGGTGGCCGCCACCTGGGCGAGCCGGGTGCCGGTCGGTGAGCTGGTGGGCGCCTCGGTGACGAGCAGGCAGAGCCCGGCGTGCGCGCCCCGGGCGACCCGGCCGCGCAGCTGGTGCAGCTGGCTGACCCCGAACCGGTCGGCGTCCATGACCACCATCACCGTCGCGTTGGGGACGTCGACGCCCACCTCGACCACCGTGGTGGCCACCAACACGTCGACCTCCCGGGCGGCGAAGGCCCGCATCCGGGCCTCCTTGTCCTCCGGGGTCATCTTCCCGTGCAGCACCTCGAGCCGGAGCCCGGCCAGCGGCCCGGCCCGCAGCTGCTCGGCGACGTCCAGCACGGCCAGCGGGGCGCGCTTGGCCGACCCGTCGTCGGGCGGGGCGCCCTCGTCGTCGAGCTCGGCGTCGGCACCGGCGTCGTCGGTCGGGTCCTCCCCGATCCGGGGGCACACCACGTAGGCCTGACGACCGGCGGCGACCTCCTCACGGACCCGCTGCCAGGCCCGGTCCAGCCAGGTCGGCTTCTCCTTGACCGGCACGACGGAGCTGGACACCCCGCCACGCCCGGCCGGGAGCTGGCGCAGGGTGAGGGTCTCCAGGTCGCCGTAGACGGTCATCGCGACCGTCCGCGGGATCGGCGTCGCGGTCATCACCAGCACGTGCGGGGGGCGGTTGCCCTTGGCCCGCAGCGCGTCGCGCTGCTCGACCCCGAAGCGGTGCTGCTCGTCGACGACGACGAGCCCCAGGTCGGCGAAGTCGACGCCCTCCTGCAGCAGCGCGTGGGTGCCGATGACGATGCCGGCCCGGCCGTCCGCGACCTCGGCCCGCCCGGCCCGCCGCACGGCGGCCTTCTGCGAGCCGGTGAGCAGGGTGACCCGGGTGCCGGCGGGGTCACCGTCGAGCTCGCCGGCCTTGCCCAGCGGACCGAGCAGGGCACCGATGCCACGGGCGTGCTGGGCGGCGAGCACCTCGGTGGGGGCCAGCAACGCAGCCTGTCCCCCGGCGTCGACGACCTGGGCCATCGCCCGCAGCGCGACGACGGTCTTGCCCGAGCCGACCTCGCCCTGCAGCAGCCGGTGCATGGGCTGCTCCCGGCCGATCTCGGCGGCCAGGGCGTCCCCGACCTCGCGCTGGCCGTCGGTCAGGGAGAAGGGCAGCGCGGCGTCGACGGCGTCGACCAGGCCACCGCTGCGCAGCGGGCGGGCGATGCCGGGCTCCCGGGTGGCGGCGATCCGGCGGGCACCCAGGGTCACCTGCAGGACGAGCGCCTCGTCCCACTTGAGCCGGGCGTCGGCGCGCTCGACGGCCTCGTCGGTCTCGGGGTGGTGCTTGTCCCAGATCGCCTGGGCCAGCGGCACCAGGTCGTACCGGCGGCGCAGCTCGGCCGGCAGCGGGTCGTCCTCGAGCAGGCCCTCCAGGGTGGCCCGGTCGTCGAAGACCAGCTGCAGCGACTTCTGCAGCACCCAGCTGGAGACCGTCCTGCTGGCCGGGTAGATCGGCAGCAGCTCGGTGGCCCAGCGCTCGGCGTCGGTGTGCGGGTCGGGGCTGTCGAGGACCTGGCAGTCCGGGTGGCTGAACTGCAGGTTGCCGTTCCACATCGAGACGGTGCCGGCGAACAGGCCCCAGGTGCCGACCCCGAGGTGGGCGTGCTTGTGGTTGAAGAAGACCAGCCGCATGGAGCCCGCGCCGTCCCCCACGGTGACCTCGGTGATCGAGCCCCGCTTCTGCTTCATCTGCCGCGTGCTCGACGTCTTCACCTGGCCGAGCACGGTGACCCGGTCCCCCACCTGCAGGTCGGTCAGCTTCGTCATGTCCCCGCGCCGGGCGTACCGGGCCGGGTAGTGCCGGACCAGGTCGCGCACGGTGCGCAGGGACAGCTGCTCGGCCATCGCCTTGGCGGTCTTGTCCCCCACGACGCGGGCCAGCGGGGTGTCCAGGGTAAGCACGTCACTCCACCCCGATCAGCAGCGGCCGGGCACCGGGACCGGCGGGGTGCCGGGTGACCTCCACGGTGGGGTGCTCGGCGGCCAGGTGCGCGGCGACGGCGTCCCCGAGCCGGCCACCGACCAGGGTGACCAGCTCCCCGCCGGTGGACAGCAGCCGGTCCAGCAGCTCGCAGGCCACCGTGAGCAGCGCCGGCCCGACCACCACCACCTCGCCCTCGACGACGCCCAGCGCGTCGCCGGGGTGGCACCGCCCGGCCAGGGTCAGTGCCTCGGTCTCGGCGACGGTGACCTCGGCCCAGCGGGTCGCCGCGGCGGCCTCGGTCATCCCGATGACGTCGTCGGCGAAGCGACGGTGCGGGTCGGCGACGGCGACCGCGGACAGCCCCTGCAACGGGGACCGGGTGGGCACGACGGCGACCTCGCGGCCCTCCTCGCGGGCGCGGGCCGCGGCCCGGGAGACCGGGGCGGTGAGCTCCCGGGCGTTGGGCAGCACGACGACGTCGGCGGCCCCGGTGGCCAGCACGGCGTCCAGCACGGCGGACTCCACCGCGGCCGGGCCGTCCCCGGCCGGGACGGTCAGCACCCGCACGCCCTCCCCGGCGAGGAGCGTCGACAGGCCCTCGGCGGCCTCCCCGGCCGGGACCAGGGCCACGACGGCGCGGGCCCCGGCGACCGGTGCCTCCATCCGCACCGGCGCCAGCGGGGTGACCGCGATGCGGTGCGGGCGGCCGGCCCGGATGCCGGCCTCGAGGGCGGCGCCGACGTCGGAGACGTGCACGTGCACGTTCCACTCCCGGCCGGTCGGGGTGTCCACGCCGACGACGACCAGGCAGTCGCCCAGCCAGGACAGCTCGGTCCGCAGCCGGTCGACGGCCGTCTCGGAGGAGTCGGCCAGCAGGAACTGGACCTCGCTGCCGGGGCCCTCGTGCGGCTGGTGCACCGCGTGGGCGTGCCCGTCGTGGGCCCCGGCACGCGGGACGTCGCGACGGGTGGCCAGGGGGGCACGGTCGGGCTCGACGCCGGTGACGGTGGTGACCAGGGCGTCGAGCACGACGCACCAGCCCGCACCCCCGGCGTCCACGACACCGGCCTCGCGCAGGGCGGCCAGCTGGGCGGTGGTGCCGTGCAGCGCGCGGCGGGCCCCGTCGGCGGCGGCCCGGACGACGTCGGCCAGTGCGGTGGTGCCGGCCTCGACCGCGGCGACCGCGGCCTCGCCGCCGGTCCGGGCCACGGTGAGGAAGGTGCCCTCGGCCGGGTCGGCCACGGCCTCGTAGGCGGTGCCGGCCGCGGACCGCAGCGCCGCGGCCAGGGCGACGCCGTCGACCGGGCCCCGCCCGGCGAGGGCGTCGGCCAGCCCGCGCAGCAGCTGGGCCAGGATCGCCCCGGAGTTGCCCCGGGCGCCGAGGACCGCGCCGCGGGCCAGCACCGACCAGACGGACTCCCCGTCGGTCCCGTCGGCCAGCGCGGCCGCCCCGGACTCGGCGGTGAGCAGCAGGTTGGTGCCGGTGTCGCCGTCGGGGACCGGGAAGACGTTCAACTCGTCGATCCGGCCGCGGGCAGCGCGCAACGACACCACGGCGGCGCGGCTCCACCGGCCGACCGCGGCCTCGTCCAGCGCCGTGAGCACGTGCCGGAGGATACGGGTGGGCACCGACACCCCGGCCCCGGCGGACGCCCGCCCGGGGGACGGGCTACAGTGGCCTGAGCAATCTGTGCGGGTGGACCACGTCTGGCTCTCAGATCGTGTCCCCGCTCTTCTTCTGAACGTCTTCTCCTAGGAGTGATCGACCCGTGGCTGCCGTGTGCGATGTGTGTGGCAAGGGGCCCGGTTTCGGCATGTCGGTGTCGCACTCGCACCGGCGGACGCCGCGCCGTTGGAACCCGAACATCCAGGCCGTGAAGGCCATCGTCGGTGCCGGCACCCGCCGTCGCATCAACGCCTGCACGAGCTGCATCCGGGCCGGCAAGGTCGTCCGCGGCTGAACCGCCCCAACCCCTGCTCCACACCGACCCCGGTCACCCCAGGTGACCGGGGTCGGTCGCGTCCCGGGCCCCTCCTCCGGGCGGGCGTCCCGGCCGAGTTCCGGGTCCCGACAGGTCGTCGCGACGGGACCGCCCTAAGGTGCGACGGTGCAGTACCGCCGTGAGAACGAGACCGCCGTGCGCCCGGGCCGCCGTCGCGACCCCGCCGTCGACGAGGCCGTGAAGGCCGCCGTGCTGGACTTGTTGACCGAACGCGGCTGGGACGGCGTCTCGATGGACGGCGTCGCAGCGCGCGCGAAGGTCGGCAAGGCCAGCATCTACCGCCGCTGGTCCTCCCGGGTCCAGATGGTCGCCGAGACCATCACCGAGCTGAACCGCGGCCAGATCGACCCGCCGGACACCGGGACCCTGCGTGGGGACCTGCTGGTGCTCTACCGGTCGATGACGACCGCCCTGCAGGGGCCGCTGGGCACCGCGTCCCGGGCGGTGCTGGGCGTGCTGCCGCACGAGCCCGACCTCGCCGAGGCCTTCCGGGCGGGACCGCTCGGGGTCTGGTCGCAGGCCTTCGGCGACGTCTTCACCGCGGCCGTGGTCCGGGGGGAGCTGGACCCGGCCCGGCTGGGGACGGTCGCCGGCGAGGCGGGCCCCGCCGTGCTGATGACCCGCTGGCTGGTGACCGGGCAGCCGTTGGACGACCAGCTCGCCCAGGACGTCGTGGACCTGGTGGCCATCCCGCTGCTCGCACCCCGCTGAGGTCCGCGGGGCCCGCCGCACCCGCCTCAGCCGATGCCCCGGGAGCGGGCCGCCCGCACCACCAGGTCCACGACCGTGGCGTGGTCCAGGGCGGTGCTGTCGACCACCAGGTGGTAGAGCCGGGAGTCCGCCGGGTCGGCCCGGTGGAAGTGCCGGACGTAGGCCGCCCGGGTGCGGTCGGCGGCCAGCAGCTCCCTGCGCACCTCGTCCTCGGGCCGGCCCAGGTGCGCCACCGCGGCAGCCAGCCGGCGCTCCTCGGGCCCGTCCAGCCGGACGTGCAGCGCGTCGGGCCGGTCCCGGAGCACCAGTGCAGCCGCCCGCCCGAGGACCACGCCACCGTCGCCGTCGGCGATCTCGGTGACCACCCGGTCGGTCTGCAGCCGGTAGGAGCGCTCGTCGGGCACCGAGGACGCCGGCAGCACGCCGCCCACCGGGTCGGGCATCGAGCCCAGCGAGGCCACCAGTCGCCACAGACCGCGCACGACGCTCTCGTCGTTGGCCTCGGCCTCCTCCACCGGCACCCCCAGCCGCAGGGCGACCCGGGCCGGGATCACCCGGTCGTGGAAGGGCAGGCCCAACTGCTCGGCGACCGCCGGGGCGATGTCCGCTCCCCCGCAGCCGAACGTGGCCGACACCGTGACGACGCCCATCAGGACTCCTCCGCACCCAGCACCGAGGGCAGCTGCTTGCCCAGGAAGACCGCCTCCGGGGCGCCTGCGTAGACGCCGTACCCGGGTACCGGTGTGTACCCGGCCCGGGCGTAGAGCGCCAGCGCCTCGGGCTGCCGGTCCCCGGAGTTGAGCACCACCCGGGTGTGGCCGGCCGCGGCCGCCGTCCGCTCCAGCTCGGCCAGCACCGCGGCGGCGACACCCCGCCGGCGGGCCCACGGCGCCACGTACATCCGCTTGAGCTCCACCGTGCGCTCCACCGTGCCCTCCCCCGCCCCGGCGTACCCGTGCCGCCGCCAGGCGCCGCAGCCGGCCGGCCGGCCGTCGATCTCGGCGACCAGGAAGAGGCCCTCGGGCGGGAGCACGTCGCCGGGCCGCACGACCATCTGGTCCCGGCCGCCGTAGCGCACCACGTACTCCTGCTGGACCGCCTCGACCAGCTCGACGACCACGGGGTCCTCCAGGCCGGCCGGGCGCAGCGTCAGCCCGGTCGTCCCGGGGCCCACGGGGAGGTCACCGGAAGTGCGCATGCCCGGTCCCCTCCGTCCCCAGCGCGGCGGCGATGTCGGCGGCCGGGACGCCGTCGACGGTCACCCCGGCCCGCCCCTCCGACACCACCCCGATGCGCACGAAGTCCGTGGGCAGGTCCGCCGTCGCCGGGAACGTGGCGAGCAGGGCGTGGTCCTCACCGCCGGTGAGCACCCAGCCCAGGGCGTCCCCGCCCAGTGCCGCGGCCACCTGGGCCAGCGGGCCCAGCGGGTCCACGAAGGAGGCCAGCGTCCCGCGGTCCAGCTCCAGGACCACCCCGCTGGCCTCGGCCAGGTGGCCGGCGTCGGCGAGCAGGCCGTCGCTCACGTCGCACATCGACGTCGCCCCGGCGTCGGCGGCAGCGGGGCCCGCCGCGTAGGGCGGCTCCGGGCGGCGGTGCGCGGCGACCGCGGCCAGTGGGGAGGTGAACCCCCGGCGCAGCACCGCCCAGCCGCAGGCCGACCAGCCCAGCCGGCCGGCGACCGCCACGACGTCACCGGGCCGGGCCCCGCCGCGGGTGACCGGGGCACGCCCCTGCAGGTCGCCCAGTGCGGTCACCGACAGCACCACCGAGGAGGAGTCCGGCGCGCTGGACACGGTGTCCCCGCCGACGACCGCGGCACCGTGCGGGGCACACTCGGCGGCCATCCCGGCGGCGACGCCCTCCAGCCAGCTCGCTGTCGTGCCCGCGGGGCAGGCCAGCCCGACCAGCAGCGCGGTGGGCACGGCCCCCATCGCGGCGACGTCGGCCAGGTTCGCCGCGGCGGCCTTGTGCCCGACGTCCTCGGCGGAGGACCAGTCCCGGCGGAAGTGCCGGCCCTCGACCAGCACGTCGGTGCACACGACGACCCGGGAGTCCGGCGTCCGGACGACGGCGGCGTCGTCACCGGGCCCGACGTCGGCCAGCCGGGCGGTCCCGGCGCGGGCCGTGACCCGGTCGATGACACCGAACTCCCCCACCACGGCGACGGTGTCCGCGCTGTCCACGGGGGGCACCAGGGGCCGCGGGCGGGTCACCGGGCACTCCCGGCCGCTGGGGTACGTTGCCGGTCTGTCCGCCGTCCGGCGGGGTGCACGTCCGCGCGTCGGCGCCCGCACCGACAGCTCAGTCCGAGGAAGGTCGTCCCGTGGTCCACGCCTACATCTTGATCCAGACCGAAGTCGGCAAGGCAGCCGCGGTCGCCTCGACCATCGCCGGGATCTCCGGGGTGACCAAGGCCGAGGACGTGACCGGCCCCTACGACGTCATCGTCCGGGCCGAGGCCAGCAGCGTCGACGAGCTCGGCCGCCTCGTGGTCGCCCGGGTGCAGTCGGTGGACGGGATCACCCGCACGCTGACGTGCCCCGTCGTCAACCTCTGAGGCGCCCCTCCTGAGCACCGACGAGCCCGACCGGCCCGAGCCCGACACCGAGCCCGACACGGAGCCCGCTGACGCCCCCGTCGAGCGGCCCACGGGCCCCGACCCCACCCGGCGGGCCGCCCTGCTGGCGACCGCGGTCGCCGTCCCGGTCGTCGTCGCGCTGCTGGTGCTGATCAACGTCTTCGGCCCTGGCTCCGACGACGGCGGGGACGGCGACGGCGCGGTCGCCGAGGTGTCCGGCACACCGGTCGCCCCGCGCGACGACAGCCCGGTCGAGGTGGACACCCCGCCGATCACCCCCGAGACCGACGCCGCCTGCCCGGCGCTGATGAGCCAGCTCCCGCTGGAGGTGGCGGGCGAGACCTCACGCCGGGTCGACTCGGACTCCCCCTACGCCTACGCCTGGGGCGACCCGGCCCAGGTCCTGGTCTGCGGTGCGGACCCGCCGGCCGGCTTCGTCGTGGGCGGTCAGCAGGCCTTCCAGATCAACGGGGTGACCTGGTTCGTGGACACCACCGACGCGACGGTCAACGTCTGGACGACGGTGGACCGCACGGTCCCCGTCCAGATCACCATCCCCTCCAGCACGGACGGGTCGGTGGCGACCGCGCTCAGCCCGACCATCGCGGGCGCCATCCCCTTCACCGAGCCCACCCCGCGGTGAGCCCCCGGCGCTGCCCGTGCGGCACCGGCCTGCCCACCGACGAGTGCTGCGGTCCGCTGCACGCCGGTGCGGGCACGGCGAGGACCGCGGAGCAGCTGATGCGCTCCCGGTACAGCGCCTTCGTCCTCGGCGAGACCGGGTACCTGCTGGCGACCTGGCACCCCGACACCCGCCCGGCCGACCTCGAGCTGGACCCCGACGTCCGGTGGACCGGGCTGGAGGTGCTGGCCACCAGCGGCGGCGGTCTGCTGGCCGCCGGGGGCACCGTGGAGTTCCGAGCCAGCCACACCCGGGGCGCCCAGCACGAGCGCAGCCGCTTCGACCGGGTCGGCGGCCGCTGGCTCTACCGGGACGGCGTCTCCCTGGACTGAGGGCCGGGCAGCCGCCTCAGCCGCGGGGCAGCAGCTCCAGCTGGGCCAGCACGACCGTCTGCACCCGGGCGGAGGCGTCGGTCAGGTCCGGGGCCACCACGGCCACCGAGACCGTGAACGGCCCGTGCGCGCACCAGACGAACGCCGACGGGCCGTCGAGCCCGGTCTCCTCCGGCGGGTCCTGGACCGCCAGCTGCGAGCAGCCCTCGGGCAGCCCGTCGGGGTCCCGGTCGGGGCTGCCGCCGTAGTAGGAGGCGTCGTTGCGCCGCAGGTCCGCGGCGTAGGCGGCGGCACCGGGCACCCCGTCGAACTGGTCGACGAAGACGGTGGTGAGGCCGCCCGCGGGGCGCCAGAAGCGCTCCCAGCCCCAGCGGTAGCCGTAGTCGGCGAGCACCTCGGCGTCACGGTCGGGGTCCTCGGAGTAGGCGGCGACGTCCTCGACGGTCTTGGCGCCGGCCGGCGGGTCCAGCTCGGCGTCGGGCACCGGGACCGTGCTGCCGGGCACCTCGGTGAGCACCAGCGCGCCCAGGCCGTCGACGTCCGAGGGCAGCCCGGCGGCCGCGGACGTGCCGGCGGCCGCGGTCGGCACCCCGTCCACCGGGGTGGCGCACGCGGTCAGCGCGGCGCACCCCGCTGCGGCGGCCAGCAGCCGGGCCCTCACCCCGCGAGGGCGCTGGCCACGAGCCGGTCGACCAGCTCGCGGTGGTCGACGCCGGCGGCGGCCCACATCCGCGGGAACATCGAGATGGGGGTGAACCCCGGCATCGTGTTCACCTCGTTGACCACGAGCACGTCGGCGCCGGTGTCCGGGTCGGTGCCCAGGAAGAAGTCCACCCGGGCCAGGCCGCGGCAGTCCATCGCCAGGTACGCCCGGCGCGACACGTCCTGCACGGCGGCGGTCTGCTCCGGGGTGAGCTGCGCGGGCACGTCGAAGTCGACGGCGTCGTCGAGGTACTTGGCGTCGAAGTCGTACCAGTCGACGCCCGGCTTGAGCCGGATCTCCGCAGGCAGGCTGGTGTGCGGCAGCCCACCGCCGGGCGCGGCCAGCACGCCGCACTCGACCTCGCGGCCGGGCACCGAGGCCTCGACCACGATCTTGGTGTCCACGGCGGCCGCGGTGGCGACGGCGGCGGCGAAGTCGGCCCAGTCGGCGACCTTGGTGATGCCGATGCTGGACCCGGCCCGGGAGGGCTTGACGAAGACCGGCAGCCCGAGCCGCTCGCGCTGGGCGGGGCTCAGCGCCGCGGGGTCGGTGGTGAGCGCCCCGTGACCGTCGCGCAGCACCACGTGGTCGCCCTGGGCGATCCCGGCCGCACTGAGCAGCTTCTTGGTGAACTCCTTGTCCATCGACGCCGCGGAGGCGAAGACGCCGGAGCCCACGTAGGGCAGCCCGCTCATCTCCAGCAGGCCCTGGATCGTGCCGTCCTCGCCGTAGGCGCCGTGCAGGACCGGGAAGACGACGTCCACGGGCACCAGCGGCGCCTGCCCACCCAGCTCGACCAGACCCCGGCCGGAGGGGTCCCCGACCAGGGTGACCGGCCGGCCGCCGGTCACCTCGGGGAGCCGGCCGTCGACGATGGCCAGCGGACCGCCGTCGTGCAGCACCCAGCCGCCGTCCCGGGTGATGCCCACGGCCACCACCTCGTAGCGGTCGGGGTCCAGCGCGGACATCACGCTGCCGGCCGACACGCAGGAGATCGAGTGCTCCGCGCTCCGCCCGCCGAAGACGACGGCGACCCTGGTCTTGCGTGGCTCCTCGGTCATCGGGACGGACCCTACTGGTGCCTGCGTCACCCGATCGCGTCCAACGCGGCGGCCAGGTCCGCGACCAGGTCGTCGGTGTCCTCGATGCCGCAGGAGAAGCGCACGAACCCCTCCGACACGGCGTCCCCACCCCACTGCGCGCGACGGTCCACGGTGGAGTGCACGCCGCCGAAGCTGGTGGCCGCCAGCCACAGCGAGCTGGCCCGCACCAGGGCGTGCACGGCCGCCTCGTCGGCGAGGGTGGCCGACACGATGCCGTTCATCCGGGTCATCTGCCGCTGCGCGAGGGCGTAGGACGGGTCCTCGGGGCGGCCGGGCCAGCGCACCCCGGTCGCGGCCGGGTGCGCGGCGAGCAGCTCGGCGACGGCGGCCGCGGTGGTCGCCTGCCGGGTCAGGCGCAGGTCCAGGGTGCCCATCGAACGGTGCGCCAGCCACGCCTCGAAGGCACCGGGCCCGTTGCCGGTGTGGTCCCGCCAGGCCCGCAGCCGGGTGTGCAGCTCGCGGCCGCGCTCGGTGGGGGCGCTGGACACGTGGCCCATCAGCAGGTCGCTGTGCCCGGTGAGCGCCTTGGTGTCCGACCCGACGGTGAGGTCCGCGCCCAGCGCCAGCGGCTGCTGGCCCAGCGGGGTGGCCGTGGTGTTGTCCACCGCCAGCACCGCCCCGGCGGCCTGCGTCGCACGGGCCACCGCGGCGATGTCGCAGACGTCCAGCTCGGGGTTGCTGGGGGTCTCCAGCAGCACGAAGGCCGCGCCCTCCAGGTCGCCCCGGGCGGCGACGTCGGCGATCTCCAGGGTCGGCACCTGCTCGACCCGGACGTCGAAGCGGGCCAGCTCCTCGACGGCCAGTGCGCGGGTCGCGTAGTAGCCGTCGCTGGGGATGACCAGCCGGTCCCCGGCCCGCACGACGGCGAACACCGCGGCGCTGATGGCGGCCATGCCGGTGGCGAAGGACAGGCAGTCCCCGCCGTCCAGCTCGCCGACGGCGCGCTCGAACACCCGCAGGGTGGGGTGGCCCGGGCGGGCGTAGAAGTCGGTGGCCTTCGGGTCCTCGCCCAGGTGGTAGGGGGCCGCGAACACCGGGGAGGGACGCAACGGGGTGCCGGGGACGACCGGCTCGTCGCCGGCGCGCACCACCCGGGTGCCGTCGCCTGGGGTGGGACTCACTCGCTCTTGGCCTCTCTGCTCATGATCTCGCGCACCATCTGCACCGGGGACTCCCCCTCGTGGCAGACCCGCACGACCGCCTCGGTGATCGGCACGTCCACGCCGTGGGCCCGTGCCAGGTCCAGCACCGACCGGCAGGACTTCACGCCCTCGGCGGTCTGCCGGGTGGTGGCCACGACCTCGGCCACGCTCATCCCCTGCCCCAGCCGCTCCCCGAAGGTGCGGTTGCGCGACAGCGGCGAGGAGCAGGTGGCGACCAGGTCGCCCAGGCCGGCCAGGCCGGCGAAGGTCAGCGGGTCCGCACCCAGTGCCAGGCCCAGCCGGGAGGTCTCGGCCAGTCCGCGGGTGATCAGCGAGGCACGGGTGTTGTCACCGAACCCCAGGCCCTCGGCGATGCCGGCGGCCAGCGCGATGACGTTCTTCACCGCCCCGCCCAGCTCGCAGCCCACCAGGTCGGGGTTGGTGTAGGGCCGGAAGTAGCGGGTGTGGCAGGCGGCCTGCAGCCGCTCGGCGCGCCCGGTGTCGGTGCAGGCGATCACCGTGGCGGCCGGCTGCTCCTCGGCGATCTCCCGGGCCAGGTTCGGCCCGGACAGCACCGCGACCCGGTCGGGGGTCGCCCCGGTGACCTCGCAGACCACCTCGCTCATCCGCCGGGTGCTGCCCAGCTCGATGCCCTTCATCAGCGACAGCAGCGTGGCGTCGGGCGGCAGCAGCGGCGTCCAGGCGGTGAGGTTCTCCCGCAGCGTCTGCGACGGGATGCTCAGCACGACGACGTCGGCCCCCTGCAGCGCCTCGGCCGGGTCGGCGGTGGCCCGCACCCGGTCGGGCAGCCGGACGCCGGGGAGGTAGTCGGCGTTCTCCCGGTCGGCGGTGATCGCCGCGGCGAGCTCGGGACGGCGGGCGTACAGCGTCACGTCGGACCCGGCGTCGGCGAGCACCTTGGCGAAGGTGGTGCCCCAGCTGCCCGCGCTCAGCACGGCGGCGCGGGTCACGCGACACCGGCCGCGCCGGGCAGGTCGCCCGGGGTGCGACGGGCGGGCCGCGGGTGCACCGCGACGGGCGGGGTCTCCCCGCGGATCTCGCCCAGCTGGTCCCGGACCCGGCCCATCAACCGGTCGGTGGTCTCGCGCAGCAGCTCGGTGGTGACCGGGCGGCCCTCCTGGACCCGGGCCCGGAGGTCCGCCAGGTCCACGGGCTCCCCGACCAGGTACTCGGCCCGGGTCCGCAGCCGCGGGTGGAACTGCTTGGCGTGGTAGTCGTGCACCCGCTGCGGCCCCCACTGGGCCAGCGGCACGACGACGGCGTCGGTGGCCAGCGCCAGCCGGGCCACCCCCGTGCGGGGCTGCATGGGCCACCAGTCGGGGTCGCGGGTGACCGAGCCCTCGGGGTAGATGACCACGACCTCCCCGGCTGCCAGCGCGCGCTCGGCGGCGCCCATCGAGGACTGGGCGGCGACGGTCCCGCGGTGGACCGGGATCTGGCCGGCGGCCCGCAGGATGGTGCCGGCCAGGCCGGTGAAGACCGAGTCCTTGGCCAGGAACCGCGGCACCCGGCCGGCGTCGTAGACCAGCATGGCGCAGGCCAGCGGGTCCAGCACCGAGACGTGGTTGGCCACCAGCAGCACCCCGCCCCGGGCCGGGATGCGGTCGGCGTGCCGCAGCCGGAGGTCGTAGACCAGCGCGGAGACCGGCCAGACCACGGCCAGTGACATCCGCAGGGCCCAGTTCAGCCGGGGGCGGGGGCGCCACCGCCGTCGGGGCCACTGCTCCCCGGGGCTGCGGACGACGTCGGGACTCACCCGTCCAGTGTGGACCGCCACCCCCGGGGTCCCGCGGACCGGCCCGTCCCCCGCTGCGCGACGGGGACGCCACGACCCGACGCCGGCCCTCGGGCTGTGGCAGCGTGCGGGTCGTGCAGGGGTGGTCCGTCGTCGTCCCGGCGAAGCGCCTGGCACTGGCGAAGACCCGGTTGGGCCCGGTCGGGGACCGGCGGGCCGACCACGAGGACCTGGTGCTGGCCCTGCTCGGGGACACCCTGGAGGCCGCTCTGGCCAGCCCCGCCGTGGGGGTGCTGTGGGTGGTCACCGACGAGCCCCGGGCCGCCGGGCTGGCCCGGGCGCTGGGCGCCCGGGTGGTCCCCGACGCACCCGCTGCCGGGCTGAACGCAGCCCTGGCGCACGGCGCGGCCGTGGCCGGGGGCGCACCGGTGGCGGCCCTGCACTCCGACCTGCCCGCGCTGCGCCCGGCCGAGTTGACCGGTGCCCTGCTGGCGGCAGCCGGACACGAGCGCTCCTCGGTGACCGACGCGGAGGGCACCGGCACCACCCTGCTGGCCGTCACCCGCGGGGAGCTGCGCCCGGCGTTCGGCGCCGGCTCCGCCACCGCCCACGCCGCGGGCGGGGCGGTGCCGCTGGCCGGGGACTGGCCGGGGCTGCGCCGCGACGTCGACACCGTGGCCCACCTGGCGGTCGCCCGGGCGCTGGGCACGGGGCCCCGGACGGCGGTCGCGCGGGCCGGACCCGACGCCTGCGCGTGATCATCTGCTGTTCACCCGCGTGCGGCACGATGGGCGGGTGAGCGAACCGACCACCGAGCCCCTGCACGACGCCGACCGCTTCCTCAACCGCGAGCTGTCCTGGCTGGACTTCAACGCCCGGGTGCTGGAGCTGGCCGAGGACGAGCACGCACCGCTGCTCGAGCGGGTCAAGTTCCTGTCGATCTTCGCCAGCAACCTCGACGAGTTCTACATGGTGCGGATCGCCGGGCTCAAGCGCCGGCAGAACACCGGCCTCACGGTCCGCTCCCCCGACGGGCTGACCATCCGGGAGCAGCTGGCCCGGATCACCGCGCGCACGCAGGAGCTCGTCGCCCGGCACGCACAGGTGTTCGTGGCCGACGTCGTGCCGCGGCTGGAGCAGCACGGCATCCGGATCGTGCACTGGGGCGAGGTCGCCGACGGCGAGGCCATGCGGCTGCGCGAGTACTTCCGCGACCAGGTGTTCCCGGTGCTCACCCCGCTGGCCGTGGACCCCGCGCACCCCTTCCCCTACATCTCCGGACTCTCGCTCAACCTGGCCGTGTCGGTGCGCGACCCCGAGACCGGCCGGCCCCGGTTCGCCCGGGTCAAGGTGCCCGACAACGTCCCGCGCTTCGTGCCGGTGCTGACCCAGGACGACCAGTCGGTGTTCCTCCCGCTGGAGGACCTGATCTCGGCGCACCTCAACCAGCTCTTCCCCGGCCTGGAGGTCATCGACCACCACCTGTTCCGGGTCACCCGCAACGCCGACGTCGAGGTGGAGGAGGACCGCGACGAGGACCTGCTGCAGGCCCTGGAGCGCGAGCTGGCCCGGCGCCGGTTCGGGCCCGCCGTCCGGCTCGAGGTCACCGACACGATGGACCCGGAGATCCTCGACGTCCTGCTGCACGAGCTGGAGGTCTCCCCCTCCGACGTGCTGCACGTGCCCGGACTGCTGGACCTGGCGGCGCTGATGGCGCTGTACGGCCTGGACCGGCCCGAGCTCAAGGACGACCCGTTCGTCCCGGCCACCCACCCGCGGCTGAGCGAGGGCGAGACGCCCAAGAGCGTCTTCGCCACCCTGCGCGAGGGCGACGTGCTGCTGCACCACCCCTACGACTCCTTCGCCACGAGCGTGCAGCGCTTCATCGAGCAGGCTGCCGCCGACCCGCTGGTGCTGGCCATCAAGCAGACGCTCTACCGCACCTCCGGTGACAGCCCGATCGTGCAGGCGCTGATCGAGGCCGCGACAGCTGGCAAGCAGGTCGTCGTCCTGGTGGAGATCAAGGCCCGCTTCGACGAGGAGGCCAACATCAGCTGGGCCCGCTCGCTGGAGCGCGCCGGCTGCCACGTCGTCTACGGCCTGGTCGGGCTCAAGACGCACTGCAAGACGGCGCTGGTGGTGCGTCGGGAGAACGGCGTGCTGCGCCGCTACTGCCACATCGGGACGGGCAACTACAACCCCAAGACCGCGCGGATCTACGAGGACCTCGGCATCCTCACCGCCGACCCCCGGGTGGGCGCGGACCTCACCGACCTGTTCAACACCCTCACCGGCTACTCCCGGCAGACCACCTACCGCTCGCTGCTGGTGGCCCCGCACGGCATCCGCGCCGGGCTGGTGGAGAAGATCCGCCGGGAGGCCCGGCACGCCCGTGAGGGCCGCGCCTCGGGCATCAGCATCAAGGTCAACTCCCTCGTCGACGAGGAGCTGATCGACGCCCTCTACGAGGCCTCGACCGCCGGCGTGCCGGTGCAGCTGTGGATCCGCGGCATCTGCTCGCTGCGCCCGGGGGTGCCCGGGATGAGCGAGAACATCCGGGTCCGTTCGATCGTGGGCCGCTTCCTGGAGCACTCCCGGGTCTGCCACTTCCTCAACGACGGGTCGCCGGAGTGGTGGCTGGGCAGCGCCGACCTGATGCACCGCAACCTGGACCGCCGGGTGGAGGTGCTGCTGCGGATCTCCGACGAGGCCGCCCAGGCGCAGCTGCAGCGGACCTTCGACCGCGCGTGGGCCGACGACGTCCGCAGCTGGCAGCTGCAGGCCGACGGCAGCTGGACCACGACCGGCGGGCTGGACTACCAGGCGCTCGTCATGGCCGGTGAGCTCGCTGGCTGACCGGCTGCAGCCGGCCGCGGGCGGCGCGGTCTGGCGGCTGGGGGACGGCGGGACGCTGGAGACCGCCGTCGTCCACCGGCCCAAGTACGACGACTGGTCGCTGCCCAAGGGCAAGCTGGACGCCGGGGAGCACCCCCTGCAGGCCGCGGTCCGCGAGGTCGGCGAGGAGACCAGCCTGCAGGTCGTCGTCGGCCGGCGCAGCGTGCAGACCCGGTACGCCCACCGGCACGGGCCCAAGCGGGTCGACTACTGGACGATGCAGCACGTCGCCGGGGACTTCGTGGTCAACGACGAGGTCGACGAGCTGCGCTGGCTGCCCGTGCCCGAGGCCTGCCGGCTGGTCACCCACGCCCACGACGCGGCGGTGCTGGAGGACCTGGCCCGCACCGACGTGCCCCGGACCCCGACGGTGCTGCTGGTGCGGCACGCCAGCGCCGGTGAACGGGAGGACTTCGACGGTCCCGACGACGCGCGGCCGCTGGACTCCCGCGGCCGCGCCCAGGCCCGGCGGCTGGCCACCGTGCTGCGCGCCTTCGCCCCCGACGAGGTGCTCGCCGCTCCCCCGGTGCGCTGCCGGCAGACCCTGACCCCGCTGGCGCAGGCGCTGGGCCTGCCGCTGGGCGAGGCGCCCGAGCTGGGCGAGGACGGCTTCGGCGCGGACCCGGCCGCCGGGGTGGCCACCGTGCAGCGCCTGCTGCAGCCCCGGGCGACCCCCGGGGTGACCGTGGTCTGCAGCCAGGGTGGGGCCATCCCGTCCGTGCTGATGGCCCTGGGCGTGCGTCACCCGGGCTCGGCGGGCGGGGTGTGGCCGCCCTCGGCCAAGGGCAGCGTGTGGGTGCTGGGCGGTCGCCCGGGCGCGCTTCTGGCCGACTACTACCGCGACTTCCCGGCCGACCCGGACGCTCCCGCCTGACGTCCCGGCGGGCCCGGGCTCAGCTGCGACGCCGCCGCAGGACCGCCCCGACGGCGACGCCGGCGGCCAGCAGCACGACCAGCACGGCGACGACGACACCGGCGCCGGCGCCCTCCTCGGTGGGCGAGGTGCCGGCGGCGTCGCTGGGCTCTGCCGCGGCGGGCGTGGAGGCCTCCTCGGTCGACTCCGGCGCAGCGGTCGTGGTGGGCGGCGTCGTCCCCGGCACGGCGGATGGCACGGGGAGCGGCACGGGGGGCGCCCAGTCGAAGGTGGTCGCGCCCTCCAGCCGGTGCCCGTCACCGGAGGTCACCGCCCAGTCGACCGTGTGCGTGCCGCCGGTGGTCAGCGTGACCGGCACGGTGACCACCGACCCGTCGACGGTGGCCTCGCCGCCCACCCCGACGCCGTCCGGGCCGGTGACTGTCACCCCGGGCCCGCGGACGGCCGCGGAGAACGACAGCGTCACCGTGGTCGGTGCCTCGGTGACGACCGCGCCGTCGGCGGGCAGGGTGCCCGAGAGCCCGGTGTGCGCCGACGCGGGGCCGGCGGTGAGCAGCACCGCGGTCAGGGTCAGCAGGGCGAGGGTGGCGGTCCGGGTCCAGGGCAGCACGGGGGTCCTCACGGTCGGGGGTCGGTCACCGGTGCTGTCGTCCGCCGGCGGCCGTGGGTTCCCGGGTGTGACGACGGCCGCCGTCCCCGGGTGGGGACGGCGGCCGTCGTGGGTCAGAGGTCGGTCAGAGGTCGGTCAGAGGACGGGCAGCGTGCGGGGCAGCCAGGCCGGGCGGGCCGCCTCGAACGCGGTGACGTCCTCGAGGTGCCTCTCGGTGAGCCCGACGTCGTCCAGGCCCTCCAGCAGCCGCCAGCGGGTGTAGTCGTCGATCTCGAAGGGCACGGCGGCGTCGGCCCAGCGGACCTGCTTGGCGACCAGGTCCACGGTCACCGGCAGCGCCGGGTCGGCCTCGCACGCGTCCTGCAGCGCCTCGACGTCGGCGGCGGGCAGCTGCACGGTGAGCAGCCCGGACTTGGTCGAGTTGTTGCGGAAGATGTCGGCGAACCGGGCGCTGACGACCACCCGGAACCCGCCGTCCAGCAGCGCCCAGTTGGCGTGCTCGCGGGAGGAGCCGGTGCCGAAGTCGGGGCCGGCGACCAGGATCGAGGCGCCGGCGTACTCGGGCTTGTTGAGCACGAAGTCGGGCTCGTTGGTGCGCCACGCGACGAACAGCCCGTCCTCGAACCCGGTGCGGGTGATCCGCTTGAGGTACTCGGCCGGGATGATCTGGTCGGTGTCGACGTTGGTGCGCCGCAGCGGGGCCGCGGTGCCGGTGTGCGTGGTGAAGGCGTCCATCAGGCGTCGGCTCCCTGCAGGGTCGCGGGAGCCGTCAGGCGCCCGGTGATCGCGGTGGCGGCAGCGACGGCCGGGGACACCAGGTGGGTGCGCCCGCCCTTGCCCTGCCGGCCCTGGAAGTTGCGGTTGGAGGTCGAGGCCGAGCGCTCGCCGGGCTTGAGCTGGTCGGGGTTCATGCCCAGGCACATCGAGCAGCCCGCCCCGCGCCACTCGGCGCCGGCGGCGGTGAAGACGTCGTCCAGGCCCTCCTCCTCGGCCTGCAGGCGCACGGCCACCGACCCGGGGACGACGAGCATCCGGGTGTCGGCGGCGACGTGCTGGCCGCGCAGCAGCTCGGCGGCCACCCGCAGGTCCTCGATCCGGCCGTTGGTGCACGAGCCGAGGAAGACGGTGTCCACGCTGATGTCGGTCAGCGGGGTGCCGGCGGTCAGCCCCATGTACTCCAGCGCGGACTCCGCGGCCGCGCGGTCACCGGCGTCGGCGATCTGGGCGGGGTCGGGCACCGAGGAGCCGATGGGCAGGCCCTGGCCGGGGTTGGTGCCCCAGGTGACGTAGGGCGTGAGGGTCGCGGCGTCGATGACGACCTCGCGGTCGAAGACGGCGTCCTCGTCGGTGCGCAGGGTGGCCCAGTGCGCGACGGCGGCGTCCCAGTCGGCGCCCTGGGGGGCGTGCGGGCGCCCGGCCAGGTAGTCGGCCGTGGTCTGGTCGGGGGCGATGAGCCCGGCGCGGGCACCGGCCTCGATCGACATGTTGCAGATCGTCATCCGGGACTCCATCGACAGCGCCTCGATCGCGCTGCCGCGGTACTCGATGACGTGGCCCTGACCGCCGCCGGTGCCGATCTCGGCGATGACGGCGAGGATGACGTCCTTGGCGCTGACGCCCACCGGCAGCTGGCCGTCGACGCGGACCGACATCTGCTTGGCGGGGCGCTGGGGCAGCGTCTGGGTGGCCAGCACGTGCTCGACCTCGCTGGTGCCGATGCCGAAGGCCAGCGCGCCGAAGGCGCCGTGCGTGGAGGTGTGGCTGTCCCCGCAGACGATGGTCATGCCCGGCTGGGTCAGGCCCAGCTGCGGGCCGATGACGTGCACGATGCCCTGGTCGCGGTCGCCCATCGGGGCGGTGCGCAGGCCGAACTCGGCGGTGTTGTCCCGCAGGGCCTGCACCTGGGCCCGGCTGACCGGGTCGGCGATGGGCGCGAGCAGGTCGGTCGTGGGGACGTTGTGGTCCTCGGTGGTCATCGTCAGGTCCGGACGGCGCACCGTGCGCCCGGCGGCCCGGAGGCCGTCGAAGGCCTGCGGGCTGGTGACCTCGTGCACCAGGTGCAGGTCGATGTAGAGCAGGTCCGGCTCGCCCTCGGTGCGTCGCACCACGTGCTGCTCGTAGACCTTCTGCGCCAGGGTCTGCCCCACGGCCGTGCCTCCTGTGTCCTCGGTGACCTTGCCATCTCAACTGGTGAGATGAGAGTGTCAGCTCGTGGGACAGCCTAACCCCGTTGCCGTGCTGGACAAAGCAGTCGCCATCCTGCACGCCGTCCGTGACGAACCCGCGACGCTCGCCGAGCTGGTGGAGCGCACCGGTCTGCCCCGGGCGACCACCCACCGGCTGGCCGTCGCCCTGGAGGGCCACCGGCTGGTCCGGCGCACGCCCGACGGCTCCTGGGCCCCGGGTCCGGCCCTGGCCGAGCTCGGCCGGGCCGGCGCGGACCTCACCGAGCAGCTGGCCGACGCCGCCACCCGGCACCTGGTGGCCCTGCGCGACGCCAGCGGGGAGAGCGCCCAGTTCTACGTCCGCGACGGCTCCACCCGGGTCTGCGTCGCCGCCGCCGAGCGGCTGTCGGGACTGCGCGACACCGTCCCGGTCGGGGCCCGCCTGCCGATGACCGCCGGCTCCGCGGCGCACGCCCTGCTCGCCTTCGCCCCCGCCGACGAGGTCACCCCGCTGCTGCCGGCGGCCAGCTTCACCGCCCGCACCCTGCTCGACGTCCGTCGGCGTGGCTGGGCGCACAGCATCGCCGAACGCGAGCCCGGCGTGGCCTCGCTGTCGGCCCCGGTCCGGGACGGCTCGGGTGCGGTGCTGGGCGCCGTCTCGGTGTCCGGCCCGGTCGAGCGGCTGGGCCGCCGTCCCAGCCCCGAGGTCGTCGGGGCCGTGCTGGACACCGCCGTCGCGATCTCCCGCGCCGTGCGCTGAGGGACGCCCGCGTCAGGAGACGCGGTGCGCCCCCGGCGACGGGACGGCGACGAAGGTCCGGTAGCTGCCGGCGGCCGGCTGCACGGCCGCGCTGACCGCGTCCAGGTCGGCGGTGTCGACCAGCACGACGGCGCTGCCGCCGAACCCGCCGCCGACCATCCGGGCACCGTGGGCGCCGGCGGCCAGCGCGGTCTCGACGACGGCGTCCAGCTCCGGGGTGGAGATCTCGAAGTCCTCGCGCAGCGACACGTGCCCGGCGGTGAGGACCGGCCCGATGGCGCGCGGGTGGCCGCCGCCGGTGAGCAGGTCCACGACCTGGAGGACGCGCGCGTCCTCGGTGACGATGTGCCGGGCGCGGCGGCGCAGCACGTCGTCGGCGAGGGTCTCGACGGTCTCCACCGTGGCGTCGCGCAGCGCCGGGACGCCCAGGGCCTCGGTGGCCCGCTCGCACTCCTTGCGCCGGTCGCCGTAGCCGCCGTCGGCGTGCGAGTGGGCGTGCCCGGTGTCCACGACCAGCAGCGCCAGCCCGGCCGCCGCCAGGTCCAGCGGCACCTGCCGGGTGGAGCGGTCCCGGGTGTCCAGGAACAGCGCGTGGCCGGCCCGGCACAGCAGCGAGGCCGACTGGTCCAGGATGCCGGTCGGCGCGCCGACGAAGTCGTTCTCCGAGCGCCGGGCGACGTCGACGAGCTCCTCGACGGACAGGTCGGGGCGCAGCAGGTCGCGCAGCGCCAGGGCCACCGAGCAGGTGACCGCCGCCGAGGAGGAGAGCCCGGCACCGGCCGGGACGTCGCCGTCGATGCGGACCGACAGCCCGCCCGGCAGGTCGAACTGGGTGACGACGCCGGCGACGTAGCCGGCCCACCCGGCCGGGTGCCCGGGGCGCAGGTCGGCCACCGGGACCTCGACCAGCACGCCGGGCTGCTGCGCGGAGGCCACGGCGAGCAGGCCGTCCGTGCGGCGGGCGACCTCGGCGCGCACCCGGTGCGGGAGCGCGATGGGCAGCACGAAGCCGTCGTTGTAGTCGGTGTGCTCACCGATGACGTTGGCCCGGCCCGGGGCCATCCAGGTGCCCTCGGGCTCGGTGCCGAAGAGGTCGGCGAAGGCGCTCACGGCAGGACCACCGCGCGCAGCTCCTCGGCGACGCCCTCGGGCGAGGTGTCGGAGACGAAGGCGCCCATCCCGGACTCCGAGCCGGCCAGGTACTTCAGCTTGCCGGGGGCGCGACGGAAGGAGAACAGCTGCAGGTGCAGCCACCAGTCCTCCCGGCCGGCGCCGTCGACGGTCTGGGAGACCGGGCCCTGGTTCCAGCTGGAGATGTAGTTCATCGGGGCGTCGAAGCGGTGCGCGAAGCGGCCCAGCACGTCGAGGTAGACCTCGACGAAGGCGTCCCGCTCGGCGTCGGTGAGCGCGGCGACGTCGGGCACCCGGCGGTGCGGGACCAGGGTCAGCTCGTAGGGCCAGCGGGCGGCACCGGGGACGAAGGCCGTCCAGTGCTCGTTGGCGGTGACCACGCGGGAGCCGGTGCGCTCGGCGTCGAAGACCTCGGCGAGCAGGTCGCCACCGGTGGCGGCCCGGTGCGCGGCGACCTGGGTGAGGACCCGCTGCACCCGCGGGGCGAGGAAGGGGTAGGCGTAGACCTGCCCGTGCGGGTGGGCCAGGGTCACCCCGATCTCCTCGCCGTGGTTCTCGAAGAGGAAGACCTGCTCGACGCCAGGCTCGGCGGAGAGGGCCTCGGTGCGCTGGGCCCAGGCGTCGACGACCAGCCGGGCGCGCTCGGCGCCCAGGTCGACGAAGGAGCGGTCGTGGTCGCTGGTGAACACGATGACCTCGCAGCGGCCCTCGCCGGGGCGCAGGGTGACCAGCGGGGTGCCGTCGGCGTTCGGCGGGACGTCCCGGTCGACCGACAGAGAGAGCGACGGGAAGCGGTTCTCGAACACCGCGACCTCGTACTCGGCCTCGGGCACCTCGGTGGCGCGCGCAGGCGTGGAGGCGCACAGCGGGCACTGGTCGGTGGGCGGCAGGAACGTCCGCGTCTGACGGTGCGCGGCGATGACCACCCACTCCCCCAGGAGGGGGTCCCAGCGGACCTGCGAGCGGGTCGCGACGGGCGGCAGGTCGCGGGTGTCGACGGCGTCACGGGGCCGCCGCGCGCTGTCGAAGTAGACGATCTCGCGGCCGTCGGCGAGGTGGCGGGTGGTGCTGATCACGATTGTGAACGCTAACACCGGCCCGGCCACGCGTCGGCGGCCGGGCCGGGAGCGCCCTCAGATCGTGGCGACGGACCCGGCGTCCACCCGGTAGTTGCTGCCGTTGACGAAGCTGGCGCGCTCCGAGCACAGGAAGGCGATCACGCCGGCGACCTCCTCGACCCGACCGCGTCGGCCCAGCTCCATCCCGGGCCGCTCCTCCTCCAGGAAGGACTCGACCGCCTCGTCGAAGGAGGTGCCGTTCTCCTCTGCCCGCTTGGTCATCATCGCGTCGGTCATCGGCGAGGCGATGAACGCCGGGGAGACCGCGTTGACCAGCACACCCTCGGAGCCGTAGCTCTTGGACAGGCCCTTGGTCAGGCTGAGGACGGCGGCCTTGGCCGCGCAGTAGGGCAGCTCGTCGACGTAGGGCTGGACGGCGTCCTCGCTGGCCAGCAGCACGATGCGGCCCCAGCCGGCCGAGCGCATGCCGTCCACGAACGCCCGGACGACGCGGACCACGGAGAAGAAGTCGATCTCCAGGGTGGACCGCCAACCCTCCTCGTCGATCTCGTGGAAGAGGCCCTGCGCGCCGGTGATGCCCGCGGCGTTGACCAGGATCGAGGGGTCACCGATCGCCTCGGTGACGGCTGCCTTCAGGCGGGCGACGTCCTCGGGGTCGGTCAGGTCGGCGGCGACGGCGGTGACGTCGCCGGTGAGCCCGGCGGCGGCGCCGTCGAGGGCCTCCTGGTCCACGTCGGTGATGACCACCCGGACACCCTCGGCCAGCAGCACCCGCGCGGTCTCCAGGCCGATGCCGGAGTCGGCTCCGGTCACGAGGGCGGTGCGTCCGCTGATGCCGAGGTCCATGGGTGCTCCTGTCGTGGGCACCCGGGCTGGGCGCGTCCGGGGGCTCTTGTCCCCCGGACGCACCAGGCTCAACCCAGGCGTGACCCGACGCTCAGCCCTTCGCGGCGACCTCTGCGGCGTAGCGCTCGGTCATCGTGGCCACGGCCTGCAGCTGCTGGGCCGCGTAGTCCTCCCGCTTGCCGCCGGCCCGCTCCGCGGCGCCCAGCGTCGCCTGGGCGTGTGTGGTCTGCCCGCCCTGGAAGTGCGGGAAGACGTGCTGGGCGATGAGCTCGTAGGAGCGCCGGGTCGCCTCGGGGTTCGCCCACTCGTGGGCCAGCAGCAGCATCGCGCCGAAGCCGCCGGACTGGTCCCACAGCTTCTGCACCTGGGCACGGGCGTCCTCGACGGTGCCGATCGCCCCGATGCCCGCGTCGTTGATGAAGTCGATCATCTCCTTGGCGTCGCCGCCCTCGACCGCCATCTGCGGGAAGGCCGCGGTCTTCTGGAAGTACCGGAACCAGCTCTCGATGCCGAACTGGACGTCGGCGTAGGCCTGCTCGCGCGTCTCGGCGACGTGCATGAGCCCGACCAGCCGCCAGTCGGCCCGGGACACGGTCTGCCCGTGCGCCTGTGCGCGCTCCTCGACGACCGACCAGTGGTGGGCGAGGGCGTCGAAGCCGTCCGGGGAGAGCGTGGCACCGATCGAGAGCAGCCCGATGCCGTGCGTACCGGCCTGCCGCGGTCCGGTGGGTGAGGCGACGGCGGCCACGGCGACGTCGAAGAGCGGTTCGCTGTAGGGGCGCAGGTGCAGCCGGGCGTCGACCAGGGTGTGCGTGCGGGTGGTCGCGGTGACGGTCTCCCCGTGCAGCAACCGCATGATGATGTCCAGGTTCTCGGCCAGCAGCTCACGCGTCGCCGTGGGGTCCAGCCCCAGCATCATCGAGTCCGTCGGCAGCGAGCCCGGGCCGCAGCCCAGCATCACCCGCCCGCGGGTCAGGTGGTCCAGCATCACCATCCGCTCGGCCACCCAGAGCGGGTTGTGGTAGCTGATCGAGGTCACCCCGGTGCCCAGCTTGATCCTCCGGGTCCGCTCGGCGGCCGCGGCGATGAAGATCTCCGGCGAGGCGATGATCTCGCTGCCGGCGGAGTGGTGCTCCCCGATCCAGGCCTCGTCGTAGTCCAGCCGGTCCAGGTGGGCGACCAGCTCCAGGTCGCGCTGGATGGCCGTCGTGGGGTTCTCCCCCGCCGGGTGGAAGGGGGCCAGGAAGATGCCGAACCGGAGCCTGCTCATGGGGGTGCCTCCGCGCTGAGGTGGGTGAGACCCCGATCACAACCCACCCGGGTGCCCGCGTCAACGCCCACCCAGGAACGCCGAGAGCCCCCGACCTATGCAGGTCGGGGGCTCTCGAGGTGTAGCCCCGAAGGGATTCGAACCCTCGCTACCGCCGTGAGAGGGCGGCGTCCTGGGCCGCTAGACGACGGGGCCAGAACTGGTGGTGCTGTGTGCAGATCTTACCGGAGGAGGTGGAGCGTTCCTCGCTGGGGTACCAGGACTCGAACCTAGACTAACGGAACCAGAAACCGTCGGGCTGCCAATTACCCCATACCCCATTGGCCGTTCAGCACCTCGCGGCGCCGTCGAAGACACTACCCGATGCCCTCCGGGGGGTCGCACACCCCCCTCGGGTCAGCCGCCGTGTCGCGACCAGCGGGGGTCCGGCGGGGGCGGTCCACCCACCCGGACGGCCGGCGGCAGCGGCGGTGCCGGGACCCAGCTGGGTGCCCACACCGGCACCCGCCGCAGGTCGACGGCGGGGCTCAGAGTCGCGGCGGCCAGGGTCTGCCGGGCCCGGGCCACCAGCCAGACGTAGGCCCCCATCACCAGCACGTCCAGCAGGGTGATGAGCAGCCCGACGCCGGCGGGCGGCACCGAGGAGGCCACGCCGTCCCCGAGCAGGCCGGCGACGGTGAAGACGACGACGTTGTTCACCGCGTGCAGCACGATCGCCGCCTCCAGGCCGCCGGTGAGCCAGGTGACGGCGGAGGCGGCCAGCCCGAAGACGAACCGGTCGAGGAACGTGAGCACGTCCGGCGGGGCGTGCGCGGCGGAGAACAGCGCGGCGGTGAGCACCGCGGCGACGACGGCGCCGGCCCGCTCGGTGCGCACCCAACCGGCGATCGTCTGGCTCAGGTACCCGCGGAAGACGTACTCCTCGGCCGCCGACTGCAGCGGCGTGGTGAGCAGCACGACCAGCAGCAGCCAGACGTAGGAGGAGTCCGGTCCGGTGATCCCGCCGCCGTCGGCGACCACGCTGATGCCGATGGTGAGGACCACCCCGACGCCCAGGGTGGCCAGTGCGCGCCACGTGAGGGGCCACAGCAGCCGCCAGCGCAACCGGCCGGTCACCGAGGAGGCCCACCCCGGACGGAGGCCGTGGGCGACCGCCCAGCAGGCCCACACGATCGGGATGGCCACGATCAGCGACAGGTTGGTCATCAGCAGGACGCCGGGGTCGGTGAGGTCCAGCAGGTTCGCCACCGGCACCACGCCGGTCACCAGCACCGCCAGGGTGACCACGACGGCGGCCACCAGGTACAGCACGGTGAACAGCAGCAGCCCCAGCAGCGGGCGCCACCAGGCCCAGTCCCGGGCCAGCATCAGCTGCAGGTAGGTGCGGGGGACGTCGAAGGGCGGCATCCCGGGCGGGGTCACCGGACGCCCACCGGCGGCGGGTGCCGGCGGTGGCGGCGGCGGGGCGGCCTGCACCCAGCCCCGGGGGACCTGGGGCGGTGCGTACCAGCGCCCCGTGGGCGGCGGACCGGCGTAGCCACCCTCGGGCCCGGCCTGTAGCTCGCCGGGCGGCGGCGGTGGTGCCGGCTGCCCCGCTCCCCCGGGCATCACGCCGCCGCGACCTCCCGGGCCGCGGCCAGCCGGGCCAGGGTGGTGTCCCGGCCCAGCAGCTCCATCGACTCGTAGAGCGGCGGGGACACCGTCCGGCCGCTGACCGCCACCCGGACCGGGCCGAAGGCCTGGCGCGGCTTGCGGCCCAGCTCCTCGACCAGCGCCTGCTTGAGCGCGGCCTCCAGGGCCGGCGTCGTCCAGTCGTCGAGGGCGGTCAGCGCAGCGGTCGCGGCGTCGAGCACCTCGACGGCGTCGGGGCCGGTCAGCTGCTTGGCGACGGCGGCCTCGTCGAAGACGACCTCGTCCACGAAGAGGAAGCCCAGCAGCCCGACGGCCTCGCTGAGCACGACCATCCGCTCCTGGGCCAGGGGGGCGATGGCGTCCAGCACCCGCTGCTGCTCCGGGGTCGGGGTGGCCTCCACCAGGCCGGCATCGGCCAGGTACGGCGTCACCCGGGTGACGAAGTCGGCGACCGGGAGCGCGCGCAGGTGCGTGGCGTTGATCGCCTCGGCCTTCTTCAGGTCGAAACGCGCCGGGTTGGGGCTGACCCGCCGGACGTCGAAGGCCTCGACCATCTCGGCCGGGGAGAAGACGTCCCGGTCCTCGGCGATCGCCCAGCCCAGCAGGGCCAGGTAGTTGACCAGGCCCTCGGGCAGGAAGCCGCGCTCGCGGTACAGGTCCAGGTTCGACGTGGGGTCCCGCTTGGACAGCTTCTTGGCGCCCTCGCCCATCACCAGGGGCAGGTGGCCGAAGCGGGGCGCGCCCGAGGCGAGGCCGACGTCGCTGAGGGCCTCGTAGAGCGCGAGCTGGCGGGGCGTGGAGGACAGCAGGTCCTCCCCGCGCAGCACGTCGGTGATGCCCATCAGGGCGTCGTCGACCGGGTTGACCAGCGGGTAGAGCGGCTGGCCGCCGGCGCGGGCCAGCACGAAGTCCGGGACGGCGCCGGCGGCGAAGGTGACCTCGCCGCGGACCAGGTCGGTCCAGGACAGGTCGTGGTCGGGCATCCGCAGCCGCAGGACCGGGGAGCGGCCCTGCGCCAGGTACGCGGCCCGCTGGGCGTCGGTGGTCTCCCGGTCGGCGCCGTCGTAGCCCTGCTTGGGGTCCTGCCCCGCCGCGACCCGGCGGGCGACGACTTCCTCGGGGGTGGAGAAGGACTCGTAGGCGTGCCCTGCCTCGACCAGCTTCGCGAGCACGTCGCGGTAGACCTCGCCGCGCTCGGACTGCCGGTACGGGCCGTGCGGGCCGCCGACCTCGGGGCCCTCGTCCCAGTCCAGGCCCAGCCAGCGCAGGCTGTCCAGCAGGTGCCGGTAAGACTCCTCGGTGTTGCGCGCGGCGTCGGTGTCCTCGATGCGGAAGACGAACTGACCGCCGGTGTGCTTGGCGTAGGCCCAGTTGAACAGCGCCGCACGCATGACCCCGACGTGCACGGTGCCGGTCGGCGAGGGGCAGAACCGGGTCCGGACAGCGCCCGTGGGGGCCGTCATCGGGCGGTCGAGACGGTGTCGGCGCCGGTGACGGTGTTGGTCAGCTCGCCCAGGCCCTCGATGGCACAGGTGACCGAGCCGCCGATGGTCAGCGGGCCGACGCCGGCCGGGGTGCCGGTGAGCACCACGTCGCCGGGCAGCAGGGTCATGACCTGCGAGATGTAGGAGATCAGCGTGGGGATGCCGAACAGCAGGGAGCTGGTGCGGCCGTCCTGGCGCAGCTCGCCGTCCACGGTGCAGGTGACCTGCAGGTCGGCCGGGTCCTTGCCGATGCCGGCCAGGTCGGTCTCGATCCACGGCCCGATCGGGCAGAAGGAGTCGAAGCCCTTGGCGCGGGTCCACTGGTTGTCGCTGCGCTGCATGTCCCGCTCGGTGACGTCGTTGCCGATCGTGTAGCCGAAGACGCTGGCCAGCGCCTGCTCCTCGGTGACGTGGCGGGCGCCGCGGGCACCGATCACGACGGCCAGCTCGGCCTCGTGGTGCACGTTGGTGCTGCCCGGCGGGATGCGGATCGCGTCGCCGGGACCGATCACCGAGGTGGAGGGCTTGAGGAAGAGCAGCGGCTCGCTCGGGGCGTCACCGGTCTTCATCTCGGCGACGTGGTCGGCGTAGTTCTTGCCGACGCACACCACCTTGCTGGGCAGGATCGGGGACAGCAGCCGGACGTCGGCCGCGGCGTGCCGCTGGCCGGTGAAGCTGATCTGGCCGAACGGGTGGCCCTCGATCTGGGCGACCTGACCGTCGCCGTCGAGGACGCCGAAGGACATGCCGGTGGGTGAGGCGTAACGGACGATGCGCACGGGACGAGGCTACTGGCGTGCGGTCGCGCCCGTGCCGGCGCTGATCAGCCGCGGAGCCGGACGGCGTAGGTGAGGGCGTCGACCATCGCCAGCCAGGAGGCCTCGACGACGTTCTCGTGCACCCCGACGGTGGTCCACTCCCCCGCCTTGTCCGCGGTGTCCACCAGCACCCGGGTGGTGGCGCTGGTGCCGCCGGTCCAGCCCAGGATGCGGACCTTGTAGTCGGCCAGCTCGACGTCGGCCAGCAGGGGCCACCGGCCCACCAGGGCCGTCCGCAGCGCGGTGTCCAGGGCGTTGACCGGCCCGTTGCCCTCGCCGACGGTGACCACCCGCTCGCTGCCGCCGACCCCGTCGGGCAGCAGCACCTTCACGACGGCCTCGCTGACCACCCGGCCGTCGGCCCGGTGCTCCACGGTGGTCCGCCAGCTCTCCAGCTCGAACAGCGGTACCGGGGCGCCGGGCAGCTCCCCGCGCAGCAGCAGCTCGAAGGAGGCGTCGGCGGCCTCGTAGGACCAGCCCCGGGCCTCGCGCTCCTTCACCGCGGCCACCACCCGGCCGACGGCGTCCCCCTGCCCGGCGAGGTCGACACCGAGCTCGCGGCCCTTGAGCTCGACCGAGGCCCGGCCGGCCATCTCGGTGACCAGGATGCGCATGTCGTTGCCGACCACCACCGGGTCCAGGTGGTTGTAGAGCTCCGGGCTGACCTTGATGGCGCTGGCGTGCAGACCCGCCTTGTGCGCGAACGCCGAGGCCCCGACGAAGGGCTGGTGGTCGTCGGGGGTCAGGTTGGCCAGCTCGGCGACCGCGTGGCTGACCCGGCTCAGCTCCGCCAGGCACTCCTCCGGCACGACCGGGAGCCCCATCTTGGTGACCAGGTTGCCGATCAGCGTGAAGGTGTCGGCGTTGCCGGCCCGCTCGCCGTAGCCGTTCGCCGTCCCCTGGACCTGGGTGGCCCCGGCCTCGACGGCGGCGAGGGAGTTGGCGACGGCGCAGCCGGTGTCGTCCTGGCAGTGGATGCCCAGCTGGCCCTCCACCCGGGCCCGGACGTCGGCGACCACCCGGCCGATGCCGCTGGGCAGCATCCCGCCGTTGGTGTCGCACAGCACGCCGACCTCGGCACCGGCGGCGAAGGCGGCGCGCAGGACGGCGACGCCGTGGTCGGGGTCGACGGCGTACCCGTCGAAGAAGTGCTCGCAGTCGACGAACACCCGCCGGCCGTGGCCGACCAGGAAGGCGACCGTGTCGGCCACCATCGCCAGGTTCTCCTCCGGCGTGGTGCGCAGGGCGTCCCGCACGTGCCGCAGGTCGGACTTGGCGACCAGGCAGACCACCGGTGCCCCGGAGTCCAGCAGCGCCCGCACCTGGGCGTCGTCCTCCACCGCGACCCCGGCCTTGCGGGTGGCGCCGAAGGCGACCAGCACCGCGTGCCGCAGCGTGAGCTCGGTGCGGGCGCGGGCGAAGAACTCGGTGTCCTTGGGCAGGGCCCCGGGCCAGCCGCCCTCGATGTAGGAGACCCCGACGTCGTCGAGCAGCCGGGCGACGGCGAGCTTGTCGGCCACCGAGTAGGTGATGCCCTCGCGCTGGGCGCCGTCGCGCAGGGTGGTGTCGAAGACCTGGACGACGGGGCCGACGGGGGTCTGCTGCTCGGTCACGGGGTGCCTCTCGAGGGGGGTGCGGGGCCGGACACGAAAAAACCCCCCGGGGTACGGAGGGTCGGCGCGCAGTCGGGGAGCTGACTGCGCGCTAGGTGATGATCGTGCCGGCGGTGTGCATCGCCGCAGATGGTGGCACCCGCGGTCCGCGAGGGGCAAGCGCCCGAGGGCGCCCGCCGTCCGCGACGCGCCGGTCCCGGCCCCTGTTCGGCGCACGGGTGCGCACCGACAGCGCGGGTGCGCGCCCACTCCGCCTTCCCGGGCCCGGGGCCCGCGTGGGCGCGCACCAGCCGCGCGGCTGCGCGCCCCGGTCCCCCGCCGCCGTCCCGGGCTCGCGACCCGCGTGGGCGCGCACCGGCGGCGCGCGTGCGCCACGAGGCCGCCCGGGTTCTCCGGACAGCAGCGTGGGCGCGCACCGGCGGCGCGGGTGCGCCACGAGGCCGCCCGGGTCCCCCGGACAGCAGCGTGGGCGCGCACCCGCGGAGGGGTGCGCGCCCACGGGGCGACGGTGCGGGTCGGGTCAGCCGCCGGCGAGGGCGGCCAGCCGGTCGCCGACCTCCGACGTGCGGACGGCGGCGCGCGGGTCCCGGGTGGACAGGTCGAAGGCGACCGCGGCGTTGACCCGGCGGGCCTGGTCGGCTCGGCCCAGGTGGTCCAGCAGCAACCCGACCGACAGCACGGTGGCCGTGGGGTCGGCCTTGCCCTGCCCGGCGATGTCGGGCGCCGAGCCGTGCACCGGCTCGAACATCGAGGGGTTCACGCCCGAGGCGTCCAGGTTGCCGCTGGCGGCCAGCCCGATCCCCCCGGTCACGGCGGCGGCCACGTCGGTGACGATGTCGCCGAAGAGGTTGTCGGTGACGATGACGTCGTACCGGCTGGGGTCGGTCACGAAGAACATCGCCGCGGCGTCGACGTGCTGGTAGGCGACCGCGACGTCGGGGAACTCCACCGACAGCTCCTCCACCGTGCGCGACCACAGCGACCCGGCGTGGGTCAGCACGTTGGTCTTGTGGATCAGCGTCAGGTGCTTGCGGGGGCGCAGGACGGCGCGCTCGAAGGCGTACCGGACGACCCGCTCCACCCCGAACGCGGTGTTCAGGCTGACCTCGGTGGCGACCTCGTGCGGGGTGTCGCGGCGCAGGACGCCGCCGTTGCCCACGTAGGGGCCCTCGGTGCCCTCGCGGACACACAGCATGTCGATCTCGCCGGGGCTGGCCAGCGGGCTGGTCACGCCGTCGTACAGCTTGGCCGGGCGCAGGTTGACGTGGTGGTCGAGCTCGAAGCGCAGCTTGAGCAGCAGCCCGCGCTCCAGGATGCCGGCGGGCACGCTGGGGTCACCGACCGCGCCGAGCAGGATCGCGTCGTGCTGGCGCAGCTCGTCGAGCACGGTGTCGGGCAGCAGCTCACCGGTCCGCTGCCAGCGCGCGGCGCCCAGGTCGTAGGTGGTGGTCTCGACGTCCGGGGCGACCTCGCCCAGGACCTTGAGGCCCTCGGCCACCACCTCGGGGCCGATGCCGTCTCCAGGGATCACTGCCAGGCGCATGAGGCAAGAGGCTAGTGCCCGCGCAGGTCAGGACCGGCACCCGGACGCACCGACGCCCCCCGCAGGTGGTTCACGCGGGGGGCGTCGGTGTCGGGGCTGCTGCCGGGGGTCAGCCGGCGGGCGGCGCCTCCGTGCTGGCGGGTGCCTCGGTGGCGGGTGCCTCCGCAGCGGGTGCCTCGGTGGCGGGTGCCTCGGCTGCCGGCGTCTGGGTCACCGGGGCCGCGGGGGGCTCGGTCACCTGCTCGTCCGGCGGCGTCGGGTCGACCGGGGTGCCCTCGGCCGGCGGCGCCGGTGTCACCGTGGCGTCCCCGGCGGCCGGCGCGATGCCGACCGACTGGGTCCGACCGGCTGCACCGCTGTTCTGGTGCAGCACGACCATCGCGCCCGCGTCCCCGCCCACCGCAGCGTCCGCGGCGTAGGAGGCGGCGTCCTGGGTGACGGTCAGCGTCGTCCCGTCGGTGACCGGCACCAGCAGCGCCGACTCGCCGTCGACGTCGAAGGACAGGCCCGGGGCGGTCGGGTCGAAGCTCATCGGCTGCGCCGCGAGCTCGGGCCCGGTCGGGGTGCTGACCGTGCCGACGTCGTCCACCGTGCCGGCGTAGCTGGCGGACTGGACCCCGAAGGTGATCCGGCCCGACACCTCCGGCAGCGCCGACAGCGGCACCCCGAGCACCTGGACGTCGGAGTCGAAGGCGTTGGTGTCGACGAGCCCGTCGTAGAGGTTCATCGGCGCCACGTACGGCTCCCCACCCGGCCCGACCAGGGCGAAGTCCCGGTCGGTGATGACGACCAGCGGGACGTCGTAGTCCGCGATCCGGGTGGTGGTGACCTGGTAGTCCCAGACGCCGTCACCGGTCGCGTCGAGGAAGACGCCGTAGTTCACGGCCGTCTCCGCCGAGGTGAACCGGCCGTGCGCGGAGACCGCGAAGTACAGGCCCGGGTCGTCGCCGGACTGCTGCACGTCGGAGGCGACCCCGACCGCGGCCAGGTCGACGGAGCGCTCCAGCTCGGTCTTGTAGCAGCTGCTCAGCGCCTCGGCGTCGCACCGCGGCATCTGCGGGCTGGTGCCCAGCTGCTCGAACCCGCTGACCAGCGAGGTGTAGCTGGTCGGGTCCAGGGCCGGGCCGTTGGCCACGCCCTCACCGGTGAGGGTGATGGCCGAGCCGTCCTCGGCGGCCGACGCGGTGAGCGTGGAGGCCGGCTTGGGGTTGGCGTGCACCGGCACCCGCAGCGTCTCGCCCCGGTTGTTGGCCGGGGTGAGGACGACGCGACCGCTGGCCTCGCCGAGGAACTGACGGCCGTCGTCGGTGACGACGGTGGGGTCGGCGACCTTGAGCAGCTGGTCCTGGGTGGCGGTCATCGTGATCGTCACCGTGCGGCTCTGCCCCGGGGGGACGGTGAGCCGCTGGGCCGACAGCGCGTACCGGACGCCGGGCTGGTCGACCAGGGCGTCGTAGGCGACCCGGTAGACCGCGGCGTTGCGGCCCTTGTTGTCCACGGTGATGGTCTTGGTCGCGGTGACCCACTCGGCGTCGACCTCGACCACGCCGAAGGACGCGGTCACGACACCGGACCCGGCCTCGGCGTAGGCCAGCACCTGGTTGCGCAGCGCAGCCGGGGCGTCGATGCGCCCGGCCCCGACCCGGTTGGGCCCGTAGACCTCACCGGTCTGACCCGGCTCGGTGTACAGGTCGTGGGTCGCCGTGTTCATCAGGTCGGCCTTGACCTCCTCGGTGGTCCAGTCCGGGTGCGCCGCACGGATGAGCGCGGTGACGCCGGCGGCGGTCGGGGAGGCCATCGAGGTGCCGGACTCGCTGACGCCGCCCGAGCCCGAGCCGACGGCCGCGGAGAACAGCGTGACGCCGGGGGCGCTCACGTCGGGCTTGGCGCCGTCCTCCTGGCGGGTGCCCCGCGAGGAGAACGAGGCCAGCAGGTCGACCTGGTCCGGGTTGGTGTAGGTCGACGCGCCGGCCAGGCTGGGCCCGAAGGTGACGGTGACCGTCTGCGCGCCGGCGACGGCGGCGCGCACGGCCTCGCCGTCGGTCGCGGTGACCAGGATCCCGGGGACCTGGGCGACACCGGTGATGCCGGTCTCGAGCAGGTCGTCGTCGGCGACGATGAGGAAGCCCGCGGCACCGGCGGCGGCGGCGTTGGTGCCCTTGGCGACGGACCCACAGGCGAAGCCGTCGGCCTCGATCAGCAGGACCCGCCCGGTGGCGTACCCGGCCGGGATCGGCGCACAGGCCGACTCGTTGCCCGCCGGGGGCAGCAGCAGGTCGCCGGTGACGTCGGGCTTGGTGGCCCCGGCGGCGTCCCGGTCGCTGTAGGCGATCGAACGCAGACCCGGCCGGACGCCGTCCACGACGCCGGTGGGCGCGGTGACCTGCCAGCCGTCGAAGACGCCGTAGCCGTCGTTGCTGGCGGCGACGCCGATGCCGCGCGGGGCGTTGCCCGGCGAGCCGCCGATGTCGTAGCTGTCCCCGGCGTTGCCGGCGGCGAGCACGGCCAGCATGCCCAGCTCCATGGCGCGGTCGATGGCCACGGAGTCGGCGTCGTCGGCCAGGCCGTAGTCCGAGCCGAGGGAGAGGTTGACGACGTCGAGGTGGTCGGAGGGGTCACCGTCGCCGTTGGGGTCCAGCGCCCACTCGATCGCCTGCATGGTGACGTCGGTCGAGCCGTCGCAGCCGAAGACCTTCAGCGCGTAGAGCTCGGCGCCGGGCGCCATGCCCGGGCCGATGCGCAGGTCCGCGGGGACGCCGCCGTCGTAGCCGGCGGTGTAGGTGGTGCCGTCGGCGTTGACGCCGTACCCGGCGGACGTGCCGGCGACGTGGGTGCCGTGGCCGTTGCAGTCCAGCGGGTTGAGGTCGGGCCGGGCCTCGGGCTGGTAGGTCGGGCTGGTCGGGTCGGCGTTGTAGCTGTCGCCGACGAAGTCGTAGCCGCCGACGACCTTGGCGTTGGGGTAGACCCCCGCCGGCGCCGGCTGCGCCTCGTAGGACTGCAGGGTCGTGAACTGGTCCACGCTCCCACTGCCGCCGAAGTCGCTGTGGGTGTAGTCGATGCCGGTGTCGATGACGCCGATCGAGACGCCCTCACCGGTGTTGCCGAGGTCCTGCCACGCCTGGACGGCCTGCACGACACCGGCGGCGCCGGTGTTGCTGACCTCCTTGGGCGTGATCGGGTGGACGGCGACGACGTCGGGCAGGGCGGCGAGCGCCTCGTAGTCCGCGGCGTCGGCGCGGACGGCGACCCCGGAGAGCACGGTGGTGGTCGTGTAGAGCACCTGGGCGGCGGGGACCGCGCCGGGCACCTCGGCGGCGACCCGGGACGCGGCGGCCTCGGCAGCCGGCTGCGCGGCGGCGGCGGCGGCACCGGCGGCGGCCTCGCCCGCGGGCAGCGTGTCGGTGAAGACCTCCGACGTGGACGGGGTGGCCGTCTCGACGAAGAACGACGCGGGGCCGCTGGCGGGGACGCCGGCGGGCCGGGAGCCGTCCCGGCGGGCGTCGAGCTGCTGCTGGACCTGCTGGAGCTGGTCGCCGGTGAGGGTGATCGGCTCCTGGCCGGCCCGCGCGGCGACGTCGGCCGGGGCGGCCAGCGACGTGCCGGCCCCCGCGGTCATCGTGAGGGCCGCCGCGATGGCGACGACCCCGCTCCGGGCGAGGACGCGGTCGCGTCCCTCCCGGGTGGTGCTTCTCGTCCTGGGAACCACGTGCACCCCTGTCAGCGGTGTTCTGGATCGGATCCGGCGGCGACTCCCCGTGTTCACCCGGTCGCCACCAGAGAGCACCTAGAGCGTGGTCGTGTGCATTGCTAAGGAGCAATGGGCCGAACGGCCCAGCGACGGCGTCCTGCGCTGTGCACACGGCCCAGCGGAACGACTCGTTCCTCCGATGTGCACGCAACCATCGGCAGACGGCCCGGGGACGTCGGCACTCGGCCCAACCGCCCGACGCCGGACGGCGGGGTGGACCAGCGTTCAACGACCCACCTGGCCGCCCGCTGGCAGTCCCCCGGCCGGGACCTGTGCAGACCGGGGAGGGCCGGACACGCCAGGAGGCGGCGCCGACCGTGTGGTCGACGCCGCCTCCCGGAGACGTGCGGTGCGCCCTTGCGGGCGCGGCGGATCAGATCGGGTCGAGGTCGGCCGCGCGGGCCTCACGGGCACCGATGCGACCGGCGATGTCGGCGAGCAGCTCACTGCTGACCTCGCTGTCGACGGTGACCGCCATCAGGGCGTCGCCGCCCTGCGTGGTGCGGCTGACCTGCGCCCCGGCGATGTTGACCCCGGCCTCGCCCAGCGCGGCACCCACCGTGCCCACGACGCCCGGACGGTCGGCGTAGGTGAAGAACAACAGGTGGCCCTTGGCTTCGAGGTCGATCTCGAAGCCGCCGACCTCGGTCAGCTTGGGCACCTGGTTCTTGCCGTAGAGCGTGCCGGAGACGGCCACCTCGGTGCCGTCGGCCATCGCCCCGCGGACCGAGATCAGGTTGCGGTAGTGCGGGCTCTCGACGTCCTGGCTCAGCGTGACGTCCAGACCGCGGGCCTCGGCCAGCAGCGGGGCGTTGACGTAGCTGACCTGCTCCTCGACGACGTCGGTGAAGACCCCACGCAGCACGGCGAGCTGGACGACGGAGACGTCGAACTCGGCGATCTTGCCCAGCACCTCCACCGACACCGACTGGGCCAGCCCACCGGCGACGGCGGTGAAGACCCGGCCCAGCTTCTCGGCCAGCGGCAGACCCGGGCGGACGTCCTGCGCGACGACCCCGCCGGCCTGGACGTTCACCGCGTCGGGCACGAAGTCGCCCTGCAGGGCCAGGCGGACGCTGCGGGCGACGGCGGTGCCGGCCTTGTCCTGGGCCTCGGTGGTGGAGGCGCCCAGGTGCGGGGTGACGACGACGTTGGGGAGGGCGAAGAGCGGGCTGTCCGTGCACGGCTCCTTGGCGTAGACGTCGATGCCCGCCGCGCCCACCTGACCCGACTGCAGCGCGTCGGCCAGGGCGGCCTCCTCGACCAGACCACCGCGGGCGGCGTTGACGATGATCACGCCGCGCTTGGTCATGGCCAGCTGCTCGGCCCCGATCATGCCCAGGGTCTCGGGGGTCTTGGGCAGGTGGATCGTGATGAAGTCCGACTCGCGGAGGAGGTCCTCCAGCGACACCAGCCGCACCCCGAGCTGGGCGGCGCGACCGGGCTGGATGTAGGGGTCGTAGGCGATGAGCGTGACGCCGAAGGCGGCCAGGCGCTGGGCGACCAGCACGCCGATGCGGCCCAGGCCGACGACGCCGACGGTCTTCTCGGTCACCTCCACACCGGTGAACTTCGACCGCTTCCAGGTGCCCTCGCGCAGCGAGGCGTCGGCGGCGGCGATGTGCCGGGCGGCGGCCAGCAGCAGCGCGACGGCGTGCTCGGCGGCGCTGACGATGTTCGAGGTGGGGGCGTTGACGACCATGACCCCGCGCGCGGTGGCGGCCGGGACGTCGACGTTGTCCAGCCCGATGCCGGCCCGGGCGACCACCTTGAGGTGGGGGGCGGCGGCGAGTGCCTCGGCGTCGATCGTGGTGGCGCTGCGGACCATCACGGCCGCGGCGTCGGCGAGGGCGGGCAGCAGCGCGGCCCGGTCGGCGCCGTCGACGTGCCGGATCTCGAACTCCGAGCCGAGCACCTCCAGCGCACTGGGGGCGAGCTCCTCGGCGATCAGGACGACGGGCGCAGACGTGGTCACGGCTGGACAGCCTAGGACCGAGCGGGTCGGAGGCCCGTCCTGGGTGTCCCCGGCCCACCCGCACGGCACACCGGCACCACCCCGCAGGGGGTGCGCTTCGCTTGCCCGTCGCCGGTGGCCCAGCCATCCTGGGCGTTCACCGCCGGTGGCCGCAGCGGCTTCCCCGGCCCCGCGTGGAGGAGACCATGAGCGACGAGAAGGACGAGACGAGCCGGACGGAGACCTCCCCGTTCGACCGGGGGACGTCGTCCGGGCAGGGCTCGTGGGAGCGCGACGCCACGCGGGAGTCCGCCGCCCCCCAGTACGGCCAGCAGCAGTACGGGCAGCCGCAGTACGACTCCCCCTCCTCCGGGCAGCCGCAGTACGGGGCGCAGCAGTACGGCGGCCAGCAGTACGGGGCGCAGCAGCACGGCGGCCAGCAGTACGGGGCCCAGCAGTACGGCGACCAGCAGTACGGCGGCCAGCAGGGCTACGGCCAGCAGAGCCCCGGGCCGGAGCTCTACGGCCAGCAGGGGTACGGGCAACAGGGATACGCGCAGCAGGGATACGGGCAACAGGGGTACGGCCAGCAGGGGTACGGGCCGGTCGCCTACGGGCAGCCCTTCGGCACCGGGCAGGCCGCGCCGGCCAAGCCCGGCGGGGTCATCACGGCCGCGGTCCTCGGGTTCGTGTTCGGTGCGCTGGGCGTGCTGGTGACCGGCCTGTTGCTGGTCGTGGGCTCGGTGGTCGTGGGTGCCGGGTCCGGCGTCGGCGCCGCCGAGCTCGACGACGTCGTCCCCGGCCTCGGCGGCGCGCTCGGTGCGATCGCCGGGTTCCTGATCATCGCCGGCCTGCTGGCCCTCGCCTGGACCGTGCTGGTCATCTGGGGGTCCGTCTGGGCGCTGAGCGGGCGCAGCCGGGTGCTGCTGATCGTCGCCGCCTCGGTGTCGGTCCTGGTGACCGGGATCGGCCTGATCGGCAACCTCGCCGACGCCACCTCGGCCGGTGACGTGGTGGTGTCGCTGCTGTTCTTCGGCGCCGCTGTCGCCATCGTCGTGCTGCTGTCGGTGGGCTCGGCGTCCCAGTACTTCGCGGCGCACCGCGCTCTGCGCGCCCGCTGACCCGCGCTCTGCGCGCCCGCTGACCCGCGCTCTGCGCGCCCGCTGACCCCCGCCTCCGGGCACCCACCACCCCACCACCGGGAGACCCCGACATGAGCACCCCCACCCCGCCCGACGGTCCGCGCGAGGACTGGCTGCAGCCCGGTCAGGGCGCCCAGCCCCCCTCCTACGGCTCCCAGCCGCCGGCGTACGGCTCCCAGCCACCGGCCTGGGGCCAGCCCGGTCCGGGCAACGCGCCCCTGACGCCCGGGGGGTACACCACCGGGGTCCGGCCGCCGCAGGTCACCTCGGCCTCGGTGATCGGCATCGTGATCGGCGGGCTGTCCGTGCTGCTCAACGTCGTCGGCCTGCTGGCGGCCAGCTCGGTGGGGGTGGAGATCTCCGGCTTCGGCATCGTGCTCACCGTCATCGGCATCGCGGTGTCGCTGGCTCTGCTGGTGGGCGGGATCCGCACGCTCAAGGGCGGCCGGCCCGAGCTGCTGCTCTACGGCGCCTTCGGGGTCATCGCCATCTGGGTGCTGACCCTGGCGCTGAACATCGTGCTGGGCAACGGCTTCACCGCCTCGGGCCTGCTGGGGCTCATCGGCGCCGGCGCCATCGTGTTCCTGGTGCGCCAGCCGCCGGCGCAGCAGTGGTTCGCCTCCCGCGGGACCCCGTGACCTCCCCCTCCGCACCCACCGGCGGGGTCGCCGGCCGTCGTCCCCCGCCGGCGGTGGTCGCGGCCGCGGCGCTCGCGGCCCTGCAGGCGCTGTTCTGCCTGTTGCCGGGCCTGTCCGGGCTCAGCTTCGGGATGGGCGGCAACCTGCCGGCGCTCGCCGTCGGGCTCGGTTACCTGGTGCTGTCCGCGGCGTCGGTGCTGGGCGCGGTGCAGGCGGTGCGTGGTCGCAGCGGCCGGGTGCTGACCGTCGTGGGCCTCGCGCTGGCCGTCGTGTGGGCGGTCAACCTGGTGCTGTCGCTGGTCCTGGGCATCGGTTTCGACGTGCTGTCGGTGCTGCTGCTGGTCCTCGCGGTCGGGGTGGTGCTGTGCATGCGCCGTCCCGAGGTGCAGGCCTGGGCCCCGCCGCGCGGCACCCCGGTCTGATCGCCCGGTCCGAGGACCCCCCTCCCCCACGAACGGCCGACGGCCGCCTCCCCACACGGGGAGGCGGCCGTCGTCGTCGGGCGGGGGTCAGCGCTGGGCGCTGCCGGTGTAGTCGTCGGACGCCGAGACCCAGGACATCAGGCCGCGCAGCTGGCGGCCGGTCTCCTCGATCGGGTGCGCCTCGGCGGCGGCCCGCTTGGCCGTGAAGTCAGGGGCGCCGGCGTCCTGGTCGGCGATGAACGCCGCGGCCCAGGTGCCGTCCTGGATGTCCTTGAGGACCTGGCCCATCGTCTCCTTGACGCGCGCGTCCACCACCCGGGGGCCGGAGGTGTAGTCGCCGTACTCGGCGGTGTCCGAGACCGACCAGCGCTGCTTGGCGATGCCGCCCTCGTACATCAGGTCGACGATCAGCTTGAGCTCGTGCAGGCACTCGAAGTAGGCGATCTCGGGCTGGTAGCCGGCCTCGGTGAGGGTCTCGAACCCGGCCTGCACCAGGGCGGACATGCCACCGCAGAGCACGGCCTGCTCGCCGAACAGGTCGGTCTCGGTCTCCTCGGCGAAGGTCGTCTTGATGACGCCGGCGCGGGCGCCGCCGATGGCCTTGGCGTAGGACAGCGCCAGGGCCTGGGCCGAGCCGGAGGCGTCCTGGTCGACGGCGATGAGGCAGGGCACGCCCTTGCCGTCGACGAACTCGCGGCGCACCAGGTGACCGGGGCCCTTGGGGGCGACCATGGCGACGTCGACGCCGGCCGGGGGCTTGATGTAGCCGAAGCGGATGTTGAAGCCGTGGCCGAAGAACAGCGCGTCGCCGTCCTGCAGGTTGGGCTCGATCGACTCGGCGTAGAGCTTCCGCTGCACGTGGTCGGGCGCCAGGACCATGATCAGGTCGGCCTCGGCGGCCGCCTCGGCGGGGGTGACGACGCGCAGGCCCTCGGCCTCGGCCTTGGCGCGGGACTTCGAGCCCTCGGGCAGGCCGACGCGGACGTCCACGCCGGAGTCGCGCAGCGACAGCGAGTGGGCGTGGCCCTGGCTGCCGTAGCCGATGACGGCGACGGTGCGCCCCTGGATGATCGACAGGTCGGCGTCGTCGTCGTAGAAGATCTCGGCGGCCATGCGGTGGGGCTCCTTCGGTAGGTGAGCGGGTGGAACGGCCCCCTCGCGGGGGCCTCATGAGGGGCTGCGTGCGGGGCTGGGGTCTTCGGCTACGCGGAGCGCAAGGTACCGGCGCCGGACATGGACCGCGGACCGCGGCCCAGGGCGACGGTGCCCGACTGCGCCATCTCCTTGATCCCCATCGGGGCGAGGACGGCGAGCAGGGCCTGGAGCTTCTCGGGGGTGCCGGTGGCCTCGAGGGTCACGGTGTCGGTGTTGACGTCGATCACCCGGGCCCGGAAGAGCTCGGCGGTCTGCAGCACGGTGACCCGGTCGGCCAGCGGCGCCCGGACCTTGACCAGCAGCAGCTCGCGCTGGACCGAGGCACCGTCGAGCTCGACGATCTTGATGACCTCGATCAGCTTGTTCAGCTGCTTGGTGATCTGCTCCAGCGGCTGGGCATCGACGTCGACGACGATCGTCATCCGGGACAGGTCGGGGTTCTCGGTCGGCCCGACGGCGAGGGACTCGATGTTGAACCCGCGGCGGCTGAACAGCGCCGAGACGCGGGCCAGCACACCGGACTTGTTCTCGACCAGGACGGAGAGGGTGTGGCGGGGCATGGGGTGGACCTCGTTCCTTCGTGCAGTGCCGGCCCCCTCTCAGGGGCCCGCGGCGAGCCTGCGAGTCGTGGGGGGAGAGAGGGTCCTACACCTGGTCGGCGCCGAAGACCGGACGGAGGTCCCGGGCGGCGAGGATGTCGTCGTTGCTGGCGCCGGCGGCGACCATCGGCCAGACCTGGGCGTCGGAGCCGACGATGAAGTCGATGACCACGGGCCGGTCGTTGATCGCCATGGCCTTCTCGATCGTGGCGTCGACGTCCTCGGCGGTCTCGCAGCGCAGGCCCACGCAACCCAGCGCCTCGGCCAGGGCGACGAAGTCCGGGATGCGCACCGAGCGCGGCGCGGTGGTGTCCCCGCCGCCCGAGCCGCGGTGCTGCAGCTTGGTGTTGGAGTAGCGGCCCTCGTAGAAGAGGGTCTGCCACTGCCGCACCATGCCCAGGTTGCCGTTGTTGATCACGGCGACCTTGACCGGGATGCCCTCGATGGCGCAGGTGGCCAGCTCCTGGTTGGTCATCTGGAAGCAGCCGTCGCCGTCGATCGCCCACACGGTGGCCTCGGGGCGACCGGCCTTGGCGCCCATGGCCGCGGGGACGGCGTAGCCCATGGTGCCCAGGCCGCCGCTGTTGAGCCAGGTGCCCGGCTTCTCGTACTTCACGAACTGGGCGGCCCACATCTGGTGCTGGCCGACGCCGGCGCAGTAGACGGCGTCGGGACCGGCGATCGCACCGAGGCGCTCGATGACGTACTGCGGGCTCAGCGCGCCGTCCTCGGGCAGGTCGTAGCCCAGCGGGTACGTCTCGCGCCAGCGGTCCAGCTGGACCCACCACTCGGCGAGGTCGGGGCGGCCCTGCTCGGCCTGCAGCGCGGTCAGCGCGGCGATCAGCTCGGTGATCGTCTCCTTCGCGTCGCCCACGATCGGCACGTCGGCCTTGCGGTTCTTGCCGATCTCGGCCGGGTCGATGTCGGCGTGCACGACGGTCGCGCCGGGGGCGAAGCTGGACAGCTGCCCGGTGACCCGGTCGTCGAAGCGGGCGCCCAGGGCGATGAGCACGTCGGCCTTCTGCAGCGCGGTCACCGCGGTGACCGTGCCGTGCATGCCGGGCATGCCCAGGTGCTGGGGGTGGCTGTCGGGGAACGCCCCGCGGGCCATCAGCGTGGTGACGACGGGGGCACCGGTCAGCTCGGCCAGCTGTGCCAGGACCTCGCTGGCGCCGGCCTTGAGCACGCCACCGCCGACGTAGAGCACCGGCCGGGAGGCCGCCTGGACGACCGAGGCGGCCTCGCGGACCTGCTTGCCGTGCGGGCGGGTGGTCGGCTTGTAGCCGGGCAGGTCGATCCGCGGCGGCCAGGAGAAGTCGGTGGTGGCCTGCAGGACGTCCTTGGGGACGTCGACCAGGACCGGGCCGGGCCGGCCGGTGGAGGCCAGGTGGAAGGCCTCGGCGATCCGCTGCGGGATCTCGGCGGCATCGCTGACCAGGAAGTTGTGCTTGGTGATCGGCATCGTGATGCCGCGGATGTCGGCCTCCTGGAAGGCGTCGGTCCCGATGAACCCGCTGGCGACCTGGCCGGTGATGGCGACCATCGGCACGGAGTCCATGTAGGCGTCGGCCAGCGGCGTCACCAGGTTGGTGGCGCCGGGGCCCGAGGTGGCGATGCAGACGCCGACCCGGCCGGTGGCCTGGGCGTACCCGGTGGCGGCGTGCCCGGCACCCTGCTCGTGGCGGACCAGCACGTGCCGGACGCTGGAGTCGAAGAGCGGGTCGTACAGCGGCAGGATCGCCCCGCCGGGGAGACCGAAGACCAGGTCGACGCCGACGGCCTCGAGCGAGCGGACCAGGCTCTGCGCCCCGGTGATCCCGGTGGCGGGCTGGTGCGCGGCCTCGGCGAGGGAGCGGTCGGTGGACTCCACACCGGCGACGGACTCGGCGGCGATCTGGGTGGGGGCGTCCTCACCAGCAGCGGCGGTGGCGGTGGCGGTGGTGCTCATCTGGTCGATCTCCCTGGGCGAGGGGGTGGGCGTGCGGCGCGGTGTGGTGTCCGTGGGGGTCCCTGGCGGTCCCCGGTCATGAAAAAACCCCTCGTGCCACGGGCACGGAGGGGCGAGCGCGTCGGTCGGTGGACCGGCGCGCTAGTCGATGAGTACGAGGAGGGTGGGGATCCCGGAACGCAGCACGACGACACTGTGCGCCTCGTACGGCACCGCCGTCAACCAGCCCGTCCCACTCCGTGGGACGGGACCGTCCGCACCGTGGGACGGTCGAGGACCGTCGGGTCGAAGGCGTCGATGACGCCGGGCAGGTCGGCGGCCTCCGTGGGGCGGGCCAGCAGGAAGCCCTGCACGAAACGGCAGCCCAGGTCGACCAGCGCGGCCAGCTCCCCCGGGGTCTCCACGCCCTCGGCCACGACGTCGATGGACAGCCGCCGGCCCAGCTCGATGACGCTCTGCACCACGGCTGCGCCGCGCTCGTCGGTCTCGATCCCGGCCAGGAACTCCCGGTCCATCTTCAGCACGTCCACCGGCAGCCGGGCCAGGTAGGCGAAGGAGGAGTAGCCCCGGCCGAAGTCGTCCAGGGAGACGACGCAACCCAGGTCGTGCAGGGTCTGCAGGTCGCTGCCCAGCCGGTCCTGCTCGCTCATCAGCACCGACTCGGTCACCTCCAGCATCAGCCGGTGCGCCGGCAGACCGGAGGCGGCGAGCGCGGCGGCCACGTCGGGCACCAGGCAGCCGGCCTGCAGGTGACGCACGCTGATGTTCACGCCCAGCTGCAGGTCCCGGCCCGCCGCCAGCCAGCCGGCCACCTCGGTGCAGGCCCGGCCCAGCACCCAACGCTGCAGCGGGACGATCAGGCCGTCGTCCTCGGCGAGTGGGACGAACTCGTCGGGGCCGACCTCACCGAGGTCGGGGTGGTCCCAGCGGACCAGTGCCTCCAGCCCCAGCACCCGCCGCTCCGCCAGGCCCACGACGGGCTGGTAGACCACCCGCAGCTGGTCCCCGGCCAGCGCCGCGGGCAGGTCGTGGGCCAGCCGGGTCCGCCGCGTGGTGGCCGCGTCGGCGGCGTCGCCGTGGCTGCGCACCCGGCCCTTGCCGGCCGCCTTGGCCGCCCGCAGGGCCAGGTCGGCCTGGCGCAGCGTGGTGGCGACGTCGTCCTGGGGGCGCAGCTCGGTGACCCCGATGCTGCCGGCGACGGCGAAGACCGGGCCGTCGTGCGCGCCGTCGGGCCCGGTCGCCTGGTGGTCGCGGTCCAGCCCGGCCACGACCCGGCGGGCCAGCGCCGCGGCGTCCTCGAGCCCGGACCGCACCAGGACGGCGAACTCGTCGCCGCCCAGCCGGGCCACCAGATCCGGCTCCCGGACCAGGTCGCGGAGCCGGTCGGCGACCTCGACCAGCAGCAGGTCGCCGGCCTCGTGGCCGGCGACGTCGTTGACGGCCTTGAAGCCGTCCAGGTCCAGCAGCAGCAGGCTGGCGACCTCGCCGTCCCCGGTGCGGGCCCGGGCGGCGGTGAGCGCGGCGGTCAGCCGGGCGCGGTTGGGCAGCCCGGTCAGGTAGTCGGTGAAGGCCATCCGCTCGAGCTCGCGCTCGGCGTCCCGGCGGGCGGTGACGTCGCGCAGGTGCAGCACCCTGCCCTGCCCGGTGTCCCCGCCCAGGGCCCCGCCGCCGACGCTCTCGACCTCCCGCCACTCCCCCGCCCGGGTGCGCAGCCGGAAGCCCTGCCCGCCACCGGGCGTGGCCACCGCGGCACGGACGGCGGCGGCGTCGGCCGGGTGCACCACGTCGGTCAGCCGGCGGCCGGCCAGTTCGCGCGGGGTCCAGCCCAGCCGCGGGCGGACGCTCTCGGAGACCCAGCCCATCCGGCCGGCGTCGTCGAGGACGACGGTGACGTCGTCGGTGTCCAGGACCAGGGAGCGGAACCAGGACTCGGTGCGGGCCAGGCGCCGGGTCAGCCGGGCGCCGTCCACGGCCCAGAGCAGGCTGCGCGCCAGGGTCAGGACGAGCAGGAGCGAGGCGGCCACCGCCTCCAGCCCCGAGACCGGCCGCCCGACGGCGACCCCGCAGACCAGCAGGACGCCGACCCCCGAGGCGGCGCAGTAGCTGAACACGACGCCGGCCAGCGGCAGCTGGGTCTGCACCGAGGCCTCGGGGGTGCCGCTGTCGGCGGCCGCGGCGAGCAGCCCGGCGGCCAGCATCACCGACCAGGCCACCACCGTGACCAGGTCGAGCACCCGCAGCCCCAGGGCGACCGCGATCGCCCCGCTCACCGCGACGACGCCGAGCGCGAGCCAGGCGGTCATCAGCCAGGCGGCCGCGGCCCGGCGGCGCGCGGGCGCGGTGGCGAAGGTGAGCAGGCCGACGGCACACAGCAACGCCCCGACGGCCGGGTAGCCGACCGAGACGAGGGTGTCGACGTCGGCCACCGACCCGGCCAGCGCGTCGTGGACGACGACCTCGCCCAGCACCGCCACGGCCACCAGCACGACGGCTGCGTCCAGCCACACGCGGGAGTCCGCGGACCGAGGTCCACCGCCCTCGACCAGGCGGGCACAGGCCAGCAGCGCGCAGGGGACGGCCAGCAGCAGCGGCAGGTCCTGCACCCCGGCGGAGGTGGTGTTCACCCCGACGCCCCGGACGGCGCTGAGGGTCTGACCCAGCGAGATGAGCGCGCAGGCGGCCGCGAACGCCGTCCAGGGGCGGCCGTCGGCGCCCCGGGCGCGGGCGCCGCGGACGAGGACGACGGCGGTCGCGCCGCTGAGGACGGCCAGCACGGCCGGACCGGTGCGCAGTCCGGTGCCGGCGCCCAGCAGGGCGTCCAGCCCGGACAGCAGCAGGGCGCCGGCGATGACGGTCAGCAGGCCGCGGGTCTCCCGGACGGTGCGTGCGGCCGGGTGCGCCCCGGGCCGGGAGCCGCCGTCGCGGCGGTCGCGCAGCGGGAGCGGGACCTCGGTGAGCACGGTCAGACCCGGCCGACCAGCCCGGGCCACAGCATCCCCGCCGTGCCGTCGACGAGGGCGACGAAGCGGGGCAGGGACAGCGGGCGGGACAGCAGGAAGCCCTGCGCGAAGCCGCAGCCCATGCTGCGCAGCACGGCCAGCTGGCTGGGCGTCTCCACGCCCTCGGCGACGACGTCGATGCCCAGGGCGCCACCGATGCCGATGACCGACTCGCACAGCGCGCGGGTCTGGGCGTCCTTGTCGATGCGGGCCAGGAAGGTGCGGTCCAGCTTGATGATGTCGACGGGCAGCCGGGTCAGGTGGGCCAGCGAGGAGTAGCCGGAGCCGAAGTCGTCCAGGGCGACGTGCACGCCCATCAGGCGCAGCGCCGCGAAGTCGGTCTCCACGTGCGGGCCGTCGGCGAGCACGGTGGACTCGGTGATCTCGATGACCAGCCGCTCGGGCTGCAGGCCGCTGGCCTTGAGCGCGTGCGAGACGTCGCCGACCAGCGTCCCGCTGGCCACGTGGACGGCCGAGACGTTGATGCCCAGCCGCAGCGGCTCCCCGTGCACCGGCAGCGCCGCGGCAGCCGTGGTCGCCTCGACCAGGACCCAGCGCTGCAGGTCCCCGATCAGCCCGGCGCGCTCGGCGATCGGGATGAACTCCTCGGGCTCGAGCTCCCCGAAGGACGGGTGCCGCCAGCGCAGCAGGGCCTCCACGCCGGTGACCCGCTGGTCCGACAGCGACACGATCGGCTGCCAGGCCAACGCCAGCTCACCGCGGGCGCGGGCCCCGACGAGGTCCCCGCGCAGGCGCTCCCGACGGTCCCGGGCAGCCCCCAGCGCAGGCTCGTAACGGCGCACGGTGCCCGGCCCGGCGGCGCGGGCGGCGAGCACGGCCAGCTCGGCGCGGTCGGTGACCACGCCCGCGGACAGCCCGGCGACGAGCGGGACCAGACCGACCGCCGCGGTCAGGTCGACCAGGCCGAGCTCGGTGGTGATCGGCTGCTCCACCACCGACAGGCAGCGGGCGGCGACCAGGTCGGGCTCGCCGTCGACACCGTGGGCCAGCACGGCGAAGAGCTCCGGGCCGACCCGGGCGACCTGGTCGTCGCCACGGACGGTGGCCCGCAGGCGTCGACCGACCTCGATGAGGGAGACGTCGACGACGTCACGGCCCACGTTCTCGCGGGCCTCGTTGAGGCCCTCGACCTCGAAGAGCAGCAGCGCGACGGCCGGTGTCTCCCCCGCCTCCGCGAGCTCGTCACCGAGCACGCGCAGGTGCGCGGCCCGGTTGGGCAGGCCGGTGACCGGGTCGGTGAAGGCCAGCGAGCGCAGCTCGTCCTCGGTGTCGGACCGCACGGTGACGTCGCGGCAGTGCAGCACCAGCGCGCGGACGTCGAGGTCGCGCCGCAGGTCGGTGACACCGGCCTCGAGCACCCGCCAGGTGCCGTCGGCGGCGGGCAGCCGGAAGCTGCGCAGACCGGAGAGCGTGCCCTCCTCGACGGCGGGTGCCTCCAGCCAGGCGCGGACGGCGTCGGCGTCCTGGGGGTGCACCGACTCGGTGACCGGCACGCCGACGAGCGGCCGGCCGGCCTCGAGCGCGGGGCCCTCGAGTGCCGGCGCGGCCCAGGTGACCACCAGGTCGGGGCCCAGCACCAGCACCGGGTCGCTGCTGGAGCGCACCAGCGACCGGAACCACGCCTCGCTGCGCTCCAGCCGGACGCCGACCCGCACCTCGTCACGGGCGGAGACGCCACGGTGCACGGCGGTGAGCAGCAGGCCCAGGGCCACCGCGACCAGGGCGGCCGGGGTGGGGGTGCCCACGAGCAGGGCGGAGCCCAGCAGCAGCACGGCGGCGACGGTCATCACCAGGTGCGGCAGCAGGTGACCGGCCAGGGTGAGGCCGGCGGTGAGCCGGTCCCCGCGGCCGTCGGTGCCGGTGCTGCCGGGGTCGCCGACCGCGGCCAGCGCCAGCAGCACCAGCCCGACGACGAAGACGGCGCGGGTGAGGAGACCGGGCACGCCGAAGGGGGTGGTGGACCCCAGGGCGGCGAGCGCGTCGGCCACCGTGACGCCGGTGAGCCCGGCGAGGGTGACGGCGCCGGTGGTGCGCCGCGCACCCCAGGTGGCGGTCAGCAGGGTGAGACCGGCCCCCAGCAGGACCGTGGCGGCCAGGCAGCTGGCCTCCAGGGCGACCCGGGAGGCGAGGGACAGCCCCGCGTCGCGGACCAGCGGCCCGACGACCAGCACCTGGGCGAGCACGAAGGAGGAGGTGCAGAACAGGGCGCTCTCGGTCAGCAGCCGGGCTCCGCCGGCCCGCAGGCGGGACCAGCCCAGCAGGCTGAGCACGCCGACGGCGGCGATGAGGTGGGCCGGGACCGAGGCCGCGGTCCGGGCCGGGTCGACGGGTGCGTCGGCACCGCCGAGCACGTCGGCGACGGCACTGACGGTGACGCCCAGCAGCAGACCACCGGCCACCAGCGTCCACCCGCGGCGGGAGGCGCAGGTGCGCCGTCCCGAGACGAGCAGGACGCCGGCGACGGCGAGGGAGACGAGTCCGACGAACACGTCGGCAGCCACCCGCCGCTCCCCGGTCGGCAGCGCCAGCACGCCGGTCAGCAGCACGAGGCACACCAGCCCGAGGGCCGGTGTCACGCGCCGGGTCTGTTCCACACGCTCAGTGTCGGCAGGTCGACGGAGCGTGAACAGCCGTGGCTCGCCGGGAGTCACCCGTTCGGGCGGTCCCGGCGAGCACGCGGTGTGCTCGTGTGCTGGGCGGTGACTACCCGCAGATGGCGCCCTGGGCGGCGGAACCGACCAGCTTGGCGTACTTGGCGAGGACGCCGCGGGTGTAGCGGGGCGCCGGCGGGGCCCAGCCCTCCCGACGGGCGGCCAGCTCCTCGGCGTCCACGTGCAGGTCCAGGGTGCGGGCGGCGAGGTCCAGCACGATCCGGTCGCCGTCGCGCACGAACGCGATCGGGCCGCCGTCGGTGGCCTCGGGGGCGATGTGGCCCACGCACAGGCCCGTCGTCCCCCCGGAGAACCGGCCGTCGGTCAGCAGCAGGACGTCCTTGCCCAGCCCGGCGCCCTTGATGGCACCGGTGACGGCGAGCATCTCGCGCATGCCGGGGCCACCGCGCGGGCCCTCGTAGCGGATGACGACGACGTCGCCGGGCTTGAGCGTGCCCTCGGTGACGGCGAGCATCGCGCCGGCCTCGCCGTCGAAGACCCGGGCGGTGCCGTCGAAGACCTCGGCGTCGAAACCGGCGCTCTTGACGACCGCGCCGTCGGGCGACAGCGAGCCACGCAGCACGGTGAGGCCACCGGTCTTGTGGATCGGGTTGTCCATCGCGTGGATGATCGCGCCGTCGGGGTCCGGCGGGGCGATGTGCGCGAGGTTCTCCGCCATCGTCGCGCCGGTGACCGTCAGGCAGTCCCCGTGCAGCAGACCGGCGTCCAGCAGCGCCTTCATGACGACCGGCACGCCGCCGATGCGGTCGATGTCGCTCATCACGAACCGGCCGAAGGGCTTCACGTCGGCCAGGTGCGGGGTGCGGTCCCCGATCCGGTTGAAGTCGTCGAGGGTGAGGTCGACGTCGGCCTCGTGCGCGATGGCCAGCAGGTGCAGCACGGCGTTGGTGGAACCACCCAGGGCCATGACGACGGTGATGGCGTTCTCGAACGCCTCCTTGGTCATGATGTCCCGCGCGGTGATGCCCCGGCGGAGCAGCTCGACGACGGCCTTGCCCGACTCCACGGCGTAGCCGTCGCGGCGGCGGTCCGGGGCCGGCGGGGCAGCGCTGCCGGGCAGGCTCATGCCCAGCGCCTCGGCGGCGCTGGCCATCGTGTTGGCGGTGTACATGCCACCGCAGGCGCCCTCACCGGGACAGGTGGCCTTCTCGATCGCGGTGAGCTCCTCGCGGGTGATCTTCCCCGCGGCGCAGGCCCCGACGCCCTCGAAGACGTCGATGATCGTGAGGTCGCGGTCCCCGAGCTTGCCCGGCAGGGTCGCCCCGGCGTAGAGGAACACCGCGGCCAGGTCCAGCCGTGCGGCGGCCATCAGCATCCCGGGCAGCGACTTGTCGCAGCCGGCCAGCAGCACCGAGCCGTCCAGGCGCTCGGCGAACACGACGGTCTCGACGGAGTCGGCGATGACCTCGCGGGACACCAGCGAGGCGCGCATGCCCTCGTGACCCATCGAGATGCCGTCGGAGACCGAGATCGTGCCGAACTCCAGCGGGAAGCCACCGCCCTCGTGCACCCCGGTCTTCACGGCCTTGGCCAGCCGGTCCAGGCTCAGGTTGCACGGGGTGATCTCGTTCCAGGACGAGGCCACACCCACCTGGGGCTTGGCGAAGTCGTCGTCCCCCATGCCGACGGCGCGCAGCATGGCGCGGGCCGGGGCCTTGGCGTCGCCGTCGGTCACCTCGTGGGAACGGGGCTTGATCGAGCGGGTCGTGCCCGGGGTGGAGGTGCTGGTGCGCGGTTCGTCCACGGTCGTCACGACGCAGGATGCTATGCCCGTCCGGCGACGCCCCGGTCGGCGCGGCACCTCCCGGGCGTCGTCTGGGAACATCGGGAGCCGTGGACACAGCTCGTGTGCGGATGAACCGGACGGCCCTGGTGCCCGTCGTGGTCCTGCTGGTCTGCGTGCTGCCGGTGGCCGCCGCCGCGTGGTGGGGCCTGCCGGTGCTGCTGGTCCCGGCCGCCGCGGCCGCCTGGGTGCTGCGCGTGGGCGTCGACGTCGGCCCGGCCGGGATCACCCCCCGCACCCTCTTCGCCGGCGACACCGTCCCGTGGGACGACGTCGCCGGCATCCGGGTCGGCGAGAACCAGGACCTCTGGGTGGTGCGCGCCTCGGGCACCGAGGTCCGGATCCCGGTGCTGCGGGCCCGCGACCTGCCCCGCCTGGCCGCCGTCTCCGACGGCCGGATCCCCGACCCGACCTGAGTCCCCCCGGCGCGGCTGCAGGGCCCCGCGGCGCGCGCAGCGTGTCGCGGGGGGGGGGGGGGGGGGGGGCGACCACGTTGACCAGCGGCTGACCGGCCAGCACCCGGTCCAGCTGGTCGCGGACGGCGGCGGTGGCCCGCTCGGTGGTCTGCGGCACGGCGCCGGCGACGTGCGGGGTGAGCAGCAGCCCCGGCGCCTGCCACAGCGGGTGGCCCTCGGGCAGCGGCTCGGGCTCGGTGACGTCGAGGGCGGCCCGCAGCCGGCCGCTGGTGAGCTCGGCGAGCAGCGCGTCGGTGTCGACGACGACGCCGCGCGCGGCGTTGACCAGCAGGGCGCCGTCGGGCATGGCGGCCAGGAACGCGGCGTCGACGAGCCCGGTGGTCTCCGGGGTGACCGGGACGATGACGAACACGACGTCGGCGTCGGGCAGCAGCCCGGGCAGCTCGTCGGTGGAGCGCACGCCCTCGCGGGCGGTCCGGGCGACGTAGGTGAGGTCGACGTCGAACCCGGCGAGCATCGCGCCGATGGTCCGGCCGATGTCGCCGGCGCCGAGCACGAGCACCCGGGCGCCGACCATCGAGTGGTGGGTGCCGGGGCTCCAGCGGCCCGCGTCGGCCTCCCGGACGTACTCGGGGATGCCGCGCTGGGCGGCGAGCGCCGCGGTGACCGCCCACTCGGCGGTCGAGGGCGTGTGCGCACCGCGGGCGTTGCACAGGGTCACCCCCTCGGGCAGCCGGCCGACGAACTTCTCGGCCCCGGCGCTCATCAGCTGGACCAGGCGCAGGTGCGGCAGCCCGCCCAGGAAGCCCTCGGGGAGGGAGGTGAGGCCACCGGGCACCCACACCTGGGCGAGCGCGGCGTCGCCGGTGGGCGCGCCGTCGGCGGGGTCGACCCGGTGCGCGTGGACGCGCGGGGAGAGCGCCTCCAGGGCGTCGGCCAGGGCGCGGGAGGGGACCAGCACGTGCAGGTCCTGGTCGTCGGGGAGGTCGAGGACGAGGCTGTCGGACACGGGTCCCGACGGTAGGGGGCCCTCGCGCGGACGGCGATCCGGGCCCCGCTCCTGCGTACCCTGGGCGGGGTGACCCGGGGGACGAGACGCACGCCGTGGCTGGTGGCCGCGACGGCGTCGGTCCTGCTGGTGGCCGGGTGCGGCGGTGGGTACAGCCCCAGCGGCCCGTTCGAGGCCGTCCCGGAGGGCCCCGGCCCCCAGGTCGGCCCGCCGACGCAGGGCACGCCGGCCCCTGCCCCGGGCGATCCCTCCACCCCCGGCACCGACGACCCGGACGCCGGCGACCCGAACGTGGTGGCCACCGACCTCGCCGTCCCCACCGGGCTGGTGCTGCTGCCCGACGGCAGCGCGGTCGTGGGCGAGCGGGAGACCGGCCGGCTGCTGCAGGTGTTCCCGGACCGCTCGGCCCCGCGCGAGCTGATGACCGTGTCGGGCATCGACACCACCGGCGACGGCGGGCTGCTGGGCCTGGCCCTGTCGCCCACGTACGCAGAGGACGGCCTGCTCTACGCCTACCTGTCGACCGCGACCGACAACCGGGTGGTCCGCTTCCCGGTGGGCGGCACGCCCAACCCGGTGGTCACCGGCATCCCGCGCGGCGAGACGCGCAACGGCGGCGGTCTCCTCTTCGGCTTGGACGGCACGCTGTACGTCGGCACCGGGGACACCGGCTCGGCCGGGCTCGCGCAGGACCCGGCGTCGCTGGCCGGCAAGGTGCTGGCCTACGACGTGTTCGGTCAGCCGGTCGGCGCGAGCCCGGTCTTCAGCCAGGGCCTGTCGAACGTGACCTCGCTGTGCCAGGGCGGGGACGGCACGGTGTACGCCACCGACGACTCCCCCGGTGAGACCCCCGACGAGTTCGACGCCCTGGTGACCGGCGGCGACTACGGCGCCCCGGCCGCGCTGCCGGGCAGCCTGCCCGCGGTGCTGAGCGTGCCGGGTGCGGCTGCCGGGCTCGCCGGGTGCGCGGTGTCCGGCGACTTCGTCTACCTGGGCGCCCTCGACGGCCGCCGCGTCGTGCTGGCGACCCTGGGACCGGACGGCGCGCCCACCGAGGAGCCGACGGACTTCCTGGCCGACGAGTACGGCCGGCTGCGCAGCGTGCTCGTCGACGCCGAGGGCGCGCTGTGGGTCACCACGTCGAACACCGACGGGCTGGGCACGCCCGCCGAGGACGACGACAAGGTCCTCCGCGTGCAGCCCCCGGCCTCGGACGCCACCAGCCCGCTCTGAGGGCCCTGCCGCGCCGGCGACGAGGAGCCCTCGCACCGGCACGGCAGCGGGACGGTCAGCCGAGCACGCGCTCCTCGAGCATCCGGCGCACGGTGGCCGCATCGGCCTTGCCGCGGGTCTCCTTCATGACCGCACCCACGAGCGCGCCCAGGGCCGCGGTCTTGCCACCGCGGACCTTCTCCACGACGTCGGGAGCACCGGCGATGGCGGCGTCCACGGCCGCACCGAGCTCGTCGGAGTCGCCCATGACGGCCAGGCCGCGGCTGTCCACGACCTGCTGCGGGGAGCCCTCGCCGGCCAGCACACCGTCCAGGACCTGGCGGGCCAGCTGGTCGTTGACCGTGCCGGCGGCCACCAGCGCGGTCAGCTCGGCCACCTGGGCCGGGGTGACGGCGAGGTCGGTGAGCTCGGTGCCGGCGTCCTTGGCGCGCCGGGACAGCTCTCCCAGCCACCACTTGCGGGCATCGGCCGGGTCGGCCCCGGCGGCGACCGTGTCGGTGACCAGACCCAGGGCGCCGGCGTTGACCAGCCAGGCCATCTCGGTGTCGGAGATGCCCCACTCCTCGCGCAGCCGGGCCCGGCGGGCGGCCGGCAGCTCGGGCAGGTCGGCCTGCAGCTGGGCGACCCAGTCGGCGTCGGGAGCCATCGGCACCAGGTCGGGCTCGGGGAAGTACCGGTAGTCGGTGGCCTCCTCCTTGCTGCGCCCGGCCGAGGTGGAGCCGGTGTCCTCGTGGAAGTGCCGGGTCTCCTGCAGGATCCGCACGCCGTCGTCGAGCAGGGCGGCCTGGCGGCGCATCTCGTAGCGCACCGACCGCTCCACCGAGCGCAGCGAGTTGACGTTCTTGGTCTCGGTGCGGGTGCCCCACTCCAGTGACCCGGTCGGGGCCAGGGAGGTGTTCACGTCGCAGCGCAGGTTGCCCTGCTCCATCCGGACCTCGGAGACGCCCAGGGCCAGCAGGATCTCGCGCAGCTCGGCGACGTAGGCGCGGGCGACCTCGGGGGCCTTGGCGCCGACGCCGGGGACCGGCCGGGTGACGATCTCGACCAGCGGGATGCCGGCCCGGTTGAAGTCGACCAGCGAGTGGTCGGCCCCGTGGATGCGACCGGTGGCGCCACCGACGTGCAGGTTCTTGCCGGTGTCCTCCTCCAGGTGCACCCGCTCGATCTCCACCCGGTAGGTCTCGCCGTCGACCTCGACGTCCAGGTGCCCGGCCGTGCACAGCGGCTCGTCGTACTGGCTGGTCTGGAAGCCCTTGGGGATGTCGGGGTAGAAGTAGTTCTTCCGGGCGAAGCGGCACCAGGTGGCGATCCGGCAGCCCAGCGCCAGGCCGATGCGGATGGTCGCCTCGATGGCGGCCGCGTTGGCCACCGGCAGCGCGCCGGGCAGGGCCAGGCACACCGGGCAGGTGTGCGTGTTGGGCTCGGCACCGAAGGTGGTGGCGCAGCCGCAGAACATCTTCGAGGCGGTGCCCAGCTCGACGTGGGTCTCCAGGCCGAAGACGGGCTCGTACCGGGCGACGACGTCGTCGAACTCGAGCAGACGGTCGGTGCTCACTGCTTCCCCTGCTTCCTGGCTGCTTCTCGGGTCTCGGCGCGCCCGGTGACCACGGCACCGACGGCGGTCAGGACCCCGAGGACGATGAAGACGGCGAAGACGGGCCGGCCGCTGAGGGCCCAGCCCAGGATGCCGGCGAGGACGACGAACGCGGTCAGTCCCCAGGCGGCCTTGAGGGCGGTGCTCATCGCGCTGCCCCCAGCTGGCTGAGGAACGTGCCGCCCCGGGCGGCGTCCCCGGCTGCCTCCAGCGCGGCGGCGACCCGGTAGCAGCGGTCGTCGGCCAGCGCCGGGGCCATGACCTGCAGGCCCACCGGCAGACCCTCGGACAGCCCGACGGGCACCGAGATCGCCGGGGTGCCGGCCAGGCTGGCCGGCAGGGTGCACAGGTCGGCGGCGTACATCGCCAGCGGGTCGTCGACCCGCTGGCCGATGGGGAACGCCACGATCGGCGACGTCGGGCTCACCAGGACGTCGACCCCCTCGAACGCGGCGACGAAGTCCCGGCTGATCAGGGTGCGGACCTTCTGCGCCTGCCCGTAGTAGGCCTCGTAGTAGCCCGAGGACAGCGCGTAGGTGCCCAGGATGATGCGGCGCTTGACCTCGGGGCCGAAGCCCTGCTCCCGGGTGAGGGCCATGACCTCGTCGAGGTCCCGGCTGCCGTCGTCGCCGACCCGCAGGCCGTAGCGGACGCCGTCGAAGCGGGACAGGTTGGAGGAGGCCTCGCTCGGCGCGATCAGGTAGTAGGCGGCCAGCGCCAGGTCGAAGCTGGGGCAGGAGACCTCGCGGACCTCCGCGCCCAGCGCCCGCAGCTGGTCCACCCCGGCCTCGAACGCGGCGAGGACGCCGGGCTCGTAGCCGTCGGTGTGGCCCTCCCCGCCCAGCTCGCGGACGACGCCGACGGTGACCCCGGACAGGTCACCGGTCGCACCCTGCTGGGCGGCGGCGACGAAGGGGGCGGCCGGGGCGTCGATGCTGGTGGAGTCCCGCGGGTCGTGGCCGCCGATGACCTCGTGCATGAGGGCGGCGTCGGCGACGGTGCGGGCCATCGGGCCGGCCTGGTCCAGGCTGGAGGAGAACGCGATCAGCCCGTACCGGGACACCGAGCCGTAGGTGGGCTTGTGCCCGACCAGGCCGGTGACGGCGGCAGGCTGGCGGATCGAGCCACCGGTGTCGGTGCCGATCGACCACGGCGCCAGGTGCCCGGCGACCGCGGCCGAGGACCCGCCCGAGGAGCCGCCGGGGATCCGGTCGTGGTCCCACGGGTTGCGGGTGGGGCCGTACGCGGAGTTCTCGGTGGAGGACCCCATGGCGAACTCGTCCATGTTGGTCTTGCCCAGCAGCACGGTGCCGGCGGCCTTGAGGCGCGCGGCCACGGTGGCGTCGTAGGGCGGGACCCAGCCCTGGAGGATCTTCGACCCGCTGGTGGTCGGCACCCCGTGGGTGACCACGACGTCCTTGAGCGCGACCGGGACGCCGGCCAGACGGCCCAGCTCCTCCCCGGCGGCGCGGCGGCGGTCGACGTCGCCGGCGGTCGCGAGCGCGGCCTCGCCGTCGACGTGCAGGTAGGAGTTCAGCGCCCCGTCGGTGGCGGCGATGGCGTCCAGGTGGGCCTGGGTGACCTCGACGGCGCTGGCGCTGCCCTCGGCCAGGGCGGCCTGCAGCGCGGTGACGTCGAGGTGGGTGAGGTCGGTGCTCATGCTTCTTCCTGCAGGATGCGCGGGACCCGGAAGCGGTCGTCCTCGGCGGCCGGGGCGCCGGCGAGCGCCTGCTCGCGGGTCAGGCTCGGGGTGACGACGTCGGGCCGGTACACGTTGGTCAGCGGCACGGCGTGCGTGGTCGGCGGGACGTCGGCGGTCGGCGCGTCCTGCACCCGGGCGACGGCGCCGAGCACGACGCCGAGCTGACCGGCGAAGAGGTCCAGCTCCTCGTCGGTGACGGCGAGGCGGGACAGCCGCGCGAGGTGCGCGACGTCGTCTCGGGAGAGGCTGGTGCTGCTGTCCGTGCTCATGCGCTGGCGGGACCCCACTGTCGGTCTGCTCGGTGCTCTGACGGCGGGAGCCGGTACCGGCCCCCAGCCAGGTCACTCTACGTGGGGCGGGACACCGGCCCCGGTCCGCGAGCCGGGTTGGCCTCCGGGGGGCCTGATGGGGCAGGCTGGCCGCACCCACGATCGACGCAGATCGGCCGCCACCCCACCGTCCCGCGGAGGTCGACGTGTCCTACCTCCTGCGCCTGGTCGTGCCCGACCGGCCCGGCATCCTCGGCGCCGTCGCGACGGCGCTGGGCCTGGCCGGCATCGACATCGTCTCGGTGACGGTGCTGGAGCGCGGTGGCGGCGTCGCGGTCGACGACATCGTGGTGGAGCTGCCCACCGACCGGGTGGCCGACAGCCTGATCACCGCCGTGATGACCGTGGAGGGCGTGCAGGTCGAGTCCCTGCGACCCTTCGCCGGCGCGCTGGACACCCACCGCGAGCTGGAGCTGCTGGAGTCCCTGGCCCGCGCCGGGGAGGGCACCTCCAAGCTGCTGGCCGCCGAGCTCCCCCGGGTGCTGCACGGCGGGTGGGCCGCGGTGCTCACCGGCACGCCCGACGCCGTCACCGTGCTGGCCGCCTCCGACGCGGCTCCCGTGCTGGAGGGCCTCCGGCTGCCCTGGCTGCCGCTGCACGCCCCGGTCCTGCTGCCCAGCGACGCCGACTGGGTCCCCGTCCGCTGGCGGGAGATGGCCATCGAGATGATGGCGGCCCCGTTCGACGGCGGCGGCACCGCGGTGCTGCTGGGCCGCTCGGGCGGGCCGGTCTTCCGCCGCTCGGAGCTGCTGCGACTGGCCCACCTGACCGGCATCGCCGCGACGGTGGCCCAGCTGCCGGAGGCCTGAGGCCCGGCCCCGTCCGCACCAGGACGGGGACGGGGCCGGGCGTCGTCCGGTCACTCCTGGGCCGGGGCCTCCACGGTCTCGGGATCTGCGGCCGAGGCCTCTGCGGCCGCGGTGTCCTCGACGGCGGCGGCCTCGACCGCGCTGTCCTCGACCGCGGTGGCCTCGACCGCGGCCTTCTTCTTCCGGGGGGCGCGCTTCTTCGGGGCGGGGGCCTCGCCGCCGGCCGCGGGGGCGGGCTCGGGCTCGCTGCCGTCGCCGACGGTGGCCACGGCACGGGCAGCCTCGGGACCCTGCTCGAGCAGCACGGTGAAGCCGTCGTCGTCGAGGACCGGCGCCTTGACCGCGACGGCCTTGTCGTACTTGCTGCCCGGGTCCGCGCCCACGACGACGAAGCCGGTCTTCTTGGACACCGAGCCGGTGACCTTGCCGCCGCGCTCCTGGATCGCCGCGATGGCCTGGTCCCGGCTGTGGTCGCGCAGCGAACCGGTGACCACGACGGTGACCCCGGTCAGCGGGCCTGGGCCGGCGTCGGAGGCCTCGTCCTCCATCCGGACGCCGTCCCGGCGCCACTTGTCCACGACCCCGCGGTGCCAGTCGACGGCGAACCAGTCCCGCACGGCGGTGGCGATGGTCGGGCCGACGCCGTCGGCGGCGGCGAGCTCCTCCTCCGACGCTGCCTCCAGGCGGTCCATCGAGCGGAACTCGCGGGCCAGCGCCTGGGCGGCGGTGGGGCCGACGTGCCGGATGGACAGCCCGACCAGCACCCGCCACAGCGGGACGTCCTTGCGGGTCTGCAGGTTGGTCAGCAGCCGGGCACCGTTGGCCGACAGCCTGCCGTCCTTCTTGGTGAAGAACGGGGCGCGCTGCAGCTTCTCGGCGTCCAGGGAGAACACGTCGCCCTCGTCCTCGAGGAGCTGGCTGTCCAGCAGCGCGATCGAGGCCTCGTAGCCCAGCACCTCGATGTCGAAGGCACCCCGGCCGGCGACGTGGAAGACCCGCTCCCGCAGCTGCGCCGGGCAGGACCGGGCGTTGGGGCAGCGGATGTCGGCGTCGCCCTCCTTCTCGTGCCGCAGCTGCGTGCCGCACTCGGGGCAGTGCGTGGGCATGACGAACTCCCGCTCGTCACCGGTCCGCACGTCGACGACCGGCCCGAGGATCTCGGGGATGACGTCACCGGCCTTGCGGATGACCACGGTGTCGCCGATCCGGACGCCCTTGCGCGCGACCTCGCTGGCGTTGTGCAGCGTGGCCAGCTGCACGGTGGAGCCGGCCACCTTGACCGGCTCCATGTAGCCGAAGGGGGTGACCCGCCCGGTGCGCCCGACGTTGACCCGGATGTCCAGCAGCTTCGTCGTCGCCTCCTCGGGCGGGTACTTGAAGGCGATGGCCCAGCGCGGGGCACGACTGGTGGACCCCAACCGGCGCTGCAGCGCGACCTGGTCGATCTTGACCACGACGCCGTCGATCTCGTGCTCGACGGAGTGCCGCTGCTCCCGGTAGCGCTCGATGTAGGCCCAGACGGCCTCCAGGTCGGGCACCACCTCGTACCGGCTGCTGGTGGGCAGGCCGAGCGCGGCCAGCTTCTCGTAGGCCTCCGACTGGCGCTCCAGGTCGAAGCCGGTGCGCGCGCCGATGCCGTGCACCAGCAGCCGGAGCGGGCGGGTCGCGGTCACCCGGGGGTCCTTCTGGCGCAGCGAGCCGGCGGCGGCGTTGCGCGGGTTGGCGAAGGGCGGCCTGCCGGCCTCGACCTGGGCGGCGTTGACCTCGTCGAAGGCGGCGACCGGGAAGTAGACCTCGCCGCGCACCTCGACCAGCTCGGGGACGTCGTCGCCGCTGAGCTGCTGGGGGACGTCGTCCATGGTGGCGACGTTCGCCGTCACGTCCTCGCCCGTGGTGCCGTCGCCCCGGGTGGCGGCCCGGACGAGCCGGCCGCGCTCGTAGACCAGGTCGATGGCCAGCCCGTCGATCTTGAGCTCGCAGAGGTAGCCGGCACCCGCGGCGCCGTCCCGGTCGGCGCGCGCGGCCCAGGCGGACAGCTCGTCGGAGCTGAACGCGTTGTCCAGGCTCTGCATCCGCTCCAGGTGGGTGACCGGGGAGAAGGTGGCGCCGAAGCCGCCGTTGACCTTCTGGCTCGGGGACTCCGGGGTGACCAGCGCGGGGTGCTCGGCCTCCAGCGCCTTGAGCTCGCCCATCAGCTCGTCGTACTGGCCGTCGCTGACGACGGGGGCGTCCTTGACGTAGTAGGCGAAGGCGAGGCGGTCGAGCTCCTCGGACAGCTCGCGGTGCCGGCTGCGTGCGACCTCGGGCACCTCGGTGACGTCGGCCTGCTCGGGCGCGGCCGTCGTCCCCGGCAGGTTCTCGGGGGTGCTGTCGGGGGTGTCGGCGGGGTCCGCCACGGCCTCGGTGCTCACGACCGGAGACGGTAGCCGGGGGCACCGACAGGGACCCCCGGCGACCGGTCACTCCGGCAGCAGGTACCGCGCCGCCTCGCGGACGTGCGCCATCGCGGCCCGGGCGTAGGCCGGGCTGGCACCGGCCAGCCCGCAGCTCGGCGTGAGGGTCACCGCGGTGTGCAGGTCCTCGGCGGGGAAGCCGAGCTCGTTCCACCAGGCCCGCAACCGGCTCGCCGTCGCCCTGGGGGCGGGCAGCGTGGTGTCGGTGCCGGGGACGACGCCCAGCACCAGGTGGGTGCCCGCGTCGACCGCCGTCCCGATCGCGTCGAGGTCCTGCACGAGGGAGTGGTCGAGGGAGACCGCGTCGGCGCCCGCGGCACGCAGCAGGGCGATGGGTGCGCGCGGGGCGCAGCAGTGCACGACGGTGGGGACGCCGAGGGTGGCCAGGAACGCGCCCAGCTCCTCCTGGACCAGGGTCGCCTCGACCGCGGCCAGCTTGCCGAAGCCGCTGACGGTCGGCAGGCCACCCATCAGGACCGCGGGCAGCGAGGGCTCGTCCAGCTGGAGGACGACCTGCGCGCCGGGCACCCGGGCGGACACGGCCTCGACGTGGGCGCGCAGCCCCTCGGCGAGGGACTGGGCGATGTCGCGGCGCGCCCCGGGGTCGGTGACGGCGCGGTCGCCGCGGGTGCGCTCGAGACCGGCGGCCAGCGTCCACGGGCCGGCGGACTGCAGCTTGAAGGGGCCGGTCCAGTCCGCGGCGACGTCGTGCAGGGCGTCCAGGTCGCGGGCCAGGAACTCCGTGGCCCGCTGCAGGTCCCGGCCCGGGCGCGGGACGAGCCGCCAGCCGGCCGGGGTCAGGTCGACGAACACGTCCACGAGGAGCGCCGCGGTGCGCCCGGTCATGTCCGAGCCGGGCCCACGGGCCGGCAGCTCGGGCAGGTGCGCGAAGCCCGGCAGCTCCCCCACGACCAGCCGGAGGGCCTCGGCGGGGTCGGTGCCGGGCAGGGACCCGACGCCGGAGGCCGGCCCCCACACGGTGGTGGGGACCGGCCTCGGGTCGTCGGTGCGGTTCTCGGTGGTGCGGTTCTCGGTGGTGCCGTTCTCCGGGGTGCTGTTACTCGGCGATGCCACGCTGGCGACGGTAGCCCGCCGCGGTCGCCACCCCACCGGTCAGCAGCAGCAGACCGGCGACGCCCAGCATCTGCCCGGTGGCGGTACCCGTGTTGGCCAGCTGGCCGGTCGGGATGCCGTTGCCGGGGTTCGCGATCGGCTGGGTGCCCGGGGTGGGCGCCGGGGCCGGAGCCGGTGCCGGTGCCGGGGCGGGGGCTGCAGCCGGGCAGGGGTAGCCGGCAGCGGCGGCGCCGGTGGTCCCGGTCGGGCCGGTGGCCACCGCGTTGCCGCCGTTCTCACCGCTGCCGCTGCCGCCACCGGCCGGCGGCGTCGCCGGGGCCGCGGGGCGGGCGTCCGTCACCGGCGTGCCGTGCCCGATGGCCGGGGCGGTGTACGGGTCGACACGGGTGAAGAAGGCGATGGCGGTCTCCACGTCGACCGGGCCGGTCACCTGCGCCGTCCCGTTGCGGAAGGCGGTGAAGCTGTCGCCACCGCCGGCCAGGAACGAGTTGGCCACGACGCGGTAGGTGGTGCCGGGCACGAGCACCTGCGGGTCGACGGCCGGGGTGCTCGGGTCGTCGATCCGGATGGACGCCGGGTCGACCCGGTCGTAGGCGGGCCGGGCCAGGTCGTAGGAGTAGGAGAACCCCTCCGACGTGCCCAGGTACAGCTGGGAGGTGCGGCCCGCGGTGTTGAACTGCTGCTCCAGCAGCAACCGGATGTCGGCACCGGTCAGCGTGATGGCGTTGGCGTAGTTGCCGAAGGGCTGGACGGCGAACGCCTCGGCGTAGGTGATCGGGCCGGCGTCGATGTTGGCCCGCAGACCGCCGGGGTTCATGAACGCCACGGCGGGGAGGCCACCGCCGAAGGTGGCCGCGGGGTCCCCGTAGGCCACCTGGTCGGCCTGCAGCGCGGTGAGCTGCGCCTGGGCGACGGTGTTGCCCAGGGTGGACTCGGCACCCCGGTTCTCGGTGCCGGCCGTGTTGGTGGCACGCGCCAGCGGGGTCGTCGTGTTGCCGACGGTCCGGCTGCCGACCGCGGTCGCCTGGGTGGTCCAGTAGGACACGATCGCGGCGGTCCCGGCGTCCGGCGTGCGGGCTGCCCGGTCGGTCGGCACGTTGGTCACCGAGTAGGTGCCGCAGAGCCGGTCGACGTCGCCGGTCTCGCCGTCGATGACGAACCGGACGTCGCCGACGAGGCGGCCGTAGTAGCCGGACTGGGCGACCAGCCGGGGCTGCCCGGCCGGATCGGTGAGGTAGCAGCTGTAGTTCTGGTGCGTGTGGGCGGACAGGACCACGTCGACGGCGGGCACGGTGCGCTCGTTGATGTCGACGATGGAGCCCGACAGCTGACCGCAGCCGTTGACGTCGGTCGGGGTGGAGGGCGTGCCGCCCTCGTGCACGACGGCGACGATCGCCTCGATGCCCTGGGCGCGCAGCTCGGGGACGTACCGGTTGATCGCGTCGGCCTCGTCGACGAACTCCACGTCGGCGATGCCGGTCGGCGCGACGATCCCCGCGGTGGTCTCGGTGACCACCCCGATGAATCCGATGCGCTGCCCGTCGACCTCACGGACGGCGTAGGGCGGGAGCATGGGGGTGTCGGTCCCGGCCATGACGACGTTGGCCGCCAGGTAGGGGAAGTCGGTGCCCCCGAAGGGCGCCCCGGTGCTGTCGGGGAAACAGCCGTCCACGCCGGCGGTGACACCCTGGCAAGCGGTCTGGTCGTCGGAGAACGTGCGGTCGGTCGGACCGGAGAGCCGACGCAACTCGTCGGTGCCGCGGTCGAACTCGTGGTTGCCGACGACGGAGAGGTCCATCTCCATGTCGTTGAGCACCTCGATCGTGGACTCGTCACGGAAGCCCGCCGAGTCGAACGGCGAGGCACCCACGAGGTCGCCGAGGCCGATGAGCAGCGAGTTGTCGGCGACGCCCCCGCCGGCGACGAAGGCGTCCCGGGTGGCGGTGACGGTGCTGGCCACGTTCGCGGCCCCACCGACGGTCGCGGTGCCCAGGGTCGCGTCGGCGCTGGTGGTGTTGCCGATCCGACCGTGGAAGTCGTTGACCGTGAGGAGCTGGACCGGCACGTCCGGCGCCGGTGCGGCGGCGGGCGCGGCCTGCGCCACGGACGGGATGCCGACGACCGCGGCCGAGGCGACCATGGTCATGGCGAGAGTGAGGCGCGTTCTGCGCAAGGGTCCTCCGAGGTGTGGGCCCGTCCCGGTGACTCCCCGAAGTCGACCGATCACTGAGCTTGTCTACGTAGCGAGGCGAACGAACGCCTCGCAGCAAGCTAGCCCGACCCCGTGACGAAACCAAGGGCCCGCTGTGAACCGACGTCGAGCGTTCACCGTCCGGAAACTCGTCCGGCGAGACCGCTGTAGGCGCGCACCCGGCCCCGACCGCGCGCCCCAGCGGGGTCGGCGCGACGGTGAGCAGCTCGGACGCGCATCCACGCAGACGGTGCGCGCGCGGACCGGGCTCGGCCGGAGGTGGGCGGCATGGGCGCGCCGTGGAGGAACGAGTGCGCGCCGGTGCGCGCGGCCGGGGCCCAGCGGGACGGCGACCTGGAGCGGGCAGAGACCCGCAGCTGGCACAGACCCGCAGCTGACGAGCACCCGCCGCTGACGGGCACCCGGAGTTGACGAGGACCTGTGACCGGCGGCGGCCCCGGGGGTCTAACCGGCGACGGCGCGGCTGCCGGCCAGCGACACGGCGGCCTGGCCCAGCACGCGGTCCCCGCGCTCGGCGTCGGGGGCGTACAGCACGGCCGACTGTCCCGGGGCGACCCCGCGCTGCTGGTCGTGCAGCTCGATGCGCAGCCCGGCCGCCCCCTCGCGCGCCGACACGGTGCACGGCACCGACGCCCCGTGCGCCCGCAGCTGCACCACGGCGGGGAACGGCAGCTCGGGCACCGGTCCGGTCCAGGACGGCGTCCCGGTCAGCACCTCGTCGACGCCGGCCTGGTCGGCGGTCCCGATCGTCACCGTGCGGGAGACCGGCTCGATGCCCAGCACGTAGCGCGGCCGCTGGTCCCCCACCGTGACGCCCAGGCCCTTGCGCTGGCCGATCGTGAAGCCGTGGGTCCCCTGGTGCTCCCCCACCGTCGCGCCGGTCGCCGCGTCGACCACCGGTCCCGGTGCTGCGCCGAGCCGGCGGTCCAGGAAGCCGCGGGTGTCCCCGTCGGGGATGAAGCAGATGTCGTGGCTGTCGGGCTTGGTCGCGACCGCGTAGCCGCGCTCGGCGGCGATCTCCCGCACCCGCTCCTTGGTCATCTCCCCCAGCGGGAACAGGGCGCCGGCCAGCTGCCGCCGGGTGAGCACCCCGAGGACGTAGCTCTGGTCCTTGGCGGCGTCGACCGAGCGGCGCAGCTCGCCGTCGACGAGCCGGGCGTGGTGCCCGGTGACGACGGCGTCGAAGCCCAGCGCCTGCGCCCGGTCGAGGACCGCGGCGAACTTGATCTTCTCGTTGCAGCGCAGGCACGGGTTCGGCGTCCGGCCGGCGGCGTACTCGGCGACGAAGTCGTCGACGACGTCCTCGGCGAACCGGTCGGCCATGTCCCACACGTAGAACGGGATGCCCAGCTCGTCGGCGACCCGGCGGGCGTCGTCGGCGTCCTCGACGCTGCAGCACCCGCGCGAGCCGCTGCGCAGCTGCTGCCGGTGCTGGGACAGCGCCAGGTGCACGCCGGTCACGTCGTGCCCGGCCTCGACGGCGAGCGCCGCGGCGACGGCGGAGTCCACGCCGCCGCTCATGGCCGCGATGAGCCTCACGCCGACCGCCGTCCCAGGCCCGCCCGCCGGGCCCGCTCGACGACGGGCCCGACCACGTCGAGGACGGCGTCCACGTCGGCCTCGGTGGAGGTGTGGCCCAGGCTGAACCGCAGCGAGCTGCGGGCCCGGTCGGGCTCGGCGCCGGTGGCCAGCAGCACGTGGCTGGGCCGGGCGACCCCGGCCGAGCAGGCCGAGCCGGTCGAGCACTCGATGCCCTTGGCGTCCAGCAGCATCAGCAGCGCGTCGCCCTCGGCACCGGGGAAGGACAGGTGCGCGTTGCCCGGCAGCCGCCCCGGTCCCCCGGCGACGACGGCGTCCAGGGCGGGGCCGTTGAGCTGCACGTCGGGCACCCGGGCCACGACGCCGGCCACCAGCCGGTCGCGCAGCGCGGCGACCCGGGCGGTCCGCTCGACCCGGTCGGCGACGGCGCGCGTGGTCGCCACGGCGAGGCCGACGATGGCGGCGACGTCCAGGGTGCCCGAGCGCACGTCGCGCTCCTGGCCGCCGCCGTGCAGCAGCGGGGTGCACTCGGCGTCCCGGCGCAGCACCAGCAGCCCGGCACCCATCGGGCCGCCCAGCTTGTGGCCGGTCATGGTGAGGGCGTCCACGCCGCTGGCGGCGAAGTCCACCGGCACCTGACCGACCGCCTGCACCGCGTCGGTGTGCAGCGGCACCCCGACCGCGTGGGCGACGACCGCCAGCGACGCGAGGTCACTGACCGCGCCGATCTCGTTGTTGGCCCACATGACGCTGGCCACCGCGACGTCGGTGCCGTCGCCGAGGGCCTCGGCGAGCGCCTGCGTGGTGACCTCGCCGGTGGGTGAGACGTCGAGCCAGGTGACCTCGGCGCCGTCGTGCTCGACCAGCCACTCGACGCTGTCCAGGACGGCGTGGTGCTCGGCGGGGCTGACGACGATGCGGGTACGGCGCGGGTCGGCGTCCCGGCGGGCCCAGAAGAGGCCCTTGACGGCGAGGTTGTCGCTCTCGGTGCCCCCGCCGGTGAACAGCACCTCCGACGGCCGGGCCCCGAGGGCCTCGGCGAGCCGCTCGCGGGACTGCTCGGCGGTCCGGCGGGCGCCCCGGCCGCTGGCGTGCAGCGAGGAGGCGTTGCCGACCCGGGCCAGCTGCTCGGTCATCGCGGCGACGGCCTCGGGGATCATCGGCGTGGTGGCCGCGTGGTCGAGGTACGTCATGACGTCGCCAGGGTAGTCGCGCGCGGGGAGGACACCGTCGGGGCCGCGGCCCGGCCGGCGATGAGCGACCCGAGCAGCGCCAGGGCACTGAAGACGGCGATGGCGATCAGCAGCGCCGTGGTGAGCGACAGCACCCCGACGGCCGCTGCGGCGACGAGCACACCGCCGAGGCCCACGCACAGCGCGGAGCCGACGACGTCGGAGATCTGCAGGGACGCCGAGTCGGCTCCGCGGCGGTGCTCGGGCGACTGCTCGAGCAGCAGCACGCTGAGGCTGGGCATGCCCAGGCCCATCCCGAGGCCGGCCACCGCCCAGCTGAGGTAGGCGGTCCAGCCGCCGGTCCCGGGCAGCGCGGCGAACGCGGTGCCGGCGAGCCCGACCGCCAGCAGCACGAACCCGGCCTGCAGCAGTCGCACCCGGGACAGGTCGGGACGACGTCCGGACAGGGCCGAGGCCAGCGACCAGCCGATCGCTCCGGTGGTCAGCGGGATGCCCGCCGTGGTCGCGTCGAAGCCGTGCACCTCGGTGAGGGTCAGCGGCAGCAGGGTGTCGATCCCGAAGAAGGACCCGGCGAGCAGTCCGCGGGAGGCGACGACGGTGGGCATCCCGCGGCGCGCGAGCACCGTGCCGCGCGGCAGCAGCGGGCGCAGGCCGGCGGCCAGGGCCACGACCCCGACCACCGCGACACCGAGCGCGAGGAGGTCCAGCCGCTGCCCGGCGTACTGCAGGGCGCCGATGCCGACCCCGGCCAGCAGGGCCCACCAGCGCCGGGAGACCGGCGGGCGGGCCGTGCCGTCGGGGACGGCGAGCCGGGCGATGGAAGGCAGCACCAGCAGCAGGCCCACGGCGACCAGCGGCAGGATCCCCAGGAAGACCCAGCGCCACGACGTGTGGGTGGTGACCGCCCCGGCCACGAGCGGGCCGAAGAGCGCGGGCAGCACCCAGGCGGCCGCGAACGTCCCGAACAGCCGGGACCGCAGCGCCGCCTCGTAGGCCTGCCCGGCCACGACGTACAGCGACACCGTGATCAGCCCACCACCCAGGCCCTGGACCGCGCGGCCGCCGACGAAGAGCGCCATGTCGGCGGCGGTCCCGGAGGCGAGCAGGCCCAGGGAGAAGAAGCCGACGCCCCACAGCAGCGCGACCCGGGCACCGCGCCGGTCGCTGACGTCGCCGCCGAGCACCATGCCGACCACCTGGGCCACCAGGAACGCGGTGAACGGCCACGCGTACCAGGCCAGCCCGTCCAGCTCGCGGACGACGGTGGGCATCGCGGTGGAGACCGCCATCGACTCGAACGCGACGAAGGTGATGAGCACCAGCAGCCCGGCGGTGGTCAGCCGGTGGGTGCGGTCGAAGACGCCTGCCCCTCCGCCACTGCTCACCCGTCCGCCAACGCCGGGCCGGCCGCGCCTCTTCCCGGCAGCAGCGCCCGGACGGCGTCGACGGTGTCGGCGTCGGCGGCCTCCTTGTCCGGCCGGTACCGCAGCACGCGGGCGAAGCGCAGTGCGACGCCGCCGGGGTAGCGGGTGCTGCGCTGGACACCGTCGAGCTCGATCTCCACCACCAGCTCGGGTCGCAGGGCCACCACGCCGCGCTCCTCGGCGGTGACCAGCGCCGGGAAGGTGGCGGTCTGCCAGGCCAGCAGCTCGTCGGTCATCCCCTTGAACGTCTTGCCGACCATCACCGGCGGCCCGCCGTCGGGGTCGCGGGCGGCCAGGTGGATGTTGGACAGCGACCCGGTGCGCCGGCCGTACCCCCACTCGGCGCCGACGACGACCAGGTCCAGGGTGTGCACCGGTTTGACCTTGCGCCAGGCGCTCCCCCGCCGGCCGGCGGCGTACGGGCTGTCGAGGGTCTTGACCACGACGCCCTCGTGCCCGGCCGCCAGCGCTGCGGCGGAGAACGCCTCGGCCTGCGCGGGCGTCGGTGCGACGACGCCGGGCATCCGGTGGTCGGGTGCCACCCGGGCCAGCGCCTCCTGCCGGACGGTGAGCGGCTCGTCGACCAGGTCGGTGCCGTCGACGTGCAGGCAGTCGAAGAAGAACGGCCGCAACACCAGCTCGGAGGTGTCCGCGCCGAACCGGGCCGCGGTCTCCTGGAAGGGGCGCGGCCGGCCGTCGTCGGTCAGCGCCAGGGTCTCCCCGTCCAGCACCAGCCGGGTCGCCGGGAACGACCGGACCACGGCGACCAGCTCGGGCACCCGGGCGGTGACCTCCTTGAGCGTGCGGGTCCACACCCGCACCTCGTCACCGTCGCGGTGCACCTGGATGCGGGCGCCGTCCATCTTCTGCTCGACGACGACCTCGCCGTCCCCGAGCGCGTCGGCCAGGGACTCCGCAGGTGAGGCCAGCATCGGGCGCAGCGGCCGGCCGACCTCCAGCCGGACCGCCTCCAGCGCCGGCACTCCCCCGGTCAGGGCCAGCTCCGCGACCGCGGACAGCTCACCGGACAGGAAGAACGCCCGCCGGACCACGGCCGCCGGGGCCTCCGCCGCAGCCGCGACCGCGTCCAGGACGACGCCCTCCAGCGCACCGTGCCGCAGCTCGCCACCCAGCAGCCGCAGCAGGAAGGACTGCTCGTCGGCGGTGGCCGCACCCAGCAGCTCCCCCAGCAGCGCCGCGCGACGGGCGGTGGAGCCGGTGCCGGACACCCCGGCCAGGGCGTCCAGGGCCTGCTCGACGTCGGTCACCGTGAGCGCGGGCGCCGCCGCCGGGGGCGCGTCGACCGCGGACAGCGTCCGCCAGCCGGCGCCGAGCCGGCCCTGCCGCGGGGCGCCGGACAGCCAGGCGGTGACCGGCCCGACCTCGTCGGGGGACGCGGTCTGCAGCAGGGCGGCGACGGTGGAGCTCTTCGCCGTCCGGGCGCGGGTGGCGCCGACCTGGGTGGAGGCGGTGACGACGTCGGCGAGGAGCACGGTTCATCCTCACGCGCGGGCAGGCGAGCCGCCCGTCGTCGTCAGCGCAGGGTCCTCCCACGCGAGAGTCCGCCCTCCCCCACGAGCGCTCGTGGGGAGGACGGACTCCCGGTGGCGTGCTGGGACGGCCCCCTCGCAGGGCCCCGACCCGCGCGGAGCGTGGGCCGGGGGGCGAGGGGGTCCTCTTCCTACTTGCGGGCGGTGATCTGCTCCGTCGCCGCGGGGACGACGGTGTTCAGGTCGCCCACGACGCCGAAGTCGGCGAGCTCGAAGATCGGCGCCTCGGTGTCCTTGTTGACCGCGACGATGGTCTTCGAGGTCTGCATGCCGGCCCGGTGCTGGATGGCACCGGAGATGCCGACCGCCACGTAGAGCTGCGGGGACACCGTCTTGCCGGTCTGGCCGACCTGGAAGGTGTGCGGGTAGAAGCCGGAGTCCACCGCGGCGCGCGAGGCGCCGACGGCGGCACCGAGGGAGTCCGCGAGGCCCTCGATGACGGCGAAGTTCTCCGCCGAGGCCACGCCACGACCACCGGAGACCACGATGGAGGCCTCGGTGAGCTCGGGGCGGGAGGACTTCTGCTCCACGACCCGGTCCAGCACCCTGGTCTGCTTGGCGGCCTCGGACACCGAGACGGTGACCTGCTCCTCGGTGGCCGCACCGGCGGAGGCCTCGGGGGTGACCGAGTTGCCGCGCAGGGTGTAGATCGGGGTGCCGGTGGTGACCTTCGAGTGCACGATCGTCGCGCCGGCGAAGGCCACCTGGGTGGCGGTGCCGTCGGCGGCGATGTCGGTGACGTCGGTCAGGAACCCGGAGCCGGTCTTGATCGCCAGGCGGCCGGCGATCTCCTTGCCCTCGGGGGTGGAGGGGATGACCACGGCGGCCGGGGACTTCTCGGCGACCAGCTGGGCCAGCACCTCGGCCTTGGGGGCGACGAGGTAGGCGTCGATGTCCTCGGACTCACCGACGTACACCTTCTGCGCGCCGTACTCGGCGAGGGTGTCCTTCACGGTCGCGGCGGTGCCGGGGGCACCGAGCACGACCGCGGAGGGCTCACCCAGGACGCGGGCGGCGGTGAGCGCCTCCAGCGTGGTCTTGCGGACGCCGGAGCCGTCGGGGGCGACCTCGACCAGGACCAGTACTTCAGCCATGTCTGCTGTTCTCCTCAGGGGCGGTGGTGGTCGGGGCCGTCAGACGATCTTCTGGCTGGCCAGGTAGCCGACCAGCTTCTCGGCGCCGTCGCCCTCGTCGGTGACCTTGACGCCGGCGCCCTTGGGCGGGCGACCCGCGAAGTCGAGCACCTGGCTGGTCGCGCTGGCCAGGCCCACGGTGGCGGGGTCGAGGCCCAGGTCGGCCAGGGTCTTGGTCTCCACCGGCTTCTTCTTGGCGGCCATGATCCCCTTGAAGGAGGGGTAGCGGGGCTCGTTGATGGTGTCCCAGGTGGACACGATCGCCGGGGTCTGGGCCTCGAGGGCCCAGAAACCGCCGTCGGTCTGCCGCTCGACGTGCAGCGTGGTGCCCTCGACGGTGAGCTTGCGGGCACCGGACAGGTGCGGGACGCCCAGGCGCTCGGACAGCAGCGCGGGCATCACCGAGACCTGGCCGTCGGTGGACTCGGCACCGCAGATGACCAGGTCGTACTCCAGCTGGGACAGCGCCGCGGCGATGACCGCCGAGGTCTGCACGGCGCAGGAGCCGTGGATGGCGTCGTCGGTGACGTGGACGGCCTTGTCCGCGCCCATCGACAGCGCCTTGCGGATGGCGTCGGTGGCGCCGGCGGGGCCGACGGTCAGCACGGTGACCTCGCCGCCCTGCGACTCCTTGACCGTCAGCGCCTCCTCGATGGCGTACTCGTCCATCTCGTTGATGACGTTGTCCGCGCTGGCGCGGGCGACGGTGTTGTCCGAGCTGTCCAGCGCACGCTCGCTGCCGGAGTCGGGGACCTGCTTCACAAGAACGACGATGTTCATCGCACCTCCGCGGGGGCGTTCGGGGTGGGCGCGGGCGCACGGGGTGCGCCTGCTCTGGCTCCGATGATGGACGTTACTCGTCGGTAACGTGAGGGCGGCAGCTCAGGTGCCGGTGACCCCGGTCACGACCAGGCGCCGGTTGCCGCGAAGTGCTCCAGCACCGCGGTGTGCGGGGCCAGGTCCATCCCCTGCGCGGCGATCCAGTCGTCGGAGTAGTAGGTGTCGGCGTACCGCTCGCCGCCGTCGCACAGCAGGGTGACGACGCTGCCCGTGCGGCCGGCCGCGACCAGCTCGGCGACGAGCTGGAAGGCCCCCCACAGGTTGGTCCCGGTGGACCCGCCGGCCCGACGGCCGGTCGCACGCTCCAGGTGCCGCATCGCGGCCAGCGACGCGGCGTCGGGCACGCAGAACATGCGGTCCACGATCGTCGGGACGAACGAGGGCTCCACCCGGGGGCGGCCGATGCCCTCGATCCGGGACGGTCGGCCGACCGCGGCCGGGTCGCCGTCCCGCCAGCCGGGGAAGAACGCCGAGCCCTCCGGGTCGACGACAGCCAGCCGGGTGGGCAGCCGGCGGTAGCGCAGGTACCGGCCGATGGTGGCGCTGGTGCCCCCGGTGCCGGCCCCGACGACGACCCACTCGGGCACCGGGTGCTCCTCGGCGGCCAGCTGCTCGAAGACCGACTCGGCGATGTTGTTGTTGCCCCGCCAGTCGGTGGCCCGCTCGGCGTGGGTGAACTGGTCCAGGTAGTGCCCGCCGGTCTCCGCGGCGATCCGGCGGGCCTCGTCGTAGACCGTGCCGGGGTCGGCCACCAGGTGGCAGCGGCCGCCGTGGAACTCGATGAGCGCGATCTTCTCCGGGCTGGTGGTGGCCGGCATGACCGCGACGAAGGGCAGGCCCAGCATCCGGGCGAAGTAGGCCTCGCTGACCGCCGTCGAGCCCGAGGACGCCTCGACGACCGTGCTCCCCCGGCAGATCCAGCCCGAGCACAGCGCGTGCAGGAACAGCGATCGGGCCAGCCGGTGCTTGAGGCTGCCGGTCGGGTGCGTCGACTCGTCCTTGAGATACAGCTGGACGCCCCACTCCGGGGGCAGCGGGTAGACCAGCAGGTGGGTGTCGGCGCTGCGCCGGGCGTCGGCCTCGACCAGCGCCACCGCCCGCTCCAGCCAGGCCCGGCCGTCGTCGTCACAGCGGTCGAGGTGGGCGGGACGGTCCAGGGGTGCGCTCACCCGCCCATCCTCACAGCCGGCGTGCTCAGCGACCGGTGAAGGTGGCCTTCCCCGGACCCTCGGCCAGGAAGGAGGCCATCCCGGTCTTCTGGTCCTCGGTGTCGAAGAGCCCGGCGAACAGCTGGGACTCCAACCGCAGCCCGTGGTCCAGCGTCCCGTCCAGGCCCTCGTCGATCGCCCGCTTGGCCGCGGCCAGCGCCAACGGCGGGCCGGCGGCGAACTTGCGGGCCATCGCCACGGCGGTCGGGTAGACGTCGGCGTCGGGGACGACGGCATCGGCCATGCCCAGCTCGAGCGCCTCCTCGGCACCCACGTGCCGGCCGGTGAACACGATGTCCTTGGCCTTCGCCGGGCCCACCAGCCGGGCCAGCCGCTGGGTGCCGCCGGCACCGGGGATGACGCCCAGCAGGATCTCGGGCTGGCCGATCTTCGCGCCCTGGCCCATCACCCGGAAGTCCGCGCACAGCGCCAGCTCGTAGCCACCGCCCAGCGCGTAGCCGGTGATCGCCGCGACCACCGGCTTGGGGATGCGGGCCACCTCGGTGAAGGAGGCGGTGAGCTCGCGGCCCCAGGCCACCATCGAGGAGCCGGTCAGCTGCGCCATGGCCTTGATGTCGGCGCCGGCGGCGAAGACCCGCTCACCGCCGTAGAGCACCACGGCCCGGACGTCGTCGCGGCGGGCGGCCTCCTGGGCGGCGGTGCGGACCTCCCAGTGCAGCTGCTCGTCGATCGCGTTCATCTTGCCGCGGTCCAGGCGGATGGTGCCCACGCCGTCCTCGACCTGCAGCGTCACGAACTCCGGCTCGGCCATGGGTGCTCCTCGGGTGGGGACGACGTCGTCCCCCCGACCCTAGGCAGGGCAGGCCCCGCCCACACCCGGGGCCCCCTCCGGGGGAGGGCCTCACCTGTTGGCGAGTGGGTGGGGGTCGGGCGCGGGATGTCTGGCAGCCGCGGCCCGAGACCACCCACACGGTGCCGGCGCCATCAGCACCCCGAAGGTCGACCAGCGGCCCGGCGGTCCACCCCGCGCAGTCGCCGCAGGGTCACGCCTCGGGACGGTCCGCGCGCCGGGCCGTGAACCGCCCGCGCACCCGGCCCAGGGCCAACGGCAGCCCGAAGGTCTCGCTCAGCCGCTCCGCGGTGACGACCTCCTCGATCGGTCCGGCCGCGACCACGCCCCCGGCGCGCAGCAGCAGCGCGTGCGTGTAGCCGGGCGGGATCTCCTCGACGTGGTGGGTGACCAGCACCTGGGCCGGGGCGTGGTCGTCGCGGGCCAGGTCGGTCAGCCTGGTCACCAGGTCCTCCCGGCCACCCAGGTCCAGCCCGGCGCCGGGCTCGTCGAGCAGCAGCAGCTCCGGGTCGGTCATCAGCGCCCGGGCGATCTGGGCGCGCTTGCGCTCGCCCTCGCTGAGGGTGCCGAACTGCCGGGAGGCGTAGGGCGCCACGCCCCACTGCTCCATCAGCAGGGCGGCCCGGGTCAGGTCGTGCACGTCGTACCGCTCGCGCCACCGGCCGACCACGGCGTACCCGGCGGAGACGACGACGTCCCCGACCCGCTCGGTGGGGCTGATCCGCTGGGCCAGCGAGGCGCTGGTCAGCCCGATGCGCGGACGCAGCTCGAACACGTCGACGGCACCGAGGGTCTCCCCCAGCAGCGTCACCTCCCCGCGGGTGGGGTGCATCTGCGCCGACAGCAGCTGCATGAGCGTGGTCTTGCCGGCGCCGTTGGGCCCCAGCAGCACCCAGCGCTGGTCGGCCGACACCGTCCAGTCGACCCCGCGCAGCAGGTACGACTCCCCCCGGACGACGTCGACACCGCGGACCCGGACGACCTCTTCGGCTGACACGCCCCCCATCCAACCAACCCCCGCGGGCGGGCCCCGGCACCCGCGTCCCGGTCGCGCGCCCCCGGCTCGGGCACGATGCCTGCGTGACCGATCGCGCGGGCGTCCCGCAGACCGAGGTGTGGCCGGGCAGTCCGGCGCCGCTGGGCGCCCACTGGGACGGCACCGGCACCAACTTCGCGCTCTGGTCGGCGGGTGCCTCGGCGGTCGACCTGTGCCTGTTCGACCCCGACGGCACCGAGCACCGGCACCGGCTGCGCGAGTCCACCCACCAGGTCTGGCACGGCCGGCTGCCCGGCGTCGCGCCCGGCCAGCGCTACGGCTACCGGGTGCACGGCGGCTACGACCCCGCCTCGGGTGCCCGCTACAACCCGGCGAAGCTGCTGCTGGACCCCTACGCCCGCGCGGTCGACGGCGAGCTGACCCTGGACCCCTCGCTGTTCGGCTACGCCGACGGCCACCCCGACGCCGCCTGGGCCGACCAGCGGGACTCGGCCGCCGCCGTCCCGCGCGGGGTGGTCATCCACGACTCGTTCCCGTGGGACGGCGACCACCACCCGCGCACCGCCTGGTCGGACACCGTCATCTACGAGGTGCACGTCAAGGGCGCGACCATGACCCACCCCGACGTCCCCCCGGCGCTGCGCGGCACCTACGCGGGCCTGGCGCACCCGGCCTTCGTGGAGCACCTGGTGTCCCTCGGGGTCACTGCCGTCGAGCTGCTGCCGGTGCACCACTTCGTCTCCGAGCCGCACCTGCTGCGCCGCGGGCTGACCAACTACTGGGGCTACAACACCCTGGGCTACTTCGCCCCGCACGCCGCCTACTCCTCCGCCGGCACCGCCGGCCAGCAGGTCACCGAGTTCAAGGCGATGGTCAAGGCGATGCACGCCGCGGGCATCGAGGTCGTGCTCGACGTGGTCTACAACCACACCGCCGAGGGCGACCACACCGGGCCGACGCTGTCGTTCAAGGGCATCGACAACGCCGGCTACTACCGCCTGCAGGGTGGCGACGGCGCCCGGTACACCGACTACACCGGCTGCGGGAACACCCTGGACGTCCGCCGTCCGCAGGTGCTCGCGCTGCTGATGGACTCGCTGCGCTACTGGGTCACCGAGATGCACGTCGACGGCTTCCGCTTCGACCTGGCCTCCGCGCTGGCCCGCTCGATGCACGACGTGGACCGGCTGTCGGCGTTCTTCGACGTCGTCCACCAGGACCCGGTGGTGTCCCAGGTGAAGCTGATCGCCGAGCCCTGGGACGTCGGCGAGGGCGGCTACCAGGTCGGCAACTTCCCGCCGCTGTGGACCGAGTGGAACGGCAAGTACCGCGACACGGTCCGCGACGTGTGGTCCGGGGCGCACGTCGGGGTCCGCGACCTGGCCTACCGGCTCACCGGGTCCTCGGACCTCTACCGCTCCGACGGCCGCAAGCCCGTTGCCTCGGTCAACTTCGTCACCGCGCACGACGGGTTCACCCTGCGCGACCTCTACACCTACGAGGTCAAGCGCAACGACGCCAACGGCGAGGAGGGCCGGGACGGCGAGAGCCACAACCGCGGCTGGAACGCCGGTGTGGAGGGGCCCAGCGACGACCCCGCCGTGACCGGGGCGCGGCAGCGGCAGGTGCGCAACGTGCTGGCCACGCTGCTGCTGTCCACCGGCGTCCCGATGCTCACCGCCGGCGACGAGTCCGGGCGCACCCAGGGCGGCAACAACAACGCCTACTGCCAGGACAACGAGGTCTCCTGGCTGGACTGGGGCTCGATGGACGCCGACCTGTGGACCTTCGTGTCCCGGCTGGTGGCGCTGCGCAAGGCCTCCCCCGTGCTGCGCCAGGAGGCCTTCTTCGACGGCCACGAGGTGCCCGGCACCGGCGGCACCCGGGACCTGGCCTGGTTCGCCCCCGGCGGCGGGCAGCTGACCACCACCGACTGGTTCGACGCCGGCCTGCAGACCATCGGCATGTACCTCGACGGCCGCGGCATCCGGCACCGCGACGAGCGCGGCCGCCCGGTCACCGACGACTCCTGGCTGGTCTGGCTGCACGCCGGCCCCGACCCGGTGACCGTGCACCTGCCCGGCCCGCCGTGGGGCGACGGCTACGAGTTCGTCGTCTCCACCGAGTACGCCACCGGCGCCCCGCCCCGACCGGCCGTCGTGGGGCCCGGGCCGATCACGATGCCGGGGCGCTGCGTGTGGGCGCTGCGCGTCCTGCGGCGCCCGTGACCGGGGCCGTGGTGGTCCGCGCCGGGGACCGCGAGCAGGTCGCGGCCGCCGGCGTGCAGCACCTCTTCGCACTCACCGGGGACGCCAGCGGGGGGCGGCTGGGCGTCGAGGAGTTCCTCGTCCCGCCGGCGACGGTGGGCGCTCGACCGCACGTGCACACCGCGCACGACGAGTGCTTCCTGGTGCTGGCCGGCACGCTGACCGTGCAGACCGACGACGGGGACGTCGAGCTGGCGCCGGGAGACCTGGCCTGGGCCCCGCGGGGTGCGCTGCACGGCTTCGCCAACACCACCGACACCGAGGTGCGGGCGCTGTGCCTCTACACCCCGGCCGGGTACGAGCAGTACTTCCGCGACGTGCACGCCGCCGAGGCCGAGCACGGGCCGGCCACCCCGGAGCTGCTCGCGCAGCTGCGGGCCCGGTACGCGACCCACAGCCCCGGCTAAGCTCGGCCGCCGGCGAGCCTCAGCAGCAGCGTTCGTGCGCGTGGGCCGCCGCGACGTCGGTGCGGTGCCGCTCGAACTCCCGGCGGGTCATCGGCGTGCGGCCCTGGGCGGCGCAGAGCTCGACGTGCCGGTCCCACCGGTCCTCCCCGGTCAGGGCGCGCAGGTACCACCGCACCGCGGCGGCACCCCGGGACAGCCGGGCGATGACCGCGCTCACCGGCTGCTGCCCGCCTTCTCGCGGTCCAGCCGATCGCGCTCGGCGGCCAGCAGGGCCCGCTCCTCCGCGGTCGGGAACAGCCCCGCGGGCTCGACGATCCGGGAGGGCTCGGCCGGCGCCTCCGTCGTCGGCAGGCCACCGGCACGCACCGCACGGACGACGACCAGCACGCCGTTGGCGACCACGACCAGGGTCAGCAGGGCGAAGACCGACTGCAGCACACCGTTGACCGTGGAGTTGGTGACCACCTGCTGCATCGCCGAGGCGTCGACGGCCGGGGCCAGCACCTCCCCGCGGTCCAGGGCATCGGCGTACCGGGCGCGCTGGGCGAAGTAGCCCACCGCCGGGTCGGCGGAGAAGACCTTCTGGAACGACGCGGTCATGGTGACGACGAGGACCCAGACCAGCGGCACGCCGGTGACCCAGGCGTGGCGCAGCTTGCCGTGCTTGACCAGCAGCACCGTGCACAGCGTCAGCGCGATGGCCGCCAGCAGCTGGTTGGCGATGCCGAACAACGGGAAGAGCTGGTTGATCCCGCCCAGCGGGTCGGTGACGCCGATGTAGAGGATGCCGCCCCAGGCCCCGACGACGACCGCGGAGGCGATCCAGCTCGCCGGCCACCAGGTCAGGTCCCCGAACTTCTTCCACACGTTGCCCACGGTGTCCTGCAGCATGAAGCGGCCCACCCGGGTGCCGGCATCCACCGCGGTGAGGATGAACAGCGCCTCGAACATGATCGCGAAGTGGTACCAGAAGGCCTGCAGCCCGCCGCCGAACGCGGTCTCGAAGATCTCGGAGATGCCGTAGGCCAGGGTCGGCGCCCCACCGGTGCGGGAGACCAGGGTGGCCTCCTCGATGGTGTCGGCCGCCGCCTGCAGCTCCGCCGGGGAGATGCTGAAGCCGAGGTTGGCCACGAACGTCGAGGCCCCCTCGACGGTCGCGCCGGTGGCCCCGGCAGGGGCGTTGATCGAGAAGTAGAGCGCCGGGTCCAGGACGCAGGCCGCGATCAGCGCGCTGATCGCGACGAAGGACTCCATCAGCATGCCGCCGTAGCCGATCACCCGGACCTGGCTCTCCTTGGCCAGCATCTTCGGCGTCGTCCCGCTGGAGATCAGCGCGTGGAAGCCCGACAGCGCGCCACAGGCGATGGTGATGAAGACGAAGGGGAACAGCGACCCGGCGAAGACCGGGCCGTTCCCGGCGAGGGCGAAGCTGCTCACCGCGTCGTTGCGCAGCACCGGCATCGCGATGACCAGCGAGACCGCCAGCAGCACGATCACGCCGATCTTCATGAACGTGGACAGGTAGTCCCGCGGGGTCAGCAGCAGCCACACGGGCAGCACCGAGGCCACGAACCCGTAGACCACCAGGGCCAGGACCAGGGTCGTCTTGTCCAGGGTCAGCGCGTCACCCAGCGGGGTGCCGTCGACCATGCCGCCGCCGATGATGGCGGCCAGCAGCAGCACCACGCCGATCAGGCTGGCCTCCAGCACCCGGCCCGGCCGCAGCACCCGCAGGTAGACGCCCATGAAGAGCGCGATGGGGATGGTCAGGGCGATGGAGAAGACGCCCCAGGGGGACTCGGCCAGGGCGTTGACGACGATCAGCGCCAGCACCGCCAGGATCAGGATCATGATGGCGAAGACCGCGATGAGGGCCGCGATGCCGCCGACGACGCCGATCTCGGCGCGGATCATCTGGCCCAGGCTCTGGCCGTTGCGGCGCATCGAGAAGAACAGCACGACCATGTCCTGGACCGCGCCGGCCAGCAGGACGCCGACGATGATCCACACGGTGCCCGGCAGGTAGCCCATCTGGGCGGCCAGCACCGGCCCGACCAGCGGTCCGGCCCCGGCGATGGCGGCGAAGTGGTGGCCGAAGAGCACCCGGCGGTCGGTGACCTCGAAGTCCCGGCCGTTCTCCAGGCGCTCGGCGGGCGTGGCCCGGTGGTCGTCGACCTGCAGCACCCGGCGGGCGATGAACCGGGAGTAGAAGCGGTAGCCGATCGCGTAGCTGGACAGCGCCGCGAAGAGGATCCACAGCGCGCTGACCGACTCCCCCCGGGAGAGCGCCAGCACGCTCCAGCAGACCGCGCCGACGACGGCGACGGCCGACCACACCAGCACGGTGCGCAGCGAGGGGCGCCGTCGCCCCGTCGTGGGTGGGGACGAGGGGCCGGTCGCTGTCTGCTGGCTCACATCGGGACCCTAGCCCGCCGCACAGCCCTCACACAGCGACCGGCCCGACTACTCCGCGGACTGCTCGAAGGTGATGACGGTCCAGCCCAGCAGCAGCCGGTCCCCGTCGGACAGCGCGTGCGGGACGCCGGGCTCGAGCTGGGTCCACTCGGTGGCCTCGGGGCCGGCGACGTGGGTGCCGTTCAATGACCCCAGGTCCACCAGCGAGACCTCGCGGCCGGCGCGCTGGATGGCGGCGTGCGAGGAGGACAGCACGTTCTGGGTGTCCGCGATCGGCACCGGGACCGCCGTGCCGGAGGTGACCAGCTCGTGGCCGTCGGGGCGGCGGCCCAGCACCAGGTCGTTGTCGACGGTGACGACCATGCCGTCGTCGAAGCGCAGAACCGGGGCGGCCGGCGGGTCGGGCTGCCAGAAGGCGGTCTGCTCGCCGGCCTGCGCGGGGGGCTGGGCGGCGACGGGCCCGGACACCGGGGCGGCGGAGGGCGCACTGAACCCGGAGTCCGAGGAGGCGGTGAACCGCTCGGCCGGCGGGGCGCTGGGGGCGGCCGGCGGCACGGCCACCGACGGCGGGGTCGCCGCGGTGAGGGTCAGGGTGGCGCCGCTGCCGGGGACGGTGCCCGCGGTCAGGTCGAACGCGACGCCCGGGGGCACCGGAGAGGGCGCGGAGCCCGGGCCGACGTACAGGCTGGAGCCCAGCGAGAAGCCGGTGGCCAGGCTGCAGCCGTCCACCGGGCGGCCGGAGACCGGCACGCCGTCCACGGCCGGCTGGCCCTTGCCCGCCCACAGCGCGACACCGGAGCCGGAGCCGTCGGCGGTGTCGGCGAGCACCAGGGCGAAGGAGGCACCGGAGTCCGCCAGGGCGGACACCTGGGCGGCGACGGCGGTCAGCACGCGGTCGGCGCCGGGGCCGGAGACCCCCAGGCAGGCGTGCAGCGTGGCGACGAGCGCCGGCGAACCGGGGGCGTCGACCCACAGCAGTCCACCGTCGCGACGGGCGACGACGTTGTCTCCGGGGAGTACCTCACAGCGGTCGGGCATGACGGTCACAGTAGTGACGGAGGGCCGCCGAACCCGGCGGACGGCGCCAGCCACGCCGGACAGTGACCACCGACATGTCCTCGTGGTCACCAGGAGTCACTGCTGTCTCACGGTCTGGTCGTCCGGGGGCCCGTTCGTCTCACCCTCCCCGGCGCTCCCCGAGGCAGGTGGACGATCGACCCCCCGGACGTCCAGACCGGGTCGACCGGGGTCAGGCGTTGGTGACGACGCCCAGCTCGGCCTGGTCGGCGAGGTGGTCCGAGGCCGGCAGCACCCGCACCGTGTAGCCGAAGGCCCCGGTGCGCTCCAGCGGCACGGTGGCGGTGAACCAGTGCCGGGACCCCTCGGTCGCCTCGTGGGCCATCGCCACCGTGGTGACCTCGTGCAGCCCGTCGGCGTCGTCCACCCGGCCGTAGGCGGCCTGCACGCCGACGTCGGAGGGCTGCAGCCCCGGCAGCTCCACCTCGGCCCGTAGGTCGATGGTGGACCCGATCTCGGGGGTGTCCCCCACCCCGGTGGCCTCGACGTGGGCCACCCGGATGCCCGACCAGTTGGCCAGCAGGTGCTGGCGCCAGGCGGCCTGCTCGCGAGCCACCGCGTAGCCCCGCTCGGCCAGCGCACGGCTGCTGTGCGCGGCGGGCACGTACAGCTGCTGCACGTAGTCGGCGACCATCCGGCTGGCCAGCACCCTGGGGCCGAGGTCGGCGAGCGTGTGCCTGACCATCTCGACCCAGCGGGTGGGCACGCCGTCCCGGTCGGTCTCGTAGAACCGGGGCAGCACCTGGCGGTCCAGCAGGTCGTAGATGGCGTGGGCCTCGACGTCGTCGCGGCGGTCGGGGTCCTCGACGCCGTCGGCTGTGGGGATCGCCCAGCCGTTCTGGCCGTCGAACCACTCGTCCCACCAGCCGTCCTTGATCGACAGGTTCAGCCCGCCGTTGAGCGCGGACTTCATGCCCGAGGTGCCGCAGGCCTCCAGCGGCCGCAGCGGGTTGTTCAGCCACACGTCGCAGCCCCAGTACAGGTGGCGGGCCATCCCGATGTCGTAGCCGGGCAGGAAGGCGATCCGGTGCCGGACCTCCGGGTCGTCGGCGAACGCCACCATCTGCTGGATGAGCCGCTTGCCGCCGTCGTCGGCGGGGTGGCTCTTGCCGGCGATGACCAGCTGGATCGGCCGCTCGGGGTCCAGCAGCAGCGCCTTGAGCCGGGCGGGGTCGCGCAGCATCAGGGTGAGCCGCTTGTAGGAGGGCACCCGGCGGGCGAAGCCGATGGTCAGCACGTCGGGGTCGAAGACCTGGTCGGTCCAGCCCACCTCGGCCTCCGAGGACCCCCGCGACAGGGCGGTCTCCCGCACCCGGCGGCGGACCTCCTCGACCAGCCGCCCCCGCAGCAGCCGACGGGTGGCCCACAGGTCGCCGGCGTCGATGCGGTCCACCCCGTCGAACCGGACCGGGCCGTCGACGTCGGTCGGGTCGCCCTGGCTGGAGGACTGGGTGCCCAGCTCGACCAGCTCGCGGGCGGTCCACGTCGGGGCGTGGACGCCGTTGGTGATCGAGGAGATCGGCACGTCGTCGGCGTCGAAGCCGGGCCACAGGTCCCCGAACATGCCCCGGCTGACCTGGCCGTGCAGCTCGCTGACGCCGTTGGCCCGCTGCCCCAGCCGCAGGCCCATGTGCGCCATGTTGAACTTGCTGGGGTCCTCCTCGGCGCCCAGCGGCAGCAGCTGGTCCACCGGGACGCCGAAGCCGGCGAAGTAGCGCTCGATCAACGCCCGCGGGAACCGGTCGATGCCCGCCGGGACCGGGGTGTGGGTGGTGAACACGGTGCCGCCGCGGACCGCCTGGAGCGCCTCGGCGAAGGACAGCCCGTGGGACTCGGTGAGCTCGCGGATCCGCTCGACGCCCTGGAAGCCGGCGTGGCCCTCGTTGGCGTGGAAGACCTCGGGCTGGGGGGTGCCGGTGAGCTGGCACCACGCGCGCACCGCCCGGACCCCGCCGATGCCCAGCAGCATCTCCTGGCGCAGCCGGTGGTCCTCGCCGCCGCCGTAGAGCCGGTCGGTGACCCCACGCTCGGCCGGGGCGTTCTCCTCGATGTCGCTGTCCAGCAGCAGCAGGGAGACCCGGCCGACCTGGGCCCGCCAGACGTGGGCGTGCAGCGTGCGGCCCTCGGGCAGCGGGACGGTGATGACCACCGCGGCTCCGTCGGCGTCGCGCAGCAGCTTCACCGGCAGCCCGTGCGGGTCCAGCGCGGGGTAGTGCTCGAGCTGCCAGCCGTCGGCCGACAGGCCCTGGGAGAAGTAGCCGGCCCGGTAGAGCAGCCCGACCCCGATCAGCGGCACACCGAGGTCGGAGGCGGCCTTGAGGTGGTCCCCGGCCAGGATGCCCAGGCCGCCGGAGTACTGCGGCAGCACCTCGGTGATGCCGAACTCGGCGGAGAAGTAGGCGATCGAGGCGGGCGGGGCCCCGGGCAGCGACTGGTACCAGTGCGGGGCGTCCAGGTACTCCTGCAGGTCGTCGCTGACGTCGGTCAGCCGGCGCAGGAACCGGCGGTCGCCGGCCAGCGTGGCCAGGCGTTCGGCGGACACCTCGCCCAGCACCCGGACCGGGTCGCTGCCGCAGCTCTGCCAGAGCTGTGGGTCCAGCGCCTCGAAGAGGTCGCGCGTCTCGGGGTGCCAGGACCACCGCAGGTTCATGACCAGCGAGGACAGCGGGGACAGCGCCTCGGGGAGCGAGGCTCGGACGGTGAGTCTGCGGAGGGCACGCACCTCCCCGACCCTAGCGGCCGACGCGCGCCCGGGCGGCCCGGGAGGAGGGCTGGGTCACACCGGGGGCGCCGGTCGGCGGGCTGTGACGCCTCCCTCCCGCGCCGATGTGCCCGGCGGCGCGGACGTCGATAGCGTGGCCGGGTGACTGGCCGCGCTGACCTCCGTCTGGGCATCACCGATGTCGCTCCCGTCGTCTCCTGTGGGTCGTTCTCGGCCCGCGCCGTGGTGGGTGAGAGCCTGCCGATCTCCGCCACCGTCTTCCGCGAGGGCCACGACGCCGTCGCGGCCAACGTCGTCTGGAACCCCCCGGCCACCCCGGGCAGGCGGGCCACCCGCCCGCCACTGGTCCGGATGGAGCCCGCCGGGCCCGAGCCCGACGTCTGGGCGGCAACCGTCGTCCCCGACCGGGAGGGCCTGTGGACCTTCCAGATCGAGGCCTGGGACGACCCGATCAGCACCTGGCACCACGCCGTCGAGGTCAAGGTCGAGGCCGGCCAGGGGGCCGGCGAGCTGGCCAACGACCTCGAGGAGGGGGCCCGCCTGCTGGACGCCGTCGCCAAGACCGCGCCGCGGGAGCACCGCGCCGCCCTCACCCAGGCCGCGGTCGCGCTGCGCGACGAGACCCTCGAGCTCACCGCCCGGCTCACCCCGGCCCTGACGCCGTCCCTGCAGGACCTGATGCACGCCCACCCGGTCCGCCGGCTGGTCACCCGCTCACCGCGCTACGAGGTGTGGGTCGACCGGGTCACCGCGCTCTACGGCTCCTGGTACGAGTTCTTCCCCCGCTCGGAGGGCCCCGTCGTCGACGGCAAGCCCACCCACGGCACGTTCGCCGACGCCGCGAAGCGGTTGCCGGCCATCGCCGACATGGGCTTCGACGTCGTCTACCTGCCCCCGATCCACCCGATCGGCACGGTCAACCGCAAGGGCAAGAACAACACCCTGGTGACCGAGGAGGGCGACGTCGGCTCACCGTGGGCGATCGGCAGCGCCGACGGGGGCCACGACGCCGTGCACCCGGAGCTGGGCACGATGGCCGACTTCGAGGCCTTCGTCGCCCGCACCCGCGAGCTGGGCATGGAGGTCGCGCTGGACTTCGCCCTGCAGGCCGCCCCGGACCACCCGTGGGTCACCGAGCACCCGGAGTTCTTCACCACCAAGCCCGACGGCACGATCGCCTACGCGGAGAACCCGCCGAAGAAGTACCAGGACATCTACCCGATCAACTTCGACAACGACCCGGCCGGCATCTACGCCGAGGCGCTGCGGGTGCTGCGGGTGTGGATCGCCGCGGGCGTGAAGGTGTTCCGGGTCGACAACCCGCACACCAAGGCGCTGAACTTCTGGCACTGGCTGATCTGGGAGGTCAAGAAGACCGACCCGGACGTGCTCTTCCTGGCCGAGGCGTTCACCCGGCCGGCGATGATGCACCAGCTGGCCCGGGTCGGCTTCACCCAGAGCTACAGCTACTTCACCTGGCGGACCCAGAAGGGCGAGATCGAGGACTACGGCCGCGACCTGGCCTCGACCGCGCACTACATGCGGCCGAACTTCTTCGTGAACACCCCGGACATCCTGCACGCGTCGCTGCAGTTCGGTGGCCCGCCGATGTTCAAGATCCGCGCCGTGCTGGCCTCGATGATGAGCCCGACCTGGGGCGTCTACTCCGGCTTCGAGCTCTACGAGCACGTCGCGCTCAAGCCCGGCAGCGAGGAGTACCTGGACACCGAGAAGTTCCAGCTGCGTCCCCGCGACTACGCCGCCGCCGAGGCCGCCGGCCGCTCCCTGGCGCCCTACCTGACCATGCTGAACCGGGTCCGCCGCGAGCACCCGGCGCTGCAGCAGCTGCGCACGCTGCACTTCCACCCGATCGACAACGACCAGCTGCTGGTGTTCTCCAAGACCGACCCGGCCTCGCAGGACACCGTGCTCGTCGTCCTCACGCTGTCCAGCCACCACACCCAGATCGGGACGACGGCGCTGGACATGGCCGCCCTGGGCATGGACTGGTCGGACCGGTTCACCGTCACCGACCAGGTCACCGGCGCCGCCTACGAGTGGGGCCAGTTCAACTACGTCGAGCTGGACCCCTACCGCGAGCCCGCCCACGTCTTCACGGTCCGCCGGCACACCCCGCCGTCCTGACCCCGCCGTCCTGACCGGGGCGCACCTGATCGGGCCCTCCCGACCGGCGACCCCCTCCCCCGACACACCTCCAGCCCACGAGAGTCGAGGACCGACCTCCCCATGACCGTGCCCGTCCCCAACGCCGCCCGCCCCGGGCTGCCCGCCCCCGGCGCCGACCCGGAGTGGTACAAGCGCGCCGTCTTCTACGAGGTGCTCGTCCGCGGGTTCGCGGACAGCAACGCCGACGGCATCGGCGACCTCCGCGGGATGATCGGCAAGCTGGACTACCTGCAGTGGCTCGGCGTCGACTGCATCTGGCTGCCGCCCTTCTTCGCCTCCCCGCTGCGCGACGGCGGCTACGACGTCGCCGACTACACCGCGGTGCTGCCCGAGTTCGGCGACATCGACGACTTCACCGAGCTCGTCGCCCAGGCCCACAGCCGGGGCATGCGCGTGATCATCGACTTCGTCATGAACCACACCTCGGACCAGCACCCCTGGTTCCAGGCCAGCCGCAACGACCCCGAGGGGCCCTACGGCGACTTCTACGTGTGGAGCGACGACGACACGACGTACTCCGACGCGCGGATCATCTTCGTCGACACCGAGGTCTCCAACTGGACCTTCGACCCGGTCCGCAAGCAGTACTTCTGGCACCGCTTCTTCTCCCACCAGCCCGACCTCAACTTCGAGAACCCCGCAGTGCGCGAGGCGATCATCGACGCGCTGCGGTTCTGGCTGGACCTGGGCATCGACGGCTTCCGCCTGGACGCCGTGCCCTACCTCTTCGAGGAGGAGGGCACCAACTGCGAGAACCTCCCCAAGACCCACGAGTTCCTCAAGCACGTCCGCCGGGTGGTCGACGCCGAGTACCCCGACCGCGTGATGCTGTGCGAGGCCAACCAGTGGCCGGCCGACGTCGTCGAGTACTTCGGCGAGGACGGCGACGAGTGCCAGATGGCCTTCCACTTCCCGGTCATGCCGCGGCTGTTCATGGCCGTGCGCCGGGAACAGCGCTTCCCGATCTCGGAGATCATGGCGCAGACGCCGGCCATCCCGGACAACTGCCAGTGGGGCATCTTCCTGCGCAACCACGACGAGCTGACCCTGGAGATGGTCACCGACGAGGAGCGCGACTACATGTGGGGCGAGTACGCCCAGGACCCCCGGATGAAGGCCAACATCGGCATCCGGCGCCGGCTCGCCCCGCTGCTGGACAACGACCTGGACACCCTCGAGCTGTTCACCGCGCTGCTGCTGTCGCTGCCCGGCTCGCCGGTCATGTACTACGGCGACGAGATCGGCATGGGCGACAACATCTGGCTCGGTGACCGGGACGGCGTCCGCACCCCGATGCAGTGGAGCCCCGACCGCAACGGCGGGTTCTCCACCGCCGACCCGCAGCGGATGCACCTGCCGCTGGTCGCCGACCCGGTGTACGGCTACCAGGTCACCAACGTCGAGGGCCAGCTGCGCAACTCCAACTCGCTGCTGCACTGGACCCGCACGCTGATCTCGGTGCGCAAGGAGCACCCGACCTTCGGCGTCGGGAGCTTCACCGAGATCGGCTCGCGCAACCCCACCGTGCTGTCCTTCGTCCGCGAGTTCGGCGACGACGTGGTGCTGTGCGTGAACAACCTGTCCCGGTTCCCGCAGCCGGTGGAGCTGGACCTTCGCCGCTTCGAGGGGTGCGTGCCGGTGGAGCTCACCGGCCGGGTGGAGTTCCCCGCGATCGGCGTCCTGCCCTACATGCTCACCCTGGCCGGGCACGGCTTCTACTGGTTCGAGCTCTCCAAGCCCGCGGCGCCGGAGACCGACGAGGACGACGAGGCCTGGGAGACCGCGACCAGCTCCTCGGTCGCCCAGTCCCTGATGGCCGCCGGCATCGTCGGCTCCGCCGAGGACGCCCCCGGCGGCAGCGGCGGACTGGGACTCGAGGGCACCACCGACCACACCGGAGGCACCCGATGACCGCGCTGACCGACCTGCTCGCCGAGTGGATGCCGCACCAGCGCTGGTTCGGCGGCAAGGGCCGCGAGTGGGCCGGCATCTCCGAGGACGGCTTCTTCCTGGACGAGTCGACACCGGCACTGTCGGTGCACCGGGTCCGAGTGGCCTACACCGACGGGGCGACCGAGACCTACCTGGTCCCGCTATCCTGGCGGGACACCCCGGTCGACGAGCTCACACCGGTGTTCGTGGGCGCGATCGCCGGGGCCACCGGGGAGAGCTACGCCTACGACGCGATGCGCGACCGGGACGCCACCCTGCCGTGGCTGACCCACCTGGTCGCGGCCTCCACCGTGGGGCCGATGCACTTCCACCCGGCCGGGGTCGCCTACATCCCCGAGGGACTGCCCGGGGACGTGATCTCCACCGAGCAGTCCAACACCTCACTGGTCTACGGCGAGACGGCGATCCTCAAGCTCTTCCGCCGACTGGAGCCCGGGCTCAACCCCGACGTCGAGGTGCACGACGCGCTGCGGACGACGGAGAACCCTCACATCGCCCCGCTGCTGGGCCACATCGAGATCGACGACCCCGAACCCGGCGTCCCCCCGGCCACCGTCGCGATGCTGCAGGCGTTCGTGCCCAACGCCAGTGACGGCTGGCGGTTGGCCACCTCCTCCGTCCGCGACCTCTACGCCGAGGGGGACCTGCACGCCGACGAGGTGGGCGGGGACTTCGCCGGGGAGAGCGAGCGGCTGGGCGAGGCCACCGCGCTGGTGCACCGCGACCTGGCGGCGGTGCTGCCCAGCCAGCCGGCCGCGGCCGGCTGGTACGCCGAGGTGGCCACCCAGCTGACCGCCCGGCTGGAGGCGGCGACGGCGATCGTGCCCGAGCTGGCCGAGCACGGGGACGGTCTGCGGGCCCTCTACGCCTCGATCGCGGACGCCACCGAGCCGGTGGCCCTGCAGCGGGTGCACGGGGACCTGCACCTGGGCCAGGTGCTGCGCACCACGCAGGGCTGGATCGTGCTGGACTTCGAGGGCGAGCCGGCCCGCGCGCTGGCCGCCCGCCGGGAGCTGGACTCCCCGCTGCGCGACGTGGCGGGGATGCTGCGCTCCTTCGACTACGCCGCCCGGCACATGCTGGTCGAGCAGCCCGACGACCCGCAGCGCGCCTACCGGGCCCAGGAGTGGGCCGAGCGCAACCGCACCGCCTTCTGTGCCGGGTACGCCGCGGCCAGCGGCACCGACCAGGGCGGGGACTCCCCGCTGCTGCGGGCATTCGAGGCGGACAAGGCGGTGTACGAGTGCGTCTACGAGGCGCGCAACCGGCCGCACTGGCTGATGATCCCGCTGACCTCGCTGTCCCGACTGGCCGCCGGCAGCTGAGCCGCCCCACCCCCATGCGAGCCACCACGACGCGAGCGAGACGGACGGAGCGACGATGACGACGCAGGACGAGACACCCGACGACCCGATGACCCGGGAGGAGCTGCAGCGCTCCGTGGAGCGCAAGGCGGAGGAGTTCGCCGAGAAGCTCGAGGCCGCCGAGCGCGAGCGGCCCAGCAACCCCGGGCAGGGCATCACCGCCACCCCGGTGGTGGCCCCGGCCCCGATCGCCGAGCCCGGCGTGCAGTCGGCCCCCTCGGCACCCCAGCCCGAGGCACCCGACGGCGACCCGGCCGAGGTCTCGCACCCGACCCCGCGGGAGGACGGCGAGCACGCCGGCACCGGCGGGGACTCCCCGGCCGAGACCACCGAGATCAGCCCGGCCAGCACCAGCCCGGACGAGGACGGCGAGCGGGACGACACCCCGGCCACCGACACCCCGGCCGCCGACGCCCCCGCCGAGGGCTCCCCCGCCCCCGACGCGGCGCCCCCCGGTGACCAGGCGTCGGCCGCGGAAGCACCGGGCCGGCACGCCGCGGTGATCGGCACGCCGGCCGCCACGCCGGGGCCCAGCGTCTACGACGCCCCGCAGGAGGCCCCGCCGGTCGAGCTGGCCCCCGTCACCGAGAGCCCGGCCGGCCCGGAGCCGGTCGACGGCGAGGCCGTCCGCGCCGTCGTCGAGGGCTGGTCGCACGACCCGCACGCCGTCCTCGGCGCCCACCAGGCCGGCTCGGGCTGGGTGGTCCGCACGCTGCGCCCGGACGCCGTGTCGGTGACCGTGGTGGACCAGGACGGCAGCCGGCACGAGGCCTCCCAGCTGCACGGCGGTGGCGTCTACGAGGCCGCCCTCCCCCAGCAGCCCGGGGACTACCGGGTCGAGGTCGTCTACAGCGACGGCGAGGGCGGCACGAACACCGTGCTCGCCGACGACCCCTACCGGTGGCTGCCCACCCTGGGCGAGGTGGACCAGCACCTGATCCGCGAGGGCCGGCACGAGCGGCTCTGGGAGGTCCTCGGTGCCCACCCGCGCTCCTACGAGACCCCCGGTGGCACCGTCACCGGCGCCTCCTTCGCCGTCTGGGCGCCCAACGCCCGCGGCGTGAAGGTCACCGGCGACTTCGACTGGTGGCAGGCCCGCGCCCTGCCGATGCGCTCGCTGGGCTCCTCCGGCGTCTGGGAGGTCTTCGTCCCCGGTGTCGAGGTCGGCCAGCGCTACCGCTTCCACGTGCTGGGCGCCGACGGCGTCTGGCGGGAGAAGTCGGACCCGATGGCCTTCGCCACCGAGGTGCCGCCGCTGAACGCCTCGGTGGTCACCGAGTCCACCTACACCTGGGACGACGACGCCTGGCTGGCCGACCGCGCGGAGGGCAACTGGCACGCCCGCCCGGTCAGCGCCTACGAGGTGCACGTCGGGTCCTGGAAGCAGGGGCTGTCCTACCGTCAGCTGGCCGACGAGCTGGTCGAGTACGCCACGTACGCCGGGTTCACCCACCTGGAGTTCATGCCGGTCGCCGAGCACCCCTTCGGCGGGTCCTGGGGCTACCAGGTCAGCGGCTACTACGCCCCGTCCTCCCGCTTCGGCGTCCCCGACGACTTCCGTTACCTGGTCGACAAGGCCCACCAGGCGGGCCTGGGCATCATCATCGACTGGGTGCCGGCGCACTTCCCCAAGGACGAGTGGTCGCTGGGCCGCTTCGACGGGACCGCGCTCTACGAGCACGGTGACCCCCAGCGCGGCGAGCAGATGGACTGGGGCACCTACGTCTTCGACTTCGGCCGCTCCGAGGTCCGCAACTTCCTGGTCGCCAACGCCCTGTACTGGCTCAAGGAGTTCCACGTCGACGGCATCCGGGTCGACGCCGTCGCCTCGATGCTCTACCTGGACTACTCCCGCGAGGAGGGCCAGTGGACGCCCAACGTGCACGGCGGCCGGGAGAACCTGGAGGCGGTGGCGTTCCTGCAGGAGATGAACGCGACGGTCTACCGCGAGGTGCCCGGGGTCATGACGATCGCGGAGGAGTCGACCGCGTGGCCGGGCGTCACCCGGCCCACCTACCTGGGCGGCCTGGGCTTCGGCTTCAAGTGGAACATGGGCTGGATGCACGACTCGCTCGGCTACGTCGAGAAGCAGCCGGTGCACCGCGTCTACCACCACAACCAGCTGACGTTCTCCCTGGTCTACGCCTACAGCGAGAACTACGTGCTGCCGATCAGCCACGACGAGGTCGTGTACGGCAAGGGCTCGCTGCTGCGCAAGATGCCCGGTGACCGCTGGCAGCAGCTGGCCAACGTGCGCGCCTACCTGGCCTACATGTGGGCCCACCCGGGCAAGCAGCTGCTCTTCATGGGCCAGGAGTTCGCCCAGGACGGCGAGTGGGCCGACTCCCGCTCGCTGGACTGGTGGCACCTGGACGACCCGGCGCACCGCGGCGTGCTCTCCCTGGTCGCCGACCTCAACGCCCGGTACAAGGAGACCGAGGCGCTGTGGAGCCAGGACGTCGACCCGGCCGGGTTCCAGTGGATCGACGCCAACGACGCGACCAGCAACGTGCTGAGCTTCCTGCGTTACGGCAGCGGCGGCCAGGCACTGGCCTGCGTCGCCAACTTCGCCGGCACCCCGCACGAGGGCTACCGGATCGGCCTGCCGCGCGGTGGCCGCTGGCGTGAGGTCCTCAACACCGACGCCGAGGCCTACGGCGGCTCCGGGGTGGGCAACCTGGGTGGCGTCGACGCCGTCGCCGAGCCGTGGCACGGGCAGCCGTTCTCCGCCACCCTCAGCGCCCCGCCGCTGGGCACCGTCTGGTTCCTGCACGAGAGCTGAGCCGCCCCACCGGGCGACCGCACCCAACGCCCGCCGTCCCACCCGGGACGGCGGGCGCTGTGCGTCCACCCCTGCCGGGTGGCGCACGGACTCGCCTCGTCGCGGAGCCGCAGCGGGTCGGCCATGATGGTGGCGTCGGCCGGTCCCCCGGTCGGCGCGCGGAGAACGGGAGCCCATGACGTCGACGTCCCGCCTGGTGGCTGTCGCTGCCGGCGCCCTGTCCCTGAGCGTGCTGCTCACCGGCTGCTCCTCGACGCTGGTGCCCGGCCAGGCCTCCCCCGCGGGGCCCGCCATCAGCGACGTGGCACCCGGGGACTTCCCGATCACCGGCGCGGCCGAGACCGAGGTCGACGTCACCATGCGCAACGCCCTCGCCGACCTCGACGCGTACTGGAAGGCACAGTTCCCCGACGTCTACGGCGAGGACTTCCCGTCGCTGACCGGTGGCTACTACTCCGTCGACCCGAATGACGTCGACGAGTCGCTGTACCCCGAGGGCGCCATCGGCTGCGGTGCCGATCCACGAGAGGTCGAGCAGAACGCCTTCTACTGCCCTCCGGGTGCCAGCGGGGTCAACGACGACTCGATCAGCTACGACCGGGACTACCTGCAGGAGCTGGCCGGCGAGTTCGGGGGCTTCCTGCCGGCGCTGGTGGCGGCCCACGAGTTCGGGCACGCCGTCCAGGGCCGGGTGGGTTACCCGGCCGGCAACGCCTCCATCAACACCGAGACCCAGGCAGACTGCTTCGCCGGGGCCTGGACCCGCTGGGTCGCCGACGGCAACTCCTCGCACCAGACCATCCGGTCCACCGACCTGGACGACCTGCTGCGGGGCTACCAGCTCCTGCGCGACCCCGTGGGGACGGCCGCGGACAACGAGCAGGCACACGGGTCCTACTTCGACCGGGTCTCTGCTGTGCAGGAGGGGTACGACGGCGGCCCCGCCGCCTGCCGGGACAACTACGAGGGCGACCGGCGGTTCACCCAGGCCGAGTTCACCGAGGAGAACGGAGGCGCATCCGGGGGAGACGCCGAGCCCGAGGCCCTGGTCCAGCTGATCGAGGACTCGTTCCCGACCTACTACGAGGACAGCTTCCCCAGCGACCTGGGCACCGAGTTCAGTGCTCCGACGATCAGCCCGTTCGAGGGCACGGCACCCTCCTGCGAGGGCGTCTCACCAGAAGCCGACGTCTACTTCTGCGCCGCCGACGACACCGTCGGGTACGACGTGACCGACCTCGCCGACCCGGCCTACTCCGACATCGGCGACTACGCGGTCCTCACCGCCGTGGCCATCCCCTACGGGCTCGCTGCCCGCGAGCAGCTGGGTCTGTCGACCGACGACCAGGACGCCATCCGCTCGGCGACCTGCCAGGCCGGGGCGTTCTCCGGGGCCGCGCTCAACGGGGAGATCGCTGTCACCGACGACCAGGGACAGGTCGTGTCCCGCCTGACCATCTCGCCCGGGGACTTCGACGAGGCCGTCCAGTTCCTGCTCAGCTACGGCAAGGACCCGCGGGTCTTCCCCGACGTCAGCCTGTCCGGCTTCCAGCTCGTCGACGTGTTCCGCACCGGCTACCTGCAGGGGCTGACCGCCTGCGGCCTCAGCTGAGCCGAGGCCGCCGGCGGGTCCGACCGCGAGCGGGTCAGAACAGGGCGGCCGACAGCTGCCGGCGGGCGGCCCCCACCCGGGGGTCCTCGTCACCGACGACGCTGAACAGCTCGACCAGGTGCACGCGGGCGACGTCCCGGTCCTCGCCGGCGGTGCGCCGCACGACGTCCAGCAGCCGGGCGAACGCGGCGTCGACGTCGCCGGTGCCCAGCAGGAAGTCCGCGGCCCGGGTCTGGGCGGCGACGTCGTCGGGGGCGGCGTCGGCGGCGGCCAACGCGTTCGGGCCGGCCTCCTCCGCGCGGCGGAACAGCTGCACCTGCTTGAGCGCCAGGCCGGCGACCGGGTGCGTGGGCTCCGCGTCCAGGATCGCCTGGTAGGCGGCCTCGGCGGCAGGCAGGTCGCCGCGGTTCAGCGCGTCGTCGGCGGCGTCCAGGCGCGGGTCCTCGGGCTCCTCGCCCTCCTCGCCCTCGGCAGCGCCGGGCACGCCACCACCGGTGGTCGCGCCGACCAGCTCGGTGACGAACTGGCGGGCCTGCTCCTCGGGGATGGCCCCGGTGAACTCGGCGACCAGCTGGCCCTGCCAGACGGCCTTGACCGCCGGGATGCCCTGCACGCGCAGCCCCTGGGACAGGTTGGGGTTGGCATCGACGTCGACCTTGGCGAGCACCCAGGCACCGCCGCCCTCCAGCGCCAGCTTCTCCAGCACCGGGGACAGCTGCTTGCACGGCCCACACCACTCTGCCCACAGGTCCAGCACGACCGGCACCTGGAAGGAGCGGTCGATGACCTCGGTCTGGAAGGTGGCCTCGTCGACGTCGATCACGGCACTGCCGGCGGCACCCACGGGGGCATCGGCGCTGGGTGGCGGCGCGGCGGCGGCCCGCGCGGCGGCGTCCGAGCGGGCCTTCACCGCGGCCAGGTCGACAGCACCGGCCAGCGACGCGGCCATCTGCGCCTGCTGCGCGGCGGCGCGGGGGTCGGTGGGTCCGGGTCGAGCGGGGCGGTTCGGCTGCATGAGGACGATCATCCCACCGGCCGGGGCGCCGACGCTCGCCACGGGGAGGCCGCCGCTGTGCCCCGGATCACCTCCGCAGGCAGCTCCGGGGGTGACCTGCCCGGACGCCGCGCTCCCCGCTCCCCCGGCCGCCCGTGGGGTTGCGGGGTCCCCCGGGGGGCTGCCTACGGTCGTCGGGCCGATCGGGAGGTCGTCGTCCCCACCGGACGGCCCCGACCCGGCACCGCCGGAGTGCCGCCCCAGCCCGGGGCCAGGCCGAGGGTCGCGAGGTGCCCGTGAGCACCCGACCCGCTCCGCCACTGCCCCCCGCCCGCCGTCCGGTGTGCGCCCGGCGCGTGGTGTCCCGGCGGACGACGCGAGAGGAGCGAGTGCCGCCCATGGCGACCACCCACCCCACCGAGCTCGACCAGCACCACACCAGCAACGACCACCCCCGGGACCACCGCAGCCCGCTGCGGTCCCGGCTGGCCCGGGTCCTCGTGACCGGCGCCGCCGCGGCCACGCTGTCGGTCGGCGTGCTGCCCGGCACCGCGAGCGCCCGGACCGCGGCCCCGGTCGCCGCGACCGCTGCCGCCGGCCAGTCGCCCGCCGCGCAAGCCGCCGTCGACGCCGCGATGACCCAGGTCGGCAAGGGCTACGCCTACGGCGGCAACGGCCCGGACGCCTACGACTGCTCCGGCCTCACCACCGCCGCCTACGCCGCCGCCGGGGTCGCACTGCCGCGGACCAGCAGTGCCCAGTCCCAGGTCGGCACCCCGGTCTCCCGCGCCGACCTCGTCCCCGGTGACCTGGTCTTCTTCTACTCCCCGGTCAGCCACGTCGGCATCTACGTCGGCGACGGCCAGATGGTCAACGCGCTGAACTCCAGCACCGGCGTCGTCGTCAGCAGCGTGGACATGCCCGGCTTCGCCGGCGCCTCCCGCATCGCCTGACGGACCGCCCGGGCAGGGCCGTCCCCCCTGATGTGACATCGAGCGGAGTCCAGGCGGGTCCATCCCCCCGGTGTGACATCGAGGGGGGTCTTCAGGCGTTCGAGCCCCTGGATGTGACATCGAGGGGTTCCGGCTCCTGTCTGCGGGCCTCGGCCTGTGGACGACGGCGCACACGGCCGGGCCGTGTGCAGGCAGGCTCCCCCGGTGGCACCCACCCCGAGCTGTCCGCCCGAACTGCGCGGGGTCGTGTTCCGCGGCTCGCACGCCGTGCGCCGGGGGCAACTGACCACCACGCACCTGCGGTCGAGGGCCTTCGTCCGGCTGTTCCGCGACGTGCGCGCCGGACCCGACGTCGTCGTCGACCACCGGGTGCGGGCCGTCGCGGCAGCGCAGCTGCTGCTGCCCGGCGCCGTGGTCGCCGGTCGCAGCGCTGCCGTCCTGTGGGGCGTCCCCCTCGCCGGGCTGACGGACGACGTCGAGCTGGTCCTGCCGCCCGGGTGCACCTCCGGGCGCGTGGACGGGGTGCGCGTCCGACGCGAACGGATCGCGGTCGAGGAGACGGTGCTCCGGTCCGGCGTCGCCGTCACGTCCTTGGTGCGCACCGCCTTGGACCTGGCCCGCGCGCGCCCGGTCGAGGAGGCGGTTGCCCTGGTGGACCGGTTCCTGCTCGCCGTGCCGGTGGGTCAGGCGGAGGTGCTCGCCGCCGCCCGCGCCGACCCCAGCCGCGGCGCACGCCGTCGCGAGGCCGTGGTGCGACTCGCCGACGGGCTGGCCGAGTCACCCCAGGAGACCGTCGTGCGCCTGCTGCTCCAGCGCGCCGGGCTCCCCGCGCCGATCCCGCAGTTCCGGGTGCTGCACGAGGGGCGGGAGGTGGCCCGGGTGGACCTCGGCTGGCCGGCTCACCGGGTCGCCGTCGAGTACGACGGCCGGTGGCACGGAGGGACCGCACAGTTCGCCCGCGACCGGGCCCGGTTGAACCGGCTCACCGCTGCCGGCTGGCGGGTGGTCTTCGTGACCGCCGAGGACCTGAGGGACCCGGCGTCCGTCGTCGGCCGCGTTCGCGCCGAGCTGGCCCGCTGACCCACGCAGCCGTCACACGGGGCCATCGAACAGCCCCGAGCCGCAGACACCCCTCGATGTCACATCGAGCAGCCCCGAGCCGGGGCGACACCCCTCGATGTGACATCGAGCGGCCCGGGGCGGGGCGACACCGCTCGCTGTGACTTCGAGCTGGGCCGGGGGTCAGGCGGGGGGTGCGGGGCGGAGCGGGGGCGGGGTGCGGACGCCGAAGACCTTCCGCAGCGCCACCTTGGCTGCGTTGTCACCGCACATGCCGTGCACCGCGGGACCCGGCGGGGTGGCGGCGGAGGCGAGGAAGACGCCGTCCAGCGGGGTCGAGTAGGTGTTCCAGCGCGGCACCGGGCGGGCGAGCATCTGGCGGAGCGAGGCCTCGCCGTTGGAGATGTCGCCGCCCACGTCGTTGGGGTTCCACTGCTGCATCTGCGGGGCGGTCATGGTCGCCCGGGCCAGGATCGTGTCCTTGAAGCCGGGGGCGAAGCGCTCGACCTGGGTCTCGATCTCGGCGGTCATGTCGACGTCGGAGCCGTGCGGCACGTGCACGTAGGCCCAGAACACGTGCTTGCCCTCGGGCGCCCGGGTGGGGTCGACCACGGTGGGCTGGACGGCGAGCACGTAGGGGCGGTCGGTCAGCCGACCGGCGGCGGGGGCGGCCTCCCCGGCGATCGTCTCGGACAGCGTGCCGGCGACGTGCACGGTGCCGGCCCGGCGGACGTCGGGGTTGGTCCAGGGCACCGGGTCCGACAGCGCCCAGTCCACCTTGAAGACGCCGGGGCCGTGCTTGTAGCGGTTCACCCAGCGCGCGTACCCGGGGTGCATCCGGTCCCCGGCCATCGCCACGAACGCACCCGGCGAGGTGTCCAGCAGCACGGCCGGGACGCCGTCGAACTCGCGCAGGTCGGTGACCTCGTGGCCGAGTTCGACCGAGCCGCCCTGCTGCTCCAGCGCGGTGACCATGGCGTCGGCCATCGTCTGGGTGCCGCCCTCGGGCAGCGGCCAGCCGCGGTGGTGGGCCAGCATCGACAGCACCATCCCCAGCCCGGCGGTGAGCGGGCGGGTCAGGTCGAGCATCCCGTGTGCGGCGGCGCCGCCGATGAGCGAGCGGGCCTTCTCCCCCTCGAAGGCCTTGTGCGCCAGCCACCGCACGTTGGGTAGCGCGTTGAGGGCGAACCGGGTGATCGCCGGGATGCTGCGGGTGGGCAGCCGGCGGAAGGCGGAGGACAGGAAGAAGTCGATGACGTCGTCGCCGTGCTCGACGAGCTGGCTGAACAGAGCCCGGTAGGCGTCCCCGTCGGCACCCAGGCCGGCGGCGGTCTGCTCCAGCGAGCGGTACGCGACGGCGGCGTCCCCGCCGTCGAGCGGGTGGGCGTAGGCGACCTCGGGGTGCAGCATGCGCACGCCCCGGGACTCCCAGTCGAACTCCCGGAAGAACGGGGAGGCGACGCCCATCGGGTGCACCGCGGAGCAGATGTCGTGTGCGAACCCGGGGAGGGTGACCTCCTCGGTCCGCATCCCGCCACCGGGGCGGTCACCGCGCTCGACGACCTGCACGCGCAGGCCCGCGGCCGACAGGCGCAGGGCAGCGGCCAGGCCGTTCGGGCCGGCTCCGACGACGACGGCGTCCGGCTTGGTGGTCACCTCCCCATCCTCCCCCGGCGGGGGTCAGAGCCGCCCGACGAGCTCGTCGGCCGCGGCGTAGGGGTCCAGCTCGCCGACCAGCACCCGGCCGGCCAGGGCGTCCAGCGCCTCGGCGCCGCCGACGTCGCCCATCCGCCGGCGCAGCTCGCCGACGGCGATGGCCTCCACCTCGCGGGCGGCCCGCAGCCGTCGCCGGCGCTCGCCCTCCCCGGAGGTGGTGAGCCAGGCGCGGTGGTCCTCGACCGCGGCGAGCAGGTCGTCCACCCCGTTGTCGGCGTCCCGGGAGGCCACGGTGCGCACGACCGGGGGCCGCCAGCCGGCATCCGGGGCCATGGTGAGCATGGAGCGCAGCTCGCGGGCGGTGCGGTCCGCGCCGTCCCGGTCGGCCTTGTTGACCACGAGGACGTCGGCGACCTCGAGGATGCCGGCCTTGGCCGCCTGCACGCCGTCGCCCATGCCGGGGGCGACGAGCACCAGGGTGGTGTCGGCCAGCGAGGCGACCTCCAGCTCCGACTGCCCCACCCCCACGGTCTCGACGACGACGACGTCGCAGCCGGCCGCGTCGAGCACCCCCAGCGCCTGCGGGGTGGCCCAGGACAGCCCGCCCAGGTGCCCGCGGGAGGCCATCGAGCGGATGAAGACCCCGGGGTCGCCGGCGTGGTCGCCCATCCGCACCCGGTCGCCCAGCAGCGCCCCACCGGAGAACGGCGAGGACGGGTCGACGGCGAGGACCCCGACCCGCAGGTCCCGGGCACGCAGCCCCCGGACGACAGCCGTGGTGGTGGTCGACTTGCCGACGCCGGGCGGGCCGGTGATGCCCAGCACCCGGGCGCCGCCGGTGTGCGGGGCCAGCGCTGCGGCCACCTCGCGGAGGACCGGGCTCTCGTCCTCGACCAGGCTGATCAGCCGGGCGACCGAGCGGGGGTCGCCGTCCCGGGCGCCGGCGACGAGTGCGCCGACGTCCGGGGTGCGGCGTCCCACGGTCAGGCGGGGACGTGCAGGACCAGCGCGTCGCCCTGGCCGCCGCCACCGCACAGCGCGGCGGCGCCGACGCCGCCACCGCGGCGCTTGAGCTCCAGGGCCAGGTGCAGGGCGATCCGGGCGCCGCTCATGCCGACCGGGTGGCCCAGTGCGATGGCCCCGCCGTTGACGTTGACGCGCTCGGGGTCCAGGCCGAGCTCGCGGGTGGACACGATGCCGACCGCGGCGAACGCCTCGTTGATCTCGACCAGGTCCAGGTCGGTGGGGCTGATGCCCTCGCGGGCGCAGGCCTTGGCGATGGCGGCCGAGGGCTGCTGCTGCAGCGTGGCGTCCGGCCCGGCCACGACGCCGTGCGCGCCGATCTCGGCCAGCACGGTCAGGCCCAGCTCGGCGGCCTTGGCGGCGCTCATCACCACGACGGCGGCGGCGCCGTCGGAGATCTGCGAGGCCGTGCCGGCGGTGATGGTGCCGTCCTTCGAGAAGGCCGGCTTCAGCTTGCCGAGGGTCTCGGTGGTCGTGTCGGCCCGGATGCCCTCGTCCTCGCGGAACTCGATCGGGTCGCCCTTCCGCTGCGGGATGGACACCGTCACGATCTCGTCGTCGAACAGACCGTTCTTGTGCGCGGCCGCGGCCCGCTGGTGGCTGGCCGCGGCGAAGGCGTCCTGCTCCTCGCGGGTGAGCTCGTAGCGGCTGTTGGCCTGCTCGGTCAGCAGACCCATCGCGACCTGGTCGAAGGTGTCGGAGAGCCCGTCGTGGCTCATCGAGTCCACCAGCGCGGTGTCACCGAACTTGGTGCCCGAGCGGCTGTTGGCCAGCAGGTGCGGGGCCTGGGTCATCGACTCCATGCCCCCGGCGACGACGACCTCGAACTCACCGGCGCGGATGAGCTGGTCGGCCAGCGCGATGGCGTCCAGCCCGGACAGGCAGACCTTGTTCAGCGTGAACGAGGGCACCGACATCGGGATGCCGCCGGCGACCGCGGCCGGGCGGGCCGGGTTCTGGCCGGCGCCGGCCTGGATGACCTGGCCCATGATCACGTACTCGACCTGGTCGCCGCTGATGCCTGCCTTCTCCAGGGCGCCCTTGATGGCGACGCCCCCGAGGTCGGCGGCGGAGAAGTCCTTGAGCGAGCCGAGCAGCCGGCCCATCGGGGTGCGGGCGCCGCCGACGATCACGGAGCGGTTCTTCGCTGCAGGCTGGGTCATGCCGTCCTCCACTCGGTCCGGCCACCCTCGTTGGCGACCTCGTCCGGCCCTCCAGCGTAGGGCTGCCCGGGGTCCGACGCCGACGGCTGGTGACCGAGGTCACCGGGCTGGCCCCCGCCCGGGGGTGCCGGTCCCGCGGGGCGACCGGCAGCATGCCGGCATGAGCGTCGACGGAGCCGCCACCGGCCTGCCCACCGAGCTGTTCACCACGATCGACCACGTGGGGATCGCCGTCCCCGACCTGGACGAGGCGTTGGCCTTCTACGACCGGGCCTTCGGGATCGTGTCGGTGCACGAGGAGACCAACGAGGAGCAGGGCGTCCGCGAGGCCATGCTCGCCGTCGGCGACGGCCAGACCCGGATCCAGCTGCTCGCGCCGCTGACCCCGGAGTCCACGATCGCGAAGTTCATCGGCCGCTCGGGCCCGGGCCTGCAGCAGCTGGCCTTCCGGGTGGTCGACGTCGAGGCGGTCAGCGCCGTGCTGCGCGAGCGCGGACTGCGGCTGCTCTACGACGAGCCCCGTCGCGGGACGTCGGGCAGCCGGGTCAACTTCGTGCACCCCAAGGACGCCGGGGGCGTGCTGGTCGAGCTGGTCGAGCCCGCCCCGACGTCCTGACGGCGCACTGAGGCGCCGCTCACACTGCCTTGCCACTTCCCTACTGGTCAGTAACATCCGGCACCACCTGCAGGACCCCGCACGACTCCGAGCCAACGACGACCCGGGAGCACCGCGTGAACGAGATCAGGGACGCCATCCTCGCCGACCACCTCAGCGACATCGGGGGCCTGGCCGTGCCGGACTCCTACCGCGGTGTGCTGGTGCGCAGGGACGAGCAGGACGTGTTCGAGGGCCTGCCCACCAAGGAGAAGGACCCCCGCAGGTCCCTCCACGTGGAAGAGGTGGCCACCCCCGAGCTCGGCCCGGGCGAGGCGGTGGTGGCGGTGATGGCCAGCTCGGTCAACTACAACACCGTCTGGACGTCGATCTTCGAGCCCGTGAGCACGTTCGGGTTCCTGGCCCGCTACGGCAAGCTCTCCGAGCTCACCAAGAAGCACGACCTGCCGTACCACGTGGTGGGCTCAGACCTGGCCGGCGTCGTCCTGCGGGTGGGCCCCGGGGTGAACAAGTGGAAGCCCGGCGACGAGGTCGTCGCGCACTGCCTGTCCGTCGAGCTCGAGGACCCGGCCGGCCACGACGACACGATGATGGACCCGCAGCAGCGGATCTGGGGCTTCGAGACCAACTTCGGCGGCCTGGCCGAGCTGGCCCTGGTCAAGAGCAACCAGCTGATGCCCAAGCCCGGCCACCTCACCTGGGAGGAGGCCGCCGCGCCGGGCCTGGTGAACTCCACCGCCTACCGGCAGCTGGTCAGCCACAACGGCGCGAACATGAAGCAGGGCGACACCGTGCTCATCTGGGGCGCCTCGGGTGGCCTGGGCTCCTACGCCACCCAGATGGCGCTCAACGGCGGCGCGATCCCGGTCTGCGTCGTCTCCAGCCCGGAGAAGGCCGAGATCGTCCGGCGGATGGGCGCCGAGCTGGTCATCGACCGCTCCGCCGAGGGCTACCGGTTCTGGAAGGACGAGCACGAGCAGGACCCCAAGGAGTGGCAGCGGCTGGGCAAGAAGATCCGCGAGCTCACCGGCGGCGACGACCCCGACATCGTCTTCGAGCACCCCGGCCGGGAGACCTTCGGCGCCAGCGTCTACGTCGCCAAGAAGGGCGGCACGATCGTCACCTGCGCCTCCACCAGCGGCTACATGCACTCCTACGACAACCGCTACCTGTGGATGAACCTCAAGCGGATCGTCGGCTCGCACTTCGCGAACTACAAGGAGGCGTGGGAGGCCAACCGGCTCATCGACAAGGGCCTCATCCACCCGACGCTGTCCAAGGTCTACCCGATGGAGGAGGTCGGGCAGGCCGCGCTGGACGTCCACCGCAACGCCCACCAGGGCAAGGTCGGGGTGCTGACGCTGGCCCCCGAGGAGGGTCTCGGCGTCCGGGACACCGCCAAGCGGGAGCAGCACCTGGAGGCCATCAACCGCTTCCGCGGGGTCTGAGCACACCGCGCCGGGCCGGTCCTGCGCACTGCCTGTGAGAGTGCGACGGACCGGCCCGACACGCCCGACAGGGCCCCGGGTGTCTGGGAGGATGGGCCCATGAGCGACCCCCACGCCGACCTGCTGCCGCTCCGCGAGGCCACCTACTCCTTCGAGGTGGTGCGCAAGGGGTACGACCGCGACCAGGTCGCCGAGGCGATCGAACGCCTGGACGCGGACCTGCGGGTCACGATGGCCGACCGGGACGCCGCGGCACAGCGGTCCTCGGAACTGGCCTCGCAGCTCAACGCGCTGCAGAGCGAGATGGAGGGGCTGCGCCGCAAGGCCGCCTCGGCCGGGGCGCCCACCTTCGAGAACATGGGCGAGCGCATCTCGCACATGCTGCGGCTGGCCGAGGAGGAGGCCGCGGAGATCCGTCGTGCCGCGGAGGCCGACGCCGAGCAGGTCCGGGCGCGGGCCACGGCCGACGCGCAGGCCGCCGACGAGCGGACCCGGGCCGGCCAGACCGAGACCGAGGAGCTGCTCGCCGGCGCCCGGCAGCAGGCCGGCGAGGTCACCGCCGCCGCTCAGGCGCACGCCGACGAGCTGGTCACGGCCGCCGAGGAGCGCGTCGCGCGGCTCGACGCCGACTCCCAGGCCCGGCGGACGAAGATCGAGGAGGACTTCGAGATCGCCCAGCGGGCCCGTCGCAGCGAGGCGGCCCGGCTCGAGGAGGAGCGCGACCGCTCCTCGCGGCAGGCCGCCGAGCAGCGTGTCGCCGCGGCCGAGCAGCACGCCGCGGGCCTGGTCGCCGACGCCGAGGCGCGGGCGGCCTCGATCCGCCGGGTGCGCGACGAGCTGACCTCCCGGCTGCACGACGTGCGGGCCCTGCTGGGCCAGCTCCCCGACCTGGGCGACCGTCCCGACCCCGAGGCGCCGGCGGAGCCGGCGTCCGACCCGGCGGGGGCGACGCCGGCACCGACCGGGCCGGCCGGGCCGGCCGTGCCGGCCCAGGCCGCCGGGCAGCAGCAGGGGCCGCCGGCCCCGGGCGCCACCCGCGCCCCGGGTCGTCCCGCCGTCCCCACCCCGGCGGGCGACGACGGTCCCTCCACCGCGGTGCAGCCCGCGGTGCGCTCCGTGCCCGCCTCCACCGGCAGCGTCCCGGCCCAGCCGCAGGGCAGCTCACCCCGCCGCTGACCCCGCACCACCAGCACGCCCCCGGACGCCCGCCTGCTCCCCGGAGCAGGCGGGCGTCCGTCGTCCGACTGGCCTTCCGTGACTCAGCGTGTCAAGATCAACACAGGAACGGGCGGGTCTCCGATCGTCGACCCGCGCATCGGTCACGGGGTGACCGACCCCCCGGCGGCCAGGAGGGACGACGTGCCCGAGCAGTCCACCCTGGACGACGCCGCACCTGCACAGGCGCCCTCCGACCGCGCCGACCGACCGGCCCGCCACCGGTCCACCCGCGCCGCCCCTCCCCGCTGGTCGGCGCTGGCCCCGCTCGCCGCCGTGCTGGTCAGCGCCCTGCTGGCCGCCCGGACGCTGCGCAGCAGCCCGCTCGCCGACGACGGCGCCCTGACCGGTCCGGCCTGGGCCTGGCTGGACGGCGGCCCCACTCCGGCACTGCTCACCCCGGACGGCCTGGCCACGGTGCACACCGCCGGCTGGGCGCTGGCGACCCGGGCCTTCGACCGACACGACGGGCTCGCCGCAGCCGGGCGCGAGCTGCTCTGGACCACGCTGGTCGTGTCCTGCCTGCTCCTCTGGGCTCTGGCCCGCCGCGCCGGCCTCGGGGACGGCGCCGCCGCGATCGCCGTGCTGGCCTTCGGTGCGGTGCCCGGGCTGGTGCTCCTGCACGCGGTCAGCTCCCCCGCCTCACTGGCCGTGCCCTGGGTGCTGCTCGCCGGGCTGCTGGCCACCCGGCACCGACGCCGCGGACCCCGGACGGCCGCGGCGCTGTGCCTCGCCCCCGCGGTGCTGCTGGCCCCCGACGTGGCCCTGCTCCTGGTCGCCGCTGCGGCCGGGGCGCTGTCGGCCGGCCGGGTCCGCCCGGACTGGTCGCCGACCGTCCGGGTGGTCGCAGCGGGCCTGCTCGCGCCGGTGTTCGTCGCCCTGGTGCTGCTGCTCCCGGGATGGGACCCCCAGCCCCCGGTGACCACGCCCTGGGCGGCCGGGGAGACGCCGTCGGTCCTGCTGACCGCGGGCCTGCTCACCGCCGGCGCCCTCGCCGCCTGGCTGCTGCCCCGCTGGCGGCCGCCGGCGGCTGCACTGGCGGTCACCACCCTGGCCGCCGTCGCTCCCCCCGGACGGTTCGCGGCGCTCGTGGTGTGCCTGCCGGTGGCCGCGGTCCTGGTCAGTGCCCTCGTGCAGCGCCTGGTGACGGTGCCCGGCGTGCACCGGGCGCGGCCCGTGCTGCTGGTCGTGGGCGGCGCGACGCTGGCCACCGCGGTCGCCCTGGCGGCGGTCGTGCTGCCCTCCGCACGGGCCGACGACTTCGGGGCTGCCGACCGGGCGGAGCTGCTGGACTGGCTGGGCTCCGAGGTGTCCCCGCAGACCCCGGTGGCCGCCGACGGGCTGCTCGCCGACGAGCTGGACCGCGCCGGCGTCACCGTCGGCAGCGGTGGGCTGGAGGTCCTGCGCGGGGAGCCGGCCGACGAGGCCGTCCGCGAGGACGTGGTCGCCCGCTTCGGCGACGACGACACCGCCCTCGTCGTGGTGGACCCGGGCCGGGCCGAGCCGACGGCCGACCAGCGCGCCCTCCGCCGCCAGCTGGCCGCGGCCCTGCTGACCAACCCGACCACCGCCGAGGCCGGTCAGGCCACCGGCGCCCTGCTCTCCGGCGACGTCGACCCGCGTCTGCTCACCCTGCTGGCCGGCATCGCCGCCCAGTACGGCGTCGGCATCTCCTCGTTGCCCGCGGTCCCCGGCGAGGTGGGCACCCCGGTCCGCCGGGTCGTCGTGGACTCCGTAGCCGGTACGCCACTGCGCGAGGACCCCGGCCTCGTCGTCCTGGTCACCACCTGGCTGTCGGCGCAGCTGCCGCCCTACGCGCCGGCGTCGGTGACCCCGCTCGAGGACGGCCTGCTCATCTCCTACGGCTACGCCTCCGACCCCGACGGCCTGGTCGTCGCCGCAGGTGGGTAGGCGGTCGGCCACCGCGACGTGCATCATGGGGACGGACCGTTCCCGGTCCGGGAACCGCCTCGCAGCGCCCCCGCAGCACACCCCGCAGCACACCGCAGCCCCAGCCCAGGAGGCCCCCTCGTGACGACCCGGCTCACCCGAGGACTCGGCGTCCTCCTGCTCGCCGGGTTGATCGCACTCGTCGGCGGCGCCTCGGCGGCCGGGGCGGCCGACGGCGGGGTGCTCCGCCTGGCGCACCTGAGCCCGGACACACCCGCGGTGGACGTCTACGTGGACTCCGTCGACACCCCGGACTCCGGCATCCTGCTGACCGGCGTCTCCTACGGCACGGTCTCGGACTACCAGTCGGTGCCCGCCGGCACCTACACGGTGTCCATGCGCGCGGCCGGTGCCGCGGCCACCTCGGCCCCGGTGCTCTCGACGACCGTCACCGTCGCGGCCGGCAGCGCCTACACCGTCGCGGGCGTCGGCGAGTTCGCCTCCCTCGGCCTCGAGGTCATCCCGGACGACCTGGCCCTGCCCGCCGAGGGCCAGGCCCGGGCCCGGGTGGTCAACGCCGCGTCCACGCTCACCCCGGCCGACGTGTCGCTGGCCGACGGCGACGAGCTGGCCGGCGGCCTGGCCTTCGCCGCCCAGACCGGCTACGTCTCGGTCCCCGGCGGCCAGACCACCCTCGAGGTCAGCGGCGGCTCCTCGGCCGGCACCGACCTGCCCGTCGAGCTGACCAGCGGGTCCACCTACACCGTGCTGCTGCTGGACAGCGACGCCGGTGTCGAGGTCCGCGCCGTCCTGGACGCGGCCAGCCCGGGCGTCGTCCCGACCGGTGGCGTCGAGGCCGGTGGCGGGGGCGCCGACGGCGGGTCCCCGGTCCTGCCCCTCGCCCTCGGCGGCATCGCGGCCTCCGCGGTGCTCGGCCTGCTGGTCACCGCCGGCCGCCGACTGCCGCACCGGCACGCGGTCGCCGGTCGGCACGCTGCCGCCTGAGCGCGACCGCCCCACCTCCCGCCCGTCCGTGCCCAGGCACACCCCGCACCGTCACCGCACCCGGCGGCGTCCCGGCCTGACCGCCGTGCGCTGGGTGCTGGCGCTGGTGGCCGTCGTCGCCGGCTCCGTCGCCCTGCTGGCCCCGCGCGGCCCCCAGGACGTGGGGCCCACCGTGGCCGGGTCGCCACCGGCCCCGGTCGTGGTGGCCGAGCAGGTCGCCTCGGACGTCCCCGTCCCGGTCTCGGTCTCCGTGCCGGCCATCGGACTGACCAGCAGCCTGGTGACCATCGGCGTCGACCGGACCGGCGCCCTGGTGCCCCCGGCCGACTACGCCCAGGCCGGCTGGTTCGCCGACGGCCCCGCGCCGGGTGCGGTCGGACCGGCCGTGCTGGCCGGCCACGTCGACTCCCGCTCGGGGCCCGCGGTGTTCTTCCGGCTCGAGGAGCTGCAGCCCGGCGCCCGGGTCGAGGTCGGCCGCAGCGACGGCAGCACACTGGCCTTCGAGGTCACCCGGGTCGCGGAGTACCCCAAGTCCGACTTCGCCACGGCCGAGGTCTACGGCCCCACCGTGGACGCCCAGCTGCGGCTGATCACCTGCGGCGGGGAGTTCGACCGCAGCCGGCGCAGCTACACCGACAACATCGTGGTCTACGCGACCGCCGTCTGAGGACGCCGCCCGGGACGACGCCGTCGGGTCCTAGCGGTGTCGGCGGTCTCGCGTGCGCCAGCAGACGCTGTGCCAGTGCCGACGCCAGTCCAGCGAGGACTCGGTGTCCCAGGGGTCCAGGTCGGAGTCCCGGGCGTAGACCGGCCAGGTGACCACGTGCGGCGTCCCCGGCCGGATCTCCTGGTCGCAACCCGGGCAGCGGTAGGTGCGCTGGCTCGCCGCGCCGGTGACCTGCCGGACGACCCAGTCGCCGTCGGCGGCCTGCTCGACCGGTTCGGGCCGGGTGAGCGGAGGACGGGTGGCGCGGCCGGTCCGCCGCTGCCCCCGTCCTCTGCCCATGTCGGCCCCGACGCTACCCGGCGCCGGACTACCGGGCCGTGTGGTCCCGGAAGCCCCGCCCGGTCTTGCGGCCCAGGTAGCCGGCGGTGACCAGGTGCTCCAGCAAGGGGGCCGGGGCGTACCCGGGCTCCCGGAACTCCGCGTAGAGCTCGCGCTCGATGGCCAGCGAGACGTCGAGACCGACGACGTCCAGCAGCTCGAAGGGGCCCATCGGGTACCCGCAGCCGACCTTCATCGCCGCGTCGATGTCGTCGGCGCTGGCGTAGTGCGCCTCGAGCATCCGGACCGCGTCGTTGAGGTAGGGGAACAGCAGGGCGTTGACGATGAAGCCCGCCCGGTCCGCGCAGGACACCGCGTGCTTGCCCAGCTGGGCGCACACCGCGTGCGCGGTCGCGGCGACGTCGGGCGCGGTGGCGATGGTGGAGACCACCTCGACGAGCTTCATCACCGGCGCCGGGTTGAAGAAGTGCAGCCCGACGACGTCCCCGGGTCGCTCGCTGGCCTTGGCGCACTCGATGACCGGCAGGCTGGACGTCGTGGTGGCCAGCACGGCACCGGGCCGGCAGATCTCCCCCAGGGCGGCGAACAGCGTCTGCTTGACCGGCAGCGACTCCACGACCGCCTCGACGGCCAGGTCGACGTCGGCCAGGTCGTCCAGCGAGGTGGTGCCGGTGACCCGGGCGAGGACGACGTCCCGGGTGGCCTCGTCCAGCCGGCCGCGGACGACCTGCTTGTCCAGGCTCCTGGCCAGGGCTGACCGCACGGCCTCGACCTTCTCCGGGGAACGGGCGACGAACACGGTGTCGTAGCCGCCCTTGGCGAAGACCTCGATCATCCCGGTGGCCATCGTCCCGGAGCCGACGACGCCGACCCGGCGGACGGCGCGGGCCCCCTCGGCGGCACCCCCGGGCTGCGGGGTCGCGGCGTCGGGCACGACCTCGGCCTCGTCCCGGCCGGCGTAGCTGTAGAAGCCGCGGCCGGACTTCCGGCCCAGCAGGCCCGCGGTGACCATCTGCTTGATCACCGGGCTGGGGGCGTGCAGCCGGTCCCGGGACTGCCGGTACATCGTGTCCAGGATCTCGTAAGCCGTGTCGATGCCGATGAGGTCCATCAGGGCCAGCGGGCCCATCGGCAGGCCGCAGCCCAGCCGCATGGCCGCGTCGATGTCCTCGCGGCTGGCGTAGCGGGACTCCAGCATGGCCACCGCGTGGTTGAGGTAGCCGAACAGCAGCGCGTTGGCGATGAACCCGGCCTTGTCCCCGATGGTGACGTCGGTCTTGCCCAGCCGGGCGGCCAGCGCCTCGACGTCCTCGACGACGGCGGGCTCGGTGACCACGGTGCGCACGACCTCGACCAGCTTCATCACCGGCGCGGGGTTGAAGAAGTGCATGCCGACGACCTTGCTGGGCCGGCCGGTGGCCACGCTCAGCTCGGTCACCGACAGGCTGGAGGTGTTGGTCGCCAGGATGGTGTCCGGCGGGCAGATGCCGTCCAGCTCGGCGAACAGCGCGGCCTTGAGCTCCAGGCGCTCGGGCACGGCCTCGACCACCAGCTCGGCCTGGGACAGGTCGGCCAGGGCGGTGCTGAAGCGGATCCGCTCGAGCACCGCGGTGCGCTCGTCGGCGTCGAGCTTGCCGCGCTCGACGGCCTTCTCGGTGGACTGCTCGACGTGCGCCCGGCCCCGGGCCAGCGCGTCCTCGTCGATCTCCACGGCGGTCACCGACAGCCCGGCGCGGGCGAGCACCTCGGTGATGCCGGCGCCCATGGTGCCGAGTCCGACGACGCCGACCTCGCTGAGTTCTCTGGCCACGTTGCCACTCCCTCGTCCGGGTGCGACCTCGTCGTCGCAGCCCGTGCGGCCGGAGTCTGCCAGAGCTGGTTACCGACGGGTAACCACCAACGGACGTGAAGGGGGTCACGTCCCCCGGGACTCAGAAGAGCCGGGCGGAGGGGTCGTCGGTGCCCTTGAGCACGGCGTAGTCGACGGTCAGGCAGTCGATCCCGCGGTCGGCGGCGAGCACCCGGGCCTGCGGCTTGATCTCCTGGGCGGCGAAGACGCCCTTGACCGGGGCCAGCAGCGGGTCCCGGTTGAGCAGCTCGAGGTAGCGGGTCAGCTGCTCGACACCGTCGATCTCCCCGCGCCGCTTGATCTCGACCGCGACGACGCCACCGGCACCGTCCCGGCAGAGCAGGTCGACCGGCCCGATGGCGGTGGGGTACTCCCGGCGGACCAGCGACCAGCCCTCGCCGAAGGTCTCCACGTGCAGGGCCAGCAGCCGCTGCAGCTCGGACTCGACGCCGTCCTTCTGCAGGCCGGGGTCGGGGCCCAGCTCGTGCTTCACGTCGTGGACCACCGACTCGATGGTCACGATCAGCTGCTCACCGGCCTTGTTGGTGACCGTCCAGGTGCCCGCGCCGTCCACGAGCTCGTCCTTGAGGGAGCAGGGTGGGCTCATCCAGTTCAGCGGCTTGTAGGCCCGGTCGTCGGCGTGCACCGACACCGACCCGTCGGCCTTGACCAGGAGCAGCCGGGTGGCCAGGGGCAGGTGGGCGGTGAGCCGGCCGACGTAGTCGACGGAGCACTTCGCGATGACCAGACGCACGGGCGCCGACGCTACCGCGCCGGCGCCCGGGTGCCCGCAGGTCCTCAGACGGCGGCGGGCTCGCGCTCGTTGGTCTCACCCAGCGAGCGGACCGGGTCGACCGTCGTCGTCGAGTCGAACGCAGCCTGGTCCAGGATGCCCTCGCGCTTGGCCACGATGGTCGGGACCAGGGCCTGACCGGCCACGTTGGTGGCGGTGCGGCCCATGTCCAGGATCGGGTCGACGGCCAGCAGCAGGCCGACACCGGCCAGCGGGAGGCCCAGGGTGGACAGCGTCAGGGTCAGCATGACGACCGCGCCGGTGACCCCGGCGGTGGCCGCCGAGCCGACGACGGAGACCAGCGCGATGAGCAGGTAGTCGGTGATGCCGAGGTCCACGCCGAAGAACTGGGCGACGAAGATCGCGGCCAGCGCCGGGTAGATCGCCGCGCAGCCGTCCATCTTCGTCGTCGCGCCCAGCGGGACGGCGAAGGAGGCGTAGCTGCGCGGGACGCCCAGGTTGGCCTCGGTGACCCGCTCGGTCACCGGCAGCGTGCCGATGGAGGACCGGGACACGAAGCCGAGCTGGATGGCCGGCCACGCACCCGCGTAGAAGCGCCGCGGGGACAGCCCGTGCACCTTGAGCAGCACCGGGTAGACGACCAGCAGCACGATGGCCAGGCCGGCGTAGACGGCACCGACGAAGACACCGAGGGAGCCCAGGGACTCCCAGCCGTAGCTGGCCACGGCGTTGCCGATCAGGCCCAGGGTGCCGATCGGGGACAGCAGGATGACCCACCAGAGGACCTTCTGCACGATCGCCAGCGCGGAGCGGGTGACCGACAGGAACGGCTCGGCGGCCTCACCGACCTTGAGCGCGGCGATGCCGACGGCGACCGAGATGACGATCAGCTGGAGGACGTTGAAGGAGATGGACCCGTCGGTGGAGCCCTCCAGGCCCAGGATGTTGCCGGGCACCAGACCGGTGAGGAAGTCCCACCAGCCACCGGAGGAACCGTCGAAGGTGGCCGCCGACTCCGAGACGGAGCTGTTGCGACCGGGCTGGGTGATCAGGCCCAGGCCGATGCCGATGGAGACCGCGATCAGCGCGGTGATCGCGAACCACAGCAGCGTCTGGCCGGCGAGGCGGGCGGCGTTGCCGACCTCCTTGAGGTTGGCGATGCTCACGATGATCGCGGTGACGATCAACGGGATCACGATGACCCGCAGCAGCCCGACGAACGTCGAGCCGATCGTGTCCAGCGTCGAGGTCAGCCAGTTCTGGTCGGTGCCCTCGACGAGCTGACCGTCGACGACGGTGCCGGGGACGGTGCCGATGGCGCGGGCGAGCAGGCCGAGGCCCACGCCGACCACGAGGGCGATGAGGACCTGGGCCGCGAAGGGGGTGCGGCGGAGGCGGGAGAGCACGAGGGGAGGCCTTTCGGAGCGGGAGGGAGGGCGGCGGTCAGCGCCGTCGTCAACCACCCGTGGTCGCTCGACCGAAGTCGATGACCCGCCTCTTCGTCAGCCACAGCTCGCGCACACGAGGGTCAACCGCTCCCCCGCGGCGGTGTTCCCGGGTGTGAGCCGTCAGTCGGTCCAGACCGCGGGCCGCTTGCCCAGGAACGCGGCCATGCCCTCGCGGGCGCCGTCGAGCTGGGAGGCGGCGGCCATCGTCACGACCGCCTGCGCGTAGGCGTCGGCCTCGGGACGGTCCAGCTGGGCGTACATCGCCTGCTTGCCCCAGGCCTTGCTCGCCCGCGAGCCCCGGGTGGCCCGGTGCACCAGGTCGGCGACGGCGTCGTCGAGCTCGGCGTCGGGCACCACCCGGTTGATCAGGCCCCAGTCCAGCGCCGTCCGGGCGTCGATGACGTCGCCGGTGAGCGCGAGCTCCATCGCCCGCTTGCGCCCCACGTTGCGGGCGATCGCGACCATGGGGGTGTGGCAGAACCAGCCGCCCTTGCCGCCGGGGGCGGCGAAACCGGCGGACTCGGCGGCCACCGCGAGGTCGCAGGAGGCGACCAGCTGGGCGCCGGCCGCGGTGGCCAGGGCGTGCACCCGGGCCACGACGACCTGCGGCACCTCGTGCAGGGTCTGCATCAGCTCGGTGCACAGCGCCAGCAGCGAGCGGACGTCGGCCAGCGGCGCGCCGGCGACGTCGGCGAAGTCGTGGCCGGCGCTGAACACCGGGCCCTCGGCCGCCAGCACGAGTGCCGATGCGTCGGTGCCGGCCACGTCTTGCACCGCGGCCAGCAACTGGGTCAGGTGCTCGCGGGACAGCGCGTTGCGCTTGGACGGGCGGGACATGGTCACCGTGACGACGTCGTCGTGCCGCTCGACCCGCGGCGCTGCCAGCTGGCTCATGTGATCGACCACACCACGGCGGCGGGCCGGTGTCGAGCCCGCTGCGGTGGGCACCCTGGGGACGTGCACCCAGAACCGGTGACCCCCACCGCCCCGCGCCCCCTCACCTCGACCCTGTTCACCCAGGGCTGGCGGGACCTGGCCTTCCTGCACTGGGCGGTCGACCCGGCCCTGGTCGCCCCGCACCTGCCTGAGGGCACCCGCCCGGACACGATCGACGGCGCCACGTACGTCGGGCTGATCCCCTTCCGGATGCGCCGCATCGGCTTTTTCGGCCTGCCGGGCCTGCCCTACCTGGGCTCGTTCGCCGAGACCAACGTGCGGCTGTACTCGGTCGACTCCCAGGGCCGCCGCGGCGTGGTGTTCGCCTCGCTGGAGGCCGATCGGCTGCTGCCGGTGCTGGCCGCCCGGTGGGTCGCGCGGCTGCCCTACGTCTTCGCCCGGATGCGGGCCACGGCCGACGGCGACCTGCGCCGCTACACCTCGCTGCGCCGCTGGCCCGGCCCGCGCACCGCCTCCAGCGCGGTGACCGTGCGGGTGGGCGAGCGCATCGCCGACCCCGGCCCGCTCGAGCGCTTCCTGACCTCGCGCTGGGGGCTGCACGAGCCCTTCCTGGGCCGGACGGCGTACTGGCCCAACGAGCACCCCGAGTGGCCGCTGCACCGCGCCGAGCTGGTCGAGCTCGACGAGTCGCTGACCGCCGCCGCGGGGCTCCCGATGACAGGAGCCCCGGACAGCGTGCTGTTCTCCCCCGGCGTGGACGTGCGCTTCGGCCCGCTGTCGTCCCGCCGCTGAGGTGCCCTAGAGGCCGTTGGCCTCGCGGACGACGTCGACGATCTGGCCCATGATGTCGGTCATCCCGAAGTCCTTCGGGGTGAACACCCGCGCGACGCCCTGCTCGCGCAGCCGCCGGGCGTCACCGTCGGGCACGATGCCGCCGACCACCACCGGGACGTCGTCCAGCCCGGCGGCGCGCAGGCCCTCGAGCACCGCCGGCACCACCTGCAGGTGCGAGCCGGACAGCACCGAGAGCCCGACCACGTGGACGTCCTCCTCGACCGCGGCCGACACGATCTGCGCCGGGGTCAGCCGGATCCCCTGGTAGACCACCTCGAAGCCGGCGTCCCGGGCCCGGACGGCGATCTGCTCGGCACCGTTGGAGTGCCCGTCGAGCCCGGGCTTGCCGACCAGCAGGCGCAGCCGCCCACCCAGCTCCTCCCCGGTGGCCCGCACCCGCTCCCGGACGTCGGCCAGCGAGGCGTCGGCGGAGCCGGTGGAGGCTGCGGAGACCCCGGTGGGGGCCCGGTACTCCCCGAACACCTCGCGCAGCACGCCGGCCCACTCCCCCGTCGTCACGCCCGCGCGGGCGCACTCGAGGCTGGCGGGCACGAGGTTCTCCTCGGTGCCGGCTGCGGCGCGCAGCGCGTCCAGCGAGGCGGCGACCCGGGCGTCGTCCCGGCCGGCCTTCCAGGTCTCCAGCGCTGCCTGGGCCGCGACCTCGACAGCCGGGTCGACGGTCTGGATGGCGGTGTCCAGGTCGGCGATGAGCGGGTTGGGCTCGGTGGAGGTGAACCGGTTGACCCCGACGACGACGTCCTCGCCGGACTCCATCCGGCGGCGGCGCTCGGCCAGCGAGCCGACCAGCTGGCCCTTCATGTACCCGGACTCGACGGCCGCGACGGCACCGCCCATCTCCTGCACCCGGGCGATCTCCGCGCGGGCACCCTCGACGATCTCGGCGACCTTGGCCTCGACGACCACCGAGCCGGTGAACAGGTCGTCGTACTCCAGGAGGTCGGTCTCGAAGGCCAGCACCTGCTGCAGGCGCAGGGACCACTGCTGGTCCCACGGCCGCGGCAGCCCCAGCGCCTCGTTCCAGGCCGGGAGCTGCACCGCGCGGGCCCGGGCGTCCTTGGACAGGGTGACCGCGAGCATCTCCAGCACGATGCGCTGCACGTTGTTCTCGGGCTGGGCCTCGGTCAAGCCCAGGGAGTTGACCTGCACGCCGTAGCGGAAGCGGCGCTGCTTGGGGTCCTGCACGCCGTACCGCTCCAGGGTGAGGGAGTCCCAGAGCTGGCCGAAGGCGCGCATCTTGCACATCTCCTCGACGAACCGGACGCCGGCGTTGACGAAGAAGGAGATCCGGGCGACCACCTCGCCGAAGCGCTCCTGGGGCACCTGGCCGGAGTCGCGCACCGAGTCCAGCACCGCGATGGCCGTGCTGATCGCGTAGGCGATCTCCTGCACCGGCGTCGCGCCGGCCTCCTGCAGGTGGTAGCTGCAGATGTTCGTCGGGTTCCACCGGGGCATCGTGGTGACCGTGTAGGCGACCATGTCGGTGATCAGCCGCATCGACGGCGCCGGCGGGAAGACGTAGGTCCCCCGTGACAGGTACTCCTTGACGATGTCGTTCTGCGTCGTGCCGGTCAGGGCCGCGACGTCGTGACCATGCTCCTCGGCGACGGCCTGGTACAGCGCCAGCAGCCACATGGCGGTCGCGTTGATGGTCATCGACGTGTTCATCTCGTCCAGCGGGATGCCGTCGAAGAGCGCACGCATGTCCCCGATGTGGCTCACCGGCACCCCGACCTTGCCGACCTCCCCCACGGCCAGCTCGTCGTCGGGGTCGTAGCCCGTCTGGGTCGGGAGGTCGAAGGCCACCGAGAGTCCGGTCTGGCCCTTGCTCAGGTTGCGCCGGTAGAGGGCGTTCGACTCGGCCGGCGAGGAGTGCCCGGCGTACGTCCGCATCACCCAGGGGCGGTCGCGGTCCTTCGGCGCTGAAGGGGTCGGCATGACCGCGGAGTGTAGGGCTACTGGCCAGTAACCGCGGTGTCGCGCAGACCACACCGGAGCCGCACGCGGCGTGCACAGCGGTGGCACACTCGGGGACCGGGGGTCCACCGCGGACCCGAGGGAGGGGTGCCGTCGTGCCCATCGACGCCGGGAGCCTGCACTTCCTGGTCGGACCGGTCATCGCCGGTCTCGCCCTGCTCGTGCTGGCGCTCTTCCTCCGCTGGGCGTTCGCCCCGAGCACCCCGAAGGCCACCAGGCGCCCCTCCGCGGAGGACGGGCTGCTGACCCGGGTCGCCACGCTGAGCAAGAAGGAGTCCGCGCTGGCGCTGCGCGCGGTGCTCTCCGACGCCGGCATCCGCTCGACGATCCGCTACCCCGCCCCGCTGCGTGCCGACGTGCTCGTCTTCCCCGAGGACGCCGGCCGCGCCCGGGTCCTGGCGGGCAGCTTCCAGAGCTGAGGGCCCGGCCCTCAGTCCTCGGTGACGCGCTCGATCGTCGCGCCCAGCCCGCGCAGCTGCTCCACGAAGTCGGGGTAGCCACGGTCCACGTGGTGCACGTCGGCGACCTCCGTGACGCCGTCCGAGCAGAGACCGGCCAGCACCAGCCCGGCACCCGCGCGGATGTCGGTGGCCAGCACCGGGGCGCTGGACAGCGCCTCCCGGCCACGGACGACGGCGTGGTGCCCGTCGATCCGCACGTCGGCGCCCAGCCGGACCAGCTCGTTGACGAACATGAACCGGCCCTCGAAGACGTTCTCGGTGATCAGCGCGGTGCCCGTGGAGACCGCGGCCAGCGCGACCGCCATGGGCTGCAGGTCGGTGGGGAAGCCCGGGTAGGGCAGCGTGACGACGTCGACGCAGCGCGGCCGGTCCTCCATCGAGACCCGGACACCGCCCTCGACCTCGGTGACCGAGGCACCGGCCGTCCGCAGCTTGTCCAGGGCCACCCGCAGGTGCTCGGGCACGGCCCGCTCGATGACGACGTCCCCGCGGGTCATCACCGCACCGATGGCCCAGGTCCCGGCCACGATCCGGTCGGGGACGGTCGTGTACTGCACCGGGTGCAGCTCGGTGACCCCGTGCACGGTGATCGTGGAGGAGCCCGCGCCCTCGATGGAGGCGCCCATCGCGGTCAGCATCAGGCACAGGTCGACGATCTCGGGCTCGCGGGCGGCGTTGTCCACCACGGTGGTGCCCTCGGCGAGGACGGCGGCCATCACCAGGTTCTCCGTCGCCCCCACGGAGGGGAAGTCCAGCCAGATCGAGGTGCCCACCAGCCGCGGGGCGGTGGCGATGAGGAAGCCGTGCTCGCTGACCACCGTGGCACCCAGGCGCTCGAGGCCGGCCACGTGCATGTCCAGCCCGCGCGAGCCGATGGCGTCACCGCCGGGCAGGGCCACCTTGGCGGTGCCGCAGCGGGCCACCAGCGGACCCAGCACGCTGATCGAGGCGCGCATCCGGCGGACCAGGTCGTAGTCGGTCTCGCTGGAGGGCGTCTCCGGGACGTCGACGACCACCCGGCCACCGCCACCACCGCGGCCGTCGGTGTAGCGCTCGAACGTCACGCCACAGCCCAGCCGGCGCAGCACCTCGCTCATGATCGCCACGTCGAGGATGTCGGGGACCTCGTCGATCGTCGTCTCGCCGCTGGCCAGCAGCGCGGCCGCCATCAGCTTCAGCGCGCTGTTCTTGGCACCGGTCACCCGGACCCGTCCGCGCAGCGCCGTTCCGCCGGTCACCTGGAAGCACTCCACCGGTCCACAGTAGGAGCAGCGGGAGGCCGCCGCCGGACCGGGCACTTAGGGTGCGGACATGACCGTCCGGCTGACCCGCATCTACACCAAGACCGGCGACGCCGGCCAGACGCACCTGGGCGACATGAGCCGGGTGTCCAAGACCGACGTCCGGCTGGCCGCCTACGCCGACGTCGACGAGACCAACTCGGTGATCGGCGTGGCCCTGGCCCTGGGCTCCCCCACCGAGGAGCTCACCGCCCTGCTGCGCAGCGTGCAGAACGACCTCTTCGACGTCGGCGCGGACCTGTGCACCCCGGTCACGCCCGACCCGGAGTACCCGCCGCTGCGCATCACCGAGGCCTACACGCAGCGGCTGGAGGCAGCCTGCGACGAGCACAACGAGGCGCTGCCGAAGCTGTCCTCGTTCATCCTGCCGGGCGGGACGGCGCTGGCCGCGCTGCTGCACCAGGCGCGCACGGTGGCCCGCCGGGCCGAGCGCCGCGTGTGGGCCCTGCTGGAAGCCGATGCCGAGCGGACCAACGAGGAGACGGCGAAGTACCTCAACCGGCTCTCGGACCTGCTCTTCATCCTGTCCCGCGAGGCCAACCCCGGCGGGGACGTGCTCTGGGAGCCCGGCGCACACAGCGGGGTGCACGCCCAGCGGGCCGCCCGCTCCCAGCAGACCGGGGACTAGCGCCCGACCGGCGGGGCCGACTCGATCCAGGACAGGAAGCCGGTCACCGTCGAGGTGTCCATCGCCAGCTCCTGCGGACCGGCCCCGGTGCGGCAGATCAGCACCTGGCTGTCCTGGGGCACGGCGCCGTCCTCGACGGTGGGCCGGCGCCGCCCCTCGACGTGGAACTCGGTGCGGCACAGCCGCTGGTTGGGCCGCACCGACAGCGACAGCGCCCGGTACCAGAGCAGTTGCTCACCGGAGTACCAGGCCACCCCGACCGCCCAGCGGGGTGCGCCCACCGGGCGCAGCCACATGGTGACCGCGCCGAGACCGGACAGCAGGAACCGGCGGCGCAGCAGGAAGGTGGCCACCAGGGCCACGAGCAGGACCCCGGCCACGACCAGCAGCAGCGTGGTCACGGTCGCGGGGTCCGGGGCTCAGACGAGGAGTGTCGGGGCGGGGAGGCTCAGGAGTCCTGGCCGGCGGCACGCAGGCGGGACTGGGCGCGACGCGCGGCGGCCAGCGACTCCTCGTCCTCGTCGGCGGCCTCGGCCCGGCGGAGCGCCTCGCGTGCCCGCTCGACGTCGATCTCGGTGGAGATCTCCGCCGTCTCGGCCAGGATGGAGACGCCCTGCTCGGTCACCGAGAGGAAGCCACCGTGGGCGGCGACGACCAGCTCCTCGCCGTCGACGGGCTTGATCCGCACGACGCCACCGGGAGCCAGCTCACCGAGCAGCGGGGCGTGACCGGGCAGGACACCGAGCTCGCCCTCGGTGGTCCGGGCGATGACGGTGCTCGCCTCGCCGGACCAGATCTTGCGCTCCACGGCCACGAGCTCGACCTGCAGGGTCGCCACGACACTCCTCGGGGTCCACCGGCCGGGCCGGTGCGGGTCGCCGCGGACGGCGACGGGTCAGCTGCCACTGTAACGGCTGGGGGCCACACTCCCCCGCCCGCTCCCGTGGGCACGGGTGTGGGACCGGCGAGGGACCGGTGCGGGACCGGCGGGTGGCTCAGTGGCCGCGGCGGTACAGCAGGGTCCAGCGCCCCACGCGCAGCAGCGGGCGGCGCACGATCGAGCTCGGTGCCCAGTCCTCGCAGTCGAACCGGCGGCCCCCGGCGGGCTCGAGCGGCGCGTACGGCGGCCAGCTCCAGTCCATCGGGTCGTCGACGGGCAGGACCACCGGACCACGGTCGACCGGCTGCTCGGCGACCGGGACGGGCCCGGGCGCGGCCGCCTCGTCGTCGACCACCACGGGGTCGGCCACCACGGGGGTCGCCGTCCCCACCTGCAGGTCGTCCGTCACGCTCGTTCTCCCACCCGTGCACCGGCGGGAGCCGGCGCGTCGCCCACATGTTCGGTCGATCGGTCCCCCGCGGACCGTGCAGTGCACGGACTCCACCCGAACGGGTGGGGCGGTCTGCCCAGGGGGTCGACGGTGCGCGGCGCTGCAACCCGTCACCGGCGATGCTAGCGGCGCCCGGGGGGCCCTGCCGCCCCGTCGACGACCCGTCCCCGGACCGGACCGGTGAGTCCGCTCACGCCGGCGCGCGGGCCGCCAGGAGGTGGTGCGGGTGGGCCCGCCCGCGGTCCAGCCGCCGGGCCCGGACATCAGTGAGACCCGCCTCCACGAGCCACCGGGCCCGGACGTCGGGATCGACGAACGCGAAGTCCCGCGACCCCTCGGTGATGCCCAGGACCCGGACCGAGACCGACTCCTGCAGGGCGTTGAGCCGGGCCTTCCAGCGCGGGCGCGTGGCCATCTCCTTGACCACCAGCCGGCCACCGGGCGCCAGCCGGGACGCGCACTCGACCAGCAGCGCCCGCTGGCCCTGCTCGTCGAGCAGGTAGAGCACGTCGACCAGCACGATGCCGTCCCAGGGGCCCTCCGGCACCGCACCCGACGGGCTGGCCCCGAAGGACAGGCGGGTCTCCCCTGCGGGCACGCTGGCCCGGGCCACCTCGATCTTGTCCACGTCGATGTCGACCCCGTGCACCGTGACACCGGGACGACGGGCGGCCAGGTAGCTGCTGAGGAGACCGTGCCCGCAGCCGACCTCCAGCACGCGGCCCACGGCGGGCAGCGCCTCGACGACCGGCGGGAACGGGCAGGTCAGCCACCGCACCAGCAGGTGCAGCCGGTCACCGGTCGGCGCGTCGCGGTAGGCCGCCATCGCCGCCCGGGCGGCCCGGTCGGGCAGCCGGCTCACCGGGCACCGGCCAGGTCCGCGAAGGTGCCCAGGCGCCAGTCGGCCGCCTCGACCACTGCCCGGGTGGCGGGGTCGGTCAGCACGGCGAGCTCCTGTCCCCACCGGTAGTCCCAGTCGAAGCGGGCGAGGTCGGCGTCCCCGGGCTCACCCGGGTGTGCGTTCACCTCCAGGCTGGTGGCCCCGGCGGCGCTCGCCCGGGCAAGGGCGGCCGACAGGTCGGCGACGTCCAGTCGACCGGCCTCGTCGAGCCCGGCGTAGCCGGCCGTGGTGGCCAGACCCGCCGTCGCCAGCCGGCGCCGCAACCGGCCGGCCAGCACCCGCACCCCGACGCCCAGCGGTCCACGTCGGGCACTGGTGGGCAGCCGGACGGTGCCGATCCCGGCCTCGCGGGCCAGCTCCACCACGACCCGGGCCACCGTGGGCCACAGGTGGGTGTGCTGGTGGGTGTCCAGGTGCGTCAGCGGCACCCCGATGCTGCGGACGCGGTCCAACTGGGCCCGGAACTCCCGGGCGACGTCGGCGGCGTCGATGCGACCGGCCAGCCCCCGGGCCACGACCGTGCGGTAGGACAGCGGGAACCGGCCGTCCCGGTCGACGAGGGAGGGGACCTCGCGGGCCGACAGCAGCGGCCGGTCCTCCCCCACCAGGGCCAGGTGGGCGCCGAGCCCGAGCGTCCCGGCGTCCCGGACGGTGCTGGCCGCCCGGTCGAACGCCTGCCCGACCGCCAGCACCGACGTCGAGGTCACCACGCCGTCCCGGTGGGCCCGGGCGACCGCGCGGCAGACGCCGTCGGTCAGCCCGAGGTCGTCGGCGTTGACCACCAGCAGCCCGGTCACCGGGTGACCGGGGTGACCTGCGCCAGGTCCGAGCGGAGCTCGCGCATCTCGGTGAGCATCCGGCGGATCGTGGACGCCGAGCTCAGGGTGGAGATGCCGCGGGTGCGCGGGAAGTAGTCCACCCCGATCTGCACGATGTGGAAGCCCAGCCGCTGGGCGCGGATCACCAGCTCGGCGTCGATGAACGAGCCCTCGCTCACCGGCCGGGCGGCGTCCAGCACGTGCCGGCGGACGAGCTTGAACGCGAAGTTGACGTCCCGCACCCGGGTGCCGAAGACCGCCTGCACCAGCGAGTTGTAGACGAAGGAGTAGACGGCCCGGCGGGGGCCCTCCCCGGTCCGGTCCAGCCGGTAGGCGCTGACCATGTCGGCCTCGTAGTGCCGCAGCACCCGCAGCGCCCGGCCCAGCTCCAGCATCTCGAAGGGCAGGTCGGCATCGGTGTAGAGGACGACGTCCCCGCGCACGGAGTCGAAGCCGGTCTTGATGCTGCCGCCCAGCCCCCGGTTGACCTCGTGGTGCACCACCCGGACGTGCGGGTCGGCCGCGGCCAACCGCTGCGCGATGGCGGCGGTGTCGTCGGTCGAGCAGTCGTCGACGATCACCAGCTCGTAGTCGCCGATCTCACCCAGCCCCTGCAGGCGCTGGCACTCGTCCTCGGCGGCCCGCACCGCCCGCTCGACGTAGTCCTGCTCGTTCCACATCGGGAAGAAGACCGAGAGCAGGGGCACCGGTGGTGCTGACATCAGGAGACCTCCACGCCGTTCACGTAGGCGACCGTCGCGATCGCGAGACCGACGGCCAGCAGCACGAGCACCACGGGCAGCAGCCAGCGCGGCCGACGCTCCCCGGTGAGGACGACGGCTGCGGCCGCGAGGAGAGGGTAGGCGGCCAGGACGTAGCGGCCGGCACCCATGAAGTCCTTGGTGCCGATGATCGGGATGGCGATGGAGACGGCGGCGAATGCCGTGTACCCCCAGCCGAAGCGCCGCCAGCAGGTGCGCACGAGCAGCACCGCCACCAGGCAGCACAGCGCCTGCGGGATCAGCAGCACCATCACGTCCCAGCGACCGGCCAGCGCCGTCCCCACGAAGACGCCCTTGAACCAGGTGAAGGGACCGCTGCCCTGGTCCCACCCCGGCGCCCCCTGCACCGTCGCGAACGCCAGCGGGTCCCCGAACCGGGTGCCCAGGTAGACCGTCCAGGCGATGAGCCCGGCCAGCGAGACCAGCAGGGACACCTCGCGGACCCGGACGTCGCGCAGCGCCGTCACGAGGTCGCGGAACGGCACCGGCCAGCGCCCTGGTGCCGTGCCCCCTCCCGCCGCCGCGTCGTCGGGGGGCCCGGCTCCACCTGCGCCCACGCCCACCGGGACGGCGACCTCGGCTGCCTCGCGGCGGCGGGCCCGCTCCTCGGCCAGCATCTCCACCGCCCGCACCACCAGCCCCGCGGTCACCGCGATGCCGATGGGGCGACCCGCGGTCGCCGCGATCGCCACGATGCCCGCCAGCAGGTACAGCCGGCGCTCCAGCAGCGCGAAGGACGCCATGGCACTGAGCAGGAAGAGCGCGTCGCTGTAGCCGGACCCGTAGAGGAAGAAGCTGTAGGGGTACAGCAGCAGCAGCGCGACGGCGACCACCGCCGTCCGGGCCGGCAACCGGGTCCGCACCCAGGAGGCGAACAGCCACACCGCCCCGGCGGCGCACACCAGGGTCACCAGACCGGCCGCGGTCGAGAAGTCCCCGCTCATCAGCTCCCCGACCAGCTCGACCAGCAGCGGGTAGGCCGGGAAGAACGCGATCGGCGACTGCTGCCCGGGGGTGTAGCTGTAGCCGTCGGCAGCGATCGAGTAGTACCAGCCGGAGTCGCCGTGGAACCAGGCGTCCAGCCACAGCGGACCGTCCAGGAACGGGTAGCCGTTGGCGGACCCGACACCGTCGTAGGCCGCCACCGCCAGCGCACCCGTCAGCGTGGTGAGCAGCACGAAGGCGCCCAGGGCGAGGAGCGGCAGTCTGCGGACGAGGACGTCCCACCGACCGCCGAGGGTCGGCGTCACGGTGCGGAGGGTAGGTCACCCTGCCCTCCGGACAACAGAGACCCGCGGGGGCCGGGACTCCTGGGACGGATGGGTTCACACTCCGTTCACCACCTGTACTGACACCTGTGAGTTCCTGGGCGCGACGGCCGCCGTGCGGCATGCTGCGCACGGCGCTCGCCCATCCCGGGCCCGCCAGGACGGGGGACCTCGTGGTCGTGTCGGTCGTCGCGCTCGTCGTGGCCGCGCTGTGCTCCGGCGCCGCGGCGGTGTGCCAGGCCTCGGCGGTGGCCCGCAGCGCCCGCCAGGACCTCACCGGACTCCTCGGCGGCCTGGTGCGCGAGCCCCGCTACCTGCTGGGCACCGCCCTCGTGGGCGCCGGCTTCCTGGCCTCCCTGGTCGCCGTCCGCGAGCTGCCCCTGTTCCTGGTGCAGGCCGGCCGCGCCTCCAGCCTGGGGGTCACCGCGGTCCTCGCTGCCCTGCTGCTGGGCAGCCGGCTGCACCGCCGGGAGGTCCTCGCCCTGGCCGGTGTGGCCGCGGGCCTGGTGGCCGTCGCGCTGGCGGCCGCCCCACGCGCGGCCGGCCTCGTGGACCCCGACGTCCGCTGGTCGGCCCTCGCCGGGGCGATCACCCTGCTGGCCGCGGTCGTGGTGTGCACCCGCGTGCCCGCGACCCCCACCGGCTCGGTGCTGGTCGCCGCACTCGCCGGCAGCTGCTTCGCGGTCGTGTCCCTGGGCGCCCGCGTGCTGGGCCCGGTCACCGTGCCCGGTGTGCTCGCCGACCCCAGCGCCTGGGCGATCGGCCTGTCGGGCGTCGCGGGGCTGGTTGCGGGCGCGCTGGCCCTCCAGCGGGGCTCCGTGGTGCTGGTGACCACGACGATGGTGGCGACCGAGTCGGTGCTGGGCTCGGTGCTGGGCGTGCTGGTCGGGGACCGCCCCGCCGAGGGTCTCGGCGGCCTCGCCGTGGCCGGCTTCGCCGTGACGATCGGGAGCGCGCTGCTGCTGGCCCGGTTCGGTGCCGTGCCCGCGCCCGCGGTCGCCGACGGGCAGCTCCCCGCCGGCGAGGACGTGTTCGCCGTCGACCAGGACGTGCCGGCACCCCGTCACTGAGTCCGGCATCCCCCCGCCGGTCGGGCGCAGGCCGCACCACCCTCCCCCGGGCTCCCCCGGGGACGCGCGGACGAACGGGACACGACGACGGCCGGGCCCCCCTGGGGGGACCCGGCCGTCGTGGCGGTGCTGGGGCTGGTCAGCCCTTCTTGAGCTTGGCGGCGTTGGCCTCGAGGTCCTCGAGTCCACCGCACATGAAGAAGGCCTGCTCCGGCACGTGGTCGTACTCGCCCTGGGTCAGCGCCTTGAACGCCTGCAGGGTCTCGGTCAGCGGCACGTAGGACCCCGGCTGACCGGTGAAGGCCTCGGCCACGAACATGTTCTGGGACAGGAAGCGCTCGATGCGACGGGCCCGGTTCACGGTGACCTTGTCCTCCTCACCGAGCTCGTCGATGCCGAGGATGGCGATGATGTCCTGCAGCTCCTGGTAGCGCTGCAGGATCCGCTTGACCTCCGACGCCGTGTCGTAGTGCTCCTGACCGACGTACTGGGCGTCGAGGATCCGGCTGGTGGAGTCCAGCGGGTCCACGGCCGGGTAGATGCCCTTCTCCGAGATGGGCCGCGACAAGTTCGTCGTGGCGTCCAGGTGGGCGAAGGTGGTGTGCGGCGCCGGGTCGGTGATGTCGTCGGCGGGCACGTAGATGGCCTGCAGCGAGGTGATGGACCGGCCTCGGGTCGAGGTGATCCGCTCCTGCAGCTCGCCCATCTCGTCGGCCAGGGTCGGCTGGTACCCCACGGCGGAGGGCATGCGCCCCAGCAGCGTGGAGACCTCGGACCCGGCCTGGGTGAACCGGAAGATGTTGTCGATGAAGAGCAGCACGTCCTGGTCCTGCTCGTCGCGGAAGTACTCCGCCATCGTCAGGGCCGAGAGGGCCACGCGCAGACGCGTGCCCGGCGGCTCGTCCATCTGGCCGAAGACCAGCGCGGTCGAGTTGATGACGCCGGACTCGGTCATCTCGGTGATGAGGTCGTTGCCCTCACGGGTGCGCTCGCCGACACCGGCGAACACCGACACGCCACCGAACTCCTGGGCGACGCGACGGATCATCTCCTGGATGAGGACCGTCTTGCCCACGCCGGCACCGCCGAACAGGCCGATCTTCCCGCCCTTGATGTAGGGCGTGAGGAGGTCGATGACCTTGATGCCGGTCTCAAGCAGCTCGGTCCGACCCTCGAGCTGGTCGAACTTGGGGGCGTGGCGGTGGATCGTCCAGCGCAGCCCGTCCTCGCCGTAGCCGGGGGTGTCCAGGCACTCGCCGAGGGCGTTGAAGACGTGCCCGGTCACCTGGTCGCCGACGGGGACGGAGATGGCCGAACCGGTGTCGCGCACCTCGGCGCCGCGGACCAGACCGTCGGTCGGGGCCATGGAGATGGTGCGGACGACGTTGTCGCCCAGGTGCTGGGCGACCTCGAGGGTCAGGGTCTTGCCCAGGTCGGCGAGGGTGACGTCGACATTGAGGGCGTTGAACAGCTCGGGCATCGAGTCACGGGGGAACTCGACGTCGACGACCGGGCCGGTGACCCGGACGACGCGGCCGGAGCCGGTGGTCTCGCTCGTGCTCGGACGGTCCTCGGTGAGGGTCATCGTGTCGCTCTCCTGGCTCGGTGGGTCGTGCTCGCGTGCGTGAACGTGGTGGCGGGCGACGGCATCAGGTGTCCGACCCGCTGGAGACGAGGGCGTCGGCGCCGCCGACGATCTCGCTGATCTCCTGGGTGATGCCCGCCTGGCGGGCCGCGTTCGCCTGCCGGGACAGGTTCTTCGCCAGCTCCTCGGCGTTGTCGGAGGCCGACTTCATGGCCCGACGACGGGACGCCGACTCCGACGCGGCGGACTCGAGCATCGCCGCGTAGATCCGGGTGGAGATGTACTTGGGCAGCAGCGCGTCCAGCAGCGCCTCCGCCGAGGGCTCGAACTCGTAGGAGGTCGGGATGTCGGTCGTCTTCTGACCGGCGGCGGCGTCCTCGCGCTCGTGCTCGAACTCCTCCACCTCCTCGACCTCCAGCGGGGCCATCCGCTTGGCGACGGGGACCTGGGCGAGCAGCGAGCGGAACTCGGTGTAGACGATGTGCAGCTCGTCGACGCCCTCGATGCCGTCGGCACCGCCGCCGACCTCGTCGTCGTCCTCGCCGGCGGTGAACGCCTCGATCAGCGTCCGGCCCACGTCCTGTGCGTCGGTGTAGTTGGGCTGCTCGGAGAACCCGGTCCAGGTCTCCTCGACGGCCCGGTCACGGAACCGGTAGTACGTCTCGCCCTTGCGGCCGACGACGTAGAGGACCGGCTCCTTGCCCTCGCTGCGCAGCAGGCCGAGGAGCTCCTCGGTACGGCGCAGCACGTTGACGTTGTAGGAGCCCGCGAAGCCACGGTCGGAGGTGATGACCAGCACCGCCACCCGACCCGGCTTCTCCCGCTCGGTGAGCAGCGGGTGGTCCAGGCTCGCCGAGGACGCCAGCGCCGAGAGCACCCGGGTGATCTCCCGGGCGTAGGGCTTGGAGGCCTCGACCCGGTTCTGCGCACGCACGATGCGGGCACCGGCGATCAGCTCCTGGGCCGAGAAGATCTTCTTCGTCGACCGCGTGGAGCGGATGCGGCGCCGCAGCGCGCGGAGAGAGGCAGCCACGGGTCAGGCCTTCTTCTTGACCTGGACGCGCTCCTGGCCACGGTCAGTGGCGGCCATGGCCTCGACCTCGGGCTCGTTGACCTTCAGCGACTCGCCGTCGCTGGTGGTGAACTGGCCGTAGAAGGCCTCGACCGCGGACTCCAGGTTCGCGACGGTGTCGTCCTCGAGCTTCTTGGAGTTGCGGATCGCGTCGAGCGCGCCCGTCTCGCCCCGGGACAGGTAGTCCAGGAACTCGCCCTCGAAGCGCCGGACGTCGGCGACCGGGACGACGTCGAGCTTGCCCCGGGTGCCCAGCCACAGCGAGACGACCTCGCGCTCCAGGGAGAACGGGGCGTACTGGCCCTGCTTGAGCAGCTCGACCAGACGCTGACCGCGGTCCAGGGTGGCGCGGGAGGAGGCATCCAGGTCCGAGGAGAAGGAGGAGAAGGCCTCCAGCTCACGGAACTGGGCCAGGTCCAGGCGCAGTCGGCCGGCGACGGCCTTCATGGCCTTCGTCTGCGCCGAGCCGCCGACGCGGGACACCGAGATGCCCACGTTGATGGCCGGGCGGACACCGGAGTTGAAGAGGCCGGTCTCCAGGAAGATCTGGCCGTCGGTGATCGAGATGACGTTGGTCGGGATGTACGCCGAGACGTCGTTGCCCTTGGTCTCGATGATCGGGAGGCCGGTCTGCGACCCGCCACCGAGCTCCTCGGACAGCTTGGCGCAGCGCTCGAGCAGACGGGAGTGCAAGTAGAAGACGTCGCCGGGGTAGGCCTCGCGGCCCGGCGGGCGACGCAGCAGCAGGGAGACAGCGCGGTACGCCTCGGCCTGCTTGGACAGGTCGTCGAAGACGATCAGCGTGTGCTTGCCCTCGTACATCCAGTGCTGGCCGATCGCCGAGCCGGTGTAGGGGGCGATGTACTTGTAGCCGGCCGAGTCCGAGGCGGGCGAGGCGACGATGGTCGTGTACTCCATCGCGCCGGCGTCCTCGAGCGCGGCCTTGACACCGGCGATCGTGGAGCCCTTCTGGCCCACGGCGACGTAGATGCAGCGGACCTGCTGGGCCGGGTCACCGGTGGCCCAGGCGGCCTTCTGGTTGATGATCGTGTCGATCGCGATCGCGGTCTTGCCGGTCTGGCGGTCGCCGATGATCAGCTGACGCTGGCCGCGGCCGATCGGGGTCATGGCGTCGATGGCCTTGATCCCGGTGGCGAGGGGCTCGTGCACCGACTGGCGCTGGACCACCGAGGGGGCCTGCAGCTCCAGGGCGCGGCGCTCGGTGCTGTGGATGTCGCCGGCGCCGTCGATCGGCACGCCGAGCGGGTCCACGACGCGGCCGAGGAAGCCGTCGCCGACCGGCACCGAGAGGACCTGACCGGTCCGGCGGACCGTCTGGCCCTCCTCGATGGAGGCGAAGTCACCCATGACCACGACGCCGACCTCGCGCACGTCGAGGTTCAGCGCCAGACCACGCACGCCACCCTCGAACTCCAGGAGCTCGTTGGTCATGACCGAGGGCAGGCCCTCGACACGGGCGATGCCGTCGCCGGCCTCGGTGACGATCCCGACCTCCTCACGGGAGACGTCGGAGTCGTAGTCGCTGACGTAGTTCTGGATGGCACTGCGGATCTCGTCCGCGGAGATCGTGAGCTCGGCCATGGCCCTGGGTGTCCTCTTCCCTGCTCAGGTGCTGTCTGGGGTCGTGCTGCGTGCTCGGTCGGTGCTCGACTGCCGCGCTGGTGGCTGCGGGTCAGCCGGTGAAGCGCCGGCCCGCTGCCTCGAGACGGTGCGAGATGCTGCCGTCCACGATCTCGTCGCCGACCCGGATGACCAGGCCCCCGACGATGGAGGGGTCGACCTGGACCTGCAGGCCGATGCTCCGGCCGTACGTCCTCTCCAGGATCCCGGTCAGCCGCTGCTCCTGCGCGTCGGTCAGGGGCAGGGCGCTCGTCACGTGCGCGACCGACTGGCCACGTCGTGCCGAGGCCGCGACCGAGATGCGCTCGACGGCGTTGGCTGCGTTGTGCACGTGCGAGCTGGTCAGCGAGTTCCGGACCAGCCGCTCGGTGACGGGTGAGACCCGGCCGGCCAGCAGCCGGTCCAGCAGCGCGGTCTTGCCCTCGCGGGACGCGCTGCGATCGCCGAGCAGTCGGGCCAGGTCGTCGTCGCCGTCGATGATCCGGCCGAACCGGAACAACTCGTCCTCGACGGTGTCGAGCTCCCCGCGGGCGTCCGCGGCGTCCAGCGCCGCATCGGTCGCGAGGGTCTCGACGGCCTCGACCAGGTCCAGCGGGCGCGACCAGCGCTGCCGGGCCACGGTCTCGACGACGTCGACGGCACCGGCGGAGAGCTGGGAGGCCAGCAGTCGCTGGGCCAGCCCGGCCCGGTCGTCGGGCCGCACCGACGCGTCGGCCAGGGCGCGCCGGAGCGAGACCTGGCCCTCGAGCAGGTGCGCGACCGAGAACAGCTCGTCGGCCAGGCCCAGGCGGGCCTCGCCGTCGGTGCCCCGGACGCGGTCTGCCAGGCGCTCGCGCGACTGCGCGAGCGCCTCGCGGCTGGCGGCCTGCATCAGCGGTCGCCCTCGGGCGAGTAGACCGTGCTGCCACCGGTGGTGCCGGCGGCCGCAGGGGTGCTGGCCGACATGCCGTCGAGCTCGTCGAGGAAGCGGTCGACCGTCCCGCGGCGACGGGCGTCGTCCTCGAGGGACTCCCCCACCACGCGGCCGGCCAGCGTCACGGCCATGGAGCCGATCTGCCCGCGGAGCTCGTTGACCACCTGCTGGCGGGAGGCAGCGAGCTGCTCCTCGCCACGGGCGGTGATCCGGGCGGACTCCTCCTGGGCCTGGGTGCGCAGCTCCTCGAGGATCTGCTGTCCCTCCGCCCGGGCGGCGTCACGGATCTGAGCGGCCTCGTTGCGGGCCTCGGCGAGCTGGGCGCGGTACTGCTCCAGCGCTGCCTTGGCCTCGGCCTGGGCCGCCTCGGCCCGTTCCATGCCGCCCTCGATGGCCTCGCGCCGCGCCTGGAACGTCTTCTCGATGACCGGGAAGACGTACTTCATGACGACGAACGCGAGGATCGCGAAGGTGATCAGGCCGACGATGATCTCGCCAACCGGGGGCAGCAGCGGGTTGACCGACTCAGCGGCAGTCAGGTCCACGTGGTCACTCCTCATCCGAGCTCAGGTTCGGCGTGCTGACCCAGCAGGGTCACTGACCGAAGATGAAGGGAACGACCAGGCCGATGAGCGCGAGCGCCTCGGACAGGGCGGCGCCCAGGAAGGCGTAGGTACGGGTGAGACCGGCCGACTCGGGCTGGCGGGCGGTGGCCTGGATGTAGGCCGCCCACACGATGCCGACACCGATGCCGGGGCCGATCGCGGCCAGGCCGTAGCCCACCGAACCGATGCTGCCGGTCAGCTCTGCCAGAACGTCCATTGCGGGGTGTTCCTCCTGTGTCGGTCACCCGGGGTTCCGGGTGGCTGGCGGGGTGGTGCGTCTTGGGGTCGAACGGGTCGCTGGAAGGCCTCAGTGAGCCTTCTCCACGGCCCCGTTCAGGTAGGTGGCGGTCAGTACGGTGAAGACGTAGGCCTGCAGCACGATCACCAGGACCTCGAAGAAGGTCATGAACAGCGCCATGAGGAAGGAGAACGGCGCGAAGACCACGGAGAAGTTCTCGTCGAACTTCCCCAGCAAGTAGACGGTCCCCAGAGAGAAGACCACCAACAGCATGTGGCCGGCGAAGAGGTTCGCGAAGAGTCGCACGGCCAGCGTGAACGGCCGGATGACGAACATCTGCAGCAGCTCGATCGGGGTGACGAGCACCAGGAAGGGGATGGGCACGCCCGGCGGGACGGCCACCTCCTTGAGGTAACCCCCCAGCCCCTTGTTCTTGATCGAGACCACGTTGTAGAGCACGTAGACCAAGAGCGCCAGCACCAACGGGTAGGCGAACTTGCTCATCGGTGAGATCTGGAAGAACGGGATGATGCTCATCGCGTTGTTCGCGAGGATGAAGAAGAACAAGGCACCCAGGAAGGGTGCGTACGTGCGGAACTTCGGACCGATGACGTCCCGGCCGATGTTGTCCCGCACGAGGCTGTAGCCGCTCTCCATCAGCCACTGGGCCTTGCGGGGCACCAGCGTGGTCTTCCGTGTTGCGAGGACCATGAAGAGGAGGATCGCGGCGGTGGCGATCCAGGAGATCACCGTGATGCGCGTGATCGAGAAGTCGATCCCGAGGACCGAGAACTCGGCCAGTGACGGGGGGTAGAACTCTTCGATCGTCGGGGAGACGAAGCCTCCGCCGGGGTCGCTCTCGACCGCGAGCACGCTGGAGAGCGCGTGGGCGCTGGAGGTCACCGGTGTCCCTTCTGCGTCCTGGGCTGGCTCCGTCGTCCGCCCGAGGTGTTGCGGTACGTGCTGTAGCTCTTCGAGCTGATCTTGCTGTAGCTGGTGTGGCTGATGGCCTGGGTCTGCTGGACCGGTCCGCCGTACTTGACGGTGATCAGGTAGACCGACAAGCCGAGTCCGACGACCACGCCGATGAGGGCGAAGACCTTCGTGTCCAGCCACCGGTCCACCAGCAGCCCGGCCCCGCCGTAGACGACGAGTCCGGCCAGGAGGGTCCCGGTGATGCCCCAGCCGACATCCGCACCGCTGGGGTGCGGGGTGTCATCGGGGGCGTCTGCCGGTCGAGGCCGTGGGCCACCGGCACGCGTGGCGGCCTCGTCCATCAGTTCGGACACTATCAGCCGCCTGTGACCTTGCGGACCGGGTGTTCTACAGCGTGTGGCAGAACGTCCGTCGAGGGCGGGGCCGGCGGGGTCGTGTAGTAGAGCTGTCGGGTCCACACCCAGCGGGCCTGCACCCCGCTCCACAGGAGGGCGCCGGCGATGACGGTCCACGCCGTCGCCACCCGGTCGGGCCACCCGTCGGCGGGCAGGGCCTGGAGCAGGGCGAAGAAGCCGAGCACCTTGACCATGAAGGCACCGAGGGCCGCCGGCAGGGTGAAGGAGTCGTCGATCTTGCCGGCCCAGGCGATGGCGAAGCCGGAGAGGCAGAAGAACAGGGTGACGATGGCGGCACCCAGCACCACCCCCAGCGCCTCGGCCCAGCCGCTCAGCAGGCCGACCACCGGGACGGCCACCGCGGTGACCACGAGGGTCACCAGCGAACCGGCCCGCAGGAACGACAGGTCCCACGGGCCGGCGGCGCTTCGCGGCGCATCGGGGCGGGCGGGACGGGTCATCGACGGACTCCGGTGGTGTCGGGGGTGCGGGTGTCGGGGGTGCGGGCGGCCGGGCCGGGGGCGCCGGCGGCGCCCGGGGCGGGCACGACGCGGGTGGCGGGCGCCGGCCGTCGCCGCCAGCGGCGGGAGCGGACGCTGCGTCGGGCGGTGCTCTCGGACTCGGCGACCTCGATGGCGGTCCGCTCGGCACGGCGGGCCCGGGGGCTCAGCACCGCCAGCACGCCGATGACCAGCAGCGTGGAGACCACCACGAGCACCTCCAGGGTGCCGCCGGTGATGGACAGCGCGATGACGCCGAAGGACAGCAGCGCGGCCCAGAAGTACATGATCAGGACGGCCCGGCGGTGCGAGTGCCCGATGGTGAGCAGCCGGTGGTGCAGGTGCATCTTGTCCGGGCTGAAGGGCGACTGGCCCTTGCGGGTCCGGCGGACGACGGCGAGCACCAGGTCGGTGAAGGGGATGAAGAGCACCGCGAGCGGGACCAGCAGCGGCAGCGCCAGCGGCAGCACGCTGGCGGCGGAGTCGAAGCTCTGGGTGTCCACCCGACCGGTGGCCGAGACGGCGGCCGCGGAGAGCATCAGCCCGACCATCATGGACCCGGAGTCGCCCATGAAGATCCGCGCCGGGGAGAAGTTGTGCGGCAGGAACCCCAGGCAGGCCCCGGCCAGGATCGCGGTGATGAGGGCGGGGGCGCTCGCGGTGTCGTCGTAGCCGACCAGGCCCAGGTTGTAGCTGTAGGCGAACAGCGCCAGTGCCGAGATCGCCGAGACCCCGGCGGCCAGGCCGTCCAGTCCGTCGATGAAGTTGAGGGCGTTGACCACCAGGACGGTCACCAGGATGGTCAGCGGCACCCCGGCGTCGCCCAGGGACAGCGTCCCGATGTCGGCGAAGGGCAGGAAGACGAAGAGGAACTGGACGCCCAGCAGCACCATGACCCCGGCGCACGCGATCTGGCCGGTGAGCTTGGTGAGCGCGTCGATGCCGAACCGGTCGTCGAGCACACCGAGCAGGCAGATCAGCCCGCCCGCCACGAGCACCGCGTAGGTCTGGCTGTCCTCGAAGGTGCGCTGCAGGGCCGGTAGCCGGGAGGCCACCAGCACCGCGGCCGCGACCCCGGCGTACATCGCCACCCCTCCCCCCCGTGGGGTCGGGATGACGTGCACGTCGCGGTCGCGGACCGCGGCGACGACCTTGAACCGCATCGCCAGCATCCGCACGACGGGCGTGGTCAGGTAGGTGACCAGCGCCGCGACGAGGCAGACGACGAGGTACTCGCGCACGGGCGGCTCAGGCTCCTGGGGTGGTCGGGCGGGCGGTCCGGGCGGTGGCCCGGGCCCGCCTCAGCGGACGGGCTCGGGGTAGGCCGGGTGGGCCGAGACCAGCTCGCGGACCGCGGCCGACACCTCGGCGGACCGCGACCCGTCGGCGTCGCGGATCGCCGTCCCGATGAAGGTGGCGATCTGGGCCATGTCGGACTCGGTCATGCCCTGGGTGGTGACCGACGGGCTGCCGACCCGGATGCCCGAGGCGATGGAGGCCGGCTGCGGATCGAAGGGGATCGCGTTCTTGTTCAGCACGATCCCGGCGGCGTCGCAGCGGGCCTCGGCGTCGGCACCGCTGACCCCGGTGGACTGCAGGTCCAGCAGGGCCAGGTGGGTGTCGGTGCCACCGGCGACCGGACGCAGTCCCTCGGCAGCCAGGCCCTCGGTGAGGGCCTGGGCGTTGGCGATGACCTGGCGGGTGTAGGCCTGGTACTCAGGTGTCAGGCACTCCTTGAGGTTCACCGCCTTGGCGGCGACGGCGTGCATCAGCGGCCCACCCTGCATCATCGGGAAGGCGGCCTTGTCGATGGCCTTGGCGTGCTCGGCCTTGCACACGATGGCGCCACCGCGGGGCCCGCGCAGCACCTTGTGCGTGGTGAAGGTGACGACATCGGCGTGCGGCACCGGCGAGGGGATGGCCTTGCCGGCCACCAGGCCGATGAAGTGCGCGGCGTCGACCATGAAGACGGCCCCGACCTCGTCGGCGATCTGCCGGAACGCGGCGAAGTCGATCAGCCGCGGGATCGCGGACCCGCCGGCGATGATCAGCTTGGGCCGGTGCTCGCGCGCGAGGTCACGGACCTGGTCGTAGTCGATGTGCTCGGTCTTCGGGTCCACGCCGTACTGCACGGCGTTGAACCACTTCCCCGAGAACGAGACCTTGGTGCCGTGGGTCAGGTGCCCGCCCATCGGCAGGGCCATCCCGAGCATGGTGTCGCCGGGCTTGAGGAAGGCCCCGTAGGCGGCCAGGTTGGCGCTGGCGCCCGAGTGCGGCTGCAGGTTGACGTGCTCCGCGCCGAACAGCTCCTTGCCGCGCTCGATCCCGAGGGACTCGGCTCGGTCGACGACCTCGCAACCGCCGTAGTACCGCTTGCCGGGGTAGCCCTCGGCGTACTTGTTGCTCAGCGTGCTGCCCAGCGCTGCGAGGACGGCGGGGCTGGTGAAGTTCTCGCTGGCGATCAGCTGCAGGCCGGTGCGCAGCCGGTCCAGCTCGTCGGTGACGACGCCGGCGATCTCCGGGTCGAAGGAGGCCAGCGCGTCGAAGTCGGGCCCCCAGTACGGGGTGGCTGCAGGGGTGCTCATGCGGGGCGCGCTCCGGGAGAGAGGGGCGCCGCGCACCCGGGAGGGGGCACGCGGAGGTCGGACCCACGGTATCGCCCCCGTCGGCGGCCCCGGGCCGACGTGCTGGGACGGGGCCGGCTCGACGGCGCGGTGCGGGCGCAGCGCGGTACGGGGACCTGCTCAGTCGGTGATGCCGGGCACGACCGCGCGCAGCCGGTCCACGTCGACAGCACCCACCCGCAGCACCCGGGGCACGGGTCCGGTGCAGTCCACGATCGTGCTGGCCCCACTGCTCTCCCGCGGGCCGCCGTCCAGGACGACGGCTGCGTGCTCGCCCAGCTGGTACTCGGCCTGCTGTGCGCTGGTGGCGGCGGGACGGCCGGACCGGTTCGCGCTGGAGACGGCGAGGGGGCCGGTGCGCCGGAGGAGGTCGCGGGCCAGGTCGTCGTCGGGCAGCCGGACGGCAACGGTCCCCTCGGCCTCGCCCAGGTCCCAGCTCAGCGTCGGGGTGTGTTCGAGCACCAGGGTCAGCCCGCCGGGCCAGAACGCCTCGGCGAGGGCGTGGGCGTCGGCGGGGAACGCCGTCACCAGGCCGGCCACGGTGGAGGCCTCCCCGACCAGCACCGGGACCGGCATGTTGCGGCCCCGGTTCTTGGCAGTGAGGAGCCGACCGACCGCCTCGGGGGTGAAGGCGTCGGCGGCCACCCCGTAGACGGTGTCGGTGGGCAGCAGGACCAGCTCGCCGCGGGAGAGCGCGGCGGCCGCGGCGGTCAGGCCCGCGGCGCGCTGGTCCTCGTCGGAGCAGTCGTAGACGTCGGCCACACCGGCAGTCTCCCCCACGTACCGTCGGCGCCCATGCGGTGGTGGCTGGTCCCGGTCGGACTGCTGCTGGGCGGCTGCGCGGCGCCGGTGCAGCTGGACACCCCGATGGGTGCCCGGGTCGACTACCAGCTCGGCGGGCAGTACGAGCCGGCCGACGGGGTGACCGGCGTGGTCCGGGACCGCACCGACTCCCCCGCCCCTGGTCTGTGGTCGGCCTGCTACGTCAACGCCTTCCAGACCCAGCCGGGCACCGACGACGTGCCCGAGGACCTGCTGCTGCACGACGCGACGGGGGCCCGGGTCGAGGACCCGGACTGGCCCGGGGAGTTCCTCCTCGACATCAGCACCCCCGCCCAGCGCGAGCGGGTGCTCACCGAGGTGGGCGGCTGGTTCGACGGGTGCGCGGCGGACGGCTTCGACGCCGTCGAGCCGGACAACCTGGACAGCTGGACCCGCTCGCAGGGGCTGCTCACGGTGGACCACGCCGTCGCGATGGCGGGTCTGCTGGTCCGGCGGGCGCACGCCGCGGGCCTCACCATCGCGCAGAAGAACGCCGCCGACCTGGCCGGGCGCGACCTGGGGTTCGACTACGCGGTGACCGAGCAGTGCCAGGTGTACGGCGAGTGCCAGGTCTACACCGACGCCTACGGCGACCTGGTGCTGGAGGTCGAGTACAGCGACGCGGCCTTCGACGCCGCGTGCGCGGCACGGGGCACGGAGGTCGCCGTGCAGCGCCGGGACCGGGACGTGTCCGTCCCGGGGACCGAGGGCTACGTGTCGCGCTTCTGCAGCTGAGCGGTGGTGAAGCGGGGCCGCCCGGCCAGGTCGGGGTGGTCGGCGACGTCGACCCACCCGCCGTGCGCCCGGACCAGCGCCGGCAGCGAACCGCCCTGGACGTCGGCGTGCTCGACGGCCAGCAGCCCGCCGGGGCGCAGCAGCCGTGCGGCGGTGTGCAGCAGCCCGCGGACGACGTCCAGGCCGTCGGGGCCGCCCCACAGCGCCAGCGGCGGGTCGTGGTCGGCGACCTCGCGCGGCAGTCGCGCGTCGTCGGGCACGTACGGCGGGTTGGAGACGACGACGTCGACCCGACCGTCGAGGTCGGTCAACAGGCCCCGGTCGGTCATGTCCCCGGCGAGCACGGTCACCGGGGTGTCCCCCGCGGCGGCGCGAGCGTCGGCGTTGTGCCGGGTCCAGGCGATGGCGTCGGGGTCGCGTTCGACGGCGGTGACCCGAGCACCCGGGTGCTCGTGGGCGACCGACAGCGCGATCGCCCCGGAGCCAGTGCCCAGGTCGACGACGACGGGGGCGTCGAGCCCGGCCACCTGCTCGAGCACCCAGCCGGCGATCTGCTCGGTCTCCGGGCGGGGCACGAAGACCCCGGGGCCGACTGCCAGCTCCAGGTGCCGGAAGGCTGCGGAGCCGGTGAGGTGCTGCAGCGGCACCCGGGCGACGCGCTGGTCCAGCAGGTGGCTGAACCGGGTGCTGTCCGGGACGTCGTCCAGGGTGACCAGCCGCGCCCGGGGCACCCCGAGGGCGTGGGCCAGCAGCAGCTCGGCGTCGACCCGGGGGGACTCGACCCCGGCCTCGGCGAGCCGTCGGGCCGCCTGCTGGAGCAGTTCGCGCGGGGTCAGCTGCCGACCTCGAGCAGCTCGGCGGTGTGCGCGGTGGACAGCGCGTCGATGACGGGGTCCAGCTCGCCGTCCAGGACCGCGTCCAGGTTGTGCGCCTTGAAGCCGACGCGGTGGTCGGAGATCCGGTTCTCGGGGTAGTTGTAGGTCCGCACGCGCTCGCTGCGGTCCACGGTGCGGACCTGGCTGCGACGGGCGTCGCTGGCGGTCGCGGCGGCCTCCTCGCGGGCCGCGGCCAGCAGCCGGGAGCGCAGCACCCGCAGGGCGGACTCCCGGTTCTGCAGCTGGCTCTTCTCGTTCTGCGAGCTCACCACGGTGCCGGTGGGCAGGTGGGTGATCCGGACGGCGGAGTCGGTGGTGTTCACGCTCTGCCCGCCCGGGCCCGAGGACCGGAAGACGTCGATCCGCAGGTCGGCGGGGTCGACGGTGACGTCGACCTCCTCGGCCTCGGGCAGCACCAGCACGCCGACGGCGGAGGTGTGGATGCGGCCCTGGCTCTCGGTGACCGGCACCCGCTGCACCCGGTGGACGCCGGCCTCGAACTTCAGCCGGGACCATATGCCCTCGTCGGTGCGGGACTTCACCGCGACCGCGACGTCCTTGTAGCCGCCGAGCTCGGCGTCCACGGCGTCGAGGACCTGGGTGGCCCACCCGCGGCGCTCGGCGTAGCGCAGGTACATCCGGAGCAGGTCCCCGACGAAGAGCGCGGACTCCGCGCCGCCCTCGCCGGCCTTGATCTCCAGGATGACGTCCTTGTCGTCGTCGGGGTCCTTGGGCAGCAGCTGCTCGCGCAGCCGGTCTTCCAGGACGGCGATCTGGCCCTGCAGCTCGTCGGCCTCGGCGGCGAACGCCCGGTCCTCCTGGGCCAGCTCACGGGCCGCGGCGAGGTCCTCCCGGGCCGCCTCGAGCGCCCGCGAGGTCTCCACGAGGGGGGCCAGCGAGGCGTAGCGGCGGGCCAGCCGGCGGGCCCGGGACTGGTCGGCGTGCACCGAGGGGTCGGCGAGCTCGAGCTCGAGGCCGGCGTGCTCGGCGAGCAGGTCGGCGAGGCCGCCGTCGGGTGTCCCGGTCACGGTGCTCCCCTCCCAGTGCTGATCGTCGGGCTGCTGGCGCCCTGTCCACGCGTCCCGACCGGGTGGCCGGGACACGACGACGGCGCCCGCCCCGGCCCCTGGTCGGGGGCGGGACGGGCGCCGTCGGGAGTGCTACTTGCTGGCTGCGGTCTCGCGCTTGCCGAAGCGCTTCTCGAAGCGGGCCACGCGGCCACCGGTGTCCAGGACACGCTGCTTGCCCGTGTAGAACGGGTGGCAGGCCGAGCACATCTCGACCGACAGCGTGCCGCCGGAGATGGTGCTGCGGGTGGTGAAGGTGTTCCCACAACCGCAGGTCACAGCGGTCTCGTGGTAGTCGGGGTGGATGTCGGGCTTCATGTCCCTCGCCCTCTCTTGTCTGGCGGGCCGGGTGGCCAGGGTGCTGGCCGGTCGACCGGGTGCGAATGGTGGAACGTCGTCAGCAGGTCGCGTTGTTCCACGCGGGTCCCGCCCTCGACGGGGCTCGGTCCGTCAGTCTCCCACAACCTGGTGAGCGACTGGCCGGCCCCCTCGCAGGGTCCCGGCTCGCGCGGAGCGCGTGCCGGGGCGAGGGGGTCCGCTGTCAGAGGTCCTTGTCGTTGCCCAGCGTCGTCTTCTGGACCTGCATGAGGAACTCGATGTTGTTGCGGGTCTTCTTCAGCCGGCCCAGCAGCAGCTCGAGGGCCTGCTGGGGCTCCAGCGCGGCCAGCACCCGGCGGAGCTTGATGACGATGGCCAGCTCGTCCGGGCTCATCAGCAGCTCCTCCTTGCGGGTGCTGGAGGCGTTGACGTCCACGGCCGGGAAGACCCGCTTGTCCGCCAGCCGGCGGTCGAGCTTGATCTCGGCGTTCCCGGTGCCCTTGAACTCCTCGAAGATGACCGTGTCCATCGTGGACCCGGTCTCCACCAGCGCCGAGGCGATGATGGTCAGCGAGCCGCCGTTCTCGATGTTGCGGGCGGCGCCCAGGAAGCGCTTGGGCGGGTAGAGCGCGGTGGAGTCGACGCCACCGGACAGGATGCGCCCGCTGGCGGGGGCCGCCAGGTTGTAGGCGCGGCCCAGCCGGGTGATCGAGTCCAGCAGCACGACGACGTCGTGGCCCATCTCGACCAGCCGCTTGGCCCGCTCGATGGACAGCTCGGCCACGGTGGTGTGGTCGGTCGCGGGCCGGTCGAAGGTCGAGGCGATGACCTCGCCCTTCACCGAGCGCTGCATGTCGGTGACCTCTTCGGGCCGCTCGTCGACCAGGACCACCATCAGGTGGCACTCGGGGTTGTTCGTGGTGATCGCGTTGGCGATGGCCTGCAGCACCATCGTCTTGCCCGCCTTGGGCGGGGAGACGATCAGCGCGCGCTGGCCCTTGCCGATGGGCATCACCAGGTCCAGGACCCGGGTGGTGAGCAGGTGCGACTCGGTCTCCATCCGCAGGCGGTCCTGCGGGTAGAGCGGGACCAGCTTCTGGAACTCGGGGCGGGTCTTGGCCTGCTCGGGGTCCAGCCCGTTGACCGAGTCCAGCCGGACCAGCGCGTTGTACTTGTCCTTGCGCTCGCCCTCGCGCGGCTGGCGGACGGCACCGGTGATGGCGTCGCCGCGGCGCAGGCCGTAGCGCCGCACCTGGGACAGCGAGACGTAGACGTCGTTCGGCCCGGTCAGGTACCCCGAGGTCCGGACGAAGGCGTAGTTGTCCAGGACGTCGAGGATGCCGGCGACGGGCAGCAGCACGTCGTCCTCGTCCACGGTGGGCTCGCCCTGGTCGAAACGGTCGCGTCCGCCCTGGGTGCCCGTGGTGCCGCGACGGTTGCGGTCGCGGTAGCGACGCCCGCGGCGACGGCCGTTGCCCTCGAAGTCGTCGTCGTCCTCGTCGGGGCCGGCGTCCCGGTCGTTGCGGGGGGCCTGCCCGGCGGGCTGGCCCTGGCCGTTGCGGTCGGTCCGAGCGCGGCCGCCACGGTCGTCGGGCCCGTTGCCGCCGCGGTCGTTGCGGTCGCCGCGGTCGTTGCCCCGGTCGCGGTCGGTGCGGTCGGCCCGGTCGCGGTCGTTGCGGTCGCGGTCGTTGCGGTCGCGGTCCTGCCGGTCGCCACGCTCCGCGCGGTCGTCCCGGTCCTGGCGGTCCCGGTCCTGGCGGTCCCGGTCCTGGCGCTCCTGGCGCTCGGCGCGCTCGGCGGCGGCCCGCTCGGCGCGCTCGGCCCGGCTGGGACGCTCGGGCCGGTCGCCGCGGGTGCGCTCCGAGGGTCCGCCCTCGTGCTGTCCGCGGTCGCCCTGGTCGCGGTCGGCCTGGCTGCGGTCGCTCTGACTGCGGTCGCTCTGGTTGCGCTCGCCCTGGCCGCGCTCGGCCTGGTTGCGCTCGCCTTGGCTGCGCTCACCCTGGCTGCCCTCGCCCTGGCTGCGGTCGGCCTGGTCGCGGTCGTCGCGCTCGGTGCCGGCCTGCTCCTCGCGGGCCCGCGACCGGCTGCGGCCGGTCCGCTCGGCGGGGCGCTCGTCGGCGTGCTCGTCGGCGGTGGCGTCCGCGGCAGCCGTGGTCCCCGGCTCGGCGGCGGTGGTCTGGCGCTCGTCGCGGCTGCGGTTGCGGCTGCGGGCCGGGCGGTCGGCCTGGGGTCGCTCGGCCTGGGGTCGCTCGGCCTGGGGTCGCTCGGCCTCGGGTGCGGCCTCGACAGGAGCCACGTCGGCCGCGGGGGCGCCGCCGACCTGCGGGGCGCTCGTGGTCTCGGCCTGCGCCGGGGCGTCGGCGACGGCCTCGGGAGCACCAGCCGGCCGGCTGGCGGCCCGGCGACGGCGCGCGACCGGCGGGGCGTCGGCGACCGGCGGCGCGGTGACGGCCGGCGCGGTGACGGCGGACTCGGCCGCCGGCGCGGCTGCGGCGTCCGTGGCCTCCGCGACCGGGGCCGCGACGGGCGCGTCCGGGGTGGTCTGGGGGGCGGTGGCAGTGGCGTCCGTGCGGGCGGTGCCGTTGCCGTTGCCGCCGATCTGGCGCGCCTCGATGGCGGTCACCAGGTCGCCCTTGCGCATCCGGCCGGTGCCGGGGATGCCCAGCTCGGTGGCCAGGCGCTGGAGCTCGGGCAGCAGCATCGACGACAGCCCGGTGCCGCGACGGCGCTTGCCGGCGGCGGCCTCGGTCCCGGCGGTGTCGGCCGACCCGGTGGAGTCGGCGGCGCCGTCGGCGACGAGGGAGGTGGTCTCGCTCACGTACAGGTCCTTCCCTGCGGTGACCTGCGCCTACCAGCGCAGGGGATGACCGGCGCCCTCTCGGGTTCGCCCCGGGTTTCTCGAGGCGGGACCGAGGAGGGTGCGGGTCTGTGGAAGCGGGACGAGGAGCGGCGGGATCCCGCGCGTCTGCAACGCCTCACGTAATGCTCGCCCGGAGGGCGGCTGGTCGTCAGCCTAGACACGGGCTGACGCGCCGACGACGCTGGCTGCCCCCAGCGTCTTCCCAGGCGGTCACGACGATACAACACGGTCCGCTGGGCGGACGCGGACGCCGTCGTGGTCGACCGCGAGGTCACGCAGGTGCCAGTCCTCCCCCACCAGCGCGGCGACCGCGGGGACGACACCGGGTCCCGCGCCCAGCACGAGCACGCTGGGTCCGGCACCGGAGACGACGGCGGCGTGGCCGGCGTCGCGCAGCCGCTCCAGCAGCTGGGCCGTACCGGGCATCGCGGCGGCACGCTGGTGCTGGTGCAGCCGGTCCTCGGTGGCGGCCAGCAGGAGCGTGGGGTCGCTGGTCAGGGCGTGGACCAGCAGCGCGGCCCGGCCGGCGTTGAAGGCGGCGTCGACGTGCGGCACGACCGAGGGCAGCAGGCCGCGGGCGACGTGGGTGGACAGCGTCGCGGTGGGCACCAGCACCAGGGGGTGCACGCCACCGTCGACGGCCAGCGAGGCCGCTGCGGCACCGTGGCCGTCGGACCAGGACAGGGTCAGCCCGCCGAACACACAGGCCGCCACGTTGTCCGGGTGGCCCTCGATCTCGTCGGCCAGCCGCAGCACGCGGGCCCGGTCCAGCTCACCGACGTCGGGGCACAGCGTGTGCGCCGCGACGATGCCGGCCACGACGGCCGCCGCGGAGGAGCCCATCCCCCGGCCCTGCGGGATGCCGTTGCGGGCGACCAGGCGCAGGTTGCGCGGGTGCCAGGCCAGCTCGTCGCAGGCGGCCCGGAACGAGCGGACCACCAGGTGGGTCTCGTCGCAGGGCAGCTCGCCGGCACCGACGCCCTCGACGAGGACCTCGAGCTCGTCGGCGACCGACACCTCGAGCACGTCGTGGCAGGTCAGCGCCAGGCCGGCGCTGTCGAAGGCCGGGCCCAGGTTGGCGCTGGTGGCCGGGACCCGGACCTGCCACACCTCCGGCGGGGGTGCCACGACGGCCTACAGGCCGAGCTGGGCGGCCGCGGCAGCGGCGTCGACCGGGATGGTGACCGGGGCGGGTGCGCCCGAGATCGCCCACTCCGGGTCCTTGAGCCCGTTGCCGGTGACCGTGCAGACCACGGTCTGACCGGGCTCGAGCTCGCCGGCGGCCGCGACCTGCAGCAGCCCGGCGACCGAGGCGGCCGAGGCGGGCTCGACGAAGACGGCCTCGGTGCGGGCCAGCAGCCGGTAGGCCGCCAGGATCGCCCGGTCGGTGACGGCGTCGATGCGTCCGCCGGAGTCGTCGCGGGCGGTCAGCGCCTTGGTCCAGGACGCCGGGTTGCCGATCCGGATCGCGGTGGCGATGGTGCTGGGCTGCTCGACGACGGCGCCGTTGACGATCGGGGCCGCGCCCGCCGCCTGGAAGCCCCACATCCGCGGGGTGCGGGTGGCCGGGCCGGGGGTCTCGGAGGAGGTCGTGTACTCCCGGTAGCCCTGCCAGTAGGCGGTGATGTTGCCGGCGTTGCCGACCGGCAGGCAGTGGATGTCGGGGGCGTCGCCCAGGACGTCGACGATCTCGAAGGACGCCGTCTTCTGGCCCTCGATGCGGAACTGGTTGACGCTGTTGACCAGGCTGACCGGGTAGTCGATGGCCAGCTTGGAGGCCAGCGCCAGGCAGTCGTCGAAGTTGCCCTGGACCTGCAGCAGCGTCGCCCCGTGCACCAGCGCCTGGGCCAGCTTGCCGGTGGCGATCTTGCCCTGCGGGACCAGCACGGCGCAGACCAGCCCGGCCCGGGCGGCGTAGGCCGCCGCGCTGGCCGAGGTGTTGCCGGTGGAGGCGCAGATGACTGCCTGCGCGCCCTCCTCGACGGCCTTGGTGATGGCCATCGTCATGCCGCGGTCCTTGAAGGAGCCGGTGGGGTTGGCGCCCTCGACCTTCAGGTAGACGTCGCAGCCGGTCCGCCGGGACAGCTCGGGGGCCGGGACGAGCGGGGTGGCGCCCTCCTGCAGCGTGATGACCGGGGTGGTCTCGCTGACCGGGAGGCGGTCCCGGTAGGCCTCGATCAGACCGGGCCAGAACGGTGAGGCCGGACGGGGCGGGGCGGTGGTCATGAGAGTCCCTCCACACGGAGCACGCTGGTCACGGCCCGGACGGCCGGCATCTCGCGGAGCCGGGAGATCGTGGCAGACAGGGCGGCGTCCGGTGCCCGGTGGGTGACGATCACCAGCGTGGCGGCCTCGCCGGCGCCGTCCTGACGGACGGTGGAGATGGAGACGTCGTGCGCGGCGAACTCCTGGGCGACCGTGGCCAGCACGCCCGGGCGGTCCGCGACGTCGAGGCTGACGTGGTAGCGCGTGGGGGTGTCGGCCATCGGGGCGACCGGCAGTCCGGCGTACCCGGTGGTACCCGGCCCCGCGACGCCGGCGACCCGGTTGCGAGCCACCGCGACGAGGTCGCCGAGGACGGCCGACGCGGTCGGCTCCCCGCCGGCGCCCTGGCCGTAGAACATCAGCTGGCCCGCGGCCTCGGCCTCGACGAACACGGCGTTGAACGCACCGCCCACCGCGGCCAGCGGGTGCGTGGTCGGGATCATCGCCGGGTGCACGCGGACGGCGATGGCGTCGCCGTCGTCCCCGGTGACCTTCTCGCAGATCGCCAGCAGCTTGACCGTGCAGCCGATCTCGGCGGCCCGGGCCACGTCGGTGGAGGACACCGCGGAGATGCCCTCGCGGTAGACGTCGGCGGCGGTGACCGGGGAGTGGAAGGCCAGCGAGGCCAGGATCGCGGCCTTGGCGGCGGCGTCGAACCCGTCGACGTCGGCGGTGGGGTCGGCCTCGGCGTACCCGAGCTCGGTGGCCTCGGCCAGCGCCTCGGCGAACCCGGCGCCGGTCTCGGCCATCCGCGAGAGGATGTAGTTCGTCGTGCCGTTGACGATGCCGACCACCCGGGTCAGCTGGTCCCCGGCCAGGGACTCCCGCAGCGGGCGCAGCAGCGGGATCGCCCCGGCGACGGCGGCCTCGTAGTACAGGTCCACCCCGGCCGCAGCGGCCGCGGCGTGCAGCGCGACACCGTCGTCGGCCAGCAGCGCCTTGTTGGCACTGACCACGGACTTGCCGGCGGCGAAGGCGGCCAGCATCAGCGAGCGGGCCGGCTCGATGCCGCCGACCACCTCCACGACCAGGTCGACGTCGGGCCGGGTGACGAGCGCCTGCGCGTCGGTGGTGAGCAGCTCGGCGGGCACCTCGGGGTGCCGGTCGGGCCGCCGGACGGCGACGCCGGCCACCTGCACCGGGCGCCCGACCCGGGCGGTGATGTCGGCGGCCTGGTCGGTCAGCAGCCGCAGCACGGCCGAGCCGACGGTGCCGCAGCCCAGCAGCGCGACCCGCAGCGGGGGCTGCTCCGCGGGGGTCGCGGTGGGGGTCGCAGTCGAGGTCGCAGTCGGGGTCGCAGTGGCGGTCACGAGGCGGTCCCGACGGCGGGCTGGGAGGGCGCGGGCACGGGGGCGGGGACGTCCGCGAGGACGGCGTCGAGGGCGAACACGTCCGACAGTGTCTGTCGTCGGACGATCTCGGCCGACACCCCGTCCCGCACGGCGACCACCGGGGGCTTGAGCAGGTAGTTGTAGTTCGAGGCCATCGACCAGCAGTAGGCCCCGGTGGCGGCGACCGCGAGGAGGTCCCCGGCGGCCACGTCGGAGGGCAGCCACAGGTCGCGGACCAGCACGTCCCCGCTCTCGCAGTGCTTGCCCACCACGCGGCACAGCGCCGGCGGGGCGGTGGAGACCCGGTTGGCCAGCACACAGGTGTAGGCGGCGTCGTAGAGGGCGGTGCGGATGTTGTCGCTCATCCCGCCGTCGACGGAGACGTAGTTGCGCACCATCGGGGTGCCGGGGGAACCGCTGGCGCCCAGCCGGACCGGCTTGATGGTGCCGATCTCGTAGAGGGTCACCGTGCCGGGGCCGGCGATGGCGCGACCGGGTTCGACGGCCAGCCGGGGCACCGGCAGGCCCAGCTCCGCGCACTCGGTGGCGACCACCGAGCGCAGCTTGACCGCGACGTCGTCGGCGGCGACCGGGTCGTCGTCGGGCAGGTAGGCGATGCCGAACCCGCCACCCAGGTTCAGCTCGGCCAGCACGACGCCGGTGGCGTCCCGGACGGCGCCCATCAGACCCACGATGCGGTGCGCGGCGGCCTCGAAGCCCGCGGTGTCGAAGATCTGCGAGCCGATGTGGCTGTGCAGGCCGGCGAGGTCGAGCGCGGGCTCGGCCACACAGCGGACCGCGGCGGCCAGCGCGTCGCCGGTGGCCAGCGAGAACCCGAACTTCTGGTCCTCGTGGGCGGTGGCGATGAACTCGTGGGTGTGCGCCTCGATGCCGACGGTGGAGCGGATGAGCACCGGCACCGGCGTCCCTCCCCCGGCGACCCGGGCGGCGGCCAGCGGCACCAGGCGGTCGATCTCGTCGAAGCTGTCGAGCACGACGTGCCCGATGCCCGACCGCACGGCCAGCTCCAGCTCGACCAGCGACTTGTTGTTGCCGTGCAGCGCGATCCGGTGCGCCGGGAACCCGGCGGCCAGGGCGAGGGCGAGCTCGTTGCCGCTGCAGGCGTCCAGGTGCAGCCCGTCCTCGGCGACCCACCGGGCGACCTGCCCGCACAGGAAGGCCTTGGAGGCGTAGTGCACGTCGGCGCCGTCGAAGGCGCGGGCGAAGTCCGCGGCCCGGCCGCGGAAGTCGGCCTCGTCCAGGACGAAGAGCGGGGTGCCGTGCTCCCGGGCCAGCTCGGTGACCGGCCGCCCGCCCAGGTGCAGCTCACCCTCGACACGGGTGGCCGTGCGCGGCCAGACCTGGCCGTCGAGCTCGCCCAGGGAGGCCGGCGGGGCACCGGCCGCCGACGGCGGGGTCAGGTTGCCGTGCAGCGGACCTGCCGGGTGCGCTCTCACATCCGCTCCGGGGCGTGCACGCCGAGCACGGTCAGGCCGTTGCGCAGCACCGTGGCCGTCGCCGAGCACAGCCAGAGCCGGGCCACCGTGGTGGCGGTGACCTCCTCGTCGCCGCGTGGCAGCACCCGGCACGAGTCGTAGAACCGGTGGTAGGTGCCCGCCAGCTCCTCCAGGTAGCGCGCCACCCGGTGCGGGGCGCGCAGCTCGGCGGCGGCGGTGACGACCCGGGGGAACTCGGCGATCGCGCGGAGCAGGTCGGTCTCGCGGGGGTGGGCGAGCTGCGTGGCGTCGACGTCGTCCGGACCGCCCAGGGCGATGCCCAGGTCACCGGCGCCCCGCAGCAGCGAGGAGATCCGGGCGTGCGCGTACTGGACGTAGAAGACCGGGTTGTCGCTGGTCTGCCGGCTCCACAGGTCCAGGTCCAGGTCGATCTGCTGGTCGACCGAGGCCCGCGCCAGGGCGTACCGGGCGGCGTCGGCACCGACGGCCTCGACCAGGTCGGCCAGGTTGATGACGGTGCCGGCCCGCTTGCTCATCTTCAGCGGCTGTCCGTCGCGGACCAGGTTGACCAACTGGCCCAGCAGGATCTCCAGGTTCTGGGCCGGGTCGTCGCCCAGCGCCGAGACCAGCGCCTTGTACCGGCCCACGTACCCGGCGTGGTCGGCGCCGAGCATGATCACGACCTTGTCGAAGCCGCGCTCGCGCTTGTCCTGGTAGTAGGCGCAGTCGGCGGCGAAGTAGGTGTAGTCGCCGTCGCTCTTGACCAGCGGCCGGTCCTTGTCGTCGCCGAAGTCGGTGGTCCGCAGCCAGGTGGCGCCGTCGGCCTCGTAGACGTGGCCCCGCTCGCGCAGGGTGTCGATGGCCTTCTGCAGCGCGCCGCTGGCGTGCAGTGTGGCCTCGGAGAAGTAGGTGTCGAAGACGACGCCGAAACCGGCCAGCGAGCTCTTGATCTCGGCGAACATCAGCTCGACGCCGGCGACCCGGAAGCGCTCCTGCTCCTGCTCGGCGGGCAGCTCGGTGACGCCGGGCTCGGCGGCCACCACCTGGGCGGCGATCTCGCCGATGTAGGTGCCGGCGTAGCCGTCCTCGGGAGCAGGCTGCCCGTGCGCGGCGGCGACCAGGCTGCGGGCGAACCGGTCGATCTGGGACCCGGCGTCGTTGAAGTAGTACTCCCGGCTGACGTCGGCGCCGGTGGCGGTGAGCAGCCGGCCCAGGGCGTCGCCGACGGCGGCCCACCGGGTGCCGCCGATGTGCACCGGCCCGGTCGGGTTGGCCGAGACGAACTCCAGGTTCACCCGCAGACCGGCGAAGGCGTCGGTGCGGCCGTAGGCCTCGCCCGCCGTGACCGCGTCGACCGCGATCCGGCCCAGCGCGCCCTGGGTGAAGGTCACGTTGAGGAAGCCCGGACCCGCGACGTCGACCCGCTCGATGCCCGCCTGCTCGCGCAGGTCCGCGGCCAGCAGCTCGGCCACCTCACGGGGCGGGCGGCCCGCGGCCTTGGCCAGCTTCAGGGCCACCGTGGTGGCGTAGTCGCCGTGCTCGGGGTTGCGGGGACGCTCGACGACGACCTCGTCGGGCACCGGCACGTCGAGCGCGCCGCGCTGCGCGGCTGCGGCGACGACGGACCGGACGAGGGCGCTGAGCTGCTCGGGTGTCACCTGGTGATCGTAGAAGAGGCAGGCCACCGGGTTGACCACGCTCCCGGCGTCGTGTGGGGGGTCACACCGCCCCCGACGTGCGCGCGGCCGGCGTCGCGGGACTCGGCGGACACAGGTCCGCCACCTACACTCGCCGGCCAGGGCCACCGGGGCCGGGTGCACACGCGCCGCCCCCGCACGGGGCGGGCTCCGGGCCACCCGGCGCCGCCCCGAGCCCGCGTCGACGACCGAGAACCTGGAGAAGGCCGTGCCCGAGGACCCCAAGCCCGAGAACAAGACCGGCGCCAGCGCCCCGCGCACGCCCGGCAAGGGCGCCGGCGGCCGGGCCGCCACCCCGGCCGGCAAGGGCCTGGGCGGCAGCGGCAAGGGCGCGAGCGCGCGTCCCGGTGCCGGCAAGGGCCGCACCCGGCCGCAGCAGGCCGTCGTCGCCAAGCCCAAGCCGTGGGGGCTCATCGCCGCCGCGATCGCCGTCGTCGTCTTCGCCGGCGCGGTGATCGGCTACGCGGTCTACGCGGTGGACCGGTCCAACGCCGACCGGGTCACCGCCGCCGACCAGATCGAGGGCGTGCAGACCTTCGACTACGCCGCCGGCCAGCAGCACGTGACCACCCCGGTCACCTACGAGCAGTCCCCGCCGGTCGGTGGACCGCACGACGGCGAGTGGGCCGACTGCACGGGCACCGTCTACGACGTCGACATCCGGCACGAGAACGCGGTGCACGGGCTCGAGCACGGCGCCGTGTGGATCACCTACGACGCCGACGCGATCAGCGACGACGACCTGGCCACGCTGACCGACCTGGTCGAGGGCAACTCCGGGATGATGCTGTCCCCCTACGCCGGCCTGGGCTCCACGATCAGCCTGCAGTCCTGGAACCACCAGCTCGCCGTCGACTCCGCCACCGACCCGCGCGTCGAGCAGTTCGTCGACTTCTTCGTCTTCGGCCAGGACGAGGACGGCGAGGCGCTCTACCCCGAGCCCGGCGCCAGCTGCGAGAACCCGCTCTTCGCCGAGCAGCCGCTCGTCGTGGGCGACAGCAGCCGATCGGCCTCGGGCGACGTCCCCACCGACAGCGAGACGACGACCGCGCCGTGAGCACCGCGACGAGCAGCCCGACCGCCGGCGCCGGGCCCGACGAGGAGGGCACACCCGCCCGCCGCGGCCCGGCCCGCTGGGTCGCCGGGCTGCTCGTCGCCGTCATCGCGGTGGCCGCCCTGCTGGCCGGCGGCGGGCTCGCCGTCGCGCTGGGCATCGGCCGCACCGACGCCCCCGGGGTCGGCTCGGTGGACGTCGGGTTCTCCCAGGACATGTCCCGGCACCACCTGCAGGCCGTGGAGATGGCCAACCTGGCCCCCGACCGCAGCGAGGACCCCGAGGTCCGGCAGCTGGCCTTCGACATCTCGGCCACCCAGACCAACCAGACCGGCCGCATGCAGGGCTGGCTGTCGCTGTGGGGCGCCCCGATCACCAACCGGGACACCATGACCTGGATGGGCGCCGGCGCCCACGACCACGCCATGGACGACGGCGGCCTGATGCCCGGGATGGCCACCGAGGCCGAGCTCTCCGAGCTGCGCGGGCTGAGCGGGACGGCGTTCGACGTCCGGTTCCTGCAGCTGATGATCCGGCACCACCAGGGCGGGCTGGAGATGGCGACCGAGGGCGCCGACCACGCCACGGTCGGCGTCGTCCGCGGGCTGGCCCGGTCGATCGCGGAGACGCAGGCCGCGGAGTCCACGACCATGGCCCAGATGCTGGCCGCCCGGGGCGCGGCGCCCCTGCCGGCGCCCTGAGCCCCCCGGTCGGGACGACGACGCCGGGCTGATAACGTCTCCACCACTTCCCCAGCACCACGAGCCCCCGTAGCTCAGGGGATAGAGCACTGCCCTCCGGAGGCAGGGGCGCAGGTTCGAATCCTGCCGGGGGCACCACAGCACCAGATGCAGCGCCAGCACGAGACGCACCGGGCCGGGTCCACCAGGACCCGGCCCGTCGTGCGTCCGGAGCACCTTGGGAGGACCGTTGGCCCGCACCACCACCGTCTCGGACAGCACCGTGGTCGACGCGCCGCCGGCGGCGGTCTGGGCCGTGGTCGCCGACCCGACCCGGACACCGGGGTACAGCCCCGAGAACCGCGGCGCCCGCACACCGCACCCCGGTCCGCTCGCCGTGGGCGAGGTCTTCACCGGGCGCAACGAGCGCTTCGGGGCCCGCTGGACCACCGAGTGCGTGGTCACCGCCGCAGACCCCGAACAGCGCTTCGCGTTCCGGGTGCGCGCCATCGGGCTGCGCACCCCGCGGCTGCGGGCGCGCAACGCCAGCTGGGAGCACCGCCTGGAGCCGGTCGCGCTGCCCGAGGGCCGGACCGGCACCCGGGTCACCCAGACCTGGACCGACGACCGCCGCTGGCCCGACGCCCTGGCCGCCGTCGTGGACCGGGTGCTGACCCGCAGCACGTTCGCCGCCCACCAGCAGCGCAACCTCGCCAGCAGCCTGCGCGGCCTGCGGACGCTGCTCGGGGCATGACCGCGGCGCCGTCGCCCCGGGCCTGGGTGCCCGTGGCGGTCGCCATGTTCGGCATCGGGTGGGGCGCGAACCAGTTCGTCAGCCTGCTGGTCGCCTACCGGCAGGCCGAGGGCTTCGGGGTCGCGACCGTGGACGCCCTCGTCGGTGTCTACGCGCTGGGCCTGGTGCCGGCGCTGCTGGTGCTCGGCCCGGTGTCCGACCGGTACGGCCGGGCCCCGGTGCTCCGGGTGGCCGCGCTGGTGAGCCTGGTGGCGACCGGGGTGCTGATGCTGGGCGGGCTGCCCGCGCTCTACGCCGGGCGCTTCCTCGCCGGCCTCGCCAGCGGGGCGGCCTTCGCCGCCGGCAGTGCGTGGGTGAAGGAGCTGTCCGGTCCCCCGCACGACCCGACGGCCCCGGCCGGCACCGGGGCCCGGCGCGCGGCCATGGCGCTGACCGCAGGGTTCGGGTCCGGTCCGGTCGTGGCCGGGCTCGTCGCGCAGTGGGCCCCGGCTCCGCTGGTCACCTGCTACGTGCCGCACCTGGTCGTCATGGCCGCTGTGCTGGTCCCGCTGTGGCGCGCCCCGGAGACCGTGGACGCGACAGCGGAGGCCGGGTCGGTGCTGGCCCGGATGCGGGTGCGCTCGGCCCGGCTCCCCCGCTTCCGGGGACTGGTGGCGCCGGTGGCGCCGTGGGTCTTCGGCGGTGCGACGGTGTCGATCGCGGTGCTGCCCGGGCTCGTGGCCCCCGCCGTGGCCGGCCACGAGGTCGCCTTCAACGCCGTGGTCGCCGGCGTGACGCTGGGCACCGGGTTCGCCGTGCAGCCGCTGGGCCGCCGGATGGCCGCCGTCGACACCCGACGTCCGGCCGGGGCCGGGATGGCCGCGGTCGTCGCCGGGCTGCTGCTGGCCGCGCTGGCCGCCGCCACGACCTCGCCGTGGCTGGTGCTGGGCGCCGCCGTCGTGCTGGGCGCCGGGTACGGCTGGTGCCTGGTCGCCGGGCTGACCGAGACCCAGCGACTGGCGCCGCCGCACGAGCTGGCCGGGCTCACGGCCGTGTACTACGCCCTGACGTACGTGGGGTTCGCCGCCCCCGTGCTGCTCGCCGGGCTGTCCGCGGTCGCGGGGTACCCGGTGCTGCTGACCGCCGCGGCCGCGCTCGCCGCCGTGGTGCTGGTGCTGGTCGCGCGCCGGTCCCCCGCCTGAGCCCGCCGCGGCCCTGCCGCCTGAGCCCGCCGCGGCCCTGCCGCTGTGGGTCGTCGCGGTCCTGCCGCCGGAACGTCGCGGTGGTGCCGCCTGCGGGCCACCCCCCGGTCACCTGCACCGGCCACCGTGACGGTCATGAGCACCGGTCCCTGCTCGACCGCCTGCACCGTCGACGTCGTCCCCACGGCGTCCCCTGCCCTCCGCCGCCGCCGCGCCCTCGCGCTGACCGGCGCCCTGGCCCGCGCGACGGCCCGTCCGCCGGCCGGTGACGGCCGCCGGCACGGGGTCTGCACGGCCGCCCGGCTGCTGACCGCCGCCGGCGTCCGGGTGCGCCTGGTCCCGCCGGCCGTCGCCTGGCCGCGGGGGGCGCGGCTGGTCGTGGCCAACCGGGTGTCCTGGGTGGACGACCTGGCGCTGCGGACCGCGGTCGCGGCGCTGCCGGTGGAGGACGAGGCCGGCTGGCCGGGCCTGGCGACCGTGCGGGCCGACCGGGTGACCGCCGAGCTGAGCGCGGGCCGCAGCGTGCTGGTCCGCCCCGAGGAGCACGCCACCTGCGGCACGGGGCTGGGCCGCTTCCGGCCCGCCGCCGTCGCCCCGGCACTGGCCGCGGGCGTGCCGGTGTGCCCGGTGGCCGTCCGCTTCCGGCTCGCCGACCGGCCGACGACGGCGGCCGCGCAGGCCACCGGGGAGTCCTGGTGGCGCAGCGCCTCCCGGGTGCTGGGCAGCAGCGGGCTGGTGGTCGAGCTGCACCAGCTGCCGGCGATCGACCCGCGCCGGGGCACCGCCGCCGAGGTCGCCGCGCTGGCGGAGTACGCGATCGCCGCGGTGCTGGAGGCCGACCCGCCTCGGCCGATGAGCCACCCGCACCGGGCCCGCACGCACGTCGCAGACCCGGTCGCACCGGCGCCGGTGGTCAGTCCTCGGAGAGCCGCCCGCCGTTGACGGTGAGCCGCCGGGTGGTCTGCACGGCCTCGAGCATCCGGCGGTCGTGGGTGACCAGCAGCAGCGTGCCGGTGTAGTCGGCGAGTGCCTGCTCCAGCTGCTCGATGGCCGGCAGGTCCAGGTGGTTGGTGGGTTCGTCGAGGACGAGCACGTTCACCCCGCGGGCCTGCAGCAGCGCCAGCCCGGCCCGGGTCCGCTCCCCCGGGCTGAGCGTCTCGGCCGGGCGCAGCACGTGGTCGGCGCGGAGCCCGAACTTGGCCAGCAGCGTGCGGACCTCGGCGTCGGGCAGGTCGGGGACCTCGGCGCCGAACGCCTCGGCCAGCCGCTCGGGACCCAGGAAGCGGCCGCGGGCCTGGTCCACCTCGCCCAGGCGCACCCCCGAGCCCAGCGACGCGTGGCCCTCGTCCACCGGCAGCCGGCCCAGCAGCGCGGCCAGCAGGGTGGACTTGCCCGACCCGTTGGTCCCGGTGATGGCCACCCGGTCGCCCCAGTCGACCTGCAGGTCCACCGGGCCCAGCGTGAAGTCCCCCAGCCGGACGACGGCCCCGCGCAGGGTGGCCACGACCGCGCCGGCCCGAGGCGCGGCGGCGATCTCCATCCGCAGCTCCCACTCCTTGCGGGGCTCCTCCACCACCTCCAGCCGCTCGATCCGGCGCTCGGTCTGCTTGGCCTTGGCCGCCTGCTTCTCCGAGGAGGACCGGTTGGCGGCCTTGACGTGCTTGTCGCCGTCCTTGCTCTTCTTGATGGAGTCCCGGACGCCCTTGGCCATCCAGTTCTTCTGCATCCGGGCCCGCGCCTCGAGACCGGCCTTGGTGTCGGCGAACTCGTCGTAGGACTCCCGGGCGTGCCGGCGGTCGACCTCCCGCTCGGTCAGGTAGGCCTCGTAGCCGCCGTCGTGCACCCGGACCAGCTGCTGGGCCAGGTCCAGCTCGACGACCCGGGTCACCGTCCGGGACAGGAACTCGCGGTCGTGGCTGACCACCACGACCCCGGTGCGCAGGCCCTGCACGAAGGTCTCCAGCTGGTCCAGCCCGGCCAGGTCCAGGTCGTTGGTCGGCTCGTCGAGCAGCAGCACGTCGTAGCGCGACAGCAGCAGCGAGGCCAGCCCCACCCGGGCCGCCTGCCCCCCGGACAGCCCGGTCATCGGCGCGTCCAGGGCGACCCCGGGGGCCACCTGCGCCACCACCTCGACCGCGCGCTCCTCCAGGTCCGCCCCACCCAGGGCCAGCCAGCGCTCCAGGGCGTCGGCGTACCCGTCGTCGGGGGTGCCGGCGCTGAGCGCCTCCAGGGCGTCGTCCATCACCTGCTGGGCGTCGGCGACGCCGGTCCGCCGGGCGAGCGCGGCCAGCACCGTCTCGCCGTCCCGGCGTTCGTGCTCCTGCGGGAGGTAGCCGACGGTGGCCGAGGGCGGGGACAGCGTGACCGCGCCCGCCTCGGCGGGGAGCAGGCCGGCCAGGGTGCGCAGCAGGGTGGACTTGCCGGCCCCGTTGACCCCGACGAGACCGACGACGTCACCGGGGGCGACGACCAGGTCCAGGTCGGCGAACAGGACTCGTGCGCCGTGCCCGGCGGCCAGGCCGCGGGCCAGCAGGGTGGCACTCACGCCGGACATGGTCCCCCGGCGCGTCCGGGTCACCCGCGGGCGGTGTCCCGGGGGTCGGGGTCGGGGTCGAGCACGTCGTCCAGCACGTCGTCGGCGATCTCGTCGAGCAGTTCCTCGAAGGAGTCCAGCGCCGGGACCGGTTCGCCCTCGCGCCGACGGACCAGCCACGGCTGCAGGTGGTCGTAGCCACGCACCGAGACCCGGCGCAGCGGCCGCACCCGGTAGGCACGCCGCCCGCGCAGCCGGCGGGCCAGCTCGCGGTCCACCAGCAGGGTCCCGGGCCGGCCCAGCGAGGTCAGCCGGCTGGCCAGGTTCACCACCGGTGAGTAGACGTCGCCCAGCCGGGTCAGCACCGGTCCGTAGGCCGCGCCCACGCGCAGCGGGGGGCGGTCGGGGGCGGCCCACTCCTCAGGCAGTCGCAGCCCGATCTCCACCGCCTGCGCCGCGGTCGGGCAGGTGAAGAGCACGCCGTCGCCGACGGTCTTGACCACCCGGCCGGCGTGCCGGGAGACCAGGTCGGCGGTCAGGCCCTCGAAGTCCTCCACCATCACGCCCAGCTCGCGCCCGTCCATGCCGCGGCTGCGGGAGGTGTACCCGACCAGGTCGGCGAACCCGACCGCGAGCTCGCGGCGGTCCACCGCGGCGCCGGGCTCGGCGGCGAGCAGCCGGTCGGCGTTGGCGGCCAGGTGCCGGCGCCACACGTAGGTCTGCACGTCGCGCATGAGCGGCAGCAGCACCTGCGCGGCGTCGACCACCGCGGCGGTGTCCCGGTCCCCCGGGGCCAGCAGGGCGGCCAGCATGTCGGTCTGCCAGTCGGCCAGCCGGGCCAGCGACTGGCCCATGGCCCGGGCGATCGAGGCCTCGGTGTCGACGTCGACGAAGCCCGAGTCGATCAGCGCCGACAGTGCGGTGAGCGCGTCGACGTCGGCGTCGGCGAAGACCGGGGCGTCGTCCTCGACGTCGGCGAAGCCGAGCGCCCGCCACAGCCGCTGGGTGCGCGCCGGCGGCATCCCGGCGCGCTCGGCGACCTCCAGCCGGGTCCACCGGCGTGGTCCACCGAGCAGCAGCCGGTCCAGCGCCGCGCGCGTGTCCCCGGGCTGCCCGTCCGTGGTCCCCGGACCGGTCACGTCGTCCGTGGGGTCAGTCCGTGGTGTGCACGATCAGCACGTCGACCGACGAGCGGCGCGTCGCGTCGGCGGGCACCGAGCCCAGCAGCCGGCCCTTGATGCCGTTGAGCCCGCGGTTGCCCACCACCAGCAGGTCGGCCTGCTCCCGGCGGACGACGTCCAGCAGCGCCTCGACCGGCGAACCCACGACGGCGACCGTCCTGACCTGGCCGGCGCCCGCGGCCAGCGCCCGCTCGTGTGCCGTGCGCACCGTCTCCTCCGCCGGCGAGGACCCCATCACCTGGTAGGCCTCGTCCTTGAGGACGTCGGCGGTGCGCTGCACGTCGCGGTCGTCGGCGTCGGTGGGCAGGTAGGCGCAGGCGATGACCAGCGTCCCCCCGCACGCCCCGGCCAGCGCCCCGGCCCGGGCGACCGCCCGCAGCGAGGACTCCGACCCGTCGGTGCCGACGACGACCGTGCGGTAGGCAGTCACGGGCCGGACCGTAGCCGAGCTGCCGCCGTGCGGCGTGTCGGGGGTCACCACCGCGCGCGGCCCGGACACCCGACGTCCACCCGGCGGTCTCCTCCGAGACGGTCCCGGTGCGGTTGGATGGGCCGGTCGTCACGGGAGAGCGGACAGGGGTGAGCACGATCAGCAGCAGCACCGCACCAGCAGGGCAGGTCCGGGTCGAGGTCCGGGGTCTGACCAAGAGCTTCGGCTCGGTCCGCGCCGTGTCCGACCTGGGCTTCACCGTCGAACCGGGGCAGGTGACCGGCTTCCTGGGCCCCAACGGCGCCGGGAAGACCACCACGCTGCGGATGGCCCTGGGCCTCATCACCCCCGACTCCGGGACGACGACGTTCAACGGCACCCCCTACGCCCAGCTCACCGAGCCCACCCGGCAGGTCGGCGCGGTGCTGGAGACGGCCTTCCACCCCGGCCGCACCGGCCGCGACCACCTCCGGGTGTACTGCCGCGCCGCGGGCCTGCCGGTGTCCCGCGCCGACGCGGTGCTGGACCAGGTCGGGCTGACCCCGGCCGGCCGGCGCAAGGCGGGCAACTACTCGCTGGGCATGCGACAGCGGCTGGGGCTGGCGACGGCGCTGCTGGGTGACCCGGCCGTGCTGGTCCTCGACGAGCCGGCCAACGGCCTGGACCCCGAGGGCATCCAGTGGCTGCGCCGCTTCCTGCGGCACCTGGCGCACGACCAGGGCCGCACGGTGCTCATCTCCTCCCACCTGCTCTCCGAGGTCGAGCAGACCGCGGACCGGGTGGTGATCGTGGGCGCGGGCCGCCTGGTCCGGGAGGGCTCGCTGGCCGAGCTCGCCGCCGACGCCGGGGCCGGCACCGTGCAGGTGCGCAGCCCCGAGGCGGCCCGTCTCGCCGCGGCGCTGTCCGCCGCCGGGGCACAGGTGCAGACCACCGGCCCCGACACCCTCACCGTCACCGGGGCCAGCACGGCGGAGATCGGCCACCGGGCCTTCGTCGACGGCGTCGAGCTGCACGAGCTGCACGGCCGCACCTCGGGCCTGGAGGAGACGTACTTCCGGCTCACCGCCGGCGCGGAGCAGTACAGCGCCGGGTCCCCCGACACGACCACCCCCGGGAGCGCCGCGTGACCGCCCGCCTCGTCCGCGCCGAGTGGACCAAGCTGACCAGCACCCGCGTGGGCCTGTGGCTCGTCCTCGTCGGCTGCCTGATGGCCGGCGGCTTCACCGCGCTGTTCACCGGGCTGGCCGGCGCCGAGAACGGGACCCCCGCGGTGGGCACCGAGGCCTTCAGCCAGCTCATCGCCGCCATCCCGGCCCAGGTCACGATCATCAGCCTCGTGCTGGGCGTGATCGGGATGACGCAGGAGTACCGGCACCGCACCGCCACCCCGACGTTCCTGGTCGCGCCCCGGCGTGGCCGGGTCGTGCTGGCCAAGGTGGTCGCCTACGCCGTGGCCGGGGCGGTGCTCGCCGTCGCGGTCGTGGCGACCACGGTCGTGGTGGCCTCGGTGTACGGCGCCGCGCGGGGAGGTGCCCCGGACTGGTCCGGGGACACCCTGGGCGTGCTGCTGCGCTCGGGGCTGGCCCTGGTCGTCTACGCGGTGATCGGCGTCGGCGTGGGGGCCCTGGTGCGCAACCAGGTCGCCGCGGTCGTGGGCTCGCTGGTCTACCTGTTCGTGGTCGAGTCGATCCTGCGCAGCGTCCCCGCCACGTCGGGTGCCTACAAGTTCCTGCCGGGCGGGGCCCTCGAGGCGATGACCGCGACCTTCGAGGGGCCGGACCTGCTCACCGCCTGGCAGGGCGGCCTGCTCCTGCTCGGATACGGTCTGCTCGCCGCCGTGCTCGGGACGCTCCTGGCGGTCCGCCGCGACGTGGTCTGACCGACCGCACGGACCCCAGCCCGACCCGCACCACCCACCCACCGCCGCCAGCACGACGACGAGACGGGGTCACCGATGACCGAGACGACCGGTCCCACCGCCGCCGCCCCCTCCACCGGGGAGATGCGCGCGCTGCGGATGACCGCCCAGCGACTGTCCGGGCTGATCGCCGCGGGCGACACCGACGCGGTCCGCTCCGCGGTCACCGACCAGCCCCGGCTGCTCACCACGACCGTGGAGCGCGACGGGCAGGACGGCTGGACCCCGCTGCACCTCGCCGTCGCGGCCGGGCGCCGGGACGCCGTCGAGGCGCTGGCCGGCGCCGGTGCGGACCTCGAGGCCCGCACCGAGCACGGCCGGACCCCGCTGCAGGTGGCCCTCGAGCACGCACCGGACCTGGTACCGGTGCTGGAGGGCCTGGGCGCCCGGGTGGACGCCGCCACCGCGGCCTACACCGGTGACACCACCCGGCTCGTCGCCGAGCTGGACGGCGGCGCGCCGCTGACCGACCCGCACAGCGACGTCGCCCTGCTCACCTGGGCGGCGTTCGGCGGCCACCTGGACGCGGTGCAGCTGCTCGTCGACCGGGGCGCGGACCCCGACGGCGGGGCGCTGCAGGCCGCGGCCGGTGGCGGGCACCCCGACGTCGTCCGGGCGCTGCTGGCCGCCGGGGCACACCCAGGACGCCGGGACCCCGACACCGGACGGACCGCGCTGCACACCGCGGTCGGCGCCGGCCCCGACGGCGAAACGCCCGGGATCGTGGCCCAGTTGCTGGCGGCCGGGGCCGACGTGGAGGAGACGACGTCGGACGGGGCCAGCGCCCTGGACATCGCCCGGGTCTCCGCCGCCCAGCACCGCGCGGGCAGCCAGGACGGGCGTACCGGCTGGGACGCCCTGGTCGACCAGCTCGAGCAGCACACCAGCTCCACCTGACGACCCGGACGGCGAGAGGTGAGCCGGGCCACGTGCGACGGGTCACCACACGCCGGACGGACCCCCTCCGGGGCCGGTAGAGTCGGCAACCGGTCCAACGACGTCCACAGACGAAGAAGGCACTCGACCCCGTGTCAAGCGTGAGCTCATCCCGGCCCTCCCCCACCAACTCCTCCGCCGCGGCGGCTGGGTTCGGCACCAACGAGTGGCTGGTCGAGGAGATGTACCAGCAGTACCTCGCCGACCCCGGAAGCGTCGACCAGGCGTGGCACGACTTCTTCGACGACTACCGTCCCGGCAGCCCGGTGTCCGCCGGCGAGGACCGCGCGGAGGCCGCACCGGCCGCGCCCCCGGAGCCCCCCGCGCCCCCGGCGCCGCCGGCCCCTGCTCAGCCGGCGGCGCAGAAGCCCGCCCCGGCCGACGCCGAGGCCTCCGCCACCCGGCCCAGCACCACCGACGTCCCGGCCCAGGCGCCCGCGCCGACGCCGAAGGCCGTCGCCCCGGAGCCCCAGAGCGCCGGCACCGTGGTGGCCAAGCCGGCCGAGCGGGCCGACCAGCAGGTCGCGGCCAAGCCCGCCCCGAAGCCTGCGGCCAAGCCGGCCGCCGCGGCCGGCGCCGGCCCCCGGCAGAGCGTGCTGCGCGGTGCCGCGGCCAGCGTCGTGAAGAACATGAACGCCTCGCTGACCGTCCCGACGGCCACCAGCGTGCGCGCCGTCCCGGCGAAGATGCTGGTCGACAACCGCATCGTCATCAACAACCACCTCGCCCGCTCCCGCGGCGGGAAGGTCTCCTTCACCCACCTGATCGGCTACGCGCTGGTCCGGGCGCTGGACGACTTCCCGGAGATGAACGCCGCCTTCGCCGAGATCGACGGCAAGCCGCACGTCGTGCAGCCCGAGCACGTCAACTTCGGCCTGGCCATCGACCTGCCCAAGGCCGACGGCAGCCGCTCCCTGGTCGTGGCCAACATCAAGGGCGCCGAGGAGATGGACTTCGCCGCCTTCTGGGGCGCCTACGAGGACGTCATCCGCCGGGCCCGCGGCGGCAAGCTGACGATGGAGGACTTCACCGGGACCACGGTCTCGCTGACCAACCCCGGCACCGTCGGCACCAACCACTCCGTGCCCCGGCTGACCACCGGCCAGGGCACCATCGTCGGCGTCGGCGCCATGGACTACCCGGCCGAGTTCCAGGGGATGAGCCCGGAGACCCTGACCGACCTCGCGGTCGCGAAGACGATCACGCTCACCTCGACCTACGACCACCGGATCATCCAGGGCGCCCAGTCCGGGGACTTCCTGCGCAAGCTGCACGGCCTGCTGCTGGGCAAGGACGGCTTCTACGACGAGGTCTTCGCCGCGCTGCGGATCCCCTACGAGCCGGTCCGCTGGGTCCCTGACGTCACCGTCCGGCACGAGGGGCAGATCGACAAGGGCGCCCGCGTCGTCGAGCTGATCGAGGCCTACCGGCGCAACGGCCACCTGATGGCCGACACCGACCCGCTCGAGTTCAAGGTCCGCACCCACCCCGACCTGGACATCACCCAGCACGGCCTGACCCTGTGGGACCTCGACCGGCAGTTCCCGGTCGGCGGGTTCGCCGGGGAGAAGGTCATGCCGCTGCGCGACGTGCTCGGCGTGCTGCGCAACTCCTACTGCCGCACCGTCGGCGTGGAGTACATGCACATCACCGACCCCGAGGAGCGCGAGTGGCTCCAGAAGCGCATCGAGGTCAAGCACGACAGCCCCGACCGGGACAAGCAGAAGCGCGTCCTGGCCCGGCTCAACGCCGCTGAGGCCTTCGAGACCTTCCTGCAGACCAAGTACGTCGGTCAGAAGCGGTTCTCCCTCGAGGGCGGCGAGTCGGTCATCCCGCTGCTGGACGAGGTGCTGGTCGCCGCCACCGAGTACGAGCTCGACGAGGTCGCGATCGGCATGCCGCACCGCGGCCGGCTCAACGTGCTGGCCAACGTGCTCAACAAGCCCTACTCGAAGATCTTCGGGGAGTTCGAGGGCAACATCGACCCGGGCACCGTGCAGGGCTCCGGCGACGTCAAGTACCACCTGGGCGCCGAGGGCACCTTCCAGCACCCGGCCCGCGACGCGCACATCAAGGTGTCGCTGACCTCGAACCCCTCGCACCTGGAGGCCGTCAACCCGGTCCTCGAGGGCATCGTGCGGGCCAAGCAGGACATGATCGACAAGGGCGAGGCCGGCTTCACCGTGCTGCCGGTGCTGCTGCACGGCGACAGCGCGTTCGCCGGGCAGGGCGTGGTCGCCGAGACCCTCAACCTGTCCCAGCTGCGCGGCTACCGCACCGGCGGCACCGTGCACGTCGTCGTCAACAACCAGGTCGGCTTCACCACCAGCCCGGCCGCGGCGCGCTCGAGCCTGTACTCCACCGACGTCGCCCGGATGATCGGCGCCCCGGTCTTCCACGTGAACGGCGACGACCCCGAGGCGTGCGTGCGGGTCGCCCGGCTGGCGATGGACTACCGCCAGGCCTTCCGCAAGGACGTCGTCATCGACCTGGTCTGCTACCGCCGCCGGGGCCACAACGAGGGCGACGACCCCTCGATGACCCAGCCGCTGATGTACGACATCATCGACCGCAAGCGCTCGGTGCGGAAGCTGTACACCGAGGCGCTGGTCGGCCGGGGCGACATCACCCTGGCCGAGGCCGAGGAGGCGCTCAAGGACTACCGCGGGCAGCTGGAGCGGGCCTTCGCCGAGACCCACGACGCGCGGGACTCCTCCACGCCCGAGCCGGTCATGGACCAGCGGCCCTCGGAGTCGGCGCAGACCGCCATCTCCACCGAGGTGCTCAAGGCCATCGGGGACGCGCACGTCTCCTTCCCCGAGGACTTCACCGTCCACCCGAAGCTGCAGAAGATGCTGGAGCGTCGCGCCGCGATGGTCAGCGAGGGCGGTGTCGACTGGGCGATGGGCGAGCTGCTGGCCTTCGGGTCGCTGCTCATGCAGGGCGTGCCGGTCCGGCTCGCCGGGCAGGACTCCCGCCGCGGCACCTTCGTGCAGCGCCACTCGGTGCTCATCGACCGGGTGGACGCCAAGGAGTACACGCCGATCGCGAACCTGTCGGCCGACCAGGCGAAGTTCTTCGTCTACGACTCGCTGCTGAGCGAGTACGCCGCCGTCGGCTTCGAGTACGGCTACTCGGTGGCCAACGAGAAGGCACTGGTCCTCTGGGAGGCCCAGTTCGGTGACTTCGTCGACGGCGCCCAGCTGATCATCGACGAGTTCATCTCCTCCGGTGAGGCCAAGTGGGGCCAGCGGTCGGGCGTGGTGCTGCTGCTGCCGCACGGCCTGGAGGGCCAGGGGCCCGACCACTCCAGCGGTCGGCCCGAGCGGTTCCTGCAGCTGTGCGCGGAGAACAACATGACCGTCGCCAACTGCTCGACCCCGGCGAACTACTTCCACCTGCTGCGTCGTCAGGCGCTGTCGGAGACCCACCGCCCGCTGGTGGTCTTCACGCCCAAGTCGCTGCTGCGCGCCAAGGCCGCCGTCAGCGCGGTCGCGGACTTCACCGACGAGCGGTTCCGGCCGGTGCTGGCCGACCCGGGTGTCGGCGGGGAGCCGCTGGAGGACGCCGCCGTCCGCCGGGTGCTGCTGTGCAGCGGGAAGGTCAGCTACGACCTGCTCGCCGCCCGTGAGGCCCAGGGCATCGACGACGTCGCCGTGCTGCGGGTCGAGCAGCTGTACCCGCTGCCGGTCAGCGAGCTGGTGCAGGCCCTGGAGCGCTACCCGAACGCCGCCGAGGTGTTCTGGGTGCAGGAGGAGCCGGCCAACATGGGCGCCTGGCAGTTCATGGCCGTCAACCTGCCGGCCGACCTGCCGAGCGGGAAGTCGCTGTCGGTCGTCAGCCGGAAGGCCTCGGCCAGCCCGGCCGTCGGGTCCGCCAAGGTGCACGAGGCCGAGCAGAAGGACCTCGTCACCCGCGCGTTCGCCCAGTAGCGGCGTCGGGAGGACACCGTGTACTTCACCGATCGCGGCATCGAGGAGCTGGTCACCCGCCGGGGCGAGGAAGAGGTCTCCCTCGCCTGGCTGGGTGACCAGCTGCAGGCCTTCGTCGACCAGCACCCCGACTTCGAGGTGCCGGTCGAGCGGCTGGCCACCTGGCTGGCCCGCGGCGGCACGGACGACGACGCCGAGGACTGAGCCGAGGACCGAGCAGGGGTCGGTCACGGACTACCTTCCGGACCCGTGACCGGCCTCCCCCTCACCGCGGCCCCGGGCCTCACCCGGGGCACGCACCTGGGCTACGCCCTGGGCTCCATCGGCACCGCCGCCTTCGGCACGGTGCCCGGCCTGCTGCTGCTCTACTACCTGACCGACGTGCTCGGCGTGGGCGCCGGCATCGCCGGGCTGGTGGTCTTCGCGCCCAAGGCCTGGGACGTCCTGCTCAACCCCTGGGTGGGCGCCCGGTCCGACGCCACCGACAGCCGGTGGGGCCCGCGCCGGCCGTGGATGCTGGCCGGTGGGCTGGCCCTCCCCCCGCTGTTCGTGCTGGTCTTCGCCGGCCCCGGTGCCCCGCCGTGGCTGGCTGCCACCTGGGTGGCGGTGACGTTCCTGCTGGCCGCCACCGCCTACGGCCTCTTCCAGGTGCCCTACGTCGCCCAACCGGCGGAGATCACCCTGGACCCGGGCGAGCGGTCGACCCTGGTCTCCTGGCGGGTCGCGGCACTCGCGGTGGGGGTCCTGCTGGCCGGCGCCGGCGCCCCCGAGGTCCGGGACCTGGCCGGCGGCGGCCGGGCCGGGCACCTGGCGATGGCCGGTTTCGTGGCGGTGCTGCTGGCCGTCGGCATGCTCGGGGCCGTCGTGGGCACCCGGAACGCGCGCACCCTCACCCGGGTGGCCAGCGAGGGGCGTCTGCTGCACACCGTCCGGGTGGCGGCCCGGGTGCGCCCGTTCCGGCTGCTGCTGACCGGTTTCGTCGTCCAGGCGCTGGGGATCGGCGTCATGCTCGCCGGGGTGCCGTACTACGCCGAGCGGGTGCTCGGGGACGGCGGCGCGGGCACGCTGCTGTTCCTGGCCCTCGTCGGGCCGGCCATCGTCGTCATGCCGCTGTGGCTGCGGGTGGGCCGCCGGGTCGGCAAGCGGGCCGGGCTGCTGGCCGCGGGCGCGGTGTTCGCCGTCGGTGCGGCGGGCCTGGCGCTGGGCGGCCCCGGGCGCACCGGGCTGGTCCTGGGTCTGGTCGTGCTCGTCGGGGTGGGCTACGCGGGCCTGCAGATGTTCCCGCTGGCGATGCTGCCCGACGTGGTGGGTGCCGACGAGGCCTCCTCCGGGCGGCGCCGCGCCGGGGTGTTCACCGGGGTGTGGACGGCCGCGGAGACCCTGGGGCTGGCCGTGGGTCCCGCGGTGCTCGGTGGTCTGCTGTCCCTGGCCGGCTACCGGTCCTCGGTCGGTGACGACGTCGTCACCCAGACCGGCGCCGCCGACACCACCGTGCTGCTGTCCTTCAGCGTGCTGCCCGCACTGCTGGTGCTGGCCTCGCTGCCGTTCATCGCCCGCTACCGACTGGAGCCCACCCCGTGACACCGCAGGACGTGCTGGCCGAGCTCACCGCGCTGGCCGACGGCGACGTCCCCACGCACGGCGGGGCCACCATGGCCTACGTCTACGACTCCGGCCTGGCCGAGGTGGACGCGCTCGCCGCCGGCGCCCAGGCGGCCTACCAGTGGACCAACGCGCTGGACCCCACCGCCTTCCCCAGCGTCGCCCGGATCGAGGACGACCTGGTGGCCGCAGCCTCCCGGCTGCTGGGCGGTGGCCCGACGACCGTGGGCACCGTGACCTCCGGGGGCACCGAGAGCTGCCTGCTGGCCGTGCTGGCCGCCCGCACCCGCTGGCGTGCCGCGCACCCCGACGACGAGCGCCGTCCCCAGTTGGTGCTGCCGGTGACCGCGCACGCGGCGTTCCGCAAGGCGGCACACCTCCTCGACCTGACCGTCGTCGACGTGGGCGTGGACCCGGTGACGTGCCGGGTCCGACCGGCCGACGTCGAGCAGGTGCTGTCCCGGCGCACGGCGCTGGTCGTGGTGAGCGCGCCGTCCTACCCGCACGGCGTGCTGGACCCGGTGCCCGAGGTGGCCGCCCTCGCCGCGGCCGCCGGGGTCCCGTGCCACGTGGACGCCTGCATCGGCGGGTGGCTGCTCCCGCACCTGGACAGCGCACCGTTCGACCTGTCGGTGCCCGGGGTGACCAGCCTGTCGGTCGACCTGCACAAGTACGGCTACGCGCCCAAGGGCGTCTCGGTGCTGCTGACGAACGACCCGGAGTTCCGGCAGGGCCACTGGTTCGCCACCGCGGGCTGGCCGGGCTACCCGGTGGTCAACCCGACGCTGGCCGGCACCCGCCCGGCCGGCCCGATGGCGGCGGCCTGGGCGGTGCACCGCTGGCTGGGCACCGAGGGCTACGCCCGGCTGGCCCGGGAGGCCCGGGCGGCGACGACGGCGCTGGTCGCCGGGCTGGCCGACGTCCCCGGGGTGCGGGTGGTCGGCACCCCGGCGACGACGCTGGTGGCCCTGGCCGGCACCGACGGGCTGGACGTGCTGCACCTGGCCGACGAGGCCACCGCCCGTGGCTGGCTGTTGCAGCCCCAGCCGCCGTTCACCCAGCCCGACGGGACGACGCTGCCGGCCACCCTGCACCTGACCGTCACCGCGGCGACCGCCGGCCGGGTGCCCGCACTGCTGGCCGACCTGGCCGGCGCCGCCCGGGCCGCGCTCGCCCTGCCCCCGCCGGTGCCCGACCCCGGCCTGGTGTCCGCGGTGGCAGGGCTGGACCCGGCGTCGCTGTCGGTGGCCGACGTCGACGGGCTGCTCGACCTCGCCGGCCTGGACGGCGGCCCGCTGCCCACCCGGATGGCGCCGGTGCACGCCCTGGTCGCGGCCCTCCCCCGGCCGCTGGCCGAGCGCCTGCTGGCCGGCGTCCTGGACCGGGTCTACCGCCCCACCCCCTGACGCGCCTCCCGGGGACGACGCCCCCTGGCGGTGACCATGGGTGGGTGCTCGGTCACTCCCACGCCCTGTCCGGGCTCGCCGTCGGTGCCGCGACCCTCCCCCTCGCCCCGCTGAGCGGCACCGTCGCCCAGCTCGGCTGGGTCGCAGCCGTCGGCGGGATGGCGATGCTGCCCGACCTGGACCAGCGCGGGTCGACCATCTCCCGGATGTGGGGGCCGCTGAGCGAGGTGCCCTCGGGCGTGGTCGGCACGCTGTCCGGTGGCCACCGGCGGGGCACCCACGACGCGGTGCTCGCGCCCCTGGCGTTCGGGGCGCTGGCGTTCGCGGCGTCGCGGGCCACCTGGTCGGCGCTGCTGCTGCTCGCGCTGGCGATCGGGCTGGCGCTGCGGGCACTGCACGTCGTCGTCCCCGGCCGGTTCGAGACCACCGTCGTCGGCAACCTGGTGCTGTCCTGGGGCGGCGCGTGGCTGCTCCTGGCGCACAGCCCCAGCCCCACCTGGCTGCCCTGGGCGGTCGGGCTGGGTGTGCTGGTGCACGTGGCTGGGGACTTCCTGACCTGCGGCGGGGTGCCGGTGCCGCTGGTGTGGCTGGTCCGGCCGCGGGCGAAGGTGCACTTCTCGCCGATGGAGACCGGCGGGTTCACCGAACGGGTCGTGCTGGTGCCGCTGTTCGTCGTCGCCACCGTGGTGCTGCTGTGGCTGAACACCCCGGCGGCGGAGGTCCTCGGGGGATCCACCGCCGCCGGGTGAGGCTCAGTCCCGGGTGACGCCCTCGGCGCGGGCCGCGGCGGCCACCGCGGCCGCGACGGCCTCGGCGACCCGGCGGTCCAGCGGGCTGGGCACGATGTAGTCCGCCCGGACCTCGTCGCCGACCACGTCGGCGATCGCGGTGGCCGCGGCCAGCTTCATGCCCTCGGTGATGCCGGTGGCGCCGGCGTCGATGGCCCCGCGGAAGACCCCGGGGAAGGCGAGCACGTTGTTGATCTGGTTGGCCAGGTCGCTGCGCCCGGTGGCCACGACGGCGGCGTACCGCGCCGCCATCACCGGGTCGACCTCCGGCGTCGGGTTGGCCAGGGAGAACACGATGCAGCCCGGCGCCATCGCCGCGATCGCCTCCTCGGGCACCGACCCGCCGGACAGGCCCAGGTAGACGTCGGCGCCGGCGAGGGCCTCGACCATCGTGCCGGTGCGCCCGGTCGGGTTGGTGTGCTGCACCAGCCACTGCTTGGTCTCGGTGAGGTCCTCCCGGCCGGCGTGCAGCAGGCCCTTCGAGTCCGCGACGGCGATCTCGCCGATGCCGGCCTCGAGCAGGATCTTGGTGCAGGCCACGCCCGCGGCCCCGGCGCCGGAGACGACGACCCGCAGGTCGCCCAGCGGACGCCCGACGACCTTGGCGGCGTTGCGCAGCGCGGCCAGGACGACGATCGCCGTGCCGTGCTGGTCGTCGTGCATGACCGGGATGGACAGCTGCTCGCGCAGTCGGGACTCGACCTCGAAGCAGCGCGGCGCGCTGATGTCCTCGAGGTTGATGCCGCCGAAGGAGGGTGCGATGGCCATGACGGTCGCGACGATCTCGTCGACGTCGGTCGTGGAGAGCACGATCGGCACGGAGTCCAGGCCGCCGAACTCGCGGAACAGGCAGGCCTTGCCCTCCATGACCGGCAGCGAGGCGGTCGGGCCGATGTCACCCAGGCCCAGCACCGCGGTGCCGTCGGAGACCACGGCGACCACGCGGGGCGCCCAGGTGAACCGGCGGGCGAGCTCGGGCTCGGCGGCGATGGCGCTGGACACCCGGGCCACGCCCGGGGTGTAGGTGAGGGCGAGGTCGGCGATCGAGGTGATGGCGCTCGTCGGCTGCACCGAGAGCTTGCCGCCCTCGTGCACCGCGAAGGCGGGATCGTCGGCGAATCGGTCGGTCGAGCCGGGCATGACACTCTCCGTTGAGCTCATGGGACCGGGAGCGTAGAGCAGCGACCCACGTCACAGTCCGGTCGCCGGAGCGGCGGGCAGCCGCCCCGGCCGGGGGTACACCCGGGCCAGCACGCGACCCACCACGACCGCAGGCCCGAACGTGCGACTGTCCGAGTGCACGACCGCGCTGTCGCCCTCGACCCACCAGCCCCCCGGCACCTCACGGACGCAGCGCTTGACCACCAGCAGCTCGGGCCGGGCCGGGAACCGTGCGATCACCACCTCGCCGGGCCGGGCGCGGTCGGCGCGGGCGACCAGCAGGCGGTCGCCGTCCTTCAGCGTCGGTGACATCGACGGGCCCGTGACCCGGACGTGCGTCCACCGCCGGGGCAGCCCCTGCATCCCGTGCACCGGTCCACTTCCCGACATGTCGCCCCCGATCACCGCGGGTAGGGTCGCAGACGACCCACCCCACGAGCTTCCGGAGGAACGCCATGCGGCTGTTCAGCCTGTTCTCCGCCGTGGAGGCCACCGCGCACTGCGACCTCCCCTGCGGCGTGTACGACCCCGCCCAGGCACGCATCGAGGCCGAGTCGGTCAAGGCCCTGCAGGAGAAGTACCAGGGCAGTGACGACGAGGTCTTCAAGACGCGCGCGCTCATCATCAAGGAGCAGCGGGCCGACCTGGTCAAGCACCACCTGTGGGTGCTGTGGACCGACTACTTCAAGCCCCCGCACTTCGAGAAGTACCCGCAGCTGCACGAGCTGTTCAACAAGGCCACCAAGCAGGCCGGTGCCTCCGGTGCCAAGCAGTCGGTCGACCCGGCCGAGGGGCAGAAGCTCCTGGACTACATCGCCGAGATCGACAAGATCTTCTGGGAGACGAAGGCCGCCGCCTGACCTCCCGCACCGATGATGCCGGGCTCCCCCACGGGGTGGCCCGGCATCGTCGTTCCTCCTCCCGGACCAGGTGACCGCGTGACCGCCGCCCCACCCCTGCCACAGACGCCCCGGCTGGACCTGCGTGCCCTGCTGGAGCGGGTCGAGGCCGCAGCGCCGGTCGACGCCGTCACCGTCGTGGCCGCCGAGCTGTCGGCCGCCGTCGCCGCCCGCGCCGTGTCCTTCCTGATCGCCGACTTCTCCGGCCACTCGCTGGTCCGGCTCGGCACCGTGACCCCCCGGGGCTCCGCGACCCGCACCACCGGGACCGAGAGCGCCGACACCGTGGCGATCGCCGACAGCCCGCACGGTGAGGTGCTGCGGACCCAGCGCGCCTCGGTGACCGCGCTCGTCGACGGCAGCCGGGTCCTGGTGCCGGTCACCGACCGCGGGGACGCCCTGGGCGTGCTGGAGCTGGAGCTGCCCACCGAGCCCGGCCCGCAGGTGCTCGCCGACGTCGCCGCCGCCGGCCACGCGCTGGCCTACGTGCTGATCGCCAACCGCCGGCACACCGACCTGTTCGAGTGGGGCCAGCGGACGACGCCCTTCTCCCTGGCCGCGGAGATCCAGCGCCGGCTGCTGCCGGCCTCCTTCACCTGCGAGGCCGGCCAGTTCACCGTCTCGGGCTGGCTCGAGCCCGCGGCCACCGTCGGCGGGGACACCTTCGACTGGTCCCTGGACCGGCACAGCCTGCAGGTGTCCATCACCGACGCCGTCGGCCACGACGTCGCCGCCGCGCTGCTGGCGACCCTGCTGGTGGGCAGCCTGCGCAACGAGCGCCGCCGCGGGGTGGACCTCGCGGCGCAGACCCGGGCCGCCAACGAGGCGGTGGCCGCGCACGGCACCGGGGGCCAGTTCGTCACCGGGCAGGTGCTGCGGGTGGACCTGACCACCGGCGCCGCCCAGCTGGTCAACGCCGGCCACCCCGCGCCGCTGCGCCTGCGTGCCGGGGTGGTCGAGGAGCTGGACCTGCTGGTCGACCTGCCCTTCGGGGTCCAGGCGGGCCGGGGGTTCCGGGTGCAGGAGTTCGACCTGCAGCCCGGGGACCGGCTCGTCTTCCTCACCGACGGCATGCAGGAGCGGGACGCCGCGGCGGTCGACGTGGTGCGGGCACTGCGCGACAGCGCCGGGGACCACCCGCGCCAGGTGGTGCACGCCCTGGGCTCGGCCGTCGTCCGGGCCACCGGTGACGAGCTCTCCGACGACGCGACGGTCGTCTGCCTGGACTGGTACGGCGGGGACCTGCGGCCGCGGGTGAGCGAGGGCGGCGCCAGCGCCGAGCACGCCTCGACCTGAGGCGTCCGGCGACCTGCCCCGGGCGGTCAGCACCCCGAGCGCACCGCGCCCCGGTAGCCTCGGACCCCGATGCGCATCGACCGGGCCGGCTGGCCCTTCATCACCGTGCCACTCGCCCCGGCCGTGGCCCTGGGCGTGCTCGGCCGGGTCACCGGCCGACGCTCGACGAGCCGGGCCGGCTGGCCGCTGCTGGGGCTGGCCGCGTACATGGCGCTGTTCTTCCGGGACCCGCAGCGGCGCTGCGACACCACCCCGGTCGCCGGTGAGGACGTCGTGTCCCCCGCCGACGGCGTGGTCATGGTCGCCGGCCCCGCCCAGGACGGCGTCGCCCCCGAGCCGGTGCCCGAGGGGGGCTGGCAGCAGGTGAGCGTCTTCCTCTCCGTGGTCGACGTGCACGTCAACCGCTCGCCCTACCGCGGCACGGTGACCCAGAGCAGCTACACCCCGGGCAGCTTCCTGGCCGCCTACCGGGCCGAGAGCGCGCACCGCAACGAGCGCACCGAGCTGTGGCTGGTCGACGGCGACCGGACCGTGGTCTTCCGCCAGCTCGTCGGGGTGCTGGCCCGGCGCATCGTCACCCGGACCGGGGTCGGGCAGCAGCTGGCCACCGGCGAGCGGATGGGCCTGATGAAGTTCGGTTCCCGGATGGACGTCTTCGTGCCGGCCACCGCGACCCTCACCGTGGGCAAGGGCGACCGGGTCCGCGGCGGGGAGACCGTCATCGCCCGCTGGGACCGCGCTGTCGGCGGGGACGGGCCGAGACCGTGACCACCGAGCGGCGCTCGCCCACCCGGCGGACGCAGACCGTCGAGTTCGTCCGCGCCTCGGCGCGCGGCGGCCGCTCCCGGGCGCGCTCCTGGCTGCCCAGCCTGTTCACCCTGGGCAACATGCTCTGCGGCTTCGCCGCGATCCTGGTCGCCTTCCGCGGCCAGTACGACCTGGCCTGCGTGCTGATCGGCGCCTCGGTGGTGCTCGACATCGCCGACGGCGCAGTCGCCCGGCTGGTGGGCGCGGTGTCCCCGTTCGGCCTGCAGTTCGACTCCCTGGCCGACCTGGTCTCCTTCGGTCTGGCCCCGGCGCTGCTGGCCTTCGCGCTGTTCTCCGACGGCCGGGACGGCTTCGACCCGCTGGGCTGGATCGCCTGCTTCCTGTGGGTGGCCTGCGCCGCCATCCGGCTGGCCCGGTTCAACACCACCGTCGACCCCACCGCGGACAAGCGCTTCTTCGTCGGCCTGGCCAGCCCGGGCGCCGCCGGGGTCGTGATGGCCAGCGTGTTCGCCTTCTCCGACGTGCTCCAGGGCCGGGACCGGCTGTGGGTGCTGCTGGTCGTCGTCGTCCCCGGCCTGCTGATGGTCTCCACGATCAAGTGGCGGTCCTTCCGCTCGCTGGTCAGCCCCAAGAGCGGCAAGCCCTACGGCCTGATCACCGCCGGGGTGCTGATCGCGGTCGGCCTGGCGACGGTGCCGGTGTTCACCTTCTGCCTGGTCGCCTACACCTACCTGGCCTCCCCGCTGCTGGTGCCGCTGGTCTCCCCGCTGGGCCGCCTGGTGCCCCCACGGGTCAAGGAGCTGCTGTCGTGACCGTCCGACCCGTCGCCCCCGCAGACGTCGAGGTCGTGGTCGGGCTGGTCCGCGAGCTGGCCGACTACGAGCAGAGCCTGGACGAGGCGCTGATGACCCCCGAGCAGCTGCACGCAGCGCTGTTCGGGGAGTCCCCGGCACTGTTCGGGCACGTGGCCACCACCGGGGACGGCGACGTCGTCGGGTTCGCGCTGTGGTTCCTGTCCTTCAGCACCTGGCGCGGCACCCACGGGGTGTACCTCGAGGACCTCTACGTCTCCCCCACCCAGCGTGGCACCGGCCTCGGGCGGGAGCTGCTGCGCACCCTGGCCGCGCTGTGCGTCGAACGCGGCTACGCCCGACTCGAGTGGTCGGTGCTGGACTGGAACACCCCCTCCATCGACTTCTACCGCGCCGCCGGTGCCCGCCCGCAGGACGGCTGGTCGGTCTTCCGGCTCACCGACCGGCCCGACGACCCGGCGCTGACCACCTTCGCCCGCGAGAGGACGACGAGATGACCGAGCGCAGGCCCTCCGAGTGCTGGCTGACCGACATGGACGGGGTGCTGGTCCACGAGGGGCAGGCGCTGCCCGGCGCCGCGGACTTCCTCCGCCGCCTGGTCGACCGGGAGCGCCGCTTCCTGGTCCTGACCAACAACTCGATCTTCACCCCGCGGGACCTCGCGGCCCGGCTGCACCGGTCGGGGCTGGACGTGCCCGAGGAGGCCATCTGGACCTCCGCGCTGGCCACCGCGGACTTCCTGGCCTCCCAGCTGCCCGGCGGCTCGGCCTACGTCGTCGGCGAGGCGGGGCTGACCACCGCGCTGCACGAGGCCGGCTACACGATCACCGACACCGAGCCCGACTACGTGGTGCTCGGCGAGACCCGCACCTACAGCTTCGAGGCCATCACCCGGGCCATCCGGCTGGTGGAGGCCGGCGCCCGGTTCATCGCCACCAACCCCGACGTGACCGGCCCGTCGCCGGAGGGCTCGCTGCCCGCGACCGGCTCGGTGGCCGCGCTGATCACCAAGGCCACCGGCGCCGAGCCCTACTTCGTCGGCAAGCCCAACCCGATGATGTTCCGCTCCGCGCTCAACCGGATCGACGGGCACTCGGAGTCCACCACCATGGTCGGGGACCGGATGGACACCGACATCGTGGCCGGGATCGAGGCCGGTCTGGAGACCGTGCTGGTGCTGACCGGCTCGACCCGGGCCTCCGACGTCGCTCGCTTCCCGTTCCGCCCCAGCCGGGTGCTGGACTCGATCGCCGACGTCATCGACCTGGTCTAGCGCTCGGAGTACGCCAGCCGCGCCTCGGGGGTGGCCAGGAACCACAGCACGCCGGCCACCAGGGCGAGCACCGGCAGGCCCAGCAGCGGCCGGCCGGCCTCGAACGCGGTGACGTAGCCCAGCAGCCCCAGCAGCAGCTGGAGCACGACCACCGGCCCCCGCGCCCACGGCGACACCCGCCACAGCCCGACCGCGGCGGCGCCCAGCGCCCCGGCGCCCAGCCCGACGTACACGACCTCGGCCAGGGCGCGGCCCACGCTGTCCGGGGTGCTGGTCAGGGTCAGCACCAGCACCACCGCGGCGACGACGGCCAGGGCGGCGGCCTCGACGCCCACCAGCAACGCCGCCAGCCGGACGGCACCCGGCGCCTGCGACGCCGGCCGTCGCGGTCGGGGGGCGGACTCCTCCGCGGCACCACCGAGCAACCGCTCGGCCCGGCGCCGGGACCGGGGGTCGGGACCGCCGTCGGGGTGCGCTGCCACGACGGCGAGGCTACGCGGGGGGCCTGGATAGGGTGGGGCACGTGCGTGCGCTGCTGGTGGCCAACCCGGCGGCGACCACCACCACCGCCAAGGTCCGCGACGTGCTCGTCCGGGCGCTGTCGACCGACCTGCGCCTGGAGGTCGTCGAGACCACCCACCGTGGGCACGCCCGCGAGCTCGGCGCGCAGGCGACCGCGGACGGGTACGACGTCGTCGTCACCCTGGGCGGGGACGGCACGGTGAACGAGACCGTCGACGGCATGCTGGCTGACGGACCCGGCCCCCGCGTCCCCACGCTCGCCGTGGTCCCCGGCGGTTCGACCAACGTCTTCGCCCGTGCACTGGGGCGCTCCCGGGACCCGGTCGAGGCGATCGCGGAGATCCTGGACTCGCTGCGGGCCGGGCGCACCCGCCGCATCTCGCTGGGCACGGCCAGCGCACAGCAGACCGACGCCGCCGGCACGGTGCGCTGGACGCCGCCGCGGTGGTTCGTCTTCGCGGCCGGCCTCGGCTTCGACGCCGACGTCATCCGGCGGGTCGAGGAGCAGCGGTCCCGCGGGCACCGCTCGACCGGGTCGCTCTACGTGCGGGCCGGCACCCGCTCGTTCCTGCTCGGCGCGGACCGGCGCCGCCCGCCGATGACGCTGCACGTGCCCGGGGAGCAGCCGACCACGGGCCTGTTCCTGTGCCTGGTCTCCAACGTGAGCCCGTGGACCTACCTGGGCGACACCCCGCTGAACCCGAGTCCCCGGGCCTCCTTCGACACCCGGCTCGACGTCTTCGCGATGGGCCGTCTGGGGCCGCTGCGGATGCTGCACCACCTCCGCCAGACGATGGCCCGCGAACCCGACCCCCGGGGGCGCGGCGTGCACCGCTGGCACGACCTGCCCGACCTCGCCCTGACCTGCGAGCGGCCCCAGGGCTGGCAGCTGGACGGCGACCACCTCGGCGTCGCGACGGGTCTGCGGGTCCGTTCGGTGGGGCGCGCGCTCTCCGTGGTGCTCTGAGACGCCACCGCGTCCCGGCACCCGTCAGGGTGACCCCCGCTCGCCACCCCGTCGTCGATTGCGGTGGCGGACCTGGTAGGTGCGTGGTGAGGTTGCTCATACGAGGGGTGGGTCCGGCGGCGAACCGCTTGACAGCCACTCAGCGCGTGAAAGCATCGTCCGTGAACGCAACCTGCTGGTAACACCAGCGTGCGGTTGCCTCCCGACGTCGACCAGACGCCGTCGGGTCACACACCCGGCCAAGCCGGGTCGTGCGGGTACGGGCACACCGTAGACGACACCGAGGAGCACACCGACATGGACTGGCGCCACCGCGCCCTCTGCCGGGACGAAGACCCCGAGCTCTTCTTCCCCATCGGGACGACGGGCCCTGCGGTCACGCAGATCGATCAGGCCAAGGCCGTGTGCCAGCGCTGCCCCGTCGTGCAGTCCTGCCTCGAGTGGGCTCTGAGCTCGGGCCAGGACTCCGGCGTCTGGGGCGGTCTCTCCGAGGACGAGCGCCGTGCGCTCAAGCGGCGCACCGCCCGCACCCGGGTCCGCACCGCCTGACCGGCACCAGCACAGCACCGACCTGACGAGGCCGGCTCACCGGGACCCCCGGGGAGCCGGCCTCGTGTCGTCGCCACCCGGCTCCCCCTCGTTCAGCGGCGGACCCGCCCGGCGCCGGGCAGGGTCAGCACCGCGACGGTCCCGTGCCCGGACTCCGGCGCGCTGATCGCCAGGGAGCCGTGCAGCTCGCTGGTCACCAGCGTCCGGACGATCTGCAGGCCCAGCCCCTTGCTCGCCGCGACGTCGAAGCCCGGCGGCAGCCCCTGGCCGTCGTCGGTGATCCGGACCAGCAGGTCGTGGCCGTCCCGCTCGGCCGCCAGCTCGATCGTGCCCGGACGCCCGTCGGGGAAGGCGTGCTCGACGGCGTTGTGCAGCAGCTCGGTGACCGCCATGACCAGCGGGGTCGCCGCGGCCGCCGGCAACTCGCCGAAGGCACCCACCCGCTGGATCCGCGCCGAGGGCCCCACCGACGCGACGTCGCCCAGCATCGGCAGCACCTGGCCCAGCACGTCGTCCACGTCCACCACGTCGTCCCGGCTGCCGGCCAGGGTGTCGTGCACGACGGCGATGGAGGCCACCCGGCGGACCGACTCCAGCAGCGCCTCCCGCGCGGCCGGCTCGGACACCCGCCGGGCCTGCAGCCGCAGCAGCGCGGCCACCGTCTGCAGGTTGTTCTTCACCCGGTGGTGGATCTCCCGGATGGTGGCGTCCTTGGTCATCAGCGCCCGGTCCCGCCGCCGCACGTCGGTGACGTCGCGGACCAGCACCAGCGCCCCGTGCTCGCCACCGGGGGCCTGCAGCGGCAGCGCCCGCACGAGCATGGTGGCGGCCTCGCCCTCGACGTCCATCGGGTCGGGGAAGCGACCGGCGACCGCTGCGGTGATGCTGGCCGCCACGGCCTCCCCGGCCACCCGGTCGGTGGCCGCGTGCCGGGTGAGCTCGGCCAGCTGGACCCCGACGACGTCACCGGTGAGACCCATCCGCCGGTAGGCCGACAGGGCGTTCGGGCTGGCGTAGACCGCACGCCCGGCACCGTCCAGCCGAACCAGCCCGTCGCCGACCCGGGGGCTCATCTCGGCGTCCTCCAGCATCCGCGGGGGGAACGTGCCGGCCGAGACCATCTGGCACAGCTCCGCGGCGATGTCGAGGTAGGTCAGCTCCAGCGGGGACGGCGAACGGGTCGCCGACAGCCGGGTGTCCCGGGCCAGCACGGCCACCACCGCACCCTCGTGCCGCACCGGCAGCACCTCACGGCGGCGTGGGGCGGAGCCCGTGCCGTCGGGCTCCTCGGTGACCGTCTCGCCCCCGGCGTGCACCCGGGCGAAGGACGCCGCGTCCGCACCCTCGACCTCGACGCCGATGAGGTCCTCGGGCTGCGAGGTGGGCGCGGTCAGCGGGCGGACCTGGGCCACGCACCACCAGGGGCCGGTGGGCAGCGGGACCCACAGCGTGAGGTCGGCGAAGGACAGGTCGGCCAGCAGCTGCCAGTCGGCCACCAGCCGGCGGGCGTGGTCGACCTGGGAGGGACTGACCGAGGAGCCGCGGGACAGGCGGTCGGAGAGGCTGCTGGGGGTGCTGGTCATGGTGGACCGAGCCTAGGACGGCGCCGTCCCGACCTCCCCCGGCGACCCCGCGGCGTCAGGCCTGGACGGTGGCGATGAGGTCGCCCTCCTGGAGGACCTCGCCCTCGACGACGTGCAGCTCGGTGACGGTGCCGGCCTTCTCGGTCAGCACCGGGATCTCCATCTTCATCGACTCGAGGATGACCAGCGTGTCACCGGCGGCCACCTCGGCGCCCGGGGCCACCAGCACCTTCCAGACGCTGGAGACCATCTCGGCGTGGATCTCCTCGACCGCCACCGGTCCTCCTCGCTGCAGGGACTCCCACCCGTCGCTGCTGCGCCGGTGTGCGCACATCCAACCACCCGGCGGGCCACCTCCCCGCCGTCCGCCGGGTGGACGTGCCGGTCAGCCGTCGGCGAGCCGGTGCAGCACCGAGCAGACCGCCGCCCCGTCGTGCGGCACACCGGTCTCGGGCAGACCGGTGAGCACCTCGGCGACCAGCCGCGCCGCGGTGCCGGTGTCCGGGCCCGCCGCGCTGACCGTGGCCAGCAGCGCGTCGTACCAGCCGTCCAGCCGGTCCCCCCGGTCGTACCCGGTGACGGCGACGACGTCGGAGCCCGGGCCGGCCGGGCGGTCCGGCAGCCGGCCGGTGACCCGGCCCGCGGTGCCCGGGGGCAGCGTGGAGCGCAGCTGCGCCGCCACGGCCGGGCGCAGCGGGGCGTCGGGCACCGGGCGCAGCCGCCCTGCGGCGCTGCGCAGGGCGAGGTCCACCGCGTCCACCCCGTGCGCCCGCTCCAGCACCGCCACGTCCAGGCTGAACCCGGCGGCCACCTCCGCCAACGCCCCCTCCGGGTCGATGCCGACGGTCACCAGTCCGCGCCAGCCCAGCTCGGGCAGCCGCTGGGCCGCGGCGGGCAGCGCCATCGCCTCCCCCGTCGTCCAGGACACCCGGGCGGTGCCGGCCTCCCGGTCCCGGCGCACCGGGGTCACGTGCGCCAAGCCGTCGGCGGTGACCACCGCCAGGAAGCCCAGCTCGCTGGCCGGCTCGACGCCGTCACCACCGAGCCGCTCCAGCACCGCCGGGTCCGGGCCGACCCAGGTCAGCCCCACCGACCGCACCGCGGCGGCCAGCTCGACGTTGCCGGCCAGTGCCGGGGGCACCGGCAGGACCGCCGACACCCCGCTGCGCCGGGCGGCCTCGACCAGCCGGGGCACCGACAGGTAGGACTCCGCGGCCGGCGCCGGGCCCAGCCACACCGCGTCGTCGGCCAGCCGCACGTGCCGGGCGTGCGGCTCGGTCGCCGAGTGCACCGCCACCGTCTTCACCCCGCGTGCGGCGCACGCCGCGATGACCGCGCAGGCCATCGGGCCCCGTCCGGCCACCAGCACGCTGTCGATCCCCGTACCGCCGGTGTCGGCCACTGTGCGTCGTCCCCCTGTCTGCGGTCACCCCCGTGACGTCGTCGTCACGGCCGGTGCCCGTGTCCTGCCCGCTGACAGCCTCGTCCACGCCTGCCGCGGGTGGGACGGTCGGCACGCGGGTGCCGGGGCGTGAGACCCTGGAACACCGGTCCGGTGGGTCTCCCACCGTGCCCGCAGCACCACGACACCGGCGACCACCCCGGTGACACGACGAGGAGAGGAGGGCAGCGATGTCCAAGCGTGGACGCAAGCGGCGCGCCCGCAAGAAGAGCGGCGCCAACCACGGCAAGCGCCCCAACGCCTGAGCGAGGAGCTCGTCCCTCCCCACGACGTGCTCCGCACGCCGCGGGACCCCGGGACGAGGCCGACGGGCAGGACGCGAAGAGGCGGGGACGACATCGTCGTCCCCGCCTCTTCGTGTCTCCGGCCTGCTCGTCCGGCCCAGCGTGTGCGGCTCAGCGTTCGGTGGTGTGCTCCACCGTGACGCGCTCGACGGTGACCGACGTGCCGTCCTCCTCGAAGGAGACGTTGGTCAGCTGCATCTTGATCCGGTCCTTGAGGCCCAGCGGGGTGGGGTCTCCCCCGCAGCGCCGACGGACCAGGGCCTTGAACTCCTGCTCGATGCCGAACTCCCGCAGGCAGGGCGAGCAGTCCTCGAGGTGCTCGGCGATGACCGCGCGGCGCGCGTCCCCGGTCTCGTGGTCCAGGAACTCGAAGACGTGGGAGAGCACGTCGTCGCAGCTGTTGATCTCCCCGTCGTGCTCGGGGTGGGCGGTCTCGCTCATCGCGCGCTCCCCTCCTCGGGGGCCCCGGCGCGGGCGAACCCGCGCTCCCGGGCGTAGTCGGCGAGCAGCTTCTGCAGCCCGCGGCGGCCGCGGTGCAGGCGGGACATCACCGTGCCGATGGGCGTGCCCATGATCTCGGCGATCTCCTTGTAGGCGAAGCCCTCGACGTCGGCGAGGTACACCGCCAGCCGGAAGTCCTCCGGCAGCTGCTGCAGGGCGTCCTTGATGTCGGAGTCGGGCAGGTGGTCCAGCGCCTCGATCTCGGCCGACCGCAGCCCGGTGGAGCTGTGCTGCTCGGCGGCGAACAGCTGCCAGTCCTGCACCTGGTCGGTGGGGTACTGCTGCGGCTGCCGCTGCTTCTTGCGGTAGTTGTTGATGTAGGTGTTCGTCAGGATCCGGTAGAGCCAGGCCTTGAGGTTCGTGCCCTCGGCGAACTGGTGGAACGCGGAGTAGGCCTTGACGAAGGTCTCCTGCACCAGGTCCTCGGCGTCGGCCGGGTTGCGGGTCATCCGCAGGGCCGCCGGGTACAGCTGGTCCAGGAAGGGCAGCGCGTCGCGCTCGAAGCGGGCGTCGCGCTGCGCACGGGTCTCGGCCTGCTCGCTGCGGCTGCCGTCGGCCCGGGCCTCGGGGGTCTCGGTCACGACAGCGGGGGCACCGGCAGCTGCCGTCCCCGGTCCCGTCGTCTCGTCCGTGGTCTCGTCGGGCACCGACCGTCCTCTCTGCGGCGCCCGCAGACGGGACACCACGTCGGTCGATCCTAGCCGGGCGGCCACCGGGCGGCCGGGCGGACGACGGGTCACGACGACGTCCGGGGACGTCGTCGACCGGCGGGCCCGGGTCGGTGCGGAGGAGCTGGTCACGCTCTCTACAAGGGTGCCGCCCGCCGGGTCATTCCCCGTCCCTAGGGTGTCCGGTCATGGCGGCGACCCCCGCGGTGCGGGTGCTGGAGCGGGCCCGGGTGGCCCACGTCCTGCACACCTACGACCCCGACGACCACCCCGACGGCGTCGGCTTCGGCGAGGCCGCGGTGGCCGCGCTGGGCTCCGACCCGGCCCGGGTCCTCAAGACCCTGGTGGCCCGGGTCGACGGCGCGCTGACCGTCGCGGTGGTCCCGGTCGCGGGCCAGCTGGACCTCAAGGCGCTCGCGGCTGCGGTCGGTGGGCGCAAGGCGGTGATGGCCGACCCGGCCGACGCCGAGCGCAGCAGCGGCTACGTGCGCGGGGGCATCAGCCCGCTGGGTCAGCGCAAGGCGCTGCCCACGGTCGTCGACGTCTCGGCGCTGGGGTTCGACACCGTGCTGGTCAGCGGCGGCCGGCGGGGCCTGCAGGTCGAGCTGGCCCCGGCCGACCTGGTGGCGCTGACCCGGGCCCGGACGGCGGACGTCGGCCGCTGACCGGGGCCGGTCAGCCGTAGGGGGTGAGCAGCTGGTCCACCGGCGCGTGGTCGTCGGTCAGCACCGGGGCGTCCCCGACGAAGGCGTCGAGCTCGGCCCCCTGGGCGACCCGCCAGTCCAGCCCACGGTCGGCCAGCGCCTCGTCCAGGGCGACGTCGTCCACCGGCTCCTGCGCCGCGACCACGACGACGTTGCCGCCCTCCGCACCGGCCAGCACGTCGGGCCGGGCGAGCAGCACGACGTCGGAGAAGACGGTGCGCAGGGTGGCGAGCTCGGCGCGGACGAAGTCCAGCGGCGGGTTGTCGATGAGGTTCGCGGCGTAGACCCCGCCGGGGGCCAGCGCGTCCTCGACCAGCGCGACGGCCTCGGTGGTGGCCAGCTGCCAGGGCACCGACAGCCCGCCGAACGCGTCGCCCACGACCAGGTCCCGGCCGCCCGGGGCCTCCGCGCTGAGCCCGACGCGGGCGTCGCCCACGACGACCTCCAGGTCCGCCGAGGTCTGCAGACCCAGCCTGGCCCGGTCGACGTCGACCACCCCGGGGTCGACCTCCAGCACCCGGCTCTGCGTGCCGGGCCGGACCTCGGCGAGGTAGCGCGGCAGGGTCAGCCCGCCCCCGCCCAGGTGCAGCGCGGACAGCGGCTCCCCCTCCGGGGCGAGCACGTCGGTGACCGAGGCGATGGCCTGGACGTACTCGAACTGCAGGTACGTGGGGTCGGCGAGGTCGACGTAGGAGTGCCGCAGGGTGTCCAGCACCAGGGTGCGGCCGCCGTCCCGCTCGGGGTCGGCGACCACCCGGGCGCAGTGGTACGTCGTCTCGTCCTGGCAGGGGTTCGGGGCCAGCACCGCGAGCCCGGTGCCGGCCAGCGCCGTCACCACCAGGGCGCCGGAGACCCGGGCCGGCACCCCGGCCCGGCGCTGCCAGACCAGCAGCGCCAGCCCGGTGGCGACGACGACCAGCCCGGTGCCGACCATGATCACGCTGGTCGGCAGCACGGCGACCAGCAGGAACCCGGTGCCGAAGGTCGCCGCGATGCCGCCCAGGGTGCCGATCCCGGACAGCCGGCCGACGACGGACCCGGTCTCCGCGAGGCTGCCCAGCTGCAGGGCCACCACGATCGGGGGCACCGCCGACAGCAGCGCAGCGGGGACGACGACGGCCACCGCGGCCAGCAGCAGCACGCTGCCGGCGTCGGCCCCGGACAGCGCGGCACCGGCGAAGCGCACCAGCGGCAGCACCGCGATGACCAGCGCCCCACCGGCGACGAGCAGCGGCACCAGCAGCCGCCGCGGGTCGCCCCGGTCGGCGGCCCGGCCCCCGGCCCAGGCGCCGACGGCGATCGCGGCCAGCGCGAACCCGATGACCGCGGTGTTGGTCTGCAGCGTGATCCCCACGTAGGGCGCGATCAGCCGCAGGCCGGTGATCTCCAGGACCAGCACGGCACCGGAGGACAGGAAGGTGACCGCGGCGGCGATCCAGGACGGCAGCGCCCGGGACCCGGGTGCCACCGACCCCTCGGACGGTCCGGCGGCGGGCACGGCGGGGTCGGTCGTGCTCAGGGGGTCACCTCGGGGGTCGTCAGAACAGGGCGGGCTGGTCGGCGGGCTCGCTGACCGCCTCGGCCCGGGCGGTGAGCTGCCGACCGCTGTTGGCCACGTTGCCCACCGCGGCACCGACGGGCCGGATCTCCAGGCCCTCGACGACCTCGGGCGGGGTCGGTGCGGCGAGGGTCTCGACGTCCTCGCGCCCGAGGTCCAGCCAGTCGGCCCAGCGGTCGCGGGGCAGCACGAGCGGCATCCGGTCGTGGATCTCGGCGAGCGCGCCCACGGCCGGGGCGGTGACCACGGTGCAGCTGTAGACCCGGTCCGCACCCCGACCCCAGACCTCCCACAGCCCGGCGAGGGCCAGGCCCGAGCCGTCCTGCGGGGTGACGTACCAGGGCTGCTTGCCCGGGGAGTGCGGCTTGGGCGCCCACTCGTACCAGCCGTCGGCGGGGACCAGGCACCGCCGGGCCCGGGCGGCCTTGCGGAACGCCGGCTTCGACGTCAGGGACTCCACCCGGGCGTTGAGCATCCGGTTGCCGACCGAGACGTCCTCGGCCCAGGACGGCACGAGGCCCCAGCGGACCACCCGCAGCTCGCGGTGCACCCCACCGGTGGGGGTGCCGTCCTCGGCGCGCTCCCGGGCCTGCCGGACGACGTACACGTCCTTGGTCGGCGCGACGTTGTAGTCCGCCGCCAACGGGGACTGCCCGGGGGCCGCGACGGCCTCGAACTCCACCGTCAGGTCCTCGGGACGGCGACTGGCTGCGTAACGCCCGCACACGGCGGCCTCCCCGGGACTCGATCAGCGCGACACGTCGACTGTAGGTCGCCCGGCCCGCCCCGTCCCCAGACCGCCGTCCCCAGCCCCGCCGTCCCCAGCCCCGCCGTCCCCAGGTCCGCCGTCCTCAGGTCCGAGGCGGCCGGGGAGCGTGCTGTCGGTCCGGGCGGGTAGGACTGCACCCGACCCACCAGCGAGCGAGAAGAGGCACGACGACGTGACGAGCACGCAGACCGACACCTCCACCGGCACCAGCGCGAAGACCGACAGCGGCACCGCCGACCGGGCCTACGCCACCGTCAACCCCTTCACCGGTGAGACCGAGCGGGAGTTCGACTCGCTGCCCAGCGACCAGGTGACCGCCGTCGTCGACCGGGCGCACGCCGCCTACCTGGACTGGCGCCGGCGCAGCGTGGCCGAGCGGGCCGCCGTCGTCGGGCGTGCCGCCGACCTGATGCTCGAGCGCTCCGACGCCCTGGCCGCGCTGATCACCACGGAGATGGGCAAGCGCATCCAGGAGGCGGCCGGTGAGGTCCAGCTGGCCGCCAGCATCCTGCGGTACTACGCGGACGAGGCCGAGCAGTTCCTCGCCCCGCGCACGATCGGGGTGATGAAGGGCGAGGCCGTGGTCGTCAACGAGCCGACCGGCGTGCTGTTCGCCATCGAGCCGTGGAACTACCCGCTGTACCAGGTGGTCCGGGTGGCCGGCCCGAACCTGACGCTGGGCAACACGATCGTGCTCAAGCACGCCGAGCTGAACCCGCAGTGCGCCCTGGCCCTGGAGGAGCTCTTCCGCGACGCCGGTGCGCCCGAGGGCGTCTACACCAACGTCTTCCTGGCCATCTCGGACACCGAGCAGGTGATCAGCCACCCGGCCGTGCAGGGCGTGACCCTGACCGGCAGCGAGAAGGCCGGCTCCTCGGTGGCGTCGCTGGCCGGCAAGCACCTGAAGAAGTCGGTCCTCGAGCTCGGCGGCAGCGACCCGTTCGTCGTGCTGGACACCCCGGACCTGGGCCGGACGGTCAAGGCCGCCACCATGGGCCGGATGGCCAACACCGGCCAGGCCTGCATCGCCGCCAAGCGGATCATCGTGCTCGCCGACGTCTACGACGAGTTCGTCGCCGGCATGCAGCAGGCCTTCGGCACCTTCACCCCCGGCGACCCCGCTGACCCGGCGACCACGCTGGGCCCGCTGTCGACGGAGAAGGCCGCGCAGGACCTGCACGCCCAGATCCAGGACGCCGTCGACAAGGGCGCCACCGTGCTGGCCGGCGGCGGCCGCCCCGAGCACGCCGGTGCCTTCGTCGAGGCCACCCTGCTCGCCGACGTCACCCCCGACATGCGCGCCTACTCCGAGGAGCTCTTCGGTCCCGCCGCCGTCCTCTACAAGGTCGCCGACGAGGACGAGGCGGTGCGCCTGGCCAACGACAGCACCTACGGGCTGTCCGCCGTCGTCTACAGCGGGGACGCCGACCGGGCCCGCGGGGTCGCCGACCGGCTCGAGTCCGGGATGGTCTGGATCAACCAGCCCTCGGGTTCCTCCCCCGAACTGCCCTTCGGCGGGGTGAAGCGCTCGGGCTACGGCCGCGAGCTCTCCGAGCTGGGCATGTTCGAGTTCGCCAACCGCCGGCTGGTGCGCACCCTGCCGGCCGCGAAGCCCGCGGCCCCGGCCGCCGGGTGACCTCCGGGCGGGGGACGACGACGCGGACCGTGGACCGCGGGCAGGGCAGGATGACCGGCATGGACAGCTGGTCGACCCCCTCCGCCCCGCAGCCGGTCGACGCCGTCGTCACCCTGCCCGGCTCCAAGTCGATCACCGCCCGGGCCCTGGTGCTCGCGGCGATCAGCGACGGCCCGTCCCGGCTGGTCCGCCCGCTGCGCGCCCGGGACACCGACCTGATGGCCGAGGGCCTGCGGGCCCTGGGGGTCGGCGTCGTCGAGGACGGCGCGGACTGGCTGGTCACCCCGGCCCCGCTGCGCGGCCCGGCCACCGTGGACGCCGGTCTGGCCGGCACCGTGCTGCGGTTCCTGCCGCCGGTGGCCGCGCTGGCCGACGGCCCGGTCACCCTGGACGGCGACGAGCGGCTGCGCGAGCGGCCCAACGCCGGGCTGATCGAGGGCCTGCGCGGGTGCGGCGTCACCGTCGACGACGGCGGCCGCGGCCGGGCGCCGTTCACCGTGCACGGCACCGGCGCGGTCCGCGGTGGCACGGTGACCGTGGACGCCAGCGAGTCCAGCCAGGTGGTGTCCGGGCTGCTGCTGGCCGCCGCCCGGTTCACCGAGGGCCTGGACCTGCGGCTCACCGGCGGCGTCCCCTCGATGCCGCACGTGCAGATGACCGTGGAGACCCTCACCGAGCACGGCGTGCTGGTGCAGCGCACCGACACCGGCTGGACGGTGCACCCGGGCCCGGTGGCCGCGCTGGACCGGGTCGTCGAGCCCGACCTGTCCAACGCCGCCCCCTTCCTCGCCGCTGCGCTGGTCACCGGCGGCCGGGTCACCGTCCGCGACTGGCCGCTGCGCACCACCCAGCCCGGCGCACAGCTGGAGCAGCTGCTGGTCGTGATGGGCGCCGACGTGCAGCGCACCGCCGAGGGCCTGCAGGTCACCGGCGGCCAGACCGTCCGGCCGCTGGTCGCCGACCTCGGTGAGGTCGGCGAGCTGACCCCGGTGCTGGCGGCGCTGTGCGCGCTGGCCGACGGCCCGTCCCGGCTCACCGGCATCGCGCACCTGCGCGGCCACGAGACCGACCGGCTGCAGGCCCTCGACGAGGTGCTCACCGCGGTCGGTGCCACGGTGACCCAGCTGCCCGACGGCCTGGAGATCACCCCGGGCCCGCGGCGGGCGGCGCAGCTGGACTCCTACGCCGACCACCGGATGGTCATGGTGGCCGCGGTGCTCGGGCTGGTGGTGCCCGGCGTCGTCGTCCGCGACCCCGGGGCGGTCACCAAGACGCTGCCGGACTTCACCGACCGCTGGGCCGGGTTGCTGGGCAGCGGCGTCGGAGCGGTCGGCTGAGCGGGCCGTGCCGGTGACCAGCGTGCAGCCCTCCCCCCGCCCGTCCCGGACGGGCGGCCGCTGATGTCGGGCCGCACGTTCGACAGCCGCTCCGACGAGGACGACGTCCGGGTCCGTCCCGGCCGGCGTGGGTCCCGGCCACGCACCCGGACCCGGCCCAGCCACGACGACGCCGTCCCCGGGCTGGTCGTCGGGGTCGACCGCGGCCGGATGACCGTGCGGGTGCAGGACCCCGACGACGGCGGCCAGGTCGAGGTGACCGCCATGCGGGCCCGCGAGCTGGGCAAGCACGGCGTGGTCACCGGCGACCGGGTCCGCCTCGTCGGGGACACCAGCGGGCGCACCGACACCCTGGCCCGCATCGTGGTCATCGAGCCCCGGGCCACCACGCTGCGCCGCACCGCCGACGACACCGACCCCACCGAGCGGGTGGTGGTCGCCAACGCCGAGCAGCTCGTCGTCGTCACCGCGATCACCGACCCCGAACCGCACGTGGGGTTCCTGGACCGCTGCCTGGTGGCGGCGTTCTCCGGCGGACTGACCCCGCTGCTGTGCCTGACCAAGGCCGACCTGGGCAGCCCCGACGAGCTGCTGGCCCGCTACGCCGGGCTGGAGGTCGAGGCGATCGCGGTCTCCCGGGACACCGACCTGCACGAGCTGGAGCCGCGCCTGGACGGCCGGATCTCGGTCTTCGTCGGCCAGTCCGGGGTGGGCAAGTCCACCCTGGTGAACCGGCTGGTCCCCGACGCGTACCGGGCGATCGGCGGGGTGAGCAAGGTGGGCAAGGGCCGGCACACGTCGTCCTCGGCGGTGCTGCTGGACCTGCCCCACGGCGGGATGGTCATCGACACCCCGGGCATCCGCAGCTTCGGGCTGGCCGACACCGACCCGGCCGACGTGCTGGCCTCCTTCGACGACCTGGCCGAGGTCGCCCGGGACTGCCCGCCGCTGTGCGGGCACACCGCCGAGGACCCCGACTGCGCCCTGGACGACTGGGCCGCCGAGGGTCCACCGGCCCGGGCCGAGCGGCTGGGCAGCTTCCGTCGCCTGGTCGCCGCGGTGACCCAGACGCCGAACTGGTGAGCCGGCGGCCCTGCCGCTCACCCCCGGGGGGAAGGTCCCGCCCGGATCCGACCCGTCCACTCAAGCGGAACAGAATCGTGCCGATCTCTTCCCCGTGCGCCGACTGCTGCCCCGACCACCCGAGGTCGCCACCCCCCGGGTGATGGCCGCGGTGACCGGCTCCCTGTACTGCGCCGGTGGTGCAACGGTGACCGTCGCGGCGGTGGACCACCTGGACCGCTCCCCCACCGGCCTGGCCCTGCTCGCGATCGGGCTGGTCGGCCTCGCCACCGGCGTGGGCTGCCTGCGGTGGGGCCGCCTGCTGGGCCGGGGCGTCTACCACCTGCTGGTGGCCGCCGGCACCGTGTTGATCGCCGCCGCCTCACTGCTGGCACCCGACCCGGCCACGGCCACGGCGCTGGCCGGGCTGATGGTCTTCGTCACCCTGGACTCCTTCTTCTACTTCGCCGGCGTGGGCGCGGTGCTGCAGCTGCTGGGTGCGCTCACCGCCGGCGCCGGTGTGCTGCTGGTGCGCCCGGACGTCCCGGTGTCGGTGGCCCTGGCGCTCGTCCTGGTCTGCGTCGCGGTGGCGGTGGTCGTCGGTGACCTGGTGCGCCGGGCCTCCAGCGCCGGCCGGGACCCGTTGACCGGGCTGGCCAACCGCCGCCGGTTCGACGAGGCGGTCGAGGCCCTACTGCTGGCCACCGCGCGCAGTGGAGACCCGTTGTCGGCCGCGCTGCTGGACATCGACCACTTCAAGGCGGTCAACGACGCCCACGGCCACGGTGCCGGTGACGACCTGCTCCGGCTGGTCGCCACCCGGTGGGGCCCGGCGCTGCCGGCCGGCGCGGTGCTGGCCCGGCACGGCGGGGACGAGTTCTCGCTGCTGCTGCCGGACTCCACCGGCCCCGTCGCCCTGGCCCTCGTGGAGCAGCTCCGTCACGCCTGCCCCGAGGTGGGCCTGTCCTGCGGGGTGACCCAGCTGCAGCCCGGGGAGACCGCCTCCCAGCTCATGCGCCGGGCCGACCGGGCGCTCTACCAGGCCAAGGCCGCCGGCCGTGGCCGCAGCGTGCTCGACGACTCCGGCCCCGACCCGCTGGCCGCCGAGCTCGCCACCGCCCTGGCCGGCGACCCGGTCGCGTCCGGTCTGGCGGTGCACTACCAGGGCATCGTCACCGTGGCCGACGGCGCCGTGGTGGGTGTGGAGGCACTCGTGCGCTGGTCGCACCCGAGACTCGGGGCGGTGTCCCCCGGCCGGTTCGTGCCGATGGCCGAGGACAGCGGCCTCATCGGCGCACTGGGTGCCCACGTGCTGCGCACCGCCTGCCGGGACCTCGCCGCACTGCACGCCCGCGCGGGACGGCGGCTGCTGCTCACCGTCAACGTCTCGGGCCACCAGCTGTGCGACCCCGCCTTCCCCGACCTGGTCACGGCCGCCCTGACCGACGCGGGGTGGCCCGCCGGGTCCACCGTGCTGGAGGTGACCGAGAACCTGCTCGAGGCCGAGTCGCCGGTCGCCGTCGCCACCCTGGAGCGGATGCGCGCCCAGGGCCTCTCGGTGGCCATCGACGACTTCGGCACCGGCTACTCGTCCCTGGCCCGGCTGGACACCCTGCCGGCGGACTTCCTCAAGCTGGACGACTCGTTCGTCTCCGCGCTCACCACCTCGACCCGCCGGGCCCGGCTGATGCGCAGCATCATGGCGCTGTCGGACGCCCTGGGGCTCCAGCTGGTCGCCGAGGGCGTGGAGACCCAGGAGCAGGCCGACCTGTTGCGCACGCTGGGTTGCCTCTACGCACAGGGCTTCCACTTCCACCGCCCGGCCCCGATCGGCGACGTCGAGGCGCTGCTGTGCGGTGCGTCGGCTCAGACCTCGACCGGGCCGCCGCTGCGCCAGTAGACACCGGCATCCCGGCTGAGCAGACCCTCGTCGACCAGGTACCGGCGAAGGGCCGCGGTGTCCGGGTGCCACACGGCCAGCAGCGCGTTGACCTCCCGCTCGGGGTAGCGCAGGCCCGGCTCGAACACCGCGACGAGGTGCTCGAGCACCACCCGTCGCTTGGTCCGGTGCGACGGGATCGAGGTCAGCCGGCCGTCCCGCACGAACGCCTGCAGCACGGCGTCCTGGACCGGGTCCGCCGACAGCGGCACCGGCGGTGGGGCCGACTCCCCCGCGGCCCGGGCCGCCGCCCCGAACACCTCCCGGCGCAGGGTCAGCGCCGCGCCGTCCCGCTCCACCAGGCCGGCCCGGCCCAACCGCCGGGCGGCCAGCGCGACCTCCGTCTGCGAGAGACCCGTCGCCGTCGCCAGCGCTGCGTGGTCACCCGCGCCCAGGGCGAGTGCGGCGACCACCGCCAACCGGGCGTCGTCGGCGAGCAGGCCGACCAGCTTGGCGGCGTCGGGACCCTTCTGCACGCTGCCGACGGTAGCCGGGCATCGACCCGGGGGCGTCGGGTAGCGGGCGCTCATGGTGAGTCCCATCGACATCCAGAAGGCCCTGCAGGGGATCGAGTACCCGGCGTCCAAGGACGACCTGGTCGGCCACGCCGAGTCCCAGGGAGGAGGTGACGAGGTCCTGGAGGCCCTGCGCGGTCTGGACGACCAGCAGTACGACGGCCCGACCGACGTGGAGGCCGCGGTCTTCCACTGAGCCCACCGACCGACCGCACCGCCGTGACGACCGAGCCCAGGTCCACGGCGGACCACCCCGACGCACCAGCCCGCTACCGTCGCCCCATGACGGGGACGCGGGGCTTCACCGAGGACATGCAGCTGGCGCACGTGCTGGCCGACCAGGCCGACGCGATCTCCCTGGACCGCTTCAAGGCCCAGGACCTGGTGGTCGACACCAAGCCCGACCTGACCCCGGTCACCGACGCCGACCGTGCGGTGGAGCAGCAGCTGCGCAGCTCGCTGGCCCGCACCCGCACCCGGGACGCCGTCCAGGGCGAGGAGTTCGGCACCACCGGCCACGGTGCTCGCCGGTGGGTGGTCGACCCGATCGACGGCACCAAGAACTTCGTCCGCGGCGTGCCTGTGTGGGCCACGCTCATCGCCCTGCTCGACGGCGACGTGCCGGTCGTGGGCATGGTCAGCGCCCCGGCACTGGGCCGCCGCTGGTGGGCCGCCGCCGGGGTGGGGGCCTACACCGGCCGCCGGCTGGAGTCCGCCACCCGCTGCCACGTCTCGGGCGTGGACACCCTGGCCGACGCCTCGCTGTCCTACTCGAGCCTGTCCGGCTGGGAGGAGCGCGACCGGCTCGACGGGTTCCTGGACCTGACCCGCTCGGTCTGGCGCACCCGTGCCTACGGGGACTTCTGGAGCTATACGATGCTGGCCGAGGGCGCCGTGGACATCGCCTGCGAGCCCGAGGTGTCGCTGTGGGACATCGCCGCCCTCGACGTCATCGTCCGCGAGGCCGGGGGCACGTTCACCGACCTGTCCGGGACTCCGGGACCGGCCGGGGGCAACGCGGTGGCCACCAACGGCCACCTGCACGCCGACGTGCTGGCAGCGCTCGCCCCCCGCTGAGGGGACGAGCGCCGCCGGGTGCTCAGAGGGACCGGGTGCTCAGAGGGACCGGCCGCCGGTCCCCCGGCCGCCACTGCCCCCGCCGCCCTGCAGACGACGACGCACGTCGTCGATCTTGGCGCGGTTCTTCGGGTCCTTGGCGAACTGCTGGGCCTTGTCCGTGGCCTGCCGGATCGCCCGCTGCCCCTGGGGGCTCTTGGCGAACTTCATGATCTTGTCGACGAGCGCCATGTCGCGCGTCCCTCCTCCGTGCTGGGACCACCGGTCGGGTCCGATCGAGGATGTCAACGCTGGCACGTCCCCGGGCGTTCCGCCCGGTGACCGCGGGGGTCCACGACCGGCCCGGTGGACCGTCGCGGGACGACGTCGAGACCGACCCCGCGGGCGGCGAGCAGGGCCGCCCCGGTGGCCGAGGAGCTGCGCACGCCGACGTGCCGGACCGGCCGGCCCAGCGCGTCGGCGACCAGCTGCTGCACCGCGGGGGTGCGGGCACCCCCGCCGGTGAGCGCCACCGGGGTGTCGTCCGCGGGCGGGTCCAGCAGGTCGGCAGCCGCGGCGATCGCCCCGGCCACGCCCTCCAACGCCGCCCGGCCCAGGTCGGCGCGGGTGGTGCCCGGGTGCAGCCCGGTCCAGGCGCCGCGGTCGGCCGGGCCGGCCACGCCGCCGCGCTCACCGGTCAGCCAGGGCGCGAAGGCGACCCCGCCGGCACCGGGCGGCGAGGTGTCCAGGGTGGCGAGCAGCTCGGGCCAGTCCATGCCGAGCACCCCCCGCACCCAGTCCCAGGCGAGGCCGCCGTTCTGCAGCGCCGCCATGGCGTACCAGCCGTCTGCAGCGTCGGCGTAGGTGTGGACGACGGGGTCGGCGACCGGCCGGGGCGTGGACACCGGGCGCAGCAGCTGGACACCGGTGCCCAGGTTGACCTGGACGGTCGCGCTCCCGGTGGCCAGCCAGGCCAGCGGGGTGTCCGCCCCGCCGACCACGACGGGCACCCCGGCGAGGGCGCCGGGCAGTGCGGCGGTGCCCACCACCTCGTGCGCGGGGCTGACCCTCGGGCACAGGTCGAGACCCACCCCGGCCGCGGCGACCGCCGGGGCCGACCAGCAGTCCCCCGGCACGTCCCAGAGCAGGGTGGCCGAGGCGTCGCTGCGGTCGGTGACCACCGGGCCCGGCACGAGGGTCGCCCGCAGCGCGTCCTTGGGCAGCACCGCCGCCGCGGCCCGGGCCACCAGCCCGGGTCGGTGGTCGACCAGCCAGGCCAGCAGGGGCCCGGTCATCCCGGCCACCAGCGGGTTGGCCAGCGCAGCCCGGTCGTCGGCGGGCAGCGCCCGCCAGCGGTCCAGCTGCCCCCCGGCGCGCTGGTCGGGCCACAGCAGCGCCGGGGCGAGCGCGGTGCCCGCGTCGTCGACGAGCACCAGGCCGTGCATCTGCCCGGCCAGCCCCAGCCCGCGGACGGCGTGCCCGGCCAGGAGCGGGACCAGCTCGGCCAACGCACCGTCGAGGGCGCCCCGCCAGACGGCGACGTCGGTCTCCGCCCAGCCGGGGCGCGGCGCGTCGGAGGAGTACCCGCGCTCGGCCTGCGCCAGCACCGCACCGTCCACACCGAGCGCGACGGCCTTGAGCCCACTGGTGCCCAGGTCCACCCCGAGCACGACGTCCACGGCGGCGGTCAGAAGTCGAAGCCGCCGGGTCGGCCGTTCCGGTCGGCGAGCAGCCCGGCCAGCGTGGAGACGGCGATCTCCACCGGGGCACGGCTGCCGATGTTCAGCCCGATCGGCCGGTGCACCCGGGCGACCTCGTCGTCCCCGACGCCGAGCGCGGCCAGCGCTGCGACGTGCGGGCCCTCGTGGTGCGGGTTGCCCATGACGCCGACCCAACGGACCGGGCGGGTCAGCGCGTCCCGCAGCACGACGCCGAGCTCCTCGCGGTGGTGGTCGCAGACCACGACGTCGGCACCGGCGGCGGCGAGCTCGTCGGGCACCGCGGGCACGGAGTCCACCCGCACCGTGCCGTCGGGCAGACCGGTGACCTCGCGGCCGGCGTCGGGTTCCACCAGCACCGGCCGGTAGCCGCACTCGGCGGCCAGCCGGAGCAGCGCCGCCGCGACCGGGGACCCGAAGACGGCCACCAGCACCCGGTCGGGGGCGGGGTCGGCGGGGCTGTGCCCGTGCGCGACCCCGCAGCCGGGGTCCACCTCCTCGGAACGCAGCGGGTCCGAGCCCATCGGGACGGTGCTCACCGGGCGGGGCTGTCGCCGTAGGCGTACCCGGCGTTGGCGTAACGGCCGCCCTCGGCGGCGCCCGGCGGCGCGATCTCCTCGAGCCGGGCCAGGTCGGCGTCGGTGAGCTCGACGGCGTCGGCCCCGGCGTTCTCCTCCAGGTAGGTCCGGCGCTTGGTGCCCGGGATGGGCACGACGTCGGCGCCCTGGGCGGCGACCCAGGCCAGCGCGAGCTGCCCGGCGGTGACCCCCTTGCCGGCCGCCAGCTCCCGGACGGCGTCGACCAGGAGCAGGTTGGCCGCGAACGCCGCACCCTGGAAGCGCGGCATGTCCTTGCGGAAGTCGTCGTCGCCGAAGTCGGCGGGGCTGGTGATCGCCCCGGTGAGGAAGCCCCGGCCCAGCGGGGAGAAGGGCACGATGCCGATGCCGTGCTCGCGGGCCACCGCGAGCACGCCGCTGCTCTCCAGGTCCCGGGTCCACAGCGACCACTCGCTCTGCAGGGCGGTGATCGGGTGCACCGACGCCGCCCGGCGGACCGACTCCGCCGAGGCCTCCGACAGCCCCAGGTACCGGACCTTGCCCTGCGCGACGAGCTCGGCCATCGCCCCCACGGTGTCCTCGATCGGCACCTGCGGGTCGACCCGGTGCTGGTAGTACAGGTCGATCGTGTCCACGCCGAGCCGGCGCAGGCTGGCCTCGCAGCGGGCGTGCACGTTCTCCGGTCGGCCGTCGGTGCTCATCGCGCCGGCCGCGTCTCGGGAGAGGGAGAACTTGGTGGCCAGCTGGACGTCGTCGCGGCGGGTGCGCAGACGCTGGGCGAGCAGCTCCTCGTTGTGCCCGTCCCCGTAGACGTCGGAGGTGTCCCAGAAGGTGACCCCGAGCTCCAGTGCCCGGTCCAGCACGGCGAGGGACTCGTCCCGGTCGGCGGTGCCGTAGGACTGGCTCATCCCCATGCAGCCCAGGCCCTGCGCGGACACGTCCAGGTCGCCGAGCCGGCGCCGGCTGATCGGTGTGGTCATGCCCCGATCCTGCTCACCGGTCGGCCAGCCCGTCCACCCGGTCGCGCTCGCCGGCGGTCAGCGCGAAGCCCAGCACGTCGGCGTTGGCCTCGATCCGCTCCGGGGTGACCGACTTGGGGATGACGACGACGCCGTGGTCCAGGTGCCAGCGCAGCACCACCTGCGCGGTCGTGACGCCGTGCGCGCCGGCGATCTGGACCAGCACCGGGTCGTCCAGGTCGGTGGACGTGAAGGGGCTGTAGCCCTCCAGCACCACCCCGCGCCGCCGGTGGCCCTCGAGCACGTCGGCGTCGAAGAGCGAGGGCGCCCAGCGCACCTGGTTCACCGCCGGGGTGACCCCGGTGGCGTCGGTGAGCTCGTCGAGCTGGGCCGGCGAGAAATGGCTGACGCCGATGTCGCGGGCCAGCCCGGCCTCCCGCGCGGCGACGAACTCCCGCCACAGCGCGACGTCGTCGCCCCCGGTGGACCAGTGCACCAGCCACAGGTCGACCTGCTCCAGGCCGAGTGCGGCCAGCGACGCCTCCAGCGTCGACCGGGCGGCCGAGGCCCGCTCCGGGGGCAGCTTCGTGGTCACGAAGACCTCCTCGCGGGGGACGCCGGAGTCGGCCAGCGCCCTGCCCACCTCGGCCTCGTTGCGGTACATCGTGGCGGTGTCCAGGTGCCGGTAGCCCGACGCCAGCGCGACCCGGACGGCGTCCACGCACTCCTCGCCCGTGATCTGCCAGGTGCCGAACCCCAGCAGCGGCATGGCGCCGCCGCCGGGCAGTGCTGCGGTGGGCTGCTGGACCGAGGTCATGACCGTCCCCTGCCCGGGGACGCCGGGGCCGACACCTGTCCCCGACACCTGCTCCCGGCCCGTGGGATCGTCGGTGGTGGACCGGAGACCCCGGCCGCCCCACCACCGCCTGGAGGACCTCCCGTGCAGTACGCCGAGTCCGTCGTCGACCTGATCGGGAACACCCCGCTCGTGCGTCTGACCAAGGTCACCGAGCACCTGGGCCCGGACGCCCCGCTGGTGCTGGCCAAGGTCGAGTACGTCAACCCGGGCGGGTCGGTGAAGGACCGGATCGCCGTCCGGATGATCGACGCCGCCGAGGCCTCGGGCGCCCTGCAGCCCGGCGGCACCATCGTGGAGCCGACCAGCGGCAACACCGGGGTCGGGCTGGCCATCGTGGCCCAGCAGCGCGGGTACAAGTGCATCTTCATCTGCCCGGACAAGGTCTCGGCCGACAAGGTCAACACGCTGCGGGCCTACGGCGCGCAGGTCGTGGTCTGCCCGACCGCCGTGGACCCCTCGGACCCGCGGTCCTACTACTCGGTCTCCGACCGGCTGGCCCGGGAGACCCCCGGCGGCTGGAAGCCCGACCAGTACTCCAACCCGGCGAACCCGCAGAGCCACTACGAGACCACCGGCCCGGAGATCTGGTCCCAGACCGACGGCCGGGTCACCCACTTCGTCACCGGTGCCGGCACCGGCGGCACCATCTCCGGCGTCGGCCGGTACCTCAAGGAGGCCTCCGGCGGGGCCGTGAAGGTCATCGGCGCCGACCCCGAGGGCTCGGTCTACTCCGGTGGCACCGGCCGGCCCTACCTGGTCGAGGGGGTCGGCGAGGACTTCTGGCCCACCACCTACGACCAGACCGTGGCCGACGAGATCGTCGCCGTCTCCGACGGCGACTCCTTCGCGATGACCCGCCGGCTGGCCCGCGAGGAGGGCCTGCTCGTGGGCGGCTCCTGCGGCATGGCCGTGGTCGCGGCACTGCGGGTGGCCGAGCGGCTGACCAAGGACGACGTGCTGGTGGTGCTGCTGCCCGACGGCGGCCGCGGCTACCTGAAGAAGATCTTCGACGACGAGTGGATGGCCGACTACGGCTTCGTCGAGGCCGCCGACGGCGAGACCGTCGGCGAGCTGTTGCGCGCCAAGTCCGGCGACGGCGACGCGCTGCCCGCCCTGGTGCACACCCACCCCACCGAGACCGTCCGCGAGGCCATCGACATCCTGCGCGAGTACGGCGTCTCCCAGATGCCGGTCGTGCGGGCCGAGCCGCCGGTCACCGCCGGCGAGGTGGTCGGGTCCGTGGAGGAGAAGGCGCTGCTGGACGCGCTGTTCTCCGGTGCGGCCGCCCTGTCGGACACCCTGGAGAAGCACATGAGCGCACCGCTGCCGATCATCGGCTCGGGCGAGCCGGTGTCGGCCGCGGTCGCCGCGCTCGGCGGCGCCGACGCGCTGCTGGTGCACGAGGACGGCAAGCCCGCCGGCGTCGTCACCCGGCAGGACGTGCTCGGTCACCTCGCCGGCATCCCGGCCGCCGTGGCTCCTACGGTGACGGCATGACCGACCCGCACTCCCCCGCCTCGACGCACGGCTTCTCCACCCGGGCGATCCACGCCGGACAGGAGCCCGACCCGACCACCGGCGCCGTCGTCGTCCCGCTGCACCTGACCAGCACCTACAAGCAGGACGGTGTCGGTGGGCTGCGCCAGGGCTACGAGTACAGCCGCAGCGCCAACCCGACCCGCACCGCCCTGCAGGACGCGCTGGCGTCGCTGGAGCAGGGCGCCACCGGTCTGGCGTTCGCCTCCGGGCTGGCCGCCGAGGACGCCCTGCTGCGCACGGTGCTGGACCCCGGCGACCACCTGGTCATCCCGATCGACGCCTACGGCGGCACCTTCCGGCTCATCTCCAAGGTGCTGCAGCGCTGGGGCGTCGACCACACCCCGGTCGACCTCGGTGACCTGGACGCCGTCCGGGCCGCGTTCCGGCCGACCACGAAGCTGGTCTGGTGCGAGACGCCGACCAACCCGCTGCTGGGCATCGCCGACATCGCCGCGCTGGCCCAGCTGGCCCACGAGCACGGCGCACTGCTCGCGGTGGACAACACCTTCGCCTCGCCCTACCTGCAGCAGCCGCTCACCCTGGGCGCCGACGTGGTCGTGCACTCCACGACGAAGTACCTGGGCGGGCACTCCGACGTCGTCGGCGGGGCACTGGTCGCCGGCACCGCCGAGCTCGGTGAGCAGCTGGCCTTCCACCAGAACGCGATGGGCGCGGTCGCCGGCCCGTTCGACGCCTGGCTGGTCATGCGCGGCATCAAGACACTCGGCGTGCGGATGGACCGGCACCAGGCGAACGCGGGCCAGGTCGCGGAGTTCCTGACCTCCCACGCGGCGGTCTCCTCGGTGCTCTACCCCGGGCTGCCGGACCACCCCGGCCACGAGATCGCGGCGAAGCAGATGTCGGGCTTCGGCGGGATGCTGTCGTTCCGGCTGCGCGGCGGCGAGGAGGCGGCGCTGGCCGTCTGCGAGCGCGCGCAGGTGTTCACCCTCGCCGAGTCCCTGGGCGGCGTGGAGTCCCTCGTCGAGCACCCGCACCGGATGACGCACGCCTCGGTCGCCGGCTCCGCCCTCGAGGTGCCCGCCGACCTGGTCCGGCTCTCGGTGGGCATCGAGGACGTCCAGGACCTCCTGGCCGACCTGGAGCAGATGCTCGCCTGACAGGCGTGCCGGCGGCGACGTCGGGCACCGGTCGCGGGTGACCTCCACCGCGCTCCCCGACCGGGTGTCCGTCGTCGTCGCCACCCGGGACCGGCGGGACTCGCTGCTGCGCACGCTGGCGGCACTCCCGCCGGGCCCGGAGGTCCTCGTGGTCGACAACGGCTCGCGGGACGGCAGCGCCGACGCCGCCAGCGCGGCCGGTGCCACCGTCCTGGGGCTGCCGGCCAACACCGGCGCCCCGGCCCGCACCGAGGGCGTGCGCCGCGCGCGGACGCCGTACGTGGCCTTCGCCGACGACGACTCCTGGTGGGACCCCGGCGCACTGGACCGGGCCGTGCAGCTGCTGGACGCACACCCCCGCCTGGGTCTGGTCGCGGCCCGGGTGCTGCTGCCCGGGGGCCGGGAGGACGCCGTGAGCCGCAAGCTCGCCCGGGCCCCCGTCGGCCGCTCCCCCGGGTCCCCCGGACCGGACGCGCTGAGCTTCCCGGCCTTCGCCGCCGTCGTCCGGCGCGAGGCCTACCTGGCCACCGGCGGGTTCTCCCGGTTGCTGTTCTTCGGCGGCGAGGAGCACCTGCTGGCCCTGGACCTCACCGCCGCCGGCTGGCAGCTGGCGTACTGCGCCGACGTGGTCGCCCGGCACGCGCCCGGTCCCTCGAACGTGACACCGCTGCGCTGGGCCCGGCAGACCCGCAACGACCTGCTCGTGGTCTGGTTGCGTCTGCCGCTGCGGGCGGCCGTCGTCGGGACGCTGGGGCTGGCCCGCCGATCGCTGCGGGACCGCAGCGCGGCCCGGGCCCTGGCCGGCACCGTCCACCGGCTGCCGGGCGCACTGGCCCGACGCCGTGCTGTGCCCACGTCCCTCGCCGCCCGGTTCACCACCGCGCAACGACCCCTGGGCCCACCACTGGACCCGCCACTGGACCGCGGCCCGACCCGGGACGAGAGCGCCGTCACACGTCCGACACCGGGACACCAGCCGTGGCACGGAGTGCCCCACCCGATGGGGTGAGCGGCCCGTCCCGCCGGCGTGGGGGGACCGAACGCGGGGCAGACAGACCCCGGCCGCACCGGCCGGACCAGCTCGAGACCGGAGTCCCGTGTCCCACCCCCGCACGCTCGCCCCCCTGCTCCGCGCCGCCGCCTGCGTCCTGGCCCTCACCGCCGTCGGCGGGGGGATCGCCGCCGCCTCCGACGGCGCCGCCCCGACCGCCGCCGCCGCCGTCACGGTCGACGCCCAGCTCGCCGGCGACCTGTGGCCCGGCGCGCCGGCCGCGGACGCGACGGTGACCCTGGGCAACCCGGGTGGCGTCCCGCTCCTGGTGGTCGCGGTTCGCGTCGGCATCGGCAGCGGCACCGCGGCGGGCTGCGTGGACCAGCTGGTCCTGCCGGCCGGGGACCTGCTGCCGGCGCCGGTGACCGTGCCCGCCGGTGGCTCGGTGACGGTGACGGTGGCCGGGCCCACCCTCGCCGCGGAGGCCGGGGACGACTGCAGCGGACTGCCGTTCAGCGTCGACTACACCGCGGACGCCGTCGAGGCCTGACCCGCCTCAGTCGGGGAGCCGGGCCAGCACCGCGTCGGTCAGCCCGGTCAGCACGCGGACCTGGTCGGGGCCGAGCCCGGCGAAGAACAGCTCGCGCACGGTCTCCACGTGGCCCGGCGCGGCGGCCTCGATCGCGGACCGCCCGTCGTCGGTCAGCACGACCACCGAGCCACGGGCGTCGTCGGCGGCCCCGGTGCGGCGGACCAGCCCGCGGGTGCCCATCCGGGTGAGGTGGTGGGACAACCGGCTCTTCTCCCAGCCCAGGGCCGCCCCCAGGTCGCGGGTGCGCACCCGCCCGCCCGGGGTCTCCGAGAGCTGCACCAGCACCTCGAAGTCGGCCAGCGACAGGTCGCTGTCGGCCTGCAGCTGGCGGTTCAGCGCCGCCGGGAGCCGGGTGCTCAGCAGCAGCCAGTGCCGCCAGAGCCGCTGCTGCTCCTCGTCCAACCAGGTCACCGGTGCAGCCTCACCACCTGTTGTTGACACGTCACCATCCTACGGCGCAGGCTGGCGCCCATGACCGTCGACCTCACCGCCATCGAGGCCACCCGCGCCCGGATCCGCGACCAGCACCTGCGTCCCGCCGGCGAGCGTCCCGCCTCGACCGCCCGCGGCCTGCACCACACCGCCCTGATCAGCAGCGACGTCGAGGCGACCATCGCCTTCTACCAGGGCGTGCTCGGCTTCCCGCTGACCGAGCTCATCGACAACCGGGACTACCCCGGCAGCTCGCACTTCTTCTTCGACATCGGCAACAGCAACCTGCTGGCCTTCTTCGACTTCCCGGGCCTGGACGTCGGCCCGTACGCCGAGGTCCTGGGCGGGCTGCACCACGTCGCGATCAGCGTCGAGCCCAGCCGCTGGGAGGCCCTCGTCGGGGAGCTCACCGCAGCCGGGGTCGAGCACGTCGTGCACAGCGGCGTCTCCGTCTACTTCCGCGACCCCGACGGCGCCCGGATCGAGCTCATCGCCGACCCGCTCGGTGAGATGTACGGGGAACACGTGCTCTGATCCCCGGGTTGGCTCCCTGAACCGCCGTCCAACCGCGCCGGGAGGCACCCGCATGACCCAGGCCCCCCGCCCCGGACCCGCCCTGCGCGTCTCGGTCCCCACGCTGTCGCCGTCGTCCCGGCTGTACATGGGCACCGAGGCCGGCGGGTCGGCCCTGCTGCTCGTGGGCACGCTGCTCGCGCTGGCCTGGGCGAACTCGCCCTGGGCCGCGGGCTACGACTCGTTCTGGTCGACGACGGCCTCCCTGGGCATCGGCGACGTCGAGCTGTCCATGGACCTGCGGCACTGGGTCAACGACGGCGCGATGGCGCTGTTCTTCCTCGTCGTCGGCCTGGAGATCACCCGCGAGGTCGCGACCGGCGAGCTGCGCGACCGGCGCTCGGTCGCCGCCCCGGCCCTCGGCGCCCTCGGCGGGCTGGCCGTCCCGGCGCTGGTGTACCTGGCCTTCAACCCCAGCGGGGAGGCCGCCGGCGGCTGGGGCATCGTGATGAGCACCGACACCGCGTTCGTGCTGGGCGTGCTGGCGCTGTTCGGCCCCCGGTGCCCGGACCGGCTGCGGCTGTTCCTGCTGACCCTGGCCATCGTCGACGACATCGGCGCGATCGGCGTGATGGCGCTGTTCTACTCCGACGAGATCTCGTTCCCCGCCCTCGCCGTGGCCGGGGCGCTCGTCGTGGCGCTGCTCGTGCTGCGGTGGATCGGCGTGTGGAAGCTGACGCCCTACGTGCTCACCGGCACCGCCCTGTGGCTGGCCGTGCACGAGTCCGGGGTGCACGCCACGCTGGCCGGCGTCGTGCTGGGTCTGCTGCTGCCGGCCCGGCCACCCTCGCGCAAGGAGATCGAGCGGACGGCGGCGTTCGGCCGCGCCCTCCGGGAGGACCCGGACGCCTCCAAGGCACGGTCCACCAAGCTCGCCGTCGCCTCCACCGTGCCGGCCAACGCGCGGCTGCAGGAGTCCCTGCACCGCTACACGGCCTACCTGGTGGTGCCGGTCTTCGGCCTGGCCAACGCCGGCGTCGTGCTGGACGCCGAGACGCTGCGCGCCGCCGCCACCTCGACCGTCACCCTGGGCATCGCGGTCGCCCTGGTGGTGGGCAACGCCGTCGGGATCACCGCCGGCGCGCTGCTCGCGCTGCGGACCGGCTGGGGCGTGCTGCCCGGCGGGGTCCGCTGGTCGCACCTCATGGCCGGCGCCACCCTGGCCGGGATCGGCTTCACCATCTCGCTGTTCATCACCGACCTGGCCTTCGACGACGAGGTGCTGCGTGAGCAGGCCAAGATCGGGATCCTGGTCGGCTCACTGACCGCAGCGGTGATCGGCACCCTCGTGCTGCGCACCCTGGGCGAGCGGTTCCCGCTGTGCTCGCCGGCGACCGACGAGCCACCGGCGCTTCCCCCGCGCCCCTGGCTGGAGCCCGGCGTCCGGGTCTGACGGCGCACCCGCCGCCCCACGGGCGCCCTGGCCGGCGGCGCCCACCGCCCGGCGCAGCGAGGCCAGGTCGGGGCGGCCGGAGAACAGCTGACCGTCGATGAAGACCGTCGGGGTGCCGGGCACCTCCAGCGCTACGCCGGTCGCGAAGTCCGCCTCCACCTTGTCCCCGTGGGGCTGCGCGGCCTCCCCGACCACCCGGTTCGGGTCCAGGCCCAGCTCCTCGGCGTACCCGGCCAGGTCGGCGTCGGTGAGCCGGTCCTGGCGGGCGAAGAGCAGGTGGTGCATCTCCCAGTAGGCACCCTGGTCGGCCGCGGCCTCGGCGGCCAGCGCGGCGGTCAGCGCGTAGGGGTGCGTGTCGTACAGCGGCCAGTGGCGGAAGACCAGCCGGACGCCGCCGCCGGAGCCGTCGACCAAGGCGCGCAGCACCGGCGCCGTCGCGGCGCAGTACGGGCACTCGAAGTCGCCGTACTCCAGCACGGTCACCGGTGCCTGCGGATCCCCGTAGACGTGGTCCTGCGCGGTCACGGCGAGGGGGTTGCTGGTCATCGACGGGTCCTCAGGCGCCCGTGGCGACCAGGTCGCGGTACCCGGGGTGCCGCTCGATCCACCCGGCCACGAACGGGCACTGCGGGACGACGGTGCCCCCCGCCGCCCGGACGTCGTCCAGCGCGGCCCGGACCAGCCGGCCGCCGAGGCCGTGGTGCTCGTCGCCGGTCTCGACCTCGGTGTGGGTGAAGGTCCAGCGGTCTCCGGCCCGGGTGTAGGCGGCGATGCCGACCCGCTGGTCCCCCTCCAGGATCTCGAAGCGGCTGTGCTCCGGGTCGTCCCGGACGGTGGGCTCCGACGGTGTCGTCATGTCCGCGCCAACGCACCGCGCGACCGACGCCTTCCCGGCACCCCTCGCCTGCGCCGCCCAGCACGCGACAAGGCGTCGGACACGACAGGGCCTCGGACGCGACGAAGGCCTCGGACGCGACGAAGGCCCGGACTCCGAGGAGTCCGGGCCTTCGTGGTGGTAGCGGGGACAGGATTTGAACCTGTGACCTCTGGGTTATGAGCCCAGCGAGCTACCGAGCTGCTCCACCCCGCGTCGCAAGGAAAACGTTACCCCCGGACACCTGCGGCGTCCAACCGGGTGGGCGTGACGGTGACCACCCCGCGCCGACCACCCGGCGCCCCGGTCGCCCGCCCGGCTCCCCTCGGCGACGATGGAGCCGTCGCAGCCCGTCGACCTCCTCCCCGGGGCACCGCCCGCGGGACAGCACCGGAGGCCGCCGTGACCCTCCCTGCCCACCCGACTCCCCCGCCCCCCACCACTGCACCGACCCGCCTCGCCACCCTGGGCCGTGCCGCCGCCCGAGGCGCCGCGGCCGGGCTGCTCGGCGTCACGGTGATGACCGTGGCCGAGGAGGTCGAGCAGTCCCGCACCGGCCGGCCCGACTCCTCCGTCCCCGGCCGCACGTTGCGCACCCTGCTGCGACGACCGACCACGGAGGCCGACCGACCGCTGGGCTGGGACCACGCCATGCACTGGGGCACCGGCGCAGTGCTCGGAGCCCTGCGTGGGGTGTGGGCCGCCGTCGGACTGCGCGGGCCGCGGGCCCACCTCGCCCACACCGTCGTGCGGCTGGCCTTCGACCAGACCGTCGAGAACGCCACCGGTCGCGGAGCACCGCCGCGGACCTGGCCGGTGCGCGAGCAGGTCTGGGACACCGCGCACAAGGCCGTCTACGCCCTGGCGACCGGCCTGGCGGCCGAGCGGTGGATCGCCCCGGCGCTGGAGTCGGCCAGCGGGCGGCGCTCGCACTGACCACCACGCCCCCGGGCGGTCGAGCGCTCCTGCGGCACGCACGCGAGAGGCCCCCGGACCAGTGGTCCGGGGGCCTCTCGTGGTGGTAGCGGGGGCAGGATTTGAACCTGCGACCTCTGGGTTATGAGCCCAGCGAGCTACCGAGCTGCTCCACCCCGCGTCGCTGGGAAGAGCCTAACCCATCCCGTGGTGGGGCCCCCGCGGGGGCCCCACCACCGCCGGTCACCCGGTCGGGCTCGCCGCCGCCCCGGACTGCGCGGCCTGGTAGGCGGTCACCGCGTCGGCCAGGTCCTGCTGGGCCTGCCCGATCGCGGCGAAGTTGCCCGTCTGCTGCGCCGAGGCCAGGGCCTCCAGCGCCGCGTTGATGGCCGCCACCGCGGACTCCGTGGTCCCGGCGTCCGCCCCACCGCCGGCGGGTGCCTCCGTCGTCGGCGCGGCACCGGTGGACGGCGCTGCCGTGGTCGGGGCCGCGGTGCCCTCGGTCCCGGTGTCGGACTCGGTCCCCGGGTCGTCGGAGTCGGTGGCCACGTCCCCGGCGCCGGCGCCGAACACCTGGTCCAGCGCCTCGGACAGGGTGTCGCCGTAGCCGATCCGGTCGCCGTAGTTGACCAGCACCTTCTGCAGCAACGGGAAGGCGTTCTCCCCCGAGCCCTCGACGTACAGCGGCTCGATGTAGAGCAGACCCGCCTCACCGATCGGCAGCGTCAGCAGGTTGCCGAAGACCGCCGTGGACGTGTCGCTGTTGAACAGCGTGAGGTCCGGCCTGACCTGGTTGTTGGTCAGGAACGAGTTCTGCACCTGCTGGGGACCTCGGAACGGGGTGTTGCCCGGCAGCCTCAGCACCTGGATCTCGCCGTAGGTGGCGGGGTCCGAGCTCGCCGAGATGAACGCCGACAGGTTCTCCCGCTCGAAGGCGTTCAGCGCACTCGTGAGCTGGAAGCTCGCGCCCTCCTCACCCGGGCGGGCCGCCAGGATGTAGTACGGCGGCTGTGCCTCGCTGGTGTCCTGCGTCGGGTCGCTCGGGATCTGCCACCGGTCGTTCTGGTTGTAGAAGTCCGTCGGGTCCGTGACGTGGTAACGGGTCAGCACGTCGCGCTGGAGCTTGAAGAGGTCCTCGGGGTACCGGATGTGGCTGGTCAGCGCGTCGGGCATGTCCGACTTGGGCTTCACCACGCCCGGGAAGGCCTTCATGTAGGTCTCCAGGAGGGGGTCCTCCTCGTCCCAGGCGTACAGCGTCACCGTGCCGTCGTAGGCGTCGACCGTGGCCTTGACCGAGTTCCGGATGTAGTTGAACTGGTCGTCGGGCAGGGCCGTGGTCCCGGTGCCGGTCAGGGCGTCGGCCGCGGCCGTGCCCAGCTCCATCTGCTCGGCGTAGGGGAAGGCGTCCGAGGTGGTGTAGCCGTCGAGGATCCACTGCACCCGGCCGTCGACGACGGCGGGGTACGGGTCGCCGTCCACGGTCAGGAACGGCGCCGCCTTCTCCACCCGGTCCAGCGGGTCGCGGACGTAGAGCACCCGCGACTGGTCGTTGACCGCACCGGAGAGGATGAAGTTCCGCTCCCGGTAGTAGATGGCGAAGGTCAGCTGACGGAAGAAGCTGCCGATCGAGACGCCGCCCTCGCCGTCGTAGGTCGAGTTGATCTGCCCCTCGTCCGAACCGCCCTCGGGCTGGTCGAACTCGCGCGGGTTGGACCCGTCGGCGGCACCGACGACGGAGTAGACGTCCGTGCCGTTGTCGTTGAGCAGCTCGCCGTAGTAGATCCGCGGCTGGTCGACCTCGATGGTGCCGGTGGTCGGCAGGTCGCGGGCGCCGCTGAAGTTGGGCTCGCCACCCTCCTGGCCGGCGACGACCTCGTTGGCCGGCGCGGCCACGAAGCCGTTGCCGTGGGTGTAGACGGTGTGCCGGTTGATCCAGCTGCTCTGGTTGTCGCTCAGCCCGGAGCTGTTGAGCTCGCGGACGGCGACCACGTAGTCGCGGGTCTCCCCGTCGATCGTGTACCGGTCGATGTCCAGCTTGTCCGGGAAGCCGTAGACGTTGCGGATCTGCTGGCGGGCGGTGAACGTCTCGCTGAGCACGTTGGGGTCCAGCAGCCGGGCGTTGGGGATGGTCGCCTGGTCGTTGCGCAGGGCCGCGAGCGCGGCGTCGGGGTCGACGTCGGTGCCGTCGGAGTCCTGGGCGTAGTTCACGTAGTCGACGTCGGTGAGGCCGTAGGCCTCCAGCGTCGACCCGATGGCCCGCTCGATGTACTCGGCCTCGCGCTGGTCGGCGGAGGGCCGGACGACGAACTGCTGCACGATCGCCGGGTAGGCCACGCCGATCACCAGCGAGGACAGCAGCAGCAGCACGAGGGCCGCGGCCGGCAGGGCGAAGTTGCGCACCACGATGTTGGCGAAGAACGCGACCGCGCAGATGACGGCGACGAAGACCAGGATCGTCTTGGCCGGCAGCAGCGCGTTGACGTCGGTGTAGCTGGCGCCGCTGAACACGTCACCGCGGTTGGAGTAGACGAGCCCGTAGCGGTCCAGCCAGTAGGCGACCGCCTTGAGGGCCACGAAGACGCCCAGCAGGACCGAGAGCTGCACGCGGGCCGCCGGGGTCAGCTTCTGTCCGGGGGTCTGCAGCCGCATGCCACCGAACACGTAGTGGGTCAGCAGCGAGCCGATCAGCGCCAGGATGACGATCGCGAACCCGAAGCCCAGGGCCAGCCGGTAGAACGGGTAGTGGAAGACGAAGAAGCTGTTGTCCAGCCCGAACTGCGGGTCGACGGTGCCGAAGTCGGTGGAGTTGCGGAAGGTCAGCCAGGTCTCCCAGCTGCCCTGCGCGGTGAACCCGGCGAACAGGCCCAGCACGACCGCGATCGCGATGAGCACCAGCTTGCGGCGGGGCTCGACGGACTGGCGGTAGCGCTCGAGGTTCTGCTGCTCCAGGCTCATCGGCCGGAAGGTGGGCCGGAACCGGTAGGCCAGGTAGACCGCCAGCGCGACCAGTCCGCCGGTGGCGACACCGGCGACGGCGAAGAGCAGGGCGCGGGTCTGGACCTCGGTCCAGAACACCTCGGTGAAGTTGGTCTCGTCGAACCAGAGGTAGTCGACGTAGACGTTGGTGAGCGTCCCGATCACGGTGAACAGCACCAGCAGGACGGCGATGACGCCGATGACCAGCTTGGCTCGCCGGGACAGGGTCGGCACCGGCACGGGGGGCCGCATGGCCACGGGCGGGCTCCTTCAGTTGCTGTGGGACTCGACAGTGCTCAGGGGGTGCGGGTGCTCGGTGGTGCTGGAGCCGGGTGGTGCTGGAGCCCGGTGGTGCACAGGTCCTCGACCGGGGGCGGACAGCTGCCCGACAGTCGCTGCGGGCACGCTGACCGCGGGAGGGTCCGTCTGCTCAACTGTCGCGGGCGGCCCCGGGTTCCCCGGTGTCCTCCCCAGCATCCACGGGTCTCCCCGCCCGGGTGGCGGGCGGTCAGCCGCCGGTGGTGCAGGGGGCGGGCGTGCCGCCGTCCCGGAAGACCTCCAGGGCGGTCAGCGCGTCGTCCAGCGTGGCCACCCGGGCCATGGTGAGGCCGGGCTGCGCGGCGCCCAGTGCCTCGGCGCAGTTGTCGGCCGGGACGAGGAAGAGCGTGGCGCCGATGTCCCGGGCCGCGACCAGCTTGAGCGGGATGCCGCCGATCGGGCCCACCGCGCCCGTCGCGTCGATGGTCCCGGTGCCGGCGATGACCGCGCCCTCGGTCAGGTCGGTGTCCCCGACCAGGTCGATGATCCCCAGGGTGAGCATCAGCCCGGCCGAGGGGCCGCCGACGTCGTCGACCCGGATGTCGACGTCGAAGGGCGCCGACGGCGTCTGCAGCACCGACACGCCCAGCAGGGCGCCCTCGCGCTGGTCCGACGAGGTCGAGGTGATCGTGGCGGTGCCCGGCTCGCCGAGGCGCGTGTAGGACACGGTGACGTCGTCCCCCGCGGGGATCGCGGTCAGCGCGGCGTCCAGTGCGGCCTGGTCGGGGGTCGCCGTCCCGTCGACGGCCTCGATCGCGTCGCCCTCCTCCAGCTGCCCCTCCGAGGGCGAGTCCTCCGGGACGTCGGCGACGACGACCTTCTCGGGGTAGCCGAGCTGGGTGAGTGCCGCGGCGTTGGCCGACTGCTCCGAGGTGAGGAAGGCCTGCCGGTTCTCCGCCTGGGTCTCCTCGACCGACTGGTCGGGGGGGTAGACGGTGTCGCGCGGGACCACCGACACCTCGCTGTCGAACCAGCCCTGCACCGCCCCGACCAGGGTCAGCGGCCGCTGCGGGACCCCCACCGTGGTCAGGTTCAGGTTGCCGCTGACCTCGTTGCGGTCCCGGCCCTCCACGGTGATGATCGGCGTCCCGTCGAGGTCGCCGAGGGTGTTGTAGGTCGGGCCGGGCACCTGGGCCACGTAGGGCACCGGCAACAGGGTGCCGACCAGACCGAAGCCCAGCAGCAGGACCACACCGGCCACGAGGACGGTCACGCGACGGCTCACGGACGACGACAGTAGGTGACCCGGACCGCCGGGGCCCGCTGCTGTGCGGCGCCCCTGACCTGCCCGGGTGTCCGCCCAGGGCGTAGCGGCGGCCCGCCGGGGCACCCCGGACGCGGTTACCGTGGGGTGCATGAGCGACGTGCCCTTCGGATTCGGCCTCCCCGACCGCGACCCGGAGCGCCGTGGCGACTCCGACCCGAACGACCCGTTCGGCTTCGGAGCCCTCTTCGGCGCCGGCGGCCTGGGCGGCGCCGGCGGCGGGTCCCCCGAGGACCTGCTGGGCAAGATGCCGCTGTTCGCCGAGCTGCAGAAGCTGATGACCTGGAAGGGCGGCCCGGTCAACTGGGACCTGGCCCGCCAGGGCGCGATCAGCCAGCTCGCCGCCGGTCACCAGCCCACCTCCGCCGCCGAGCGCAGCGAGGTCACCGAGGCCCTCCGGCTGGCCGACCTCTGGCTGGACCAGGCCACCGAGCTGCCCTCGGGCGTCGAGCGCACGCTGGCCTGGTCCCGGGTGGACTGGCTGGAGCAGACGCTGCCGGCCTGGGGCGCCCTGATCGACCCCCTCGCCGAGCGCGTGGTCGCGGCGATGACCTCCGCGCTGCCCGCCGAGGCGCAGGCGATGGCCGGTCCACTGGCCGGGGTGATGGGCCAGATGGGCGGCGTCATGTTCGGCGCCCAGGTGGGCCAGGCGCTGGGCCGGCTGGCCGACGAGGTCGTCACCAGCACCGACGTCGGCCTGCCGCTGGCCCCCGCGGGCACCGCCGCGCTGGTCCCGCAGAACGTCGACGCGTTCCGGGAGGGCCTGGACCGTCCCGAGGAGGAGGTCCGCCTCTTCCTCGCCCTGCGCGAGGCCGCCCATCACCGGCTCTACGCGCACGTGCCGTGGCTGCGCCAGCAGCTGACCGACGCGGTGCACGCCTACGCACGCGGCATCCACGTCGACGCCGACGCCCTCCAGCGCGGCCTCGAGGACGCGATGGGCGGCATGGAGGGCGGTTTCGACCCGCAGGACCCGGAGAAGCTTCAGCAGCTGCTGGGCTCGGGTGTGCTGGAGCCCGCGGAGACCCCCGAGCAGCAGATGGCGTTGCGTCGGCTGGAGACCCTGCTGGCCCTGGTCGAGGGCTGGGTCGACGTCGTCGTCGCCGAGGCCGCCGGCAAGCGGCTGCCCGGGCACGGCGCGCTGGCCGAGACCATGCGCCGCCGGCGCGCCTCGGGCGGTCCGGCCGAGCAGACCTTCGCCACCCTGGTGGGGCTGCAGCTGCGGCCCCGCCGGCTCCGGGACGCCGCGACCGTGTGGGCCGCCATGGGCGCCCAGCACGGCAGCGACGCCCGCGACGCGCTGTGGTCGCACCCGGACCTGCTGCCCACCTCCGAGGACCTCGACGAGCCGATGGACTTCGTCGGCCGGCAGGGCCGTGGCGGCGAGCGGGACGCCGAGGGCCGCGACGAGTTCGACCGGCTGACCGCCGGACTGACCTTCGACGACCCGGACGGGACCGACGCCGGGGACCAGACCCCCGGTGCTGACGGTCCCGGGGACGACGCCGGGTCCGACGGCCCGGACCCCCGCCCGGGCGCCTGAGCTCAGTCGGTGTCGTCCCCGTCCGCGGGGGCGGCACCGAGCCGGGACTCCACGCCCTCGAGGAAGCCCAGCGCCCGCTCCGCACGCGGGTAGCGGCCCACCAGCGCCCAGAAGGCGTCGTCGTGGGCGGGCTCGAGCAGGTGCGCGAGTTCGTGGACGAGCACGTAGTCCACGACGTACTCGGGCATCCCGCGCAGCCGGCTGGACAGCCGGATGGTGCGGTCGGCGGGGGTGCAGGAGCCCCATCGGCGGTTCTGGTTGTCCACCCACCGCACGCTGGCCGGCAGCACGCCGCCCAGGTGGGCCTGCGACAACACCCGGGCGCGGGCCATCAGGTCCTCGTCGCTGCCCAGCGTCCGGCGCCGGCGGTCCTCCCGGGTCTCCAGCTTGGCGACCATCTGGGCCACCCAGCGCCGCTCCTCGGCCGCGCTGAACGAGGCCGGGATGAGCACGATGGTCCGGCCCTCCTGGCGGTAGGCGGTGACCGTGCGGCGCCTGCGGTGGCTGCGGCGCACCTCCACGGCCGCGTGCCCCGGGTCCCCGGGGTGTGCCGGGCTGCCGTGCGCGCCCGCGCCGGCCCCCCGGGTGCCGCGCCGGCCGCTGGTGACCCCCGCGTCTGCACCGCGCAGGGCGGCGGGAGCCGTCGGCGGGACGGCGGAGGGCGAGGCGGGACCGGGGTGCACGCACGCACGGTAACCGCGGTCGGGCCGTGCGCCCACACGCTGGACACCCGGTCGTGTGCAGGTGCACACCGTCGGTGGACATCCGGCACCGGACCGGTCCGCTCATGGGTCGTCCACAGGCCCGGACGGGCGTCTGCCCCTGCCCAGCAGGGGTACGGCCCCGGGCGGGGCCGGCGGGCGGGCCGTCGTCCCCGGGCCGTGCACAGCGCCACGCCGAGCACTCCCCACCGTGTCCACAGGCCCGTCCACAGGCTGTGGGTTTCCGGGGGCCCGGGAGACCCCGGTGCCGCGACCGCTCGCCGGAGCGTCGACGACGATCCGCTCGGACGATGTCACGCACCGTGGTCGTGCTGGCCGCCTGTGGACGACGGACCGGCCGATGCGCCCCCAGGTGCCACCCTCGCGGCGTGACCGACAGCGCCCACCCGCTCCTGCCGCCGACCACCCCGCTGCTGCGGCTGGACGGCGACTGCCTGCAGGTGGGCGGCGCGGACGGCGGGCCGGGCCTGCGGGTCGGCCCGGTCGACCCCGGCACGAGCGCCGGGCTGTCCCGGCTGCTGCGCTCCCTGGACGGGTCGCGGACGGTCCGCGCGGTGCACGCCGGGGCGCTGGCCGAGGGGCTGCCCGCCGACCTGGTGCACGACGTCCTGCACGAGCTGCGGTCCGCGGGACTCACCACCGAGGTGTCCCCCGCCGACCTCCTCGCCGCCGCACCCGGTCCCGCCGACCGGGCCCGTGTCCTGCTCGAGCTGCCGACGGCACTGGCGTCCCGGGGTGGCGGCCGGTGGCGTGACCGCGCGGGCGCCGTCGTGGTCGTCGAGGGCGCGACCCGGGTCGGCGTCCCGCTGGCCGGCCTGCTCGCCGCGGCCGGAGTCGGCCGCGTGCACGTGCGCGACCGGGGCACCGTGCGTGCCGAGGACACGGGGGTCGGCGGGCTGGGCGCCGCAGACGAGGGCCGCCCGCGGGCCCTGGCGGCCGCCGACGCCGTCCGGCGGGTGGCACCGCACGCCGACCTGCGCCCCCCGCCCGCCGGCCGGGTGCCGGACCTGGTGGTGCTGTGCCACCCGTGGGCCGCCCTGGACCCGCTGCACGGGGTGCTGCAGCGCGACGGGGTGGCCCACCTGGTCGCGACGGTGCGCGGGGAGACCGGCGTGGTGGGCCCGCTCGTCGTGCCCGGCCTGACCGGCTGCCTGCGGTGCGCGGAGGCCACCCGGCGGGACGAGGACCCGGCCTGGTCCCGGGTGTCCGCCCAGCTCCGCGAGGGGCCCGCCGCCGGCCCGGACCGGTCACCGTCCCCGGGCAGCGGGTCCAGCGCGGCCTGCCTGGCGACGGCGCTGACCGCGGCGGGTCAGGTCCTCGCCCACCTGGACGGCGAGCCCGGCCCGGTCGTGGTGGACGCCGTCCTGGAGCTGCACGCCCCCGACCTGCTCCCCCACCGCCGTGCCTGGCCCCCGCACCCGGACTGCCCGTGCCGGCCCGCGCGGCGGTGACCGGGCGCCCCCCGGCACCGCCGGACCGCACGCACCCGACACCGGACGTGCAGAACAGGGACACTGGGGGCGTGACGGACACCGGACGGGGAATCCCACGCGGCTCGGTGTCGCGGACCGCTCGACTGGCCTCGCTGCCCCTGGGTGCGGCGGGACGGGCGACGCTGGGCATCGGCAAGCGGCTCTCGGGCCAGTCGGCCGAGGAGGTCTCGGCCGAGCTGCAGCAGCGCACCGCCGAGCAGCTCTTCGCCGTGCTCGGCCAGCTCAAGGGCGGGGCGATGAAGCTGGGCCAGACGCTGTCGGTCTTCGAGGCCGCAGTGCCCGAGGAGATGGCCGCCCCCTACCGGGAGGCGCTGGTCAAGCTCCAGGAGGAGGCCCCGCCGATGCCGGTGCGGACCGTGCACGCGGTCCTCGCCCAGCAGCTGGGCGGCAGCTGGCGCAGCCGGTTCGCCCACTTCGACGACACCCCGGCCGCCGCGGCGAGCATCGGTCAGGTCCACCGGGCCACCTGGCGCGACGGCCGCGACGTCGCGGTGAAGATCCAGTACCCGGGTGCGGCCACCGCGCTGATGGCCGACCTGAACCAGCTCTCCCGCTTCGCCCGGATGTTCGGCGTGCTGTTCCCGGGGATGGACGTCAAGCCGCTCATCACCGAGCTCAAGGCCCGGGTGGTCGAGGAACTGGACTACGGCATGGAGGCCGACGCGCAGCGCGCCTTCGCCGCCGCCTACGCCGGTGACGAGCAGATCGCCGTCCCGCGGATCGTGGCCAGCGCCCCCAAGGTGATCGTCTCCGAGTGGATGGACGGCACCCCGCTGTCCAAGATCATCAACGGTGGCACCCGTGAGCAGCGCGACCGCGCGGGCTTGCTGATGTCCACGCTGCACTTCTCCGGGCCCCCGCGCGCCGGGCTGTTGCACGCCGACCCGCACCCGGGCAACTACCGGCTGCTGGACGACGGCCGGCTCGGTGTCATCGACTTCGGCGCCGTGGCCCGGTTGCCCGAGGGCTACCCCGAGCCGATCGGTCGACTGGTCCGCTGGGCGCTGGAGGGCAAGGCCGACGAGGTGCTGGCCGACCTGCGGGCCGAGGGGTTCGTCCGGCCCGGGGTCGACGTCGACGCGCAGAGCGTCCTGGACTACCTGCTGCCCCTGCTCGAGCCGGTCGGGAGCCACCGCTTCCGGTTCACCCGGGCGTGGATGCAGGAGCAGGCCACCAGGGTCGGCGACCCGCGCAGCGAGGTCAGCCGGCTGGGCCGCCAGCTCAACCTGCCGCCGTCCTACCTGCTCATCCACCGCGTGACGATCGGCTCCATCGGGGTGCTGTGCCAGCTCGACGCCGAGGGCGACTTCCGCAGCGTCATCGAGGAGTGGCTGCCCGGCTTCCGGGAGTGAGCACCCCGGCTCCTCGGTGACCGGTCCTGCTCACGGGTCGAGCCGGCACTCGATCTCGCGGACGTGCCGCCGGGCGCAGGCCGCGCACAGTGCCGTGACCACGCCGTCCCGGTCGGTCTCCCGTGACCAGCCCAGGGCCACCTCGGCCCGGGTGCCGTGTGCACCGCAGAGTCGACACGTCGACTCCTCGACCGCCATCCCGGCAGTGTGCCCGACCGGTGCGCCGCGGACACGGCACACGCGGCCCCACCGTCGTGGCCGACGGGTGGAGCCGCGTGTGGTGGTGCCGCGTCTGGTCGTCCCGGGTGCCGGTCGTGCTGCGTTCCCGGGCCGGGCGCGGTCTCGCCGGGTCCGGTCGTGCCGGGAGTCCTCCGGCGCGCCGGTGTCGCCGGGGCCGGCGGGTCACCACGGGCTCACCGGACGGCCGCGCTGGCGCGCGCGGCGCGACGGGTCGCGCGCTCGGCCCGGCGGGCCCAGCGCCGGGCGGCGACGACGCGGCGGGCGCGTGCCGCCGCGTCGTCATCGGCCCACAGCGCGGCCTGGTGACGGCGCGCCAGGTACAGCGTGCCGTCCCAGGGGTCGGTGCGGTCGATCTCCACGGCTCCTCCTCTCGGTCCTACGTCCTCGGTGGTGCCGGTCCCCGGGCGGGTGCTGGCGGCGTCGGTCACGCGGCCACCTTGCGGGGACGACCCCGCGGGCGCTTGCGGGCGATGACGACCCCGTGGTCGAAGATCTCCCCGCCCCAGACGCCCCAGGGCTCGCCCCGGTCCAGGGCCCCCGCCAGGCAGGCCACCCGGAGCGGGCAGTCCGCGCACAGCGCCTTGGCCTCCTCCAGCCGGGCCGGTGCCTCGGCGAACCACAGCTCGGGGTCGGTGACCCGGCAGGGCAGTGCCGTCCGATCGGCCCGGTGAGCAGGACCCGGGGTCCTGCCGTCGGCTGGTGCGTGCGGTCCGTCGAGCCCGGGGCGCAGCCTGGGCGCCGGTCGCTCGATCGTGTGCTGCACGGCCGTTCCTCCTCGTCTCCGTCGTGCCGTGTCCGGTCGACGGAGGTCCCGCCGACCGGGAGGTCGGTGGGATCGGCGGCTCTGGCGCAACGACAGAGGCCGCGGATCCCGGGTGGTGCTCCGGGTTCCGCGGCCTCTGGGAGGGCCGTCCGAGCTAGTCGCTCGGCGGTCCTCCCGGGGGCAGGTCACCCGGGGTGGTGTTGGTGGTGGCGTTGCTGGTGGCGTCGTAGGCAGCGGCTTCGCCGGCGGTCTCGACGCCGATCGGCAGGCCGGTCATCGGGACACCCAGGGGGCGCAGCCGGAGGGCAGCGGGCAGACCGGTCCCGACGTGGGGGACTGCGGGGCATGCCGTACCGGGCAGGAACCAGCTGACGACACCGCGGGCAGCGCGGGCGCCACGCACGACGAGGACCCCGGCCTGGAACGGGGTCTGCGACGTCATCACGGTCGACGTGTTCATCAGGGACCCCTCCTCTCGGGGCTCGGGGACCAGCCGGTGGGCCGGTCCCGGGTGCGGGTGCTGCTCGGACGGTGGTGCGTGCTCTCCGTCACCGGAGGGCGTGGACAGGAGGTTAGGGGGCGCCCCGCAGGGGGGTCAACGCAATTAACGCGGTGTTCTCCGGAGGCTCCGACCTCAGTCGTCGGAGCCGACCGCCGCGAGCACGTCCGGGCCGTACATCTCCAGCTTCCGGCTGCCGATCCCGGGCAGCGCGGCCAGCTCGGTGAGGGAGGAGGGCCGGGTCTCGGCGATGGCCTGCAGGGTGGCGTCGTTGAAGACCACGTAGGCCGGCACGGAGGCCGCCGCCGCGGTCTCCCCGCGCCAGGCCCTCAGCCGCTCCAGCAGCTCGCCCGCGGCGCCCTCCAGCGCGACGACGGCCCGCTGGACCGGCTTGTCCCGGCGTGCCGACACCTGCTCCGGGGCGATGCCGGTGAGGAAGCGGCTGCGCGGGCGGGACCGCCGTCCCCCCGGGTTGCGGGCCAGGGACCAGGACAGCGTCAGCTGCTCGCGAGCCCGGGTGATCGCGACGTAGAGCAGCCGGCGCTCCTCCTCCACGGCCTCCGGGCGGGCCAGCGACTGGGCGATCGGCAGCACCCCGTCGACCAGGCCGACGACGAAGACGGCATCCCACTCCAGGCCCTTGGCCGCGTGCATCGAGGCCAGCGTCACGCCCTGGACGGTGGGTGCGTGCTGGGCGTTGGCTCGTTCGGCCAGGTGCGTGACGAAGCCGGCCAGGTCCAGGGTGGGCTGCTCGGAGACCAGGTCCACGGCCAGGTCGACCAGCGCCGACAGCGACTGCCACCGGTCCCGGGCGGCCCCGCCGGGCGGCGGGCGGTGCTCCACCCAGCCGGTGGAGGCCAGCACGTCGCGCACGGTGGGGACCAGTGGGCCGTCGTCCCGGCCGGCGGCGGCACCGCGCAGCAGCAGGACCGCCTCGCGCACCTCGGGCCGCTCGAAGAACCGCTCGCCGCCCTTGAGCACGTAGGGCACGCCGGCATCGGCCAGCGCGGACTCGTACACCTGGGACTGGGCGTTGATCCGGAAGAGCACCGCGATCTCCGCGGCCGGCAGTCCCCCGTCGACCAGCTCGCGGCAGGCGGCGGCGACCGCGGCGGCCTCGGTGGGCTCGTCGGGGTGCTCCAGGAAGCGCGGCTCCGGGCCGGCGGCACGCTGGCCCAGCAGCCGGAGCCCGGGCAGGCCACGCCGCTTCGGCGCCATGCCGATGACCCGGTTGGCCAGCCCGACCACCTCCGGGGTGGAGCGGTAGTCGCGCTCCAGCTTCACCACCTCGGCGTCGGGGTAGCGGTCGGCGAAGCCGAGCAGGTGGTCGGGGTCGGCACCGGTGAAGGAGTAGATGGTCTGGTGCGGGTCGCCGACGACGCACAGCTCGGCGCGGCCCCCCAGCCAGGCGTCCAGCAGGCGCTGCTGCAGCGGGTTGACGTCCTGGTACTCGTCGACGACGAAGTGCCGGTACTGGCCGCGCACCTCCCGGGCGACGTCCCGGTGCTCCTCCAGGGCGTAGGCGGTCACCAGGAGCAGGTCCTCGAAGTCCAGCGCACCGTCCCGGCTCTTGGCCGACTCGTAGCTGGCGTAGACCGCGGCCACCGCGGCCGGCTCGAACGGCGCCTCGCGGCCGGCCGCCTTCGCCCGCGCCGGGTAGTCGTCCGGGGTGGCCAGCGTGGTCTTGGCCCACTCGATCTCACTCGCCAGGTCACGCAGCACCGTGCGGTCGGTGGACAGCTTGTGCCGGGTGGCTGCCGTGGCGACCAGCCGCAGCTTGTTCTCCACCAGCTCGGGCATCGGGCCACCGAGCACGCGGGGGGCGAAGTAGCGCAGCTGGCGCATCGCCGCGGCGTGGAAGGTCCGCGCCTGCACACCGCCCACGCCCAGGGCCGACAGCCGCCCACGCAGCTCGCCGGCGGCCCGGGCGGTGAACGTCACGGCCAGCACCTGCTCGGGCACGTAGACCCCGGCGTGCACGCCGTAGGCGATGCGGTGGGTGATCGTGCGGGTCTTGCCCGTCCCGGCGCCGGCCAGGATGCACACCGGCCCGGTCACCGCGGCCGCCGCAGCCCGCTGCTGCTCGTCCAGGCCCGCGAGGACCGCCTCCGCGCCCGTGGGCCCCTGCCGCTCGTCGGTCCCGACCACTCCTGCGCCACCCACGTGCGCAGTGTCCCAGTCGGGTCCGACGGGACGGGGAAGCATCCCCCGGGGGTGCACGTTGGTGCATGGGTGCGTCACCACGCACCCGCGAGGGCCCCGAGTGGCCGTCGTCCGCACCGACGTTGGAGGATCCCCCAGTGAGCGCAGCGACCGCAGCCGTGACGATGTACACCACCACCTGGTGTGGCTACTGCGTGCGGCTCAAGAAGCTCATGCAGCGCGAGGGCATCGAGTTCGCCGAGGTCAACATCGAGACCGACGAGGACGCCGCCGTGCTGGTCATGAAGGCCAACGGGGGCAACCAGACCGTGCCCACGCTGGTCTTCCGCGACGGCAGCGCCCTGACCAACCCGAGCATCGACCAGGTCAAGACCCAGTTGTCGGGGCTGTCCGGCGCGTGATCCCGCACCCACGGCCCTCCGCGGGCGATGATCGTCCCCGTGCGGGCCGTGGGGGACCCGTGCCCCCACGGCCACCCGGGTCGCGGAGACCCCAGGAGGACGTGGTGGCGAGCAGTCCGGTCGACCCCCAGCTGACCGGCGCCGCACCACCCGCGACGTCCGGCACCACACGAGGCGGCCGGCACCCGGCACCCGGCGACGACGTCGTCCGGACGGCGGCCGGTGAGCCTGCCTTCGTGGTGACCCGGACGACCCGCGGCTGGGCGGTGCTGACCCCGGCCGGCGCCGAGGACACCGCGGACCTGGTCGAGGCGATGAGCCTGGCCGACCTGATCGCCGAGGACCTCGGCGCCTCCCCCGAGCCCGGCCGGGACGCCCGCCGCGCCGCTCGCGGGAGCACCGACGGCGAGGCCGCCGACCCGCGTGACGCCCAGATCGCCGCGTTGCAGCGGACGGTCGGCCAGCTGGAGCACGCCCTGGCCACCCGGGTCTCCACCGAACGGGCCATCGGGGTGTTGGCCGCCCGCAGCGGCAGCACACCGCGGGAGGCCTTCGAGGAGATGCGCCGGCAGGCCCGCTCCGAGGGCCGCGCCGTGCACGACCTGGCCCGCGAGGTCCTCGACAGCCTCACCGCGGCTCCCGCCGTGCCCGCCCCACCAGTGCCCGGTGACGCCGTCGTGGCCCCGTCCGGGCGGTCCCGTCGGGTGGAGCGCAACCGCGGCCGGCACGTGGGCGCCGAGGGTGAGCGCTGACCAACCCGCTCCCGCTCACCCCCGACGCGCTGGCCGACCGGCTCGCCGTCCTGCTCGCCGACACCCCGGCCGAGGACGGCGCGGTGGCCCTGCGGGTGGCCCTGGACGGTCCCGACGTGGCCAGACCCCGTGACCTCGCCGAGGCCGTCGCCGGACGGCTGCCCGCGCTGGGCAGACCGTGCACCGTGGTCCCGGCCGAGGGCTTCCTGCGGCCGGCCTCGACCCGGCTGGAGCACGGGCGGACCGACCCCGACGCACGCTACACCGACTGGCTGGACACCCGGGCGCTGGCCCGTGAGGTGCTGGACCGGGTGGGTCCCGGCGGTCCCGGTGACGTCCTCCCCCGCCTGTGGGACGCCGAGCGCGACCGGGCCACCCGGGCCGCCCGGGTGCCCGCGCCCGGGGTGGTGCTCGTGCCCGGGTCGCTGCTGCAGGGCGTGGGGCTGGCCTTCGACGTCGTGGTGCACCTGCGGGTGAGCGCGGCCGCGCGCCGGCGGCGGACCCCGCCCGAGCAGGCCTGGGAGCTGCCCGCCTTCGACCGCTACGACGACGAGGTGGACCCCACGGCGTGGGCCGACGCCGTCGTGCTGGCCGACCACGCCGACCGCCCGGCCCTGGTGCTCCAGGGCCGGTTCAGCGCCTGAGCGACCCCTCCGGGCGCCCCGGGACAGGCCGGCTCAGGAGAACTCGCCGGCCACCCAGCGGTCGACGATGTGGCGGGCGATCGAGACCGGCGGCGGCAGTGCCGCGGGGCCGGCACCCGAGCGCAGCTCGTCCCGGGTGAACCAGCGCGCCTCCTCGATCTCGTCGTGGTCGACCTGCAGGTCGGTGGTGACCGCGCGCGCGACGTAGCCCAGCATCAGCGACTGCGGGAAGGGCCAGGGCTGGCTGGAGACGTAGCGGACGTCGGTGACCTCCAGCCCCACCTCCTCGGCGACCTCCCGGGCGACCGCCGCCTCGGCGGACTCCCCAGGCTCCACGAACCCGGCCAGGATGGAGAACCGACCGGCCGGCCACACGGCCTGGCGGCCCAGCACGCACCGGTCACCGCCGTCGTGGACCAGCATGATCACCGCGGGGTCGGTGCGCGGGAAGACCTCCTGGCCGGTGGTGGGGTCGCGCTGGGTCCAGCCGGACTTCTCGATGGTGGTGGCGGCGCCGGTGTAGGGGCTGAACCGGTTGCGCTCGTGCCACTCGACGATGCCGACGGCCTGGGCCAGCAGGCCCGCGTCACGGTCGCCGAGGTCGGAGCCGACCTCGCGCAGCCCGGACCAGCTGTCCACCGGGGTGCCGCTGATGGTCAGCGAACGCGGCCCGCGGACCACGGCGTAGGGCACGTCGTCGGCGACCCCGAGGTAGATGCCGCCGGTGGGGAACTCCGGCTGGGTGTCCCAGAGCAGCTCGGGACCCCCGTCGCCCTCCCGGACCGGGACCTGGCGCTTCTCGTCGATGGTCAGCACCCGCACCGGGCGGCCCTTGGCCGGGTCGTCCAGCAGCCGGTCCAGGTGCCCGCGGTCGTGCGCCACCCGGGACAGCACCGGGACCTCGGCGCCGGAGGAACCGGTCGAGGTCAGCCACACGGCGTCGTCGGCCGGGGTCTCGGTCGGCGGGTGCTCACCCAGGGCGGGAGTCGGGTTGTCGGCGGCGTCGCTGCCGCCGGGGGGCACGGTCACGAGGGCTCCGTCGACTCGGTGGTGGTGGCGCGCGTGGTGGTGGTCGGGCGCACGGCGGAGGCGGTGACCTCCACCGGGCCCAGCGCGCGCAGCTGCTCGGCGACCTGCTCGGCGTCGCCGACCACCACGGCGGTCAGCCCGGCCGGGTGCATGTGGCGGCGGGCCGCGGCTGCGACCTCCTCGAGGGTGACCGTGGCCAGCGCGGCCTGGTGCTCGGCCAGCCACTCCGCGGGCAGCCCGGCACCGATCAGCGCCGACAGCGTGCTGGCCAGCCCCGCGTGGGTCGCGGTGGCCAGGGCCATCGTGCCCAGCACGTAGCGGCGGGCCCCCTCGAGCTCGGCCTCGGTGACCGGCACCAGTGCGATCCGGCCCAGCTCGTAGGTGGTCTCCAGCAGCGCCGGCCCGGTGACGCCGGTGGCGACGTCGGCCTCCACGACGAAGGAGGACCCCGCCGCCAGGTGGTCGACCGAGCTGCGGGGGCTGTAGGTGTACCCGCGGCGCTCGCGGATGTTCTCCACCAGCCGGGAGGAGAAGTACCCGCCGTAGACCATGTTGGCCAGCCGCAGCGCGGGCAGCTCGGGGTCGGTGCGGCCGGGTGCCGGACCGCCGAGGCGGATGTTGGACTGCACGGCGCCGGGTCGGTCCACCAGCTGCAGCGGGCCCACCCGCAGCTCGGTGAGCGGCGGGACCCCGGTCTGCCCGGCAGTACCGGTCCACTCACCGAGGGCGTGTGCGACCGCCTCGACGGCACTCGCCGGGTCGACGTCGCCGACCAGGGTCAGCGTGCTGCCCGCGGGCAGCAGCCGCTCGCGGTGCAGCTTGCGCAGCGCGGCCGGGGTGACGGCGGAGACCAGCGCCGGGTCGGGCAGCTGCACCGCGTAGGGGTGCACGCCGTGCCGGCGGGTGGCCAGGGCCGTGCGGGCGACGACGCCGGGCTGGGACTTCGCGATGCCGATCCGCTCGACCACCCGGGCGCGCTCAGCAGCGACCTGGGCCTCGGGGTACGTGGCCCGGGTCAGCAGCTCGGCCAGGACGCCGAGCACAGCCGGCAGGCCGGCCGGGAGCATCGTCGTCCCCAGCAGGAGGCGGTCGGGGTCGGAGGAGACCGACAGCTCGGCGCCCTCGGCCTGCAGCAGCTGGGCGATCTGCACCTGGTCGTGGGCGGCGGTGCCCAGCAGCACCGCGCCGGACAGCACCGAGGTGCGGGCCACGTGGGTGCCGGCGGCCCGCGCGGTGGTGGCCGCGAACGGGATGCGCAGCCGCAGCTCGACCAGCGGGACGCCAGCGCGGGGCACGACGGCGACGCGGAGCCCGTTGGGCAGCGTCGTCTCGTGCACCTGCGGGACCGGCTGCGGGCGGGGCTCGCCCAGCGGCGGGACGAGGGAGAGGTCGAGCACGGGCGCGCTCACAGGTGTCCTCCGGTGGGGTGGGTGCGGGTCACGCGGCGCCGTCCCCGGTCCGCAGCTCGAGCACGGCGGCGGTGTCCGGGCGCAGCCCGCGGGCGGCGAGCTGGACGGCCTCGGGGGTGACGGCGGCCAGCCGGGCGGCCAGCTCGCCGGCGAGCTCGGCCCGGCCGTGCACCAGCTCGGCGGAGGCGAAGCCCAGGGTGCGGCCGAGCACGGAGTCGGCCTGCCGGAGCAGCTGGGCGCTGGTGCGGGCCTGGACCCGGGTCAGCTCCTCGCGCCCGACGCCGTCGACGGCGATCTTCTCGACCTCCTCGTGCACCGCGGCCAGTACCCGCTCGGGGGTGACGTCGGCCGGGTGGTGCACCTGGGTGGTGAGCGTGGTGGCGTCCCGGACGTCGAAGGGGTCCCCGAACAGGCCCACGTAGGAGGACTGGGCGACGGCCAGGTGGTCGCGGTGCACCAACCGCAGCTCCAGCCGGGAGGCGTCGCCCTCGCTGAGCAGCTCGGACAGCAGCACCGTGCCCAGGTAGGTGTCCAGGTCCCCGACCGGGTCGGGCACCCGCCAGGCGACGGCGACCGCGGGGGCCGGGGCGAGCCGGTCGACGACCACGCCGTGCCGCGGCCCGGTGGGCGAGGGCTCCCCGGTGTAGGGCGTGGGCGGGGCCGGGCGGGCGGCCACCGGGTCGAACCAGCGGCGCACCAGCCGCTCGGTCTCGGCGACGTCGAGGTCACCGCCCAGGCACAGCACCGCGTTGGCCGGGGCGTAGTAGCGGTGGAAGAAGTCCTGCGCGTCCTCGACGGTGGAGGACTCCAGGTCGACGAAGGAGCCGTACCCGTCGTGGGTGTTGGCGAAGGACTCGAAGGCGATCTGCGGCAGCTGCAGCCACGGGAAGGCGCCGTAGGGCCGGTTGAGCACGTTGACCCGGATCTCCTCCTTCACCACGTCGATCTGGTTGCGGAGGTTCTCCTCGGTGATCGCCGGGGCGGCCATCCGGTCGGCCTCGAGGAACAGCGCGCGCTCGAGGGCCTCGGCGGGCAGTGCCTCGTAGTAGTTCGTGTAGTCCTGGTGGGTGGACCCGTTGAAGGAGCCGCCGGCCGCCTGCACCAGGCGGGCGTGCTCCATCTTCGGCACGTTCGCCGACCCCTGGAACATGACGTGCTCGAACAGGTGCGCGAAGCCGGTGCGGCCCTCGGGCTCCGAGCGCATCCCGACGTCGTAGAAGACGCTGACCGCGACGACCGGCACGCTCCGGTCGGGGGCGAGGACGACGCGCAGCCCGTTGTCGAGCGTGAACCGCTCCACCGGGTGCCGCAGGGTCAGATCGGCACCGGCTGAGGTCACGTCCCGACCCTAGTCGCGGGGTACGACAGCTGCTGCCCGCCCGTCGGACACCGGTGTCAGAGGACGTCGACCGCGCCGACGACCCGGTCGATGACGCCGTAGAGCTCGGCGTGGGTGTTGGGGATGGACAGGTACAGCAGCGCGGGCGCGGGGCGGCCGGTGTCCACGACCAGCATCGCGGCGCGCTCGCCGCTGGCCTCGTAGCCCTCGACGTCCCAGCTGAGCACGAACTCGTACAGGTGGGCGGGGGCGCCGTCGACGGTGAGGTCCTCGTCGCGGAGCACCTCGATCTCGTTGGGCGCCGGGTAGTAGTTGCCGCGGGCGCTGTCGGCCACCGCCTGGGTGGTCGCGGCCAGCGAGCCGGGACCGGCCCAGCCGTACCCGGCGGCGACCGGTCCCGAGGTGATCTGGGCGATGAACTGGTCACCGCTGGGGACGCTGTCCTGGGTGACGAAGTACTGCCCGCGCACCGCCGTGGTCTCCAGCGGCACGCCCATCACGTACTCGTACCAGCCCTCGCCGAGGAAGGGGTAGGCGATGCCGGCGTCGGGGTCGACGATCTGCACGGTGCCCGGGGCGAAGGTCGGACCGGTCGCGGTGGGGCCACCGCCCAGACCGGCGGTGGGCTGGGCGACCCCTCCCCCGCCGGCGCCCCGCCCGACCAGCACGACCACGACGACCAGCAGGACGACGGTGGCCACCGCGCCCAGCACGATCGCGAGCGTCCGCCCCGTGGAGGACCGTGGCGCCGGCGTCCAGACCGGAGCCGGGGCGGCCCGCTGCGGCCCGGGGCCGAACGCGGTGCCCACCGCCACACCCGGCCCGGCCGGGGTGGTGACGTCGGACCAGGTGGCGCCGTCCCACCAGCGGACCAGGCCGGGACCGCCGTCGGGGTCGGGGTACCAGCCCGGTGCGACGCCGGACCCGCCGGACGTCACAGCTCGGCCCGGTCGGCGTTGTCGCGGTACCAGGACATCAGCCGCGTCACCCCGTCGGTGTCCCCGCCGCGCAGGCTCACCGTGGAGAAGCCGGGTCGGTCGTCCCAGGTCCAGCTGACGACGGTGTCCCGGTCCTCCTCCACCGAGCAGGACAACCGACCGATGGGCTGGTCGTCGTAGTCGAGCAGCCGCACCCAGCCCTGGTCGCCGTCGGAGCTGCTGCAGGCGAAGTCGTCGTCGCCGTCCAGCTGGGGCAGCTCGCGCCGGGCGACGTCGGCCTCGAACTCCGCTGCGGCCGCCGCGGGCGAGGCGAGCAGCTGGTAGGTCTGCGAGGTGGGCCCGTCCTCGGTGTCGCTGCTGCCGCAGTCCAGGGCCAGCAGCGCCCCGTCGGTGCCGCCGGTGGCCGGGCAGTCCCCCGCGTCGACGTCGGCCGGCAGCCCGACCTCCAGCAGCTGCAGCTGCGCGCGGTCGGCTGCCGAGCGGGCCTCGTCGGCGCGGCGGTCGGTGACCACCAGCAGCACGGCCAGGGCGACCGCGGCCAGCAGGGCGACGACGGCCACCGCGACCCACGCCCAGGGCGTCCGGCGGGCCGGCCGGGGTGCGGCCCCCGGCCCTCCCCCGCCGGCCCACGGTGGTGCACCCGGGAAGGGCGGCGGACCGGCGGGCGGTTGCGGCGCGCTCTGCCCACCCGGCGGCGGTCCGACGGCGGTCGCCCCGGGCAGCGGCCGGACCCGGGTGTCGGGACGGTCGCCGGGACCGCCGGTGAGCCCGATCGTCGTGGGAGCGGTGCCCTCGATCGGCCCGCCGGGGGGTGCCTCGGCGGGGCGGGGCACCTCGACGCCGCTCACGCTCAGCGCGGCCCGGGCGGCGGCGGCCATCCCGCCGGCCGACGTCCAGCGTTCGCCGGGGTCCTTGGCCAGCCCGCGGGCGACGATGCCGTCGAGCAGGTCGGGGACACCCGGGCGCAGCGAGCTCACCAGCGGTGGCGGGGTGTTGACGTGGGCGTACATCTGGCTGGCCGCGTCGGCGGCGGGGAAGGGCCGCTCGCCGGTGAGCGCCTCGAAGAGCACGCAGGCCAGGGAGTAGACGTCGGCCCCGGCACCGAGCTGGCTGCCCAGGAAGCGCTCGGGGGCCATGTACTCGGTGCTGCCGACGGTGAGCCCGGTGGCGGTCAGCGAGGGCCCGGTGGAGCTGTCGACGGTGCGGGCGATGCCGAAGTCGACGAGGTAGACGAAGTCGTCCCCGGGGGCGGAGCCGGCCAGGTCCCGGCCGTCCGGGCGGGCCACGAGCAGGATGTTGGAGGGCTTGACGTCCCGGTGCACCAGGCCGTCGGCGTGCGCGGCGTCCAGCGCCCGGGCCACCTGACCGACGACGTCGACGGCGCGGGCGGGCTCCAGCGGCCCGGTGCGGCGCAGCAGCGAGGCGAGGTCCTCGCCCTCGACCAGCCGCATGTCCAGGAACAGCCGCCCGTCGATCTCCCCGTAGCGGTGGATCGGGACGACGTGCGGCTCGCGCAGCCGGGCGGCGACCCGGGCCTCGCGCCGGAAGCGCTCGCGGTAGGACTCGTCGCTGGCCCACTGCGGGTGCAGCACCTTGAGCGCGACGTCCCGTTCGTGCTCGGCGTCGTGCGCCCGGAGCACCTCCCCCATGCCGCCCCGCCCGAGCACCCCGAGCACCCGGTAGGGACCGAACTGCGCACCCTGCTCCACGGTCGTCAGCGGGCCGGCAGCGGGATGGTGGCCAGCTCGCGCCACAGGTGCGCGGTCGCCTCGGCCCCGCGGTACAGCATGGGCAGCAGGACCCGCTCGTTCGGGGAGTGGATGCGGTCGGTGGGGAGGCCGACGCCCAGGAAGAGCAGCGGGGCGCCCAGCGCGGCCACCAGGTCGGCCTCGGGTCCGCTGCCGCCCTCACGGGTGAAGAGGACGTCGTCCGCGGGGACGTCGAAGGCCTGGCCGATGGAGCGCAGCAGGGCGTCCATGGCCGGGTGGTCCAGGTCGCTGGCGCAGGGGCTGACGCCGCCGGCCGGGACGTGCACGTCGGCCTCGATGCCCTCGGGGGTGTTGGCCTGCACCCAGGCCCGGACCTGCTCGGCGAGGTCGGCGGGCACCTGGTCGGCGACGAGGCGGAAGGTGACCTTGGCGTGTGCCTCCGCGGGGACGATCGTCTTGTGGCCGGGGCCGGTGTAGCCGCCCCACACGCCGTTCACCTCGGCCGTGGGCCTGGCCCCGACCCGCTCCAGCGTGGAGAACCCGGCCTCGCCGGTGGCCGCGCGGGATGCTGCGGGACCGGCCAGCCAGGCGGCCTCGTCGAAGGGCACCCGGCCCATCAGCTCGCGCTCCCGGTCGGTCAGCGGGCGCACCCTGTCGTAGAACCCGGGCAGGGTGACCCGGCCGGTGTCGTCGTGCAGGCTGGCCAGCAGCGTGGCCATCGCGTGCAGCGGGTTGGGGACGGCGCCGCCGAACGAGCCCGAGTGCAGGTCGACGCCGGGGCCGCGCAGGGTGATCTCGGCGTCGGCCAGCCCGCGCATCGCGGTGACGGCGCTGGGCACGTCGGGGGCGGCCATACCGGTGTCGCTGACCACGACGACGTCGCAGTCCAGCCGGTCCCGGCGCTCGCGCAGCAGCTCGACGAAGTGCGGCGAACCGGACTCCTCCTCGCCCTCCACCAGCAGCTTCACGGTGACGGCGGGGGTGTCCCGGCCGGTGGCGGCCAGGTGGGCGCGGATGCCCAGCAGGTGGAAGGCGACGTTGCCCTTGTCGTCGATCGCGCCGCGGGCGTGCAGCTCGGGGCCGGCCGGGGTCTCCACCCGGGTGGGCTCGAAGGGCGGGTGCGTCCAGGCCTCCTCCGGGTCGACGGGCTGCACGTCGTGGTGGCCGTAGACCAGCGCGACGGGCGCACCGGCGTCCGCGGAGGGCCACTCGGCGTAGACGGCGGGGGCCCCGGCGGTCTCCCACACCTCGACGGTGGGGAAGCCGGTGCGCCGCAGGGCCTCGGCCAGCCAGCGGGCACTGGCGTCCACGTCGGCGGCCCGTGCCGGGTCGGCCGAGATCGAGGGGATCCGCAACCAGGCGTCGAGGTCGGCGTGCAGGTCCTCGAGGTGGGCGGTGACGAAGTCGCGTTCGGCGTTGCTGCTCACGCCGCGACCGTAACGCGCCGGTGCGACACGGCCGGGCTACGTTCGGCGCCATGCCCCCCGGACAGCTGCAGGTGGACGTCGGCGACCTGACCTTCGACGTGCGGACCGACGGTCCCCCGGACGGTCGGCCGGTGCTCCTGCTGCACGGCTTCCCGCAGACCTCGCTGAGCTGGGCGGCCGTCACCCCGCTGCTGGCCCGGGCCGGGTTGCGGACCTACGCCCCCGACCAGCTGGGCTACTCCCCCGGCGCACGCCCCCAGGAGTCCGAGGCCTACGCCCTCACCTCCCTGGCGCAGGTCACCGCCGACCTGATGACGGCGCTGGACGTGCCGGTCGCCGACGTCGTCGGGCACGACTGGGGCGCCAACGTCGCCTGGGCGCTGGCCGGCTGGCACCCCGACCGGGTGCGCACGCTCACCGCGGTCTCGGTGCCGCACCCCACGGCCTACACGCTGGCCTACCGCGCCGACCCGGAGCAGAAGGAACGGTCGGCCTACATCAAGCTCTTCTGGCAGGAGGGCAAGGCCGAGCGGGTGCTGCTCGAGGACGACGCACGCCGCCTGCGCCGGCTGCTGGAGGGCGTGGACCCCGAGGCGGTCGAGGCCTACGTGGCCCACCTGTCCGCACCGGGGGCGCTCACCGCGGCGCTGGACTGGTACCGGCAGATGAGCTCGGGCACCCCGGTGGACCCGGTCGGCGTGCCCACCACCTACGTGTGGAGCGACGCCGACGTCGCCATCGGCCGCACCGCGGCCGAGGCCTGCGCCGACCAGGTCACCGGCGACTACCGGTTCCTGGAGCTCCCCGGGGTGTCGCACTGGGTGCCCGAGCACGCCCCGGAGGACCTGGCCCGGGCCGTGCTGGAGCGGGTGGCGGGCACGCCGGCCTGAGTGCCCCGGCCTGAGTCCCCCGGCCTGAGTCGCCCGCCTGCGCTCACCGCGCCGGCTCCGCCGGTCCGTCGTCGGCACCCTCGACCAGGGCCAGCAGGCCGGCCTCGTCGAGCAGGTCGACCGGACGCAGCGTGACCCCGGCCGGCACGTGGTGGAACCCGGCGCTGACCCGGTCCACCGGCAGGCCGACCAGCCGCGACCAGCCCAGCCGGTAGGCTGCCAGCTGCACGCTCGCCGCGGCCAGCTCGGTGGGACCGGGGACCGGTCCGGTCTTCCAGTCGACCACCTCGTAGCCGCCGTGGCCGTCGGCGAAGACGGCGTCGATGCGGCCGCGCAGGGTCAGTGGGCCCAGCGGGGTCTCGAAGGGGGCCTCGACGTCGACCGGCTGCCGGTCGGCCCAGGGGCTGGCCAGGAACGCCTCCTGCAGCGCGGTGAGCGTCTCGTCGGGGGCGGCCGCGGCGTCCCCGGAGCCGGGGAGCTCGTCGAGGTCGATCAGCCGGGACGCACCGAACCGTTGCTCCAGCCACAGGTGGAACGCGGTGCCCCGGCGGGCCAGCGGTGCCGGGGCCGCCGGCATCGGACGGCGCAGCCGGCGGGCGAGCTCGGCGGGGTCCCGGCGCAGGGACACCAGCGCCGACACCGACAGGTGCGCCGGCAGCGCCACCTCGGTGGCGCCGCGGCCGGACTCGGCCCGCTCCCGCAGCAGCAGCTCGGCGTCGCGGACCCAGTCGGTGACCACCGGGTCCTCGACCGCGCCCAGGCCCGGCTCGCCCAGCGGGTGCGCCCGGGTGGCGGTCACCAGCTCGGCCGCCGCGGTCAGCGCCCGTCGGCGGTTGGCCGACAGCGGGTCGGCGGGCCACACCCCGACCGGCCACTCGGCCAGGGCCGGGTTGGCGGCGTCCTCCGGCGGCGCGGGCTCCCACACGTCGACGACGCCCCGGCCGCTGTCGGCCAGCACCTCGACGGCCTCCCGCACGGCCTGCAGCAGGGTGGAGGGGCCGTTGGGCTTGACCCCGTCCCGCCACCAGCTGCCCGAGCACAGCAGCAGGCGCTTGGCCCGGGTGACCGCCACGTAGCCCAGCCGGACCTCCTCGGAGAGCCCGAACTCCTTCCACTGCGCCACGTACTCGCCCAGGGCGTCGCGGACGACGGACTGGTCCCCGGAGCCGGGCACCGGCAGGTGCAGCCGGGGCAGGTCCTCCCGGTCGGTGAGCCGCAGGTCGACGGGCACGGCGCCCGGGTCGTTGATCCAGGAGTCCGACGTGTCGGACTTGCTGGGGAACTGCCCGACGGTCATCCCGGGCACCGCGACGACGTCCCACTCCAGGCCCTTGGCCGAGTGCCCGGTGAGCAGCTGGACCGCCTCGGGGTTGACCGCCACCTCGCCGGGCTCCAGACCGCGCTCGCGGACCTCGGCGTCGGAGAGGTAGCCGAGGAAGGCCGGCAGGGAGGGCAGCTCGGCCAGGTCGGCGAACTGGGCGGCCACGGTGTGCAGCGCGTCCAGGTGGGTGCGGGCGCCGCCGGGACTGGCGTCGGGGTGGCTGGCCAGCTCGGTCTCCAGACCCAGCGTGCGGACCACCTCGTCCACCAGGTCCGGGAGCGGCTCACCCAGCCGGGTGCGCAACTGACCCAGCTCTGCGCCGAGACGGCGGAGCCTACGGTGGCCGTCGGCCGAGTAGGTGTCGGGGCGGCCGAGGTCGTCGAGGGCCTCGACGATGCTGCCCCGCTCGGGGGCGAGCTCCACCACCGGACCCTCGAGGACCGGCCCGTCGGCTCCCCCGGCCAGGGGCTCCGGCCGGCGTTCGCGGACCAGCTGCCGGGCGCGGGCCTCGAGGGCGGCGAGGTCCCGGGGCCCGATCCGCCACCGGGCACCGGTCAGCAGCCGGCCCAGGGAGTCCCCGGCGGTGGGGTCGACGAGCACGGTCAGGGTGGCGACGACGTCGGAGACCTCGGGGACGTCGAGCAGCCCACCGAGCCCCACCACCTCGACCGGCAGCCCCCGCTCGCGGAGCGCGGCGGCGATGCCGGGCAGCTGGGCCCGGCGGCGGGCCAGCACGGCGATGGTCGGACGGCGGTGCGCCGTCGCCTGTACCCCCTCCGGGCGGTCACCGGCCGCGGCCGGACCGTGCCACTCGGCGGCCAGCCGGTCGGCGAGCGCCGCGGTCTCCGCCGCGATCGTCTCGTAGAGGCCCACGTGCACCCGGCCCGGTCCGGCCGTCGGCGCGGCGGTCAGGTCGGGCAGCGGGTCGGCGTGCTCGGGCTGGGGCAGGTCGGCGGCGACCCGGTTGGCGATCGCCAGCACGGCCTCGTCGTTGCGCCAGCTGGTGGACAGGGTGAGCCGCTCGGCGCGCCGGTCGGGGGCGCCGGGGAAGGTGCGCGGGAACCGCTCGATGGTCCCCGAGGAGGCCCCCCGCCAGCCGTAGATGGACTGCCGGGGGTCACCGACGGCCAGCACCGGGTGGTGGGCGTCCCCGCCGAAGAGGGCCTCGAGCATCCGGAGCTGGCCCACCGAGGTGTCCTGGTACTCGTCGAGCAGCACCACCCGCCAGCGGGCCCGTTCCCGGCGGCCGACCTCCGGCGAGCTGGTCGCCGCGCGGGCCGCGTGGGCGACCTGGTCGGCGTAGTCGATGGCCCCGGCGGCCCGCTTGCGCGCCTCGTAGGCCTCGACCACGGGCAGCAGTGCGACCCGGGCACGCTGCCGGCCCAGCACCTTGAGCACGTCGGCGTAGGCGCCTTTCTTCCGCGGCGCGTCCGGGTAGGACCGGACCTGGTGCTCCAGCTGCGCCGTCCAGGCACGCAGCCGGTCGGGGCTCACGTCGTGCTCCCCCAGCTCGGCGGCCAGCTGCAGGACGTCCTCGGTGGTGGTGACCAGACCCAGTGCCACGTCGCTCATGTCCCCGGTGTGGGCGGCCACCGCCGTCGCGGCCTGCCCCCAGCACATGGCCGGGCCGAGCACCCCGGCACCGGGCTCGACGCCGATCCGCAGGCCGTGCTCGGCGACGATCCCGGCGGCGTACCCGTGGTAGGTAGCGACCGTGGGCGTGGCCACGCCCAGCCGCTCGCGCAGCCCCGGGTCGGTGTCGGGGTGCTCGGCCAGCGCGGTCAGCCGCAGCCGGATGCGGGCGCCGAGCTCGCTGGCGGCCTTGCGGGTGAAGGTGAGCCCCAGGACCGCCTCGGGGGCGACGAGCTGGTTGGCCACCAGCCAGGCGACCCGGGCGGCCATCGTCTCGGTCTTGCCCGACCCGGCGCCGGCCACCACGACCATCGGCCGGTCCACCGGGGCCTGGACGACGGCGGCCTGCTCGGGCGAGGGCGCGTAGGACAGCCCGCACCGCCGGGCCACCTCGGCCGGGTCGAGCAGCTCGGGCACCTCGGCGACCCGGGCGGGCACCGCCCCGGGCAGGTCGAAGGACAGCTGCCCGTCGACAGTGCCGTTGCGGGGGGTCACCGGGTCACCTGCCGGCCGGACTCCTGGACCGGGCAGCTGCGCCGGAAGGAGCAGCGCTCGCAGTCGGTGTCGGTGCGGGCCTCGAAGGTGCTCGCCCCCATGCCGTCGCCGACCCCGGCGACCAGCTCCCCCGCCCAGGTCGTGCGCGGGTCGACGTCCTCGGGCAGCGGGGACTGCACGTGCTCCTTGGCCGCCTTCTGGGACCCGCCGACCTGCAGCAGGGAGGCTCCACCGGGCACCGTGCCGTGCTGGGCGAACGCGCCCTCGGCGACGGCGACCTGGTAGGCGGCCAGCTGCCCGTGCTCCTCCACGGTGCGCGGCGCGGTCTTGCCGGTCTTGAGGTCCACGACGACCAGGCGCCCGGCCCCGTCCCGCTCCAGCCGGTCGACCTGGCCGCGCAGCCGGGCCCGGCCCACGGTCACGTCGAAGTCCTCCTCGGCGGCGACCAGCTCGCGGTCGCCGCGGGCGTGCCAGGCCAGGAACTTGGCCAGCATCTCCTGGGCCCGGTCCCGCTGGCGCTGGTCGAACCAGCCCGGGCCCAGGTCCAGCCGGTCCAGCTCCCCGGCGAGGACGTCGGACGCCTGCGCGGCCGGCAGCCCGTCGGCGACCTGCTGGGCGACGTCGTGGACCGCGGACCCCACCGTGCGGGTGGTCTCCGGGGACGCCTCGGCACCGACCGCGCCGAGCACCCAGCGCAACGGGCAGCGCTGGAAGGTGTCGATGGCCGAGGGCCGCACCCGGACGACCTCACCGGGGTCGACCAGCGGCGCGTCGTCGGACAGGGGGGCCAGGCCCCACCAGGACGCCGGGTCCGCCCCGGGCACCCGCTCCTCGGCCAGCCGGCGCAGCAGCGCGGCCGCACTGGACCGGCGCGACGCCGGGGTCAGCGGGTCGGTCAGGGCCCGCCGCAGCTCGGCGACCAGGGCCGGCAGCGTCAGCGCGCGCGGCAGGGGGGTGTGCGGTCGGCTGCCGTCGGCCACGCCGCCCTCCCCGACCGGCGGCGGGACGACGAGGTCGAGGAAGCGCGAGGCGTTCGCGCCGGCGTCGGCCCCCTCCAGGCCACCGTCGACGGCCGTCACCACCAGGCGCCGGCGGGCCCGGGTGACGGCGACGTAGAACAGCCGCCGCTCCTCGGCCAGGGCCAGCGTGCGCCGGTCCAGGCTGGCGGCGTCGGTGCCGGCGACGACCTCGACCAGGTCCTCGGCGCCCAGCAGGCTGGCGCGGGTGCGCAGGTCGGGCCACACGCCCTCCTGCACCCCGGCCACGCACACCAGGTCCCACTCCAGCCCCTTCGAGGCGTGCGCGGTGAGCAGCCGGACGGTCTCCCCCGCCGGTGCGCGGGCGGCACCGCCGTCCCCGGGGAGCTCCTGGGCACCGAAGTGGTCGACGAAGTCGGCGACGGTGGCGCCGGGCAGCCGGTCCACGAACGCCGCCACCGCGTCGAAGAGCGCCACGGCGGCGTCCAGGTCCCGGTCGGCGACCGCACCGGGCGGACCGCCGGCGGCGCTCGCGGCGGCCCACCTCGGTCCCAGCCCGCTGGCTTGCCAGACCGCCCACAGCACGTCCTCTGCCGAGCCCTCCCGCAGCAGGGCGACCCGGCCGGCGGCCAGCACCCGGGCGACCCGCAGCGCCGGTCGGGCCACCGGCTCGGGCAGCGCGTCCAGCAGCGTGGCATCGGCCAGCAGGTCGGCCAGCGGGGCACCCCGCTCGGCGGGGTCGACCCCCCGGGCGACCAGCTCGCGGCGGGCGGCCCGGCGCAACCGGCGCAGGTCCAGCACGGTGGCCCCGCCCAGCGGGGAGGCCAGCAGTGCCTCGGCCCCGGTCTCGGTCAGCCCGGTCTCGGTCGGCCCGGTCTCCCTCACGACAGGGCCACCGGCGTCGGGGGCCGCGTCGGGGACCTCGGTGCCGTCGGGCGCGGCCGCGACCGGCCGGGCCTGGTCCCGGCCGGCCGGGAGCAGTGCCCGCAGCACGGCGAGCAGCGGCTCCACGGCCGGCTGCTGGGCCAGCGCCAGGTCGTCCGCGGAGACCGCGACCGGGACCCCGGACTGGGTCAGCGCGCGCCGGAGGGGACCGAGGGCCACCGAGCTGCGGACCACCACGGCCATCCCCGACCACGGCACCCCGTCCAACAGGTGGGCCCGGCGCAGGGTGTCCGCGACGTGGGCTGCCTCCACGGCGGGGGTGTCGAAGACGTGCACCTCGGCGGCGCCGGGGGCGGTCGCGTCCCCCGCGGCGAGCCGGCGGTGCTCCCAGGGCCCGGGCAGCCCCTCGGCGACCCGCCGGCTGACGGCGAGCAGCTCGGCACCGGACCGGCGGCAGACCCCCAGGGAGAGCCGCTGGGCCGGCCGGCCGTCGGCGTGCCGGAACCGGTCGGTGAACTCGGCGATCCCGCGCGGCTCGGACCCGCGGAAGGCGTAGATGGCCTGGTCCGGGTCGCCGACGACGACCAGGTCCCGGCCGCCGCCGGACAACAGCCGCAGCAGCTCGACCTGCGCCGGGTCGGTGTCCTGGTACTCGTCGACGAAGAGCCAGCTCGCCCGCTCCTGCTCGGCCCGCAGCAGCGCGTCGTCCGAGCGCAGCTCCTCGATGGCCTCACGCACGAGCTCCGCGGGGTCGTAGCCGCTGCCCGACCCGCCGAAGGCCGTCTCCAGGAACGTGACGTCGTCGTACTGGCGGGCGAAGCGGGCCGCGGCCACCCAGTGCGGGCGGTCGCCCTCCCGACCCAGCTGGGCCAGCCGCTCGGGACCCACCCCCCGCTCGGTCGCCCGCAGCACGAGCTCACGCAGCTCACGGCGGAACCCCGCGGTGCCCAGGGCCGGAGCCAGGTCCTCGGGCCAGCGGACCCCGTCGTCCTCGGCGTCCCCGGCCAGCAGGCGACGCACGGTGAGGTCCTGCTCGGCGGAGGTCAGCAACCGCGGCGGCGGGTCCCCGCGCAGCGCCGCCGCCCGGTGCAGCACGCCGAAGGCGTAGGAGTGGAAGGTGCGGGCCACGGGCTCGCGGATGGTGCGTCCCACCCTGGCGGTGATCCGGGTGCGCAGCTCGGCGGCAGCCTTGCGGCTGAAGGTCAGGACCAGCACGCGTTCGGGGTCCAGCCCGGCCTCGATCCGGGCGGCGACGGCCTCTACCACCGTCGTCGTCTTGCCGGTGCCCGGGCCGGCCAGCACCAGCAGCGGCCCCCCGGCGTGGTCGACCACCGCCTGCTGGGTGGGGTCCAGCACCGGGCGGGCTGCAGCGGGCGCCGGCGCACGCACCAACCGGTAGGTCGGTGCCGCCGTCGTCGTCGTGCCCCCTGCTGCCACGTCGTCGATCAGACCACGCGCCACCGACAGTCCGGTGTCACCGCAGGTCATCGTCCCGGGTCGGGCCAGCCCACCGCAGCCAGGTCCACCCGGTTCCCGCGCACCGGCACGCCCTCGGATGCCAGCAGCTCCAGCTGACGGACCCGGACCGGCTCCGCCGCGGTGCCGTCGGCCCGCACCACCCGGTACCAGGGCACGGCCGCACCGCCCTGGGACAGCGCGCGGGCGACCCGCCGGGGACCCACCCCGACGAGCCGCCCGATGGCGCCGTACGTGCTGACCCGACCGGGCGGGATCGCCTCGACCGCGTCGAAGACCGCCTCGTCGACGTCCGCCGACGGGCCGGTCACCGGGTCACCCGACGTAGTCGCTGTTCTCCAGCCACCAGTTGTAGAGGTCGGCGACCTCGGTCTGCGAGGTGCCCGGGGTCTGGACCAGGCCCTCGACCAGGAACTCGTCGTCGGTCCAGATCAGGTAGACGCTGCCGTTGTCGGCGATGCCGCAGGCGATCTGCCCACCGGGGACGGTGCCGCGCACCCAGGTGCCGCTGCCGGTCGTGGTGGTGCAGTCCTGGCCGTCGGCGATCGGCTGCAGGCCCTGGCCGGAGGCGTCGGCCTGGAACACCGAGTCCAGGGTGCCCTGGTCCGGGTACAGGTAGAAGCTCGCCCCCGAGGGGCCGGGCTGGGTGTCGGCCGGGCCGCAGTCGGCGGCCGCGGTGGCACCGTCGGAGGGCAGGTCACCGGCGACGCAGTCGGAGAAGTCCGGAGGCAGCTGGGCGATCAGCTCGTCGTCGCCGTCCGACGTGGGCGCCGAGGAGCTCGAGGACGAGCTGCTCGACGACGACTCCGAGGACGGCGACGCGCTCGTCGTGCCGGCCGAGGACGTGGTCGGGTCGGCGACCGGGGTGGGGTCGTCGTCACCGCCGAGGGTGAAGAAGAGCAGCGCCGCGACCGCGATGACCACGACCAGCCCGGCCACGCCGGCGATGACCAGGTTCCGCTTGCCACCACCACCAGCGGGGCCCTGGGGGCCACCGCCGTAGGGACCACCAGGACCGCCGGGCCCGGCGGGTCCACCGGGGCCGCCGTAGCCGGGCGCCGCGAACTGTCCAGGCTGGCCGGGCTGGCCCGGCATGCCGTAGCCGCCCACGGGCTGGCCGAACTGCTGGGTCGGGGGCTGACCGCCCGGGGCCGGCTGACCGGACTGGCCGGGCTGCTGGCCGAACTGCTGGGTCGGCTGCTGACCCCACCCGCCCTGCGGGCCAGGTGCCTGCGGACCCGGGCCCTGCTGACCGGGGCCCTGCTGGCCGAAGACCTCGGTGGGCTGGTCGCCACCGGGAGCGGGCTGCCCGTAGGGCGGCTGACCACCGGCCGGGCGGCCGTGGGGGTTGTCGCCGAAGGGCGGCTGACTCATGGGTGTGACCTCCAGCTGGGGACGTGTGCCGCCACGCAGCGTAGGGCCCACCTGCGGTCCCGTCGCGTCACGCAACCTCTCTCGCGCGCCGCCCCGACCCGTCCGAGGGGGTCAGCCCCGGCGGCCCCAGCGGGCCAGCAGCCGGGTCTGCGGGTCGGCGTCGGCCGGCACGGCGACCGGCTCACCGGCATGCGCGGGCGGGCCGTCGGGCACCCCGCGCAGCTCGCTCACCAGCAGCGCAGCCGACACCAGCTCGCCGTCCAGCTCGGTGTCCCCGCCGGTGGCCCGGGCGACGTCCCAGGCGTGGACGGTGAGGTCGGTGGTGAGCTCGACGAGCAGGTCGGTGGCCGGGCCCCCGTCGGCCAGCGTCGCGTCCAGCGCGTCGGGCTGGGCCGCGGCGGTGAGCGCGTGGTCCGCGGCGTCCTCCCACGACCCCAGCGGGTCGCCGTCGAGCAGCTCCTCGGTGCCGACCGGCAGCGCGGACCCCGCCGCCGTGGCCCCGGCGAGCAGGGCGGGCACCAGCAACTGCTGGCGGGTGGCGTGGGCGACCAGGTCGGCGACGGTCCAGCCCGGGAGCACGACGGCGTCCCAGCCGCCGGCCTCCACGGCGTCCACCCGGTCGGTGAACTGGGCCTGGGCCCGTTGCAGTCGCTCGATCAGCTCGGCCTGGGTGCGGTCCACGACCCCAGTGAAACGAACGGGACCCGGCCCCCTGGGGGCCGGGTCCCGTCGCGACGAGCGAGGGCGGTGCTCAGTAGGTCGGCAGCGCCTTGTCGATGCGGGTCGCCCACGCGGTGACGCCGCCCTGCACGTGCACGGCGTCGGAGAAGCCGGCGGCCTTGACCGCGGCCAGCGCCTCGGCCGAGCGGACCCCGGTCTTGCAGTGCAGCACGATCGGCTTGTCCTGCGGCAGCGAGGACAGCGCCCGGCCGGAGAGGATCTCGTCCTTGGGCACCAGGCGGGCGCCGGGGATGGAGACGATCTCGTACTCGTTGGGCTCCCGGACGTCGATCAGCTCGAAGTCCTTGCCGGCGTCCATCATGTCCTTGAGCTCGTCGACGGTGATCGTCGAGCCGGCGGCGGCCTCCTGGGCCTCCACGGACACGACGCCGCAGAACGCCTCGTAGTCGATGAGCCCGGTGATCGGCTCCGCCTCGGGGTCCTTGCGGACCTTGATGGTGCGGAAGGTCATCTCCAGGGCGTCGTAGACCATCAGCCGGCCCAGCAGGGTGTCCCCGATGCCGGTGATGAGCTTGACGGCCTCGGTGGCCTGGATGGCGCCGATGGTCGCGCACAGCACGCCCAGGACGCCGCCCTCGGCGCACGAGGGCACCATCCCCGGCGGCGGCGGGACCGGGTACAGGTCGCGGTAGTTCGGGCCGTGCTCGGCCCAGAACACCGACACCTGGCCGTCGAACCGGTAGATGGAGCCCCAGACGTAGGGCTTGCCCAGCAGCACGCACGCGTCGTTCACCAGGTAGCGGGTGGCGAAGTTGTCGGTGCCGTCGACGATGAGGTCGTACTGGCTGAAGATCTCCGCGACGTTCTCCGAGTCCAGCCGCGTCTCGTGCAGCCGCACGTCGATGAGCGGGTTGATCTCCTTGACCGAGTCACGCGCGCTCTCGGCCTTGGACCGGCCGACGTCGGACTGCCCGTGGATGATCTGGCGCTGCAGGTTGGACTCGTCGACGGTGTCGAACTCGACGATGCCCAGGGTGCCGACACCGGCCGCGGCGAGGTACATGAGGACCGGGGAACCCAGCCCGCCGGCGCCGACCGCGAGGACCTTGGCGTTCTTGAGGCGCTTCTGCCCGTCCATCCCGACGTCGGGGATGATCAGGTGGCGGCTGTAGCGGCGGACCTCGTCGATCGACAGGTCGGCGGCGGGCTCCACCAGGGGTGGCAACGACACGAGCGCTCCTCGGGGTGGTCGATCCCGGCCGGTGACCGGGTTCCTGTGCTGACCAACAGCCTGACAGGTCCCCCTCTTCCCTCCCGGCGCGGTGCACTCAGGGGGAGGGCCAGGCGTTCTTCTGGCATCCCTCCAGGCCCAGGGTCTGCTGCTGCATCACCGGGGCGAGCTGACCGGGCCCGGGGCAGGGCTGGTGCCCGTTGCCCAGCGCGTGGCCGACCTCGTGGTTGACCACGTACTGCCGGTAGGTGGCGATGTCGCCCTCGTAGTCGGGGACGGCGGTCTCCCAGCGGGCCAGGTTGATGACGGCCCGCTCGCCGTAGCGGCAGGAGGTGTACCCGCCGGTGCCCACGCCCGGGCAGTAGGTCTCCATGCTGCCCGGGCTGACCAGGCTGACCCGGAAGTCGTAGTCCCCGGCGGCCGCCTCGGCGGCACCGACCCGCTGGAAGCTCATCGCCCCGCCGCTGCCCCAGGACCGCGGGTCGCCCAGGGTGGCCTCGACCGCGGCGGCGAACCCGGCGCCGTCGACACCGATGCCGTCCTCCACCTCGACGACGAAGCGCTCCAGCGGACCGCTGCCGTAGACCTGCGAGGAACCGTCGACGACGGACACGGTGCCCGCGCCGGTCTCCACGTAGCTGGCCGGTCCGGTCGTGGCGGGGAGCTCGGTGGGGTTCGCGTCGCCCTCGGCGGGCGCCGGCTCCGGGGTCGCCGCGACCGTCGGGGTGGCCGGGGCCCGGCCGGGCTCCAGCGCGGCGGCCAGTCCGGAGGCCGAGGCGGCGGCCGACGTGGCGGTGTCCGAGGCGGGGCCGCCCTCGGTCCCGGTGACGGCGACGTCGACCACGGTGAGCACGGTGAGCACCGCCAGCAGCGGGACGGCGTAGGCCCGCCAGCCCCACCGGCTGGCGAAGGCGGCCCACCGGCCGTGCGCTCCGCTGCCGACCGGCGCGCCGGGCCGACGGCGGCGTCGCCCCACCGGGTCCCGGCGGGCGACCAGCGGGCCGGTCGTCGTCCGCAGCCCGGTGTCGGGCAGCGGACGCGGCAGGGGCTCGGGGACGCGGGTGGACCGGGACCGCCGGGACTGCGGCGGGCGCGGTCCCACGAGGGGACGGTCCCCCACCGGACGCCGGGCGGCGAGGGGTGCCGCCGGGTCCTGTCGACGGCCGACCGGGGGGTCGACGTCGTGGTCCGGGCGGGTCACACCGGCCAGGTTCTCACGGGCCACGGGGCCCTCCCGTGACCACCGACGGGCGGGCGGCGTGTCGGACCGTCCCGTCCCACTCGTCTCACCGGACCCGTCCGGCGGCCTCCTCGAGCAGCCCCAGGACGGCGCGGGCGGTGTCCTCGGGGGCCTCGGTCATGGCGACGTGGCCGATGCCCGGTTGCAGCTGCAGCCGGGCGTCGGGCAGCGCCAGCGCCAGCCGGGGCGCCAGCCGCGGGTCGACCAGCTTGTCCTCCGCGCCCCACACGACCAGCGCCGGGACGTCGACGGACCGGGCCGCCCGCCAGGCGTTGGCCCGCCCGACCCGCAGGTAGGAGGTCATCAGACCGCGCATGCTGCGGGTCAGGGCCCGCCCGGCCCAGGGCTGCCCGTCCCGCTGGCGCATCTCCTGGACCGCCTCGGCGAACCGGGTCGCCGGGACCCGGGCCGGGTCGCCGAACACCATGGCGAGCATCCCGCGCACCCGCTCCTCCGGGGTGCCCAGGGCGATGCGCTTCTCCGCCAGCGTGGGGATGCCCGGGAGCAGCAGCAGCGCGATGGCCCGGTCGAAGGCCGGGGGCACCCGGTAGACCGGCATCGCCGGGGACACCAGCGTCAGGGTGGCCACCAGGTCCCGGCGCCGGGCGGTGGCCAGCAGCCCGACGAGGCCGCCCAGGGAGTTGCCCAGCAGGTGCACCGGTGCGCCCTGGCCGGGGCCGGGCCGGTCGCGCACCCACTCCAGCGTCGCGACGACGGCGCTCACGTGGTCGGCGATGGACCAGCCGCCCCGGGCGGGCGGCTCGGACTGGCCGAACCCGGGCAGGTCGATGGCGAACCCCTCGCAGCGCACCGCCAGCAGGCCGGCGAGGTCGGTCCAGTTGGTCGCCGCGCCACCCAGGCCGTGCACGTAGAGCGCGCGCTCCCGCGGGGCGTCGTCGGCGGGCCCGTCCAGCGGTCCGGTCCACGGGGTGTGCCGCAGGTACAGCGGGATGCCGTCGACCTCCACCTCGCTGCCCGGCCAGGCGGGCGTGGACTCGCTCAGCGGGGGCAGCGGCACGGTCGACAGCACCGCGGGACGGGGCTCCCCCACGCCGGGCGCCCCGGTGTCGGGGCCGGCCTGGGTGCCGGCGCCGAGGTCGTCGTCCCCCGGGCCGGGGAGGACGTCGCGGGCGGGGGCGTCGGCGGGCCGCCGGGCGTCGGGCACCCGGCGACGGTAGTCCGTCACCGCTGCAGCGCACCGGGGCGGTGAACCCGCCGGTAACATCTGCCGGGCCATGCAGCCGACGCGACCGACCTCCCCCGCCCCGAGCCAGGCCGCCGCGGCCGCCCGGCGCACCTCCCGGCTGCCCCGGGGCGCCCGTCGGCTGCAGCTGCTGCACGCCGCCCAGGAGGTCTTCGTCGCGCAGGGGTTCCACGCCGCGGCGATGGACGACATCGCCGTCCGGGCCGGGGTCAGCAAGCCCGTGCTGTACCAGCACTTCCCGGGCAAGCGGGAGCTGTACCTGGCGCTGCTGGAGCAGCAGGTGGGCGAGCTGACCGAGCGGGTCCGCCAGGCGATGAGCGGCACCGACGACAACCGGACCCGCGTCGACGGCGCCGTCGGTGCCTACTTCGACTTCATCGACGCCGACGGCGAGGCCTTCCGGCTGGTGTTCGAGTCCGACCTGCGCAACGACGAGGAGGTGCGCCGGGTCGTGGACCAGGGCGCCCGGGCCTGCGTCGAGGCGATCGCCGAGGTGATCGAGGCCGACACCGGCGTCGACGCCGAGCGGGCGCAGCTGCTGGCCTCGGGCATGACCGGCCTGCTGGAGACCAGCGCCCGCTGGTGGCTGCCGCGCAAGGGCACCGTCTCCCGCGACGAGGCGGTCGCACTGGTGAGCTCGCTGGCCTGGCGCGGCATCTCCGGGTTCCCGCGCATCGGCGACGACGACCACCCGACACCCACCGCCTGAGCCACCGCCCGAAGCCACCGCCACAGCCCGCCGGGGATCCCGTTCGCTGAGGGCGCACCCCGGTCGGGGGCCAGGCCGCGCGGGCTCGGCTAGCGTCGTCGGTGAGCAGCCGTCACCACCCGCCAGACGTGCAGCCAGACCTGAGGAGGCATCTCCAGCGTGGAAGTCAAGATCGGTGTCCAGCACTCCCCCCGCGAGCTCGTCATCGACAGCCCGAAGACCCCTGACGAGATCGCGGCCGAGGTTTCCGCGGCGATGTCCTCGTCCAAGGACGGCCTGCTGACCCTCGTCGACGAGCGCGGCCGCCGCGTCGTCGTGCCGGTCGACCGGATCGCCTACGTCGAGATCGCCGAGGCCGACACCCGCCGCGTCGGGTTCATCGCCGGCGGCAACTGACACCAGCACCCCGACGGGGCCCGGGACCACACGGTCCCGGGCCCCGTCGGCGTCGGTGGGGTCCTCCCTGGGTCCCTGTGTCCGTGGGGATCAGGGGTTGAGGCCCAGGGCCTGCATCCGGACGGTGTGCCCGGCGGTGATCCGGCCGATGAGCTCGGCGACGCCGTTGAGCGACCCGCTGCCGGTGATCAGCAGCTCGCCCAGCCCGTCGCGCTCGGCGATGACCGCCTGCGACTGGGTCAGCGCCTCACCGACCAGGCGGCGCGCCCACAGCGCGAGCCGGCCGGCGACGGCGCGGTCGGCGACGATCGCGGCCCGCACCTCCCGGACGGCGAAGTCGGCGTGGCCGCTGTCCTCCAACACCTCCAGGACCAGGTCGCGGTCCTCCGCGGGCAGGAAGGCCGCGACCTCGCGGTAGAAGTCGGTGGCCAGACCGTCGCCCACGAAGGCCTTGACCAGGCCCTCCAGCCAGGTGCCGGCCCGGGTCGAGTCGTGGAAGGCGTCCAGCGGCGCGACGAACGGGGCCATCGCGTCGGCCGGGGCGACCCCCAGCTCGCGCAGCCGCGCGGACAGCCGCTCGTGGTGGGTGATCTCGGCGGCCGCCATCCGGGCCAGGGCTGCCCGGCCCTCCAGCGTGGGGGCCAGGCGGGCGTCCTCGGCGAGTCGGTCGAAGGCGGTCAGCTCGGCGTAGGCCAGCACCCCGAGCAGGTCCACCACGGCGGCCGGGTCGACGGTGCTGGGCTCGGCGGCGGTCGTCAACGGGTGCCCCTCCATGGTGTTGGTGGTCGTGCGGACGTCGGTCTCGCCGAGGGCGGTGGTGGTGCCGCGGCGTGTCCGCCCAGCCCCGGGGCCGGGTCCGCTCGCCCGCCGCGGACGCGGCGGGACCTGTGCGCACCGTAACCCGCGCTACCATGGGCGACGGCGAGCCGCACGGCTCGCTCTCCGTGTGCGCTGATCACCGCTGGACGACGACCACCAGAGTCCCCCTCACGGGGTGGGGCACGGGTCGGTCTCCTCGGGCAGTCCTCCCCGACGCCCGGGTCTGCTGGCCGCGTCGGCGCTGGACCGAGATCCCACACCGGGACCGCGAGACGTCGGCGCCGCCGATGCACGCAGGTCCCCCTCCAGACCGAGGCGAGTGCACTGACCTCCACCGAGAACACCACCGAGAACACCCCCGTCGAGAGCCCGGCCGAGAGCCCGGCCACGACCCCCGAGGTCGACCACGCCGAGACCGGGGCCCCGGCCCCCGAGCAGCTCGAGGCGCAGATCGACGAGCTGGGCGGTGCCCCCGTCACGCCCGACGCGCCGCTGTTCAGCGACTTCGACGTGCACCCCGACATCATCGCCTCGCTGGCCGACGTCGGGATCACCCGCACGTTCGCCATCCAGGAGCTGACCCTGCCGCTCGCGCTGGCCGGCAACGACCTGATCGGCCAGGCACGCACGGGCACCGGCAAGACCCTCGGCTTCGGCGTCCCGCTGCTGCAGCGGGTCGTCCCGCCCTCGGAGGGCGGCGACGGGGTGCCGCAGGCGCTGGTCGTCGTCCCGACCCGTGAGCTGTGCGTGCAGGTCTCCCGCGACCTGGCCGCCGCCGGCACCCGCCGCGGTGTCCGGGTGCAGGCCATCTACGGCGGCCGCGCGTTCGAGCCGCAGGTCGCCGCGCTGCAGGCCGGCGTCGAGGTCGTCGTCGGCACGCCCGGCCGGCTGCTGGACCTGGCCCAGCGCGGGGACCTGGTGCTGGGCAAGGTCCGCGGGCTGGTGCTCGACGAGGCCGACGAGATGCTGGACCTGGGCTTCCTGCCCGACATCGAGCGGATCCTGGCGATGGTCCCGGACAAGCGTCAGACGATGCTGTTCTCCGCGACCATGCCCGGCCCGATCGTCACGCTGTCCCGGTCGTTCATGACCCAGCCCACGCACATCCGGGCGCACGGCAACGACGAGGGCTCGACGGTCCCGCAGACCACCCAGTTCATCTACCGGGCGCACAACCTGGACAAGCCCGAGCTGCTGTCCCGGGTGCTGCAGTCCCGCGACCGCGGCCTGGTCATGGTGTTCTGCCGCACCAAGCGCACCGCCCAGAAGGTGGCCGACGACCTGGTCGAGCGCGGCTTCGCCGCCGCCGCGGTGCACGGCGACCTGGGGCAGGGCGCCCGCGAGCAGGCGCTGCGCGCCTTCCGGGCCGGCAAGGTCGACGTGCTGGTCGCCACCGACGTCGCCGCCCGCGGCATCGACGTCACCGGCGTCAGCCACGTCGTGAACTACCAGTGCCCCGAGGACGAGAAGACCTACGTGCACCGCATCGGCCGCACCGGCCGCGCGGGCAGCACGGGTGTCGCCGTCACGCTGGTCGACTGGGACGACATCCCCCGGTGGCAGCTGATCAACAAGGCCCTCGAGCTGGACTTCACCGACCCGCCGGAGACCTACTCCACCTCGCCGTGGGTCTACACCGACCTCGACGTCCCGACGACGGCGACCGGCCGCCTCCCGCGCGCCCAGCGCACCCGCGAAGGACTGGGCGCCGAGACCCTCGAGGACCTCGGCGAGACCGGCAAGCGGCAGAAGACCGGTGGCCGGGACGGCGCCCGCGACGGTGGCCGTGGCGACCGTGACCGTGCCGACCGTGCCGACCGTGCCGACCGCGGCGATCGCGGCGGGCGCTCCGGCCCCGGTCGGGACGACGCCCCCACCGCCGACGAGCCCACCACCGTCGGCCCCCCCAAGAGCCGTCCGCGCCGGCGCACCCGGGGCAACGGCGAGGCCGCTGCCGGTGCCGCCGCCGCGACCGACGGCCCCGCCGCCGACGCGCCCGCCACGGACGCCGGGGACGGTGCGGCCAAGCCGCGTCGCCGCCGACGCCGGGGCGGGGCCAACCGCGGGGGCGGCAGCTCCGAGTCCGTCAGCTGATGGCTGTGCGGCGCCCGCCGCTGCGCGCGCTGGTCTGGACGGCGGCCACCCTCGTGGTGGTCGTCGTCCTGGCGTTGCTGTGGCGCGGGTCGGACGCCGCCGTGACCGACAGCACCACCGCCGCCGAGCCGGCGCCGGCCTCGGGCAGCCCGGCCGCGGCGCTGGACCGCGGCTGGTCGGCCGACCCGACCGGCCCGGCCCCGCGGCGGGTCGTCGAGTCCGGCCGGGTCGTGCTCGCCCTCACCGACGGCGTGCGGGTCCTGGACCCGGCCACCGGCGAGGAGGCCTGGCGGTACACCCGCAGCAACGCCCGGCTCTGTGACGTGACCGCCGTCGAGGGCGCTGTCGTCGCGGTGTTCTCCACCGGCGGGCGGTGCAACGAGGTCGTGGCCCTGGACGCCGGCACCGGCGTCCGCTCCTGGTACCGCACGGTCGGCTTCCGGGCCGACGTCGCCCTGGCCAGCACCGAGCGGATCGTGCTGGCCAGCAGCCCGACCGGCCTGGCCACGATCGACCCGACCGGCAACAACACCCGCTGGCGCTACGAGGTGCCCGGGGGCTGCCGGCTCACCGGCGCCGACGTCGGCAGCACCGGTGTCGTCGCCCTGCAGGTCTGCGACGGCGGGCCGGTGACGGCGCTGCTGTTCGACGGCTTCGACGGGTCCCAGACCTGGAGCCGTGACCTGGGCGTCGACTCGGCGCGGCTGGTCGGCGTCGACCGCCTGGTCGACGTCGTCGTGGGCGACTCCCTGCAGGTGCTCTCCCCGGCCGACGGCGCCACCCTGCAGACGATCCCGCTGCCCGCGGCCGCCGGCGCCGACGACGAGCCGCTGCAGCAGGCCGGGCTGGCCGACACCGCCCTGGTCTGGGTGCGCGGCACCGCCTACGTGCTGGACCAGACCACCGGCGCCGTGCGCTGGTCGGTCCCGGCCACCGGGCTGCCCGCGGTCGGCGACGGCGGCAAGACCACCGACGGCGCGGTCCTGGTGCCCGAGGACGGCGCGTTCGTCAGCCGCGACCTGGCCACCGGCACCGAGCTGGCCCGCTCCACCGCACCCGAGGACGTCCCCCGCGGCGGACGGGCCTCCGTGGTGGGCGGGACGGTCGTCGTCGCCACCCCGGGCGAGGTCGTCGGCTACCGCTGACCGTCCCGGCCGCGATCGGGGGACACTGGGTGCCATGCTCCCCGGCGGCTCCGAGAACACCGCGTCCGACGACCTGCGCCAGCTGACCCCGCACGGCGCCGCGCCGCTGACCCTGCGCGGCACGGCCGGCCCGCTGGCCGCGCTGGACACCGGGCCGGGCAACCGGGGCACGGTGCTGATGGTCGCCGGGTTCACCGGCACCAAGGAGGACTTCGCGCCGCTGCTGGCCCCCGTGGCCCGGGCCGGTTGGCGGGTCGTGGTGGTGGACCAGCGCGGGCAGTACCAGTCCCCCGGCCCCGACGACCCCGCCGCCTACACCGTCGAGCTGCTGGCCGCCGACGTCGTCGAGGTCGGCCACCAGCTCCGTGGGGACGGCCCGCTGCACCTGCTCGGGCACAGCTTCGGCGGCATCGTGGCCCGCGCCGCCGTGCTCGCCGAGCCGGGCCTGTTCGCCTCGCTCACCCTGCTCAGCAGCGGACCGGTCGGGCTGACCGGTCCGCGCGCCGACCTGCTCGAGCACCTGGCCCCGCTGCTGGAGGCCGGCGGGGTCCGGCTGGTGCACGACACCCTCGAGCAGCTGTCGCTCACCGACCCGCGCAGCGCCGCCGTGCCGGCCCCGGTCCGGGAGTTCCTGGCCACCCGGTTCCTGGCCAACACCGAGGCCGGGCTCACCGGGATGGCCGCCGCGATGACCGGTGAGCCCGACCGGACCGCCGAGCTGGCCGCCACCGGGGTCCCGGTGCTGGTCGCCCACGGTGCCGACGACGACGCCTGGACCCCGACCGCGCAGACCGACATGGCCGCCCGGCTGGGTGCCCGGCACGTCGTCCTGGACGGCGCGGCGCACTCCCCCGCCATCGAGACACCCGCGGCGACGATCGGGGCGCTCACCGGCTTCTGGTCCGCCGTCCCCGCCGTCAGCGACGCCCAGGAGGCCTCCGCATGACCTCGATCAAGGACTTCACCGCCACCGAGGACCTGGCCGGCTTCTTCGGCCCGGACTCGGTCACCTGGCGGATCCACGCCGACCCGGCCTTCTCCGTCGGCGGCATCCGCGCCCTGCTGCTGCAGGCCCTGCACCCGGTCGCCATGGCCGGCGTCGACACCTTCTCCGAGGGCTTCAAGACCGAGCCGTGGGCCCGGCTGACGCGCACCGCGGAGTACGTCGCGACGCTGACCTTCGGCACCCGCCGGGAGGCCCTGCGCGCCGTCCGCCGGGTGCGCGGGGTGCACCGCGGCAAGACCGACACCGAGGTCACCACCGGCCGCACCTACCGGGTCGACGACCCGGACCTGCTGCTGTGGGTGCACGCCTGCGAGGTGGACTCACTGCTGTCGGTGGCCCGGCGCGCCGGGGTGCCGCTGACCGACGCGGACGCCGACGCCTACGTCGCCGAGCAGGTCGTCGCCGGCGAGCTCATCGGCTGCACGCCGGGGGAGGTGCCCTCCTCCGTCGCCGAGCTGGACGCCTACTTCGAGCGGGTCCGCCCGCAGCTCGCGCTGACCGAGCCCGCCCGCAAGGCGCTGCAGTTCGTCGTCGTCCCGCCGATGCCGGGCTGGGTGCAGGTGCTGACCCCGGCGCGCCCGGCCTGGGCGGGACTCGCCTCGCTGGGCCTGGCGACCCTGCCGCGGTGGGCCCGGGCGATGTACGGGCTGCCTGCGTTCGCGATCACCGAGCCCGCGACGACGGCCGCCGTCCGCGCGTTCCGGGCCACCACGCTGGCGGTGCCGCACCGGGTGCGGGACAACCCGACGCTGCGCGCCGCCCGCGAGCGGGTCGCCGTCGCCACGCCCGTGGTCGCCTGACCCCAGCCGGTCGCCTAACGAGCGTCCAGGTCCCGCACGGCAGCTCGACCCTCCGGGCAGGACCGGCGGAACGAGCAACCGGCGCACTGCCGGCCGGTGACGACGGGGAACGCCGCACCGGTGTCACCGCCCGCGGTGACGGCGGCGGTGGCCGCGGTCGCCGCCGCCGCGGTCGCCTCGGCCCGGCGGACGTGCTCGGCCAGCGTGGCCTCGGTGTGGTCGAACCCGGCGACCGTGCCGGTGGGCAGGTGGTGCAGCTCCACCCGGGAGCACGGCCGGCGCAGCGTCCGCCGCACCCCCAGCACGTACAGCGCCAACGCCGGGGACGACGCCGCCTCCCCCTCCGTGCTGGGACGGCGGCCGGTCTTGTAGTCCACGACGACCAGCTCCTCGCCGCGGTCGTCGATCCGGTCCACCCGGCCGGAGACGCTCAGGGTGGCGGTCCGCACGGTCACCTGGCGCTCGGTGGCCAGCGGCGGGTCCGCGGGGTCCAGCCCGGCGACGTGCTCGTCGACCCAGCCGGCCGCCCGGGCCCGCCACTCCGCGGAGTCCGCTGCGCCCGCCGTCCCCACGTCGGACCAGTGCCGGTCCAGCAGCTGACGCGCCGCGGCCGGGGTCCGCCGGGACTGCGGCAGCTCCCACCAGGACCGCAGCGCAGCGTGCACCGCGGCACCCACGACCGCGTTCACCCGCGGCAGCGACTGCGGCGGCGTCGGGCGGTCGACGTAGCCGAACCGGTAGCGCCGCGGGCAGGCGTCGAAGGCGGCCAGCTTGCTGGGGGTGGCGGCGAAGAGCGGCTCGGGCATCCCGGGCAGCTCGAGCTCCAGCTGGCTCACGCGCCGTCGGCCATCGGGTGGTTCCCGGTGCCCAGCGCGACCAGCCGCTCGTACTGCGCCGGGTCGGTGGTGCAGGCCGCGATCGGGGTGCGCTTGTTGGTGCCGTGGTAGTCGCTGGACCCGGTGGTCAGCAGGTCCAGGTCCGCGGCCAGCGTCCGCAGGTGCGCCCGGTCGGCCGGCTCGTGGTCGGGGTGGTCGACCTCCAGGCCCAGCAACCCGGCGGCGGCCATGGCGCCCAGCGCGTCGTCGCCGACGACCCGGCCGCGGCTGCGCGCCAGGCCGTGCGCGAAGACCGGCACCCCGCCGGCCGCCCGGACCATGGCGATGCCCTCGAGCACGTCGGTGTCGGCCTTGGCCACGTAGTAGGGGCTGGTGTGGTGCAGCAGCCCGGCGAAGGCCTCGTCGACCGAACCGACCACACCGGCCTGGACCAGGGCGCGCGCCACGTGCGGGCGCCCCACCACCCCGCCGCCGCTGCGCTCCACGACGGCGGCCCAGCTGACCGGGTGCCCGTCGGCGGCCAGCGCGTCGACCATCCGCTCACCCCGGGTCAGCCGCTCGGCCCGCAGCCGACCGCGCTCGGCGGCGAGCTCGGGGGCGTGGGGGTCGAACAGGTAGGCCAGCAGGTGCACGCTGATCGGCGACTCGTCGGCCGGGAACCAGCGGCAGGACATCTCCATGCCCGGCACCACGGTCAGGCCCGGGGGCCGGGCGGCGGCCACCGCGGCCCAGCCGTCGGTCGTGTCGTGGTCGGTCAGCGCGACGACGTCCAGCCCGGCCGCGACGGCGGCGGTCAGCACCTCCGCCGGGGTGTCGGTGCCGTCGGACACCAGGGAGTGCGTGTGCAGGTCGATGCGCATCGAGGCCAGCCTGCCCCATCGCCGACCCGCCGACCGCCCGGACCGGCTCAGTGCGTGCGCGGGTACCGGCTCCGGAAGCCCGGGATCGGCCCCGTGCCGTGCCGGCCGTCCGCGGGACCCGGGCCCGGTGCGGCTCCCGGGAACGGACCGCCGCCGTCCTCCTCCTCGCTGCCGCGGCGCGCCCCGGCCGCGTCGGAGGGGAACAGCAGACCGCTGATCTGGTCGTAGAGGGTCTTGGCGTCGGGCAGGTAGCTGACGCTGGACAGCGCCTGGTCCTGACCGGCGGACTCGAAGCGGAAGCCGCCGTAGCCCAGCAGCTGCCCGACCAGGGACTCCGAGTAGGTCAGGTCGGTGATCCGGCGCAGCGGCATCACCGCCACCGTCCGCACGACCACCCCCGACGTCATCAGCACCCGGCGCTTGGTGACCAGGAAGTGCCGGACCCACCACTCACCGACCGCCAGGCCCAGGTAGGCCAGGGCGCCCAGACCCACCAGCAGGCCCAGCAGGCTGGTGACCCGGTTGTCCGGGGCGAGGACCAGCAGCCACAGGCCCAGCGCGAGGAACGGCACCCCCCGGACCGCCGGCCGGGCCAGCACGGCCCAGTGCCGGCGCTGGTTGATGATCGCCTCCTCGCCGGGGAGGAGGTACTTCTCGGCGTCCCTGCCGGTGCGGGAGACCGGACGGGCGGTCGTCACGACGGACCGGCCGGACGGCTCAGACGAGCGAGCCGACGAAGGAGGCCAGCGACGACGCGGCGTCGCCCAGGGCGACGCCTGCAGTGCGCACGATCTCCGCCGACGACTCGGGCTGCTGGATCACGTAGAACAGCACGAAGGCGACGACGAGCCAGGTGAGGACCTTCTTCAGGTTCACGCGGTCACCTCGGTCTGGGCGGGGGCAGGCGCAGGACGCCCGCACGGCCGGGGAAGAGCCGCGTCACATGAGTAACACAGGCCGCACGCGTCACGGGCACGCCACGCCGGACCGGCGTGTCAACGCCCGGGCAGCAGGTGCTCCCCCACCGGCCCCAGGGGCAGGTCGGCGGGCACCCGCTCGCGCAGGTCCAGCAGCACCAGGTCCTCGGCCAGCAGCCAGGCCGCGGTCGCGGGCCAGGTCACCACCCACAGCCACACGCCGTAGGCCTCGCCGACGAACACGGCGCGGTCCTCGGAGGTCGGCACCTCCCACAGCGGGGCCCGCTGCCCGGCGGCCTGCACCGCCGCGGCGGACAGCCCGTCCACCAGGTCCCCGGGGTCCAGCCACGGCAGCCCGGCGTAGCCGGCGCCCAGCCCGGTCCCGGGCTCCTCGGCGATCAGCAGCACCTCCGCGGTGCCGCCCAGCGGCGCCGGCCCGACGCAGTCCACGACCGTGCAGCGGGCCCCGGGCTCCCCGCCCCACGCCAGCCCGGTGACCGCCCAGCCGGTGGGCAACGGGTCGGGCACCCAGGCGGGCACGCGGGCGTCGGTGCAGACCGCGCGGATCGCGTCGTGCGCCAGCACGGCGGTGTGGTGCAGTGGGGTGACGGCGGCGTGCAGGTGGCACCAGGCCTCGTCCGAGCCCGGCCGGACCACCAGCAGCTCACCGCACCGGGGACACACGGGGCTCATGGTCATCGGGGATCACCGTCCAGGCCCGGGGGCCCGCCGTCAAGCACCGGCCGCATGCTGGGGTGGTGACGACGACCCGGGTGCCCTGTGTCGGAGCCGTCGTGCACGACGCTGACGGCCGACTGCTGGTGGTGCTGCGCGCGAACGACCCGGACCGGGGCTGCTGGTCGGTGCCCGGCGGGCGGGTGGAGGCCGGGGAGGACGACGCGGCCGCCGTCGTCCGCGAGGTCGCCGAGGAGACCGGTCTGGACGTCGTCGCCGGCGCGGTGGTGGGCCGGCTGGAGGTCACCGGCCCGGACCGGGTCTACGCGATCACCGACCTGGCCTGCACGCTGGTCGACCCCGCCCAGGTGCCCGTCGCCGGGGACGACGCGGCCGACGTCGCCTTCGTGACCCTGGCCGAGCTGACCGCGCGGCCGTGCACGCCGGGGCTGGTGGACACCCTCGGCGCCTGGGGCGTGCTGCCCGGCTGAGCCCACCCCGGCCGCCGGGGTGGCGGACGGGGTGGGGCGGCTCAGCGGCGGACCGGCTCCGGGCGGCCGGGCTGCTCGCCGCCGCGGGCCTCCCCGTAGGAGCGCTTGGGCACCATCACCTTGCGGCGGAACACGCACACCACGGTGCCGTCGTGCTTGTAGCCGATCGTCTCGACGTACACGACGCCCCGGTCGTCCTTGGACCGCGACTCCGTCTTGTCCAGCACGGTGGTCTCGCCGTAGACGGTGTCCCCGTGGAACGTGGGCGCCACGTGCCGCAGCGACTCGACCTCCAGGTTGGCGATCGCCTTGCCGCTGACGTCGGGGACGCTCATGCCCAGCAGGATCGAGTAGACGTAGTTGCCGACCACCACGTTCTTCCCGAACTCCGTGGTCTCCGCCGCGAAGTGGCTGTCCAGGTGCAGCGGGTGGTGGTTCATCGTGATCAGGCAGAACAGGTGGTCGTCGTACTCGGTGACCGTCTTGCCCGGCCAGTGCTTGTAGACAGCGCCGACCTCGAACTCCTCGTAGTACCGCCCGAACTGCACGTGTCTGCTCCCGGTGTCGTCGTCGACTCAGTGGCTGGTGCGGTCCGGACGGGTCACCTGCGCGCGGGGCCCGGCCTGGACGTGGCGGCGATCCTACGATGGGCCGGTGCCCCGACCGTCCGCCCCCGAGCTGCAGCCCGACCGGCAGCCCGACGTCCAGGAGCCGGCCGAGGTGCTCCGGCTGACCACCACCGGCCGGCGTGCCCGGCTCGCCGCCGCGGCCCTGGTCCTGGCGCTGCTGCTGGGCGGCAGCCTGTGGGGGGACGACGACGAGTTCCCCTTCGGCCCCTTCCGGATGTACTCCACGCGGGCCGCGCCCGACGCGCCCGTCGTCTCCACCCGGGTGGTGGGGCTGACCGCCGCCGGGGACGAGGTCCGGCTCTCCGGGGGCGAGGTGGGCCTGCGCCGGGCGGAGTTCGAGGGTCAGCTGCCCCGCTTCGTCGCCGACCCTGCCCTGCTGGGGCTGGTGGCCGAGACCTACGAGCAGCAGCACCCGACCGACCCGGCCCTGGTGCGGGTCGAGGTCGTGCAGCGCCGCTTCGTCCTGGAGGACGGAGCCAGCACCGGGGCGTTCACCGACGACGTGCTGGTCGCCTACGACCTGGAGGGGACCCCGTGAGCCGGTCCACCGTCGACCGCTCGGCACCCGACCGCCCGGCGCCCGACCGTCCGGAGACCGCGGCGGCCGTGCCGCTGACCCCACGCTGGTGGACCCGCCCCGTGCCGCTGGCCCGGATCGCGGTCTTCCGGGTGATCGCCTACCTCTTCGTGCCCGTCGACGTCTTCGTGACGACGTCCTGGGTGCGCGCGCACGCCGACGTGCCGACGGAGTTCTACCAACCGCTGCTCATCGGCCGGCTGCTGCCACTGCCCACGCCGACGCACACCGTGGTGCTCCTCGTGCAGTGGGCGCTGGTGCTGGCCGCGCTGGCCGCGGCCTCGGGCCGGGCACCCCGCCTGCTGGGCTGGACGGTCTTCGCGCTGTACGCGGAGTGGATGGTCATCGCGATGAGCTACGGCAAGGTGGACCACGACCGGATCGCCTTCCTCGTCGCGCTGGCCGTGCTGCCCACCATCGGGCACGCCCGCTGGCGGGACCGGCGCTCGTCGGAGGCCGCGGGCTTCGGCACCGCCGCGGTCCTGGTCACCGTCATGCTCACCTACTTCCTGGCCGCCTGGGCCAAGATGCGCTTCGGCGGCTGGGACTGGGCGACCGGTTCCACGCTGACCCGCGCGGTCATCCGCCGGGGCACCGACCTGTCGCTGTGGACCCTGGACGTGGCCTGGCTGCTGCCCGCCGCCCAGTGGCTGATGCTGGTGTTCGAGTTCGCCTCGCCGCTGGTGCTGCTGGTGCGCAGCGACCGGGCCCGGGCCGGGCTGGTGGCCTTCCTGCTCGGCTTCCACGTGATGGTCTACGCCGGTGTCGGGATCGTCTTCCTGCCGCACTGCATCGCGATCCTGTCGATCCTGCCGTGGGAGCGCCTGCGCGGGGTGCGGTTGCCGGGGCGGGCCGACACCCCGTCGACGGACCGGGACGGTGCCCGGCCGCCTGCCCCCGACGTCGTCCCGGGAGGCCGGGACGGGGGCTGAGCCCCGCGTCCCGGCCGACCCGCCGCTCAGATCATCGCGCCGATCCGGGCCGCCATCTCCGCCTCGTGCTGCTGGTAGGCCCCGGCCACGTCGGTCAGCAGCGTGCCCATGCCGGTCAGTGCATCGCTGATGCTCTGGCTCGACGCGCGCCACTGCTCGTAGAGGGCCCGGAACTGCTGGGCGGCCTGGCTGTCGGTCCACCCGTCGGTCACCCCGGCGTCGATGGACGCCGACAGCGTGCCGAGCCGGGCCGACTGGTCGGCCGCCTCCCCCTGGCACTGCGCGGACATGGCCTGCAGGGTCGCGATGTCGACCTTCACGGTTCCTCCTCTGGTCCGGGCACCTCCCGGTCCGGGCCGACGCTAGGGACCCGGGCCGGCCGGCGGGCCCCGTCGTCCACAGGGCCGGTGACCGTCCACAGATCCCGTCCGGACCCCCCACGGAGGGCCCGCGGCGGCCACCCTCGTCCGCGTGTCCGCACCCACCACCGAGCCGCCCGCCGACCGTGAGAGCGGCGTGCGCTGCTGGACGCTGCACTCCTCCGACGGCGCCCGGGACGTCGTCGTCCGGGCGCCGGGGCACGCCGTGCTCGGCGACCTGCTCCCGGCGCTGCCCGGCGGGGTGCTCTGGGCCGGCTCCCGCACCCTGCGGGCCGACACGCCGCTGACCGACCCCGACCTGGCGCACGGCGCCGAGCTGGGGCTGGGGCGTCCGGGTCCGCGCACCACCCCGGCCACGGGCGCCCTGGAGCTGCACGTCGCCGGGGGCCCCGACGCCGGCCGGGTGCTGCCGCTGACCCGGGGCCGGGTGACCGTGGGCCGCGGACGGGGCCGCACGTTGGCCCTGGACGACCCCGACGTGTCCCGGCACCACGTCACCGTCGCGGTGACCGGCACCGGGGTGACGGTGGCCGATGCCGGCTCCTCCAACGGCACCCACCGGGCCGCCGACGGGCACCCCCTCGGCCCGGAACCCCTCGGTCTGGCCCCCCTCGGTGCGGACCCCCTCGGTGCGGACCCGGAGCCCTGGCACCTGGGCACCCTGGTCCGGCTGGGGGCCAGCAGCCTGCGGCTGGCCGCGCCCGGCGGTCGGCCACTGCCGGTGACCCCTGCCGCCGGGGGCCGGCTGGCGGTGCGACCGGCCCGCCGTCCGGTGCCCGCCGCCCCCGCCGTCGTGGCCGTGGCGGTCCCCGCTGCCCCGACCGAGCGACCGCGCCGGGCCCTGGCCTGGATCGCCGTCGCGGTGCCGGCGGTGGCGGGCGTGCTGATGGCCTGGCTGCTGTCGGCGCCCCAGTTCCTCTTCTTCGCCCTGCTCAGCCCGGTGGTGGCGCTGGGCACCTGGACCTCGGACCGGTGGTCGGGACGCCGCGGGCACCGCCGTGCGGTCACCGACCACGCGCTCGCCCTCGTCGACGTCGAGGTCCAGGTGGCGGCCGCCGTCGCGGCCGAGGTCGCGGCCCGCGAGCAGGCCGCACCCGACCTGGCCGCGTTGCTGACGGCCGCCCGGCGCCGCAGCGACCCGCTGTGGGGACGCGGGCACGCCGACCGGCGGGCCCTGGTCGTGCGACTGGGCAGCGGCCCGGGCGCCACCGGCGTCACCCGGCTGCTCGAGGGCGCCGTGGTCGAGCCGACGCACCACCCGCACCTGCCGGTGGCCCTCGACCTGCGCGGAGGCGGACTGGGCGTCCAGGGGCCCCGGGAGGCCGGGCTGCGGACCGCCCGGGCGCTGCTCTGCCAGGTGGCCGCCCTGCACCCGCCCGGTGACGTCCGGGTGGAGCTGCTCTGCCCCCCGTCGACCGCCCGGGACTGGGCGTGGGCGCGGTGGCTCCCCCACCTGGGCACCGGGCCGGGCGCGCCCGGCACCCTCCGGCTGGTCGTCGTCGACCTGCCGGTGGACGCCTCCGCCGTGCAGCAGGTGCGGGAGCTGCGGGCCGCCGGGGCCTCCTGCGTGGTGCTGTCGTCGGAGCCCACAGCCCTGGACGCCGACGGGTCGCCGGTGCTGGCCCTGTCCGGCGAGACCGGCAGCGCGGGGCGGCTGTCGCTGCCCGGCGAGCCCGACAGCGAGCTCACCGTGGACGGCGCGTCCACGGGCACGGCGGCGGAGCTCGCGCGGCAGCTCGCCCCGCTCTGCACCCCGGCCGGGCCCGGCGGACTGCCCACGGGGGTGCGGTGGCGTGACGTGGCACCGCGACGGCCGTGGTCCCGGTCGCGCTCCACCCTGACGGCGACCCTCGGCGTCGGGCCCCGCGGACCCGTCGAGCTGGACCTGTGCGCTGCCGGCCCGCACGCCCTGGTCGCCGGCACCACCGGGTCGGGCAAGTCCGAGCTGCTCCGCACCCTGGTGCTCGGCCTGGCCGCGGCACACCCGCCGGACCGGTGCAGCCTGCTCCTGGTCGACTACAAGGGCGGGTCGGCCTTCGCCGAGGCGGCCGCGCTGCCGCACACCGTCGGGCTGCTCACCGACCTGGACGGCGCCTCGACCGCCCGCGCCCTCCGGTCGCTGACCGCCGAGCTCACCCGCCGGGAGACGGTCCTGGCCGAGCACGGCGTCCGCGACCTGACCGCGCTGCCCGAGGACGTGCTGCTGCCCCGGCTGGTCATCGTGGTCGACGAGTTCGCGACGTTGTCCGACGAGCTGCCCGGCTTCGTCCCCGGCCTGGTCGGGATCGCCCAGCGCGGCCGGTCGCTGGGCGTGCACCTGGTGCTGGCGACCCAGCGGCCCGCCGGGGTGGTGAGCCCGGAGATCCGGGCCAACTGCACGGTCCGGCTCTGCCTGCGCACCACCGACGAGGCCGGGTCCCGGGACGTGCTGGGCCTGCCCGACGCCGCCTGGCTGCCGGTCGACACCCCGGGGCGGGCACTGCTGCGGGTCGGCGCGGAGAGCCCCGTGCCCGTCCAGGTCGCCCGGGTGGCCGTCCCCACGGCCACCGCGGCCGGGGACGTCGCCGTCGGCCCGTGGTCGTGGCCGGCGCCGCCCCGGCTCCCGGTGGCTCCCGCGGCCCCGGACGGTGGACCCACCGACCTCGCCGCGCTCGTCGCCGAGCTGACCACCCGGGCGGCGGCGGCCGGGCTCGGGTCACCACCCCGCCCCTGGCTCCCCCCGCTCCCGGACCGGGTGCCCCCGCGGGCCGGACCGGCCCGCCCGGGACCGGTCGTCTGGGGGCTGCGCGACCGGCCCGACCAGCAGGCCCAGGACCCGCTGCTGCTCGACCTCGCCGAGGGCGGCAGCTGGCTGCTGCCCGGCGGCCCGGGCAGCGGGCGGACCACCGCGCTGCGCACGGTGCTCGGCGAGGCGGTGCACGCCCTGCCACCGGAGCGGCTGCACGTCCACGTGGTCGACCACGGCGGGGGGACGGTGGCCGCGGCGGCACTCGGACTGCCGCACACCGGCACGGTGCTGGGGCGCGACGACGGCCACCGGCTGGTCCGGCTGCTGACCCGACTGCAGGAGGAGGTCGACCGGCGCCGCGCGGACGGCACCCCCGGCGCACTGCAGCTGCTGCTCGTCGACGGGGTGGACGGCGTGCTGACCGCCCTGGAGGAGCTGCTGCCGGGCACCGGCACCGGGCTGCTGCTGAGGCTGGTCCGCGACGGGGCGGCCGTCGGCCTCACCACGGTGCTGACCGCCGACCGGGTGCTGCCCGGGGGCCGGCTGGCCGCCGCGGTCGGACGCCGCCTGGTGCTGCCCTTCGCCGACCGGGCCGACTACGTGGTCGCCGGGGTGCCGGCCCGCGCCGTGCCCGGGCACCGCCCGCCGGGCCGTGCCCTGTCCGGCGAGGACGCCGACCTGGTGCAGCTCTCCCTGCCCCGGCCGCTGTCGTGCGCCCCCGGGCAGGTCGCCGACCCGCGGCGGATCCGCGTGGTGGAGCTGCCCGCCGACCCCCGCCTCCCGGTCGGGGACGGCCCGGTGAGCGGCTCACCCGTCGTCGACCTCGGCCCCGGCGGCGACGGAGGCGAACCGGTGCGGGTGGACCTGGCCCGCAGCGGTGGCCTGCTGGTGTGCGGGCCGGCCGGGTCGGGCCGGACCAACACGCTGGCCGCCCTGGCGGCCCGGCTGCTCCGCTCCGGCACGCCGGTCGCCGCCCTCGTGCCCCGGGCGGACAGGACCTGGAACGCGGCCGGCGGCCCCGCCCCCACCGCGGACCTCGCCGGCTGGGCCGCGGGGCTCGGCGGACGGGTCGGCGTGCTCGCCGTCGACGACCTGCACCTGCTGGACGACGTGACGGCCGACCGGGTCACCGCGCTCTGCCGTCCCGGCGGCGCGGTCCTCCTCCTCGCGGCGTCCACCGCCGCCGACGTCGCGGCGGCCTTCCGCGGACCGGTGGTCGCGTTGCGCCGGGCCCGCAGCGCGCTCGTGCTGCGCCCGGGCCGGGGCGACGCGGAGCTGCTGTCGCTGCGGCTGCCGCGGGCCCCGCTGCCCGTCCGGCCGGGGTCGGGCTGGCTGGCCACCGACGGCACCGTCACCCGCGTCCAGGTCGCCCGGGAGCCGGTGCCGATGCCGGTGCCAGTGCCGGTCGTCCAGCCGCGGGCCGGGGTGCGGACAGCACCACCCCCGGCCGGCACCCGGGGCGGCCGGCACCGCGCCGCGTGAGAGGCGGGTCCCGCCGACGCCCCACCCCGGACTCAGAGCAGGTCGAGCGCCGGCCCGATCTCCTGGGTGGCGTACCAGGCCAGCTCGTGGCCCTCGGCCTGGTCGACGACGAACTGGGCGTCCTCGCTGCCCAGGTCCGCCTCCAGCACGACCGACACCGCCTTCCGGACGTCCTCCTCGGCCTCGGCGACGTCGATGTGCGCGCTGGCGATGTCGGCCGCGGTCAGGTCGGCGTCCGTGCGGGCCGCCCCCCGGTCGGTGTCGGGGTCCCCGAGCGGGGTCACCGACCCGTCGGTCACGTCGGCGGCCAGCACCACCCGGCGGCGGGCGGCACCCGGGTCGACGTCCACGAGCCGCAGGCTGGCCCGGGCCGCGGCCAGCAGCGCCGCGTACTCCAGCTCCTCCTGGTCGGCGTCGGAGTCCGACAGCTCGTAGAACGAGCGCAGCTCGGGCGTCACGGCGAAGACCGTGTGCGGACCCACCAGCCGCCCCTCGTCCAGGAACTGGCGCAGGACGGTGGTCGTCGCCGGCAGGTACACGCGCACGCAGGAACTCCTCGATCGGTGGTCGGACAGACCGCCCAACGTACGGGGGCGGTCAGACCATCCCCTGGTCCCCGGCAGCCGGGGCCGGGCGCGGCACGACGGGGGTCGGCCGCACCGTCTCGACGAGCTGGGCGACCTCCTGCTCGATCAGGTCGGCCAGCACCTCCACGTCGCTGACGGAGTCCCGGTCGGCGTTGAGCCCGAAGTAGACGGTCCCGTCGTAGCTGGTCAGCCCGATCGCCAGCCCCTGCCCCTGGGCCAGCGGGACGACCGGGAAGACCTCCAGCATCCGGGCCCCCGCCGCGTACAGCGGGACCTGCGGGCCGGGCACGTTGGTCACCACCAGGTTGAACAACCGGCGGGACAGACCGCTGGCCGCCCGTGCCCCCAGCGCGTGCAACGTGGGCGGCGCGAAGCCCGAGATGGCCACCAGGGTGTCGGCCCCGACGGACTGGCCGCTGCTGGAGACCCCCCGCATCGCGTAGCCGATCCGGGCCAGCCGCACCCGCGGGTTGGACTCCCCCACCGGCAGGTCCACCAGGAAGCTGGACACCCGGTTCCCCGGGGCGTCCTCGTCCTCCCCGGCGCCGCCACGCACCGAGACCGGCACCAGCGCCCGGACCGAGGTGGACCCGACGACCGGTTCGCCGCGGGACATCAGCCACTCGCGCAGCGCGCCGGTCACCGTGGCCAGCAGCACGTCGTTGACGGTGCCGCCCAGCTCCTTGCGCACCGCCTTCAGGTCGTCGAGGTCCGCCCGGGCCACCGCCACGCGGCGCTGTCGACCGATCGAGCCGTTGAGCGGGCTGGTCGGGGCCGGCCGCACCGTGGTCCGGGCCAGCGCCTGCAGCACCGTCCCGGCGGTGCCCAGCAGCCGGCCGGCCGTGGCCCGAACGTCCCCGGCCGCCGTCCGGACGGTCTCCACGACCGCGGTGGGCCGCTGGACGTACTCCTCGACGGCCTCCCAGACCAGCGCGGCCGGTCCCGGCGGACGACGGGGCCGCCAGTCGTCCGGCGGGGCAGGACGGTCGGCGGGCACCGGGGCGTCGTCCAGGATGACCTGGCCGATGTCGATGGCGCCCAGGCCGTCGACGAGCGCCGGGTGGGTCTTGGTGACCACCGCGATCCGGTCGCCCTCCAGCCCCTCCACCAGGTACATCTCCCACAGCGGCCGGGCGTGGTCCAGCGGGCGGGCGGTGAGCCGCGCGACCAGGTCCAGCAGCTGCTCCTGGGTGCCCGGGCGGGGCAGCGCGGAGCGCCGCACGTGGTAGGTGACGTCGAAGTCGGGGTCGTCCACCCAGGCCGGGTTGGCCAGGTGCCCGGGCACCTCGACCACCTTCTGCCGGTACCGGGGCACCAGCGGCAGCCGGGAGCTCACCAGGTCGACGAGGTCCTCGTGGTCCAGCCCCCCGCGCGGGGACTCCAGCACCAGGACACCCCCGACGTGCATGGGCGTGTCCGCGTCCTCCAGGTAGAGGAACGAGGCGTCCAGCGAGGTCAGGCGGTCGACCACAGTGCTCCCTCCGTCGCAGGTCCCCAACCTACGGGCGCCACGTGATCGAGGACACCCGGCACCGCTCGGACCGGCCCCTCGCCGGACTGCGTGCGCTCAACCTCGGCGCCGGGCACCCCGTCGGGCCGGCGCCGGCACCCCGGCCAGCTCGGCGGCCAACCCGCGCAGCGCCGTGCGCAGCGGCGACCGCTCCGCCACCTCGGCGAGCGTGCGACCGGCCGCCAGGGCGGCGTCGGTGGCCCTGCGGTCGGCCGGCAGGAACCCACCGACCCGGGTGCCGGCGAAGCGGCTGAGCGCGGCCGCGATCTCCTGCTCCGGGTCCCCGGGCACCGGTCCGCGGCGGACCTGGTTGACGACCACGACCGGCTCGACGTCGGGCAGCACCTCGCGCAGGTGCCCCAGCGCTCGGACCGTCCGCTGCAGCGCCACCGGGTCGGCGCCGCTGACACACAGCACGGTGTCCGCCTGCTCGAGCACGGTCGTCGTCGCCCCGTTGCGGCGGGGGGCTGCGGTGTCGAAGGACAGCTCCTCGTCCTCCTCGACGCAGAAGGCGCAGTCCACGACGGTCAGCTCGGACAGCCGCCGCGCCTGGTCCAGGACGGTGGCGACGGCCTGCGGACGCAGCTCCGGCCACCGGTCGGCCCGGGCCAGCCCGGTGAGGACCCGCAGCCGGGGCGACACCGCCCACGCCAGGCGGGCCAGCCGGGCGACGTCCAGCGTGCCGGCCGTGGCCTGCCGGGCGGCCGCCGCGACCCCGGGCGCCTCGTCGAGCAGACCCAGCACCTGGGCGACCACCCCGCCGTAGACGTCGGCGTCCAGCAGCAGCGTGGAGACGCCCAGCCGGGCCGCCTCGTCGGCCACCCCGACGGCGACCGTGGTCCGGCCCGGCGCCCCGGTCGGGCCCCAGACCGCCACGACCCGGCCCCGGCCGGCCGGGCGGTCTGCGGGGTCCTCGGGCACGCCCAGCGCGGGCAGCGCCGCCCGCGGGTCACCGACGTCGCGCCCGGTCGCCGGCGCCCCGGTGACCGCCTCGCGCAGCGCGGTCGCGATCCGGGCGGCGTCGGCGTCGGCCGGGAGGACCCGGGACACCCCGAGCTGCCGGAGCCGTCCGGCGGCGTCGTCGTCCCCCGGCTCGACGAGACCGACGACCGCGACCCCGGCGGCCAGCAGCCGGGACACCGCGTCGCCGTCGAGTCGACGGAGCTCGGCGGACAGCAGCGCCGCCTGACCGACCCCGGTCGCCGCCGCGGCCAGCAGGTCCGCGACGTCGACACAGCGGCGGACCACGGTCACCCCGTGGTCGGCCCGGTCGAGCGCGCCGACGAGCTCGGACTCCCAGGGCGCCCCGGTGACGGCGGTGAAGACCTGCAGTGCCATCAGCCGGTCGGCCCGGCGGTGGCGGGTGCGACGGGGGTGGCGGCCGGGGCAGGGACCGTCGCCGAGGCCGAGGCCGTGGCCGGGGGCACGCCGGGCGCGGGCGTCGGTCCGGCGTCCAGGGCGTCCCGGACGACGACCACCAACGCCCGGCCGCCGATGCCGGCCAGCACCTCCTGCACGTCGTCGGCGGCCACCGCGACCACCACCTGCACGGTCGTCGTCGCGGTGGACAGCACGCCCTCCCCGCGGCCGGAGACCGCCTGCACCGGAGCACCGCCCACGACGAGGGACACGTCCCCGGCGGCCTGCCCCGCGCCGGCCGCGGGGTCGGCCACCGCGTAGACGTCGATCAGCTGGCCCCGGGCCAGGCTCGGCGGCACGTAGCCCGCCTGGACCGGGAGCGCCAGCTGCACCAGCTCCGACGCCGGGTCCAGCGCCGCACGCGGCAGCAGGTCGCCGGCGGACACGGAGCGACCGAGCACCTGACCGGCGGGGCGGGTCGTCGTGGACAGGTAGGAGCCGGCGGCGTCGTCCAGCCGCACCGAGACCGCCACCAGGTCCTCGGCGCTGAGCACGGTCCCGGCGGCCAGGTCCCCCGAGGCGGCCCACACCGGGACGGTCGCGTCGGCGGCGGTGACCACCCGGGCGCCGACCAGGACCGAGCCCAGCACGAGGAGCACCCCCAGCACCAGCCGCAGGTCCAGCCACCGGGGTGGCCGGACCCGGCGCGGAGCCGGCCCCGCGATCTCCTCGGGGGCCGTCGTGGTGCCTGTCGTCATGCCGCTCCCCGGTGGTCGACCCGACCCGTGCGGTCGGTGGCCCGACCGCCTCCGGTGGCCGATGGGGCCACTGACCTGCGATCGGACGCAGATGATGCCGTAGGAGACCCTTCGCGTGCGGTCGCTGTCCACACCCGGGCCTGTGGACCCACCCCACGGGGGCAGCGCCGGACTGCCACACTGGGGCCCACCTCTGGAGGGAGACGACCGACCCGATGGCCACCCAGCGCTTCCTGACCCTCGACGACGTCGCCGAGATCCTCAACGTCTCGTGGGCGCAGGCCTACGCCCTGGTGCGCCGCAAGGACCTGCTGGCCATCCAGATCGGTGGCCGTGGCCAGTGGCGGGTGGAGAAGGACGAACTCGAGCGGTTCATCGAGCAGAAGTACGCCGAGGCCCGCGGCAGCACGCCCCCGTCGGCGTCGGCAGCCCGGTCCGACGCCGCGGTCGACGTCGAGGCCGAGGTCCCCAGCCAGGGCTGACCCGTCCGGGTCGGACGCGTCCGGCTCAGCCCGACGCGGGCACCTCCCCGACGAGCGCCGCCACCGCCTCCAGCGGCACGAGCCGCACCTGACGCACCGCGCTGCGACGTCGGGCCTGGTCCAGCGGGTGTTCGGCCAGCTCCAGGAAGTCCGCGCCCACCCGGTCGACCGTGCCGGTCAGCACCGTGCCCTCGTCGAGCAGGCACCGGACCGGTGCCCGGTCGCGGGCCAGCGCCCGCACCGACCGCCGCAGGTCCCAGGCCCGGGCGACCGGTCCGTCGTCCTCCCCGGGCCCGGTCTCGCGCCCCGGCCCGGCGACGGCTCGGACGGCTGACCGGGCGACCAGGACGTCGCGGCGCTGGTCGTCGACGAGCAGCAGCCAGTCGACGCCGACGTCGGCCAGTCGACCCCGCAGGTCACCCGCCCCACGACACGTCAGCAGCACCGGGTGGCCCACGGCGCCGCGCAGCCGGTCCACGAGCAGCACCCCGCCGGCCTCGGCCCTCGCCCGGGACCCTGCCGACGCCTGCACGGCCGCCTGCTCCTCGACGTCGAACCGTGCCTCGAGGTCGGCGAACAGCTGTTCCCAACGCATGGCGCGGAGCCTAGCTCGTCCACAGATCATCACGTTTGGTTGCGTTTGGTGTATTCAGTCGTGTTCAGTGCTGTTCATGACGACGACGAGGTGGTGGGCGTGACGGTGCGCCGGTGGGCGTCGACGACGCTGGCGATGGCCCTCGTGGGAGCGGGGTTGCTGACCCTCGCCCCGGACCTCGAGCTGGTCCGGGCCGCGGTCGCCGGCCCGCAGGCACTGGCCGACAGCCGCGGGCCGGACAGCCTGGTCGTGCTGCTGGCCTGGGCGCTCGCCGCGCTGACGTGGGCCTGGGGTGTGCTCGGTCTGCTCCTGACCGGCCTGGGGACACTGCCCGGCGTCGCCGGTCAGGTGGCCCGGGTCGCCGCGGTCGCGGTGGTGCCGGCGACCCTGCGGCGCGCGGCTGCCGTCGCGGTCGGGCTCTCGCTGGTCGCCGGCCCCGCGGCCGCGGCGACGGGCCCGGCGGCAGCGTCCGCCACCGTCACCGTCACTGCCGCCTCCACCGAGCAGGCGGCGCCCGCGGCCGGGGCCCCCGACTGGCCGGGGACGGCACCGGCGACCGAGCAGGCACCGGCCGTCGACCCCACCCCGGGACCCGGCTCGGACCCCGTCCCCGACTGGCCCGACGCCCACCCTCCCGGGGCGCACGTGGTGGTGCGCGGGGACACCCTCTGGCACCTCGCCTCCGACTGGCTGGTCGACCGGCACCCGGGATCGCCGCCGTCCCCCGCGGCGGTCGCCGCGGCCGTGCACACCTGGTGGCAGACCAACGCCGACGTCATCGGTGCCGACCCCGACCTGCTGCTGCCGGGCCAGGTCCTGCTGCCCCCGGCAGCGCCGTGACACCGCCACCGGTCACGGCCGCAGCGCCCGCACCTCCCCCGCCGACGGCCCGAACAGCTCGGCCCACGCCCACCCCGCACACCCGAGGAGCCCGACCGTGAGCGCACCGCTGCCCCTCCCCCCGACCGACGGCCCGCACACCCCCGCCCGGGCCGCCGCCCCGGTCGCCCCCGCTCCGGCAGACACCACCCCGGACGCGACCCCGGACTGCTGGGGCACGAGCGCCTCCGACCGGCCGAGCCGGGCGACCCGCCCGCACGGGGTGCACCTGCGACTGGTGCGCACGCCGGGCCCGCCGCTGGACACCCGGCCCGTCACCCGGCTGACCCTGCCCGGGGTGCCGTCACCGAGGCCCGCGCCCGTCCCCGGCCCACGCCCGGCGCTGGACCTGCCCGAGCCCGAGGAGTTCGGCCCCGTCGCCTCGCGGCGCAGCGACCTGCCCGACCCCGCGGTCGCCGGCCGCCGCCTGGTCACCACGACCCTGGAGGCCTTCACCGGGCGCCGCTCGTTCACCCAGTTGCACTCGGCCTTCACCCTGCCGGTCTTCGCCGCGGTCAGCCGCGGACGCCGGCCCCGGTGGTGCACCGAGGGCACCGGCCCGCTGCTGGTCAGCTCGGTGCGGGTGACCGAGCCGGTCGACGGGGTCGCCGAGGTGACCGCGGTGGCCCGTCGCAACGGGCGGGCGCACGCCGTCGCGGCGCGGATGGAGGGCATCGACGGCCGGTGGCGCTGCACCGCCCTGCAGGTCGGCTGACCAGGGCCTGGACCCGGCCACGACCCCGGACACGACCCCGGACACGACGACGCCCTCCCGACCGCAGGTGGTCGGGAGGGCATCGTCACGAGACGGGCTCGGTCGGGCTCAGCCGGCCTGACCGTGGCACTGCTTGAACTTCTTGCCCGACCCGCACGGGCAGGGTGCGTTGCGGGCCGGCGCCTTGGTCCCGGTGACCGTCGCGGTCTTGGCGGCCTTCGCCGCCCCGGACGTGGTCGGCGAGGCGTCCAGCGAGGGGGCCGAGTAGCTCAGCTGGGTCTCCGGGCGCTCGTCGAGGCCCTTCACCGCCAGCTCGGGCCCAGTGCCGGAGGACGCCGTCGCCGGCGCGGGGGTGTCGGCGGCGGGTGCAGCGGCCGGGGTCGACCGGCGGGCCTTGGCGGCCGGGGCCGCCCCGTCGGTCACCGACCCGCTGCCGGTGACCGGGACCGTCGGGGTGGCCGCCGGGGCCGCGGGCGCAGCTGCGGCGGCGGCTGCCGCGGCCTGACGGGCCAGGACCCGCTCGTTGCCGGCCTGGGCCCGCGCCAGCGCCTCGGCCTCGGCGGTGTCCTGCTTGGCCTTCGCCTCGGCCTCCTGCTGCTCCTTGGTCTTCACCTCGAGGTTGAAGAGGAACCCGACGGACTCCTCCTTGATCCCGTCGAGCATGGCGTTGAACATGTCGTAGCCCTCGCGCTGGTACTCCACGACCGGGTCGCGGTTGGCCATCGCGCGCAGGTGGATCCCGGCCCGCAGGTAGTCCATCTCGTAGAGGTGCTCACGCCACTTGCGGTCCAGCACGCTCAGCAGCACCCGGCGCTCGAGCTCGCGGGTGACGTCACTGCCCAGCGTCTCCTCGCGGGCCTCGTACCGGGCCTGCACGTCGGCCAGCAGCTCCCGCTTGAGGACGTCGGCGGTGAGTGCGGACTGGTCGCCCTCGGCGTGGTCGTCGAGCAGCTCCTGCTGGGTCAGGCCCACCGGGTACAGCGCCTTGAGCCCGGTCCACAGCTGTTCCAGGTCCCAGTCCTCGGCGTAGCCGGCCTCGGTGGCGCCGTCGACGTAGGCGGCGACGACGTCGTCGAGCATCGACTCGATCTGCTCGTGCAGGTCCTCCCCGTCCAGGACCTTGCGGCGCTCGTCGTAGATGACGGTGCGCTGGCGGTTGAGGACCTCGTCGTACTTGAGGACGTCCTTGCGGGTCTCGAAGTTCTGCTGCTCGACCTGGGTCTGCGCCGACCGGATCGCCCGGCTGACCATCTTGGACTCGATCGGCTGGTCCTCGGGGACCCGCAGGGTGTTCATCATCGACTCGAGCATCGGGCCGTTGAACCGGCGCATCAGGTCGTCGCCCAGCGACAGGTAGAACCGGGACTCGCCCGGGTCGCCCTGTCGACCGGACCGGCCGCGCAGCTGGTTGTCGATGCGGCGGCTCTCGTGCCGCTCGGTGCCCAGCACGTACAGCCCGCCCGCGGCGACGACGTCCTCGTGCTCCTTGGCGACCTGGGCCTTGGCGTCGGAGAGGGCCTCGTCCCAGGCGGCCTCGTACTCGTCGGGGGTGTCGGTGGGGGTGAGCCCACGGGCCCGCAGCGCGTCGTCGGCGATGACCTCGGCGTTGCCGCCGAGCTGGATGTCGGTGCCACGGCCGGCCATGTTGGTGGCCACGGTGACCGCGGCCAGGCGACCGGCCTGGGCCACGATCGAGGCCTCCCGGGCGTGGTTCTTGGCGTTGAGGACCTCGTGCGGGATGCCGCGCTTGAGCAGCAGCTTGGACACGACCTCGGACTTCTCCACCGACGCGGTGCCCACCAGCACGGGCTGGCCTGCCTCCACGCGCTCGGCGATGTCGTCGACGACCGCGTCGAACTTGGCCTTCTCGGTCTTGTAGATGACGTCGGAGCGGTCCTCGCGGACCATCGGGCGGTTCGTCGGGATCGGCACGACACCCACGCCGTAGGTCTGGTTGAGCTCCGCGGCCTCGGTCTGGGCGGTGCCCGTCATCCCCGAGAGCTTCTCGTAGAGCCGGAAGTAGTTCTGCAGCGTGATCGTGGCGAGGGTCTGGTTCTCGTCCTTGATCGCGACCTTCTCCTTGGCCTCGATCGCCTGGTGCATGCCCTCGTTGTAGCGGCGTCCGGCCAGCACCCGGCCGGTGAACTCGTCGACGATGAGGACCTCGCCGTTGGTGACGATGTACTCGTGGTCCTTGTGGAAGAGCTCCTTGGCCTTGAGCGCGTTGTTCAGGTAACCGATGAGCGGGGTGTTGACCGCCTCGTAGAGGTTGTCGATGCCGAGCTGGTCCTCGACGAACTCGACGCCCTCCTCGGTGACGGCGACCGTGCGCTTGGCCGCCTCCACCTCGTAGTGCCGGTCCTTCTTCATCAGCGGCACCATGCGGGCGAACTCGCCGTACCACTTGGCCGACTGCTCGGCCGGGCCGCTGATGATCAGCGGGGTGCGCGCCTCGTCGATGAGGATCGAGTCGACCTCGTCGACGATCGCGTAGTGGTGGCCGCGCTGGACCAGGTCGCCCCGGCTCCAGGCCATGTTGTCGCGCAGGTAGTCGAAGCCGAACTCGTTGTTCGTGCCGTGGGTGATGTCGGCGGCGTACTGCTCACGGCGCACGTCGGGCTTCTGGCCGGACACGATGGTGCCCACCGACAGCCCGAGGAAGCGCTGGACCCGGCCCATCCACTCGGCGTCGCGCTTGGCGAGGTAGTCGTTGGTGGTGATGACGTGCACGCCGTCACCGGTCAGGGCGTTGAGGTAGGCCGGCAGCACACCGGTCAGGGTCTTGCCCTCACCGGTCTTCATCTCCGGGATGTTGCCCAGGTGCAGCGCCGCACCGCCCATCAGCTGGACCCGGTAGTGCCGCTGACCCAGCGTGCGACCGGCGCCCTCGCGGACGACGGCGAACGCCTCGGGCAGCATCGAGTCCAGCGACTCGCCGTCGGCGTACCGCTCCTTGAACTCGTCGGTCTTGGCCCGCAGCTGCGCGTCGGTCAGGTCGACGACGTCGGGCTCGAGGGACTCGACCGCATCGGCGATCTTGGACAACCGCCGGACGAGCTTGCCCTCACCGGCACGCAGGATCTTCGAGAACACCACGTCGTCCAATGTAGTGCCGCCCCGCCACCGACCCCGGCCGCCGAGACGGGACGGCGACCGCCGGGTCGCCCGGTCGCCCGGTCAGCGCAGGACGAGCGTCCCGGCCCCCGGGTCCAGGACGACCTCGCGGCTGCCGCGGCGCACCCCGTCGAGCACCGTGTCCACCAGGGCCCGCTGGTCGTACCCGGCCGGCAGCCGCGGCGGGGTCCCGGCCAGGGCCCGGTCGACGAGACCGGTGTCCACGTGCGGGGGCTTGACGTCCAGCACGGCGACCTTGCGGGACCGCAGCTCCCGGCGCAGCACCGAGGCCCAGGCCGACAGCGCCGCCTTGGAGGCGGAGTACTCGGCCATCTGCAGGGTCGGCGCGTCGGCGACGATCGCGGACAGCAACACCACCGCGCCGCCGTCGGCCAGCCGGGGCAGAGCGGCCCGGACCAGGCTCATCGGGCCCAGCGTGTTGACCGCGAAGAGCTCCTCGACGACGGCGTCGTCGGCGTCGGCCGCGGGACCGAAGGCCACCACCCCGCTGGCCACGACGACGACGTCCAGCCCGCCCAGCGCCTGGACCGCCGCGGCGAGGGCCGCCCGGCCGGACTCCACGTCGACGGCGTCCACCGGCTGGGTGGGCACGCCCCCGAGCTCCTCGGCCAGCGCGGCCAGCCGTTGCCGATCGCGCCCGGCCAGGGCCACCCGGGCACCGGCCGCGGCCATCCCCCGGGCCAGCGCACCACCCAGCACCCCGGTCGCCCCGACCACCCACACGCGCGCACCCTGGAGTTCCACGGGACGATCCTGCCCCGCCCGCGCCGTCCCCGCCCACCGGCGCTTGCGCAGGCCGGGGAGGCGACGCCGGCGCCCCGTAGCCTGCAGCGGTGGCCCTGGACCTCTCCGACGACCTGCGCACCTTCTTCACCGAGCGGCACCTGGCGACGCTGACGACGCTGCGGGCCGACGGCACCCCGCACGTGGTGCCTGTCGGGGTCACCTTCGACATCGACGCCGGCACCGCCCGGGTCATCACCTCGGGCACCTCGGTCAAGGCCGGCCACGTCCGTGCCGGCGCCGGCACGGCGCGGGTGGCGGTCTGCCAGGTCGACGGCCGCCGCTGGACCACCCTGGAGGGCGTCGCCACCCTCCGGGACGACGAGGCCTCCGTCGCCGACGCGGTCGCCCGGTACGCCGCCCGCTACCGGCAGCCGCGGGTCAACCCGGCCCGGGTCGTGCTGGAGATCGCCGTGGACCGGGTGCTGGGCAACGTCTGAACGCGCCGCGGGCCGCCCTCCCGGCGTGGGAGGACGGCCCGCAGCTCCCCCTCAGGCGTTCGCGGTCTCCCGGACGGCGTCCTCGACGCGCCCGGCCGCCGGCTCACCGAGCCGGATCAGGCCGTAGTCGTAGGCGTGCCGGCGGTAGACGACCGTCGGGACGCCGGTGTCGGCACAGGCGAAGAGGAAGAAGTCGTGCCCGACGAGCTCCATCTCGTGCAGCGCCTGGTCCACCGTCATCGGGGTGGCCGGGTGCTGCTTCTCCCGGACGACGCGTCCGGGCAGGTGCTCGTCGAGGTCGGTCCGGTGCTGCCCCTCGGCCAGCTGCTGGTCCAGGGCGACCGCGGCGACGGCGTCGATGCGCGCGGCGCTGCCGTCGAGCCGGACGCTGGCCGGGGTGCGGCGCCCGTGGTGGACCCGCCGCCGGTCGGCGGCCCGTCGGAGCCGGTTCTCCAGCTTGGTGACGGCAGCGTCCAGGGCGGACTGGAAGTCCGCCGAGCAGGCCTCGGCACGCACGACGGGGCCCTTGCCCCGCAGGGTGATCTCCACGCGCTGGCAGTTCGCGGACTGGCGTGGGTTCTTCTCGTGGAGCAGTTCCACGTCGAAGCGCTCGATCTTGGCGTCGAAGCGCTCCAGCTGGCCGACCTTGTCCTCGACGTGCTGCCGGAAGTGCTCGGGCACCTCGACGTTGCGACCTCGGACGACGATCTCCATGTGACCTCCCGAACTCGGGTGTGATCGATCCGACGCTAGCCCCGGACGGGCCGGTCCGACAGTCCTGACCCACCCCTCCTGGGTGTCCTCACAGGTCACGGACGGTGAACACGCCGGGGCCGGGGTCCGTCGGGACGGCGCGTCGGCCCAGCGGGGTGGCCGCCACGACCGCGCCCACCACCGGCGCGTCCCGGGCGTGGCGGTGGCCGGCCAGCACCCCGGCGGCGACCGTGAGGGTCGCCCCGGTGGTGACGACGTCGTCCACCAGGACGAGCAGGGCGGGCCGCACCCCGTCCCGCCCCGGCCCGTACCGCCGCCCCCGCGCGACCGGGACGACGCTGCCGGCCAGGTTGGCCCGCCGCTCGTCCGCCGACAGCCCGGCCGAGTCCCGCACCCGGCCGCGCCGGGCGAGCAGCGGGGCGGCCGCGACCGGCAGTCCGGCATCGCGCAGCTCGCGCACGGCGGCCGCGGTCAGCTCACCGACGTGGTCGCGGCCCCGCTCACGGAGGGCGGCCCGGGTGCTGGGCACCGGCACCAGCAGCACCGGGCGGCCCGGGCCGGGGCGCACGCCGCCCGGTCCGTCGCGGGCCGCGCGCAGGACCGCGGACACCGCCAGGGCCAGCGCGGTGCCCAGCGGCGCGGCCAGATCGGCCTGTCCGCGTTCCTTGAAGGCGTTGACGACCGGGCGCACCGACCCGGCGTACCCGCCGGCGGCGACGGTGGGCGGGAACCCGGTCGGGTGGCGCCGCGGCTGGGCCGGGCGGGGGTCGGCCAGCAGCGCCGCGCACCGCGGACAGAGCACCCGCCCCGGCCGGCCGCACCCGGCGCACGCCCGGGGCAGCACCAGGTCGGCCAGCGGGGCCACCAGCCCGGTGCCCACCCGTCCCCACCACGTCACCCGGTCATGCTGCCCCGCCCCTCGCCGCGCCGGCGGCCGCACGGCCGGGTCGGGGACACCGCCACCCGGTGTGGACAGCGGACCGCGCCCACGGCTCAGAGCGGGTAGAAGGGCGCGCCTCCGGGCAGCGGTTCCGCACCGCGGACCAGCGTGCTCCAGGTGCCACCGGCGAGCTGCCAGAGCGTGCCGCCGGCCACCACCAGGGGGAGCCGGCTGGGCGCCGCGGCGACCGCGGTGGGCTGGGCGGGGAGACCCGAGGTGGTCACCGCCGTCACACCCCAGCCGTCCACCCCGACGGCGTAGGGCACCGTGCTCTCGGCGCCGGCGTCCCCGGCCAGCACCAGCAGCGCCGCGGAGTTCCGCCAGGCCACGTCCACGACCTGGGACAGCGAGGGGGCCACCGCCCGCAGGTCCCGGACGGCGACCTGGTCGTCGCTGCGCACCACCGTGCCCACGAGCACCTGGCCGCCGTCGGGCCCGTCCACGACCAGCGCGGCCCGGACACCGTCGGGTGAGAGCTGGAACTCCCGCGCCGCCCCCTGCCCGGCCAGCGTGGTCGCGCTCACCGTCTGCGGCGCACCGGACGCCGGGACCCGGATCACCTCCGTGCCGTCGCGCACGGTCCACACCTCGGGCCGGGTGGCCGCCGTGGTGGGGTCGGTGAGCGTGCCGGCGGTGAGCAGCGGGGCCAGCTCGCCGCCGTAGGGACCCAGCAGCAGGGTCGCACCACCCGCCGAGGCCGACACCCCGGCCAGGGACCCCAGCTGGTTGGTGGTCGGGTCCGCGGTCGCCGCGGCCGACCGCAGGGCGTAGACGCCCGTCCCTGCCGGTCCCGGCACGGGCTCCCCCGAGGTCACGGTGCGCAGCGCGCCGGCGTCCACGTAGTGCCCGACCGACCCCACCGGGACGGCGTCGGGGTCCAGCGCGGCCCAGTCGTCCACGGACTGCACGTCCGGGACGCCGGGGACCCGCAGCTGCTGGCCGTCGACGAGGACCCGCACCGCACGGACGTCGTCGAGCTGGTCCAGCGACCAGACCAGCTGCGCGCACAGCGCACTGGGGTCGTCGACGACGTCGGGCGGCAGCCCGGTCAGGTCGACGACGGCCACCTGGCGCTGCACGTCGACGTTGCTGCGCAGCTCGGACCCGGCCAACGGGTTGACCACGCCGGCCGCGACCGGCGTCGACGCCCCGGTGAGGAGCCGGTCGACCAGGGCGGTGGGCTGCGCCTCGCCGTCGACCAGGAAGCGCGGGTCGGGCACCACCCGGGTGCCGGTGGGGTCCAGGAAGTAGGCGCTGACCTGGTCGTAGGTGCGGGCGAAGTCGGGTTCCAGGAGCACCAGGCCGTCCGGCGGGTCGGTGATCCGCCACTCCCCCCGCTCCTGCGTGAGGGCCATGCTGCGGGTGTACGCCTGGCCGGTGCCCACGGTGAAGACGCCCTGGGTGTCCACGGCACCGACCAGCTCGGCGGTCACCTCCACGGTGCTCGCGTCGGTGGCCACCGGCGCGTAGTCCGCGCTGATCACCGTGACGCCCTCGGTGTCGCTCCACCGGTCCGCCGCCTGGGCGGTGAGGAACTGGCGGGCCACCGGGTGGTTGCGGGTGGTGCTCGCCATCGCGTCGACGAAGCCCCGCACGACCTCCTCCGGACTGGCACCGACCTCCGGCGGCAGCGCCTCGACACCGACGTCGGCCGGGGGGTCGGCGATCTGGGTGATCTCGACCGTCGGGGAGCTGGTCGGCACGGTGGTGCAACCGGCCAGTACCGCCGTCAGCACCGCGGCCAGGAGCCCGGCGCGGCCCCGCCTCACCGGGTGCCGCCGGGTCGACGGACGACGGCCGGCCGCAGCGGCAGGGGCGAACCGGTGAGCTCGGTGCCGGCGGTCAGCGGCACGGTGAGGCGGAACTGCGCGCCCTGGTCGGGCTGGCCCCAGACCTGCAGCCACCCGCCGTGCAGCCGGGCGTCCTCCAGGCTGATCGACAGGCCCAGCCCGGAGCCGCCCACGGTGCGCACCCGGGCCGGGTCGGCCCGCCAGAACCGGTCGAACACGTGCTGGGCGGCCTCGGAGGTCAGCCCGATCCCGTGGTCCCGGACGGTCACCGCGGCGGCCGTGCGGTTCGCGGCCAGGGTCATCTCCACCGGGCGTCCGGCACCGTGCTCGATGGCGTTGCCCACCAGGTTGCGCAGCACCCGCTGCACCCGGCGGGCGTCGACGTCGGCGATCACGGGGCGGGCCGGGGTGGCGACCTCGAGCCGGCACCCGTGACGCTGCGCCAGCGCGGACATGCCGTCGGCCACCCGGTGCAGCAGCGGACCCAGGTCGGTCGGCTCGGCCTCCAGGACCGCGGCCCCGGCGTCGTACCGGCTGATCTCCAGCAGGTCCGACAGCAGGAGCTCGAACCGGTTGACCTCGGCGTAGAGCAGCTCGGCCGAACGGGCGACGTGCGGGTCGAAGTCCGCCCGGGACTCGTGCAGCACCTCTGCGGCCATCTGCACCGTCGTCAGCGGGGTGCGCAGCTCGTGCGAGACGTCGGAGGTGAAGCGCTGCTGCAGCTGGGAGAGGCCCTCGAGCTGGACGATCTGCTTCTGCAGGCTGTCGGCCATCGCGTTGAAGCTGCTGGCCAGCCGGGCGAGGTCGTCCTCGCCGCTGACCGCCAGCCGCTCCTCCAGCCGCCCCTCGGCCAGCCGCTGGGCGCCCCGGGCGGCGCGCCGCACCGGGTCGACGACCAGCCGGGTGACCAGCACGCCGATGCCGACGACGAAGAGCGTGAGGGCGATGCCGCTGATGACCACGGTGCTGCGGACCAGGGACAGCGTCTCCTGCTCCTGGTCCAGCGGGAAGGCGTAGTAGAGGTCGACCTGCTCACCGCCCTGCCCGTCGATGGGCACCGGGGCACCGATCAGCAGGGTGGGGACCTGCTCCTGCGAGCCGTTGGGCACCAGGGCGTACCGGTAGACCTGGGTGCCGTCGTCCACGGCGTCCACCAGGTCGGCGGGCAGCGCCGAGTACAGGAACGGTCGACTGGCCGCCGGGCGCGGGGTGTCCCCGGCTCGGTAGACCAGCACCGTGTCGAAGTTTCCGGCCTCCCCGTTGCGGCTCTGCAGCTCCCGGACCGTCCGGTCCAGGGTGGAGCGCACGCTGGCGGCGTCGCCGGTGACGATGCCCGCCACCTGGGACTGGGCGTAGGAGACCCCGGCCTGGGCCTGGTCGACGGCGGCGTCCCGCTTCACCCGGAGCAGCTGGTCGCTGATCTGGTTGAACAGCACCACGCTGACGATGACCACGACCACGCCGGCGACGGCCATGGTGATGGCCCCGATGCGCAGCTGCAGCGAGGAGCGCCAGGCGTGCCAGGCGACGGCCGACCACCGACGCACGACCCGCTGGGCACGACGGCGTCCCCGCAGCACGCGCCGCTGCACCCCGCGACGCAGCCGGCGGAGCTCGCTGCGCCGACGGACCGGGCGGGCCGCCGGCGGCGGGGACGGCGGCGCCGGCGGTCGGGCGGTGGACGCGCTCACGCCCGGGGGCGTCCCGGCCCGGTCACGGCGGGCCGGCCTTGTAGCCGACGCCGCGCACCGTCAGCACCACCTCGGGGCGCTCGGGGTCGCGCTCGACCTTGGCGCGCAGCCGCTGCACGTGCACGTTGACCAGCCGGGTGTCCGCGGCGTGCCGGTAGCCCCACACCTGCTCCAGCAGCAGCTCGCGGGTGAAGACCTGCCGGGGCTTGCGGGCCAGGGCGACCAGCAGGTCGAACTCCAGCGGGGTCAGCGCGATCGGCTCGCCGGCCCGGGACACCTGGTGCGCCGGGACGTCGATGGAGACGTCGCCGATCACCAGGTTCTCGGCCTGCCCGGTCTCCCCCCGCCGCAGCTGGGAGCGCACCCGGGCGACCAGCTCGACGGGCTTGAAGGGCTTGGTCACGTAGTCGTCGGCGCCGGCCTCCAGGCCCTGGACGACGTCGATGGTGTCGCCCTTGGCGGTGAGCATGATGATCGGGACGCTGGACTGGGTGCGGATGTCCGCGCAGATCTGCAGCCCGTTGCGCCCCGGGAGCATGAGGTCCAGCAGCACCAGGTCGGGGCGGACCTGCTGGAACGTCGCGACCGCCCGGGCGCCGTCGGAGACGAAGGCGGGCTCGTAGCCCTCGCGCCGCAGCACGATGCCGAGCATCTCGGCCAGCGCGGCGTCGTCGTCGACGACGAGCACGCGGCCGCGGGAGGAACCGGACAGCGGAGCGGAAGGCGGCACGCCCCCCATTGTGCGTGAACCGGTCCCAGACGGACCGCACCCTCCAGGGTCGTGCCCCTGGAGGGTGCGGTCGTGACTGGCTGGAACGGCCTGCTCGCAGGGTCCCGGACCGCGCGGAGCGTGGTGCGGGGGGCGAGCAGGTCCTGTCTCAGTAGCGGTAGTGGTCGCTCTTGTACGGGCCCTCGACCGGGACGCCGAGGTAGTCGGCCTGCACCTTGGACAGCTCGGTGAGCTTGACGCCGAGGGCGTCCAGGTGGAGGCGGGCGACCTTCTCGTCGAGGTGCTTGGGCAGCACGGTGACGCCGGGGGTCTGGCCCTCGTAGGCGGCGCGGTTGCCCCACAGCTCGATCTGGGCGAGCACCTGGTTGGTGAAGGAGTTGCTCATCACGAAGCTGGGGTGCCCGGTGGCGTTGCCCAGGTTCAGCAGCCGGCCCTCGGAGAGCACGATGATCGTGTGGCCGTCGGCGAACCGCCACTCGTCGACCTGCGGCTTGATGTTGGTCTTCACGACGCCGGGGATCTTGGCCAGGCCGGCCATGTCGATCTCGTTGTCGAAGTGACCGATGTTGCCGATGATCGCCTGGTGCTTGGTGGCGGCCAGCTGCTCGGCGGAGATGATGTCCTTGTTGCCGGTCGTCGTGATGATGATGTCGGCGGTGCCGATCACGTCGTCCAGCGTGGTGACCTGGTAGCCCTCCATGGCGGCCTGCAGGGCACAGATCGGGTCGATCTCGGTGACGATGACCCGGGCGCCCTGGCCGCGGAGGGCCTCGGCGCTGCCCTTGCCGACGTCGCCGAAGCCGCAGACGACGGCGACCTTGCCGCCGATCATGACGTCGGTGGCGCGGTTGATGCCGTCGATGAGGGAGTGGCGACAGCCGTAGAGGTTGTCGAACTTGCTCTTGGTGACCGAGTCGTTGACGTTGATCGCCGGGAAGAGCAGGCGGCCGTCGCGGGCGAGCTCGTAGAGCCGCAGCACGCCGGTGGTGGTCTCCTCGGTGACGCCCTTGATCTCCTGGCCGATGCGGGTCCAGTACTGCTCGTCGGCCGCGATGGTGTCGCGCAGCACCTGCAGGACGACCGAGAACTCCTCGCTGTCGGACTCGGTGGTGTCGGGCACCGCGCCGTCCGCGGCGAACCGGGTGCCGAGGTGGACCAGCATGGTGGCGTCGCCGCCGTCGTCCAGGATCATGTTCGGGCCGATGACGGTGCCGGCCTCGTCACGGAACTCGAACAGGCGCTGGGTGCACCACCAGTACTCCTCCAGCGACTCGCCCTTCCAGGCGAAGACGGGGGTGCCGGAGGGGGCGTCGACGGTGCCCTCGGGGCCGACGGCGATGGCCGCGGCGGCGTGGTCCTGGGTGGAGAAGATGTTGCAGGAGACCCAGCGGACGTCGGCGCCCAGCGCGGTCAGCGTCTCGATGAGGACGGCGGTCTGCACGGTCATGTGCAGCGAGCCGGCGATGCGGGCACCGGTGAGGGGCTTGTCGTCACCGAACTCGGCGCGCAGCGCCATCAGGCCCGGCATCTCGTGCTCGGCGAGGGAGATCTCCTTGCGGCCGAAGCCGGCGAGGGAGAGGTCGGCGACCTTGAAGTCGTCGGCGGTCAGTACGCGTGCGCCTGTAGAGGCGGTCATGTCGCTCCAGAGTGTCCCGGCCGCGCCAGAGGGGCTGCGGCAGCGTCGGATCTGTTCGTGAGCGAGCATGCCGAGGCTTCGGCGGGGCTCGTGCCGTGGTCCAGGGTACGGGTTGGAGCCCTCGACGTCTCGCGTGTCGGGGGTTCGTCACACCCCCGACCGCGGGTTCACGTCGCGCGCAGGCCCGTCGTCGCGCGGTAGAGGACGGCCGGCCCCTGCGCAGTCAGCGGGGCACCGGCCGGGACGAAGGCCGACTCGCCCTGGTCCAGTACGAGTTCGCCGTCGTCGGTGCCGAGCACCGCCCGGCCCTCGGTGCAGAGCAGGACCTGCGGGCCCGAGGTGCGCAGGCTGCCCGGGTCCGCGCCCAGCTCGCAGCGGGTCAGGTCGAAGTCCTCGACCGGCACCGGGTACCGCAGGCCACCGGGCCCCAGGACGGGACGGATGACCGGCACCCGGCCGTCGGTGAAGTCCAGCACCTCGACGAGGGCGGCCAGGTCCACGTGCTTGCCGGTCAGACCGCCGCGCAGCACGTTGTCCGAGCTGGCCATCACCTCGACGCCTGCCCCGGACAGGTAGGCGTGCAGGTTGCCGGCGGGCAGGAAGACGGCCTCACCGGGGGCGATCGTCAGGTGGTTGCACAGCAGCGAGATGACCACCCCGATGTCACCGGGGTAGGTCGTCGCCAGGCTGGCGGCCCAGCGGTAGGTGTTGATGAACTCCGGGTCGTGCGCGGCCACGAAGGTGGCGGCCCGCTCGGCGACGGCGCTCACCAGGGACTGCCTGCGCCGTGCGGACAACGCCAGCAGTTGCGGGACCGCGACCTGCAGCCCACCGCGGGCCAGTGCGGCGATGGTGGGCTTGAGCTCGGGCAGCTGCAGCTTGGCCAGGCAGTGCAGCGACTCCTCGACCGGCCGGAAGCCGCACAGGGCCTCGACCGGGGTGATCGCGAGCAGGATCTCCGGCTTGTGGAAGGGGTCCTTGAAGGTGCGGGTCGGGTCGTCCTGCGGGACCCCGGCAGCCTCCTCGGCGGCGTACCCGACCTGCGCCTGAGCCGTCGTGGGGTGCGCCTGCAGGGACAGCGGGCTGTCCGCGGCGAGGACCTTCATCAGGAACGGGAGGCGGTCACCGAAGTGCTGACGAACCGCACCGCCGAGGAGGCGGTCGGGTTCCTCGGCGATGGCCGCGTCCAGGGCTCGCCCGTCTGCCAGCACACTGGGGGCATCGGGGTGCGCCCCCATCCACAGCTCCGCATGCGGCTCAGCCGCGGGCGAGGCCTCCCCCAGGAGCTCGGGGATCACGGTGCGACTGCCCCACGGGTAGTGCCGGATGGTGTTCGTCAGCTGCCACATCGTGGGGCAGGTTACCGGGGCGAGGGTCATCCCCCTGTCGTCGACGCACCGGTCCCCGGTGTCGAGTGCTCCGCGCGCCGGATGTCGGGCTCCAGGTAGATCACCCTCGCCATCGGGACGGCTGCCCGGATGCGGGCCTCGGCCTCGTCGATGGCGCGGGCGACCGCGGCGGCGGTGTCGTCGTGCCGCACGGCGATCTTCGCGCCCACCAGCAGCTCCTCGGGGCCCAGGTGCTGGGTCTCCATGTGGACGACCGAGAGCACGCTGCCCGAGCCCTCGAGGGCGGCGACGATCTGCCGCTGCACGTCCGGGGTGGCGGACTCGCCGAGCAGCAGGCTCTTGGTCTCCACGGCCAGGATCGCGGCGACCACGATGAGCAGCAGGCCGATGGCCACGGTGCCCAGCCCGTCGTAGACCCCGTTCCCGGTGACCACCGACAGCCCGACACCCAGCAGCGCGAGGACCAGGCCGGTCAGCGCAGCGGTGTCCTCCAGCAGGACCACGGGCAGCTCGGGTGCCCGGGCGTGCCGGATGAAGGCCCAGTAGGACTCCCCCGGCTTGCGCACGGCATCGGTCTCCTTGCGCGCGGTCCGCAGCGAGAAGGACTCCAGCACGATGGCCACCAGGAGCACGCCGAAGGCCCACCCCGGGCTGGTCAGCTCCTCGGGCTCGAGCAGCTTGTGCACACCCTCGTAGACGGCGAAGACGCCGCCGACGCTGAAGAGCACGATCGCGACCAGGAAGCCGTACACGTAGCGGTCGCGGCCGAAGCCGAACGGGTGCTGCGGCGTGGGGGCGCGTCGGGACGTGCGGCCACCGATCAACAGCAGCACCTGGTTGCCCGAGTCCGCGACGGAGTGGATCGCCTCGGCCAGCATCGAGGAGGCGCCGGTGACCAGGAAGGCGACGAACTTGGCGATCGCGATGCCCAGGTTGGCCGCCAGGGCGGCGATGATCGCCCGGGTGCCACCGTGTGCACCGGCGTCAGCCGCAGCGCCCTGGGTGTCGGGCGCGGGCTCGGCCGGGGTGCTCACGAGCGCTGGGTGTCCAGGGCCAGCGCGAGGTAAACGGCGCTGAAGTCGGCCACCGCGAGCTGGCGCGCCACCCGGGCCAGACGCGGCTCGGAGTCGTGCCCCCCGGGCTCGCCCAGTGCGCTGACGGGCACGTTGCGGTCGGTGGCCAGGCGCAACACCTGGCGCATCGCGTCCGCGGCGTTGGAGGGCTCCCGCTCCGCCCGGCCGTCGTGGTCGGCCTGGGCGTCGCGCAGGGTGATCAGGCGCAGGCGACGCCCCTCGTCGTCGGTCCGGTCCCGGAAGAAGTCGTCGGAGTCCCCGGCCGCCAGCGGCCCACCGACCACGGCGCACGCGGCGACCCGCTGGTCGGGCAGGCGGTAGTGACTGGCAGGGAGGCCGGCCAGGGTGGCCAGCTGATCGGCGACCCTGGTGGCGGCGGCCCCGGCCAGGGGGCCCTCGGCAGCGATGACGGGCAGCGCGTCGAGCAGTTCCAGGGCCAGGGTCTTCGCCGGGTTGACGAAGGACTCCCGGGCCGGCCCGCAGGCGGCGGCGACCTCGTCGAGCGCGGCGGCGACGACGTCGGTGTCGGCCGCGCCGGGGGCCAGCAGCCCCAGGTCGGTGGCCAGGCGCAGCATCGGTGTCAGCAGAGACCAGAGCGTGGCGTGCCGCACCCGCGTGTCGGGGAGTGCCACGTAGGGGGAACGCGCGGCCGCACACGCAGCGTGCAACGGAGCGCCCTCCGCCCCGATCCCGACGACGGCGACGCCCCGCCGGGCCGCCTCGTAGGCAGGGGTCACGGCGTACCGGCCGGCGCCGGTCCTGGTGGCCACGACGGCCACGTCGGAGGCGCCCATCCACACCGGCAGGTCCGGGCCGGGGACGACGTCCACGGTCACCGGGCTCGAGGGCCCCAGCAGCGCCCGCAGCACGGACGCCGCCACCGCACCCTCACGCCGGGCCACGACGACCAGACCCCGCGGCCGCCCGGCACCGGTCACCCGACCCAGGCCGGCCTCCTCGGTGAGCCGCGCGGTCTCCCGGACCTGCGCACCGGCACCGGCCACGGCCGGGAGCAGGCCGTGGGGGTCCCGGGCCCGCAGCAGCTCCGGGTCGTCGAGGACCTCCTCGGCCAGCTCGGGGGAGGTCATGCCGACCGGCGTCGTGCCTCGTCGAGCAGCAGCACCGGGATGCCGTCCCGCACCGGGAAGGCCCGGTCGCAGGTGCTGCACAACAGCTCGGCAGCCGTGGGGTCCAGGGTGAGCGGGCTGTGGTGGGTGTCGGGGCAGGCCAGGATCGCCAGCAGCGCCGGGTCGATGCCCAGGGTCTCGGGGTGGGTCGTTCCGGTCATGCGCGCACCAGCTCCAGGACGTGGTCGCGGATCTCGGTCATCCGAGCTCCGTCAGGGGCCTCGACGTTGAGTCGCAGCAGGGGTTCGGTGTTGCTGGCCCGCAGGTTGAACCAGGCCCCGTCGGGGAGCTGGACCGTGAGGCCGTCCAGCTCGTCGAAGGCGACCCGCTCGTCGGTGCCGTAGGCCGCTCGCACGGCGGCGACCCGGTCGGCGGCGTCGGCCACGGTGGAGTTGATCTCCCCGGAGGCCACGTAGCGGCTGTAGTCGGCGGTCAGCTCCGAGAGGGTGCCCGGCTGCTCGCCGAGGGCCGCGAGCACGTGCATCGCGGCCAGCATGCCGGTGTCGGCGCGCCAGAAGTCACGGAAGTAGTAGTGCGCGGAGTGCTCGCCACCGAAGACCGCGTCGGTGCGGGCCATCTCGGCCTTGATGAAGCTGTGGCCCACCCGGGTGCGCACCGGGTCCCCGCCGTGCTCCCGGACGATCTCGGGCACGGCCGCCGAGGTGATCAGGTTGTGGATGATCGTCGTGCCGACCCCGCGGCGGAGCTCACGGACGGCGACCAGGGCGGTGACCGCCGAGGGGCTGACCGGCTCGCCGCGCTCGTCGACGAGGAAGACCCGGTCGGCGTCGCCGTCGAAGGCCAGCCCGACGTCGGCGCCGTGCTCGACCACGGCGCGCTGCAGGTCGACGAGGTTGGCAGGGTCCAGCGGGTTGGCCTCGTGGTTGGGGAAGGAGCCGTCGAGCTCGAAGTACATCGGGACGACGTCCAGGGGCAGACCGGAGAGCACCACCGGCACGGTGTGCCCGCCCATCCCGTTGCCGGCGTCGACGACGACCTTGAGCGCGCGGATGGCCGAGAGGTCGACCAGACCGCGCAGGTACTCGGAGTACTCGCTGAGCACGTCTCGCGAGGAGACGCTGCCCACGACGCCGGGGTCACGGTCGAAGACCGACTCACCCTCGAGCAGCCGCTCGCTCCAGTCCCTGATCTCGGCGAGACCCGAGTCCTGACCGATCGGTGCTGCACCGGCTCGGCACATCTTGATGCCGTTGTACTGCGCCGGGTTGTGGCTGGCCGTGAACATCGCCCCGGGCAGGTCCAGGCTGCCGGCGGCGAAGTAGAGCATGTCCGTGGAGCCCAGCCCGGCCTCGACGACGTCGACCCCGCGGCTGAGCACGCCCTCGGCGAAGGCTCGCGAGAGCGGCACAGAGGTCTCGCGCATGTCGTGGGCGGTGACCACGGCCGACGCACCGGTCTCGGCGTGGACGAACTCGGCGAACGCCGCGCCGATCGCCCGGGCGACGGACTCGTCCCACTGGTCGGGGACGACTCCCCGCACGTCGTAGGCCTTGATGAGCGACGACAGGTCCGGCACGCTGATCCACCTCGGGTCCGTTGGAGCCACCCCATGACGAGGTGGCCCGACGACCCTATCGGCGCCGTCGCCGCCGTGCTGCAGCCACGGACCACGCGACGTGTGACCCCGGCGGGATCCTCAGGGCAGGTTGGGCAGCACCCGCAGGTGCCCCCGCTGCCGGCCGGAGCCGTTGTCGACCGGCTCCGCGTCGGACTCCTCCGGGCGGGCCGCCTCACGCACCGCGTCGGCCAGCGCCAGCAGGTCGTCCCCGGTCGGACCGGCGTCGTCGACCTCGACCTCGTGCCGGACGACGTCCCAGCCCCGGGGCACGGTCAGCCGCTCGGCGTGGAACTCGCACAGGTCGTAGCTGTGCGGCTCCGAGTAGGTCGCCAACGGTCCGACGACGGCCGTGGACTCTGCGTAGACGTAGGTCAGGGTGGCCGCCGCCGGTTGCGCGCAGCCGCTGCGCGAGCAGCGACGTGACTGCCTCACCACCGGTTCCTCACGGCTCGCACACTAACCGCGCCACGCGCCGAGCGTCAGCAGGCACACCGGACCGCTCGTGCCGCGGCGGCCCGGACGTAGGCTCGCCCCGCCATGGACCGTCCTCCCGCCCGCGCCCGCCGCGACCGCCACGGTCGCGGTCTCCGCGGCCGCCTCGTCCCGCCCGGCGTCCCGTTGTCCCGCAGCCGGGCCGAGCAGTTCGACGATCTCGTCCTGGACGCCGTCGAGGACCTGGAGCGGCGCTGGGAGCGCGAGCTGGCCGGTGTGGAGTTCGCCGTCGAGGACGTGCCGTGGGTCGACCACAGCAGTCCCGACGAGGTCGTCCTGGACGCCGACGTCCTCGACGACGGCAGCGTGCCGCTGGCCCGGGTCCTGCCGGGACGGCGCGAGGGCAGCACCGAGCACCCGCCGCGGATCGTCGTCTACCGCCGCCCGCTGGAGATCCGCGCCCACGACCGGGACGACCTCGCCGACCTGGTGCGGGACGTGGTCGTGGACCAGGTGGCGGTACTGCTGGGCCGGGACCCGGAGGAGATCGACCCCACGGGCTGACCGGCGCCGACCGCGCACGGACGGGTGACATGCTGCGAGGTGATGGACGCGCAGCGAGCACCGGCCCCCCTCGGACGACGACGCGGACCCCTGGTCGGTGGGGGCGTCGTCGTCGGCGTGCTGCTGGTGGTGCTCGTCGCGCTGGCCGTGACCACGGCCTCGCCGGGCCTGTGGGTGGCCGCACTGCTGGTGGCCGCGCTGGGGCTCGGGGGCGCGGCGGTGTTGCTGGCCAGCACCCCCCCGGCGGCACCGGTCCCGGGCCCGGCCCCCGCTGAGGACACCGCGACCGGGAGCCCCGAGCGCCCGGCGGCGGCGGTCCGGGAGGTCGACGACCTGCAGGCCTTCTTCGACGCGCCCCCCGGTTCGCCCACCGTCCTCCCTCCCGCAACGCCTCCCACAGCGCCTCCCGCGCCGATCCCGACGCCGACCCCGGCCCCGGCCCCGGCCCTGGCTGCCGCGCCGGTCACCCGGCCGGCTCCCCACCCCCCCCGCCGACCGGTCGCCGCCCTCGCGACGGCAGCGGTGGCCCTCGTCGTCGCGGCCGGCACGCTGGCGGTGCTGACCGACCACGGTGGCCGGCGCGACGACCGGGGCCGGGACGAGGGCCGCCCCGCAGCGGCGGCCACGACCCGGACTGTGCCGACGACCGCGTCCTCGACACCGACCACCACGCGCGCACCGCTCACCGCCGCGGCGGCCGGTGACCTGGCCTCGACCAGCGTCGACCCCGGCCGGGACGGTTTCACCGCCCGGGCCGCGTTCGAGGGCATCGTGCTGGAGCCCCGCGCAGTGGGCGCGACCGTCAGCTACCCGCGTCTGGACGTCAGCAGCGACGGCACCACGGGGGTCGCCCACCTGGAGCTCACGACCTGGAACTGCATCACCGCCACTCCCCCGGTGGACCCGGCGGCGGCCGGCTGCACGGCGTCGCTCACCGAGTACGCCGACCTGCCCACCCCCGCGCTGGAGCTGCGCGAGGTGGCGGGCGAGTTCGAGCTCAGCGGTGACTTCGAGACCTACACCCGACCCAACGGGTCCTCGCCGGTGTACACCGGGCGCAGCTACCCCATCACCGTGGAGGCCGGACCCGACGGCCGCGCGGAGGACGGGACGGCGCCGCTGGTGGGCGACCTGGAGCTGGGCACGTCGACCGCCGTTACGACGGCCGACCGGACGGCGAACACGGTCACCGCCGGCGGCTGAGTCCCGCCGAGGAGGCGGTCAGCGACACCAGGGGCCGCCCCGGGGCCTCATCGAGCCCGCCGACCTCCGTCCAGCCCCACCAGGGACGGCGGCCGTCGGGCCCCAGGAGGGTGAGCAGGCCGGCCACGACCCGGTCGCCGTCGCGGACGACGGCGTGCTCCAGGAGCCCGATGGCCGCGTGCGTCCTGACCAGCGCCCGCAGCACCGGCCGGGACCCGCCCGCGGGACGGTGGTCGAGGAAGTCCGGCAACCACTGCTCCAGGGCAGCCGCGTCGCAGGACCGCTGGACCTCACCGACGTCGTCCAGTTCGTCACGCAGGGCCCGGCTGCGGACGGTGGCGAAGGAGGCCCCGGTCCCCAGCCGGGCGGCGAGGGCGGCCGCGGTGGGGTCGCCGAGGGGCAGTCCGGTCAACGCCAGCCGCCAGGGACCGCGGATCGTCGCCACCTCGGCCACCACGGCTGCGGCCAGCTGCCCTGCCGTGTCGGGGTCCGCCGCCAGCAGCCGCCGGGGCGGCCCGCCAGGGGGCGGTGGGGCGGTGCCGTCCCCGAGCAGCCGGACCTCGGTGGTCGCCCCGCGGCGCCGCAACGACAGCAGGGCCGCCCCGGAGGGACGGCCCTGGTGGTGCGCCTCGACGACGACCGCGCGCAGCTGGGGCCGGACGAGACCGACCCGCGTGGCGTTCACCGCAGCAGTGAGCCACGGTCCCCGGGCGGTGGCCGGGGCGGAGAGCTGGGACATCAGCGGAGCGGCGGCGCGGATCTCCCGCACCACGCGTGCTCGCCCGACGGCGACCCTGCTGGACACACCCGGAGTCGACCACACGCCGTCGGGCTGCCTGCAGGACCCCGGGGCGCACGCAGCGTGACCGACGGGGCAGGCAGGCCGTCTCAGACGGCGCGGCGGCGCAACCGGCGGCGCTCACGCTCGGACAGGCCGCCCCAGATGCCGAAGCGCTCGTCCTTGCCCAGGGCGTACTCCAGGCACTCGAGCTTGACCTCGCACCCGGTGCAGATCTTCTTGGCCTCGCGGGTCGATCCGCCCTTCTCCGGGAAGAACGCCTCGGGGTCGGTCTCGGCGCACAGGGCGCGCTCCTGCCAGCCCTGCTCGTCCTCCTCCAGACCGGCGGACCAGTCCAGTGCCGACAGCCCGGCCGTGCCCTGACCGAAGCCCGACCCGGAGGTCGGCGCCGCCTGGACACCGTGCTGCTGCTTGTACTCGCTCAACCACGACACCTCTGCCATGACGATGCGTCCCCTCTCGCCTTCGTCACGGTGCGTTACTTTCCGGGCCGATCCCGGGGTGCTGCACCTGGTGACAACGAGGGAATTACACGCGTGTCGTTGTGCTGGGGTCAAGTCGGTCCGGTGTAACGCGGAGTACCACGAGTCACAGGCGTCACGGAGGGTCTCGACAGGGTCACTAAAGCCCAGGACACGCCGCACCCCTGCACAACTTCTGCCGTCGGTACCCCGGGAGTTGGTGCAGATCATTCCCGCCAGAATCCGGTGGGGACCACGGGTCTTGCCATCGGGCACCATGGTGTGCATGCGGATCGTGGTGGTGGCCGGCGGCGTCGGCGGGGCGCGCTTCCTCCGCGGCGTCCTCGCCGCGGAGCCCGGTGCCGAGGTCACCGCCGTGGTCAACACCGGCGACGACGTCACGATGCACGGCCTGCGGGTCTGTCCCGACCTGGACACCGTGATGTACACGCTCGGTGACGGGATCGACCCCGGCCGGGGCTGGGGCCGGCGCGACGAGACCTGGACCGTGAAGAGCGAACTCGCCGCTTACGGGGCCGAGCCGACCTGGTTCGGACTCGGTGACCGCGACCTCGCGACGCACCTCGTGCGCACCCGGATGCTCGACGCCGGTTACCCCCTGTCGCAGGTGACCGCGGCCCTCGCCGAGCGGTGGCAGCCCGGGGTGACCCTGCTGCCGATGTCCGACCAGCGGGTGGAGACCCACGTCGTGGTCACCGACCCCGACACGGGACGCCCGCAGGCCATCCACTTCCAGGAGTGGTGGGTCCGCCACCGCGCCGCCCTCGACGCCTCGGCCTTCGTGCAGGTGGGCGTCGACGAGGCCCGCCCCGCGCCGGGCGTCCTGGAGGCCTTCGCCGCCGCGGACGCCGTCCTGCTCGCCCCGTCCAACCCCGTCGTGTCCGTGGGCACCGTGCTGGGGGTGCCCGGCCTGCGGGAGGGGCTGCTCGCCTCCCCCGCGCGCGTCGTCGGGCTCTCGCCGATCGTGGGCGGCGACGTCGTCCGCGGGATGGCCGACCGCTGCCTGCCCGTCGTGGGGGTCGAGGTCAGCGCCGAGGGCGTCGGCCGGCACTACGGCTCCCGGGCGGACGGCGGCCTGCTCGACGCGTGGCTGGTGCACGAGACCGACCGCGCCGACGTGCCCGGTGTCGACGTCCGCGCGGTCCCGCTGCTCATGGACTCCCCCGAGGCGACCGCGGCCATGGCCCGGGCTGCGCTCGACGCGGCCGGTGTCTGAGCCCAACGGTGTCTGAGCCCACCGGCATCCGGGTCCTCCCGGTCCACGGGCTGCCCGAGTTCGCACCCGGCGACGACCTGGCCGGTGCGCTGGCCACGGCCGCGCCCTGGCTGGCCGACGGGGACGTCGTCGTCGTCACCTCCAAGGTCGTCTCCAAGGTCGAGGGCGCGCTCGTCCGGGTGCCGCCGGGCGCGGACCGGGAGGCGGTCCGCCAGGCGGCCATCGACGAGCAGACCGTGCGGGTCGTCGCCCGGCGGGGACCGCTGAAGATCGTGGAGACCCGGCAGGGCTGGGTCGTGGCAGCGGCCGGCATCGACGCCTCCAACGTGGCCACCGACCTGCTCGTGCTGCTGCCCGCCGACGCCGACGCCTCGGCCCGGGCGCTGCGGGCGGCCCTGCGGGAGCGGCTGGGCGTGACCGTGGGGGTCGTCGTCAGCGACACCTTCGGCCGCACCTGGCGGGACGGTCTCACCGACGTCGCCGTCGGCTCGGCCGGGCTCCCCGCACTGGTCGACCACCGGGGTGCGGTCGACGCGTACGGCAACCGGCTGGAGACCACCCAGGTCGCCCTGGTCGACGAGCTGGCCTCGGCGGCGGACCTGGTGAAGGGCAAGCTCGCCGGGGTGCCGGTGGCGGTCGTCCGCGGTCTCGACGTCGCCGAGCCGGCTCACGACGACGGGACCCGGCCGCTGGTGCGCCTGGGCCCCGGCGACCTCTTCGCGTACGGCACGCGCGACCTGGTGGCCTCCCGGGTGCCCGCTCCCGACCTGGTCCCCCGCGACGGCGCGACGCAGGCCGTCGCGACCGCCTTCCGCGTCGCCTCGGCGGCGCTGCCGGAGTTCCCGGTCGTCTTCTCCTACGGCGGCGCGGACGACGGCGTAATCGACGTGCACCTCACCGACACGGTGACGACGACGACCGCGCTGTCCCTGGGCGCCCTGGTGGGGGCCGCCCTCGTGCACCTGCAGGCGGAGGGCTGGGCCACCCGGTGGGAGCCGGTGGGGTCGCCGGGCGGCTCGTCGCTGGTGGGCCGGCTCTGGCTGGGGTCCCGAGCGGGCTGAGTCAGGCGCGGAAGCCGCTGGCCATCGCCGATGTGAGTGCAGACCGCCAGTGCTGACGTCCCGGCAGACCGGCCGCGTCCCACGCCGAGCCGTCGAGCACTGAGTACGCGGGCCGGGGCGCTGGCCTGACGAAGTCCGCCGAGGTCGTCGGGAGGACCCTCGACGTGTGTGCGCCCAGCTCCTCGAAGACCGCCTGTGCGAGCCCGTGCCAGCTCACCTGTCCGGCGTTCGTGTAGTGCAGGACCGGGGGCACGGCGCCGTCGGCCTCCCCGAGCGCGACCAGCCCGGCGGCCAGGTCGGCCGACCACGTGGGGGACCCGACCTGGTCGTCCACGACCGAGATCGTCTCGCGCTGGGCCTCCAGGTTGGTCATCGTGCGCACGAAGTTCCCACCGTGGCGCCCGTACACCCACGCGGTCCGGACGACCGAGGCGTCGCCGTCCACCGCCCGGACGGCCTGCTCCCCCGCCGCCTTGGTCCGGCCGTAGGCCGACCTCGGCGCCGTCGGTGCGTCCACCGGGTACGGCTCGGTGGCGTGGCCGTCGAAGACGTAGTCGGTCGAGACGTGCACCAGGCGACCGTGCCCGGCGAGCTCCTCGGCCAGCCAGCCCGGGGCGCGTCCGTTCACCAGCAGTGCGGTGTCCTCGTCGGTCTCGGCGGCGTCCACCGCCGTGTAGGCCGCCGCGTTCAGGACCACGCGCCGTTCGGCGTCGGTGGTCTCGAGCCACCCGCGGACGGCACCGCGGACCGAGGACTCGTCGGTGAGGTCCACCTGGGCGCGCGTGACGGCGGTGACGACGTCCGGACGGCCGGCGAGGGCGGCCAGCAGGTCGTGGCCGAGCTGGCCGCCCGCGCCGGTGACGAACCAGGCGGTGCTCACCGGCGGGCCGTCGCGGCGGCGGCCTTGAGCGGCTCCCACCACGAGCGGTTGTCCCGGTACCACTGCACCGTCAGCGCGAGGCCGTCCTCGAAGGACATCCGCGGCGCGTAGCCCAGCGCCCCGGTCTTCGAGTAGTCCACCGAGTAGCGCAGGTCGTGGCCGCCCCCGCGGGGGTCGACGATCTCCTGGACGTGGCTCCAGTCCCGGCCGGTCGCCTCGAGCAGCTTCTCGGTGAGCTCGCGGTTGGACAGCTCGCGGCCGCCACCGATGTTGTAGTACTCCCCCGGCGCGCCCTTCTCCACCACGAGCTGGATGCCGCGGCAGTGGTCGTCGACGAACAGCCAGTCCCGGACGTTGGCGCCCTCGCCGTACAGCGGGACCTCGTGACCGTCGAGCAGGTTGGTCACGAAGAGCGGGATGACCTTCTCCGGGAAGTGGTAGGGCCCGTAGTTGTTGCTGCACCGGGTGATCGAGATGTCCAGCCCGTAGGTCTTCGCGTAGGCCCGGGCGATGAGGTCGCTACCGGCCTTGGCCGCGGAGTAGGGCGAGTTGGGCTCGAGGATGTGGTCCTCGACCCAGGACCCCTCGTCGATGGAGCCGTACACCTCGTCGGTGGAGACGTGCACGACCCGGCCGATGCCGTGCCGGAGGGACGCCTCGAAGACCTGCTGGGCGCCCAGCACGTTGGTCAGCACGAACTCGGCCGCACCCGTGATGGACCGGTCGACGTGCGACTCGGCCGCGAAGTTGACCAGGACGTCGTGGCCCGGGAAGGCGGCGTCGAGGTCGGCGGGCACGCAGATGTCGCCCTGGACGAACCGGTACCGCGGGTTGTCGGCGACGGGGGCGAGGTTGGCGAGGTTGCCGGCGTAGGTCAGCTTGTCGAAGACCGTCACCTCGGCGTCCTCGTAGCCCGGGTAGCCGCCGGAGAGCAGGGTCCGGACGTAGTGGGAGCCGATGAAGCCGGCTCCGCCGGTGACCAGGATGCGCATGCCGAGACGGTATCGGCGGGTGGTCCCAGGACCTCAGCGCCTCACCCGTACCGGGCACTGTGCTGATCGCCTCACGCTCCCGGAGGTGGTCATCCCCTAGCGTCAGGGCAATGCGCGGGATCATCTTGGCCGGGGGGACCGGCAGTCGCCTGTTCCCGATCACCCAGGCCGTCAGCAAGCAGTTGATGCCGGTCTACGACAAGCCGATGGTGTACTACCCGCTGTCGACGCTGATGATGGCCGGGATCCGCGAGGTACTGGTGATCACGACACCTGCGGACAGCCGCGCCTTCCAGGACCTCCTGGGTGACGGCTCGCGGCTGGGCATGCGGATCGAGTACGCCGTGCAGGCCGCCCCCGAGGGACTGGCCCAGGCGTTCTTGATCGGCGCCGACTTCATCGGTGACCAGACCGTGGCACTGGTGCTGGGGGACAACATCTTCTACGGCGCGGGGCTGGGCACCGCGCTCGCCCGACTGCCCGAGCCCGCGGGCGGGCACGTCTTCGCCTACCACGTCGCCAACCCGCGGGAGTACGGCGTCGTCGAGTTCGACGACGCCGGGCGGGTGCTCTCCATCGAGGAGAAGCCCGACGCGCCCAGGAGCTCCTACGCCGTCCCGGGGCTCTACTTCTACGCCGCCGACGTGGTCGACGTGGCCCGCTCCATCACCCCCAGCGCCCGCGGCGAGCTCGAGATCACCGCTGTGAACGAGCACTACCTGCGCGCAGGCACCTTGACGGTGACAGCACTGGACCGCGGGACGGCCTGGCTGGACACCGGCACGTTCGCCTCCCTGCGCCAGGCGACGGAGTTCGTTTCCGTGGTCGAGGAGCGGCAGGGACTCAAGATCGGCTGCATCGAAGAGGTCGCCTGGCGCAACGGCTGGCTCGACGACGACGGCCTGCGGCAGGCGGCGGGGCCGTTGGGGAAGAGCGGTTACGGGGACTACCTCCTGGGCCTGCTGACCGACCGGCCGGCCTGATGGACATCCGCGAGCTCGCCGTCCCCGGCGCCTACGTCCTGGACCTGACGCCGCACGGTGACAGCCGGGGACGGTTCACCGAGTGGTACCGGGCGGACGTGCTCAGCGAGGCCACCGGCTTCGGCCTCACCCTCGCCCAGGCCAACCACTCCGTGTCCGCCCGAGGCGCGCTGCGCGGCGTCCACTTCGCCCTCGTGCCACCCGGGCAAGCGAAGTACGTGTACTGCCCCAGCGGCAAGATCCTCGACGTGGTCGTCGACATCCGGGCCGGCTCGCCGACCTTCGGTGCTGTCGACGCCGTCGAGCTGGACAGCGAGAACCCCCGGGCGGTGTACCTGTCCGAAGGCCTCGGGCACGCCTTCGTGTCGCTCGCGGACAACAGCTCGGTCACCTACCTGGTGTCCAGCGGCTACTCCCCCGGCCGGGAGTTCGGCATCAACCCGATGGACCCCGACCTCGGGCTGCCCTGGCCCACCGACGTCGAGTTCGAGCTGTCCGCCAAGGACACCTCCGCCCCGACGCTTGCCGAGGCCCGGGAGCAGGGGCTGCTGCCGACGATGGCGCAGTGCACGGCGCGGTACGACGAGCTGCGGGCTCAGTACCGCCGGTAGTCCGTCGGGGCCATACGTGGCCCGCGCTTGGGTGGCCGACTGCCCCCGATCTCCAGCAGCCGGACCACCCGCTGCCGGTGGCCGCGCCAGGGCTCCAGCAGCTCGAGCATGCCGGCGTCGTCGGTCTTGCGGCCGGCCAGTGACCAGCCGACCAGGTTCTTCAGGTGGTAGTCGCCCACGCTGACCTGGTCCGGGCAGCCGATCGCCCGCTGGGCCACCTCCGCCGCCGTCCACACGCCGATGCCGGGCACCGACCGCAGCCGGCGCCGCAGGTCCTCGCAGTCGGTGTGGTCGTCGCACTCCAGCCGGGAGGCGACGCCGGCCACCGCCAGCAGGGCCCGGCGGCGCGCGCCGTCCAGGCCACACCGGTGCCACTCCCAGTCGGTGACCGCCCGCACCCGCTCGGCCGAAGGCACCACCCGCATGCCGGCGGGGGCCGGTCCGGGCGCCGGCTCACCGGCCAGTAACAGGAGCTGCCTCCAGGTGCGGTGCGCCTCGATGCCGGTGACCTTCTGTTCCAGCACCCCGGGCACGAGCGCGTCCCAGACCCGGCCGGTACCGCCGATCCGCAACCACGGCGAGCTCCGGTGCAGCCGCTCGACCAGCGGGTGCAGGGCCGCCCGGAAGTCCTCGGGCCGGTCGTCGTCGCCCAACCACCGGGGGACGACACCCAGGGCCCAGTCGGCCCCCGGCCCCCATGCCTGGGCGTGCACCTCGCCGCCCCGGACGACGATCCGGACGGTCGCGGCGCCGGTGGGTGTGCTGGTCGTGCGCCACGCCGCCCCGTCGGGGGCGTACTGCAACGTGGGGTCACTCGTCCCCCGACGGTGGGGGGAGAGCGCACGGCGGACGTCCAGGGGCCAGTCCGGCCGCCAGGACGCCTCATGCGGGGTCTCCACCGTCACGGTCACGACACAGCCCTCCCTGTCAGCGCCAGAGGCGGCCCGATGGCTCCGTCCGCCTCGACGAGGGTAGGCCCGCAGTCAGCTGTAGCGGCCGGGGAAGCGCTCCTCCGCCGCGGCGAGCAGCTGCTTCACGCGCTCGGCATCACCCACCGGACAGACCATCGTGACATCGGCGGTGTGCACGACGACGCTGTCCCGGACGCCGACCAGGGCGACCAGGTGATCGGGATCGTCGGACAGCACGACGTTCCCGCTGCTGTCCAGTGTCACGACCAGGCCGCGGACGGCGTTCCCCGCCTCGTCGGTGTCCAGCGTGCCGGCCAATGCGGGCCACGAGCCGACGTCGAGCCAGTCCACGTCGAGGTCCACGACCAGCACCCGTCCAGGCTCCGCCGCGGCAGGCTCGAGGACCGCGTAGTCCACGCTGATCTTCGGCAGCGTCGGGAACACCTCGGCGAGCACGGCCTCGCGGTCCTCGGCAGCGACGATCCGGCGCAGGCCCTCGGCGCTCTCCGGCAAGTGGTCGGCCAGGGCGTCCAGGACCGTCTGGGCGCGCCAGACGAACATGCCGGAGTTCCAGACGTACTCCCCCGAGGCGAGGTAGCCCTCGGCAGTGGCCCGGTCGGGCTTCTCCCGGAAGGAGGCGGCCTCAGCGGCGCCGGCGACCTCGGTCGGGGCGCCCTTCTGGACGTAGCCGAACCCGGTCGCCGGAGAGGTCGGGGTGATGCCCAGCGTGACCAGCGAGCGGGGGCGCACAGCGAGGCAGTCGTAGGCCGTCCGCAGCGCGTCGGCGAACCGTTCTACCGGGCGGATCACGTGGTCGGCGGAGACGACCGCGAGCTCGGCGTCGGGGTCGACGTCGGCGACCAGCGCGGCCGCCAGCCCGACGGCGTTGGCCGTGTCCCGGGCGACGGGCTCGAGGATCAGCCGGTCGGGCCCGAGCTCGGGCAGCGCCTCGCGCACCATGTCGCCGTACCGGGCGGCGGTGCACACCCAGATCTGCTCGGTCGGCAGCACGGCCTGCAGCCGGGTGAACGCCTCGGCGAGCAGGCTGTGCGCCCCGCCGCCGTCCTCGGCGACGACGTCGAGCAGCTGCTTGGGGCGAGCCGACCGGGACAACGGCCACAGGCGGGTGCCCGACCCGCCGGCCATGATGACTGCGTGCCTCATGACGACGGCTCCTGTTCGTTGACGGTCCGTTGGAATCGGGCGCCGGCGGCGACCCGGCCGCTGACGTAAGAGAGCAGCATGCGGGCGCCCAGGCCCGCCCGGAGCGCGCCGCGAAGCGGTCTGTGCCTCCTGCGGGGGTACCGGCTGGAGAGGTAGCGGAGGGCACTGGTGTGGTGTACGCGCTGCATCCGGTGGGGCTGACGACGGGTGGCGTGGCCGCCCTCGTGCACCACGACGGCGGAGGGTGCGTAGACGTGGAGGTACCCGGCCCGGCCCAGCCGCTCGGCCAGGTCGACGTCCTCGAAGTACATGAAGTAGCCGGGGTCGAAGCCCCCCACCATGTGGAAGGCCTCGACGTCGATCAAGAAACACGACCCGGACAACCACCCCGCGGTGCGCTCCCGCGGCGCCTCGCGTTCGCGGCGGTAGCGCGCCGTCCACGGGTTCGCCGGCCAGGCCCAGCCGAACACCGCGTGGCCGGCACCGGTGGACAGCTGCGGGAGGTCGCGGGCTGAGGGGTAGAGCTCCCCGTCCTGGGTCCGGATGGCCGGCCCGACCGTGGCGGCCCTCGGCCAGCGTGCGGCAACAGCGAGCAGCTCGTCCACCGCCCCGGCTTCGAGCACGACGTCGGGGTTCGACACCAGCGCCCAACCGCGTCGGACGTCGGCCAAGCCGGCGTTGACCGCCGGGCCGTACCCGAGGTTGCCGCCGGTCGGCAGCAGCCGGACGTCGGCGTGCGCTCGCGCAGCTGCCTCGGGCGCACCGTCGGTGGAGCCGTTGTCGGCGAGCACGACGTCCACCGGTCGGCGGGTCGACGTCGGCAGGCTCGCCAGGAAGTCCTCGAGCGAGGCCCCGGGCGAGTAGGTCACCGCCACCACGCGCAACGTGTCGCTGTCCACGTGCGTCTCGTCGGTCACGTCCGCCGCCACCAGGGCCCCCTCGTCGCTGCTTGACGGTAGGCCGCCAGGTGCTGTCCGGCCGCACGGTCCCAGGTGAACGAGGCCGCCCGCTCCTGCGCCGCGGCACCCAGGGCGCGCCGGACAGGTGCGTCGGACAGCAACCCGTTCAGGCCCGCCGCGATCGAGTGCTCGTCGGTCCCGCAGTAGACGACGGCGTCCCCGCCCACCTCCGGCAGCGCGAGACGGTCGGTGGTCAGCACGGCCGCGCCGCAGGCCATCGCCTCGAGCACCGGCAGCCCGAACCCCTCCCCGAGGCTGGGGTAGGCCACCACGTCGGCGCCGGCGAGCAGGGCGGGCAGGTCCCCCAGGGGGAGATACCCGGGACGGACCACCGTGAGGCCGGCCGGGACGCCCGCCACTGCTGGGTCGACCGCGGTGTCCCAGCCCGCCCCGCCGGCCAGCACCAGCGCGGGGGGCTCGGGGAGGTCCTGCACGGCCCGGACCCAGCCGCGGACGAGCGCCGGGACGTTCTTGCGGGGCTCGATCGTGCCGAGGAAGGCGATCCAGGTCCTGCCCTGCAGGCCCAGCGTCAGGGCCACCCGGTCGAGGTCCTCGGGCGTCGGGGGGTGGAAGACCGTCCGGTCCACCCCGTGGGGCGCCACGATCGTGCGAGCGGGGTCGACCCCGCCCTCCCGGGCCACCTCGCGGGCCGTCGCCTCGGACGGGACGACGAGACCGGCTGCGAGTCGGGCCGCGATCCGCGTGGCGGTCCGGAAGAAGCGGGCCTTCACCGGTGAGTGCACCGCGGGGTCGGTGAAGAAGGTGGCGTCGTGCAGCGTGACCACGACGGGCACCCCGACAACCAGCGGCATCGTGTAGTGCGGGCTGTGCAGGACGTCGACGCGGAGCCGCCGGGCCAGCAGCGGCAACCCCACCTGCTCCCAGGCCAGTCGGGCCGGCGGGCGGGTGGCCCAGGCCGGCGCCGGGACGACCTCGGCGGCGGGGACGGCCGCCACGAAGGACGCCACGTCGTGGGCCTGTGCGACGACGACCAGGTCGACGTCCTGTCGGCCCAGCGCGGGCAGGAGGTCGTCGAGGTAGCGACCGACCCCGCCCCGGGCGACGGGGACGGCGGTCGCGTCGACGAGGACCCGGAGGGTCACGGTCGGCTCACCACTCGGTCACCCTACGGTCCGCCCGCGCCCGCCCCGGCGCCCCCCGGCCGATGGCTCTACGTTCGTGCGGTGCCCGAGCCCACCACCCTGCGCGTGGCCATGACCGTCGAGCAGTGCTGGCAACCGGTGCCCGGCGGCTCGGGGACCTACATCAGGGAGCTCGCCCGGGCCTACCGGGCGCTCGAGCACCTGAGCGTCACCGGTCTGGCCGCCAGGCACGGTGGCCGACCCGCGCCCGACGGCTCCCCGGACCTGCGGGTGTCCGAGTCGGCACTCCCCCGCCAGCTCCTCTACCGGTCCTGGCAACAGACCCGCAGCCCCCGGGCACCCCGCGGCCACGACGTCGTCCACGCCACGACCTGGGCCGTGCCGGGGCATCGGGTCCCACTCGTGGTGACCGTGCACGACCTGGCCTTCCGTCATGACCCGGGCCACTTCACGCCGAACGGGGTCGCCTTCTTCGAGCGCGGCCTGCAGATCGCCCGGGACGAGGCGGCCGCGGTCGTCGTCCCGTCCGAGGTCACCCGGGAGGACTGCGTCGCGGCGGGGATCGACCGCGACCGGGTGCACGTCGTCCTGCACGGGGTCCGGGTCGCGACGCCCTCCCCCGCCGCCGTCACCGCCTTCCGGACCCGGCACGGACTGGCGCGTCCCTACGTGCTCTGGGTCGGCACCCGGGAGCCCCGCAAGAACCTGCCCCGGCTCCTCGCGGCCTTCGACCACGTCGTGGACCGCGGCGCGGACCTGGACCTGGTCCTGGTCGGTCCGGACGGGTGGGGCGGTGCCGCGGACCGGGTCTCCGCGGTGACGCAGGACCGCGTGCACGTCCTGGGGCGGCTCGGTGTGGACGAGCTGGCCGCGTCCTTCGCCGGCGCGCGGGTGTTCTGCTACCCCTCACTGCGCGAGGGGTTCGGCATGCCGGTCTCCGAGGCGATGGCCCACGGGGTGCCGGTCGTGACCTCGCGCGGGACCGCAATGGAGGAGGTGGCTGCCGGCGCCGCCGTCCTGGTGGACCCCCTGGACGCCGCCGACGTAGCCCGCGGCCTGCTGCAGGCCGACGGCCCTGAGCACGGCCGCCTGGCCCGGGCGTCTGCGGCCCGGGCCGGGCACCTGGACTGGGCGCGCGCTGCCCGCGAGACGGTCGACGTGCTCCGTGGGGCAGCGCGCGCCTGACCGCTCAGAGCTCGCTGCGGGCCAGTTCCAGATCGTGCTCCACCATGCGGGTGACCACGTCGGCGAACACGACGGAGGGTGCCCATCCCAGCTGGGCCTGCGCCCTGGCCGGGTCGCCCACCTGCTCCGGTGCGTCCGACGGTCGGGCGAACCGGGGGTCCAGGGTCACCAGGCCCTCCCAGTCCGTGATCCCGGCTCCGGCGAAGGCGGCCGCCACGAAGTCGCGCACGCTGTGCGCCTGCCCGGTGGCGATGACGAAGTCCCCGCCGGACTCGTGCCGCACCGCACGGACCATGGCGTCCACGTAGTCCGGAGCCCAACCCCAGTCCCGGCGCGCATCCAGGTTGCCCATGGACAGCACGTCCTGACGGCCGGTGGCGATCCGGGCGACCCCCGCGGTGATCTTCCGGGTGACGAAGGTCTCCGGACGCCGTGGGGACTCGTGGTTGTAGAGGATGCAGCTGGCGGCGCGGAGGCCGCGGCGGCGGTACACCCCCACCAGGTGGTGCGCGTACGCCTTCGCCGCGCCGTACGGGGTCACGGGCCGGATCGGGGTGTCCTCGTCCTGGGGCACGTGCTCGGCCCAGCCGAAGACCTCTGCGCTCGAGGCCTGGACGAAACCCACCGCACGCCCGGTCCGCTCCTGGAGCTCGTGGGAGGCCTTGAGCAAGTGTCCCACGGCGACCCCACTTGCCTGGGCGGTCAACGCGGGCTCGGACCAGGACAGCGCGACCGAGCTGATCCCCCCGAGGTTGTAGACCTCCTGGGGCTCGACCTCGGCCACCAGCGCCTCGAGGTCGGCCCCACGCGTGAGGTCACCGGTGTGCCGGTGCACGCCGTCCGGGAGGGAGGGGACCCGTTCCTCCCCCTCCCGGACCAGCGCGTGGACCTCGGCGCCCTCGGCGACGAGTCGCTCGACCAGGTAGCTGCCGTCCTGCCCGGTCGCCCCGGTGACCAGTGCCCGGGTCGGGGTCACTGGCCGGCGAGCTTCTTCTGCTCCGCGACGTCGGAGTCCACCATCATCGTGACGAGCTCCTCGAAACCGACCTTGGGCTCCCAGCCCAGGTTCGCCTTCGCCTTGGCGGGGTCGCCGATGAGCAGGTCGACCTCGGCCGGGCGGAGGAAGCGCGGGTCCTGGAAGACCTTGTCCTCCCACTCGTCGATGCCCACGCGCTTGAAGGCGACGTCGAGCAGCTCGCGGATGGAGTGGGTCTCCCCGGTGGCGACGACGTAGTCGTCGGCCTCGTCCTGCTGCAGCATCCGCCACATGGCGTCCACGTAGTCACCGGCGAAGCCCCAGTCGCGCTTGGCGTCCAGGTTCCCCAGGGCGATCGTGTCCTGCAGCCCGAGGGAGATGCGGGCGACCGCCTGCGTGACCTTGCGCGTGACGAACTCAGGGCCGCGCCGCGGGGACTCGTGGTTGAACAAGATCCCCGAGGAGGCGTGCATCCCGTAGGACTCGCGGTAGTTGATCGTCATGTAGTGGCCGTAGACCTTGGCCACGCCGTAGGGCGAACGCGGCCACAGCAGGGTGCTCTCCCGCTGCGGGACGTCCTGCACCTTGCCGAACATCTCCGAGCTCGACGCCTGGTAGAAGCGGACCTTGGACATGTCGTTGCCCGAGTGCAGACGGGTGGCCTCCAGGACGTTCAGCACGCCCAGGCCGGTGACGTCGGACGTCAGCTTGGCGTTCTCCCACGAGTAGGCCACGAAGGAGATCGCGCCGAGGTTGTAGACCTCGTCCGGCTGGGCTTCACCGAACGCGCGGAGGAGGCTGGCCAGGTCGGTGATGTCGCCGGTGAGCAGCTTGACGTCGGGCACGGTGCGGCGGACCAGGTCGACCTTCGGGTTGTTCTGGCCCCGGATCAGGCCGTAGACCTCGTAGCCCTTCGAGAGCAGCAGCTCCGAGAGGTAGAGGCCGTCCTGGCCGGTGATGCCGGTGATGAGTGCGCGCTTCATGAGTCCTTCAATCCTCGGGGCTCGGAACCCGAGCTAGCGTAGCCGGACCACCCCACCGCCGATCCGCCGTGTTCGGCGTACCCCCAGGAGGTCTCGTGCGTGTAGGACTGGACGCCACCCCCCTGCTGGGGCAACGCAGCGGTGTGGGCAGGTACGTGGCCGGCCTCCTCTCCGGGATGGGCGAGCTCGTCGACGGCCCGGAGCTGCTCCTCACCCTCTTCAGCCTCCGCGGCCAGCTGCCCCCGACCCCGGGGCACCAGTTCTCCGAGGCCCCGCGCAGGCTCCCCGCCAGGCTGCTGCGGCGGACGTGGGCCCACTCAGCGCTGCCACCCGCCGAGGTGCTGACCGGCCGGATCGACGTCTTCCACGGCACCAACTTCATGACCCCCCCGACCGCGCGGGCGGCCAGCGTCGTGACCGTCCACGACCTGGCGTTCCTGCACCACGCGGACACGGTGACGGGGGACGCCGTGCACTACCGCACGCTGGTGCCCCGGGCGTTGTCCCGGGGGGCGCACGTGATCACGGTCAGCCGGGCAGTCGCGGAGGAGGTGAGGGACACCTACCGCCTGCCGGCCGAGCGTGTCTCCGTGGCCCACCACGGCGTGGACCCCGCGTGGGCGGCCGCAGCGCTCCCCGACGCCGGGACGCGGGAGCGTCTGGGCCTGCCACCCCGCTACGTCCTCTTCGCAGGGAACCAGGAGCCGCGGAAGAACCTCGGCCTGCTGGTCCGCGCGCACCGCGACGCGCGGCAGAGCCTGGAGGGCGTCCCACCCCTCGTCCTCGTCGGCCCGGCGGGCTGGGGCGACCGGTGGCAGGGCACACCTCCCGACCCCGCCGACGTGGTGGTGCTCGGCTACCTCTCCGACGACGACCTCCCGTCCGTCGTCCGGGGGGCCTCGGCGCTCTGCATGCCGTCGACCTACGAGGGCTTCGGGCTCCCCGTCGTCGAGGCGCTGGCCGCCGGGGTCCCCGTCCTCGCCAGCGACATCGCGGCCCACCGCGAGGTGGGCGGGGACCAGGTCCAGCTGGTGGACCCCCGCGACGCCTCGGCGTGGTCCCGGGCACTGGGCGAGCTCGACCAGGCACCGGGCACCCCCGCCACCCGCCGGGCCTGGGCGTCCCGCTACACGTGGCGCGAGTCGGCGCTGGCCCACCTGCGGGCCTGGGAACGAGCGGTCGAGGCCCGCTGATCCTCGCGCCCCGGGCGGTCCGGAGGGGTCCGGCTCAGGGGAAGCGCCGCACCGCCCGCTCGGCGTACTCCGGGCTCGAGGCGATGAGGGCGACGACGTCCACGTCGCCCCGGCCGGCGAGGGTGGCGGAGAAGATCGCCCGGCCCACCGGGTCCACGTCGCGCCCCAGCAGGGCTCGGTAGTACTGGTTCAGCCGACGCTCCCGGGCCTCGTCGGAGGTGGAGACGGCCAGGACGACCGCCGTGCGGCCCACCTCTCCCGCCGTCTGGTCCCAGTACCGACGCTCGTCCGGGTTCGCACCGCGGCCCAGGAGCGACTGGTACAGCCCTTCGACCCAGGCGAGCCCGCCGCCCTGACTGCGGACGGACTCCGCGGTCGACCACACGGCCGCCGTGAACTCGTTGGGGTTGCCGCCACCGGCCAGGAAGTCCAGCCAGTAGACAGCCCCGCCGGGGTCGGGCGCCCGACGCAGACCCAGGACGTAGGTCGTGCTGATCATCTGCCGGAACCGCTCGTCGGAGGCTGCGAAGCCCTGGGCCACGGTGAGCGGGTCTGTGCCGGCCGACAGACGCGCGGCCCAGTAGTCGATGCCGCCCCGGTCACCGGCGTGACCCAGCACGTCCAGGTAGAGGCTCTGGGCGACCGCGCGCTGCGGCGTCGTCGTCGGACCGAAGAAGAACCAGTCGCTCTTGAGGCCCAGGGCCACCCGGACCTGGTTCCCGGTGTAGGTGCGGACACCCGACGGCGTGGTCACGGACACCTGCAGGGCCCGGCCGCCGTCGGCCCCCAGCCCGTTGGCCTGTGTCACCGCGATGGCGCTGAAGCTGGACAGGCCCAGGCGGGACGCGATGGTGGCGCGGCTCAGCACCGTCGACCAGTCGTGGTTGGGGTTGCCCGCTGTCGCATCACCCAGGTCCTCGACGGCCGGGAAGGCCCCACCCGCCGTCCAGCCTCCGGTCGACGCGCTGAACTCGGTGCGCACGACGGCGCCGGACGGGCTCCTGCGGACCTGCCCAGCCGTGGCGGCGATGGCTGCGTCCGAGCGACTGTCCTCAAGCCAGCTCACCGCGCCGCCGGTCGGCTGGGTGTACGCGCCGCCGTAGACCTGGCAGCTCGTGGTGTCGCAGGTCTTGGCGTAGGACGTCCACTGCGACGACAGCGCGTAGCTGCGCGCGGCGACGGCCTGGACCTTGAGCGCCTCCATGCCACGGCCCGATCCAGCGGACCCCCAGCCGGCCGGCATCTCACGGGGGACGACGCCGCGCAGGTAGTCGTCCACGGACACGTTGTTGACCGTCGTCTGGAAGCCCCCGCCGTCCACCACCGTCATGGACCCGCGGTAGGCCCGCACCTGGCCGCTCTCGCAGGAACGGAGCTCTCCGGTGACCGTGGCCCCGCCCGCGACGGTGCCGGTGGTCGGCCACGCGCGCCAGGGGCCGGTGCAGCTTTCTCCAACGGTGACCTCGAACGTGTTGGCCGCGACCCCACGGAGGCGGACCACCGCCGCACCCACCGGGACGCCGTTGACCGCCAGAGCGGGCCCGGTCAGGACCGTCTCCCGGTTGCGTGTGCTCACGAGCTCCACGCTCACTGTCGGGGAGCCGGCGTCCGACGCCTGGGTCGTTCCGCCGTAGTAGTGGTCGAGGATGGCGCGGTGACCCAACCCACGGTCCACGGCGTACCCGTAGGCACCCCACTGGCTCATGCCGCGGCCGTGGCCGTAGCCGTGACCGGTGATGGTCACGTCGTCCGGTGCGGCGCTGGCCGGGGCCGGCGCCGGCGCTGCGACGGCGGCGACCGCGCCGACCACACAGGCCACCAGGACACGGGTCAGCCGAGAGCGGACGGCCGGACGAGCATGGGACATGGGTTGCACCCCTGACGGAGGAGCTCACGAGAGCGGTGGCCCGCGGCGGCGGTCCTGGCGCCCCGGGTCGTGCCGCGTCGTGCAGGACAGGGCGGAGACCCGGTCCGGCGACGCACTCTCCTCGTCGGCGTCAGGACGGGCGGTCTTGAGGCCCCACATCCGGGACCGCCCCCTCCGAGGGACTCCCTCAGCCGAGGGAGTCGAAGAGGGCCCCGTACTCCTCGATCGTCCGCTCGGCGCCGTAGACCGCTCGGGCCGCCGCCGCCCCGGCGACCCGGTCGGGCGGGTCCTCGAGGAGCTCGACCAGTGCGCGGTGGACGGCGGCCGGGTCCCGAGGCGCCACCACCCTCCCGAACTCGGTCCGCTGGACGGGCACCCGTACGCCCGGGATGTCGCTGGCGATGGACGGGACACCGGTCATCATCGCCTCGACCTGGACGATGCCGAAGGCCTCGAAGGAGTTCACCGAGGGGAGGGCGAAGACGTCCAAGGAGGCGTACAGGTCGGCCAGCCGCTCGTCGGGCAAGAAGCCCAGCAGGCGGACCCGGGGGTCCTCACCGACCGCCCGTCTGACCCGGTCCACGACGCTCCCTCCCGCGATCTTCGTGTGGTCTCCCGCGATGAGCAGGCGGGCGGAGGGGTCCTCCAGCATCCGGAACCCCTCCACCAGGTGCTCCAGCCCCTTCTCCTCGACGATGCGCCCCACGAAGCCCACGTGCGGACCGTGGCCGTCGCGGAACGACGGGGCTCCGCCGCGCCGGTCCAGGCAGGCGGGTGAGATCGCGTGCGTCTTGCCCTGCATCGCCGCCCGCACCCGCGAGTGGTCGGCGTAGTCGTCGCTGGAGGGCACGACGACCGCGCTGGCGCGCATCGCCGAGGCCGACGACCAGTCCATGACCCGCTGCTGCAGCCGGTCCACCCGGTTGTCCGACATCGACACGTCGCACTGGTAGGTGAGGACGGTCGGGGTGTGCCGGACCAGTGCGGTGATCGCACCCGCCTCGAGCAGGGGCATGTGGAGGTTGAGCACCCGGGCGCGACGCGCGTGCCGGGCCACCGCCAACGGGAAGGCCGGGCTGATGACGCCCTTCCCGAGACGGGCCACCACCGGGGTCCGGACCACCCGGACGCCGTTGAGCACCTCGGTCTCGGGCAGCGTGCTGTCGTGCCTGGTGGTCACGACGACCACCCGTCGGCCGCGGGCTGCCAGCCCCTCAGCCACGATGCGGGCCGCCTCGGTCAGTCCGCTCACGTAAGGGGCGTAGTACGTCAGCCCCATCACGACATCGACGTCCACTCGGTCACGGGACACGTTCGACACCTGCCATCTCGATCCAGTTGAGGGCTTGCGAGCCCGGCGGCGTGGTGGCCGCGAGGCTGATGACCGTGGTCTGTTGGCCGGACCGCATGGCGACGTCGACCGTGACCGGCTCCGGGGTCAGGTCCTCGACGGTGCTGGGCCGGTTCCCCGGCGCCGCGACCGTGAGGTCGAGGGGATCGGCGGACTCGGCGCGGAGCGTGAGCGCGACGTCGCCGGTCGCCTGTTCCGACCGCACCACCAGCACGTCCGCGTCCCCGAGGGTCGTGAAGCCCCCGTCCGGACGCGCACCGGTGTTCCACGTGTCGAGCCCGAACGGGATCGCCATCACCACGGATGCCCGATCGAGGTCCAGCAGCCGGAAACGGTCGTTGGAGTAGACGACCGCGTCGGGGTCGGCGTCCACGGCCACGCCGACCCCGACCAGCCAGTAGCGGTCGACGCCGCCGTCCCAGAAGGACTGGGTGCGGAAGTAGTCGGAGCGGACCGAGGGGTACTCCACGTCCGGTTCACCCTCCAGCGACAGCGCGAGCCACTGCTGCTCGAAGAAGCTCGGGACGACCACCGACACCCCCTCGCCGTCGGCCCCCCCGACCTCGTCGACCCAGCCCACGGCGTCGGAGAAGTCGGTGTCCACGTGCCTGGCCTGGAGGTCCACCGGAGTCAGGTACGCCGCCAGGGAGCTGCGCGTGTTGACCCCCGCCCAGGTGAGCACCGGGACGAAGGCCACGAGCACCACAGCCACGGCCGCCGGTCTGCGCCAGCGCACCGGACGGGCCGGGTCCCCGGTCCCACGTCCGACCGCCGGGGACGCCGGACGTGCCAGACGCCGGGCGAGTCGGGTGACCAGGGCACCCCAGCCGGCGACGGCCATGAACAGGAGCACGGGGACCGCGATCTCCAAGGCGCGTCGCTGGGTGTAGCCCAGGCCCGATGCGGAGAGGTAGCCGATGAACGGGACGCCGGCCGCCAGGAACCCGAGCCAGGTCCTCCGGTCGGGACCGGACACCAGGGCGAGGACTGCACCCACGACGACGAGCACCGCCAGGACGGGAGCCAGCGTGCTCGGGTCCAGCGCCGCCCCGAGGGGTCCGACCCCCACGAGGCGGCTCACGATCACCGGGAACGGAGCGTCCAGGAGCGCGCCGGGCAGGGTCTCCGTCGCTCCGCCCCGGACGCCGGTGAGGGTCTGGTAGGCGCGCCACCAGGCCAGCGGAGCGAGCAGCACACCCCACCCCACGACGGCGAGCGCGCGGCCGACGGCCGGCTTCAGACCCTGGCGGCGCAGCAGGGTGAGGGCCACCAGGGCCGGCGCGACGAAGGGCGTGTACTCGGAGTAGGTGCCCAGCAACGAGGCCAACATGAGGCCGGCGAGCACGGGGGGGACCCCTCGCCGCTCGACGGCGGACCCCACGCACGCGAGCACCAGGGGCACGAGGGCGATGCCGAGCAGCGACGCGGCGTTCTGGTTGTACAGCTGCTGGATGAGCAACGCGGAGCTGGCGACCACCACGCCGGCGGCGAGCCCGACGAGACGACGCAGTCCCAGGACGGACGCGGCGGCGATGCACCCCCCGGGGACGAGCAGGACCCAGGTGGCGATCCACGGCGTGAAGGTCACGATGGGCGAGGTGCCGGTCACGACGTTCAGCGACGCCTGCACCAGCTCCTGACCCACGCGCATGGGGAACGTGAGGGCCGACACCGCAGGACCGTCGGCGGGGACCCCGCCGTCGACGACGGGCCCGGTGCCGATGTCGGGCACGTCCAGGATCGAGTGGTCCGTGAGCCAGCTGCTCACCGAGACGTACCAGACCCCGTCGTTGCTCTGGTTGGGACTCACCACTCGGGAGTCCCCCACGACCTCCGTGGGCGCCAGGGCCACCGCGGTGAGAGGGACGGCGACGAGTACGCCGAGGACCAGCCAGGCGACCCCGCGGCGGTCGGCGAAGGACCGCAGGTGCCCTCGGCGCAGCCCGACCACGAGCAGCACCACGAGCACCGCGGCCGCGCCGAGGAGGCCGGCCCGCACCGAGAAGAAGACCCCGGTCGTGTGCAGGACCACCACCAGGAACGCCGCCCCCACGAGCGGGGCGGCCGGCAGCAGCTTGCGCCGGACCTCTGCCGAGACCGGGGCGAGGCAGACAGCACCCACGAGGGACAGCAGCAGCCAGGAAACGGCGATGAGCACGACCGTCTGGAGCATCGTGGGTCCTCCTCGTGTGGACGCGGTACCCGCGCGGAGCACCCAGGAGGGCCTGCGGACGGTCGGGACACGTCGCCGCTGTACGGCGACCAGGGCTTGCGTCCGCCACGGTCGGTAGCACCCTGCCGGGGGGACGACCGTGCCGGTGACGGTGTGACAGCAGACTAACCACGCACGCCGGGCGGACCGCGGCGCGTCGGTGGTGATCCGCGCGCCACCGCCCCGCGAGCCACACGCGACTCTCGGGTCCCTCGACACGCCCGCCGAGCCGCGCGCCGCCGGAGGGTGCCGCACCCCCCGGCCAGACGCCTGGACACCGGGCCGGGCGGACCTGGCGAGCCGGTGCACGGACCGTGACGCCCGGGCCGGACGCCTTACCATCGCCCCGTGCCTGAAGACGGTCCGTTCATCTCCTTCGCCCAGAACGCCGAGGACGTCGTCCTGTGGCGGGCCCTCTCGGGCGTCTCGCGGGGCCGCTACGTGGAGGTGGGGGCCAACGACCCCACGTCCTCGTCCATCACCCGCGCCTTCTACGACCGGGGGTGGACCGGCCTCGAGATCGAGCCCGTCACGGCCTTCGTCGACGCCTACCGGGAGCAGCGTCCCGCGGACACGGTCGTACAGGCCGCGGTGACCGACGACGGTGCCGACTCGGTCGTCATCCACGTGGTCGACGGGACCGGGCTCTCCACGCTGGACGGGTCGATCATGGACCGCCACCGCGACAGCGGCTGGACCGCCCACGAGGAGGTGGTGCCGGCCAGGAGGCTGGACGACGTCCTCGAGGAGAACTTGTCCCCCGACGAGCCCATCCACTTCCTGGTGGTGGACGTCGAGGGCTCGGAGGGCGCGGTCCTCCGGTCCGTGGACCTCCTACGGTGGCGGCCGTGGGTCCTCGTGGTGGAGGCCACGGCACCCAACTCGACCGAGCAGACCCACGGCGAGTGGGAGCCCCGGGTCCTCGAGGCCGGATACGAGTTCTGCCTGTTCGACGGACTGTCCCGCTTCTACGTGGCCGCCGAGCACGCCGACGAGCTCCGGGTCGACCTCTCCGCCCCGGCCAACCCCCTCGACCGTTTCGTCACCCACGACAGCTCACGCGCAGCAGAGTCGCTGTCCCGGAGCAAGGCCGAGCTCACCGCCCTGCGCAGCCGCCACGCCGAGGTGCTCCAGGACCTCATCCGCTGGCGGGGCAGCGTGCTCGCGCGCTGGACCGAGGCCAGCCGCGCCGGGGGGGACGGACACCCCGGCGCCCGGACCCACGAGGTGGTCCGGCTCCAGGAGGAGCTCGCCGCGATCCGCGAGACGGTCTCCTGGCGGGTCACGTCCCCCCTGCGGACCGTGCAGAAGCGTCGACTGCAGGGCCGGAGTTGAGCGGCACCGCTGTCGACGAGCACGGCGTCGGGGTGCTCGGGCGTCGCCTGCGCGCTGCCGCTGACGTCCTGGGTCTCGACGTCCCGGCCGCCGAGGGCGTTCCCGAGATCGACGCCTCGATCGTGTTCGGCGTGGTCGTCGAGCACGTCCACCGCAGTGCGACACCCGACCTCTGGCTCGTCCTGGCAGCCCTGACAGGGTCCCTGCCTGGGCATGACCTCGTGGTCGCGGCCCTCCGCCAGCGTGACCTGCAGAGCGCGGGCAACTTCGCCGCCTGGCTGCTCGAAGCCGGACACCGGGAGGCCCTGGCCGGGCACCCGGACGCCGAGATGGAGATCGTCACGGGCGTGGTCGTGGACGTCGACTTCTCGGCCAGCCACGACCTGCACACCGGCATCCAGCGTGTCGTCCGTGAGACGGTCCCGCGCTGGGACGCCGCCCACGACGTCGTCCTGACCGCGTGGACCCCGGGCGGCGGTGCCATGAGGGCCCTGCAGGGGCACGAGGCCGACCGGGTGCTCCGCTGGGGCCAGGTGGCACCTGCTGTGTCCGGGGGCAGGAACACCAGCACGCCACCCCCCTCCACCCCGACCCTGGTGGTGCCCTGGCGCAGCTCTGTCGTCCTGTTGGAGAACCCCCGCCCCGAGTGCTGCGCGGCCATCGTCGGCATGTCCCGGTTCTCCGGCAACGCGGTCTCCCTCATCGGCTACGACTGCATCCCCGCACTGAGCCCCGAGCTGATCCACCCGGGGTTGCCCGACCGTTTCATGCGCTACCTCGAGGTGGTCAAGCACGCCCGCACGGTCGCCGGGATCAGCGCCGCCGCGACCCAGGAGTTCCGCGGCTTCCGTGACATGCTCGGGGCCCAGGGGCTCACCGGTCCCGACGTGGTCGAGTGCGTCCTGCCCGTGGCTGCTCCGCCCGGCGGGGACGCCGCTCGGTCCGAGATCCCGATGGTGGTGTGCGTCGGGAGCTTCGAGCCCCGGAAGAACCAGCTCGCGGTGCTGCACGCCGCCGAGCACCTGTGGCGTTCGGGCCTCGTCTTCGAGCTGCAGTTCATCGGGGGTGGAGGCTGGCCCACCGAGTTCGACCTGATGATGCGCCGCCTCCTCGCCGAGGGCCGTCCGGTCCGCCGGCGGACGGCAGTCTCGGAGGAGGAGCTCTGGTCAGCCCTGCGTGGGGCCCGCTTCTCCGTCTTCGTCAGCCTGCACGAGGGCTTCGGACTCCCCGTCGCGGAGTCGCTCGCCTGCGGTACCCCCTGCCTGACGAGCGACTTCGGCAGCACCCGCGAGATCGCGGACGGTGGCGGTGCGCTCGTCGTGGACCCCCGTGACGACCTCGCCATCGCCGAGCAGATGCGTCGGCTGCTGACCGACGACGACCTGGTCGAGCAGCTGACCCTGGCGGCGCGGCGACGGCCCCCACGCGGGTGGGACGACTACGCGGAGCAGCTGTGGTCGCTGACGTCCCCGCTGCCCATCCACGAGAGCACGGGAGCCCGACCATGAGGACACGTCCGACGACGACCGTGTCGCTGTCCCACCGGCTCGCCTTCTCGACCCCAGCCGTCCGCCGTGCCCTGAACGCACGGGTCGCGACGGTCGTCGGTTGCCTGGAGGGCGACGTCACGGCCTCGGCCGCCGGGGACCTCCCGGACCGCTTCCTGGAGGCGTTGGCGGGTGCCGACGCCTCCGCGGTGTGGTTGGCCCTGGCCGTGCTCGACGCCGAGCTACCCACGACCGAGGACGTCCAGCGGGTCGTGCGGGCCATCCGACTGGACGGCGTCGACGTGGCCTTCGGGGCACCGGTCTCCCGCACCATCGGGGCCTGGGCCGGCCCCGGCACGGTGACCGAGGTGCAGGTCGTGCGCGGCGGCACCCTGGTCGACCTCGAGCACACGGCCCGCGCCGGGTTGGCCACCGGCATCCAGCGGGTCGCCCGTGAGACGTCCAGACGGTGGGTCCGGGACCACGACGTGCAGCTGGTCGGTTGGGGCGGGTCGCACACCCACCTGCGCTCCCTCACCGCGGGCGAGCAGCACCGGGCCCTGCACGGGGGCCCCGCACCCGCCCAGGACCGGGGCAGCCGGGAGGTCGTCGTGGTGCCCTGGGAGTCCACGTACCTCCTGCCCGAGCTGTCGCCGGAGCGGCCGCGCAACGAGCGCATCGCCGCCCTCGCCCAGTTCGCCCGGAGCCGGACCGGTGTCATCGGCTTCGACTGCGTCCCGATCACCACGGCGGAGACCACGGCACTGGGCGTGAGCGAGGCGTTCGCGACCAACCTGGCCGCCGTCCGGCACATGGACCGGGTATCGGCGATCTCCGAAGCCGCCGCGACCGAGTACCGCGGCTGGGCGAGCATGCTGGCCAGCATCGGGCAGGTCGGGCCCTCCGTGCACGCGGACGTCCTCCCGGCCGAGGCTCCGCCGGCGACCCCCGAGGCGCTGGCCTCCGTCGGCGCCGACCTCACGCTCCCCGGCCTCCCGATGGTCTTGTGCGTGGGGACGCACGAACCCCGCAAGAACCACGTCGCTCTCCTCCACGCAGCCGAGCTCCTCTGGGCCTCCGGCCTGCAGTTCAACCTGGTGCTCGTCGGCGGGCGTTCCTGGAACGACGACGCCTTCCAGGAGGCCGTGGCCGTGGCCCGGGGGCGCAACCGCCCGCTGGACGTCGTGACGTCGATGACCGACGACCACCTCTGGGCCGCCTACCGGGTGGCCCACTGTGTCGTCTTCCCGTCCCTGAACGAGGGGTTCGGGCTGCCCATCGCAGAAGCCCTCGCCTGCGGCACACCGGTCGTCACCTCGGGCTACGGCTCGATGGCCGAGATCGCGGCCGCAGGCGGTGCGGTCCTGATCGACCCGAGGGACGACGCCAGCATCGCCTCCGGGCTGCGGGCACTGCTCACCGACGTCGGCCTGCACACTGCTCTCGGGGCGCAGGCGCGGTCCCGCCCGCCACGCTCCTGGGACGACTACGCCGGGGACGTGTGGGCGTCGCTGACAACGTAGGCACGGCACCGCCCCTCCACCACGGAGGTGCGACCACCCACCTGGGGGCGTCCACCCGGTCCTCAGGCGACCCGACACCGGCTCTGCCGCAGTCCCCCCGGGGACGATCTCAGTACGGAGACACATGAGCACGCTCGAATCCGAGGGACGCAGCGCCCGCCTGGCCCAGGAGGACTGGCAGTCGAGCGCACCTGGCGGAGGCCTCTTCTCCGGCACGTTGCGGTCGGTGCGGGAGATCGCCGGACAGAAGGAGCTCCTGGGGCTCCTGGTGAGGCGAGAGCTGAAGGCCCGGTACAAGGACAGCACCCTGGGCTTCCTCTGGAGCCTGCTGCGCCCGCTGTCCATCCTGGTCGTCTACTACGTCGCCATCGGGAAGTTCCTGGGTGCCGAACGGCAGATCCCCGAGTTCGCGATCTACATCTTCACCGGTCTCATGATCTGGCAGCTCTTCTCCGAGATCGTCAGCTCGAGCACCGGGTCGATCGTGGGGAACGCAGGGCTGGTGCGGAAGATCTACCTCCCCCGCGAGGTGTTCCCGTTCGCCACCGTGGGCTCAGCCCTGTTCAACTTCCTCACCCAGCTGGTGATCCTCATACCGGCCATCCTGCTGTCGGGGAGCATCCCCACCGGCAGCCGCCTGCTCTACGTGCCGCTGTCGCTGGCGGTCATCGTGGTCTTCGCCACGGCCCTGGGCCTGGCCCTCGCCGCGGTCAACGTCTACCTCCGCGACGTGCAGTACCTCGTGGAGATCTCCTTGACCATCCTGTTCTGGGCCTCCCCCGTGGTCTACAGCTGGGCCCTCGTCCGGGACGCCCTGGGCTCCGTGGCCGAGGGCATCTACCTCGACAACCCGATCACCCTGGCCGTGCTGGGAATGCAGCGGGCCCTGTGGGTGGCCGGCACCGACCAGCCGAGCCCGGAGGGCCTGGCCGGCCGACTGGGTGTCTGCCTGGTCGTCGGACTCGTCCTGTTGTGGCTGGCGCAGCGGCTCTTCGCCCGCCTCGAGGGCAACTTCGCTCAGGAGCTGTGATGACCACGTCCCGCCCCGCCGTCATCGAGGTCAAGGACCTGTCCAAGCGGTTCGTGATCCGCAAGGACAAGTCGATCAAGGAACGGATCGTCAACGCCACGCTGTCCCGGCAGCACCGCGAGGACTTCTGGGCCCTCAGGAACGTCGACCTCACGATCGAGTCCGGCTCCACGGTGGGCCTCATCGGTCCGAACGGGTCCGGTAAGAGCACGCTGCTCAAGGCGATCGGGGGGATCATCCAGCCCACCTCGGGGACCGTCCGACGACGCGGGCGACTGGCCGCCCTCCTCGAGCTGGGGGCCGGCTTCCACCCCGACCTCACCGGCCGCGACAACGTCTACCTCAACGCCGCGATCCTCGGGCTGAGCCGCCGCCAGACCGACCTGTACTTCGACGCGATCGTCGAGTTCTCGGGCATCGAGCAGTTCATCGACACCCAGGTGAAGTTCTACAGCTCGGGGATGTACGTCCGGCTGGCCTTCGCCGTGGCCGTGCACGTGGACCCCGACGTGCTGCTGGTCGACGAGGTCCTCGCTGTCGGGGACGAGCCCTTCCAGCGCAAGTGCATGGACCGGATCAAGCAGTTCCAGCGCGAGGGACGCACGATCGTGCTGGTGACCCACGCGCTGGACCAGGTCGTCGACATCTGCACGCGCGCCGTCGTCCTGGAGCACGGGCACGTGATGCTCGACGGCAGTCCCCGGGACGCGACACGTCTGCTCCGCAAGGACTTCGACGTCACCTCGACCGCCGAGATGGAGGCGAGCGGTCCTGGCACCCACGCCCGCGTCGTCTCCGTCCAGCCCCGGGACTCGGCGGGCAACAACGTGACCGACGTCCGGCCCGGGGAGGACCTCGTCCTGCGCGTGACCGTCGAGTCCGACCAGGACCTGGCCGACTGGGTGCTAGGGATCGGCATCGACAGCCCGACCGGCCAAGCGGTCTTCGGCACCAACACCCAGCTCATGGGCACCCGCATGACGACGCTGCGCGGGCGTCGGGTCGTGGACGTCCGCCTCGCGGGTCTCCGTCTGGGTGAGGGGCAGTACTTCGTCCACGGGGCCCTGGCCCAGTGGGACGGACCCACGTTCGCCAAGCTCTCCCAGGCGGCGCCCCTGGAGGTCGGGGGCACCGGCCGCAGCATCGGCCCGGTCGGGGTCGCCGACCTGACGTCTGAGGTCGTCGACGCCGGGGCTCATCGCTGAATCCCCTGCGGGACGGCAGAGGGCCGGCGTCCAGGGTCTCCCCCTGGCGCCGGCCCTCCGTGGTGTCCCGGGTCAGGCCGGGTAGCGGCTCATGGCCCGGAGGAAGTACTCCATGCTGCTCATGACGTCCTGCCGGAGCTGCTCGTCCCCCGACCCCATCAGGACGGGGAGCCACGCCTCCTGCTCCCCACGCGCGGCGGGACGCGCCAGGTAGTACTGGTAGGTCTGGTCGACGCGGCGCATGCCCGCCTCGGCAGAGCCCCACACGGCCGCGATCACCGGCTGCGGGCCGTTGACCCGACGGACGTTGGACCAGTACTGCACCTCCCACCCGTCGGCCGCCCGGTTGAGCGCGGCCTGGTAGATGTTGTCGACGAAGGCCGCGTCGGAGCTGCCACCCCGGAGGAAGAACTCCTGGCTGGCCATCAACGTGGGACGGAGCGTGTCGATGCGCACGGCGCCACTGGCGAGGTACTGGAGCCACGTGTTCATGCCGCCCGGGTCAGGAGCCCGCCCGAAGACCTGCTGGTAGGCCTGGGTGATGGTCAGCGTGCGGAACTCGGTGGAGTTCGAGAACGCCTGGGCCACCGACCGCGTGGACCAACCACCGGTCGACAGCTTCGAGGTCCAGTCGGCCAGTCCGTTGGGATCCGGCGTGCGCACCATCATGTCCTGGTAGAGGGCCTGGACGAACGACCCGTTGGCCGGTCCACCCGCCACCGCCGCGCGGATCTCCGACAACCTCCCGTAGCCGTACTGGCCGGGACAGGTCGTGCTGCCCACGTCGCGGTGCCCGAAGATCGTCGGCAGCGTCACCCGCGCTCCCGCGGCGTACCTCGACGTACCTCCGCCACTGGACGTCAGGACGACGCTGCCGTTGCCGTTCACGCCGTACAGCGAGAACTTCCACCCGATGATGGCCGCGACCGCGTTCGCCGTGGCCTGGGGTACGGGGGTCGTGTCGTAGTTGCCCAGCATGGACACACCGAAGGTCGAGGTGTTGAACCCGCCGGCGTGTGCCCCGATGACGGTGCTGGCCAGACCGCCGTAGCGGCCCTCCCACAGCCGTCCGTACTTGTCGACGATCACGTTGTAGCCGATGTCGCCCCAGCCACGGCTCACTGTGTGGTAGCGGTAGATGGACCGCATCATCGCCGGGACCTGGTCGGCCGTGTAGTTGTTGGTGTCCGCCGTGTGGTGGAGCGTCGCCGCCTTGATGGTGGTCGCGTACTCGGGGTCCCAGGTGCGGATGTTCTCGTCGGCCCCCCACTGGGCCCGCGAGTACACGTCGGGCATCGCGAGGGCGGCGTCGGCGGTGTCCTGGATCTCCGGGGACTGCAGGGAGGCGTCCGCGTCGCTGGTCCCGGGGTCCACCAGGTCCAGCGTCACGCCGGTCGGCTGGTTCCCCGAGCGGGTCACGAGCTCGGCCTCCACGCCGGAGCTGGGGCCGGTCCACAGCGGGGCCGTGCCACCACGCAGAGCGGCCCCGGAGTCGGTGCCCTCGTTCTGGTCGGCGTCCTCCACGGTCACCGCGGTCCAGTCACCCCACTCACCGGACTCGTCCTGCACCCGCACCTGGACCACGGTGTCGGTCACCGCAGGGTCGTAGTCCCAGGTCACACCCACCAGGGAGAACGGGTCGGTGTCCGTCTTGCTCACCGACAGCGTCGGCTCGATCGCGGAGACGCCACCCACCGGCTCCGTGGTGCCCTCCTGGACCTCGGCCTCGACTGCGGGTTCGGCGACCGAGCCCATCTCGACCTCGTTCGAGGACGTCGCCACCGGTTCCGCCTCGGGCAGGGGGGCTGCGTAGACCGGGAGGACGAGCACCGTCCCGGTGAAGGCGATGAAGGCCGTGAGGCCCCCGAGAACACGTCGCACTGTCTACGAACCTCCACTCGTGGTCAGGCCCGTTACAGCCTGAACTGGAACCACTGCTCCCTGTCCATCGACAGGAACGAGGTACAGCTTGAGGTCCCCCGGGCCACGGACGTCGCACGTCACGCGACTCCCGTGCACCCAGGCTCGTTTTCGTCACTTGACGCTGACGAGCCCGGGCCCGGGCTGTCGACACCCGCCCCCGCACGACCCCCGCCGTGCCGTCGCCAGGGCCCGTGGCGCGTCCCGCCCCGGCCCGGTGACCGCCTCGTCGTATCGTCGGGGCACTCCGCAGCTGGACGACGAGGAACGCGAACCGGTGCGCCCGGCCCGACGTGAGGAACGACCATGAGCAACTCCGACGACCTGCCGCCCCGGGGCGGTGCGCCCCTCCCCCCTCGACTGGACCCTCGCGCGGGCCGGACCCAGCGGCCACGCGGGGACAGCCGCCCGGCGGGGGGACGACGGGCCGGACCGGCCCGCCTGGCCGCGTGGGCCCGCGTCGTCGCCGGCGTGCTCTCCGTGGTGCTGCTCGCCACCGGCGGCTGGGGCTGGTACCTGGGCCGCGTCGTGGAGGCCGGCGTCAACCGCACCAACGCGATACCCACCACCGGCAACGACGGGGTCTCGGAGGTCGAGGACGCCGGTCAGGCGATGAACCTGCTGCTGGTCGGGAACGACAGCCGGGCCAACGCCACGCCCGAGGAGCTCGCCGCTCTCAGCACCGAGGCCAACGACGGCATCAACACCGACACCATGATCCTGGTGCACGTCCCGGCGGACGGGTCCGCGGCCTCCTTCGTCTCGTTCCCGCGCGACTCCTACGTCGACATCCCCGGCCACGGCATGGACAAGCTGAACGCCGCCTACTCCTACGGCATGCTCGACGCCCCCGAAGGGGCCACCGACGCCGAGAAGCAGGCCCTGGGCGCCCAGCTGTTGATCCAGACCCTGAGCCAGCTCACCGGGCTGTCCATCGACCACTACGCCGAGGTCGACCTGCTCGGCTTCTTCAACCTGTCCAGCGTCATCGGCGGGGTGGAGGTCAACCTGTGCAACGCCGTGCAGGACTCCTTCTCCGGCGTCGACCTGCCCGCCGGCGTCCAGACCATCAGCGGGTCGGAGGCGCTGTCCTTCGTACGTCAGCGCCACGGTCTGCCCCGTGGCGACTTCGACCGGATCGTCCGTCAGCAGACCTTCATCGCCGGGATGATCCGCAAGATGCTGTCCGACAACGTGCTGCTGGACCTCGGCAAGCAGCGCACCCTGGTCGAGGCCGCAGCCAACTCACTGACCGTCGACCAGACACTGGACCTGTTCGACCTGGCAGGGCAGTTGCAGTCCGTGACCGCAGGCAACATCGGCTTCCAGACCGTGCCCTACATCGGCGACGACCAGGACGACGCGGGGCGCTACATCCTGAGACTGCAGGACGAGGACGCCCTCCACCAGTTCTTCGCCGCCCTGTCCGCCGAGCCGCAGACGCCGGAGGTCCCGGCGTCCGCGGCGCCCTCGGCGCCGGCGACGACCGACCCGGGCGACGTGCCCGTGGCCGTGTTCAACGGCTCCGGCGTGGCCGGGGTGGCTGCCGAGGCAGCGGGCCAGCTCGAGTCCGCGGGCTTCGTGGTCGCGAGCACGGGGAACGCCGACAGCGCCCAGTACACCTCCACGGAGATCCGCTACGCCGCGGGTGACGACGCGCTGGCCAACACCGTGGCGGCCTCCATCCCCGGCGCAACCACCGCGCAGGTCGACGACGTCGAGGCCGGGACGGTGCAGCTCGTCCTCGGTTCGGACTTCAACGGCGTGGGGCAGGCCCTGACCACGCCGGAGGAAACCGCCGCGACACCGGTGGAGGGTGAGGACGCCCGCACCGCGGCGGACACGACCTGCATCAACTGAGCAGCCACTCCGGCGTGGATCTGCCCACCGAGCTGATCCCTGCGCGGGGCCGCCTGTCTCACAGGGCCGTCGGCCGGCCCGCCCGGAGACGTGCTCGGCCGCGGGCCTGACGGTCCCCGCGACTCGCGCAGCTCGGTTCACGCGCCGGGCTCTCAGGTGAGGAAGACGCCCAACCCCACCAGGGTTGCCCACAGGAGACCCAGCAGCAGGAGGACCCGGTCGCCGAGCACGATCTCCTCGGGTGCGCCGGCGGTGCCCTTGTCGACGTCCACGGCGTACCGCAGCACCGCGAGGACGAACGGTGCGATGGAGATGGTCGCCCAGGGGGGCCCGGTCTGAGTCGCGGCCATCTCGAACGCCCACAGGCTGTACGCGGTCACGGTGACGCCGGCCGAGAGGCTCCACACGAAGCGCAGGTAGCTCGCGGAGTACTCCTGCAAGGTCCTGCGGGTGGCGGCGGCATCGCCCACCAGGATGAACTCCGAGTACCGCTTGCCCGCGACCATGAACAGCGACCCGAAGGCCGCGACGAGCAGGAACCACTGCGACAGGAAGAGCCCTGCTGCCACACCCCCGGCGATGCCCCGGAGCAGGAAGCCCGAGGCCACGACCGCCAGGTCGATGACGGGCTGGTTCTTCAGGAACACGCAGTAGGCGAGCTGGATGACGATGTAGCTCCCGAGGACCGCGGCGAGCGCAGGACGCGTGAAGACGACTGCGGAGGTCAACGCAAGGGCGAAGAGGACCACCGCCATCGCCAGGGCGGCCGGGCGGGGGACGAGCCCCGCCGCGATCGGTCGGAACCGTTTCCGGGGGTGCCTGCGGTCCTCCTCGACGTCGATCGAGTCATTGACCAGGTACACCCCGGACGCGGACAGGCAGAACAGCAGGAAGGCGATGGCGGTCGGGCGGAGCACGTCCGGGTCGAAGACGGCGCCCGCCGCCAGCGGGGCCGCCAGCACGAGGACGTTCTTGACCCACTGGCGGGGACGCAGCGCCCGGACGAAGCCCCATCCACGCGAGCCTCGGACTCCGGGGGTGCGGGGCGGCGGCGGAACCCGTGACGGCGGCGTCACGGACACAGCGGGACCGGAGGACCGGCGGGGCTCGGCACTCACCGGGACACCGCTCCCCGTCGTCCGGTCGCTCGGCGCACCCCGAGCGCCACGGCGGCCCCCAGGGCGGAGCCGGCGACGACGTCGGAGGGGTAGTGCACGCCGAGGAGGACCCGGGACACCACCATGGCCCCCGCCACGGAGGCGGTGACCGGCACACCGACGAGGGGTGCGAACCCCACGGCGGCTGCCGTGGTCGAGCAGCTGTGCGCGCTGGGGAAGGACAGCCGACTGGGGGTGCCGACGAGGGGCGGGACGTCCGGGAGGGTCGGACGCGGACGTCGCACGACCCGCTTGACCAACACCGCGGCTGCGTGCGCCGCGACGACACCGGTGACGGCGGACCGCCACTCCGGTCGGCGCCGCCCGGACAGCCAGCCGGCGCCGCCGAGGGCGATCCAGCCGAGCGCGTGCTCCCCCACGTGGGACAGCGCCTGGGCGACGGGGACGGCTCCCGTCCCTCCCAGCAGCCGACGGGTCCGGCGGAGCACGGCGTGATCGAGGCGGGCGATCGCCCAGCCCGGGGCAGCGGTCATCAGGCCAGGACTCTAGCCTCGCCCGCCCGGGGACGACGGGACCCGCGGCGCACGCGGGGAGCCCGAGCCTGTCACGCTCGTCTCATGCCCCCGGCACCTCCCGTGAACCCGGCCGACCTGCTCGCCGCCGCACTCCTGCGCGACGCCGCCGCGCCCCTGGTCACCCACTACGACGACGCGACCGGTGAGCGGGTCGAGCTCTCGGGCACCACGCTGGCGAACTGGGTCGCCAAGACCGCCAACCTCCTCCAGGACGAGTTCGACGTCGGGCCGGGCAGCACGGTCGCGGTCGCCCTCCCGGTCCACTGGCAGACCGCCGCCGTCCTGCTCGGCGTCTGGTCCTGCGGTGCCGCCGTGCTGGACACCGCCGCCGAGGACGAGGACCGCCTCGACGGCGTGGACGTGGTGCTGGCGGCCCAGGACCGGCTGCCGGCGATCGAGGAGCACGGGCTCGACGAGCTGCTCGGGCTGTCGCTGCACCCGCTGGGCCTGGGCATGACCGGGTACGTGGGCGACGCCCGGGACTTCGCGCTCGAGGTCCGGGTGCACGGCGACCACTTCGCGCCGTACCAGCCGCCGGCGCCGTCGGACCCCGGCCTGCTGCTGGCCGGTCTGCAGCTCACCCTCGGTGGCCTGGTCGAGACCGCCGTCGAGCTGGCCGGACGGCTGGGCCTGGTGGCCGGCGACCGGGTGCTGGTCGACGAGCAGGCGGCCACGGAGGCCGGCCCCGTCGCCTGGCTGCTGGCCCCGCTCGCCGCCGGGGCGTCGATCGTGCTGTGCCGCAACGCCCACCCGGGCGGCCTCCAGCACCGGGCGGAGACCGAGGGCGTCACCGCTACGCTCGGCCTCAGGCTCGACGGGATCCGCGAGCTGGGCCGCCCCGCTCGCAGCTGAGCCCGCCCAGCCACTCGATGGACGGTGGATGAGCATGGACAAGGTCGTCTCCAGTGCTGCCGAGGCGGTGGCCGACATCGGCTCCGGCTCGACCCTGGCCGTGGGCGGGTTCGGCCTGTGCGGCGTGCCGATCAAGCTGATCGACGCGCTGCTCGCCCAGGGCGCAGACCGGCTGACCACGATCAGCAACAACTGCGGGGTCGACGACGCCGCCCTCGGCGTGCTGCTCTACGCCGGGCGCATCGCCAAGACGATCTCCTCCTTCGTCGGCGGCAACAAGGAGCTCGCCCGGCTCTACCTGTCCGGTCAGCTGGACGTCGAGCTCACCCCGCAGGGCACCCTCGCCGAGCGGCTGCGGGCCGGCGGCTGCGGCATCCCCGCCTTCTACACCCCGACCGGGGTCGGGACGATGGTCGCCGACGGTGGCATCCCGGTCCGCTACGACGCCGAGGGCACCGTGGTGGAGACCTCGAAGCCCAAGGAGGTCCGCGAGTTCGACGGCGTCCAGTACGTCCTGGAGACCGCGTTGACCGCCGACTTCGGCCTGGTCCGCGCGGCGGTCGGTGACCGGCACGGCAACCTGGTCTTCCACGAGTCGGCGCAGAACTTCAACCCCCTCGCCGGGATGGCCGGGACGGTGACCATCGCGGAGGTCGAGCGGCTCGTGGAGCCCGGTGAGATCCACCCGGAGTCGATCCACCTGCCCGGCGTCTTCGTCCAGCGCGTGGTCGTCGTCGGCCCCGAGGGCAAGGACATCGAGAAGCGCACCACCCGCCCCCGTCCCGTCGCTGCCGAGGAGAACTGACGTGGCACTCACCCGTGACCAGCTCGCCGCCCGCGTCGCCCTGGACCTCGAGGACGGCCAGTACGTGAACCTGGGCATCGGCATGCCGACCCTGGTGCCCAACTTCATCCCCGACGGCGTGCACGTGGTGCTGCAGTCGGAGAACGGCGTCCTGGGCGTGGGGCCCTACCCCTTCGAGGGCGAGGAGGACCCAGACCTGATCAACGCCGGCAAGGAGACGATCACGCTCCAGCCCGGTGCCTCGTTCTTCGACTCGGCGCTGTCGTTCGGGATGATCCGCGGCAAGCACATCGACGTCGCGGTGCTGGGCGCCATGCAGGTCAACCCGCGCGGGGACCTGGCCAACTGGCTCATCCCCGGGAAGATGGTCAACGGCATGGGCGGCGCGATGGACCTGGTCCACGGCGCGCGCCGGGTGGTCCTGATGATGGAGCACGTGGCCCGCGACGGGTCACCGAAGCTGGTCGAGGAGTGCACGCTCCCGCTGACCGGCAAGGCCTGCGTCGACCGCGTCGTCACCGACCTCGCGGTCGTCGACGTCACCCCGGCCGGGTTCCTCCTCCGGGAGACCGCGCCGGGCGTCAGCGTCGAGGACGTGGCCGCCGCCACGGGTGCGCCGCTCCAGGTCGCCGACGACGTCCGGGAGATGGCGCTGCCGACCCCCGCCTGATGACCGGAACCCGGCCGGCGTCCGCCCGGCCCGTGTGAGGGGCCGGGCTACCGTGTGCTGGTGGCCCGTCCTACCGTCCTGACGCCGGATGACCGGTGGTCGCCCTGAACGGGCGCCCCCATGCCCGCCGCTCGTTCTTGTCGCTGTCCTGGGTGGCGGTGTGCGTGGCAGGGAGCGGGGTGCTCACGTTCGGATTCCTCGCCCTGGTGGCCCGGGCCATGCCCTCTGACGAGTACGCGGGTTTCGGTGCCTTCTGGTCCATGACCCTGATCCTGGGATTCGGTGCGTTCCTCCCGGTGGAGCTGGAGCTCGCGCGCTCGCTGAGCGACCGCGGCTCGACGAAGCCGCCCCCCGGTACCGGACGCACGACCGGGCTGCTCGCCGTCGGAGGCGTCGCGTCGACGTTGATCGCAGCCCCGTTGTTGGTGACCGCCTTCGGCGGCCAGACGGGGCCCCTCGTGGCCTTGGTGGCGCTGGTGCTCACCAGCGCCGGGCAGTTCGTGCTGCGGGGGATGTTGCTGGGGCGTGGACGACTCCGGACTCACGGCACGCTGCTGCTCGTGGACTCGGTCCTACGGGTCGCGTTCGCCGGGTTGGTGAGCATCCTCCTACCGGGAGCGGGGCCCACGGCCTACGCCTGGGCACTGGTCGCTGCGATCGCGACGACACACGTCCCGCTCCTGGTCTGGCAGCGCACGCGGGCGTCCGGACCGCACGGGGAGGACGTTGGCCCACTGACGGTCCAGGGCCCCTCCCACGGCTTCGGCTACGCGGTCGCGCACCTGCTGATCGGCACCCTCGCTGCCCAGGTCCTCCTCAACTCGGCCCCCATCGTCGTCGCGGCCCTCGCCGACCGGGCCGAGGCGGCTGCAGCAGCAGCGTTCGTCGCCTGCTTCACGCTGGTCCGACTGCCCCTCTTCGTCGCGGTCTCGCTCCAGAGCGCGCTCGTACCCCTCCTGGTCGGCGCCCGCCGATCGGGCGGACCGGCGGCCGCACGGGCCCTCGTCGTCCGGATCCTGCTGGGTACGGGCGGCATCTCGCTCGTCGCCCTGGCCGTGGGGGCGGCCCTGGGTCCGCCGACGGTCGGGTTGCTCTTCGGCCCGGAGTTCACGATCACCGGCCTCGACTTCGGCCTGCTCTCCGCCGGCGCTGCGATCCACCTCGGGCTCCTGGTGGTCAGTCAGGTCCTCGTGGCCGACCAGCGACACCGTGCGGTCGCCGTGGTCTGGGCGTCGGGCCTGGCAGCCGGCGCACTCGTCTTGGCGGCCGTGCCGGACCTGCTCTTGCGTGCCACGCTCGCCTTCACCGTCGGCTCGGCCATCGCCTTGTCGGTGAGCGCCTTCGCTGTCCTCTCAGGCGCCGGGGCGGTCCCGTTGCGCGAAGAGGACACCGCCGCGCCGTCGGTCACGCCCCGCCCACCCTCAGGAGCCTGAGGGGCCCTGAGGACCGTTCAGCGGAGGATGTTCCGCGCGATGACCATCCGCTGGATCTGGTTGGTGCCCTCGTAGATCTGCGTGATCTTGGCGTCGCGCATCATGCGCTCGACCGGGAAGTCCTGGGTGTAGCCGGCGCCACCGAAGAGCTGGACGGCATCCGTGGTGACCTGCATGGCCACGTCGGAGGCGAACGCCTTGGAGGACGCGGACACCATGGTCAGGTCCGGCCCGCCGGTCTCCCCGCGGGCGGCTGCGACGTAGACCAGGTGGCGGGCCGCCTCGATCTTCATCGCCATGTCGGCGAGCATGAACTGCACGCCCTGGAAGTCCGAGGTGCTCTTCCCGAACTGCTTGCGCTCCTTGGTGTAGCCGATCGCCGCGTCCAGGGCACCCTGGGCGACACCGACGGCCTGCGCACCGATCGTGGGCCGGGTGAAGTCCAGCGTCTTGAGGGCGGTCTTGAAGCCCGTGCCGGGCTCACCGATGATGCGGTCGGCCGGGATGGTGCAGTCGGTGAAGTGCAGCTCGCAGGTGGGCGAGCCCTTGATGCCCATCTTGCGCTCCTTGGCGCCCACCTCGAAGCCCGGGTCGTCGCGGTGGACGACGAAGGCGGAGATGCCGTTGGCACCCTTCTCCGGGTCGGTGACGGCCATGACCGTGTACCACTCGCTGATGCCGGCGTTGGTGATCCAGGCCTTCGCCCCGTTGAGGACCCAGGAATCGCCGTCCAGGCGGGCCCGGGTCTTCATCGCGGCGGCATCCGAGCCGGCCTCCCGCTCGGACAGCCCGTAGCTGATCATCGCGTCGCCGGCGGCGATCGAGGGCAGCACCTTCTGCTTGAGCTCCTCCGACGCCGACAGGATCACCGGCACCGACCCGAGCTTGTTCACCGCGGGGATCAACGAGGCGCTGACGTCGACCCGGGCGACCTCCTCGATGACGATGCAGGTCGCGATGGCGTCCGCACCCTCGCCGCCGTACTGCTCCTCGATGTGGGTGGCGTGGAAGCCCGCCGCCGTCAGCGCCTTCTGGGCCTCGATCGGGTAGCGCGACTCGGTATCGCACTCGGCGGCCCACGGGGCGATCTCCCGCTCGGCGATCTCACGGACCGCCTCCCGGATCGCGACGTGCTCTTCGGTCAGCGCGTACAGCCCGCCGGCGTTGCTACCCACGGGTACAGGTTAGGTGCCGTTCACCTCACGGAGAAGAGAGCCGGTCCTGCAGCTGCGCGTCGCGGGCCTCGACGGATGCCGCGAGGTCGGCCTGGAACCGCTCGACCCGGTCGCGGAGAGCAGCGTCGGAGGCCGCCAAGATGCGGACGGCGAGCAGACCGGCGTTCCGCCCGCCGTCGATGCTGACCGTCGCCACCGGCACCCCGGCCGGCATCTGCACGATGGACAGCAGGCTGTCCACGCCGTCCAGCCGGCCCAGTGCCCTCGGGACGCCGATCACCGGCAGCGGGGTCGCCGCGGCGATCATCCCGGGCAGGTGCGCCGCTCCCCCCGCGCCCGCGACGACCACCCGCAGGCCCCGGCCCGCAGCGGCCTCGGCCCAGTCGAGCATCCGGCGGGGCGTGCGGTGCGCGGAGAGGACGTGCGCCTCCCACGGGACGCCGAACTCCTCCAGCGCACGCGCGGCGGGCTCCATCGTGGGCCAGTCGGAGTCACTGCCCATCACGATGCCGACGATCGGGTCGCTCATCCGGTGCTGCTCCTCGGTGCTCGCGTGCGGGGTGCCGGTCACGGGTCAGTCGTGCTCGGGGAAGGCGAACGCCGGGTCGACGACCCCGTCGGCCAGGTAGCGGGCAGCGGCCACCGCACGGGCGCGGACCTCCTCCAGCTCGGCACCGAGCGCCGTCACGTGACCCAGCTTGCGGCCGCGGCGCTGACTCTTGCCGTACCAGTGCAGCTTCACGTCGGGCCAGTGCGCCATGAAGTGGTGGATGCGCTCGTCCAGGCCCGGCCCCGCCCAGTCCTCGTCGGCGGCGTCCCCACCCAGGACGTTGGCCATGACGACGACGGGTGCGGTCATCGCCGTCGATCCCAGCGGGTAGTCCAGGACCGCGCGCAGGTGCTGCTCGAACTGGCTGGTCCGCGCGCCCTCGATGGTCCAGTGCCCGGAGTTGTGCGGCCGCATGGCCAGCTCGTTGACCAGGACGCCGTCCGGGGTCTGGAAGAGCTCGACGGCCAGCATCCCGACGACGCCGAGGCGGTCGGCGATCCGGACGGCCATCTCCTGGGCGGCGGTGGCCAGTTCGTCGTCCAGACCGGGGGCGGGGGCGATGGCCTCGTTGCAGACGCCGTCCCGCTGGACGGTCTCGACGACGGGGTAGACCGCGACCTGTCCGAAGGGCGAGCGCGCCACCTGGGCGGCGAGCTCGCGGACCATCTCCACGCGCTCCTCGGCGAGCAGCGGTCCGTGCTCCGTGAGCAGCGCCGCCGCCTCGTCCACCCCGTCCACCACGAAGACGCCGCGACCGTCGTAGCCGCCGCGCGGGGTCTTGAGCACGACCGGCCAGGCGTTCGCCTCGGCGAAGGCCGACACCTCCGCGGGGGTGCGCACCTCGGCCCAGGCGGGTTGCGGCTCCCCCGCCTGGGCCAGTGCGCGCCGCAGCACCAGCTTGTCCTGGGCGTGCACCAGGGCGTCGGGGCCGGGGGCGACCCGGTGCCCGGCCTCCTGGAGTGCGTGCAACAGGTCGGTGGGCACGTGCTCGTGGTCGAACGTGACGACGGTGGCCCCGTCGGCGAGGGCCAGGAGGTCGTCGAGGCTGCGGTGGTCACCCAGCCGGACGTCACCGGCGACGAGGGCTGCGGACTCCGCCGGGTCTGTGGCGAGCACCCGCAGGGACTGTCCGAGGGCGATGGCCGCCTGGTGGGTCATCCGGGACAGCTGCCCGCCCCCGACCATCGCGACGACGGGCGTACCGGTACGGGGGTCGAGAACGGCTGCCATGGTGTGGCCAGGCTATCGGGCGTCCGCCGGGAGGCCGGGGGGCCTCGTGCTCCGTAGAGTCCGCAGACGTGACACTGCTGGAGGTGCTGCGCCGCCGGACGGGGGTGAGCTGGCAACTGCTGGTCAAGGAACTCGGCGCCTTCGGTGCCGTCGGGGCCGCCTGCTTCGTCATCGACATAGGCCTCTTCCAACTCCTCTACGCCCACCTGGGCTGGGGTGCGGTCACCTCCAAGCTGCTCTCCACCGTCATCTCGATGACCGTGGCCTACTTCGCACACAGGTACTGGTCCTTCAACCACCGGGCGCGCACCGGGCTGCGGCGGGAGTACCTGCTGTTCGCCCTGATCAACGGACTGACCCTCGTCCTGGGCCTGGCGATCGTCGCGCTCGTCCGCTACCCGCTGGACCAGGACGGCGCACTGGTGCTCCAGGTCGCCAACATCGGGTCGATCGCGTTGGGCACCGTGATCCGCTACCTCTGTTACCGGCGCTGGGTCTTCCCGGCGGCGGCGCCGAGCCCTGCCGCCGAGGCGCAGTCCGAGTCCCTGCCGCGAACGACTCGGCCGTCCTCGTCGCGGACCTGACAGGGGCCGGTCCTCCGCTGGCCTCAGGCCGCCAGCGACGACCCGTCCCGGCCCGCCACCACCTCGACCCGGCTGGGGATCCGCGCCCGGAGCTCCTCCACGTGGCTGATGACCCCCACGGTGCGGCCGCCACGGCGCAGCTCGTCCAGTACACCCATCACCGCGTCGAGGGCGAGCGGGTCGAGGGTGCCGAAGCCCTCGTCGACGAAGAGGGTGTCGATGCGGACGCCGCCGCTCTCGGCGGTGACCACGTCGGCCAGGCCCAGGGCGAGGGCCAGTGAGGCCATGAAGCTCTCCCCGCCGGACAGCGTCTTGGTGGGCCGACGGACGCCGGTGTACTCGTCCAGGACGTCGAGACCCAGTCCGCCGCGGGCGCCGTTGCGGCCGGCCACGTCGCTGTGCAGGAAGGTGTAGCGGCCGCCGGACATGTCCTGCAGCCGCCGGCTCGCGACCTCGGCGACCTGCTCCAGGCGGGCGGCCAGCACGAAGGACTGCAGACGCATCCGCAGCGTGTTCGAGCCCCGGCCGTTGACCAGGTCGGCCAGCGTCCCGACCCGCTCCACCCAGCTGCGGCGTTCGTCCAGGTCCACCCGGGCCGCCGTCAGCTCACCGGCCAGCGCCTCCAGCTCGGTGACCCGACGGTGGGCGTCCCGGGCCTCGGCCACGGCGGCCTCCCGTTCGGCGGTCGCGGCCCGGCAGGCCCCCTCGCGGGCCGGCACGTCGGGGCGGGGACCGAGGTCGGCCAGCTCGGGCTCGGCCAGCACGGCCGTGGCCAGGGCCAGCGCCTGGTCGTGGGTCCGCAGCGTGGTGGCCGCACGGGCGGACTCCCCGCGGTCCAGGAGGGCACCCGCGGCCTCGGCGACGTCGGCGAAGCCCTGCTCCCCGGCCCGCTCGTCCAGGCGGGCGGTCGCCTCCAGCAGGGCGGCCCGCGCCGTGACCTCGGCGGTCTGGGTGTCGACGGCTGCCTCGCACAGCTCGGCTGCGCGGGTGTGGTGCCGGAGGGCCGTCGCCAGGTCCGGGTGCCCGTCGGCGGCCGCATCGAGCTGGGTGCGGAGGTCGGTGAGCGCGTCGGCCGCGGTGGCCAGGACCGCACGCTGCCGCTCCAGCCCGGCACGGTCGGCCATGACCTGGTCGGCGGCGACCTCAGCCTCTGCGACCACGTCGGCCAGCAGCTGCCGGGCCCGCACCAGGGACGACGCGAGTCCGCGGGCGACGGCGAGTGCCTCCTCGGCGACCGCCAGCTGAGCCGCCTGGGCCGCCGCCGGGACGTCCCCGGCCAGTGCGGCAGCGGCGGCCCGGGTCGTCTCCAGACGCTGCAGCTCCGCCCGGGCGGTCTGCTGCACGGTGTCGGCCGCGGCCACGGCCCGGCCGGCCTGCTCCTCCGCCTCCGCGGTCACCGAGCCCGCCGTGCCGCGGGCCGGCGCCGGGTGCTCTACCGACCCGCACACCGGGCAGTCCTGACCGTCGACCAGGTCGGCGGCGAGTTCGGCGGCCATCCCGTCCAGCCGGGCGGTCCGCAGGTCCGCGGCGCGCTCCCGGGCATCCAGCCAGGCCGAGCGCGCCGCGGCGAGCCGCTCCTCGGCCGACCGCACACGGGGGGCGGTGGCGTCGACGTCGCGGGCGGCCCGCAGGGACGTCGTCCACCGGGCCACCTCGACCTCCCGGCCCGGGAGCTCGGCCTGCCCCCGCTCCGCAGCGGTCACCGCCGCCTGGGCCGCGGCGCGACGGTCGGGCAGGTCCCGGGCGGCCGCCTCGGCCCTCGCGATGCGCTCCTCGAGCTCGGTCACCGCACGGGCCAGCCGCGGTACCTCCCGGCCCAGCCGGTCACAGCGGTCGACGTCGGGCAGCAGGCCGCGCAGCACCGCGGCCTGGTCCCGCAGCGCCCGCACGGTGAGGGTGTCGGCGGGGCGCCCGTCGGAGACGCGCGACCAGGCCCGGGTGGCCCGGGTGGCCCGGTCCTCGGCCTGCTGGTGGGCCAGGGCCGCCCGCCCGGCCGCCTCCAGGGCATCGCGCAGGGGCTCGGCCCGCTGGCCCGCCTCCCAGCGCAGGCGCAGCGGCGCGAGCGCCCCCTCCTCGGCGGTCGCCCGGCCCAGGTCGGCCCGGGCCCGGTCGCGGCGGTCGTGCCGGTCGGCTGCCGCACGGGCCGCGGCCAGCTCCCCGTCCGTGGCCGTCACGCCTGCCGCCGCCCGTCCTGCCCGCTCCGCCGCTGCGACGTCCCGGGCCCGGGCAGACCCGCGGACCTGGCCGACCCACCGGTCGGCGCGGACCCCGGCGGCACCGAGCAGGTCGGGGGCCAGCTCCTCGGGCACGTCGACGTCCGCGGTCTGCGCGACGCGGGCCAGCAGGGTGGACAGCTGCGCCCGGGCCACGTCGACGTGCTGCTGGGCCAGTCGGCGCTCCTCGGCCAGCCAGTCCTCGGCGCGGGCGAACCGGTCGACGTCGAAGAGGGTCCGCAGCAGCCTGCTGCGGTCCTCGGGTTCGGCCCGCAGGAACCGCGCGAAGTCTCCCTGCGGCAGCAGCACGACCTGGCAGAACTGCTCGGCGGACAACCCGAGCCGGGTGCGCAGGTGCTCGGACCCCTCGTCGATGCGGGTGCTGACCGGCTCCCACCCGCCCGGGGTGAGGCGCTGGACGAGCAGCTTGGCCTGCTCGGTGGTGACGCCGGCGCCTCGCTTCTTGGGGCGCTGCTGCTCGGGGCTGCGGGTGACCACCAGCCGCTCCTCCCCCAGCGTCAGCTCGCACCGGACCTCGGTGCGGGTGCCGGCACCGGCGTGGTCGCTGCGCAGGCGCTTCTCCTCCCCGCGCGCCCCGGGGACGGTGCCGTACAGCGCGAAGACGACCGCGTCGAGCAGCGTGGTCTTGCCCGCACCGGTCGGACCCCACAGCAGGAACAGCCCGTCCCGGCCGACGTCGTCCAGGTCGACGGTGACCGTGTCGGCGAAGGGGCCGAAGGCGCTCACCGACAGCGAGTGCACCCTCATCGGGCTGCCTCGTCCCGGTCCAGCACGGTCAGCGCCCGTCCCAGCAGCTCCTGCTCGGAGGGCGAGGCGCCCACGCCGCGGACGTGTCGCACGAACTCGCCGGCGACCTCGAGGTCCGACCGCCCGCGCATCCGGTCGGTGTAGCTGAGCCCGTCGGTCACCGACCCCGTGCCCGCCCACTCCAGGTGCACGCAGTGCGGGAAGCGGGCCTGCAGCCGGCGCATCGGGTCGGCCGGGCGGACGCCGTCGGTGAGCCGTCCAGAGACGAAGTGGTCCTCGACCGCGGTGTACGACGGGTCCGCGAGCAGCTCGCCCAGCTCCCCGGTGAGCACGGACAGCTCGCGGGGGACCGGCAGCCCCACCGCCCGGACGTCGGCCAGGCCGCCGGCGTCCAGGTCGACCAGCCACACGGACTTCTGCTGGCCCGCCTCCCCGAAGGAGTAGGCCATCGGTGAACCGCTGTACCGGAGCCGGGGGGTGAGCGTCTGGGGGCGGTGCAGGTGGCCCAGCGCCACGTAGTCCACGCCGTCGAACACCGACGGGCCGACCAGGTCGACCCCGCCCACGGCGATGTCCCGCTCGGAGTCGCTGGGCTCGCCGCCACCGACGAAGGCGTGCGCCAGGACCACCGACCGCGCACCGGGCCGGAAGTAGAGGTCCGACCGCACCCGCTCCATGGCCGCGGACAGCACGGCCTGGTGCGAACGCCCGACGTCCACGCCCAGCTGGTGCCGGGCGACCTCGGGCTCCAGGAAGGGCAGCCCGTAGACGGCGACCTCGCCGTGCTCGTCGACCAGGAGCACGGGCTCGTCCAGGGCCGGCGTCGAGGCGCGGACGTGGACGCCGGAGACGGCCAGCAACCCGGAGGCGAAGCCCAGCCGCCGGGCGGAGTCGTGGTTCCCCGGGGTCAGGACGACCGTCGCGCCCGCGGCGCGCAGCCGCGAGAGCACCCGGTCCAGCACCCCGGTCGCGTCGGCGGAGGGCACGGCGCGGTCGTACACGTCACCGGCGACCAGGACGACGTCCACCCGCTCGGCGCGCACGACGTCGGCGAGCCCGGAGAGCACGGCCTCCTGCTCGGCGAGCAGGTCGGTCCCGTGCAGGGACCGCCCCACGTGCCAGTCCGAGGTGTGCAGCAACCGCATGGCCCCGACGCTAGGCGGACCCTCCGACATTCCTCGACCGGGGCCGGACTCGTGGGGCCGGTGGGGTCAGCGCTGCGGTGGGACCGGCCCGGTCTCGCCGCGGTAGTACTGCCCGATGTACCCGGCGCTCTCCTGCGCCCGACGGTCGGCGTCCTCCTCGACCATGTGGTTGAGCAGCTGCTGCACGCCCTCGGAGTCCGGGATGGCGGAGAACACGGTGGACCCGCCCTCGCCGGCGGTCTCGATGGTCAACGTGCCGGAGTTGATGATCCGGTCCCACAGCGTCTGGCTGTAGGAGACGTCGGTGATCCGGGACAGGCCGAGGTCGCGACCGGTGCGGGACAGGATGCCGACGCGGTAGAGCAGCCGGTGCGTGGTGATCACGTAGTGGGTCGTCCGCCACTTCAGCAGCGGGACGACGACGAACGCGACCCCGAGCACCACGGCGGCCACCACGACCACCAACCGGTACACGCCCTGGTTCGACCCCGCCGGGATCATCGCCGCGCCGAAGGACCCCAGACCCACGAGGACCAGGAACAGCACGACGGGCCAGAAGACGGTCAGCCAGTGCGGGTGCAGGTGCCGGACGACCTCTTCGTCGTCGGCCAGCAGCTTGTCGGGGTACGCCACGGCGACAGGATGACCGACGCGCGCCCCGCCGTCACGACCCGGCGGCGCGCGGCCGCACGTGTCGCACGTCGCCGGCGGCCAGGTCGACCCGGCCCTCGGGGGTCGCGACAACCAACCGGCCGTCCCAGTCGACGGCCTCCGCCACGCCCTGCAGCAGCTGCCCATCGGGCATCGTCACGGTGACCTCGAGGCCGACCGTGGAGCACCAGGCCAGGTAGTCCCGGGCCAGGCCGGAGGACACCGGGTCCCCGGCGTGCTCGACCCACGTCCGGTAGCGCGCCTCGAACGCGCGCAGGTAGGCCAGCAGGACCGGTCCCCGGTCGACCGCGCGACCGGTGGCCAGGGCCAGCGACGTCCCGGTGTCGGGGAGCTCGTCGGCGCGGGTGGACACGTTGACCCCCACCCCGACGACGACGGCCGGGCCGCTGGCCTCGGACAGGATGCCGGCGAGCTTGCGGCCGTCGGCGGCGAGCAGGTCGTTGGGCCACTTCAGCGAGGTCGGGACGACGTCGGACAGCGACTCGGCCAGCGCCACCCCCGCCAGCAGGGACAGCCAACCCCGCCGGGCCGCGGGGACGTCGGGGCGCAGCAGCACCGACACCGGGATGCCGGCCCGCGGCGGGGAGGTCCAGACCCGGTCCAGGCGACCGCGTCCGGCCTGCTGGTCCTCGGCCACCAGCACCAGGCCCTCGGGCTCGTCGGCGGCGGCCCGGGCGACCAGCTCGGCGTTGGTGGACCCGACCGCGGGCAGCACCTCCACGGTGCGCCACATCGACCCGTCGCGCCGGAGCACCGCGGTGAGTGCGGCGGCGTCCAGTGCGGGGCGGTCCAGGTCGGACCAGCGACCTGTGGAGTTGTCGGACACGTCACCTACGCTACGGCGCTGTGACCACGGCTGAACTCGGCAATGCCGGCGAGGACGTCCCGGCGGACATCGACATGCACACGACCGCCGGCCGGCTGGCCGACTTCGAGCGCCGCCTGGACGAGGCGGCGCACGCGGGCTCCGACCGGGCCGTGGAGAAGCAGCACGCCGCCGGGAAGATGACGGCGCGCGAGCGGATCGAGGCACTGCTGGACCCGGGCTCGTTCACGGAGCTCGACGAGTTCGCCCGGCACCGTTCGACGAACTTCGGGATGGACGCCAAGCGCCCGTTCGGGGACGGCGTCGTCACCGGCTACGGCACCGTCGACGGCCGCCCGGTCTGCGTCTTCTCCCAGGACGTCACCGTCTTCGGCGGCAGCCTCGGTGAGGTGTACGGGGAGAAGATCGTCAAGGTCCTCGACCTCGCGGTGCGTAACGGCTGCCCGATCATCGGCATCAACGAGGGCGGTGGCGCCCGCATCCAGGAGGGTGTCGTCTCCCTCGGGCTGTACGGCGAGATCTTCCGGCGCAACGTGCACGCCTCGGGCGTCATCCCGCAGATCTCGCTGGTCATGGGCGCCGCGGCCGGTGGGCACGTCTACTCCCCCGCACTGACCGACTTCATCGTGATGGTCGACGAGACCAGCCAGATGTTCATCACCGGCCCGGACGTCGTGAAGACCGTGACCGGTGAGGAGGTGACGCTGGAGGAGCTGGGCGGCGCCCGCACGCACAACACGAAGTCCGGCGTCGCGCACTACCTGGCCTCCGACGAGGCCGACGCCCTGGACTACGTCAAGGCGCTGCTGTCCTACCTCCCCAGCAACAACCTGGACCCGCTGCCGACCCTGGAGGTCGCGCCGGTCGACGTCGCACTGCCCGAGGCGGTCAGCGACCTGGACGCCGAGCTGGACACGTTCGTCCCGGACTCGGCCAACACGCCCTACGACATGCACACCGTCATCGAGCACGTCGTCGACGACGGCGAGTTCCTCGAGGTGCAGCCGCTCTTCGCGCCCAACATCCTCATCGGCTTCGGCCGGGTCGAGGGCCGCCCGGTCGGCGTCGTGGCCAACCAGCCCACCCAGTTCGCCGGCACGCTGGACATCGACGCCAGCGAGAAGGCCGCCCGGTTCGTCCGCACCTGCGACGCCTTCAACATCCCGGTGCTCACCCTGGTCGACGTGCCCGGCTTCCTGCCCGGCACCTCCCAGGAGTGGGACGGCATCATCCGCCGCGGCGCCAAGCTGATCTACGCCTACGCCGAGGCCACCGTCCCGCTGGTCACCGTCATCACCCGCAAGGCCTACGGCGGCGCCTACGACGTCATGGGCTCCAAGCACCTGGGCGCCGACGTCAACCTGGCCTGGCCCACCGCGCAGATCGCCGTCGTCGGGGCGCAGGGCGCGGTCGGGATCCTCTACCGCAAGGAGCTGGCGGCCTCCGACGACCCGGACGCCCGCCGCGCCGAGCTGATCACCGAGTACGAGGACACCCTCGCCAACCCCTACATCGCCGCCGACCGCGGGTTCATCGACGCGGTCATCCCGCCCTCGCACACCCGGGTGCACGTCACCCGTGCGCTCCGCCTGCTGGCGAACAAGCGCCAGACGCTGCCGCCCAAGAAGCACGGGAACATCCCGCTGTGAGCGAGCCGGTCCGCCCCCTGCTGCGGGTCGTGCGGGGTGAGCCCTCGGCCGAGGAGCTCGCCGCGCTCACCGTCGTGGTCGCGGCGCTCTCCCAGCGCCGCACCCGCAGGTGCCCCGCGCCGGTGGGCGCCTGGGCGTCCCGCCGCGACGTCGTCCGGACGCCGGTGCAGGCCGGTCCGGGCGGCTGGCGCGCCGCGGGGCGGTTCTCGTGAGCCGCCGGCTGGTCCTGGGCTCGGCGTCCCCGGCCCGGCTGCAGCTGCTGCGCCAGGCCGGTCTCTCCCCCGAGGTGGTCGTCTCCGGCGTGGACGAGTCGACGATCCGTTCCCCGCGGGTCGGGGAGCTGGTGGCCCTGCTGGCCGCAGCCAAGGCGCAGGCCGTGGCCAGGCAGGAGACCGACGCCCTGGTGATCGGCTGCGACTCGCTGCTGGAGTTCCGTGGCGAGGCCATGGGCAAGCCCGCGGACGCCGCCGACGCCCGGCAGCGGTGGCGCCGGATGGCCGGTCGCAGCGGCACGCTGCACACCGGCCAGGCGCTGCTGGACGTACAGGCCGGGTCGGTGTCCCGCCGCGACGTCGCCGTCGCCTCCACCACGGTGCACTTCGCGTCGCCGTCGGAGGCGGAGATCGAGGCCTACATCGGGACCGGCGAGCCGCTCCAGGTCGCCGGCGCCTTCACCCTCGACGGGCTGGGCGGTCCGTTCGTTCGGCGAATCGACGGTGACCCCTCGGCCGTCGTCGGGCTGTCGCTGCCGCTGCTGCGCGAGCAGCTGGGCAAGCTCGGGCTGGCCGTCGTCGACCTCTGGGACCGCTGAGGATCCCGTTCGACGGGGCTGTGCGACGGTCCGACGGCAGGCCGCGGCGCTCGCCACTCCTGCCGGCCCGGCCCAGGGCGACAGCCGCTCGGTGGATGTCAGGTTCGATCGGCGTCCAGATCCGATCGGGCGGCGCCTGACCGACGGGCGTTCCACGAGCCCACGGGCGACCGCCGCGAGGCGGAGATCGGCACCCCACCAAGACCGAGGTCGGATGGGACGGCCGTGAGGAGGTGTGCGGCCCGGACCGTCGCCCGAGCAGTGCGGTGCGGCGTGTCGAGGTCACGTCCCGTCAGCAGTCCAGCGGCAGCTGCGGGGACTCACGCGCTCTTGCGGAGATCCAGGACGACGGCGCCGGCAACTGGACGAAGGCCTTCGAGTCGACGTTCCACCGATGCGGCCCAATTGGGCACCCGAGGGACGGTGCTGGGGTAGAGGTACATGTTCCGCCTCGCGCGCAGCTGCCAACCGGAACTGGCGGCCGCACGGAGGAAGGGCCGGACAGGGAAGGTGCGCTCACCATCGGTCAGGACGTGGTACGCCAGGACGTAGGGGTGGACACGGTTGGGCTCCATGGCCCGCCACTGCCCACCAGGAGCCACCACGCGAGCGACCTGTTCAGCCACAGCTCGAACGTCGTCGACGTGGTGCAACATGTCGACGCTGATCACCAGACCAGCCGAAGCATCGCCCACCAAGTTCGCCAGGTCCTCGCCGGTACCCACCTCGAAGCGGACGTTGTCCAACCCTGCTGCACGCGCTTGCTCGCGGGCGAAGTCCACGTAGTTGGTGAGGGGCTCGACACCGACGAAGGAGCGGTCGGGGTGCCGTGCTGCCAGCTGGCGCACCAAGACGCCGGTCCCGGAGCCGATCTCGACCACCATGCCGTCGGACGCCGCAACGACCTCGTCGAAGAACTCCAGACGTCGCCGAGCCATGTGACCCGATGAGCGCATGTCGTCGTACCCGTCGGGGTCCCCGTCGTGGGACGCGTTCAGGGGGTGACTCGTGAGCGGCGTCTTGGCGGCGTCTGACGTCATGTGCTGGACGCTACGTTCCTGGCGCCGTCCCAACCAGCACCGCAACGCACCTACTCGGGCAACGACCCGGAGCTCTGGGACGCAAGGGGTGTGTGGTGTTCATGAGACCGGGGTCGCCCGTCAACGCAGGCCGCTGCGGGCCACACCCTCCACGAACTGCCGCTGGAAGACCGCGAACACGGCCAGGATCGGCAGGGTCGACAGCAGGGCCATCCCCATCAGCGCCGGGTAGTCGGTGCCGTACTCCCCCTGCAGGAACGCCAGCCCGATCGGGACGGTGAACAACGCCTGGTCGTTGAGCACGATGAGCGGCCAGGCGAACTCGTTCCAGCGGTACATGAACGTCAGGATCACCAGCACCGCGATCAGCGGCCGGCTCATCGGCAGCACCACCGACCAGAAGACGCGCAGGTGGCCGGCGCCGTCCAGGCGGGCCGCCTCGAGCACCTCGTCGGGGATGCCGAGCATGAACTGCCGGCACAGGAAGATGCCGAAGGCCTCGGCGGCGCGCGGCACGATGACGGCCCAGTAGGAGTCGACCCAGCCCAGCCCGGCCACCAGCTGGAACTGCGGGATCATCACGACCTGCACCGGGATCATCAGGGTCGACAGGATGACCACGAAGACCGCCTGCCGCCCGCGGAACCGGTACTTGGCCAGGACGTAGCCGGCCAACAGGTTCAGCGTTACCGACAGCGCCATCGCCACGACCGCGATGGCCAGCGAGTTCAGGTAGAAGGTGCCGAACGGGAGCAGCTCGAACGCCCGCCGGAACCCGTCGAGGGTGGGCTCCTCGGGCCAGAACCGGAGGGGTCCGCTGGTGAGTGCGCCCCCGCCGGAGAACGCCGTCACCAGCATCCAGTACAGCGGGAACAGCATCACCAGCGCGCCCAGGACGAGGGCGACGGCCCGGCCGGACAGCCAGCCCGCTCCCCCACGCTGGCGCCGCTGGGCAGGCGCAGGGCGGGTGGCCGGGCGGTCCTCGGTGGTGGTCACTGCTCGGCCTCCGTCGCCTTCTGCCGACGCCACCACAGCGCGGTCAGGACGGCGATCACCAGGTAGGTGACCACCCCGATCGTGGCGGCGTAGCCCTGCCGCCGGGCGTCGAAGCCCTCGGCGTAGGCGTAGGTCACCAGCATCTCCGTGGAGTTGCCCGGCCCGCCGCCGGTGAGCACGTAGACGATGTCGAAGACCTGGAAGCTCTCGATGACGCCGAGAACGACCAGGAAGACGGTCGTGGGCTTGAGCAACGGGACGACGACGTACCAGAGCCGCGACCACCGCCCGGCGCCGTCCATCTGCGCCGCCTCCAGGTACTCGGCGGGGATGGACTGCAGCCCGGCCAGGTAGACGACCATGCAGAACCCGACCTTGGTCCACACGCTGATCAGCACCAGCGAGACCATCGCCGCGGTCCCGTCGGACTGCCAGGCGATGCCGTCCATGCCGACCGAGCGGAGCAGCCGGTTCACCACGCCGACGTTCTCGTTGAAGATCCAGCGCCCGGCGATGGCGATGACGACGCCGCTGATCACGTAGGGGACGTAGTAGACGGCCCGCAGGAAGCCACGACCGCGCAGCGGCTTGTTGATCGCCAGCGCCACCCCGAGCCCGAGGACCAGCGACAGCGGGACCGTGAGCAGGGCGTAGACCCCGGTGTTCAGCGCCGAGCGCCAGAAGGTCGAGTCCCCGGCGAGCTCGGTGTAGTTGTCGGCCCCGACGAACTCGCGGGGACCGAAGCCGGAGGAGCTGTAGAGGGAGAGCCAGACGGTCGCGATCAGCGGCAGCAGCAGGAAGACGCCGAAGACCAGCAGGTTCGGCGACAGCAGACCCCAGGCAGCAGCCGACTCCCGCCAGGCACCGCTGCGTCCCGTCCGGGACCGGGGCGGGTCGGGCACCGGTGCGGTGACGGCGGCCGGCGCAGCGGTCGTCACGACAGCCGCCCCTCGACGTCGGCGGCCAGGTCCTCGAGCACCTGGGCCGGGTCGTCGCCGCCGAGGAACGCCTGTTCCAGGCGGTCGACCAGGGAGGCGTTGACGGCGTTGAACTGCGGCACGGTCACCTGGGCGGACAGCCCCGGGGTGATCGTGGTGGCCTGCTCCACGAAGAGCTCCATCAGGTCGGGACGGACGGCGTAGTCCAGGGTCTGGCCCAGCAGCGACGTCCGGGTGGGCAGCACGACGGCCTGCTCGCAGAACAGCGCCTGCGCCTCGTCCCCGGACAGGAAGGCCAGGAAGTCCGCAGCCGCCTCGGCGTTCACCGACTGGGAGGTGGCGACGACGGCGTTGCCCCCCAGGTCCGCCGACGCCGTCTCGTCCCGGGGCAGGAACGTCGCGCCGTAGGAGCGTCCCGAGCCGGTGAACTCCGGGTCGATCGTCGGGAGCAGGAAGTCCCCGGCGAAGACCATCCCGATGGTGCCGGCGGTGAACAGCTCGTCGACGTAGGAGCCCTTGGTGGATGTCGTGGGCGGCACCAGGCCCTCGGTGAAGAAGGACTGGGTGAGCGCGAGGGCGTCCCGGGCGGCCCGGCTGTCGATGGCCGGTGCGGTGAGGTCGTCGGTGAGCAACCGGCCGCCGCGCTGGTCGACCCAGTTCAGCCAGCGGTAGGCGCCGGCCAGCTGCCAGTTGACGCCGAAGGCGTACTGGCTCTCCCCGGTCGGCAGGGACGCCGCGACCGACCGGAACTCCTCCCACGTCCAGGCGTCGTCCAGGCTGGTCGGGAGGCGGGCCCCGGCGGCCTGCAGCGCCTCGGTGTCGTAGAGGACCAGTGAGGTGTCGGTGTGGTGCGGCACGCCGAAGACGCGGCCCTCCGACCGGACGGCGGACACGAACGCCTCACCGAACCCGTCCAGGAACCCGCCCGGCAACCGGTCGGTGAGGTCGAGCAGGGCGCCGCCGGCGGCGTAGATGCCGATGTCCTGGTAGGTCACCCGGAACAGGTCCGGCGCGCGGTCGCTGGCCAGGTTGGCGTCGATGCCGGTCAGCGCCTCACCGAAGGGCACAACGTTGAACACCACGGGGACGCCGCTGGTCGCCGTCCACTGTTCGGCGATGGTCTGGAACGCGGTCAGTTCCGCCTCCCCGGCCCAGAGCGTGAAGCTCAGCCGGCCCTCCCGGCTGGCCGAGCCGTCACTGCCGCGCAGCCCGAAGCCGGTGCCGCAGCCGGACAGGGCGAGGGCACCCGCCCCGGTCGCGGCCAGGAAGGCCCGGCGAGACAGTCCTTCCGCTGGCCCGTGAGGGCTCCGAGGTCGCAACGGCACAGTGAGACCCTGGGGTCCGGTACGCCCTGCCGCGACTCGATCTTGGTGTGCTGGCTACAGTCCGACCGTTCTCATCGAGGAGGCTGTGCACTGTGCAGAAGGTCCTGATCGCCAACCGCGGCGAGATCGCCGTCCGCGTCGCCCGCGCCTGTAAGGACGCCGGACTCGCCTCCGTCGCCGTGTACGCCGACACCGACCGGGACGCCCTGCACGTGCGGGTGGCCGACGAGGCCTTCGCCCTCGGCGGGACCACGCCCGGTGAGTCCTACCTGGTCATCGACAAGATCCTGGACGCCGCCCGGCAGTCCGGCGCGGACGCGGTGCACCCCGGCTACGGCTTCCTCTCCGAGAACGCCGACTTCGCCCAGGCCGTGCTCGACGCCGGGCTGACCTGGATCGGCCCCTCCCCCGCAGCGATCATCGCGCTGGGCGACAAGGTGCAGGCCCGGCACATCGCCACCGAGGTCGGTGCACCCCTCGTGCCCGGGACGAAGGACCCGGTCGCCGGGGGCGACGAGGTGGTCGCCTTCGCCGAGGAGCACGGGCTGCCGGTGGCCATCAAGGCCGCGTTCGGCGGCGGCGGCCGTGGACTGAAGGTGGCCCGCACCATGGAGGAGATCCCGGAGCTCTTCGACTCCGCGGTGCGCGAGGCGGTGTCCGCCTTCGGGCGCGGCGAGTGCTTCGTGGAGAAGTTCCTGGACCACCCGCGGCACGTCGAGGCCCAGGTGCTGGCCGACACGCACGGCAACGTCGTCGTCGTCGGCACCCGGGACTGCTCGCTGCAGCGCCGCAACCAGAAGCTGGTCGAGGAGGCCCCCGCGCCGTTCCTCACCGACGAGCAGCGGGCCCGCATCCACTCCAGCGCCAAGGACATCGTCCGGGCCGCGGACTACGTGGGCGCCGGGACCGTCGAGTACCTGGTCGGCGTCGACGGCGACATCTCCTTCCTGGAGGTCAACACCCGGCTGCAGGTCGAGCACCCGGTCAGCGAGGAGACCTCGGGGATCGACCTGGTCCGCCAGCAGTTCCGCATCGCCGACGGTCTCCCCCTGGAGATCACCGAGGACCCCGAGCCGCGCGGTCACAGCTTCGAGTTCCGGATCAACGCCGAGGACGCCGGCCGCGGCTTCCTGCCCGCCCCGGGCCCCGTCACCGGCCTCTCGGTCCCGCAGGGCCCCGGCGTGCGCTGGGACTCCGGCGTCGTGCTCGGCGGCGAGGTCGCCGGTGCGTTCGACTCGATGCTGGCCAAGCTGATCGTCACCGGCGCCACCCGCGCCGAGGCCCTGGACCGGGCCCGCCGCGCCCTGGACGAGCTCGAGGTCGACGGCATGGCCACGGTCATCCCGTTCCACCGCGCCGTCGTGCGAGACGAGGCGTTCACCTCCGAGCCGTTCAGCGTGCACACCCGGTGGATCGAGACCGAGTGGGACAACCAGGTCCAGCCCTACGGTGCCGCGGCCGACGCCGACGAGCCCGAGGAGCGGCAGACCGTCGTCGTCGAGGTCGGCGGTCGCCGGCTCGAGGTCTCCCTGCCGGCCGGCCTCGCCTCCGGCGGTGCCCCGGCGGGTGCTGCCGCCAAGCCCCGCAAGCGCGGTGCCGGAGCCGGTGGCGCCGGCGCCTCCGGTGACTCCCTCACCTCCCCGATGCAGGGGACCATCGTGAAGGTCGCCGTCTCCGACGGGGACACCGTCGCCGTCGGAGACCTCGTCGTCGTCCTGGAGGCGATGAAGATGGAGCAGCCGATCACCGCGCACAAGGCCGGCACGGTGACCGGGCTGTCCGCCGAGGTCGGGGCGACCGTGACCAGTGGTGCGGTGCTGTGCTCGATCGCGGAGGCGGCGACGGCCTGAGCCGCCGCCGAGGGCCCTTGGTCCCGCCAGTTGCCGGACCGAGAGCCCCCCCTCGCTCGGGTTCAGGTCGTGAAGACGACGGTCGACCCACCGGTCTTGACCACGAGCCGACCATCGTCCTGCAGTGCGGCCGTGGCTCCTGCCCGGCCCCACGTCCCGGAGTTCCAGGTCGCCTCCCCACGCGGGCTGTAGGACACCAGGTTCCCGTCCGGCTGCAAGACGAGTCGGCTGCCAGGCGCGTAGACGTAGGTGGCCCACACGACCCGTCCTCCCATGCCGTACAGGACCAGGTTCCCGTCCTCCTGCATGACGAGGCGGTGGGTGGCGTCCGGCGAGACCAGGTACTGGCCGGCGTACAACGCCTGCCCCGAGCTCAGGCCCGACGGCGTGTCCGCAGGCGTCGACCAGACGACCCGGCTGCCGGCGTCCGTGACCGCCGAGGCCCCGTCCGCCCGCACGGTCAGCACCGCGTTCGGGTTGTTCCACGTGTTGCTGTGCCACAGGACCTGACCCGCGGCCGAGTACTCCACCACGTTGCCGTCGGGCTGCAGGATGAGACGCGCACCCGGGGAGTAGACGTAAGAGGCCCACAGGATCCGCCCGCCCGTGCCGGAGGCGACCACGTTGCCGTCGGCCTGCATCGTCAGGCGGGACTGCCCGTTCGCCGAGACGAGGTACTGGCCGGAGAACAGCTGCTGCCCCGTCTTCAGGGTGGCCGGTGAGTCGGCTGGCGTGCTGAACAGCACCGTCCCGTCCCAAGCGAGGACCGCCACGGATCCGTCGTCGCGGACGGCCAGGCCCGCGCCGGCATTCCCCCACGTGTCCGCGTGCCAGACGACGCGGCCAGCTGACGAGTACTCCACCAGGTTGCCGTCCGGCTGCATGACCAGCCGCGCTCCAGGGGCGTAGGTGTACGTCGCCCACGAGATGCGGCCCCCGCTCCCCGTCGAGACCAGGTTGCCGTCGGCCTGGAGGGTCAGCCGGTACTTGCCGTTGGGCGACGTCAGAGACGATCCACTGGTGAGCGCCTGTCCAGAGGTCAGTTGCGCACCGGGTCCGTAGGCGCCGGACGAGCGTCCGGCGATGCGCAGGGTCGCCGTCGGACCGTTGCTCGACGTCACCATGACGGTGATGTCGTTCTTGGCGACGGCGAGCGGCGTGCCGACGGGGAGGGCGACCTGGAGGTCCCCGCTCCAGGCGTTGGGACGAGACGGGGTGCCGTCGAGCAACAACGAGGTGTCGGACCCGCTCCCGACTCGCCGGAGCACCACGCCCGAGTTGAGCCCGTAGGCATTGCGAGGATCACCGAGCCAGGCGTCCCTGGCACCGGCCTGCCGGTACTCCAGCCAGTAGACGCTCCCGTCAGAGGCGGTCAATCGAACCGCACGGACTCCTGAGGTCGCTGACACGGGCGCCAGCGTGACCGTGGTCGCGACGCTGGATGCCGTGATGGCCACCTGCTGGGCTGCAGGGAGCAGACCGAGACGTGCGGACTGGACGGCGTTGAGCGAGCCGACCTGCCCCCAGGAGATGCCCATGACGTCGTACAGGTCGTAGTAGGCACGGGTCTGGCAGGTGCCGCCCTCGATCGCCCCGTCGCACTGGTAGGCGGAGGAGTGCCCGAGGCCGAAGTTGTGGCCGAGCTCGTGGGCCATCACCGAGGTGGCGACGTCCCGGACGTAGGAGACCCCACCCGAGCCGGGCGAGGAGCCGACGGTGCCCAACCCGTAGGAACAGCTGGTCGAGGTCCGCGGCAGGTACAGCATCAGGTGCTTGCCGGGCCCGCCGGTCCAGCCCACCCGTGCGGCCGCGTCGTTCCAGAGACCCGTCGGGTCACTGCACGCCCGGCTGGAGGTGATCCACCCGGCTGCGCCGGCGACGGCGTCCAGCCGGATCGTGTCGTTGCTCTGGCTCGACCAGAAGCCGGCGACCCCGTTGTCGAGCTCGTCCACCACGGAGGTGACGGTCGTCGAGTCGGCGGTCCCCCCGGCCGGCACGACCAGGACGACGGTGACCGTGTTGGTCGGCGCCGCACCGGCCGCCGCGGTGGTCGGATCGGGTGCAGCGGCCTGCAGCACCTGGGCGTCCAGGACCTCACGGGCCTCGTCGAAGCCCTGCTCGGCGCTGGCCTCGTCCGTCACCTCCTCGCCGACGGTCACTGCGACGGTCGATCCGACGGGAGCGCTGGGAACGTCCTCGGTGGGGACGCGGACGGCGTCGCCCTCGGCCGGCTGGATCCAGGTCAGGGGCACCTCGTCGGCGGTGTGCTCGTCCGCGTGGTCGTGCTCGTCCGAGTGGTCGTGCTCGTCGTGACCCAGCACCTCTTCGGCCACCGGGTCCGGCCAGGCCTGGACGAGCTCGCCGACGACGGTGTCCCCTGCGTCCACCGTGCCCGCGTCACCGGTCGCGGGCGGCGGGGTGGGAGTGGGCTCGGGCGTCGCCGTCGCGTCCGGACCCGCCGTGGCGGGGGTGTCGGTGGCCGGCGCCGTGGGCTCCGGCGTGGGCTCGGCGTCCGGGGTCGACGTCTCCTCGGCAGCGGTGGTCGGCACGCCACCCGGCACCTCCTCCGCACTCGCGACCGGTGCGACCAGGAACGAGGCGAGGACTGCTGCGGACGCGACGAACACCGAGGCGCGGAGAGCGCGGCGGGGGCGTGCTGAGTTCACGATTGCTCCTGAGCAGAGGGGTTCCGCTCAGTGCATCGGCCGGACCGGCACGGTGCTGTAGTCACACCACCCGGACGGGGTGGCGACGACGGTCACTCGTCGTCGGAGTTCATCAACCGCCGTCCGGCCTCGGTGATCGACCCGGACAGCGAGGGGTAGATGGAGAACGTCTGGGCCAGGTCCCCGACCGTCAGGCCCTTGCTGACGGCCAGGGTGATCGGCAGGACCAGCTCGGAGGCGCCCGGGGACACCACGACGCCACCGACGACGACGCCGGTCGAGCGGCGGGCGAAGATCTTGACGAACCCGTCCCGCATGTCGCTCATCTTGGCGCGGGCGTTGGTGGCCAGGGGCAGCTGCACGGACTCGATGTCCGAGCCCTCGACGATCGACTTCTCCTGCACCCCGACCGTGGCGATCTCCGGGTGGGTGAACACGTTGCCGGCGACGGTCTTGAGCCGGATCGGGCTCACCGCCTCGCCCAGCGCGTGCCACATCGCGATCCGGCCCTGCATGGCCGCCACCGACGCCAGCTGGAAGACCCCGGTGACGTCGCCCGCGGCGTAGATGCCGGGCACCGACGTCCGGGACACCCGGTCGACGACGACGTGACCGGCCTGCGAGGTCGCCACCCCGCACTTCTCCAGGTTGAGCCCGTCGGTGTTGGGCACGGTGCCCACGGTCATCAGCGCGTGCGACCCGGTGACCACCCGGCCGTCGGTGAGCCGGACCTCGACGCCGGTGGCCGTGCGCGTGACCGACTCGGCGCGGCCCCGCTCGGCGATCTTGCCGCCGCGGGACTGGAAGACCTTCTCCACCACGGCGGCCGCGTCGGCGTCCTCACCGGGCAGCACCTGGTCGCGGGAGGACACCAGGGTCACCGGGACGCCGGCCTCCAGGTACCCGGAGGCGAACTCGGCCCCGGTGACGCCGGACCCGACGACGACGAGGTGCTCGGGGAGGTCCTCCAGGTCGTAGACGTCCCGCCAGGACAGGATCCGCTCGCCGTCGGGCTCGGAGCCGGGGAGCACCCGGGGGTCCGCGCCGGTGGCGATCAGCACGACGTCGGCCTCGAGCTCCTCGCGGACCCCGCCGTCGCCGTCGCAGACCTCGACCCGGTGCGCGATGAGGCCGCGGATCTCGTCGGAGAGCCGGGCGTGCCCGCTGATGGTCCGCACGCCGACGCTGTCGAGCCGGGCGTGGATGTCGGCGGACTGGGCGACGGCCAGGCCGCGGATGCGCTGGTTGACCGCGGCGATGTCCAGGCTGACCGTGGCCCAGTCCGAGCCCTGCAGGCCCAGCACGGCCGAGTCGCGGACCGCGGTCATCGCGCCGGCGGCGGCGATGAGGGTCTTGGAGGGCACGCAGTCGGTGAGCACGCTGGCACCACCGAGTCCGTCGCGTTCCACGACGGTCACCTCGGCACCGAGCTGGGCGGCCACCAGGGCGGCCTCGTAGCCGGCCGGTCCGCCGCCGATGATCACGATGCGGGTCATGTGTGGTCCAACTCCCGGGCTGAGCGGTGGGTGTGCAGCCCCAGTCTCCCCGCTCGCGACGGTGTCGTCCGCCACCACCCCGGTCAGGCTCGCCACACGTCCAGAGCTCAGGCGGTCCCCCGCACGTCGAGCCGGTAGGTCACGTCGACGACGAAGCCGTGGCCGTCACCGCCGCGCATCGCGACCTCGTGCTGCCCGGCCCCGAGCGGGGACAGCGATCCCCAGAGGCCCCAGACGGACATCCACACGGGCCTGCGGGACCGGTTCACACCGTTCAGGAAGCCGCCGCGCACGACGAACGGGTCGTGGGTGGCGACGACGTCGACGGCGGTGTCCACCCCGTCCACGGACAGGGTGCCGAACGCCTGCTCGACCACCTCCGGGCGCTGGTCGACGAACCACATGGTGAAGACGGGGAAGAACAACTCCCGGCGGGGAGGGACCACGAGGTGCCGGACGACCGGGTCACCGCCGTAGGAACCCGCCAGGAACCAGACGTCGTCTGGTTGGTGCAGTCCGCCGCGGGCTCCGGACGTGTCGGCGATCGGGCTGCGGAAGAAGCTCGGTGTGGCAGCCCACTGGACCCATCGCGCGGCCAGCCCCTGTGGCGAGCGGGGTGGGTACTGGTTCTGCGGCGAGGAGGACGTCACGGCGTCGAACGTAGGTGCGGTCGTGAACGCCGCAGCCACGACCCCGGCCCCGTTGCGGAGCTGTGACCTCCCCCGGGGTGTGAGTCAGCCGAGGGCCGGCGGGTCCGCCAGGAACGTCGCCACCAGCTGCCGCGCCGCCAGAGCCGGCGTCAACTCCCCCGCCAGCACCTGCTGCTCCAGGCCCGGGGCCGAGGACCGCACGGCCGGGTGCTCCCGGAGCCGGGCCTCCAGGCCGTCGCGGACGAGCTGCCAGGTCCACCGCACCTGCTGGCTCTGGCGACGCCGGTCGAACTCCCCGGAGGCCCGCAGCCGGTCGGTGTGGGCGACGACCTGGGACCACACCTCGGCCAGGCCCTCCCCGGTGAGCCCGGCGCAGGTCAGCACGGGCACGTCCCAGTCGCCGGTGCCGCGCAGCATCCGGATCGCCCCGGCCAGCTCGCGGGCGGCCGTGCGGGCCTCACCGGCGGCCGGGCCGTCGGCCTTGTTGACGGCGATGACGTCGGCGATCTCCAGGATGCCGCGCTTGATGCCCTGCAGCTGGTCCCCGGTGCGGGCCAGGGTCAGGAACAGGAAGGTGTCGACCATCTCGGCGACGGTGACCTCGGACTGCCCGACGCCGACGGTCTCCACCAGCACCACGTCGTGGCCGGCCGCCTCGACGACGACCATGGACTCCCGGGTCGCCTGGGCGACCCCGCCGAGGGTGCCGGCGGTGGGCGAGGGCCGGATGAACGCGGCCGGGTCGACCGACAGCCGTGACATCCGGGTCTTGTCCCCCAGGATCGACCCGCCCGATCGCGCGGACGACGGGTCGACCGCGAGGACGGCGACCCGGTGGCCGGCGGCGGTGAGGTCCACCCCCAGCTGGTCGATGAAGGTGGACTTGCCCACCCCGGGCACCCCGCTGATCCCGACCCGCTGCGCGCCCCCGGCGTGCGGCAGCAGCTCCACCAGCAGCTCCTGCGCCTGCTCCCGGTGCTCGGGGCGCCGGGACTCGACCAGCGTGATCGACCGCGCGACGGCCCGCCGGTCACCGGCGAGCACGCCCTCGGCGAGCGCCGGGACGTCGACCGCCCGCGCCATCAGTGCCCGAGTCGGCTGGCGAGCTCGCGCAGCAGTTCCTGAGCGGCCTCGGCGATGACGGTGCCGGGCGGGAAGACCGCGGCGGCGCCCATCTCCTTCAGCGTCGGGACGTCGTCGGGCGGGATGACCCCGCCGACCACGATCAGCACGTCCTCGGCACCCAGGGCGGCCAGCGCATCGCGCAGCGCGGGCACCAGGGTGAGGTGCCCGGCCGCCAGCGAGGACACCCCGACGACGTGCACGTCGGCCTCGACCGCCTGGCGGGCGACCTCCTCCGGCGTTTGGAAGAGCGGGCCCACGTCGACGTCGAAGCCGAGGTCGGCGAACGCGGTGGCGATGACCTTCTGCCCGCGGTCGTGGCCGTCCTGGCCCATCTTGGCCACCAGGATGCGCGGCCGGCGGCCCTCGGCCTCGGCGAACTCCTCGGTCAGCGCGCGGGTGGTCGCCATCGGCCCGGACTCCCCTGCCTCCTCGCGGTAGACCCCGGAGATGGTGCGCACCTGGCCGGCGTGCCGGCCGTAGACGGCCTCCAGGGCGTCGGAGATCTCCCCGACCGTGGCCTTGGCCCGGGCGGCGTCGACGGCCAGGGCGAGCAGGTTGTCCTCCAGTCCGTTCCCGCGGGTGCCCTCGGCGGCGGCCCGGGCGGCGTCGGTCAACCGGGCCAGCGCGGCCTCGCAGGCGGCGGTGTCCCGCTCCTCGCGCAGCTCCCGCAGCCGCTGCACCTGCTGGGCCAGCACGTCGGCGTTGTCGACGCGCAGCACCTCGATGGCCTCGTCGGCGTCCACCCGGTACTTGTTGACCCCGATCACCGGCTGGCGGCCGGAGTCGATGCGGGCCTGGGTGCGGGCGGCGGCCTCCTCGATGCGCAGCTTGGGGATGCCGTCGCTGATCGCCTGCGCCATCCCGCCGTGCGCCGCGACCTCCTCGATGTGCGCCCACGCCTCGGCCGCCAGGTCGTGGGTCAGCTTCTCCACGTACGCCGACCCGCCCCACGGGTCGATGACCCGCGTCGTCCCGGACTCCTGCTGCAGCAGCAGCTGGGTGTTGCGGGCGATCCGGGCGGAGAAGTCCGTCGGCAGCGCGAGCGCCTCGTCCAGGGCGTTGGTGTGCAGCGACTGGGTGTGCCCCTGGGTGGCGGCCATCGCCTCCAGGCAGGTGCGGACGACGTTGTTGTAGACGTCCTGCGCGGTCAGCGACCAGCCCGAGGTCTGCGAGTGGGTGCGCAGCGACAGCGACTTGGGGTTGGTCGCGCCCTCCCGCTCCACCAGCTTGGCCCACAGCAGCCGCCCCGCCCGGAGCTTGGCGACCTCCATGAAGAAGTTCATCCCGATGCCCCAGAAGAAGCTCAACCGGGGCGCGAACGCGTCGACGTCCATCCCCGCCGCACGGCCGGCCTTCAGGTACTCCACGCCGTCCGCGAGGGTGTAGGCCAGCTCCAGGTCGGCCGTGGCCCCGGCCTCCTGGATGTGGTAGCCGGAGATGGAGATCGAGTTGAAGCGCGGCATCTTCTGCGACGTGTACGCGAAGATGTCGCTGATCACCTGCATCGAGGGCCCCGGGGGGTAGATGTAGGTGTTGCGGACCATGAACTCCTTGAGGATGTCGTTCTGGATGGTCCCGCTCAGCTGCTCGGGGGCCACCCCCTGCTCCTCCGCCGCGACGATGTAGAGCGCGAGCACCGGCAGCACGGCGCCGTTCATCGTCATCGACACGCTCATCCGGTCCAGCGGTATGCCGTCGAAGAGCTGGCGCATGTCGTAGATCGAGTCGATGGCCACCCCGGCCATGCCGACGTCGCCGGGCACCCGCGGGTGGTCGGAGTCGTAACCGCGGTGGGTGGGCAGGTCGAAGGCGACCGACAGGCCCTTCTGCCCGGCCGCCAGGTTGCGCCGGTAGAAGGCGTTGGACGCCGCAGCGGTGGAGAAGCCGGCGTACTGCCGCACGGTCCACGGCTGGGTCGTGTACATCGTCGGGTAGGGGCCGCGGCCGAAGGGCGGCAGACCCGGGTACCCGTCCAGGTGGTCGAGCCCAGCGAGGTCCTCGGCCGTCAGCAGCGGTGGGACCGCGATGCCCTCGGGCGTCTCCCATGCGGCCTCGCCGACCGACCGGCCGGTGTGCGCGGTGAACGCCGCCGCCCAGTCCGCAGCGGCGTCGGCCTGCGCGGGGACGCCGAGGTCCACGGACCCGAAGTCGGGGATGGTGCTCATGCCCGCGCTCCCAGCAGCTCGTCGAGGGTGGTGCCCAGCACCGCGACGGCGTCGCAGCCGGTGAACACGTGGCCGTCCACGCCGTCCACATCGGGGTCGGGCTTGCCGGCCAGCCACACCCGGGTCGCCCCGGCCGCGCGCAGCTCGGCGACCAGGCCGGCCGCGTCGGCGCGATCACGGTCGGACCCGCAGATGCAGGCGACCGTCGTCCCTGCGTCGGCGAAGCCGGAGGCGCCGTCCCCGGTGGGTGTCGCCAGGCCGCCGGCCTGGAAGAGGTTGCTCGCGAAGGACACCCGCGCGGTGTGCGCGGCGGGCTTGCCGATCGTGGCCAAGTACACGGCGGGGCGGGCATCGGCGGCGTCGGCCCGGTCGCGCAGCGCCTCGAACGCCTCGGCGGCCCGCACCCGGGGCAGACCGCCTGGTCCCGGGGGCAGCACCTCGGCGGCCGGACGGCGGCGGGGCAGCCCCTCGGCGAGGTTCGGGAACTCGCTGACCCCGGTGATCGGGTCGCGGCGGGTGGCCAGGCGCGACGACCTGGCCTCCCACGCAGCGGCGACCCGGGCGTGCACCAGCCCCGAGGACAGCGCCGCGGCGTACCCGCCGGCGCGCTCGATCTCGGTGAACCAGTCCCAGGCCGCGTGGGCCAGGGCGTCGGTGAGCGACTCGACGTACCAGGAGCCCCCGGCGGGGTCCAGGACCCGCGCGAGGTGGGCCTCCTCGGTCAGCAGCGCCTGGGTGTTGCGGGCGATGCGGCGGGCGAAGGCGTCGGGGAGGCCGAGGGCTGCGTCGAAGGGGGTGACCGTGACCGCGTCCGCCCCGCCGACGCCGGCGGCGAAGCAGGCCACCGTGGTGCGCAACATGTTGACCCAGGGGTCCCGCCGCGTGGTCATCACCGATGACGTGACGGCGTGCTGCCGCATGCCCCGGGCCTCGGCGGAGACACCGGCGACCTCGCCGACCCGGTCCCACAGACGGCGGGCGGCGCGCAGCATCGCGATGGTCGTGAACTGGTCGGCGGTGGCGGCGAACCGGAACTCCAGCTGGGTGGCCGCCTCGTCGAGGGACAGCCCGCCGTCGGTCAGCGCCCGGAGGTAGGCGACCCCCGCGGCGAGCGCACAGCCCAGCTCCTCGACGGCGGTGGCACCGGCGTCGTGCACCACGGTGGCGTCGACGACGAGGGCTCGCAGGTCCCCGTGTGGCGCGGCCCGGCGGGCCAGCTCGGCGAGGCCTCCCAGGCTCTGCTCCTGCCCGGAGGTGGCGTGCACGCTCAGCGGGTCCAGGCCCAGCGAGCCACCGGGAGCCAGGTCGGTGCGGCCCTCGACCAGGTCCAGGAACGCCTCGGCGGCGGGCACCCCGCCCTGCAGGGTCACCGGCGCGAGGTCCAGCAGCACGTCGGTGAGCACCTCGCCCAGGGAGTCCACCGGGACCGCGCCGTCACCGAGCACCAGCCACAGGGAGGTGACGCCGTGTTCGAGGTCGGCGGCGACAGCCTCGCGGGTCGTCGCGACGTCGGGGTCGGCGTGCCGCTGCCGGACGTCCCAGCCGGCCGGGATGCCGCCGCCGGCGGCCTGCGCGTCGACGGCCGAGGGGGCCGGCCGGACGACCCGGCTGCCGCGCACGTACGGCGGTGCCCCGGGGACGCCGGTCGGGGGCAGGTCGGCGACGTCGGCCGCGCTGTACAGCGGGGCGACGTCGACGCCGGTGGCCACGGTGCGGCGCAGCGCGTCCTCCACCGGGTCGGGCAGCTCCTCCCGACCGGCCTTGCGCAGCACCCCGGCCACCGCCTCGCGCCACTGCTCGCGGGTGACCGCGGGGAAGCCCGCGGCCAGGGACAGCTGCGCCGGGGCGGCGGGCTCGTCGGGCACCTGGGCCGCGTCCATGGGGGACTCGGCCGTGGCGTCGTGGTCTGACTGGTGGCTCATCGTCGGGTCACCGGCTCTCGGGAGAAGCGTGCTGGCTTTGTACCGCAGGGGTCAGACAGAGCCCGACCGGGAGGGCGCAGGAGTGGCGGGGTTCACAGCGTCGGCGGCCAGGGCCGTCAGCGCCGTGCGGGCCAGCAGCCGGACGCCGACGCCGATCGCGCGCTCGTCCACGTCGAACGTGCCGCGGTGCAGGTCCAGGGGTTCACCGCCGCCGTGCGTGCCCAGCCGGGCCAGCGCGATCGGCAGCACCTCGGCGAACCAGCCGAAGTCCTCGCCGCCCATCGACTGCGGGGACAGGACGACGCCGTCCTGCCCGACGGTCTCCAGCGCGGCCGAGCGCAGCAGGGCGACCCCGCGCGGGTCGTTGACGACCGGCGGGACCCCGCGGACGTACTCGACGTCCACGGTGGCCCCGGAGGTCTCCGCGACCTGCCGGATCAACCGGCGCACCATCTCCTCCGCGGCGTCCCAGACCGTGCGGTCCAGCACCCGCACCGTGCCGCGCAGCATGCCGGTCTGCGGGATGGCGTTGGCGGCCACGCCCGAGCCGACCGCACCCCAGACGAGCGACATCCCGGCGCGGGGGTCCACCTGTCGGGACAGCAGGCCGGGCACCTCGGTGATCACCCGACCCAGGGCGTGCACCAGGTCGACGGTCAGCTGGGGCCGGGCGGTGTGCCCGCCGGGGCCGGTCAGCGTGACCTCCAGCCGGTCGCAGGCCGCGGTGATGGACCCGGTCCGCAGACCCACCCGGCCCACCGGGACCGAGGGGTCGCAGTGCAGCGCGAAGGCCCGGGTCGCCCCCTCCAGCACTCCGGAGGCCACCACCTCCAGTCCCCCGCCGGGCACCTGCTCCTCGGCCGGCTGGAACACGCAGCGCACCGTGCCGGGCAGCGCGTCGAGCTCGGCGAGTGCCTGCGCGACGCCGAGCAGCACCGTGGTGTGCACGTCGTGCCCGCAGGCGTGGCACATGCCCTCGCGGGTGGAGGCGTAGGGCACGTCCTTGAGGTCGGCCAGCGGCAGCGCGTCGATGTCGGCGCGCAGCACGACCACCGGTCCCCCGCGGCCGACGTCGCAGACCAGCCCGGTGCCGTTGGGCAGCCGGCGCGGGGTCAGCCCGACCTGGCGCAGCTGGCGCTCCAGGTAGGCCGTCGTCTCGTGCTCGACGAAGCCCAGCTCGGGGTGGGCGTGCAGGTGCCGCCGGACCCCGACCAGGTCCTCGTGGTGGGCCTCGACCCACCGGTCCACCGTGTCCTGGGCACTCACGCAGGCGCCCCCGGCAGGGCAGCCGGGTGCGGCAGGCCGTCGCGCAGCTCGGCCAGCAGGCTGTCCACGACCGGCTCGAGACGCCCGTCGTGGGCCTCGGCGACGGCACGCTGGCGCTGGTAGGACCCGCCGACCTCGATGACCCGCAGCACGTCGGTGAGCTCCTCGGTGCAGTCCAGCCGCCGCGCCGTGGGCATCAGCTCCTCGACCAGGTCGCGCAGCGCGTCCTTGACCGGCCGCACCGTGCCGCGCTCGTCGACGATGATCTCGGCGTCCAGGCCGTAGCGGGCCGCGCGCCACTTGTTCTCCCGCAGCACCCAGCTGGCCGGCACCGGCAGCGTGTAGCCGCGGTCGATCTCGCGGTCGAACTGCTCGACCAGGCACTGGCTGAGCGCGGCCACCGCGCCGATCTCGTCGAGGGTCGGCAGGCCGTCGCAGATCCGCAGCTCGACGGTGCCGAAGTCCGGGTGCGGGCGGATGTCCCACCACACCTCGCGGACGCTCTCGATGGCGTGCGTGGAGATCAGCGTCTCCATGTAGCGCTCGAAGTCGTCCCAGCCCGAGAGCTGGTAGGGCAGCCCCGCCGTCGGCATGCCCTCGAACACCTTCGAGCGCGCGCTGGCCAGGCCGGTGTCGGCCCCGACCCAGTACGGCGAGGACGCCGACAGGGCCAGGAAGTGCGGCACGTACTGGGTCAGTGCGTTGACGATCGGGATGATCTTGTCCGGGGAACGGACGCCGACGTGCACGTGGACGCCGAAGATCTGCAGCCGGCGGGCCAGCCACTGCATCTTCTCGACCAGCTGGGTGTACCGCTCCTTGGGGCTGATCTGCTGGGTCTGCCAGTCGGTGATCGGGTGGGTGCCCGCGCACATGAGGCCGAGCCCGCGCCGGTCGGCCGCCTCGACGACCTCGGCCAGCGTGCCGGCGAGGTCGGCCTTGGCCTCGGCGACCGTGCCGCAGATGCCGGTGATGATCTCGATCGTCGACTGGAGCAGCTCGTGCTTGGCCTTGGGGTGCTCGTCGGCGTCAGCGGGCTTGAGCTCGGCGAGGATCTCGGTGGCGCCCGAGGTCAGCTGCCGGCTCTCGCGGTCGATGAGCTGCAACTCCCACTCGACCCCCAGGCTGGAGCGCTCGGAGGAGGTGAAGGGGATCTGCACGCGGCGAGTCTAGGGAGGGAACCCCGACCCCGCTGACCTACGACGCCGCGGTGGCCAGGCTGGGACGGACGTGGGCCCAGCGCTCCGCGGGCACCTTGCTCTGCACGTGGGCAGCGGCAGTGGCGGTCGCCTTGGACCCGAAGGAGTCCTGGTCGATGCGGAACATGCACGCGTTGCGGCCGATGACGACCAGTCCGCCACCGTCGAGCACCTTGCCTGCCCCGTCCCTGGCGGGCTCTTGGCGGTACACGCTGTCCAGCGCGGCCCAGGGGACGAAGTGGACGTCACCGTCCTCGTCGACGTGACCGACCCCGTCGTCGGCGAGGACGAACCGCCGCTTCTTGGCCGCCCCCGGCAGGACCCGGACGAGCGCTGACGGGCGGAGGGTGCGGCCGCTCGGCACGTCGCTGCTCCAGCCGCAGGCACGCCAGCGGTCCAGGCCGGGCAGGCCCGCGAACTCCGACCACTCCGGGACCTGGAGCAGGGCCGAGGCCCACACCGCGCGCGCGGCGTCGCGCACCATGTCGACGGTGACGCCGGCGTAAGCGACCTGGATGTCGGTGTTGGAGGTGTGGACGAGACCCAGGAGCTCGCTGACCGCGGCGTCGATGAGGTTCCCCAGCAGCAGGTCGTCCTCGTCGGCGTCCTCGAGTTCCTGCTGGGTCCCCTCGACCACGTGCGCCAGCTCGTCGGGGCTGGGACCGGCCTGGCACAGGGCGCGCCACTGCTCCCACAGGATGGTGGCCACGGCCCCCTCCTGGCCCTCCCGCGCGTCGACCGCCAGGACGATCTCCCGACGGCCCCGGTCGACGTCCTGGGTGACGATGCCCGACGAGTAGCTGAGGCCCCTCTCCGTGCGCGCCACGTCCTGGACGCGCTCGCGCACGACGTCGAGCGCCACCCGCAGCGCCGGGTCCCACGGGCCCGTGGACGTCACCATCAGGCCGACGCCCGCCGCCCAGCTCTTGCCCCAGGCGGCGCCGTGCTGCTCGCGCGCCGCAACCGCGTCGTGGACCGGCCGGGGCCCGCGCGGGAGGTCCAGTCGCAGACCCTCGGGCAGCTCGCCGTGACAGACCAGGACCGCGTTCTCCGCGACGAACCACCGGCGGGCGTGGGCCGTGATCGTGTCGTCGGACAGGTACTGGGGCCCCGGGCCCCCGGGGTAGGCGACGCCGAGACCGCTCAGCCCGTAGCGCTGGGCGAACATGCTCTCCACGAAACCGCCGACGCCGGAGCAGTCCTCGGCCTGCAGCACCCCGATCTCGGCATCGGCGCGCGCCAACGACAGCTCCCGCAGACCCGTGCAGACACCCTCGATGAAGCCAGCCACCGCCGCGGGGCGCCCCGTGGCGTGGAAGTGCGTCGAGTCGACCGTCGTCATGCCGTTCCGCTGGAGGTTGCTCTTGGGCAGGGTCCCCATGACGAGGTGCTCGACCAGGTGGGTCACCTCGCGCGTCGCGAAGGTCTCGTCCCGGACCCCCACGCCGAAGACGAGTGCCATGGTCGTACGCCGGGCACCCGGCAGGTGGAGGACCCGGACGCCGTCGATCTCGATGCGCTGCACGGCGAGATGATGTGTGTCCCGGCCGTCGGGGGCAACGAGGTCGGCCTCGGGGGGCCGGCGTGTCGACCCCACCGGACCCCGACGCAGGGGTCCGTTCTGTCGCCCCCCTCGGCTAGCGTCGTCGTCGTGAGTCAGACGCCTGCCCAGACCTCCCCCACCGATCCCGCCGCGCTGGCCGCCCGCGCCGCCGACGACCTCGTCGCCGCCCTGGGCGGGCAGCACGACGTCGCCGTCGTCATGGGGTCGGGCTGGGCGCCGGCCGCCGACGCGTTCGGGCCGGCCGAGGCCAGCGTCGCGATCGGCGAGCTGCCGGGCTTCGCGGCACCGACGGTGACCGGGCACGGCGGGGAGATCCGCTCGGTCCGGGTCGGGGACACCCGCGTGCTGCTCTTCCTGGGCCGCACCCACCTCTACGAGGGACGCGGCGTCGAGCCCGTGGTGCACGGCATCCGGACGGCGGCCGCCGCCGGCGTGCGCACCGTGGTGCTGACCAACGCCGCGGGCGGTCTCTCCCCCGACCACACCGTCGGCCAGGCGGTGCTGATCAGCGACCACCTCAACCTGACCGCCCGCTCCCCGTTGGTGGGGGCGACCTTCGTCGACCTGACCGACCTCTACGCCAAGCGGCTGCGGGCACTGGCCCAGGAGATCGACCCCTCCCTCGTCGAGGGCGTCTACGCGGCCCTCCCCGGCCCGCACTTCGAGACCCCCGCCGAGATCCGGATGCTCACCACGATGGGCGCCGACCTGGTCGGCATGTCCACCGCACTGGAGGCCATCGCCGCCCGGGCCGCCGGCGTCGAGGTGTTCGGCCTGTCCATGGTCACCAACGCCGCCGCCGGCATCACCGGCGAGGCGCTGGACCACGTCGAGGTGCTGGAGGCCGGCAAGGCCGCCGCCGGGCGCCTGGGCGAGTTCCTGGTCGAGTTCATCGGCCGGCTGCCGCAGCAGGTGCAGGCATGAGCGGCCCCGTCCTGCTGACCGGCGCCGCCGGGTACATCGGCACCCTGCTGCGCGGCGGGCTGCCCGAGCGCGGGCACGCGCTGCGCTGCCTGGACGTCGTCCCGGTGACCGACACCCGGCCCGGCGAGGAGCACCTCGTCGCCGACGCCACCGACCTGGCTGCAGTGACCGCGGCCGCGCAGGGGGCCAGCGCGGTCGTGCACATGGCCGGCATCTCCACCGAGTCCACCTGGGAGGCGATCGCGCACGCCAACATCGACGGCACGTACGTGGCCCTCGAAGCCGCCCGGCTGGCCGGGGTGCCACGGGTCGTGCTGGCCAGCAGCAACCACGCCACCGGGATGTCGCCCCGGGTCGAGAACGCCCAGACCGACGCCCAGCCACGACCGGACACCTACTACGGGGTGTCCAAGGTGGCCATGGAGGCGCTCGGCTCGCTGTACGTCGACCGCTACGGCCTGGACGTCGTCTGCCTGCGGATCGGGTCGGCGCTGCCCGAGCCCCGCGCGCCGCGGCACCTGTCGACCTGGCTGTCCCCCGAGGACACCGTCGGCCTCGTCGACGCCGCCCTCACCGCACCCAGCCCCGGCTTCGCGGTCGTGTGGGGCGTGTCGGCCAACACCCGCAACTGGTGGGACCTGAGCTCGGCCCGCGCACTGGGTTACGAGTCCGTCGACGACGCCGAGATCTACGCCGAGGCGATCACCAGCGCGTACGGCGAGCCCACCCCGGGCACCGTCGAGCACGACCGGCTCGGTGGCGAGTTCGCCGGACCGGACTTCGCGATCGACGCGGTGACCGCCCGCGCCCAGCAGGCCGACCCGTCGTGACCGCGGGCGCCGGCCGGCCGGACCTCGACGCCGTCGCGCGCTGGGTCGCCGACGACCCGTATGCCGGTGACCGGGCCGAGCTGCAGCAGCTGCTCGACCGGACGGCCGCCGGGGACGACGCGGCCGCCGAGGACCTGGCCCAGCGCTTCGCCGGCACGCTGACCTTCGGGACCGCGGGGCTGCGTGGGCCACTGCGGGCCGGGCCGGCCGGCATGAACGCCGCCGTCGTGGCGCGGGCCGCCGCCGGCCTCGGCGCCCACCTGGCAGCGGAGGGGCTGGCCGGGCGCGGGATCGTGATCGGGTACGACGCACGGCACCGCTCCGACGAGTTCGCCCGGGTCAGCGCTCAGGTGCTGGCCGGCGCCGGGTTCGCCGTCCAGGTGCTGCCGCGGCCGCTGCCGACCCCGGTGCTGGCCTACGCGGTCCGGCACCTGGGCGCGGTCGCCGGGGTGATGGTCACCGCCAGCCACAACCCGCCACAGGACAACGGCTACAAGGTCTACCTCGGTGACGGCGCCCAGCTCGTGCCGCCCGCCGACCGGCAGATCGAGGCGGCCATCGGCTCCGTCGGCGCCGCCCGCGACCTGCCCCGCAGCGACGAGTGGACCACCCTGGACGACGACGTCGAGGCCGACTACGTGGCCGCCGTGGTGCACGCCCTGCAGCCCGACCGGGTCGACGCGCAGGCCCGCCGCCGGCTGGTCGTCGCGTACACGGCCATGCACGGCGTGGGGACGACGACCACCCGCAGCGTCTTCGCCGCGGCCGGGTTCTCCGCCCTGCACGCGGTGCCCGAGCAGGAGCACCCCGACCCGGACTTCCCGACCGTGTCCTTCCCCAACCCGGAGGAGCCCGGCGCCGTCGACCTGCTCACCGCGCTCGCCGACCGGGTGGGCGCGGACGTGGCGATCGCCGAGGACCCCGACGCCGACCGGTGCTCGGTGGTCTGCGGAGGACGCCAGCTCACCGGCGACGAGGTCGGCGCGCTGCTGGCGGACTGGCTGCTGCGCCGCGGGGTCACCGGCACCTACGCCGCCTCGCTGGTCAGCGGCTCCCTGCTGGCCGAGCTGACCGCCGCGCACGGGCAGCCCTCGGAGCGCACCCCGACCGGCTTCAAGTGGATCATCCGGGCCGGCTCGTCGCAGGCGCCGCTGGTCTACGGCTACGAGGAGGCGCTGGGCTACGCGGTGAGCCCCGGCGTGGCCCGGGACAAGGACGGGGTGTCCGCCGCACTGGCCGTCGCCCTGCTCGCGGCCGAGCTGGCCACGACGGGGCGCACGCTCACCGACCGACTCGACGAGATCGCCGTCGAGCACGGCCTGTTCGCCACCGGCCAGCTGTCGGTCCGGGACGAGGACCTGGCCGTCATCGCCGACGCCATGGCCCGGCTCCGGGCGCAGCCGCCGGCGACCCTGCTGGACCGCGCCGTCACCGTCGAGGACCTCGCCCGGGCAGAGACTCCGCTGGACGCGGTGCGGCTGACCGGCGACGGGGTGCGGGTCGTCGTCCGGCCCAGTGGCACCGAGCCCAAGCTCAAGGCCTACCTGGAGTCCGTCGTCCCGGTGCCGGACGCGGCCGGGGTGGCTGCCGCCCGCGCCCGCGGGCAGGTCGACCTGGACCGGCTGCGCACGGAGATGTCCACCGCTCTGGGTCTCTGACCGCGCCGGAGACGACCGCGCCAGCGACGACCGCCCGGAGACGACCGAGGGGGCGCACCGGGACGGTGCGCCCCCTCAGGGCTCGAACGGGTGTGCCCGTCGGCTCAGCGCCAGTCCGACGGCGGGTAGTCCGGCGCCCGGTCCTGCGGGCCCGGGGTCCAGGACCCCGGCTGTGACGCCTGCGGCGGCGCGCCCCAGCCCGACTGGGCTCCCGGGGACTGCGGGCCCGGCTGCGCACCCCACGACTGCGCACCCCACGTCTGGGCACCCCACGGCTGCCCGTCCGGCCCTGCTGTGCCGTCGACGGGCGGGCCGTAGCGGTTGGGCCCCGGCTGGCCGGGGACGATGCCGCAGATCCCCAGCAGCGCCAGCTGCCCGAACACCGGCAGCACGTTGAGCAGCAGCCACCACGCCGACCGGCCCTGGTCGTGCAGCCGGGTGACCTGCGAGGCGATCGAGGGCACGACCGTCAACAGGCCCACGCCGGTGACGAACGGCCCGTACTCGATGGCCAGGGCCGCCTGGGAGTCCGCAGTGGCCACGTCCAGCGAGGTGTAGCCGAAGGACACGTCCACCGCGAGCGCCAGCGCGCTGAGCAGGAAGAACGGCAGCACGTAGTGCAACCAGAACACCCGACGGGTGATCCGGCCGCGCGGCACGTACCAGGTCAGGAAGTCCACGGTGTCCCCGTTCGTCGTGCGCGTGAGTGCCAGGACGACGGTAGCGCCCCGAGAGGCGCTTCAGCCGACGGTCTGCCGGCTGCCCGCCTCGATGGCCCGCTCGGCCGCGGCGAGCACCCGGACCTGCTCCGCCCCGAACGCGGCGTCGCACGGGTGTGCCCCGCCGGTCAGCGCGGCGGCCATCAGCTCGTCCACGGCGACCGCGTGCGCCTCACCCGCCGTGGCACCGTCCTCGGGCAGCAGCACCAGGCGGCCGGCGTCACCGTGCACCCAGAAGTCCTCCCCGGCCGACAGCGTCGACGCCGTGGCCGACAGGGTGACCGTGCTGGTCGGCCCGGCCTCGTGCTCGAAGACGACGCTGACCGTGCCGTCGGCGGCGCGGGCGCCCTGCGCGGCGACGACCGGGCCCAGCGTCGGGGTCAGCAGCGACAACGCGTGCGGACCCAGGTCCCACAGCGGCGCACCCGGCTCGGCCCGCCAGACCGAGCCGCGGAACGGGCTGTCGGCGGCGAAGGTGCTGGCCAGCCAGGTCACCTGGCCGCCCACCAGCGACATCCGGGAGGCCTGGTCCAGCCAGGTGTGCGTCGAGGTGCGGAAGCGGTAGGTCACGAAGACCACCGAGGCGACCCCGGCCGCGGCCGTGGCCGCGACGACCCGGTCGGCGTCGGCGACCGACAGGGCGACCGGCTTCTCCAGCAGCACGTGGCAGCCGGCCTCGGCGGCCCGGACGGCCAGGTCGGGCTGCACCGAGGGCGGCACCGAGATGCTGACGGCGTCCACGTCGGCCAGCAGGGCGTCCAGGTCGTCGGTGCCGGGCACGTCGTACTCGGCGCCCAGTGCCTGCGCCTTGGCCGCGTCCCGGCCCCAGACGCCGACCAGCTCGGCCTGCGGGTGGGCGTGGAGCGACGCGGCGTGGACCGTGTTGGCCCAGAACCCGCTGCCCAGGACGGCGAAGCGCATCAGACGGCGCCGAACTGGCGGTCGCCGGCGTCGCCCAGGCCCGGGACGATGTAGGCGTCGGAGTTGAGCTCGGAGTCGATGCTGGCGGTGAAGACCCGCAACGGCAGCCCGGACTCCTCGAGCCGGGCGATGCCCTCGGGGGCGGCCAGCGCGCACAGCACGGTGATCGAGGTGCAGCCGCGCTCGGTGAGCAGCGTGCAGCAGTGCACCAGTGAGCCACCGGTGGCCAGCATCGGGTCCAGCACGAAGACCTCCCGGTCGACGAGGGACTCCGGCAGCGAGGCCATGTAGGCCTCGGGCTGGAAGGTGACCTCGTTGCGGGCCAGCCCGACGAAGCCCATCTGGGACTCCGGCAGCAGGGAGTGCGCGGTGTCGGCCATGCCCAGGCCCGCCCGCAGCACCGGCACGATCAGCGGCGGGGCGGCCAGCCGGTAGCCGGTCGTCGTCGTCACCGGGGTGGTGATCTCGTACTCCTCGACCGCCAGCTCCCGGGTGGCCTCGAAGACCAGGAGCTCGGTGAGGTCCCGCAGCGCGGCGCGGAACGCGGCGTTGTCGGTGCGCTCGTCGCGCATCCGGGTCAGGCGGGCACGGGCGATCGGGTGGTCCACGACGGTGAGCTGCACGGCGGCCACCGTAACGGCAGGCGCCCGTGCTGTCGGTGGTGTCGGGGATGATGACGGGCGTGACACCCACCGGCAGCACTGCACTGGACCCCGCCGCACCGGGCGCCGTCGCCGCGCCGGGCGCCCCGCGGACCCTGGACGCCTACGCCGACGTCACCCGGTCCGACGCCGCCTTCCGTGCCTTCCTGCACGGGTTGCCGGGCGTCGACCAGGTCGGCGCCGAGGCCCGGGCCGCGCAGCTGGGCACCCGCTCGATCAAGACGACGGCGAAGGCCTGGGCGATCGACACCGCCATCTCGATGGTCGACCTGACCACGCTGGAGGGCGCGGACACCCCGGGGAAGGTGCGCGCGCTGGCCGCCAAGGCCCGCCGTCCTGACGCCACCGACCCCGGCTGCCCGCCCGTCGCCGCGGTCTGCGTCTACGGCGACCTCGCCGGGGTGGCCACCGAGGCGCTGGCCGGCAGCGGGATCCACACCGCCGCCGTCGCCACCGCGTTCCCCTCCGGCCGGGCCAGCCGGGCGGTGAAGCTGGCCGACGTCCGCGACGCCGTGGCCAACGGCGCCGACGAGATCGACATGGTCATCGACCGCGGTGCCTTCCTGGCGGGGCGGTACCTCGACGTGTTCGAGGAGGTCGTGGCCGTCAAGGAGGCCTGCGGCAGCGCGCACCTCAAGGTGATCCTGGAGACCGGCGAGCTGCGCACCTACGACGCGGTCCGCCGCGCCTCGTGGCTGGCCATGCTCGCCGGCGGGGACTTCATCAAGACCTCCACCGGCAAGGTCTCCCCCGCCGCCACCCTGCCGGTCTGCCTGGTGATGCTCGAGGCCGTCCGCGACTTCCGCGCCGCGACCGGGGTGCAGATCGGCGTCAAGCCCGCCGGCGGCATCAAGACCACCAAGGACGCCGTCAAGCACCTGGTGATGATCAACGAGGTCGTCGGGCCGGACTGGCTGTCGCCGGACTGGTTCCGCTTCGGCGCCTCCAGCCTGCTCAACGACCTGCTCCTGCAGCGCCAGAAGCTCCGCACCGGCCACTACTCCGGCCCCGACCACGTGAGCGTCGACTGATGAGCCCCTTCGAGTACGCCCCCGCCCCCGAGTCCCGCTCGATCGTGGACCTGCAGCCCAGCTACGGCCTGTTCGTCGACGGCGAGTTCACCCCCGGCCGGGGCACCCCCCTGACGACGGTCAACCCGGCGACCGAGGAGGTGCTCAGCGAGATCGCCGTGGGCACCGACGCCGACGTCGACCGCGCGGTCCGCGCCGCCCGCCGTGCCTTCACCCGGGTCTGGGGCCCGATGCGCCCGGCCGACCGCGGCAAGTACCTGTTCCGCATCGCCCGGCTGCTGCAGGAGCGGGCCCGGGAGTTCGCGGTCCTGGAGACCCTGGACAACGGCAAGCCGATCACCGAGTCCCGCGACGTCGACGTGCCCCTGGCCGCCGCGCACTTCTTCTACCACGCAGGGTGGGCCGACAAGCTCGACCACGTGGGCCTGGGCGCAGCCCCCCGTCCGCACGGTGTGGCCGGTCAGGTCATCCCGTGGAACTTCCCGCTGATGATGCTGGCCTGGAAGGTCGCCCCGGCCCTCGCGGCGGGCAACACCGTCGTCCTCAAGCCGGCCGAGACCACCCCGCTGACCGCCCTGCTGTTCGCCGAGGTCTGCCAGCAGGCCGACCTGCCCCCGGGCGTGGTCAACATCGTGACCGGCGCCGGGGACACCGGCCGGGCGGTCGTCGAGCACCCGGACGTGGACAAGGTCGCCTTCACCGGCTCGACCGAGGTGGGCAAGCAGATCGCCCGCGCCGTCGCCGGCACTTCCAAAGTGCTCACCCTGGAGCTGGGCGGCAAGGCCGCCAACATCGTCTTCGACGACGCGCCGATCGACCAGGCCGTCGAGGGCATCGTCCGCGGCATCTTCTTCAACCAGGGCCACGTCTGCTGCGCCGGCTCCCGACTGCTGGTGCAGGAGTCGGTGCACGACGAGGTAATCGCCTCGCTGCAACGCCGCATCGGCACGCTGCGGGTCGGCGACCCGCTGGACAAGAACACCGACGTCGGGGCGATCAACTCCGCCGAACAGCTCGCCCGCATCAGGGAGCTCGTGGGCATCGGCGAGGCCGAGGGCGCGCACCCCTGGCAGCCCGCCGGCGAGCTGCCCGACCGCGGCTTCTGGTTCAAGCCGACCGTCTTCACCGACGTCTCCCCCGCCCACCGGATCGCCCGCGACGAGGTGTTCGGCCCGGTGCTGTCGGTGCTGACCTTCCGGACGCCGGACGAGGCGGTCGCCAAGGCCAACAACTCCACCTACGGGCTGTCGGCCGGCATCTGGTCGGAGAAGGGCTCGCGGATCCTGTCGATCGCGAACCAGCTCCGGGCCGGCGTGGTGTGGGCCAACACGTTCAACCAGTTCGACCCGACGTCGCCCTTCGGTGGCTACAAGCAGTCCGGCTACGGACGCGAGGGCGGCCGCCTGGGCCTGCGCGCGTACCTGAAGGAGTCCTGATGCCCGAGCGCCTCGAGGTCCGCAAGACCTACAAGCTCTACCTGGGCGGGAAGTTCCCCCGCTCGGAGTCCGGCCGCACCTACGAGGTCACCGACAGCCGCGGCCGGTTCGTCGCCAACGCCGCCTGGGCCTCCCGCAAGGACGCCCGGGACGCCGTCGTCGCCGCCCGCGGGGCCTTCGCCGGCTGGTCGGGTGCCACCGCCTACAACCGCGGCCAGGTGCTCTACCGGGTCGCCGAGGTGATGGAGGGCCGCGCGGCCCAGTTCGCCGACGAGGTCGCCGCCGGCGAGGGCCTGTCGGCGACCAAGGCCCGGGCCGCCGTCGACGCCGCGATCGACCGCTGGGTCTGGTACGCCGGGTGGACCGACAAGCTGGCCTCGGTGCTGGGCGGCACCAACCCGGTCGCCGGCCCCTACTTCGACTTCTCGCTGCCCGAGCCCACCGGCGTCGTCGCCGTGCTGGCGCCGCAGCGGTCGTCGCTGCTGGGCCTGGTCAGCGTGGTCGCCCCGGTCCTGGCCACCGGCTGCACCGCGGTGGTGGTCAGCTCGAAGGAGCGCCCGCTGCCGGCGATCACCCTGGGCGAGGTGCTGGCCACCTCCGACGTCCCCGGGGGCGTGGTCAACCTGCTCACCGGGGACGCCGCCGAGATCGGCCCGTGGCTGGCCGAGCACGCCGACGTCGACGGCATCGACCTGGCGGGCTCCGGGACGACGGCGATGGAGCTGGAGCGCTCGGCGGCGGGCACGCTCAAGCGGGTGCTGCGCACCACCGCCGAGGAGCCCGACTGGACCGCCGACCCCGGCCTGTCCCGGATGACCCCGTTCTTGGAGACCAAGACGGTCTGGCACCCGATCGGCCTCTGAACCCGTCTCCTCGCGCCTCCCCGAGTGGGGCCCCACCCCCAGTGGGTGGCTCAGCCTCCTGACGGGTGGCTCAGCCTCCTGACGGGTGGCTCAGCCGCCTGCTGAGCGGCTCAGCCACCCCACGGGTGGCTGAGCCACTGCGGACGGTGGCTGGACCACCTGGCAGGGGCATGGGCCACCGTCGACGGTGGCTGGACCACCTGCTGGGCGGCTCAGCCACCCAGCGAGGGAAGAGGCGGGCGGGGCGTTGCGGCGCGTGGGGGACGATGGTGCCGCGCGGGCCGGCTCAGCGGTCGCGGAGGAGCTGCTCCAGCAGCGCCTGCAGCGGGGCGGTGTCCGGGCGGCCGGACAGGCCGGCCAGGCCCTCCAGGTACAGCCCGTCACCGACCAGTCGGACCAGTCTCGCCAGGACCGGGTCGGGGATCCGGTGCTCGAGGGCGGCGGTCCAGGCCCGGTCGGCGTCGGCGAGGGCGGCCCGGGCCGGGGTGAGACCGGCGCCGGCCAGCCGGAGCGCGGCCTGGTAGGTCCGGGTGAGCGGCCCCTGCGCGTCCTCCGCCGAGGAGGTCAGCCAGTAGGCGACGGCGCCCTCGGGCGCGGCGAGCAGAGCCTGGACGTCGGCCTCGACGAAGACCCGGAGCCGTTCGCCGACGCCCTCGACGAGGGCCTCCTTGCTCGGGAAGTGGTAGAGCAGGCCACCCTTGGACACCCCGGCTGCCGAGGCCACGGCGTCCAGCGTCACGGCGGCGCCCCCGCCGTCGACGAGCAGGGTCTCGTAGGCGTCGAGCACGCGGTCACGGTTCGAGGGACGGGGCACGGATCGTTACTGTACCGTCTGGACGGTACAAGCCTGCACCGAGTGAACGCGTCGAGCGAACGAGGACCCATGAGCACCGCCACGGTCGGCAACCCGGCCACCAGCACCACCCGCGCCGGACGACGGGAGTGGCTCGGCCTCGCCGTGCTGATGCTCCCGGTCCTGCTCGTCTCCGTGGACGGCACGGTGCTGACCTTCGCCGTCCCCTCGATCACCCGGGCGCTGGTGCCCAGCGGGACCGAGCTGCTGTGGGCCGTGGACGTCTACCCGCTGGTGCTCGCCGGCCTGCTCATCACCGCCGGCACGCTGGGCGACCGGTTCGGCCGCCGGCGGATGCTGCTGATCGGCGCCGCCGGGTTCGGCATCGCCTCGGTGCTGGCCGCCTACGCCCCCGACATCCGCTGGCTGATCGCCGCCCGCGCCCTGCAGGGCCTGTTCGGGGCGGCGCTGATGCCCTCGACGCTGTCCCTGCTGCGCAACCTGTTCCTGGACCGGCAGCAGCGGCGGCTGGCCATCGCCGTCTGGGCGGCCGGGTTCTCCGGCGGCGCGGCCCTGGGCCCGATCCTGGGTGGCTACCTGCTCGAGCACTACTGGTGGGGCTCGGTCTTCCTGGTCAACGTGCCCGTGCTCGCCGCGCTGCTCGTCGTCGGCCCGCTGCTGCTGCCCGAGTCCCGGGACCCCTCCCCCGGACGGCTGGACCTGGTCAGCGTCGGGCTCTCGCTCACCACGATGCTGCCCGTCGTCTACGCCATCAAGACCCTGGCCACCGGCGAGGTGTCGGTGACCAGCGTGGGTGCGGCGGTCCTCGGCGTCGCCAGCGGGATCACCTTCGTCCGCCGCCAGCTCACCCACCGCGACCCGCTGATGGACCTGCGCCTGTTCCGCTCCCGGGTGGTCAGCGCCGCGATCAGCGCCAACCTGCTGAGCATCGCCGCGCTCACCGGCCTGCTGCTCATCACCTCGCAGTACCTGCAGCTCGTGCTGGACGTCAGCCCGCTGGACGCCGGCCTGCTGCTGGTCCCCGGCCTGGTCGCCTCGGTGCTCGCCGGGCTGGCCGCCGTCCCGCTGGCCAAGGTCGTCCCGGTGCGCTGGCTGGTCGTCACCGGGCTGCTGCTCGGGGTCGCCGGCTACGTCGTCGCCACCCGGCTGGGCCCGGACTCCGACGTCGCCGTCGTCGTGCTGGCCTTCGGTCTGGTCGCGGCCGGTGCCGGGCTGTCGGAGACCCTCACCAACGACGCGATCCTCACCGCCGCACCGCCCGAGCGCGCCGGGCAGGCCAGCGCGGTCAGCGAGACCGCGTACGAACTGGGCACCGGGCTCGGCGTCGCGGTCCTGGGCAGCGTGCTCGGCGCGGTCTACACCGCCCGGCTCGTCCTGCCCGCGGGCGTGGACGGCGCGGACGCCACCGCGGCCGGGACGCTCGGCGGCGCCGTCGACGTCGCCGACCGCCTGCCGGGCGACACCGCAGCCGCCCTGACGGCCAGCGCGCAGGACGCCTTCAGCGCCGGGATGGACGCCGCGGCCGGCATCGGGGCGGTCGTGATGGTGGGCGCCGTCGTCCTCGTGGCGACCGTCTGGCGGGCGGACCGGACACCGCAGGACGACCCGCGGGGCTGATCACAGCCGGACACGGCAGGATGGGCCCGTGGCCAGGCCCAGCATCGTCCCGATCGCCCTCACCCTCGACGACCGCACCGGCTACACGCTGTGGGCTCCCCCGTGGGAGGAGGACGGCGAGGAGTGGCAGGCGTTCCTCGGCGGCACCGAGGGCGACACCTCCGTGGTGCACCTGTTCCCCTCCCCGGCCGCCCTCGCCGACTTCTGCCGCAGCCGTACCGACCACGACCTGGCCGACCACCCCGTGTGGCCGGTCGTGGCCGGGCTGGACGCCGCGGACCTCACGCCCGACGACGACCACCGCTACGACCTCGACGGCGTCTACGACGTCCTGGCCGAGAACCCCGACCGGTGGGCCGTCGAGGAGCTGGCCGCGACGTTCGAGATCGTCGGCCGGCTGGCCGAGGTCTGCGACACCGCCCCCGACGAGGACGAGGACGCGGACGACGACGACGAGACCGTGTTCGAGTCCGTCGCCGAGCTGATGGCCAAGCCCGAGGTCGCGATGCTCGGGCTCGGCATCGACGCGTTCGTCGGCCGGGCCGGCGAGGACGCCTGGATCTCCCTGGGCGGCGCCGTCGACGAGCTGTTCGAGGACGTCGTCGAGGAGCTCGACGAGCACCTGGACTGGACCGGCGCGGGCACCACCGACGCGGACTCCTACCCCTCGGCCAGCGAAGAGGCCGAGACCGTCGTCGGGGACGCCGAGACCGAGACCGACGACGATGACGATGACGATGACGACGGCGACGCCACCCCGGCGCGGGCGACCGACCGGGTGCCCGCCGGTTCCACGGCGGCCCCCGTCGAGAGCGTCACCCCCACCAGCGAGATCCGCAGCGCCAGCCGGCTCACCGCCTCCCCGGCCGCCGTCGCCGCGGCCCAGGAGTTCTGGGAGGCCGTCGGCATCCTGCCCGTCGAGGTCGTCGTCCCCGAGGGCGCCGGGCTGACCCTGCGCTGCTACGTCGAGGACGAGGCCCGCTTCCTGGGCCGGGACGGCGAGGTCTTCCTCTTCGGCACCCCGGTCGAGCTGGCCGCCTTCATCGCCGGCGACGAGACCCACGACCTCACCGAGATCGCGTCCTGGGCCGAGGTGGCCGACACCGACACCCTGCCGCTGCCTGCCGACCAGGACCGCTACGACCTCACCGAGCTGGCCGAGGTCCTCACCGAGGTCGCCGACGGTGCTGCCGGGCTGGTCGACCACGGCGTCCTCACCCAGCCCGTCGAGGGCGTGCGAGACCTGGCCGAGTACGCCGGTCTGGCGCGGGTCGAGGAACTGCTGGGATCGGGGACCCCGCTGGGCCAGGCGGTGGCCCGCAGCGAGCGCGAGCCGCAGGCCGCCCTGCGCGCCGAGGACGCCGCCGCCCTCACCGGGCCGTGGGACGACGTGGTCGCCGAGGTCAGCGGGGCCCTGGTCTTCCGCGACTGAGAGAGGACCCGGCTGCCCCCCGCGACGTGCTCCGCGCGCCGCGGGACCCTGCAGCCGGGCCGTTGCGGCTCTGCTGGACGACGAACGGCCGGTCCCCTCCGAGGAGGGGACCGGCCGTCAGCCGTGCGTCAGGTCAGTACGAGCGGGCCGGGCGCGGGGGGCGCCCACCCTGGCCGCCACCGGTGGGGCGGGCGCCGGGCGAACGGCGGTCCCCGTAGGTGGGCCGGTCACCGGCCGGGCGGGCCGGACGGTCACCGTAGGAGGGCCGGTCACCGGCCGGGCGGGCCGGACGGTCACCGTAGGAGGGGCGGTCGCCGGCCGGGCGGGCGGGACGGTCGCCGAAGCCCTCGCGACGGGGACGACGGTCGCCGCCACCCTCGCGACGCGGGCGCCCCGAGGACGAGCCGCCCCGCGAGGGACGGACCGGACGCTCGACGGGCTCCACGTGCACACCGGAGGCGACGAGCTCGGCGATCGGGGCGTCGCCCGGACGGATCCGGGACACGTCGGTGTTCACCGCGGCCTGGCGGAAGCGGCGCTTGGCCTGGCCCACCTGGTCGGGCAGCAGCAGCGAGACGACGACACCCGCGGCACCGGCGCGCGCGGTGCGGCCGGAGCGGTGCAGGTAGGTCTTGTGGTCTGCCGGCGGGTCGTAGTGCAGGACCAGCGACACGTCGTCGACGTGGATGCCGCGAGCGGCGACGTCGGTGGCGACCAGGACCGGCGAGCGGGCGTCGGTGAACGCCTCGAGCGCACGGCGACGGGCCGACTGCGGCAGACCGCCGTGGATCGGCTCGGCCTTGATGCCGACCTGCTGCAGGTTGTCGGCGAGCCGGTCGGCGCCGTGCTGGGTGCGCACGAAGATGATCGTGCGGCCCGGGCGGGCGGCGAGCTGCTCGGTGACCCGCAGGCGGTCCGGGAAGGACACGCTGTAGGCGCGGTGCTCGGCCGGCGGCGCGGAGTCCGCGGCGGTGACGACCGAGTGGCGGGCCGGGTCCTTGAGGTAGCGGCGGACCAGGCTGTCGACCTCACCGTCGAGGGTCGCGGAGAACAGCAGCCGCTGACCGTCGGTGCGGGTCTGGTCGAGCAGCTCCTTGACCACGGGCAGGAAGCCCAGGTCGGACATGAAGTCCGCCTCGTCGATGATCGAGATCTCGACGTCGGCCAGGGAGCACTCGCCCTGGTTGATCAGGTCCTGCAGGCGGCCCGGCGTCGCGATGACGACGTCGACACCGCGGCGCAGCTGCTGGATCTGGCGGTACATCGAGGCACCGCCGTACACCGCAGCGAGCTGGACGCCGTTGGACTGGCCCAGGGGGGCCAGCGCGTCGTGCACCTGCTGGGCGAGCTCGCGGGTCGGGACGAGCACGAGGCCACGCGGGGCGCGGCGGCCGTGCTGGACGTCCTGGCCGAGGCGGTGCAGCAGGGGCAGACCGAAGGCCAGCGTCTTGCCGGAACCGGTGGCGGCCTTGCCGAGCACGTCGCGGCCGGCCATGGCGTCGGGCAGCGCCGACGTCTGGATGGCGAAGGGGTGCCGGATGCCCTTGCGCTCCAGCGCGGTGACCAGCTGCTGCTGGAGACCGAGCTCGGCGAAGGAGGGTCCGGTGGGCTCGGGGGCCGCCTCGACCACGAGGGTCTCGGTGACGGCCTCGGCGGCCTCAGGGGTGGTGGTGCTGGTGTCGACAGAGTCGAACGAGGACAAGCGGGAACTCCGATACAGATCGGGGCGCGTCCCGTGGGTGGTGCAGGGCTGCCGGGAGGACCGGCGCCTTCACTGGTGATCGCGTGCGTCGACTGTGACGCTGGATCTGCACGGATGCGCTCTTCCCCGGACAGGACCGTCCGGGAGGATGGCCGGCACTCGCCGGCACACCCAGGTTAGCAGCGATCCGCCCCGTGGCATTCCCGCCGTCGGGTGGGCAGTGTCACCCCGGGTCTCACCCCCGTGTCGCCCCCCGTGTCGCCCGCAGCGTCAGCCGAGCAGGTCGGCGTACCCCGCCCGGACGTCGGCGAGCAGCCGCGCGCGGTCCTCCTCGGGGAGGAACGCACCGGCCACGGCGCGCTCGGTGACGGTCTGCACGTCGTCCCAGCCCCAGCCGTGCGCCTGGACGACGGCGGCGAACTCGCTGGTCACCGACACCCCGCTCATCAGCCGGTTGTCGGTGTTGAGGGTGACGGCGAAGCCGGCCCGGTGCAGCCGCCCCACGGGGTGGCGGGCCAGCGAGGAGTACGCGCCGGTCTGCACGTTGGACGACGGGGCGACCTCGAGGGTCACCCGCTCGTCGAGCACCCGCTGGGCCAGCGGGCCGAGGGGGCCGCCGTCCTCGGGCACCTCGTCGGCGATCCGCACACCGTGGCCCAGGCGCTCGGCCCGGGCACCGTCCAGGGCGCCGCGGATGCTCTCGATGCCATCGGCCTCCCCGGCGTGGATCGTGCGGTGGGCGTGCGCCCGGTCCAGCTCGGCGATGGCCGAGGGGTGCCGGTCGGCCGGGAAGCCGATCTCGGGGCCGGCCAGGTCGAAGCCCACGACACCGGCGTCGCGGTAGCGGACCACCAGGCCGGCGACCTCGTCCCAGCGGTCGGCCTGGCGCATGGCGCACAGCAGCGCGCCGACCCGGATGGGGGTGCCCCGGTCCACGGCCTCCCGGGCACCGGTGGCGAAGCCGTCGAGGATGGCCTCGACCGCGGCCTCGATCGGCATCCCGGACAGCAGCTCGGGGGCCATCCGGACCTCGGCGTGCACGACGCCGTCGGCGGCCAGGTCCAGCGCGCACTCTCGGGCGACCCGGTGCACGGCCTCGGGGGTCTGCATGACCCCGACGGTGTGCGCGAAGGTCTCCAGGTAGCGGACCAGCGAGCCGGAGTCGGCGGCCTGCCGGAACCAGGCACCCAGGGACTCCGCGTCCTGTGCGGGCAGCGCGGTGTAGCCCACGGCGTCGGCCAGCTCGAGCACGGTCTGCGGCCGCAGCCCGCCGTCCAGGTGGTCGTGCAGCAGCACCTTGGGGGCGCGGGCGAGGGTCTCCGGGGTCAGCGGCGCGGGCATCCGCAGGACGCTACCCGCCCCGGGTGGACCGCCGGTGGCAGCCTCGCAGACGAGTCCTGGCCCCGATGGCGGTCGCAGGGGACGACGACGCGGCGGACCCGAGGACGGGACCGACACACTGCGCGCAGGCAGGCTGCCGCGCTGGGTCAGCCGTCGGCCTTGTCCCGCCAGCGGAACGTCATCACGCACAGACCCAGGCCGATGACGACCCAGGCCAGCAGGACCAGCGCGACCCGGCCCAGCTCCCAGCTGCCGGCCGGTTCGCTCAGCGCCAGCTGCTCGGGCAGGAACACCGAGCGCAGGCCCTGGGCCATCCACTTGAGCGGGAAGACCGAGGCGATGGTCTGCATCCAGGTGGGGATCTGGTCGAAGCGGAAGAACACCCCGGAGATGAACTGCAGCACCAGCGCGAACGGGGTGACCGTCGCCGAGGCCGAGCGGCCGTTCTTGGCCAGGCTGGAGACGGCGATGCCCAGCAGCGTGCAGGCCGCCGAGCCCAGCAGGGCCACCCACAGGAAGGTCAGCCACTGGGTGCCGCTGGGCAGGTCGATGCCGTAGAGCACCACCCCGACCAGCAGCAGGATGACGATCGTCGCCACGGTGACCGCGAAGACCTGGACGATCTTCCCGATGAAGTAGGCGCTCTTGGGCATCGGCGTGCCCGACAGGTGCTTGAGGGTGCCGTCGCTGCGCTCTGTCGCGATGCCGATGGCCATGTTCTGCAGGCTGGCGCCCAGGATGCCCGCGGCGATGACGCCGGCCATGAAGTACTGGGTGAAGCTGACCCCGCCGCCGATGTCGTAGTCCAGGACGGCACCGAAGACGACCAGCAGGATCACCGGGAACATCAGGGTGAACACGACGGACTCGCGCTGCCGGAAGAACTCCTTCAGCTCCACCCCGGCGCGGACCCGGTAGACCCGCGCGAGCGCGGGCAGCCGGGTGGTGGGCGCGGTCATGCCGACTGGCCGATCATCTGCAGGTACACGTCTTCCAGGGTCGGGCGGGCGACGGCGAGGTCGGGCACCTCGCCGGGGAACCGGGCTGCCAGCCCGGCGACGAACGCGGTCGGGGTGGGCGTGGCCTCGGTGCGGCGGGCGCCGTCCTCGGTCCAGCTGACGACGGCGGGCGCCTGCCCGCGACCGCCCAGCTCGGCGGGGACCGCGACCTCCACGAGCCGCCCGGCGGTGATGACGCCGACCCGGTCGGCCAGCTCCTCGGCCTCGTCCAGGTAGTGCGTGGTGAGCAGCATCGTCGTCCCCAGCTCGCGCAGGGAGCGGATCAGCGACCAGAACTGCCGGCGGGCCTCGGGGTCGAAGCCGGTGGTGGGCTCGTCCAGGAACAGCAGCGCGGGCTTGCCGACGATGCCCAGCGCGACGTCGAGCCGGCGGCGCTGGCCTCCGGACAGCGAGCGGCCGCGGGCCCTGGCCTTCTCGGTCAGCCCGACCAGCTCGAGGACCTCGGCGGGGTCGCGGGGGTCGGGGTAGTACGCGGCCTGCGCGGTGAGCAGCTCCAGGCAGGTGAGCTGGCTGTCCCCGGCGCCGGACTGCAGCACGATGCCGATGTCGGCCCGCCAGCGTCGCCCGCCCGACGCGGGGTCCACCCCGAGCACGGCGACGTCGCCGCCGTCCCGCGAGCGGTAGCCCTCGAGCACCTCGACGGTGGTGGTCTTGCCGGCGCCGTTGGGGCCCAGGAGCGCGAAGATCTCACCGCGCCGGATGTCGAGGTCCAGGCCGTCGACGGCGTTGCGGTCGCCGTAGCGCTTGACCAGACCGCGGACGCTGATCGCGGCGTCGGGGTCCAGCGGGGTGGTCGGCTGCTCCGCGACGGGCGCGGGGGTGGTGCTCACGGGGAACGAGTGTCCCCCATCGACCTGGGTGGAGTGCCACGCAGCAGGGAACCTGCGCTGTGGCACTCCACTCAGGCGGTGATGCGGTCGACCACCAGGGGCAGCGGGACGTCGTCGGTGTCCACCCCGACGGCGCCCTCGAGGGCGCCCAGGGCGCGCTCGATGCGGGAGGCGTCGTCGGTCTGCAGCTCCAGCAGCGGCTGCCCGGCGGTCACCTGCTCCCCCACCCCGGCGTGCCAGACGACGCCCGCGGACGCCGAGACCGGGTCCTCCTTGCGGGCCCGGCCGGCACCCAGCCGCCACGCGGCGACGCCGAGGGAGAAGGCGTCCAGCCGGGTCAGCGTGCCGGTGGCCGGGGCCACCACGACGTGCCGCTCGGTGGGCTGGGGCAGGGCCGCGTCGGGGTCCCCACCCTGGGCGCGGATCATCGCCCGCCACACGTCCATGGCGCGGCCGTCGGCCAGTGCCGCGGCGGGGTCGACGTCACCGCGGCCGGCGCCGGCGAGCATCTCCCGGGCCAGCGCCAATGTCAGCTCGACCAGGTCGGCCGGTCCCCCGCCGGCCAGCACCTCGAGGGACTCCGCGACCTCGACGGCGTTGCCCGCCGCGCGGCCCAGCGGGCGGTCCATCGCCGTCACCAGGGCCACGGTGTGCACGCCGGCGGCCTCACCCAGGCCGACCATGGTGCGGGCCAGCTCGCGGCTGCTCTCGACGTCCTTCATGAAGGCGCCGCTGCCGGTCTTGACGTCCAGGACCAGCGCGTCCGCGCCCTCGGCAATCTTCTTGCTCATGATCGAGCTGGCGATCAGCGGGATCGACTCGACGGTGCCGGTGACGTCGCGCAGCGCGTAGAGCAGCTTGTCCGCCGGGGCCAGGTCGTTGCCGGCTGCACACACCACCGCGCCCACGTCGCGCAGCTGCTGCACGTACTCCTCGTCGGTGAGCTGCGCGCGCCAGCCGGGGATGGCCTCCAGCTTGTCCAGCGTGCCGCCGGTGTGCCCCAGCCCGCGCCCGGACAGCTGCGGGACGGCGACGCCGCAGGCGGCCACCAGGGGCGCCAGCGGCAGCGTGGTCTTGTCCCCCACCCCGCCGGTCGAGTGCTTGTCCGCGGTCGGCCGGCCCAGGCCGGTGAGGTCCTTGCGGACGCCGGAGTCGATCATCGCCTGGGTCCAGGTGGCCAGCTCGGCCGGCGTCATGCCGCGGAAGAACACGCTCATCAGCAGCGCGCTCATCTGCTCGTCGGGCACCTGGCCGGCGGTGTACGCGCCGATGACCCAGCGGATCTGGTCACCGGTGAGCTCGACGCCGTCCCGCTTGGCCCGGATGACGTCGATGGCGTCGTGGGTGCTCACCGGGCGGCCGCCGCGACCAGGTCCTCGGGGCCGAAGGCGTCCGGGAGCACCTCGCGCATCGGCACGATCCCCAGCGACACCGTCTCGATCATCATCTCCGCGCCGCCGAACTCCCAGAGCAGCTGCCGACAGCGCCCGCAGGGCATCAGCGGCTGCCCGTCCCCGCCGACGCACGCGACGGCGACCAGGCGGCCGCCACCGGAGCGGGCCAGCTCGCTGACCATGCCGCACTCGGCGCACAGCCCGATGCCGTACGAGGCGTTCTCCACGTTGCAGCCGGTGACCACCCGGCCGTCGTCGACCAGCCCGGCGACGCCGACCGGGAAGTGCGAGTACGGGGCGTAGGCGTGCGTCATGGCCTCGCGGGCCGCCGAGCGCAGCGCGTCCCAGTCGATCTCGGGCATCAGTGTTCGCCTCTCCGGTACACGAGTCCGTCGGCCTTGGGCATCCGCAGCCGCTGGGAGGCCAGTGACAGCACCAGCAGCGTGGTGATGTGCGGGGTGAAGGAGACGATGCCCTCGGGCAGCTCGTCGATGGTCAGGTAGGCGCTCAGCGAGGCCGCGGCGAAGACGGCGGCGGTGACGGCCTGGGCCAGCTTGCGGCGGGTGACCTGGTAGACGGCCACGGCCAGCAGCAGGACCGCGACCAGCAGGAGCAGCGCGACGACGCCGGTGCGGCTGCGCAGCTGCAGGGCGTCGGCGAAGCCGAAGAGCCCGGCGCCGGCGGCCAGGCCGCCGGGGCGCCAGTTGCCGAAGATCAGCGCGGCCAGGCCGATGAAGCCACGGCCGTTGGTCTGGCCCTCGCGGTAGATGTTGGCGATGAAGACCAGGAAGACACCGCCCAGGCCGGCCAGGGCGCCGGAGACGATGACGGCGGTGTACTTGAGCCGGTAGACCGGCACGCCCAGGGAGTCCGCGGCGGCCGGGTTCTCCCCGCAGGAGCGCAGCCGCAGCCCGAACGCGGTCTTCCACAGCAGCAGGTAGGCCGCGGGCACCAGCAGGACGGCGACGACGGTGAGCACCCCGACGCCGGAGGACACCCCACGCAGCACCCCGGCCAGGTCGCTGAGCAGGAACCAGCCCTTGGACTCCAGGTCCCCCAGCAGGTCCGGGCCGGAGGACAGCACCGGCAGGGAGAACGTCGGCGGCCGGGAGGACAGCGCCGGGGACTGGGTGACGCCACCGCCGGCGGGGTTGTCGGTGTAGAGCGTCTCGGAGAGGAACCGGACGACACCGCCGGCCAGGATGTTGATCGCGACGCCGGAGATGACGTGGTCGACACCGAAGGTCACGGTGGCCACGGCGTGCAGCAGCCCACCCAGGGCGCCCATGACCAGTCCGCCGACGACCGCGCCCTGCCAGCCCCACTGGTAGCCGGCGAACCCGGCGCCCCAGGTGCCCAGGATCATCATCCCGTCCAGGCCGATGTTGACCACGCCGGCGCGCTCGGCGAACAGACCGCCCAGGGCGACCAGCAGCAGCGGCACGGCCAGCAGCAGGGTGGCGGCCATCGTCGAGGACGACGTCAGCGCCTGCTGCCCGGAGACCACCCGCACGGCGGAGACCAGCACCAGCAGGCCCACGACGATCCAGGTGATCCGGCGGCCCCGGCCACCGCCCAGGAAGAGCTCGGTCACCGGCCCGCGCGAGGGGGCGGTGGCGACGGCGCTGCTCATGAGGTGCTCCCCGTCGGGCTGGTGCGGCCGGCGGCGCCGGTGGCGTTGGTCAGGGCGGGTCCGGTGCCGACCGGACCGTCCGGCGGCGGTCCGCCGTCGGGTCCCTGGCCGCCGCCGGTGCTGCCGTCCCCGGTGGAGGGCGGGGCGACGGCGCTGCCGGACTCGGCCTGGCGGCGGGTGATCCGGCGGGACACCTCGTTGGCCACGACCACGGCCAGCACGATGGTGCCCTGGATGATCGTGACCACCGAGGACGGGATGCCGGCGATCTGCAGCGGCACCGCCGCCCGGTCGAGGAAGGCGAAGAGCACCGCGGCGATGGCGATGCCCAGCGGGTTGTTGCGGCCCAGCAGGGCCACCGCGATGCCCAGGAAGCCCAGTCCCGAGGTGAACTCGGTGCCGTAGGTGTGGTTGGAGCCCAGCAGGTCGGGCAGGCCGATCAGCCCGGCGGTGGCACCGGAGAGCAGCATGGTGGTGAGGACCATCCGGCGGGCGTTGACGCCGCTGGCCGAGGCCGCCGACGCCGACAGGCCGGTGGCCCGCAGGTCGAAGCCGAACCGGGTGCGCTTGATGACGACCGCGACCACGACGCCCACGACGAGGGCGACCAGCAGGAAGCCGTAGAGCTGCCGCGGCGGGTCGGCCAGGCCGATGGCGCCGAAGACCCCGTTGAGCGAGGGGAACCAACCCGACTCCGGGATCTCCTCGGTCGTGATGATCGAGGCGCCGGGCTCACTGCCGCGCAGCGGGCCGGTGAGCAGGAAGGACGCCAGCCCCAGCGCGATGAAGTTCAGCATGATCGAGCTGATCACCTCGCTGACGCCGCGGGTGACCTTGAGGACGGCGACGATGCCCGCCCACACGGCCCCCACCAGCATCGCCACGACGATGATCACCAGCACGTGCAGCGGGGCGGGCAGCGAGACCGCGGCCCCGGCGCCGGCGGCGAGCACGGTGGCCATCCGGTACTGGCCCTCGACGCCGATGTTGAACAGGCCCATCCGGAAGGCCACGGCCACCGCGAGACCGGCCAGGAAGAGCGGGACCGCCCGGTTGAGCACCACCACGATCGCGGTGGTCTGCTGGCTGGGGGTGTCGCCGAAGTCGACCATCACCTCCAGCGCCCGGAAGGGGTCCACGCCGATGGCCAGCATGACCGCCGCGGAGATCACCAGGGCGATGAGGACGGCCAGGACCGGGGCCAGCAGGGTCTGCCCGACACGGGTCAGCGCCTTCACGCCGCACCCGCCGGGGTGCCCGCGACCGCACCGGTCATGTAGCCGCCGAGCTGCTCGGGGGTGACCTCACCGGGGTCCAACGTGGCGACGACGCCGCCGCGCAACATGACGGTGAGCGTGTCGGACAGGCCGATCAGCTCGTCCAGGTCCGCCGAGATCAGCACGATCCCCATCCCCTCCGCGCGGGCGTCCTTGAGCAGCTCCCAGATGACGGACTGGGCACCGACGTCGACCCCCCGGGTGGGGTGCGCGGCGATGAGCAGCCGCGGCTTCGCGCTCATCTCGCGGCCGACGATGAGCTTCTGCTGGTTCCCGCCCGACAGCGCCACGGCCAGGGTGTCCGCCCCGGGGGCCCGCACGTCGTACTCGCGCATGATCCGCTCGGTGTCGGCGACGGCGCCCTTGCGGTCGATGAAGAAGCCCTTGGCCGACGGCGCCTCGGTCTGGTGGCCCAGCACCCGGTTCTCCCACAGCGGCGCCTCCAGCAGCATGCCCTGGCGGTGCCGGTCCTCGGGGATGAACCCGATGCCCCGCTCCCGGCGGGTGCGGGTGGTCCAGCCGGTGATGTCCTCGGCGCCCAGCACGATGGTGCCGGCGGCCAGCGGGCGCAGGCCCATGATCGCGTCCACCAGCTCGGCCTGGCCGTTGCCCTCGACACCGGCGATGCCCAGCACCTCGCCCTCGCGGACGGTCAGCGTCACCTCGTCCACCGCGGGGCGGGTGCCCTGCCCGGCGACGGTGACCCCGGTCAGCTGCAGCACCGGGGTGTCCCGGACGGTGGAGGTGCGGGTCTGCGGGGTGGGCAGCTGGGCCCCGACCATCATCTCGGCCAGCTGCTTGGCCGTCGTCGTCGCCGGGTCCGCGGTGCCCACGGTCGTGCCCCGGCGGATCACGGTGATGGAGTCCGCGACCTTGCGGACCTCGTCGAGCTTGTGGGAGATGAAGATGACCGTCAGACCCTCGCGCTTGAGCTCGGCCAGGTTGCCGAAGAGCTCGTCGACCTCCTGGGGCACCAGCACCGCGGTCGGCTCGTCCAGGATCAGCGTGGTCGCCCCGCGGTAGAGCACCTTGGCGATCTCCACCCGCTGCCGGTCACCCACGCCCAGGTCCTCGACCAGGTCGTCGGGCTGCAGCCCCAACGCGTAGGCGTCGGAGATCTCGGTGATCCGGCGGCGGGCGGCGGCACCGATGCCGTGCGCCTTCTCCGCGCCCAGGACCACGTTCTCCAACACCGTCAGGTTGTCGGCCAGCATGAAGTGCTGGTGCACCATGCCCACGCCGGCCGCGATCGCGTCCCCGGGGCTCTTGAAGACGACCTCACGGCCGTCGAGCAGGATCTGCCCCTCGTCGGGGCGGTGCATGCCGTACAGGGTCTTCATCAGCGTCGACTTGCCGGCGCCGTTCTCCCCCACGATCGCGTGCACCTCACCGCGGGCCACCCGCAGCTCGATGTCTGAGTTCGCGACCACCCCGGGGAACCGCTTGGTGATCCCCCGCAGCTCCACCGCGAGGGGTGCTGACTCCGTCACTGGGTGCCTCTCTCGACGCCGTCTCGGTCGTGCCTCGTGGTCCTGCCCGGCCGCACGATCTGCGGCGGTGCGGGCGCGCAGGCCCGTCGTCGTCCCGACGGGAGGACGGTACACAGCAGAAACGGCGGGCCCGGACGTGTACCGCCCGGGCCCGCCGTCGCTGTGCAGGGAGTGCTGAGACCTCCGGTGCCGCGATCAGCGGCCCGAGGTCACGGGGTCTCGGGGACCGTGATCTCGCCGTCGACGATCTGCTGGGTGTAGTCGTCGATGGTGCTCTGGATGTCGTCGATGAACCCACCGGAGTAGGACAGGCCCACGCCCTCGGTGGACAGGTCGTTGACCACGTCGACGCCACCCTCGACGGACCCGTCGACGACGGTGCCGATGTAGGCCTCCACCGCGTTGTCCACGCGCTTGAGGACCGAGGTCATGATGACCGACTGCAGCGAGGCGTCACCGACGGTCTCGTACTGGTCGGAGTCGACGCCGATCGCCCGGCCGCCCGAGGCGGCAGCGGCCTGGAAGACACCGGTGCCCGAACCGCCGGCGGCGGCGTAGACGATGTCCGCGCCACCGTCGAACATGCCCTGGGCGACGACCTGGCCACGGGCCGGGTCGTTGAAGCCGGAGAAGTCACCGGCCGGGGAGATGTACTGCACGTCGACGATGACGTCGGGGTTCACGGCCTGCGCACCGGCGGTGAAGCCGGCCTCGAAGGACTGGATCAGCGGGGTCTCGACGCCACCGACGAAGCCGACGTGGTCGGTCTCGGACTTGGTGGCCGCCGCGACGCCGCCGAGGAAGGAGCCCTCGTTGGCGGCGAAGAGCAGACCGGTCACGTTGTCGGCGACGTCCACACCGGTGGAGTCGACGACCGCGAAGTCGACGTCGGGGTACTGGGTGGCGACCTCGCCGATGACGTCGCCGTAGGCGAAGCCCACCGCGATGATCGGGTTGAAGCCCTGGTCGGCCAGCTGGGTCAGCAGGTCCGCCCGGTTGGAGGCGTCGCTGTTGGGCGAGAGCTCCTGGATGTTGTCCTCGGCCGTGCCACCGAAGGCCTCCACCGCAGCCTCGACGCCGGCGTAGGCGGAGTCGTTGAAGGACTTGTCACCCCGGCCGCCGGTGTCGTAGGCGAGACCGATCTGCGGCATCTCGCTGCTGTCACCGCCGCCGCTGCCACCACTGCCGCTGGTGTCCTCGTCGCTGGCACACGCGGCCAGGGCCAAGCTGCCGGCCAGCAGCAGGGCTGCGGCCTTCATCCCACGCGCTCGGCGCAAGACGATCTCCTCTCGTATGGGGCTCCCGCCCACCCGCGGGTGGAGGGGTGCCCCGGGGTGTGCACTCCGGTCCCGCTGCCCGCAGCCACGCAGAAGACCGGTGGCGCCAGCAACGACTCCGGCACGCTAACCGCGGGCGCTCGGGCTGCGGGGGGTCCGGCCGGACACCGAGACCCGATCGTTAGGACCCGGCAACACCCACCACACACCCGGTCCCGGCCCAGCGCCCCGATCATCAGGACCCGGCAACACCCACCACACACCCAGTCCCGGCCCAGCGCCCCGATCATCAGGACCCGGCAACACCCACCACACACGCGCGCCGGGCCCCGCCCCGAGGACGCCGCGGTTAACGTCACCCCCCATGCGATCCCTGCTGCCCGCCGGGCGGACGGCCCGCCCGGCCCTCCGGGGGCTGGCCCTCACCCTGGTCGCCGGCCTCGCCGTCCTCGGCGCGGCACCGGCCGCCCTGGCCGAGGACGCCTCGGGCAGCGCGGCCCGGTTGACCGTCGACCCGGCGGCCCCGACCCCCACCGCGCCCCCGGACGGCGGTCCGCCGCAGGGCACCGCCCCCGACGGCAGCACGGTCGGCGGGGAGGGCCTGGACACCCGCGGCCTGGTCACCGTGGACGGCGCCCCGGCACTGCCCGAGGGCATCGACGCCCGAGGCTGGCTGGTCGCCGACATGGACACCGGCGAGGTGCTCGGCACCCAGGACCCGCACGGCCGCTACTACCCGGCCAGCACGCTCAAGACCCTGACGCTGCTCACCCTGGCACCCCAGCTGGACCCCGCCCTCGTCGTCGAGGGCACCCGCGAGGACGAGTCGGTCGAGGGCAGCCGGGTCGGGCTGGTCGCCGGCGGCCAGTACCCGGTGTCACTGCTGTTCGACGCCCTGGTCATGCAGTCGGGCAACGACGCGGCCAACGCCCTGGCCCGCGCGGCCGGTGGGGTCGAGGCCACGCTGGCCGCGATGAACGCCAACGCCCAGCGGATCGGCGCGCTGGACACCGTCGCCGGCACCCCGTCCGGACTGGACGTGGCCGGGCAGAGCTCCTCGCCCTACGACCTGGCCCTGGTGATGCGCCAGCTGGTGGAGGACCCCACGACCGCGGCGGTCCTGCAGACCCGCACCGCGCAGATGCCGGCCGTCCCCGGGCTGACCGAGGGCTACCAGATCCAGTCCCAGAACACCCTGCTCACCGAGTACCCGGGCACCCTGGGCGGGAAGACCGGGTTCACCGACGCTGCCCGGCACACCTTCGTCGCCGCCGCCGAGCGCGACGGGCGCCGCCTGGTGGTCAGCCTGATGCAGACCGAGCGCTTCCCCGTCTCCACCACCGAGCAGGCCGAGCGCCTGCTCGACTGGGGCTTCGCCACCCCGGGCGGGGACGCCGGGAACCCGCAGCTGGGCCGTCTCGTGGACCCCGGGGAGACCGAGCCGGTGGCGCTGCCCTCGGCCGCCACCCCCGCCGACGGCTCGCTGTCGGCCGAGGAGGCGGTCGCCCCCAGCCCCGCGTCGGCCGCGTCCACCACCGACGGGGAGTCCCCGCTGCTGCCGATCGGGCTCGCCGTCGGCGCGGTCGCCATCGTCGGCGCGACCGTCGTCGGACGACGTCGCGCCATGCGGCCGGTGGCCGTCGGCGCCGGGCTCAGCGCTCGGTCGGGACGTCGTCCCGGACCGGGCGACGCACCCGCAGACGGGGCAGCACCCTCGACGAGACGGCCCCCACCACAGCGCCGACCCCGACCAGACCGGCCGCCAGCCCCCAGGGCGTAGGTCCGCGTCCGCGCTCGTCCACGAGCACCACGTCGGGCAGCCGGGTCGGGGCCTCCGGGCCGAGCGGGACGTCGGTGTCGGCGTGCTCGACGGCCGGCAGGGTCGCCGTCCACGCGGCGGTGAAGAAGGCGAAGCGGGCCACCACGTTGATCCAGATGACCAGGCCGACGAAGCTGCCCAGCGCCGCGACGGTGACGTTGCCCGACAGCACGCGCAGGTAGTAGCCGCCCAGGAACTTCAGCAGCTCGAAGCCCACCGCGCCGAAGACGGCACCGGGCAGCAGCTCGCGGACCCGGTAGGGGGTGTTCGGCACGCCCTTGAGCACCCAGAGGAACACCAGGGTGTCCCCCACCAGGGCCAGCCCGATGCCCAGCGCGGCGGTGAGCAGGAAGAAGCCGGGCACCTCGTCGACGCCCAGCAGGTCCAGCACCCAGGACGAGGCCGCCGTCGTCCCGGTGGTCAGCGCGATCGAGGTGATGCCCGCGACGGCGAAGCCCAGCAGCACGACGAGGTCCTTGAGCCGGTCGCCGATGAAGTCGGGCTGGTCGGGCTGCCCGCGCCAGACCACGTCCATGCCGACCCGCAGCTTGTCCATCGCACCCAGGCCGACGAACAGGAACCCGACGAGCCCGATGACGCCGGTGGTGCCGCGGTTGTCGATGGCCCGGGTGACCTCCTGGGCCAGCGAGTCACCGGTGCCGCCGGGCACCGCGTCCCGGATGGCGTCGATGAGCTGCACCTGCAGCAGCGGGGACCCGGCCAGCACGAAACCGGCGATGGAGGCCAGCAGCAGCAGGACCGGGAACAGCGCCAGGAAGGCGTAGTAGGTGACGCTGGAGGCCAGCACGTCGCCCTGGGCCCGGTTGTACGTGCCGCCGGCGTGCACGGCGTGGTCCAGCCACGGGTGCCGGGCGCGCTGGTGGCGCAGCTGGTCGCGCAGGCGGTCCACCAGCCGGGTGATCACGTTGCCCTGCTGCTCGGGCGCGGGTGTGGTCACCGGGCCGATCTTCGCAGCTGGGGGTGGGCCGCGCCCGGCGGGCTCAGCGGGTGGGACCGGTGAGCGGGTACTGGCGGGCCACGGCCCAGGTGCCGTCGGGCAGCTGCTCGAACTCGGTGAAGTGCTCGACCCGGAAGTCCGCGGCCAGCTCGGCGAGCTCGCCGGCGGCCATGTCGAGCATGTCGGTGGGCACGTCGTGGGCCACGGTCACGTGCGGGTGGTACGGGAACGTCAGCGGCCGCTGCAGCGGTCCGCTGCGCACGTCGGCGGCGATCTGCGCGCAGTCGGGCACGCCCGCGGCGACGGCGACGTAGACGACCTCGGAGACCGGCCGGAAGGTGTCGGTGCCGCGTAGTCGCAGGTCGAAGGACGAGTGCCGGCGGGCGACCTCGGCGAGGTGCCCGGCGATGGTGGTGCGGTCAACGGTCGGCACCTCGGTGGGCGGCAGCAGCGTCACGTGCGGCGGGACCAGGCTGGCCTGGGGGTCCCCGCACTTGGTGCGCCACTCCACCAGCAGCTGCGCCCACGGCTCGGGGACGTCGACCACCACGCCGATCACCGCGGTGTCGGCGGTGCTGCGGCGGGCCCGACGCGGGACGAACGTGTCGTCGTGACGACGCGGGACCGGGCTCACCGGACCACCCTCCCCGTGCTCACGGGGCCCCCACGGGCCGCAGGAAGCCGATCCGGTCGTACACCGTGGCCAGCGTCGGGGCGGCGACCGCGCGGGCCTTGGCGGCGCCGGCGGCGAGCACCTGCTCGAGCTCGGTGGTGTCCGCCAGCAGCTCGGCGGTGCGGGCCTGGACCGGGGCGTAGGCGTCGGTCACGACGTCGGCGAGCTCCTTCTTCAGGTCGCCGTAGCCACGCCCGGCGAAGCGCTCCTCGAGGGCGGCCACGGTCTCCCCGGACAGCGCCGAGTGGATGGTGAGCAGGTTGCTCACCCCGGGCTTGTCCTGCGGGTCGAAGACGACCTCGCGGCCGGTGTCGGTGACCGCGCTGCGGATCCGCTTGGCGGTCACCTTCGGGTCGTCGAGCAGGTTCACGCAGCCGGCCTCGGGCAGGCTCTTGGACATCTTCTTGTCCGGCTGCTGCAGGTCCAGCACCTTGGCCGCACCCTGCGGGATGAAGGCCTCGGGCAGCACGAAGGTGTCGCCGAAGCGGCTGTTGAACCGGGTGGCCAGGTCGCGGGTGAGCTCCAGGTGCTGGCGCTGGTCCTCACCGACCGGCACCCGCTGCGCCTGGTAGAGCAGGATGTCCGCGGCCTGCAGGATCGGGTAGGTGAACAGCCCGACGCTGGTGCCCCCGGTGCCCTGCCGGGTGGACTTGTCCTTGAACTGGGTCATCCGACCGGCCTCGCCGAAACCGGTGAGGCACTGCAGCACCCAGCCCAGCTGGGCGTGCTCGGGGACGTGGCTCTGCACGAAGAGCGCACTGCGCGAGGGGTCGACGCCCAGCGCGAGCAGCTGCGCGGCCGAGACCAGGGTGCGGCGACGCAGCACCGCCGGGTCCTGCTCGACGGTGATGGCGTGCAGGTCCACCACGCAGTAGAAGGCGTCGTGGTCGGCCTGCATGGAGACCCACTGCCGCAACGCACCCAGGTGGTTGCCGAGGTGGAAGGAGTCCGCCGTCGGCTGGATGCCGGACAGCACGCGGGGGGCAGGCACGTCCCTCATCGAACCACGCGCCACACCCGCACCGGTCCCGGACCCGCGGGACCGGTCCCACCGGGTCAGGCCGGAGAGCCGACGCCCAGCACCTCGGGGGCCACCGCGTCCAGCGCCTCGAGGAAGACGTCGTCCTCCTCCGGGGTGCCCACGGTCACCCGCAGCCCCTCCCCGGCGAAGGGCCGGGTGATGACGGCGCGGGCCTCCAGCGCCGCGGCCAGCGCGGCCGTCCGCTCCCCCACCGGCAGCCACACGAAGTTGGCCTGGCTGTCGGCCAGGACGTGCCCGCGCTCGCGCAGTGCGGCGGTCAGGCGGGTGCGCTCGGCGGTCACCTCGGCCACCCGGCGGCGCACCTCGTCCTCGCTGGCCAGCGCCGCGACGGCGGCGGCCTGGGCGACCATCGAGACGCTGAAGGGCACGTGCGTCTTGCGCACGGCCTCGGCCACGGCCGGGTCCTCGGCGAGCAGGTAGCCCACCCGTAGACCCGCCAGGCCCCAGGCCTTGGAGAACGTCCGCAGCACCGCGACGTTGGGCCGCCCGCGCATCAGCACCACGCCGTCGGGCACATCGGGGTCGGTGACGAACTCGCGGTAGGCCTCGTCGAGCACCACCAGGGTGGACGCGGGGACGGCGTCCAGGAAGCGCTCCAGCTCGGCCCGCCGGACCGCCGTCCCGGTGGGGTTGTTCGGGTTGCAGACCAGCACCACGCGCGTGCGCTCGTCGATCGCGGCCAGCAGAGCGTCCAGGTCGTGGGTGTCGGCCACCCCGCCCTCGGCGCCGGCGGTCAACGACACCTGCACGGCGTCGGCACCGGCGACCTGGGCCAGCAGCGGGTACATCTCGAAGGACCGCCAGGCGAACACCATGCTGGTGCCCGGCTCGCTGTAGGCCTGCGCGACCTGCTGCAGCAGCGTCACCGCACCGCACCCGGTCGCCACCTGCCCGGGGTCGACGCCGTAGCGCTGCGCCAGCGCCGTGGTGAGGACGGCGGCGCCGTTGTCCGGGTACCGGTTGGACTCCCCCACCGCGGCGGTGACGGCCGCGACCACGGCGGGCAGCGGCGGGAACGCCACCTCGTTGGAGGCCAGCTTCACCGCCCTCGGGACGCCGATCTCGCGGGCCAGGTCCGCCGGGTTGCGACCGGGCCGGTAGACGGGCAGGGCGGACACGGCGGGGCGGGGGCTGACCACGGTCTCGAGCTCCTCCGGTGGGTGGCAGGCTGTGCGCATGCGAGTTCTGGTCGCCGGTGGAGCCGGCTACATCGGCAGCGTAGTCACGGCCTCCCTGCTGGAGGGCGGTCACGAGGTGACCGTGCTGGACGACCTGTCCACCGGTCACGGCGACGCCGTCCCCGACGGCGCGACCCTGGTCCGGGCCTCCCTGCACGACTCCGGCCCGGTACTGGCCGACGTCCGGCCCGAGGCGGTGCTGCACTTCGCCGCCAAGAGCCTGGTCGGGGCCAGCCAGGTCTCCCCGGAGGACTACTGGCACACCAACGTCGGTGGCTCGCTGGCGCTGCTGGAGGCCATGCGGGCGGTGGACTGCCGGCGCATCGTCTTCTCCTCCACCGCGGCCACCTACGGCGAGCCCGAGTCGGTGCCGATCACCGAGGACGCCCCCACCCGGCCGACCAACACCTACGGCGCCTCCAAGCTGGCCGTCGACCACATGCTGACCTCCTACGCGGTGGCGCACTCCTTCGCCGCGGTCAGCCTGCGGTACTTCAACGTCGCCGGCGCCGGGCACGGCCGGGGCGAACGGCACGCCACCGAGACCCACCTGATCCCGATCGCACTGCAGGTCGCGGCCGGCACCCGAGACGCGATCACCGTCTACGGCGAGGACTACCCGACCCCCGACGGCACCTGCGTCCGGGACTACGTGCACGTGCTGGACCTGGCCGACGCCCACCTGCTGGCCCTGCCGGCGCCGGCGCCGGGTGAGCACCGGGTCTACAACCTGGGCAACGGCACCGGGTTCAGCGTGCAGCAGGTCGTCGACGCCGTCCGCGAGGTCACCGGGCACCCGGTGCCCGTCGTCGTCGGCGCCCGGCGGGCCGGGGACCCCGCGCAGCTCGTCGCCTCCTCGGCGCGCATCCGGGCGGACCTGGGCTGGACCCCGCAGCACGCCGAGCTGACCACGATGGTCCGCGACGCCTGGGAGCTCGCCCGCCCGGCCTGACCCCTCCCGACCACCACGGGCCCCGGCGCTGCTGCGCCGGGGCCCGTGTCGTCAGCGCTCGGTGGCGGCCGCGCCCGCGCGCAGGGTCTCGCCGTCGATCTCCGGCGGCGGCGCCGGGGACACGCTGAGCCGGGCGATCCGCCGTCCGTCGAGCTCGGTGACGGTGAGCTCCCGGCCCTCCACCTCGACGGAGTCCCCGACGGTGGGGATGCGGCCCAGCTCGGCCAGCACCCAGCCGGCCACCGTCTCGTAGGGCCCCTCGGGCAGGTGCAGGCCGGTGGCCTCGGCGAAGTCGTCCAGGTTCAGCAGGCCCTCGACGTCGTGCGGGCCCTCGGCGGGGTCGTCGGTCTCGGGGGCGGCGTCCTCGTCGTACTCGTCGTAGATCTCGCCGATGACCTCCTCGATGAGGTCCTCCAGCGTCACGATGCCGTCGGTGCCGCCGTACTCGTCGACGACGATCGCCAGGTGCTGGCTCTCCTTGCGCATCTCCGACAGCGCGGTCAGCACCCCGGCCGTGCCGGGCAGCTGCTTGACCTCGCGCGCCAGGTCCCCGACGGTCGCGGCCCGCCCGGCCGGGTGGTTGGGCAGGAACAGGTCGCGCACGTGCACGAAGCCGACGACGTCGTCCTGGCTCTTGCCGACGACGGGGTAGCGGCTGCGGCTGGACTCCGCGACCTGCTTGGCCGCGCGGCTGGCGGTCGTGGAGGCCTCCAGGAAGTCGACCTCGGTGCGCGGGGTCATCACCTCGCGGACCTCCCGGTCACCGGCGCGGAAGACCTCGTCGATGAGCCGGCGCTCGTCGCTGGACAGCGACTCGTGCGCCGCGACCAGGTCGCGCAGCTCCTCCTGGCTGATCGACTCCCCGCTCTGCTTGGGGTCCCCGCCCAGCAGCCGGACCAGCAGGTCGGTGGAGCGCGACAGCAGCCAGATGACCGGCCGGAACGCGGTGGCGATCCGGTTCAGCGGCCCGGCGACGACGAGGGAGAAGCCCTCGGCCCGCTGGAGGGCCAGGCGCTTGGGGGTCAGCTCACCGACGACGAGGGACAGGTAGCTGATCCCGATCGTCACCAGCACGAAGCTCAACGGGTCCGCCACCCCCTCGGTCAGCCCGACGGAGACCAGCCACTCCCCCAGCGGTGCCGAGAGCGTGCTGGCACCGAAGGCGGCGGAGAAGAAGCCGGCCAGGGTGACGCCGACCTGCACCGCGGCCAGGAACCGGTTGGGCTCGCTGAGCAGCTTGGTCAGCGCGGTGCCGCGCTTGCCCTTCTCCCCCAGCGCGCGGACCTGGGACTCGCGCAGCGAGACCAGGGCGATCTCCGCACCGGCGAAGGCCCCGCCGATGAGCACGAAGACGACGACCATGACGATGTTGAGCCAGACGTCGCTCACCGGCGGCGTGCTCCTCTGTGGTTCGGGGCGGGTGCGGGACGGGGTGTCGTGCGCTGCGGAGCAGGCCCCAGGGTCCCGTGTCCAGGACGGACGGTCCACCCGGCAACGGCCGGACGGGCACCCGCGTTCCACAGGTGTTGCTGGTCACGGGCCTGCCGGCCACGCTCGTCGCTCTGCGTCACCGAGGGTGCACACGCTCCGCACACGGTTACGGTCCACCCCCATGACCGGACCCGGCAGACCCCGCCCTCGGCGCTCCGCCCGCAGCCTCGGCTCCCTGCTCAGGACGGGGTCCCGGCGGCGTTGGGTGCCCGCCGTCGTCGCCCTCGCCGTGCTCGCCCTGATCGGCGGCGTGCTGTGGCTCGTGCCCGGGTCCACGGACGCGACCCCGGCCGCGGCGGCCGGTTCGACCACCAGCCGGGCCACCACGTCGTCCGCGGCCACGTCCACGACCGTCCAGACACCGCCGCCCACGACGACCGCCGAGACGACGGCCGAGACGACGACGGAGGCCGTCCCCACCACTGCGGCGCCCACCACCACCGAGCCGCCCGCCGCCGCCGGCTCTGCGGCCGCTCCCCCGCCGGTGGAGGCACCGGCGCCTGCACCGGCACCGGCACCGGCAGCCGCGCCTGCACCGGCCCCCGCACCGGCCGGTGACCCGGGACTCGAGGGTGCCGTGCTCGACCTGGTGAACTCCGAGCGCGCCGCGGCCGGTTGCGGGCCGGTCGTCGCCGACACCGGTCTGGCCGCCGTGGCCCGGGCGCACAGCGCCGACATGCGCGACCGCGGGTACTTCAGCCACACCACGCCCGACGGGCTCAGCCCCTGGGACCGGGCAGCCGCGGCCGGGGTGTCGGGTGCCAGCGGTGAGAACATCGCGAAGGGCTACGGCGACGCGGCGTCGGTGATGGCCGGCTGGATGGCCAGCCAGGGCCACCGCGACAACATCCTCGACTGCGGCAACACCCGCCTGGGCACCGGCGTGGTCCAGGGCCCCGGTGGCCCCTGGTGGACCCAGCTCTTCGGTCGCTGACCACCCCGGTCTCGGGGACATCGGGCCCCAGGCGGCTCGTCAGGCCCCGCTCCCGTCCTCCGCCAGCTGACCGGGTACGCCGTGCCAGGCGCCGTCGCGCTCCAGGGCCACCCGCAGCTCGGGGAAGGCGAGGTCGACCCGCGCCGGCCAGCGACCCTCGTCGTCCCGGACCTCGAACTGCGGGACGGCGACCAGTCCGGCCAGCGCCAGGTGCACCCGCGTCCGCGACTCGGGCAGCGACTCGGGCAGCGACGCGGCGCGCGCGTCGGCCAGTCCCACCGCCCGTTCGGCCCGCCGCCAACCGGGACCGGCCCCGGCCGCTGCGACGCGGGCCCGCAGCTCGGCCGGTCGCACGAGCCCCCCGGGAGAGGAGGACGTCGAGCAGCGCGACCGCCTCGGCAGTCGGTTGGTCGCACGCCGTCCGCAGGGCAGTGGTGCGCCGACCGCCACCGGTCACGGCGACCTCGGCCCCGGGGATCTCCGACTGCCGGATCACCAGGCCGGTCACCGGACCGAACCGGTGGGCACGGGGGACGGTGACCTGCACGGGCGTCCCGGGCCCCGCCGCCTCACCCACCCCGAGCAGCCACGCGGCGCTGCGGCCGCTGAGCACCCCGGCCGGTGGGAGCAGCAGGCGAGCGCCTGCGACCCGGACACCGTGTGTGTCCGGCACCGCGGCATCGACGTGGACGCCTCGGAAGAGCCGCCGCCACGCAGAGCTGCGGAGCTGGTCGGCGGTCAGCAGCCCACACCCGACCACCCGGTCACCGCGGACGACGCTGCCGACGAGCTCGCCGGCCCGGGCCCCGGTGTCCCCGACACCGGGCGCCGGTCGAGAGACCCAGCACGCGCGACGGCCCCCTCGACCGCGGGGGTCGAGGGGGCCGTCGCGTGGAGCGCCTGCGTCAGGCCATGGCCTTCTGGAGGTTGGTGTCGATCGCGGCGAGGAAGTCCTGGGTGGTCAGCCAGGGGGCGTCCTTGCCGATGAGGAGGGCGAGGTCCTTGGTCATCTGGCCGCCCTCGACGGTCTCGATGCACACGCGCTCGAGGGTCTCGGCGAACTCGGTGACCTCGGGGGTGCCGTCCAGCTTGCCGCGGTGGGCCAGGCCCCGGGTCCAGGCGAAGATCGACGCGATCGGGTTGGTCGACGTCTCCTTGCCGGCCTGGTGCTGGCGGTAGTGCCGGGTGACCGTGCCGTGCGCGGCCTCGGCCTCGACGGTCTTGCCGTCCGGGGTGGCCAGCACCGAGGTCATCAGGCCCAGCGAGCCGAAGCCCTGCGCCACGGTGTCGGACTGGACGTCGCCGTCGTAGTTCTTGCACGCCCAGACGTAGCCGCCCTCCCACTTGAGGTTGGCCGCGACCATGTCGTCGATCAGGCGGTGCTCGTAGGTGATCCCGGCCGCCTCGAACTTCTCCTTGAACTCGGCGTCGAAGATCTCCTGGAAGATGTCCTTGAAGCGCCCGTCGTAGACCTTGAGGATCGTGTTCTTGGTCGACAGGTACACCGGGTAGTTGCGGGCCAGGCCGTAGTTCAGCGAGGCCCGGGCGAAGTCCCGGATCGAGTCGTCCAGGTTGTACATCGACAGCGAGATGCCGGCCGACGGGGCCTGGAAGACCTCGCGCTCGATGGTCTCGCCGCCGTCCTCGGGGGTGAAGACGACCTTCAGGGTGCCCGCGGAGGGGAACTTGAAGTCGGTGGCGCGGTACTGGTCGCCGTAGGCGTGACGGCCGACGATGATCGGCTTGGTCCAGCCCGGCACCAGGCGCGGCACGTTCTGCATGATGATCGGCTCGCGGAAGATGACGCCGCCGAGGATGTTGCGGATCGTCCCGTTGGGCGAGCGCCACATCTGCTTGAGGCCGAACTCCTCGACCCGCGCCTCGTCCGGGGTGATCGTGGCGCACTTGACGCCGACGCCGTGCTCCTTGATGGCGTTGGCCGCGTCGATCGTCACCTGGTCGTCGGTAGCGTCGCGGTTCTCCATGCCCAGGTCGTAGTACTCGAGGTCGACGTCGAGGTACTTGAGGATCAGCTCGTCCTTGATGAACTGCCAGATGATCCGGGTCATCTCGTCGCCGTCGAGCTCGACGACCTTGCCCTGCACCTTGATCTTGCTCACGAAACGCTGTCCCTCTCTGTTGGGGACCGACCCGTCAGGGGTCGGCTCTCACATGTCGGCGATGTCCGCCTGCTTGGCTCGTACGGCCTCGGCTGCCTCACGCAGCCCGGCCAGCTCGTCGTCGGTCAGGTCGCCCTCGACCACGCGGCGCACGCCACCGCGGCCGATCTCGGCCTCCACCCCCAGGTACACCCCGGAGATGCCGTACTCGCCGTCGACCCACGCGCACACCGGCATGACCGCACCGGAGTCCTCGATGACCGCCTTCGCCATCCGGGCCGCGGCCGCGGACGGCGCGTAGTAGGCCGAACCGGTCTTGAGCAGCGCCACGACCTCGGCGCCGCCGTTGCGGGTCCGGTCCACCAGGTGGGCGATGCGGTCGGCGGCCAGCACCTCGGACAGCGGCTTGCCGTCGACGGTGCACCGGCTGGGGACCGGGACCATGGTGTCGCCGTGACTGCCCAGGGTCAGCGTGCGCACCGAGGCCACCGGGACGCCGAGCTCGCGCGCGACGTTGTCGGTGAACCGGGCGGTGTCCAGCATCCCGGCCTGGCCCAGCACCTTGCTCGTGGAGAACCCGGTGGCCAGCTGCGCCAGCGCGGTCATCTCGTCCAGCGGGTTGCTGACCACGATCACCACGGCGTCCGGCGAGGTCCGCGCCACGTTCTCCGCGACCTGCCGGACGATGCCGGCGTTGGTCTCGATGAGGTCCATCCGGCTCATCCCGGGCTTGCGGGGCAGGCCCGCGGTGATGACGACGACGTCGGAGCCCTCGGTGCCCTCGTAGGAGCCACCGCCGACGCCCACGACCTCGGTCTCGAAGCCCTCGATGGACCGGGACTGGTTGATGTCGAGGGCCAGGCCCTCGGGCTTGCCCTCGACGATGTCGGTGAGCACGACGGTGTCGAACACGTCGTACTCCGCGAGACGCAGAGCGGTCGTGGAGCCGTAGAAACCGGCGCCCACGACGGTGACCTTGCCAGTACGGGGCTGCGCTGCCATGGCGCCAAACCTAGCGGCGATCAGGGGTTCCGTGCCCGCCGGGGCGCTCACACCGCGGGGATGGCCAGCGCGACGCCGGTGAGCAACAGCCCGGCACCCAGGCTCAGCACGACATCGGTGGTCTGGCTGCGGATGGCGAGGAACCCGACCCGGCGCACCGGCAGCAGCATCCGCAGGACCGCGGCGACCACCAGGGCCAGGCCCATCAGCACCAGACCGCGCCGCCAGTTGCCACCGGTCACGCTCAGCAGGCCGGCTGCCACCACCAGGAGCACGACGGTCAGGGGCAGCTGCCGCAGCACCCCGGCCAGCACCGGCCGCCGGAGGTACAGCGGGGTCCGCGTGACGGTGGGCACGACGCTCAGCCGACGACGACGGCGGGAGCCTGGGCCTGCTCGGCCAGGGCCACCACGTTGGACAGCAGCATCGCCCGGGTCATCGGCCCGACCCCGCCGGGGTTGGGCGCGACCCAGCCGGCGACGTCCCACACGTCGGCGGCCACGTCACCGGCGATCTTGCCGTCGACCCGGCTGACCCCGACGTCCAGGACGGCGGCACCGGGCTTGACCATGTCGGCGGTCAGCAGGCCCGGCACCCCGGCGGCGGCGACCACGACGTCGGCGGACCGGGTGTGGACGGCGAGGTCACGGGTCCCGGTGTGGCAGAGGGTGACCGTGGCGTTCTCGCTGCGCCGGGTGAGCAGCAGGCCCAGCGGGCGGCCGACGGTGACGCCGCGGCCGACGACGGTGACCTCGGCGCCGGCGAGCTCGACGCCGTGCCGGCGGAGGATCTCCACGATCCCCAGCGGGGTGCACGGCAGCGGGCCGGGGACGCCCAGCACGAGCTTGCCGAGGTTGGTGGGGTGCAGGCCGTCGGCGTCCTTGGCCGGGTCCATCGCGGCGAGGACGGCGGCCTCGGACACCTGGCGGGGCAGTGGGAGCTGGACGATGTAGCCGGTGCAGGCGGGGTCGGCGTTGAGCTCGGCGACGACGGCCAGCACGTCGGCCTCGGTGGCGTCGGCGGGCAGCTCCCGCTGGATGCTGGCGATGCCGACCTGGGCGCAGTCGGAGTGCTTGGCGTTGACGTACCAGCGGCTGCCCGGGTCGTCCCCGACCAACAGGGTGCCCAGACCCGGGCGCCGGCCGGCCGCGGCGAGGGCGGCCACCCGCTCGGTGAGCTCGGTGCGGATCGCCGCTGCGGTGGCCTTGCCGTCGAGTCGGGATGCGGTCACCGCGCCAGTCTGCCGCACGGACCGGGCGCCCATAAGCTCGTCCGCGCAGGAGCGGCGCTCCCCCGCCGCGGGATCTGCAGAGGAGACCCGATGACCGAGCCCCGCCCCCAGCCGACCGGCGCCACCGGCAGTGCCGCGGACCCGACCCGTCCGGTCGGTGCGTCCCCGGCACCGGTGGACCCCGCCCCGCGCGCCGACGCCGGCCCCGAGGACCGCACCCGGGTCGACCAGACGCGGGTGGACCACACCCCGCCCCGGGACCCGGTCGCCGAGCAGACCACCGCGGTGCACCCGCTCCCCGAACGGCACCGCGACGAGACGCTGCCGGGCACGACCCGCGCCGCGCACGTGCCCACCGACCCGGCGCCCGAGCGCACCACCTGGCACCCGGACTCCGACGTCGACCGCACCACCCCGGCCTGGTCCACCGAACCGGTCGCGGTCCGCCGGGCGGACTCGGTCGCGGCGTTCCTGCTGCTGCTGGCCGGGGTCGCCGCGGGCATCAGCCTGCTGCTGCCGTGGACGCCGGAGGGCCGCACCGGGCTGGACCTGCTGCGCGACGGGCTGGACCAGCTGGCCACCGACTGGACGGGCGTGTTCGACGCCGGCCTGTGGCAGCCGCTGGCCGTGGTGTTCGGCGGCGGGGTGCTCTTCCTGCTCGGCCTGCTGCTGCTGGTCCCCGCCAAGTCGCACCGGTTCCTCGGCGTGCTCGCACTCCTGGTCGCCCTGGCCGTGCTGGCCGGGGGCCTGGTGCCCCTGGCCGACACCGGCTGGGACCTCGCCGACTACGACATCGGCTTCTCCTTCGCCCTCGCCGTCGCCGGCCTGGGCCTGCTGGGCGCCCTCAAGGCCGCCTTGACCGGGCGGAAGCACGCCTGAGGCCCGCCGGCCCCCGTGCAGGGCCCCGGTCCGCGCGGAGCGTGGACCGGGGGGCACGGGGGTCCTCTCTCAGTGCGCGAAGTGCCGGGTGCCGGTGAGGTAGAGCGCGATGCCGGCTGCCGCGGCGGCTGCGGTGACCTCCTCGTCGCGGACCGACCCACCGGGCTGGACGACCGCGGTGACCCCGGCCTCCAGCAGCACCTGCAGGCCGTCGGCGAAGGGGAAGAACGCGTCGGATGCGGCGACCGAGCCCGTGGCCCGCTCCCCGGCCCGCTGGACGGCCAGGCGGGCGGCGTCGACCCGGTTGACCTGGCCCATGCCGACCCCGACGGTCGCGCCGTCGGCGGCGAGCAGGATGGCGTTGGACTTCACCGCGCGCACCGCACGCCAGGCGAAGACGAGGTCGTCGAGGGTGTCGGCGCTGACCGGGTCGCCGGTGGCCAGCGTCCAGGTGGTCGGGTCGTCGCCGGCGGCGTCGATGCGGTCGGGCTGCTGGACGAGCAGTCCGCCGCTGATCGGGCGCAGCTCGACTGCGTCGGTGCCGGCGCCCTCGGGCAGCCGCAGCAGCCGGATGTTCTTCTTCCGGGTCAGCACGGCCAGCGCGTCCTCGGTGAAGGACGGCGCGACGACGACCTCGGTGAACACCTCGGCGATCTGCTCGGCGGTGGACAGGTCGACCTCACGGTTGGCGGCGATCACGCCACCGAAGGCCGACACCGGGTCGCAGGCGTGCGCCTTGCGGTGGGCCTGCGCCAGGTCGTGGCCGGTGGCGATCCCACAGGGGTTGGCGTGCTTGATGATCGCGACGCAGGGCTCGTCGTGGTCGGCGGCGGCCCGGCGGGCGGCGTCGGTGTCGACGTAGTTGTTGTAGGACATCGGCTTGCCGTGGAGCTGCTCGGCCTGCGCGAGCCCGGTCGCCGTCCCGGCGGTGCGGTAGAGCGCCGCGGCCTGGTGCGGGTTCTCCCCGTAGCGCAGCACGTCGGCGCGGTCCCAGGACCCGCCCCACCAGGCGGGGAAGCCGGTCTCGTCGTCGGGGGCCAGCGTCGTCCCCATCCAGGAGGCGACGGCGGTGTCGTAGGCGGCGGTGTGCCGGAAGGCCGCGGCGGCCAGGCGCTGCCGCTGGCCCAGCTCGAACCCGCCGGCCCGGACGGCGTCGAGGACGTCGGCGTACCGGGCCGGGTCGACGACGACGGCGACCGAGGGGTGGTTCTTGGCGGCGGCGCGGACCATCGCCGGCCCGCCGATGTCGATCTGCTCCACGCACTCGTCGGGGGTGGCCCCGGAGGCGACGGTCTCGCTGAACGGGTAGAGGTTCACCACGACCAGGTCGAAGGCGGCGATGCCGAGCTCGTCGAGCTGGCGGACGTGGTCGGGCTTGCGGCGGTCGGCCAGGATGCCGGCGTGCACGGCCGGGTGCAGGGTCTTGACCCGCCCGTCCAGGCACTCGGGGAAGCCGGTGACCTGCTCGACGGGCGTGACCGGGATGCCGGCGGCGGCGATCCGGGCGGCGGTGGCCCCGGTGCTCACCAGCTCGACCCCGGCGTCGGCCAGGCCACGGGCCAGCTCCTCGACCCCGGTCTTGTCGTAGACACCGACCAGGGCGCGGCGGACGGGGGTGCGGTCGCTCATCGGGGTGCTCTCGTTCCTGGTCGGGGGTGCGGTCACGGCTGTGCGGTGCGGGTGGTCAGGGAGGTGACGGTGTCCACGAGGAGCTCGCGCTCGACGGCCTTGACCCGCTCGTGCAGCCGGGCCTCGTCGTCCCCGGCGAGGACGGGGACCGGCGCCTGGGCGAGCACCGGTCCGGTGTCCAGGCCGGCGTCGACCAGGTGCACGGTCGCGCCGGTCACCGGGACACCGGCTGCCAGGGCGTCGCGGACGGCGTGCGCACCCGGGAAGGCGGGCAGCAGCGAGGGGTGGCTGTTCACGAGCCGGCCACCGAAGGCGGCGAGCACGGCGGGGCCCAGCAGCCGCATGAACCCGGCGCAGACGACCAGGTCGGGCCGGTGGGCGGCCAGTTCGCGGGCCAGCGCGTCGTCCCAGGCGGCCCGGTCGGGGTGGTCGGCGGGCCGGACGACGAAGGTCGGCAGCCCGCGCTCGCGGGGGGCGGCCAGCCCGGCGGCCTCGCGGTCGGCGCCGACGGCCACGACCGTGAAGGGGCCGGGCTCCTCGCCGGGACCGGCCTGGGCCTGCAGCAGGGCCAGGCACAGCGACCCGACCCCCGAGACCAGCACGACCACCCGGGCGGGGGGCTCGCGGTCGACCGGCACGTGCAGGGACCCTACCGCCGCGCGGGCGGGCCGCCGACCGGTCAGCTGCTCCGGCGCCAGCGGGTGACGGCGGCCGACACCGCGGCGGCGAGGCCGGCCTGTGCGGCGATCGCCAGTCCGGTGGCCAGCGGGGGTGCGCCGACCTCGGCCAGACCGCCGTCCCCGAGCTGCCCCGAACCGGCGGCCACGACCAGACCGGCGAGCACACCCACCCCGACGCCGGCGACGACGCCCCACAGCGCGGCGGTCAGCGCACCGCCGTCGACGAGGGTCAGCCGGCGGGCCAGGGCCACCCCGGTGACCAGGCCGGCCAGCACGGGCAGCGCCTGGGAGAGGAAGGCCAGCAGCGGGACGGCCTGGGTGTCGGGCAGCGCGGCCAGCAGCGGGAGTGCGGGCACCGCCCCCAGGGTGACGCCGCCGGTGGACACCAGGGTCCCGGCGCCCACGAGGAAGCCGGGGCCGGCTGCCAGGCCGAGCACGGCGGCGGCGGCGTTGGGCAGCAGCAGGGCACCCAGCCCCAGCAGGCCGACCGCGCCGGCACCGGCGCCGCCCAGCCCGGTGGCCAGGGCGGCAGCGCCGCGGGCGTCACTGGCCAGGGCCACCGCGACGACGACGAGGGCCAGCGCGAGCAGGGTCAGCAGCCCCGCGAGGGCGCCCCGCGCCAGCGCGCGGGCCGGACCGGGCACGCGGTCGGCCAGCGCCCCCGCGAGACCGGACTCCCGGAGCGCTCCCCAGCCGCCGGCGGCCAGCACGAGCAGCAGCGCGCCGGTGAGCACCGGCACCAGGGCCACCCGCGCCCCGGGGGTGTCGACCAGGGCTGCGAGCGCAGCGGTCCCGGCGAGGTGGACGACGACGACGGCGCCGAGCACCTGGCCGACCGGGCGGGCGTCCCGCAGGTCGGCCCCGGCGACCACCGACCGGACGGCGCGGGAGAGCCCCCACGCCGCGCCGAGGGTGAGCAGCAGCGGGGCGATCGCCAGCGGACCGGACGCCAGGTCCAGCCGCCCGCCCTGGGCGAGCAGCCAGAGCTGGCCGGCCAGCCGGGCGTTCTCCCCCAGCGACAACCCGCCGTCGGGGTCCAGCGCGGCCACCACGACCAGCGCCAGGGCCAGGCCCAGCACCCCGACGACCGGGACGGCCAGTGCGGTCAGCGCGGCGAGCCCGGCTGGGTGGACGGCCCGACGGCCATCGCCGTCCCGCGCCGACGGACCCCGGCCGGGGAGTCGGGCGAGCAGGGAGGTCACCCCTCCACTGTCCCAAGTGCGGCGGCCTCGTGGGTGGTGCACGCGCCGTCGGCCGGGACTTCGCGGCGTCGGTGACGGATCGGTCACCCCCGACGGGTGGGTGGTGGGGTCGGGACGGGTGCGCCGGACGGCGGAGACCCGCCCCGGCAGGCGCCGGGGCGGGTCTCTGGTCGTGCGGGTGGCGGTCGGGGCACGGGCCCCGGCCGGTCAGCTCTCGCTGGGCCGCGGGCGGTCCGGGTCGGACCCGTCGCGGTCGGCGTCCCCGGAGGGGGTGGCCGAGGCACTGGTGCTGCCGGTGCTCCCGCTGCTCGCGGGCGGCGGCGGGGTCGACGGGGCGGCGTAGGTCGGCGGGGCCGGGGGCTGGCCCGCGGGCTGCGCCCACCCGCCCTGCTGCCCGGACGGCGTGCCGGGACCCTGCTCGGCGCCGGGCTGCCCCCAGCCCGCGGAGGGCTGGCCGTAGCCGGCGGAGGGCTGGCCGTAGCCGGCCGGCGGGGTCTGCTGACCGTAGGGCTGCGACGGCTGGCCCGGCTGCCCGTAGGACTGCTGCCCGTACGAGGACTGCCCGTAGGACTGCTGGCCCGGGGCCTGCTGGGCCGGGGCCTGCTGGCCGTGACCCTGCTGGGCCGAGGACTGCTGGTCGGAGCCCTGCTGAGCCTGCTGGCCGTACCCCTGGGGGGCGGGACCCTGCTGGCCGAAGCTCTGCTGGCCGTAGCCCTGCTGGGCCTGCTGGCCGTAGCCCTGCTGGCCGTAGCCCTGCTGGCCCTGCGGACCGTGGCCCTGCTGGCCGAACTGCGGTGCGGGCTGGTTGGCCCACTGGGAGGCGTTGGCCAGGCCGCCCGACAGCTGCGGCCGGTTTTTCAGCTCCGGGAGCAGCCCCAGCACGGCGAAGGCCAGCGCAGCACCGGAGACCAGGAAGGCCAGCAGCGCGAAGAAGCTGAAGCCGACCTCGAAGGTGCTGATCCACTCGACCAGGGTCAGCAGGAACGCCAGCCCGGTGAGACCCACGGTCACGAACCCGCGCGGGAAGGGCACGGCGAGGTCGATGACGGCCGGGAGCAACGCCCACACCGCGGCGACGAGCAGCAGGACGAAGGCGAAGACGACCAGCCCGGAGTCGAAGCCGTTGAAGGAGTACCCGAAGGAGAAGGAGTACCAGGGGAACAGCGCGGCGATCAGGTAGACGATCGCGGCACCGCCGACCACGTAGTCGGCGAGCTTCAGCTTCTTGAGGTCGAACCCGGCCCCCGCGGACTGCCCGGGAGCGCCGGCCACCTGCTGCCCGTAGGGCGGCTGGCCCTGGGGCTGGCCCCAACCGCCTGATCCCTGCTGCGGCCCCTGCTGCTGACCCTGCTGCGACTGGCCGTACGGGGACTGCCCGTAGGGCGGCTGACCGTAGGCGGCGGGCCCCTGTCCCGGCTGGCCCTGCTGCGGCTGGCCCTGCTGCGGCTGGCCCTGCTGCGGCTGGGACGGCGCCCACCCGCCGGACGGCTGGCCGCCGGGCTGGGACCAGCCGGGCTGGCCCTGCGGTGACTGGCTCTGGGGCGACTGGCTCTGCGGGGAGTCGCCCTGCGGGGACCGGCCCTGCCCGGGCTGGTCCCAGCCGCCGGGCTGCTGGGCCTGCGGGGCGCCGTACCCGGACGGACCCTGCTGCCCGGGACCACCCGGTGTCTGGTCGGGTCCACTGGTCGTCATCGCGCGGATTCTCCTGAGGTGTGGCGGGACTCGACACGGTGCCGTGTCGATCTTCCTCCGCGCATGGTCTCGACCCCGCCCTGCCGATGCAAACGCGGCGCGCGCGTCCCACCCGACCGGGTCGGGGGCTCCCGCGGCCACACGCACCGCTGCCCGGCACCCCACGAAGGGGGTGCCGGGCAGCCGGTGACGTGCTGGAACGGTCCCGTCGCAGGGCCCCGGGACGCGCGCAGCGTGTCCTGGGGGCGACGGGGTCCTCGTTCAGGCCCCGAGCAGCTCGCGCATCAGGCGGGCGGCCTCGGACGGGGTCTTGCCGACCTTGACGCCCGCGGCCTCGAGGGCCTCCTGCTTGGCCTGCGCGGTGCCGGCCGAGCCGGACACGATGGCGCCGGCGTGGCCCATGGTCTTGCCCTCGGGGGCGGTGAAGCCGGCGACGTAGCCGACGACGGGCTTGGTGACGTGAGCCTTGATGAACTCGGCCGCACGCTCCTCGGCATCGCCACCGATCTCACCGATCATCACGATGGCCTCGGTCTCCGGGTCGTCCTGGAAGGCCTGCAGCGCGTCGATGTGCGTGGTGCCGATGACCGGGTCGCCGCCGATGCCGATGGCGGTGGAGAAGCCGATGTCCCGCAGCTCGTACATCATCTGGTAGGTCAGCGTGCCGGACTTGGAGACCAGCCCGATCTTGCCGGCCTGGGTGATGTCGGCCGGGATGATGCCGGCGTTGGAGCGGCCGGGGCTGATCAGGCCGGGGCAGTTGGGCCCGATGATCCGGGTGCTCTTGCCCTGGGCGTAGGCCCAGAACTCGGTCGAGTCCTTGACCGGGATGCCCTCGGTGATGACGACGCACAGGCCGATGCCGGCGTCGATGGCCTCGGTGACGGCGCCCTTGGCGAACTTCGGCGGCACGAAGACGACGGTGACGTCGGCCCCGGTCTCCTTCATGGCCTCGGCGACGGAGCCGAAGACCGGCACGGAGGTGCCGTCGAAGTCGACGGTCTGGCCGGCCTTGGAGGGGTTCACGCCGCCGACGACCGCGGTGCCGGAGGCCAGCATGCGCTGGGTGTGCTTGCGGCCCTCCGAGCCCGTGATGCCCTGGACGATGACCTTGCTGTTCTCGGTGAGGAAGATGCTCATGTTCGAAAAGTCCTTCGGGGTCAGCAGGTCGGGATCAGGCGGCGGCGAGCTCGGCGGCCCGGCGGGCGGCGCCGTCCATGGTGTCGACCACGGTGACCAGCGGGTGGGCGGCCTCGGCGAGGATCCGACGGCCCTCCTCGACGTTGTTGCCGTCGAGCCGGACGACGAGGGGCTTGGTGGCCTCGTCGCCGAGGATCTCCAGCGCGGAGACGATGCCGTTGGCCACGGCGTCGCAGGAGGTGATGCCGCCGAAGACGTTGACGAAGACGCTCTTGACCGCGGCGTCGCCGAGGATGATCCCCAGGCCGTCGGCCATGACCTGCGCGGAGGCGCCGCCGCCGATGTCGAGGAAGTTGGCCGGGCGGACCCCACCGAACTCCTCGCCGGCGTAGGCGACGACGTCCAGGGTGCTCATGACCAGGCCGGCACCGTTGCCGATGATCCCGACCTCGCCCTCGAGCTTGACGTAGTTGAGGCCCTTCTCCTTCGCGGCGGCCTCGAGCGGGTCGGCGGCCGCGGCGTCCTCGAGGGCGTCGTGCCCGGGCTGCCGGAAGGCGGCGTTCTCGTCGAGGGTGACCTTGCCGTCCAGGGCCAGGACGGTGCCGTCGGGCGCCTTGGCGAGCGGGTTGACCTCGACCAGGGTGGCGTCCTCCTTGGAGAACACGTCCCAGAGCTTGATGGCGATCTCGATGACCTGGTCACGGACCTCGGCGGGGAAGGCCGCCGCGTCGACGATCTCCTCGGCCTTGGCGCGGTCCACGCCCACGGTGGCATCGACGGGGATGCGGGCCAGCGCCTCGGGCTTGGTCACCGCGATCTCCTCGATCTCCATGCCGCCCTCGACGGAGGCCATGGCCAGGAAGGTGCGGTTGGAGCGGTCGAGCAGGTAGGAGAAGTAGTACTCCTCCGCGATGTCGCTGGCCTGGGCGACCATCACCTTGCGGGTGACGTGCCCCTTGATGTCGAGGCCGAGGATGTCCGTGGCACGGGCCTTGGCCTCCTCGGGGTTGTCGGCGAGCTTGACGCCTCCGGCCTTGCCCCGGCCGCCGACCTTGACCTGGGCCTTGACGACGACCTGGCCCGCGATGTCGCGGGCGATGGCCTCGGCCTGCTCAGGGGTCTCGGCTACGCCGCCGGGGAGCACGGGGACGCCGTGCGCTGCGAACATGTCACGGGCCTGGTACTCGAAGAGATCCACGAAGAGGGACCGTAACGCGACCGGCACGTGCCTGCCGATGACGTCGGACGCACAGTGCGCGGCATCACAGGGTCCGGGGCACCTGGTCGCAGCCGGTCAGCGGGGCACGAAACGCTCGGCGGGGTCCTCGTCACCGGGCCGGACGGGGGCCGGCCGCCAGCGCCAGGCGAGCGCGGTGAGCCCCAGCGCCAGCAGGCCGACGACCAGCAGGCCGATCCCGGGGACGGTCCAGTCCAGGGCATCGGAGTGCAGCGCGTCGCGCCAGCCCGCCAGACCGGCCGCCAGCACGGCGACGGCGACGGCGAGCAACCCGCCGACAGCGCCGAGCCTGGGTCGCAGCGAGGGCGCGACGACGGCGGACAGCAGCAGCGCCCCGGCCAGCAGCAGCCCGCCGAGCAGGGCCAGGCCGGGCCGCTCGAGCAGCGCCCGGGGCCCCTCGGCCGAGACCACGGTGACCAGTCCGGTGGTGGGATCGGTGACCAGCCGGTCGGGGACGTCGGCGGCGGGCAGGGCGAGGCACAGCACGGCGCCGACACCCAGGAGCACCGCGCTGCCGGCGAGCACCGGGCGCAGCGGGTCCAGGGTGCCGGCGTCCTCCATGACGGTGCGGCCCCACGCGGCCAGGGCCACGACGCCGGCCAGCACGGTGAGCCCGAGGGCCACCACGCCGAGCGTCCAGCCCGCGGCGGTCTCGACCGAGGAGGTCACGACCAGGTCGCCGGCCAGCACCTCGGTCCCGGCCCGACTGGTCGAGGCGCTCCCCTGGTGGAGCTCGATGAGCAGTCGTCCGACGGCGAGGGACCCGGCGACGGCCGTGTAGGCCAGCCCGAAGCGCGGGACCCGGCCCAGTGCGAGGCCGACCCCCACGGCGACGGCCACCAGCGGGGCGACCAGCGCGACGAGCACGTCGGAGGGACCGGTGGCGAGAGACAGCTCGCGACCGCCCACCACCAGGTAGGTGGGCAGGGTCGCGGCGGCACCGACCAGTCCGGCCAGCGCGAGCGCCACCCCCGCGACCCTGGCGAGCACGGGCACGTCGCCGAGGACCAGCGTCTCCGGCGCACCGCTGTCGGCGACGGCGCGGGCCCGGGCGGCGCGCCGCTCGGCAGCGGTCCGTGGCGCGTCCGCGGGCCTCGCCCCGGACCGCCGTGCCGAGGCCGCGCCACCCGTCGTGCGTGCGCCGCGGGTGCGACCGCCGGTGCCGCTCGGGCCCCCGGTGGACCGGTCTCCTGGCTCGCGCTGTGCCACGCGGGTCCCTCCTCGGTGTCGCTGTGGGTCGTCGGGTGGCCTGGGTGGCCGGCGCCGCCGCGATGCCCGTCTCCGGGGCCGACCTGCGGCGAGTCCGTGCTGGTGGGCGGGCCGTCCGGTCGTGACCGGACCGTGATCGTGTCGCACCCCGGTGTGTGACGCTCGGCACACGCGGGCATTACCGTGTCGTGAACGGGGCAGGACGAGTGGGCTCCGACACACCCGTGCGGGCGCCGGCCCACCCCGCGGGCCCACCCGGACCGAGGAGGCGCACGTGACCACCCTGCACGTGGCAGCCAACACCGCCGGTCCGTCCCCAGCCTGGCACGACAGCGGGTCCGAGCCGCCGAACGGGGGCGTCGGCGGGTCCGCCGTCGCGACCGTGGCCGGCGCCGCCCGCGCCCTGCGGTCGCTGTGCACCCCCGCCACCGTCACCGGCGGGCTGACCGAGCTGGCCTGGGTCGGCGCGCACGCCCTGCTGTGGCCCCTGGGCACCCGGACGCAGCAGCGCGAACCCGACGCCGCGGTGCGCCCGGAGTGGCAGCCACCCGCCGTCCGGGCCTTCTTCGCCGAGGACCCGCTGGCCGCCCGGGTGCCCGTCGTCCTGGTGCACGGCATGGTCGACAACCGCTCGGTCTTCACCGTCATGCGGCGTGGCCTGCGTCGCCGCGGCTTCTCCTGCGTCGGCACCTGGGACTACAGCCCGCTGGTGCAGGACGTGCGCGAGGCCGCCGACCAGCTCGGCGCGCACCTCGAGCAGGTGTGCCGGGAGACCGGCCACGACCGGGTCAACGTCGTCGGGCACAGCCTGGGCGGCCTGGTCGCCCGGTACCTGGTGCAGCGGCTGGACGACAGCCGGGTCCGGTCCCTGGTCACGCTCGGGTCCCCGCACAGCGGGTCGCTGTGGGCACACGCGCTGCCCATCCCGCTGGCCAGGCAGCTGCGGCCCGGGTCAGCCCTGGTCCAGGAGCTCCAGCTGCCCGCGCCCGGCCGGCACACGCCGATCACCGCGGTGTACAGCGACCTGGACCAGCTGGTCGTGCCCTCGTCCTCGGGGCGGGTCGACCACCCCGACCTGCGCGCCCGCAACGTGCTCGTCCGCGGCGTGGGGCACATGTCGCTGCCCATCCACCGGGGCGTGGTGGAGGAGGTGGCGGCGACGTTCGCCGGTCACCGGTCGGTCGACCGTGAGCCGTCCGACACCGCGGTCGCCTGACACCGCGGTCGCCCGCCCGCCGCACGACCCCGCAGGTCAGCCCGGGTTGCGCCCCGGCCCGCCGACCGGGTCACCGAGCGTGACCTGAGGTCGACTCGGCGACACGCCGCGCGCCTCCGGGACCTCGGCACTCACCGGTGGTCACAATGCGATCACGCCGTCGGCAACCCCTGCCGGCGCACGTCGGACCCCTGACGTACCAACTGACACGACGTCGAACGCCCCGCACCCCGCCCGCCACGGTGGGGTGCACCCGCTCCCCCGGTGCGGACGACGTCTGGAGAAGGTGCCCGTTTGTCGCGCCAACGTGAGCTGGTGGGCCGCACCCGGCCCGGCCGCCCGGTCCGGGACCGGACCGCGGTCGAACCCCTGGTCGGCGACCCCGCCGGAGGACCCGTCGGGCTGCTCGACCGCCCGCTGACCGACCCCGGCACGCCGCGCGTCCCGCGCCCCCGGGGCGCCGACCCGACCGACACCGGCGCCCGCACCACCGGCCGCGATACCGCCCGCGACACCGACACCGACCTGCCGATCGTCCGGGTCCTGCAGGCCACCCCGGCCGGGGACGGCCGACGCGACACCGGGCCCGCCGGCACCGCCGCCGGGGCGAGCGGCCCGGCCCGCCGCCGTTCCCTCCCCCGCCCGCCCGGACGCCGCGCCCCGCTGCTGCTGGTGGCCCTCGTGGTCGGTGCCGTCATCGCCGCGCTCCCCGGGGGGATCGGCTCGCGCGCCGCCGCCCCGGCGCCCGTCGCCGCGGCCGGCGACTACGGCCTCAGCGCCGAGGACGCCAACTTCGCCGGCGGCATGGACGACGTCTCGGCGCGCCGGGAGATCACCGCCGCCGAGGCCGCAGCCCGCCTCGACGCCCTGGCCGCCTCCCGCGCCGAGCGCGAACCGGACTTCGTGCTGCCCACCGAGGGCCGGATGAGCACCTGCTTCTGCATGCGCTGGGGCACCATGCACTGGGGCGTGGACCTGGCCGCCCCGCTGGGCACCCCGATCCTCGCCGCGGCCGACGGGGTCGTCCTGCGCTCGGGCCCGGCCAGCGGCTACGGCAACGCCATCTACATCCAGGACGCCGACGGCAACGTCGAGATCTACGGCCACATGCGCTACCTCTACGTCGAGGCCGGGGACGTCGTCTCCGCCGGTGACCTGATCGCCAAGGTCGGCAGCGAGGGCCAGTCCACCGGGCCGCACCTGCACTTCGAGATCCACCTGGGCTCCATGACGGGCCGTCCCACGGACCCGCAGGAGTGGCTGGCGGAGCGGGGCATCGAGATCGGCTGAACCCCAGCCACAGACGCCACCGGGCGGTCACCCCTCGTGGGTGACCGCCCGGTGGCGTCCGTGGCTCCAGGGTGCCGGAGCCCGACGCCCTACAGCTTGACGAGGGGTGCGTACCGGAGCACCAGGCGCTTGGTGCCACTGGATCCGAAGTCCACGGTGGCCTGGGCCTTGTCGGCCGCACCGGTCACCTCGACGACGGTGCCCAGCCCGAACGCGTCGTGGCTGACCCGGTCGCCGACGTCGACGCTGATCACCTTGCGGTTGCCCAGCCCACCGCGCAGGCCGCCGGTGGACAGCCCCGTCGAGGCCACCCGCTGCTGCGCGGAGCCGTACTGCGCGCTGGGCTTGGGGTCGATGCCGGTCCAGTGCACGGTGTCCTCGGGCAGCTCGTCGAGGAACCGGGACGGCGGGTTGTACGCCGGCTGCCCCCAGCTGGTGCGCACCGTGGCACGGGACAGGAACAGCCGCTCGCGGGCACGGGTGATGCCGACGTAGGCCAGCCGGCGCTCCTCCTCGAGCTCCTTGGGGTCGCCCAGCGCACGCAGGTGCGGGAAGACGCCGTCCTCCCAGGCGGTCACGAAGACCACCGGGAACTCCAGGCCCTTGGCGGTGTGCAGGGTCATCATCGTGACCACCCCGGCGTCGTCGCCGGTGACCGGGATCTGGTCGGCGTCTGCGACCAGGGAGACCTGCTCGAGGAAGTCGGTGACCGTGCCCTCGGGGTTCACCACCTCGAACTCGGCGGCGACGCTGACCAGCTCGTGCAGGTTGTCCACCCGGCCCTCGTCCTGCGGGTCGGTGGAGGACTCCAGCTCCGAGAGCAGGCCGCTGCGCTCCAGGATCGACTCCAACAGTGCGCTGGGGCCCGAGCCGGTGGCGAGCAGGTGCTCGAACTCCTCCAGCAGCGACACGAACTCCTGGATCGCCTTCAGCGACCGGGTGGCCAGACCGGGGGCGTCCGCGGCCCGCCGCAGCGCGGTGGCGAAGGCGATCCGCTCCCGGTCGGCGAGCTGCTCCACCGCGGCCTCGGCGCGGTCGCCGATGCCGCGCTTGGGGGTGTTGAGCACCCGGCGCAGGCTGACCACGTCGGTGGGGTTGCTGACGACCTTCAGGTAGGCCAGGGCGTCCCGGACCTCCTTGCGCTCGTAGAAGCGCACCCCGCCCACGACCTTGTAGGGCATGCCGACCCGGATGAACACCTCCTCGAACACGCGGGAGGCGTTGTTGGTCCGGTAGAAGACCGCGATGTCGCGCGGCTTGGCCTTGCCCTCGTCGACCAGGGCGTCGATCTGCTCGGCGACCCAGGCGGCCTCGTCGTGCTCGTTCTCCCCGACGTAGCCCTCGATGAGCTCGCCGTCCCCGGCGTCGGACCACAGGTTCTTGGGCCGCCGCGCGGTGTTGCGGGAGATGACCTGGTTGGCGGCCTTGAGGATGCGCTGGGTCGAGCGGTAGTTCTGCTCCAGCACGATCGTGGTGGCGTCGGGGTAGTCGCGCTCGAACTCGTCGATGTTGCGGATCGTCGCGCCCCGGAAGGCGTAGATCGACTGGTCGGCGTCACCGACGACGCACAGCTCCGCGGGGGGCACCGGGCTGTCGCCGTAGCCGACGATCTCCCGGACCAGCGCGTACTGGGCGTGGTTGGTGTCCTGGTACTCGTCGACCAGCACGTGCCGGAAGCGGCGGCGGTAGTGCTCGGCGACGTCGGGGAAGGCCCGGAAGAGGTTGACCGTGGTCATGATCAGGTCGTCGAAGTCCATCGCGTGGGCCTCGCGCAGCCGCCGCTGGTAGAGCTTGTAGACGTCGGCCAGGACCTTCTCCGGCGGGGTGACCGGGGCGAAGGACTCCTCGTCGACCAGCTCGTTCTTCAGGTTCGAGATCTGCGCGGCCAGGCTGCGGCCGGGGTAGCGCTTGGCGTCGAGCTCCAGGTCCCGGGCCACCATCGTCATCAGCCGGACCGAGTCGCCCTGGTCGTAGATGGTGAAGCTGGTCTTCATCTGCAGCTTGGCGGCCTCGGCCCGCAGGATGCGTACGCACATCGAGTGGAACGTCGACACCCACATCGCCCGGGCGCGGGGCCCGACGAGCTGGGCGACGCGCTCCTTCATCTCACCGGCGGCCTTGTTGGTGAAGGTGATCGCCATGATCTCCCCGGGCGTGGCCCCGCGGGCGCCCAGCAGGTAGGCGATCCGGTGGGTCAGCACCCGGGTCTTGCCCGAGCCGGCGCCGGCCACGATGAGCAGCGGCGAGCCCTCGTGGACGGTCGCCTCGCGCTGGGGGCCGTTGAGCCCGGCGAGCATCCGCTCCAGCTCCCGGCCCACCTGCCCGCGGGGCTGACGGGGCAGGGCGGCGGTCCCGGGCAGGGAGGTCTGGGGGCTGCTCATGTCCCTCCCATCGTAGGCCGGACCTCCGACACCGACCGGGCGCTGTGGACGGGTCTGGCCCTCCTCCCGGGGCCTGTGTCAGACTCCACACGTGCTCAGCCAGCGAGAGTTCGCCTACGGCCACCGGGATCCGGTCGCCGTCTCGCCGAGCTAGCCGCTCACCGACACAGCCCCGGGCCCGATGCGCCCGGGGCTGTTCTGTGTCCGGGGCGCATGGGCCTCCCCCACCTGGAGGACCGACATGAGCACCACCGTGGAGAACACCGTGCCGAGCACCCCGTCCAGCGCCCCCGAGGGCAGCACCGGCAGCACCGGCCCCGAGCCCACCGCCCCGGCCGAACGGATCGCCGAGCTGCGGGCCGAGATCGACGCCTGCGACGCCGCGATCATCGCCGCCGTGCAGCGCCGGCTGGAGGTGTCCCGCGAGATCGGGCAGCTGCGCCGGGCCGCCGGCGGGACCCGCCTGTCGCTGGCCCGTGAGCAGGCCGTGCTGGCCACCTTCTCCGCCGCGCTCGGGCCGGCCGACGGGACGACGCTGGGCATGATGCTGCTGCGCCGCGGGCGCGGCGCCCTCTGAGCCCGCGGGGAACACCCCGGCCCGTGGCGGGCTTCCACGGTCTGTGACCCAGCCGAAGCAGCCCGCCGCCCACGTCGACCGGGTCCTCTGCGTCCTGGCCCACCCCGACGACGTCGACTTCGGCAGCGCCGGCACCGTCGCCACCTGGACGGCGGCCGGCACCGAGGTCGTCTACTGCATCGTCACGAACGGCGACGCCGGCGGTTTCGACGACACCCCGCGGGAGCAGATGCCGCTGCTGCGCCAGGCCGAGCAGCGCGCGGCGGCCGCAGCGGTCGGCGTCACCGACGTCCGGTTCCTGGGCTACCCCGACGGCCGGCTGGAGCTGACCCTGGACCTGCGCCGCGACATCAGCCGGGTGATCCGCCAGGTCCGCCCGCAGCGGGTGCTGACGTCGTCCCCGGAGCGCATGTACGACCGCATCGGGGCCAGCCACCCCGACCACATGACGGCCGGGGAGTCCACGCTGCGCGCGGTCTACCCCGACGCACGCAACCCCTTCGCCCACCCGGAGCTGCTGGCGGAGGAGGGCCTGGAGGCCTGGACGGTGGACGAGGTGTGGCTGGGTGCCAGCCCGCGGGCCGACCACGCCGTCGACGTCACCGACGTGGTCGAGCAGAAGTTCGCCGCGCTGGAGTCCCACGTCACCCAGGTCGCGCACCAGCCCGAGGGCCAGCTGCGCCAGTTCGTCACCGGCTGGATGGCCCAGACCGCCCGCACCCACGGCCTTCCCGAGGGCCGGCTGGCCGAGGCCTTCCAGGTCGTGCACACCGCCTAGGCAGCACCGCTCAGAGCAGGCGGTTCGTCGCCGCCCAGCGGGTCAGCTCGTTGCGGTTGGACAGCTGCAGCTTGCGCAGCACGTTCGAGGCGTGCGACTCCACCGTCTTGACCGAGATGAACAGCCGCTGGCCGATCTCCCGGTAGGTGTAGCCCCGGGCCAGCAGCTGCATCACCTCGCGCTCGCGGGCCGAGAGCAGGTCCAGACCGGGGTCGACGTCGGGCTCGGGCGCGGGGGCGGCCGGTCCGGCGGCGAAGGCGTCCAGGACGAAGCCGGCCAGCCGCGGGGAGAAGACCACGTCGCCCTCGGCGACCCGGGCCACGGCGTCGCGCAGGTCCGGCCCGGAGATGGTCTTGGTGACGTACCCGCGGGCGCCGGCCCGGATGACGGCGATGACGTCCTCGGCGGCGTCGGACACCGACAGCGCCAGCCACCGGACGTCGGGCAGCTCCGGGCGCAGCTGCTCCAGGACCGCACGCCCTCCCCCGCCGGGCAGGTGCACGTCCAGCAGCACGACGTCGGGCCGGGTCTCGCGGACCCCGGCGACCGCACCGGCGACGTCGGCGGCCTCACCGACCACCTCGACGGCGTCGCCCAGTTCGGCGCGCACGCCGGACCGGACCATCGAGTGGTCGTCGACCAGGAAGACACGGGTCACGACGACGCTCCTCGCTCGCTGCGCGGCAGGGTAAGTTCCACCTCGGTGCCCTCCCCGGGGTCGGAGTGCACGACGGCGGTCCCGCCGACGCGCTGCAGGCGGCCGACCACGGAGTCCCGCAGGCCGCGCCGGTCCAGCGGCACCCGGGTCGGGTCGAACCCGGTCCCGCGGTCCCGGACGAACACGGTCACCGCCGACGCGGTGACCTCGGTGTAGAGCGCCACCTCGGTGGAGCCCGAGTGCTTGGCGGCGTTGACCACGGCCTCGCGGGCGGCCTGGCCCAGCGCGGCGACGGCGTCGTCCACCGGCAGGTCGCCGACGACGACCGGGTCGACGGTGACCACGTGGTCGGCCTCGACCTCGGCCACCAGCCGCTCCACCAGACCTGCCCAGGTGCCGCCGGTGGCGACCTGTGGGGCGTACAGCCAGCTGCGCAGCTCGCGTTCCTGGCTGCGGGCCAGCCGGGCCACTTGGGTGGGGTCGGCGGCGTGCCGCTGCACCAGCGCCAGCGTCTGCAGCACCGAGTCGTGCAGGTGGGCGGCGACCGCGGCGCGCTCCTCCGAGCGGATCCGGGCGGCCCGCTCCTCGGCGCGGGAGTCCAGCAGCCGGCGCCACAGCGGGGCGGTGGCCAGCCCGATGCCGACCAGCACCACCAGGGTCGCGGCGAAGCCGTTGCGGGCGTTGACCAGCTGCCCGGTGGTGGCCAGCAGCAGCACGACCCCACCCACGCCCAGCAGCACCCCGACGACCAGCCCCCAGCGGGCGGTGGAGCGGGCCAGGGTGCGCTCGGTGTCCAGCTGGTACCAGATGACCGCCAGCCCGACCCCGGCCAGCAGCAGCGGCACGAGGACGTCGCCGCGGCCCCAGCTGGACAGCCGGCTGGTCAGCACGACGGCCACGACGCCGAGGAGCACCACGCCGACCAGCTGCCGCCGGCTCGGCGCGTCCGCCGCGGGCGGCCGCTCGGAGTCCGCCGGGGCGGCCTTCATCGACAGCCACAGCAGGGCGTAGGCGATGACGCCGATGCCCCCGACCGCCAGCAGCCCGAAGGCGACCCGCACCAGCACCGGGTCCAGCCGCAGGTGGTCCGCGGTGCCGGCGGCCACCCCGCCGAGCAGCCGGCCCGAGCGCGGGCGCAGCAGCGGCGGCCGGGCCGGGAGGACGGCGGCGGCCGGCGGCAGCGTCGTCGTCCCCGGGTCGGTCACGTGATCATCGTGTCACCGGCGACGGCCGCGCCACACCCGGTGACACCCTGAGTCCACCCGGGGCAGGACCAGGGTGTCCCCCGGTTCCGCCGGGCGCCGCGGGCGCGCAGGGTCGGGACGTGTCCCTCCACGGTCTGGCCCTGGCGTTGTGGTCCGCGCCCGCCGGACCGGCGCCGCTGGCCCGCTTCGCCGCCTCCGGTGGCACCGCCACGCTGGTGCAGTCCGCGGTGTTCCTGCTCGCCGGGGGCAGTCAGGCCGCGAACCTGCTCGCCACCGCGGTGGGGACCGTGCTGGCGAACGAGCTGCACCGCCGGGTCACCTTCCACGCCGGCGGCCGGACGACGTGGTGGCGGGCGCAGTGGACCGGTGGCGGGGTGGCCCTGGTCGGCCTGGCCGCCAGCAGCTCGGCCCTGGCCCTGTGGGAGACCTGGGCCCCGGGCGCGTCGGCCGCGGCCGCACTCGCGGTGCTGCTGGGGGTCACGACGGCCGTGGGGCTGGCCCGGTTCCTGGTGCTGCGCCGGGTGCTGTCCCCCACCCCGACCCGCGCCTGACCACCGGGAGAGACCAGGGTCGGGTCCGGGGGTTCCCCGATGGTGCGGGGCCCCCTCCCGTCGGCAGGCTGGTCCCCATGACGAGCACCGCCCCCCCGCTGCCCCCCGCACCCGAGGCCCCCGCCGCTCCCCCGCCGCCGCCCGGCGCGGACGGGCTGCGGCCCCCGCTCCGTCGCAGCCGCACCGACAAGGTGCTCGGCGGCGTCAGCGGCGGGCTGGCCGAGTACACCGGCATCGACGCGCTGCTGTGGCGGGTCGGGTTCATCGCGCTGGTCTTCGCCGGCGGCACCGGCGTGCTGGTGTACCTGCTGCTGTGGGTGCTCATGCCGCGCCGCCGCGACACCGACGGTGTGGCCCCGGTGCGGGTGGAGACCGGACCGCCCGAGCCGCGCTCACCCGTCCCGGGCATCACCGTGGCGGTGCTCCTCATCGTCGTGGGGATCATGGCCCTGGTCGCCCGCACGACGGCCTGGTCGCCCGACGCGACGCCGTTCCTGGCGGCCGCGCTGATCGTCGTCGGCGTCGGCCTGGGCGTCGGGGCGTTCGTCTCCGGCCGCAGTGCCCGCGGGCCGCTCATCGCCCTGGGCGTGCTGCTGTCCTTCTCCCTGCTGGTCAGCTCGGCCACCGACGGCGGCTTCCGGTCCGACGCCGGCCGCGGCGGGGTGGGCGACCGCGTCGAGACCCCGCTGACCGTCGACGACGTCCAGGACCGCTACCAGTCCGGGGTCGGGGACTACACCCTGGACCTGAGCGCGATCGACCTCAGCGACCTGGACGGCCCGATCCGCACCCGGGTCGACGCCGGTGTCGGTGACGTCGACGTGGTGCTGCCCACCTCGGCCGACGTCGAGGTCACCGTCTCCAACGGGCTGGGTGACGCCGACGTCTTCGGCCGGAGCTCCAGCGGCGGCACCTACGCCGGCCGTGGGTCGCAGCCGTGGACCGGCGACGACACCCCGGAGATCGTGCTCACCGTCGAGGCCGGCATCGGCGACGTGACGGTGTCCCGTGGCTGACCCGACCGACCGGCCGACCGCCGTCCCCCCGCAGGACCACCCCGCCGATCCTCAGGAGACCGCCGTGCACCCCACCGCCGAGCACCCCACCGCCGAGCACCCCACCACCGAGCACCCCACCACCGTGCTGCCGACCTACGAGGCACCGACGTACGGGCAGCCCACCGCGGAGCGGTCCGGCCCCGGGCGGCCCGGCCCCGGGCACCCCGTTCCCGAGCACCCCACCGGGATCCCGCAGCCGCAGTACGCCGGCTGGCACGACACGGCGGTGCTGCCCGGGGCACCCGAGGTCACGGCCACCGCACCCGGACGCCGGTCCCCCGACGTCGTCGCCCTGGTCGCCGGTGCGCTCTTCGTGCTGATCGCCGTCCTCGGGCTGATCGGGACGTCGCTGCCGGGCTGGGTGTTCGGCGGCGGCCTGGTGGCCGCGGTGCTGGTCGCGATCGGCGCCGTCCTGCTGGTCACCGAGCTCCGCCGCCTCCGCCGCTGACCCCCCGGACACAGCCGTCCTCCCCCCGCGCTGCGGAGGGAGGACGGCTGCATGGTCACGAGGCGGCGGGCTGGAACGGCCCGGCTGCAGGGGCCCAGGGCGTGCGGAGCGCGTCCTGGGGGGCAGCCGGGTCCTTCAACTCACTCCCACTCGATGGTGCCCGGGGGCTTGCTGGTCACGTCCAGCACCACCCGGTTGACCTCGGCCACCTCGTTGGTGATCCGGGTCGAGATCCTCGCCAGCACGTCGTAGGGCAGCCGGGTCCAGTCCGCGGTCATCGCGTCCTCGCTGGAGACCGGGCGCAGCACGACCGGGTGGCCGTAGGTGCGGCCGTCGCCCTGCACACCGACGGAGCGGACGTCGGCGAGCAGCACCACGGGGCACTGCCAGATCTCCCGGTCCAACCCGGCCGCGGACAGCTCGGCCCGAGCGATGGCGTCGGCCTTGCGCAGGACGTCCAGCCGCTCCGCGGTCACCTCACCGACGATCCGGATGCCCAGCCCGGGGCCCGGGAAGGGCTGGCGCCAGACCATCGACTCGGGCAGCCCGAGCTGGACGCCGACCTCGCGGACCTCGTCCTTGAACAGCGTGCGCAGCGGCTCCACCAGGGAGAACTGCAGGTCCTCGGGGAGCCCGCCCACGTTGTGGTGGCTCTTGATGTTCGCGGTGCCGGTGCCGCCGCCGGACTCCACGACGTCGGGGTAGAGCGTGCCCTGCACCAGGAAGTCCACGGTCTCGCCGTGCGCCGAGGCGTCGGCGACGACGTCGGTGGCGGCCTGCTCGAAGACCCGGATGAACTCCCGCCCGATGGTCTTGCGCTTCTGCTCGGGGTCGCTGATCCCGGCGAGCGCGCCGAGGAACTGCTCGCGGGCGTCGACCACCCGCAGGTCGACCCCGGTGATGGCGACGAAGTCCCGCTCGATCTGCTCGGTCTCGCCCTCGCGCATCAGCCCGTGGTCGACGTAGACGCAGGTCAGCCGGTCGCCGATGGCGCGCTGCACGAGGGCCGCGGCCACCGCGGAGTCCACGCCGCCCGACAGTGCGCACAGGGCGCGCTTGTCGCCGATCTGGGCGCGGATCGCCTCGACCTGCTCCTCGACGACGTTGGCCATCGTCCAGGTCTTCTCCAGGCCGGCGATGTCGAACAGGAAGTGCTCGAGGACGGTCTGCCCGTGCGCGGTGTGCCGGACCTCGGGGTGGAACTGGACGCCGGCGAGCTTGCGGTCGACGTCCTCGAAGGCCGCGACGGGGGCACCGGTGGAGGTGGCGGTGACGGTGAACCCGGGCGGAGCCGCCGAGACGGCGTCCCCGTGGCTCATCCACACCGACTGCTCCAGCGGGGTCTCCCCGAACAGCCGGTTGGCGGTGGTGACGGTCAGCGGGGTGCCGCCGTACTCCCGGTCGCCGGTGTGCGCGACGGTGCCACCGAGGGACTGGGCCATGGCCTGGAAGCCGTAGCAGATGCCGAACGCCGGGACTCCGGCCTCGAAGAGCGCCGGGTCGACCTGCGGGGCACCGTCGGCGTAGACCGACGACGGGCCGCCGGACAGCACGATGGCGGCCGGCTTGCGGGCCAGCACCTCCGCGACCGGGACGTCGGAGCCGACCAGCTCGGAGTACACCCCGGCCTCACGGATCCGGCGGGCGATGAGCTGGGCGTACTGCGCGCCGAAGTCGACGACGAGCACCGTGGGGAAGTCCATGCTCAGCCCCCGATGACCAGGTCGACCCGCTGGAACTCCTTGAGGTCCCGGTAGCCGGTCTTGGCCATGGTGCGGGCCAGCGCGCCGAACAGGTTGGTGCGGCCGTCGGAGTCCAGCGCCGGGCCGTGGAGCACCTGCTCCAGCGGCACGGTCGCCGTCACCGGCGCGGACACCTCGCCGCGCGGCAGCCGCGGGTGCGCCGCGACCGAGTCCCACCAGGCACCGCCGGCCGGGGCCTCGGCGGCCGAGCGCAGCGGCTCACCCAGCTGCACGGCGTCCGCACCGCAGGCCAGGGCCCGCGCGATGGCGCCGGAGGTCTCGATCCGGCCGTTGGCGATGACGTGCACGTAGCGGCCACCGGTCTCGTCCAGGTAGTCCCGGCGGGCCGCGGCGGCGTCGGCGATGGCGGTGGCCAGCGGCACCCGCACGCCCATGACGGCGTCACCGGTGGAGGCCGAGTCCGCACCGATGCCGACGATGACGCCGGCGGCGCCGGTGCGCATCAGGTGCAGCGTGGTCTGGTAGTCCGCGGCCCCGCCGACGATCACCGGGACGTCGAGGTCGGCGATGAACTCCTTGAGGTTGAGCGAGTCACCGGTGGTGGTGACGTGCTCGGCGGAGACGATCGTGCCCTGGATGACCAGCAGGTCGACCCCGCCGGCCAGCACCGCGGGCGCCAGCGCCTCGGTGTGCTGCGGGCTGATCCGCACCGCAGAGGTCACCCCGGAGTCGCGCAGCTCCTTGACCCGGGAGGTGACCAGGTCCGGCTTCACCGGCTCGCTGTAGAGCTGCTGCAGCAGCGCCACCGACGACGTCCCCGACGCCGCCGCCTCGCGCAGCTGGCGGTAGACGTCGGTCGGGTCGTCGTAGCGGGTCCACAGGCCCTCGGCGTTGAGCACGCCCAGCCCGCCGGCCCGCCCGACCCCGACCGCGGTGGCCGGGCTCATGACGGCGTCCGAGGCGCTGGCGACCAGCGGGATCTCGAAGCGGAAGGCGTCGATCTGCCAGGCCGTCGAGACGTCGTCGACGTCCCGGGTGCGGCGGCTGGGGACGATGGAGACCTCGTCGAGGTCGTAGCCACGGCGGGCGAAGCGGTTCAGCCCGATCTCGACGTTGTCACGCACAGGCACAGGGGGTCACCGGGTCCGGTTCTGGGGGGCGGGCGGGGTGGGGCGGGTCGAGCGGCTCATCGGGCCCGGTAGTTCGGGGCCTCGACGGTCATCTGGATGTCGTGCGGGTGGCTCTCGGTGAGGCCGGCCGCGGTGATCCGGGTCAGCTGGCCCTTCTCCTGCAGCTCGGCCACGGTCGCGGCACCCGCGTAGCCCATGGCCGCGCGGAGACCGCCGACGAGCTGGTGAGCCACACCGGACAGCAGGCCGCGGTAGGGCACCTGGCCCTCGATGCCCTCGGGGACGAGCTTGTCATCGGAGAGGACGTCGTCGGCGAAGTAGCGGTCCCGGCTGAAGGACTGGCCGCCACCGCGCTTCTGCATGGCCCCCAGGGAGCCCATGCCGCGGTAGGACTTGTACTGCTTGCCGTTCATGAAGACCAGGTCGCCGGGGGCCTCCTCGACGCCGGCGAACAGGCTCCCCAGCATCACGGTGTCGGCACCGGCCACCAGGGCCTTGGCGATGTCACCGGAGTACTGCAGGCCGCCGTCGGCGATGACCGGGATGCCGGCCGGGCGGCAGGCCAGCGAGGCCTCGTAGACCGCGGTGACCTGCGGGACGCCGACGCCGGCGACCACGCGGGTGGTGCAGATCGAGCCCGGGCCGACGCCGACCTTCACGCCGTCCACACCCGCGTCGACCAGGGCCTGCGCCCCGGCCCGGGTCGCGACGTTGCCGCCGACGACCTGGACGCCGAAGTCCTTCTTGACCCGGGCGACCATCTCCAGCACCGCGCGCTGGTGGCCGTGGGCGGTGTCGACGACGAGCAGGTCGACACCGGCGTCCACGAGCAGGCCGGCGCGCTTGTAGGCGTCCTCGCCCACGCCCAGGGCGGCCCCCACGACGAGCCGGGCGTCGGCGTCCTTGGTGGAGTGGGGGTACTGGTCGCGCTTGACGAAGTCCTTGACGGTGATCAGCCCGCGCAGCCGGCCGGCCTCGTCGATCAGCGGCAGCTTCTCGATCTTGTGCTGGCGCAGCAGGCCCAGGGCGGTCTCGCCGTCGACCCCGACGGGGGCGGTGACCAGCGGCAACGGGGTCATCACGTCGCGGACCAGGCGGTGCTGGTCGGTCTCGAAGCGCATGTCCCGGTTGGTGACCATGCCGACGAGCACGCCGTCGGCGTCGACCACGGGGGCCCCGGAGATGCGGTAGCGGCCCGAGAGGGCGTCGACCTCGGCGAGGGTGTTGTCCGGGGAGCAGGTCACCGGGTTGGTGATCATCCCGGACTCCGAGCGCTTGACCAGGTCGACCTGGCCGGCCTGCTCCTCGGCGGCCAGGTTGCGGTGCAGGATGCCCACGCCACCGGCCCGGGCCATGGCGATGGCCATCCGGGCCTCGGTGACGGTGTCCATGGCGCTGGAGACCAGCGGGATGGACAGCCGGATGCCGGTGGTCAGCCGCGAGGACGTGTCGACCTCGGCGGGGACGACGTCGGAGGCCCCCGGGACGAGCAGCACGTCGTCGTAGGTCAGGCCCAGCGGGGCGAACTTGGCCGGGAGCTCGGGGACCGTGGCTTCGGGCTGCATGCGTGCCGCCACCTCTCGTGTAGTGGTGCGGCGCCGGGGGCGCCCGACGGTGGAGCGCCGGGGTCGGCGCGCGAGGACCGCCCCCGATCGTAGGCTGCCAGGCCCGTCACACCCCCAGGCCGCCTACGCTGACCCCGTGACCTCGTGGGACGACGCGTTCGGGACCGACGGCGCCGGTGACTCACCGGCCCCTCCCCCGCTGACGATGGAGGAGCGCGCCGGGGTCCTCGACGACCTGGCGGAGCTGGAGGTCTTCCGCACGCTTCTGGAGCCCACCGGGGTCAAGGGCATCGTCGTGGACTGCCCGGACTGCGACGAGGAGCACCACGTCGACTGGGCGCTGATGCAGGCCAACCTGCGGCAGCTGCTGGACGAGGGTCAGACCGGCCGGCACGAGCCGCCCTTCGACCCCGACCCCGACGACTACGTCAGCTGGGACTACGCCAGCGGGTACGCCGACGGCGTGGCCGCCCGCGCCGAGGCCGAGGAGCCCCGCGAGGGCCGCACGCCGGGCCGGCACGCCCGCGAGGACTGACTCAGCTCATCATCCCCCGGCGGAAGCCGGTGGCGACGGCCTCGGCGCGGTCCTTGGCGCCGAGCTTGCGGAACAGCCGGCGCGCGTGGGTCTTGATGGTGTCCTCGGACAGGTAGAGCTCGCGGCCGATCTGGGCGTTGGACTTGCCCTGGCTCATGCCGGTGAGCACCTGCATCTCCCGGACCGACAGCGAGACCGCGGGGACGTCGACCCGGACCGCGGCCCGGACGGTGGTGGGGCCGGCGCCGGCGAGCGCGCTGGAACCCGACCAGGAGGCCGGCGCCGAGGAGGCGCCCACGGTGGACAACGGGCCGGCGTGCGGGGGGCGCAGGGGCTCGGCGCGCAGTCCGGCCCGGGAGACGCCCAGGCCCATCTCCACGGGCGAGGCGTCCCAGCGCAGGTAGCCGCGTGCCCCGAAGGCGACGGCGGCGCGGACGGTCTCGGCGTCGTCGGGGGCGCCCAGCACCAGCACCGACAGGCCCGGGTGGGAGCGCAGCACCTGGGTGGCGACGGCGAGGCCGTTGTCGGTGGCCCGCTGGGTGCCGACCAGCAGCACGTCGGGCTGGCGGGTGGCCAGTCGGGCCAGCAGCGAGGCGGGGTCGCCGACGGCCTCCACCCGGCCCACGAAGGGCAGGGCGACCAGCCGGGAGGCGACGTCGTCGCGGACGCGGCGGCGCTCGTCGAACACCCACACGACCGATCCGCCCGAGGAGGGCGCTGCCGCCCCGCCGTTGACGCCGGTCCGGGTCCTGTCCTCGATCACTGAGTACCTCCGTCGATGCACCGGCCACCCGGGGGTGGGCCGGCGGGGTGCCGGTGGCCGGGTGTCGCCCGACCGTGGCCGCACCGACCGGGGGGTCCCGGACGGCGGCGCCCCGGGACCACCCGCACGTGTCCGGCGGGGTGTCGCGGTGTCGCCCACCCAGGTGGTCGGCAGGGCCGGACACCACCTTGATCCACTCGACCGGGCGAGGACAGGGGATGTCACTCAGCGGGGTGAGACCGACACGGATGGTGGGCCCGCGCTGGTGGGGCGCCTACCAGGTGCGACCGACGGCGGGTCCGGTGGGTGGTCATCGCACACACCCGGGGTGCCCGCAACAGAAAGACCGGGTCTGGTGCGTTTGCGGGTGATCAACGTGGGACATACCCGGGTTGCGGCCGGGCAGCACCCCCGGCCGACCGAGTTGAGGAGGACCCCCCATGGCCGACATCCGCCGCCTGCCCACGCCCGTCGCCGAGGTCTGGGACTGGCAACTGCACGGCGCCTGCCGTGGTGAGTCCACGTCGCTGTTCTTCCACCCCGACGGTGAGCGCGGCCCGGCCCGCGCCCGTCGCCAGGCCGCCGCCAAGGCCGTCTGCGGCACCTGCCCGGTCGTCGAGGCCTGCCTCAAGCACGCCCTCTCCGTCCGCGAGCCCTACGGCGTCTGGGGGGGCATGAGCGAGGAGGAGCGCACCCGGCTCATCGCCGCCGAGCCCGCCCCCGTCGCCGCGGGCGTCTGAGCTCCCACTCCCCCCGCACCACCCCGGGACCCACGGGTCCCCCACGAACCCCCAGAGGGCCGGTCGACCACGGATGGTCGACCGGCCCTCTCGGCGTTCTTGGTGACGTGCTGGAACGGCCCCCTCGCAGGGCCCCGGGGTGCGCGCGGAGCGTGCACCCCGGGGGGCGAGGGGGTCCTTCTTCAGTGGCTGTGCCCGTGCCCGCCGCCGTGGCCGTGGGTGTGGTGCCCACCGCCGGCGTGCTCGTGGCTGTCCTCGGGCGCCTCGACGACCGCGGAGTCGGTCGTCAGGATCATCGCGGCGATCGAGGCCGCGTGGCCCAGGGCTGCCTTGGTGACCTTGACCGGGTCGATGACGCCCTCGGCCGCGAGGTCGCCGTAGACGCCGGTGGCGGCGTTGAAGCCGTTGCCGACGCCCAGCTCGCGGACCCGGCCGACGACGACCGCACCCTCGAAGCCGGCGTTGGAGGCGATCTGGGTCAGCGGGGCGTCCAGCGCCTTGCGGACCGACCGGGCACCGGTGAGCTCGTCGCCCTCCAGGGTCAGCGCGTCGACGGCGGTGGCGGCGTGCACCAGCGCGGAGCCACCACCGGGGACGACGCCCTCCTCGACCGCGGCGCGGGTCGCGGCGATCGCGTCCTCGATGCGGTGCTTCTTCTCCTTCATCTCGACCTCGGTCGCCGCCCCGACGCGGATGACGCCGATGCCGCCGGCCAGCTTGGCCAGCCGCTCCTGCAGCTTCTCGCGGTCCCAGTCGGAGTCGGTGTCCTCGATCTCGCGGCGGATCTGGGCGACCCGGTCGGAGACGGCGGTGGGCTGGCCGCCACCGTCGACCAGGACGGTGTCGTCCTTGGTGACGGTGATCCGGCGGGCGGTGCCCAGCACCTCGAGGCCGACCTCGGAGAGCTTGAGGCCGACGTCCTCGCTGACGACCTGGCCGCCGGTGACGATGGCGAGGTCCTGCATGAAGGCCTTGCGGCGGTCACCGAAGAACGGGGACTTCACCGCGACGACCTTGATGGTCTTGCGGATGGAGTTGACGACCAGGGTCGACAGCGCCTCCCCCTCGACGTCCTCGGCCACGATGAGCAGCGGGCGGGCGCCCGAGCCCAGCACCTTCTCCAGCAGCGGGAGCAGGTCGGGCAGCGAGCTGACCTTTCCGGCCACCAGGAGCAGCAGGGCGTCGTCGAGGACGGCCTCCATGGACTCCTGGTCGGTGACGAAGTACGGGGACAGGTAGCCCTTGTCGAAGGCCAGGCCCTCGGTGACGACCAGCTCGGTGTCCAGGGTGTTGGACTCCTCGACGGTGATGACGCCGTCCTTGCCGACCTTCTCCATGGCCTCGCCGATCAGGTCGCCGATGACGGCGTCCTGGGCGGAGATGGTGGCGACACCAGAGATGGCGCGGCGGTCGTCGACGGGGATGGCGACGGCGTCCAGGGCGGCCTGCACGGCGGCGACGGCGGCGTGGATGCCGCGGCCCAGGGCCGTGGGGTTGGCGCCGGCGGCGACGTTGCGCAGGCCCTCGTGCACGAGGGCCTGGGCCAGCACGGTCGCGGTGGTGGTGCCGTCACCGGCGACGTCGTTGGTCTTGGTGGCGACGTTCTTGGCCAGCTGCGCGCCGAGGTTCTCGAAGGGGTCCTCGAGGTCGACCTCACGGGCGATGGTCACGCCGTCGTTGGTGATGGTGGGGGCACCGAACTTCTTGTCGATGACCACGTTGCGGCCGCGGGGGCCGAGGGTCACGCGGACGGCGTCGGCCAGCTTGTCGACGCCGCGCTCGAGGCCGCGACGGGCGTCCTCGTCGAACCGGATGATCTTGGGCATGGGGACCTCTCGATCGGGGGGTGGCTTGGGGGTCACGCAGACCGCCCCGGGACCCGGTGGTGCTCGGGTCGCCCGGGGCGGTCGGTGGTGCGGCTCGCGGTGGTGCTGCTCGCGGGAGTGCTGCGCGCGTGGTGCTGGGTGTCGCGGTGGTGCTGTGCCCCGGGGGGCTCAGCTCACTTGACGACGACGGCCAGCAGGTCGCGGGCGGAGAGCACGAGGTAGTCCTCGCCGGCGTAGCGCACCTCGGTGCCGCCGTACTTCGAGTAGACGACGACGTCGCCCACGTTGACGTCCAGGGGGACGCGGTTGCCGTTGTCGTCGATGCGGCCGGGGCCCACGGCGATGACGGTGCCCTCCTGGGGCTTCTCCTTGGCGGTGTCCGGGATGACCAGACCGGAGGCGGTGGTGGTCTCGGCCTCGTTGGCCTGGACCACGACACGGTCCTCGAGCGGCTTGATGCTGACCTTGGTGGCGGTGGTCACGTCGTGACTCCCCCTTCAGTTCGTCGAGCAGGGCGTGATGGGGTGGTGCTGGTCGAGCTGATGCTGTGGCACGGGGTCGACGCACCTGCCGTCGCGGGGGTCAGGCACGACCCGTGTCGATTGGCACTCTACCCATCCGAGTGCCAGCCGCCAACACCGGTCGGAGCCGGGCCCGGCCGGTGGGCGAGGCTGTCGGGGTGGCAGAGGACCAGACCGCCGAGACGCTCCGTCAGCTCCGGGCCCTGGCGACGCCCGCGGGGGCGGCCGCACTGGCCCGGGCCGGCGAGCTGCTGGCCGCCCGCACCGACGTGGTCACCGCGCTGTCCCGGTTGCGCGCGGAGTTCGGCCCCGAGGTCGGTGGCCCCGCCTGGGGCGTGGCCCGCCAGCGGGAGAGGGCACGGCCCGCGTTCGGCGCCGACACCGACCGGCTGCTGTTCACCGGGGACACCCTGGAGCAGGCCGGCCGCCCGGAGCTGGCCGCCCGCCGGGCCGCCCGGCTGCTGGCCGGCGGTGCCACCTCGGTCGCCGACCTGGGGTGCGCCTCGGGCACCGACACCGTCGCGCTGGCCCGGGCCGGCGCCCGGGTGACCGCCGTCGACCGGGACCCGGTGGCCCGCGAGCTGACGGCGCTGAACACCGCGGCGCTGGGCCTGGGCGGGGTCACCGTCACCGACGCCGACGTGGTCGACCTGGTCGCGGACGCCGCCGACGGGCGGGTCGCCGGGTGCGAGGCCGCCGTGCTGGACCCCGCGCGGCGGGCCGGCGGTCGCCGGGTGCTGGACCCCGACGGCTGGTCCCCGCCCTGGTCGACGGTCACCGCGCTGCTGGAGCGCGTGCCGGCCTGCGTGGTGAAGGTGGCGCCCGGACTGGACCACGACCGGGTGCCGGCCGGGATCGAGGCCGAGTGGGTGTCGGTCGGCGGGTCGATCGTCGAGGCGCTGTTGTGGGGCCACGGCCCGTCGCAGACCTGGCGGCGGGCCACCCTGCTGCGCGCCGGCGTCCGGCACGAGCTCACCGCCGACGCCGACCCCGGCCGGGCACCGGTCGCGGCCCCCAGGGAGTGGCTGCACGAGCCCGACCCCGCCGTCATCCGGTCCGGGCTGGTCGCCACCGTCGCCGCGCAGCTCGGGGCCACGCTCGTCGACGAGCAGATCGCCTACCTGACCTCCGACGCCCCGGCCGACTCCCCGTGGGTCAGCTCCTACCGGGTCACCGACGTGCTGCCCTTCGCCGTCAAGCGGGTCAGGGCGCTGCTGCGCGAGCGCGGCATCGGCAGCGTGACGGTGAAGAAGCGCGGCTCCGCGGTCGAGCCGGAGGCGCTGGTCAAGCAGCTGCGCGGCAAGGGCGACGGGCACGCGGTCGTCGTCGTCACCCGGGTGCTCGACGTCCCGACCGTGCTGCTGTGCGAGCCCCTCAGACCGAGACCGTCGTGACCTGCAGGGAGCTGTCCGCGCCCAGGTCCGGCGCCGAGGGCGCCACCCCGGCCTCGACCAGCCGCGAGCCCAGCGCCGCGACCATCGCGCCGTTGTCGGTGCACAACCGGGGGCTGGGCACCCGCAGCACGATGCCCGCGGCGTCGCAGCGCTCCTGGGCCAGCGCGCGCAGTCGGCTGTTGGCCGCCACTCCCCCGCCGATCACCAGGTGGTCGACCCCGTGGTCCCGGCAGGAGCGGACCGCCTTGGCGGTCAGCACGTCCACGACGGCCTCCTGGAACGCCGCGGCGACGTCGGCCACCGGCACCGGCTCCCCGGCCCGCTCCCGGGCCTCGACCCAGCGCGCCACCGCCGTCTTCAGGCCGGAGAACGAGAAGTCGTAGGGGGCGTCCCGGGGGCCGGTGAGCCCGCGCGGGAACGCGATGGACCGGGGGTCGCCGTCGCGGGCGGCCCGGTCGATGGGCGGACCGCCCGGGAAGGGCAGGCCCAGCACCCGGGCGACCTTGTCGAAGGCCTCCCCCGCGGCGTCGTCGACGGTCTGGCCCAGGGGCTGCACGTCCTGGGCCAGGTCGGGCACCAGCAGCAGCGAGCTGTGCCCGCCCGACACCAGCATCGCGATGCTGGGCTCGGCGAGGCGCCCGTGTTCCAGCTCGTCGACGGCGACGTGCGCGGCCAGGTGGTTGACCCCGTACAGCGGCACGTCGAGGGCCAGCGCGTACGCCTTGGCCGCGGCGACGCCGACCAGCAGCGCGCCGGTGAGCCCCGGGCCGCTGGTGACGGCCACCGCGTCGACGTCGGCGAACCCGACGCCGGCCTCGGCGAGCGCCGCGTGCACGGTGGGGACCATGGCCTCCAGGTGTGCCCGGGAGGCGATCTCGGGGATGACCCCGCCGAAGCGCTCGTGCTCGGCCATGGACGTGGCCAGCGCGTCCGAGAGCAGGGTCTGGCCCCGGACCAGGCCGATGCCGGTCTCGTCGCAGCTGGTCTCGAAGCCGAGCACCAGCGGCCGGCTGTCAGCCACGCTTCATCACCACCGCGTCCTCGCCGCTGTTGGGGTAGTAGCCCGGGCGCACCCCGATGGGCACGAACCCGCGCCGGGCGTAGAGGCCCTGGGTGGCCTCGTCGGTGGCCCGGACCTCCAGCAGCACCACCGGGCTGCGGGTGTCGGCCTCGGCCAGCAGCGCGTCCAGCAGCCGGCCGCCGATCCCCTGGCCCTGGCGTGCACCGGTGACCCCGATCGTGGCGACGTGGGCCTCGTCGGGGTAGGCGATGAGCCCGGCGTAGCCGACCAGCTCCTCGCCGTCGACGGCCACGGTGTAGCTGCGGGTGTCGGTCATCGACAGCTCCTCCAGGTACATCGCCCGGGTCCAGGTGTCGGGGGCGAAGAGCTCCTCCTCCAGCCGCATGACGGCGGTGAGGTCCTCCCGGGTCATCGCGCGCAGCTCGATCACCGGGTCACCGGCTTGCGGACGACGTTGGGCACCGCGTCGGGGCGGCGCAGGTACAGCGGCACCAGCGGCGCCGCCGGGTGTGCCAGCAGCGGCGCGGCCGTGCGCAGCAGCCCCGCGGTGTCCACGTCGGCCGGGGTGACGTCGCGCCCGAGCCGCTCGGCGAACCGGACGTCGCCCACGACCGGCAGGTCGGGCAGCTCGACGACCTCGGGCCGGCCGACGGAGGGCCCGGTGAGCGGTGCGCCGTCGGCGTCGTAGGCGCGCCAGTGCACCTCCTTGCGCCGGGCGTCGGTGACGACGACCCGGGCACCGGAGCCGACCGCGTCCAGCGAGCACACGCCGTGCACCGGCAGCCCGCGGGCGTCCCCGAGCGCCGCGGCGGTCACGATCCCGACCCGCAGGCCGGTGTAGGGGCCCGGGCCCAGCCCGACGACCAGCGCCCCGACGTCGGCCAGGGTGACCCCGGCCCGGGCGAGGACGGCGGTGACGGTGGGGCTCAGCAGCTCGGCGTGCCGGGTGCCCGAGGCCTCGGCGGCCTCGGCCAGCACCCGGCCACCGGGGCCCGGCTCGCCGACGCCGACCACCAGGGTCGGGGTAGCGGTGTCGATCGCCAGGGTGAGCACGACGGAGAAGGCTAGTCGGCGGCCGGGGCCGGGACGGAGGACTCCTCGACGTCGGGCAGCTCGCGTGGCCAGGCCCCGGGGGTGCCGGCCAGGTCCCACAGCTCCGGCAGCAGCGCCGGCCAGACCGGCTCGGTGGCGTCCGCGAGCTCAGCACGGGTCCACCAGCGGTGCCCCAGGACGGTGCGCTGCTCGTCCTCGGTGAAGCCCACGGTGGACACCGCGAACGCCGGCACCCGGACGACGTGGAAGGCGTCGGCCTGGTCGACCAGCACGTCGCTGTAGCCGTGCACCACCTGCCGTCGGGCCAGCGGGCCGGCCACGTCGGCCCGGTCCACGACCAGCCCGGTCTCCTCGGCGACCTCGCGGACCACCGCGGTGACCTCGTCCTCGCCGTCCTCGATGCCGCCGCCGGGCGTCATCCACCAGCTGGCCGCCGGGTCCTGCGGGTCCAGGCCGGTGTCGCTGTCCCGGAACAGCAGGACCCGCTCCTCGCCGTCGTCACCGCGGGCCAGCAGCAGCACCCGCACGGTGGCGCGGGAGCGGCGCGGGCGCGGGTCGGCGGCGGCGAGCCGGGCGGTCCAGGACGGGCCGTGCGGCACCAGCACCGCGGTCCGGACGTCGTCGTCGGCCCGGTCGAGCTGCACGACGAGGTGCTCGTCGGCGAGCTGCTCGACCAGCCCGTGGCCCCACTCGACGACGGTGACCGCCTCCTCGGCGGAGGCGTCCAGGTCCAGGTCGTCGACGTCGGCGACCGAGCCGAGCCGGTAGGCGTCCACGTGCACCAGCGGCAGCCGCCCGCCGCGGTGCACCCGGGCCAGCACGAACGTCGGGGAGGTGACCGGGCCGGGCACGCCCAGACCCGCACCGATGCCCTGGGTGAGCGCGGTCTTCCCGGCACCCAGCGGTCCGGACAGCAGCACCAGGTCCCCGGCCCGCAGCAGCCCGGCGAGCTCGACGCCGAACGCGCGGGTGTCGGCAGGGGTGGCCAGCACCCGCCTCACCGGCCGACCTCGGCGGCGATCGTCGCCAGGTCCTCGACCAGCGCGGCCCGGGGGGCCCCACGCGGGCCGAACCGGATGGCCGCGCTGGGGTGGTAGGTCACCCACACCCGGCGGCCGTCGACCTCGTGCGCGCGGCCACGCGCCTGCCCCAGCACGGTCCCCGGCCCCAGGAACCACTTCGCCGAGGACAGCCCCAGCGCGAGGACCGCGGGCGGGTCGAGCAGGTCCAGCTGGCGGCGCAGCCAGCCGCTGCACCGTGCCACCTCGGGGCTCTTCGGCGTCCGGTTGCCCGGGGGACGGCACTTGACCACGTTGAGCACCGCGGTCTCGGCCCGGTCCAGGCCGGCCTCGCCCAGCAGCTGGTCCAGCAGGGCCCCGCTCCGTCCCACGAACGGCCGGCCGGTCTCGTCCTCGGTCGCGCCGGGGGCCTCGCCGATGATCGCCAGCCGCGGCCGACCCGAGACCGGGACGTCGCCGACCACCACGTGCTGCCGGGCGGCGGCCAGCTCCGGGCAGGCGGTGCAGGTCGAGGCGGCGGCGGCCAGCGTCGGCCAGTCCATGACGGCGGCGCGCTCGGTCAGCTCGAGCGCGACCGGGTCCGGGGCCCTCACCGGGACGCCCGCTGTCCGGCGCCGACCCGGCGCAGCAGCCGGGTGATCGCCGCGGTGACCTCGGCGGGACGCTCCAGGGGCACCAGGTGCCCGGCGACCGGGACGACGACGTACTCCTCGGGGCCCGCGCCCAGCTGCTCCATCCGGGCCACGATCCGGTCGCTGTGCCCGCGCGGGATCATCTTGTCCTCGTCGCCGGTGAGCACCAGGACCGGGATGCGGGTCAGCGGCTCCAGGGCGGCGTCGGCGTCCAGGCCGGCGATGGCCGGGTAGAACTCGGCGATGACGTCGACCGGGGTGCCGGCGATCATCGCGTCCACGTAGCGCACCAGCGCGGGGTCGACGTCGTCCCCGGCGAAGGACAGCGCCTTGACCGCGGCCGAGACCAGGTCGCGGGCGATCCGGCGGGTGCGCTCGGCCCACTGCGGGCGGTGGCGCATCGTGTACGCCGCGATCGGGAAGACCGCGGTGCGGACCCGGGTGAGCACGTGCGGCAGCCCGAGGTCCAGGTCGGCGAGCCCCCCGCTGGACGTGGACAGCAGCCCGACGCCGACGACCCGGGGGCCGAACAGCTCGGGCCGGTGGGCGGCCAGGGAGAGCACGGTCATGCCGCCCATCGAGTGCCCCAGCAGCACCACCGGCCCGCGCGGGACCCGGGCGTCCAGCACGCTGGCCAGGTCCTCGGCGAGCTGCTCGATGGTGGAGTGGTCGGCGGCCCCGCGGCCCGAGGAGCCGTGCCCGCGCTGGTCGTAGAACACCAGCCGGGCGTCGGGCCGGTGCCCGTTCCCGGTGGCCAGGGTGGCGGCGAGGTCGCGGCGCTGGAAGGTCCAGGAGGCCATCGACAGCGAGTACCCGTGCACGAAGACCACGGTCAGCGGCGCGTCGCCCGGGCCGATCTCCTCCACCGACAGCAGCACGCCGTCGGTGGTCTGCACCAGCGCCGTCCGGTCGGGCTCGCGGCTGCCCGCGCCGAGCGGGTCGTCCTCCCGCTGCACCGCCGCCGGGCGGTCGGTGGGGTCGACCGCGGCGGGCAGCTCGGCACGCTCGGCGGCCGGACCGAGCTGGGCGGCCGCGACCCGTCGTCCGGCCGCACGGGTGACGGCGACACCGACCGCGGCACCGGCAGCGGCCAGCCCGACGACCCCGCCCAGGATGCCGACGGTGCGGGGCGTGGGGTGCGGCACCGGGATGGGCGCCGGGCGCCGGTGCGGCGGCCGGGCGCTCACGCCGGCACCCCGGCCGTGCCGGTGTACGAGCGGGTGAAGCGCCCGCCGACCCGGGTGACCAGCTCGTAGTGGATGGTGCCCAGCGCCGTCGCCCAGTCCTGCGCGGTCGGCTCGCCGCGGTCGCCGGGACCCCAGAGCACCACCTCGTCGCCGGGGGCCACCTCGTCGTCGCCGACGTCGAGCACGAACTGGTCCATGCAGACCCGGCCGGCGATGGTGCGCTGGGAGCCCGCGGCCAGCACCCGGGCGGTGTTGCCCCCCGCCCGCGGCACGCCGTCGGCGTAGCCGACGGGGACCAGCGCGAGCGTGGTGTCCGCGGCGGTGTGGTGGGTGTGGCCGTAGGAGACCCCGGTGCCGGCCGGCACCCGCTTGGTCAGCGCGACCCGGGCGCGCACGGTCATCGCCGGCCGCAAGCCGTACTGCGCGGGGTCGCCCTCCAGCGGGTCCAGCCCGTAGACGGCGACGCCGGGGCGGACGGTGTCGTACCAGGTGTGCGGCAGCGCGATCGTGGCCGCGGAGTTGGCCAGGTGCCGGCGGGCCTCGGTGAGCCCGGCGGCCCGGGCCAGCGCGGTGGCCTCCTCGAAGACCGCGACCTGGGCGGCGATCGTCGGGTGCGTCGGGGCGTCGGCGTACGCCAGGTGGCTCCACAACCCGACGACGACGACCTCGCCCTCGGCCTGCGCCCGGGCGGCGGCCGCGACCAGACCCGGCCAGTCGGCCCCGGTGGCGCCCTCGCGGGACAGCCCGGTGTCGACGAAGAGCTGCACCCGGGCGGTGCGGCCGGTGGCCCGCGCCGCGTCGACGACCTCGGCGAGCGCCCACTCGGCGTTGACCGACAGCTCGACGTCGGCGGCGAGCCCGGCGGCGTAGTCCTCGCCCGGGCCGTGCTGCCAGGACAGCACCGGGGCGGTGACCCCGGCCGCCCGCAACGCCAGCGCCTCCTCCAGCACGGTGACCCCGAGGGCGTCGGCGCCGCCGGCCAGCGCGGCCCGCGCCGCGGGCACCAGCCCGTGGCCGTACCCGTCGGCCTTGACCACGGCCATCAACGGCCGGCCGGCCCGCTCGCGCAGGGCGGCGGCGTTGGCCGCGATCGTGTCCAGGTCGACCACGACCTCGGCCCTGCTGTGCTCGCTCACGTCGCCCAGTGTCCCAGCACCCTCCGCCCGGGCCCTGCTCCCGGGCCCCGGGCCCTCACGTGCCCGAACGCAGGCGGTGCAGCGTCTCGGGCAACCGGCGGACCAGGTCACCGGCGATCAGCGGGCCCCCGGCCGCGGCGAGCTGACCGGCCCGGCCGTGCACGTGGGCGGCCACCGCGGTGGCCTCGGTGGCGTCCAGCCCGGTGGCCAGGAGGGCCCCGGTGATCCCGGCCAGCACGTCGCCGGTGCCGGCGGTGGCCAGCCAGGGCGTGCCGGTGCCGTTGACGAACGTCGTCCCGTCCGGCCCGGCGACGACGGTCGCGTCGCCCTTGAGCAGCACGGTGACGCCCAGGTCGACGGCCGCGGCCCGGGCCGCCCCGATCCGGTCGCCGCCCAGCTCCCAGCCGAACCGGGTGAACTCCCGGTCGTGAGGGGTCAGCACGGTGGGCGCGCCGCGGCCCCGGGCCAGGCCGGGGTCCGCGGCCAGCAGGGTCAGACCGTCGGCGTCGACCACGACCGGCAGGTCGGTGGCCAGCACCTCGGCCAGCACGCTGCGGGCCTCGTCGTCGGTGCCCATCCCGGGACCGACCACCCAGGCCTGCACCCGCCCGGCACCGGCAGGGCGGCCCGCGGTGACGATCGCCTCCGGCCAGGCCGCCCGCACCCCCTCGGCGGCGGTGCCCGCGTAGCGGACCAGACCGGGTCGGGCCCGCAGCGCCGCTCCGGTGCAGAGCACCCCGGCGCCGGGGTAGGTCGCCGAGCCCGCGACGACGCCGACCACGCCCTGGCTGTACTTGTCGTCTCCCGAGCCGGGCTCGGCGAGCCGGTCGGCGACGTCGCCGTCGGTGAGCTGCCGGGCCGAGGGGGCCGGCAGCCGGAGCCCGATGTCCACGAGGTGCACCGTGCCCGCGTACCCCCGCCCGGCGCCGACCACGAGGCCGGGCTTCACCGCCCCGAAGGCCACCGTGTGCTGGGCCGGGAACGCCTCCCCCTCGACCGCACCGGTGTCGGCGTCCACCCCGCTGGGCAGGTCGACGGCGACCAGCAGGCCCGGCCCGGCCACCGCGGCGGCGATCGCGGCGGCGGCGTCGGCCCGCAGTCCCCCGCGCCCACCGATGCCGACGATGCCGTCCAGCACCAGGTCCGCCCGGTCCAGACCGGCCTCCTCGAGGCTGGTGGTCACCCGCCCACGCGCCCCGCGCAGGGCGGCGAGCCCGGTCCCGTGCGCCCGGTCGGGGGCCAGCAGCAGCGCGGTGACGGCGGCCCCGCGACGGGCCAGCAGCGCACCGGCCCACAGCGCGTCGCCGCCGTTGTCCCCGGCGCCGACCAGCAGCACCACCCGCAGGCCGTGCGCCCGGCCGGTCAGCCGCAGGCACACCGTGGCCAACCCGGTCGCCGCCCGCAGCATGAGCGCACCCACGGGCAGCGAAGCCAGCAGCGGCGCCTCCGCCGCCCGCACCTGGTCGGCCGTGTACAGCCCGGTCACGAGTCCGCCTCGGCGATCACCACGGCCGAGGCGATGCCCCCGTCGTGGCTCAGCGACACGTGCCAGGACGTGACTCCCAGCTCCTGCGCCCGCCGGGCCACCGTGCCCCGGACCTCCAGCAGCGGACGGCCCCGGTCACCGACCACCACCTCGGCGTCGTGCCAGTGCAGGTCGCCGGGGGCACCGAGCGCCTTGGCCAGCGCCTCCTTGGCCGCGAACCGCGCGGCGAGGGACTCCCCCGTCCGCTGGGCGCCCGAGGGCGTCACCTGCTCGGCGGCGGTGAACAGCCGGTCGCGCAGCCCCGGCGTGCGCACCAGCGAGGCGGCGAACCGCTCCACCGGGCACACGTCGATGCCGACCCCGACGATCACTCCACGGTGACGGACTTGGCCAGGTTGCGGGGCATGTCGACGTCCAGGCCGCGGGTGTCGGCGATCTCGCAGGCCAGCACCTGCAGCGGGATCGTCGTGACGACGGGGGCCAGCAGGGTCGGCGTCCGGGGCACCCGGATGACGTGGTCGGCGTAGGGCAGCACGTCGTCGTCGCCCTCCTCGGCGATGACGATGGTGCGCGCCCCGCGGGCCCGGACCTCCTGGATGTTGGACACGACCTTGCCGTGCAGCGACTCCCGCCCGTGCGGGGACGGCGCGACCACGATGACCGGGGTGCCCTCGCCGATCAGCGCGATCGAGCCGTGCTTGAGCTCGCCGGCGGCGAAGCCCTCGGCGTGGATGTAGGCCAGCTCCTTGAGCTTGAGCGCACCCTCCAGGGCCACCGGGTACCCGACGTGGCGGCCCAGGAACAGGATCGTGGACTCGGTGGCCAGCGACCGGCCCAGCGCCCGCACGTCGTCGAGCCCGGCGAGCACCTGGGTGACCTGCTCGGGCAGCTTGCGCAGCTCGGTGACGACCGCAGCGACCTCGTCCTCGTACTTCAGCCCGCGGACCTGGGCCAGGAACAGCCCGACGAGGTACACGGCCACCACCTGGGTCAGGAAGCCCTTGGTGGAGGCGACGGCGACCTCGGGTCCGGCCCGGGTGTAGAGCACCGCGTCGGACTCGCGCGGGATGGTCGACCCGTTGGCGTTGCAGATGGCCAGCACCCGCGCCTGCTGCTCCTTGGCGTGCCGCAGCGCCATCAGGGTGTCCATGGTCTCCCCGGACTGGGAGATGACCACGACCAGCGTGGAGCGGTCCAGCACCGGGTCCCGGTAGCGGAACTCGCTGGCCAGCTCGACCTCGACCGGGATGCGGGTCCAGTGCTCGATGGCGTACTTGGCGATCATGCCGGCGTGGTAGGCGGTGCCGCAGGCGATCACGAAGACCTTCGTGATCCCGCGCAGGTCCTCGTCGGAGATCCGCACCTCGTCCAGCACGATCTCCCCGCGGTCGCCCAGGCGACCCAGCAGGGTGTCGGCGACCGCCTGCGGCTGCTCGGCGATCTCCTTGAGCATGAACCAGTCGTAGCCGCCCTTCTCGGCGGCCTCGGCGTCCCAGTCCACCGAGTAGGCCAGCGGCTCGACGACCGTGCCGGCGAAGTCGGTGACGGTCACCCCACGGGTGCGGTGCAGCTCGACGACCTGGTCCTGCCCGAGCTCCAGGGCGTTGCGGGTGTGCCCGATGAACGCGGCGACGTCGGAGCCCAGGAAGTACTCTCCGTCCCCGACGCCGACGACCAGCGGGGAGTTGCGGCGCGAGGCGACGATCGTGTCGGGCTCGGCGACGTGGCTGGCGACCAGGGTGAAGGCACCCTCCAGCCGGCGGGAGACCACCCGCATCGCCTCGGCGAGGCGGCCTCCACCCTCGGGCAGCGTCGGGTAGACCGCGGCCAGCAGGTGCGCCACGACCTCGGTGTCGGTCTCGGAGGTGAACTCGACGCCGGTCGCCTCGACCTCGGTGCGCAGCGCGGCGAAGTTCTCGATGATCCCGTTGTGGATCACCGCGACGGTGCCGTCGGCAGAGGTGTGCGGGTGCGCGTTGCGGTCGGTCGGGCCACCGTGGGTGGCCCAGCGGGTGTGCCCGATGCCGATCGTCGAGGGCGGGAGCGCCTTCTCGGCCAGCTCCTTCTCCAGGTTCGCGACCTTGCCGGCCTTCTTCGCCGTGGCCAGCGCCCCGGCGGCCAGGACGGCGACCCCGGCCGAGTCGTACCCGCGGTACTCCAGCCGGCGCAGGCCCTCCAGGACCACGTCCAACGCGTTCTGAGGACCGACGTACCCCACGATGCCGCACATTCCAGCCAGGGTACCGGTGCCCGCCCGGACGCCGGCCCCGCTGCAGGACCCCGCGGCGAGCCTGCAGCCCGTACGGGTGACGCCCTCAGACGGCCGCGACGACCTCGGCGAGCCGCTGGGCGACGGCGTCGGCCTGCTCCTGGGTGGGGGCCTCGACCATCACCCGGACCAGCTGCTCGGTGCCCGAGGGACGCAGCAGCACCCGGCCGCTGTCCCCGAGCTCGGCCTCGACGTCGTTGACCGCCCGGGCGACGTCGTCGCTCTCCACGACGGCGAGCCGGTCGCTGACGGGCACGTTGACCAGGACCTGCGGCAGCTTCTGCACCACCGACGCCAGCTCGGCCAGCGACTGGCCGGTGGCCGACATCCGGGACAACAGGGCCAGTCCGGTGAGCAGGCCGTCCCCGGTGGTCGCCCAGTCCAGGAAGACCAGGTGGCCCGACTGCTCGCCACCCAGCGAGAGCCCGCGGGAGCGCAGCGCCTCGAGCACGTAGCGGTCCCCGACGGCGGTGGTGGCCACGGTGATGCCGGCGTCGCGCATCGTGTGGTGGAAGCCCAGGTTGCTCATCACCGTGGCGACGACGGTGTCGTCCACCAGGTTGCCGCTCTCGTGCAGCGCCAGGGCGCAGATAGCCAGGATCTCGTCGCCATCGACCAGGTCGCCCCGGGCGGTGACGGCCAGGCAGCGGTCGGCGTCGCCGTCGTGGGCGATGCCGATGTCGGCCCCGGTCCGGGCGACGGCGGCCTGCAGCGGTCCCAGGTGGGTGGAGCCGATGCCCTCGTTGATGTTCCACCCGTCGGGCTCGCCGCCGATCACGTGCACGGTGGCACCGGCCCGGCGGTAGACCTCCGGGGCGCAGCGCGAGGCTGCCCCGTGCGCGCAGTCCACGACGACGCGCAGCCCGGACAGCGGCTGCCGCAGCGCCGACAGCACGTGGTCGGTGTAGTCCTCGGCGGCGTTCGGCAGGTCCCGGACCCGGCCGACCCCGCCACCGGTGGGCCGGTGGTCGGGGGCGTCGGCAGGGGTCAGGTGGCCGGCGATGCGCCGTTCGATGGCCGCCTCGACCGCGTCGGGCAGCTTGTGCCCGCCGCGGGAGAACAGCTTGATGCCGTTGTCGGGCATCGGGTTGTGACTGGCGGAGATCATCACGCCCAGGTCGGCGCCGGTCCGACCGGTGAGGAACGCGACGGCCGGGGTGGGGACGACGCCCACCCGCAGCACCTCGGCACCGGCGCTGGTGAGGCCCGCGACGACCGCGGCCTCCAGCATCTCCCCGCTCGCGCGGGGGTCGCGGCCGACGACCGCGACGGGACGCGAGGTCCCGTCGCGGTCGGCGAGCACGCTGGCGGCAGCACGTGCCACCGAGAGGGCCAACTCCGGCGTGAGGTCGGCGTTGGCCCGACCCCGGACGCCGTCGGTCCCGAAGAGGCGACCCACGGACTACCCGGTCAGCGCTTGGAGTACTGGGGCGCCTTGCGCGCCTTCTTCAGGCCGTACTTCTTGCGCTCGATGACCCGGGGGTCACGAGTCAGGAAGCCGGCCTTCTTGAGGGCCGGACGGTCCTCGGGCTCGACCTCGATGAGCGCGCGGGCGATCGCCAGGCGCAGCGCGCCGGCCTGCCCGGAGACGCCGCCGCCGTTGAGCAGCGCGACGACGTCGTACTGCTCGCCCTTCTCCAGGATGGTGAAGGGCTCACGGATGAGCTGCTGGTGGACCTTGTTCGGGAAGTACTCCTCGATGGTCCGGCCGTTGAGCTTGAACTGGCCGGTGCCGGGGAGGAGCCGGACCCGGACGATGGCCTCCTTGCGGCGGCCCACCGTCTGGATCGGGCGGCCGTCGGCGTCGGTCACGGTCTGGGGCGCCGTCATCGGGGTGGTCACTGGGACACCTGCTTGATCTCGTAGGTCTGGGGCAGCTGGGCCTGGTGCGGGTGCTCGGGCCCGGCGTAGACCTTGAGCTTGGAGAGCATCTGCCGGCCCAGCGTGTTGTGCGGCAGCATCCCCTTGACGGCGCGCTCGATCACGCGGTCGGGGCGGGTCTTCAGCTCGTCGCCGACGTTGATCGCCCGCAGACCACCCGGGTAGCCCGAGTGGCGGTAGGCGATCTTGGCGTCGCGCTTGGAGCCGGTCAGCGCCACCTTGCCCGCGTTGATGACGACGACGAAGTCGCCGGTGTCCACGTGCAGGGCGTACTGCGGCTTGTGCTTGCCGCGCAGGAGCTGCGCGGTCTGGCTGGCCAGTCGACCGAGCACCACGTCGGTGGCGTCGATGACGTGCCAGGCCCGGGTGATGTCACCGGGCTTGGGGCTGTATGTGCGCACGGGGGCCCACTTCCTCGTCGTCGGGTGGCTGGTGGATCGCCTCACCGAGCACGGGAGACCGATCAACAGCGCGCGTGCACCAGCCGGCAGCGCGCGCCAACGGAGAACAGTACCAGCCCCGCCCCGGCGGCTCAGCCGTCGATGAGGTCGCGCTGGCGCGGGAGCAGGTCGTCCATCTGGGCCGTGTCGTCGATGGCGTCCAGCCCGGTGACGTCGACGCTGGCCAGGTAGGACCCGTACCCGACGTAGCAGCGCTGGTAGAAGCTGCCGCCGCCACCGTCGAAGGCGAAGCACGGGGCCTCCGGCAGCGCCGGCAGGACGAAGGGCGCCCCGCCGAAGGCGGTGGCCTCCAGCTGGGCGAAGCCCAGGTAGGCGGCGTTGGACTGCGCGGAGCTGGGGAAGGCGTACAGCGCCACCGCGAAGTCCAGCCCCAGCCCCTCGTCGGTGGACTGCTTGGCGAAGAAGCCGCTGAGCCCGTTGGTGGTCAGCAGCTCGCGCTCCACGACCGGGTCGATGGCCAGCCGCAGGTAGCCCTCCAGGTCGTAGGTGCCGGTGAACCGGTTGAGGTCACCGGGAGGGTCCAGCGCGAAGGCGGCCAGGCCCAGGTGGTCGTTGGGCAGGTCGGGCACCTGCGCCTGCGGGGTCGGGGTGAAGGTGGCCAGCAGGGCCAGCTGGTCGGTGAGCTGGCGGGTGATCAGGTCCGGCCCGCCGCCGGCCGGGGCGTCCAGGTAGGCGTAGGCCAGCAGGCGACCGGTGGGCACCCAGGCCTGGATCGTGTCCACGGAGCCACCCGCGGAGTCCGACCCGCCGGTGGTCTGCGCGGCGGTGACGCCGAGGCCGGTCAGCTCGACGGGCTGGTGGTCCCCGGCCTCGAAGTCCAACGCGATCTCGTTGAGGGCGGTGGCCGCAGCGACCGCCGAGTCCGGGTCCGACACCTCGGCGACCAGGGTCAGCGTCCCGTTGTTCGCCGCGTCCTGGGCGCAGTTGCCCCAGCCGGCCACGAAGCCCCACCGGTCCAGCTCCTGCTCGACCCGGCCGTCCCCGAAGTAGAGGGAGTCGACGCTGCGCGCGGTCCCGAAGGGCCCGCTGGGGAAGCAGGAGTCGGTGCGGTCCGGGCTGGTGCTGGCCGCCAGCGACGTCACCGAGGCCAGCCGGCGGGCCTCGGCACCGGTGCCCGGCCCGACCTCGGGGGCCGGGGTGACCTGCCCGGACGGGGCGGCCGTGGTGCTGGGGGCGGCGGTGTCCGAGGGCGGCGCACTGGTCGGGACGGCGCTGGCCGTGCCCTCGACGGTGGACGAGCAACCGGCCAGCAGCGTCACGGCCGCGACGGCGGCGGTCGCCAGGACCCCCCGCGTGCGCACGGTCAGACCACCTCGCGCAGCGCGCCGGTGGTCACGTCGTAGACCGTGCCGCGGACCTCGTGCGAGAGCAGGTAGGGCGTGGCCCGCAGCAGCCGCAGGGACTCCCGGACGTCGTCGTCGACGTCGGTGAAGGTGCGGCCCACCCACGGCGGCCGGTGTCCGGTCGCGGCCTCCACCAGGTCGGCCAGCCCGGCGTCGTCGGTCTTCTGCATCCCGCAGTCGGTGTGGTGCACCAGCACCGTCTCGCGGGTGCCCAGCAGGTGCTGGGAGATGGTCAGGGACCGCAGCGTGTCCTCGGTGACGACGCCACCGGCGTTGCGGATGACGTGGGCGTCCCCGACCTCCAGGCCCAGCAGCGGGAACAGCGGCATCCGGGAGTCCATGCACGCCACCACGGCGACGTGCCGGGCCGGGCGCACCGGCCGGGACCCGGGGAACTGCGCCACCCAGGCGGCGTTGGCGTCGAGGATGCGGTCGATCTCGGTCACCGGGGCAACCTATCGACCCCCGGGCCCCCCGTCACGACGGCCACCGGGCCGCCCGGGCCGCCCGCGGGTGAGGATGGTCCGGTGCGCACGGTCGAGGAACACCAGCAGGTCGTCGCCGCGCTGCTCCGGCAGCCCGGCACCGAGGAGGTGCCGCTGGCCCACGCCGCCGGCCGGGTGCTGGCCGAGGACGTGACCGCCGCCGTCGGGCTGCCCGTCTTCACCAACTCCGCGATGGACGGGTACGCCGCCCGCTGGGCGGACGTCGCGACCGCCTCCGACGACGCCCCGGTCCACCTGCCGGTCGCCGCCGACCTGCCCGCCGGTCGCACCGACGTGCCCGACCTGGCGCCCGGCACCGTGCACCGCATCATGACCGGCGCACCGATGCCCCCGGGCGCCGACGTCGTCGTCCCGGTCGAGCGCACCGACGGCGCCACCGACACCGTCAGGATCAGCAGCGCCCCGGCCCGCGACACCCACGTCCGGCACGCCGGGGAGGACATCGCCCGGGGCGAGGTCGCGCTGTCGGCCGGCGTCGTGCTCGGGTCCTCCCAGCTGGGTCTGGCCGCCTCGGTGGGCCGCTCGACCGTCGTGGTCCGCCGGCGTCCCCGCGTGCTGGTCCTCTCGACCGGGACCGAGCTGGTCGCCCCGGGCGAGCCGCTGGCGCCGGGGCAGATCTACGAGTCCAACTCGCTGCTGCTGGCCACCGCCGTCGAGGCCGCCGGCGGCGAGGCCCGCACACTGCACTTCGTCCCCGACGACGTCGACCAGTTCCTGTCCACCGTGCGGGCGGAGCTGGCCACCGCCGACCTGCTGGTCACCAGCGGCGGGGTCAGCATGGGCGCCTACGAGGTGGTGAAGGACGCCTTCGGGGCGCTGGGCACCGTCGAGTTCGTCAAGGTCGCCATGCAGCCCGGCGGCCCGCAGGGCTGCGGCACCGTGGACGGCGTCCCGGTGGTCACCCTGCCCGGCAACCCGGTGAGCTCCTTCGTGTCCTTCGAGGTCTTCGTGCGGCCCGCCCTCCGCGCCGCGATGGGCATCACCCACCCCCAGCGGCTGCGCACCACCGCCCGGCTCGTCGGCCCCCTGGTCTCCCCCGCCGCCCGCCGCCAGTACCTGCGGGGCTGGTTCGACGCCGGCGAGGTGTCCCAGGTCGGCGGGCCCGGCTCGCACCTGGTCGCGCACCTGGCGCGCGCGAACTGCCTCGTCGTCGTCCCCGAGGACGTCACCGAGCTGCCGACCGGCAGCGAGGTCGAGGTCGTCCTGATCGAAGGAGCCCTGCAGTGAGCACCGGATTCACCCACCTCGACGCCGCCGGCGCCGCCCGGATGGTCGACGTCACCGGCAAGGAGGTCACCGCCCGGGTGGCGACGGCGGCCGGCCGGGTGCTGGTCAGCCCCGAGGTCGTCGCGCTGCTGCGCGGGGAGGGCGTGCCCAAGGGCGACGCGATCGCCGTCGCCCGGATCGCCGGCATCGCCGGGGCCAAGCGGACCCCCGACCTCATCCCGCTGTGCCACCCGGTCGCCCTGCACGGGGTCACCGTGGACCTCGAGGTCACCGACGAGGCCGTGGAGATCACCGTCACCGCCCGCACCGCGGACCGCACCGGGATCGAGATGGAGGCCCTCACCTCGGTCGCCGTCACCGGGTTGACGGTCATCGACATGGTCAAGGCCGTCGACCCGCGCGCGGTCATCACCGACGTCCGGCTGCTCGCGAAGTCCGGCGGCAAGAAGGGCGACTGGACCCGATGACCCTCCCCACCGGCGCCCGCGCCGTCGTCGTCACCGCCTCCAACCGGGCCTCGGCCGGGGTCTACGAGGACCGCTCCGGCCAGGCGCTGGCCGCCGGGCTCCGCGAGCTCGGCTTCGCCGTCGAGGGCCCGCACGTCCGCCCCGACGACGTCGAGGCCCTCGCCGCGGTGCTGCGCGAGGCCGTGGCCTCCGGCGCCGACGTCGTCCTCACCACCGGCGGGACCGGGCTCACCCCCACCGACGTCACCCCCGAGGCGACCCGGCTGGTGATCGAGCGGGAGGCACCGGGCATCGCCGACGCCGTCCGCCGGTACGGGCAGCCCGCCGTGCCCACCGCCGTCCTGTCCCGTGGGCTCGCCGGCACCGCCGGGCGCACCCTGGTGGTCAACCTCCCCGGGTCCACCGGCGGGGTCCGCGACGGGCTCGCGGTGCTCGGGCCGCTGCTGCCCCACGTGGTGAGCCAGCTCCGCGGCGGCGATCACTGAGCCGGGAGCACCAACCGGCGGGTGTGGCTGTAGACGTTGCACCCGTCGCCGCGGAGGAAGCCGATCAGCGTGATGCCGGTGGACTCCGCCAGCTCCACGGCCAGCGAGCTCGGCGCCGACACCGCCGCCAGCACCGGGACGCCGGCCATCGCGGCCTTCTGGGTCAACTCGAAGCTGGAGCGCCCGCTGACCATGAGCACGTGCCCGGCCAGCGGCAGCCGCCCGGCACGCACCGCGTCCCCGACCACCTTGTCCACCGCATTGTGCCGGCCGACGTCCTCCCGCAGGGCCACCAGCTCGCCCTCGGCGGTGAACAGGCCCGCGGCGTGCAGCCCACCGGTCCGGTCGAACACGGCCTGAGCCGCACGCAGCCGGTCCGGCAGCGCCAGCAGCGTCGCCAGCGTCAACCGGGTCTCGTCCCCGGGGACGTCGAAGACCGTCTTGGTGCGGATCGCGTCGATGCTGGCCTTGCCGCAGACCCCGCACGAACTGGTCGTGTAGAAGTTCCGGTCCAGCGCCGTGTCCGGGGCCTCGACACCGGGCGCCAGGTCGACGTCGACCACGTTGTAGGTGTTGCGGCCGCTGTCGTCGACCGAGTCGCAGTAGCGCAGCGAGGAGACGTCGTCCAGGGACCGGATGACGCCCTCGGTGGCCAGGAACCCGTGCACCAGGTCGAAGTCGTCGCCGGGGGTCCGCATGGTGACCGCGAGCGGCGTCCCGTCCAGCCGGATCTCCAGCGGCTCCTCGCTCGCCACGGTGTCCGGGCGGGTGACGTGCTGGTCGCCCCGGATGCGCAGCACCGGTGTCCGGCTGGTGACTCGTCCCACGCGGACGACCGTACCCACCGTCGGCCACCTAGCGTCTGCCCCGTGGACGAGCAGGCACCGGACGACGACCGGGCGGGGCGGCTGCCCGCCTACGCCGCCCTCGTGCTGGCCGGTGGCCGCGCGGCCCGGCTGGGCGGGCAGCCCAAGCCCCAGCTGCAGGTCGGTGGGCGGTCGATGCTCGAGGCGGTCCTCGCCGCCGTGGCCGACGCCGACGAGCGGGTCGTCGTGGGCCCGCCCCAGCCCGTGCCGACGGGGGTGACCGTGGTGCGGGAGCAGCCCCCCGGCGGCGGGCCGGTACCCGCGATGCGCGCGGGTCTGGCCGCCGTCACCACCGAGGTGGTCGCCGTCCTCGCGGCGGACCTGCCGTTCCTCACCGCCGAGGTGGTCAGGGCCCTGCGCGAGCGGCTCACCGGAGACGGCGTCCTGGTCGTCGACGCCACCGGCCGGGACCAGTTCCTGCTGGGGGTCTGGCGCACCGCCGCCCTGCGCGCAGCCGTCGCCGACGTCCCCGGCCCCACCTCGGTACGGGCCGTGCTGTCCCCGCTCGCCGTCCGCCGGTACCGGCCCGACCTGGTGCCGGGCACCCCGCCGCCCTGGACCGACTGCGACACCCCGGCCGAGCTGGGCCGCGCCCGGGCCGCAGCACCGCCCGCCTGAGCCCCGGCACCCGCCGACGAGCGGTGTGACGCCGGGCGCTGACTGCCCGACCGCCCCCGGGGTACGTGTCCCCCATGCGCATCGTCATCGCAGGAGCCCACGGACAGATCGCCCGACGCCTCACCCGGCTGCTCACCGGACGCGGGGACACCGTCGTGGGCATCGTCCGCAACCCCGACCACACCCAGGACCTCACCTCCGACGGCGCCGAGCCCGTCGTCCTCGACCTCGAGCAGGCCTCCGTCGACGACGTCGCCGGCGTCCTCCGCGGCGCCGACGGGGTGGTGTTCGCCGCCGGCGGCGGACCCGACAGCGGCACCGCCCGCAAGGACTCCGTCGACCGCGGCGCCGCCGTGCTGCTCGCCGACGCTGCCGAGGCCGCCGGTGTGCGCCCCTACCTGCTGGTGTCCTCCGTCGGTGTGGACGCCGTCGCCGACGGTGCCACCCCCGAGGGCATGGGCGAGGTCTTCGTGGCCTACCTGCGCGCCAAGCTCGCGGCCGAGCAGGCCGTGCTCCCCCGCCCCGCACTGGACGTCACCGTCGTCCGACCGGTCACGCTCACGGACGACCCCGGCACCGGCCGGGTCGAGCTCGCCCGGCACGTCGAGCACGGCGAGGTCACCCGGGACGACGTCGCAGCCGTCCTCGTCGCCCTGCTCGACGACCCCAAGACCGGTGCCGTCGTGGAGCTGCGTGGCGGCGACGTCCCGGTGGTGGAGGCCGTCGCCGCCGTCGTCTGAGCGTGGCGCAGCGGTCAGTCGTCGTCGCGGCGGGCCCGGGTCACCCGGGTCCGCGCGGCGAGCTGGTCCTCCGGCGGGTAGTCCACCCGGATGAGCGTGAGCCCGCCGGCAGGTGCCACCGGCACGTCGTCGGCCCGGCTGGTGCGGCTCAGCAGCGACGCCGGCCAGTCCGGTGGGCGCCGCCCCTCCCCCACGGCCAGCAGCCCGCCGACCAGGCTGCGCACCATCGAGTGGCAGAACGCGTCGGCCGACGCCGCGACCGTCACCAGGTCGCCGTCGCGCACGACGTCCAGGTCGGTGAGGACCCGGATCGTGGTCGCGCCCTCACGGCGCCGGCAGAACGCCGCGAAGTCGTGCTGGCCCAGGAGCAGCGCCGCCGCCACCCGCATGGCCGGGACGTCGAGAGTGCGCGGCCAGCCCACCGTGTCCGCGCGCCGCAGCGGAGGAGGGCCGGCGACCGCATCGGTCAGCCGGTAGACGTAGTGCCGCCCCAGGGCGGCGAACCGGGCGTCGAAGTCCCCGGGCACCACCTGGGCCGAGGTCACCGCGATGTCACCGCTCAGCACGCCGCGCAGTCTGCGCAGCAGCTTGGGCTGGTGCTGGGACCACAGGTGGGCCGGCAGGTCGGTGTGGGCCACCTGACCGGTCGCGTGGACACCGGCATCGGTGCGCCCGGCGACGGTCAGCCCCACGTCGTGCCGCAACACCATCGCCAGGGCCAGCTCGAGCTCTCCCTGCACGGTGCGCTGGTCGGGCTGCCGCGCCCAGCCGTGCAGCGCCGTGCCGTCGTAGGACACCCCCAGCCGGACGCGGACGAGCCCGCCACCGGTGTCGGTGGCGGGCTCGTCGGCCGTGCTGTGGTTCAGCGCTGCGTCACTTCGGGTCGGGCTGGGACTCCCCGCCGGGGGCGGCGTCGCCGGTGGTGGCGGCGTCGCCCACCTCGGCGGCGTTCACCTCGGCAGCAGCGGCCTCGGCGACCTCGGGCGAGAGGGCGTCGTCGGCGACGACGACACCGTTCTCGGCCGTGGGCTGCGCGTCGGTGGTGTTCTCGTCCTGGACCTCACCGTCGGGGGTGAAGACCTCGGTCGTGGTGGCCTCGGCGTCGGCCTGGTCGCTGGCCTCGTCGGCGATCTCCTCGCTGGAGGCAGTGACCTCGCCGGCGGCGGAGGCAGCCCCGGCCCCGGCCGCGAAGCGGGTGCCGCGAGCGCGCTCGGCCTCGCCGACGGCCTGCTGGCCGACCGTGAGGGCCTCGACGAGCTCGATGACGGCCATCGGCGCGTTGTCGCCCTTGCGGGGGCCGACCTTCGTGATGCGGGTGTAGCCACCGGGGCGGTTCTCGAAGCGAGGACCGATCTCGGCGAAGAGGTGGTGCACGACGTTCTTGTCGCGGACGGTCGTCATGACCTGGCGACGGGCGTGCAGGTCGCCCTTCTTGGCCAGCGTGACGAGCTTCTCGGCCAGCGGACGCAGCCGCTTGGCCTTGGTCTCGGTGGTGGTGATCCGGCCGTGCTCGAACAGCGCGGTGGCCAGGTTGGCCAGCATCAGCCGCTCGTGCGACGGAGATCCGCCGAGGCGGGGGCCCTTGGTGGGGGTGGGCATGTCGATCCCTTCTCAGGCCGCCGGAGAACTGTGCCGGCCGCGCGTCTTCTGATGGGTGGTGCTCCGGTCCCGGTGGTCCGGGGTGCCGGCGGGACCCCGCCGACGACGGCCCCGAGGGGCAGTCGCCGGCGGAGTCCGTCGATCAGAGCTGCTCGGTCTCCCGGAAGTCGCCCTCGGTGTACTCCTGGCCGTCCGCGTACTGCGTCTCGCCCGGGAAGCTCTCGTCGTAGGTCTCGTCGTAGCTCTCCACCGAGGTGGGGACGAATCCGGGCGGGCTGTCCTTGAGCGCGAGGCCCATGGCGGCCAGCTTCAGCTTGACCTCGTCGATGGACTTCGCGCCGAAGTTGCGGATGTCCAGCAGGTCGGCCTCGGAGCGGGTGACGAGCTCACCGACGGTGTGCACGCCCTCGCGCTTGAGGCAGTTGTAGGACCGGACGGTGAGGTCCATGTCCTCGATCGGCATCGAGAAGTTGGCGATGTCGGCGGCCTCGGCCGGGCTGGGGCCGACCTCGATGCCCTCGGCGTCGACGTTGAGCTCGCGCAGCAGGCCGAAGAGCTCCACCAGGGTCGAGCCGGCGGAAGCGATCGCGTCACGGGGCTCGATGGAGGGCTTGGTCTCGACGTCGACGACCAGACGGTCGAAGTCGGTGCGCTGCTCGACGCGGGTGGCCTCGACGGCGTAGGTCACCTTCAGCACCGGGGAGTAGATCGAGTCCACGGGGATCCGACCGATCTCCTGGCCGGGCTGCTTGTTCTGGGTGGCCGGCACGTAGCCACGGCCACGCTCGACGACGAGCTCGATCTCCAGACGGCCCTTGGCGTTCAGGGTCGCGATGTGCAGCTCGGGGTTGTGCACCTCGACACCGGCCGGGGGCGCGATGTCGGCGGCGGTGACCTCACCGGGGCCCTGCTTGCGCAGGTACATCGTCACCGGCTCGTCGGAGTCGGAGCTGACGACCAGGCCCTTGAGGTTCAGGATCAGCTCGGTGACGTCCTCCTTGACCCCGGGCACGGTGGTGAACTCGTGCAGGGTGCCCTCGATGCGGATGCTGGTGACAGCGGCGCCGGGGATCGAGGACAGCAGGGTGCGGCGGAGCGAGTTGCCGAGGGTGTAGCCGAAGCCGGGCTCCAGCGGCTCGATGACGAACCGCGAGCGCTGGGCGTCGATCGTCTCTTCGGTCAGGGTGGGGCGCTGTGCGATGAGCATGTGGTTCTCCTCCAGGTCCGCCGGCGACCGCTATATGACGCCGAGGGGGATGGTGCCGGCGGGACGGACATCTGTCCGTCCGTCCCGCCGTCGTGCTGCCGCGTGGTGCTGCGGGTCGTTCAGTGGTGCAGGTGCGTCACTTGGAGTACAGCTCGACGATCAGCTGCTCCTGGACGGGGGTGTCGATCACCTGACGGGCCGGGATCGAGTGGACCAGCACCTTGAGCTGGCTGCTGATCACCTCCAGCCACGCCGGGACCGGACGCGAGCCGGCCTCGGCCTGCGCCACCTGGAACGGGACCATCTCGACGGACTTCGCAGCCACCTCGACGATGTCGTTCGCGGTCACCCGGTAGGACGGGATGTCGACCTTGCGGCCGTTGACCTTGATGTGGCCGTGACGCACCAGCTGGCGCGACATGTCACGGGACTTCGCGAAGCCGGCGCGGTAGACCACGTTGTCCAGGCGGGACTCGAGGATCTGCAGCAGGACCTCACCGGTCTTGCCCGACTTCTTGTTGGCCTCTTCGTAGTAGCCGCGGAACTGCTTCTCCAGCACGCCGTAGATGCGACGGGCCTTCTGCTTCTCACGCAGCTGCAGGAGGTACTCGCTGTCCTTGGTGCGACCGCGACCGTGCTCACCCGGGGGGTAGGGACGGATCTCGATCGGGCACTTGGCGGACTCGCACTTGCTGCCCTTGAGGAACAGCTTCATCTTCTCGCGCCGGCACAGGCGGCAGTCGGCTCCGGTGTAACGGGCCACGGTGGTGTCTCCCTGTTTTTCTAAGAGTCAGGAGCGTCGGGTCAGACCCGGCGACGCTTCTTGGGGCGGCAGCCGTTGTGCGGCTGGGGGGTGACGTCGGAGATCTGCCCGACCTCCAGGCCCGTGGCCTGCAGGGAGCGGATGGCGGTCTCGCGGCCGGAGCCGGGACCCTTCACGAAGACGTCGACCTTCCGCATGCCGTGCTCCTGCGCCTTGCGCGCGGCGCTCTCGGCAGCCATCTGCGCCGCGAACGGCGTGGACTTGCGGGAGCCCTTGAACCCGACGTGGCCGGCCGAGGCCCAGCTGATGACGTTCCCCGTGGGGTCCGTGATCGACACGATCGTGTTGTTGAAGGTGCTCTTGATGTGCGCCGCACCGTGAGCGACGTTCTTCTTCTCCTTGCGGCGCACCTTCTTGGCGCCTGCCGCGCGTGCCCTGGGAGGCATGACTCTCTTCTCTGTTCGTGGCCTGGGTGGAGCAGGGGTGGAGCGCCCGGTCGCCCCCTCTGCGGGGGCACGACGACCGGGCCGAGGCGCCTAGGCCCTCAGCGGGCCTTCTTCTTGCCGGCGATGGTCTTGCGCGGGCCCTTGGACGAACGCGCGTTGGTCTTGGTGCGCTGTCCGCGCACGGGCAGACCGCGGCGGTGACGCAGACCCTGGTAGCAACCGATCTCCACCTTGCGGCGGATGTCGGCAGCGACCTCGCGTCGCAGGTCACCCTCGACGCGGAAGTGCTCGTCGATGTAGTCGCGGAGCTTCAGCAGGTCCTCGTCCGAGAGGTCCTTGGCACGCAGGTCCGGGCTCACGCCCGTCGCCTCCAAGGTGGCCTTCGCCGAGGTCCGGCCGATGCCGTAGATGTAGGTGAGCGCGATCTCCATGCGCTTCTCGCGGGGGAGATCGACGCCAGCCAGTCGTGCCATGTCCTGTACTCCCTCAGCCCTGGCGCTGCTTGTGCCGGGCGTTGTCGCAGATGACCATGACCCGGCCGTGCCGGCGGATCACCTTGCACTTGTCGCAGATCTTCTTGACCGACGGCTGGACCTTCACCGGGCCGCCCTCATTTCCTGGTAGTTCGTGGGTCGCGGCGCCACCGTGTCGGGGCGCACCGCGGAGGTCACTTGTAGCGGTAGACGATGCGACCGCGCGTGAGGTCGTAGGGCGAGAGCTCCACGACGACGCGGTCCTCGGGCAGGATGCGGATGTAGTGCTGCCGCATCTTGCCGCTGATGTGCGCGAGCACGCGGTGCCCGTTCTGCAGTTCCACTCGGAACATCGCGTTGGGGAGCGGCTCGACGACTCGACCCTCGACCTCGATGGCCCCGTCTTTCTTCGCCATTCCCTACACGGCCTCCCGATCTGGTGTGCTCCAGTGCTGGTGCACTGACTCGCGTGCACCCATGCCGGAGGCACGGGTGTGTGGTGCTGGGTGTCTGGTGCGGGCGGTCTCGCAGAGGGCGCCCGCCGGTGTGCGGCCACAGCACGACGACGGACGGCGCGAACGCCAGCGGTCACTGTACCCCGCCAGCCTCAGCCGTTCCAACCCCGGTGCAGGTGACCCCCGCGACCCACCTCGACGGTGTCGAGGAGGACCGGGGACGGAGGACTGCCTCAGGTGCGGGCGGTGATGCCGAAGGGCGCGAGACCCGCCACCCCGCCGTCCTCCGCCGTGAGGACCCAGGGGCCCTCGGGCGTGATCGCGACGGTGTGCTCGAAGTGGGCGGCCCGCGAACCGTCCTTGGTCACCACGGTCCACCCGTCCTCGAGTTCGAGGGTGTCCGGCGACCCGACGGTGACCATCGGCTCGATGGCCAGGGCGAGCCCCGGGACGAGCTTGGGTCCACGACCGGCGCGCCCGTAGTTCAGCACGTGGGGGTCCTGGTGCATCTCGGTGCCGATGCCGTGGCCGCCGTAGTGGTCGACGATGCCGTAGTCGTGCTCGTGCGCCGAGATCGACTCCTCGACGGCGTGACTGATGTCGGTCAGCCGGCCACCGACCACAGCCCTGGCCAGCCCCGCCCACATGGACTGCTCGGTCGCCGCCATCAGGGCCGCGTCCTCGGCGGAGGGCTCCCCCACCGTCACCGTGATGGCCGAGTCACCGTGCCACCCCTGCAGGATCGCGCCGCAGTCGATGGAGATGTTGTCCCCGAGCTCCAGCACTCGGCTGGAAGCCGGGATGCCGTGCACGATCTCGGCGTTGATCGAGGCGCAGATGCACCCCGTGAAGCCGTGGTACCCCAAGAACGAGGGGATGGCCCCCGCGCTGCGGATGTGGTCCTCGGCGATGGCGTTCAGCTCACCCGTGGTGACCCCGGGCGCCACCCCGGCGCGCACCGCAGCCAGGGCGCCGGCGACCACCAGCCCCGCCGCCCGCATCAGCTCGATCTCGTGCGCGGTCTTGATCTGGATCATGCGTCCACTCCACTTCGCCAGCAGCGGCAGACGGGACAAGAGGTCAGCGCTCACGGCTCGACCCCCGTCATCGCCGTGCGGGCTGTCCGGCCGTCCCGTCGTCGTCGGACCCGGCGGCACCTCGCAGCGCCTCCAGGGCACGCCCGGTGACCTCGCCGATCTCGCCGATGGCGTCGATCGTCGCGAGCAGCCCCTCCTGGCGGTACCAACCCGACAGCGGAGCGGTCTGCTCCCGGTAGACGTCCAGCCGGTGCCGGACGGTCTCGGGCTTGTCGTCACCGCGCTGCACGGGCTGACCGTCGACGATCACGACGCGACCCGACAGGCGGCGCACCAGCTCGTCCTCCTCGACGACGAGCTCCAGGACACAGTCCAGGTGCTGCCCCAGGTCGACCAGGGAGTCCCGCAGCTGCTCGGCCTGCGCGATCGTCCGGGGGAACCCGTCGAGCAGGAAGCCCGCCTTCGCGTCGGGCTCGGCCAGCCGGTCGCTGACCATGGCCACGGTGATCTCGTCGGGGACGAGGTCGCCGGCGTCCATGTAGGCCTTGGCCTTCTCGCCGAGCTCGGTCTTGCCGGACACGTTGGCCCGGAAGATGTCTCCGGTCGAGATGGCCGGGACGCCGAGCTCACCGGCGATGATCTGCGCCTGGGTGCCCTTGCCCGCGCCGGGCGGCCCCAGCAGGACGACGCGCACTACTTCAGGAACCCTTCGTAGTTGCGCTGGTTCAGCTGCGTCTCGATCTGCTTCACCGTCTCCAAGCCCACTCCCACCATGATCAGCACCGCGGTCCCGCCGAACGGGAAGTTCTGGTTCTGCCCCTCTTGGGTCACCGAGAGGAACAGGTTGGGCAACACTGCCACCAGCCCCAGGTAGATCGAGCCCGGCAGCGTGATCCGGGAGAGCACGTACTGCAGGTACTCGGCGGTGGGCCGGCCCGGACGGATGCCGGGGATGAAGCCGCCGTAGCGCTTCATGTCCTCGGCGCGCTCCTCCGGGTTGAACGTGATCGACACGTAGAAGTACGTGAAGAAGACGATCAGCCCGAAGTAGATGGCGATGTGCACCGGGCTGGACTGGTTGATGACGTAGTTCTCGAAGAACCGTCGCACCGCGCCCGTCGAGTCACCCTGCAGCTGGCTGATGAGCTGCGGGAGGTACAGCAGCGAGGAGGCGAAGATGACCGGGATGACACCGGCCTGGTTCACCTTCAGCGGCAGGTACGTCGACGTGCCGCCGTACATCCGGCGACCGACCATGCGCTTCGCGTACTGCACGGGGATGCGCCGCTGCGCCTGCTCGACGTAGACGACCGAGGCGATGACCACCAGCGCCAGCACGCAGACCAGGCCGAAGATCAGGCCACCGCGGGTCTGCAGGATCGACCCGCCCTCGGCGGGGATGCGTGCAGCGATCGAGGTGAAGATCAGCACGGACATGCCGTTGCCGATCCCCTTCTCGGTCAGCAGCTCGCCCAGCCACATGATCACGGCCGTGCCGGCGGTGAGGGCGATGACCAGGACGACGGTGGTCCAGATCGAGTCCGAGGGGATGAGGTCCTGGGCGCAGTTCGGGAACAGCTGGCCGCTGCGGGCCAGGGCGATGATCCCGGTGCTCTGCAGGACCGCGAGCGCGATGGTCAGGTAACGGGTGTACTGGGTCAGCTTCTGCTGGCCCGACTGCCCTTCCTTCTTCAGCTGCTCGAAGCGTGGGATGACCACGACCAACAGCTGCACGATGATGCTGGCCGTGATGTACGGCATGATCCCGAGCGCGAAGATCGACAGTCTCAGCAGCGCCCCACCGGAGAACAGGTTCACCAGCGAGTAGACGTCTCGCTGGTCGGAGGCCTGCGCCTGGTCCAGACAGCTGTTGATGGCCTCGATGGAGACACCGGGACCGGGGACGCTGGCGCCCAGCCGGTACACGGCGATGATCGCCAGGGAGAACAGGATCTTGCGCCGGAGGTCTGGCGTCCGGAACGCCGCGGCGAACGCCTGCAGCACGTGCCCTCCCCGAGTCGGTCGTGTGAGGTTAGCAACGGGCCGGGAGGCCTCGACGGCGGGCTGTCCCCGGAGGGGAGGCTGCCGTGACGTCGGCGACGTCGTCCCGGTGGTGCCGGTCTCCGCCGGAGGCGGGGCCGGGCAGCAGACGACCCCCGGGGCGCAGGTGCACCCCGGGGGTCGTCGGCGGTCAGATCTGGGTGGTGCTGCCCCCGGCCGCGGCGATCTTCTCAGCCGCGGAGGCGGAGAAGGCGTGCGCGTGCACGGTGACATTGACACTGCCGAGCTCGCCGGTCCCGAGGACCTTGACGGGCTGGCCGCGCCGCACGGCGCCGACCTCGACCAGCGTGTCCGGGTTGACGGACCCGCCGTTCGGGAACAGTGAGGCGATCTTGTCCAGGTTCACGACCTGGAAGACGACCTTGTTCCGCGGGGTGAAGCCGGAGAGCTTGGGCAGACGCATGAACAGCGGCGTCTGACCACCCTCGAAGCGGGCCGAGACCTGGACACGAGCGCCCGAGCCCTTGGTGCCGCGACCGGCCGTCTTGCCCTTGGAGCCCTCACCACGACCCACGCGGGTCTTCTTGGTGTGGGCGCCCGGGGCGGGACGCAGGTGGTGGACCTTCAGAGTCATCGTCTTCCCCTGCTCAGCTGATCTCTTCGACGGTGACCAGGTGCGGCACCGTCGCGACCATCCCGCGGATCTCGGGACGGTCCTCCTGCACGACGGAGTCGTTGATCCGCTTGAGACCCAGCGAACGCAGCGTCTGGCGCTGGTTCGGCTTGGTCCCGATCGCCGACTTGGTCTGGGTGACCTTGATCTGGCTCACGTCAGGCCCCCTGTCCCGCACGGGCCCGCAGCATGGCGGCCGGCGCGACGTCCTCGAGGGGCAGACCGCGGCGGGCCGCGATCTCCTCGGGACGGACGAGGTCCTTCAGGGCCTGCATCGTGGCGTGCACGATGTTGATCGGATTCGAGGACCCGAGGCTCTTGGAGAGCACGTCGTGGATCCCGGCACACTCCAGCACGGCACGCACCGGGCCACCGGCGATGACGCCGGTACCGGGGCTGGCCGGCTTGAGCAGCACGACACCGGCCGCCGCCTCACCCTGCACGGGGTGCGGGATGGTGCTGGCGATGCGAGGCACCCGGTAGAAGTGCTTCTTGGCCTCCTCGACGCCCTTGGCGATCGCCGCGGGCACCTCCTTGGCCTTGCCGTAGCCGACACCCACGGTGCCGTCGCCGTCGCCCACGATCACCAGGGCGGTGAAGCTGAAGCGACGACCACCCTTGACGACCTTGGACACACGGTTGATGGCCACGACCCGCTCGAGGAACTGGCTCTTCTCGGCCGGGCCGCCGGGGCCGCGGCCCCCGCCGTCACGACGGTCGCGGCGGTCGTTGCCGCCCTGACCGCCCTGGCCGCCCTGTCCGCCGCCGGCGCCACCGGCACCACCGCCGCGTCGCTGTGGTCCTGGCATCAGAGGTCCCTCTCGATCTTCGTGTCAGTCATCAGAAGTCCAGCCCGCCCTCGCGGGCACCGTCGGCCAGCGCCGCGAGGCGGCCGGCGTACCGGTTGCCACCACGGTCGAAGACGACGGCGGTGATCCCCGCGGCCTTGGCGCGGTCGGCCACCAGCGCGCCGACCTGACGGGCGAGGGCGGACTTGTCGCCCGCAGCGCCCTTCAGGCTGGCGTCCATCGTGGAGGCGTGCACCAGGGTGCGCCCCTGGGTGTCGTCCACGACCTGCACATGCACGTGGCGCGAGCTGCGCTTGACCACCAGGCGCGGACGCTCGGCGGTACCGGCGACGCGCTTGCGGAGCCGGTTGTGTCGGCGCAGTCGCGAGGTGCGACGCGCGGTGCTGGCGTCGGTGCCCACGGGCTTGTGCACCCGGGACGCCTTCTCGTTGGTCTGTGTCTGTGCCATCACTTGCCCGTCTTCCCGACCTTGCGCTTGATGACCTCGCCCTGGTACCGCACGCCCTTGCCCTTGTACGGGTCGGGCTTGCGGAGCTTGCGGATCTTGGCGGAGACCTCGCCGACCAGCTGCTTGTCGATGCCGGCGACCCGGAAACGGGTCGGGGCCTCGACGGTGAAGGTGATCCCCTCGGGGGCCTTGATGAGCACCGGGTGGCTGAAGCCGAGCGCGAACTCGAGGTCCGAGCCGCGGGCCTGCACGCGGTAGCCGACGCCGACGATCTCGAGGGTCTTGGAGTACCCCTCGGTGACGCCGGTGATCATGTTGGCGATCAGAGTGCGGGACAGACCGTGCAGCGCACGGCTCTCACGCTCGTCGTCGGGGCGCTGCACGAGCAGCGCACCGTCGTCGCTCTTCTCGACGAAGATGGGCTGGGCCACCGTGTGGCTCAGTGCGCCCTTGGGGCCCTTCACGTTCACCGTGCGGCCGTCGATCGCGACGTCGACCCCACCGGGCACCGTGACCGGGAGTCGTCCGATCCGTGACATCTCGAGCTCCCCTTACCAGACGTAGGCGAGGACTTCCCCACCCACGCCCTTCTTGTTCGCCTGCTTGTCGGTCAGCAGACCGGTCGAGGTGGAGATGATCGCCACCCCGAGGCCGCCGAGCACCTTGGGCAGTGCGGTGGACTTCGCGTAGACCCGCAGACCGGGCTTCGACACGCGCCGGACACCGGCGATGCTGCGCTCACGGTTGGGGCCGTACTTCAGGTCGACCACCAGCTCCTTGCGGGTCTGGCCGTCCTTCTCGACGTCGTTGACCTTCCAGCCGGCGATGTAGCCCTCCTGCTGGAGGATCTCGGCGACCTTGGTCTTCAGCTTCGACGAGGGCATGGCCGCTGCGTCGTGGTACGCCGAGTTGGCGTTGCGGATCCGCGTGAGCATGTCCGCGATCGGGTCGGTCATCGTCATGTGTCGGTCGTGCCTCTCTCACCGCGGTTCCGCACGCGTCTCGCGCGGGCCTCTCGGCGATCGGTGGTGCAGGGGAGGTGCGGTGCCGTCCGGACGGGTGCCCGGACCGGCTCCGGTGCCGGGCCCGCACGAGGCGGGCCCGGCACCGGTCAGGTCACCAGCTGGACTTGGTCACGCCGGGCAGCTCGCCCGCGTGGGCCATCTCCCGGACGCAGATCCGGCACAGGCCGAACTTGCGGAAGACCGCGTGCGGACGACCGCAACGCTGGCAACGGGTGTAACCCCGCACCTTGAACTTGGGCGTACGAGCCGCCTTGTTGACGAGCGCCTTCTTGGCCATGGTGTCTCCTCGTCCCGGGTCAGCGGGTCGTCTGCACGACGGGCCGGCCGGCGAAGGGGAAGCCCAGGAGGCTGAGCAGCTCGCGACCCTCCTCGTCGTTCGTGGCGGTGGTGACCAGCGTGATGTCCATGCCACGCGGGCGGTCGATCCGGTCGACGTCGATCTCGCGGAACATCGACTGTTCGGTCAGGCCGAACGTGTAGTTGCCGTGTCCGTCGAACTGGGTCGAGGACAGGCCACGGAAGTCGCGGATGCGGGGCAGGGCCAGGCTCAGCAGCCGGTCCAGGAACTCCCACATGCGGTCGCCCCGGAGGGTGACCTTCGCGCCGATGGGCATGCCCTCGCGCAGCTTGAACTGGGCGATGGACTTGCGGGCCCGGACGACGGCCGGCTTCTGGCCGGTGATGGCGGTGAGGTCGCGGACCGCACCGTCCATCAGCTTCGCGTCGCGGGTGGCCTCGCCGACGCCCATGTTGACGACGATCTTCGTCAGACCGGGGATCTGCATGACGTTGCTGTAGCCGAACTCGCTCATCAGCGCCGGCGCGATGTCCGAGCGGTAGTGGGCGAGCAGCCGGGGCAGCTCACGGGTGGGTGCACTCATGGTGATCAGAGGTCCTTACCGGAACGCTTCGAGACCCGGATGCTGCGTCCGTCCTCGTCCTTGCGGTGGCCGATGCGGGTCGGGGTGCCATCGGAGTCGATGACCATCACGTTGCTCACGTGGATGGCGGCCTCCTGCGTCACGATCCCGCCCGACTGGGCGCCGCGCTGACTGGTGCTCACGCGGGTGTGCTTCTTGACGCGGCCGATGCCCTCCACGAGCACCTTGCCGGTCTTGGGGAAGGCGGCGATGACGCGGCCCTTCGCCCCCTTGTCCTTGCCGGACAGGACGACGACCTGGTCGCCCTTCTTGACCTTGAGAGACGGGGTCTTCTCAGCCATGGTCACAACACCTCCGGGGCGAGCGAGATGATCCGCATGAAGCGCTTGTCGCGAAGCTCACGACCGACGGGCCCGAAGATGCGGGTCCCACGCGGGTCGCCGCTGTCGCGGATGATGACGGCTGCGTTCTCGTCGAACCGGATGTACGAGCCGTCGGGACGACGACGCTCCTTCACGGTCCGGACGATGACGGCCTTGACGACGTCGCCCTTCTTGACGCCTGCGCCCGGGAGGGCGTCCTTCACGGTGCCGACGATCACGTCGCCGATGCCCGCGTAGCGCCTACCCGAGCCGCCGAGAACACGGATGCACAAGATCTCCTTGGCACCGGTGTTGTCGGCGACGCGCAGTCGCGACTCCTGCTGGATCACAGCTCTGCTCCTGAATCTGTCTGCTCGGTGACCGCCGGGTCCTGGTGGTGAAGCGGCGGTCGGGACTCACGTGCGACAGCCGGCGGCTCTCGCCGCCGGCCGTCAGGTCCCGGATGGGGCACACCCTCAGGTGCGCCAGTCGTCCAGAGTACGCGCGGCCACTCCCCCGGTCATCACCGGGGTCGTGGCCGCGACGGACTGGTTCTTACTTGGCCTTCTCCACGACGGACACCAGGCGCCAGCGCTTGGTGGCCGAGGTGGGGCGCGTCTCCATGATCTGGACACGGTCGCCGATGCCGGCGGTGTTCGCCTCGTCGTGCGCCTTGAGCTTGCTGGTACGGCGCAGCACCTTGCCGTAGAGCGCGTGCTTCACGCGGTCCTCGACCTCGACGACGATGGTCTTGTCCATCTTGTCGCTGACGACCAGGCCCTCACGGACCTTGCGGTAGCCGCGCCCGGCCAGGCCGGGACCCGAGGCGACGGCCTCGTTGGTGGTCTCGCTCATGCCACACCCTCGCTCGGTGCGACCGACAGACCCAGCTCGCGCTCGCGCATGATCGTGTAGATCCGGGCGATGTCGCGGCGGACGGTCTGCAGTCGCCGGTTGTTGTCCAGCTGGCCGGTGGCCACCTGGAACCTCAGGTTGAACAGCTCTTCCCTCGACTCACGCAGACGCGTGGCGAGCTCGTCCACCGAGAGCTCACGGAGCTCCGGGGCAGTGAGGCCGGCAGCCATCACACCTCTCCTTCACGGGTGATGAAGCGGCACTTCATGGGGAGCTTGTGGATGGCGCGGCGCATCGCCTCGCGGGCGATGGGCTCGTCGACACCGGACAGCTCGAACATGATGCGGCCGGGCTTCACGTTGGCGACCCACCACTCGGGCGAGCCCTTGCCCGAACCCATGCGGGTCTCGGCGGGCTTCTTCGTCAGCGGACGGTCCGGGTAGATGGAGATCCAGACCTTGCCGCCACGCTTGATGTGGCGGGTCATGGCGATACGAGCGGACTCGATCTGACGGTTCGTCACGTAGGCGGGCTCGAGAGCCTGGATCGCGTACTCGCCGAAGTTGATCGCGGTGCCGCCCTTGGCCCGACCAGTGCGGTCGGGACGGTGCTGCTTGCGGTGCTTGACGCGACGCGGGATCAGCATCTGTCAGCCCTCCGTGGTCTCGGCACCCGCGGCCTGCGCGGTCGCGGTGCCCTCGGCGCCGACGGCCTCGCCGACGCTCTGCGCGGGAGCGGCCTCGACCGTGGGCTCCACCGTGGTGACGGCGGCGTCCTCGGCGGGCTGCTCAGGGGCACCGGTGCCCGGGGCGGCCGCAGCGCGGCCGGCCTCGGTGCCACCGGCGGTGGTGCCGGTCGAACCCGACCGGCGCGGACGCTGGGCCCGCTCGCGACGCTCCTGGCGCTGGGCCAGGGCCTGCAGGGCCTCGCGCTCGGCCCGGGAGCCGCTCGCGTCACCCTTGTAGATCCAGACCTTGACGCCGATCCGTCCGAAGGTCGTGCGGGCCTCGTAGATGCCGTAGTCGATGTTCGCGCGCAGCGTGTGCAGCGGCACACGACCCTCGCGGTAGAACTCCGACCGGCTCATCTCCGTGCCGCCCAGACGCCCGGAGCACTGGACCCGGATGCCCTTGACCTGCGGGCTGCGCTGGGCCGACTGCATGGCCTTGCGCATCGCACGACGGAAGCTGACACGGCTGGAGAGCTGCTCGGCGACGCCCTGGGCGACCAGCTGCGCGTCGGACTCGGGGTTCTTCACCTCGAGGATGTTCAGCTGCACCTGCTTGCCGGTGAGCTTCTCCAGCTCGCCGCGGATGCGGTCGGCCTCGGCGCCACGACGCCCGATGACGATGCCCGGGCGGGCGGTGTGGATGTCGACGCGGACGCGGTCACGGGTGCGCTCGATCTCGACCTTCGAGATGCCGGCGCGCTCCATGCCCTTGCCCATCAGCTTGCGGATGGCGACGTCTTCCTTGACGTACTCCGCGTACTGCTTGTCGGCGAACCAGCGGGACTTGTAGTCCGTGGTGATGCCCAGGCGGAACCCGTGCGGGTTGACCTTCTGACCCACTAGCGGGTCCCTCCCTTCGAGTTGGACTGCGTCGGCTGCCCGGTCTGGGTGGCCGGGCCGGTCTGGCCGGTCTGACGGCGGGCCTTGCGGGACCGCAGGGCCAGCTCGGCGCTCGAGGCGACCTCACTGACCTCGACGGTGATGTGCGCGGTCCGCTTGTTGATGCGGAAGGCGCGACCCTGGGCCCGCGGACGGATCCGCTTGAGCGTCGGGCCCTCGTCGACGTAGGCGGCGCTGACGACCAGCGCGGCCGGGTCGAGCTGCAGGTTGTGCTCGGCGTTGGCCACCGCCGAGGCGACGACCTTGGCCACGGGCTCGCTGGCCGTCTGCGGGGCGAAGCGCAGCAGCGCGAGCGCCTCGTCTGTGGGCAGGTAGCGGATCATGTCGATCACGCGACGCGCCTTCATCGGGGTGACGCGGACGAACCGGGCCGTGGCCCGGGCGACCGGTGCGTCGGTCCCCAGCTGGGAAGTCATCTCAGGTTCTCCTCGTCCGCTCAGCCGCGCCGCGACCGGCGGTCGTCCTTGACGTGCCCGCGGAAGGTGCGGGTGGGCGCGAACTCGCCGAGCTTGTGCCCGACCATCGCCTCGGTCACGAAGACCGGGACGTGCTTGCGCCCGTCGTGCACGGCCATGGTGTGGCCGAGCATGTCGGGGATGATCGTCGAACGCCGCGACCAGGTGCGGATGACGTTCTTGGTGCCCTTCTCGTTCTGGGCGTCCACCTTGGCGAGCAGGTGGTCGTCGACGAACGGGCCCTTCTTCAGGCTGCGTGGCATTGTCTGTCGGCTCCTCTACCCGCTCAGCGCTTCTTGTTCGCGCGCCGGCGGCGCACGATCATCGCGTCGGAGGCCTTGCGCTTGCGCGTACGGCCCTCCGGCTTGCCCTTGGGGTTGACCGGGTGGCGTCCACCGGAGGTCTTCCCCTCACCACCACCGTGCGGGTGGTCGACCGGGTTCATGGCGACACCACGGACGGTGGGGCGCTTGCCCTTCCACCGCATGCGGCCGGCCTTGCCCCAGTTGATGTTCGACTGCTCGGCGTTGCCGACCTCGCCGATGGAGGCGCGGCAGCGGACGTCCACGTTGCGGATCTCGCCCGAGGGCATCCGCAGCTGGGCGAAGCGGCCCTCGCGGGCCACCAGCTGGACGCTCGTGCCGGCCGAGCGGGCGATCTTGGCCCCGCCACCGGGACGCAGCTCGATGGCGTGGACCACGGTGCCGACCGGGATGTTGCGCAGCGGCAGGTTGTTGCCGGGCTTGATGTCGGCGTTGGGGCCGCACTCGACCAGGTCGCCCTGCTTGAGCTTCGCCGGGGCGATGATGTAGCGCTTCTCGCCGTCTGCGAAGTGCAGCAGCGCGATGCGCGAGGTGCGGTTCGGGTCGTACTCGATGTGCGCGACCTTGGCCGGCACACCGTCCTTGTCGGCCCGACGGAAGTCGATGAGGCGGTAGGCACGCTTGTGCCCGCCACCCTGGTGACGCGCGGTGACGCGGCCGTGGACGTTGCGGCCGCCCCGGCCGTGCAGCGGGCGGACCAGCGACTTCTCGGGGTGGTCGCGGGTGACCTCGGCGAAGTCGGCGACGGACGAGCCGCGGCGGCCCGGCGTCGTCGGCTTGTACTTACGGATGGCCATGGTTCCTACTCAGTCCCTGTCTGGTCTCGGTGCAGTCGCTGGTCCGCGGACGCCGTCAGGCGCCCGGGCCGCCGAACAGCTCGATGCGGTCGCCAGGGGCCACGGAGACGATGGCGCGCTTGGTGTCCTTGCGCTTGCCCATCACGGCGCCCTTGGAGCGCTTCCGCTTGCCCTGCCGGTTGATCGTGTTGACGGCGAGGACCTTCACGTTGAAGACCTGCTGCACAGCGATCTTGATCTGCGTCTTGTTCGCGTCCGGGCGGACGATGAACGTGTACTTGTTCTCGTCGAGCAGCCCGTAGCTCTTCTCCGAGATGACCGGGGACAGCAGGACGTCCCGGGGGTCGCGGACGCTCATGCCTTCTCCTCGGTGGTCGCGGGTGCCACGGACGGCACCTCGCTGTCGATCTCGTGGGTCTCGAGGTCGGGCAGCTCGGAGCTGCTCGCGCGGCCCCGTCCGCCCTTGGCGGGACCGGCCACGTACTCGGCGAGTGCGGTCTCGGTGAAGACCACCTCGTCGGCACACAGCACGTCGTAGGTGTTCAGCTGGCCGGCCTCGATGAGGTGCACGTGCGGCACGTTGCGCAGGCTCACCCAGTTGAGGACGTCGTCGCGGTCGAGCACGACGAGCACCCGCTTGGCGGTGCTGATCGTGTTCAGCGCGGCCAGAGCGGCCTTGGTCGAGGGCGCGTCACCCTCGACGAACGCGGACACGACGTGCACGCGGTCCTCACGGGCCCGGTCGGAGAGGGCACCGCGCAGGGCGGCGGCCTTCATCTTCTTGGGGGTCTTCTGGTCGTAGTTGCGCGGCTGCGGGCCGTGCGACACACCACCACCCTCGAACTGCGGGGCGCGCAACGAGCCCTGACGGGCGCGGCCGGTGCCCTTCTGGCGGTACGGCTTGGCACCGGTACCACTGACCTGGGCGCGGGTCTTCGTCGCGTGCGTGCCCTGGCGGGCGGCAGCCAGCTGGGCCACCACCACCTGGTGCATCAGCGAGACGTTGGCGTTGGCGTCGAAGAGCGCGCCCGGCAGCGTGGCCGTGCCCGACTTCTCGCCGGCCGGCGTCCGGACGTCGACGGTCCGGTCGGTCCGCTCGGTCGTCGTGATGGTCACTTCGCGTCACTCCCCACGGCGCCGCCCTTGACCGCGGAGCGGACGAGCAGCAACCCACCGCGCGGGCCCGGGACGGCGCCCTTGATCAGGACCAGTCCCTTCTCCGCGTCCACCTTGTGCACCTTGAGGGACAGGGTGGTCGTGGTGACCGCACCCATCCGACCGGCCATGCGCATGCCCTTGAAGACACGACCCGGGGTGGCACAGCCACCGATCGAGCCGGGCGACCGGTGCTTGCGCTGGACGCCGTGTCCTGCGCCCAGGCCCTTGAACCCGTGGCGCTTCATGACACCGGCGGTGCCCTTGCCCTTGCTCTTGCCGATCACGTCGACCGTCGCCAGACCGGCGAGGACGTCAGCGGTCAGCTCCTGGCCGACCGTGTAGTCAGCAGCGTCCTTCGTGCGCAGCTCGACCAGGTGCCGTCGCGGCGTGACGCCCGCCTTGGCGAAGTGCCCGCCTTCGGGCTTGTTCACCTTGCGGGGGTCGATCGCGCCGAACCCGATCTGGACGGCCGAGTAGCCGTCCACCTCGGGCGTGCGCACCTGGGTGACCACGCACGGGCCCGCCTTGACCACGGTGACCGGCACGATGCGGTTGTTCTCGTCGAAGACCTGGGTCATCCCCAGCTTCTCGCCGAGGAGACCACGGAATGTGCTCGCCATTGTCTCGGTGCCCCTACTGGATGTTGACGTCGACCGAGGCCGGCAGGTCGATGCGCATGAGCGCGTCGACCGTCTTCGGCGTCGGGTCGAGGATGTCGATGAGCCGCTTGTGCGTACGCATCTCGAAGTGCTCGCGCGAGTCCTTGTACTTGTGCGGCGAGCGGATGACGCAGTACACGTTCTTCTCGGTCGGCAGCGGCACCGGGCCGACGACGCGCGCTCCGGTCTTCGTCACCGTGTCCACGATGCGACGCGCCGAGGCATCGATGGCCTCGTGGTCGTATGCCTTCAGCCGGATGCGGATCTTCTGTCCCGCCATCGCCTTGTCTCGCTCCTGCCGATCGGGTGTTGCTGGAAGACGTACTGGGTCGGTTGACCCGGGGGTTCCCGGGACGACCCGGGGTGGTGGGTGGCGGCCAGTCGGGGCCGCCACCCACCGGGGGACTACTGGTTGATCTTCACGACCCGGCCGGCGCCGACGGTGCGGCCACCCTCGCGGATGGCGAAGCGCAGGCCCTCCTCCATGGCGATCGGCTGGATCAGCTCGACCGACATCTCGGTGTTGTCGCCGGGCATGACCATCTCGGTGCCCGAGGGCAGCGTGACCACGCCGGTGACGTCCGTCGTCCGGAAGTAGAACTGGGGACGGTAGTTGTTGAAGAACGGCGTGTGACGACCGCCCTCGTCCTTCGAGAGGATGTAGACCGAACCCTCGAAGTTGGTGTGCGGGGTGATCGAGCCGGGCTTGACGACGACCTGGCCGCGCTCGACGTCCTCGCGCTTGATACCACGCAGCAGCAGGCCCACGTTGTCGCCGGCCTGGCCCTGGTCGAGCAGCTTGCGGAACATCTCGACGCCGGTGACGGTCGTCTTCGACGAGGTCGGGCGGATGCCGACGATCTCGATCTCCTCGGAGACCTTGACGATGCCGCGCTCCACACGACCGGTCACGACGGTGCCGCGGCCGGTGATGGTGAAGACGTCCTCGACGGGCATGAGGAACGGCTTGTCGATCTCACGCTCGGGCTCGGGGATGGAGCTGTCGACAGCGTCCATGAGCTCCATGAGCTTGTCGCCCCACTCGGCGTCGCCCTCGAGCGCCTTCAGCGCCGAGACGCGCACGACCGGGAGGTCGTCGCCCGGGAACTCGTACTCGGAGAGCAGCTCGCGGACCTCGAGCTCGACGAGCTCCAGGATCTCCTCGTCGTCGACCATGTCGGACTTGTTCAGCGCGACGACGATGTAGGGGACACCCACCTGGCGGGCCAGGAGCACGTGCTCCTTGGTCTGCGGCATGGGGCCGTCGGTCGCCGCGACCACCAGGATCGCGCCGTCCATCTGCGCGGCACCGGTGATCATGTTCTTGATGTAGTCGGCGTGCCCGGGGCAGTCGACGTGCGCGTAGTGGCGGTTCTCGGTCTGGTACTCGACGTGGGCGATGGAGATCGTGATCCCACGCGCCTTCTCCTCGGGCGCCTTGTCGATCTGGTCGAACGCAGACGCCTCGTTGAGGTTCGGGTACTTGTCGTGCAGGACCTTGGTGATCGCCGCGGTGAGCGTCGTCTTCCCGTGGTCGATGTGCCCGATGGTGCCGATGTTGACGTGCGGCTTGGTCCGCTCGAACTTGGCCTTGGCCACTGGGTTCCTCTCTGAAGTGTGATTCGCAGTCAGCTGCTGAGTCTGGGGTGCGGGCGGGCGCCCGCTGGGTCGGGCCGCCTAGGAGCTGCGGCCCGGCCCGGTCACTCTCCGGTCGCCTTGGCGATGATCTCCTTGGCGACGTTCGACGGGACCTCAGCGTAGGTGTCAAACACCATGGTGTAGCTCGCCCGTCCCTGGGTGCGGCTGCGCAGGTCTCCCACGTAGCCGAACATCTCCGACAGCGGGACCAGGGCCTTCACGACGCGGGCGCCGGAACGCTCCTCCATCGCCTGGATGGTGCCGCGGCGGGAGTTGAGGTCGCCGATGACGTCGCCCATGTTCTCCTCGGGCGTGACGACCTCGACGGCCATCATCGGCTCGAGCAGCGCGGGGTTGGCCTTGCGGGCCGCCTCCTTGAAGGCGATCGACCCGGCGATCTTGAAGGCCATCTCCGAGGAGTCGACCTCGTGGTACGCGCCGTCGAGCAGCGTGGCCTTGACCCCGACCATGGGGTAGCCGGCGAGGATGCCGTACTGCATGGCGTCCTGCATGCCGGCGTCCACCGAGGGGATGTACTCGCGGGGGATGCGGCCACCGGTGACCTTGTTCTCGAACTCGTAGGTCGCCGAGTCACCGCTCATGACGAGGGGCTGCAGGGCGATCTGCACCTTCGCGAACTGGCCGGAACCACCGGTCTGCTTCTTGTGCGTGTAGTCGTAGCGCTCGACCGTGCCGCGGATGGTCTCGCGGTAGGCGACCTGGGGCTTGCCCACGTTGGCCTCGACGTTGAACTCACGCCGCATGCGGTCGACCAGGATCTCCAGGTGGAGCTCGCCCATGCCGGAGATGACCGTCTGACCGGTCTCCTCGTCCAGGCGGACCTGGAAGGTGGGGTCCTCCTCGGCGAGCTTCTGGATCGCCGTGCCCAGCTTCTCCTGGTCGCTCTTGGTCTTCGGCTCGATGGCCACCGAGATGACCGGCGCGGGGAAGGTCATCGACTCGAGGATGACGGGCTTCTGCGGGTCGCAGAGGGTGTCACCGGTGGTCGTGCCCTTCATGCCGTTGACGGCGACGATCTCGCCGGCGCCGACGCCCGCACGCTCTTCACGCTTGTTGGCGTGCATCTGGTAGATCTTGCCGACCCGCTCCTTGCGGTCCTTGGTGCTGTTCAGCACCGGGGACCCGGCGTCGAGGCGCCCGGAGTACACGCGGATGTAGGTCAGCTTGCCCAGGTGCTGGTCGGTCTGGATCTTGAAAGCCAGAGCCGAGAAGGGCTCGGTCTCGTCGGCGTGACGCAGGACCTCGGTCTCGCCGTCCAGCGCGGTGCCGACGATCGCCTCGACGTCCAGCGGGCTGGGGAGGTAGTCGGTGACGGCGTCGAGCATGGGCTGGACGCCCTTGTTCTTGAACGCCGAGCCGGTGACGACCGGGTTGACCTCGCCGGCGATGGTGGACTTCCGGATCGCGGCCTTGAGGGTCGCGACGGAGATCTCCTCACCACCGAGGTAGGACTCCATGATGTCGTCGTGGAAGTCGGCCAGGTTCTCGAGGAACTTGGTCCGGTACTCGGCGGCCTGGTCGGCCAGCTCCGCCGGGATCTCCTCGACGGCGTAGTCCTCACCGAGCTTGGTCTCACCACGCCACGTGAGAGCGCGCATCTCGACCAGGTCGACGACACCGATGAAGTCGCCCTCGGCACCGATCGGGATCTGCAGGACCAGCGGGTTGGCGGCGAGCCGCTCCACCATCATGTCGACGCAGCGGAAGAAGTTCGCACCGGTGCGGTCGAGCTTGTTGACGAAGCACATGCGCGGGACGCCGTACTTCTCGGCCTGACGCCACACCTGCTCGGTCTGCGGCTCGACACCGGCGACACCGTCGTAGACGGCGACGGCACCGTCGAGCACGCGGAGCGAACGCTCCACCTCGACGGTGAAGTCGACGTGCCCGGGGGTGTCGATGATGTTGATGTCGAAGCCGTTCCAGGTGCACTTCGTCGCGGCGGACGTGATGGTGATGCCGCGCTCCTGCTCCTGCTCCATCCAGTCCATGGTGGCCGCGCCGTCGTGGACCTCACCGATCTTGTAGTTGATCCCGGTGTAGAAGAGGATCCGCTCGGTGGTGGTGGTCTTGCCGGCGTCGATGTGCGCCATGATCCCGATGTTCCGGGTCTTAACGAGGTCGGCCATGGGTGTTCCTCCTGCTCTGGGTCCTGATCGCGGGGCCCGGGGGTCTGCCCGGGGGCGCCGCGGGGTGGCGGCTGGTGGCGCTGGTGGGTGTCACCAGCCGCCGGTGGTCACCAGCGGTAGTGCGCGAAGGCCTTGTTCGACTCGGCCATCTTGTGCGTGTCCTCGCGGCGCTTGACCGCGGCACCGAGGCCGTTGCTGGCGTCGAGCAGCTCGTTCATGAGGCGCTCGGTCATGGTCTTCTCACGACGCGAGCGGCTGTACTGGATGAGCCACCGCAGGCCCAGGGTGGTGCTGCGCGAGGGACGGACCTCGATCGGCACCTGGTACGTGGCGCCACCGACGCGACGGCTGCGCACCTCGAGGGCGGGCTTCACGTTGTCCAGCGCACGCTTGAGGGTCACGACCGGGTCCGTGTCGTTCTTGGCCCGGACGCCCTCGAGGGCGCCGTAGACGATCGCCTCGGCGATGGAGCGCTTGCCGTCGACGAGCACCTTGTTGACGAGCTGGGTGACCAGCTGCGACTGGTACACCGGGTCGACGACGAGCGGACGCTTCGGCGCGGGGCCCTTGCGCGGCATTAGCTCTTCTCCTTCTTCGCGCCGTACCGGCTGCGAGCCTGCTTGCGACCGCGGACCGCCTGGGTGTCCAGGGAGCCACGGATGATCTTGTAACGGACGCCGGGGAGGTCCTTCACTCGGCCACCACGCACGAGCACCATGGAGTGCTCCTGCAGGTTGTGACCGACACCGGGGATGTACGCGGTGACCTCGACGCCACTGGTCAGCCGGACGCGAGCGACCTTGCGCAGCGCCGAGTTCGGCTTCTTCGGCGTCGTCGTGTAGACGCGCGTGCACACGCCGCGGCGCTGAGGGGATCCCTTCAACGCCGGGGTCTTGGTCTTCTCGACCTTGTCCTCGCGGCCCTTGCGGACCAGCTGCTGGATCGTGGGCATGGGTGGCCTTGATCTCCTGCCTGCGCTGGGTCGTGCTGTGGATGAGTGCGGTGCTGAGTGCCGTGGTGCCTGGGTCTCACTGGTGCTGCTCCCGGGTCCGCCCAGGCCTGTCGTCCGACCCCCGCACTCGGGCGTGTCGCCTCGTGCGTGGATCGGCCAGCGGGTGAGCCGGACTCGGTCGCCCCTCGCGCCTGGTGCACCGGGCAGTCAGTCCGCGGCGTGAGCCAGCGGGCTGGAACCCCTTGTGACCAGGCGGTCCGAGGACCGACCGGGCACACAGGTGCGCCGCGAACGGGAGCAGTCCCAGGTCTCCCTGGGCACGGCTGACCACGATACCCGGGCGGGTGGACCCGGTCAAAGCCGGGTCCGTCACGCCTGCGCTGGGCACCGTGACCGACGTCGTGCACCACCGGTACCCGGAGGCCGGACGTGGTGCGGACGACGGTCCCTGGGTGCCCGGCCACTGCGAGGGGAGACCCCGGGCAGCGGCCGGCCGGGACCAAACCAGAGGCGACGGTACCCGGCCCCCGGCCCCGTGTCAGGTGACGCGACCGCCGGGCCGCCCGATCGCTCCTGTCAGACCCTCCCCCTACCGTCGGGAGTCGAACGGTCACACCGGCCCGGGACCCACCCGGCTGGACCGCCCCCAGGAGGCCACCGTGCACGTCGACTCCGCCCGCGAGCTGAAGGCCCTGCTGTCCCGCCGGCTCTCCGAGGCGCCTCCCGGGTCGGTGGTGGCCAGTGGCGTCCCCTCGGGCTCGGACTGGAGCGGCGTGGCGCTCGGGCTGACCCCCGTCGGGCCGGGCCAGGTGCACCTCGCGGTCCGGCTGGTGGCCGAGACCGACGCGGCCCGCGTGCTCGAGGGGCTCGGCGAGGCTGCACGCAGCGAGGTCGACGTCCGGGTGATCGGCCCCGTCCGCCCCCTCACCTCCCCCACACCCGGGCAGCTGCAACGCCGCACCCGCCCGCTGGTGCCGGGTCTGTCGATCGCCCAGCGGGACGTGACGGCCGGGACGCTGGGAGGCTTCGTGCGTCGCGCCGGGGCGGGCGGGCTGCTCGTGCTGTCCAACAACCACGTGCTGGCCGACAGCGACCTGGCCACCGTCGGGGACCCGGTCCTGCAGCCCGGGCCGGCGGACGGCGGCACCGCACAGGACCGTGTCGGCGTGCTCACGGCCGCCCAGCGCTTCTCGGCCACCGGCAACCTCGTGGACGCCGCGGTCGCCGCCCTCGACGACGGGGTGGACGCCGACCCGGCCGGCTACCCGGGTGGCCCGCTGCTGGGCATCGTCGCTGCCGCGCTGGACGTGGACCCCGACGAGGACGTCGAGAAGGTCGGCCGGACCACCGGCCACACCCACGGCCGGATCACCGCCGTCGAGGTCGACGGGGTCGGCGTGCAGTACGACGAAGGCGTCTACACCTTCGACGACCAGATCGAGATCGAGGGCCGCACCGGCTCCTTCAGCGAGGGCGGTGACTCCGGCTCGGTCATCTGGCGCAGCCGGGACCGGGCCGCGCTGGGCCTGCTGTTCGCCGGCTCGACGACGGGTGGGGCCAACGGCGGGGGCGTCACCTTCGCCAACCCGCTGGCCACCGTCCTGGACGTGCTGGGGCTGGAGTGGGTCGCCGACTGACCCGTCCAGCCGGGTGAGGTCTGGGCAGGACCGCTTCCCGGGTGGACCATGGGTGCATGACCGCTGCCCACCCGGACCGCTCGGCCGCCCGTGCGGCCAAGACCGAGCTCGCCGCACGGCTGGCGGCCGAACCCGGCGTCGTGGGTGTGGGGCTGGCACGGCGGGACACCGAGTACGTGGTCCGCGTCGACCTGACCGACAGCGGTGCGGGCTCGCGCGTACCGGGGACGGTCTCGGGCGTCAGGGTCGTCACCCAGGTGATCGGCGGCGTCCGGGCCCTGCCCGCGACCTGACCCCGCTCCCCCGACACCCGCCGTCCACCACACCCGCTCCACCAGCCCACGCACTCCGCGACACCCGCTCCTGCATGAGCTCGCCGCCGGGAGGAGGCGCGTGTCACAGTGCCGGCAGACGGCGATCGTCGCCGCCGGCGAGGGGGCACACGTGCGCATCGGCATCCAGGCGGCCTACGCAGGGGACTTCCGGCAGACCGCGAGCGAGATCGCCGACCTCGAGCAGGTCGGCCTCGACGTGGCGGTCTGCGCGGAGGTGTACACCTTCGACGCGGTCAGCCAGCTCGGCTACCTCGCCGCGGTCACCGAGCGGGTCGAGCTGATGAGCGGGATCCTCCCCCTCTACAGCCGGACCCCGGCGCTGACGGCGATGACCGCGGCCGGCCTGGACTTCGTGTCCGGTGGCCGGTTCACCCTGGGTCTGGGCGCCTCGGGGCCGCAGGTCGTCGAGGGCTGGCACGGCGTCCCCTACGACGCACCGCTGGCCCGCACGCGCGAGCTGGTGGAGATCTGCCGGCAGGTGTGGCGCCGCGAGAAGCTGGAGCACGCCGGCCCCAAGTACACCGTTCCCCTGCCCGCGGACCAAGGCACCGGCCTGGGCAAGGCGCTCAAGCTGATCAACACCCCGGTCCGGGAGCGCATCCCGGTCATGCTGGCCGCGATCGGCCCCAAGAACGTCGAGCTGGCCGCGGAGATCGCCGAGGTCTGGGAACCCATCTGGTTCCACCCCGAGCGCGCAGCGGACGTCTGGGGGGACGCGCTGACCGCCGGGCGGGCCCGTCGCGACCCCGCCCTCGGCGAGCTGGGCATCGTGGCCGGTGTCCCGGTGGCCATCGGCGAGCACGTCGACCACCTGCTGGACGCCGTCCGTCCGGCCCTGGCCCTCTACGTCGGCGGGATGGGTGCCAGGGGGAAGAACTTCTACAACGACCTCGCCGTCCGCTACGGGTACGCCGAGGCCGCCGCGACCGTGCAGGACCTCTACCTGTCCGGCCGGAAGGACGAGGCGGCGGCCGCACTGCCCGAGGACCTGGTCCGGGCGGTGTCACTGGTCGGGCCGGAGTCCTGGGTGGCCGAGCGGATCGCCGCCTTCGCCGAGGCCGGGGTCACGGTGCTGACCTGCCAGCCGCTGGACGACAGCCGGGAGGGTCGGCGGGCGACCGTCGAGACCATGGCCCGGCTCTGCCACTGACCCGACCGGTGTTGCGTCACGTGACGCTCACGCGGGCGACCCCGGACGCAGAGAGGCCCCGCAGACCGGGTGGTCTGCGGGGCCTCTCCCACGTGCTGGGTCAGGCTCCCTGACGGGAGCCTGCCGTCAGCTCCGCCAGTCGTACTCCTCCAGGCGCACGGCCTCACCGGTGCCGGAGCCGAAGACGTCCGGGCTGTAGTACTGCCCGTCGTCGTAGCCCGCCATCGTGTAGACCGCGGCGCGGGCCTCCTCGGTGGGCTCGACCGTGATGTTGCGGTAGCGGCTGATCCCGGTGCCGGCCGGGATGAGCTTGCCGATGATCACGTTCTCCTTGAGCCCGAGCAGGCTGTCGCTCTTGCCCTGGATCGCGGCGTCGGTGAGCACCTTGGTCGTCTCCTGGAAGGAGGCGGCGGACAGCCACGACTCCGTCGCCAGCGACGCCTTGGTGATCCCCATGAGGACCGGACGGGCCGAGGCCGGCTCGCCGCCCTCGGACACCACCCGACGGTTCTCGGTCTCGAAGAGCGTCCGCTCGACGAGGGCACCGGGCAGGAACTCGGTGGCACCCGAGTCGATGATGGTCACCCGCTTCAGCATCTGGCGGATGATCACCTCGATGTGCTTGTCGTGGATCGACACGCCCTGGCTGCGGTAGACCTCCTGGACCTCGCGCACCAGGTGCAGCTGCACCTCGCGCGGGCCCATGATCCGGAGCACCTCGTGCGGGTCGACAGCACCCTCGGTCAGCTGCTCGCCGACCTCGACGTGGCCGCCGTCCTCGACCCGCAGCCGCGAACGACGCGACAGCTTCTCGTAGACGACGTCGTCGGAGCCGTCATCGGGGGTGATGGTGAGCTTGCGGAACTGCTCGCCGTCCTCGATGGAGACCCGGCCGGCCAGCTCGGCGATCGGGGCCTTGCCCTTGGGGACACGGGCCTCGAAGAGCTCGACGATGCGGGGCAGACCGTGGGTGATGTCGTCACCGGCCACACCACCGGTGTGGAAGGTGCGCATCGTCAGCTGCGTGCCGGGCTCGCCGATCGACTGGGCGGCGATGATGCCGACCGCCTCGCCGACGTCCACGAGCTTGCCGGTCGCCAGCGACCGGCCGTAGCAGGTGGCGCAGGTGCCCAGCAGCGACTCGCAGGTCAGCACGCAGCGGACCTTGACCTCGCTGATGCCGGCGTCGACCAGCTCGGCGATGAGGACGTCGCCCAGGTCGGAGCCAGCCGTCGCGACGACCGTCCCGTCCGAGGCCTCGACGTCCGCAGCCAGGGCGCGGGCGTAGACGCTGGTCTCCACGTGGGCGTCACGGGTGACCGTGCCGTCGACGACGGTGCCGATCGGCATGAGCACGCCGCGCTCGGTCCCGCAGTCCTCCTCGCGGATGATGACGTCCTGCGACACGTCCACCAGACGACGGGTGAGGTACCCGGAGTCGGCGGTGCGCAGCGCGGTGTCGGCCAGGCCCTTGCGGGCGCCGTGGGTGGAGATGAAGTACTCCAGCACGGACAGACCCTCGCGGAAGTTCGCCTTGATGGGCCGCGGGATGATCTCGCCCTTGGGGTTGGCGACGAGACCACGCATGCCGGCGATCTGGCTGATCTGCATCATGTTGCCTCGGGCACCCGAGTTGACCATGACCCAGACGGGGTTGGTGGTGGGGAAGTTGTCCACCATCGCCTGGCTGACCTCGGCGCGGGCCCGGGTCCAGATCTCGATGAGCTCGGCACGACGCTCGGAGTCGGTGATGACGCCGCGCTCGTACTGCTTCTCGATCTTGCGGGCCTCGTCCTCGTGACGCTCGAGGATGGCCGCCTTGGCCGGCGGGGTCACGACGTCGTCGATGGCGATCGTGATGCCCGCGCGGGTGGCCCAGTGGAACCCGGCCGCCTTGAGGGCGTCCAGCGTCGCCGCGACCTGCACCTTGGGGTAGCGCTCGGCGAGGTCGTTGACGATCGCCCCGAGCTCCTTCTTCGGCACCTGGTAGTTGACGAAGCGGTAGTCCTCGGGGAGCGCCTCGTTGAACAGCACCCGGCCCAGGCTGGTGTGCACCAGCGCGGGCTGACCCGGCTCCCAGCCCTCGGGGGCCTCCCACGCGTCGTTCTTCGGGCCGTTGTCGACGCCGAAGACCTCCGCGAGGCGGATCCAGACGCGCTCCTGGATGCCGAGGGCACCACGGTCGTAGGCCATGACGGCCTCGGACGTGGAGGAGTAGGCCTCCTTGAGCTCACCCTCGGCCGGCTCGTGGCCGGACGCCTTCAGGGTGGTCAGGTGGTAGAGCCCCAGCACCATGTCCTGGGTGGGCGCGGTGATCGGACGACCGTCGGCCGGGCTCAGGATGTTGTTCGAGCTCAGCATCAGGATCCGGGCCTCGGCCTGCGCCTCGGCCGACAGCGGCAGGTGCACCGCCATCTGGTCACCGTCGAAGTCCGCGTTGAACGCGGTGCACACGAGCGGGTGGATCTGGATGGCCTTGCCCTCGACCAGCTGGGGCTCGAAGGCCTGGATGCCCAGACGGTGCAGCGTCGGTGCACGGTTGAGCAGCACCGGGTGCTCGGTGATGACCTCTTCCAGCACGTCCCACACGACCGGGCGCGCACGCTCGACCATCCGCTTGGCGGACTTGATGTTCTGGGCGTGGTTGAGGTCCACGAGCCGCTTCATCACGAAGGGCTTGAAGAGCTCCAGCGCCATCTGCTTGGGCAGACCGCACTGGTGCAGCTTCAGCTGCGGGCCGACGACGATGACCGAACGACCGGAGTAGTCGACGCGCTTGCCCAGCAGGTTCTGGCGGAACCGGCCCTGCTTGCCCTTGAGCAGGTCGCTCAGGGACTTCAGGGGACGGTTGCCCGGACCGGTGACCGGACGGCCACGGCGACCGTTGTCGAACAGCGCGTCCACGGACTCCTGGAGCATCCGCTTCTCGTTGTTGACGATGATCTCCGGTGCACCCAGGTCCAGCAGGCGCTTGAGCCGGTTGTTCCGGTTGATCACGCGGCGGTACAGGTCGTTCATGTCCGAGGTCGCGAAGCGGCCACCGTCCAGCTGCACCATCGGGCGCAGGTCCGGCGGGATCACCGGGACGCAGTCCAGCACCATGCCCATGGGCGAGTTGCGGGTCTGCTGGAACGCCGCGACGACCTTGAGGCGCTTGAGCGCACGGAGCTTGCGCTGGCCCTTGCCGTTGCGGATGGTGTCGCGCAGCGAGACCGACTCCGCGTCGAGGTCGAAGTCCTTGAGCAGCTTCTGCAGCGCAGCCGCGCCCATGCCGCCCTCGAAGTACTCACCGAAGCGGTCGCGCAGCTCGCGGTACAGGCCCTCGTCGGAGATGAGCTGCTTGACCTCGAGCTTGCGGAAGGTGTCCATGACCTCGTCGAGACGGTCGATCTCCCGCTGGGCGCGGTCACGCATCTGGCGCATCTCGCGCTCGCCGCCCTCGCGCACCTTGCGGCGCACGTCGGACTTGGCGCCCTCGGCCTCGAGCTCGGCGAGGTCGGCCTCCAGCTTCTGCTGGCGACCCTCCACGTCGGCGTCGCGACGGCTCTCCAGGTTGTGCTTCTCGGCGCTGATCTCGGCCTCGACGGTGGGGAGGTCGCGGTGGCGGGCCTCGTCGTCGACGGTCGTGATCAGGTAGGCCGCGAAGTAGATGATCTTCTCGAGGTCCTTGGGCGCCAGGTCGAGCAGGTAGCCCAGCCGCGACGGCACGCCCTTGAAGAACCAGATGTGGGTCACCGGGGCGGCGAGCTCGATGTGCCCCATGCGCTCACGACGGACCTTGGCCCGGGTCACCTCGACGCCGCAGCGCTCGCAGATGATGCCCTTGAACCGGACGCGCTTGTACTTGCCGCAGTAGCACTCCCAGTCCCGGGTGGGACCGAAGATCTTCTCGCAGAAGAGACCGTCCTTCTCCGGACGCAGGGTCCGGTAGTTGATGGTCTCCGGCTTCTTCACCTCGCCGTGGGACCACTGGCGGATGTCGTCACCGCTGGCGAGGCCGATGCGCAGTTCGTCGAAGAAGTTGACGTCGAGCAACTGATTACCCCTTTCCGGGGCTAGTTCTTCGTTTCTTGAGTCACGAGGTGGTGGCCGGCCGGCCCCGGGTCACGGGGCCGGCCGGCGGTCGATCAGACGTCCTCGACGGAGGAGGGCTCACGACGGCTGAGGTCGATGCCCAGCTCCTCGGCGGCCCGGAAGACCTCGTCGTCGGTGTCGCGCAGCTCGATCGCGTTGCCGTCGGAGGAGAGGACCTCCACGTTCAGGCACAGCGACTGGAGCTCCTTGAGCAGCACCTTGAACGACTCGGGGATGCCCGGCTCGGGGATGTTCTCGCCCTTGACGATGGCCTCGTAGACCTTCACGCGGCCCAGGATGTCGTCGGACTTGATCGTCAGCAGCTCCTGCAGCGCGTACGCGGCGCCGTAGGCCTGCATCGCCCAGCACTCCATCTCACCGAAGCGCTGACCACCGAACTGCGCCTTACCACCCAGCGGCTGCTGCGTGATCATCGAGTACGGGCCGGTGGAGCGGGCGTGGATCTTGTCGTCCACCAGGTGCAGGAGCTTCAGGATGTAGACGTAGCCCACCGAGATCGGCTCGGGGAAGGGCTCCCCGGAACGACCGTCGAACAGCCGGGCCTTGCCGGTCTCCTTGACCAGACGCTCGCCGTCACGGGTGAGGGTCGTGGAGCCCAGCAGGCCCACGATCTCCTCCTCGCGCGCACCGTCGAAGACGGGGGTGGCGGTCCGGGTGCCGGGAGCGGCACCGCGGGCGCCGGCGGGGAGCTTCTTGGCCCACTCCGGGTCGCCCTCGACCTGCCAGCCCGTCTTGGCCACCCACCCGAGGTGGGTCTCCAGGACCTGACCGACGTTCATCCGGCCGGGCACGCCCAGCGGGTTGAGCACGATGTCGACCGGGGTGCCGTCCTCGAGGAAGGGCATGTCCTCCTGGGGGAGGATCTTGGAGATGACGCCCTTGTTCCCGTGCCGGCCGGCGAGCTTGTCGCCGTCGGAGATCTTGCGCATCTGGGCCACGTAGACCCGGATGAGCTCGTTCACGCCGGCGGGGAGCTCGTCGCCGTCCTCGCGGGAGAACACGCGGACGCCGATGACCTTCCCGGACTCACCGTGCTTGACCTTGAGGCTGGTGTCGCGGACCTCGCGGGCCTTCTCACCGAAGATGGCGCGCAGCAGGCGCTCCTCGGGGGTCAGCTCGGTCTCGCCCTTGGGCGTGACCTTCCCGACCAGGATGTCGCCGGGGACGACCTCGGCACCGATGCGGATGATGCCGCGCTCGTCGAGGTCGGCGAGGACCTCCTCGGAGACGTTCGGGATGTCCCGGGTGATCTCCTCGGCGCCCAGCTTGGTGTCGCGGGCGTCGACCTCGAACTCCTCGATGTGGATCGAGGACAGGACGTCGTCCTGCACGAGGCGCTGCGACAGGATGATCGCGTCCTCGTAGTTGTGGCCCTCCCACGGCATGAAGGCCACGAGCAGGTTCTTGCCCAGCGCCATCTCGCCCTGGTCGGTGCACGGACCGTCGGCGATGACCTGGCCGACCTCGACCCGCTGGCCCTCCTCGACGACCGGGGACTGGTTGATCGAGGTGCCCTGGTTCGAGCGGCGGAACTTCAGCAGCCGGTAGGTCTGCCGGGTCCCGTCGTCGGCCATGACGGTCACGAAGTCGGCGGTGGAGTCCTCGACCACACCGGCCTTCTCCGCCACGACCACGTCGCCGGCGTCGACGGCGGCACGCAGCTCCATGCCGGTGCCGACCAGCGGCGCCTCGCTGCGCAGCAGCGGGACGGCCTGACGCTGCATGTTCGCGCCCATCAGGGCGCGGTTGGCGTCGTCGTGCTCCAGGAACGGGATCATCGCGGTGGCGACCGAGGTCATCTGTCGCGGCGAGACGTCCATGTAGTCGACGTTCTCGGGGGCGAGGTAGTCGACCTCACCGCCCTTGGTGCGGACCAGGACCCGCTCCTCGGCCAGGCGGCCCTTCGCGTCCAGCGGGCTGTTGGCCTGTGCGACGACGAAGCGGTCCTCCTCGTCCGCGGTGAGGTAGTCGATCTGGTCGGTGACGGTGCCGTCCTCGACCTTGCGGTAGGGGGTCTCGATGAACCCGAAGGCGTTGACCCGGCCGAAGGAGGACAGCGACCCGATCAGGCCGATGTTCGGGCCTTCCGGGGTCTCGATCGGGCACATCCGGCCGTAGTGGCTGGGGTGCACGTCACGCACCTCCATGCCGGCGCGCTCACGGGACAGACCACCCGGGCCCAGCGCCGACAGGCGGCGCTTGTGGGTCAGGCCCGCGAGCGGGTTGGTCTGGTCCATGAACTGCGAGAGCTGGCTGGTGCCGAAGAACTCCTTGATGGAGGCGACGACGGGCCGGATGTTGATCAGGGTCTGCGGCGTGATCGCCTCGACGTCCTGGGTCGTCATCCGCTCGCGGACCACGCGCTCCATGCGGGACAGGCCGACCCGGATCTGGTTCTGGATCAGCTCACCCACCGTGCGCAGGCGACGGTTGCCGAAGTGGTCGATGTCGTCGACGCCGTGGTCGGGCTCGCCGGCGTGCAGACGCACGACGTACTCGATCGTGGCGACGATGTCGTCCTCGGTCAGCGTCTGCGTCGGCTGCGGGACGGCGACGCCGAGCTTCTTGTTGACCTTGTACCGACCGACGCGGGCCAGGTCGTAGCGCTTGGGGTTGAAGAACAGGTTCTCCAGCAGCGCCTGGGCCGACTCACGCGTCGGCGGCTCGCCCGGACGCAGCTTGCGGTAGATGTCCAGCAGCGCCTCGTCCTGGCCGGCGATGTGGTCCTTCTCCAGGGTGGCCAGCATCGTGGGCGACCACTGGAAGTGCTCGCGGATGCGGTCCTCGCTCCAGCCCAGGGCCTTGAGCAGCACGGAGACCGGCTGACGGCGCTTGCGGTCGATGCGCACGCCGACGGTGTCGCGCTTGTCGACGTCGAACTCCAGCCAGGCACCCCGGCTGGGGATGACCTTGGCGGAGAAGACGTCCTTGTCGCTGGTCTTGTCCAGGGTCTTGTCGAAGTAGACGCCCGGGGAGCGGACCAGCTGGGAGACGACGACGCGCTCGGTGCCGTTGATCACGAACGTGCCCTTGCGGGTCATGATCGGGAAGTCGCCCATGAACACCGTCTGGCTCTTGATCTCGCCGGTGGTGTTGTTCATGAACTCGGCGGTGACGAACAGCGGCGCCGCGTACGTCATGTCCTTGTCCTTGCACTCCTCGAGGGAGGCCTTGACGTCCTCGAAGCGCGGGTTGGAGAAGGACAGCGACATCGAGCCGCTGAAGTCCTCGATCGGGGAGATCTCCTCGAGGATGTCGGCCAGGCCGCCGACGGCGGTCTCCGCGTCCTCGGGGGACAGCGTCGCCTTCCACTCCTGGCTGCCGACCAGCCAGTCGAAGGAGGCGGTCTGCAGCGCCAGCAGGTCCGGGACCTCGAGAGGCTCGTGGATCTTGGCGAAGGAGACGCGCAGGGGCGCGCCCGGGATCTTCTGCGCGGCCGTGCCGGCGGTGTGCGCGCTGTTCTGGGGGTCGTCCGGGATGATCTGCTCGGTGCTGGTGGTGTCCGTGCTGGTGGGGCTGGAGCCTGCCAAGATGCGTCCTTTCAAGGACCTCACGACGTGCGGGCGGTCGGTGCGGGTCGTCCGTCGGCGGTGTAGGCGGCGCTGCTCCCCGACGCCCGTCAGACCACCCGTCCGAGCAGGTCAGCGCGGGGTGGGCCGGGGTTGTTCCCGGCCTCCCGGGGCGACCCGGATCAGCGGGTGGACGGGCAGAGGGCAGCGCAACAGGTGACCCTACCCCTACCGGGGCCCGATGTCCATGCGGGGTCACCGGACCCCACCCCTCCCCGCGCCCGGCCCGGGTCCGGCCCGGGCGGGCGCCCCAGTGGGGGGCGCGGGCGGGGCCTCACGGGCGGGACGCGGAGGACGCGTCCGCGGTGATGATGCCAGCGACGGGCCCTCCCCCGCACCGCCACGCCGGGCGCGACCGCATCCCGGGCGCCCCGGAGTCAGCTGGTGGTCAGCAGGGTGAGCTCGCTGATCTTCCAGTCGCCGTCGACCTGCGTGACCGTGACCCGCACGGTCTGGGTGCAGGACTGTGCGCCGTCGGCGGTGACGGTGCACTCGGAGCCGGCCGGGGCGGCCTGGGTGCCGGAGTTCACCGAGGACACCACGTACTGGCCGAAGACGACCAGGGTCGCCTGGTCCTGGGACTCGGCCACCTGCTGCAGGCCCACCTCGAGCACGTCGTAGCTGGTGGTCGCCGAGACCTGCTCGTAGGTGTCGATGATCCCGCCCTGGGACAGATCGGCCTCGTACTGGTCGCGCAGGTCCCCGGTGAGGGCGTCCAGCTTGCGCTGCACGCTGCCCTCGGAGTCCTGGTAGTCGTAGGCGTAGACGTCCTGCACGCCTTCGCGGGCGGCGGTGAACACCTCGGCGTCGACGGTGGCCGGGTGGGTGCGCTGCCACAGCAGCCAGCCACCGCCGGCCGCGGTGAGCACGCACAGCAGGGCCAGCACGAGCACCAGAGCCGGGACGCGGCCCCGCGAGGACGGTCCCGACGAGGACGCTGAGGACGGCGCGGCCGGTGACGACGACGCACGGGCCGACGACGCACGGGCCGACGTCGCACCCCGCGTGGTCCGCCCGGCCCGGCGTGGCCCGTCGTCCGCGGCTGCAGCCCGGGCCGTAGCGGCGGCGGCCGCGGTCGTCGGCGTCGCGGCGGCGGTCGACCGCGCGCGCGGGCTGGGCCGTCGACGTGCGGTGGCCTCCTCGACCGCTCCCGCCGGCGGGGCCGGGGCCGGGGCTGCGGCCGGAGCCGGAGCCGCCTCGTCCTCGTCGGCCCGGCGGCTGCCGGCCACCCGGGGACGCGGGGAGGGCCGCAGCGCCGGCCGGGCGGCGCCGGACCTGGGCCGGGGGGTGGGTCGCGGGCGGTCCGCCCGGGTGCCGCCGACGGGCGTGTCGTCCGCGGGGGTGCCGTCAGAGGGGGTGCCGTCAGAGGGGGTGCCGGTCACGTCGCTCACCGTCCCGTGATCCCGGACAGCAACCAGCGGTCGCCGTCCTTGGTCAGGTCGACCTGGATGCGGTAGCGCTGCACCTGGGTCTGCTCGGAGGCACTGCTGGACTGGGTGGACTGGATGACCATGTAGACGGTGGCGCTGTCGGTGCCGGCCGCCCCGACGGCGGCACCCACGACCTCGGTGTTGACGACGGCCTGGGCGGCGGTGATCTCCTGCCGGCGGCTGTCGAGCTGGTCGACGGACTCGGTCTGCAGGTCCCCGGTGGTGACCGAGCGGATCTGCTGGATGTCGTCGTCGAGGGTCACGTGGTCGAAGGAGGCGACGTCGACGATCCCGGCGCGGGCGGCCTGCAGGACGTCGACGTAGTCCTCGGTGCGCACCGAGGAGCCCTCGGGCCGGGTGGCCAGCAGCCAGCCGGTCCCGGCCAGCAGCAGGACCAGCAGGACGGCGAGCACCGGCACGAGGGGCAACGAGGCCCGCCGGCGGTGCCCGGCCGCGTCGGACCCGTCCTCGGGCTCGGTGTCGGTGCCCGCGTCGGGGACGTCGACACGTTCCTCCGCGTCGGCTCCGCGCTCGTCGGCTCGGGTGTGGTCGGCCACGGGGCGCTCCTCTCGTGCGGTCGGTCGTGGGGTGGGCTCGGGCGGGCCCGTGGCGGCGATCACGCCAGCGCCCGCGTCGGGGGCGCCGCGGTACCCGGCCGGGCGGGTCAGCCGGTGACGGTGGAGAACGGGGAGGCCCGCAGCAGGCCGCCCAGCACGTCCTGCAGCACGGTGGACAGCGTCCCGCCGCCGGCGGCTGTCCCGCCCTGCGGGCCGGCCGAGGCGGTGCCGCCGTCCCCGCCGATGTTCTGCTCACCGCGGATGTTGGAGCCGCTCTCGTCGATGCCGTCGGAGGGGTCGGGGTCCACGCCGGCCACCACGTCGCAGCCGACGGCCGAGGTGTCCAGGGCCGCGACGGCCGCGGGGCTGGGCGCGTTGCCCGTGGAGCTGTAGCCGCTGATGCAGGCCTGCGGGTCGTTGGCGTTGAGGACGAAGCCGAAGTGCGCCCGCATCTGGCCGTCGGGGTCCCGCCGGACGGTGCTGAAGGCGCCGGTGACGACCTCGGGGTAGGTGACCAGCAGCTGCTCGACGCCGTCCAGGCGGGGGGCCGTGACGTCGTTGAGGACGTCGACGTTGCGGATCAGCGAGCCCAGCCCGGGGCCGGCGTCGGTGACCAGCTGCTGCAGCGCGGCACCGGCGTCGGGGGCGTTGACCAGCAGCGCCCGCAGGTCGCCGTCACTGCTGACCAGGGTGTCCGAGAGCAGGCGCAGGTCCGCGGCCCAGCTCTGGATGGCCGAGCGGGAGTCGACCTGGGTCTGCAGCACGGTCTGCCCGTCGGTGATCAGCTGCAGCGTCTGCGGCAGGGACTCCTCGGCGCGGGTCAGCAGCAGGTTGCCGTTGTCGATGAGCCGGCTCAGGTCGTCCCCGGCGCCGGCGAAGGCGGTGCCCAGCTCGTCGACGAGGATCCGCAGGTCCTCCAGGTCGATGGACCCCACGAGCCCGTCGACGTCGAGCAGCAGCTGCTCGACCGGGATCGGGATGGAGGTGTTCTGCACCGGGATGACGGAGCCGTCGGCCAGGAAGGGACCGTCGCCGTCCGGCGGGCGCAGGTCGACGTACTGCTCGCCGACGGCGCTGCGGTTGGCGACGGCGGCGAGGGTGTCGGCCGGGATCTCCGGGGCGTCCGGGTCGATCTCCAGCTCCACCTCGACGCCCTCGTCGGTCAGGGTCATGTCGCTGACCCGGCCCACGCCGACGCCGCGGTAGGTGACCTCGGCGTTGACGAAGATGCCGCCGGAGTCGGTGAACTGGGCGGCGACCTGGTAGCCGCCCCCGAAGACCAGCCGGTCCAGTCCCACGTAGCGGAAGCCGACGAAGCTCATCCCCAGCAGGGCCACCAGGGCGAAGGCCAGCAGCTGGATGCGGGTGGTCCGGGTGATCACGGGGTGGCTCCGCTCGTCAGGCCCGGGATGGCCGGCAGGCCCAGCAGCGTGCTGCCGGTGCCGGCGGTCGGGTCGGGCAGGATCGCGGTCAGGTCGCCGGGCAGCGTGGGCACGCTGAAGGCCTGGACGCCGGGGTCGGCCGGTGCCGCCGTCGCGGACGGGCCCGCTCCCCCGCCCGGGCTGCCGGCCAGCCCGCAGGTGTCGCCGACGACGTCGCGCGGGAGCAGGGTCAGCGCCCCGGTGGTCTGGTCCACCACGTACCGGCAGAAGAGCTCCTGCAGGTCCAGGTTCAGGTCCGCGGTCATGTTGGTGAACAGGCCGTACCCACCGGTGCGCTGGTCGGGGCGGTACTGCAGCGAGCTCAGCGAGGACGCCGGGAACGGGAAGGTGAGCAACAGGTCCAGGGAGCCGGCCAGGTCGGGGCCGGCGGCAGCGAGCTGGGTGAGGATCGGCTGCAGCAGCTGGAGGTCCGCGACCGTGTCGGCGCCGGCCTGGTTGACCACGCGGGTGCCGACGTCACCGAGCTGGGCCAGGGACTGCAGCATGCCCACGAGCAGGCCGCGCTGGTCCTCCAGGACGTCCAGGCCCGGGCCGATGGTGTCCAGGGCCGTCTCCAGCGTGCCGCTGCCGACCGCCAGGGTGGCGGCCAGGGCGTCGACGCTGTCCAGGGCCCGGCTGATCTCGGCCTTCTGGTCGTCCAGTCCGCCGATGAAGACGTCGAGCTGGTCCAGGGTGTTGCGGACGGCGTCCTCGCGGCCCTCGAGGGCCTGACCGAGCTCGCTGGTGATGGTCTGCAGCTGGGTGAGCCCACCGCCGTTGAGCACCAGGCTCAGCGCGCCGAGGACCTCCTCGACCTCGATGTTCCGGTTGGTCCGGTCCAGGGTGATCGTGGCGCCGTCGTCCAGCACGCCGGCGGCGGGCTCACCGCCGGGCGAGGCCAGTTCGACGTACTTCTCCCCCAGCAGCGAGGACTGGCCGATCATCGCCACGGCGTTGGCCGGCAGCTCGACGTCCCGGTCGACCTCCACGGTGACCAGCGCGGTCCAGTCCTCACCCAGTTCGACGTCGGTCACCTTGCCGACCGGCACGTCGGCGACCCGGACCGCGGACTGCGGCACCAGGTCCAGCACGTCGGCGAACTGGATCTGCACCGCGTACGGGTCGTCGCCGGTGTCGGCACCGCCGGGCAGGTCCAGGGAGTAGGCGCCTCGGAAGCCGCAGCCCGACACCAGGGCGGCGACGGCCAGCACCGCGGCGGCGCGACGGGGCAGGTGGCTCACTGGCCGGCTCCCGGGATGGTGGGCAGGCCGGGCAGGGTGGTGATCCCGGCCAGCCCGGCGGAGGGCGAGAAGACCGCGGTGAGCAGCTCCTGCAGGTCGGGCACGCCGTTGGCGTTGAGGTCGTCGACCGCGCCGTCACCGCCCGGGTCCCCGGAGAGCAGGCGGGCGCAGACCTGGTCGATCGGCGGCAGGCCCAGCAGTCCGGGCAGGTCGCCCAGGTCCAGCCCGGCCAGCTGCAGCCGACCGGTCTGGCCCAGGAGCTGGCAGACCACGACGTCGGCGTTCTGGCTGCCCAGGGAGTTGTCCCGGGTGTCCAGCGTGCCGTAGTCGGGGTTGTAGGCGTGCGCGAGGTTGCCGATCGCCGCGGGGGCGACGTCGAGGACCTGGGCCAGGGCCTGGCGCTGCTGCACCAGGGTGAGGGTGACGGCGGCGAGCCGGTCGACGTTCGTCGTCAGCAGGGTGGTGTTCTGCTGCACGAAGGCCGCGACCTGGCCCAGCGAGGACGACAGCAGGGCGATGGCAGCCGCCAGGTCCTCCCGCTCGCCGGCCAGCTGCTCGGCGACGGCGGCCAGGTTGGTGTTGAACTGCCCGACCTGGCTGTCGATGGTGGCCAGCGCGCTGGTGAAGGTCTGCAGGGAGTCCACGGACCCGAACAGGTCCTGCCGGTTGTCCGACAGCGTCTCCACGGCCTGGGAGAACCCGGTGAGGGTGTCGTTGAGGGCCTGGCCGTTGCCCTCCAGGTTGGCCGCGCCGGTGCTCACCAGGTCCGCCAGGGCCCCGTCCTCGTTCGCCCCGGTGGGGCCCAGCGCGACCGACAGGTCGTCGAGGGCGCCGTAGACCTGGTCCAGCTCGACCGGGGTGGCGGTGCGCTCGATGGGCACCTCGGCGCCGTCGGTCATCACCGGGCCGCCGGAGTACACCGGGGCGAACTGCACGTACCGGTCGGCGACCAGGGAGGGCGCGAGGATGACGGCGGCGGCGTCGGCGGGGACCTGGTAGTCCTCGTCGACGAGCATCTCGACCCGCACCCGGTCGCCCATCGGCGTGACGTCGGTGATCTCCCCGACGTCGATGCCCAGCACCCGCACGTCGGACCCCTCGTAGAGGCCGACGGTCTGGCCGAACCAGGCGGTGACCCGCATCTGACCGGCCGGGCGCAGCACGATCCAGCCCAGCGTGCCCACGAGCAGGAGCGCCGCGGCGGCCGCGACCAGGCGCTGCAGGCGGCCGGTCACGGGGCGCACCCCAGCAGCCCGCCGGTGTTGCCGGCGACCGTGCCGCACAGCACCCCGCCGACGACGCCGGGGACCAGGTTGTCCACGAAGCTGTCGAACCACCGGCCGTTGCCCAGCGTGTTGGTGAAGACGGTGACGAAGGGCGCCATGTTCGCCACGGTGTCCCCCAGGTCCTGCCGGTTGCGCTCGAGGATGTCGGTCACCGTGGACAGCTGGGCCAGCGCGGCCTGGTTGTCCTGCACCAGGCCGGCGAGCTGGGTGGCCAGCGTCTGGGTGTTGGTCAGGACCGAGTCGATCAGCGCGCGGCGCTCCTGGACCTCGGTGAGCAGGGTGTTGGAGTCCAGGATGAGCTGGGTGAACTCGCCGTTGCGGTCGGCGAGCACCTGGGTCACGTCCCGCGTCGCCGACAGCAGCGTCTGCAGCTGGGCGTCGCGGGAGGCGATCGTCTCCGACAGCCGGGACAGCCCGGTCAGCGAGGCCTGCACCTCGTCGGGGGTGTCGGCGAAGGTCTCGCTGAGCACCTCGAAGGACTGCGCGAGCTGCGCGGTGTCGACGTCGTCGATGGTCTGGGCCAGCCCGCTGAAGGCCTGCACCACGTCGTAGGGCGAGGCGGTGCGCTCCAGCGGGATGCGCTCGTCGGGGTCCAGCTCGGTCTCCCCGCGCGGCACGAGCGCCAGGAACTTCGCCCCCAGCACCGTCTCGATCGCGATGGCGGCCTCGCTGCGGTCGCCCACGAAGGCGTCCCGGACGCGGAAGGCGACGGTGACCGCGCCGTCCTCCAGCTGCAGGCTCTCCACCTGTCCGACCTTCACCCCGGCCACCCGCACCGGGTCGTCCACGCGCAGCCCGGCGGACTCGCTGAACTGCGCGGTGTAGACCGTGCCCCCGCCGATCAGGGGGAGCGACTGCGCGTTGAACGCCAGGAGGACGAAGAGCGCGATCACCGACAGGCTCACCGCCCCGATCGTGACCGGGTTGCGGTCCCGGAAGGGCCTGGACTCCCGCGCCATCAGCTGCACCCCGCCGATCCGTTGGCCGCCCCGCCGGGCGGCAGCTGGGTGTCCCCGACGACGGGCAGGGACACCAGCCCGGACGCCGAGCACAGGTAGAAGTTGAACCAGCTGCCGTTGACCGCCGTCCGCGTGATGAGGTCGATCTTGGTCGGGGCGAGCTGCAGGAAGTCCTCCACGACGTCACCGGTGTCGGCCAGGTTGGTGGCCAGGTCGCCCAGGGCGGTGATGTCGGCGGCCAGGGGTGCCCGGGCGTCGGCCAGGAACTGCGACGTGGTCACCGCCAGCCCGTCGATGGTCTGCAGGGAGTCGAAGACGGCGTCGCGGTCCGCGGTCAGCCCGGACACGAACTGCTGCAGGGAGACCACCAGGTCCGACAGCTGCTGGTCCCGCGCGGCGACGCTGCCCACGACGGTCGTCAGGTTGTCGATCACGCTGCCGATGACGGCGTCCTCGTCGGCCAGGCTGTTGGTCAGCGAGGCCACGTGGGTCAGCAGGCTGGAGATCGTCCCGCCCTCGCCTTGGAAGACCTGGATCAGCTCGTAGGACAGCCGGTTGACGTCGTCGGGGCTCAGCGCCTGGAACAGCGGCTGGAACCCGCCGAACAGCGTGGTCAGGTCCAGCGCAGGGGTGGTCTGGGCCAGCGGGATGACGTCGTCGGCGGCCAGCGTGCGACCGGAGGACCCGTCGCCCTCGGTCAGCGCGACGTACCGCTGGCCGACCAGGTTGCGGTAGCGGATGGTGGCCTGCACCCCGGCCGGGAGCGGGACGTCGGTGGAGACCTCCAGGCCGATCTCGGCGACCGGTCGCTCCCGGTCCTCGCTCAGGCCGATGCTGGTGACCTGGCCGACGCGCACCCCGGCGATCCGGACCTCGTCGCCCTCGACCAGACCGGCGACGTCGCTGAACTGCGCCCGGTAGGTGGTCTGCTCGCCGTAGCCGGCGTTCGTGATGGTCGCGATCAGCACGTAGCTGGCCAGGATCGTCACCATCGCGAAGACGACGAGCTTGACGATCGGCGCGGTCAGGCCCCTCATCGGACCATCACCTGCGTGCCGCGCAGCAGCGGCGCCATGGACGACGCGGCGAGGTCGGACACCTCGGCCGGGGCGACCCCCGTCTGGTAGCCCAGCAGGTTGCGCACGAAGTCCAGCTCGGCACTGCTGCCGGCCAGGCTGCCGCTCGCCCCGCCGTCGGTGAGCCCGGGCGGGAACGCCGAGGCCAGGGACAGGTCGGTGCCGGCCCCCGTGCCGTCGCGGCCCACGCGGGTGTCCTCCGAGGGCAGGTCGGTCGGGCCCGTGCCGCCCAGGCAGACCGGGTTGCCGCTGACCGGGTTGTCGGTGGAGTCCACGCCGTCCAGCGGTGGCACCGGGCAGTAGTACTCGCCCTGGGCCGCGGCCGCGATCACGCCGTCGATGTCGTCCAGGCCCCGGCAGTCGGGCCCGGACACGTCGTCGTAGGCGGGCTGGTCGCCGGGGGCGTAGGGGTTGCGCGGGGGCAGCGTGACGGTGAGGTTCAGGTTCAGCGCGGGGTCGCCGTCGCCGCCGAAGGCCTCGGTGATCAGCGGGTTGAAGCGGGACAGCCCGTTCAGCAGGCAGGGGTACTCCGGGGAGTACTCGGCGAACAGGCCGAGCACCGGCCGGGACCCGGCGGCGAGGGAGATCAGGGCGTCCTCGTTCTGGGTCAGGAAGGAGGCGGCGGTCTGCGCCGAGCTGCCGACCACGGTGAAGGTGCGGCGCAGCTGCTCGGCCTGGTCGGTGACCGTGGTGGCGGTCACCGAGAGGTCCTCCAGCACCGCCAGCACGTCGGGGGCGGCGGCGTCGTAGGTGTCGGCGACGTCGGCCAGCAGCGAGATGTCGGCCTGCAGCTCGGGCAGGACGGTGTTGACCTGCTCCACGTAGGCGCCGGTGTCGGCCAGGTTCTCCCCGAGCACGTCGCCGCGCCCGCGCAGCGCGTCGGCCACCGCGCCCAGGGTCGCGGACAGGTCGGCGGGGTCGACGGCCTGCAGCAGCGGGAGCAGGCCGTCGATGACCCGCTCGAGCTCGATGGCGTTCTCGGTCCGGTCCTGGCCGATGACGTCGCCGGCGGCCAGCCGCTGCGGGGTGGGGTCGGCCGGGGGCACGAGGGCGACGAACCGCTCGCCGAACAGCGTCTTGGGCAACAGCCGGGCGTCGACGTTGCTGGGGATCTGGGCCAGCGCCTCGGGCTCGATCGCCAGCGTGACGACGGCGCCACCCTCCTGGGCCTCGACGGCGCGCACCTCCCCGACGATGACGCCGCGGATCTTCACGTCGCTGGCGGTGGCCAGCTGGTTGCCGATGCTGTCGGTCTCCAGCCGCACCTCGACGGCGTCGCTGAACGCCTTCTGGTACGTGGCGACCGCCAGGCCCAGCAGCAGCGCGATGACCACCAGGAACGCCAGCCCCTGCAGCCGCTGACGGACCACGGCTCCCCTGCCCCGGCTCATCCTGCGATCCTCACCGTCGTCGTGGAGCCCCAGATGGCCAGGGACAGGAACAGGTCGATGACCATCACGGCCACGATCGAGAAGCGCACGGCACGACCGACGGCCAGGCCGACGCCGGCGGGCCCGCCGCCGGCCCGGTAGCCGTAGTAGCAGTGGCTCAGGATGATCACGACGCTGAAGACGAGCACCTTGAGGAAGGACCACAGCACGTCCTGCGGGGGCAGGAAGAGGTTGAAGTAGTGGTCGTAGGTGCCCGCCGACTGGCCGTAGACCGTCGTGGTGATGGTGCGGGTGGCGAAGTAGCTGGTCAGCAGCCCGATCACGTAGAGCGGGATGACGGCGACGAAGCCGGCGACGATGCGGGTGGTCACCAGGAACGGCAGCGAGGGCACGCCCATGACCTCCAGGGCGTCGATCTCCTCGTTGATCCGCATGGCACCGATCTGGGCGGTGAAGCCGCAGCCGACGGTGGCCGACAGGGCGAGCCCGGCGACCAGCGGCGCGATCTCCCGGGTGTTGAAGTAGGCCGAGAGGAACCCGGTGAACGCCGAGGTGCCCAGCTGGTCCAGCGCCGCGTAGCCCTGCAGGCCGACCTCGGTGCCGGTGAAGAAGGACAGGAACGCGATGACGCCGACGGTGCCGCCGATGACGGCCAGCGCGCCGGTGCCGAAGCTGACCTCGGCCAGCAGCCGGAGCGTCTCCCGCTTGTAGCGCTTGAGCGTGCGCGGGGTCCAGGCCAGCGCGCGCCCGTAGAAGCCGAGCTGGTCCCCGAGGTCGTCGAGCACCGTGAGCGGACGGCGGTAGACGGTCGCCACGATCCGGCGGGTGCGGACCTTGACCCGGTCGACGGGTGAGAGGAGGGCCACGGTCACTGGCCCTTCGGCGGCACGAGCTGGAAGTAGATCGCGGTGATCACGAAGTTCACCGCGAACAGCAGCAGGAACGTGATGACCACGGCCTGGTTCACCGCGTCCCCCACGCCCTTGGGGCCACCACCGGCGCGCAGCCCCTTGTAGGAGGCGACGATCCCGGCTATCAGGCCGAAGACCAGGGCCTTGATCTCCCCGGACCAGAAGTCCGCGACCTGCGCCAGAGCGCTGAAGGAGGCCAGGTAGGCCCCCGGCGTCCCGCCCTGCAGGATGACGTTGAAGAAGTACCCGCCGACGACGCCGACGACCGAGACCAGGCCGTTGAGCAGCACCGCGACCAGCATCGAGGCCAGCACGCGCGGCACCACCAGTCGCTGGATCGGCGAGATGCCCAGCACCTCCATGGCGTCGATCTCGTCGCGGATCTTGCGGGCACCCAGGTCGGCGCAGATCGCCGAGCCGCCGGCCCCGGCGATGAGCAGCGCGGTGACGATCGGGCTGGCCTCGCGCAGCACGGCGAGCACCGAAGCCGACCCGGTGAAGGACTGGGCGCCCAGCTGGCGGGTCAGCGACCCCAGCTGCAGGGCGATGACCGCGCCGAAGGGGATGGCCACCAGCGCGGTCGGCAGGATCGTCACCGAGGCCACGAACCAGGTCTGCTGGATGAACTCACGCAGCTGGAAGGGCCGCCGGAACACCGCCCGGACGACGTCCAGGGCGAAGGCGAACAGGTTGCCGCTGGCCTTGAGCGGGCGCAGCGGCGACAGCTTCCCGTCCAGCAGACCCGGCGCCGTCGGCTTCTCGCCGGGTGCGCTCACGGACGGCCCCGCGGGTCGGGCACGACGAGGTCGGCGCCGTCCTCGGTGCGCCACTCGCGGCTGCCGACCGTCGTGGGCCGGTAGCTGCCGGAGTCGGCCAGCGCGAGCAGGTCGGCGGGCAGGCTGGCCCGGATGGCGTCGGCGGTGGTCGGGTCGTAGGTGTGCAGCATCCGGGCCACCCGCTCCTGCCGGCGGCGGACGGCCTTGCGCTCGGGCAGGCCCGGGGAGGGTTCCAGCTGCGGGGGCACGGCCTCGCCGCCCGAGGCGCCCTTGGGTCCGACGCCGTTGTGCTGGTCGCCCCCGCGCGCCTCCAGGGCGGCCATCTCGGCCTCCACCTGGGCGACGTCCTTCTCCTCGCTCATCCCGATCGGCCCCTCGCGGCGGCCGTTGAGGAACTGGCGGACGACGGGCTCCTGGCTGGTGAGCAGCTGCTCGCGCGGGCCGAACATGGCCAGGTGCCGGCGGAAGAGCAGGCCCAGGTTGTCCGGCACGGTCCGGGCGGTGCCGATGTCGTGGGTGACGATCAGGAAGGTGGCGTCGATCTGGGCGTTCAGGTCGACGATCAGCTGGTTGAGGTAGGCGACGCGGACCGGGTCCAGGCCGGAGTCCGGCTCGTCGAAGAGGATGACCTCGGGGTCCAGGACCAGGGCGCGGGCGATGCCGGCGCGCTTGCGCATGCCGCCGGAGATCTCCCCGGGCAGCTTCCCCTCGGTGCCGGACAGGCCGACCATGTCCATCTTCTCGCGCACGATCGCGCGCACCTCGGACTCGCTCTTCTTCGTGTGCTCCCGCAGCGGGAACGCGACGTTGTCGTAGAGGTTCATCGACCCGAAGAGCGCGCCGTCCTGGAACAGCACCCCGAACAGCCGCCGCACGTCGTAGAGCTGCCGCTCGGAGCAGGTGACGATGTCGGTGTCGCTCATGACGATCGAGCCGCGCTCGGGCTTGAGCAGACCCACCAGCGACTTCAGGAAGACCGACTTGCCGGTGCCGGAGGGGCCGAGCATCACCGAGATCTCCCCGGGCGGGAGCGTCAGCGTGACGTCGGACCAGATGTTCTGGCTGCCGAAGGACTTGGTGAGCCCCTCCACGTGCACGGCGACACCCACGACCGACCTCCTCCACCGACCCACACCGGTCCACGTCACCCCCGCTCCAGTGCGGGGCCCCGGCAGCGCGCGGCCACCTGGGCGGTGACGCGCGTCCTACTGAGGAGCAACGACGCAGGAGGTTAGTGGTTACGTGGGTCACGCCTAACGCGTGGCCCCCGTCTCACCGACGCGCGCCGTCCCGGAGACGCCAGAGGGGCCGTCCTCCAGGTGGAGGACGGCCCCTGCGGGTCGTGCGGTGGTGCAGGTGTCACCCGTGGGTGACGTGCCCGGCGAGCGCCGGGCGGGGTGTCACTTGACGGTGACGGTGGCGCCGGCGCCCTCGAGAGCGGCCTTGGCCTTCTCGGCAGCGTCCTTGGCGACCTTCTCCAGCACCGGCTTCGGCGCGCCGTCGACCAGGTCCTTGGCCTCCTTGAGGCCCAGGGAGGTGAGACCGCGCACCTCCTTGATGACCTGGATCTTCTTGTCGCCGGCAGCCTCGAGGATGACGTCGAACTCGTCCTGCTCGGCCGGGGCCTCAGCAGCGGCACCGGCGGCGGCCGGGGCAGCGGCGGCCACGGGGGCGGCGGCGGTGACGTCGAAGGTGGTCTCGAACTCCTTCACGAAGTCCGACAGCTCCAGGAGCGTCATCTCCTTGAAAGCGTCGAGCAGCTCCGTGGTGGACAGCTTGGCCATGGTGTCTCCTTCTGGTCAGTCGTCGCTGGCCGCAGGCGCGGCGTCAGCGTCGGTGGTGTCGGGGGTGGTGGGTGCAGCAGCGGTCTCGTCCGCGGCGGGAGCGTCGGCGGCGGGCAGGGTCTCCCCGGCCGCCTCCTTCTTCTCCTGCAGTGCGGCGGCCAGGCGGGCGACCTGCGACAGCGGGGCCTGGAACAGGCCGGCGGCCTTGGTCAGGTTGCCCTTCATCGCGCCGGCCAGCTTGGCCAGCAGGACCTCACGGGACTCGACGTCGGCGAGGCGGGTGACCTCGGCGGCATCGACCGTGCGGCCCTCGACGACGCCGCCCTTGACGACCAGGGCCGGGTTGGCCTTGGCGAAGTCGCGGATGGCCTTAGCGGCCTCCACCGGGTCACCGGAGATGAACGCGATGGCGGTCGGGCCGTTGAGCAGCGGCGCCAGGTCGGAGTGACCGACCTGGTCCGCGGCCCGCTTCGTCAGGGTGTTCTTGACGACGGCGTAGCTGCTGCCCGCACCGAGGGAACGACGCAGCTGGGTCAGCTGCGCCACGGTCAGCCCGCGGTACTCGGTGAGCACCGCCGCACTCGAGTCCTGGAACCGAGTGGTGATCTCAGCGATCGCCTCGGCTTTGGCCTGCGTGGGCATGGGCCTCCTCTCTCAGTCGGGGCGACCACCGGAGGAGGCACGGGGCGCAGACGATCGAGAGGGCCTGGACCTCGTCAGAGACGACAGACGCCCCGGCGCAGGGCGCACGGGGCGAGAGAGCAGGCGTAGGACGCCTGTCGACCGGACCGTCCACCTGCGCGGGTCGCCCGGGGATCCGGGACCTTCGATCACACGCGCACGTGCGACGACCAGCGGTCTGGGGGGAACTCCGGCAAGAGTACGCCATCGGCGACACGGGCGGCGGCCGGGCCCATCCGCCGGGACCGCCCGCCGCGAACCCGGGAGGATCTCGGCCAGTCCCCCGCACGACAGGAGCACCGACGCATGTCCAGCACCACCTCCCCCGACCGGTCCGTCGCCGGGCGGCTCGCCGCCCTGGTCGGCGAGGTCCTCGGCGGCCGCGTCCCGGTCCGCATCCGCGCCTGGGACGGCAGCGAGGCCGGCCCGCTCGACGCCCCCGTGGTCGTGCTCCGCAGCCGCACCGCGCTGCGCCGGCTGCTGTGGGACCCCAACGAGCTGGGTCTGGCCCGCGCCTACGTGGCCGGCGAGATCGACGTCGAGGGCGACCTGGCCGAGGGGTTGTCCCGGGTGTGGTCGCTGGTCCGCGAGCGCCCGCCGGCGCTGCCCACGCTGCGCGACCAGCTCCGCTGGGGCCGGACGGCGCTGCGGCTGGGCATCGTGGGCCCGCGTCCGCCCGCCCCTCCGGAGGAGGCGGTGCTGTCGGGTGAGAAGCACTCGACCGACCGGGACAGCGACGCGATCAGCTACCACTACGACCAGAGCAACGACGTCTACCAGGCACTGCTGGACGAGCACATGGCCTACTCGTGCGCCTACTTCCGCGAGGACCCGGCCACCGACCCCGGCGCCGCCGACGGCAGCTACACCGTGACCGACGCGCAGCGGGACAAGCTCGAGCTGGTCTGCCGCAAGCTGGGTCTGCAGCCGGGGATGCGGCTGCTGGACGTGGGCTGCGGGTGGGGCTCGATGCTGCTCTACGCCGCTCAGCACCACGGCGTGCACGCCACGGGCGTCACCATCTCCGCCCAGCAGCGCGACCACATCGAGAAGCTCGTCGCCGAGCGCGGGCTGGCCGACCGGGTCACCGTGCGGCTGCAGGACTACCGCGACGTGCCGATGCCCGCCGAGGGGCCCTACGACGCGATCAGCTCGATCGAGATGAGCGAGCACGTCGGCCAGGAGCAGTACCCGGTCTACGCCGAGACGCTGCACCGGCTGGTCAAGCCCGGCGGCCGGGTGCTGGTGCAGGCCATGAGCCACCCCAGCGCCCCCGGCGGCGGCGCGTTCATCGAGCGCTACGTGGCCCCCGACATGCACATGCGGCCCACCTGGGGGACGGCGGAGATGCTGGCCCGGCCCGGCCTGGAGCTGCGCGACGTGGAGAGCATCCGCGAGCACTACGACTGGACCGTGCGTGCCTGGGCGCAGCGCCTGGAGGACCGCTGGGACGAGGTCGTCGCCATCATCGGCGTCGCCGGTGCCCGGATCTGGCGGCTCTACCTGGCCGGCGGTGGGCTCACCTTCGCCGAGAACCGGATGGGGGTGGACCAGCTGCTCTTCGTCAAGCCCCGCCCCGACGGGCGCAGCGGGATGCCCGCCACCCGTCGCGGCTGGGACGTCACCCCGGGCTGACCGCCCCACCCGCGACGACCCGCACCACCTGATCGACCGCGACCGCCGGTCGGCCACCCCCTCCGGGGTGTCCGGCCGGCGGTGACGCGTGCACGCACACCCGGCAGGACATGCTGGAGGGACGGGTCAGCCACGGCCCGAGGACGAGGAGCACACACGGATGGACGTCGGGGTCGACTGGGGCGCGTTGGGCGTCAACGCGCTGATCACGCTGGGCGTGCTGCTGGCGGTGTTCACCGGCACCTGGCTGCTGGCACTGCGGCTGGGCCGGCACTCGGTGATCGACGTCGTCTGGGGGCTGGGCTTCGTCGTCGTGTCCCTGGTGGGGCTGCTGGTCGCGCAGGCCGGTGACCACGGCGACGCCGGCCGGCAGCTGCTGGCCCTGGCGCTGACGACGGCGTGGGGCGTGCGACTGGCGGTGCACATCGGCCGGCGCAACGGGTCGAAGGAGGACCCGCGCTACGTGGACATCCTGGCCCGGGCGAAGGGCTCGCCGGCGGCGCACATCTACCGCCGGGTCTACCTGAGCCAGGTCGCGGTGCTCTTCGTGGTCTCCCTGCCGCTGCAGGTCGCCGCCTACCAGGAGGGCCCGGCGACGTCGGGCTGGCCGCTGGTGGTCGCGCTGCTGGGGGTCGTCGTCTGGTCGGTCGGCTTCACCTTCGAGACGGTCGGTGACTGGCAGCTCGAGCGCTTCAAGGCCGACCCCGCCAACGCGGGCGAGGTGAACGACCGTGGGCTGTGGAAGTACACCCGTCACCCCAACTACTTCGGGGACGCCGCGGTCATGTGGGGCCTGTGGCTGCTCACCGCCGGGCACTGGTCCGGGCTGGTCTTCGTCCTCTGCCCGGTGCTCATGACCCTCAACCTGGTGAAGGGCTCCGGCGCGGCCATGACCGACAAGCGGATGAAGAGCTCCCGCCGCGGCTTCGCCGAGTACGTGGAGCGCACCAGTGGGTTCTTCCCACTCCCCCCGAAGAAGCACTGAGACGCAGGAAGGGCCCCGCAGCGTCAGCTGCGGGGCCCTTCCTGTCGGCCCCCTCGCAGGGCCCCTGGTCGCGCGGAGCGTGACCAGGGGGGCGAGGGGGCCGACAGGGTCCGTCGACTACTGGGTGGGCTCGTCCACCAGCAGGTTGCGCGTGCGGTTCGGGTCGACCTGGATGCCCGGGCCCATCGTCGTGGAGACGGTGACCTTGCGGACGTAACGGCCCTTGGCGGCCGACGGCTTGGCGCGGAGCACCTCGTCCAGGGCTGCGGCGTAGTTCTCCACCAGCTTGGCCTCGTCGAAGGAGACCTTGCCGATCACCAGGTGCAGGTTGGACTGCTTGTCGACGCGGAAGTTGATCTTCCCGCCCTTGATGTCGTTGACGGCCTTGGTGACGTCGGGGGTCACGGTGCCCGTCTTCGGGTTCGGCATCAGGCCACGGGGGCCGAGGATGCGGGCGATGCGACCGACCTTGGCCATCTGGTCCGGGGTGGCGATCGCGGCGTCGAAGTCCAGGAAACCGCCCTGGATGCGCTCGATCAGGTCGTCGGAGCCCACGACGTCGGCGCCGGCGGCCTCGGCCTCGGCGGCCTTGTCACCGGTCGCGAAGACGATGACGCGGGCGGTCTTGCCGGTGCCGTGGGGCAGGTTGACCGTGCCGCGGACCATCTGGTCTGCCTTGCGCGGGTCGACGCCCAGGCGCATGGCGACCTCGACGGTGGCGTCGTAGGACGTGGTCGACGTCTGCTTGGCCAGACCTGCAGCCTGCAGCGGGCTGTACAGGTGGTCGCCGTCGACGAGCTCGGCTGCCTTGCGGTAGCCCTTTCCGTGCTTGGCCATTCGAGGATCCCCTCGTTCGGGTCGCGCCCGGGGCGCGACTGCGTGGTGTGCGGGCCTGGCTGGGCCCTCCCACAAGAGCTCTGGTGCAGGTGCGGGGGTGGTGCCGGTCGTGCAGTCGGGCCCGTGAGGTGGTGCCCGTGCCGTGTCGCTCCGTGCCGTGTCGCTCCGTGCGGTGTCGCGGGGCCGCCCGCCGGGCGGCCCGACGTCACGCGACGGTGATGCCCATCGACCGGGCGGTGCCGGCGATGATCTTCTCGGCCTCGTCGAGGTCGTTGGCGTTCAGGTCGGCCATCTTGGTCTGCGCGATCTCGCGGACCTGGTCACGGGTGACCGTGGCGACCTTGGTCTTGTGCGGCTCGCCCGAGCCCTTCTCGACACCGGCGGCCTTGAGCAGCATGCGCGCGGCCGGCGGGGTCTTGGTGATGAAGGTGAACGAGCGGTCCTCGAAGACGGAGATCTCGACGGGGACGACGTCGCCACGCTGAGACTCGGTCTCGGCGTTGTACGCCTTGCAGAACTCCATGATGTTGACGCCGTGCTGGCCGAGCGCCGGACCGACGGGCGGTGCGGGGGTGGCCGCGCCGGCCTTGATCTGGAGCTTGATGACCGCGGTCAACCGCTTCCTGGGGGGCATGACTTCCTTCTTCTGTCTGGCGACCGGAACTGCATGGTCTGGGATGGAACGGCTTCGGAGCAGGGGCCCAGCCCGCGCGGAGCGTGGGCTGGGGGGCTCCGAGGTCCTTCAGCTACAACTTCTGGACCTGGCTGAAGGACAGCTCGACCGGGGTCTCGCGGCCGAAGATCGAGACCAGCACCTGCAGCTTCTGCTGCTCGGCGTTGATCTCGTTGATGGTCGCGGGCAGGGTCGCGAACGGCCCGTCCATGACCGTGACCGACTCCCCGACCTCGAAGTCGACGAGGGGCGTGGTGGCCGAGCCACCAGGCGTCGACGGCGTCTCGGGGGAGGCGGCCTGCTTGTGGGTGGTCGCGGGGACCAGGAGCTTGACGACCTCGTCGATGCTCAGCGGGCTGGGCCGGGAGGTGGCGCCGACGAAGCCGGTGACGCCGGGGGTGTTGCGGACCGCGCCCCACGAGTCGTCGGTGAGGTCCATCCGGACCAGCAGGTAGCCGGGCAGCACCTTGCGGTTGACCTGCACCCGCTTGCCGTTCTTGATCTCGGTGACCTCTTCGGTCGGCACCTCGATCTGGAAGATGTAGTCCTCCATGTCCAGGCTGGTGATCCGGGACTCGAGGTTGGTCTTCACCTTGTTCTCGTAGCCGGCGTAGGAGTGGATGACGTACCAGTCACCGAACGCCCGGGTCAGCGCCTTGCGCATCGCCTCGGCGGGGTCCTCGTCCTCCTCCTCGGCGGTCTCGAGGACCTCCTCGGTGAGCGGGTCGTGGTCCGGCGCCGGCTCGGTGTCGGCCCCGACGAGCGCGTCGTCCACGGCACCACGGGCGTTGCCGCTGCCGCCGGCGACCGCGTCGGCCATCGGGTTGTCGGCGGTCAGGTCGCCGGTGTCGACGGAGCCCTCGGCAGCGCCCGTCTCACGCACGCCGGTCTCGGCGTCGACGGCACCGGTGGCGTCCTCGACGGCGGCGTCGTCGGCCTGCTCGTCGAGCGTCGCGTCGGTGGCCTCGAGGGCCTCGTCGGTCTCGCGGGGGTCGGTCACGGGGAGGGTCTCTTTCCTGTGCGTCGGTGGTGCGTCGAGCGTCGGTGGTGGTGGCTCAGCCGAAGACGGCGAGCACGCCCTGGGCGAAGAGGATGTCCAGGCCGGCCACGAGCGCGACCATGAAGGCCACGAAGACGATCACCACGGTGGTGTAGGTGATGAGCTCCTTGCGCCCGGGCCAGATGACCTTGCGGAGCTCGGCGACGACCTCGCGCAGGAACCGGCCGATGGAGCGCTTGTCCCGCAGCTCCTCGGCCCGGGCCTTCTCCGCTGCCGCCCGCGAGCGGGTGCCCTCACCGTCAGCGGCCTTCGAGCCGGTGTTCTTCCCGCCGGCGGGCCGCGTGGTGCGAGCCTCGCTGGCCGGACGGCCACCGGGCCGGTCACGGCGCCGGACCCGCGGAGCGGCCCCGGTGGCGTCGTCGGTGTCCTCGTCGTCGGCGTCGTCGGCGGTGATCGCGCCACGACGACGCCGGGCCGGGGTGGCCACGACCTTGTCCTCGTCCTGCGCGGCCTCGGCGGCGATCTCGTCCTCGGCCGCCTCGAGCTCGGCGGCGTCGTCGACCCCGGGGGTCTCGGCGTCGATCTGCTCGTCGGTCAGCTCGCCGTCCGCGGCGGCCGGCGTGGCGTCGGCGGGGGTGCTGTCCCCGGCGCCGGAGGCGGAGCTGCCCGTGGCGGTGGCGTCGTCGGCGGCACCGCCGGAGGCCCGGCGTGCACGGCCGTCCTCGGTGCCCGGCTCCTCGTCGCTCACTGCGCCTCGCCTCGTCGTCGGTGGTCGGTGGCCGGGTCTGTTCCCGGCCCTGACGGTCCGGTCGACCCGACCGTGGTCCTGCGCCGCGCGGGGCGGGTCGTGCAGGCCGCCGGCTGGCCGGCGGCACGAGCAGGGGTGACAGGACTTGAACCTGCAGCCTGCGGTTTTGGAGACCGCTGCTCTGCCAATTGAGCTACACCCCTAGGTGCCCGACCGGGGTCGGACACCGGGACCCCCGCCTCGCCGCCGGGGCGGTCCAGGGCACCCTCGGACTGCTCGATGAGGTGGCCCCGGGGCACGCCGGTGGCGGGGTCGCGAGCCCCAGGACGAGAAGTGTACGGGACCCGGGACACCGGTTGCCGACACACCGTCCCCGGACCCCCCGGGAGGGTCTCCGCCCAGGTCGGGGACCGTGCCGCCACCCGGTCCACGCCCAGGCCGCCCCCGGGCCGCCGGCGACCCCGCTGACGACCGGGTCGTGACCGCACCGTGACCGGGCTGACACGATGGTGCCCATGACCGCCCTGTCGTCCCCGGGGCCCGCCGCGTCGGAGCCCGCTCCCGCTGCAGCCTCCCCCGCCGCCCCCTCCCCCGCCGACCGCCGTGTCTCGCGCCGGATCGCCGCGATCGCGGAGTCCGCGACCCTGGCCGTCGACGCCAAGGCCAAGGCGCTCAAGGCCGCGGGCAAGCCGGTCATCGGCTTCGGGGCCGGCGAGCCGGACTTCCCGACGCCGGACTACGTCGTCGAGGCCGCGGTGGCCGCCGCGAAGGACCCCAAGTACCACCGCTACACCCCCGCCGGCGGGCTGCCCGCGCTCAAGGAGGCCATCGTCGCCAAGACGCTGCGCGACTCCGGCGTCCAGGCGACCCCCGCGGACGTGCTGGTGACCAACGGCGGCAAGCAGGCCGTCTACGAGGCGCTGGCGACCATGCTGGACCCCGGTGACGAGGTGCTGCTGCCCGCGCCGTACTGGACCACCTACCCCGAGGCGATCCGGCTGGCCGGCGGCGTCCCCGTTCCGGTGGTCGCCGACGAGCAGTCCGGCTACCTGGTCTCGGTCCGCCAGCTGGAGGCCGCGCGCACCCCGCGCACCAAGGTGCTGTTGTTCTGCTCGCCGTCCAACCCCACCGGCGCCGTCTACCCGCCCGAGCAGGTCGAGGAGATCGGCCGCTGGGCTCTGGAGACCGGCCTCTGGGTGCTCACCGACGAGATCTACGAGCACCTGACCTACGGCGGGGTCACCGCCCCCTCGATGCCCGCGGTCGTGCCCGAGCTGCAGTCGCGCTGCGTCATCGTCAACGGGGTCGCCAAGACCTACGCCATGACCGGATGGCGGGTGGGCTGGATCCTCGGCCCCTCCGACGTCGTCAAGGCCGCCACCAACCTGCAGTCGCACGCCACGTCCAACGTGGCCAACGTGTCCCAGGTGGCCGCCATCGCCGCCCTGACCGGCGACCTGTCGGCCGTCGAGGTGATGAAGACCGCCTTCGACCGCCGCCGGCACACCATCGTGGACATGCTGCGCCAGATCCCCGGCGTGGCCTGCCCCGAGCCGCAGGGCGCGTTCTACGTCTACCCCTCGGTGAAGGCCCTGCTGGGCCGCGAGATCGCCGGCCGCACGCCGCAGACCAGCGTGGAGCTGGCGGAGCTGGTCCTGGAGGAGGCCGAGGTGGCCGTCGTCCCGGGCGAGGCCTTCGGCACCCCGGGCTACCTGCGGCTGTCCTACGCCCTCGGGGACGACGACCTGGTCGAGGGGATCACCCGGATGCAGCGGCTGCTGGGCTCCGCCGGCTGACCCGACCGACCCGTGCGGGCCGTCTCCCCCCGGGGAGGCGGCCCGCGGTGCGTCCGGGGGTCAGTCCGGGAGGTCCTCGTCGTCCAGCGCGCCGGCGTCGAGCAGCACGCGGGTGGCGGCCGGCAGGTCCTGCAGGGCCAGCGCCAGGTCGGCCGGCGTCGCCGTCGTCCAGGCGGCGGCCTCGACGTAGCAGCGCAGGGCGGCGTCGAAGGCCGCCGGCCCGGCTGCGGCCCGCGCAGCCAGCAGCGCCGCCGCGCCCTTGCCGTACACGGCCTGGACGTACTGCCGGTCGTCGGCGTAGTCGGTCATCGCACCCCCGACCGGGACGTCCGAGCGCAGCCGGGCCTGCAGCTGGGCCTCGGTGAGCGGTGCGTCCTGCACCGACTCGGCGTAGCTGGCGAAGGCCTCGTCCAGCCAGGGGTCGCGGGCCTGGTCGTCCCCGACCATCCCGTAGAACCACATGTGCGCGACCTCGTGCAGCAGGACGACGGGGTCCGGGCTGGCCATCAGGATGGAGCTCGGGTACTCGATCCCACCGCCGAAGTCGGGCAGCACCGGCACGGTGAGCGTCGCGTAGGGGAAGTCCCCGAACCGGGCGGCCAGGTCGGCGATGTCGGCCACCGTGGCGTCCGCGACGGCCTGCGGGTCGGTGGCGTCGGCGGGGAGCACCCCCGCGGTCACCTGGACGCCGTCGACCTCCGCGGTGGCGGTGCGGAACTCCCCGACGGCGACGCTGACGTCGCGCGCCACCGGCTCGTGCGAGGTCCAGACCCGTCGGCCGTCACCGGCGTCCACGGGCTCGTCCTGGTCGCCGGTCATCAGCACGGTCAGAGCGGCCGACGCCTCGACCGACACCCGGGTGTCGGCGACCGGGCTGGAGGCCGTCTCGCCCAGCAGCTCCACGAAGGGCGCCCGGGACCAGCCCACACCGGGCTCCCAGGCCAGCAGCGGGGCGCCGCTGGCCCACCAGGACACCTCGTCGTCGGCACCGAACCGGTCGAACCCGCCGACGCCCAGCGCCAAGGTGAAGTCCAGCTCCACCTCGGTGGTGTCCCCGGCCGCGAGCTCACCTGCCAGCTCCACCACGTACAGGCCGCCGGGCCCGACCGCACCGGCGGACTCGTACCCGCCGCGCTCGACGTCGTCCCCGCGGACGTCGTCGACGGTGAGGCCGGAGCCCGCCTCGACCGAGCCGGGGCCGTTGGGCACCAGCCGGAACACCAGCTCCTCGGTGTCCAGGTCGGGGGCGAAGGAGACCGTCTCGGTGCCGGTGACGGTGCGCCCGTCCTCGGCGAGGGAGAACTCCAGATCCACCCGCGGCCGGTCCGGGTCGGGCTCGGCCCGCTCGGCGGGGCAGGCCCCGGGCTCGGTGGTGGGTGCCGGGGTCGACGGCACTGCGCCCGGCGTGGTGCCGTCGGCGGCGGTGCAGCCGGCCAGCAGGAGGACACCGGCGAGCAGCACCGCTGCCCGGCGCACGGTCAGCTCAGCGCGACGACGGCGCGGGCGAGGGAGAGGACCTTCTCGCCGCCGCTGGTGACGGTGAGGTCGACGCGCACGCGGCCGTCCTCCAGCACGGCCGCGACCCGGCCACGCACGACGAGCTCGGCGCCGACGCCGTCGTCGGGGACGACGACCGGGCGGCTGAAGCGGACCGAGTACTCGACGAGGGCTCCCGGGTCGCCGGCCCACGCGGTGACGGCGCGGGCGGCCAGTCCGGCGGTGAGCATGCCGTGGGCGATGACGCCGGGCAGGCCGACCTCGGTGGCGACCCGTTCGTTCCAGTGGATGACGTTGAAGTCACCCGAGGCCCCGGCGTAGCGGACCAGGTCGGCGCGGGTGACCGGGGTGACCTGCTCGGGGAGCTCGGTGCCGACCTCGACGTCGGCGGACCGGACGACGGCGGCCATCAGGCGGTGCCCCGCGCGACGAGCATCGAGCTGGTGCGGCACACCGGCTCACCGTCCTCGGTGGCCAGGTCGACGCGGGTGGTCAGCATGTCGTTGCCGGCCACGCTGCGCACGGCCTCGACGGAGGCGGTGGCGACCAGCCGGTCCCCGGCGCGGATGGGGCGGTGGTGCACGAACTTCTGCTCCCCGTGCACGACCCGGCTGTAGTCGATGGCGACGTCGGGGTCCTCCAGGACCACGTTCCCGGCACCCAGGCTCAGCACGATGGCGAACGTGGGCGGGGCGATGACGTCGGGGTGGCCGGCCGCGCGGGCGGCGGCGGGGTCCCGGTAGACCGGGTCGGGGTCACCGATCGCGGTGGCGAACTCGGCGATCTTCTCGCGACCCACCTCGTACACGACGGAGGGCGGGTAGCTGCGCCCGACCAGTCCTGCGTCCAGCGCCATGCTCCCCGCCCTCCGTCGTGTCTCGCGGTCCTGCTGGGGTCAGCGGGTCTCGCGGTGGACAGTGTGCTTCTTGTCCTTGGGGCAGTACTTCTTCAGCTCGAGCCGGTCGGGGTCGTTCCGACGGTTCTTGCGGGTGATGTAGTTGCGGTTCTTGCACTCCTGGCAAGCCAGGGTGATCTTCGGGCGTACGTCGGTGGCTGCCATGAGCGTGTCCTCGCCTTGTGCTGGGTGGGTGGAGTGTGGGAGGTCCCCACACGCCGACGGACCCCGCGAGGGGGTCCGTCATGGGTAGCGGCGACCGGACTTGAACCGGTGACACAACGATTATGAGCCGTTTGCTCTACCAGGCTGAGCTACGCCGCCGCGATCGTCAGGCCCGGTCTGGCGACCGGCCCGGGCTGATCGGAGCCCCTTTACGGAATCGAACCGTAGACCTTCTCCTTACCATGGAGACGCTCTGCCGACTGAGCTAAAGGGGCCTGCTTGCTCCCGGAGACCTTACCCCCGGCCCTCTCGGGCGGGTGCTCGGCCCCTCTCGGAGCGTGCCCGGAGACTCTAACAAACGCCCCGGAGGTCGTGTCGCAGGGTGTCCCGTGCGCGTCTCAGGAGCGCACGAAGAGCCGACGGTGCGCGGCCCCGGGTGCGGCGGAGCGGATGCCGGTGCGGGCCAACAGCCAGTTCTCCAGCCGGTCGTCGGGCAGCGGACGGCTCACCAGGAAGCCCTGGAGCTTGTCGCAGCCCATCTCGGCCAGCAGGTCCCGGGTGACCTCGTCCTCGACGCCCTCGGCGACCACGCGCAGGCCCAGGTTGTGCGCCAGCTCGACGATCGACCGGGCGATGAAGGACTCGCTCTGACTGGTCGACATGCCCAGCACGAAGGACTTGTCGATCTTGAGCTCGTCGATGGGCAGCTGGCGCAGCTGGGACAGCGAGGAGTAGCCGGTGCCGAAGTCGTCCATCGACAGCCGCAGACCCAGCGAGTGCAGGTCGGCCAACACGGTGGAGTTGCGCACCGAGTCGTCGACGACACTGCCCTCGGTCAGCTCCAGGGTCAGCAGCTCGCCCGGCACGCCGTGGTGGCGCAGGGCGGCGCGCACCCGGTCGACCAGGTCCACCTCGGCCAGGCAGCGCGCGGACAGGTTCACCGCCACCGACAGTGCGATGTCCTGGTCCAGCCACTTGCGGCAGCGGGCCAGCGCGAGGTCGAGCACGTAGTCGGTGACCATGCCGATCCGGCCGATCTGCTCGGCCAGGCCGATGAAGTCGTCCGGGGGCACGTTGCCGTACCGCGGGTGGGCCCAGCGGACCAGCGTCTCCACCGAGAGGATGTCGGAGGTCACCGCGTCGACGATGGGCTGGAAGACCACGGTGATCTGCTTCTCGGCCATCGCGGACTCGAGTTCGGTGCCCAGCTGCAGACGGCGCAGGCTCTGCTGGTCCAGCACCGGGTGGTAGCTGGCCACGCCGCCCGAGCTGTGGCCGGCCAGCAGGGCGACGTCGGCACGCTGCATGAGCGTGCCGGACTCGTCCCCGTGCACCGGGGAGGCGGCCACGCCCAGGGTCAACGAGATCTCCAGGTCCAGCCCGGCGACCCGGGCCCGGGTGCTCGCGGCGTCCCGGAGCCGGCGGGCCGCGCGCTCGGTCGCCGGCAGGCTCAGCCCCGGCAGCATGACGGCGAACTGGCCACCCTCCATCCGGGCGACCAGCGCGGTCGGCGGCGCGTGCTCGCGCAACAGGCCGGCGGTCACCAGCAGCAGCTCGTCGCTGGCGGCGTGCCCCAGGGTGTCGGTGACCTCGGTGTAGTTGTCCAGCAGGGCGAAGACCAGCCCGACCCGGGCGTTCCCGGCGTCGACGGCGAGCAGGGCGTCGACCTCGGCGGCCAGCCGCTGGCGGTTGGGCAGCCCGGTGAGCCGGTCGTGGTCGGCGTCGTAGCGGATCCGGGTGAGCAGCTGCTGCTGGCGGATCGCGGCGTTGACGTGGGTGAGCATGGAGTCCAGCGCCGCCCGGTCGCCGGAGGCGAAGGAGACGACGTCGCTCTGCCGGTCGCAGACCTCCAGGTAGCCCGGCTCGCCGGCCGCGGTCATCACCGGCGCACCGAGGACCTCCGCGGCACCGCGACGGGACAGCGCCACGAGCTCCTCGGGCGTCGCCCGGGCGGTCGACAGCAGGACCGGCCCCCCGCGCTCGGGGTCGACCGCACGCCGGCGGACGAGGTCGTCGGGGTCGCTGGGGCCGTCGTACCAGGCCTCACCGTCCCCGGCCTGGTCGACGACCAGGCGGGGTTCCTCGTCGAGGTAGGGCGGCAGCCACAGGGCCACGCGCTCGGCGTTGAGGAGCTCCCGGACGGCGGTGACGATCTGCCGGGTGCCCTCCTCGTCGGGGCTGACCTCCTCCACGCGGCGGGCGAAGTCGTAGACCCGCTGGACGTCCCGGCGCTCGCGGGAGGCGCGGGCGGCCTGCCGGAATGTCAGCACGACCGCGGCGACCAGCGGCAGGGTCAGGACCGGGGACCACGCGGTCTGCTCGTTGAGCAGCAGCACGACGATCCCGACCGCCACGCTCAGCGGGCTGATCGCGGCCTGCGACCCCAGCGTGGTGACGACGAAGGACCACCCCGGCCACGAGCTGCTCAGGGTGATGGCGCAGGCGACCATGCAGGCGCCGATGACCCCGGAGGACCCGACCGCCAGCAGGAGCGAGGCCCAGGCCAGCGGGTCGGCGAGGTCCTGCACGGGGAGCACGGACAGCACCAGCGTGGCGGTGGCCACCTCGACGACCGCCTGACCCAGGTTGAACAGGGCCTTGCCGACCGGGTAGCGCTCGCGGACCAGCACCAGGGCCAGCGCGGTGACGCGGGCGGCCAGGGTCCAGAGCCCGCCGATCTCGACCAGGGCGACGACGAGGGCCACCTCGGTGAGGGTGATCGTGAACGTCTGTCGCCGGAACTCCACGTGCAGCGTGACCGAGTCGGTGACCAGGAAGGCCAGGAAGACCACCAGCACGAACCACGACGGCGCGGACGGCGCGACCTGGGAGAAGACGGGCAGGCCGAGGGCCGCCGCGAGCGACAACGCCAGCACGGCGATGCCCCAGGGCGTCCGGAGCAGGCGCACCGCTCGGCGCGGTGTGCCCCACTGAGACTCGGCCAACGTCACCCTGTCTGTCGGGAAGCGCGTCGGCCGAGGCTAACAGCGGGTGAGCACCCCCAGGGGGCACCTCACCCGCACGGGGCACGGCCGCGTCGCCGGAGCGGCGACGTCGGCCGTGCCCGCGGGGTGCTGGAGATCAGCTCCAGCGGGAGCCACGGCTCCAGCGGGAGCCACGGCTCCAGCGCGAACCGCGGGCGGAGGTGCTGGTGCTGGACATGGCGGTGGTGCTGGACATGACGCCTCCTCAGGCATGGCAGGACTGCTCGTTGTGCGGCAGCCGCCCACGCGGGGGCAGAGCAAGGTCGGCAAGGACCGCTGTGAGCAGATTGCGGCGGCTCACCCGTTCGGGCAAGCCAGGACGCGCACGTTCGGGTGATCATCTGGGGCGTCATCACCCACCGTGAGGTCAGATGACCTCAGGTCACCGATCGTGTGACACCCGAGGCGGGTGGTGCGACACGCCGCCCCGGTGGACACCTGGGTGTGACCGCTCACTGACCGACAGGTGTGACCGGGATGCCCCGGGCGGCCGTCCACACGTCGTGCGGCGGGCGCCGCCCCACGGCGCCGCACCCGCCCTAACCTGTCGCCGTGCACACCCGGCGACGCGGCTCCGAGGACGGCTCGACGCTGCCCTTCGTGCTGGTCTGCTGGCTGGTGGCGGCCCTGATGGCCTTCGGTGCCATCGCCGCCTCTGACGCCTTCCTGGAGCAGCAGCGCGTCCAGTCGGTCTGCGACGGCGCCGCCCTCGCCGCGGCCAACCAGACCGACGAGGGCACCGTCTACTCCCAGGGGGTGGGCGCGGCCCTGCCGCTGAGCCGGGCCGGGGCGGAGGCCGCGGTCGCCGACCAGCTGCGCGACGGCGGGAGCCGGCTGGACTCCTGGTCGGCCAGCACCGACGGGGTCGAGGTCACCGTGCGGTGCACGCGCACCGTGGACATCGCCTTCGGCTGGCTGTTCCTGGCCGGCCGGTCGCTGGAGCGCACCGCCGTGGCCAGCGCCCGGGCCCCCACGGCCTGACGGGCCGACCACCCGGGTACGACGACGGCCCCCGACCTGGTGGTCGGGGGCCGTCGTACCGGAGTGCGTGGCGGGTGAAGGATTCGAACCTTCGAAGGCTAAGCCGACGGATTTACAGTCCGCTCCCATTGGCCACTCGGGCAACCCGCCCCGGTGTGGTGCCCGACGAGCGTACAAGATGCAGGCGGACCCCTTCAGCAGTGGTCCACCCACGACAGAGAGGAGCCAGACATGGCCGATGCGTCCTTCGACGTCGTCAGCAAGGTCGACCGCCAGGAGGTCGACAACGCCCTGAACCAGGCGGGCAAGGAGCTGTCCCAGCGCTTCGACTTCCGCGGCACCAACGCCGCGATCGCCTGGGCCGGCGAGGAGGGCGTCACGCTCACCGCCGACACCGAGGAGCGGGTCGCGGCGGCCCTGGAGGTCTTCAAGGAGAAGCTGGTCAAGCGCGGCATCTCGATGAAGGCGATCGACGCCGGCGAGCCGCAGGCCTCGGGCAAGAGCTACAAGATCGCCGCGACCATCCAGCAGGGCATCGCCTCGGACAAGGCCAAGCAGATCGCCAAGGCCATCCGGGACGAGGGTCCCAAGGGCGTGCAGGCCCAGATCCAGGGCGACTCGCTGCGGGTCAGCGGCAAGAAGCGCGACGACCTGCAGGCCGTCCAGGCCCTGCTCAAGGGCAAGGACTTCGAGATCGCCCTGCAGTTCGACAACTACCGCTGAGCGTCTGCGGCGCCCCGTCGGGGCGCCGCAGCGCCGGTCAGCGCTGCTCGAGCCGGCGGGCCATCTCCTCCAACCGGGTGATCCGCTCCGCCATCGGCGGGTGGGTCCGGAACATCGACGCCATCCCGGCACCGCGGAACGGGTTGGCGATCATCAGGTGGCTCTGGGTCACCAGCCGCTGGTCCTGTGGCAGCGGGCGCATCGCGACCCCGGACTCCAGCTTGGCCAGAGCCGAGGCCAGCGCCAGCGGGTCCTGGCTGAGCCGGGCCCCCGACGCGTCGGCCTGGAACTCCCGGCTCCGGCTGACCGCCATCTGCACGACGCCGGCCGCCACCGGACCCAGCACGACCAGCAGCAGGCCGCCCAGCGCGTTGCCCCCACCGCGCTCCCCCGACCTGCCGCCGAAGAGGTTCGCGAACGCCGCCAGCTGGGCCAGGTACGTCACGACGGTGGCCATCGCCCCGGCCACCGAGCCGATCAGGATGTCGCGGTTGTAGACGTGGGACAGCTCGTGGGCGAGCACCCCGCGCAGCTCGCGGCGGTCCAGCAGCTCCAGGATCCCCTGCGTGCAGCACACTGCGGCGTTGCGCGGGTTGCGACCGGTGGCGAACGCGTTGGGCTGGTTGGTCGGGCTGACGTAGAGCCGGGGCATGGGCTGGCGGGCCTCGGTGGCCAGCTCGCGCACGATCGCGTAGACCTGCGGCGCCTGGGTCTCGGTCACCGGGAACGCCCGCATCGACCGCAGCGCCAGCTGCGCGCTGTTGAACCACGCGTAGCCGTTCACGCCCAGGGCGACCACCAGGGCGACCAGCAGTCCGCCCCGGCCACCGATGGCCGCACCGGCGAGCAGGAGGAGCCCGGCCATGAGGCCGAGCAGCAGCGCGGTCTTCAGACCGTTGTTCCAGCGGTGCACGCCCGCTCAACGCCGGGGCCGGGACCGCCGTTCCCCCACCTGGGAGCTGGCCAGGACCCTTCATCAGGACCCCTTATGCTGACTCCCCTGAGCGCCGTCCCCGGCGCCACGGGTCACCTCCCCCGTCCCCCAGGAGCCGGGAGCGCGCGGCGACCATGAGCACCGACACCAGCCCCACGAGCACCGGCGAGCAGCCCGCCGTCGCCCTGCCGAACCGGTCCTCGGGCCGTGACGTCGCCGCCCTGGTGTCGGCGGTGTCGGTCGCCCGCCCGGGTGCCGTGGCGCAGGTGGTGGAGACGCTCACCGGACCCCAGGTGCACGGCAAGGACATCACCGAGCTGCTGCAGCGGATCGCCGACCTCGCCAAGGCCGTCATCGACGACTGCGACTCGGCCGGGGTCACCGCCCTGCAGGACGGGACGCCGTTCACCTCGGCCTTCACCGACGAGCGCACGCTCGCCGTCGACCGGGACCAGTACGACGTGGACGAGGGCCCCTGCCTGCACGCTGCCCGCGAGGGCGTCGTCGTCCGGGTGACGGTGTCCGAGAGCGCGCAGGCGTGGCCGGAGTTCACCCGGGCCGCCGTCGCCGACGGGATGCGCGCCTTCCTGGCCTGCCCACTGCAGGTCGACGGGGTGGGCTTCGGCGCCCTGAACGTCTACAGCCACTCCCTGGACGGCTTCAGCGACGACGACGAGGCCCTCGCCGTGCTGATCAGCCGGATCGGCACCGGCCTGGTGGCCGGGCAGCTGCAGCACCACCGGTCGGCGACGCTGATCAGCCAGCTGGAGGAGGCGATCGCCTCCCGGGCGGTCATCGAGCAGGCCAAGGGAGCCGTCGCCGTGGTCCGGCGGATCACCCCGGACGACGCCTTCGGGGTGCTGCGCAAGGTCTCCCAGGAGAGCAACGTGAAGCTGCGCGAGGTCGCCGTCCGCACGCTGGCGGAGTTCGGCGCGCTCACGAACTGACCCCTCCGGTGAGGGCACCCTGTGTGCTCTCCACCACTGCACGGTCCTGAGCGCTCGGCCGGTGCCCCCCGCGACGTAACCTCGGTCGGTGGAGGTACACCCCTGATGAGCGAGAGCACCCCCTCGACCGAGCCCACCACCCTGACGCAGGCCTCTGCGCCCGGTGGCCTGGTCAAGAGCGTCGTCCAGCTGGACCGGGTCGTCATCCGACTCGCCGGCGACTCCGGCGACGGCATGCAGCTGACCGGCAACCGCTTCACCAGCGAGACCGCGTCCTTCGGCAACGACCTGTCGACGCTGCCCAACTTCCCTGCCGAGATCCGGGCGCCCACGGGGACCCTGCCGGGTGTGTCCAGCTTCCAGCTGCACTTCGCCGACCACGACATCATGACCCCGGGGGACGCCCCCGACGTGCTGGTCGTGATGAACCCGGCCGCGCTCAAGGCCAACATCGCCGACCTCCCCGGCGGCGGTCTGCTGATCGCCGACTCCGACGAGTTCACCGCCCGCAACCTGGCCAAGGTCGGGTACGCGGAGAACCCGCTCGAGGACGGCTCGCTGGACGGCTGGCAGCTGGTCAGCGTCCCGCTGACCTCGATGACCACCGATGCGCTCGCGGGCTCGGGCCTGGGCAAGAAGGAGGCCGAGCGGAGCAAGAACATGTTCACCCTCGGCCTGCTGTCCTGGATGTACCACCGGCCCACCGAGGGCACGATCCGGTTCCTCGAGCGCCAGTTCCGCAAGAAGCCCGAGATCGCCGCGGCCAACATCGCCGCGTTCCGGGCCGGGTTCAACTACGGCGAGACCACCGAGGCGTTCGCGGTCTCCTACGAGGTCAAGCCGGCCCCGATGGCCCCGGGCACCTACCGCAACATCTCGGGCAACCAGGCGCTGGCCTACGGCCTGGTCGCGGCCGGGCAGCGCTCGGGCCTGCCGGTCTTCCTGGGCGCGTACCCGATCACCCCGGCCTCGGACGTGCTGCACGAGCTGAGCAAGCACAAGGCCTTCGGGGTGCGGACCTACCAGGCCGAGGACGAGATCGCCGGCATCGGTGCGGCCCTGGGCGCCAGCTTCGGCGGCGCGCTGGGCATCACCACGACGTCGGGCCCGGGCGTGGCGCTCAAGGGCGAGACGATCGGCCTGGCGGTCATGACCGAGCTGCCGCTGGTCATCGTCGACGTCCAGCGCGGTGGGCCCTCCACCGGCCTGCCCACCAAGACCGAGCAGTCGGACCTGCTGCAGGCCCTCTTCGGCCGCAACGGCGAGGCCCCCGTCCCGGTGGTGGCCCCGCGATCGCCCGGGGACTGCTTCGACGCCGCCATCGAGGCGTGCCGGATCGCGCTGACCTACCGCACCCCGGTCTTCCTGCTCTCCGACGGCTACCTGGCCAACGGCGCCGAGCCGTGGGCCGTGCCCGACGTCGAGTCGCTGCCCGACCTGCGGACCGAGTTCGCCACCGAGCCCAACGGCCCGGACGGGGAGTTCCTGCCCTACCTGCGGGACCCCGAGACCCTGGCGCGGCCGTGGGCGGTGCCCGGCACCAAGGGCCTGCAGCACCGGATCGGTGGGCTGGAGAAGGCCGACGGCACGGGGAACATCTCCTACGACCCGGCCAACCACGACTTCATGACCCGCACCCGCCAGGCCAAGATCGACGGGATCGCGGCGTCCCTGCCGCCCACCGAGGTCGACGACCCCGACGGCGACGCCACCGTCGCGGTGATCGGCTGGGGGTCCACGTACGGGCCGATCGGGGCCGCCTGCCGGCGGATCCGCCGGTCGGGCCGGTCCATCGCGCAGGTGCACCTGCGCCACCTCAACCCGCTGCCGGCCGACCTCGGCGACATCCTGCGGTCCTACGACCGCGTGGTGTGCCCGGAGATGAACCTCGGCCAGCTCTCCATGCTGCTGCGCGCCAAGTACCTCGTCGACGTGCAGAGCCACACCCAGGTGCGCGGGCTGCCCTTCCGGGCCGCCGAGCTCGCCGCCGTCCTGCAGGACGTCATCGACGGGGCGGCCACCACGGCCGACCCCGTCCTGTCCGGAGGCCAGTCGTGACCACACCCATCGACGCGCACGTCCACGAGCTGGGCATGCCCGCGTTCGACCAGCGCATCGCCGACGCCGTCGCCCGCTCCGTGGAGCTGGGCGGTGAGAAGCAGACGACGCTCAAGGCCAAGGACCTCAAGACCGACCAGGAGGTCCGCTGGTGCCCCGGTTGCGGGGACTACGTGATCCTCAACGCCGTCCAGTCGTTCCTGCCCAGCCTGGGCATCGCCCGCGAGGACATGGTCATCGTGTCCGGGATCGGCTGCTCCTCGCGCTTCCCGTACTACATGAACACCTACGGGATGCACTCGATCCACGGCCGCGCCCCGGCCATCGCGACCGGGCTGGCCGCCTCTCGGCCGGAGCTGTCGGTGTGGGTCGTCACCGGGGACGGCGACGCGCTGTCCATCGGCGGCAACCACCTGATCCACACGCTGCGCCGCAACGTGAACCTGACGATCCTGCTGTTCAACAACCGGATCTACGGTCTCACCAAGGGCCAGTACTCCCCCACCTCGGAGATCGGCAAGGTCACCAAGTCCACCCCGATGGGCTCGCTGGACCACCCGTTCAACCCGGTGAGTCTCGCCCTGGGGGCCGATGCGACGTTCGTGGGCCGGGCGATGGACTCCGACCGCAAGGGGCTCACCGACGTGCTGCGGCAGGCTGCCGAGCACCAGGGCACCGCGCTGGTGGAGATCTACCAGAACTGCAACATCTTCAACGACGGTGCCTTCGAGCTGCTCAAGGACCCGTTGACCGGCACCCAGTGGACGATCCCGCTGGTGCACGGGGAGAAGCTGGTCTTCGGCCCGGACGGCGCCTCGTGCGTCGTCGCCGACGGGGCCGGCGGGCTGCGGATCGCCGAGACCAACCAGGTCGAGGAGTCCCAGATCGTGGTGCACGACGCGCACCGGACCGACCCGTCCTACGCGTTCGCGCTGTCCCGGCTGTCCAGCCAGGACCTGCGGTACACCCCGATGGGCGTCTTCCGCTCGATCCAGAAGCCGACCTACGAGGCGATGATGGCCGACCAGCTTGAGGACGCCCGGTCCGGGCAGCCTGCGGACCTGGCGGGGTTGCTCGCCGGGAACGACTCGTGGACAGTCGAGGCGTGACTCGCGGACACACGTACTCCCTCGCCGGCCACCAGCGCCGGTGAGCACCGGGACCGACAGCGTCGTCCGTCCCGGTGAGCCCAGGACGGCGATCGGCCGGCTCACCGCCGACGCCGCCCTGGGCCTGCGGATCGGTGCACTGCGCGCCGGCGGCCTGGCCCTGGCTCTGCGCGGGGACCGGGTGGCCCGGCTGCTGCACCGGCCGTGGCGGCTGGACCCCTACCCGGTCTACGCCCAGCTGCGCGCCGCCCAGCTGGCCGGCGGCCCGGTCCGCTCGGGCACCGGGCTGACGGCGCTGGCCACGCACGCCTCGGTGGAGGCGGTGCTGCGCGACCGGCGGTTCGGCGTCCGGCTCTCCGACGGCGGCGACCGGCTCGGCGGCGGCGAGGACTCGCTCCTGGAGCCGGTGGACCTGTCGCTGCTCACCCTGGACGCACCGGAGCACACCCGGCTGCGCCGGCTGGCCCAGCCGGCGTTCGCCCCGCGGCGGCTGGCGCACTACCGGGAGGTGGCCGAGCGGGTCACCGCACAGCTGCTGGACACCGCACTGGCCCGCCGCGGCCCGTTCGACCTGGTCACCGAGCTGGCATCCCCGCTGCCGATCACCGTCATCGCCGCCCTGCTGGACGTGCCCGACGTGGACAGCGAGCGGTTCGCCCGCTGGGGCCGCGCGCTGGGCTCGGCCCTGGACGGCGTGAAGAGCCCCGCGCACGCCCGGGAGCTGGCCCGGGCCACCGCGGACCTGCGGGCACTGTTCGCCCAGCTGCTGGAGCAGCGCCGCCTCGACCCGGGCGAGGACGTCGTCTCCACGCTGGCGACCGCCGTCGACGGCGGGACCGCCACCGCCGACGAGGTGCTGGCCCTGGCCCAGCTGCTGCTGGTGGCCGGGTTCGAGACGACCACGAACCTGATCGGCAACGCCGTGCAGGCGCTGCAGCGCACGCCGGGCGAGTGGGCGGCACTGGTGGCCGACCCCGGCCTGGCGGGCGCGGCGGTCGAGGAGACCCTGCGCTTCGACCCGCCGGTGCAGCTGACCGCCCGGTTCGCCCACTCCGACGTGGAGATCGAGGGGCGGGCGGTGCGCCGGGACAGCGGCGTGCTGCTGCTGCTGGCCAGCGCGAACCGCGACCCGGCGGTGCACACCGACCCGGACCGGTTCGACCTGCACCGCGTGCAGGCCGCCCCGCACCTGGCGTTCTCCGGGGGCGCGCACTACTGCCTGGGTGCCCCGCTGGCCCGGCTGGAGGGCGAGGTGGCGCTGCGGGTGCTGGCCGAGCGGGCCCCGGGGATGCGGCTGGCCGGCGCGCCGACCCCGCGGGTGGCGACCGTGCTGCGCGGTCCGCTGGCCCTCCCCGTCAGGGTCTGACGCCCCGCAGGGCCCCGGTCAGCACGGCGAGGGCGTCGACCAGCTCCGCCCGGGTGGGCGCTGCCCAGCCGACGACGAGCCCGGCCGGCCCCCCTGCTGCCGTGGTGTGCCGGGCCAGCCCGTCCACCGCCACCCCACCGGCCAGCGCGTCCGCACGGACCCGCTCCTCGGTGGCCCGGTCGGCCAGCGGCACCACCAGGTGGGCCCCGGCGGCGTCGCCGACCGTGCGGTGCCCGGCGTCGGCGACGGCCCCGCGGACCAGGTCGCGGCGGGCGGCCAGCTCGCGGCGGAGCCGGCGCAGGTGCCGGGACAGGTCGCCGTGCCCGGCCAGCGCGGCGAGGACCCGCTGCCCGGCCCGGGCCGGCCGGGTGCCGGTCGCGGTGCGGGCTTCCACCAGCCGGTCCCGCAGTGGCCGTGGGGCGACCAGCCAGCCGACGCCCAGGGTCGGGCTGAGCACCTTGGACGTCGTGCCGAGGTGGACGACGACGTCGGGTGCCAGCGAGGCCAGCAACGGGAGCGGGGCGACGTCGTAGCGCAGCTCGCCGTCGTAGTCGTCCTCCAGCACCAGGGTGCCCTCCGCGCGGGCCCACTCCACCAGCGCGACCCGGCGGGCGGCGGGCAGCCGACCGCCGAGCGGGAACTGGTGGGCCGGCGTGCAGTAGACCGCGGCCAGCCCGGCGGGGACCTCGTCGACGACCAGGCCGTCGTGGTCGACCCGCAGCGGGACGACCGTGACGCCGGTGGCCAGCAGCGCACCGACCGCCCTGCCGTATCCGGGGTCCTCCACGCCGACCCGGGAGCCGGGCGGCAGCAGCCGGGCCACCTCGGCGACGCCGGCGGAGGTGCCGCTGGTGCCCAGCACGTCGTCCGGGTCGGCGGGCAGGCCGCGGTGGCGCAGCAGGTGCTCGACGACGGCCGTGCGGAAGGCGGGGGTGCCGATCGGGTCCCAGCCGACGTCGGGCGGCTCGTCCCCCGCGGCGCGCCAGGCCCGGCGCCAGGCGGCCCGGTCCAGGACCTCCAGGCACGGTGCCCCGGGTCGCAGGTCCACCGCGACCGAGGGCGTCGGGTCGGGGCGGGACCGCCGGTCGACCGGTGCAGCCGGGGGCGTCCCGACGACGAAGGAGCCCACCCCACGGCGGCCCTCCAGCCAGCCCTCGGCGAGCAGCTGGTCGTAGGCGGCCGCGGTCACCGTGCGGCTGACGCCGAGGGTGCTCGCCAGCTGCCGGGTGGAGGGCAGCCGGTCCCCGACGCGGAGCACCGGGGAGGAGCGCAGGCCGTCGGCGAGCTGGACGGCCAGCGGCACGCCGCTGCGCCGGTCCAGCAGGACGGGCGGCTCGGTCATCGTCGCTCCGGTGGACTGGTGGGATCGGTGCGGATTGGCCCTGGGAGGATGCCACGCCGGCGGCCACCCTGGGACCGTGACCAACCTGCCGCTCTCCCCCACCCCCCGGTCCACCGTGCGCCGCAACGCCGTGCGGGCCCGGACCGACCGCGCCGAGCTGTACGCCGTGCTCGACGCCGGCCTGGTGGGGCACCTGGGCATGACACTGCCGACCGGCCCGCTGGTGCTGCCCACCGGCTACGGCCGGGACGGCGAGACGCTGTACCTGCACGGCTCCACCGGGGCGGCCACGCTGCGCGCGGCGGCATCGGGCGTGCCGGTCTGCTTCACCGTCACCCACGTCGACGGGATCGTCTACGCCCGGTCCTCCTTCCACCACTCGATGAACCACCGCAGCGCCGTCGTGCAGGGCGTGGCCCGGCTGGTCACCGACCCGGACGAGCGGTGGCACGGCCTCGGCGTCCTCACCGAGCACCTGGCGCCGGGCTCGTGGACGGCGTCCCGACAGCCCGACCGCAAGGAGCTCGCCGCGACGTCGGTGCTGGCGCTGGACCTCACCGAGGCCAGCGTCAAGACCCGGACCGGCCCACCCGGGGAGGACGAGCGCGACCTCGCCGACCCCGTGGCGGACTGGGCCGGGGTGCTGCCGCTGCGGACCGCGTGGGGCACCCCGGAGCCTTGCCCGCTGTTGCCGGCGGGCACCCCGGTGCCCGCCCGGGTCAGCTCGCGGGGGTGACCCGGAGCAGCTGGTCCTCGCCGTCGCCGTTGTCGGTGGTCAGGTACAGCGCGCCGTCGGCGCCCAGCTGCGGGCTGCGCACCCGGCCGTAGGTGCCCTCGAGCTCGGGGACGCGGAACTGCTCGACCAGCGAGCCGTCCTCGCCCAGCCGCAGGGCCAGCACGCCGGTGTCCTTCTGCACGCCCAGCAGCAGCAGCCCGTCGTAGGCGCCCCACTCCTCGCCGTCGAGGAAGGTGATGCCCGAGACCGCGATCGTGGGGTCCCCGGAGGACCAGACGGCCTCGATCGCGCCGGGGATCTCGGTGTCGGTCATCGGCACCGACTCGTCGTAGTCGCCCGCACCGACCGGGTCCCAGCCGTAGTTTCCGCCGTCGGTGGCCAGGTTGACCTCGTCGTCGACCTGGCTGCCCTGCTCGGCGGTGAAGACGGCGCCGGTGCCCGGCCGGACGGCGAGGCCCTGCACGTTGCGGTGCCCGTAGCCGACGATCGCGTGCGAGGTGGGGTCGGTCAGCTCCAGGAACGGGTTGCCCGCCGAGGGCTGCCCGGTCTGCGGGTCCACCCGGAGCACCTTGCCGGCCAGCGTGGACAGGTCCTGGGCGTTGGTGCCGACGGCGTTGTCCCCGGTGCCGACCAGCAGCTGTCCGGCGTCGTCGAAGCGCAGCCGGCAGCCGCCGTGCCGGCCGGAGTCTGCGTTGACCGGGATGCCACCGACCAGCGGGTCGGCGACCCGGGTGGCCGCGGTCCAGCCCTCGTCCACGGTCCAGGCGGTGACCTCGATGCCGGGCCCGCCGTCGGCGCCGCCGTCGGTGATGCCCGAGCAGGTGTAGAACCGGCGGCTGTCGTCGAAGGCCGGGTCGAGCACGAGGCCCATCAGACCGGTCTCGCCCTCGGCCCACACGTCGTCGAGGTCGGCGTCGAGCGCACGGGAGGTGCCGTCGGGCAGGACGACGGTCAGCCGGCCGTCCCGCTCGTCGAGCAGCAGCGTGCCGTCGGGGGCCTGCGCGACGTCCCAGGGGTGGTCCAGGCCGTCCAGGACCGTCTCCACCTGCAGCGCGGGGGCTCCGGCGGGCGGTTCGGCGGCGGCGTCGGCCGCGTCGGCGGAGTCGGCGGCGCTGCACCCGGCGAGCAGCACCGCACCGGCCAGCAGAGCGGTCAGTCGAGCGGTACGTGGGTTCCCCATGCCCCCCACTGTCCCTGCCGTCCGGCCACGCTGCAGGGGCCCGCCGCGGGCCCTCGAGCGGTGGGGGCGGCGTGACCCTCGTTCAGGCGCTGCGGGTGACGACGTACGCGCACAACGCGGACAGCGCCTCGCGGACCTCGCCGTCGGGCACGCTGCCCAGCCGGGCGCGGGCCCGGTCGGCGTACTGCTCGAGCACCTCGGTGGCGCGGGCCAGCGAGGCCGAGGAACGCAGCAGGGCCAGCGCCTCGGCGTGCTCGGCGTCGTCGGTGACGGGGCCGGCCACCAGCTCGCGCAGCCGGGCCTCGGCCGGGTCGTCGCCGGCCAGCGCCAGCAGCACCGGCAGGGTGGCGATGCCCTCGCGCAGGTCCGTGCCCGGGGACTTCCCCGAGGTGCCGGACTCGCTGACGATGTCGATGAGGTCGTCGGAGAGCTGGAAGGCCACCCCGACCTCCTCGGCGTAGGCGGTGAGGTCGGCCACGACGGCCGGGTCGACGCCGGCGAAGGTGGCCCCGAAGCGGGCCGAGGTGGCGACCAGGGACCCGGTCTTGTCCGCCAGCACCGACAGGTGGTGGGCGATCGGGTCCTCGCCGGGTGCCGGGCCGACGGTCTCCCGGATCTGGCCGGTGACCAGCCGCTCGAAGGTGCGGGCCTGCACCCGGACGGCGTCGGGGCCGAGGTCGGCGAGCAGGTCCGAGGCCCGGGCGAAGAGGAAGTCGCCGGTCAGGATGGCGATGCTGTTGCTCCACCGGCTGTTGGCGCTCGCCGCGCCCCGGCGGACGGCGGCCTCGTCCATGACGTCGTCGTGGTACAGCGTGGCCAGGTGGGTCAGCTCGCAGACCACCGCGGCGGTGGCGACCTGGGGGTCCTCGGCGTCGCCCAGGTGGGCGGCCAGCAGGGCCAGCACCGGGCGGAAGCGCTTGCCACCGGCGGTCATCAGGTGCGCGGCTGCCTCGCCGACGAACTCGTGCTCGCTGACGACGGCGGCCTGCAGTTCGCTCTCGACGCGGGCCAGGCCCGCCGCGAGGGACTCCCCCAGCTCACCCTCGGGCAGCCAGGCCCCGATCGTGGACGCCGGGGTGGCAGACCGGTTCCACAGCTGCGTCTGGCTCCCGCCCCCGGGGGTGGCGGTGCTGGCTCCGGTCATCAACGGTCGAAGATAGACGGCCTGGCTGGACGCCCGGTGGGCGGCTCCACCGGCCCGCTCACCCGACCAGCGTCGCGGCGCGGTCGGCCAGGTCCAGCACCGAGCCGGGGACCACCCCGAGGACCAGGGTGGCGGCCACCGTCACGGCCAGCACGATGGTCGTGGGCAGGCCGGGGACGCCGACCGTGGCCCCGTCGACGGCCGGGTCGGAGAAGTACATGAGCACGATCAGCCGCAGGTAGAAGAACGCGGCGACCGCGCTGGCGACCAGCGCGATGACCGCCAGCGGCCAGGCGCCGACCTCGATGGCGGCCCGGAAGACCGCGAACTTCCCGGTGAACCCGCTGGTCAGCGGGATGCCGGCCAGGGCCAGCAGCAGGAACGCCATGATCCCCGCGGTCAGCGGGGACCGCGTGGCCAGGCCGGCCCACTGGGACAGGTGGGTGGCCTCGCCGTCGCCGTCGCGGACCAGGGTGACCACGGCGAACGCGCCCAGCGTGGTGAGCCCGTAGGCCAGCAGGTAGAACAGCGTCGCCGCCAGGCCCGAGCCGGTCCCCCCGCCCAGGCCGATGACGCCGGTGAGCAGGAACCCGGCGTGCGCGATGGAGGAGTAGGCCAGCATCCGCTTGACGTCGGTCTGGGTGAGCCCCAGCACCGCGCCGACCAGCATGGAGACGATGGCGATGCCGTAGACGATCGGGCGCCAGGTCCAGTCCGCCGTGCCGAAGGCGACGTAGAGCAGCCGCAGGATCGCGCCGAAGGCGGCGACCTTGGTGCAGGCGGCCATGAACGCGGTGACCGGGGTGGGGGCGCCCTGGTAGACGTCCGGCGTCCAGGTGTGGAAGGGCGCGACGGAGGCCTTGAACAGCAGGCCGACGACGAGCAGCCCGAGACCCAGGACCAGCAGCGTGCCGGTGCCCTCGGTGGTGACGGACTCGCGGATCCCGGAGAGCCGGATGGTGCCGGTGGCTCCGTAGACCAGCGCCAGGCCGTAGAGGAAGAACGCGGAGGCGAAGGCACCGAGCAGGAAGTACTTGACCGCCGCCTCCTGGCTCAGCAGCCGGCGCCGGCGGGCCAGTCCGGAGATCAGGTACAGCGGCAGGCTGAGCACCTCGAGGGCGATGAACATGACCAGCAGGTCGTTCGCGGTGACGAAGAGCATCATCCCGCCGACGGCGAAGACGGCCAGCGGGTAGACCTCGGTCTGCACCCGCTCGCTGGTGAGCAGCTCGCGGTCGCGCGGGCTGCCGGCGGGGACGGCGGCCGCGGCCACGAAGGAGGACCGGGCCGGGTCCAGCCCGCGCTCGGCGAACAGCAGGACCGACAGCGCGCCCAGGCCGGCGATGGTGGCCTGCAGGAAGAGCCCGGCGCCGTCGACGGCGAGGGCGCCGGCGGCGGTGACCTCCTCGGTGCCGTCCACGGCCAGCAGCAGCGTGGCGAGGAACGCCCCGACGGTGCCGACCAGGGCGAGGGCGACCTGGACGGGGTGCCGGACGGCGCGGGGGGCGAACGCCTCGACGAGCACGCCGATCGCGGCCGCCCCGAAGACGAGGAGCAGCGGGGCGAGCGCGGCCAGCGACAGCGACGGCGCCTGGATCGGACCCATCAGTCGGCTCCCTGCTCAGAGGTGGGTTCGGCGGTGACCGGCTCGGTGCCCGCCGGGTCGGAGCCGACGTCGACCATGGTGGCGGCGACGGCGGGGTCGATCAGCGCCAGCAGCGGCTGCGGGTAGACGCCCAGCCCGATGACCAGCGCGATCAGCGGCGCGACGACGACCAGCTCGCGGCGGCCCAGGTCGCGGAACGCACCCGGCTTCTCCAGCACCAGGCCGCGAGCCGGGCCGTGCATGGTGCGCTGGACCATCAGCAGCACGTACAGCGCGGCGAGCACGATGCCGACGGTCGCGAGCACGGTGGCGACCGGCCAGGTCGGGAACGACCCGATGAGCACCAGGAACTCGGACACGAAGCTGTTGGTGCCCGGCAGCGCGAGGCTGGCCAGGCCCGCCACCAGCAGCACCCCGGCGAGCAGCGGGGCCTTCGTGGCGACGCCGCCGTAGTCGCCGATCTGCCGGGACCCGCCGCGGGCGATCAGCATGCCGACGACCAGGAAGAGCAGCCCGGTCGAGATGCCGTGGTTGACCATGTAGAGCACCGCGCCGGTGCCGCCCTCGGTGGTGAAGGCGAAGACGCCCAGCGCGATGAAGCCGAAGTGCGCGATCGACGTGTAGGTGACCAGCCGCTTGAGGTCGGACTGGCCCATCGCCAGCAGCGCGGCGTAGCCGATGCCCAGGACCGCGAGCACCAGCACGTACGGCGCGAAGTCGCGGGCGGCGTCGGGGAACAGCGGCAGGCAGTACCGGATGAAGCCGAACGTGCCCACCTTGTCCAGCACGCCGACCAGCAGCACGCCGCCGCCGATCGGGGCCTCGGCACCGGAGTCGGGCAGCCAGGTGTGGAAGGGCACCAGCGGGGCCTTGATGGCGAAGGCGATGAAGAAGCCGAGGAAGAGCAGCTTCTGCACGCCCGGGTCGATCTCCAGCTGGCGCAGCGCGTCGAAGGCGAACGTGCCCTCGCCGAGCTGGCTGTTGCTCACCACGTACAGCCCGATGACCGAGGCCAGCATGACCAGCCCGCCGAGCAGGCTGTAGAGGAAGAACTTCACCGCGGCGTACTGCCGGCGGGGTCCGCCGAAGCTGCCGATGATGAAGTACATCGGGACGAGCATCGCCTCGAAGAAGACGTAGAACAGGAACACGTCGGTGGCCACGAAGACCCCGACCATCATCGCCTCGAGCACCAGCAGCCAGGCGAAGTAGGCCTTCATCGGCCGCCCGCCGGGCCCGGTGTCCCGCCAGGACGCGACGACGACGACCGGCACCAGCACCCCGATGAGCAGCAGCATCACCAGCGCGATGCCGTCGACGCCCAGGGCGAAGTCGACGCCGAACGCCGGGATCCAGGAGACCGACGTCGCCAGCTGGAACCGCTCGCCGCCGACGTCGAAGGCGACGGTGGCCAGCACCGCCAGGACCAGCACGACCAGGCTGACGGCCAGCGCCACGACCTTGGCCTGGGCGTCCCGGCCCCTGGGCAGGGCGGCGACGACGGCGCCACCCACCGCGGGCACCGCGATCATCGTGAGCAGCCACGGGAAGTCGCTCACGGGGTGTGCTCCCTGGGTCCGGAGGAGGTGTGGGCGGGCACGGGGACGGGCCTCACGAGGCCACCGCCAGCAGGGCGGCGGCGACGAGCACGGCGCCGCCGAGCATGCCCAGGGCGTAGGAGCGGACGAAGCCGGTCTGGGTGCGGCCCAGCCGGGACGAGGACCCGCCGAGGCCGGCGCCGATGCCGTTGACCAGGCCGTCGACGCCGCGGTTGTCGACGTAGACCAGGGCCCGGGTGAGCCACATCCCCGGCCGCATGAAGACCGTCTCGTTGACGGTGTCGGCGTAGAGGGCGTTGCGGGCCGCGCGCACCGGCAGCGACACGCGCTCGGGCGCGACGACGGGCACCTCTCGGCGGCCGACGAACAGCCAGGCCACCAGCACCCCGACCGCGACGACGAGGGTCACCAGCACGCTGACCGCCAGCGGCGGGACCACGTGCGCGGTCGCCTCCTCCGGCGCCCCGAACACCGGGGCCAGCCAGTCGGCGAGCGGGAACACCTCGACCAGCAGGAAGCCCGCGGCCACCGACCCGACGGCCAGCACCACCATCGGCGCCGTCATCACCGCGGGCGACTCGTGCGGGTGCACGCCGTCCTCCCAGCGGGGGCGGCCGGCGAACGTCATCAGCATCAGCCGGGTCATGTAGAACGCGGTCAGCCCGGCCCCCAGCACGGCGACCCCGCCCAGCAGGTACCCGGACACCCCGCCCCGGTCGAAGGCGGCCTCGATGATCGCGTCCTTGGTCCAGTAGCCGGACAGGAACGGGAAGCCGATCAGGGCGAGGTAGCCCAGCCCGAAGGTGACGAACGTGGTCTTCATCCGCCCGGCCAGTCCGCCGAAGCGGCGCATGTCGGTCTGGTCGCCCATGCCGTGCATGACCGATCCCGCGCCCAGGAACAGCCCGGCCTTGAAGAAGCCGTGGGTGAGCAGGTGCGCGATGGCGGCCACGTAGCCGACCGGGCCCAGCCCGACGGCCAGGAACATGTAGCCGATCTGGCTGACCGTGGACCAGGCCAGCACCTTCTTGATGTCGTCGAAGGCGCAGCCCGCGACCGCGCCGATCAGGATCGTGATCGCACCGACCACCAGCACGACGGTGCGGGCGGTGGGGCTGGCGTCGAAGACCGGGGCACTGCGGGCGATCAGGTAGACCCCGGCGGTGACCATGGTGGCCGCGTGGATGAGCGCCGAGACCGGGGTCGGGCCCTCCATGGCGTCGGGCAGCCAGGCCTGCAGCGGGAACTGCCCGGACTTGCCGCACGCGCCCAGCAGGAGCAGCAGGCCCAGCGCGGTGACCGTGCCGCCGGCCAGCAGGCCGACCGAGCCGAGGACACCCGCGTAGGACGTCGTCCCCAACTGCACGAACATCACGAAGACCGCCAGGGCCAGGCCGACGTCCCCGACCCGGTTCATGACGAACGCCTTCTTGGCGGCGGTGGCCGCGGCCGGGCGCTGGTACCAGAACGCGATCAGCAGGTAGGAGGCGAGACCGACGCCCTCCCAGCCGACGTAGAGCGCCACGAAGCTGTCGCCCAGGACCAGCAGCAGCATCGCGGCGACGAAGAGGTTCAGGTAGGCGAAGAACCGGCGGCGGGCCGGGTCGTGAGCCATGTAGCCGACCGAGTACACGTGGATGAGCGCGCCGACCCCGGTGATCAGCAGCACGAAGACCGCCGACAGCGGGTCGTAGAGCAGCCCCGCGGTCACGTCCAGCTGCCCGGTGGAGATGAAGGTGAACAGCTCCACGCCGACGCTCTTCGTGGTGAGCCCGGACAGCTGCACGGTGCTCGCGACAGCGAGGACGAACGCGGCGACGACGGTGCCGATGGCCAGCAGGTGGCCCCACCGGTCGGTGCGCTTCCCGCCCAGCAGCAGCACGGCCGCGCCGGCCAGCGGCAGCGCGATCAGCAGCCAGGACGCAGCGAGCAGGCCCGTCGCGGGCACGGTTTCCACGAGTCTGCTCCGCTCAGTACTTCAGCAGGTTGGCGTCGTCGACCGACGCCGATCGGCGGGTGCGGTAGATCGACATGATGATCGCGAGACCGACCACGACCTCGGCCGCGGCGACGACCATCACGAAGAACGCGATGACCTGCCCGTCGAGGGTGCCGGTGGCCCGGGCGAAGGTGACCAGCGTCAGGTTCACCGAGTTGAGCATCAGCTCGATGCACATGAAGACCACGATGGCGTTGCGTCGCACCAGCACGCCGACCGCGCCGATGGTGAACAGCACCGCGGCCAGCACCAGGTAGTTCGTCAGGCTCATCGGAGCTCTCCCCCGGTCCCGCGGGTGGTCCCCAGCGCGCCGTCGGGGCCATCGCCCCGCCCTGCCCCCGGACCCCACCCGCCACCGCTGTGGCCGCCCGGCGGCAGCTCGTCGACCACCTGGGGCTCGACCCCGGTGGCGAAGCTGGCCTCGGACGGGCTGCCGTCGGGCAGCCGGCCGGGGGCGGCGATCGAGTTGGCCCGGGCGTAGATGCCGGGGCCGGGCAGGGTCTGCGGGTGCTCGGAGGTGAGGAACCGGGCGCGGGACAGCTCCTTCTGGGTCTGCCGGCTGCCGGGTTCGCGCTCGATGTGCGCCAGCACCATCGCCCCGACCGCGGCGGTGATCAGCAGCGCGCTGGTGACCTCGAAGGCCGGCAGGTAGCGGGTGAACAGCAGCCGGGCGATCGCCTCGATGTTGCCGTCTGCCGCTCCCCCGGCGCCGCCCTGCACGGCCTCCAGGCCCGCGACCGGGAGGTCCTGGGTCGCCCGGGCGATGCCGGCCCCGACCAGGCCGGCGAAGCCGACGCCCAGCACGGTGGCCGCGACCCGCTGGCCCCGCAGGGTCTCCACCACGGAGTCCGAGGAGTCCCGGCCGACCAGCATCAGCACGAAGAGGAACAGGATCATGATCGCGCCGGTGTAGACGATGATCTGCACCGCGCCGAGGAACGGTGCCTCCTGGACGACGTAGAAGACGCCGAGTGCCAGCATCGTGTTGACCAGGAACAGCGCCGAGTGCACGGCGTTGCGGGCGAAGACCATGCCCAGCGCCCCGGCCAGCGCGATCGGGCCCAGCACCCAGAACGTGACGGCCTCGCCGGTGCCGATCTCGACGGCGGCCAGCACGTCGGTCACGAGCCCGCCCCCGGCACCCGCAGGTAGTAGTCCTTCTCGTCGTCCCCCAGGCGCATCGGGTGCGGGGGCTGCTCCATGCCGGGCAGCAGCGGGGCCATCAGCTGCTCCTTGGTGTAGATCAGCGACGCGCGGTCGTCGTCGGCCAGCTCGAAGTCGTTGCTCATCGTCAGGGAGCGGGTGGGGCAGGCCTCGATGCACAGCCCGCAGAAGATGCAGCGCAGGTAGTTGATCTGGTAGACCGCGCCGTACCGCTCCCCCGGGGAGAACCGCTGCTCCTCGGTGTTGGTGCCGCCCTCGACGTAGATGGCGTCGGCCGGGCAGGCCCAGGCGCAGAGCTCGCAGCCCACGCACTTCTCCAGGCCGTCCGGGTGCCGGTTGAGCACGTGCCGGCCGTGGTAGCGCGGCTTGGTGACCTTGGGGGTCTCCGGGTACTGCTCGGTGGTCACCTTCGTGAACATCGTGGCGAAGGTGACGCCGAAGCCCTGGGCCGGTGCCGGCAGCCAGCTGGTCCGCTTGGCCGGCGCGGACGCCGTCCCCCCGGACTGCTCGACCTCACCGCCGGAGCGCCGGGCGGGGGTCTGCTCAGGCATCGGGTTCCTCCGTGGCGGGGGTCGGGCGGGAACGGCGGCCGGTGCTGACGACGGACCCGGCGGCGACCGGTTCGCCGTCGCCCAGGCGGGGCGAGGGCGGGACGACGAGGTCCATCGGCGGGATGGGGAACCCGCCCTCGGCGCGGGCCGGGCCGGAGCGCTGCGCGGGCCGGCGGCGGGCCCCCGCGGTGCGCACCGGGGGCAGCACCTCGGGCTCGGTCGGGTTGATCGACCCGGCCGCGGCGTTGAGCGCGGCGATCCGGGTGTCCCGGTTGGCCCGCCGGGAGGCCACCAGCAGCACCCCGAGCACGACCGCCGCGATCGGGACGCCGACGTAGAGCGCGACCTCGCCGCTGGACAGGTCGTACTCCCGGGAGACGGTGCGCATGGTGGCCACCGCGAGGATCCACACCAGCGCGGTGGGGACCAGCACCTTCCAGCCGAAGCGCATGAACTGGTCGTAGCGCAGCCGGGGCAGGGTGCCGCGCAGCCAGATGAAGACGAACAGCGCGGCGACGACCTTGCCGGCGAACCACAGCAGCGGCCACCAACCGGTGTTCGCGCCGTCCCAGACCGAGATCGGCCAGGGCGCCCGCCAGCCGCCCAGGAACAGCGTCGCGGCCAGCGCGGAGACGGTGACCATGTTGACGTACTCGGCGAGGAAGAAGAGCGCGAACTTCAGCGAGGAGTACTCGGTGTGGAACCCGCCGACCAGCTCGGACTCGGCCTCGGGCAGGTCGAAGGGCGCCCGGTTGGTCTCCCCGACGACGGCGATGACGTAGATGACGAAGGACACCGGCAGCAGGACGGCGTACCAGGACGGGCCCTGGAAGGTGAGCCCGAAGAAGTCCAGCTCGTTGCCCCCGGCCTGGGCCGCGACGATCTCGGAGGTGCTCATCGTGCCGGCGTAGAGGAACACCGCGACGATGGAGAGCCCCATGGCGATCTCGTAGCTGACCATCTGGGCAGCGCTGCGCAGGCCGCCCAGCAGCGGGTACGTCGACCCCGACGCCCAGCCGCCGAGCACGATCCCGTAGACGCCCATCGCCGAGCAGGCCAGCACGATGAGCACCCCGATCGGGGCGTCGATGAGCTGCAGCGGCGTCTGCTGGCCGAAGATCGACACCTCGGGGCCCAGCGGGATGACCGAGAAGGCCAGGAACGCCGGGATCGTGGCGACGACCGGGGCGATGAAGTAGACCGGCTTGTCCGCCATCGCCGGCATGACGTCCTCCTTGAACGCCAGCTTCAGCCCGTCGGCCAGGCTCTGCAGGTAGCCGCGCGGGCCGACCCGGTTGGGCCCCGAGCGCTGCTGCATCCGGGCGACGACCTTGCGCTCGAAGACGATCGCGAACAGCGTCATGACCACCAGCACGCCGAAGACGCCGACGACCTTGATGACGACGATCCACCAGACGTCGGTGCCGAAGTCCTCCAGCGTGGGCTGGTCGGTGGCGGCCAGGACGCTCACGCGGCGCTCCCCGGGGTGAGCCGGACGACGGCGCCGGGGCCGGCACCCAGGCCGGTGCGGACGTGGCTGCCCGGTGAGCGCATCGGCACCCACACCACCCGGTCGGTCATCTCGGTGACCTGCACCGGCAGGGTGATCGACCCGGCCGGGCCGGTCAGGGTGACCGGGTCCCCGTCGGCGACGCCCAGGCGCAGCGCGGTCTCCTTGCCCAGCCGGGCGACCGGCGGGCGGGCGGTGCCGGCCATCGCCGGCTCGTCGCGCTGCAGGGTGCCGTCGTCCAGCAGCTGGTGCCAGGAGGCGAGGACGGCGTCGTCGGGGCTCAGCCGGGGACTGGCGGCGGGGGCGACGTCCAAGCCACGGACCTCGCGGGTCCGCCCGGCGCCGCCCAGCTCCACCAGCTCGCGGCGGGCCGCGTCCACCCCGGCCAGCCCGAGGCGGACGCCGAGGGCGTCGGCCAGCCCGGTGAGCACCCGGGCGTCGGTCAGCGCGCCGGTGCCGTGCAGGGTCGCGTCGAAGGGGCGGACCCGGCCCTCCCAGTCCAGGTAGCTGCCGGCCTTCTCCGGGGCGGCGGCCACCGGCAGGACGACGTCGGCGTGGTCGGTGACCGCGGTCGGGAAGAGCTCGAGGCTGACCACGAACCCGGCGGCGGCCAGCGCGGCCTCGGCGAGCGCGGGGTCGGGCAGGTCGGCGGGGTCGACACCGCCGACGAGCAGGCCACCGAGCCGGCCCTCGCGGGCGGCGGTGAGGATGCCGGTGGTGTCCCGGCCGGGCTTCACCGGCAGCTCGGCGCCCCACAGCGCGCCGACCTCCTCGCGGGCCACCCGGTCCTCCACCGCCCGGCCGCCGGGCAGCAGCGCGGGCAGCGCGCCGACCTCGACGGCACCGCGCTCCCCGGCCCGCCGGGGCACCCAGCCGATCCGGGCGCCGGTGACGCGGGCCAGGGCGGACAGCGCCGACAGCGCGCCCGGGGTCTCGGCCAGCCGCTCACCGGCCAGCACGACGGCACCCTCCAGCCGCAGCGCCGCCGCGGCCGCGGCGCCCACACCACCGGCCGAGTCGGCGGCCAGCGCGCGCAGCACCGCCCCCTCCAGCCCGGGCGGGGTGGCCAGCAGGGTGGCGTCCAGCTTCTCGTCGGCCCGGGTGGCGAACGGGGCGACGTCGAAGACCGGCAGGGCCCGCTCGCGGACCGCCCGACGCAGCCGGAGGAAGACGATCGGCGACTCCTCCTCGGGCTCGAAGCCGACCATCAGCACCGCGGGGGCGGCGACCAGCTCGTCGTAGGTGACCGCCCCGGCGCCGGGCGCGGTGCCGGCGACGTGCGCGGCCAGGAAGGACAGCTCCTCCGCGGAGTGCGCGCGGGCCCGGGCGTCGACGTCGTTGGTGCCCAGGGCGACCCGGGCGAACTTGGCGTAGGCGTAGGCGTCCTCGACGGTGAGCCGGCCGCCGGGCAGCACCCCGACCCCGCCGTCCGCACGGGCGGCGGCCAGGCCGGCGGCCGCGGCGGCCCAGGCCTCGGGCCAGGACGCCGGCTGGAGCACGCCGTCCCGGCGGACCAGCGGGGTGGTGAGCCGCTCGTTGGCCGCGGCGTAACGGAAGGCGAACCGGCCCTTGTCGCAGTTCCACTCGGTGTTGACCGCCGGGTCGTCGCCGGCCAGCCGGCGCATCACGGTGCCGCGCCGGTAGTCGGTGCGCTGGGCGCAGCCCGAGGCGCAGTGCTCGCAGACGCTGGGCTCGCTGCGCAGGTCGAAGGGGCGCGATCGGAACCGGTAGGCCGCGCTGGTCAGCGCACCGACCGGGCAGATCTGCACCGTGTTGCCGGAGAAGTAGGACTCGAAGGGCTCGCCCTCGCTGACCGACACCTGCTGCAGCGCGCCGCGCTCGAAGAGCTCGATGAACGGGTCGCCGGCGACCTGCTGGGAGAACCGGGTGCAGCGGGCGCAGAGCACGCAGCGCTCCCGGTCCAGCAGCACCTGGGAGCTGATCGGCAGCGGCTTGGGGTAGGTCCGCTTGGTCTCGACGAACCGGCTCTCCGAGCGCCCGTTGCTCATCGCCTGGTTCTGCAGCGGGCATTCCCCGCCCTTGTCGCAGACCGGGCAGTCCAGCGGGTGGTTGACCAGCAGCAGCTCCAGGGTGCCCTGCTGGGCCTTCTCGGCGACCTCGCTGGTCAGCTGGGTCCTCACCACCATGTCCGGGCTGACCGGCACCGTGCAGCTGGCGACCGGCTTGCGCTGGCCCTCCACCTCCACCAGGCACTGCCGGCACGCCCCGACCGGCTCCAGCAGCGGGTGGTCGCAGAACCGCGGGATCTGCACCCCGATCTGCTCGGCGGCCCGGATGATCAGCGTGCCCGCGGGCACGGCGACGTCGAAGCCGTCGATGGTGCAGCGGACGTGGTCGGCCGGGGTGTGCGGTCCGGGGACCGCGGGCGCCTGGGCGGGGGCGGGTTCGGGGGTGGTCATGCCTTCGCTCCCACGGGCTCGAGACGCAGCGAGCGGCCCAGCCGGCCCTGCTCGTCGGGGGGCAGCAGCGCGACGTAGTCGTCGCGGAAGTACTTCAGGCTCGAGGCGATGCAGCTGGTCGCGCCGTCGCCCAGGGCGCAGAAGGAGCGGCCCAGGATGTTGTCGCAGGTGTCGGTGAGCAGGTCCAGGTCGGTGGCCCGGCCGTGCCCGGCGACCAGCCGCTCCAGGATCTGGGTCAGCCAGTACGTGCCCTCCCGGCAGGGGGTGCACTTGCCGCAGCTCTCGTGGGCGTAGAACTCGGTGAAGCGCATCGTGGCCTCGACGATCGAGTCGGTCTCGTCGAAGACCATCAGCGCCGTCGTCCCCAGCATGGAGCCGGCCGCCGCGACCGAGTCGAAGTCCAGCGGGACGTCGAGGTGGTCGGCGGTGAAGTACGGGGTGGAGGAACCGCCCGGCGTCCAGAACTTGAGCTGGTGCCCGGGCCGGACGCCGCCGGCCATCTCCAGCAGCTCGCGCATCGTGGTGCCCATCGGCGCCTCGTACTGCCCGGGGTGCACCACCCGGCCCGACAGCGAGTAGATCTTGGGCCCGGGCGACTTCTCCGGCCCGAAGGCCTTGAACCAGGCCGACCCGCCGCGCACCACGAACGGCACGCTGGCCAGGGTCTCCACGTTGTTGACCACCGTCGGGGCGCCGTAGAGCCCGGCGACGGCGGGGAAGGGCGGCTTGAGCCGCGGCTGCCCGCGCATGCCCTCCAGGGAGTCCAGCAGCGCCGTCTCCTCCCCGCAGATGTAGGCGCCGGCCCCCGCGTGCACGACGACGTCGAGGTCGAAGCCCGAGCCGTGCACGTCCCTGCCGAGGTGGCCGGCGGCGTAGGCCTCGGCGACGGCGGCGACCAGCCGGCGGTGGGCGTGCACGGCCTCGCCGCGGACGTAGACGACCGCGTAGTGGCAGCGGATGGCGTACGAGGCGATGGCCACGCCCTCCACCAGGGAGTGCGGGTCGGCCATCATCAGCGGGACGTCCTTGCAGGTCCCGGGCTCGCCCTCGTCGGCGTTGACCACCAGGTACTTGGGCTTGGCGGCCGGTCCGGTCGGGGTCTCCCCCGGCTTGGGCTGCGGGATGAACGACCACTTCATCCCGGTCGGGAACCCGGCGCCGCCGCGGCCGCGCAGGCCGGAGTCCTTCACCAGGGTCACCAGCTCGTCGGGCGTCATGCCCAGCGCCTCCCGCCAGGCCACGTAGCCCTCGGTGCGCTCGTAGGTCTCGATGGTCCAGGACCGGTCCTCGGCGTAGCGCGTGGTGAGGACGGGGGTGAGCGGCATGGCTCAGACCTCTCGCTCGATCGAGGTGCCGGACCCGGACTGGGCCTGCTCGGCGGGGTGCTCGACGCCGGCGTCCCGGTCGGCCGCGGCACGGCCGGCCGGTTCGGGGCGGTCGGGGTGGTTGGACAGCGCGCCGGCCCGCTCCGCCGGGTTGTCCGCGGCGGCGACCTCGGCGTCGGCGGCCTGCTCGCCGGGCGTCCCGCCGTCCCCCGCCCCGCCCTGGCGTGGGATCCCCTGCACATCGCTGGCACCGTCTGCCGTGTGCGAGGGATCCCATGCCGCGGCGGCGGGGGTGGGCATCAGGGGTGCCGACTCGCCGCGCTCGGCGGCCAGCCGCACCCCGCGCAGGGTGGGGACGCCGGCCGAGGGCCCGTCGACGGCGGCCTGCGCGGCCACGGCGTCGGCGTGCTGGGACAGCCCGGCCAGCTGCCGGGAGACGCCGCGGAAGTCGGTCAGCGGGGCACCGCGGGTGGGCGGCGGCTTCTCGCCCCGGCGCAGCGCGGCGACCAGCTCGAGGGCGGACTCGACGTCCTGCTGGTCGTAGAACTCGTAGTCCACCGTGACGACGGGGGCGTAGTCGCAGGCCGCCAGGCACTCGGCGTGCTCCAGGGTGACCGAGCCGTCGGCGGTCGTCTGGTCGTGGCCCACGCCCAGCTCGGCCGACAGCCGGTCGTAGACCCGCTGGCCGCCGAGCACCGCGCACAGCGTGTTGGTGCAGACGCTGACCAGGTGCCGGCCGGTGGGACGGCGCTTGTACATCGTGTAGAACGTCGCGACCGCGCCCACCTCGGCCTTGGTCAGGCCCAGCTCCTGCGCGCACAGCGCGATGCCCTCGGGCGAGACGTACCCCTGCACCGACTGGACCAGGTGCAGCATCGGCAGCAGCGCCGAGCGGGGCACCGGGTAGCGGGCCATCAGCTCCCGGCACTCGGCGCGGGTGGTGTCGGTGAGCGGCGGGAGGTCCGCACGCACCTCGGTCGGGCTGGAGTCCAGCCCGGTCACCGCCGTCCCCTCCGCGGATCCCGGCAACGCGGTCATCGGTCCACGCCTCCCATCACGGGGTCGATCGAGGCGATCGCGGCGATGACGTCGGCGATCATGCCGCCCTCGCTCATCGCCGCCGTCGCCTGCAGGTTGGTGAAGCTCGGGTCGCGCACATGCACCCGGAACGGGCGGGTGCCGCCGTCGCTGACCACGTGGAAGCCGAGCTCGCCGCGGGGGGACTCGATGGCCTGGTAGACCTGCCCGGCCGGCACCCGGAACCCCTCGGTGACCAGCTTGAAGTGGTGGATCAGGGCCTCCATCGACTGGCCCATGATGTGTTTGACGTGGTCCAGGGAGTTGCCCATGCCGTCGGCGCCCAGGGACAGCTGCGCGGGCCAGGCGATCTTCTTGTCCTCGACCATCACCGGGCCCGGGCGCAGCCGGTCCAGGGCCTGCTCGACGATCTTCAGCGACTCGTTGACCTCGGCCATCCGGACCAGGTAGCGGCCCCAGGCGTCGGAGGTGTCGGCCGTGGGGACCTCGAAGTCGTAGGTCTCGTAGCCGCAGTACGGCTCGACCTTGCGCAGGTCCCAGGGCAGCCCGGCGCTGCGCAGGATCGGGCCGGTGACGCCCAGGGCCAGGCAGCCGGTGACGTCGAGGTAGCCCACGTCGCGCAGCCGGCGCTGCCAGATGGGCTGGCCGGTGAGCAGCCGGTGGAAGCCGGCGACCCGCTCGGGCATGACGGTGAGGAACTCGCGGATCTTGGCCTCGACCCCGTCGGGGAGGTCCTGGGCCAGGCCGCCGGGGCGCACGTAGGCGTGGTTCATCCGCAGCCCGGTGATCTCCTCCAGCAGGTCCAGCACGAGCTCGCGCTCGCGGAACCCGTTGGTCATCCCGGTGAGGGCGCCCATCTCCATGCCGAAGGTGGCCAGTCCGACCAGGTGCGAGGCGATCCGGTTGAGCTCCATGACCAGCACCCGGATGGTGGTGGCCCGCTCGGGCACCTCGATGCCCAGCAGCTTCTCCACCGCCAGGCAGTAGGCGGTCTCGTTGAACAGCGGCGCCAGGTAGTCCATCCGGGTCACGAAGGTCGTGCCCTGGGTCCAGGTCCGGTACTCGGTGTTCTTCTCGATGCCGGTGTGCAGGTAGCCGATGACGACGCGGGCCTTGGTGACCGTCTCGCCCTCGAGGTCCAGCACCAGCCGGAGCACCCCGTGGGTGGAGGGGTGCTGCGGCCCCATGTTCACGACCAGCCGCTCCTCGGCGAGCGGGTCCGAGCCGAAGGTCAGGTCCCAGTCGCCCCCGGTGACCGTGTAGACCCGGCCCTCGGTGGTCTCGCGCGAACCGGCGTAGGGGTCGGTGGTGGTCACCGGTAGGACCGCCTCTCGTCCGGGGGCGGGATCGTCGCGCCGTGGTACTCCACGGGGACGCCGCCGAGCGGGTAGTCCTTGCGCTGCGGGTGCCCGTCCCAGTCGTCGGGCATGAGGATCCGGGTCAGCGCCGGGTGGCCGTCGAAGACGACGCCGAACATGTCGAAAGCCTCCCGCTCGTGCCAGTCAGCCGTCGGGTACACCCGGGTCACGCTGGGCACGTGTGGGTCCTCCGCGGTGACGGCGACCTCCAGCCGGACCCGGCGCCGGTAGGTCATCGACGTCAGGTGGTAGACGACGTGCAGCCGCTTGCCGGCCGGGCCGCCGGCGTCCAGGTAGTCCACGCCGGACACCGAGGAGCACAGCTCGAAGCGCAGCGCGTCGTCGTCCCGGAGGGCCTGGACGAGGGCCAGCAGGTGCTCGCGCTCGACGAAGTAGGTGATCTCGCCGCGGTCGACGAGCACCCGCGGCACGGCGGCGTCGTAGGTGGCCTGCCCGACGGCGTCCACCAGGGCGTCGGTGACCTCGTCGAACCAGCCGCCGTAGGGCCGCTCGGTGGAGTGCAGCGCGACCGCACCGCCGGGCTCGACCCGGACCAGGCCGCCGAAGCCGGAGGTGTCACCGCTGCCGCTGACGCCGAAGGCGCCGGTGCGGAAGCCGGTCACGACCGCTCACCCGGCAGCAGGACGGCGTTGCCCCCGCGCTGCTCGATGGCGAACTGGCCGGTGCGGCCGCGGGCGGCGGCGTCCTCGTAGGCCTTCTTCGCCGCCTTGTCCACGCGCACCGTGGAGGGCATCGCGACGTGCAGGTCGGGGGCGGTGCCGTCGGCCCGGGCAGCGGCGAGCGCCGCCGCCCGCTTGGGGCCCAGCGGCTCGTGCTGGATCTTGTGGTGCAGCTTGAGGATGGCGTCCATCAGCATCTCCGGCCGCGGCGGGCAGCCGGGCAGGTACATGTCCACCGGGACGATGTGGTCGACGCCCTGGACGATCGCGTAGTTGTTGAACATCCCGCCCGAGCTGGCGCAGACGCCCATCGACAGCACCCAGCGCGGCTCGGGCATCTGGTCGTAGATCTGGCGCAGGACCGGCGCCATCTTCTGGCTCACCCGCCCGGCCACGATCATCAGGTCCGCCTGTCGCGGGGAGGCCCGGAAGACCTCCATGCCGAAGCGGGCCAGGTCGTAGCGCCCGGCGCCCGAGGCCATCATCTCGATCGCGCAGCAGGCCAGGCCGAAGGTGGCCGGCCACAGCGAGGACTTCCGGGTCCAGTTGACCAGCTTCTCGACGCTGGTCAGCAGGACGCCGCTGGGGAGCTTCTCTTCCAGGCCCATGTGCTCAGTCCCATTCCAGTCCACCGCGACGCCAGACGTAGGCGTAGGCGATGAACACGGTGGCGATGAAGACGGCCATCTCGACCAGGCCGAAGACCCCGAGCTGGTCGTTGGCGACCGCCCAGGGGTAGAGGAAGACGATCTCGATGTCGAAGACGATGAACAACATCGCGGTCAGGTAGTACTTGATCGGGAAGCGGCCGCCGGTGAGCGGCTGGTCGACCGGCTCGATGCCGCACTCGTAGGCCTCGAGTTTGGCGCGGTTGTAGCGCCGGGGGCCGATGAAGGGCGCCGCGGTCACCGAGAACAGCGCGAACCCCGCCGCCAGCACGAACAGCCCGACGAGCGGGACGTAGGTCGCGAGCACCGCTGCTGCCTCCCCCGGGGTCCTCGACGAGCTTGTGAATTGGTTCACAAGCCGTTCTGGTTCGACCCTATGTCGGAGATCACACCGGAGGGAAGAGACCCCCCGACGGCGTGGCGGAACTGAGGGTGCCCTTCCCTGCTCGCGGGCAGGTCACGGGCGGGGTCCCGCGGTCAGGCGGCGGGCAGCACCCGGGTCAGGACGGCGAGGGTCCGGTCCAGGGCGTCGCCGTCCCGGCCATCGTGCAGGTTGCCCATCAACCGCAGCGCGGCGCGCACCAGTGCGGGGCGTTTGAGACCGTGCGCCAGGGCGAACCGGGTGAAGTCGGGGCGGGCGAGCATCGCCAGGAAGCCCGCGCCCAGCCGGTGGTGCCCGCCGTACTGCTCGGCCAGCCGCACCGGGTAGCGGCGCAGCGCGGCCTCCCGGGCCGGGCCCTCGGGCAGCGCCAGCGCCTCCACGGCCACCGCGGCGGCGGTCGCCGCGGTCTCCATGGCGTAGCTGATGCCCTCCCCGTTGAACGGGTTGACCGACCCGGCGGTGTCCCCGACCAGCAGCAGACCGCGGGTGTAGGCCGGCCGGCGGGACAGCGACGTGGGCAGCCCCGCACCGCGCAGCGGGGTGGCCGCCTCGACGTCGAGCTCCCACTCCGGGGGAAGGGTCGCCAGCCAGCGGCGGTAGACCGTGCGGGCGTCGTCGTCGGCGGTGCGGCGGGTGTCCAGGAAGCCGAAGCCGACGTTCGCCGTCCCGTCGCCCATCGGGAACAGCCAGCCGTAGCCGGGCATCGACGCGGCATCGGGCCCGCGGTCGGTCAGGTCGAAGGAGATGTCCAGGTACGGGTCGGCGCCCCGCGGCGTCGGCACGTACTGCCGGACGGCGACCCCCAGCGGCAGGTCGGTGCGCCGGTTGAGGCCCAGCGCCTTGGCCAGCCGGCCGGACAGGCCCTCGGCGGAGACGACCAGCGGCGCCCGCCAGGTGACCGGTTCCTTGTCCGGGCCGACCTGGGCCCGCACGCCGCAGACCCGGCCGGCGTCGTCGAGCAGCGGGTCGGTGACGGTGACGCCGTGGTGCACCTGCGCGCCGGCGGCCTCCGCGTGCCGCGCGAGCTGGTCGTCCAGGTCGGCGCGGGTGCGGATCAGCCCGTACCCCGGCCACCGCGACAGCTCCGGCCAGTCGACCTCGGTGACCTGCCCGCCGCCGAAGACCCGAAGGCCGCGGTGCCGGACCCAGCCCTGCGAGGTGTCCACGCCCATCGCGTGCAGCGCGGCGACCCCGCGCGGGGTGAGGCCGTCGCCGCAGACCTTCTCCCGCGGGAAGTGCGCCTTCTCCAGCACCACCACGTCGAGCCCGGCGGCGGCCAGCCAGTACGCGGCGCTCGACCCGGCCGGCCCGGCGCCCACGACCACGACGTCCGCGGACCGACCGGTGGGCTGGGGTGCGCTCGTCACCGGCCGATCCTACGGACGCTCAGCTGGGCGGCGGCGCGATCGGGTCGGTCGGGCTGGGCACCGGGGACGTCGGCGGGGACGTCGGCGGGGTGGGCTCGGACGGGACCGGGTCCACCGGGGTGGGCGGGAGGCCGTCGGGACCGGGGTCGGGTGTCGCGGGGAACGTCATGCCCGGGGGTGCCCCGGCCGGCACCCGCCCAACCGCCTCAGACCCGGGTGCCCCGGTGCAGCGCCACGATGCCGCCGGTCAGGTCCCGCCAGGCCACGTCGGCCCAGCCGGCGGCCTGCAGCTTCGCCGCCATCGCCGGCTGCGCTGGCCAGGCCCGGATCGACTCGGCCAGGTACACGTAGGCCTCGGGGTTGCTGCTGACCGCGGTGGCGATCTTCGGCAGCGCCTTCATCAGGTACTCGGTGTAGACGGTGCGGAACGGCGTCCAGACCGGGCTGGAGAACTCGCACACCACCAGCGTGCCGCCTGGGCGGGTGACCCGGCGGAACTCGCGCAACGCGGCGTCGGGGTCCGCGACGTTGCGCAGCCCGAAGGAGATGACGACGCCGTCGACGCTCTCGTCGGCCAGCGGCAGCGCCATCGCGTCCCCGGCGACCATCGGCACCGGCCGGTGGGACCCGGCACGCAGCATCCCCTGGGAGAAGTCACAGGCGATGGCGGTGACCCCACCCGAGGCCAGCTCGACGGTGGAGACCCCGGTGCCGGCGGCGACGTCCAGCACGGTCTGCCCGGGGCGGGCGCCCAGCGCCTCGCGGGTGGCCCGCCGCCAGCCGGCGTCCAGCCCGCCGGAGAGCACCGTGTTGGTCAGGTCGTACTTGCCCGCGACCCGGTCGAACATCGCGGCGACCTCGGCGGGGCGCTTGTCCAGCGTCGCGCGGTAGCCCGTGCCCTGTGTCGGATCTCCTGAGCTCACGCCCGACGACGATACGGCGGTGCTCCTACTCTGGAGCAGGTGAGCACGGTGGCCCTGGGCACTCCCCCAGCGACGGACGCCGTGGTCACGACCCCGCTCGGCACCCGCCGGACCCCCCTGCTCAACCTGCTCCCGGTCCAGGGCGCGGTCTCCTGGGTCCGCCGCGGCGAGGGCCTGGTCGGCTGGGGCGAGGCTGACCGGCTCGAGGTCAGCGGCCCCGGTGCGCTCGCCGAGGCCTCGGCCTGGTGGGCCGACCGCTGTGCCCGCACCGACGTCACCGACCCGCTCGGCGTCCCCGGCTCGGGGCCGGTCGTGTTCGCCTCGGTCGCCTTCGACCCCGCCGTCGGGACGTCGGTCTTCGTCGTCCCCGAGGTCGTGGTCGGACGACGGGGCGGGCAGACCTGGGTGACGACGACCGGCGACGCCGCCGACCGCCCGGTGCTGGAGACCTCCGGCGAGGAGGCCGACACCTCCATCGGCCAGCTGGCCTACGCCGACGGCGCCCTGGACCCGGTGACCTGGTGCGGTGCCGTGGCCCGGGCCGTGGAGCGCATCGACGCCGGTGAGCTGGCGAAGGTGGTGCTGGCCCGGGACCTGCTGGTCACCGCCGACCACCCGCTGGACCCGCGCCGGCTGCTGCTGCGCCTGGCCAGCCGGTTCCCCGACTGCTGGACCTTCGCCGTCGACGGGTTGCTGGGCGCCACCCCCGAGCTGCTGCTGCGCCGCACCGGCCGGGAGCTGTCCTCCCGGGTGCTGGCCGGCACCGCCGCCCGCGGTGCCGACGCCGAGGACGCCCGGCTCGCCGACGCCCTGGTGCACTCGGCCAAGGACCTCGCCGAGCACGAGTACGCGGTGGCCTCCCTCGCGCAGGCGCTGCGCCCGTTCTGCGCGACGCTGGACGTGCCGTCGTCCCCACAGCTGCTGACGCTGCCCAACGTGCGGCACCTGTCCACCGACGTGCGCGGCACCCAGCGCCGGGACTCCACCGCCGGCCTGCTCGACCTGGTCGACGCGGTGCACCCGACCGCCGCCGTCTGCGGCACCCCCACCCCGGCCGCGGCCCGGGTGATCGCCGAGCTCGAGGGCATGGACCGCGGCCGGTACGCCGGCCCGGTCGGCTGGCTGGACGCCCGCGGCGACGGCGAGTTCGGCCTGGCCCTGCGCTGCGCCCAGCTCACCGGTGGCGACGGCGGCGCCCAGGCCCGGCTCTTCGCCGGCTGCGGCATCGTCGCGGGCTCGGACCCGGAGGCCGAGCTGGTGGAGACCAAGAACAAGCTCGCCGCCTTCCAAGCCGCCCTGGAGGACTGACCCCCCAGCGTCGGCATCCCAGCGTCGGCATCCCCGCGTCGAGTGCGGAGCCATGCCGGTCACCGGCAGCGGATGACCGGCATGACTGCGCACTCGACGGGCTCACGCGAGGACGGCGGCGAGGGTGGTGCGGGCGGCCGCACCGTTGTCGGGATCTGCCAGGGTGATCACGGCCTTCCAGAGCGCCCAGCCGCGGCCGCGGGCCCAGGTGTCGTCGTCCACGGCCAGTCGCTCCCGGTAGACAGCGCGGGCCTCCCCCTCGAACACCGTCCACGCCGGGACGACGTCGCACGCGGGGTCGCCGACGCCGGCGCAGCCCCAGTCCAGCAGGGCCGTGAACCGGCCGTCGCGGACCAGGACGTTGTCCGCCGCGACGTCGCCGTGGAACCAGACGGGTGGGCCCTCCCAGCGGGTCGCCACCGCTGCGTCGAGCACCCGGTCGGCACGCTCGCGGTCCGCCGCGGGCAGCGCACCCACCGCCGTCCGGGCCTCCGCCTCGTAGTGCCGGAGGGACGCACCACGGTGGGCGCTGTGCTGCCCGGGCGGTGGCCCGTCGGCGGCGGGGACGGCGCGCAGCGCGACCAGGGCGTCCGCCAGGTCGCCGGCCAGTGTCAGCGGGTCGCCGTCCGCCCGGGACGCGACCTCACCGGGCAGCCAGCGGCGCACCGACCAGGGCAACGGGAAGACCTCGTCCGGCTCGACCACGGCCACGACCTCGGGCACCGGGTGTGCCAGGTGCGCGGCCAGGTGCGGCAGCCACCGCACCTCCTTCACCAGCTGCGGCACGTACCCGCCGGCGGTGGGCAGCCGGACGGCGAGGGCGTCGCCCAGCCGGTACGTGCGGTGGTCGTGGCCCTGCGGGTCGACGGCCCGCAGCGGCAGCCCGGCCCACGCCGGTAAGGCCCGCGCCACCACCCGGGCGGCGAGGTCGAGGTCGGGGTGTGTCACGGGACGATCCTGGCCGCCCCGTCCAGCGGGTTCCCCGGGGTCAGGGCGTCCCGGGGTCAGGGCGTCTCGGGGTCAGGGCGTCTCGGGGTCGGGCTCCCACTCCAGGAGGTCGCCGGGCTGGCAGTCCAGCACCCGGCACATGGCCTCCAGGGTGCTGAACCGGACGGCCTTGGCGCGCCCGTTCTTGAGCACCGCGACGTTGGCCGGGGTGAGGCCGACGCGTTCGGCGAACTCCCCGACGCTCATCTTGCGGCGGGCCAGCTCGACGTCGATCCGCACGACGATGGGCATCAGATGACCTCGTCGAGGTCGCTGCGCAGCACGGTGGCCTGCTTGAGCAGCGACCGCATGACGACGACGACCAGCCCGAGGACGGCGACGCCGGTGGCCACGAGCAGCACCAGCAGCAGGAAACCGGGGTCGTCGGCGGTGGCGCCGACGAGCACGAGCAGGCACAGCAGCAGCAGCTCGGCCCCGGCGACCGCGTAGACGATGGTGTCGACCCAGCGGATGGAGGCCGTGGTGAAGATCTGGTCGCGCTGCACCAGGGTCAGCAGCCGCCACGTGCAGACCAGCACGACCTGCACGCAGAGGACGCCCAACACCGCCCCGACGGTGAGCGGCCAGCGCAGCCAGGCCGACCCGGGGTCCTGCTCGGCCATGTGCCTGAACTGGCCGGGCAGCGACATCACCTGCAGCAGCAGGAGCACCGCGAAGAGCACCACCAGGCCGGCCCGGAGGAGCGGCACCACACGTCGGGTCGTCAACACCCATCGATCGTCGATGGGAAACGATCGGGTGTCAACCACCGTCACCCGAGCGCGTCGGCAGCCAGCCGCCCCAGCCGCACGGCGAGCTCGGCCTCGGCCCGCTGGTCGGTCCGCACCACGACCACCCGGGGTCCCCCGGCCCGCAGCGCCGCCACCAGCTGGCCCGGCTCACCGACCGCGGTCGCCGCCCAGCCCAGCGACCGGGCCACCGCCACCAGGTCCCGGCCGTGCGGGGTGCCGAACACCCGGCGGTAGGACGCCGCGTGCTCCGAGCGGCCCGGCTCCAGCTGGGCGAAGATCCCGCCGCCGTCGTTGTCCGGGACGACGACGGTCAGGTCGGGCACCGGCTCGCCGTCCCCGGTGAGCAGGCCGGTGAGGTCGTGCAGGAACGTCAGGTCGCCCATCAGCGCGAACGCCGGACCCCCGCCGGCGCCCTGGTGGGCCAGGGCGGCGCCGATCGCGGTGGAGATCGTGCCGTCGATGCCGGCGACCCCGCGGTTGGCCAGCACGGTGAGCCCGGCCCGCGGCACGGCCAACCGGTCGACGTCCCGGATCGGGTTCGAGGACCCGACCACCAGCAGCGCCCCGGCCGGCAGCGCGGCGACCAGGTCGCGGGCCAGCCGGGCGGCGGTGAGCCGGGGGGCGGCGTCCAGCTCGGCGTCCAGGGCCGCACCCACGCGCTGCGACGCCGTCGCCCACGCCTGCACCCAGCCCTCGGCGGGCCGGTGCCCGGAGGAGTCCAGGCCACCCAGGGCCGCGCCCGGGTCGGGCAGCACGCCGCTGACCGAGGCCGACCCGCGGCCGGCGTCGGCCCAGTGCGGGTGCGGCGTGAAGGTCTCCACGACGACGTCGGGGTCGGCCAGCAGCGCGCTCACCGGCCGGGTCAGCGTGGGCCGGCCGACGACCAGCACCCGGTCGGGCCTGTGCTCCGCGGCCCAGGCGCCCGACCCCAGCAGCAGAGCACCCGCCCGGACGGCGCCCGCGGCACCCCAGGCGCCGCTGCTGGGCTCGGCGACCACCGGCCAGCCGCGCTGGTCGGCGACGACGGAGGTGCTGCGGCCGACGGCCGACGGGGCGTCCCCGGCGACGACGAGGGTGCGTCGCTGGCGGGGCCGGGTGGTGGTGGCGCTCGGCGGCAGCGGCGTGGTGGTCATCGGACCGGTGCCCGGGGCGGCCGTGGTCCAGGCCGCGCCGTCGGGACGGCCGGCCCACGGGCCCTCGGGCACGGCCGGGCGCGGGTCGGCGCCCTCGGGCATCAGCGGCTCGCGCAGCGCCAGGTTCAGGTGCACCGGGCCGGGGTCGCCGGACAGCGACCCCCGGGCCACCAGCAGCGCGCGGGCCACCAGCGAACGCCAGTACCGGTTCTGCTGGGCCTCCCGGCCCACCTCCGGCGTCCCGAGGTCGGCGGCCAGCCGGACGGCGCCGCCGTACAGCCCGACCTGGTCGATCGTCTGGTTCGCCCCGGTGCCGCGCAGCTCCGGCGGGCGGTCCGCGGTCAGCGCCAGCAGCGGCACCCCGCTGTGCGAGGCCTCCAGCACGGCGGCGTGCAGGTGCGCGGTCGCCGTCCCCGAGGTGGTGAGGACCGGCACCGGCCGGCCCGAGGCCTTGGCCAGCCCGAGGGCCAGGAACGCCCCGGTGCGCTCGTCGATGCGCACGTGCAGCCGCAACCGGCCGGACAGCTCGGCCTGGTGCAGCGCGAGGGCCACCGGCGCCGAACGCGACCCCGGGCAGACGACGGCGTCGGTCACCCCACCGCGGACCAGCTCGTCGACCAGGACCCGGGCGAAGGCGGTGGAGGGGTTCACGCGGCGACCCGCTCGAGCCGCTCGCGCCAGCGGCGGTCGGTGTCCGCGTCGGCGGCGACGTCGTCGACCCGGTCGGGGACGACGGCGCCCACCGGCAGCGCACCGTCCACCGCGAGCAGCGGCGTGGAGCTCACGTCGGCGGTGAACAACGCCAGCGAGCCCAGCCCGCACGCGAAGGGCAGCTCCGGCAGCGCCGCGGCCAGCGCGACCCCGGCGGCCAGGCCGACCGAGGACTCCAGGGCCGAGGACACCACGCACGGCAGCCCGTGCGCCTGGGCGACCGCCAGCGCCGCGCGGACGCCGCCCAGGGGCTGCACCTTGAGCACGACCACGTCGCAGGCCTCCCGCAGGTCCACGCCCAGCGGATCGGCCGCGCGGCGGACCACCTCGTCGGCGGCGACCCGGACGTCGATCCGGCGGCGCAGCGCGACCAGCTCCTCGACGGTGGCCACCGGCTGCTCGACGTACTCCAGGCCGAACCGGTCCAGCACGGCGATCCGGGCGACGGCGGTGTCGACGTCCCAGGCGGCGTTGGCGTCCACCCGGAGGCCACCGGAGGGGCCCAGGGCGTCCCGGACGGCCTCGACCCGGGCCTCGTCGTCGGCGGCGATCTGGCCGGGCTCGGCGACCTTGACCTTCGCCGTCCCGCAGCCCGAGGCGGTCACGATCGCGTGCGCCTGCTCGGGGCCGACCGCCGGCACGATGCAGTTGACCGGGACCGAGGACCGCACCGGGTCCGGCCAGCCCACGGTCGCGGCCTCCACGGCACTGGCCCACCAGCGGCGGCTCTCGACGTCGTCGTAGTCCCAGAACGGGGAGAACTCGCCCCAGCCGGCCGGCCCGCGCACCAGGACGCCGTCCCGGACGTCGATGCGGCGGAACCGGGTGCGCAGCGGGGTGCTGTAGACCCGCACGTCGGACAGGCCCTCGATCACCGGCCCAGGGTATGCGGGCACCGCCGTACCCTGGTCCCTCGTGGCCCGGCAGCTCTCCCTGGTGCCCGCGCCGCCCCTGGGCCCCGCGGTGCTCGACGACGTCTGGCCGGCCCTGCGCGCGGCCCTGGACGGCGCCGCCCCGCTGGCCGTGCTCCCCGCCGGCGACGGCCCGGCCGCGGCCGCCCGTGCCGCGCTGCGCGCCGACGAGCCGCTCGAGGACGGCGCCGACCTCGTCGTCGTCACCTCCGGGTCCACCGGGACGCCGCGCGGGGTGCTGCTGTCCGCCGACGCCGTCCGGGCCAGCGCGACCGCCACCCTGGACCGCCTCGGCGGACCCGGCGACTGGCTGCTCGCCCTGCCGGTCAGCGCCGTCGCCGGGCTGCAGGTGCTGGCCCGCTCCGCGCTCGCCGGCCGCACCCCCACCGTGCTGGCCGCCGGCGGCTCGCTGACCGACGCGGTCGCCACGATGCCCGCCGGACGCCGCTACACGGCCCTGGTGCCCACCCAGCTCCGCCGCGCCCTCGCCGCCGAGCCCGACGCACTGCGCGCCTTCGACGCGGTGCTGGTCGGCGGCGCCGCCACCGACCCCGACCTGCTCGCTGCCGCCCGCGCCGCCGGGGTCGCGGTGGTGACGACGTACGGCATGAGCGAGACCGCCGGCGGCTGCGTCTACGACGGCGTCCCGCTGGACGGCGTCGCCGTGCGGGTCACCGACCACGGCATCGAGTTGTCGGGCCCGCAGCTGGCGCTGGGCTACCGACTCGACCCGGCCGGCACCGCCGGCACCTTCACCCGCGACGCCGACGGCGCGCGCTGGTTCCGCACCCGGGACGCCGGCGCCCGGGAGCCGGACGGCGAGCGACGACTGCGGGTCCTGGGCCGGCTCGACGACGTCGTCGTCTCCGGCGGCGTCAACGTCTCCCCGCAGGCCGTCGAGGCCGCGCTGCGCGCGCACCCTGCCGTCGCCGACGCCGTCGTCACCGGTCTGCCCGACCCCGAGTGGGGGCAGCGGGTGGTGGCTGCCGTCGTCCCGGCGCCCGGGGAGACCCCCTTGCTGACCGCCCTGCGCCCGTGGGTGACCGAGCGGCTGGGTGCGGCGTCCGCCCCGCGCGAGCTGCACCTGGTCGCCGCCGTCCCCCTGCTGCACTCCGGCAAGCCCGACCGCCGGGCCGTCGCCCGGCTCATCGAAGGAGCCTGACCATGGCCACCCCCGCGCAGTGGGTCGCCGGCGCGCGACCCAGGACGCTGCCCGCCGCCCTCGCCCCGGTCCTCGTGGGGTCCGGCGTCGCGCAGGCCCTGGACGGCTTCCGGCTGGTGCCCGCCCTGCTGGCACTGGTCGTCGCGCTGGCCCTGCAGGTCGGGGTCAACTACGCCAACGACCACTCCGACGGCAAGCGCGGCACCGACGCCGACCGGGTCGGCCCGATGCGGCTGGTCGGCTCCGGGGCGGCCAGCGCGTCCGCCGTCCTGGTGGCCGCACTGCTGGCCTTCGCCGTCGCCGGCGTCGCCGGGATCGCCTTGGCCGCGCTGTCGAGCTGGTGGTTGGTCGCCGTCGGCGCGGTGAGCATCGTGGCTGCCTGGACCTACACCGGCGGCCCGATCCCCTACGGCTACCGGGCGCTGGGCGAGGTCTTCGTGTTCGTCTTCTTCGGCCTGGTCGCAGTCGTCGGGACGACGTTCGCCCAGACCCGGACCGTCGAGGGCCTGGCGTTCGCCGCCGCCGTCCCGGTCGGGCTGCTCATCACCGCGATCCTGGTGGTGAACAACCTGCGCGACGTGCACGGCGACGCCGCCGTCGGCAAGCGGACGCTGGCCGTGCTGCTGGGTGAGCAGGCCACCCGGTACGCCTTCACCGGGCTGATCGTGGGCGCCTTCGTGGTGGTGGCGCTCATCGGGCTCAGCCACCCGTGGGCCCTGCTGGGGCTGCTGGCGGTGCCCCTGGCGGTCCCGCCGGTGCGCACGGTGCTGCGCGGCGGCGTGGGCCCGGCGCTGATCACCGCACTGTCGGGCACCGGGCGGCTGACGCTGGTCGCCGGGGTCGTCCTCGCCGTGGGGCTCGCCCTCAGCTGATCCGTGCGTGTCCGGTCGGCTCAGCCGATCGGGTCGTCGGTGCCCTTCAGCCGGGCCCGCAGGTCTTCCTTGCCGGCCTTGCGCGTGGAGGACCGGGCTGCCATGGCCTCGGTGAGCCGCTCGCGGATCGGCTTGAGCAGCACGAAGGACAGCGGCATGGACAGCAGCAGGCCGAACAGCAGCCCGGGGAAGCTGCCCAGGCCCAGCACCCACAACAGCGCCACGAGCGCGGCGGCCAGCGCCAGCCGGCCCAGCGTGTAGAGCGCCAGCAGCGGCCAGACCGACGGCGGCTGGGCCGGGCCCCCGGTCGGGCTCACGGGACGGTTCTCACTCGGTGCGGCCATGACGGCCCTCCCACTTGGTCGACAGCACGACGGTCGTCCGGGTGCGTGCGACGCCCCGGATCCGGTTCAACGCGCTGATGGTGTCCTCCAGTGCCGGGATGTCGGTCACCCGGACCTTGAGCACGTAGCCCTCGGAGCCCGCGGTGCGCCAGCAGTCCTCGACCGAGGGCAGCGCGGACATCGCCTCCTCCAGGCCGACGTCGTCGACCTGGTCGCTCTCGATGACCCCGACCAGCGCCGTCACGCCCAGCCCCACCTTGGGCGGGTCCACCAGGGCCGTGTAGCCGGTGATCACCCCGCTGCCCTCGAGCTTGCCGACCCGCTCGTGCACGGCGGGTGCGGACAGGCCGACCTGCCGGGCGAGCTCGGCGTAGCTGGCCCGCCCGTTGGCCCGCAGCAGGTCGATCAGCTGCTCGTCGACGGCGTCGATGGGGGGCCTCCAGGGGCGTGGATCGGTCGGCGTGTGCGGGTCGGCGCGCGGGCGACCGGGGACGGGGTGCGTGATCACCCGACCCGAGTATCGCCGCGGTCGTACATTGGGTGCAGAGCGGGTCGGTGCACGCAGGACGCAGGTCGGGGAAGAGGGTGGCCCAGTGGTCTTTCTGGTGATGCTGGTGATCGCGATCGGCGTGGTGGTGCTGGTGATGCGCGCTGCCGCCGTGCAGGGCGGGGGTCCCGGCGGCTCCGACGGGCGCGGCGGCACCCGGGCACCGCGGCCGCCGCGTGGGCCCAAGCCGCCGCAGCGCTTCCTGGCCCCGGACGACGACCCGGACTTCCTGCGCGAGCTGGACCGTCGCACCAAGCGCGACGACGGCACGCCCAGCGCCTGACCCACGGCCGGCACCACGGAGGCCCCACCCGCACGCGGGTGGGGCCTCCGTCGTCTGCAGGGGGGCGTCAGGCGGCGCTGGTGCCCGACCGCGCCGAGGTGTGACCGCCGCCGAAGAACCGGCGCCAGCCCGCCCGCCGGGGCGTCTCGGACTCCGCTGCGGTGGACTGCCCGGCGACGTCCGCGGCCTCGAGGGCGGCGATCACCGAACCGTCGTCGGCGGCGTCCCGGGCGGGGTCGGTGGCCGGCTCGGGCTCAGCGGGCCAGCCCAGGCCCTCGCCACGACCCGGGGCCTCGGGCCAGCCGACCGCCGAGGCGACCGGGCCGGTCGGGGGCAGTGCGGCCACGACGTTGGGCGCGCCGGGCCGGTGCGTGCCGGTCCCGGGCGCGGCCCGACGCTGGAGGGCCTGGGCCACCAGGGGGTGCACGACGGCCTCGTCGAGGGCGGTGTGCTTACCCACGGTGGGGTCCACAGAGCTCGCTCATGCGTGCAGCGTCGCACGACATGCGCGTTCGAGCACGTGTTCCCGGTGCGACACCCCTCGCAGGAGTGACGCTGTGTCAGCACCGGGAGTCGGTCAGCTCACCCCACCGTAGGAGTGCAGGCCGGTGGAGACCATGTTCACGTACAGCAGGTTGAAGACCATGACGCCCAGGCCCACCACGTTGACCCATGCCGAAGGACGCCCCCGCCAGCCGGCGGTCGTGCGGGCGTGCAGGTAGGCGGCGTAGACGACCCACGCGATGAACGCCCAGGTCTCCTTGGGGTCCCAGCCCCAGAACCGGCCCCAGGCGCTCTCTGCCCAGATGGCGCCGGCGATGACGGCGAAGGTCCAGATCGGGAAGCCGAAGACAGCGGTGCGGTGCGCGGTGCGGTCCAGCGCGGCAGCGCTGGGCAGCCGGTGCACGATCCGGGACAGCGGGCGCTCACCGGCGGCGATCTTGGCCTCGTAGCGGGAGCGCACCAGGTACATGACGCTGGCGATGCCGGAGACGAAGAAGATGCCGAAGCCCAGGATCGCGGTGCTCACGTGCACGGCGAGCCAGCTCGAGCGCAGCGCGGCGACCAGCGGGCCGGCCGAGGCGTAGAGGAACAGGCCGATGCCGACCATGGACAGCACGACCGGGGCCAGCACGAAGACGCCGATGTGCCGCAGCGCCGGCGTGCGCAGCGCGAGCACCACGTAGACGACGACGGCGACCAGCACCACGGCGGTGCCGAACTCGTACATGTTGCCCCAGGGCAGCCGGTCGGTGGCCACCCCGCGGGTGACCAGCACCCCGGCGTGCACGACCGCGCCCAGCAGCGTCAGCCCCATCGCGACGGCGCCGACCCGACGGGCCTTGACCGGCTCCTCGTCCACGGGCGGGAGGCTCGCCGCGGTGGTCGACCCACCACCGGCGCCGACCAGCTCACGGGACACCGCGGGGGCCTTCTTGCCGCCGAAGGCCAGTTCGGCGCAGAACGCGACGACCGCCACCGAGTACAGCGCCACGGCGATGGAGAACAGGGTGTCCGACAGGGCGGCGAGCGAGGGGTCTGTCACGAGCTGGGGTTCTCCTTGGCCGTGGCCCGGCGGCGCAGCGCCGCCGAGACGTCGTCGGTGAGTGCGGTGAAACGTGGAGCGGTCTCGGCGCTGCCCCGGGTGAGGGAGCCGACGCTCAGGACGGTACCCGCGTCGCCGGGGCCCGGGCCGACACGGGCGAAGACCCGCTCCCGGCGCAGCAGCAGCATCCCCAGCAGCCCGACCAGGACCGCGACGGCAGCACCCAGCACGTAGACCTGCCCCGGGTCGTGGGACAGCTGCATGGCCGCGAACTCCTTGAGCCCGGAGAACGTGACGACCGTCCCGTCGGCCAGCGTGGTGGACTCCCCGATCGCCAGGTTGGCCCGGCCGACCTCGGTGAGGCTGCCGCGGTCGATCTGGGTCTGGTCGACCGAGTACACCGACTGCGGCAGCCCGGAGTCCAGGCCCAGGTAACCCGAGTAGACGAAGAGGGCGACCTGCGGGTCCAGCGGGCGCGGGTCGATCGAGGTGAGGACCCCGCCCTGGGTGGAGCCGGTGGGGGCGAAGAAGCCCTCCAGCGCGAGCTGCTCGTCCGACCCGGGGACGTCGGGCAGCTTGAGCGCGCCCTGGCTGGCCATCGTGGTCGTGTCCGAGGGCAGGAACGGCGCACTGACGTCGGTGAAGCTCTGCCCGCCCGGGAACGTCACGGTGAAGACCGGGGAGAAGCCGTGGCCGGTGACGTAGACCCGGTCGCCGTCCACCCGCAGCGGGGAGTTGACCCCGATGGTCGCGTTGCGGCTGGCGGCACCGGCCAGCCCGTAGCCGATGTCGGCGGTGAAGGAGGCCGCGGTCAGGTTCTCCTCGTACTCGGCCTTGAAGTCCTCCAGCGTCACGCACAGCGGCGTCATGTCCGAGGCGTCGACCAGGGCCCCGGACCGCGAGGTGTCGTACTGCTGGAAGGTGTTGCAGAACCGGTCGCCCTCGGTGACCAGGATGCTGCCCTCGTAGCCCCAGAGCTTGCCGCCGGCCAGGCCCAGCAGCAGCGCCAGCAGGGCCAGGTGGAACACGACGTTGCCGGTCTCCTTGAGGAAGCCCTTCTCCGCCGACAGCTCGGGACCGTGACGGCCGTCGCGGCGGACCACCCGGAAGCGGCGGACCCGCAGCTCCTCCTCGACCACGTCCAGGGTGGCCGCGGCGTCCAGCTCGGAGTCCAGCGTCGCGCTGTCGGGCAGCCGGTGCAGGTGCCGCGGCGCCGGCGGCGGCTGGGCCAGCACGGCACGGCCGTGCTCGATCGCCCGCGGGACGACGCAGCCGATCAGCGAGATGAACAGCAGCAGGTAGATCGCGGCGAACCACGGCGAGCTGAAGACGTCGAAGAGGTAGAACGCGTCCAGGACCGGGGCCAGCGTCTCGTGCTCGCGGAAGTAGCCGGTGACCTGGCTCTGGGACAGCGACCGCTGCGGGAGCAGGGACCCCGGGATCGCGGCGAGCGCGAGCAGGAACAGCAGGATCAGCGCGGTGCGCATCGCGGTCAGCTGCCGCCACCAGCGCAGCAGCGTCGTCCCGACCCGGCGCAGCGGCGAGGGGGCCGGCGGCGGGCCGGGGGCGGCGGCCGCGGGCCGCTCGACGGTGGTGGTCACAGCAGGCCCTCCCCGAAGCCGGTGGCAGCCAGCCAGGAGCGGAACCAGAGCATCATCTCCGTCCAGGCACCGGTCAGCAGGAGCAGTCCGACGACGACCAGCACGACCCCGCCGAAGCGGGTGACGGCGGCGGCGTGCCGGCGCAGGAACGAGGTGGCCCCGACCGCCCAGCGGGCGCCGAGCGCCACCAGCACGAACGGCACGCCCAGGCCCAGGCAGTAGGCGACGCCCAGCAGGGCCCCGCGACCGGCGGTGGCCTCGGAGAAGGCCAGGTTCTGCACGGCGGCCAGCGTCGGGCCCAGGCAGGGCGTCCAGCCCAGCCCGAAGACGACGCCCAGCAGCGGCGCGCCGGCCAGCCCGGCGGCGGGGCGCACGGTCATCCGCTTGGTGCGCTGCAGCAGCGGGAGCCAGCCCAGGAAGCCCAGGCCGACCAGCACGGTCACCCCGCCCATGACCCGGGTGATCTCCTCGTTGTAGACCAGCAGCAGCCGGCCCAGCCCGCCCACGGCGGTGCTGATCGCCACGAAGACGGCGGTGAAGCCCAGCACGAAGAGGAACGCGCCCAGCACCATCCGCCCGCGCGGGGAGCGCTCGTCCACCGCGGGCCGGACGGCGGTGGCCACCGACCCGTCACCGGCGGGGCCGGCAGCAGCCGGGGTCGTCGTCCGGGCGCCGCTGCCGACCAGGCCGGTGACGTAGGACAGGTAGCCGGGCACCAGCGGCAGCACGCAGGGCGAGGCGAAGCTGATCAGGCCCACGAGCGCCGACACCGCGGCGGCCACGAGCAGCGGGCCGTCGGTGACCAGGCCGGCGAAGGTCTCCCCCACGTCAGTCCTCCTCGCCCAGGACGCGCTCGAGGACGGCGCGCAGGTCCTCCTGGCTCACCGTGCCGGTGTAGACCGCCGCCACCCGGTAGTCGCCGTCCAGCACGATCGTGCTGGGGATCGCCGAGGCCGGGTAGTCGCGGAAGGCGAGGGCGACCTCGCTGGCCGGGTCGTACAGGGAGGGGAAGGTGATGTCGGCGTCGGTGACGAAGGCGTCGGCGAACTGCTGGTCGGTCTCCTTGACGTTGATGCCGAGGAACTGGACCCCCTGGCTCTCGACCTCCTCGTAGACCTCCTGGAACTCCGGGGTCTCGACGCGGCACGGCGGGCACCAGGAGCCCCAGAAGTTGAGCACCGCGACGTCGCCGGACAGCTCGCGGGACTCGAAGTCCTCCCCGGACAGCAGCGTCCCGGCGAACTCGGGCGCCAGCGCGCGGTCGGCGACGTCGATGACCTCGCCGGCCGGGGTCGCCTCGACGAACCGGAACTGCCCGCCGTTGTTGACGTCCACGGCCCCCGACCCGGTGCTGCAGCCGGTGAGCGCGACCGCGGCCAGGGCCGTCACCAGTGCCTTCCTCATGCGCCACCCACCGTGCCCCGGCCGGCCGGGCCGGCGGGCTCGGCGTAGTCCACCCGGGTCAGCTCGTCGCCGGCGTAGGTCAGCGAGGTGACGCTGGCCAGGCCGCACTGCCGCTTGCGGGGGTCGTGCAGGTAGCGGCGGCCCTCCACGTGCAGGCGCAGCGTCCAGATCGGCAGCTGGTGGCTCACGCAGACCGCGGCGCTCCCCCGGGCGGCGTCCCGGGCGGTGTGCACGGCAGCCAGCATCCGGGCGGCGATCTCGTCGTAGGGCTCGCCCCAGCTGGGCTTCCACGGGTTGCGCAGCCGCCACCAGTTGGCCGGGTGCTTGAGCGCGCCGTCCCCGACGCCGAAGGTCTGCCCCTCGAAGTCGTTGCCGGCCTCGATCAGCCGGTCGTCGGTGGCGATCGGCAGGTCCAGGGTCTCGGCGATCGGGGCCGCGGTCTGCTGCGCCCGGACCAGCGGCGAGGCCACCAGGTGGGTGATCGGCCGGCGGGTGCCGAAGAACCCCGCGGCGGCGCGGGCCATGCCGTGCCCGGCGTCGGACAGCTCGAAGCCGGGCAGCCGCCCGTAGAGCACACCCGTGGGGTTGAAGACCTCGCCGTGGCGCAGCAGGTGGACGACGGTGGTCTCGGGGGCGGTCACGGCTGCAGCGCCTGGGCGTCGTGGGAGACCGCCGGGGCGGTGCCCGGGGTCGCGGCGGCCGCGGCGCGGGCCGCCGCCGGCAGCGCCTGCAGCACGTGACCGACGGCGTCGTCGTCCATCGCGGCGTTGACGAACCAGGACTCGAAGGCCGAGGGCGGTAGGTAGACCCCGGAGGCCAGCATCGAGTGGAAGAAGGCGGTGTGCCGGGCGGTCTCCTGGGTGCGCGCGTCGTCGTAGTCGCGGACGCGGCGCTCGTCGGGCACGAAGAACACCGAGAACATCGACCCGGCCTGCTGGACCCGGTGGGCGACGCCGGCGGCCATCAGCTCGGCCGACACCGCCCCGCGCAGGGTGGCGGCGACGGTGTCGCAGCGGTCGTAGACGTCGGGGGTGCAGTGCCTCAGCGTGGTGAGCCCGGCCGCGACGGCGACGGGGTTCCCGGCCAGCGTGCCGGCCTGGTAGACCGGGCCCAGCGGGGCCAGCTGGTCCATCAGGTGTGCCTTGCCGCCGAAGGCCGCGGCCGGCAGTCCGCCGCCCATGACCTTGCCGAAGGTGAACAGGTCGGCGTCGACGGGGTCCAGGCCCTGCCAGCCGGCGCGGGTGACCCGGAAGCCGGTCATCACCTCGTCGATGACCAGCAGCGCCCCGTGGGCGGCGGTGATCCGGCGCAGGTGGGCGTTGAACCCGTCCAGTGGCGGGACGACGCCCATGTTGCCGGCGGCGCCCTCGGTGATGACGCAGGCGATCTCGCTGCCGCGCTCGGCGAAGACGGCCTCGACGGCGGCCACGTCGTTGTAGGGCAGCACCACGGTGTCCGCGGCGGCCCCGGTGGTGACGCCGGGGGTGTCGGGCAGGCCCAGGGTGGCGACGCCGGAGCCGGCCGCGGCCAGCAGCGCGTCGACGTGGCCGTGGTAGCAGCCGGCGAACTTGACCACGACGGGGCGGCCGGTGGCGCCGCGGGCCAGCCGGATCGCCGACAGCACGGCCTCGGTGCCGGAGTTGACCAGCCGGACCTTCTCCACCGCGGGGACGCGGTCCACGATCTCGGCGGCCAGCTCGACCTCGCCGGCGGTGGGGGTGCCGAAGGAGAACCCGCGGGAGGCGGCCTCGACGACGGCCTCCACGACGGCCGGGTGCGCGTGGCCCAGGATCATCGGGCCCCAGCTGCTGACCAGGTCGACGTAGCGGCGGCCGTCGACGTCGGTGATCCACGGGCCGGACCCGGACGCCATGAAGCGCGGGGTCCCGCCGACGGCGCGGAACGCGCGGACCGGGGAGTTCACCCCGCCCGGGGTGACCTGGGCGGCGCGGTCGAACAGCGCCGCCGACGTCGGGGCCTCGTAGGGGTACGGGGTGTTCACGGCTCCACTCTCCCAGGCTCGTCGGTCGGGGCGGCGGCCCCGGGGTGGGCTGTGAGCAGGGCCTCCGTCAGCTGTGCGGGGTGCCGGGTGGGCACCAGCACGGTGGTGCCGTCGGTGCGCCGCAACGGCAGCCCGACCCGGCCGCGCGGGAGGACGGCGCCACCGCCCAGCACCGGGGCGCCCACGTCGACGCCGGCCGACCCGCTGACCAGGGCCTCCCGGTCGACGTCGGCCAGCCGGAGGTCCTCCCGGCCCACGGTCAGCACCGCGTCGGGGCCGCGACCGGCAAGCCGGACCGACCAGACACGGTCGGCCGCGACCACCCCGGTGGCCACCACGCCGAGCACCGCGACCACCGCCACGACCCACACCAGCAGCGGCACGTCACCGCCGGGGAGGGCGACGTCGAGCACGACGAAGACGCCGGCCAGCGCGCCGAACGTGCGCCAGGAACCGCCGCGCTCGGTGTACCGGGCGGCGTCCCCCGCGGGCATCAGCGCAGCCAGCGGGCGGCCTCGACCGCCCAGTAGGTCAGCACGGTGCTGGCGCCCGCGCGGCGGATCGAGGTCAGCGTCTCCAGCACCGCGCGCTTGCGGTCGACCATGCCGCGCTCGGCGGCGGCCTCGACCATCGCGTACTCACCGCTCACCTGGTACGCGCTGACCGGGACGTCGACGGCGTCGGCGACCCGGCGCACGATGTCCAGGTAGGGCAGCGCGGGCTTGACCATCACGGCGTCGGCGCCCTCGGCGAGGTCCTGCCGGACCTCGCGCAGCGCCTCGTCGGCGTTGGGCGGGTCCATCTGGTACGTCGAGCGGTCGCCGAACTGCGGGGCGCCCTCGGCGGCCTCGCGGAACGGGCCGTAGAAGCCCGAGGCGTACTTGGCGGCGTAGGCGAGCACCGGGGTCTCGGTGAACGCGGCGCTGTCCAGGCCGGCCCGGATGGCGGCGATCTGGCCGTCCATCATCCCGCTGGGGGCCACCAGGTGCGCCCCGGCCTGGGCCTGGGCGATCGCCACGGCGGCGTAGCGGTCCAGCGTGGGGTCGTTGTCCACGACCCCGGCCGGGGTGACGACGCCGCAGTGCCCGTGGTCGGTGTACTCGCACAGGCACAGGTCGGCCATCAGCACGAGCTCGTCGCCGAGGTCGGCACGCAGCTGCTGCAGCGCGACGTTGACGATCCCGTCGGCGGCGTCGGCCTGGGAGCCCACCGCGTCCTTCACGGCCGGGATGCCGAAGAGCATCAGCCCCGAGATCCCGGCCTCGGCCGCCTCGTGGGCGGCCCGCCGCAGCGAGTCCAGCGAGTGCTGGACGACGCCGGGCATCGAGCTGATCGGCACCGGCTCGGACACGTCCTGCTTGACGAAGACCGGCAGCACGAAGTCGGCGGGGGCCAGCCGGGTCTGCGCCGTCATCCGGCGCATGGCCGGGGTCGAGCGCAACCGCCGTCCCCGGGCGAAGCCCGGGTTCGCGCCCTGACTCCGCCCTGCGCCCGGATCCCGCCGACCCGGCAGGCCCCCGCCGGTCACTCGGCGTCCTCGGCGGTGTCCTCCGCGGGGGCGGCCGCCGGGGCGGCGGTGCCCTCGGCCTCGGCCCGGCGGGCCTCGGCGAAGGCGGCCAGCGCGTCGACCAGCGGGCCGACCGCGGCCGTCTCGGGCTGGACGTCGACCCGCAGGCCGAACTCGGTGGCGCTGCTGGCGGTGGCCGGCCCGATCACCGAGACGACGGTGCGGGCGTGCGGCTTGCCGGCGATGCCGACCAGGTTGCGCACCGTCGAGGAGGAGGTGAAGCAGACGGCGTCGAAGCCGCCGCCCTTGATGGCCTCGCGCACGGCGGCAGCCGGCGGCGCGGCGCGCACGGTGCGGTAGGCGGTGACGTCGTCGACCTCCCAGCCCCGGTCCTTGAGGCCCGCGGTGAGGGTCTCGGTGGCGATGTCGGCTCGGGGCAGCAGGACCCGGTCGATCGGGTCGAACACGTCGTCGTAGGGCGGGAAGTCCACCAGCAGGCCCTCGGAGGACTGCTCGCCGGCGGGCACCAGCTCCGGGACGATGCCGAAGTCGCGGACGGCCTGGGCGGTCTGCTCCCCGACGCAGGCGACCTTGACCCCGGCGAACGCGCGGGCGTCCAGGCCGAGCTCGGCGAACTTCTCCCGGACCGCGCGCACGGCGTTGGTCGAGGTAAAGACGATCCAGCCGTAGCGGCCGGTGACCAGGCCCTTGACGGCGCGGTCCATCTGGGCCGGGCTGCGCGGGGGCTCCACGGCGATGGTGGGCACCTCGACGGGGACGGCGCCGTAGGCCCGCAGCCGGTCGCTCATCTCACCGGCCTGCTCGCGGGTGCGGGGCACCAGCACGCGCCAGCCGAACAGCGGGCGGGACTCCCACCAGGAGAGCTTGCCGCGCTTGTCGACGACGGAGCCGACGGTGGCCACCACGGAGCCCGCGAGCGCCTCGAGGCCGGCGGTCTTCTCCGCGATCGCCGACAGCTTGGCCACCACGGACTTCTGCGCGGTGCCGGTGCCCTCGGCGGTGACGACGACCGGGGTGTTGCCCGACAGCCCGCCCTCGAGCAGGCCGGTGGCCACGGTGGGCAGCTGGTCCACCGCGACCTGCAGCACCAGCGGGCTGTTGGTCCCGGTGGCGGCGGCGGCGAGCGCAGCCGGGTCGGCCGGGGACTCCCCGCGCAGGTCGGCCTGCACGGAGCCCGCGCCCAGCGCCACACCGGCGTAGGCCGGCACGGCGGTGCCGACGGCCACCCCGGGGACGACGTCGAAGGCGATGCTGGTCCGGGTGACCGCCAGGGTCTCCTTGACCACGCCGTCGGTGGTGAACGGGTCACCGGCGACCAGCCGGACGACGACGGAGCCGTTCTTGGCCGCCGTCACCGCGGTCTTGGCGATCTCGGCCGGCTCGCCGGACACCACGCTGATCTCCACGTCCGGGTGGGACTCCCGGATCGCGTCGGTCAAGGGCGCCGGGACGTCGCCGTCGGTCAGCACCAGGTCGGCGGCGGCCAGCGCGTCGGCCGCCCGCGTGGTCAGCAGACCGGGGTCGCCGGGGCCGGCCCCGACGAAGACGACTCGACCGGGCTGCTTGCGTGAGCGCGTCATCGCGTGCTCCTCATTCTGATCCCCGCGGGTGCGGGGTCGGTGCGGGTGGAACAGGGCAGGTGGGGGGTGTGGTTCACCGGCTGGCCGCCATCAGGTCGGCGGCGCCGCGGTCGAGCAGCTCGGCGGCGAGCTCGCGGCCGAGCCGCGCCGCGTCGGGTGCGGGCCCGGAGGTCGACCCGCGGACGGCGTCGCTGCCGTCCAGCGCGGTGACCGAGGCCCGCAGGTAGAGCTCGTCGGTGCCGTCCTCGGCCTCGCCGACCTCGGCGTGGGCGGCGACGGGGGCACTGCAGCCGGCCTCGAGGGTGGCCAGCACGGTGCGCTCGGCGACGACGCAGGCGCGGACGGCGGGGTCCTCGAGCGAGGCGAGGGCGGCCAGGGTGGCCGCGTCGTCGGTGCGGCACTCGACGGCCAGCGCGCCCTGGGCGGGCGCGGGCAGGACCTGGAGCGGGTCGAGGACCTCGGTGACGGCGTCGAGGCGGCCCAGCCGGGCCAGGCCCGCCCGGGCGAGCACGACGGCGTCGAGGTCGCCGTCCTGGCTGCGGCCCTTGACCCGGCGCATCCGGGTGTCCACGTTGCCGCGGATCGGGACGACGTCCAGACCCAGGCCCAGGGCCCGCAGCTGGGCGACCCGGCGCGGGGCGCCGGTGCCGATGGTGGAGCCGGGCGGCAGTTCGCCGAGGGTCAGGCCGTCGCGGGCCACCAGGGCGTCGCGGGGGTCCTGCCGGGCAGGCACCGCGGCGATGGTCAGCCCCGGCTCCTCCGCGGTCGGCAGGTCCTTGTAGCTGTGCACGGCCAGGTCCACGGTGCCGGCGTGCAACGCGTCGCGCAGGGCACTGACGAACACCCCGGTGCCACCGAGCTGGCTGATGGCGGCGGAGTTCACGTCGCCCTCGGTGGTGATGTGCACCAGCTCCACCGGCGTGCCGGTGGCCGCGGTGATCGCATCGGCGACGTGCTGGGACTGGGTGAGGGCCAGCAGGCTCCGGCGGGTGCCCAGCCGCAGCGGGGCGGTCACGAGACCTCCCGGTCGACCGGCAGCTGGCTCAGCGACGTCGCCGCCGGCAGTGCGGGGTCGACGGTCACCGCCCCGGCCAGCGAGGACGTGGTGTCGGCGTCCAGGCCGAGGCCGAACAGGGCCCGCAGGGCGTCGGCGTAGTCGGTGCCACCGGGGGCACTGGCCAGCTCCTTGACCCGCACGGTGGGCTCGTGGAGCAGCTTGTCGACCACCCGGCGGACGGTGCGGGCGATCTCGCTGCGCGCGCGGGCGTCCAGGTCGGGCAGCCGGGAGGACAGCCGCAGCAGCTCGGCGTCGACGACCTCAGCGGCCTGGCTGCGCAGCGCGGACACCGTGGGGGCCACCGAGGCTGCCTGCCGCTCGGCGCGCAGCAGCGAGGTCTCCAGCTCGACCAGGGCGTGGGCGGCGGCGATGTCGTCGGCGGCCACGGACCCGGCGACCGGGCGGCCGTGCTCGTACCGCTCGCCCTGCAGCATCGCCAGGTCCACGACGTGCACGCCGGGCAGGGTGGCGACGGCCGGGTCGACGTCGCGGGGCAGGGCCAGGTCCACCACGACCAGCGGGCGGTCGCCCCGGCCGGCCATCGCGGTGGTGACGACGTCGGTGCCGATGACCGTGCCCGTCGCGCCGGTGCAGGTGACCAGCACGTCGGCGACGGCGAGCTCGGCGGGCAGCGTCTCCAGGTCGGCGGAGCGGCCCTCGATGGCCTCGGCCAGCCGGGCGGCCGAGGCCGGCGTCCGGCTGGAGACGGTGACGGCCGCGCCGCGGCGGGCCAGCGTGGTGGCGGCCAGCGCGCCCATGGAACCGGCGCCGACGACCAGCACCGGGCGCCCGGTGAGGTCACCGATCCGGTCGGTGACCCGCTCCAGGGCGACCGACACCAGCGAGGCGCCGGCCTTGTCGATGCCGGTCTCGGCGTGCACCCGCTTGCCCACCCGCAGCGCGCGCTGGGTGATCGGGTGCAGCTCGCGGCCGACGGTCCCCTCCTGCTGGGCCAGCGCGTAGGCCGCCCGCAGCTGGCCGAGCACCTGGGTCTCCCCGACCACCATCGAGTCCAGCCCGGCGGCGACGGTGCACAGGTGCCCGATGGCCTGGTCCTCGTAGTGCACCGTGACGTAGGGCGACAGGTCCTCCACGGTGGCCCCGGCGTGCCGGGCGAGCACCCGGCTCACGTCGGTGACCCCGCCGTGGAACCGGTCGACCTCGGCGAAGACCTCCACCCGGTTGCAGGTGGCCAGCACCAGCGCCTCGGTGACGTGCTCGCTGTCGAGGAGCTCGTGGAGGGTCTTGACCGTGTCGTCGCCGTTCATCGCGACCTGCTCGAGCAGGGCGACGGGCGCGGTCTGGTGGCTGATGCCGACGGCGAGCAGGCTCATCGGGTGGCCGCCTGCGGGACGGTGAGGTCGTTCGGGACGGTGTCGGGCACCAGCTGCACGCCCTTCTGCTGGTCGAGGAAGGCGAGCACCTGCAGCTCGACCGAGAGGTCCACCTGACGGACGTCGACCCCGGCCGGCACGCTGAGCGTCTGCGGCGCGAAGTTGACGATGCTGCGCACCCCGGCGGCGACGAGCCGGTCGCAGACCGACTGGGCGACCGTGGCCGGGGTGGTGACGACGGCGATGGTCACGCCGTGCTCGGCGACCACGGCCTCCAGCTCGTCGACCGGACGCACCGCGGTACCGCCGACGACGGTGCCGACCCGCTGCGGATCGGCGTCCAGCAGGCCGACGAAGGAGAAGCCGCGGCTGCCGAAACCGGCGTACCCGGCCAGCGCCGAGCCCAGGTTGCCCATGCCGACCAGCACGCAGGCCCGGTCGGACTCGACGCCCAGCGCGCGGGCCAGCCGTTCGCGCAGGGAGGGCACCGAGTAGCCGACGCCACGGACACCGCACGGGCCCAGGTAGGAGAGGTCCTTGCGCAGCCCGGCCGGGTTGACCCCGGCCGCCGAGGCCAGCTCGCCGGAGGACACGTGGCTGCGTCCACCGTCGGCGAGACCGCTGAGCACCCGCAGGTACACGGCCAGCCGGGCGACGGTGGCCTCCGGGATGACCCGGGGGCGCGGCTCTGGCACGCGTCCTCCTCGGTGTCGCTGGGCCTGGACGTCGCGGGGACGTCGCGGGGCGGTGGTCGTCGGGCGCCTCACCGGGCACCACCGGGGGTGGGATCGGGTGCGAGGAGGGCGGTCGTCCGGCGTGCGTCTCCCGCCGGCAACTCCACGGTAACCGCTTGTGAACGCTGGAACAAAGTCGCTGAGGGCGTCGGCGCAGGTCACAGCGCCCTGCTGTGGCCGACGCCACGCACCGGACGCCTACCACGGGGGTGGACCAGCGGGTCAGGCGGTCCCGAGGTCGCGGCGCAGCCGGTCGACGTCGACGGTGAAGTAGGAGTGCTCGCGGCCGTCGAGCAGCACGACCGGCACCCGGTCGCCGAACTCGGCCTGCAGGTCGGGGTCGGCGTCGACGTCGACCGCGGTGACGGCCAGCCCGGCCTCGGCGGCCAGCCGGTCCAGGGTCTCCGCGGCCGCCACACACAGGTGGCAGCCCTCCCGGGTGAGCAGCTGCAGCTCGCGCTCAGGCACCCTCGCCGACCCCCTCGACCGTCTCGGTCTCGGCGGCCATCCGGTCCAGCCCCAGCTCGCGCAGCCGGGCCCGGCTGACCTTGCCGGTCAGGGAGTGCGGCAGCTGCGCGACGAAGGTGAACGTGGCCGGCACCTTGAACCGGGCCAGCGAACGCGCCGCGTGGGCCCGCAGCGCGTCGGCGTCCACGGTGCTGCCGGACGTGCGGACGACGACCGCGCGCACCGACTCACCGGTGCGGTCGTCGGGCATCCCGACGACCGCGGCCTCGGCCACCTCGGGGTGCTCCTCCAGGACCCGCTCGACCTCACCGGGGTAGACGTTGAAGCCTCTGACCAGCACCAGGTCGCGGCGGCGGTCGACCAGGTGCAGGTCGCCGACGGCGTCCCGGTAGGCGATGTCGCCGGTGAGCAGCCAGCCCTCGGCGTCCGGGCCGTCGGCGCCGTCGGGCCAGTAGCCGCTGAACAGGTTGGCCCCACGCACGCAGACCTCGCCGGCAGCGTCGGCCGGGTCGTCGCCGAACGGGTCGCCGAAGACGTCCTCGCGGACCTTGCTGCCCGGGTCCGGGCCCGCACCGGGCCCACCTGCGGTGTCCCGCAGCACCAGCTCCACGCCGGGCAGCGGGGCGCCGATGCACTCGGGCTCGGCCCGGCCGGTGACCAGCGTGGTGGCCAGCACGGGGGCGGCCTCGGTGAGGCCGTAGCCCATCCACACGGTGACCGCGGCCCGGTCCCGCATCGCCGTCCAGATGCGGGCGGGCAGCGGGGCGGCCCCGCAGCTGGCGGTGTGCACGGCGGCGAAGGCCCGGCGCAGCGCGGTGTCCGAGCCGGCGGCGTCGGCCGCGGCCAGCCAGGCCTGGTACATCGGCGGCGCACCGGGGACGGCGCTGACGCCCTCGCGGGCCATCAGCTCCAGGGTGGCGACCGGGTCGAAGGAGTCGACGAGCACGCCGCACGCCCCGGTCGCCGCGACCAGGCCCAGGGCGCCGTTGAGGCCGTAGACGTGGAACAGCGGCAGCACCAGCAGCACGACGTCGCCGGGGCGGACCGGGGCCGGCTGCACGGAGAGCACCTGCTGCTGGTTGGCCAGCAGCGCGGCGTGGGTGAGCATCGCCCCGCGGGGGCGACCGGTCGTGCCGCTGGTGTAGCAGAGGACGGCCAGCGCGGAGGGGTCGTCGCGGTCGGCCGGCGGCGCGTCGTCGGAGGCCGGGGGGCCGGCCAGCGCGGGCACCCCGCCCGGGGCGGTCCGCTCGGTGGTGCCCACCAGCAGCCGGGCGCCGGAGTCGCCGAGCAGGTGCTCGAGCTCGGGGTCGGTGTAGGCGGTGTTCACCGGGACGACGACCAGCCCGGCGCGCAGCGCGCCCACCACCGCGACCACCCAGTCGACCCCGTTGGGCAGCTGGACGGCGACCCGCTCCCCCGCGGTCAGCCCGCGGGCGGCGTAACCGGCCGCGGCCCGGTCGACCGCGGCGTCCAGCTCGGTCCAGCTCAGCCGGCGCTCGCCCTGGACCAGCGCCGGGGCCGACCCGGAGGCGGTCGCGGCGGCGCGCACCAGACCGTCGAACGTGCGGACGTCGCTGCGGCCAGCCGGCACCGGGACCACCCTCCTGCTCAGGCCGCGTCCTCCGCACGGGTCACCGCCCCACCGGGTCGGGGGCGGTCGCGTGGACGCAGGCGCACGATGTTGTCACCATGGGGCCTGCCCGCGCAGGTCAGGAGCGGTCCGACACCGTCGCCGGGCCCCCGACCAGCCCCGTGACGAGGAGGTGGACGAGGCCGTGCCCCGCCCACGCTCCACCGACACCGGCGACCTGACCGCGCGGTTCGCCCCCGACGGCCTGCACGCCGGGGCACCGGTCGACGGGATCGCGGTGCCGCACCCCCGCCCCGGTGACGCCGCCCGGCCCACGCCCCGGCCGCGCCCCACCCCGCGCCCGCGCCTCCCGGCCGAGGACGCCGTCGCGCCCGCCGCCGACGCCACCGCCCCCGTCCCGGCCCCCGTACCCGTCGACGGGGTCCCGCGGCACGCCGCGACCCCCGACGAGCCCGCGGAGCCCGCCGAGTCCGCCGAGCCCGCCGAGCCCATGGAGACCGACGGGACCGACGGGACCGAGGAGGACGACGACCTCGAGGGCCTGCCCACCGAGCCCGAGGGCGAGGAGCAGATCGCCGTCTGGGCGCTGGTCGCCGACGCCCAGCAGGGCCGCGCCGAGGCCTTCGGCGAGCTCTACGACCGGTACGCCGACATGGTCTTCCGCTACCTCTACCACCGGGTGTCCGACCGGCAGACCGCCGAGGACTTCACCAGCGAGACCTTCGTCCGGGCCCTGCGGCGCATCGACTCGCTGAGCTTCCAGGGTCGCGACGTCGGCGCCTGGCTGGTCACCATCGCCCGCAACATCGTCCGGGACCACGTGAAGAGCAGCCGGTTCCGTCTGGAGGTCAGCACGGCCGACATGCGGGACGCCGACCGGGCCACCGACGGCCCCGAGGACGCCGTGCTGCAGGGCCTGACCAACGAGCAGCTGCTGGCCTGCGTGGCCCAGCTCAACGACGAGCAGCGCGAGTGCATCGTGCTGCGCTTCCTGCAGGGCCTGTCGGTCGCGGAGACCGCGGCCGCGATGGGCAAGAAGGACGGCGCCATCAAAGCCCTGCAGCACCGCGCGGTGAAGCGGCTGGGCAACCTGCTGCCCGAGGGCCTCCGGTGACCGCGTCCTCACCCCCGGGAGGGGGCCGGGCAAGTTACCGGTGGGTACCCCGTACCCACCGCTCGGGGGCTTCGTTGGTCGCCGTGGTACCCACCGGGTCGGCCCACGGGGCGCGACCGGCACGGCGACCGGGCAGGACCCACGGGGCAGACGGAGGACAGCGGTGAGGGACGGGCAGCGGACGGCGGGCGTGGACGCCCCGTCCGGCGCGGTGCTCGAGGACGCCCTCGCCGCCCGCCTCACCCTGCTCGGCCAGCACGCCCCCACCCTCGACGACGACGTCCGGGCCCGGCAGCGCGCCCGGCTGGTCGCCATGGCCGCCGTCCGGACGCCGGAGCCCACGCCCTCGCTGGCCCAGCGGCTGCTGTCCGGACGGGCCGTGGACACCCCTGCTGCGCGCTGGCGGAGCCGGCTCACCGCCGGACTGACCGGAGCCGCGCTCACGGTGGCGACGCTGTCGGGCCTGGTGGCCCTCGCCCAGGGCTCCGAGCCCGGCGACCTGCTCTACGACGTCAAGCGCGGCACGGAGCAGACCCAGCTCGCCCTGGCCTCCGACACCGACCGGGGCCTCACCCTGCTCGGGTTCGCCAGCACCCGGCTCACCGAACTGGAGCAGCTGACCGGGGTGGAGGCCGGCGCCCTGGCCGTCCCGGTGGCGGCGCCGGTCGCGCCGACCGCCGACGGGTCCGACGCGGTCCTGGCAGCCGACGGCACCGACGTGGGCACCGTCCGCGACGTGCTGGCCACGATGGACCAGCAGACCACCGAGGGCACGGACTCGCTGACCGGCACGATCGTGGCCGCCGGGGACCCCGCCCCACTGGCCACCCTGGACGGCTGGACCGTCGCCCAGCGCGAGGGGATCGCCGCCGTGGAGGCCGCGCTCCCCGCCGAGGCCCGACCCGACGCCGCCGCCTCGCTCGCCCTGGTCGACCGGGTGGCCGCCCGGTCGGCGGCCCTGCAGACCGGCTTCGCCTGCCCCGGTGGGCTGCAGACCGCGGGCTCCGACGAGCTGGGTCCCGTGCCCGCCCCCTGCGCGACCCCGACCGACCCCTCGGGGACGTCGACGCCGTCCGCGACACCCATGCCCAGCACCCCGGCCACGGCCGCACCCACCACCGGGGCACCGGCGAGCGAGACCGCACCGGCCCCCGCCGGTGGCGGCGCGGCCCCCACCGGCACCGCCGGCCCGGGCGGCGGTGTCGGGGGTGGCGGTGGCGGGGGTGGCGGCGCACCTGCCCCGACCGGCGGCGCGGCCCCCAGCCCCACGGCCGCCGTCCCCAGCCCGGCGCCGGCGCCCGTCGTCCCCACGGTGGTGCCGACGGCGCCCCCGAGCACCGGCGGCGCCCTCGTCGAGGTGCCCCCGCTGGTCCCCGGCGTGCAGGTCTGCGCGCCCCCGCTGATCACCGTGGGCTGCTGAGACCCTCCGGATAGGGTCGGCAGCGGCGCTCCCGCACGGGGGCCGGCAGCACGAGGGGGTGGCAGCAGTGGTCCGGGTGCCCTTCCGCGGTGACCGCGCCCGCACGCCCGCCGGCATCGAGGACGAGGAGGCCCGCGCGCTCGTCGCGGGCGCCGCCTCCGCCGCCGCGGCCGATGTCGAGGCGCCCCCGGCGGTCACGCCCGACCCCACCGCGGCCGCGTTCTTCGACTGCGACAACACGATGATGATGGGCGCCTCGCTGTTCTGGTTCGCCCGCGGGCTGGCCGCCCGCAAGTACTTCACCGGCCGCGACGTGGCCAGCTTCGTCTGGCAGCAGGCCAAGTTCCGGGTCGCCGGCAGCGAGTCCGCCATCGACGTGCACGCCGTGCGGGACAACGCGCTGGCCTTCATCGCCGGCAAGACGGTCACCGAGATCGTCGACGCCGGTGAGGAGATCTACGACGAGCTGATGGCCGACCGGATCTGGTCGGGCACCCGCCTGCTGGCCCAGCAGCACCTGGCCGCCGGTCAGCGGGTCTGGCTGGTCACCGCCACCCCGGTCGAGCTGGCCTCGGTCATCGCCCGCCGGCTGGGCCTCACCGGCGCCCTGGGCACGGTGTCGGAGATCGTGGACGGCGTCTACACCGGCCGGCTGGTCGGCGAGCTGATGCACCACGAGGCCAAGGCCCAGGCGGTGCTGGCGCTGTCCGAGCGGGAAGGACTGGACCTGAGCCGCTGCACCGCGTACAGCGACTCCTCCAACGACCTGCCCATGCTGTCGATGGTCGGCACCGCGGTCGCGGTCAACCCCGACAGCGAGCTCAAGGCCGTGGCCCGCTCCCGCGGCTGGGACGTCAAGGACTTCCGCACCGGCCGCAAGGCCGCCCGGATCGGCGTCCCCACGCTGGGTGCGGCCGCCGTCGGGGGCGGCGCGGTCAGCGGCCTGATCGCCCTCCGGCGCCGCAACCGCTGGCCCTTCTGAGCCTCAGGAGAAGACGGACCGGCGCTTGAGCAGCAGCTGGTACAGCGACTGCTGGATGTTCTCCCGCACCTGGTCGGTGAGGTTGAAGACCAGCATCGGGTCCTCGGCTGCGCCCGGGCCGTAGGAGGCGGTCTCGATGGGCGCCCCGAAGGCGATGAACCACTTGGAGGGCAGCGGGACCGCCCCGAGCGGGCCCAGCAGCGGGAACGTCGGGGTGATCGGGAAGTAGGGCAGGCCCAGCACCCGGGCCGCGGTCTTCGCGTTGCCGATCATCGGGTAGATCTCCTCGGCCCCGACGATCGCGCACGGCACGATCGGCACGCCCGTGCGCAGGGCGGCCGTGACGAACCCGCCACGGCCGAACCGCTGCAGGGTGTACCGCTCGCTGAACGGCTTCCCGACGCCCTTGAACCCCTCGGGGAAGACCCCGACCAGCTCACCCTCGGTGAGCAGCCGTTCGGCGTCCTCGTTGCAGGCCAGCGTGGCACCCAGCTTGCGGGCCATGGCACCGATGAAGGGGACCTGGAAGACCAGGTCGGCGCCCAGCAGGCGGAAGCGGCGGGCGGCGGGGTGCTCGTCGTGCAGCGCCACGGTGGTCATCAGCGCGTCCATCGGGACCGTGCCCGAGTGGTTGGCCACGATGAGCGCACCGCCGACGTCGGGCACGTTCTCCAGTCCGACGGTCTCCACCCGGAACCAGCGCTCGAACAGCGGGCGCAGCACCGGCAGCAGCAGGTGGTCGGTGAGGTCGGGGTCGAAGCCGAACTCGTCGGTGTCGTAGTCACCGGTCAGCCGGCGACGGAGGAACTCCAGGCCGCCGGCGACCGAGGCGTCCCAGCCGCGGCCGGGGACGGTGGGCTCCACCGGCTCCTCGGGGCCGTCGGGGTGCAGCCGGATGACCCGGGCCTCAGGCATCGCGCACCGCCTGCAGGTGCGTGCCCGACGGGGTCGGCCGGGTGGTCCGGCCGACGTCGTCCAGCACGGACGCCAGTCGGCCCACGGCCCGTGCGGCGTTCGCGGTCAGCCCGCTGACCAGCTCGGGGGCGACGACGGGGGCCACCGTGCGGCCGTAGTCGGCCAACGCGGCGGCGGTGGTGAAGCGCGGGGAGTAACCGAACTCGTGGCGCAGTCGGGTGGTGTCCACGACGCGGCCGAAGTTGAGGAAGCGCATCTGCTCGGGTGAGTAGTCGGTGATGCCGGCCCGCCGGGTCAGCTTGCCCAGCGGGCCCATCGCCTGGGTGGGCAGCGGCAGCGCCACCCGGCCCAGCCGCCGGATGGCCTGGGACAGCAGCACCGTGCCCTCGGCCCCGACGTTGACGGTGCCGGCGAAGTCACCGGTGGTGGCGCGGACCAGCACGGCCACCGCGTCGTCCTCGTGCAGCAGCTGGACGCGGGCGTCGAACCCCAGCGCCGTGGGCACCACCGGCATCCGCAGGAAGCCGGTGAGCAGCGAGTCGATCCGCGGGCCGATGAAGTTGGTGAACCGCAGCACCGCCACGTCGACGTCGGGCCGCCGGCGGGAGTAGGCCCGCACGTAGCCCTCGACGTCCAGGCTGTCCTTGGCGAAGCCGCCCCCGGGCACCCGGCGGGCCTGCATGGCCTCGGTGAACACGGCGGGGTCGCGGGGGCTGGCCCCGTAGACCGCGCTGGTGGACTTCAGCACGAACCGGCGCACCGAGGGAGCGCGCTGGCACGCGGCCAGCAGCTGCATCGTGCCGATGACGTTGAGTTCCTTCATCGACGTGCGCCCACCCGACCCACCGGGGGTCGAGGAGATGTTCATGTGCACCACGGTGTCCACCGACGCGGCGGACACGACCTTGCCGATCAACGGGCTGCGGATGTCGGCCCGGACGAACTCGGTGCGCCCCAGACGCCGCAGCATCTCGGGGCCGGGGGGCACGGTGTCCACCCCGATGACCCGCTCGATGGAGGGGTCTGCGGCCAGCTCGCCCGCCAGCGCGCCGCCCAGCCACCGGCTCACGCCGGTGACGAGGACGACCGCGGGCGGCACGAGCGTCAGCTCACTTCTTGTTACGACGCTGGACGCGCGTCTTCTTGAGCAGCTTGCGGTGCTTCTTCTTCGCCATCCGCTTGCGGCGCTTCTTGATGACCGAACCCATGTGCCTGCTCCCGACGTCGAGGACGCGTGGGACCCGGGACAGTGACCGGTGGTCACGCCGGGCACCGCGCGAGGGTGTTCCGCTCGTGTGCGCCGCAGCCCCCGGAGGGAGCGGTACGACGCTCGACGGTCGAGACTACCCGGCCCGGGGGCCGGGGGTGTCGCCGAGTCGGTCCGTCGTGGACGGGCCGACCCTGGGTGGTCGCGGCACGGGGGCCGCGACCACTCAGGCGATGTCGGTGTAGGCGTCGCGCAGGTAGTCCTGCACGGCGCGCTCGGGGACGCGGAAGGAGCGGCCCACGCGGACGGCGGAGAGCTCGCCGCCGTGCACGAGGCGGTAGACCGTCATCTTCGACACGCGCATCATCGCGGCGACCTCGGCCACGGTGAGGAACGTGACGGCCGCACGCTGCGGCTGCATCGGGGCCTGCCGGTTGACCGGTGCGGCAGCCGGGTGCGGGGCACCGACCGGACGGGCCACCGAGGCGGCCGACACGGGACGGGCGACCGGACGCGGGCCGGACTGGACCGGACGGGCGTTGTAGGTGGCGCGCTGGGGCATGGTCATCAGTTCATCTCCGCTACTAGCACGCATCGGGCCGCCGGCTTCCCCACCGGCGGACGGGACACGTACGTGCTGGAACAGACGTTAGGGGGCTGGTGGGACAGAAGCGATGGGTGAATCGAACATGCGGACCGGTCCGTACTGGGCACATGTCGACACGACGACCCCGCTCCCTCGTTCGACGGCGCGTCGTCCCCAGACCGTCGGCCTGTGATCACGCTCCGTCCCCAGGAAGTGTGGACAAGTCGACTCACAGGTGCAACACGGACACCACGCGTGAGGACGGATCAGTCCGCAACGGCCGGTTGCCCACATCTCGCCCACACCCCGCGGCCCGGCACCGACCGCCGCCCGCCGTCCGCCGTCCGCCGTGGACGACGCGGCAGGGCTCAGCGGCCGAGCTCGACCGAGCGGTCGTGCGCGGCCTCGATGGCCGCGATCAGCGCCGCCCGCACACCGTGGCGCTCCAGCTCCCGGATCGCCGCGATCGTCGTCCCGCCGGGGCTGGTGACGGCCTCGCGCAGCTGCACCGGGTGCTCCCCGGAGTCGCGCAGCATGGTCGCGGCACCCAGCGCCGTCTGCACGATCAGGTCCGCGGCCAGCGTGCGCGGCAGGCCCAGCAGGATGCCGGCGTCGATCATCGCCTCGACCAGGAAGAAGAAGTAGGCCGGCCCGCTGCCCGACAGCGCGGTGACCGCGTCCTGCTGGGACTCCGGGACCCGTCGCACCTGACCCACGGCCGACAGCAGCGCCTCCGCCTCGTCCAGGTGCGCCTCGGTGGCGTGCGCCCCGGCCGACAGCACGCTCATGCCCTCGTCGACCAGCGCCGGGGTGTTGGGCATGACCCGCACGACCGGCGTGCCGGCGGGCAGCAGCGCCTCGATCCGCGCCGTGGGGACGCCGGCAGCCACCGAGACCACCAGGTGGTCGCCGTCGACGTGCGGGGCCAGCAGGCCCAGCAGGGCGTCGACGTCCTGCGGCTTGACCGCCAGCAGCAGCACCCGGCTGGTGGCGGCGGCCCCGGCCAGGTCCAGCGCCCGGACGCCGTACCGCTGCTCCAGCTGCGCGGCCCGCTCGGGGCTCCGCTCGACCACGGCGATCGAGGAGGCCGCCCCGGGACGACGGACCAGCCCGGAGACCAGGGCCTCCCCGATCTTGCCGCCGCCCACGAGGGCGAGTCCGGACCGGGCGGGGGCGTCTGCGCTGCTCACCCCCAGGACGCTAGTGCGGCTCAGGTGCCCGAGAGCAACCCGGCCGCCGGGACGACGACCAGCAGCGTCCCGGCGAACAGCAGGACCAGCAGGATCCGGGTCTCCAGCTGGGGCTGCCCGTGCCGCCGACGCCAGAACGCGACCCCGCCGACCAGTCCGGTGAGCACCAGCGGGGCCAGCACCACCGCGAGGTAGGGCAGGACCTCCCAGAGCACGGTGAACAGGTAGTAGACGCCGACACCGACCGCCAGGGCCAGCACGAGCTCGCCGACGAAGCGGGCCCAGGCGACCGCGCTCTGGGCCGGGGTGAGCGGCTCGGCGGGCTCCTCCTCGGCCGGCAGGACGATCTTGGGGATCGGCCCGGTGGAGGCCAGGTCCGGTGCGCCCGACCGGGAGCCCACCGTGGAGCCGGGCACCCCCGGGGTACGGGCGGGGCGCAGACCCGGGATGGCGGCCGTGGTGGGGCCCCCGGTGGGGAAGAGCTCACCCTGGCCGGGCGCCACGGGCTCGGGCAGGTCGACGTCGGTCTTGCGTCGTCCCACCCGGGGTGCCGCCGGCTCCGCGGCGGGTGGGGTGGCGTCATCGGCCCGGCGTCCGCCGCTGGTGCGGCGGTCCCGGCCGGTGGCCTCGGGCCGGGAGGAGGGCGGGTCGTCGACGCCACGACGGCGCTGCGAGGCGCGCACGGGTCCGGTCGTGCCCGGCCGGGTGCCGGCCTCGGACTCCAGGCCGTGCTCCCGGAGGATCTCGGCCAGCGAGCGGACCGAGTGGTCTGCGGGGTCGGTCATGCGCCCTCCAGTCCGTCCAGCCGGCGCAGGATGATGCCCTCGCGCAGCGCCCAGGGGCAGATTGCCACGTGCGGCACGTCGACCGCGCGCAGGGCGGCGCGCGCCACGACGGCGCCGGCCGGGACCTGGTGGGCCCGGTCCACCGAGACGCCCTGCAGTTCGGCCAGCGCACCGGAGTCGATCCGGGAGACGAAGCCGACGAGCTGGCCCAGTCCGGCCGTGCTCAGCGTGCGCGGCACCCGCAGCCCCGCGGAGTAGGGCGCCGCACCGGTGAGGCGGGCCAGGGTGCGGAAGGTCTTGGAGGTCGCCGCGACCAGGTCCGGCGGCCCGGCCGCCGCCAGCCGGCGGGCGGCGGGCGCCAGCAGCCGGGCGGCGTGGGTGTCCAGCTCGCCGAGCGCCTCCAGGCTCGGGCGGCCCCCCTCGTGCGCCTCGGGCAGGAACCGCCGGGTCATCCGGCCGGCGCCCAGCGGCAGCGACAGGGCGACGTCGGGGTCCTCGTCGATGCCGGTGGCCAGCTCCAGGGAACCGCCACCGATGTCGAGCACCAGCAGCCGCCCGGCGCTCCAGCCGAACCACCGGCGGACGGCGAGGAAGGTCAGTCGGGCCTCGTCCTCCCCGGAGAGGACCTGCAGGTCCACCCCGGTGGCCTCGCGGACCCGGTCCAGCACCTCGGGGCCGTTGGAGGCCTCCCGGATGGCGGAGGTGACGAAGGCCAGCAGCTCCTCGCAGCCCTGCTCGGCAGCGACCTTGCGGGCCCGGCGGACCGCGGTGAGCAGCCCCTTCTCCCCCGCCTTGGACAGCACGCCGTCCGCGCCCACGTGCTCGGCCAGCCGCAGCACCGACTTGTCGTCGTGGGCCGGGGTGGGGTGCGCACCACGGTGCGCGTCGACCACCAGCAGGTGGACGGTGTTCGAACCGACGTCGAGCACTCCCAGCCGCATGGGACGACAGTCTGCCGGGTGCCGGTGGGGCCGTGGTGGACTGGGCCGGTGGCGCAGCAGCTGGAGGACGGTCCCCCCGACGAGGTGGACCTGGACTTCTCCCGCGAGTGGGTCGAGTTCACCGACCCGGCCGACCCCGACCACCGGGTCCGGGCCGACCTGACCTGGCTGACCTCGGCCTGGACGTGCGTCTACGGCCGGGGGTGCGCCGGGGTGGTCGAGGGCCGGGCCGAGGACGGCTGCTGCAACCACGGCGCCTTCTTCACCGACACCGAGGACCTGGAGCGGGTCGGGGCCGCCGTCGCCGAGCTCACCGACGCCGACTGGCAGCGCCGTCCGCAGTGGGCAGCGGACTGGACCGAGCCCGACGTCCTCGACGAGTCCGACGAGGACGGCGGGACCGCGCTGCGCACCCGGGTCGTCGACGGCGCCTGCGTCTTCCTCAACCGCGCCGACCACCCCGGCGGGGGCGGCTGCGCGCTGCACGGGCTGGCCCTGCGCACCGACCGGCACCCCCTGGAGACCAAGCCCGACGTGTGCTGGCAGCTGCCGGTGCGTCGTGAGCAGGAGTGGGTGGACCGCCCGGACGAGACCCGGGTGCTGGTCAGCAGCATCGGGGAGTTCGACCGCCGCGGCTGGGGCCCGGGCGGCCACGACCTGCACTGGTGGTGCACCGGCTCCCCCACCGCGCACGTGGCCGCCGAGCCGCTGGTGCTCACCTACGCCGCCGAGCTCACCGAGCTGCTGGGGCGCGCCGCCTACGCCGAGCTACGCCGGCTGACCGAGGCCCGCCTGGACGCCGGTCTCGTCGCGCCGCACCCGGCCAGCCCCCGGCCGGTGGACGTCCAGCTGCACCGCCGCCGACCCGTCACCTGAGCCCAGCCCGGTGCGGAAGGCCTGCCGGTAGGCGCGCGGGCTGATCCCCCGGCGACGGGCGAACTGCTCGCGCAGGCCCGCCGCGGTGCCGAAGCCCACCAGCCGGGCCACCTCCTCGACGGGCGCGTCGGAGTCGGCCAGCAGCGTCTCGGCCGCGGCCAGCCGCTGGGCCAGCAGCCAGGCGTGCGGCGTCGTCCCGGTGGTGGCCTTGAAGCGGCGGGCGAAGCTGCGCGGGCTCATCAGCGCCCGGCGGGCGAGGTGGTCGACGCTGATGTCCTCGGCCAGGTTCTGCTGCGCCCAACCCAGCACCACGCCCAGCAGGTCGTCCTCGCAGCGGGCGACGGGGGCGTCGACGTACTGGGCCTGGCCGCCGTCGCGGTGCGGGGGCACGACCATCTCCCGGGCCAGCCCGTTGGCCGCGGCCGGGCCGTACTCGCGGCGCACCCAGTGCAGCAGGGCGTCGACGCCCGAGGCCGTGCCCGCCCCGGTGATGATCGAGCCCTCGTCGACGTAGAGCACCCGCGGGTCGACGACGACGGCGGGGAACAGCGCCGCCATGTCCCCGGCCATCCGCCAGTGGGTGGTCGCCCGGCGGCCGTCGAGCAGTCCGGCGGCGGCCAGCACGAACGCCCCGCTGCAGTGGCTGATCAGCTGCCCGCCGCGGGCGTGCACGGCGCGCAGTGCGTCCAGCACGGCCGGCGGACAGGGCCGGGCCAGGTCCTCCCAGGAGGTGACCAGCACGACGTCGGAGACCGCCAGCCGCTCGAGGCCGTGCTCCACGACGAGCACCAGGCCGGTGTCGGTGCGCACCGGGCCGGGGTTCTCGGTGACCAGGGCGAGGTCGAAGCGCGGCATCCCGAAGCGGGTGTGGTCGTAGCCGAAGACCTCGCTGGCGACACCGAGGCCGAAGGCCCCCAGGGCGCCGTCGCAGGCCAGGACGCTCACCACGAGGGGACGCTGTGCGGTCATGCGGGCAGCATGGCAGGAAATCGGCGTTCATGGTCGTTCCTGCCACTCGTCCGGGCTGCTCGACCCCGCCAGGCTGACCGCATGCTGCTGATCACCTGCCCCGTGACCCACGCGACCGAGCTCGTCGCGGACCGCAGGCTGCGGCCCGTCGCGGACCCGCGCACCCGCCCCGGCGTGGTCGCCGTGGCCGTCCTCTGCCCCTGCGGTGCGGACCACGTCTTCCTCACCGGACGGCGGATCGAGGAGGCCCGTGCGCGACTGCGGTGCGCCGACCGCGTGGCGCCGGCGACGGCACCGGCCGTTCGCCGCGCGGACTCCCCGGTCCCGGCGTAGCTTCGAACACATGAGCGAAGCAGACTCGAAGGTCAACACCGGCCAGCCCGGTGACCCCACGGCAGAGAAGGACCCCTCCGACTGGGTGACCGGCGACGAGCCCGCCACCGGTGCCCAGAAGAGCTACCTGAGCACGCTGGCGCAGCAGGCCGGCGAAGAGGTCCCCGAGGACATCAGCAAGGCCGACGCCTCGATCAAGATCGACGAACTGCAGGAGGAGACCGGCCGCGGCAAGTGACGCGACGGTCGACGTGGACGGCCCCGGTGCTGCGCACCGGGGCCGTTCGCGTTCGGACTGGTGCTCTCAGGCCTCGAACTTGTAGCCCAGGCCCCGCACGGTGACCAGCCACTTCGGCGTCGCCGGGTCGGGCTCGAGCTTGGCCCGCAGCCGCTTGACGTGGACGTCGAGGGTCTTGGTGTCCCCGACGTAGTCCGATCCCCAGACCCGGTCGATGAGCTGCCCGCGGGTGAGCACCCGGCCGGCGTTGCGCAGCAGCAGCTCGAGCAGGTCGAACTCCTTGAGCGGCAGCGACACGGTCTCGCCGTCGACGGCCACGGTGTGCCGCTCGACGTCCATCCGGACCGGACCGGCGGTCAGCGTGGCGTCGGCGGGCAGGTCGGTGTCGGTGCCGCGGCGCAGCACCGCCCGGATCCGGGCCAGCAGCTCCCGGGCGGAGTAGGGCTTCGTGACGTAGTCGTCCGCACCGAGCTCCAGGCCCACGACCTTGTCGATCTCGGTGTCCTTGGCCGTCAGCATGATGATCGGGACGGCGCTCTTGGCGCGCAGCGTCCGACACACCTCGGTGCCCGACAGGCCCGGCAGCATCAGGTCCAGCAGCACGATGTCGGCGCCGCTGCGGTCGAACTCGGCGAGCGCGTCGATGCCGTTGCCGGCGACCACGGCCTCGTAGCCCTCACGACGCAGCATGTAGGACAGCGCGTCGGAGAAGGACTCCTCGTCCTCCACCACGAGCACTCGGGTCATGACCGTCCTCTCTGGGGTTCTCCGGCACCGGCGGGGGTCGCGGTGACGGCAGCGCGCAGGGCGGCGACCCGGTCGACGGACCGGCCCGCCGGGTCGGTGGTGGCCGGCGGCGGGGCGTCGGCCGGGGCGAGCGGGACGCGCAGGGTGAACGTCGACCCCAGGCCCTCCTCGCTCCAGACGGTGACCGAGCCACCGTGGTTGGTGGCCACGTGCTTGACGATCGCCAGGCCCAGGCCGGTGCCACCGGTGGCGCTGGCCCGGGACTGGTCGACCCGGTAGAAGCGCTCGAACACCCGAGCCCGGTCGGCCCGGGGGATGCCGATGCCCGAGTCGGTCACCGCGATCTCGGCGAACCCGGAGCGGGCCCGGGTGCCGACGGCGATCTTGGCCTTCTCCGGGCTGTAGGCCACGGCGTTGGCGAGCATGTTGGTGACGGCGGTGGCCAGCTGGGACTCCACACCCCGCACGACGAGCCCGGGCTGCTCCCCCACGGCCAGCTCGATGCCCTTGGCGGCGGCGGCCAGCCGGGTGCGGTCGACGGCTTCCGCCACGACGGTGGTCACCTCGACGGGGGCCAGGTCGGGCAGCGGCTCGGCACCCTGCAGCCGGGAGAGGTCGATGAGCTCCCGGACCAGCCGGGCCAGCCGGTCGGCCTCGTGGGTCATCCGGGCGGCGAAGCGCTGCACGGTCTCCGGGTCGTCGGCGGCACCCTGGGTGGCCTCGGCCAGCAGCGCCAGCGCGCCCACCGGGGTCTTCAGCTCGTGCCCCACGTTGGCCACGAAGTCCCGGCGGACGGCCTCGACCCGGCGGGCCTCGGTCACGTCCTGCAGCACCAGCGCGACGGGGCCGGGCTCGAGGGCCGGACCGCTGTCCAGCCGCACCCCGTGCACGCCCACCATCCGCGGCCCGGCGCCGACCAGGTCGCCGGGGAGCTGGACGTCGGAGCGCCGTCCACCGGCGGCCCGCACCTCCTGGGCCACCGTGATCAACCCGGGCACCATCAGCCGGGTGCCGCGCACGATGCCCAGCGCGCGGGCGGAGGGGTTGGCCAGCAGCACCTCGTCGGCGGCGTCGAGCAGCACGACCGCGGGGTCCATCAGGTCGACCAGACGGCGCGACAGGGCCGCCTCACCGGGCGCGGTGGCCGGGGGCGGGGACCGGTCGGGGGCGGCCGGGGGCGCCCAGGGGTGGGCCCGGGCGACGAGGAGGCCGACGACCCCGCCCGTCACGAGGCCGAGCGCCAGCCACAGCAGCGGGTGCACGCTGCCGATGCTAGGCCCGCCGGGGGCATGGTCCGCCCCGATCCGGGCTCTGGACCCCCCGGATGGGGAGCTGTTCACGGCCGCGTGTCCCGTCGTTCACCTGCAGGGTCCGTCGGCGGGTCGGAACTGTCTCTAGGCTGCTCTGCAGGCGCCAGAGACGCATCCAGACGAGGGTGCGGCCGGCCCGACGACGCAGCGGCACCCCGGGGGGTGCCGTTCCCTGGAGGAAGACGTGCGGGACAGCTACCGCGAAGAACTCGACGACATCAACGCCTGCCTGGTCGACATGACCAACTCGGTCGGCTCCGCGATGAGCAAGGCGACGACGGCCCTGCTCGACGCCGACGTGGCACTGGCCGACCTGGTCATCGCCGGCGACCAGCACATCGACCTGGTGCGCGAGAACGTCGACGAGCGCTGCTTCACCCTGCTGGCCCGCCAGCAGCCGGTCGCCACCGACCTGCGGGCCATCACCACCGCCATGGCCACGGTGCAGGACCTGGAGCGGATGGGCGACCTGGCCCAGCACATCGCCAAGGTCGCGCGGATGCGCTTCCCCGACCACGCCGTCCCGCAGGAGGTGCGCCCGGTCTTCCTGGACATGGGGCACATCGCGGAGAGCCTGGTCGCCAAGGCCGGCACGATCATCGCCAAGCGCGACGTCGAGGCCGCCGTCGAGCTCGAGGCCGACGACGACCTGATGGACCGCAACCACCAGCAGCTGTTCCGCGAGCTTCTGAGCAACGAGTGGCCGCACGGCATCGAGTCGGCCATCGACATCACCCTGCTGGGCCGCTACTACGAGCGCTTCGCCGACCACGCGGTCAGCGTCGCCCGTCGCGTCGTCTACCTGGTCACCGGCGAGCGCCCGCTCCCCATCGCCGCCGCCAGCTGACATCCCGCACGACGAGAGGGCCCCGGACTCACCGAGTCCGGGGCCCTCTCGCGTCGTCCCTCCCCGGGCAACGTCCGGTCCCGCGGGTCCACCCCGGGGACCGGACGATGAGCCGGTGCACGACGCGGCTCGAGGTCCGGTCTCCTGGGTCGACCCAGGAGACCGGACGTTGAGCCGGGCGGGCTACTTCTTGCCCTGGGCGGCCACGGCCTTGATGGCCTCGGCGGCGGCGTCGGGGTCCAGGTAGCGGCCGCCGGGGGTGGTGGGCTTGAGGTCGGCGTCCAGGTCGTAGCGCAGCGGGACGCCGGTGGGGATGTTGAGGCCGACGACCTCGTCGTCGCCCATGCCGTCCAGGTGCTTCACCAGGGCGCGCAGGCTGTTGCCGTGCGCGGTGACCAGCACGGTCTTGCCGGCGCGCAGGTCCGGCACGATCGCGTCGTACCAGTAGGGCAGCATCCGGACGACGACGTCGGCCAGGCACTCGGTGGCCGGGCGGGCCTCCGGAGGCAGGAAGGCGTAGCGCGGGTCGGCGTCCTGGCTGTACTCGCTGCCGGCGTCGATGGGCGGCGGCGGGGTGGCGTAGCTGCGCCGCCAGGTCATGAACTGCTCCTCGCCGTACTCGGCGAGGGTGGCGGCCTTGTCCTTGCCCTGCAGGGCGCCGTAGTGCCGCTCGTTGAGCCGCCAGGACCGCTTGACCTCGATCCACTGCCGGTCGGCCGCGGCGAGGGCCAGCTCGGCGGTGGTGATGGCGCGCTTGAGCAGCGAGGTGTGCAGCACGTCGGGCAGCAGGCCCTCGGCGACCAGCAGCTCACCGCCGCGGGCGGCCTCGGCGCGGCCCTTCTCCGACAGGGAGACGTCCACCCAGCCGGTGAACAGGTTGGCCTTGTTCCACTCGCTCTCGCCGTGGCGGAGCAGTACCAGGGTGCCGGTCTCAGTCACGGGTCCATCCTGCCCGACGCTCAGCGGGTGAGGGACGGCCAGGCCAGCCACAGCTCGAAGACCCCCGGTGGCACCAGCCCCAGGAGCAGCCAGGGGCTGGTCACCCGGCGGCCGGTGCTCCACCGGACGACGGCGGCGATAGCCACGCACAGCAGCACGGCCAGACCGCCCCACCACAGCGCGTCGACCGGGTCGCGGGTGAGGTACTGGGCCAGGGCGAGCTGCACCGCGCACAGCAGCAGCGGGTAGACCAGCGCGCTGGCGACCACCACCCCGGTCAGCTGGCGGGTGCGCTCCCGCGCAGCCCCGTCCCGTCCCGCATCGTCTCGTCCCCCGGAGACCACGCCGTCCCCGTCAGGGCAGGGTGCCGGCGCGCCAGCGGCGGGCGGAGGCGGCCAGCTGGTCGGCGGTGCGGCCCAGGGCGTGGCCGCCGCGGGTGACCCGGTCGGCGGCGGCGCTGTCGACGTCGTCGAGCTCGTCGGCCAGCGCGGCCCGGCCGCCGGCGACGACCCAGCAGAACGCGGCGGCCCGGTCCAGGGCGACGTCCAGGTCGCCCTCGAAGACCCCGGTGAGGACGGCGTCGGCGAGGTCCCGGACGCCGTCGGGGCCGGGCGGGTCGGCCAGCCCGGCGACGACCTCGCGGGGCAGCACCCGGCCGCGCCCGGCCTCGAACTGGCGGGCCGCGGCGACCGGGTCGCGCTGCACCCAGGCGCGCAGCAGGTACAGCCGCCACAGCGAGCCCGGCAGCGAGACGGCGGGGCTGTCGGCCCACAGCTCGGCGAGCTCGTCGAGGCCCTCGTCGTCGGCCAGGGTGACCAGCCGGCGGGTGACCTCGGGGTCGTCGGTGACCCGGGCCCGGTCGACCAGGGCGTAGGCGACGCCGCGGGCGGCCTCGGCGGTGGCGATCGGGTCGACCTCCCCGGCGAGGTGGTCGCCGAGGGTGGCGCGCAGCAGCGGGCGGCGGGATCGGGCGGCCATCGGTCCTCCTCGTGGGTGACGGCCGCGGATCGGACGACCTCTACCGTTGTACGTGGACTCAGGGTGCTCCTGCCACCCCCTCAGCTGTGGGGGGACTCGCGCTCCGCCGGGTTGCGCCGAGGTCCTCCCGGCCCCCGGGTCTGGTCACCACGCGTCGGGTCACGACCCGTCGGGGCGGCGCTGCACGAACTCGGCGAAGGCCTCCAGGTTGCGCAGGGACTCCCCGCGCTTGACCCGCCAGTCCCACTCCCGGCGGATGGAGCTGCCGAAGCCGATCTCCAGCATGGTGTTGAAGTGGTCGTCGGCGTAGCTGAGCACCGCGCCCAGCAGTCGGTCCAGCTCCTCGGCGGTGACCGCGGCGTGACTGAGCCGGCCGGTCAGGTAGACGTCGCCGACGCTGTCGATGGAGTAGGAGACGCCGTACATCCGGGAGTTGTGCTGCAGCAGCCAGGTCCACAGCTGCTCGCGGTTCTCGTCGGGCTGGCGGCAGACGAACGCCTCGACCCGCAGCCCGTGGTCACCGAGGATCAGCCCGCAGACGGTCTTGAGCTTGTTGTGGCCGGGCAGGTCGACCAGGAACCGGCCGCGGGCGGGGTGCTCGAAGACCAGCTCGGCGTCCCGCAGGGTGGCGTCGACGACGGCCTCGAGCTCGTCGAGGGACCTCACCGGGTGACGCCGCTGGCCGACAGCGCCCGGACGGCGTCCCGGACCCGGTCGCGGGGCGAGCGGACCAGCGGGGGCACGGCCATCTCGGCCATGGCCGCCGAGTAGGCGTCCACCAGGGACCCCGCCGTCCGGTCCCAGCTGAACCGGGTGGCGTGCCGGCGCGCCCCGGCGGACAGCAGCTCCCGCTGCTCCACGACCTTGCGGATCGCCGCGGCGTAGTCGGCCGGGTCGTGCCCGTCGACGAGCACGCCGGAGACGCCGTCCTCGACCGCGGTGGGGAGCCCGCCGACGGCGGCGGCGACCACCGGGGTGCCGCAGGCCTGGGCCTCGAGCGCGACCAGGCCGAAGGACTCGTTGTGGCTGGGGACGACGGTGACGTCGGCGGCCCGGTAGTGCTCGGCCAGGGAGTCCGGGGCCTGCGGCGGCACGAACCGGACGACGTCGGCGATGCCCAGGGAGACGGCGAGCTCCTGCAGCTGGCGGGGCTCGGCCAGCCCGCTGCCGCTGGGCGCACCGACGACCAGCACCTGCAGCCGCGTCCGGAGGGCGGGCTCGTCGGCGAGCATCCGGGCAGCAGCGTGCAGCAGCACGTCGGGGGCCTTCAGCGGCTGGATCCGGCCGACGAACAGCAGCACCAGCGCGTCGTCGCGGACGCCGACGGCGCGGCGGGCGGCGGCCCGATCGCCCGGGGAGAAGCGGTCCAGGTCCACCCCGGGCGGGACGACGAGGGTGCGCGCCGGGTCGGCGTCGTACCAGCGGACCAGCTGGCGGGCCTCCTCGGCGGTGTTGGCGATCAGCCGGTCGGCCTCGGCCACGACCTGCTCCTCGCCGATGACCCGGGCCCGCGGCTCGGGGCTGTCGCCCTCGGCCAGGGCGGCGTTCTTGACCTTGGCCAGGGTGTGCGCGGAGTGCACCAGCGGCACGCCCCAGCGGTCCCGGGCCAGCCAGCCGACCTGGCCCGAGAGCCAGTAGTGGCTGTGCAGGACGTCGTAGAAGCCGGGCTCGCGCCGGGCCTCCTCCCGCAGCACGGCGGCGGTGAAGGCGCACAGCTGGGCCGGCAGGTCGTCCTTGCCCAGGCCCTCGAACGGGCCGGCGGAGACGTGCCGCACGGTCACGCCGGGGACCATCTCGACCACCGGCGGCAGGTCCGAGGACGTCGCCCGGGTGAACACCTCGACGGCGATGCCTCTGGCGGCCAGCCGGCGGGACACCTCGACGATGTAGACGTTCATGCCCCCGGCGTCACCGGCGCCGGGCTGGTCCAGCGGGCTGGTGTGCACGCTGAGCGTGGCCACGCGGCGCGGGAGCAGGGGCTGACCGGGCCGCGGGGCGGGCCGGAGCGGGCGGCGTGCAGGCACCTGGACCTCCCGCCCGGGCTCGGTACAGCACCCGGACGGGCGCCTGTGTCGACTCACCATCCTGCACCAGCACACTGGGCACATGCCTGCCGAGACCCCCTCCCCGCTCCCCTCGCCCGGCGCCGGCCGGGTCGCCGTCGTCACCGGTGCCTCCAGCGGCATCGGTGCCGCCACCGCGCAGCGACTGGCCGCCGACGGGTTCTCCGTCGTGCTGGGCGCCCGGCGGCTGGACCGGCTGACCGAGCTGGCCGAGCGCATCGGCGGGCGGGCGGTGCAGCTCGACGTCACCTCCGAGGAGTCGGTCGCGGCGTTCGCCGCGGGGCTCGACCGGGTCGACGTGCTGGTCAACAACGCCGGGGGCGCGTTCGACGCGGCCCCGGTCGCCGACGCCGACCTGGACTCCTGGACCCGCAGCTTCGAGGTCAACGTGCTGGGCAGCGTGCGGGTCACCAAGGCGCTGCTGCCGGCGCTGCGCGCCTCGGGCGCCGGGGACGTGCTCTTCGTGGGCTCGACCGCCGGCCTGGTCAGCTACGAGGGCGGGGCCAGCTACACCGCGGCCAAGCACGGCGTGCACACCCTGGCCGGGACGCTGCGCCTGGAGCTGGTGGGCGAGCCCGTCCGGGTCATCGAGATCGCCCCGGGCATGGTCAAGACCGACGAGTTCGCCCTCAACCGCACCGGGGACGCCGACAAGGCGGCCGCCGTCTACGCCGGGGTGCGCGAGCCGCTGGTCGCCGACGACGTCGCCGACTGCATCGCCTGGGCCGTCACCCGCCCGCACCACGTGAACATCGACCTGATGGTCGTGCGCCCGCGCGCCCAGGCCGCCCAGCACAAGGTCGCCCGGGAGTCCTGACCCCGCGGTGGCATGGGATCCCCCGCATAACGCAGGAGCGCTCAGCCGTATGCGGGGGATCCCATGCCCGGGCGGCCGGGCTCAGCCGGGGCGGACGGCGGTGGGCTCGGGGACCAGGGTGACCCCGAAGCGGTCCCGGACGGCGTCGACGACGCGGCCCGCGAAGGCCAGCAGCTCCTCGGCCGTGGCGCCGGGCTCGGTGGTGAGCGCCAGGCTGTGCCGGGACGACGTCCCGACGTGGCCGGAGCGGGTGCCACGGCCGAACCCGGCGTGCTGGACGAGCCAGGCGGCGGACAGCTTGACGTCGTCCCCGGCGGGCCAGCTGGGGCAGCCCTCGACGGCCATCGAGGCCGGGACGACGGGGTTGGTGAAGAAGGAGCCGGCGCTGCGGGAGTCGGGGTCGGCCGGGTCCAGCACCATGCCCTTGCCGCGGCGCAGCTCCAGGACGGCGGCGCGGACGTCGGCCAGCGGCGCCCGCTCCCCGACCTCGACGCCCAGCCGGCGGGCCAGCTCGGCGTAGCCCACCGGCATCGACAGTGCGCTGTCGGTGAGCCCGAAGGTCACGGTGAGGACGACGAACACCCCGGGGTGCTGCTTGAGGGCACTGTCCCGGTAGCCGAAGCCGCACTCGGCGGGGGTCAGGGTGCGCTCGGTGCCGTCCCGGCGGTCCAGCACCCGGACGGCGGTGATGGTCTGGGCGACCTCCTGGCCGTAGGCGCCGACGTTCTGCACCGGGGTGGCCCCGGTGCTGCCCGGGATGCCGGACAGCGCCTCGATGCCGGCCAGCTGCTCGGTGACGGTGTGCGCGACCAGGTCGTCCCAGGGCTCACCGGCCTGCACCTGCAGGGAGTCCCCGGTGCGCACCACGCCCCGCGACCGGACGGCGACGACGGTGCCGGGCCAGCCGGCGTCGGGGGCCACGACGTTGGAGCCACCGCCGAGCACCAGCAGCGGCCGGCCGGCGGCGTCGGCCTCGCGGACGGCGTCGGCGAGCTCGGCGGCGTCGGTGACCTCGACGAGCCGGTCGACCGGTCCCCCGACCCGCAGGGTGGTCAGCTCGGACAACGGGACACCGGTGAGCGACTGCACGCCGACCACGGTAGCCACCACGCGACTACGCTCCCGCCAGGTGAGGGACAGCGACCACACCCGCAAGGCGGTGCTTCCCCCGACCCGCAAGCAGCCACGGCTGGCAGCCGGCCGGGCGCGGGCCCTGGGCCTGCCCACCCGCGGGACGACGAACGCGAACCGGCTGCGCCGGGTGGACCGCTGGCTGGTGGCCACCCAGGTGCCCCGGCTGCGGGACGCGGCCCGCCCGCTGGTCGTGGACCTGGGCTACGGCGCGTCGGCGGTGACCACCCTGGAGCTGGTGGACCGGCTGGCCGACGAGGTGGACGGCCTGGAGGTCGTCGGGCTGGAGATCGACCCGGAGCGGGTGGCCGCGGTGGCCGCCGACCGGGACCCGCCGCGGGTGGACTTCCGGGTCGGCGGGTTCGAGCTGGCGGGGCTGAGCCCGGTGCTGGTGCGCGCGTTCAACGTGCTCCGGCAGTACGACGAGGAGTCCGCGGCGCGGGCCTGGCAGACGATGTGTGCGGCGCTGGGGCCGGGCGGGCTGCTGGTCGAGGGCACCTGCGACGAGTGGGGACGGCGGGCGACCTGGGTGGCGCTGGACGACTCCGGCCCGCTGACGCTGACCCTGGCCGCCCGGGCCTCGGACATCGAGCGACCCTCGGACCTGGCCGAGCGGCTGCCCAAGTCGCTGATCCACCACAACGTGCCCGGCCAGCCGGTGCACGCGTTCCTGCAGGCCTTCGACGCGGCCTGGGCCTCGGCGGCCGGGCTGTCGACGTTCGGCCCCCGGCAGCGCTGGGTGGGCGCGGTCGAGGGGCTGGCCGCGCAGGGCTGGCCGCTGGTCGGCTCCAGCCGACGCTGGCGGCACGGCGAGATGACGGTCCGCTGGTCCGCCGTGGCGCCGGTGGGAGCGCCGTCGTGAGCGCTGTCGTGGGCGATGTCCCGCTCGACCGGCTGGTGGACGCCGTCGTCGCCGACGGCGAGCGGTTCGGCGTCGTGGCGGAGCTGCTGGACAACGGCCGGACACCGGTGCAGGGCGGTCTCGACGTCACCGTGCCGTGGGTGCCGGACTGGACCGCCCGGGACCTCGTCGTCCACCTGGGCACCGTGCACCGCTGGGTCACCGGCATCCTGCGCAGTCCGGACCCCACTCCCCCGCCGGCGCCCCGCTTCCCGCCGCACGAGGACCTGCACGGCTGGTTTGCCCTGGGCCTCACCGAGCTGGTGGCCACGCTGCGCACCACCGACCCGGTGAAGCCGACCTGGCACATGAGCCCGGCCGCCGACACCGCCGGGCACTGGGTGCACCGGCAGGCCAGCGAGCACCTGGTGCACCGGCTGGACCTGGAGACCGCCGCCGGCCTCGACCACGCCCCGGTCGACCCCGCCCTGGCCGCCGACGGGGTGGCCGAGCTGCTGGGCGTCGTCCTCCCGCGGTGGGCGCACACCGAGCCGCTGCTCACCGCCCGCGCGCACGTCCTGGTCCGCGCCACCGACCTGGACACCAGCTGGGACGTCGGCCTGCGCGACGGCGCGGTCACGGTGGGGACGTCGGCCGAGCCGGACGCCGTGCTGTCGGGCACCGCCGAGCAGCTGCTGCGCCGGCTGTGGGGCCGCCCCGCCGAGGTCGAGGTCAGCGGCGACGCGACCGCCGAGACCCTGCTGCGGGGGCGCTGAGGTGGCCCGCCGCGAGCGCAAGGCTCCGCCGTTGGAGCACCCGGAGCTGCCCGGTCCCACGCAGACCGTGGGCGGGACGGCGGAGATCCTGGGCGACGCCGACCGGGAGCGCTCCTACGTGCTGATGCTCGACGGCGTCCCGCAGTCCCACGTGGACCTCGACGACCCGGCGCACCTGGAGTTCGAGTACGTCCGCCGGATGGGGCACGTGCTGGACCTGCACGGCGAGGACGGCGCGGCACTGGACGTCGTGCACCTGGGCGGCGGCGCGCTGACCCTGGCCCGCTACGTGGCGGTCACCCGGCCGGGCTCCCGGCAGCGGGTGGTGGAGCTGGACGAGCCGCTGACCGACCTGGTGCGCAGCACCCTGCCGCTGCCCCGCGGGGCCCGCGTGCGAGTGCGGGCCGCCGATGCCCGGGCCGGCCTGGAGGCGCTGCCCGACGCGAGCGCCGACGTCGTCCTGGTGGACGTGTTCGCGGGGGCCCGCACGCCGGCGCACCTGACCTCGACGGCGTTCGCCGTGCAGGTGGCCCGGGTGCTGCGCCCGGGCGGGGTGACGGCCTGGAACGTCTCCGACGGCCCGCCGCTGCGCTTCCTGCGCACCCAGGCGGCGACGCTGTCCGCGGTCTTCGGGCACGTGCTGCTCATCGCCGAACCCGGCACGTTGCGCGGGCGCCGCTACGGCAACACGGTCGCCGTCGCCTCCGACGTCGAGCTCCCGGTCGCCGGGCTCACCCGGCGTACGGCCGGCGACCCGATGCCGGCCCGGGTGGTGGCCGGTGCGGACCTGACCGCGTTCGTGGGCACCGCCCTGCCGGTCGACGACGCGACCGCCGTGCCCTCCCCCGAGCCCCCGGCCGGCGTCTTCGGCTGAGGCGTGCGGGGCCGCTCCCCAGGCGATGCCCAGGTCAGCGCCTTACGGTGTACGACATGACCTCTCCCGCACGCTTCGCCCGCGACACCAACAACAAGGTCATCGCCGGGGTCTGCTCGGGCCTGGCCCGCCGCTTCGGCATCTCACGCACCGCGCTGCGCATCGCGGCGGTGGTGTCCTGCATCCTGCCCGGCCCGCAGTTCATCGCCTACATCGTGCTGTGGATCTTCATGCCCAAGGGCTGAGCCCCGCCAGGTCAGCAGCGGCTGGTCACCAGCTGCTGTTGCCCTGCTGCAGGCCGCGCAGCGCCGGCCGGACGTCGACCAGGTAGACGATGATCGCGATGATCGCCGGCAGGCCCAGGAAGCTGATCGGGCCCAGGTAGAACGCGGCCAGGGTGGCGATGACGGTGATGGCCACCCAGGCGGGCTTGCTGAGCTTGCCGGCCGCGACGTAGCCGTCGGCCGGGCGGATCAGCGCGTCGACGACGGCCCACGCCCCCAGCGCCAGCACGGCGTAGGTGATGACCGCGAACAGGGTCGAGTCGAAGCCGGGCATGCACCCAGGTTACCCACGCAGGACGCCGCAGGGCCCGGAGCGAGACGCTCCGGGCCCTGCGGTGTCGTGCGGGTGGGTCAGCTGTCCGAGGACGGCGCGGTGCTGGTGGCGGCCGGGGCGTTGCTGCTGGCCGACGGGGCGCTGCTGCTGGCCGAGGGCGCGGTGGCCTTGCGGGCCGGGGCGCGCTTGGCGGCGGCCTTGCGGGCCGGGGACTTGCGGGCGGGCTTGGCCGGCACGTCCTCCGGGGTGGGGGCGGCGGCCGACCGGACGGTGCGCTTGGTCGACCGGGCCTGGTCGGCGGCCTCGGTCTTGGTCTCCTCGACCGCGGCGTCGGTGTCGGACTTGGCCTTCTGCGCGACCGAGGTGACCTTGGCGGCGGCCTTGTCTGCCTTGGACGAGGCCTTCTGCGCGACCGAGGTGATCTCGTCGGAGGCCTGGGCCACGGCGTCGTCGGTGCTGTCAAGCACGTCCTCGAGGGCGTCCTCGACGGTGTCTACGGCGCGCTCGGTGCGGCGCACGACGGAGCGGAACGCGGGCTGGCGGCGCAGGTCCTCGATGACCTCCTCGCCGCGGGCGGCCAGCCCGGACAGCGTGCTCACGGCTTGGTCGCGGACGGTGCCGGCGACGCCGGCGACGGTGCCCCGGACGGTCTCGGGACGGGCGGCGGACGACGCGCGGTCGGCGGCGACCTCGGCGCGGCTGCGGGCCTCGCCCACGGCGCGGGAGGCCTTGTCGCGGGCGGCCTCGGCCCGGGTGCGGACCTCCTTGGCGGCCAGGTCGGCCTGGACCTGGGCCTCGCCGGGCAGCGCCTCGGCCTTGGAGCGCAGCACGCCGACGGCGGACAGCGCGCGCTCGACGACGACGTCGCCGGCGCCGATGGCGGCCAGCACGCCGGTCTTGCCGGTCTCCACGAGGCTGCCGGCGACCTTGCGGCCCTCGGACACGGCGGCCTCGCCGTAGCTCTTCACGGTCTCGGTGGGCTTGCTCATCAGGACTCCTGGGGGGTGGTGGGGGCGGGGGACGCCGGGAGGACGGCCAGCTGCTCGTACATCTCCAGCAGCAGCGTCTTGTGCCGCTCGCTCAACGCCGGGTCCGATCGGATCGCCGCGACCGTGTCCGGGGTGCCGGAGCGACGGTCGAGGATGCCGGCCTGCTCGTAGAGCGTCTCGGCGGAGATCTTCAGGCCCCGGGCGATCTGGGCCAGGATCTCCGCCGACGGCTTGCGCAGTCCCCGCTCCACCTGGGAGAGGTAGGGGTTGCTGACCCCGGCGGTGCGGGCCAGCTCGCGCAACGACACCTGGGCGGCGTTGCGCTGGGTGCGGATGAAGTCGCCGACCTGCGAGCTGACCGCGGTGGACACCGTGGTCGCCTCGGCAGCAGCGGACGCGGCAGCACTGGTCACGCTCTCGCGGACCGTGCTGACGATCTCCGACGGGTTCTGCACGTCCCTTACCCTAGGCCCGGGTGCTAGCTCCTGCAAGCGGGGGGCTAGCAGCGTGAGGAAGACCTCACTGCAGGACGTCGGCCGCCCGGACCTCGCCCACGGCGCCGTCCCCACCGCTGACCGGGGTGACCACCCACCGGGCCACCGCGTCCGCGGCGACCCCGATGCGCGGCAGCGCCGCGCACAGCGCGGGCATCCGCCCGCGGTCCCCGCCGTCGTCGAGCTTGAGTGCCACCGCACCGCCACCGGGGTGGGCGGCCACGTGCACGCCGTCGGCCCCGCCCTTGACCAGCAGGCCGGGGACGGCGTCCATCAGCAGCGTGTCGTCCCGGCCGGTGCCGGCGACCAGCCACGGGTGGGCACGCATCGCGTCGGCGACGGAGCGGTCCCGGCTCCCCTCGGGGGCCTGCACCAGCGACAACACGCCACGGGCCAGCGCCGTCACCGACAGCGCGTGCTGGGGTGCCCCGCACCCGTCGACGACGACGGCGCTGACCGGCTCGCCGCCGGCCTCGCCCAGCCGCGCCTGGATCGCCTGCTGCAGCGGGTGCCCGGGGTCCAGGTAGCCGCGGGTGGGCCAGCCGGCGGCCACACAGGCCGACAGCATCGCCGCGTGCTTGCCCGAGCAGTTCATCGCCGCACGTCGGGGCGTGGTGCCGGCCGCCGTCCACAGCGCCTTCTGGTGCTCGTCGGAGGGCAGCGCGGGCGGACAGCCCAGGTCGTCCTCGGTCAGCCCGACGGCGGCCAGCATCGCCAGCGCCAGCTCGACGTGGCCGGGCTCCCCGGAGTGCGAGCCTGCGCCGATGGCCAGCTCCTGCGCCGAGCGCGGCGTCCAGCCCGCGGCCAGCAGTGCGGTGGCCTGCACCGGCTTGTTCGACGAGCGGGGCAGTGTCGGGGTGTCCACGGCGCCGACCGCGAGGGTCACCGCACCGTCGGCGTCCAGCACGACCAGCGATCCGCGGTGCACCGACTCCAGGAAGCCCGAGCGGACGACCTCGACCAGGACCGGGTTGTCGGGGTAGCTCTGCACGGCTAGTGGCGGCCCTCGGCGGCGAGCAGCTGCGCGACGTCGGCCTCGCCGTCCCGGTAGCGGCGGCCGAGCTCACCGGCCAGGCCGTCCATGACCTTCTGCACGCCACGGCGGCGCTCGGAGAGCCCGCGCTCGCCGGCGGCCAGCGCGCGGGCGGCGGTCTCCAGCTGGTCGTCGGGCAGGTCGCCGACGTCGGAGAGGTCGACCCCGGGGGCCAGGGAGTTCACCCAGTGCTCGTGGTCGGCGGGCGAGCTGGGCTGCACGGTCTGGTGCCGGCCCAGGCCGTGGGCGGGGCCGCGGCCCTTCTCGGACAGGATCTCGGGCAGCAGGTCGACCAGCGACCGGCCGTCGTGCTCGGCGCGGCGCTGCAGCTCGCGGCGGACGATGTCCAGTCGGCCCTGCAGCAGGCGGCGGGTGTAGGACAGGTCGACCTCGGACTGCTCGGCCTGCCGGCGCAGCCCGCGGACCTCGCCCATCGTGCGGGTCTCGACGCCCTCCAGGAAGGCCGGGTCGAGCAGCGCGTCGACCGCGGACCCGCCGGCCTTGCCGGCGGTGGGGTGGTCGGTCGGGGACTCGGTCACGGGGTTGCCTCCTGGGCTGCGGTCGGGCGGGGTGCCGGCTCGGCGGGGGCTGGCTGACGGGGCGAGATGCCCAGCATCTCGCGGGCCTGGGTGGTGGACAGGGCGGGGCGCTGGGCGATCCGGGCGAGCCCGGCCGCGCGGGCGACGAGCTGCACGTTGTCACGGACCGGCTCGCCCGGGGCGTAGGTGAGCGTGTCCTCCATGCCGACCCGCAGGTGCCCGCCGGCGGACAGGGCGGCCAGCATGACCGGCAGCGACGTCCGGCCCACGCCGGTGGCGGCGAAGGTCCAGGTCGGGTCGATCTCGGGCAGGCAGGCGGCCAGCGCGCGGGTGGTGCCGGGCATCCCGCCGGGCACGCCCATGACCAGGTCGACGTGCACGTGGCCGCCGTGCGGCAGGCCGTGCCGGTCCAGCAGGCGGCGCAGGGTGGCCAGGTGGCCCAGGTCGAAGGCCTCGTACTCGGGGACGATGCCGCGGGCCTGCATCTGGGTGTGCATCTCGACGATCAGGTCCCAGGGGTTGCTGAACACGTCGCGGCCGAAGTTGACGGTGCCCAGCGACAGGGACGCGGCGTCCGGCTCGGCGTCGAGCACCGCGACCCGGTCGGGCAGCGGGTCGGTGACGGCGCCGCCGGAGGACAGCTGCACCACCAGGTCGGTGGACTCCCGGACGGCGGCGACCACCTCGCGGACCCGGGCGAGGTCCAACGTCGGGCGGGTGTCGGTGCCGCGGACGTGCAGGTGCACGACGGCGGCGCCGACCGCCTGGCAGTCCCGGGCCGTGGCCACGACCTCCTCGACCGTCACCGGCAGCGCGGGGACGTCGGCCTTGGCCGACTCGGCGCCGGTGGGCGCGAGGGTGATCAGCGTGCCGGCGGTCGGGACTGCTGCGCTCACCGGCCGATCGTCGCAGACCGCACGGCCCGCACGCGCTCGCGGGCGGCCGCCACGGCCTCGTCGGTCTCCACGGCCAGGTCGTCGGTGTCGACGACGGCCACGCTGGGCTCCACGCGCAGCTCGACCGCTGTGCCGGTGGCGAGCTTCTCCAGCACCGAGGACTTCACCAGCGCCAGGCCGACGACGCCGAGCTCGTGGTGCCGGACGACGGTGCCGACCCGGCCCACCTCCTTGGTGCCCGACAGCACCGGCGTGCCGGCCGCGGGCAGGTGCTCCTCCATGCCGTCCAGGTGCAGGAGCACCAGGCGGCGCGGCGGCCGGCCCAGGTTGTGCACCCGGGCGACGGTCTCCTGGCCGCGGTAGCAGCCCTTCTCCAGGTGTACGGCGGTGCGCAGCCACGGCGTCTCGTTGGGGATGGTGCGGTGGTCGCTGTCCACGCCAGGACGGGGACGGCGGGCCTCGACGCCCAGCGCGGTGAGCGCGTCGACGCCGGCCAGGGTGGCGCCGGCGGCCAGCAGCGCGTCGGCGCGGGCCGCCAGCTCGGCCCGCGGGACCAGCAGGTCGACCACGGCGGCGGAGCCGTCGCCCAGCGGGCTGGAGCGGCGGGCCCAGCCACCGCCCTCCAGCGGCAGGACCTGGTCCACGGCGGCCGGGACGGGCAGCCCGGCAGCGGTCAGGACGTCGTCCCCGCGGGGACCGACGAGGGTCAGCAGCGCCCAGTCCGGCGTCACCAGGGCGGGCTCGACGCGCAGCATGAACCGCATCCGGTCCAGCCAGGTGACCAGCGCGGCGCCGGCGCCGGGCTCGGTGTCGCCCCAGGTGGTGCCGCCGGTCTCGGCGAGCGCGACGTGGTGCTCGACGTGGCCCTGCGGGCTGAGCACGAGGGCCTCGGTGGCGGTGCCGTCGGCGAGGGCGTCCAGGTGCTGGGAGAGCAGGCTGTGCAGCCAGCTCAGCCGGTCGGCACCGGGGACGACGAGGACGTCGCGGTCGCTGCGGTCGACGAGGACGGCGGCCTCGGCGGCGCGGCGCTGCTCGGGCAGCGGCTCTCCGTAGTGCGCGGCGACGGCGCCGCCCTCGACGGCGACGGCGCCCGGGCGGTCGAGCAGGGGGGAACGCATGTCAGGACTCCTCCGGGGCCTCGGCGTCTCGGCAGTCCCGGCAGGTGCCGGACAGCGCCACGTGGCCCACGTCCAACGTGAAACCCAGATCGGCGCCCAGACGTTCCGCGACGCCGTCCATCAGCCGGGGGTCGACGGAGTCGATCCGGCCGCAGGTGGCGCACACGACGTGCAGGTGGGGGTGTTCGGCGGCGTGGTAGACCGGCGCGCCCTTGCCGAGGTGGGTGTGCCAGACCAGGCCCAGCTTCTCCAGCAGCTCCAGGTTCCGGTACACCGTCGAGGTGTCCGGGGCGGCGCCGCCGGGACCGGCCTGCTCCTTGAGCCAGGAGCTGATCTCCTCGGGCGTGCCGTGCTCCAGGGCGCCGACGGCGGCCAGCACGCGCTGGCGCTGGGTGGTCAGTCGCAGCCCGCGCGCCTTGAGCTGCGCGGCCAGTGCCGGCGGCGTCGCGGGCTCGTGGGCGTGGTCGGTCACGGGTCGAGCCTAGGCCCGGTCCCACCGGTCCAGGACCCGTCGCGCACCGAGGGTGAGCCAGCGCGAGGGCTCCCCCTGGGGCACGTCGACCGGGAACCAGACGGCCCCGGGCTGCACCGGCCCCTGCAGCCAACGGCCATCGGGCTGCCGACCGGCGCGCAGCAGCTCGACGGCCTCGGCGGCGCGGGGGTCCGGTGCGGTCCCGTCGTGCAGGCCCGCGGAGCGCAGGTGGTCCAGCGCCCGCAGCACGTCGTAGCGCCACCGGGACGGCGCGGTCGGGGGCACCAGGCAGGGCGCCAGCGGCTCATCGGTGGACAGCCGGCGGGTCAGCCGCCGCTCCAGCAGGTGCTCCTCGCCGCGGTGCCGGGCCGTGCGCAGCTCGTCGCTGCCGCCGGTGGCGACCTCGTGGGCGAGCAGTCCGCGGACGGCGTTGAGCGTGGAGTGCACCGAGGACCGGGTGGCCCCCTCCACCCACTCGCAGTTCCACCCGCCGTCGCCGAGCTGGTGCTCGGGGAACCAGCGGGCCAGGGCCTCGACGTCGGCGCCGAGCCAGACGCCGGAGGCCAGGGTGTTGGCGTTGATGCAGACATCGGTCTCCCCGCCCCAGTAGGGCAGGTCCTCGTACTCCCAGCGGCAGTGCTCGGCCAGCCGGTCCGCGGTGTCACCGAGGGCAGCGGGGTCGCAGCCCCAGTCGCGGAGGGCGGCCAGCGACCAGGTGGTCGCCGTCCACGGCTGGCCCTCGTCGTCGTCGGCGGGCCACTGCACCTCGCCGCCCACGCGGGGGAAGAAGGCACCGCCGGCCCACTGGCCGTCCGGGTCCTGCAGCGCCAGCAGTCGGGCGCCCCAGCCCTCGGTGGCGACCCGGGCCCGGGTGGCCCGCCAGACCTCCCCGGGTGCGCCCACGAGGTCCCGTTCGACCTGCCAGCGCAGGGCCGGGTCGCTGTCTGCGAGCCAGGTGAGGACGTCGTCCGCCATGCCGGGACGGTAGTGCGCTCCTAGGGTCTGGGGCGTGTTCTTCTTCTTCGGGTACGGCAGCAAGCAGAAGGAGCTCGGTCCCGGCTCGACGCGGACCTGCCCGCGCTGCAACAACACGACGACGTGGGCGCGGGTGAAGCGCTACAAGCAGTTCACGGTGTTCTTCGTGCCCGTGCTGCGGTGGGGGCGGCAGCAGGCGGAGGTCTGCACGATCTGCGGGACCACGGTCGCCGTCTGAGCGTCGGTGCCGTGCGGCAGGCTGGGCCCGTGACGGACGACGTGCGCGCGGTGGCGGTCTGGCGGGACGGGTCCGCGGTGCGGGTGCCCGCCGACGAGCCGGTGGTGACGGCGTTCGACACCGGGCTGGCCCGCGGCGACGGCGTGTTCGAGTCGGTGCTGGTCGTCGGGGGACGCACCCCGTACCTGGCCGACCACCTGGCCCGGCTGCACCGCTCGGCGGCGTTGCTCGACCTGCCCGAGGTGGGCGACGACGTCTGGGGCGCCCTGGTCGCAGCCGCGACCGACGGCTGGCCGGCCGACGTCGAGGGCGCCTGCCGGCTGTTCCTGACCCGCGGCCTCGGCGAGGGTGCCGCGCCGACCTGCCTGGCCCTGCTGGCGCCGGTGCCCGCAGAGACGCTGCGCCAGCGGACCGCCGGCATCGCCGTGGTGGCCCTGACCCTGGGTGTGGCCGCGGACGTGCGCGCGGTGTCCCCGTGGCTGCTGGGCGGGGCGAAGACGCTGTCCTACGCGGTCAACATGGCCGCCGGCCGGTACGCGCACTCCGTCGGTGCCGACGACGTCGTCTTCACCTCGGTCGAGGGCCGGTTGCTGGAGGGCCCGACGTCGACCGTCGTCTGGGCGTCCGGCGGCACGCTGCACACCCCGCCGCTGGACACCGGCATCCTCGCCGGCACCACCCAGGCCCGGCTGTTCACCTGCGCCGCCCCCGACGGCTGGGCCACAGCCGTCACCCCTGGGACGGTCGCCGACCTGCACGCCGCCGACGCCGTCTGGCTGCTCTCGGGCATCCGCGGAGCGGCGCCGGTGACGTCGCTGGACGGCATCGCCCGCGGGGACGCGGGACTGACCTCGAGGGTGCAGGAGCTGCTGGCCCGCTGAGTCGGGCCCGTGCCGTCCACCGTCCGGTGGACCCTCGGTGGACGCTGGGTCCTCGGACGGCTGTGGCCAGGGTGCTCAGTCCGGTCGGGTGGGTGGCCTCGTCCTCGGCCGACAGCGCCCACCCCCTGCCGCACGTGCACTCGTCCGCACGGGCCTGAGGTGCCACTGCTGCAAGCTGGTCCCGTGATCGCTCGGGGACGTGACGCGCAACGGTGGCCGACCACAGCTGGAGGGACGGCGAGCACTCCTGCGCAGTGGGCCGCCGCCGAGGCGGCACTTGCCGACGCCCTCACCCCGCCAGACACCAGTGGCCGGACCCTGGACGGCGGGAGCCTCGCGATCTCCTACGTGCCCTTCACCGACTGGGGTCGCGACGAGGGCCTCGACCTCTCGTGGGAGGTCCAGGCCGACTGGGGGACCAGACCCTGGCGTCCCACTCGTGTCGAGATCGGCGCGGGCGCAACCCTCGTCGAGGCGCTGGAGGACCTCCTCCTCTCGCGGCAGGTTCCTGCGCAGCACACGAACGCCGTGCAGCTGCGGTCCGCCGCAGCCACAGTCCTCGAGCAACAGTGGGTGGGGTGGAGCAGTCTCCTTGCTCGAGCGGCCGCCGTCGCCTCCCGTGGCCCCGCGTCGGCCGACGAACCCAGCTCGAGCAGCGTCGACATGGTGGTGCGGTGGGACGACCACCGGCCCCCGCCCCACTGGGGGTGGGAGGTGACCGTGCCGTGGATCGACACGAGAGGCTCAGAACTCGGTGCGCACCGCTGGCTCGGCGACACCCCTGCCGAGGCCCTGCGGACTGCCTTGGCCGACGCACGTGAGTGGTACCGGCCCACCCCGGCGAAACGATTCGGACGACGCACGAGGTCGAGCTGATCCGGCGGATGGGGCCCATCACGTGTGTGGCTGGGACGACCTGCCCGCCGATCGGTGCTCGCGCACACATCTGGGCTGCGGTGTGATGCCCTCGACATGACGTGGAGTCTTCTCGTCTCTGGCAACGCAGCGACGCGGCCGCCCGACGGTAGGGCTCGCCCCGCTTCGGCGGGGAGCGTGCCGAGACCACATGAGGAGGTCACGCAGGGCGGGGGTTGGCGTGCATGATCGGTGCATGTCTGCGCCGTCGGGATCCGATCCCGGGCCGACCCCGGCCGGAAGACGCCCCAGGAGATCCGCGAGTCCCACGCTGCTGCTCGTCATCGGGGGCGCGTTCACCGCTCTTGCGGTTTCGGCCTGGACACTCGGAGACAGTTGGTTGATGGCCGTCAGCCAGTCGGCTCTGGCGGTGTACTACCTGGGCATGGCCGCGCACGCGCGACGACACGCAGACGACCCCGTCCCTCCCGGCGCCGACAGCACCAGTCGTTGGGGTGGCGGCCGCCCGGAGGAGCGCTGGAACCAGGGGACAGGGACAGGTCCGGCGCCCACCTCGTCGTCGGATGGGTACACACGAGCACGACGGTGCACTGCCCGCTGACTGTTCCGATGGCAGGTCAGTGGCGGGCGACGACGGCCGCACCGGTCTCGACACCAGGCCGTGTGCGGCGCCTCCTGTGGGCCTCGCGCCGACCGGGCGGGCGCGCGACTCTCCGCCGCGGGTCGATCCCGTGGCGGTGCGGCACTCAGCCACGATGATGAGCAGGCGCACGCGCTGCCCACGCCAGTGGACGAGAGAGGGAGCAGGTGCACCGGTGACCAGCTACCGCCTCGCGGTCCCCAGCCGGGTGTTCATCGGCTGTGTCGCACTCGTGGTCGTCGTCGGGGCGCCCCTGCTCCTCGCCGGCAGGATCGATCTCGGCCCGGAGATGCGTGACCCTGTCGGCACCAGCGTCGTCTCGATCGGCTCCTGCGCGATCGCCGCACGGCTGTGGATGCTTCGAGTCACCGTCGATGCCAACACGATCGAGATCGTGAACTTCTTCTCGACCTCGCGGGTCCTGAAGCACGACGTCGTCGCGTTCCGACGAGCATCGAGTCTGCTCGACGCGTCGGGAGAGCTCTCGCTCCTGGCCAGCGACGGCCGGGTCATCCCCCTGCAGGTCGCCGCGGGTGCGGCCCCCCTCTACGAGTCCAGGCGTGTCTCCGAGATGGAGAGAGACCTGAACGTGTGGCTCACTCGTCGATGAGGACGCCGGCACCGCCGTCGGCATGGTCGTGCGCGACAGGGAGCTTGCTGGGTGGGGTCATGCAGTGCTGCTCGGTTCGCCCCGCGAGGAAGGCGGCTCGTCACGTGGGGGCGGGTGACCCAGCTGAGTCCGGGAGGCTGGACGCCGTCGCCCGGCCCGCTGTCCGGCCGGTTCTGACCGCCTCCTGAACGCGGTGCTTGTACTGCCGCGCGAGACTGCGTGTCGTCGGGGGCTGACTGCTGGCACCACCTGTGACCGCTGCAGCCCGGTGGACAGCTCGGCTCGGCGGACCCGGTCTGACGGTCGCCGCGACCGGTCGCTGGCGGGGCAGACTCGGAGGGTGAGCTTCGACGTCTTCCTGATGCGCTTCCACGACGGGGACGACGGGGGCGGCAACGCGGCTGTCCGGGTCGCACTGGCGCCGCACCTGGTGCGCGTGGGCAGCGGGGACATCTGGCACCTGCGGACCGGGGACAGCCAGGCCGACGTCTACGGCCTGGACCAGCCGAGCGGCTTCATGGCCAACCACATCGGCGACGCGATCTGGGACCTGCTGGTGGAAGCCGCACGGGTCGGGCGCTTCGTGATCCTGCCGATGAGCGGACCCGCGTGCGTCGTCGACCCCGACCACGTCGAGGACCTCCCACCCGACGCGCGGGAGGCCGCCGTGGTGGTCCAGAACGGTGCCCAGCTGCTGGCCGCCATCGAGGAGCTCGGCCGGCACTGAACCCTGGCCTCGAGCGCCGGTCAGGCCGGGCGCGCTCAGGCCGGCGACGAGCCCAGCACGATCGCCGACCCGTCGGGCCGGGTCGTCCGCCACCGCTGCCCCGGCGGTGCCCCGTCGTCCCGCTCGACCCGGAACCCGTGGTGCACCTTCGTGTGGTGCCGCTCGCAGAGCAGGGCGGAGTTGTCCAGGCTGGTGTCGCCCTGGTCGAGGACCCACTCGGCGAGGTGGTGGACGTCGCACCAGTGGGTGGGGGCGGAGCAGCCGGCGAAGACGCAGTGCCCGTCGCGCTGCTCGACGGCCCGGCGAATGTGCGGCGGGACGACCCGCTTGGTGCGGCCGACGTCCAGGGGCAGGCCCTCGGGGCCCATCACGATCCGGGTGACGGCCGAGTCGCAGGCGACCCAGCGGGCCCGGGCCGCGGAGAGCCGGGCGCCGAAGCCGGTGGTGGAGGTGTCGTGGCCGGTCGAGGGGTCGACGAGGTCCGCCAGGTCGACGGTCACGACCACGTGCGGCTTGACCGTCCGCAGGAACGGCAGGGACCCGGCGGCGAGGGTGTTGTCGGCCCACTGCACCAGCGCGTCGCCCTGCTGCTGCGCCCGGTTGCGGGTGTCGCCCTGCGGCCGGTCGGCCTGGACCATCGACTCGATCACCGCGGCGACCTTCTCCGGGCCGACCGCGTCCAGGTCGAAGCGGCCCGAGCCGCTGCCGTCGTCGTGCCTGGTGATCGTCAGCCGGCGTCGCTCGGTGGGGTCGGGCTCGGGGCCGTCGGGGTCCAGGGCGTGACGGAAGGCCTGCACCGCCGTCCCCAGCTTCGCGTGCGGCAGCGTGCGGGCGACCTCGGTCCACGCCTCGTCGAAGGCGTGCAGGTCGACGCCCTGCTCCTCGGCTGCGGCGATGTCGCAGGGCCGGAGGGCGGCCGCGACGACGCCGACCTGGGCGGCGGTGACCGCACCCTCGGCGAAGGCGGACTCGAACCGCGGCAGGTGCTCCAGCACCCGGCCGGCCCGCACGACAGCCGCCGCTGCACCGGGTGGGAAGTGGTGGTGGCCGCGCAGTACCGACTGCATGGTCCGCAGCCCGTCGTGCTCGGCGGCACCGACGACGTCGGCGTGCCGCACGGTGCGCACCAGCTCGGCCTGCAGCCGGTTGATGGTCCGCGCGAGCTCCGAGGTGCTGTCGAGCAGCTGACCGTCGCGCAGCGCGTGCAGGTCGTCCGCGGCGAGCGCCACGACAGCCGACCGGAGCTCGCTCACCACACCTCCACGGACTCGAACACGTGTTCGAAGTGTAACCGTCCGAGGCGCGATGATCAAGTCGAAAGCGCAGCTCAGGGGCACGTCGGGGTCGTGAGCGAGGATGACCTCCCCCGAGAAGGAGACCCAGTGATCCTCCCCAGCGTCCGCGACCCACGCCTGGTCACCGTCCGCCGCGGCGGAACCCTCACCGACGCCGACCACCACCTGCTCGCCCTGTGGGCCGCGACCTGCGCCGAGCACGTGCTGCCGCTGTTCACCGCCGCCGTCCCCGGCGACGACCGCCCGCGCGCGGCGATCGAGCACGTCCGGGCCTGGACCCGTGGCGAGGTGTCGATGACGGCGTCCCGCGCGGCCGGCGGGCACGCCATGGGCGCCGCCCGCGAGCTGCGCGGCGCGCCCCGGCACGCCGCCTACGCCGCCGGGCAGGCCGGCGCCGTCGCGCACGTCGCCGAGCACGACCTGGGGGCCGCGGCCTACGCGATCAAGGCCGTCCGCGCCGCCGAGGACGACGACGCCGGGCGGCGGGAGTGCCGCTGGCAGCACGATCAGCTGCCGGACGCCGTCCGGGACCTGGTGCTGGAGGACCAGGCCCGCCGCAACGAGCTGTGCTGGTCGGTCTTCGAGGCCTGATCCCGGTACCCTGGCCCACGGTGCGCCGGGAAGTCTGGTCGGCAACTCCTCAGTCGACCCCGCACCCTGGAGCCACCCCTGATGTCGAGCCCATCCCGCCTGTTCGCCCGCGGCACCTACGGCGAGGCCACCCGCATCGCCGCACTGCTCCGCAAGGAGACCGTCGGCGGCGTCCTGCTGATCCTCGGCGCGGTCATCGCCCTGGTCTGGGCCAACACCCCCTGGTCGGCGGCCTACGAGACGCTGCGCGACACCCGCGTCGGGCCGGCCTCGCTGCACCTGGACCTGACCCTGGGCACCTGGGCCGCCGACGGCCTGCTGGCGGTCTTCTTCTTCGTGGCCGGGCTGGAGCTCAAGCGCGAGTTCGTCGCCGGCGACCTGCGCGACCCACGCAAGGCCGCCCTGCCCGTCGCGGCCGCCGTCGGCGGCATCGCGGTCCCCGCCGTGATCTACACCGTCATCAACCTGGGCAGCGAGGACGGACTCACCGGCTGGGCCATCCCCACCGCCACCGACATCGCCTTCGCCCTCGCCGTCCTCGCGGTCATCAGCACCCACCTGCCGGCCGCGCTGCGCACGTTCCTGCTGACCCTGGCGATCGTCGACGACCTGCTGGCCATCACGATCATCGCGGTCTTCTACACCTCGTCCCTGGCGTTCGGCCCGCTCGCGCTGGCTCTCGTCCCGCTGGCGCTGTTCGGGTTCCTGGTGCAGAAGCGGGTCCGGCACTGGTGGCTGCTGCTGCCCCTCGCCGTCGCCACCTGGGTGCTCGTCCACGAGTCCGGCGTGCACGCCACGGTCGCCGCGGTCCTGCTCGCCTTCACGGTGCCGGTGGTCCGCCAGGCCCCCGGGGAGGGCCCCGGCCTCGCCGAGCACTTCGAGCACCGCATCCGGCCGATCTCGGCCGGCATCGCCGTCCCCGTGTTCGCGTTCTTCTCCGCCGGCGTCACCGTCGGCGGGCTGTCCGGGCTGGGCGCCTCGCTCACCGACACCGTGGCCATCGGCATCGTCGTGGGCCTGGTCGCCGGCAAGGCCATCGGCATCACCGGCGCCACCTGGCTGGTCAGCCGGTTCACCAAGGCCGAGCTGGACACCGACCTGCGCTGGCCCGACGTGATGGGCCTGTCCCTGCTGGCCGGCATCGGCTTCACCGTCTCGCTCCTGATCGGCGAGCTGGCCTTCGGCGCCGGCTCGTTGCGCGACGAGCACGTCAAGGTCGGCGTCCTCACCGGCACGCTGATCGCCGCGCTGCTGGCCACCGCCGTGCTCAAGCCGCGGGACCGGGTCTACCGCCGCCTCGCCGAGGCCGAGGCCCGGGACGACGACGGCGACGGCATCCCCGACGTCTACCAGCGGGAGGGCCTCAGACCTCCGCGGGAGACCGTCGACGAGGCCTCCGAGCGACGCCGGAACCCCTCCGCCGAGAGCTGAAGAAGGGTGTTGCGCGGTCGGGAAAACCGGTCGTACCGTGGTGTCACACGAGAGAGGAGGTGGTCCGAACAATTGATGTCGTTCAGGACGCGTGAGGTGGCTGTCCGCTAGCCGCCGTCCAGATGGGCCGCCCGCTCAGCACCGGATCAACCCGGTCTGACGCGTGTGGCATCGCCCGTCCGCCGATGGCGGCGAGCGAGAACCGGACAGTCACCCGACCCCCGGGCCGCCGACCCAGTCCAGTCGGCCCGCGCGCAGCTCCCCCGCCCACCAGCAGGGTCCAGCGCCGCGGAGCAGCCCGGGGGTTGTCCGTTCTCCGGAGGACCTGCGCACGACCCGCGGGAGACCCGCGAGGTCCCTAAGCTCGGCCCGTGCAGTTCGCCGGCCGGGAGCCCGAACCCGACGTCACCGTCGGTGCGTGGATCGCCGGGGCCGTCCGCCCCGGCGCCGGGCTCGCCGCCCTGATGCCGCCGGTCTTCCCGGCCACCGCCCGGGTGCTGCACCCCGCCGCCCGGTACGTCGGGGACGACGACGTCGACGTCCGCTGGGCCGACGTCGCCGCGGCCAACGGCACCACCGCGCACCCGCAGATGACGTGGGGCGCGATCACCGGCTCCCTCGACTTCTACGAGGAGGCCGACCAGAGCCCGCTGTGGGAGGGCGCCCCCGCCCGTGGCCACCTGACCGAGCAGGTCGCCGAGGTCCTGGTCGACGTCCTCGCCCGACACACCGGCACCCCCGGGGACTGCTGGTTCGGCGTCTGGGACGCCCATCCCGGGCTGCACGCCCACCAGGCCCGGCTGACCGTCGGGCCCCGGTCCTACTGGCTGGTCCACGGCCCGGTGACCCTGGCCTGCCAGAACATGGCCCCCGAGCCGCTGGACCAGAGCGCCAACCTGTGGTGGCCGGCCGACCGGGCCTGGTGCGTGCTCACCGACGTCGAGCTGGTCAGCACCTACGTCGGCGGCTCGACCGCCTGCATCGCCGAGCTGCTCGCCGACCCCCGGCTGGAGTGCCTGCCGGCCACCGCCGACCAACCGGTCGGGGACGACGCCGACACGGTCAACCCGCCGCCGGACTCCTGAACCGCTGCGCGGCCACGACGCCGGCGGGCAGGTCGGCCTCCAGCGGGCCGAGCACGTCGGCCAGCTGCTGCACGGTCAGCTCCGGACCGGCCGCGCCCAGCGCCGCCACCGCCGGCCACGGGGCACGCCACTCGCCCAGGCCCTGGTCGTCGGCGACGCCCTCGGCGTAGGTGTCGACCAGGCCGTACAGCGTCTCGGCGTCGACCGGCAGGCCGACCCGGGTCGAGCCGTCCACCAGGTCCGAGGGCACCCGCGACCAGGCCGTACCGTCCCAGCCGAGGACGAAGGACACCTCGACGGCGGGGTCCAGGGCGCGCAGCGGCTCCGACCACCAGTCCGGGGCGTCGGTCAGCAGCTCCCCCGTCGGCTCGCCGTCGGGACGGCGGGACAACCGGGTGACCGCCTCCCGGTCCCAGCCCAGCAGCACCGCCCGGTCCGGGGCCAGCAGCACGACCTCGGCCCAGTTGCCGCCGCCGTCGTCCAGGCGCCAGCGGTCCCCGCGGGCCGATGCCGTCTGCGGGAAGCCCAGCGCGGTCACCACCGCGGCCGCGGCCGCCCAGCGGTCCCGCAGCAGGTCCAACGACGGCAGGTCCACGACGGTCAGCTCCACGTCAGCAGACTGTAGGACCATCGTGGGCATGCACCCCGCCACCGTGGAGACCCGGCTGACCACCGTCCTGGGCGGCTGGGCCGCGGCCTCCGTCGTCGCCGGCGCGGCATTGTCGCTGTCGCCGCGGACCCGTGGCTTCGGCCGGCAGACCGCGGCCTGGGGTGCGGTCGACGGGGTCATCGCCGGCGTCGGCGCCCACAACCGCCGCCGTCGCGGGCCCACCGATCCGGGTCGGCTGCGCCGGGTGCTGCTGGTCAACGCCGGGCTGGACGTGGGCTACCTGGCCCTGGGCGCCGCACTGCTGCGCACCGACCGCTGGCGGGGCGACGGCGCGGCGGTCGTCGTCCAGGGGGCGTTCCTGCTCGCCCTGGACTCGACCGCCGCAGCCGCCCTCAGGCCGTGAGCCTCACAGCCGGCTGAGCTCGTCGGCCAGGTCGTCCAGGCCCAGGCTGCCCTGGGACAGCGCGGCCATGTGCCAGGCCTTGAGGTCGAAGGCGTCCCCGTGTGCGGCCTGCGCGGCCGCCCGGCCCTGCAGCCAGGCACGCTCCCCCAGCTTGTAGCTGATCGCCTGCCCGGGCATGCCCAGGTAGCGGACCAGCTCGCTGTCCAGGAAGTCGGTGTCCCGGCCGCAGTACTCGCCGAAGAACGCCCGGGCCAGCTCGGGGGTCCACCGCTGCCCGCGGTGCTCGGCCAGCGCCCCGTCGGCGTCGGCGGGGATCGGCAGCTCCAGGTGCATGCCGATGTCCACGACGACCCGGACGGCGCGCATCTGCTGGGCGTCCAGGTAGCCCAGCCGGGCGCCGGGGTCGGTGAGGAAGCCCAGCTCGTCCATCAGCCGCTCGGCGTAGAGCGCCCAGCCCTCGACGTTGGCCCCCACCGACCCCAGCGAGGTCTGGTAGGTCGACAGGTCCCCGCTCACGTAGGCCCACTGGGCCAGCTGCAGGTGGTGGCCCGGGACGCCCTCGTGGTACCAGGTGGACACCAGGTCCCACAGCGGGAAGCGGTCCTTGCCCAGCGTGGGCAGCCAGGTCCGGCCTGGGCGGGAGAAGTCCTGCGCGGGGCGGGTGTAGTACGGCGCGGCCGCGCTGCCGGGCGGGGCGATCATGGCCTCGACCCGGCGGATCGGCTCGGCCAGCTCGAAGTGCGTGCCGTCCAGGGCCTCGATGGCGTCGTCCATCATCTGCTGCAGCCGCAGCCGGACCTGCTCGACGCCCTCGACGGCGGGCCCGTTCTCCCCCAGCCAGCGCATCGCCTGCATCGGGGTGGCCCCGGGCAGCACCTGCTCGGCGGCGGCGCGCTGCTCCTCGCGGATGCGCAGGTGCTCGGCCCAGCCCCAGGCGTAGGCGTCCTCGAGCCCCGTGCCGTGGCCCAGGTCCGTGCCGTTCCAGGACCGGGCGAAGCGGGCGTACCGGTCCCGGCCCACGGCGTCCGGGGTGCCCTGTGCCTGGCGCAGGTAGGTGTCGCGGAGGAAGTCGCGCACCTGGGCGACGGCGTCGTCCGCCGCAGCGGCCGCGGCGTCCAGCTCGGTGCGCAGCTCCGCGGGGCCGGCCGCGACGACGCCGGCGTAGTACGGCCCGGCCAGCCACTCGTCCAGCTGCCCGATCACGGTCTCCACCTGGCGCGGGGCGGCGAAGAGCCCGCGGGCCGCACCCTCGGTCAGCGAGGCCAGGTACCCGCGGTGCGCCTCGGGCACCCGGGCGAGCCGCCGTCCCAGCACACCCCAGTCCTCCACTGTCGCGGTCGGCATCATCGTGAAGGCCTGCCGCACCTGGTGGACCGGGGAGAACAGGTTGGAGACCTCGCGCAGGCCCTCGCCGGCCTCGTGCAGGTCCAGCGCGGCACCCAGCCGCTCGCGCAGCAGCCGGGCGCAGCGCGCCTCGACCGGGTCCTCCGCCAGCGCCGGGTCCTGCTCGAGCGCCCGGTCCAGGTCGGCCAGGGTGTCCCGCTGCAGCTGTGCCTCGGCGGCCAGGCCGGCCGGGGACAGGTCGGGCAGTCCGTCGACGGCCTGCCCGAGGCCGGTGGCCACGATCGGGTTGAGCTCGCAGACGGCGGCGACGTGGGCATCGGCGATCTGGCGCGGGGTCATCGGATCCTCTCCAGGCGGGCGGACATCACCGGGCGGAGCTGGCCGTCGGCACCGGCGTGGTCCACGGCGTACATCAGCGCACCCTCGACGATCCCGTAGAGCCGGGCCGCCTTGGTGACGTCGGGGTGGTCGGGGGTGCGGGCCAGCACGTCGGTGGCCAGCTCCCAGCTGGTGGTGCTGCGGGCGGTGCCGACGAGGATCTCGACCAGGCCCTCCGGGTGGGCGACGAGGAGCTCGACCTCGTCCTCCCCGCGCGGCCGCCAGAAACCGGACTCCCGGACGTCGGGGCCGGCGACCGTGCCGTCCTCGGCGATCCGCCAGGTCCGGGACTCGTAGGACAGGAAGTCCCGCCCGTCGTGGGCGAACCGCACCCACTGCCCGAACCGGTGGTCCCCGGCGGACCCGGCGGCCTGCCCCTCCCCGTGCCACTCGCCCAGCAGCGGCAGCACCGAGAGCAGCTCGTGCGCCACCTCCGGCCCGGTCCGGACGTCGGTGGTCTCCTCCACCGGCAGCTCGGTGCGGCCGGCGACCGGCTGCTCGGGCAGCCCGGCGGGCGTCGGGTTCGTCACCGGACACCCCCGCTGCGCTCGCGACGTGTCAGCCGCACGGCCCCGGCGGCGCACCACAGCGCGGCGAGGACGGCGAGGGCGACGAGGACCCAGGCAGTGAGCAGACCCATGCCCGCCACGGTAGCGAGCGGGTTTGCCGCCGTCCCCCCGCGCGCACCCCCGGGAGGTGGAGACCACCGCGCCGACGCCGTCCGGGACCGAGCCGTGGGAGGGGTGGGCCGGGCACCACGCGACCGCCCGGGCGCTGGTCGAGCAGCTGACCCTCGCCGAGGCGGTGTCCCTGGTGAGCGCCCCGATGGGCATCGGCCCGGACGCCCCGGCCGACGCCGTGGGGTCAGCAGCGCACACCCCGGGCGTCGAGCGGCTGGGCATCCCCGGCTGGGACGAGTCCGACGCGAGCCTCGGCGTCACCAACCCGATGGGCGCGCGCGGACCGGACGACGACGCCACCGCCTTCCCCTCCGGACCCGCCCTGGCCGCGACCTTCGACCCCGACCTGGCCCGGCAGGTGGGCGAGGCGGTCGGCGCGGAGGCACACGCCCATGGCGTCGCCGTCCAGCTGGCCGGCGGGATGAACCTGGTGCGCGACCCGCGCGGCGGGCGGGTCTTCGAGTACCTGTCCGAGGACGTGCTGCTGTCGGGCGTGCTGGCCGGGGCCTCCGTGGCCGGCATCCAGTCCCGGGGGGTGGCCGCCACCCTCAAGCACTTCGCGCTGAACCCCTCGGAGACCGGCCGGGTGGTGGTCAGCTCCGACCTGTCCGAGCCGGCGCTGCGCGAGTCGGACCTGCTGGCCTTCCAGATCGCCCACGAGCGCGGCCGCCCGCGTGCGGTGATGCCCGGCTACAACCTGGTCAACGGCGTCTACGCCAGCGAGTCCCACCACCTGCTCACCCAGGTGCTCAAGGGCGACTGGGGCTTCGGCGGGTTCGTGATGAGCGACTGGGGCGCCACCCACTCCACCGTGCACGCCGCCGTCGCCGGGCTGGACCGGCAGTCCGGCCACGGCCTGGACACCCGGCACTTCTTCGGCGCCGACCTGCTCGCCGCCGTCGAGTCCGGGCGGGTGCCCCGGGAGCGGCTGGACGACATGGTCACCCGCATCCTCACCGCGCTGGCCTCCGTCGGCGCCCTCGGCGAGCGCCGCCGGCCCCGTGCCCTGGACCTCGCCCCGCACGCCGCCCTGGCCGCCCGCGTCGCCGCCGGGTCGGTGGTGCTGCTGCGCAACACCGACCACGTGCTGCCCCTGGCGGGCACCGGCCGGCTGCTGGTCGTCGGCGCGCACGCCGACACCGGCGTGATCAGCGGCGGCGGCAGCTCGACGGTCACCCCGCCCGGCACGGTCACCGACGGCGGCTCGCAGATCGCCCAGATGGAGCTGCCCCGCGCCTTCCACGCCCCCGCCCCGCTCGACGCCCTGCGCGAGCGGTGGGACGGCGAGGTCAGCTGGCTCGACGGCGCCGACGTCCCGGCGGCGGTGGCCGCCGCCGGGTCGGCCGACACCGTCGTGGTGGTCGCCGAGAAGTGGTCCACCGAGGGCCAGGACTCCCCCGACCTGTCCCTGGGCGACGGGCAGGACGAGCTGATCACCGCGCTGGCCGCGGCGAACGACCGGCTCGTCGTCGTCCTCACGGTGCCCTCGGCGGTGACCATGCCCTGGCTCGACGACGTCGCCGCGGTGCTGGTCGCCTGGTACGGCGGCCAGGCCGGGGCGGGTGCGATCGCCGACGTGCTCACCGGGGTGGCACCGCCCGCGGGCCGGCTGCCGATCACCTTCCCGCGGTCGGAGTCCCAGCTGCCCCGACCCGACGTCCTGGACCCGGCCGGGCTGGCCTCCAACCCCGGCGAACCCCGCCGGGGCGGGTACCCGCGGGTCTCCTACGACGTCGAGGGCGCCGACGTCGGGTACCGCTGGTTCGAGCGGGAGCGGCTGGACCCGCTGTTCCCCTTCGGCGCCGGGCTCTCCACCACCACCGTCGAGTGGTCGCAGGTGTCGGTCGCGGTGGAGGACGGCGCCCCGGTGGCCACCCTCACGCTGACCAACACCGGCACCCGGGCCGGGGTCGAGACCCCGCAGGTGTACGTGGCCCCACCCGCGCTGCCCGACCGCTCGGCCACCCGGCGGCTGGCCGGCTGGGCCCGGGTTGCGCTGGAGCCCGGCGAGAGCCGCACGGTGTCGATCCGCTGCGACGAGCCCCGGGTGCTGTCCGCCTACGACGCCGACGACCCGGGCTGGACCCGGGCCGCCGGCCGGTACGCCGTCCGGGTGGCCCGGGACGCCGCCGCCCGCCCGGTGCTGGAGGCGGAGGTCGAGCTGCCCCGGTTGCGGCTGGCGCCCTAGCCCGGGAGTGCCCCGGCGGTCGTGCGCACGACCTGGTCCCACGGGGTGGGCGCGACGCCCAGCACCGCGGTGGTCTCGCTGCCGTCGACGACGAAGTCGGCGTCCCACTGGTGCCGGATCGCCACGACCTCCCGCAGCAGCGGGACGACCGTCCCGAGGGCCCGGAGCACCGGCCACGGCGTGCTGGACACCCGCGGCGCCGGCGCCCCGAACACCGCGGCGAAGTCCCCCAGCGCCTCCCGCTGGCTGCGCGAGGGGGCGCTGGGCACCACCCACGCCCGGCCCCAGGCCCGCTCGTCGGTACCCAGCGTGGCCAGCGTGGCGCCGACGTCGGGCAGGTAGGCCCAGCTGTGCTGCACGTCGGGGTCACCGATCACCCACACCCGCCCGCCCGCCCGCACCCCGGCCAGGCTGCGACCCAGGTAGGAGTTGGCCGGGGGCACGTCGGGCCCGACGAAGTCCGACGCCCGGGCCTCGGTCACCCGCACCCGCCCCGCTTCGTGCGCGGCGGCCATCTGCTCCCACATCGCCACCCGCACCCGGCCCTTGACGTCGGTGGCGGCCAGCGGGCTCCGCGCCGTCATCGGCCCGGTCGGACGGCCGTGCCCGTACAGGTTGCCCATCGCGACCAGCACCGCACCGCTGCGCTCGGCAGCACCCAGCAGGGCGGTGGCGATCGGCGGCCACTCCGTCGCCCAGCGGTGGTAGGTGGGGTTGACCGCGTTGTAGACCACGTCCGCACCGGCCGACGCGGTCGCCAGCGCCTCGGTGTCGGCCGCGTCCACCGCGCGGTGCTCGACGTCGTCGGTCGACGTCCCCCCGCTGCGCGAGAGCACCCGCACCCGGTGCCCGGCCCGCACCAGCTCACCGGAGACGGCGGTGCCGACCGGTCCCTTGCCCACGACCACGTGCAGTCCCACGACGTCTCCTGACGACTGACGAGAGCGGTGCTCTCGTTCTGGAGCGACAGTGACTCCCTCTCCCGAGCTGTCAAGAGCGGTGCTCTCGGATGAGATCGGTGCTAACGTCCGCGGGGTGGTGAGCACGGCGAGGGAACGCGCCCGCAACGCGCTGACCGAGGAGATCCTCGAGTCGGCACGCGGCCAGCTGGCCACGGTCGGCGCCGCCGCGCTGTCGCTGCGCGCGGTGGCGCGGGACCTGGGCCTGGCGTCCTCCGCGCTGTACCGGTACTTCCCCAGCCGGGACGACCTGCTGACCCGGCTGATCATCGAGGGCTACGACGCACTCGGCGCCGCCGCCGAGGCCGCCGACGACCCCACCGCACAGCCGCGCACCCGCTGGCACGCCATCTGTGCCGCCGTCCGGGCATGGGCGCTGGCGCACCCGCACGAGTACGCCCTGCTCTACGGCTCACCGGTGCCCGGCTACGCCGCCCCGCAGGACACCGTCGCCGCCGCCGGCCGGGTCGGTCTCGCACTGGGCCGGGTCCTCGGCGACGCTGCCCGGGCCGGTGTCCTGCCACCCGCGGAGGGACGCCGCACCCACCTGGTCACCCCTGCCGCCGCCGCAGGACTGGGCGGCGAGCACCCCGACCTCGACGACGCCGTCCGGGCCCGCGCCCTGCTCACCTGGAGCTCGCTGTTCGGGCTGGTCAGCTTCGAGCTGTTCGGCCACTTCGTCGGCGTGCTCACCGATCCCGACGCCTTCTTCACCGAGCAGGTCGGCGAGCTCGCCGACGTCCTGGGTCTCTGAACGGCCAGGGCCCGCCACCGCGACAGCGGTGACGGGCCCTGGTGGGGTGCTGGAACGGCCTGGCTGCAGGGTCCCGTGCCGCGCGGAGCGTGGTGCGGGGGGCAGTCAGGCCCTCCTTCAGACGATCGCGAGCGTCGTCTCGTTCAGCCCGACCTCGGCGGCCAGCACGCGCTCGGCGCGGCCCACCGGGGCCAGCGAGCGCAGCTTCCAGTCACCGGGGGCGGCGAAGAAGCGGAACTCGCCCTCGGGGCTGGTGACCACCTCGGCGGTGAACTCGTCGGTCGAGTCCAGCAGCCGGACGTAGGCGCCGGCGACGGGGTTGCCGTCGTGCCACACCTGGCCCTGGATGACCGTCTGGGTGCTCAGGTCGATGCCGGCGAGGGAACCGCCCTGCTTCGGGGACGCGCACACGGTCAGGCCCCCTTGGCGATCGGGACGCCGACGAGCGAGCCGTACTCGGTCCAGGAACCGTCGTAGTTCTTGACGTTCTGGTGGCCGAGCAGCTCCCGCAGGACGAACCAGGTGTGGCTGGAGCGCTCCCCGATGCGGCAGTAGGCGATGGTGTCCTTGGAGTCGTCGAGGCCGGCGTCGGCGTAGAGCTTCGCGAGCTCCTCGTCGGACTTGAAGGTGCCGTCCTCGTTCGCGGCCTTGCTCCACGGCACGTTGACGGCCGAGGGGATGTGGCCGGGACGCTGAGCGCCCTCCTGCGGCAGGTGCGCGGGGGCCACGAGCTTGCCGGCGAACTCGTCGGGACTGCGCACGTCGACCAGGTTCTTGGTGTCGATGGCGGCCACGACCTCGTCGCGGAAGGCGCGGATCGAGGTGTCGGGCTCGGCGGCCTGGTAGGTGGTGGCCGGGCGCTGCACGGTGTCGGTGGACAGCGGGCGGCCGTCCAGCTCCCACTTCTTGCGGCCGCCGTCGACGAGCTTGACGTCGCGGTGGCCGTAGACCTTGAAGTACCAGTAGGCGTAGGCGGCGAACCAGTTGTTGTTGCCGCCGTAGAGCACCACGGTGTCCTCGTTGCCGATGCCCTTGGCACTCAGCAGGGCGGAGAAGCCCTCGCGGTCGACGAAGTCACGGGACTCGGCGTCCTGCAGGTCGCTCTTCCAGTCCAGCTTCACGGCGCCCTCGAGGTGGCCCCCGTCGTAGGCGCTGGTGTCCTCGTCGACCTCGACGAAGACGATCCCGGCGTCGCCGAGGTGCTCCTGGGCCCAGTCGGCGGTGACGAGCACGTCGTTGCGGCTCACGGTGTTCCTCCAGTGGTCGGTGGTCAGGGGGTGCTGCGGGGGGTGCGGTCTGTCGGGTGGGGCGGTCAGGCGGCGCGGACGGGGCGGACCCGTCGCGCGAGCAGGTACAGCTCACAGCCGAGGCAGAAGCCCACGGCGGCGTTGAGGAGGGCGGCCACCAGGGCCAGCCCGGCGGCGACGGCGCCCAGGACCGGCGCCCCCGCCAGGTACCCGACGGCCCCCACCAGGGCGAAGAACAGGCCGACGAGCTGGGCGAACCGCGGCGGCGCCTCCGCCTCCCGCTCGCTGACCGGGCCCAGCCGGGGGGCCACGAGCACCCGGAACAGCAGGCCGTAGGGCGCGTACCGCAGCCCGGCGAGGCCGCCGACGGCGAAGACCACGGCCTGCGCCGCGAGCAGCCAGCCGTTGCCGGTGAGCAGCACGACGACCAGGACGACGGTGGTGACCCACGCGCCGAAGCGCGGGCCGCGGACGTCGACCATCGGCCCACCGGTGGCGGGCGGGGACGTACGGGGGTGCTGGGGGGATGTCACGGTGTGGGGCCTTCCGACGGCGGTCAGGGCGCGTCGAGGCGGGTCGTCAGCCTCGTCAGGAGGCGCGACACAGGCAGCTGCCCAGGCGGCACAGGTCCACTGTGCGTCGCTGAGTCAGCAGGGTGCCCACGGCGCGAGGGTAGCAACACCCAGGTCGGGGCGTGATCACGAGGTCCGGACCGCCGGTGCGTGCGCGTCGACGATGGCCGTCAGCTCGTCGGGGCGGGGGGCTCCGCTGCTGCGCCCGAGCACCCGGCCGGACCGGTCCAGGTAGAACAGCGTGGGCGTGCGCCGGACGTCCAGCGCACGCACGGCCTCCAGCTGGCTCTCGGCGTCCACGTGGACGGCGGCCAGGCCGGGGCGGGTGGTCTGCAGCTGCGCCAGCCGGGCCTTGGTCGCGCGGCAGGGCGCGCAGAACGCGGTGGCGAACTGGACCACGGTGAGGTCGGCGTCCTCGGGGCGCACACCCAGCGAGCGGAGCACCTCGGTGTCCCTGGACCCGGTCACGTCGGCCTCCTCCTCGGCGGGGCGGCGGACCGCGCCGCTGCGGGTGCGCAGCCACCAGGCCGCGAGGCCGGTGAGGGCCAGCGCGACGAGCAGCACGACCAGACCCGTCGTCTCCACGTCCCGCCCAACACGACCGGCCTGGTGGGGATTCCCGTCAGCGCAGGACGGTGTCGGTGGCCTCGACGGTGAGGTCCACGCCGGAGTCGGTGGTGGTCAGCCCGGTGAGCTGGAGCCCGAAGGGCAGGGCGGGCACGGTGTAACGGAAGTCGAGCAGGTCCTGGGCGGCGTCGAGCAGGAAGTCCGGGACGTCGACCCCGGCGCCGGCGGCCTGGTCGACGGTCACCACCAGGTCCTGCCCGTCGAGGGCGACCTGCCCGGCGGCGGTCAGCCGGACCGACTGCCCGAGCACCTCCACGGTCCGGGTGACGCGGACGCCGTCGCCCTCGCGGGACAGCTGGGTGTCCCCGTCGAGCTGGGAGGAGAGCAGCCCCCAGGACAGCGAGGCCCGCCCGTCCACGTGCTCGACCGGGATCTCGGCGACGTCGCCGGCGATCACGTCGGACAGCGGCAGCTGCACTCCCTGCAGGGAGACCTCCGCGGTGCCGCCGTCGGGGAGGCCCAGCTGGTCGGCCGTGAGCGCGAGCCGGACGTCCTCGTAGCGACCGCCCAGGGCCTGGGTGAGGAACGGGAAGCCGGTGATGTCGACCTCGGGCTCACCGGTGAGCTGTCCGCGCTGGGCCACCTGGGCGGCGACCTGGTCCTCCGCGACCACGACACCGACCCGGTCGGCGGCCACCAGCAGGCCGAGCAGGACGAGGACGGTGATCAGCAGGCCCTTCACCGGGCCCAGTGTCCGGCGTCAGAGGCTGGTCTGCAGCGCCAGGAAGAAGGCCACCGGGGTGGCGGTGGCGAGCGGCAGGGCGGCCTGGACGACGGGCAGCGCCCAGCCCCGCTGCGGGCGCTCGGCGACGACGTAGGACGCCCCCACGGCCATCAGCGCCGCGACACCGCCGATCGCCGCCCCGTAGGTGGCTGCCGACAACGCGTCGACCAGGTCGTCGGGCGCGCGGCGCAGCAGCGCGACGCCGACCCCGGCCAGCACCGCCAGGACCAGGCCGACCAGCCCGCGGGGCACGCCCTGGGCGATCTGCGGCCGGGGCAGCACCAGGTCGACGAGGTGGCCGACGAGCAGCGCCGCGGTCACCACCAGCACGGCGCTGGTGGCCAGCCGGTCGCCGTCCGCGCTGCGACCCAGCGCCAGCAGCACCGACAGGGCGACGACGGCGCAGACCAGCAGCACCACACCGGCCAGCGAGGCCACCAGGTAGCGGCGGGGTGCGGGGCGGGCCATCTGGTGCACGAGGGCCACCAGCAGGCCGGGCCCCAGGACGAGCAGCAGCGACCCCAGCTGGGGGCGCTCGGGCAGGTGCATGAGCAGGTCGGCACCGACGGCGGCGGCGACCCCGATGCCGAGGGACCCGACGAACCCGCGGATGCCGGTGGCGACCACCCAGGCGCCCACCAGCGCCAGCTGCACGACGAGCACGCCGACCAACCGGCCGGTGTCACCCAGGGCGAGCGGGCCGCCGACCAGCAGCGCCCCCGCCACGACGACGGCGCCCGCGGCGGGCAGGTGGTGCGCCCCGCGCGGCAGCTCGGTCTCCAGCGCTGAGTGGCTCACCCGCGCATGGTCCCACCGTCGGTCGCGGACGCCGTGGAGGTCGCGACCCCGGGGGTGCTGCCCGGGACGCGGCCCACGGTGTCCCGCGCCCAGCGGCCGATCCGCTCGGCGAGCGGGCCGGACATCCCGCTCTCGGCGTGCCCCATGCCCGGGACGGTCCAGACGGTGGCAGCGGGCCCGGCGGCCCGGGCGAGTGAGCGGACGTGCTCGAGGGGGAAGTACGCGTCCTGGTCACCGTGCACCAGCAGCAGCGGCGTGGGCGCGATGGAGCTGACCAGCTGCACCGGCGCCGGTGGGCTGGCCGCCCACGGCGGCGCCAGCCGCACGCCCACGACCCGGGAGCCCAGCCGGCGCCCCAGGGTGGTCTCCAGCATCCAGTGCACCCGCCGCATGGGCAGCGTGTCCCGGACGAACCACCGGCTGACGGCGCTGACGCCCACCACGGCGTCCGGGCGCGACGTGCCGATCGCGGCCTGCCGCAGCGCGGCGCCCCCGCCCATCGACAGCCCCAGGCTCACCACGGTCCGCGCCCCGTCCGCCCGGGCGGCCGCGACGGCCGCGTCGACGTCGAGCAGCTCGGGGTCACCGCCCACCCCGGACTCCCCGCCGGAGCGGCCGTGGCCGCGGAAGTCCACGCCCCGGACCTCGCCGAACCGGGACAACCAGGAGGCCAGCCGCAGGAACGGCTGCCGCGCCGTGGAGTTGGTGAACCCGTGCGAGACGACGAAGGTCAGCGGTCGCTCGTCGGGCCCCAGCGGGGCCGGCAGCGCCGCCGGGACGACGATCCCGTGCAACCGGACGCCGTCGGCGGTGCGCACCGTCACCTCGGTCCGCGCGACGGAGAGGGTCTCAGGACGGCGCACGTCCGCTATCCTGCCAACTCACCTCGACACCGGTGTCGAAGGCCGCGCACCACAGGCGACAGCCAGTACGACGTGTGAGGAGATCGACGTGCGACTCGTGCTCATGACGTCCGCCCGGCAGGCCACCACCGAGGTGTTGCCCGCGCTGGGCCTGCTGGCCCACCAGGTGCGGGTCGTCGCGCCGGAGCTGTCCAGCCTGCTCGACGGCGACGCCGGCGACGTCGTCCTCGTCGACGCCCGCCACGACCTGGTCTCCGCCCGCACGCTGTGCGCGCTGCTGTCCTCCACGGGGGTCGCCGCCTCGGTGGTCGCCGTGCTGAGCGAGGGCGGCCTGGTCGCGCTGTCCGCCGACTGGGGCGTCGACGACGTGGTCCTGGACACCGCCGGCCCCGCCGAGGTCGACGCCCGGCTCAAGTGGGCTGCTGCCCGCCGGGTCGCCGCGGCCACCCCGAGCGCCGCCGACGACGGCGGGGTCACCAAGGCCGGCGAGCTGGTCATCGACGAGCACAGCTACTCGGCCAAGCTCCGGGGCCGCCCGCTCGACCTGACGTACAAGGAGTTCGAGCTCCTCAAGTACCTGGCCCAGCACCCGGGCCGGGTCTTCTCCCGCGCGCAGCTGCTGCAGGAGATCTGGGGCTACGACTACTTCGGTGGCACCCGCACCGTCGACGTCCACGTCCGCCGGCTGCGCGCCAAGCTGGGCACCGAGCACGAGGCGCTGATCGGCACCGTGCGCAACGTGGGCTACAAGCTGGACCAGCAGGTCGCCGACGCCACGGCCGCGGCGAACACCGCCGCCGAGACCGCCGTGCTGTCCGACAGCCGTTCCCCGCTCGCCTGAGACGTCCGTCCTGAGCACCCCCCTGCCTCCCGTCCGGGACGTCGACCGGCTCGCTGCCGACGACGTCCCGGCGGTGCTGGGGCTCCTGGCCGCGGCCACCGCCGCCGACCGGGTGCGCCCGGTGTCGGAGGAGGCCGAGCTCCGGCTGCAGCACGGCGGCCCGGGCGAGAGCCGGGACCTGCTGGCCACCCGGGACGGCGCGCTCGCCGGCTACGCCCGCTTCGAGGTCGACGGTGCCGAGTGCGAGGCCGAGCTGGTCGTGGCACCGCCCGCCCGCCGCCAGGGCGTGGGCAGTGCACTGCTCACCCGGCTCGAGGAGCTCGCCGGGGACCGCCCGCTGCGGGTGTGGGCGCACGGCGAGCTGCCGGGGTCGCGGGAGCTGGCCACCGGCCGCGGCTACGACCGGGCCAGGACCCTGCTGCAGATGCGCCGCCCGCTGGCGACCGTGGACCCCGATCCCCGCCCGGCCCTGCCGGCCGACGTGGTCGTCCGGGCCTTCCGGCCCGGGGTCGACGAGGACGCCTGGCTGCGGGTCAACTCCCGGGCGTTCAGCCACCACCCCGAGCAGGGCGGCTGGACGGCCCAGGACGTCGCGCTGCGGGAGGCCGAGGACTGGTTCGACCCGGCCGGGTTCCTGCTGGCGTGGCGGACGGCGTTCGCCGGCTCCGAGACCCTGCTGGGCTCGCACTGGACGAAGGTGCACCCGGCCGGCGAGGTGGCCGAGGAGGCCGTCGGCGAGGTCTACGTCCTCGGGGTCGACCCCGACGCCCAGGGCATGCGGCTGGGCCGCGCGCTGACCGACCTCGGGCTGGCGCACCTGCGGGGGCTCGGGCTCACCGACGTGCTGCTCTACGTCGAGGAGGACAACACCGCCGCGGTGTCCCTCTACGAGTCCACCGGCTTCACCCGGTTCGCCGTCGACGTCTCCTGGCGACGGGTCCCCGCCTCCCGCTGAGCGGTGCTCCCGCACGACCCCCGGGGCCCTCTCCAGGGTGACCAGGCGCACGCTCGGTGACCGCCGCGCCGTCGTTCACCTGACGGACGTGATGCGTCCCTCACCCCGTCGACGAAGCTCCGGGGCGCGTTCACCTCCCGTTCACCGATGCACCCGGATCCGTCCACCTCGCCTCCTTAGCGTCCTCGTCTGTTGGAACCCCACCGCCCGGCACCGACGTCCGGGCACCCACAGTCGAAAGGCACTGAGTTGAAGCTCAGCACCAAGACGCGCGCCGTGACCCTGTCTGCGGCGTTCGCCAGCACCCTCGCGCTCGCTGCCTGCGGCGCCTCCAACGAGGGCGGCGGCTCGACCGACGCCGCCGGTGGCAGCAGCAGCGAGGAGCAGCTGAGCGGCACCCTGGTCGGTGCCGGCGCCTCCAGCCAGCAGGCCGCCATCCAGGGCTGGACCGCGGGGTACTCCTCGCTGCAGCCGGACGTGACCGTCAACTACGACCCGGTCGGCTCCGGCGGTGGCCGTGAGCAGTTCCTCGCCGGTGGCACCGACTTCGCCGGCTCCGACGCCCCCCTCGACGACGAGGAGCTCGCCACCGCCGAGGAGCGTTGTGGCACCGACGGCGTCTTCGAGCTGCCGAACTACATCTCGGCCATCGCCGTGGTCTACAACCTGCCCGGCGTGGACGACCTGAACCTGTCCCCCGACACCCTGGCGGGCATCTTCACCGGCGCCATCACGACGTGGAACGACCCGGCCATCGCCGGGGACAACCCCGACGCGCAGCTGCCCTCGACGTCGATCACCCCCGTCCACCGGGCCGACGACTCGGGCACCACGAACAACTTCACCGACTACCTCTCCCAGGCCGCGCCGTCGGTGTGGACCGAGGAGCCGGACGGCGAGTGGCCGCTGGAGGGTGGCGAGGCCGCCAACCAGACCTCGGGCATGGTCTCCGCCGTCACCGCCGGTGAGGGTGCGATCGGCTACGCCGACGAGTCCCAGGCCGGCGACCTCGGTGTCGCCAACATCGGTGTCGGCAGCGAGTTCGTCGCTCCCTCCCCCGAGGCCGCCGCGGCGGTCGTCGAGGGCTCGGAGCTGGTCTCCGGGCGCGGCGAGTTCGACTTCGCCTACGAGATCAACCGCACCACGACCGCCGCTGACGAGTACCCGATCGTCCTGGTCAGCTACCACGTGGGCTGCATCTCCTACGAGGACGCCACCCAGGCCGACCTCGTGAAGTCCTTCATGGGCTACGTCATCAGCGAGGACGGCCAGCAGGCCGCGGCCGACGCCGCGGGCAGCGCGCCGATCTCGGACACGCTGCGCGAGCAGGCGCAGACCGCGGTCGACGCCATCACCTCCGGCAGCTGACCCACCCCGCTCCACCCGGCCCGGGGGTCCACACGGACCCCCGGGCCGGCGCACGACCCCCACCCGATCCCCTGAGATCACGGCCTCGAGCCGAACGGAGCACGTGGTGACAGCCACCGACGCACCCCCGACCCGCCCCCGCCCGCGGCAGCAGCCCGGCGACCGGGTCTTCGCCGGCAGCGCCAAGGGCGCCGGCATCCTGATCCTGGTCATCCTGGCCGGCGTCGCGATCTTCCTCATCACCGAGGCGTTCCCGGCGTTCACCGCCGACAGCGCCGACCTCCCCGGCGGCGAGGGGCTCTTCTCCTACGTCGCCCCGCTGGTCTTCGGCACGCTCATCGCCGCGGTCCTGGCGCTCATCGTCGCCACCCCGCTGGCCGTCGGCATCGCGCTGTTCATCACCTACTACGCGCCCCGGCGGATCGCCGCGGCCCTGGGCTACGTGGTGGACCTGCTGGCCGCGATCCCCAGCGTCGTCTACGGCTTCTGGGGCATCTTCGCCCTGGCGCCGGCGATGGTGCCCTTCTACGGGTGGGCCGAGGACAACCTGGGCTTCCTGCCCTTCTTCGCCGGCCCCGCCTCGGCCACCGGCCGCACGATGCTCACCGCCGGGCTGGTCCTCGCGGTGATGATCCTGCCGATCATCTCGGCCATCTCGCGCGAGGTCTTCAGCCAGGCCCCGGCCCTGCACCGCGAGGCCGCACTGGCCCTGGGTGCCACCCGCTGGGAGATGATCAAGATGGCGGTGCTGCCCTACGGCAAGTCCGGCGTCATCGGTGGCGCGATGCTCGGTCTGGGCCGGGCGCTGGGCGAGACGCTGGCGATCGCGCTGGTGCTCTCGGTCTCCGGCGGCATCACGTTCAACCTGATCTCCTCGTCGAACCCCTCGACGATCGCGGCGAACATCGCCCTCCAGTTCCCCGAGTCCACCGGGCTCGCGGTCAGCACGCTCATCGCCAGCGGCCTGGTCCTCTTCGTGATCACGCTGCTGGTCAACATGCTGGCCCGCTACGTCGTCAACCGCCGGGCCGACTTCTCCGGAGCGAACTGATGTCCACGTCCACCCCGCCGCGTCCCGACATCGCGCCCCCTCCGCTGGAGGAGGCCGTCCGCAGTCACAAACAGCTCCCCCGCTTCGGCGGCTCCGGCCTGTTCGCCGGCGGCGTCGTCCTCGGTGGCCTGCTGTCGGCACTGACCGGCTTCAGCTGGGCCCTGCTCGTCGTCTACGGCGTCGTGCTGGGCACGCTGGCGGTCTACGTCGGCTCCCGCGCCGTCGAGGGCAAGCGCAAGGCCACCGACCGGCTGGTGACCTGCCTCGTCGTCTCCGCGTTCGGCATCGCGATGGTGCCGCTGGTCTCGCTGGCCTACACGGTCATCAGCCGCGGCGCCGCCCGCTTCGACGCCACGTTCTTCAGCAACTCGATGGTGGGCGTCGTCGGCGAGGGCGGTGGCGCCTACCACGCCATCATGGGCACGGTGATCATCACCGCCCTGGCGGCGGTGATCTCGGTGCCGATCGGCCTGCTGACCGCCATCTACCTCGTCGAGTACGGCACCGGCCGGCTGAAGAAGGCCATCACCTTCCTCGTCGACGTGATGACCGGCATCCCCTCGATCGTGGCCGGTCTGTTCGCCTACGCCCTCTTCGCGCTCTTCTTCGGCCCCGGCGTCCGCCTGGGCGTCGGCGGCGCCGTCGCGCTCTCGGTGCTGATGATCCCGGTCGTCGTCCGGTCCTCCGAGGAGGTCCTCAAGCTCGTCCCCAACGAGCTGCGGGAGGCCGCCTACGCCCTGGGCGTGCCCAAGTGGCGCACGATCCTCAAGGTCGTCGTCCCGACCGCCATCGCCGGCCTGGGCACCTCGGTCACCCTGGCCGTCGCCCGCGTCATCGGGGAGACCGCGCCGCTGCTGGTCATCGTCGGCATCACCGCCGCGACCAACTTCGACCCGTTCGACGGACGGATGGCGACGCTGCCCGTCTACGCGTACTACCAGCTGACCCAGCCGGGGGTCCCGCCGCAGTTCGGGATCGACAGGGCCTGGACAGCAGCGCTCGTCCTGATCATCCTCGTCATGGCCCTCAACGTCGTGGCGCGCCTGATCAGTCGTTTCTTCGCCCCCAAGACCAGTCGCTGACCGAAGAACCAGGAAAGAGAGACCACTCATGGCCAAGCGCATCGACGTGTCGGACCTGGACATCTTCTACGGCGCCTTCAAGGCCGTGGAGGGCGTCAACGTCTCGATCGAGCCGCGCAGCGTCACCGCGCTGATCGGCCCCTCCGGCTGCGGGAAGTCCACCTTCCTGCGCTCGCTGAACCGCATGCACGAGGTGATCCCCGGCGCCCGCGTCGAGGGCAAGGTCGTCATCGACGGCCAGGACCTCTACGGCTCCGACGTCGACCCGGTCGACGTCCGCCGCCAGATCGGCATGGTCTTCCAGCGCCCGAACCCGTTCCCGACGATGTCGATCTACGACAACGTGGTGGCCGGCGTCCGGCTCAACGCCAAGAAGATGAAGAAGTCCGACCTCGACGACCTGGTCGAGAGCTCCCTGCAGGGCGCCAACCTGTGGAACGAGGTCAAGGACCGGCTCTCCCGTCCGGGCTCGGGCCTGTCCGGTGGCCAGCAGCAGCGGCTGTGCATCGCCCGGGCGATCGCCGTCCAGCCCGAGGTCCTGCTCATGGACGAGCCCTGCTCGGCCCTGGACCCGATCTCGACGCTGGCCATCGAGGACCTGATGACGGAGCTGAAGGACCGCTTCACCATCGTCATCGTCACGCACAACATGCAGCAGGCCGCCCGCGTCAGCGAGCAGACCGGCTTCTTCAACCTCAACGGTGTGGGCCAGCCCGGCCGGCTCATCGAGTTCAACCCCACCGAGAAGATCTTCAGCAACCCCGACCAGAAGGCGACCGAGGACTACATCTCCGGCCGCTTCGGGTGACCTGACCCCACCGCACCGCAGAGGGCCCCGCCGACCACTGGTCGGCGGGGCCCTCTCGCGTCCGGGCTGCTCGCCGCTGTCCCGGCGTCCGGGCTGCTCGCCGCGGTGCCGCCCTCAGCTGCAGGCGGCGGGAGCAGCCGCGACCGTGCCGGCCGCTGCGGCAGCGGCGGGGTCGGCAGCCGGGTCGACGGCCGGCGCGGCCGGCTCGGGCAGCCGGCTGTCCTTGATGACGGCGTCGAACACCAGCCGCGCGGCGTCGCCGTCGAGCAGGACGTGCGCGGTGTCGCTGCCGACCGGCACGTAGCCGAGCTCGGTGACGGGCACCCCGGTGCGTGCGACGGCGTCGGCGGGCAGGTCGCCCAGCGTGGTGGCCAGCGCCCGGACGTCGGCCAGGGAGGTGTCCTCGTCCAGGGTGAACGCGTCCGCGGCGCGGGTGAGGAACGTGGTGGAGGCGACCGGGTCCACCAGGTGGCCCACCGACAGCGCCGACCGCAACGTGGAGGTCAGCACCAGCTGCTCCCGCTCGGCGACCGCGACGCCGGTGAGGTCGGGACCGGCCGTGCCGGCGGTCAGCAGGCCCGTGACGTCGTCCCCGCTGAGGTCGCTGGTGCCGGCGTCCAGGGCGAGACCGGAGACGGTCGCGTCCAGCGGGGCCGCCAGGCACACCTCGACGCCGCCCAGCGCGTCGACCATGCCGGGCAGCCCGGCCAGGTCCACGCCGAGGTAGTGGTCGACCCGCAGGCCCGAGAGCTGCTGCACCGCCCGCACCAGGCAGGAGGGGCCGCCCCGGAGCAACGCGTCGGCCAGGGACCCGGTGGTGGGGTCGCGGACCTCGCCGTCGCTGCCCCGGCACTCCGGGGTGTCCACCAGTGCGGTCGGCGGCATGCTGACCAGCACCGCCCGCTCGCGGTCGGCGGACACGTGCACCAGCAGCGGGCTGACCGAGGCCGGGCCGGACGCGCCGGGCACGCCGGTGCCGACCACGAGGTAGGTCTCGGTGCCCTCCTGCAGCTGCGGGGCGAGCACCTCCGGGGCGTCCGGGGTCAGTGCCGCGACCCGCTGGACGGAGCGGTCGACGGCGAAGTAGAGGCCCACGTAGTAGCCACCGACCAGGGCGACCAGCACGGTGAGGACCACGACGACCCGACCGAGACCGCGCCGCAGCGGGCTCATCGCGGCCCGGCGCTCGGCCCTCGTGGGCGGTGGCGGCTCGGCGGCCGGGGCGTCCCGCCCGGGGATGGGGGGCAGAGGCGCCGGCGTCCTGGGTGCGCGGCCGGGCAGCGGCGGGACGGGCGTCGAGTGCCGGACGCCGTCGGCGCCGGGCAGTGGGGGGACCGACGCGGACGGGCGGGCGCCGTTCGCGCCGGGCAGCCGCGGGACGGGCGCCGAGTGCCGGACGCCGGGGGCGGCGGGCGGCACCGGTGGGGCGCTGGGGCCGTCGGTCTGCTGTGCCGGCATCTCCGTGGTGCCCGGCGCGACCGGCCGGGCCGTCTGAGGGGCAAGTGGGGCTTGCGAGGCCGGGGGTGCCAGCAGCCGGGACACGTCCGGGCGCGGCGGGGCGGGCGGCGCCACGTCGGGCCGGCGCCCGGGAGGACGGGCGGAGTCGGGGCGGGCGGGCTCGAGGCGGGACGGCTCGGGGCGCGGGGGTGCCTCGCCCCCTGCGGGCTCGGCGTCCTCGGTGCGGCGCCGTCGCCCCGAGCGGGGTGCGGGGCCTGCTTCGGCCGGGGCCCGGCCGGCGGCGTCGCCGTCCGCGCGGGAGCGGGCGAGCAGGGCCTCGACGGTCAGCGCTGCGTCGGCACCGGCCCGGGAGCGACGTCCACGCCGGGTCGCGTCCGGGGACGACGGTCCCCGACCGTCGTCCGGTCCGTCCCGCCTCGGCTGGTCCGCCACCGGTGTCGACACCCCATCGTCGTGTTCCGCGGCGCCGTCGACAGCGGCCGCTCGTCCCCCGCCCGCCGACCGGGCCCGGTCGGCAGACTCGGTCACGATACGGCCACGGAGAGCACCCGCCGGTCCCCCACGCCGGTCGACGAGTCGACACGTCGCGGTGCGCCACCGGCGTGCGTACCGTCCTCAGGCGTGAAGCTGCCGCTGCTCCCCGGCCCGAGCGACCTGGTCAACGCCGCGGAGGGCCTGCGCGACCTGGTCACCCAGTCACTGGCCCTGGTGCCCCGCGTGGTGACCGCGGTCGGGCAGGCCGAACTGCTGTTGGACCGGGTGTCGGTGCTGCTGGCCCGGGTGGAGGCGGTCGTCGACCGCGCCGAGGACGCCGTCGGTGGTGTCGCCGAGGTCAAGGACCGGGCCGACGCCGCCATCACCGGGGTGCAGGAGACCAAGGCCCGCGCCGACGCCGCCATCGCCGGGGTCCAGTCGACCAAGGACGCCGCCGACGCCGCCATCGCGGGCGTGCGGGGCACCCAACAGGCCGCCGACGAGGCGATCGCCGGCGTGGCGGCCACCCGGGCGGGGGCCGACGCCGCCATCGCCGGCGTCGACGGCACCCGGGCCGCGGCCGACCAGCTGCTGGACCGAGCCTCGGGCCTGCTGGACACGGCCTCTCCGCTGGTGCACGAGTACCAGCCGGTGCTGGAGAAGCTGGCACCGCTGCTCAAGCGCTTCGCCGACGACCTGGACCCGGCCGAGGTGGAGGCGCTGGTGACCCTGGTCGACCGGCTGCCCACCCTGGTCGTGCACCTGGACGAGGACGTGCTCCCGGTGCTGGCCTCCTTGGACCAGGTCGCCCCCGACGTGCACGCGCTGCTGGACACCGTCCAGGACCTGCGCGAGCTGGCCAAGGGCTTCCCGGGCTCCAAGCTGTTCCGCCGCCGCGGGGCGGAGGAGATCGCCGAGGAGCAGGCCGAGGAGCGCGGCCGCCGCTAGTCGGTCGACCCCGCGGGGGGCGGCGCCTCGGTCTCGTGGCCCAGCGCGCGGACCACCTCGCCGATCCGGGTGAAGGTCTCCCCCGCCGGCAGCTTCGCCAGCTCGTCGGCGACGGCGTCGGGGGCCCGGTGGTCGCGGGCCGCCTCGACCAGCTCGCCGCCGGTGGCCGGGAAGTCCGCCCGGTCCAGCCAGCGGGCCAGCTCGGCCCGCAGCTGCACCGTGTCGGCGTCCACGCCCTCGGGCGTGCCACCGGTCAGCGTGCCGCCGGCGGAGCGGTCCACGGCCGGCTCGTCCTCACCGGCCGGCTCCGGGTCCAGGAACTCGTCGGCGTGGGTGGCCCGGCCCGCCCGGACCATGCCCTCGACCTCCCCGGCCATCTCGTCGTCCCGCATCGCGCTGTGCTTGGTGTTCCGCTCCACGTCGCTGCCTCCCGCCGTCACTGCTTGTCCAGGGCGTCCGGCTTGTGCACGGCCTTCTTGCCCGACTTGTCGCTCTCCACCTCGTACTGGGGCTCGTCCGGGCTGGCCTTGACCTTGCGGCCGCCGGCCTCGGTCTCCGAGGTGATCTTCTTCGTGACCTCGCCCTCGGTCGTGGTGCCGTGGGTCTTCCAGGTGACGTCGTCACCCTTCTTCAGCTCGCTCACGTCGGACCTCCTCGATCGGTGGGACCAGCTGCCTGCCCGGCTGCGCCCAGGCGCACACATGGCCGGTCCCTCACCCGTCGGGGTGGTCCGGCCACCGGAGACGTCGCGCTGACCAGGTCTGCTCACCTAGCGTCGTCACCAGGACGACGACAGCCGGGACTCCTGGCTCGGTGGTCGACGTGAGCTCACGCTCCGTCACCGGTCGACGTCCGCCGACGCCGGCCCGGTCGACCCCATCCCCCGGGGACGGCCGGGCCGGCCCCGTCTCCCGCCCGGACCGGCGCCCACCACGGCCGGGCCTAGGCTGGGCGGCCGTGAGCACCCCCGCCGGCCCCGACGACGGCCCCCGCCCGGTCGACGTGCTGACCGTCGTCTCGACGACGCAGGTGACCCCGGCCGTGCGCCGGGTGACCCTCACCGGCAGCCCGGAGGCCGTGGCGGCCGCCGGCCCGACGCTGGCCCTGCTGGTGCCCCGGGTCGACGACCCCGCCCCGCGCTGGCCCGAGGTCGCCCGGGACGGCCGCATCGTGTGGCCGCAGGGCAGCCACGGGGTGAGCCTGCGCAGCTACACCGCCCGCCGGCAGGACCCCGCCACCGGTGAGGTGGACGTCGACTTCGTGCTGCACGGCGACGGACCCGCCGCGACGTGGGCCGCGGCCGCCGTCCCCGGTGCCGTGCTCGCCGTCGCCAGTGCCGCCCCGCTGGGCGACGCCCCCGCCGGGTGGCTGCTGCTGGCCGGGGACGAGACGGCCCTGCCGGCGATCTCCCGGGTGCTGGCCGCGGCCGCCCCGGACGCCCGCGGGATCGCGCTGCTGGAGGTCGCCGGCGCGGCGGAGGAGCAGCACCTGGCGCACCCGCCCGGCGTCGAGCTGCGCTGGCTGCACCGCGGGGACGCCGCCCCCGGCGAGGCCCCGCTGCTGGCCGACGCGATCGCCGCCCTGGACCGTCCCGAGGGCGAGGACCTCTTCGCCTGGGTGGCCGCCGAGTCCGCGACCGTCCGGGCCGCGCGCGCCGACCTGCGCCGCCGCTGGGGCCTGGGCCGCGGCCAGCACCACGCCATCGGCTACTGGCGCCGCGGCCGCGCCATGTCCCCCGCCGGCTGAGCAGCTCGCAGCGTCCTCACAGGTAGCGTCCAGGACGGCCTCAGTCGCTGGGAAGACGCTGTGGTCATGACGACGACGGAGCTCACGGGGGGCCGGATGACCAGCAGCACGGGTCAGCGAGCACCCGAGGCGCGGCTGCTCGTGGTCGACGACGAGCCCAACATCCGCGAGCTGCTCTCGGCCAGCCTGCGCTACGCGGGCTTCGAGGTGGCCACCGCCGCCGACGGCCAGCAGGCCCTCGCGGTCGCCGCCCAGTTCCGCCCCGACCTCGTGGTGCTGGACGTGATGATGCCGGGCCTGGACGGCTTCGGCGTCGTCCGGCGGCTGCGGCAGAACGGCACGCACACCCCGGTGCTCTTCCTCACCGCCCGGGACGCCGCCGAGGACAAGGTCTCCGGTCTGACACTGGGTGGGGACGACTACGTCACCAAGCCCTTCAGCCTCGACGAGGTGCTGGCCCGGATCCGCGCGGTGCTGCGCCGCAGCCAGGGCGCCCGGCGCGTCGAGGAGTCCCCGCGGCTGGTGTTCGCCGACATCGAGCTGGACGAGGAGTCCCACGAGGTCGTCAAGGCCGGTGAGCTGATCAGCCTGTCGCCCACGGAGTTCAAGCTGCTGCGCTACCTGATGAGCAACCCGGGCCGGGTGCTGTCCAAGGCGCAGATCCTCGACCACGTCTGGAACTACGACTTCAACGGCGAGGCCAACGTCGTGGAGTCCTACATCTCCTACCTGCGCCGCAAGATCGACACCACCGAGCCCCGCCTGCTGCACACCCTGCGCGGCGTGGGCTACTCGCTGCGCCTGCCGCGCGGGAGCTGAGCCGCCCCCGTGGCCCCAGGCACGACCGACCGCACCGGGACGGGCGAGGAGCAGGACTCCTCGCCCGTCCCGGCGTCTGCTGTGGCCGACCCCGCCCCCGCGCCGGCCCTGCACCCCCAGCGGGTGCCGCTGCGGATCACCCTGGTCACCCTGCTGGTGCTGCTGGTGACCGTCGCACTGGGCGCCACCGGGTACGTGGCGACGTCCCAGCTGCGGGACTACCTGATCGGGCAGCAGCAGGGCGAGCTGCAGACCCAGATCCAGTCCCTCGTGACCGAGCCGGCCCGGACCCTGCAGCTGTGCTCCACCCCCTACCGCTTCGCCGGGCCCACCCTGATCGCCTGTGCCGACCGGACCGGCGGGCGGGTCGTGCAGGGCGGGGACGAGGACCCGGACTCGCTGCCCGACGTCTCGGCGATCACCCCGAGCACCATCGACTCCTACGACGACGCGCCCTTCACCCTGGGCTCCGCCGACGGGAAGACGTCGTGGCTGCTGGTGTCGGAGCAGCTGACCGACGACACGGTGGTGGTCGCGGGCATCGACCTGTCCGGTGACCAGCGCGCGCTGGGCCGGCTGATCCTGGTCCAGCTGATCGTCGGTGCCCTGGTCCTGGTGGTGCTCGGCGTCGCCGGGTACCTGCTGGTGCGCAACTCGCTGCGTCCCCTCGTGGACGTCGAGCACACCGCCGCTGCGATCGCCGCCGGCGACCTCTCCCGCCGGGTGCCCGCGGGCGACGACCGCACCGAGGTCGGCCGGCTGTCTCAGGCGCTCAACGGCATGCTCACCCGGATCGAGGGCGCGTTCCAGGCCCAGTCCCGCTCGGAGGAGCAGGCCCGGGCCTCGGAGACCCGGATGCGCCGCTTCGTCGCCGACGCCAGCCACGAGCTGCGCACGCCGCTGACCTCGATCCGCGGCTTCGCCGAGCTGTACCGGCACGGCGCTGCCGGCGGTGTGGGCGGGGACGACCCGGAGACCGCGCGCATGATGGCCCGGATCGAGGCCGAGGCGACCCGGATGGGCATGCTGGTCGAGGACCTGCTGCAGCTGGCCCGCCTGGACCAGCAGCGCCCGGTGGCCGCCCTGCCGGTGGACCTCGAGGAGGTCGCCGGGGACGCCGTGCACGACGCCCGGGCGGTCCAGCCCGACCGGACCGTCGAGCTGGTGCTCGACGACTCGCTCACCGACGTCCCCGTCGTCCTCGGTGACGAGGGCCGGTTGCGGCAGGTGGTCGGCAACCTGGTCACCAACGCCCTCACCCACACCCCGGTCGACGCCCGGGTCACCGTCCGGCTGTCCGAGGAACCGGGCGACCCCGACGCGGTCACCGTGTCGGTCACCGACGAGGGCCCCGGCCTGTCCGCAGCCGACGCCGAGCGGGTCTTCGAGCGGTTCTACCGCGCCGACGCCTCCCGCACCCGGGCCGCCGGCGGCACCGGGCTCGGCCTGTCGATCGTGTCCTCGCTGGTCGCCGCGCACGGCGGCACGGTCACCCTCACCACGGCACCCGGGCAGGGGGCGACCTTCGCCGTCCGGCTGCCGCGGACCGGGCCGGAGGGCGCCGTCTGACCCCGGCCGACCGGCCGGGGGATACGGTCCGACGGTGATCCCCGAGAGCAGCTACGACCCCGAGCTGATGGCCGCCGTCACCGAGCTGGGCAGCGCCCTGCGGGAGCTGGTGGGCGTCTCGGTGGCCACCACGGTCGGCCCCGACGAGCTGCGCGCGGCTGCGGCCCGGGCCCGGGAGATCACCGCCGAGCTCGGGGCCGCGACCCGGGAGCGCACCCGGCTGCCGGTGCTGGACGACCCGATCGCGTTCCGTCGGGTGTTCTCCCCGGTCACCGGGGTCGGCAGCGCGATCGCCCCGCCGTTGCGGGTGCGCCGCACCGAGGACGGCGGGGTACAGGCCGAGGCCACCCTGGGTCTGCAGTACGAGGGGCCGCCCGGGTTCCTGCACGGCGGGATGAGCGGGCTGCTCATGGACCAGATGCTGGGTGCCGCCGCGATCGCCGGGAACCGCTGGGGCATGACCGCGCACCTGGCCCTGGACTACCGCGGCCCGGTGCCGCTGGACACCCCGCTGGTCCTGCGCGCCCGGGTCACCGAGGAGCAGGGCCGCAAGACCCTCATCGGCGGCAGCATCGCCACCGCGGCCCACCCCGACCGGGCGCTGGTCGAGGTGTCCGGGGTCTTCGTGACCCCGCGCGAGGAGAAGATGGGCGACTACTTCGGCGCGATCACCGACGCCGCGGGGAGGCACGCGCCGCCCGGCCGGGCCACCGACGCGACCGCCCTGCACGGGGACGGGGCCTGATGCCCGCCGCCACCGAGCTCACCGACGTCCAGGTCGCGGCGCTGGCCGCCCGGGCCGCCGCCGACGTGCTGCTGCCGCTGCGCGAGGCCGGGGAGCTGCACGAGGCGACCCTCGGGGACGCCGGGGACGCCGCCGCGCAGCGGGCCATCGCCGCCGTCCTCGCCCAGCACCGCCCGGGGGACGCCGTGTTCAGCGAGGAGGCCGTGGACGACCCGGCCCGGCTGTCGGCCGACCGGGTCTGGATCGTCGACCCGCTGGACGGCACCCGGGAGTACCGCTCCGGGGACCGCCGGGACTGGGCGGTGCACGTGGCCCTGTGGGAGCGGGACGCCGGCGACCTGACGGCGGCCGCCGTGGGGCTGCCGGCCTACGGCGAGGTGCTGACCACCTCGCCGGCGCCCGTCGTCCCACCGGTGCCGGAGGGGCCGCTGCGGGTCACCGTCTCGCGCAGCCGGCCCCCGGCGGAGGCCCGGGCCGCGGCGGAGGCGCTGGGCGCGGTGCTGGTGCCGCTGGGCTCGGCGGGCTACAAGACGCTGGCCGTGGTGCGCGGGGAGGCCGACGCCTACGTCCACGCCGGCGGGATGTACCAGTGGGACTCGGCTGCGCCGGTCGCCGTGGCGCGCGCCGCGGGGCTGTTCACCTCCCGCCTGGACGGGTCGCCGCTGGTCTACAACACGGCGGAGGCCTGGCTGCCCGACCTCGTCGTCTGCCGCCCGGAGCTGGCCGGACGGGTGCTGGCGGCGGTCCGACCAGGGGCATGAGCGAGACTGGTCGACGCAATCCCCACCTGAGTGGTGGGGATGGACCGTCCGTCCGCCGTCCTCGAGCCCCCGGAGCACCCGCGCGTGAGCACCGTTGACCACCGGCTGACCCAGCTGCAGACCCTCGAGGCAGAGTCGATCCACGTGATCCGCGAGGTCGCCGCCGAGCTCGAACGCCCGGTGCTGCTCTTCAGCGGCGGCAAGGACTCCATCGTCATGCTGGAGCTGGCCCGCAAGGCCTTCGCCCCGGCCCGCATCCCGTTCCCGGTCATGCACGTGGACACCGGGCTGAACTTCCCCGAGGTGCTCGCCTTCCGGGACCGCCGGGTCGCCGAGCTGGGCGTGGAGCTCGTGGTGGCCTCGGTGCCCGACGCGATCGCCGCCGGCACGGTCAAGCAGGAGCCCAACGGCTCCCGCAACCGGATCCAGACCCCGGTGCTGCTGGACGCGGTCGAGCAGCACGGGTTCACCGCGCTGTTCGGCGGAGCCCGCCGCGACGAGGACAAGGCCCGGGCCAAGGAGCGGGTGTTCAGCTTCCGCGACGAGTTCGGCCAGTGGGACCCCAAGAACCAGCGCCCCGAGCTCTGGGACCTCTACAACGGCCGGATCCACCTCGGTGAGTCGATCCGGGTGTTCCCGCTGTCGAACTGGACCGAGCTGGACATCTGGTCCTACATCGCGCACTGCGACATCGCGATCCCCGAGCTGTACCTGGCCGCCGAGCGGGACGTCGTCGACCGCGGCGGCATGCTCTACGCGGTCAACGAGTTCATCACCCCGCGCGAGGGCGAGCAGGTCACCCGGGAGTCGGTGCGCTACCGCACCGTCGGGGACGCGAACCTCACCGCGGCGGTCCGCTCCACCGCCGTCACCGTCGAGGAGGTCATCGCCGAGATCGCGGTGACCCGGCTGACCGAGCGCGGCGCCACCCGCGGCGACGACAAGGTCAGCGACGCCGCGATGGAGGACCGGAAGAAGGAGGGCTACTTCTGATGGCCCGCCCGACCCCGACGTCGCCGGCGCCTGAGCAGCCAGCGCACCAGCCCGACCAGCAGCGCGACGCCCAGCAGCCAGCCCACCACCTCGGGCACACCGGGGCCCAGCGGGGCGTGGAAGGCCGCGTCCAGACCGCGGCTGACCAGCACGGTCAGCCCGTAGCCCACCAGGTACCCGACCACCACGACCAGCAGGCCGGGGACCAGCGGGGCGAAGAACACCAGGTGAGCGTCCGCCGGTCTCCCCTCCCCCGCCAGCCCGAGCACCAGGAGGTGGCCGCGTGAGCGCCCCCGAGATCCACGACGAGCTCGCCACCGCCGCGGCCGAGATCGCCACCGCCCGCAAGGACATCCTGCGGATCGCCACTGCCGGCTCCGTCGACGACGGCAAGTCCACCCTGATCGGCCGGCTGCTCTACGACTCCAAGGCCGTCTTCGAGGACCAGTACGAGGCGATCTCCCGGGCCAGCCGCGGCGACCACGTCGACCTGTCGCTGCTCACCGACGGCCTGCGCGCCGAGCGGGAGCAGGGCATCACCATCGACGTCGCCTACCGGTACTTCACCACCCCACGGCGCACGTTCGTTCTGGCCGACACCCCCGGACACGTGCAGTACACCCGCAACATGGTCACCGGCGCCTCCACCGCGGACCTGGCCATCGTGCTGGTCGACGCCCGCAAGGGCGTGCTGGAGCAGTCCCGCCGGCACGCCTACCTGGCCTCGCTGCTGCGGGTCCCGCACCTGGTGGTCGCGGTCAACAAGATGGACCTCGTCGACTGGTCGCAGGACGTCTTCACCCCCATCCGGGAGGAGTTCACCGCCTTCGCGGCCCTGCTCGACGTCCCGGACCTGACCGTCGTCCCGATCTCGGCGCTGGCCGGGGACAACGTGGTGACGCCGTCGGAGCGGATGCCCTGGTACGACGGCCCGTCGCTGCTGCACCACCTGGAGCACGTCGAGGTGGCCAGCGACGTGAACTTCGACGACGTCCGGTTCCCGGTGCAGTACGTGATCCGGCCGCAGTCCGACGCGCACCGGGACTACCGGGGCTACGCCGGCACGGTGGCCAGCGGCGTGCTGCGTCCCGGCGACGAGGTGCAGGTGCTGCCCTCGGGCCGGACGACGACGATCGCCGCGATCGACGGGCCCGCCGGACCGGTGGACGAGGCCTTCCCGCCGATGGCGGTGACCGTGCGGCTGGCCGACGACGTCGACGTCTCCCGCGGGGACCTGCTGTGCCGCCCCGACGGCGCACCGACGGTGACCCAGGACCTGGAGGCGGTGGTCTGCTGGATGACCGACGAGCCGCTGCGCGCCCGGCAGAAGCTGGCGGTCAAGCACACCACCCGCTCGGTGCGGGCCGTGGTGAAGGCCCTGCACCACCGCCTGGACGTCAACACCCTGGAGCCCGACGCCGAGGCCACCGAACTGGGTCTCAACGACATCGGCCGGGTCACCCTGCGCACCACGCAGCCGCTGTTCGTCGACGACTACCGGCACAACCGGGCGACCGGCCGGTTCATCCTGGTCGACGAGGCCACCAACGCCACCGTCGCCGCCGGGATGATCACCGCCGTCTGACGCTGACGACCCGTCGCCCCCTCTCCCCGCTGGGTGGCTCAGCCACCGGACAGGGGGACGAGCCGCCGTCGACGGTGGCTCATCCCCCTGCTGGACGGTCCAGCCACCCAGCGGGAAGGGGGTGGCTGGGTGGGGTCAGGCTGCGGCGGTGGACTCCGCGGTGCTGGGCGCGGCCTCGCCGGCCGCGACGGTGAGCGCCCGGCGCACCAGCAGGCGGGCCAGGTGCGAGCGGTACTCGGCGTCGGCGTGCATGTCCGACGACGGCGAGGTGCCCTCGGCGGCCAGCGCGGCGGCCTCGGCGATGGACTTCCCCTCGGCGAGGGCGGCCTCGACGGCGGGGGCCCGCAGGACCACGCCGCCCATGTTCGCCATCGCCACGCCGACCCCGCCACCGGGCAGGTGGGCCACGGCCGCGGACACGATCGGCCAGTCGTTCTCCCGGCGGGTGAACTTCTCGTAGGCCCAGCCGGCGTCGCCGGTGCGCGGGACCCGGAGCTCGACGATCATCTCGCCCTCCTCCATGGCCGTCTCGAAGAAACCGAGGAAGAACTCGGTGATCGGCAGGGTGCGCCGTCCCTCCGGTCCGGCCAGCACGACGTCGGCGCCCAGCGCGAGCAGCGCGGTGGGCAGGTCCGAGGCGGGGTCGCAGTGCGCGACGGTGCCGCCCAGGGTGCCGCGGTGGCGGACCTGGGGGTCCCCGACCCGGGAAGCGACGTGCGGCAGCAGCGGCACCTCGGCCTTCGCCACGTCGGAGTTCTCCAGGTCGTGGTGCCGGGTGCCGGCCCCGATGGCGACCTGGTCGCCGTCGACCCGCACGTAGTTCAGGTCGGTGATCCCGGAGATGTCGATGAGCACCGAGGGGATCGCCAGCCGCAGCTTCATGATCGGCAGCAGCGAGTGCCCGCCGGCCAGGATCTTGGCGTCCTCACCGTGCTCGGCCAGGGCCGCGACGGCCTCGTCGACCGAGGTCACCCGCACGTAGTCGAACGGGCTGGGGATCACGCGGACACCTCCTGGGAGCGCTGCGGGACCTGACCGGCGACCGGTCCGGCCTCGGCGGCCTTGAGGACCGCGCGGACGATGTTGTGGTAGCCGGTGCAGCGGCAGAGGTTGCCCTCCAGGCCCTCGCGGACCTCCCGGTCGGTGGGGCTGGGGTTCGCCGCGAGGACGCCCACCGAGGCCATGACCATCCCCGAGGTGCAGAACCCGCACTGCAGGCCGTGCTCGGACTGGAAGGCGGCCTGCACCGGGTGCAGCTCGCCGTCCTCACCAGCCAGGCCCTCCAGCGTGGTCACCTCGCCGCCCTCGACCTGCAGGGCCAGCACGGTGCAGCTCTTCACGCTGAGCCCGTCGACGATGACGGTGCAGGCACCGCAGGACGTCGAGTCGCAGCCGATGTTGGTGGCGGTGAGCCCCAGGTTGTCGCGCAGGTGGTGCGCCAGCAGCATCCGCGGCTCGACCTCGTCGGTCCGCTGCTGCCCGTTGACGGTCATCGAGACCTGCATCAGTTCGTGCTCCCGTTCTGGGTCTGGGCGCCCGCCTGGGCGGCCTGCACGGCCTTCCAGACGCGCATGGAGGTGGCGGGCATGTCGACGTGCCGGACGCCGAGGTGGGCGACGGAGTCGATGACGGCGGACTGCACGGCCGGCGTGGAGCCGATCGTCCCGGCCTCGCCGATCCCCTTGGCACCCAGCGGGTTCATCGGGGTCGGGGTGGCCATGTCCACCAGCTCGAAGCTGGGCAGCTCGGTGGCGGAGATGAACGGGTAGTCCGCGAGCGTGGAGGTCTGCGGGTTGCCGTCCTCGTCGTAGAGGACCTCCTCCAGCAGCGCCTGGGCCACGCCCTGGGCGATCCCGCCGTGGCGCTGGCCCTCGGCCAGCAGCGGGTTGATGATCGTGCCGGCGTCGTCGACGGTGACGATCCGGACGACGGTGGCCTTGCCCGACTCCACGTCGGTCTCCACGACGGCGACGTGCGCGCCGAAGGGGAAGGTGGCCGCGGCGGCGGTGAAGGTGGTCTGCACCAGCAGGGCCTCCTCGGCGGCGAGCTCGGCGAAGCTCACCGAGACGCCGGGGGTGCCCTTGACGGTCAGCGAGGCGGTGCCCAGGTCCACGACGAGGTCGTCGGGGTTGGCCTCCAGCCGCTCGGCCGCGCGCTTCTTGGCCAGCTCGACCAGCTCGACCGCGGCCTGGTGCACCGCGGCGCCACCCTGCTGCAGGGAGCGCGAGCCCATCGTGCCGCCGCCCTTGGGGATCCGGTCGGTGTCGCCGTGCAGCACGGTGATCTTCTCGACCGGGATGCCCAGCTGGTCGCTGGCCAGCATCGCCCAGGTGGTGGCGTGGCCCTGGCCGTGCGGGGAGGTGCCGGTGAGCACGGTGGCTGTGCCGTCGGGGTGCACCTCGAGCTCGGCCTCCTCGCCGGTGCCGGCGCCGTTGTCCGCACCGGTGATCTCCACGTAGGTGCTGACGCCGATGCCCAGCTGCCGGACGTCGCCGCGCTCGCGACGGGCGGCCTGCTCGGCGCGCAGCTCGGCGTAGCCCGAGGCCTCCAGGGCCCGGTCCAGCGCCGCGACGTAGTCGCCGCTGTCGTAGGTGGCGCCGGTGGGGGTGGCGTGCGGCTCGTCGAACGCCGGCACCAGGTTGATCCGGCGGACCTCGGCCGGGTCCATGCCGATCTCGGCGGCGAACAGGTCGATCGCCCGCTCGACGGCCGCGGTGGCCTCGGGACGGCCGGCGCCGCGGTAGGCGCCGATCGAGGTGGTGTTGGTGGCCAGCACGCGGGCCTGGGCGTGCACCTTGGGGAAGGCGTAGGTGCCCGGCGTCATCAGCATGGTCAGCGTGGGGAGCACGACGCCGATGCGCGGGTAGGCGCCGCCGTCCTGGTCGGTGACCAGGCTGTAGGCGTGCACCGTGCCGTCGCGGCTGCCGCCGATCTTCACGACCTGGTCCTGGCCGCGGCCGTGCAGCATCGAGGTCAGGTTCTCCGAGCGGCTCTCGGTCCAGCGGACCGGGCGGCCGGACAGCTTGGCCAGGTGGGCGATCAGCGCGTACTCGGGGTCGGCGCCGATCTTCGCGCCGAAGCCGCCACCGACGTCGGGGGTGACCAGGTGGACCAGGCCGGCGTCGATGCCCAGCCAGTCGGCGATCTGGCCCTTGGCCTGCTGCGCGCCCTGGTTGGTGCACCAGACGGTGACCCGGCCGTCCTCGCCCCACACGGCCGAGGTGGCCCGGGTCTCCAGCGGCACGGGGGCCACGCGCTGGTTGACCACGGCCTGCTCGACGACGACCTCGCAGCCGTCGAAGAAGTCGGCCGGCGCGGGCTCCCCGAAGGCGGCCAGCACGTTGGTGCCGGCGGCGGGGAACAGCAGCGTCTCGTCCTTGGCGGCGTTCGCGGTGCCGACGACGGCGGGCAGCACGTCGAGGTCGACGACGACCATCTCCGCGGCGTCCTCGCCCTGGTAGCGCTCCTCGGTCAGCACGACGGCGACGGCGTCACCGACGAAGCGGACCGTGTCGGTGCACAGCCACTGGCGCTCGAACTCCGCGGCGATGAACGGGAACGGCGGGGCCAGCGGGGGGAGGTCGGTCAGGTCCGCGGCGGTGTAGACGGCGACGACGCCGGGCGCGGTCTTCGCGGCCTCCGTGTCGACCGACAGGACCTTCGCGTGCGCGACCTGGGAGCGCACGAACGTGGCGTGCAGGGCGCCGGTCAGGCGCTCGTCGGTGAGGTCGTCGGTGTAGACCGCCCCACGGGTCAGGAACTGGGGGTCCTCCGTGCGGACCACCCGGGTGCCGAGGATGCTCATGCGCTCGCTTCCGTCGTTCGTCGATCGTCGTGCGACAGGGTGCTGGCCGTCACTGTCGCACGGTGGTGTGAGCCGGACCACCCCCGGTCGCGCCTGGGCTGCACTCAGTGCCACCCACCGCCTCCGGGGGATGTCGGGGGCACGTGGTCTGCTGGCCCGGTGGACGCCGCACCGCCCCTCCCGCACACCGCGACACCGCCCTCCCGCACGACCGCCGGGACCGTGCTCCTGGTGCTCGCCGTCGTCCTGGTGGCGCTGAACCAGCGGCCGGCCGTCGTCGGCGTCGCGCCGGTGTTAGGCGACATCCGCACCGACACCGGGCTGTCCAGCGCGCTGGGCGGGCTGCTGACCTCGCTGCCGGTGCTGTGCTTCGGCGCCTTCGCGCCGCTGGCACCCGGGCTGGCCCGCCGGCTGGGCCTGGAGACGGCGGTCGCGGCGTCGCTGGTGCTGCTGGCCGGGGGCACGGCGCTGCGCCTGCTGGACCCGGTGGCCGCGCTCTACGGCGGCACGGTGGTGGCCGGGGCCGCGATCGCCACGGCGAACGTGCTGGTGCCGGCCTACGTCAAGCGCGAGTTCGCCCAGCCCGGCCTGGTGATGGGCCTGTACTCGGCGGCGCTGAACGCCGGGGCGGCGCTGGCCGCCGGGCTGACCGTGCCGATCGCGATGGCACTGGGCGTCGGGTGGCGGGTGGCGCTGGCGTCCTGGCTGCTGCTGGCGGTGCTGGCGCTGGCGGTGTGGCTGCCGGTGGCCGGCACCGGGCGCTCCCGCCGCGGGGCGGCGGCCAGCCCGGGGCCCTCGTGGGGCCTGCTGCGGCACGGCCTGGCGGTGCGGGTGACGGTCTTCCTGGGCATGCAGAGCACGCAGTTCTACGCCGTCGCGGCCTGGCTGCCCACGCTGCTGGTGGACGCCGGGCTGCCGGTGGCCGACGGCGGCCTGCTGCTGGCCGTGTGCACGGTGACCGGGGCGGTCGGGGCCTTCTTCGGGCCCACCGTGGCCGGCCGGCTGCAGGAGCGCGGCCGCGGCCAGCGCCTGCTGGTCGTGGCGGTCGTCATCGGCTACGCGACCGGCGTCGGCGGGCTGCTGCTGTGGCCCGCGACCGGGTCGGTGGTGTGGGTGTCGCTGTTCGGGCTGGCACAGGGCGGCGGGTTCGCCCTCGCGCTCACCCTCATTGTGCTGCGCAGCGCCACCCCGCTGACCGCGGCCCGGCTCGGCGGTGTCGCGCAGTGCCTGGGCTACCTGGTCGCGGCGACCGGACCGGTGGTCCTGGGTGCGCTGCACGACCTCACCGGTGGCTGGGAGTGGCCGCTGGTCCTGCTGCTGGTCCTGCTGGTGCCCATGGCGTGGGCGGGCTGGGGTGCTGCCCGCGACGTCGTCCTCCCGGAGGGGACGACGCCGCGGGGCTGAGCGCTACTCCGTCGGCGCGGGCGTCTCCGAGGCGTCGCCGTCCCAGTCCTTGCCCGCGTTCTGGGCGTTCTCCGACGCGCTGTCGGTCTGCTCGGCGACGGTCTCGACCATCTCGCGGTCGCTGACCCCCTCGCCGGCGGCGTGGGTGCCGGAGCTGTGGCTCTCGACGGTGGTGGACTCGGTGTGACTGGTGGGCTCGCTCACGGTGGTGCTCCTTCGTCTCAGAGGTCACCTGAGCAGTCCCCGCCCCCCGGGGGGCGCAAACCGGGTCAGCCGGCCGGGACCGGGATGGCGTCGATCGCCTTGAGCACCCGCTGCTCGCTGATCGGCCGCGGGGTGCCCACCACCTGGGCGAACAGGCCGACCCGCAGCTCCTCGACCATCCAGCGCACCCGGGCCACCGGGTCGTCGGGGCCGCCGACGGCCGGCACCTGGGCGCGCAGCTGCCGGTACTCCGCGGTGACCGCCTCGATCTGCTCCTGCCACATCGCGTCCCGGACGGCGTTGGCCGGCAGCTTCTCCAGCCGGTGCACCATGCCCTTGAGGTAGCGGACCAGGTCCGGCAGCCGCCGGCGGCCGGCGGTGGCGACGAAGCCGCGGTGCAGCAGGCCGGTCATCTGGGCCCGGAGGTCGGCGATGGCGGCCTCGGGCACCCGCCGTCCGGGCGCCGCCCCGATCGCGATGGCCGCCTCGCGCGCCTCGGTCAGCACGGCCTCGACCCGGCGCACGCAGTCGGCGGTGAGCGTGTGCAGCTGGGTCCTGGACCCCGCGACCAGCGCCTCGAAGGCGGCCTGGTCGCGCGGGGGGCCGCCGTGGGTGGCGATCAGCTCGTCGGCCGCGGCGTCCACGCAGTCGGCCACCAGGTCGGGGATCTCGCCGTCGGGGTTGAACTGCAGGGCCAGCCGGCTCCGGGGGCCCAGCGACTTGACCACCGGCTTGACCGGCGAGCCCACGGCCAGCAGCAGCAGCCGGCGGGCACCCAGCCAGGTCAGCCGGGAGGCCTCGGCCGCCGTCGGCACCACCCGGACGCCGACGGTGGCGCCCTCGTCGACCAGCGCGGGGTACGCCGTCACCAGGTGGCCGCCGCGGGAGACCTGCACGGTGGCCGGCAGCGTGCCCAGCGTCCAGGAGGTCAGCCCGGTCCGGCTGACGTCGGCCGACGCGGCGGCCAGCGAGGCCCGGGACTGCGGTGCGACCTGCCGGCGCAGCGCCGCCAGGTCCTTGCCGGTGGCCAGTGGCCGCGCCCTGTCGTCCAGCACCCGGAAGGTGGCTCGCAGGTGGTCGGGCACGCTCTCGGGCGCCCACGCGTCGTGCGGGATGGTCACCGCGGTGGCCCGGCGGACCTCGCGCTCCAGGGCCGGCAGCAGCGGCTCGGTGGGCGCGATGTGCGGCAGCACCTCGCGCACCCGGTCGGGGATGGGCACCAGACCGCGGCGCAGCTGCTTGGGCAGCCCGCGCAGCAGCGCCGTCACCAGCTCCTCGCGCTGCCCCGGGACGGTCCAGGCCAGCGAGGCACCCGAGGTCTGCTCGGCGACGGTGTCCAGCACCCCGAGCGGGACGTCGACGGTCACGCCGTCGTCGTCCGCGCCCGGGGAGAAGGCGTAGGACAGCGGCAGCGTCAGGCCCTGGGTGAGGTGGACCTCGTCGGGGTAGTCGGCCAACCGCACCTGGTCGGCGACCCCGGCGTCGGTGAGCATCTCGGGGGTGAAGTCGAGCAGGTCCGGGTGCTGGCGGCGGGTCTGCTTCCACCAGGCGTCGAAGTGCCGGCTGGAGACGACGTCCGGGCCGACCCGGGCGTCGTAGAGGTCGAAGACGGTCTCGTCGTCGACCCGGATGTCGCGCCGGCGGGCCCGCTCCTCCAGCTCCTCGACCTGGGCCAGGACCTGCTGGTTGTGCGCCCAGAACCGGTGGTTGGTCTGCCACTCCCCCTGCACCAGCGCGTGCCGGATGAACAGCTCGCGGCTGACGACGGGGTCGATCGAGCCGTACTGGACCCGGCGGCCGACGACGAGCGGGATGCCGTAGAGCGTGACCCGCTCGGTGGCGACGACGGAGCCGCGCTTGGCGTCCCACCTGGGCTCGCTGTACTGCCGCTTGACCAGGTGGTCGGCGAGGGACTCGATGGTCTCGGGGTCGACCCGGGCGCAGGTGCGGGCGAAGAGCCGGCTGGTCTCGACCAGCTCACCGGCGACGACCCAGCGCGGGGGCTTGCGGGTCAGCACCGACCCCGGCGCGATGACGAAGGTGGCACCGCGGGCGCCGGTGTACTCCCGGGAGCCGCGGCGCTTGTCGGCCGGGGCGGCGTCCTTCTTGGGCTCGACCTGCAGGCCGACCTGGGACAGCAGCCCCGACAGCAGCGCCGCGTGCACGCCGCGCTCGTCGGGCTCGGGGGCGAGCTCGCCGCGCCCGTCCTGCAGGGTCATGCCCAGCCGGCGGGCGGTGCCGCGCAGCTGGCCGTGCAGGTCCTGCCACTCCCGGATCCGCAGCCAGTGCAGGTACTCGCGCTTGACGGTGCGGCGGAACTGGCTGCCCGACAGCTCGGCCTGCTGCTCACCCAGGTAGCGCCACAGGTTGAGGATCGAGGTGAAGTCGGAGTCCTCGGCGGCGAACCGGGCGTGCAGCTGGTCGGCGGCGGCCTGGGCGTCGGCGGGGCGCTCGCGGACGTCCTGCACGGTGAGCCCGGCAGCGATGACCAGCACCTCCTCCAGAACCCCGCGCCGGTCGGCCTCCACGACCATCCTGGCCAGCCGCGGGTCCAGCGGCAGCGCGGCCAGCGCCCGGCCGGTCTCGGTGAGCTCCCCCTCCGGCGTCAGCGCACCGAGCTCCTCCAGCAGGGCGATGCCGTCGGCGACCGACCGTCGGTCCGGCGGGTCCAGGAACGGGAAGTCCTCGACCTCGCCGAGCCCGAGGGAGGCCATCTGCAGCAGCACCGAGGCCAGGTTGGTGCGCAGGATCTCCGGGTCGGTGAACTCGGGGCGCTCCTCGAAGTCGGCCTCGGTGTACAGCCGGATCGCGATGCCGTCCGAGGTGCGCCCGCAGCGGCCCGAGCGCTGCCGGGCCGAGGCCTGGCTGATCGCCTCGATGGGCAGCCGCTGCACCTTGGTGCGATGGCTGTACCGGCTGATCCGCGCCGTCCCGGGGTCCACGACGTAGCGGATGCCGGGCACGGTCAGCGACGTCTCGGCGACGTTGGTGGCCAGCACGATCCGCCGGCCGGTGTGCGGCTGGAAGACCTTGTGCTGGTCGGCCGCCGACAGCCGCGAGTAGAGCGGCAGCACCTCGGTGTGTGCGAAGGCCGCCTCCCCCAGGGCGTCGGCGGTGTCCCGGATGTCCCGCTCGCCGGCCAGGAAGACCAGCACGTCGCCGGGACCCTCGGCGACCAGCTCGCGGCAGGCGTCGACGATCGCCGTCGTCTGGTCCCGGTCGGGGTCGGCCCCGGCGTCGTCGGGGTCCACGACGGGCCGGTAGCGGACCTCGACCGGGAACGTGCGGCCGGACACCTCGACGACGGGGGCGTCACCGAAGTGCTTCGCGATCCGGTCCACGTCGATCGTGGCCGAGGTGATCACGATCTTGAGGTCGGGACGGCGGGGCAGCAGCTGGGCCAGGTAGCCGAGCAGGAAGTCGATGTTCAGCGACCGCTCGTGCGCCTCGTCGATGACGATCGTGTCGTACTGGCGCAGCAGCCGGTCGCGCTGGACCTCGGCCAGCAGCACGCCGTCGGTCATCAGCTTCACCAGGCTGGTGTCGCCGACCTGGTCGGTGAAGCGGACCTTGTAGCCGACCACCTCGCCCAGCGGTGAGCCCAGCTCCTCGGCGATCCGCTCGGCGACCGTGCGGGCGGCGATCCGGCGCGGCTGGGTGTGCCCGATCCGCCCGCGCACGCCCCGGCCCAGCTCCAGCAGGACCTTGGGCAGCTGGGTGGTCTTGCCCGACCCGGTCTCCCCGGCGACCACGACGACCTGGGCGTCCCGGATCGCCGCGGCGATGTCGTCCTTGCGCTGGCTGACCGGCAACGCCTCGGGGTAGCTCACGGTCGGGACGGCGGCCCGGCGGGCGGCGATCCGGGCCTCGGCGCGGACGACGTCGGCGTCCAGCTGCTCGCGCTTGCGGGCGCGGGCGGCGGGGTCGCGCACGCTGCGCAGGCCGTCGAGCCGGCGGCGCAGCCGGTGCTCGTCCTCGAGGGTGAGGGTGGACAGCCGCGACCGGAGGTCGTCGTGCTCGGTCACGGTGCTCCTTGGTGGACGGCGGGGGGCTGTCCCTCCAGGGTCCCACCCGGTCGCCACCGGGTTGCGACTCACAGACAACGTGCAGGCTGAAACTCGTTGCATGTACGGCGCAACGGCTTGTACCGTGCAACCGTCCTCGCCGGACACCGCCGTCCGCACCCCGCTCGCCACACCCCGCACGCACACCACCGCACGCCTGATCGGAGCCCCATGACCGCCACCGAGCCGACGACCGTGTCGGCCACCGGCGACGGCGACGCCCTCGACCGCCTCGACGGCGTGCACTCGCTGTCCGAGGAGCTGTCCCGGCTGATGCGCGTCGTCCACGCACTCAAGGCCCAGGCCGCCGCCGGGGCGGGCCCCGACGCCGCCCGCCAGCGCGCCGCGCACGTGCTGCTCTTCCCGCTGTCCCGGCTGGGTGCCCTCCGGCAGGGCGCGCTGGCCGAGATGGTGCACGCCGACCCGTCCACCGTCAGCCGGCACGTCACCGTGCTGGTCGACACCGGCCTGGTCCAGCGCGTCGCCGACGCCTCCGACGGCCGGGCCAGCCGGCTGGTCATCACCCCGGCCGGGCAGGCCGTCGTCGAGGGCATGCACGCCGAGCGCGAGGCCCTCTTCGAGACCGTCACCCGCGACTGGCCCGTCCAGGACGTCACCGTCTTCGGCGGCCTGCTGCACCGCTTCGTCGAGGACCTCACCGACGCGCTCCCGACGCTCGCCGCCGCCCCGCCCGGCGCGGCCACCCCCCGAGACCCTGCTGCCGCCGCCGGCGGCCAGCAGACCCGACCCACCCCCGAGAAGGACCGATGACCCAGACCACCGACCGCGCGTCCGCCGCGGCCGACAAGCGGGACGCCCGCGCGGCAGCCGCCGCGCCGGACGCCTCCGGGGCCTTCACCCACCGGCAGATCATGACCATCCTGGTCGGCCTGCTGCTGGGCATGTTCCTGGCCGCGCTGGACCAGACCGTCGTCTCCACGGCCATCCGGACCATCGCCGACGACCTGCAGGGCTACGACCTGCAGGCCTGGGCCACCACGGCCTTCCTGATCACCTCGACGATCGCCACGCCGCTCTACGGCAAGTTGAGCGACATGTACGGCCGCCGGCCGTTCTTCATCTTCGCGATCAGCGTCTTCGTGCTCGGCTCGTTCCTGTGCGGCATCTCCAGCTCCATGTACGAGCTGGCCGCGTTCCGCGCCCTGCAGGGCATCGGCGCCGGTGGCCTGATGTCGCTGGCGCTGACGATCATCGCCGACATCGTGCCGCCCCGGCAGCGCGCCAAGTACCAGGGCTACTTCATGGCCGTCTTCGGCACCTCCTCGGTGCTGGGCCCGGTCATCGGCGGCTTCCTCGCCGGCCAGGACTCGATCCTGGGCCTGGCCGGGTGGCGCTGGATCTTCTGGGTCAACGTGCCGCTGGGCGCCATCGCGCTGGCCGTGGTGTTCAAGAACCTGCACCTGCCCAAGCGCAGCAGCAAGCACAAGATCGACTGGCCGGGCGCGATCGGGCTCGTCGTCTTCCTGGTCCCGCTGCTGATCGTCGCCGAGCAGGGCCGCACCTGGGGCTGGACCGACCCCAAGGCGCTCATCGCCTACGTCGTCGGCGCGCTGGGCTTCGTCTGGTTCGTCGTCGCCGAGCGCTCCTACGGCGACGACGCCCTCCTGCCGCTGCGGATGTTCAAGAACCGCACCTTCACCATCAGCGCGCTGTCCTCGATCGTGCTGGGCGCCGGCATGTTCGGCGGCATCCTGCTGCTGCCCCAGTACCTGCAGATCGTGCACGGCTCCAGCCCCACGGTCGCCGGGCTGCAGATGATCCCGCTCGTCGGCGGCATCATGCTGGGCTCGATCACCGCCGGCCAGACCATCTCCCGCACCGGCAAGTACCGGCTGTTCCCGATGGTCGGCGTCGTGCTGATGGTGATCTCGCTGGTCAGCCTGTCCTTCATCGTCGACTCCGACACCTCGGTGTGGTCGCTGGTGCCGTTCATGGTGATGCTGGGCCTGGGCCTGGGCTTCAACTTCCAGCCGATCATCCTGGCCGTGCAGAACGCCGTCAGCCCGCGGGAGATCGGCGTCGCCACCTCCTCGGTGACGTTCTTCCGCCAGATGGGCGGCACGATCGGCACGGCGGCGTTCCTGTCCGTGCTGTTCTCCGCGCTGGGCAGCAAGGTCCCGGCCGCCTACGGCGAGGCGCAGGGCACCGAGGCCTTCCAGGCCGCGGCCGCCGCCAACCCCGACCAGGCCGCCCAGCTGCAGGGTGCCGGCACCGACCTGGCCGACACCTCGGTGTTCCAGCGGATCGACTCCGTGCTGGCCGCCCCCTTCAAGGAGGGCTTCTCCAGCTCGATCGACCTGGTGTTCCTGATCGCCGCCGGCGTCGTCGCTCTGGGCTTCTTCGTGCTGGTCTTCCTGCCCCAGCTGGAGCTGCGCACCACCTCCGGCGTGCAGGGCCAGGAGAGCGGCGAGGGTGCCGCCGAGGCGGCCACCCGATCGGCGAACGCCGCCGGCGCTGCGGCGCCCACCTCGGCCGCCGCGACCGGCGCCCCGTCCCAGGACGGCGCCCCCACCGCCGACGCCCCGGCGGGCGCCACGCTCGTCGACAGCCGACCCGAGGACGGCGCGGGCTCGCCCGGGCCCGGCGACACCGGGCGTCACGCCCGGGTCGTCGACCAGCCGCTGGGCCGGCACGAGGACGTCGGCGGTGCCGACCACGGCCGGCACGAGGGCGCCGACGACGGACCCACGGGCCTGGACAGCGTCCCCGCCGACCACCTGCCCGACGACCGCCGGGACGCCTGACCCCGCCGCCCCCGCACCCCGCACCCCGCACCCCGCACCCCGCACCACCCGCTCCACCCGAGGCCCCCGACCGCACCCGCGGCCGGGGGCCTCGCCCATCCCCCACCCTCCAGCCGGAGTCGATCATCGTCAGGTGGCTGCGTCCCGGGCCGCCGGAGGTGTGTCGGCGCGACCAGCTGACGATGATCGACAACCGCTGCGGGCGGAGGGAGCGGGCGGAGGGGGCGCGCGGCGGACGCAGGCGGGGCACGATCGGGGCATGGCACCGTCGCCGTCCGACCCGCTGTTCCCCGGCTCCACCGTCGTCCGGGCGGAGGTGGAGCACGAGCACGGCGGGACGACGGTGCACGCCGTCACCCTCGGGCAGGGCCCGCCGCTCCTGCTGCTGCACGGCTACCCGCAGACGCACGTGATGTGGTCCTCGGTCGCGCCCGACCTGGCCCGCGACCACACCCTGGTCATCCCGGACCTGCGCGGTTACGGCGACTCCGGCAAGCCCGCCGACGGCGAGGGCCACGCGGGGCACTCGTTCCGGGCGATGGCCGCCGACGTGGCGGCGCTGATGCGGGACCTGGGCCACGAGCGGTACGCCGTCGTCGGGCACGACCGGGGTGCCCGGGTCACCCACCGGCTCGCCCTGGACCACCCGGACGCCGTCACCCGGGCCGCGGTGCTGGACGTGCTGCCGACGACGCACGTGTACGCGAACGTGGACCGCCGGCTGGCCACCGCCTACTACCACTGGTTCTTCTACCTGCAGCCCGAGCCGCTGCCGGAGAACCTCATCGCCGGCGACCCGACCGGCTACCTGCACAGCCTGCTCGGCGGCTGGGGCAGCGGGCTGGACGTCTGCTCCCCCGCCCAGCTGGCCGAGTACGAACGCTGCTTCGCCGACCCGGACACCCGGCACGCGATGCTGGAGGACTACCGGGCCGGTGCCTCGATCGACCTGGAGCACGACGAGGCCGACGCCGCCGCCGGCCGCCGGGTGAGCTGCCCGTTGCTGGTGCTGTGGGGCTCGGCGGGCGTCGTCGGAACCGGCCCGGACGACGTCCTGGCGGTCTGGCGCGAGCGCGCGGACGACGTCACCGGCCAGCCGGTCGAGGCCGGCCACTTCCTGGTCGACGAGCGCCCCGCCGAGACCGTCGCCGCCCTCCGCGCCTTCCTCGACACCTGACCCCCGACCCCGGTCCGACCCGACCGGCCCGGCCCCGCCCGGCCCCGCCCGGCCCGGCCCGGGCCCGGGCCCGGCCCGGGCCCGGGCCGCTGGATGTGACATCGAGGGGGGTCGCGGGGACGGGACACCCCTCGATGTCACATCGAGCGGCCCGCGGAGGGACACCGGAGGGGGCAGGGCAGGGGCGGCGGGGGGCGGCGGGGGGGCGGCGGGCGGGGCACGAGCGGGGCCGGGGACACCGGCCTAACCTCGGGGCACCGCTGACACCGTCGTCTGGAGGAGCCCGTGCGCTCGTCGTTGGTCCTGTCCCGCCGTGACCTGGACTTCCTGCTGCACGAGTGGCTGCAGGTGGAGACCCTGACCGAGCGCGAGCGGTTCGCCGCGCACGACCGGGACACCTTCGACGCGGTGATCGACCTGGCCGCCCAGATCGCCACCGAGCACTTCGCCCCGCACAACCGCACGGCCGACGAGAACGAGCCGCACGTCGTGGACGGCAAGGTGGTGCTGGTCCCCGAGGTGGCCGCTGCCCTCAAGGTGTTCGGTGAGGCCGGGCTGACCGCGGGCACGCTGCCGGAGTCTCTCGGCGGCATGCAGCTGCCCCAGGTGGTCAGCAAGGCGATGACGACGTGGTTCCAGGCCGCCAACATCGGCAGCTCGGCCTACCCGTTCCTCACCGTGGCCAACGCGCACCTGCTGATCGCGCACGGCAGCCCGGAGCAGATCGAGACCTACGTCCGGCCGATGGCCGAGGGCCGCTGGTTCGGCACGATGGCGCTGTCCGAGCCGCAGGCCGGTTCCTCGCTGGCCGACATCACCACGAAGGCCGTGCTCCAGGACGACGGCTCGTACCGGCTGACCGGCACCAAGATGTGGATCTCCGGCGGGGACCACGAGCTCAGCGAGAACATCGTGCACCTGGTGCTGGCCAAGGTCCCGGGCGGTCCGGCCGGGGTGAAGGGCATCTCGCTCTTCGTCGTCCCCAAGTCCTTGCCCGAGGGCGACGGCATCGGGGAGCGCAACGACGTCGTGCTCGCCGGGCTGAACCACAAGATGGGCTACCGCGGGACGACGAACACCCTGCTGTCCTTCGGCGAGGGAGTGCACACCCCGGGCGGGCAGCCCGGCGCGGTGGGCTGGCTGGTGGGCCAGGAGAACCGCGGCCTGGCGGCGATGTTCCACATGATGAACGAGGCCCGGGTCGGGGTCGGGCTGGGCGCGACGGCGCTGGGCTACACCGGCTACCTGCACGCGGTGGAGTACGCCAAGACCAGGACACAGGGGCGCCCGCCCGCCGGGAAGGACCCGGCCGCTCCCCCGGTCCCGATCATCGAGCACAGCGACGTCCGGCGGATGCTGCTGGCCGCCAAGAGCTACGTCGAGGGCGGACTGGCGCTGGGCCTGTACTGCGCGCTGCTGGTCGACGAGGAGGAGACCGCGGAGACCGACGCCGAGCGGGCCCGGGCGCACACCCTGCTGGAGGTGCTGACGCCGATCGCGAAGAGCTGGCCCTCCCAGTGGGGCCTCGCCGCCAACGACCTGGCGATCCAGGTGCACGGCGGCTACGGCTACACCCGGGACTTCCCGGTCGAGCAGTTCTACCGGGACAACCGGCTCAACCCGATCCACGAGGGCACCGTGGGCATCCAGGGGCTGGACCTGCTGGGCCGCAAGGTGGTGGCCGGCGGCGGCGAGGGGCTGCGGGTGCTGGCCGAGACGATCGCGGCGACGACGGCCCGGGCGGCCGGCACCGAGTGGGCCTCGTTCGCCGCGGAGGTCGACACCACGGTGGCCCGGGTCGCCGAGGTGACGGCGACCCTGTGGTCGGCCGGCGACCCCGACGTCACGCTGGCCAACGCCACGGTCTACCTGGAGGCGGTCGGCCACGTCGTCGTCGCCTGGCTCTGGCTGGAGCAGGTGCTGGCCGTGGGCGCGAGCACCGGGGAGTTCTACGAGGGCAAGCGGGCCGCGGCCCGGTACTTCCAGCGCTACGAGCTGCCCCGGACCGGACCGCAGCTGGACCTGCTGGCCAGCCTGGACCGGACGACGCTGGACGCGCAGCCCGGCTGGTTCTGAGCCCCGGGGCCCGGAGGCTCTAGGCGTTCGCGGTGGCGCGGGCCTGCTCGGGGGCCGCGTGCCGGGAGCGGGGGGCGGCAGCCGCCCGCTTCTCCTGCTCGTAGCGCGCCGTCGAGTGGGTCCCCATCGCGATCACGAGGGCGGTCAACAGCAGGAACCCCACCAGGGTCACGGCCGGCCACAGCACCATCGGGTTCGTCTCCCAGAGTCGTCCAACAGCTCCCGGCACCGCCGGCAGCACTTCATCACAGACGTTGTTGCCCCCGTCTTCGGCAGTCGAACCACCCTGATCGAGGGAAGTCCGGTGAACACCGTGTGACGCCGCTCCCAACGAGGGGGCCCCGCGCGGTCACCCGGCCGTGGTGTCATGACGGGTGAGTGGTGCAACCACCCGCTCGTCGAACCCTGGAGGTCCCGTGCGCACCCGCACCCCTGCCGTCGGGCTGCTGGTCTTCACGCTGGCCCTCGGCGTCACCACGCTCTCGCTGCTGCAGTCCCTCGTCGTCCCGATGCTGCCGGTGATCGCCGAGCAGCTCGGCGTCGACGCCGGGGCGGCCGGCTGGGTGCTGACGGCGAACCTGCTCGCGGCCGCCGTCCTCACCCCGGTCATCGGCCGGCTCGGGGACACCCTCGGTGAGCGTCGGGTGGTGCTCGGCGTACTCGCGGTCATCACCGCGGGCACGCTGCTCGCCGTCCTGACGACGTCGCTGCCGCTGCTGCTCGTGGCCCGGGTGCTGCAGGGCGCCTCCTACGGGCTGTTCCCGTTGTCGATCTCGATCCTGCGCCGGGAGCTGCCCGCGGGGCGGCTGACCGTGGCGATGTCGATCGTGTCCAGCACGCTGGCCGTCGGCGGGGTGATCGGCCTGGTCGTCACCGGCCTGCTGACGTCGGAGGGCGGGGACTACCACCACCCGTTCTGGCTGGGCCTGGGCATCTCGGTGGCCGCGTTCGCACTGGCCTGGTGGGTGCTGCCCGCGCGGGCGGCCAGTGCGACCGGCGGCGTGGACTGGTGGGGCGCACTGGTGCTGGGCGTCGGGCTGGTCCTGCTGCTCCTGCCGCTGTCCCAGGGGCACACCTGGGGCTGGGGCGACGTGAAGACCGTCGGCTGCCTGGTCGGCGCGGTGGTGGTGCTGACCGGCTGGGTCTTCCTGCTGCGCGGTCGGACCCACCCGCTGGTCCGGCCCGGCCTGCTGGCCGACCGCCGGATGCTGGTCCCCAACACCGCCGGCCTGATGACCGGCTTCGGGCTCTTCGCCTCCTTCCTCGCCGTCACCCAGTTCGTGCAGGTGCCGGCGGCGGCCGGCTACGGGTTCGGCGCCAGCACGCTGGAGGCCGCCGTGGTCTACCTGCTCCCCGGCGGCATCGCCGGGGTGGTGCTGGCGCCCTTCGCCGGCCAGGTGGTGGCCCGGATCGGCGGGCAGACGACGCTGCTCATCGGGGCGGCGTCCGGGCTGGTCGGGTTCGTGCTGTTCGCCGTCGCCCGGTCGGAGCCCTGGGTGGTGGTCGTCGTCGGCCTGCTCACCCAGCTCGCCGTCACCGTGGCCTTCGCCGCGCTGCCGGCACTGGTCGTGCAGGCGGTGGAGCCGGCGGAGACCGGCGTCGCCAACGGGGTCAACTCGATCACCCGGTCGGTCGGCAGTGCGCTGGCCAGCGCGCTGATCATCACCGTCGTCGCCGGGTCCGCCGACGCGACGGGGCTGCCCAGCAGCGGGTCGTTCACGATCGTCGCCCTGCTGGGTGCGGGCAGTGCGCTGGTCACGGCCGCGGTCGCCACCTGGGGCATCCTCGGCGAGCGCCGCAGGGGCGGACGGCGTCCCGACGAGCTGGCCGAGGTCGAGCAGGCCACCGCGTGCGCGGGCGAGTGGTCGCCGGTGTCCGGCATCCGCTGAGGGGTTGGACGGCCGCGCGGCGGGCATGCACCGCCGGACGGGAGACCACCGTCCCGCGGCGACGCCGGGAGCCACGATGTCCAGCAGCACCAGCAGCACCCCCGAGCACCGGGACACCGTCCCGCAGGACGACCGCATCAGCGACGGCGGACGGGCCGACCACGCGCCCCGCGGCGCGGGCGGGAAGGCCACCACGGGCGGGACGTTCAAGCGGCTCGTCAGCGAGGTCAGCGAGGACAACCTCACCGACTGGGCCGCCTCGCTCACCTACTACTTCGTGCTGGCCATGTTCCCGGCGCTCATCGCGCTGGTCTCGATCGTCGGCCTCGTGTTCGACCCGCAGCAGGTCACCGACGCGCTGACCCAGGTCCTGGACCAGGTGGCGCCGGGGACGGCGGCGGACACCTTCAGCGGCGTCATCGAGCAGGTCGCCGGCAGCACCTCCACCGCCGGCATCGGCCTGGTCGTCGGCCTGGCCGGTGCGCTGTGGTCGGCGTCGGGCTACGTCGGGGCGTTCACCCGGGCGGCCAACGTCATCTGGGAGACCCCCGAGGGGCGCACGTTCTACGTCCTCAAGCCGCTGCAGCTGCTGGTCACCCTGATCGGCATCCTCTTCGTGGTGCTCATCGCCCTGTCGGTGGTGGCCACCGGGCCGCTCACCGACGCCATCGGCAACGCCCTGGGCCTGGGCAGCACCGCGACCACCGTCTGGGACATCGCCAAGTGGCCGGTGATGGTGGTGATCGTCGCGATCATGATCGCGATCCTGTACTACCTGACGCCCAACGTCCGGCTGCGCGGGTTCCGCTGGGTGTCCCCCGGCGCCGCCTTCGCGCTGGTCGTGTGGATCGTCGCCTCGGCGCTGTTCGCCTTCTACGTGGCCAACTTCGGCAGCTACAACAAGACCTACGGCGCGCTGGCCGGCGTCGTGGTCTTCCTGGTCTGGCTGTGGATCACCAACCTGGTGCTGCTGGTCGGCCTGGAGCTGGACGCCGAGCGCGAGCGGACCATCGAGATGCGCGAGGGCGTGCCGCGCGCGGACAAGGAGATCCAGCTCGACGCCCGCGCCGAGCCCAAGGACCAGAAGACGACCTGAGGCCGCTCAGCCCGCCAGGCCCGGCTGCACCGCCAGCAGGACGACGAGCAGCAGCGCGAGGGACGCCGTCAGCACGCCCAGCACGGCGGCGTCCCGCAGTGCCCGCTGGCGTGGGGTGGTCTGCCGGGCCAGCGGGGACTCCACCCGCCGGTGCGGCGCCAGCAGCCGGACGGCGAAGAGCGCGAAGAGCGGCAGCTGGGCCACCCACACGGCGGTGCGCACCCAGCCCTCGGCACGCAGGTCACCGCCCAGGGCCAGGGCGTGGAACAGGCCCAGCACGTAGGTCAGTGCGGCGGCCTGGTGGGCCAGCAGCCAGGCCCGCCGCGGCACCCGGGACCGCAGGTACCAGCTGGGGCCCAGCAGGACGGCGAGGTAGAACGCCAGGATGCCGGCCGACCAGCCCAGCCGGCCGACCTCGGCGGTCTGCGGCACGAAGGACACCAGCCACGACCCGCCGCGCAGGCCCACCACCGACGCGACCGCGTGCACCAGCGTCAGCGCCAGGACGGCCAGGCTGAGCTGGCGGTGCACCGCGACCAGGGTGGTCCGTCGTCCCGGCACGGCCGGACGGCGGGACCCGGCGACCAGCCCGAGCACCAGGCCGGCGTAGGACCAGACCAGTGCCGCGATCCCGGACCCCAGCAGCAGCTGGTGGGCGGCTCCGCCCTCCCCCGGCCGGGCCGGCAGCGCGAGGGCCAGCCCGACCGCGGCGAGGGTGACGAGCAGGGCGTGGGCGACCCCGGCGAGCCGGTTCAGCCGGCGGAGCGGCGCATCGACCACATCTGGGCCGGCCGCTCGAACTGGGTGGCGACCTCCCAGCTGACGTGCGGCGGGCCGGTCTCCTTGCGGAAGTTGCCCACGGCGACCCGGGCGAGCTCGGCGTCGGCGGCGACCCGGGCGGCCAGCTCGCGGGCGCGGGGCTCGACGTCCTCGGGGTCGACGGCGGCCCAGGCCATCCCGAGCTCGGCGGCGCGGGTGCCGCTGACCTCCTCACCGAACAGCGCCATGGCCGCGGCGGCCTCCCGGCCGATCAGCCGGGACAGGATGACGAAGTGCCCGCCGCCGGGGTGCAGGCCGCGCTTGAGGAAGCCGCACAGCAGCCGGGCGTCGGTGGCCACGATCCGCAGGTCGGCGGCCAGGAGCATGTTCATCCCGGCGCCCACGGCCGAGCCGCGGACGGCGGCGATGGTGGGCACCTGGACCTGGCCCAGCCGGTAGAACGAGTCGTAGATGGCGCCCATGCCGGCGTAGGCGTCGGGGGCGGCGGGGTCCTTGCCGGCGTCCAGCAGGGTCTGCACGTCACCGCCGGCGCAGAAGCTCTTCCCGACCGCGGTGAGCACCAGCGCGCCGACGTCGCTGCGGCCGTCGACCTCGTCGAACACGGCGATCAGCTCGGCGGCCATGGCCGGGGTGAGCGCGTTGCGGCGGTCGGGGGCGTTCAGCGTGACGACGGCGACGCCGTCGGCCACCTCGAGCAGGACCTCGGACATGCATCTCCTCAGACGTGGCACGGGGGCCCGGCGACTCTGCCGGACCCCCGTGATGAGACCACGCCCGCCGGGGGGCGGCCGCTCAGGAGGCGGCGCGCTCCTCCTCCAGCCGCTGCGCGCCGGTGGTGGTCTTCAGCGGCTTCTCCTTGACGAAGAGCACGACCAGCAGGGCGAGGGCGGCCAGCGGGGTGGCGATGAGGAACAGCTCGGCGGTGGCGTTGCCGTAGGCGGTCTGCACGACCGTCTGCACCTCGGGCGGCAACGTCGAGACGTCGGGGACGGCGGCCTCGCCGGACCCGCCGCCACCGAGGGCGCCCAGGTCGGAGCTGACCCGGGCGGCGAGGACCGCACCGAGCACGCTGACGCCGATGGTGCCGCCCAGGCTGCGGAAGAAGGACAGCACCGAGGTGGCCGAGCCCAGCTGGGCGGCCGGGACGTCGTTCTGCGCGGCGAGCACCAGGTTCTGCATGAGCATGCCGACGCCGGCGCCCATGACCAGCATGTAGACCCCGATGAGCACGATCGAGGTGTCCGCGCCGATGGTGGCCAGCAGGCCGAACCCGACGGTCATCAGCGCGGCGCCGGTGACCAGGTAGCGCTTCCAGAGCCCGGTGCGGGTGATCAGCTGGCCGGCGACGGTGGAGGACACCAGCAGACCGGCGATCATCGGCAGCGACAGCAGCCCGGCGGCGGTCGGCGAGTAGCCCAGCGACACCTGGAAGTACTGGCTCAGGAACACCGTCCCGCCGAAGAGCGCGATGCCGACCAGGGCGCTGGCGACGACGGTCAGCGCGACGGTGCGGTTGCGGAAGATCGTCAGCGGCACGACCGGGTCGGCGACCCGGGACTCCACCCACACGGCCAGGCCGAGGACGGCGAGGCCGCCCAGCACCAGCAGCGCACTGGGCGCGGAGACCCACTCGTAGCTGTTGCCGGCCAGGGTCACCCAGATCAGCAGCATGGAGACGCCGGCGGTGATCAGCAGGGCGCCTGACCAGTCCACCCGGACGCCGGTCCGCTTCACCTGGGCGAGCTTCAACGTCTTCTGCAGCAGCACGATGGCCAGCAGCGCGAACGGCACGCCGATGAAGAAGCACCAGCGCCAGCCCAGCCACGAGGTGTCGACCAGCACGCCGCCGATCAGCGGCCCGGCGACGGTGCCCACGGCGAAGACGGCACCGAAGATGCCGGCGTACCGGCCCAGCTCGCGCGGCGGGATCATCGCGGCCATCACGATCTGCACCAGCGCGGTCAGGCCGCCGGCGCCGATGCCCTGCACCACGCGGGCGGCGATGAGCATGGTGGTGTCCTGGGCGAACCCGGAGGCCAGCGAGCCGACGACGAACAGGCCCAGCGAGGACTGCACCAGCAGCTTCTGGCTGAACAGGTCGGCGAGCTTGCCCCACAGCGGGACGGTCGTCGTCATCGCCAGCAGCTCGGCGGTGACCACCCAGGTGTAGACGGACTGGCTGCCGCCGAGGTCGCTGATGATCGTGGGCAGCGCGTTGGACACGACGGTCCCGGCGAGGATCGCCACGAAGACGCCCATCATCAGGCCGGACAGGGCCTGCAGCACCTGGCGCCGGTCCATCACCGCCCGGGTGCTGGCCGCGGTCCCCGCGGCGGGGTCCTGGGTGGTGGTCACGGTGTGGTGCCTTCCTTCTCTGGTTCTCGGGTGTGCGGGGTCGGGGTCAGGGGGTGGGCAGGCCGGCGGCGACGGCGTCCAGCGCCTCGTCCAGCACGACCGCCAGCGGGACGTCGGTGGTGGCGTGCCAGCGCATGACGGCGACCCGGGAGACGGCGCTCAGCACGGCGGCGACGAGGCCGGGGTACAGGTCGGTGGCCGGGTCGGTGCCGGTGCGGGCGGCGACGGCGGCGGCCACCGAGCGCTCGTCGGTGGCCGACAGCTCGACCAGGCGGGGCAGCAGCGCCGGGGTGGCCGCGATGACGGCGAACCGGGCGCGCCAGGTGTCGGCGTCGGCCTCGAAGCGCTCGAGCTCGACCCGCAGGGCCACCCGGACCGCCTCGAGCACCGGCAGGGCCGGGTCCACCTCGGCCAGCCGTGCGGCCAGCCCGGGACGGCCGGCGCCGTCGGGCTGCAGCAGGGCCTCCTCCTTGGAGGCGAAGTGGTTGAAGAACGTCCGGTAGGAGACGTCCGCGGCGGTGGTGACGTCCTCGACGGTCACGTGGTCGAAGCCGCGCTCGACCGACAGGCGCAGCACCGCGGCGGCCAGGGCGGCCCGGGTGTCGGCCTTCTTGCGCTCGCGCAGCCCCGTCGTCGTCACGGAGGACATCAGACTCCTTCGCTGCACAGTGTGCAACGTTGCTCGCTGTGCAACGGCTCACCATGACGCCGGTCACCCCTGTCGGGCCGTGCGGGTGGTTCGATCTCCGGACGGGCTGTGCGCGGAGGGAGACAGGTGGTCGAGGAGAGCGGGGTGCCGGCGTCCCAGACGCTGGACCGGGGGATCCGGGTGCTCGAGCACCTGGCGGCGACCCGGGAGCCGCAGACGATCGCGACCGTCGCCGCCGCCGTGGGGGTGCACCGGTCGATCGCCTACCGCTTGCTGCGCACCCTGGAGGCCCACCGGCTCGTCGAGCGCGACGCCGACGGCGGCTACGGGGTCGGGCTGGGCGTCGTCGGCCTGTCCCGCTCGGTACGCCGCACCCTGCAGGCCGCGTCGACCCCCGAGCTCGCCCGGCTGGTCCAGGAGCTGGGCATGACCGCGTTCCTCGTCGTCCGGGACGGCGCCGAGGCGGTGACGGTGAACGCCGTCGAACCCCGGGACAGCCCGGCGCACGTGGCCTTCCGGCCCGGCAACCGGCACCCGGTGGAGCTCGGGGCGACCGGGCTGGCGCTGCTCGTGCCCGAGGAGCCCGCGCCCGGTGACCGGCCCGAGCTGGTGGAGGCCCGGCGCCGCGGCTTCGCGTCGTCGCTGGGCGAGGTGATCCCCGGGATGCGGGCGGTCGCCGCGCCCGTGCGGCACCCCGACGGCTCGACCGCCGGCGCACTCGCGGTGATCTTCGTCGACCAGACCGTCGACGACACCGTCGTGGGCGCCGCGGTGGTCACCGCCGCCGACCGGGTCTCCGCCGTCCTGGGCTGACGCGCGCGGTTCGACCTCCCGAGGCCGGGTAGGCGCCGGGGACGTCGACGAGGGGAACCACCGTGCGCTTGCTGGTCCTGGGTGGCGGGGGGTTCCTCGGCTACCACGCCGTGACGGCAGCCCTCGGCCACGGCCACGAGGTGACCGTGCTCAGCCGTTCCGGGGACTCGGTCGTGGAGGGCGCCGTCGCGCTCACCGGCGACCGGGAGGGCGACCTGTCCGCCCTGGAGACCGGCACCTGGGACGCGGTGCTGGACACCTACACCGACACCGACCTGGGGACGCCGGCCGTGCGCCGGACCGCCGAGCTGCTCTCGGGCCGCGTCGGGGTCTACGGCTACGTGTCCGGGATGAGCGTCTACGCCCCGTCCGGCCCCGCCGTCCCGGCCGAGGACGCCCCGGTCCGCGCGGCCGGCACCGAGCCGGCCGACGACCCGCTGCAGGAGCGGTCGCTGGCCAAGCTGGGCGCCGAGCAGGTGCTCGACGAGGCCTTCGACGGCCCGGTGTTCCTGCCCCGCGTCGGCATCATGGTGGGCCCGCGGGACCCCTCGGACCGGTTCTCCTACTGGCCGCTGCGGCTGGCCCGGGCGCACGCCGGCACCCGGGAGGGGCCGGTGCTGGTGCCCGGCGACCCCGGCCGGCCGGTGCAGTACAGCGACGCCCGCGACGTCGCCGACTGGGTCGTGCGGGTGCTCGACCGGGGCGGCAGCGGGACCTACAACGCCGTCGGCCCCGGCCGGACCGAGACCCTCGGGGACGTGCTGGACGCCTGCCAGGTGGCCGCCGGCGCCGAGCCCGGCGACGTCGAGCTGGTCTGGGTCGGTGAGGACTGGCTGCGCGACCAGGTCGCCGACCTGCCCGAGGAGCGCCGGCCGCTGTGGTTCCCCGAGGACCAGATCCCGCAGGAGGCGGTGGACAGCTCGGCCGCCCTCGCGGCCGGCCTGTCCTTCCGCCCGGTGCTGGAGACCGCGCGGGACACCCTGGCCTGGTCGTGGGACCACGCGCTCGCGGACGGCCTCGCCGCCGGGCTGACGGCCGACCGCGAGCGCAGCCTCATCGAGGGCTGGCGGGCCCGGTCGGGTCGCTGACCCCGCCGGCACAGGCCAGCCCGGGCACGTCCCAGCCGGCCCGGGTCGCACCCGCGGTGTAGGCCGCCTCGTAGAACGCCAGCACCGCGGCACGCGGGTCGTCGGCGGCCCGGGCGACGTCGTAGGGCAGCACCGCGAGGTGGCTGCCGCCGCGGGCCAGCCAGGTCGCGCCCTCGGGCAGCGGGTCCTGCTCCAGGCCCGCGGGCTCGGGTGCGGTGTAGGAGTAGAACGCCGGGTCGGGGTGGCTGGGGTCGCCGAACCAGAAGCCGGAACTGACGACCTCCCGGCTGTAGGCCTCCCGGGTGACCGGGTCGGCATCGGGCTGGGCGACGACACGGTCGGAGAAGCGGGTCAGGGCCAGGTCGAAGGTGTGCCAGAAGTGGTGCACCGGGCTGGTCTTGCCGGAGAACCCGCCGGCGAACTCCTCCAGCAGCAGGGAGACCTGGCTGAGCACCTGCCAGTACCGGGTGACCGCGACGGGGTCCCAGCTGGCGTGCTCGGTGTCGGCGGCGAAGGGGCGGGCGGCGTCGGGCAGGTCGAAGGGGCGCGCGTCGGCGACGTCGACGTCGATGCCGAGCTCGGCCAGCGCCCGGGTGAGGTCGGCGTGCACGTCGGCCACCGAGCGGCCCAGCAGGCTGGAGGACACCCGGCGTCCCTCGACGGTGCTGACGTCCAGCCGGTGGTCGAGGAGGTCCAGGTCGATGGTGAACGTCGGGTCCAGGCCCATCGGCCGGGTCGTGGTGCCGCGGCCGCTGACGTGCAGGGGCACGTTCCACCAGTGGTTGCGCCGCGGGCTGGCCAGCAACCGCACCCGGCCCACCAGCTGGGAGACGCGGTGCACGGTGGCCAGGGTGTCGGCCCAGCCGGCGTAGGGGATCGGGGGCAGGAGCTCCATGGGCCTGATCGTGTCGGTCGCGGCACCGCGCCGTCCAGCCTGCGCACTACCGTCGGGGCCATGACCGAGCCCAGCAGGCCCGCCTCCGAGGACCTCCCCGACCCGGCCACCGACGGGACCACCGACGAGGACGCTCCCCCGGCGCGCAAGTCCCCGGTGTGGTGGCTGGCCGTGCCGGCCCTGGTCGCCGGGAACGCCGGCTACCGGCTGCTGCAGGGCGACACCGGCGGCATCTGGCCGTGGGGCGAGGTCGTGATGCTGGTCATCGCACTGGCACTGCTGGCGTTCGTGCTGGCCGACCGGCGGCGCGTGCGCCGCTGACGGCGTCGGGGAACGAGCGGTCCCCGAAGAGCACCCGCCGGGCCACCGCCCGGCCCGGTGGGGTGCGCAGCGCGGTGAAGGCGAGCTCGGTCAGCGCCGGTGACCCCAGCGCCGACAGCCCCCGCCGCATCGACAGCCGGCCGCGGAACGACCGGCGCAGGGCAGCGCCGTCGTAGTGGCGCAGCGGCTCCGACCGCCCGGTGCGCAGCGCCTCGTCCAGCACGGCGACGGCGTGGTCGGACAGCCGCAGGCACGGGTCCAGCCCGCCCGCGGTGAGCGGGGAGACCGCGCCGGCCGCGTCGCCCACCAGCAGTCCCTCCGCGCACCCGATCCGGCGCAGCAGTCCGCCCACCGGGATCGGGCCGCCCCGGCGCTCGACCTCGCCCGACCGGTGCCGCGGCAGCCCCGGTGCGGTGGCCGAGAAGCGGGTGAGGGCACCGCGCATGCCGTCGGGGAAGCGCTCGGCGTGACCGGCGACGCCGACGTGGGCGTGCCGGCCGTCGTCGACGACCCAGGCCAGGTAACCCGGGGCCAGCCGGGGGTCCAGCACGCAGTGGAACGTCGGGACGACGTCCCGGGCGGGCAGCGACCACACCTCCTCGGCACCCACCAGCAGCCGCTCGTTGCGGTCCAGACCCAGCTCCCGGGCCACCCGGGACCGGGCGCCGTCGGCACCGACCAGGAAGCGCGCGCGTACCCGGGCCGGGCCGTCGGGTCCCTCGAGCCGGTGCACCCCGGCGTCGTCCCGGCCGACGTAGCGGGTGCCCAGGGTGAGCCGGACGCCGGCGCGGACCGCGGCGCGGGCGGCGGCGGCGTACAGCCCGGCCATGTCGCCGACCCGGTACTCGTCCCGGTGGCTGAGCAGCTCGACCGGTCCGCGGGTGCTGGGCGGGTAGAGCACCACCCGGCGGATCGGCGGGCCCAGGCAGTCGGCCGGCAGGTCGTAGTCGTCCAGGGTCTTGCGGACGAAGATGCCGGTCGTCCGGATGGCGCCGGCCAGCGAGGGCCGGCGGTCGACCAGCTGGACGTCGTGGCCCAGGCGGGCCAGTCCGGTGGCGGCCTGCAGGCCGGCCAGGCCCGCGCCCACCACCAGCACGTCCGTGGTGCGGGGCGGCGGTGTCGTCGGCGTCATGCAGCGATCATCGATGATGATCCATCGAAAGTCGATGGCTACACGCCGATGGTCGTGTCCTGCCGCCCGGCCAGCAGCATCGCGTGGGCGGCCTGGACCCCGAGCGGGCGGGCCAGCAGGTAGCCCTGCGCCAGGTCGCAGGAGTCGGCCTGCAGACGGGCCAGCTGGGCGGGGTCCTCCACGCCCTCGGCGACGACGGTGAGACCGAAGGCGTGCGCGGACTGGATCATCAGCGCGACCAGGGTGCGGTGCGAGGGCTCGTCGCTGGCGATGAAGCTGCGGTCGATCTTCACCGTGTCCACCGGCATGTGCCGCAGCTGCCCGATCGAGGTGTAGCCGGTGCCGAAGTCGTCGATCGCGATGCCGACGCCCAGGTCCCGCAGGGCGGCCAGGTGGGCGTACGCCGCCGGGTCGTCCACCAGCACGGTCTCGGTGATCTCCACGACCAGCAGCCCGGCCGGCAGGCCCGAGGCGGTGAGCGCGTCGACCACGTCGGTCACCACCCGGGAGTCCGACAGGTGCCGCCCGGAGATGTTGACCGCCACGGTGGGCTCCCCCGGCCGGACCGGGCCCGTGCCGGTGCGCCACTCGGCGAGCTGGCGGGTGGCCTCGTGCAGCACCCACCGGTCCAGCTGGCAGATCAGCCGGGAGGCCTCCGCGGCGGCGATGAAGGCATCGGGCTGGACGACACCGTGGCCGGGACGGTCCCACCGGATGAGCGCCTCGTAGCCGATCAGCGCACCGGAGACCACGTCGCAGACGGGCTGGTAGTCCAGCCGCATCTCCCCCGCGGCCAACCCGGCGGCGATGGCCGCCTGCAGCTCGGCACGCTCGACCAGCTGGGCCCGCAGCGCCTCGTCGAAGAGCTCGGCGCGGCCCCGGCCGTGGGCCTTGGCCCGGTAGACGGCGGCGTCGGCCTGGGCGAGCAGCGCGTCGCCGTCGGTCCCGGCGTCCCGGCTCACGGCGACACCGATGCTGGCGCCGACCGCCATCGTCGCCCCGCCCACGGTGATCGGTGCGGAGACCGCCTCGATCAGCCGGGCGGACAGTTCCAGCAGGGCCTCCTCGCCGTCCACGGGCTCGAGCAGGACGACGAACTCGTCGCCCCCGAGGCGGCAGACGACGTCCCCGGAGCGGACGCCGTCGTGCAGCCGGCCGGCGACCGTGCGCAGGACGTGGTCGCCCGCCGCGTGGCCGAAGCCGTCGTTGACCGCCTTGAACCCGTCGAGGTCGACGAACAGCAGGCCGATGGCGGCGCCCGAGCGCTGGGCCCGGTGCAGGGCGGAGGTGAGCAGCCGGCGGGCCTGGGCGCGGTTGGGCAGCTCGGTCAGCGGGTCGTGCGCGGCCTGGTGGGCCAGCGCGGACTGCAGCTCCTCCCGCTCCCGGACCGAGGTGACGATCTGCTGGACCGAGGCGTGCACGACCTCGCCGAGCGGGCCGGGCAGCGGCTCGGCCAGCAGCGCGTGGTCCAGGTCGCCGGCGGCGACGGCCCCGGCCTGGTCCTGGATGCGCCGCAGGCTGGCGACGCTGGCCTGCAGGGCCGCCGACACGGTCCGCACCTCGCGGGGCCCGGACACCTCGACGTCGACGAGCGAGCCGCGGCTGACCTCCTGGGCGCGGTCGGCCAGGCGGCCCAGCGACCGGGAGACCGAGCGGCCCACCCAGACCACGGCACCGGCCGAGACGGCCAGCAGGGCCGCACCGACCTGCAGCGTGGTGTCGCGGGCCCGGTCGGCCGCGGCCCGGTCGGCGCCGGCGGCGTCCACCGCGGTGCCGACGGCGGTGTCCAGCAGCGCGCCGAAGGCCACCGACCGCTCCGCGTTCTGGGTGACCAGGGTGAGCATCTGCAGCGCCACGAGCGGGGTGGCCCCCGGGAGCAGCTGGCTCTCCAAGGCGTCGTCGATGCCACGGACGGCGGTCAGCGCCGCGGTGTCCGCCCAGGCGGCGGCCAGGTCGGGGTCGGTGAGGTCGGCGAGGGCCTGGGCCGCCGAGCGGTAGTCCGCGCGGGCGGTGATCCAGGTGTCCTCACCGACCTGCTCGTCCAGATCGGTCATGGTGCTCAGGAAGAGGGGGATCTCCCGGCTGGCGGCCTGGGAGGCGCGGGCGACCAGGGCCACGTCGGCGACGGCGGCACGGGTGTCGGCGGAGACGTCCTGCCGGCCGGCACCGGCGCCGGCGTCCTGCTGGTCGGCGCCGAGCTGGTCGGACAGCCGCAGGTAGCCCTCGTAGGTGGCCAGCACGTCGGCGAACACGACGGTGCCGGCGGCGCCGGGCGCACGCAGGGCCTCGAGGGCCGCTGCGGCCTGGCGGGCGGGTCCGGCCGCCGGCGAGTCCGCGGCGACGGCGTCGAGCGCGTCGTCGGTGGCCTGGCGGGTGGTCTCGACCGCGGCCTGGGCCTGCTGGCCGGCCATCGCGGCGAAGGCCGGCGTGAGGCCCAGTTCGGCCAGCGTCTCGGGGCTGGCCAGCACCGCGGTGGTCAGGACCGGGATGACCTCCTGCTCGATGCTGCTGCGGACCGTGTCCAGCAGGGCGACGGCGCGCACGGACTCCTCGGCCGCCGCGGCGGACCGGGAGTCGTGCACCGCGCCGGCCACCAGCACCCAGCCGAGGGCGAGCAGACCGAGCACGGGCACCAGGACGAGAGCGGTCAGGTGGACCGCCAGCGGGACCCCGCGGCGGGCCGCGGGCCGGGGCAGGGGCGAGCGCATGTCCGGTACTTCGGGCCCAGCGGGTCCGTAATTGAGCGGTGGCCGGACGAGACCCCCCGGTGGTGTCAGTCCCGGAGTCGTTCCGGTTCTGCTGACGGGCGCGACACCCGCGCGGTGGGCCCCGTGGGGATCGAACCCACAACCCGCGGATTAAAAGTCCGCTGCTCTGCCAGTTGAGCTAGAGGCCCTGCGGGGACGAGTCTCCCAGACCCCGGCGACGTCACCCAGCGTCGTCACCCCGGGGCTGGGTCACCCGGTCGGGGGCAGGCACCGCCCGGTCAGGGGATGCCGTCGTCACGCTGCGCTGCCTACGGTCGCTGAGTCACCTGCGGTGACGCCCACCGACGCCGTCCGGACGGAGCACCACCTGTGTCCAGCGAGGACCTCGACGTCCCCCGACGGCCGACGACGACCGGCTCGGTGCTGCCCGCGGCCCCGGCGCTCGGCGCGGCGCGGCGGCTCGGGGGCGCGCGTCTGGCCGTCACCCGGCTCCTGCACGGGGTGCGGCACCGTCCGGCCCAGCGCCCCACCGCCCGACTGCTGGTGCTCGTCCCGGCCCACGACGACGAGGCCACCGTCGGGCGCACGCTGTCGGCGCTGCTGACCCAGAGCCGGGTGCCCGACCGGGTGGTGCTGCTCGCCGACCGCTGCACCGACCGCACGGAGGAGATCGCCCGCCGCCACCACGGGGTCACCGTCATGCGGGTCGTGGAGAACACCGGCGGCACCGCCGGCGCCCTGGACCAGGGCTGGCGTCGCTGGCAGGCCGGCCACGACCTGGTCGCCGTCGTCTCGGCCGACACCGTGCTCGCCCCGGACTGCCTGCAGCAGCTGGAGACCGAGCTGACCCGCACCGTCCGGCCCGGCGCCGTCGTCGCCCGCTACGCCGTGGACCTGCGGTTGGGCACCACGACGGCGGCCCGCCTGCTCCTGCGCGCCCGGCGGGGCGGCCCCGCTGCCTTCGCCGCGGCCGCCCTCGACCAGGACGACGTCACCCGCGTGCTGGGCGGCCAGACCGCCCTCTTCGACGCCGACGCCCTCCGCCGGGTCGCCGCGAGCCGCGCGACCCGCGGCCCGTGGGACCCGGGGGCCGTACACGCCGGCGCGGCACTGGTCCGCGCGCTGCGCGGGCTGGGCCGGGAGACCGTCGTCTCCACCGCGGCCCGGGCGCACGCCGGACCGGTCCTCACCGTGCAGCGCCTCCGGGACCGCTCGCGAGCCACGGCCGCCGCGCCCCAGCACCCCTGACCCCGGGCTCCCGGTCCCCCCACCGGGAGCCCCTCCCCGCCCGCCCGCACCCGCCTCCCCCGCGTGGTGCGGGCGGGACGCACCCGGCCCCGGCCGGTCCTCCCCCGGGACCGCGTCCGGGGCCGGGCCCGTCTCGTGCCCCGACCGGAGACCGAGGACTCAGCAGACCCGGTCGACCAGGGCCTGCAGCCCGTCCCGCTGCGCATCGTCCAGCGGCAGGTCGAGCACGGTGTCCTCGCCGTCCACCCGCACCGTCAGCGGGAAGACGAACGGCTTCTTCGTCTCGGCCAGCACGTGCGGCTCGCAGGACACCAGCTCCACCGTCAGCGGCAGCACCAGCTCGTCCCGACCCGCCCGCAGCGTCGCCGGCAGGCCGTCGTCCACGGTCGGAGCCAGCAGCACGCTGCGCCCCAGGGCCCGCACCTCGACGTCGACGTCCGGGCTGCCGGCGACCCGGGTCAGCACCAGGGACGCCGTCACCTCCTCCCCCGAGCCGACGGGCCCCTCGACGGCCACGTCGACCAGGGTCAGCAGCTGCTGCACCCGGCACCCCTGCTCGTGCACCCGGTCCAGCACGTCCCCGGCCAACGGCACCAGCACCGTCTCCACCGGCCCCCCGGCACGGCTGAGCACCACCTCCGCGGCCACCGGCGCGACCGGGGCCGCGCAGTCCACCGCCCCGAAGGGCACCGGCAGGTCGATCGTCAGCCCCGGCCGGTAGACAGCGGTCTGCTGGGTCAGCGGCTGGGCGGCGAAACCGGGGGAACGCAGCGCCACCGCGGTGACCGTGAACGGCTCGTCCCCGGTGTCGGTCAACCGCACCTGCACCTGCCCGCCGAGCGCCTCGTCGGTGCGGGACCGCACGACCTCGCCCTCGACCCCCGGCACCGGGGGCAGCGTCGGCACGGCGGTCGCGCTCGCCGGCGCGGCCGGACCCTCGCCCGCCCCGCACCCGGCCAGTGCCAGCACGCCCGCCAGCGCCACCGTGACCAGCACCGCGACGCCCCGCACGCCGCGCAGCCTAGGTCCGCGGCGGCCCGCGGTCAGCCCTCCTCGGTGTGCCGCCCCGCCAGCTTCGCCAGCACCCGGCCACCCTCGTACCGGACGTCGAGCTTCTCCTGCGGCACGGCGGCCGGCCCGCGCCGCGGCTCCCCGGCGTCCAGGTCGAAGGCGGAGTCGTGCCACGGGCAGACCAGGCAGTCCCGGCCGGCCACCTGCTCGACCCGGCCCTCGGCCAGCGGCCCGCCCAGGTGCGCGCAGGCCCCGACGAAGACGTCGACCCGGGAGCCCCGGCGCACGACCGCCAGCGGCACGGGGGCGCCCTGCCCTTCACCGGTCCGCAGCGCCGGGCGCCCCTCGGGCAGGTCGTCCAGCGGCCCCAGGTCGATCCAGTCGTGGGTGAGCTGGCGGGCAGAGGTGACGGCGTGCGAGGCGCCGGAGGACTGCGCGTAGCTCATGTGCCCGCCCACCGCGGCCGAGCCCGAGGCCAGCGCGAGACCGGCGTAGGACAGCACCCGCCCCGCGGTGCCGGCACCGCGCCGGCGGGCGACCAGCGAGCCGACGTAGAGCCCGAGCGCCGCGGTGTTGAGGACGGCGTGCAGCGCACCGACCCGGCGGACGCCCACCTCCTGCTCGGACCAGTCGGCGGCCCCGGCCAGCGCGGTCGGCACGGCCGCCGCGACCCCGGTCCCGATGAGCACGGTCGCGGCCGGGCGCAACGGGGGCACCAGGTCCAGCAGACCCGCGGACACCCAGCTGCCGACCGGGACCTGGGCGAGGACGGGGTGCAGCGGGTGGCCGAGCCACGTGCCGTGCAGGGCGTCCTTCAGCCCCTGGGGGCGCAGCAACCGGTCGACGGCGGTCCGGGCGGGCTCCACCGCCTTGTCCAGCGAGGTGACGTCGGCGAGGCGGTCCAGGATCCCGAGCAGGCTCATGGCGGCGGACTACCCAGCGCCGCCGTCCCGGAACGCCTCGATCCGAGACCGATCACGACCCTCCGAGAGTGCCCGACCGGGATCCGCCCTCAGACAGCCGCGTCCGCGGCCCGCTGGGGCAGGTCGAAACGGGAGACCAGCCCGCGCAGCTCCTCGGTGATCGCGCTGAGCGCGGCGGCAGTCTCCCGGGTCTGGTCGGTCGAGGCTGCGGTCGACCGGGTCGCAACAGTCACCGTGCGGACGTCGCCGCTGACGCCCTCGGTGCCCACCGCGGCCTCGGTGACGTTGCGGCTCATCTCCGCCGTCGTCGCGCTCTGCTCCTCCACCGCAGAGGCGATGGTGTGCTGGTGGTCGTTGACCTGCTCGACGATCGAGGTGATCTCCGCGATCGAGGCCGCAGCTCCGGCGGTGTCGGCCTGGATGGCCTCGACCCGGCGGGTGATGTCCTCGGTGGCCCGCTGCGTCTCCTGGGCGAGCTCCTTGACCTCGTTCGCCACGACCGCGAAGCCCTTACCGGCCTCCCCGGCCCGCGCTGCCTCGATGGTCGCGTTCAACGCCAGCAGGTTGGTCTGCTCGGCGATCGAGGTGACGGCCCTGACCACGTCCCCGATCTGCCGGGAGGACTCGCCGAGCCGGGCGACCTGCGCGGTCGTCTCCCTCGCCACGCGGACTGCGGTGGCACCCACGCGGGCTGCCTCGGAGGTGGAGTGGGCGATCTCACGGATGGAGGCGCCCATCTGCTCGGCGCCTGCCGCGACGGTGCGCACGTTGTCGCTCACCAGCTCGGTGGCTGCCTGCGCGGCGCCCGCCACCTCGGTGCCGTGGGCGGCGTCCCGGGCGACGTCGTCGGCGAGGCCACGCAGTTGGTCCGAGGCGGTGGACAAGTCGGTGGTCCGGTCGCGCAGGCCGCCCAGCGCGCCCCCCACGTTCTCCAACGACCGGTTGAGGGAGACGGCCAGTGTCCGCAGCTCGTCGGTGCCGGTCTCAGGCAGCCGCGGGCGCAGGTCACCGTCGGCGACCTGTTCCAGGACAGCGACCGCGCGGTCCAGCGGACGGGTCAGAGCGCGGGCCACGAGCAGGGCCACCACGGCGACCCCGGCAGCGACCAGCACGGCCACGAGGAGCACCGCCCGCAGCAGGGCAGACGCCGGCGCCACCGCATCGGCGAGCTCCTGACTGAGCACCACGCCCCACCCGTAGCCGGCGAAGCCGAGGGCACCCTGTGAGGCCGACCAGCCGCGCACCTCCTCGGTGTCCCCGCCGGTGCCATCGGTGAGCTCGTCGGTACCGAACCCGGACCCGCCGCCGACCACCGAGGCGGCGGCTGGCGAACCGGCCGCGGCCAGGTCGAGGGCCTCGGCAGCACCAGGTCCGGCCAGCACGACGCCGTCCGAGCGCAGCAGCTGGGCGGTGACGTCCAGCCCGCGGGCGGCCAGCCCGGCGACCTGCTCGCCCATGATCTGGTCGATCACCCGGGGCACCGACGCCCAGTTGACCCACAACCGCTGCGGCTGGCCGTCGGGACCGTAGACGGGGGCGGCGAAGACCAGCGTCGGGTCGTCCCGGCCGGTCGCGCCGCTGACCAGCGGGTCGATCTCGGGGTCCTGGACGTGCGTCTGTCCCGCCGGCAGCGCCAGCGCCTGGGCGAACCACGGGCGCGTGGACAGGTCGACGGCGGCGTACGCCGCCGGATCGACGGGCGCCCCGTCACCCGTGACGCTGTTGCCGGCGACCACTCGGCCTCCCGGGTCGACGACCAGGAGCAGGTCGTAGATGATGTAGTTGCGGCTGTAGAAGTCGGCGGCCCGGGCGACAGTCGTGGGTCCGGCGGAGGCGTCGGGGTTGAAGGCGAAGGCCTGCACGTCCCCGTAGCGTTCGAAGAGGTTGCGGTCGATCTTGTCGATCGTGGAGCGGGCCTCGCTCTGCAGGAGTTCCCCGGAGTTGCGCACCCAGTCGCCCTCGCTGCGCTGCCAGGCGAAGACACCCAACCCGGCGAGGGGCACGGTGCTGCAGGCCAGGACGACGAGCACCAGCAGGGCCCGCAGCGACCGCAGCCGCAGGGCGGTGGCCAGGCGTGGAGCGGTCATGGTCTGGCCTCTTCCGGTACACCGCGCCCGACTGGTCGCCGACGCTGGGACGCAGCAGACATCGGCACGGCCGCAGCACCCTCCAGGCCAACTGGCCGCTGACCTGGCCAAACGGGGACCGAAGGTGTTCCAGAACAGCCAGAGCCGCGGGCGGTCTGACGCTGCGCGGCTGGGACTCAGACGCCGTCGACGGCGGCGTACCGGGTCAGCCGGGGTGCGGCGGCGAGGAGGGACCCGAGCTGCGAGGCACCGTCCGGGGTCTGGCGCCAGGCCCGGTAGGCGTCGTCGTGCTCGATGCTCTCCCAGCGCTCGAGCACCGTGACGTGGGCCGGGTCGTCGACGTCGACGAGCACGTCGACGCCCAGGCACCCGGTGAACGCCCGGGTCGCCTCCAGGGTCGCGGTGATCAGCCGGTTCGTACCGTCGACGTCGTCGACGGCGGCAGGGGTCAGGGACAGCTCCAGCAGCGAGGTGACGGTCATGGACCCATGGTGCCGCGCGACCACGAGCCCGCCCGGTGGCGAGCGACGCCGGTTCTGTTGCAGGTGACAACCGTCACGGTTGGTACGGGTCACACCGGGAATGCACATCCTCCGCAGGGGTTGGTCTCGTATACATGACCAGCACACCCGCGCCGACCGCACCACCCCGCACCTGGAGAACCCCGTGACCTGCCCGACCCTGCGCCGCCGCCACCCCGCGGTGGACGCCGTCTCCGATGTGGCCGACCAGTCGGCCCACCGGGTCCGGGCCCTCCTCACGGCCTTGCGCGATGGCGACGCCGGCAGCGCACAGTTCGCCCGCTTCGTCGTCGTCGGTGGTCTGTCCAGCGCGCTCTACGCGGTGCTCTTCATCGCCTTCGACTCGATGGGCGACCAGCCGGCCAACCTCGTCGGGGCGGTCGGCTCCACCCTGCTGGCCAACGAGCTGCACCGTCGGCTCACCTTCCACGCCGACGGCCGGGTCTCCTGGTTCACCGCGCAGTGGGAGGGCGGTGGTCTCGCCGTCGTCGGCCTGGTGGCCACCTCGCTGGCCCTCGCCGGTGCACACCAGCTGCTCGGCGACACCTCCTGGCAGGTCAACGTGCTGCTCATCGGTGGTGTCACCGGCCTGATCGGACTGGTCCGCTTCGTGGCCCTGCGGGCCTGGGTGTTCACCGGCCGTTCGCTCCAGCGCGGGTAGCCCGGCGGTCACCGGGGTAGGTGGTTGAGGACGCAATCGTCCCGAGACCGCGGAGGCACCACCGATGACCAAGATCGCCGTCGTCTACTACTCGTCCACCGGCAACACCCACCAGCTGGCCCAGGCCCTCGCGCAGGGTGCCGAGGAGGCCGGCGCCGAGGTGCGCCTGCGCCGCGTCGCCGAGACCGCCCCGGACGCCGCCATCGACAGCAACCCGGCCTGGCGTGCACACGCCGACGCCGTCGCCGACGTCCCGCTCGCGCAGCCCGAGGACCTCGAGTGGGCCGACGGGTACGCCCTGGGCACCCCCACCCGCTTCGGGACGCCGTCCGCGCAGCTCAAGCAGTTCATCGACACCCTGGGCGGCCTGTGGGCCACCGGGAAGCTCGCCAACCGTGGCGCGACGGCGTTCACCAGCGCGCAGAACACCCACGGTGGCAACGAGTCGACGATCCTGACGCTGTTCAACGTCTTCTCCCACTTCGGCGCCGTGATCGTGCCCCCGGGCTACACCGACCCGCTGCTGTTCGCTGCCGGCGGCAACCCCTACGGCACCTCGGCCCCCTCGGCCGGCAACGCCGACGCCGCCTCCGACGAGGCGCTGGCCGCGGCCCGCTACCAGGGCCGTCGCCTCGCCGAGATCAGCGCCAAGATCACCTCCTGAGCCACCGTCTGGGCGCGCACCCCTCACCGGGTGCGCGCCCAGACTGCTGTCGCGGCCCCGTGCCCGTCATGGGCGCGCACCGGCCGCGCGAGCGCGCGACCACTCGGGCGTCCTCCAGACCACCGCCGTCCCGGCGCGCACCCGGCGCCCGACCGCGCCCTGGCGCGCCCACCCCGGCGGGTGCCCCGGCGAGTGCCCCGGCGACGGCGTGAGCCTGGTCGCGTCCGGGCGCGGTCCCGGGCGGGCCTCGTTACCGTGGTCGCGGTGACGACACCGGGGCCGACCAGCGACGACGTCGACCCCGCCCCGGACCCGGCACCGGCCCCCGCCGCCCGCCGCAGCCGCCTGCGCACCCCGGTCCGCTGGCTGCAGCGCATCGTCGTCGCCCTCATCGGGGCCACCCTGGGCGTGCTCCTCTTCGCCCGCGTCGAGGCCCCCATCGGGCCCTTCGACGCCACCGTCGCCTTCACCCCCTCCACCGGTGGCGGGGCCGAGCTGGAGATCCCGCCGCTGGGCGCCCTCGCCGTCGACGCCTACGACGGCCCACTGCGCCTGGACGTCCAGCTCCGCCGGGTCGACCAGCTGCGCGCCCAGGCGCTGGCCACCGACCCCAGCCAGCTCGACGGCGTCGTCGACAGCGTCAGCGCGGACCTGCAGTCCGCCGTCGTCCAGCTGGTCTGGACCACCGCCGCCGCGGGCATCGGCGGGGCTGCGCTGTTCTCGCTGATCGCGCTGCGCCGCAAGCGCGAACCGCTGATCGCGGTCGGCATGTCCACCGTGCTGCTGGTGGGCACCGCCGGACTGGGCGCCGCGACCTGGCGCCCCGAGGCGCTGTCCCAGCCGACGTACACCGGACTGCTGGTCAACGCCAACAGCCTCATCGGCAGCGCGCAGGACATCGTCGCCCGCTACGACGCCTACCGGGCCTCCCTCGAGGACCTCGTGGCCAACGTCAGCACCCTCTACTCCGCCGTCTCCACGCTCCCCGACCCCTCCGGCACCGGGGACAGCGTCACCCTGCTGCACGTCGCCGACATCCACCTGGCCCCTTCCGGGGCGGACCTGGTCGAGCAGGTGGTGACCCAGTTCGGTGTGGACGGCGTGCTGGACACCGGTGACATCGTCGACTGGGGCAGCTCTGCGGAGAGCCAGACCTTCGGGTGGATCGGCGACCTCGGCGTCCCCTACGTGTTCATCCGCGGCAACCACGACTCAGCCGCCACCGCGCTGGCCGTGCAGGCCCAGCCCAACGCCGTGGTGCTCGACGACTCCTCGACCACGGTGGCCGGCATCGAGGTCGTCGGCGCCCCGGACCCCCGCTTCACCCCGGACAAGGACGCCGACGAGGGCACCCAGACGCTGGAGGAGTCCGGCGAGGAGCTGGTCGACTACATCGACACCCTGGACGACCGGCCGGCGGTCGCGATGGTGCACGACCCGAAGCAGGCCCCGCCGCTGGACGGCGTCGTCGACCTGGTGCTCGCCGGGCACACCCACCAGCGCGACGTCTCGGTGCTGGAGGACGGCACCCGGCTGATGGTCGAGGGCTCCACCGGCGGCGCGGGGCTGCGCGGGCTGCAGGGCGAGGAGCCCACCCCGCTGTCGTGCTCGGTGCTCTACCTGGACCCGGCCACCGGCGAGCTGACCGCCTGGGACGAGATCACCCTCGGCGGTCTGGGCCAGTCCGAGGTGACCATCGAGCGGTTCTACGTGGACCCGCTGCCGACCGGGGACGAGCCGTCGACGGACCCCGACGGGATCCCGACACAGGGCCCTGACCAGCAGCCCACCGACGGGACACCGACCGACGCACCCTCGGTGGCTCCCGCCGGCCCGACCGGCTGAGCCCTACGCTCCCGGCCATGACGACGGCCGCCACCACCACGACCGCCCGCGCCCGACGGGCCGCCGGACCGCTGCTGGCCGGGGCGCTGTCCTTGGCCGCGCTGGCCGGGTGCTCGTTCACCTCGAACAACGTGTCGTGCTCGGGGAGCCAGTGCACGGCCTCGCTCACCGGCGAGGGCTCCGAGGCCGAGATCCTGGGCACCTCGCTGGTGTTCGCCGGCACCCAGGACGACCGCGCCACCCTCTCGGTCGGCAGCGCGGAGGTCAGCTGCGCCGAGGGCGAGAGCGTCACCGCCGGCCCGCTGAGCCTGACCTGCACCGCGGTCACCGCCGACGGTGTCGAGCTGACCGCCTCGCTGGGTTAGTCGGCCACGTCGACGACGAGGCGGGACGGGTTCCCCAGGGCGTAGACCCGGAAGGGCTTCTCGGCGGTCAGCCCGAGGTAGGCCAGCGCCTGGCCCTCGTAGGTGGAGTCGTAGAAGACCCCGGCGACCGAGCCCGCGCCCGGGCCGGCGACGCCCCCGCGGGGCACCTCGGTGACCTCCGGCGCCTCGTAGGGGTTCGTGACGCCGGTCAGGAGCACCCGCAGGTACGCAGTGCCCGGGACGTCGAGGGGCTCGCCGCTGCCCTCGGCGGTGGGCGCGTCCACGTAGGCGACGTCCCAGCCGGGCGCCGCGGTGCCCGACAGCTCGAACACGACCCGGTCGAAGCCGTCCTGGTCGCCCACCCGCAGCGCGGTGACGACGGTGGGGCCCTGGCCGGCGACGCCGTCCCCGGTGTCGGGTGCGGTGTCCGCGGGGAAGGCCGGCGCGTCCGTGACCCCCTCGGGGTCGCTGGTCGCGGGCGCCCCGGTGCTCGGCGCGGGGGCGGAGGTGCCGGTCGCAGCGGCCGACGTCGTGCTGGCGCTGCCGGACTCCTGGGTCGCGGGGTCGCCGCACCCGGAGAGCAGCACGAGCACGGACACGGGGACGACGGCGAGCAGGCGGCGGCGCATGCGCCCACCCTGACAGCCCGGGACCACCGGCCCGGTGCACCACACGCCGACCACTGCGAGACCAGCCCGGACGCTTCCGGCGACGCGCCCACGGACCCCCGTCCGGAGACCCCCTCGGCGTTGTGTATTGTTCTCCCTGCCTCCAGCGAGCACGAGCCCTCATCGTCTAGTGGTCCAGGACGCCGCCCTTTCAAGGCGGTAGCACGGGTTCGAACCCCGTTGGGGGCACGCACCAAGAAGTACAGCAAGGCCCTGTAGCGCAGTTGGTTAGCGCGCCGCCCTGTCACGGCGGAGGTCGCGGGTTCGAGTCCCGTCAGGGTCGCCGACCGATGTCCACGGAGCACCACCCGTGGGTACCGGCATCGGGCCAGGTAGCTCAGTCGGTACGAGCGCTCGCCTGAAAAGCGAGAGGTCGGCGGTTCGACCCCGCCCCTGGCCACCTCACTCCCCTGCCGCTCTCCCTCTCCACAGGGTCGGCACACCCCACGCCCGGTCCCGCCCGGGGCCGGCTGCGGCGCACCGTCACCTCGGTACTGGGCGGGTCGACAGACACTTCCTGGACTGCTCACAGGGAACGCGCAGGGAGGGGACCCAGGGTGGACGTCATGACGGCGACGATCCCCTCCTCGACCAGCTCCCGTGCCCAGCTGACCCGGCCGGACGGCAGCGCCCTGCGGGTGCTCGTCGTCGACGACGAGCGCTCCATCTGCGAGCTGCTGTCCATGGCCCTGCGCTACGAGGGCTGGGACGTCAAGACCGCCGCCGACGGCGCCGAGGCGGTCAAGGCCGCCCGCGAGTTCCGGCCCGACGCCGTCGTGCTCGACGTCATGCTCCCCGACATGGACGGCCTCGAGGTGCTCCGCCGGCTCCGCGCCGAGTCCCCCCTGGTGCCGGTGGTCTTCCTGACCGCCAAGGACGCCGTCGAGGACCGGATCGCCGGCCTCACCGCCGGGGGCGACGACTACGTCACCAAGCCCTTCAGCCTGGAGGAGGTCGCGGCCCGCCTGCGCGGCCTGCTGCGCCGCACCTCCCGCGTGGTGGCCGACGACGGCCTGCTCGTCGTCGGTGACCTGACCCTGGACGAGGAGTCCCACGAGGTCACCCGCAGCGGGGACGACGTCCGCCTGACCGCGACCGAGTTCGAGCTGCTGCGCTACCTGATGCGCAACCCCAAGCGCGTGCTGTCCAAGGCCCAGATACTGGACCGGGTGTGGCAGTACGACTTCGGCGGCCAGGGCAACATCGTCGAGCTCTACATCTCCTACCTGCGCCGCAAGATCGACGCCGGCCGGGCCCCGATGATCCACACGCTGCGGGGCGCCGGCTACGTCATCAAGCCCGCCGTCTGACAGGACACGTGACCAGCCAGCCACTGCCCGCAGCGCGGTCCGCCTCCCGTCGGCGGTACTCCCTGCGGGCACGGCTGCTGGTCGCGTTCCTGGTGCCCACCCTGCTGGTCCTGGCGGTGGTGGCCTTCGCCTCGACCGCCGTGCTGCGGCACGAGCTGATGCGGCAGGTCGACGACCGGCTGGCCGGCGCCGGGTCCCGCACCGAGCAGGCCGCCGGCTACTACGACGCCGAGCCACCCGAGCCACCCGCGGACGGCGCGGGGGACGACATCTTCGGGCCGGGACAGGGCGAGGGCACGCTGATCGCCCGGTTCAGCGACGGGATCTGCACGTACTCCGGGGTCATCGAGCGGTCCGGGGAGAAGAAGGGCCTGACCGCCTCGCAGGTCGGCTCGCTCGGGAACGTCAGCGGGGACTGGACGCCCACGACCGTGGACCTCGGGGACGGACTCGGGGACTACCGGGTGGTGGGTGCGACCACCCCGGACGGTGACCTCGTCGTCACCGGGCTCCCGCTGGGCTCGGTCGACGACGCCGTCGGCTCGCTGGTCCTCGTCGAGGTCCTCGCCGGGCTGGTCGCCCTGCTGGCCGCCGTCGCCGCCGCCGCCGTCGTCATCCGGCGGACCCTGCAGCCCCTGGACCGGGTCGCGGCGACCGCGACCCGGGTGTCGGAGCTGGAGCTGTCGACCGGTGAGGTGCAGCTGGCCGAGCGGGTGCCCCCGGAGGACACCGACACCCGCACCGAGGTCGGCCAGGTCGGGACGGCGCTGAACCGGCTGCTGGACCACGTCGAGGGCTCGCTGACCGCCCGCCAGGCCTCGGAGACCCAGGTCCGCCAGTTCGTCGCCGACGCCAGCCACGAGCTGCGCACGCCGCTGGCCTCCATCCGCGGGTACGCCGAGCTGGTCCGCCGCCAGCACGCCGACGTCGAGCCCGAGGTCGGGCACGCCCTGCGCCGGGTGGAGTCCGAGGCGGTGCGGATGTCGGTGCTGGTCGAGGACCTGCTGCTGCTGGCCCGCCTGGACGCCGGCCGCGACCTCGCCCACGAGGAGGTGGACCTGGCCGCCCTGGTGGTGGACACCGTCTCCGACGCCCACGTCGCCGGGCCGGGGCACCGCTGGCGTGTGGACCTGCCCGACGTCGCGGTGCTGGTGCCCGGGGACGGCGCGCGGCTGCACCAGGTGCTGGCCAACCTGCTGGCCAACGCCCGCACCCACACCCCCGAGGGCACCACGGCGACCGTCCGGCTGCGGGCCGAGGGGGACGTCGCCGTGCTGCAGGTCGCCGACGACGGCCCCGGCATCCCGCCGGCGCTGCGGGCGCACGTCTTCGAGCGGTTCGCCCGCGGCGACTCCTCCCGCTCCCGACAGGCCGGGTCCACCGGCCTGGGGCTGGCGATCGTGGACGCCGTCGTCACCGCGCACGGCGGCACCGTGGCGGTGGCCAGCGAGCCCGGCCGGACCGAGTTCACGGTGCGGCTGCCGCACGCCAGGACCGTCGAGGGCGACCCCGACACCGAGCTGGACGACGGGGGTCCGGACCCGGACCTGTTGGTCGGGGGCCAGCCACGCTGACGAGGACGTCGCCGGGAGCGTGATCGTCGCGGACCCGGGGTATGGACGTCCCATGACGCAGCCCAGCGCCCCGCAGCCCACCGAGGGCCTCCCCGAGGGCACCGAGACCGCGGCCGCCCCGGTGGACCCGCCCACCGTCACCGTCGAGCACCCCACGCCGGACACCGCCCGGGTCGTGGTGGTCGGCGAGCTCACCGCCGAGGCCCGCCGCCCGCTGATCCGGGTCGTCACCGACCTGCTGCTCGGCCAGGACCCCCCGCAGCGGCTCCAGCTGGACCTGCACGGGGTGGACTTCCTCAACTCCGCCGGGCTGTCCACGGTGGTCCAGGTGCACCGGATGCTCGAGGGGCGCGGGTCCGAGCTGACCCTCGTCGTCGGCACCACCGCGGTGGCCCGCCCGCTGCAGCTGTCCGGGCTGTGGCACCGGTTCCACGTGCTGGACGAGCGCCGCGGCAACTGACCTCCCGGGGCGGACGGCGCTACGGTCTCCGGCGTGCTCGAGCTGCGTCCCTCCTGTGAGTGCTGCGACCGCGACCTGGCGCCGGACAGCCCGGACGCGCTGATCTGCAGCTTCGAGTGCACCTGGTGCACCGCCTGCGCCGCGGGCTTCCCGGACCGGGCCTGCCCCAACTGCGGCGGCGAGCTGGTCCGCCGCCCGGTGCGCCCGGCCCGGTCGCTGGTCGGCAGCCCGGCCTCGACCACCCGGGTGCTGGCCGACGGGCCACCCTGCCGCTGACGGGGCCTAGCGCGCCACCGCTGCGGCCAGGACGGTGCGCACCGGCGTGGCCGGACGGCCCAGCAGCTCCTCCAGGGTCGGGTCGGTGACGTCGAACTCACCGCGCCGGGCGGCCACGAAGAGCCCGAGCAGCATCTGCGCCTGCGCGGCGGGGACCCCTCGGCCGACCATCCCGGCCAGCCACTCGTCGTCCGACTGCACCACGCGGCGGACGGGTGAGCCGGTCAGCTCGGTGAGCAGGGCGGCGACGTCGGCCAGGTCCAGGGTGACGGGGGCGGTCAGCGGCGGGGAGACGCCGTCGAGCCGACCCTCGTCGGCGAGCACGACCGCGGTGGCCTCGGCCAGGTCGACGTGGGCGGTCCAGGAGACCGGGCCGTCGGCCGGGGCGGCGAGCTCGCCGGTCTGCAGCGCGGCACCCAGCAGGACGGGCACGGTGGCGGCGTAGAAGCCGTTGCGCAGCGCGGTGGCGGGCACCCCGAGGTCGGCCAGCAGGGCGTGCGTGGCGGCGTGGTCGCGCATCGGGTCGAACGCCGACGCCGGCCCCGCGGCCTGGTGGCTGGTGTACAGCACCCGGCGGGCACCGGCGTCCCGGGCCGCCTGCAGGGCGGCGGCGTGCTGGGCTACGGCGCCGTCCCCGGCGCTGTTCGAGGAGACGACGAGGACCTGCTCGGCGCCCTCGAAGGCCGCGGTGAGCGTCTCGGGCTCCGCGTAGTCCCCGCGGCGGACCCGGACGCCCAGCGCGGCCGGGCCGGCGGCCTTCTCGGGGTCCCGCACGCTGAGCGCGACGCGCTCGGCGGGCACCCGCTGGAGCAGCTGTCCGACGACGAGGGAGCCGAGCTGTCCGGTGGCTCCGGTGACGACGATCATGGTGGACCTCCTGGTATCGGCGGAACGGATGTTCCGACATCGACGCTAACACCATCGATAACGCTGGTGCGTTATCGTCGATCCGTGACCGCGACGGAGCAGGACCCCGACACCCGGCGGACCCGGACCCGGGGCGAGGTCGTGGAGGTCGCTGCCCGACTGCTCGCCGCCGGCGGTGCGGACGCCGTCACCACCCGGGCCGTGGCGGCCGAGGCGGGCGTGCAGGCGCCCACGATCTACCGGCTGTTCGGGGACAAGGACGGCCTGCTCGACGCCGTCGCCGAGCACGTGTTCACCACCTACGTCGCCGGCAAGCAGCTGGCCCCGCAGACCGACGACCCGGTCGCGGACCTGCGCGCCGGGTGGGACGTGCACGTCGGCTTCGGGCTGGCCAACCCGGCCCTGTCCGCGCTGCTGGCCGACCCGCGCCGGGGCGCCCGGTCCCCGGCGGTCCGGGCCGGTGCCGACGTGCTGCGGGCCCGGGTGCGCCGGGTGGCCGCGGCCGGCCGGCTGCGGGTCAGCGAGGAGCGGGCCGTGGACCTGGTGCACTCGATCGGCACCGGCTGCGTGCTGACCCTGGTCCGCACGCCCCCGGAGGAGCGCGACCTGGGCCTGGTCGACGCCGCGTGGGACGCGGTCCTCGCCGCCGTCACCACCGACGCCGCCGGCACCGCACCCGAGGGCACGACGGTGGCCGCGGTCGCCCTGCGGGCCGGGCTGGACGACGTCGCCGTGCTCTCGGCGTCCGAGCGGGCGCTGCTGGCCGAGTGGCTGGACCGGATCACCGCCGGCTGAGCCTCAGGCCGGGGCGTGGACCGCGTCGGCCAGGGTGACCCGGCCCTTGCCGTGCTGCTTGGAGCTGTACATGGCCGCGTCGGCGCGCTGCAGCAGCTCCTCCGCGGACTCCCGGCCGCTGCGGGTCAGCGCCACACCGAGGCTGGCCCCGACCTGGGCCGGTCCGCAGGCCAGCTGCACCGGACGGCTGACCGAGTCCCGGAGCCGGTGGGCCAGGGCGAGGGCCGGGTCCCGGTCCGCGCCGTCCGCGCAGACCACGACGAACTCGTCCCCACCCAGGCGGGCGAGGACGTCGTCGGGGCGCAGGCAGTGCGCCAGCCGCGCCGCGACGACGATCAGCAGGTCGTCCCCGGCCGCGTGCCCGAGCCGGTCGTTGACGGCCTTGAAGCCGTCCAGGTCGATGAACAGCGCCGCGACGCCCGGCCCGCCGGTCCGGGCGCGGGCCAGCGCCTGCCCGAGGTGGTGCACCAGCGCCACCCGGTTGGGCAGCCCGGTGAGCGGGTCCTCCTCGGCCCGCCGGCGCAGCTGCTCGTGCAGGTCGCGCATCTCGGTGGAGGACACCTCGATGGAGCGCTCGAGGGTGTAGCGGTCCTCGTCGGCCTCGGCGTACGCCCGGGAGACGACGGCGAGCAGAGCGGCCCACTGGGCCTCGTCGGGTGCGCCGCTGATGCCCAGCCGGCGCAACTGGCGGGCCAGCAGCCGGTGCAGCTCGGGGACGGGGGGCGCCTCAACGCTCACGGATCACCGAGACGGTCATCGTCTGGTTCTGCATGGTGGCGCCCGCATCGCCGGAGGTCAGCTCTCCGTAGGAGTAGAAGCCGACCGTGGCCGGGGCGGGCCCGCCGTCCCCGAGGGCCTCGGCGACGGCCTCCAGCTCCTCCTCACAGCGCTGGCCCAGCACCAGCCGGCGGCCCACGCAGCTGACGACCAGCGCGAGCGAGTCACCCGGGGCGACGGCGAGGCGGGCGGCCTCGGCGGCCTCCTCGGCGGCGCCGACCAGCCGGTCGGTGGAGCTGCGCATCAGCTGGGCGCGGGAGCCCACGGGCACCTCGCCGGCGAACGTCAGCGACTGCTCGGCCGGGTCCACGCCCAGCACGGTGCGGACGGACTCGCGGTCCCCGCCGGGTGCGCGCACGCCGAGCGGGAAGAGCAGGGCGGTGGCCGGCAGTCCGCTGGCCCGGTCGCCGAGGTAGGTGCGGTAGAGCTCGAGGGCGGGCCGGTCGTCCAGCTCGTGGACGACGGTGCCGCGGGAGCGGGTGACGATGCGCTCGGGGCCCAGCACGGACCAGCCGCCGCGGGCGCCGTGGCCCACCTCGACGGCGTCCCCGGCCAGCCCGACGGCGATCACGTGGCCGCCGACCGGGACGCCGTCGACGAGCACCCAGGTCGCGGCGAACCGGTCGCCGTCGCCGGCGAGGCCGCCGACCACGGTGGTGCCCAGGGGCACGCCGGCGGAGAGCCCGTCGGCCAGGGCGGAGCCGTTGACCCGCAGGCCCTCGCTGAACACCAGCACGGCGGCCAGGTCGGGGGCGCGGTCGGTCAGGTGCTTGCCCAGCAGCAGGCCGACGTCGCGCGAGTCGTCGGCGGAGACCGGGGAGGTCTCCACCAGCACCCGGGTGGCGGCGAAGCGGAGGACGGCAACGGTGAGGGTGTCGTCGTGCAGCTCGCTGCCCGACACCTCACCGGAGGTCGAGCAGCCGGCGATCGAGGCGGTGGGGTACGCCGCCCGGAGGTCGGCCAGGCCCGGGTGCCCCGGCTCGTCGCGCAGACCGCTGGGGCCGAAGACGAGCACCAGGGTGGCGGGTCCGTCCCACGCGGGGAGGGCGTCCGACCAACCGGTCGGGTAGGCCCATCGGCCCGAGAACACGTCCATCGTCACCCTCCGCGGGACGCGGTGCCCCTGCCTCCTCCATCGGCTCCGACGGGCCCGGATACACCGTGCGGGCGGCGTCCTCACCCCAACAGAGGACGGGTCCTCACCGCCCGGAAGCGTCGTCGTCGGGGCTCCCGGATGGCACCGGTCGCTCCCTGACCGCTGCGGCGACGGACTGCACCTGCGCGAGCGCAGAGCGGGGATCGTCGACGGACAGCTCGATCCGCGTGACGGGAACCGGAGGGCGTCGGCGCGTCACCCGCGTCGCGACCGGGGTGGTCAGCTCGATGGTCAGCGACGTGCCGTCCAGGGAGGGCAGGTACAGCGTGCCGTCCTCGACCGCAGGCAGCAGCCCCACCCGTCGGATGTCCCTCCGGGGGCGCACGGCAGCGAGGTGGCGCAAGGGGACGTCGAGGACGTCCTGGACGCCGTTGCGCAGGCGCAGGACGCCGTCGGTGACATGGTGCGGGTAGGCCACCCGGGCGGCGACCAGACCCACGACGGCCACGCAGGCATACACCGTGACGGCGGTCAGGACGACGCGCACCCAGCCGGCCGGCAGCAGCACGTGCACCACGGCCGTCTCCACGACGGTGACGCCGAGGAACGCCAGGGCGGGTACGGTCACACCCCGGCCGTAGGGCAGCGCCGTCGCACCGGCCGGCAGGTCCGTCCGGCGTCGGGCCACCAGCCATAAGGCGCGTAGTGCCCGCCACTCGGCGGTCGCCACCCGTACCGCCGTCTGCCCGAGGACGGCCTCGACGGCCTCCCGGGCGCTCGACCCACCCCGTCGGAGGGCGCGGTACGCCCGCGTGCCCGCCCAGCCGCCGACTGCGGCGAGCGGGAACTCGACGGCCAACGCCAGCTGCCCCGCCGTCCGGATCGACAGCACCCCGGCGCCCAGCAGGGCGGCGTCGACGAGCAGCACCGCGACAGAGGCGGCCACGGCGGCCCGGTGCCAGGGCCACGTCCTCACGAGGTCGACTCCCGGACCAGGTCCATGCAGCGTCGTTGACCCGGGGTCAACGACGCCAGGAACTCCGCCATGAGCGGGGCGCCGGGCGACGGCACGAGCCCGCCGCCGCCGTCCACCGCCTCGAACATCGCGACCATGCGCTGGGCGACCGCGCGGACGGCGGGGTCGTCCGCCGTCGTCAGTGCCTCGAACTGCTCTGCGATCTCAGCGAGCTCACCGGCTCGTCCCGGGTCGGCGAGCACGTCCTCGACGGCCACGGTGATCGCGGCCGCCTGGTCGTGCGGCACGGACGCCGCGATCGACTCCCAGGCGTCCCGCTCGCGCTCCAGCCGCCCGGGATCGGCGACGCCGACCAGGCCCGCCACGAGCGCCGGGGGCATGGCCGGGAGGTGGGCCAGCCGCAGGTCGTCGTGGTCGAGCATCTCGAGCAGGACCCGTCGCTGGCCGGTCAGCTGGTCGATCTGGCCCTCGATGTCCTGCACGACGTGTTGGAGAACCGCGCGGAGCTCCGTCCCCGTGTCGTCGTGGAGCACGTCCCGGACCTCGGGGAGCGACAGTCCGCGCTCGGCCAACCGCACGGCCCTGACCACTGCGAGGACGTCGGCCAGGTCGTACTCGCGGTACCCGCTGGCCCGACGGGCGGGTTCGGGCACCACCCCCAGCTGGTGGTAGTGCCGGATGGTGCGCGTGGACACCCCGGCCGTGCGGGCGACCTCCCCGATCAGCATCACGGGGGGATCTTCGACCTCGACGCTACGTCAAGGTCAAGCCGCGCGACCTGACGTCCCCATCATGGGCGCGTGAACCCGTTCCCCCGCTCCGGACATGAAGGGGTGTGACCACGACACCACCGCGAGCGCGGGGCGCGTCCCCGGTGCAGGTGCTGATGAGCGACGCCTCGCCCCCCGACCTCCCCGTACGCCCACCGCCGTCCGGACCGACGGACGGCGAGGTGCTCCGCGCGTCGCTCACCGACCCCGGCCGGTTCGCCGTGCTGTTCGACCGGCACGCGGCCACGGTGCACCGCTACCTCGCCCGCCGGGTCGGGGACCTGGCCGACGACCTGCTGAGCGAGACGTTCCTGGTGGCCTTCCGCCGCCGGGCGGACTACCAGCAGGTGCACGCCGAGGTGCGGCCCTGGCTGCTGGGCATCGCCACCCACCTGCTCCGGAGTCACCGTCGCAGCGAGGAACGCCGGCTGCGAGCGCTGGCCCGCATCCGGCCCGACGACGACGCCACGCCTGCCGTCGACCTCGATGCGCTGTCCGACCGGATCGCCGCGGCCGCCCTGCGCGGGCCGATCGCCGCTGCGCTGGCCGCCCTGAAGCCCGCCGACCGCGACGCGCTGGTCCTGCTGGCCTGGGAGCAGCTGACCTACGAGGAGATCGCCGCGGTCCTGGACGTGCCGATCGGCACGGTCCGCTCCCGCCTGCACCGGGCCCGACGCCAGACCCGCAGCGCGCTGTCTCCCCTCCTGCACCAGTCCCTCGCCACCGGCGACCCCACGAGCACCGAGGACCCGTCGTGAACGAACTCACCGCCCTGCGCGTCGCCGCCCCGGAGGCCACGCCGCTCAGCCCGGCCGTGCGCCTGGCCGCACGGGCCGCCCTCCTCGAGGAGATCGGTGACCCGCGCGCCCGGTCGCGCCGGAGCCCGGTGCGCCGCCGGACGTGGATCCGCGCCGGGGTCGGGGTGGTCGCCGTGGTGGCCGCGTGGACCACGGCCGTGGTGGTGGCCGCCCCCGGCCCGGCCGGCACGCCCCCCGGCGGCATCGAACTGGTCGCCTTCGCCCCGCCGGCGTTCCCGTTCACCCTGGACCCGACACCGGCCGATCTGCAGGTCACCTACAGCGCCGATCCCGGCGGGCTGCTGCACGCCGTCTGGGCCGGCGACACCGACGACCGCCTGGTGGTGGACATCTCGCCCGACGAGCCCGACCTGGCCGATCCCGCCGACGAGCAGGACGTCTCCGTGCAGGGCCGCGACGGATACCTCGCCACGGAGACGCAGCAGTCCCCCACCGGGGACCGCCTCCAGGAGGTGCTGGTGCTCGAGTGGGCCGACGACCTGTGGGTCACGCTTCGCGGCGAGGGCCGGTTCAGCGACCGCGACGATCTCCGTGACGCCGCGCGGACCCTGACCGCGCAGCCGGTGGACGTCGGCCTGTCCGTGCGGCTGGCTCCTGCCGGGTGGTCGGTCTACGCATACAAGGACGACACGACCCTCACCCTGACCGACGACGCGCAGGCGCAGACCCTGACTGTGTCGCTGCCTCCCGGGCCGGTTCCGGCCGACGAGCTGCTCGCCCAGCTCGAGGGTCCGGTGGGGCCGGTCATCGACGGGTCGGTGAACGGCCTGCCCGCACAGCTGGTGGCCGTCGACACCGGGTACACCGGCCCCGGCGGGTCGGCCGGGTGGTACTTGCAGGCCCAGTTCCCCGACGGCCGGACCTTCGTCGTCCAGACGCCCGGGGCCCTCACCCGGCAGCAGGTGCTCGAGCTGGCCGGCCAGGTGACCTACACCCCGTGACGCGGGAGACCTCGGAGCAGGCCATCCCGACGAGCCGCCCGACTCCCAGACCGATGGATGCGTTCTCGGTATGGACACGAGCTCTGCGGACCATGTCGCCCGTGAGCTCCTCGTCGTTGAAGGAGACGATGAGCTGGACGAGCAGCTGAGTGCGCGGGTAGACGTGGGGCACCTGTGCCGGGATCGGGATGCTCTGGTTGCGCGAGGACGCCGGGCAGGACGGATGGGGTCGGCACCTCCTGGCTGCCGCGGAGGCCGTGGCGGTGGATCGCGGTTGCGAGCAGATCATCGTCAGCTCGTTCACCTCCCAGGCCCCGGGCTTCCACCAGCGCTGTGGCTACGTCGAGACCGGGCGGATCGAGGGCCCTTCCAGCTGACCACCGCCTATCGAGACGCAGGCGCGCCCTGGGCTCGTGTCGCGACAAGAGCTGCGCGCAGGAACGACAGGACGGTCTCGTCGTCCAACCCGGCCCTCCGGGCTCTGCTCGCGAGTTCGTTGGCTGCCTGGCGGACGTCCTGAACCACCTCGGGCGGTGTCGGTGAGAGTGCCACCACCGTGCCGAGTCGGCGCCGACTCACGACCAGGCCCGATCCTTCGAGTTCTCGGTAGGCCCGCGCCACGGTGCCGACAGCGACGCCGAGGTCACCGGCAAGAGCTCTCATGCTGGGAAGGCGGGCACCCTCCTCGAGCTGCCCGCCGGTGATGGCCGCGGTGACCTGAACGCGGATCTGCTCGTAGGGCGGTACGGGGCTGGCGAGGTCGACCACGACGTCCATGACCCTCACCGATCCGCGCGGACGGGTTCGACCATGCGGCCCGTGGTGCGGACGACGACGATTCCCACGCCCGCCGCGCCACCGAGCAGTCCCAGGAAGGCCAGTGCACCACCCACCCACGGCAAAAGTGTGGCAGCCGTCCCGACCGGCAGGTCTGCGAGACGGGCGTTCTCGGCCGCCGCCAGCGCCGCGTTGCGGACCGCCAGCCCGCTGACGGCAACGAGACCGGCCACCAGGACCAGTCCGGCAGAGGTCGCGCCTCGCAGCACGCGGTGCGCCGACGCGCGCCGGAAAGCGTCGTCCTGTTCGGCATCGTCGGTGACAACCGCGGGGCGGTTGGCGACGACCCACAGGGCGGCCGCCGTCACCGCGAGCAGGCAACCCAGACCCACCAGGGCAGGCAGCCCGTATCCCGGGCCCACGTAGGGAGAGGCCGAGCCCTGGACCGATCCGGCTCCGGCGTAGACGGTGATGCTGCGGGAGTAGCGATCGCCGGTCACCGCACCCACCGCGATCACCACGATGCCGGTCACGGCCGTGCCTGCTCCCGTCCGCAGCAGCCAGACCGGGGCGGTCTGCAGCACGCCTCGGTGCCTGAGCTGCGCGCGCCGAACCAGGCCGGCGGGCCGAGGCCAGGTCAGCTCCCCGACCAGGAGGACGCCGGTGTGCGCAACACCGAACGCCAACGGCAGCATCATCGCCGCCACTCCGGGTCGCCCGACCGCAGAGTCCATCGGCGCGGGCAGCAGCACCGCTACGGCTGCGGCCAAGGCGGCGAGTAGACCGATCACTACCGCCGCGCCCGAGATCAGGTGCGCATGCCGCCGTGCGCGCTGCTCAGCACTTGCCTCGGCGTGGACGAACTGGCGCATGAGCAGCGCTGCGCCGCCGGCGGCCACACCGACCACGAGCAGGAGAACGAACAGTGGAGAGACGTCCACGAGAGGCCTCCAGGCGGTCTGTATCAAGTAGGCAATACATTGACACAGGAGTCGTTGGCGGGGCCGACACCCGAGCCGCGCGTGTCGGGGACTGCGACTGGCCCGACGTCCGTCTCACCCGACGACCGTTCACCCCCCACGGTCGAGCTTCCACGATCCCGGTGGGGCGAGGAACGGCAACCAGTGCCCTCTCGGTGTTGATGGTCGGGTTCGTGGTCTCGAACCCGGTATGCCGGGCGTGCGAGAACGCTGCGACAGCACCGACGACGGCGCTCACCGGGATGGTGACCCAGCTCTTCCGGACGCTCTCGCGGGCGGCCGCGCGCCGCGGACGGCCAGAGCGAGTGCTCCGATTCGGCACCATGGCGAAGACCGCGGGCACGGCAGCAGCCCAGCTCGCGGCGGCTGTGACGACTTCACCGGCGCAGACGTGTACGGCGTCGATGCCCAGGACGCCGAAGCCGACTCGTGGATCGGACGCAATCTCTGCTTCGCCCTGTCCCCGGCGGAAGCCAGGGCGCACATGAGGGGTGCTGGGTTCCACGAGCAGCGGACCCGGGCCACCTGGACCCCGAGGCAAGCGCCTCCCGAGGGGGTCCCCGCGCACCTCGCTGCCGAAGACACCCGTTGATATCGGTCACGGCTGAACGATTCAGGTTAGCCCGAACACGAGGCCCTGCCTGCCGAGTACGACCACTCGACGTCCGGATCGAACCAGGGCTGAGGGCCTTGTCGGCACCGTCACGAACACGACGGTGACGGGGACTGAGCGCAAAGGCCTCGCCCGCGGCGGGCGGGCATCCCACCGGCACCGGCTACCGCACCGGATCCCGGTCCACTCGGCGGTCATGCCTCGCACCGGTCTTCGGTGGATCAGCCGGACCGAAGCGTGCGAGAACCAGGCGACCAGACCGGCCGACAGCGCCGGTGAGAGGTCATACTTCCCGCCCCCGACTGTGGATGGAGCCGTTCCGTGGCCAGTGGTGAAGAGTCCGAGTTCGAACGGAGAGCCAAGGCGTCGATGCGTCGCGAAGAGGACCGAGCGCTGTCCAGGACGGCCTCCTCGAGTACCGCCAGCTGGCTGTCGAAGCTCCTCTTGTCGTCATCGGCCGCAGGCGTCCTGGGCTACTTCCTCGACGGGTTCGCCACCGCAGCACTGCTCTTCGTGGTCTGGCTGGTCAGCGGGATGGCCATGAGGGTCGTCGCACGCCGGCGACTCGCGGCAGGTTCCTGACGGAGTGCGACCTCCCACGATGCCCCCGCGCTCGGGGTGGTGAGGTCGCCCGAGCAGTCCGCCGACGGTTGTCCACCGGGCGGCGGCGAGCGGTGCGATCCGCTGACCAGCGGGGCCGCCGAGCGTCCGGTGGACCGATCGGATCGACCTCCCACCGGGGGCCGTCGAGCGACAGCCCACGCGACGACTAGAGCCGGGGCAGGTGGTGTCCGAGGTCGGGGTGCGGACCCAGCTGCTCGGCCGGGATGTCGGCCTCGGCATCGTCGAACAGCGTCGCCAGGGGCACGTCCCACCGGCTGCTGCGCCGAAGCGCCCGGGTCGCGGCCACCGTCACCCCGACGTCGCCGACGTGGCCGGTCAGCCGCCCGGCGCCCCCGGGACGAACCTTGTCCAGCAACGCGGCGAGCCCGCCGGGTGCCCAGCGCAGCGGGCCGTCGAGGGTCACCTGACTGCGGGCCCGGGCCAGCACCGGCGGCGGCGGCTCCCCCGTGTGCACCCGCGGGTCGCCGTCCAGCAGGTCGGGGTCCACGCCCCACACCTGCAGGTCCGCCCCCGCCGCGAGCAACGACCGGACACCGAGCACCGTGGCGTCGTCGTCGGCACCGGGCGCCATCCGGACGACGACGGCCGGGTGGCGCCACCAGCCGCCCACCCCGCGGGCCGCGGGGTCGGGCAGCAGGCGGGCCAGCGAGCGGGTCTCGGCGTTCTTCTCCCGGCGGGCGGCCACCGGGTCGTCCCCGCGCAGGCCCCAGTCCGGGCCGTCGTGCCAGGCCACCGCCCGCTCGCGGTGGGCCAGCACCGCACCGGCGGAGAAGAGCCGGTGGGCCAGCTCCCAGTCCTCGCCGCCGTAGCCGGCGAAGGTCTCGTCGAAGCCGCCGACCTCCTCGAACAGCGCCCGGGTGGTGCCCATGACGGCGCTGATGACGAAGCGGTAGGACCGGTCGTCGGCGTCGAGCAGGTCGCCGGCCTCCCGCAGCCACGCCGGCTCGGTGAGCTCCTCGGGCGCGGCGCCGCCGGCGAACCAGTCGCGCAGCCGGTCGGGGGTCCAGCCGGCGAGGTCGGCGTGCCGGCGTCGGCCGGTGACCAGCGCGTCGGGCACCAGCGCGGGCAACGCGGACAGCTCCTCGACGTAGGTCGGGGTGGGGACGGTGTCGCCGTCCAGGAACAGCAGCACCTCCCCCTCGGCGGCCCGGGCACCCAGGTTGCGGGCCGCGGCGGCGCGGAACCCCCGGTCGGGCTGCCGGACGACGGTCACCCCGGCCGGCACCCGCGGCGGCTCTGGCGACCCGTCGTCGGCGACGACGACCTGCAGCCGGGACGCCGGGTGGGTCTGCAGCGCGAGCCCGGCCAGCACCAGGTCCAGCTCGTCCTGCGCCCGGTAGTACGGCACCACCACGCTCACCTCGGGCGGCTGCCCGGGGCGGGCGTCGGCCAGCGGCGACCAGTCGTTGCCGGCCACCACGTGCCGGCCGTCGGGCAGCGTCAGCACGAGCGCCACACCGCCCGGTAGGACTCCAGCGTCGCGGCCAGGTCCGGGCCGGTGGGCGTGCCCGGTGTGAGCCAGGTCGAGGCCGGGTCGGCCAGGGCTGCGGCCAGGGCGGGCGCCAGGTCCTCGTAGAGCCACAGCGCCCCGGGGCAGCGGGCGGCGACCTCGCGGGTGTAGGCCACGTCGGGGACCAGCGGGCGGCGTCCGGCGGCCAGCCAGCTGCCGATGGAGCCCGACGCGCTCACGTGCCGGTGCGGGGCCAGCGGCACCGACGCCGCCCGCAGCCGGGCCGGCAGCTCCTCGTCGGGCACGTAGCCGGTGACCGTCAGCGGGCCCAGGGCGGACAGCTCGTCGACCAGGTCGGCGTGCCCGTCCGAGGGCTTACCGAGCGCGGTCAACCCGACCCCGGCGGGCAGCGCGCGCAGCGCCTCCTCGTGGCCCTTGCCCGGGTACAGGAACCCCAGCACCACGACCTGCCCGTCCGGCGGGGGCACCGGGCCCGCCGGCAGCGGCTGCACCGGCAGCGGCACCACCGTGGCGACGACGTCGGAGAACGCCCGCAGCCGGGCGGCCTCGTGCTCGCTGTTGACCACCACGGCAGCAGCGGTGTCGACGACGGCCGCGTAGGCCCGGGCCCGGCGCTGCTGCAGCACCGATCCGTCGTCGGGCGGGACGTCGTGCAGGGCCACCACGAGCGGGCGACCCAGGTCCGCGGCCAGCGTCGTGAACGCCGCCGCGCTCTCCTCGGCGGTGGGCGCGAAGAGCCGGTCGGTGTAGTGCACCTGGACCAGCTCGGCGCCCTGCACCAGCGGTGAGCCGTCGGCCTCGGCGAGCTCCCGGGCGTACCGGACGACACCGTGGTCGGCCGGGCCGACGAGCAGGTGCCCGACCCTCACGCCGGTGCCCGGTCGGCGGCCACCCGGCTGTAGACGTGGGCGTGCACCCGGCGCAGCTGCGCCTTCTGCTCGGCCCGCCAGGCGGGGTCGGCCTTCGCCGGCCACGGCCGGGTCACCGCGGCCATCACCGCACCGGTCAGCGAGGGGACGTCGAGCCCGCGGACCTCGTCGTTGCCGTAGAGCACGACGTCCTCCCACTGGTCGGCGTAGTGCCCGCAGGTCGGTGCCACCACCCGGGTGCCGACGTCCCGGCAGGCCTCCAGCCAGCCCGAGTGCGTGCCGAAGCGGTGCGGCAGCACCGACACCGCGATCGACTGCAGGTAGGCGGTCAGCTCGTCGTCGCCGAACCGCGGGTGGACGGCGAGCTCGAACTCCCCGGCGTCGGCGGCCTGGCGCAGGCCCGGCACCCGCTGGTCCAGGTCGACGTCGTCGTGCACGTCGACCCGCAGCCGGCCGCCGCCGGACACCGCGCCCGACGCGGCCGCCCGGACGACGTCCAGCGGGTCGAGCAGGTTGGTGCGCAGCGACTTCAGGTGCACCCCGACCAGCCGCGGCTCCCGGCCGATGCCGGGCAGCGGCGTCACCAGGCCCGGGTGGGCGACGACGATGCAGGACCGCTGGAACCGCTCGGCGATCTCGTCGGCGGCGCCCTCGGTGAGGGTGAGCACCACCTCGGCGGCGCCCAGCAGCGCGGCCAGGTGCCGGTCGTGGCGCTCCCGGGTGGAGTGGTGCGGGTTGCGCAGGTCGTGGACGGTCACCACGAGGGCGACGCCGCTGCGCCGGACCACCTCGGTCCAGGCCAGCATCTCGTCGGGGGTGAGCCCGTCGAAGCCGAAGTGCAGGTGCAGCACGTCGATCTCCGCGGTGTGCGCGGCCAGGTACCGGGGGTCCAGCCACGGGCTGGGCGCCCACGGGTCCTCGACCGAGGGAGCCGGGCCGACCCGGACGACGTCGGGCGGCAGCACGGCGTCGAGGTAGGGGTGCGCGAAGGGCACGGTGGCGACCCGCATCACGCGTGCACCCACCCCTCGTCGGTCCGTCGCACCAGGCCGCGTTCGGCGAACGCGTCCAGCCAGCCCTGCATCGGCCACCACCCCCACCGGTCGGCGAAGACCCGGCCGTTGGCCAGCACGTCGTCCAGGTGCTCGACCGGGGGGCGGGAGACCGGGTGGTGCTGGTGGAAGGCCGCGGCCCCACCCACCCAGCGCAGTCCGACGCCCGCGGCGTGCGCGGTCTCGGCGAAGTCCGTGTCCTCTCCCCCGTATCCGGCGTAGCCCTCGTGGAAACCGCCGAGGGCGGTCCAGGTGGGCGCGGTGACGGCGAAGGACAGCGACCAGAACAGCCGGTGGTCGGTCGAGTCGAGGACCTCGCCGTCGGCCGGCACCGGGCGGGCCGGGTGCGGGTCGGCCAGCTCGGCCAGCCGCGCGGGGTCGGTGAGGTCGTAGCCGCCGGCGGGGGGCGGGGGCAGGTAGCTCACGGGTCCCGAGTCCAGCACACCGTCCTGTGCGACGGCCGCGTACCGCTCGACCAGTGCGGGAGCCGGCACACAGTCGACGTCGAGGAAGACCAGCAGCTCCGCGCCCCCGGCCAGCGCCGCGGCGGCTCCGGCGTTGCGGGCCGCGGCCAGCGGCAGCCGGTCACCGGCGGGCAGGTCCACCACGTCGGCGGCGTCCCCGACCACGGAGCGGATGCCGTCGTCGCCCATGGCGACGACGACGTGCCGGTCGGCCCGGCGGGTCTGGGCGGCCAGCCCGGCGAGCTGTCCGCGGAGGTGGTCGTGCCGGCCGTGGACGACGGTGACCACGGCGGTCCTCACGAGCGGGCGACCTCTCGGATGGCGGCGGCGGCGCGCTCGGCGGCGTCGCCGGGTGACCAGCGGGACCAGCCCTGGCCGCCGCGGGTGCGGGCGGCCTCCAGCAGCACCGGCCAGCGGTCGGCGGTCGGCCAGGCGGGCAGCCCGACGGCGATGCCGGCGGCGTCGAGCGCGGCGGTGGTGCGGTGCTGCTCGGCGAAGGGCCGGTCGGCGGCCACGACCACGGCCGGACGGCGGGCGGCGGCGACCTCGGCCAGCGCGTTCTGCCCGGCGTGGGTGACGACGACGTCGGCCGCCGAGAGCACCGGCCACGGGTCGGCGCACCACTCGCCCGGGCCGCCCAGCACGGTCCAGCGCAGCCCCGGGGTGGCCCGGCGCAGCGCGTCGACGTCCTGGGCGGTGACGGCACTGCCCCCGGTGCCGGCCAGCAGCACGGCGGTGCCCGGCGCCGGGTCGGCGGCCGACCGCCGGTCGAACCGGGAGACGGCGCCGACGTGCGTCGTCGTCGCGGCGAAGGGGGCCAGGTACGCCGGGGTGAGCACGTCGGCGGGGAAGAACGCCAGCAGCCGGTCGGCGACGGTGTACCCGGTGGTGTGCGGGGCGTCGTCCCGGTCGCCGGGCATGGCGGTGACCACGACGGGCACGCCCATCAGCCGCAGCAGCAGGGTCACCTCGACCGACACGTCGACCACGACGGCGTCGGGCCGGGCCCGCTCGACCCAGGCCGCCAGCTGGGCCGACCGGGACCGCAGGCCCTCGTGCCGGCGGGGTGCCCAGTGCAGGGCACCACCGGCGGTGACGTGCTCGACGGTGCCGCCGGCGTCGTCGGCGAGCTGCACCCAGTCGGCGAAGGGGGCACCGGGGGAGGGCAGCGAGGACAGCCCGACGACGTCGTCGTCGAGCACCTCGGCGATCGCCGCCGCCCGGTGCAGGTGCCCCGACCCCTGGTGGTGGACGTACCAGCCGATCACAGCGCCGCGGCGGTGGCGTTCGACTCGACGAGCGAGGCGTACAGCTGCTCGTACCGGGTCACCATCGTCTCCACCGAGCAGTGCGTGCGGGCCCGCTCGCGGGCCGCCTCGCGGGACAGGCCCTCGGCCTCCGGGATCGCCGCGGCCAGCGCGGCGACGTCCCCGGCGGGGACCAGCCGGCCGACCTCGGGTGTGAGCACCTCGGGGATGCCGCCGCGGGCGAAGGCGACGACCGGGGTGCCGCAGGCCAGCGCCTCGGCGACGACCAGGCCGTAGGGCTCGTCCCAGCACGGGGTGACCAGCGCGACCGAGGCCCGCCCGACGGCAGCGGCCAGCCCGGCCTGGTCCAGGTGGCCCAGGTGGGTGACGCCGCGGCCCAGGAAGGGGGCGATGGTGCGCTCGAAGTAGCCGGCGTCGACCACCGGGCCGGCGATCTGCAGCTCCCGGCCGGCGGCCAGGGCGGCCTGCACGGCGAGGTGGGTGCCCTTCTCCGGGACGATCCGGCCCGACCAGACCAGCGGCCCGCCGCCGGGTCCGGCCGTCCAGCTCGTCAGGTCGACCCCGTTGGGGACGACGCCCACCGGCTGGTGCACGCCGTCGACCCCGGACCACGCCGCGGCGGTGTGCCCGCTGACGGCGACCAGCGACACCGGGGAGGGCACGCTGGACTGCAGCGCGGACTCCAGCCAGGGCGTCGGCGGGCAGTGCAGGGTCGAGAGCATGGGCACCCGCAGGGCGGGGGCCATCGCGATCGGCAGGTAGTGCAGCGAGTGGTTGTGCACCAGGTCGAAGTCGTGGGCCCGCTCGCCGGTCAGCGACATCATCAGCGACAGGTAGGCGTGGTGGTCCTCGAGGAAGACCTCGGGACCCATGCTCACGTCGGCCCGGGCAGCCGGGCTGACCCGCACCGGGCGGACGGGGAGCGCCTCGACGGCCAGCGAGGGGTCCGACCCGGGGCCGGCGAAGAGGGTGACGTCGTGACCGCGGGCGGTCAGGGACCTGGTCAGCTGCCAGACGTGCGCCTCGAGCCCACCGGCGAAGGGCTGGGCGATCGGGTAGCGGCTGGAGGCGATGAGCGCGATGCGCAGCGGCCGGGAACGGTCGGCGCGGGCGTGGGAGGGCAGCGGGGCCGACGGCGTGGGCACCGCGGGGACCGAGCGCAACCGGCGGCCACGGCGGGGCAGCGGCAGGGTGGCGGTCACGCGCGGGCCGGACGGGGGGACGGGTCGGTCACCGCGGGCTGGGTGAGGACGGGGCTCTCGGACAAGGACGGGCGACACCTCCTGGGCGGGGGCACACCTGAGGACCGGTGGAGCGGTCGGGGTGTGTCGGCTGGTGGCCTGCCCCGCTTCATGAGGCGACGACGTGGCGCGCAGCGCTGCAGCGTCGTCGGACCGGACCGCCTCGATCATCACAGACGGGGGGGCCCCCCGCACATCGGCCGGAGGTGCGTTCTCCCACCCCTCCAGCGGAACCCGCGCTTCCCCCCGTCCGGGTGATCTCGTGGAGGCGGTCCGGGGTAGCGGTTCGGTAGCGTTCCGCCACCGAGGCCTGGGTGTGGACACCGCGGCTGCGAGCGACCTGGAGGAACGCGTGAGCGAGCGCGGGGACGACCGACCGAGCGACGACGGCCGCGGGGGCGCCGGCGAGCAGCCCGGCCAGCCCGGGTGGTCCCCGGCCCCACCGGTGCCGGGGCGCCCCGGACCGGCCGGGCCGCCCCCGCAGCCCGGGTGGCAGGGCTCCGCCCAGCAGGGTCCCGCCCCGCAGGGTCCCGGGCAGCAGGGTCCCGGGCAGCAGGGTCCCGGGCAGCAGGGCGGGTGGCCGGGCCAGCAGGGCTGGTCGGTCCCCCCGCAGCAGCCGGGCACCCCGCCCCGTCCCCCGCAGCCCGGCGGTCAGCAGGGCCCTCCCCCGGGCCCGGGCCGGCCTGGCCAGCAGCAGCCCTGGGGCGGCCGTGAGGAGACCCGCCAGTTCGGCGCGGTCCCCGGCCAGCAGCAGGGTCCCCCCGCCGGTCCGGCACCCCACGGCCAGCAGGGACCCCAGGGCCCGCTCGGCCAGCCGGGCCAGCCGAGCCAGCCGGGCCAGCCGGGCCAGTGGGGCGGCCCGTCGTCCCCGCCCCCGGCCGGCGCGTGGTCGCCGTCCAGCGGGCAGCCCGCACCGTGGGCCGCCCAGCCGGCCAAGCGGTCGCGGAAGAAGCCGCTGCTCATCGGCGGCGCTGCGCTCCTGGTGCTGCTGCTCGTCGCCGGCGGGGCCTTCTTCTTCCTGCGTGGCGGCGACTTCACCTACGCCGGGCGGGACGTGGTCGAGCCCGAGACGGTGCTCACCGACGCCGAGTCCGCCGTCGACGCCTACGTCGACAGCCGCGGTGGAGCGAGCTCCGACGACACCTCGTGCTGGTTCCGCCACCGCAACGCCGACACCACCGACATCGAGGACGACCTGGTCTGCGGGCCGGTGCTCTTCGTCGACGGCGACCCGGCGGAGGCCTACCTGCTCCTGCCGGTCACCCCGTCGGGCGGTGACGGCGACGTGACGCTGACCGTGGCCACCGAGCCCACCGACCCCGCGCCGCAGGCGCTGCCCGACGCCGACCTGCTCAGCCGGCCCGACGGCACCGCCCCGCCGTCGGAGGTGGACCTGGAGCCGCCGGCGCCGCCGGCCGCGGAGCCCGGCTACGAGGCCACCGGCCCCTTCGAGGACGTCGAGCTGACCGCGCCCGAGGGCGTGGCCACGCTGTCCGGGCCCGCCGCGCGGGTCACCGTCACCGGGCTGGGCCAGGCCGACCGGGTGGGCGCCGGCGACGACGCCCTCCGGCCCGCCGACGGCGAGGTCTTCCGGGTCTTCAGCTACACGATCGACACCGGCGAGGGCCTGTCCAACGACCCGCCGGCGCTGAGCTACTCCGTCGACGGCGTCGAGACCCCGGTGGACACCTCGCTCGTCGTCCCCGGTGCGACCGTCGAGGGCCTGGTGTCGGCCCCCGAGGACGCCGACGTCGCCCTGGTCGTCGTGGACGGCGAGGCGACCCAGTCGCTGTCGCTGCTCGACGGCAGCCCCGGTGACCAGAACCTCGTCGTCACCACGCGGGCCAACCGGGACGCCGACCCGGTCCCGGCCCAGCAGGTGCCCGGGGTCATCAGCGCGCCCGGCCGGGTGACCACCCCGTTCACCTTCACCGTCACGGTGCAGAGCGCGGAGCTGACCTGGTTCTCCGGCACCAACGTCACGGTGCGGCCCTCCGCCCCGGACCGGGCGTTCCTGCTCATCGACACCGACCTGGTCGCCGACGGGCTCAGCGCCGGCGAGGGGCCGGCGGAGTACTGGCGGCTGACGCTGCCCGACGGCACCGTGGTCGCCTCCCAGGACGTGGTGGCCGACCCCTCGCTGATCGCGACCGCCTTCGACGTGCCGGCCGACTTCACCACCGGCACGCTGACCTTCGGCGGGGTGTTCACCTACCCCGACACCGCGACGGTCGACTTCGGCGCGGCGACGCTGTCCTTCCCGGTCAGCATCCCGGCGGGCTGAGCGCAGCCGCGGGCACCGGGCCACAGCAGCACCAGACCGGCCCGTCCACCCCGATCGGGGTGGGCGGGCCGGTCCCGGCTCCAGGCCCCTGGCACCGGGTGCCGAAGAGGGAGCTGGGTGCCACCGGTCTCCAGACCCACGGGGACGCCGAGGTGGCCACGACAGACGGGGCTCCAGGCAGCATGTCCGACACCGACCGCACCACGATCGACGACGTCCTCGCCGAGGGCTCCGTCACCAGCGTCTTCCAGCCCATCGTCGACCTGGACAGCGGCCGGGTCGTGGCCTACGAGGCCCTCGCCCGCGGTCCGCAGGGCCCGCTGCACCGGCCCGACGACCTCTTCGCCGCAGCGCGCGCCGCCGGCCGGCTGGCCGAGCTGGACGCGCTGTGCCGCAGCGCCGCCTTCCAGGCCGCTGTCACCCAGGGCCTGCTGGCCCCGCTGACGGTCTTCGTCAACGTCGAGCCCGAGGTGCTGGACTCCGCGCCGCTCGCCGACCTGCTGGCGATCGCCGAGGCCGCCCCGGCGGAGCTGCGCATCGTCGTGGAGATCACCGAGCGGGCGCTGGCCACCCGGCCGGCCGAGCTGCTGCAGACCGTGCAGCGGATCCGTGAGATCGGCTGGGGCCTGGCCCTGGACGACGTCGGCGCGGACTCCATGTCGCTGGCCTTCATGCCGCTGTTGCGCCCGGACGTGGTCAAGCTGGACCTGCGACTGGTGCAGGAGCGCCCCGGCCCCGAGGTCGCCGAGATCATGAACGCGGTCAACGCCTACGCCGAGCGGACCGGTGCGCTGGTGCTGGCCGAGGGCATCGAGACCGAGGAGCACCTGGTCAAGGCCCTGGCGCTGGGCGCCACCCTGGGTCAGGGCTGGATGTTCGGGCGCCCCCAGCCCGGCCCGGCCACCCAGTTCGCCACCGCCGAGCTGGTCCTGCCCCCGGTCGCCGCCGACCCGCCGGGCGTCGACGTCTCCCCCTTCGCCTGCCTGCCCCCCGGCACCGTGCTGCGACGCTCGCCCAAGCTGCTGCTCATCGAGTTGAGCAAGCAGCTGGAGCGGCACGCCATGCGCCTGGGCGAGACCTGCGTGATCGCCTCCACGTTCCAGGACGCCCGCCACTTCACCCCCTCCACCGTGGAGCGCTACCGCGAGCTCGCGGCCCGCACCGGGTTCGTCTGCGCCCTGGGCGACGGGCTCAGCGCCGAGCCGCTGCCCGGGGTCCGCGGCGCCACCCTGGCCGCCACCGACGAGGTCCGCGGCGAGTGGGACGTCACGGTGATCAGCCCGCACTTCAGCGCCGCCCTGCTGGCCCGCGACCTGGGCGACGACGGGCCGGACATGGAGCGCGTGTTCGAGTTCGCGCTGACCTACGACCGGGTCACCGTGGCCCGGGCGACGCACGCCCTGGTGTCCCGGGTCGCGGCCCGGGAGACCCGGCAGCCGGTCGCACCCGAGTCCCGCGCCACGGCCACCACCGCTGCCCGGGTCCCGGAGACCGCCGTCCCGACGGCGGCCGTGGAGGGCCTGCTGCACCGGGCCCTGGCGGCCACCACCAGCGGCGTCGTCATCGTCGACCTGACCCTGCCCGACCAGCCGATGGTCTTCGTCAACCGGGCCTTCGAGGAGCTGGCCGGCTTCACCCGGGAGCAGGTGCTGGGCCGCAACTGCCGCTTCCTGCAGGCCCCGGACACCGACCTGGCCGCCGTCGCCCGGATCCGGGAGGCCATCGCGGCCGGCCGGGAGTGCCGGGAGACCCTGCTCAACCTGCGCGGACCCGAGCGGACGCCGTGGTGGAACGAGCTGCACCTGGCCCCGGTCACCGACGCGACGGGCCGGGTCGTGCAGTACATCGGCGTGCAGAACGACGTCACCGCCCGGGTCGAGGCCGAGCGCCGGCTGACCCGGGAGCAGGACCGCACCCGGCAGTACCTGGCCCGGATCGAGGAGCTGGCCTACACCGACCCGCTCACCGGGCTGCCCAACCGGCGGCGCCTGCAGGAGCAGGTCGAGCTGGCGCTGTGGGAGGCCTCCGCGTCGTCCACCGCGGTGGGGCTGCTGTTCGTCGACCTGGACGGGTTCAAGGCGGTCAACGACCGGCTCGGGCACGCCGCGGGCGACGAGCTGCTGGTCACGGTGAGCCAGCGGCTGCGCGCCCGGCTGCGGCGCAGCGACCTGCTGGCCCGCCTGGGCGGCGACGAGTTCCTGGTGGCACTGCCCGGCCTGGACCCGGTCCAGGGCGCGGCCGAGGCCGACCGGGTCGCCGAGGTCCTCGCGCACGCGGTCCAGGCACCGATCGACCTGCGCGGGGAGGCGATCGTCGTCGGTGCGAGCATCGGCCGGGCCGTCACCCCCGACGACGGCTGCGACTTCGCCACCCTGCTGCACACCGCCGACCAGCGGATGTACGCCGTCAAGCAGCAGCTGTGCCGCCGGGCGCTCACCGGCTGAGCGCCCGCGGGGTCAGCCCCGCAGCTCGGCCAGGATCGGCTTGGCGACGGCGAGCGCGTGGTTGGCCGCGGGCACACCGGCGTAGACGCCTGTGTGCAGGCAGACCTCGGCGATCTCCTCGTCGGTCAGCCCGTTGTGCACCGCCGCCTTGACGTGCAGCGCGAACTCGTCCCAGTGCCGCAGCGACGCGGTGATCGCCAGGGTCAGCATGCTGCGGGCGCGGCGGTCCAGGCCGGGCCGCTGCCACAGGTCGCCCCAGGCGACCCGGGTGATGAAGTCCTGGAAGTCCGCGGTCAGCGGGGTCACCGCGGCGACGGACCGGTCGACGTGGGCGTCGCCCAGCACCTCCCGCCGGGTGCGCATCCCGGCCTCGCGACGCTCCTCGTCGGTGCTCACGCGGTGCCGCCCAGGTGCGCGAGCAGCGCCTCGGTGACCCGCTCGGGCTGCTCGACGTTGGCGATGTGCGCGGCCGGGCTCAGCTCCAGCAGCCGGGCCCCGGGGATCGCCTCGGCCAGTGCCCGCTGGTGCTCCGGCGGCAGTGCGGGGTCCTCGAGCCCGGAGACGACCAGGGTGGGGGCGGTGATCGAGGCCAGGTCGGCGCGCTGGTCCATGCCGCCGACCGCGGCACAGCAGGAGGCGTAGCCCTCGTCGTCGGTGCCGGCGATGGTCGCCCGCATCTGCGCGACGTGGGCCGGGTGCTCGGCCGCCCAGGCCGGGGTGAACCAGCGGCCGACGACGGCGTCGGCCAGCGACGCGGTGCCCTCGGTGCGGGCGGTGTGCGCGCGGTCCCGCCAGGCGTCGGGGGCCCCGGTGTGCGCGGAGCTGCACAGCACCGCCAGCCGGTCCACCCGGTGCGGCTCCCGGACGGCCAGGCGCAGCCCGGTCATCCCGCCGATGGACAGCCCGACGACGTGCGCCCGCTCCACGTCCAGCCGGTTCAGCAGGGCGATCGCGTCGTCGGCCAGGTCGTCGATGGTGGCGTCGCCGGGGACGGTGGGCGAGCCGCCGTGTCCGCGGGTGTCGTAGCGGACCACCCGGTAGCGCTCGGTCAGCGCCGCCAGCTGCGGCTCCCACATGGCCATCGTGGCGCCCAGGGAGTTCGAGAGCAGGACCACCGGGGCGTCCCGGGGGCCCTCCACCACGTGGTGCACGTCGATCGGGGGCACGGCGTTCTCCTCAGCTCTGGGCGATGGTGTGCGCGGCGAGGGCGGCGTCCACCTGGGCGGCAGCCTCCCCGACGTCGGGGGTGGCGGCGGCCAGCAGGGCGGCGACGTCGACGTCGGTCCGTCCGGCTACGACGTCGGCCAGGGTGCGGCCCTCGCGGGTGGCCTGCCGGACGGCGTCGGCGGCCGCGTCGTGGGCCGGCCCGCGGCCCAGGCTGCCGGTGAGCGCGTCGGCCAGCGCCCCGGCCAGCGACGCCCCGGACGCGGCGTCCACGACGGCGGCCATCCGGGCGGTGTCCAGGGTGAGCCCGCCCAGGCAGTCGGCCAGCCAGGCGGCCGCCGAGCCCACGGTGGACAGCAGCGCGGAGAGGGTGGGCCACTCGCTGTGCCAGGCACCGGCGGAGCGCTCGTACTCCTGCTCCATGGCGCCGAAGAGGGTGCCGACCAGCCCGGGGGCCCGGCGGGCGCAGGCCCGGGCCGAGATCGCGGCGACCGGGTTGCGCTTGTGCGGCATGGCGCTGGAGCCACCGCGCACCTGACCGCCGAGGCCCTCCCCCGTCTCCCGCGCCTCGGCGACCTCGGTCTGGGCCAGCAGGACCACGTCGACCGCGACGGTGGCCACGATCCCGGCCGCGGCGCCGAGCGCGCCCGCGAGGTCGGCGACCGGCAGCCGGGTGGTCGCCCACGGCACCGCGGTGGTCTGCAGCCCCAGCTCGTCGGCCAGCGCGGCCCGCAGGTCCACCCCGGACCCGCCGCTGGCGGCCAGCGTGCCGACGGCCCCGCCGTACTGCACGGGCAGGGAAGCGTCGACGGCGGCCAGGCGCGCGCGGGCGCCGTCCAGACCGGCCAGCCAGACGGCGGCCTTGAGCCCGGCGGTGGTCGGCAGCGCCTGCTGCATCAGCGTGCGGCCGATCGTGACGTCGTCCCGGTGGGCGGCGGCGAGCCGGGCCGCGGCGTCCGCGGCGGCGGCCAGGTCGGCGTCGATGGCGGCCAGGGCGCGGCGGGCCAGCAGCAGCATGGCGGTGTCCAGCACGTCCTGGCTGGTGGCGCCCACGTGCACGGCCCCGCCGGCGTGCGGGCCGACCGCGTCGGTGAGCACCCGGACCAGCGGGGGCACCGGGTTCCCGGCGTCGGCGGCCTGCGCGACCACCCGAGCCAGGTCCAGCGCGCCGGGCTGACCCGCGACCCGGGTGACCTCGGCGGCCGAGGTCTCGGCGACCAGCCCGCAGCGCGCGGCCGCCCGGGCGAGCGCGGCCTCGACGTCGAGCAGGGCCTGCAGCCAGGCGTCGTCCGACACCGCCGCGGCCGCTCCCCCGCGCGCGAACGTCCCGTCCCAGAGCCCCGTCACGGGCCCATCCTGGCCGACGTCGTCACACCGCGAAGAAGACGGTCTCGGCGTCCCCCTGCAGCCGGACGTCCAGCCACCAGCCGTCCTCGGTGGGCTGCGCGACCAGGGTGGCCCGGTCGGCCTCGGACAGCGCGGAGAGCACCGGGTCGGCGGCGTTGGCCTCGACCTCGTCGGCGAAGTACAGCCGGGTGACGACCCGGTCCAGCAGGCCGCGGGCGAACACCGAGACGTCGACGTGCGGGGCCTGCCAGCCGCCCTCGCCGTCGGGCACCGGGCCCGGCTTGAGGGTGCAGACGGCGTACTCGCCGTCCCCGGTGGAGGAGCGGCCGAAGCCGCGGAAGCCCGGAGTGGTCACCCCGCCGCGCGGGTCGTCGGGGTGCGCGAAGCGGCCGTCGGGGTCGGCCTGCCAGGTCTCCACCATCGCGTCGGGGACGACGTCGCCGTTGCCGTCGAGCACCCGGCCGCGCAGCCACACCGCCCCCGGCGTGCCCTCGGCGACGGCGAACGGGCCGTCCGGCCAGGTCAGCCCGATGGCCAGGTAGGGGCCGACGGTCGCGCTCGGCGTCGTGGGCAGGGTGACCGGCTCGTCGAGGAAGCCGGTGCCGCGGCGCGGGGTGCCGGGGCGCCGGTCGTTGGTCTCGTCGGCGTCCCGGACCAGCGGGGAGTCGTGGTCGGTCACGCGACGTCACCGTCGTCAGCACCGTCGTCGTGGCTCTCGAAGGGCGTCTGCTCGACGCCCCGCAGCACGATGTCCCAGCGGTATGCCAGCGCCCAGTCCGGCTGGGTGCGACCCAGGTCGAAGGTGGCGACGGCGCGGTCCCGGGCGGCCGGGGGGATGGCGTTGAAGATGGGGTCCTGACCGAAGAGGGGGTCGCCCGGGAAGTACATCTGGGTGACCAGGCGCTGGGTGAACGCCGTCCCGAACAGCGAGAAGTGGATGTGCGCCGGCCGCCAGGCGTTGTGGTGGTTGCCCCACGGGTACGCGCCGGGCTTGACGGTGGTGAACTCAAAGCGACCCAGCGCGTCGGTGACCACCCGGCCCAGCCCGTCGAAGTGCGGGTCCAGCGGGGCCGGCCAGTTGTCCACCACGTGCCGGTAGCGGCCGGCGGCGTTGGCCTGCCAGATCTCCAGCAGCGCCCCGGGCACCGGGCGTCCGCCGCTGTCCAGCACCCGGCCGAAGACGACGATCCGCTGGCCCTGGGCCTCCCCGCCGGAGCGCAGCGTCAGGTCGCCGTCGCCGGGGGCCACCCGGTCCTCCCCGAGCACCGGGCCGGTGACCTCGGTGAGCCGGTGCGGCAGGTCGACCGGGGTGCGCAGCGGTGCCCGGGTGCCGGTGGACCGGTAGCCGGGGGACGCGACCGGCGTGCGCTGGCCGGGGTCCTCCCGCAGGTAGCGCGGCAGCACCAGGCCACTGCTCGTCGGGGTGGCGGTCATGGCGGGGAACGTACGACGTGACGCCGGTCTCTGGCACTCTCGTGCTCCCACTCAGCGGAAGGACCACCGATGGCCGGCGGCAGCACCGGGGCGGGGCGGTCGGTGACCTCCCGTGCCCTGCGCGTCCTGGACGCCTTCGACGTCGACCACGCCCGGCTGACGCTGTCCGAGATCGCCGGGCGCAGCGACACCCCGCTGACCACGGCCCACCGGCTGATCGGCGAGCTGACCGCCTGGGGAGCACTGTCCCGGCGCCCGGACGGGCGCTACGAGATCGGCCGCAAGCTGTGGGACCTCGGGCTGCTGGCCCCGGTGCAGGCCGAGCTGCGCCAGGTGGCCAGCCCCTTCCTGCTCGACGTGCACACCGCGACCCGGGACACCGTCCACCTCGCCGTCCGGGACGGCGCGACCGCGCTCTACGTGGACCGGGTGTCGGGCCGGGAGTCCGTGCCGGTGGTCAGCCAGGTCGGCAGCCGGCTGCCGCTGCACGCCGTCGGCGTCGGCAAGGTGCTGCTCGCCGCCGCCCCCGACGACGTCGTCGAGCAGGTGCTGCGCTCCCTGACCCGGGAGACCCGGCACACCGTCGTCGAGCCGGCCCGCCTGGCCCGCGAGCTGGCCGAGGTCCGCCGGACCGGCGCCGCCCGGACGTCGGAGGAGATGAGCCTGGGCGCGGCCTCGGTCGCCGTCCCGGTGACGGTGGTGCGGGGGGCCGGGGGCCGGGCGGTGGTCGCCGCGGCGCTGGGCATCGTCGTCCCCACGCACCGGGCCGAGCGCGACCTCCCCCGACTGGTGCCGGTCCTGGAGGTCGCCGCCCGCGGCATCGGCCGCGAACTGGCCCGCACAGACGAGTTCCGCTGACCCCCCCCCCACCTGAGCCCCCCAGCCGGAGACCCCCAGCCGCGATGATCATGGGCTTCTCGCCGCTGGACACCCCGGTGACGGCGTGTCCAGCGGCAACGACCCCGTGATCACGGCCGGGGCCCCGGCAGGGCGAGGGCGCTTCCGGCCAGTGGCAGGGCGGTCTCGCCGGGTGGACGTCACCGTGGTCACACTCCTGCCGTGCGTACTCAGGTGGGGATCATCGGGGCCGGTCCGGCCGGGCTGTTGCTGTCGCGGATGCTCGCGGTGCAGGGCATCGAGTCGGTCGTGCTGGAGAACCGGTCGCGGGACTACGTGGAGGCGCGGATCCGGGCCGGCATCCTCGAGCAGCACACCGTCGACACCCTCCGGGACGTCGGCATGGGCGCCCGGCTGGACCGCGAGGGCCTGGAGCACGACGGCATCTACCTGCAGTACCCGGGCACCCGGCACAAGCTGGACTTCCCCGAGCTGTGCGGGCGCAACGTGTGGATCTACGGCCAGTCCGAGGTGGTCAAGGACCTCATCGCCGCCCAGCTGGACGACGGTCCCCCGCTGCTCTTCGAGGTCTCCGACGTGCAGCCCCGCGACGTGGACACCGACTCCCCCTCCATCGCCTTCACCGACGCCGACGGCGTGGCCCAGGTGCTGGAGTGCGACGTGATCGCAGGCACCGACGGGTTCCACGGCGTCTCCCGGCCGATCGTCACCGCGGCCACCGACGGGCAGCTGTGGGAGCGCACCTACCCCTTCGCCTGGCTGGGCATCCTGGCCGACGTCGCCCCGAGCACCGACGACCTGGTCTACGCCTGGCACCCCGACGGCTTCGCCATGCACTCGATGCGCTCGCCGTCGGTGTCGCGGCTGTACATCCAGGTCGACCCGACCGAGAAGATCGAGGACTGGTCCGACGACCGGGTCTGGGAGGCGCTGGCCACCCGGATGGCGCTGCCGGGCTGGGAGCTGCAGACCGGGCCGGTGACCGAGAAGTCGATCCTGCCGATGCGCTCGTTCGTGTCCTCCCCGATGCGGCACGGCCGGCTGTTCCTGGCCGGGGACGCCGCGCACATCGTGCCGCCGACCGGCGCCAAGGGGCTCAACCTCGCCGTCGCCGACGTGACCCTGCTGGCCGCGGCGCTGGTCCGGCTGCTGGCGGAGAATGAGACCGACCTGGTCGACGCCTACTCGGACAAGGCGCTGGCCCGGGTCTGGCGGTGCACGCACTTCTCCTGGTGGATGACCTCGATGCTGCACACCCACGGCGACGAGTTCGACGCCCAGCTGCAGCTCTCGCAGCTGCAGCGGGTCTGCAGCTCGGAGGCGGCCGCCCGCGAGCTGGCCGAGATGTACACCGGGCTGCCGGTCGCCCCCTGAGGCTCACGCCCGGACGTCGACCCGCTCAGACTCGGGCTCGGTCGCCGTAGCCCGGCCGGAGCCGACCAGCGTGGCGACGACGCCGACCACCGCGTAGGCGGCCAGCACCCAGCACGCCTGGGCCACCCCGCTGACGCCGAAGTAGACGATCCCGCGCACCGCGTCGGTGCCGGCGCCCGGCGGCAGCCACGGACCGATCGCGGACCAGAACGGCGGCAGCAACGGGGCCGGGTAGGCACCGCCGGCGCTGGGGTTGCCCAGGATGACGAACAGCACGATCGCCAGGCCGATGCCGACCAGCCCGGTCCACACCTGCAGCGCCATGGTGAAGGCGCCGACGGCGAAGACCAGCAGGGCCCCGAGGAGGGTGAGCGCCAGGGTGTGGCCGCCCTCCAGTGCGCCCAGGACCGGGCCGGCGATCAGCGCACCGCCCAGTCCGCTGACCAGCGCGTAGACGGCCAGCGCGCCCAGCCGGGTCGCACCCCGGCCCCGGGTGAGCGGCCGGGAGCCGGCGCTGATGCCGATGATCGAGGCGACCAGGTAGCCGCCCACCACCCAGCCCACGGCCAGGTAGAAGGCGGACAGGCCCCGGGCGTCGCCGTCCCCCGCGGGCAGGACGTCGGTGGTGGTCAGCGTGCGCGACTGCGCCGCGTCTACCGCGGTCAGCACCTGCTCCAGCGCCGCGCTCACCGCACCGCCCTCGGCGCCGGAGACCAGCAGCACGTCCGCGGTGCCGGTGCCGGGCAGGAACGCGCCGTCGACCTCCCGGTCGGCGATGGCCTGGCGGGCGGCGTCCTCGCTGTCGTAGGCGGTGGCGTCCAGCGGACTGCCGTCCAGGCCGTCGAGCTGGGTGACCAGGGAGTCCGCGGTGCCGGCCGGGGCGCCCGCGGGCGCGACGACGGCCAGCGGGACGTCCCGGGGGGTGGGCGAGTGGAACGCGCCGACGTAGCTGAGCACGAAGCCCAGCTGCAGCAGCAGGACGCCGACGACGAGGACCGCTGCGCGCCGGGTCACCCCCGGCAGCAGCTCCCGGCGGGGCGCCTCGTGCAGACCGTGCTGGCTCATCGTCTCTCCTCGATACCGATGCGTATCCGATACGCACGAGTATGCTCCGGGGCGTGGAACAGGCAAGCCCGATCGACGTGACGGTGCGCACCCGCCCACGCCGTGACGAGGTCCGCGCCCGGGTGCTCGCGGCCGCACGCGTCGTCTTCGCCGATCGCGGCTTCGCCGGGGCGAGCACCGACCAGGTCGCCGCCGCGGCCGGGTTCACCAAGGGCGCCGTCTACTCGAACTTCGGCAGCAAGGACGAGCTCTTCCTGGCCCTGATGGACGCCGAGGGCGCCGCGAGGGTCGCTGCCGTCGAGCAGGCCCTGGACGGCACCACCGACCTGCCCGGCGCCCTGGCCGTCGTCGGGGCCGAGCTGTCCCGCCGGAACACCTCGTGGCAGCTGCTCTACCTGGAGTTCTGGCAGCGTGCGGTCCGCGACCCCGACGTCCGGACGGCGTTCGTGGCCTCCCGCCGCGAGCTGCGTACCCGGGTCACGGAGGTGGTCGAGCGGTTCCTCGCCGACCACCCGGTGCGCACCGGCTGGGACGCCGGCAGCCTGACCCTGGTGCTCCTCGCGCTGACGAGCGGCCTGGCCCTGGAGGCCCTGCCCGACCCCGACGCCGTCCCCGACGACGTGCTGCCGCGGGTGCTGGCCGACCTGCTGGACGAGATCCCGTGAGGGCAGGCCGACACGCGGGCCGACACGTGGGACGAGTGGGGCGGGTGGGGCGGGTGGGGCGGGTGGGGCCAGGACTGTCACACTCGCCAGTGATCGGGCGGTGCCGTTCGGTGACTTCTGCTGGCGCGACGGAACGGTCCGCGCACGTACGGTCAGGACATGCTCTCGACGCTCCTGGTCATCGGTGGTGTGCTCGTCGCGCTGGTGCTGCTGCTGGTCCTCATCGTGACCCTCAGCGCCCGCCCCTCGGACAAGCGCGGCACCACCACGAGCTCGCGCACCCCGGGCTGGGTCGTCGACCAGGGCCAGAAGCACCCGGACGCGTGGTCGCCGCTGTCGAACACCAGCACCTCCATCCGCGCCACCCGCTGAGACAGGCGCACCGGAGCCGGTCCCCGGGACCGACCGTCGCGTCGGTGACCGTCGACGGGTCGCGGCCGTGACGCTGCTCCTCCCACTCGGCCGGCTGCTGACCGTCCTCGACCTCGCCACCCCCGGCCACCCCGACCCGCGGTCGGCTCACGGCTACGTGCAGGTCCTGGGAAACCCGGTCGGCCTGTCGGGGGCCGCCCTGCACCTCTGGTCGGCCTGCCACGGCCCCTTCGACGCCCCGGGACCCTGGGACCGCGACCACGCCGCGACCCGGGCCGTGGCGTGGGGACTGGACCCCGCCGACGTCGCGGCCGGCTGGACCGAGCTGGACACCGGAGGGCTCGTCGTGGACCTGGTGGACGACGTCGACGGCCGCCGGGCGTGGGCGCGTTCGCACACCCTGCACCCGCTGGTGCCCGGCCTCGGCGAGGTGCCGGGGGCGCCCGGCCTGCACCACCTCGGCCTGCCCGGCGTGCCGGCTCTGCCCCTGGTGCAGGTCTCCCGGGTGCTGCGCGACGTGTGCGCGTGGGGTCCGCTCTTCGCCGACGTCTGGGCCGACGTCGACTGGCACGCCGCCGGGTACCGGGACGTCGGCGCCGACGAGCCGCGGCTCACCGATCCCGACCTGCTGCTGGCCGACCTGGTGGCCTCCCTGCCGGCGCTGCTGTCGACCCGGGCCGCCCACCTCGACCCGTCCCCGACGGCGGGGGGTGCACCGTGAGCGGCGGTCCGTGGCTGCTGCCGGTCGGCTACCGCCTGGGCGCCGAGACCCTGCCGCGCCCGGTGGCCGGGTCGGTGCGGCTGGGCTGGCGGCGCCTGGGTCTGGACGCCGACCAGACCCGGGTCTGGGACCTCGCGCACGGTGCGGTCGAGGACACCGACCACGGCCGGGACCTGCTGGTGGAGCGGGCCGCCGGCCTCGGCGTGCCCTCCCCTGCCGCCGTGGTGGCCCGGCTGACGGAGCGCTCGCTGCTGGTCGAGCTGCCCGTGGGCGGACCCGACCTCCTCGCCGCGGCCGGTCGGCTGCGGGCCCGTCCGCTGCTGACCGGGCTCGGCATCGGCCGCGACGGCAGCACGAGCGTGCTCGGCCTGCCCGGGTACCCGGTGCTCGAGCTGTCCCGGTCGAGCATCCGGCGGTGGGAGGACACCGCCGCCTCACCGGACCTGGTGGAGGCCGCCGAGCTCGCCGTCCTGCGGGCCTGGGACCAGGCCGACCCCGACGTCGACGCCGATGCCGCGCCGACGCCGACCACCGCCGAGGTGGCCGGTGCGCTGGTGGGCGTGGTCGCCGACCTGCCCGCCCTGCTCGCCCGCAGCTGCGGCTACCTGGACCTCGCCGACCCCGCCGTCTGAGTCGGCCGGCGACGGCCGGTCCGGCAGCTCGATCGTCGACGCTGGACCGGTCCGGCGGGTGTCCCCGGCGGGTCAGTTCCCGGTCATCAGCTCCGCCGCCCGCTCCCCGATCGCCACCGCGGTGGCGGCGGGACCGCGGGTGGGCACCGTGGGCAGCACCGAGGTGTCCACCACCCGGAGCCCCTCGACCCCACGCACCCGCAGGTGCTGGTCCACCACCGCGCCCGGGTCGTCGTCGGGGCCCATCCGGGCGCTGCCGGCCAGGTGGATCGCGGTGGCCAGGTGCGCCACGGCCCACGCGTCGAGCGCCCGGTCGTCGGCCAGCACGTCGTCGGGCAGCCCGGTGCGCGCGGCCACCAGCGGTGCCATCGCCCTCGTCCGCAGCAGGTCCGCGGCCAGCCGGACGACGGCCCGCACCTGCCGGCGGTCGGCCTCGGCGGTGAGGTACCGGTACTCGATCCGCGGCTGCACGGACGGGTCTGCGCTGGTCAGCGACAGCCGGCCGCGGCTCTCCTCGGCCTGCAGGGCGACGCCCAGGTACAGGTCGTCCCGGGTCCGGGCCTGCTGCCACAGCTTCTGCAGCGACGTCCCCCGCAGGGCCCGCAGGGTGGCCGCCGGGCGGCGCAGCACCTCGGTGAGCCCGGACAGCGCGTGCCCGTCCGAGCGGGACAGCATCACCCTGCTGAACGGCTTGAGCCACGGCATGACCTCGAGGTGGTCGGTCGTGTTCAGCGCGGTGGTCAACGGCAGCATCCCGCGGCGCATCGGGGTGGCCCGGGCAGGCTGGTACGTGACGTAGAGGTCGGGGTGGTCGGTGAAGTCGGCGCCCACCCCGGGCAGGTCCAGCAGCGGGGTCACCCCGGCGGCGCGCAGCTGGTCGGCCGGGCCGATGCCCGAGAGCATCAGCAGGTGCGGCGAGCCCACGGCACCACAGGCCAGGACCACCTCGGCCGCCCGGTGCTCGGTGCCGTCGGCGGTGCGCACGCCGACCGCCCGGCCCCGCTCGACCAGCACCCGGACGACGGGGCTGTCCCCGCGCACCGTCAGCCCGGGGTGCGCGCGGCGCGGGGAGAGGTAGGCCATCGCGGTGTTCACCCGGACGCCGTCCCGGACGTTGACCGGCACCGGCCCCACCCCCGGCGCGGCGTCGCCGTTCTTGTCCGGCTCCGACGGGTGGCCCAGCTCGAGGCAGGCCGCGGTGAAGGCGTCGCTGACCGGGTGCGGGGCGGTGGTGCGGGTGACCGGCATCGGGCCGGTGGTCCCGTGCAGCGGGTCGCTCTCGCTGCGCTCGAAGCTGGGCAGCAGGGCCTCGTGGGACCACAGGTCGTTGCCGCGGGCGGCCCAGCCGTCGCAGTCGGCGCGCGTGGCCCGGATGAAGTAGGTGCCGTTCAGCGCACTGGAGCCCCCCAGCACGCGGCCCCGGGGGACCGGCCAGCGGACGCCCTCGGTGAGCTCGCCGGTGAGGTCCCAGTTCGCCGGGTGCCCGGGCACCGCGGCGCCCATCGTGGCCGCGTCCCGGACCGTCGCCGGGAAGTCCTCGGGCTGCCGGTGGTCCGCCCCGGCCTCCAGCAGCAGGACGGTCCGCCCGGCGTCCACCAGCCGGGCCGCGAGCGCGCAGCCCGCCGACCCGCCACCGACCACGACGACGTCGTACCCGGTCACCGGACCCCCTCCGGCGACACGAGCACCGTCCCCGCCCGCACCCGGCCGGCGTCCTCGGGGTGCAGCCCGATCCCGAGCACGACGCCGGCGGCCAGCTCGCCCGAGCGCAGCTGCCCGACCACCCACGGGCCCCGGCCGGTCAGCCGCTGCGACTCCGTGACCTCGAACCTGGTCACAGCCCCAGGACCCCCGGCAGGTCCAGCCGGCGGACCTTGCCCGTGGACGTGCGCGGCAGCTCCCCCACCGGGTGCAGCGACTTGGGCCGCTTGGCCGGCGCCAGCCGCTCCCGCGCCCAGGCACCCAGCTCCTGCGCCGTCACCGCACCGACGTAGGCCGCGACCACCCGCTGCCCCCAGTCCTCGTCCGGGACGCCGACCACCGCGGACTCCACCACCGCGGGGTGCGCGTCCAGGACGGCCTCCACCTCGGCCGGGTAGACGTTCACCCCGCCGGAGATGACCAGGTCCTCCCGGCGGCCGTCCAGCCAGACCACGCCGTCCGCGTCGACCCGGCCCAGGTCGCCGACGGTGACCCGGTCGCCGTCCCAGGCGGCAGCGGTCTTGTCCGGGGCGCGCCAGTACTCGAACCGGGCCCACCGCGGGACGGCGCACCACAGCTGGCCGCGCTCGTCGGTGCTGAGCGTCCGCCCCGGCCGGGCGCGCCCGACGCTGCCGGGGTGGGCCAGCCAGTCGGCGGTGGAGCAGACGGCGAACTGGGCCTCGGTGGAGCCGTAGAACTCCCACACCGACCCCTCGGGCAGCGCGGCGACGACGGCCCGCTTCACCGGCTCCGGGCAGGGCGCCCCCGCGTGCGCGAGCAGCCGGAAGGAGGACCAGTCGACGTCCTCGCGCAGCAGCCGCTGCAGGTGGGTGGGCACGCAGAACGCCGTCGTCGGCCGCTCCCGGGTGATGACGGCGGCCGCGCGTGCCGCGTCGAAGGGCCCGGGCAGCAGCACCTCACCACCGGCCAGCAGGGTGTGCGCGGCGAAGCGCAGCGGCGCGGAGTGGTGCAGCGGGGACAGCACGAGGTGCCGGTCGGCCGGGCCGAAGCCCCACAGGTCGATCTCCTCGGTGGCCAGTGCGCGGGCGTCGTCGTCCCCGAGCACCCCGGACCACACGCCCTTGCGGCGGCCCGTCGTCCCGGACGTGTAGTGCATCGGGCGGGCCAGCGGGAACGGCGCGAGCGCCGTCTCGGCGTCACCCAGCACGGCGGCGGGGTCGTCGCCCAGGTCCAGCGCGGGGTCCGCGTCGGCCACCAGCTCGGCCCGCTCACCCGCCGGCAGCGCCGGGTCCAGCACCACCGGGACGACGCCGGTCCGCAGCGCGCCCAGCACCGCGGCCAGCAGTGCCGGGGACGCCGAGGCCGACACCACCACGCGGTCCCCGCGGCCGACCCCGCGGGCGACCAGCCCGGCGGCGGCGCGACGCTGGTCGACCTCGCTGTCGGCCGCGCGCACCACCGGGACGTCGGTCAGCACGGCAGCGCCGCCGGTGCCTGGCCACGGCGCACGAGTTCCGCCTGGACGGCCTGCAACCGGCTCCGCCGCTCGCCCAGCCGCTGCTCGAGCCGGACCCGGGTGAACTGCTCGGGGTCCCCGACCAGCTGCACGGGGCGGCCGAAGCGCTTCATCAGCGGGACGGCCGCCTTGCCCTGGGGCACCAGAGCGAGCAGCTCGCCGGTGGCCTGCACCGAACCGATCAGCAGGGTGCGGGCGTTCTCGAGCTGCTCGACCGACCAGGTCGCGGGGTCCCCGCCGGCCAGCACGTCGAACCGGTCGGCCAGGTACAGCAGGTCCCCGCCACCCAGCGCCGGGGCCGATCCCGGCCGCCCCCACGCCCACGGGTCTGCCGGGTCCGCGGCGTCGGCGGCCCGCAGGGAGAAAACCTGCACCACGCCCACCCCGCAGGCCGGGCAGGGCCCGTTCCAGGCCCAGCCCTGCGCGCCGGAGTCCGCGACCGGGGTCATGCCCTGCACCGGCAGCGGCCGGCCGCAGGTGTGCGTGCGGGCCTCCAGCAGCATGGCCAGCTCCCGCACGCCACGGACCGCGGGCCCACCGCGCAGCAGCACCCGGCTCGGCCACTCCCGCGCCGCCCGGGCCTGCAGCGGCAGCACGGGGAGCCACGCCACCGCCAGGACGACGAACGGGGCCAGCATGGAGGGCTCCTGCGGGTTGCCGTCGCCGTAGACGTACCAGAGCAGGAAGGCCCCGATGACGCCGCAGACGACGGTGGCCAGCCGGGCGACGAAGAAGCCCTGCTGGTAGTCCCCGGAGTGCAGCGCCCGCTTCACCCCACGCCAGGACAGCGCGCTGAGCAGGAACAGCGTCCCGGAGAACAGCACCGTCTTGACCAGCGACAGGAACACCCCGTCCGGCCCGGTCCAGGTGGCCGCCAGCAGCCACAGCGACAGCACGAGCAGGCCCAGCGGCATCAACGCCATCAGCGCGACACCGACGAGCACCGACACCGGGGGGCGCAGCTCGCGCAGACCGCGCAGCACCTCCCGGGTGGGCGGCCCCTCCCCCGCCGGGGGCCGGGCCGCGGCCAGGACCTTGCGCGTCTCCATCAACGGCGGCAGCTGCCCGGGCCGGCTCATGACCCGACCCTGGCACACGGCGGGCGCGGCCACAGCCGTCGTCCGCAGGTCCGCGTGCTCCGCGCAGCGCGCACGGCCCGCCACTAGGCTCGGCCGCGACGACCGGACGAGGGAGGACCAGTGCCCAGCGAGGCCGAGGCCGCACGAGCACAGTCCTGGCAGGCTGCCCACGCGCAGGCCGACGACGGCCGGTTCGAGCCGCGGGTGCTCTCGGCGCTGCGCGCGGCCGGGTGGGTACCCGGTCGGGCGCTGGAGCCCGGCCTCCTGGAGGACTGGGAGGACGACATGGCGGCCCTGAGCCGGTTGGTGCCGGCAGTCTCTGCCCACCCGCTCGCCCGGGCGGCGGTCTCGGAGTTCGGGGGGCTGCACCTGGAGGTGGCGGGGACCCCGCCCGTCCTGGTCTACCCCGCCGACGAGCACCTCGACCCGGAGGCCGCACTCACCGCGTCCCGGGAGGTCGACGAGGCCCTCGCCCCGATCGCCCTGGTCGCCGACGGGTGGCCCACCACCGTGGTCACGACGTCCACGGGTCGGACGCTGGCCGTCCGTGGCGGCCGCGTCCACCCCCTGGGGCCCGACGTCGTCTCCGGGCTCACGTCACTGCTCCTCGGGCCCACCCCCGACACGGGCGTGCCGGCGTGAGCGCACCGCTGCTCTTCCCCGTGGGCCACCTGCTGGGTGCCTCCTACCCGCGCGCCGGGTCTCCCGAGCACGTCGTCCAGGTCCGGGTCGGCCCCGAGCTCGTCGACCTCGACGACACGTCCTTCTCGCTGTGGGCGCTGGCCCACGGCCTCCCCGGGCACGGCCCCGAGGACCCGTGGACCCGCGAAGCCGTGGAGCAGGCCGCCCAGGCACAGGGGCTGACCGACGCCGCCGCCCTCCTCGACGCGCTGCTCACCGACCGGCTGCTCGTCGAGGTGGCGGTGGAGCCGGCTCCGGCCGTGGCCTTCGCGGAGCAGCACCGCCTGCTCCCGCTCGTCGAGGGCCTCGGCAACGACCCGGACGCACCCCAGCTGTGGTCCGTCGGTCCCCCTGGGCAACCCCTGGTGACGGTGACGGCGGCCGCCTTCGACCTCTTCGAGTGGGCGCACATGGACACCGACCTGTGGGCTGCGTGCCAGGCCGCCGCCCGGAGCGCCCGTGGTGTCGGACGCACCGACCCGGTGTCGACCGAACCAGAGCTGCTGCTGCTGGCCCTGGTGGAGAGCCTGCACCAGCTGACGACCCCCGGGGTCGTCTGCCTGGACACCCGGCTGGCCGCCTCGTGACCCGCCTGCTCGCCGTCGGCCACTCGATGGGCCCGGTGCACCTGACCCCCGGCGCGGCACCGGACCACCACGCCGTCCGCATCGGGTGGGAGTCCCACCGCCTCAGCGACCCCGACCAGGTGGTCGTCTGGCGGCTGGCCCACGGTGACCCGGAGGGGGTCCCGGCCACACCGGAGAGCGTGTCGTCGGCGGCCACCGCTGCCGGGGTGCGCGACCCCGGGGGCGCCCTGGCGTCCTTGGTCGGTCCCGGCCTGGTCGTCGAGGTCGCCGAGGAGAACGCCGAGGCCTTCGCGCGGGCGCACCGGGTCCAGCCGCTGCTGGCCGGGCTGGGCAACAGCGCCGAGGACCTCATGGACTCGATCGGGTTGCTCGGTCTCCCGCCGGCGGCCCGGGTCCGCCCGCGGGTGTTCGAGGTCTGGCGCTGGGCCCACCTGTGGCCGGACCTGTGGTCGGCCGCCGAGGGCCTGGCCGCAGCGGGCGCCGGGGACGACGGCGAGCCCCGCTCGACCGCCGCCGACGAGCTGCTCGGGCTCCTGGACGCGGTCCAGGAGCTGCTGTCGGCCGGCGCCGTCCACCTCGACGTCGCCCGCGGGGGCCGACCGGTCCGCCGGCACGAGCTCCGACCGCTGCGCTGACCCGGCCCACCCCGACTCCGGCCCGCTGACCGGGTCGCTCAGCGGGCGGGCGCCCGGTCCCGGGTGAGTGCGGCGACCGCGTCGTCCACCGGGCCCAGGTGGCGCTCGCGCCCGAGCTCCGCTGCCGCGTGCTCGGGCAGGACGCGCTCGCGGCCGGTGAGCGCGGGTGAGTCGTCGGTCCAGCGCACCTCGACCTCACGCAGCACACCGTGCGGCTCCTCGGGGCCCGCCGGGCACAGCACGCCCCAGAACGCGTGGCGCAGCCAGTCGCGCGGCAGCCCGACCTCGGCCGGCAGCTCGGCCAGCAGGGCCGCCACCGGCAGGACGACGCCGCGGTCGGGCACCCCGTCCAGCCCGGCCAGCAGCACCACCGGGCGACCGTGCGGGGTCACCGAGACGCGCACCAGCAGGCGCAGGGACCGGCCATGGGGGCCGGCGAGGGAGACCAGGGCGCTGACGGTCCGCCGGTCGCCCTCGACGTCCACGGTGAAGCACTCCCCGGTGGCCGGTCCCCAGACCGGTCCGGCGGGGGCGTGCGGCGGCCCGGCCGGCGGGTGCACCGGCCGTCCCCCCGGCGCTCGCGGCGGCACGGGCGGAAGTGGCCGCGGCAGCCCCGTCTGCGGAGGACCGGACGGGTGCCGGGGCGGTGTCGGATCCCCACCGGGGCGCCCCGGCTGGGCCGGGGGGGCCGCCGGCGGGGCGGGGACGGTCGGGGGCGGCGTCACCGGGGTGGGCGACGTCGGAGTCGGGGTCGGCGGCGTCGGAGTCGGCGGGGTCGGGGTCGGCGGCGTCGGAGTCGGCGGGGTCGGGGTCGGCGGCGTCGGAGTCGGCGGGGTCGGGGTCGGCGGGGTCGGGGTCGGCGGGGTCGGGGTCGGCGGGGTCGGGGTCGGCGGCTGGACCTCGGGCACCGGGAACGGTCGGTCCTCCACCCGCTGGGCCGCCGGGGCCGTGACCTCGCGGACGTGCGGCTCGCGGTCCCAGCCGGTGCTGTTCGCGATCGCGCGTCCCCGGGCCCACACCGACTCCTCGCCCGACCGGGCCCGGTCGGGCTGCGCCGGGTCGACCGGGAGTGGTCCTGCGCCGTCGACGGTGTCGTCGGGGGACGGTCGGCCCTGGGTGCTGGACCCGGTCCCCGGCGGGGCGAGCAGGACGCCCACCAGGTCGTCGAGCGCCCGCTGCAGCTCGACGGTCTCGGCGCCCAACGCCGCGAATGCCTGCCGGTGTTCCGCGGCGAGCAGCAGCGCGGAGTGGTTGCCGATCTGGGCGTCCCGCGCGGTGGTGCGCGCGAGGGTGTCGTCGGTCAGCTGCCGTTCGGCCAGTGCCGCCACCGGCGCCAGGAGCAGCCCTGCGCTCGATGTCACGGCGCTGCCGAGCAGGGCGCGGTCACCGACCGCCCAGGTCGCCAGTCCGCCGGCGGGCAGCCCACCGGCGGCGAGGGTGGCGACGGCGGCCGCCCCGGTCAGTGCGCCGGCGGTGGCGGCCGGCGCGGCGAAACGGGCCTGGTACTCCCGCAGGGTCTGCCGCGTCGCCCCCTCCGGGGCCGTCACCGGCGCGGCAGCCGCAGCGCCGAGTGCCGCCCGGTCGGGGTCAGCGGCGGTCGTGGTGCCCGCGACGACGTCGGCCCGGCCGGGCTCGGGAGCGCTGCGCAGCCGGTCGAGCGCCCGGGCGAGGTGTTCCTGCCTGGCCCCGGCGGTGGCCGCCTCCTCGGCTGCGACGCGCTGGTCTGCGAGCTCCCGGGCGACCTCGGTCACCAGCTGTTGGACCTCGACCCGCGCCTGGGCGAGCGCGACCTCGAGGTCCAGGCGGGCGTCGTGCACCGCGCGGGCCTGTCGCAGACCCGCCGACGCCGGGCTCGCGGCACCGTCGGAGTCCTTGGCCGCCTCGGTGCGCAGGGCGAAGCGACGCTCGATGGCGGCTGCTGCCGGCACGCTGACGACGGCGACGGCGGACAGCGCGCTGGCGATGAGGCCACCGGGCCCGGCGACGGCGGCGACGACGGTGGCCGCAGCGACCGGGAGCGCCAGCGAGACCAGCCACTTGGGCAGGTGCTCGGCCCAGCTGGGGGTGGCGGCCGGGCGGGGGTCGCCCACGCTGATGTCGGCCAGCAGCTGCTCGGCCGCGGTCGCGTCGAGCTCGGCGGTGACCGCCTGCAGCAGGTCGGCCCGTCGCGACACCCACGGCGTGTCCGCCAGGCGCGCCAGGTCCTCCGTCGTCAGCGGGGCGGCGGGGTCGGCACCGGTCAGCAGGTCCGAGCCGACCAGGTCGTGGGCCGCGACGGCGGCCGCGAGGTCCTGGGTGAGCGCCTTCCGCTCCTGGGAGGGCGGACGAGCCGGTGTGCCCGCGGCCTGTTCCCGCGTGTCCAGGGCGGTGCGCCGCCGGGCGAGGTCGGTGAAGACGCCCCTCACCTGCAGGTCCAACCAGCTCCCGGCGACGCCGGGCGCGTCAGCCCGGGCGGGCGCGGCCGCCTCGGTGGGCCCCGTCGGCTCGGTGGACTCGGCCTGCTCCGAGGGCGCGGCCGCCCCGGTCGCCGTCCGGGCCGGGTCCAGCAGTCGCTGCTGCTCTGCCACCTGGTCGGCTTCCAGGCCCGCCAGTCGCGCCAGGTCGGCGCGCTGCGTCGCGGTGCGGCGCTGGGCGTGCGCGGTCTCCAGGGCCTGGGCCCGGGCGTCGAGCTCGGCGTTCTTGCGGTCCTCCCGGGCTGCCTTGCGCTGGGCCGTCCACCGCTCCACCAGAGCGGTCGCCACCGCGACCACGACGGCGGCGACCAGGGCCCCGACGGCGACGGTGAGCAACGGCCACCCGACGGCCGCCGCGATGCCCACGTTGATCCCGACGCCGACACCGGCGGCGATCGTCGCGCCGGTCGCGTGCTTGGCCAGGTAGCGGCCCAGCGACAGCACCTTCTCCCGGGCGCGGGCCCGCCGGGACAGGCCGGCCTCCCCCGCGCGCTCTGCTGCGAGCCGGTCGGCGGCGTCGGGGCGGACGTCGGGACCCGTCGTCCGGGGCGCCGGCGCGGCAGCCTGCACCGCGACGTCGCCGCCGCCGTCCAGCCGCGTGCGCAGCTGGCGCACCTCGTCGGAGAGCGCGGCATCGGCGCGCCGCCCGGCGGCGGCGGTCTCGGCCGACCGCGCGCGCAGCAGCCGCACGGCGGCGGGCACCCGGTCCTGGGCGTCGACGCGCGTGCCCAGCTGCTCCGTGGCCCGCGCCGCGCCCCGTTCGGCCCAGGCGGTGGAGACACCCGTCAGGGAGGTGGTGACGACGCCGACCCCGCCGGCGACGGCTCCCTGCGGTGCGCCTGCCGCAGCGCTGAGACCGGCGCCGGCGACCGAGGCCACTGCCCCGGCCAGGGAGCTGGCGCCGAGGGTCTTGAGCAGGTAGCGCCGGAGCGGGCTGACGCCGCTGTCGACCACCTCGGCCAACGCGGAGTTGTTCAGGGCGAACACCAGCGTCTGGACGTCGTCCGGGAGGGACTGGAAGCGCGCGGCGTAGCCCTCGCGCCGCTGCGCGGCAGCCTCGGCCCGGGCTGCCGACGCCGGGTCCGCGGAGGCGGCAGGGGTCGAGGCGGCAGGGTTCGTGTCCGGGCCCGGGGTGCTGCCGCCCACGGGGGTCAGCTCGATGCCGTCGGCGGTCTCGCCCTGCGCGACGACGGCGGGAGCCGTGCTGGAGACGTCCGGCGTCGCTCCGGCTGCCGTGTCGGCGGCGGCCGGCGGCGGGGCGAGGAGCAGACCGAGGCGCTCCAGCAGCGGCCGCAGTCCCTCCGTGGCTCGCCGGCTCTCACCTGGGGCGCTGGACCGCGTGCGGTCGGCCAGGAGGCGGAGCTCGGCCAGGCCGGTCCGGTCCGCGACGGTCAGCTGCGGGGCCCTCGACCCGAGCTGCTGCGCCGGGCCCGACGTGAGCACGGGGGGCCCGTCGAGGGCCCCCTGCTGCCGGGCGACGATCGCAGCGAGCTCGCGGGCGACCGTGCGCTCGACGTCCGTCGAGGGCACCGTGTCGGACACGGTGACCCGGAACAGCGGCCCGGCGGGACCACCGTCGTCCTGGCGGGAGGACGACCGGGTGCCCGGGGGCAGCTCACCGCTGCGCTCCACCCGGACGCGGAACTCCGCCACGCCGGGGGCCGTGAACACGCGCGTGCCGGTCTCCCGGTCCCGCCCGGTGGCGGTGACCCCCGCCGCCCGGTGCACCGTGGCCGAGCGCAGGACCCGGTCGACGGCGAGCTCGGCGAGCTGCTGCCCCGGAAAGCTGGAGACGGCGTCCCCGCCGTCCGGGGTCAGGCCTGCTCGGCCACCAGGCTCGCGTGCGCCTCCTCCAGGGTCTCCCTGGCCAGGTGCACCGGCCGGACCCTCCCGGCCCGGACCAGCAGCAGGGGCTCCCCCCGCCGTGACGTCGGCCGGACCACCGCCCACGCGTCCAGGAACGGCCGCGCCCGCCACGGGCCCTCCGTCGCCTGGTCGTCGACCCCCGTCCACCGAAGCACCGCTGCCACGGCTCCCTCCGGCGTCCCCGGCAGTGCCCGTCCCGTCTCCTCGTCCTGCGGCAAGGTCCATCCCCTCCCATGCAGCGCCCGGACGACGCACGATCGCCTCGGCCCGCCAGATCAAATGCGTGTACGCCGGTGGCCAGCCCGAGACCGTCCCGTCCTGCCCGTCGACCCACTGCAGGCCCTGGTCGGTCACGACCGCGGTGAACCAGTGCCCCCCGGCCTCCCCGCGGGCGAACCCGGTGACGTTCCAGTCGACCCCGAGGACCGCGACCGTGCCCACCGGGGCACCGGCGAGCTGGTCGGCGATCGTGGCCCAGGCCTGCTGGGTGAAGGCAGCGGTGTCGTCCGCGGGGACGACGGGGGCCGCGGGGTCGGCCGGGGCCGGGGCCGGCGCGGTGGCCGCGGACTGCGGACGGACCCCCGCCCAGTCGTACATCTCCCGGTACTCGCCGCGCCGCGGGTCGCCCCACGCCGGTTCCACGCCCTGTCCGCCCACGGCGTCGGCCACCCGCCGGGAGCACTCGCCACAGTTGTTGGCCCACTGCGCCGCGGCGTCGCTGCCGACCGGGTGGACCTGCAGGTTCGGGTTGACGCGCGACACCCAGGAGGTGAGCCGGGGGTCCGCGGCGTGGGCCTGGCGCAGCGCCTGCCGGATGGCGTCCCCGGGGTCGGTGTAACGGTCGGGCTCCACCTCCGGGCGGGCCGTGCCCGGGTTCAGGGCCAGCGCGTCCATCGCGGCGGTCAGGTCGGCGACCGACCCGTCCGCGGGAGAGGGCCCCTGCGCTGCCGGGTCCAGGCTCAGCGCGTCCATCGCGGCGGTCAGGTCGGCAACCGACCCGTCGGCGTCCGATGCGGACGCGGAGTCGATGGGAGCCGGTCGCTGTGCCGCCGGGTCCGAGGTCCGCGCGTCGAGCGCGTCGGTCTGCCCGGCGGGGCCGGTCAGACCGGGGAGCGGACCTGCTCCACCGAGGTCACCTCGTCGGGCGCCGCCGTCGTCACGTACACGCCCGGCTGGGCCATCGTCAGACCCAGGGTCTCCGCTCGACGGTGGTCCCGACCGAGGTAGGTCAGCTGCAGCCGGCCCCCGGGGGTCGAGCCCTCCACGCTGAACGGCTCCCCCTGCCACCGGCACGTCGTCCGCACCCGGTACAGCTCGGCCTCGGCCGCCGGGACCACCCTGCTCCAGCGGCCCGTCCGGGTCGCCGTCCACCGGTCGTCCGGCCGGTCCGGGCTGAAGAGCTTCACCGATCCCGGCGGCCGGGCGGAGGGCACCGCCTCGAAGGTCCGACCCTGCCACTCCGCCCAGGTGTCCGTGCTCGCTGGGTGCTGCGTCGGTCTGGTCATGCACTTCCTCCGTGGTGGTGAGGCCGGCGTGCTCCTGACCCGCGGCGGTCGACGTCCAGACCTCGCCGTCGAAGACGCCGAGCAGGGTCTCGCTGCCGTCGCGGCCGACCGACCAGATCTCGGCCCCGTCCGGCAGGACGACGAACTCGTCGGTGCGGTACTCGGGGACCGCGTGGCCCTGGCTGGCGGTGAAGCCGTTGCCGGTGAACGGCGTCGGGTCGACGTCGGTGCCGCCGAGGGCCGGACCGTACGGCGTCCGCAGGGTCGTGGCGTCCTCGCCGACCGGGAACCGCAGGACGGCGATGGTGTCGTCGTCGGCCCGGTAGGGCGGCCGGCCGTTGCGGGACTCGTAGCCGCGGTCGGTGTAGTCCAGCCGCAGCCCCTCCACCACCTCGGCCGGGGTGGTCAGTCCGATGACGTCGCGCAGCGCGGCGGTGTACCCACGGGCACCGGCCGGGTCGAAGACCAGCGCACCCTCGTCGTCGAGGACCGGCTGATTGCCCAGGTACCCACGGGTGGCCTCCAGGGGCAGGGCCCGCTGAACGAGATCGCCCGGTGAGACCGCTTGGGTGTCCCGCACCTGCCGGAGCACCTCCCGCTGGTCGGGGTCCAGGGTGGCCAGCTCGGCGGTCCGCAGGGCGTGGAAGTCCGCGGGGCTGGTGCCCGCGGGCAGCAGGTCGGGCAACGCCTGCTCGAAGCCGCGCCCCACGTCGAGTCGGTCCCGCCCGTAGGCGGGGGTGACGGTGCTGCCGTCGACCAGCTCCACCTCGACCACACCCGTGGCCGGGGCCGACGCCGGCCCCCCCGCCTGGGTGGGCGTCACCACAGCGGCGCCGCGGTCCCCGGTCCCAGGCGGCGGCGGTGGCCCATCCGTCAGGCCACCAGCACGCCCGTCTCCGGCCAGGTCCCCGTCGCGGCCCGTTCCCGGACCACCTCGTGCACCACCCACGTCGCCTGGCCGAGCAGCGTCCCGCGCGGCTGGCCGCTCACCTTGTCGATCACCGTCGAGCCCCCCATCCGGCCCGGGTCCGCCCCGAAGCGGTACGTGACCGTGGTCGGGGTCTCCGCCACGCGTTCCCAGTGCACCAGCAGCGCCATGCGCGTGTCCCTCCGTCAGGGTGGGGTGGACGCCCTCGCGGGCGAGGGCGGCGACCCAGTCGTGGGCACTCGTGGCCCGGGTGTGGGCCTCCTGGTAGTTGGCGGCATCGCCGGAGGCGAGCAGGTCCGACTCCGTCAGCTCGTGCCGCAGCAGGACCTCGTCGGAGGCCCGGACCTCGCCGTCGGACATCCGCTGCCAGGCCTCGGCGATGAGCGGGTGCGGGGTGAAGGGGCGGTGGTCCAGCGTCCCGTCGGGTCGGGCGATCGGCTGGGTGGGACGGAGCAGGTGGTCCTTGACCTGCTGCACCTGCTCTGGCGTCGCCCAGCCCACGGTCGCTGCGATGCGCGCGACGTCGCCGTCGTCGGCACGGAACCGCTCGTAGGCAGCGCCCGCCTCGGCGAGAGCCGCATCGGCCTCGGCCTGCGCTGCAGCCGCCGGCGCGGCGGGCAGCGGGGTCCGGGGAGTGCCCGCCGGTGTGTCGGTGGCCTGCACGGTGCCCAACGACGGGGAGACGACGACCGGCACACCGTCCGGGCCCGTGGTCGCCTGGCCGATCGCCGCGGCGCAGGAGGAGCACGGCTCCTTGTACGGCGTCGGGGTCCGCTCCCCCTCGACGGTGGTCCCGGCCTTGAGGTCCACGGAGGTGATGACGGCACCGGCCAGGACGGCGTTGGCCCACTGCTCGAACGGCGCCCACTCGGCGTCCGAGGCCGTGCGAGCGGGGAGTGGCCCAGGGAGCTCGGGGATGCCGTCCTGCCCGGCTCGGTCCTGCGCCGACCACAGCGCGTCGGACAGCAGCGCCACCTCGGCGCACTGCCCGTGGTGGACGGCGGGGCTCCCGCCGGTCCGCACGGCGTCGTACACCCGGCTGACGACGGGGTGCACCCTGTCCAGGGTCCCGCCCTTGATGCTGGTGTGCGTCCAGACCCGGCCGTCGGCGGTCACCAGCGCACCTGCGGTGCCCGGGACCTTCGACCGCTGCTTCTTGGACACCGGCTCACCGGGGTGCTCCGCACTCCACCGCGCGGCGAAGGCGTCCTGCGTGGTCTCGGCCAGCCGCGAGGCGCGGTCAGCCGCGACCTCGGCGGCGGTGGTGCCGGTCAGGTCGACGGTCTCGGAGGGCAGTGAGTAGCTGGTCGTCCCGGGCGCCGACCACCCCGGGCCGGACAGCCCGGCGTACCCGGCGAGCGGGGCCGTGGCCGTCGCCGGGCTCAGCCCGGACACCGCCCCGGACGCCTCGAACGGGCTGCTGGGCGGTCCGCCCGGGTTCGTGGTCGACGACGCGGGGACCGAAGACGGACCCACAGGGGCGGACGGCGACGACGGACTCACCGTCGACGCAGCCTCGACCGACAGCGTCGAGGTCGAGGTCGAGGCAGCCGGCGCCGTCGTCTGCGGCGCGTTCACGGCCGGCGGCGTCGCTGTCGAGGTCGGCGCGGGCGCAGCAGTCGAGGCCGGCGCAGCCGTGCCGGGCGGCGTCGCAGTCGAGGCCTGCGCGGGCGCAGCCACGGCAGCAGCCGCCGGCGTCGAGGCCGGGGCAGCCGGGCCCGACTGCGTCGCTGCCGGGGTCGGCGTCGGCGCAGTCGGGGTCGGCGCAGTCGGGGTCGGCGCAGTCGGGCGGTTCGTGGCGGGTGCGGGCGTGCTGCCCCCGACCCCCGGGGCCACCGCGGGCGTCGTGGTGCCGGTCGCCACGGTCGCCACGGTCGACGCGGGGACCGGCGCGGTCGACGACGGGGTCGTCGGGACCGTGGGGGCCGCGGACGGCGACGTGCCGGCGGCGGGGGACGCGTGTGCGGGGGCAGGGGATGCCGGAGTCGGAGATGCCGGAGTCGGAGATGCCGGAGTCGGCAGTGCCGGAGTCGGGGACCCGGCCGGCGGGACCGGGGACGCGGTCGACGGTCCGGCCACGGAGGACGCCGACGTGGTGCCTGTCGTCGCCGTGCTCGGGCTCCCGGTCGGGGCAGGGACCGGCGTGGTCGACACCGCACCGGCCGGGGACGCGAGCCCAGCCACGGGCGACGGCGTCGTGTCAGCCGACTGTGCCGGTGCAGAGGACGACGGCGCGGAGGTCGACGGGACGGGGGCCGACGTCGCGGAGGACGACGGCACGGGGGCCGACGTCGCGGAGGACGACGGCACGGGGGCCAACGTCGCGGAGGACGACGGCACGGGGGACGACGGCACGGGGGCCGACGGCGCGGGCTCAGCCGTCGTGGGTGTCCCGGCAGAGGGGCCGGTCACCGAGGTCGTCGAGGTCGCGGGCGAGGCCGGTGCGGCCGGTGCCGCAGGAGGGGTCGCAGACGTCGGCGATGCGGTGGCGCCCGGCGCACCGGCCGCTGACGTCCCCGGCACCGCGGGGGACGTCGCACCGACGGGTGCCGAGGCGGGCGTGGGCGTCGCAGCGGCGGTCGCCGTGGCTCCGGCCGAGGCCCCCGACGAGGGCGAGGCAGCGACCACGGGTGCCGAGGTCCCAGCGGAGACCGGTGCGGCCGGGGTCGTGGGAGCAGCCTCGGTCGACGGTGTCGGCGACGCGGGCGCTGTGCCGGCAGGAGCCGGGGTGCCCGTCGCCGGTGCGCCCGTGGCCGCGGTCCCCGCCGACGCGGTGGCGCCCGGGCCGGCCGCAGGCCCGGACGACGACGGGCCCGCGGTCCCAGCCGACACCCCGGCAGTCCCGGCCGACGCTGCCGCAGTCCCCGTCGACCCCGATGTCCCGGTCGCGGCGGTGGCCCCCGTCGACGCAGAGGTCCCCGCCGAGGCCGCAGGCCCCGACGAGGCCGCTGTCCCCGCCGACGCGGTGGCGCCCAGGCCGCCCGCAGGCCCGGACGACGACGGGCCCGCGGTCCCAGCCGACACCTCGGCAGTCCCGGCCGACGCTGCCGCAGTCCCCGTCGACGCCGTGGTCTCGGTCGAGGCCGTGGTCCCCGTCGAGGCCGGGGCCCCCGTCGAGGCCGCAGTCCCCGCCGAGGCCGCAGTCCCCGCCGACGCCGGAGTCCCACCCGACGGGGCCGTCGTCCCCGCCACCGACGGACCGGCGCCCGGCGAGGCCGCAGGCGCCCCGGCCGCGGGACCCGACGAGGACGCAGCGGCCCCGGCCGGCGCACCAGCCGCCGACGACGGGCCGGCGGCCGCCGGGGCTCCCGTCGAAGCAGCGCCGGCCGAGGCGGGCGCGGACCCGGTCTGCGCAGCGGTGCCCGTACCGGCCGCGGTGCCGGCAGCCGCCGAGGCGCTCGACCCCGCAGGAGCCCCGGCAGGCGCCCCGGCCGGCGCCCCGGCCGCGGACCCACCCTCGGCAGCGCCGGAGGAGGCAGCCGAGGCTGGAGCAGCACCGCCGGCCGATGAGGCACCAGCGCCCGAGGGAGACCCAGCGCCGGCTGCCGCCGGGGCACCGCCGCTGCTGGGCGTGCCCGGGCCCTGGGCCGCGCCCGCGGACGCGTCCACGACGACCGGAGGGCTCCCCGCCGTCGCGCCACCGGCCGCTGCGGCCCCGCCGGGCAGCAGGCCCGCGTCCTGCAGCGCGGCCGCACCCTGGGGTGAGGCGTTGTCGGCCAGCGCCTGCGCCAGGGCCGGTCCCGTCTGGGCTGCGCCCGCCACGGCGGCGGACGGGTTGACCACGGCGGCGGCGACGTCGGGGCTGAACGGGCTGACCATCCCGGCACGCCCGACGCCCGCTGCCGCGGAACCGGCCATGGAGGTGGCCAGCTCGCTCAGCGACATGGTCCAGTCCCCGTAGACGGTGCCGTTGGCCAGGTAGGACGCGGCTGGGGAGATGATCGCGTTGGTGACGGCCGCCTGGGCCGCGGTCGAGGGCCAACGCGCCGCCGAGTTCCGCAGTCCCGGCAGCTGCGCACCGTCGACGTCGGTCCGGGTCACGGCACGGGACAGACCCGAGCGTCGGTTCAAGCCGGTCGCCGCCCGGCTCACACCCGCGCCGACCGGCACCCCGGCCAGACCGCCGGCCGCACCGCCCATGGCCGAGGCTGCGGTCTTCTTGCCGTCCCACTCGGTGCGGGTGCCGCGGCGGAACTGGTCCAGCTGGGTCACCGCGTCGATGAAGACCTCTTCGGCGACCTCCTCGGCCACCTCCTTGCCCACGTGGGTGGCCAGGGCCCGGCGGCCGGCGGCCGTCGTCACCGATCGGGCTGCGGTGACGCCGACCTGGCGGGCTGCGGCCTTCATCGCGGCCTGGGTGGCGAACCGCCGTCCGGCGATCTGCACGAGCTTGGAGATGATCTGGCTGATCGCGGCCCGTAGGCCCGCGATGATGCCCCCGGCCGCCCCGAGCGAGGCACCGAAGGTGAAGAAGGCCATCAACACGGAGGCGAAGAGGGCCGCGATGGCGATCCAGAACGCCACGTTGATGGAGATCTTGGAGTACTGCGTCTCCCGCGCGAAGGAGTCCGTCTGCTGGGCGTAGGCGTTCGCGTTGGTCAGCAGGACCTGCAGGCCCTTGTCCGGCGCGGCGAGGAGGTCGTCCTGGATCTGGCGGAACACCTGTGCGGCGGGGGCGTCCCAGCCGGCCAGCAGGGTCGCGGCGGCGCCGCTCTCGGCGGCGATGGCCTCACTGAGCTGGCTCTGCAGTTCGCCGTAGTGCTCGGACAGCTGCCAGAGCGCGGTCTCGGAGCCCTCCGGCCAGTTCTGGCCGGCGACGAGGAAGGAGATCAGGGAGTCGGCCCATCCGGGGAACGACTCACCCCAGGCCTTCCCGACGTCCCCCACGCCACCCCCGCTCGTCGTCTCCGGCCCGGACACCCCGGCGCGACCCGCCAGCCGAGTCTGTCACCCGGTCGGCCGGATGGGCCAGCGCGCGCAGTCACCCGACCGGGTGTCGGGGCCGCCGTGGCCACCTGCCGGGTCGGCTACGGTCGCACCGGGCCGATGCGAGGAGGACGGGTGCGCGAGGACGACGCCGCACGGGCACGGTTGACCTCGTGGGCTGCCTACAACGGCTGGGGCGGCGCCGCTGTCGGGCTCCGCCGGATCGACGGCGGCTGGCTGGGGTGGGTCACCCGGGAGCCCACCGACGACCCCGCGACCGGTGACGGCCTGCGCCTGCTCCTCAACGCGGACGACACCGTCGACTCCTGGCCCGCCTGGCCGCTGGCCGAGATCGAGTCGCGGTGGTCCCGGTCCACCCCCGAGGACCGCTTCCCGCCCTACGTGCAGGCCGTGCTGGAGACCGCCGGCTGGTTCCCCGGCCGGCGCCTGGACGACGAGGTCCTCGACGCCTTCGCCGCCGAGATGGCCGTCGTGCCCGACCTGGACCCACCCCTGGTGCTCCACGCAGCGGCCCGGGCCGCGCTCGCCGAGTTCGGGGGGCTGGTCCTGGAGGCCCCCCTGCGCACCCCGGTCCAGCTGGCACCGGTGCCCGGACACCGCTGGCAGGGCACCCTGGTCGACGCACTCACCGAGGTCTACGGCCAGCGCGTCTGCCTGATCGGACGCACTCCTGACGCGGAGCTGGTGATGGCCGAGGCCGGCTGGGTGCTCGCCACGACCGGTGGCGACTTCTACCGAGCCGGGGTCGACGTGGACACCGCCATCAGCACGCTGCTGACCCTGCGCGGGCCCCTGCCCGAAGTCGTCTTCGACGACTGAGCGCGCCCGTCAGGGCAGTCCCTCGACCTCCACGGTCACGTGCCCGGCCTGGACCTCGTCGCTGGCGATGGACCGCTCGACGGCGGTCCGGGAGTCCACCCCGAGCTGCACCACCTGGTCCACCACCTCACCACCGACGGTGAGGAACTGGTCGGCGCCCTCGGTGTACCCGCCGGCGAACTCCTCGCCCGGGCCGTCACTCCCCCAGGTCGCCGGGGTGTTCAGCGCCTGGATGGCGGCCACGGTCTCGGTCCACCCCGACTTGAGCGGAGCCGAACCGGCGTCCCACTGGGCCAGTCCGTTGGACGCCTGCTGCGGGTCCACGTACACGCTGTCTTCTGCCACGGTGTCAGCCTCTCCCGGTCATGCGGTCGGTCATCTGGTCCAGGTAGCCCTCGAGGTCCCCGCTGAGCTGGGCCTCCACGGCCTCGCGCGGCAGGACCGAGGACATGGTCTCCACCACCATCTCCTCGGCCTCGGCCGCGGCAGCCTGCACGGTCTCCACGATCGTGTCGGCCAGTGCCCGGCTGTCGGGACGACGGAAGACCCGCGGGTCGATGTCCAGGGTCACCAGGTCGCCCCGCGGTCCCACCGTCACCGACACCAGGCCGTCCCGCGACTTGCGCGTGACCGTGATCTGCCGGGCCCGGGCCGCGGCCTCGGGGCCCTCGGTCAGCATCCGTTGGAAGTCCGCGCGCAGGCCCTCGGCCTGCTCCTGCAGAGCGGCGTTCCTCGGGTCCACGGTCAGCTCCCTGGGTGGAGGACGGGCGGCACTGGCGGCCCCGACCATACTGTCCCGAGGTGTCCACGGCAGGGGCCGAGGGCCGGGGTGCACACGATCGGGGGTGCGGGCTGATGTCCCGGTGGGCGTCCCTGTCGTGTGTCGCGCTGGTCGGCGCCGCCGTGCTGGCCGTGCCGACGGCGGCCTCGGCGGCCGAGGTCTGCGAGACCCCGCCACCGGTGGACCAGGTGGTCGAGGACGTCCCCCGCGCGCAGACCGGGTACGACCCGCAGGAACGCCTGTGGCCCCTGAGCCGCGGCGCGGGCGTGACGGTCGCGGTGCTGGACACCGGGGTGGACGCCTCCCACCCGCAGCTGGCCGACCGCGTGGACCCCGGGTTCGACCTGGTCCGCGGCGTCCCGGACGCGACGACGGACTGCAGCCCGCACGGCACCGGGCTGGCCGGTGTCGTCGTCGCCCAGGAGGTGCCCGAGACCGGCTTCGTCGGCCTCGCGCCGCAGGCGAGGGTGCTGCCGGTCCAGGTGACCGACGAGCCCCGCGTCGACAACGGCGGCGAGCCGGTGTCGACCACGCTCATCGCGGCCGGCATCGACACCGCCGTCGCCGAGGGGGCCCAGGTCGTGGCGGTGGGCGTGGTCAGCTACGCCGACGACCCCGAGCTGGCCGCGGCCGTGGCCCGGGCGGTCACCGCCGGCGTCCTGGTGGTCGCCCCGGTGGGGGACGCGCACGACCGCGACCGGGACGGCGCGGGGGCCACCCGTCTCACCTCGTACCCCGCCGCCTACGACGGCGTCCTGGGGGTGGGTGCCGCCGACCGCTTCGGCGGGCGTGTGCAGACCTCGCAGGTCGGCGACTACGTCGACCTGCTCGCCCCCGGCCAGGACGTGCTGTCCACCGGCATCGGCGGGCAGCACGTCTACCAGGGCAGCGCGATCGCCACCGCGTTCGTGGCGGCCACCGCGGCACTGCTCGTGGCCCTGCCCGACGCCGACCGGGCCGAGCCGCTCCCGGCGACCGGCTCCGAGCGGGTCGCGGCGCTGAGCGACCGGATCACCGGCACGGCCACCGGCAGCAGCGACTCGCTGCGCTACGGGGCCGGGGTGCTGGACCCGGTGCGCGCGCTGGCCGAGTCCCGCGCCGCGGACGGGCCGCGGCTGCCCGGCGCCGTGCAGACCCCGCCCCCGGACCCCGCCGCCGAGACACTGGCCACCGCCCGCGCGGACGCCGCCGACCGGTCCGGGCTGGTGCTGGCCGGTGCGGCCGCCCTGCTGGCCGTCGCCGTGCTGGTCGCCGCGCTGCTGCCCCGGGCCCGGCGCCGTCGGTGGCGGGCCGGGCGCACGCCGGTGCCCGTGCGACCGGACCACCCGCCGGAGTTCCTGTCGGGGGACGCGCTCTACCGCTGACCCCCCGGGACGACGAGAGCCCCCACCCGCCGTGGCGGATGGGGGCTCTGCGACGTGCGTCGGCGGTCAGCCGCTGACGACACCCACGTTGCGCGACTCGGTCGAGGACGCCGTGTCCGCCGAGCTGTTCAGCCCGGTGACGAACTGCTGCAGCGCGGTCTTGATGCTGTCGCCCGCACCGTTCCACTGGGTCTGACGGGCGAGGTAGGCCTCGCGCGCGTCGGAGTCCCAGGTGCCGATGAGGTTGTTCACCTGCGTGTTGAGGTCACTCAGCTGCGAGTCCATCGTGCCGATGGCGGTGCTCACGCTGCTCGCGGCCTCGGTCTGCATGGCCCAGCTGGTCTGGTAGACGCCGTCTCCACCACTCATGTCTGCTCCTCCGCTCAGCTCAGGGTCAACGAGCTGGTGATGCCCGTCGTCGCGCTGTTGACGTTGCTCATCTGGGACTGCTGCTCGTCATCGGCCGTCGAGTAGTTGGCGCTCGCGGTGTTGATGTCCGAGGCGATCCCGTTCAGGGCCCGGTTGAGCCGGTCCAGCTCGGTCTGCACGGTGGCCTTGGTCTGGCCGAAGGACGAACCCCCGCGACCCTGCCAGTACGCCTCGAGGGGAGCGAGCTGGTTCAGCAGAGTGGTCAGCATGCCCGTCAGCTGGCTGGAGATGTCCGTGGCCGAGCTGGCGAACTGCGCCATCTGGGTGGTGCTGGTCGTTGTGCCCTGGGGCATGCGATCCCACCTCTCATCGTCGCCCGGCCGAGACCGGGTCGTCCGCAGACGCCTGTGGCGCCCCTTAGCCCGGCGAACCTAACGCGCCCGGCGCCGGTTGGCGACCCCGGACCGGACGGTTCACCAGGACGACGGACACCGGGCACCCCGCCGTCACCCCGGACGTCACCCTCGCCCGGCGGGCAGCCGGGCGTCGTCCTGGTCCAGCGCCGGGCCCGCCAGCACGCGGGCGACCAGCGAGCTGGGCAGCACCACCGGCTGCACCTCGCCGTAACCCAGCACCGCCTGCACCTCGGGGCTGGGGACCAGGTACCGGACGCCCTCGTCGGTGACCAGGTACAGCGTGCCGTCGACCGCGCCGTCGGCGCCGCGGGCCGAGACCAGGGCCCCGGCGCCGGGCTGGACGACGACCCGGTCGGCCAGCACGGTGCCGTCGGCCGTCGTCCCCCCGCTGTCGACGACGGAGTCGCCCTCGTCCACCACGGCCTGCACGCTGACCGTGGGCAGTCCGGAGTCACCGTCGAAGGAGGCGCAGACCGAGCTGTCCGGGCCCGCCACCTCGGCCGCCGAGGGCGCCTGCGCCGGCGGGTCCAGCGGGGTGGGCTCCGGGGCCACGGTGCGCTCCAGGGAGTTGGCCACGGCCGCGGGCAGCGCCAGGGCCTCGGGCTCCCGTCCCGCGTAGGCGGTGTCCCGCACCGCGGGGTCGGCCAGCAGCAGGTCCGCCTGCACCGGGGTGATCTCCTGGATCCCCGTCCGGGTGACCTGGTACCACTGCCGCCCGGCGCCGCCGTCGACGTAGCGGACCTCGCCGACCCGGGTCTCGGGCAGCACGGCGGAGGGCTCCCCGCGGCCCTCGGCCGGCTCGGGGACGAGGGCCCGCCCCTGGGGCAGCGCGTCCAGCCACGCGGCCCCCACCTGCACCTCGTTGGCCCCGCGCAGGCTCAGGCCCTCCAGGACGGCGTCCTCCTGCGGCACCGGGTACTGCCGGCCGCCCAGCACCAGGTGCAACGACCCGTCCTGCACGACCCGGACCAGCACCGCGGCCTCGCCGCCGACCGGGTCCCCGGAGTCCGCGGACCGCCCGACGACGAGCACCGTGTCCGGGACCAGAGAGCCCGAGCCGGGCAGGGGCGCGGCGCTGCACAGCGTCCACGGGGCGCCGAGCAGGCGGTCGGGGGCCGGCAGGGAGTCCGGCGCGCCGGGGATGCCCAGCCGCACCCCGCGCGGCGCACCTGCCAGCGACTCGGGGGACACCTCGACGATCTCGGTCGTGCCCATCAGCAGTGCCGCGGTGGCCAGGTTGGTGACCGGGTGCAGGTGGTAGACGCCGTCCTCGTCGGCGAGCCACGCGAAGCGCGCACCGGTGCCCTCCTCGACGACCACGGCGCCGGCGTCCTGCCAGGTGGTGTTGCCGCCCGGGGACAACACGCCGATCAGGCCGGCGACCGCGAGGCTCAGCACCGCGACCATCACGCTGCCGAAGACCGCTCCGCCCATCCGGCGCAGCGGCGACTGCGCCGGGTCGGCCTCGCGGAGCACGACGCCGGCCACCAGGCGGCGGACCGAGGACTGGTAGCTCTGGTAGAGGTCACGCCTGCTCGCCACGTCGTCGCCCGGTCAGCCGTAGAGGCCGCGGAGGTAGCCGTACAGCCCGACGACGACGCACACGGTGGGGACGACCGCCAGCACCAGCAGCACGTCGAACACGTCGGCCAGCCGCCCGATGTAGGGCCCCGGCGTGCGCTGGGCGTAGGAGCGGCCGGCGGCCAGCCCCACCAGGCCCAGGGCGACGAGCACCGGGACGGCGACCGCCAGCCGTTGGCCGGGCTCCAGCGCCAGGCAGGCCAGCCCGAGCAGGACCAGGCACAGTCCGCCGGACGTCGCCAGCGGCAGCCGGTGGCGCAGGGCCGGGAACAGCCGGGTGCGCAACAGGGACACCCCCGCGACCAGGGCGACCAGCACCAGGGCCGACGTCCGGGCCGAGAGCACCAGCACGACCGCGGCGAGCACGGCGACCACGGCGCCACCTCCGAGCATCCCGGTCAGGAGCTCGTCGGAGCGGCGCACCCGGGCCTCCACCCGGGACCGCGGGACCGGCGGTGGGTCCGAGACCAGTTCCTCGGCCGTGGTGGGCAGCACCGGGACCGGGAGGCGGCCCAACCGGATGGACAGCAGCGGGACCAGCGGGGTGAGGGCGAGCACGAGCGCCACCAGCACCGCCGCGGTGTCGACGGCGTCCATGGAGTCGGCCTGGGCGACCAGCCCGCCCACCAGGCCGAGCAGGCCCACGACCACACCGCCGACGCCGTACTGGGTGCGGTCGCCCACCCCGGCGTAGGCCGCGCCCGCGGCCACCAGGAGCGCGACGGCCCCGGCCAGCACCTGGGTCGGCGCGAGCTGGTCCAACCCCAGGTCGCCCAACCCCACGACCAGCCCGCCGAGTCCCGCCGCCGGCAGCGCGAGCAGCCCCAGGACGGTGCCGGTGGTGGTGTCGCCGAAGCCACGTGCCGCGCCGGCCGCCAGCACGACGAGCAGCAGTCCGATGCCCAGCGAGACCAGGCCCGGGACCGTCCAGCCCTCGGTGGGGCCGGTGGAGAAGACCAGGCCCAGGGCGACGAGCACGGCCCCGACGGCCACCGTCAGCCCCGCGCGACGGGTGTCCGGCCCGGCCCAGCTGCGGCTGTGCGCCCGGGCACCCTCGGCGATGGCGTCGACGACGTCGTCGTAGTCCAGCTCGGGCCAGTCCTGCTCGCGCGGCACCAGGTGGAGCACCTCGCCGTCGCGCAGCTCCTGGGACGACAGGGAACGGCCCGGGTCGACCGACCCGCCCTGCGCGCGGCGCAGCACCCAGCCGCCGTGCACCTGACCCTCGTCGGCCAGCTCCTCGCCGGCCGCGCGCAGCAGCCCGGGCAGGAGCTCGGCGACCGGCACGGAGTCCGGCAGTGCGACGTCGACCCGACGCCGCGGCGCCGCGACGGTGACCCGGGTCAGCCCGGTCCCGACGGCCCTGGTCATGCCGGCGGGTCCACCAGGACGGTGAGCGCGTCCGCGCTCGAGGAGGTCACCTGCACCCGGCCGGCCCCCTCCTTGCTGGCCTGCAGCGAGGAGAGGGCCAGGTCGGCGTCGCCTTCGCTGCGCACGACCTGGAAGCCCGCGGCCTCCAGCTGCTGCTGCAGGGCGTCCAGCACCTCGGTCTGGTCGACCTGGAGCACCTCGAAGGCCAGGCCGCCACCGGTCTCGTAGTCCACGACCCGGGCGTCGGCCGGCACGGTCAGCTCGGGGAGCCCGTACTCCGCGGGGACCGCGAGGGCCCCGGCGGAGTCCCCGCCGGTCTGGGCGGCGGAGGACGGCGTGGCGGCCGGCGCGGGACCCGTCGCCGCGGGAGCGGCGGGGTCGTCCCCACCCCCGCAGCCGGTCAGCAGCACCGCGCCGGCCGCCAGGGCGGCCAGGACCGGTCCGACGCGCGACCGGGTCACGTGCGCACGCCGAGCGACACCTGGCCGAAGGCCGCGGACAGGGTGACCGTGACGCCGTCGGTGTCCTCCGCGTCGAGGGTGCCGGAGGCCTCGTCGGCCAGGCCGACCGTGAAGCCGGCTGCCGGGAGCGCGGTCTCGTAGAAGGAGAAGGCCGTGGGGCCGTCCACCCCGGTCAGCTGGACCCGGTACACACCACCCGTCGTCTCCTCGCTGCCGACCACCGCACCCTCGGGCAGCGGCAGCTGCACCCCGCCGAACTCGGCGGGCACCTCGAGGACCGGGCCGGTGGGCTGTGCGGTCGGCTGCGCGGTCGGCTGCTCCGTCGTCGCCTCGGCGTCCTCCGTGCCCGGGGCGGCCGAGGACGACGTCGGCGACGCCGACCCGGCGGTGGCGTCCTCCCCCCCGCCGCCGCAGCCGGCGAGCACGAGGGCGGCGGCGACCGCCACGGCGGTCGACAGACGGGGGGCTCGCACGGGTGGTCTCCCTGGGTCGGCGGGCCCCGGGTCGGGGGCCCCGTCGGGTGGAGCGCCCATACGATACGGGCGCGCCCCCCTCCCCGCGGTGCGGGCACGACCAGGAGGTCACCAGCGTGAGCACCGTCGTCATCCGCCGCCGACCGCGGCGGGACGCGCCCGAGCTGCCCTCCGGCGAGGTCGTCGTCGAGCCACCTCCCGAGCTCCCCGGACCGGGCGGCCGCCGCTGGCAGCAGATGCTCATGGTGCTGCCGATGCTGGCCGGCGCCGGGGCCATGTCGCTGATGTTCACGCAGGGCCGCGGCGGCCCGCTGTCCTACCTGGCCGGGGGCATGCTCGGCGTGTCGGCGCTGGGCATGGTCGCGATGACCGTCATGAACGGTGGCGGTGGTCCGGGCAAGAAGGAGATGGCCGAGGCCCGCCGGCAGTACATGCGGCACCTGGCCCTGCACCGCCGTCGGGTCCGCCGCACCGCGGCCGAGCAGCGCACCGCGATGCTCTACCGGCACCCCGACCCGGCCCAGCTGTGGACGACGGCGGCCAGCCACCGGCTGTGGGAGAGACGCCGCGAGCACGCCGACTTCGGGGTCGTCCGGATCGGGCTGGGGCCGCAGACGCTGGCCACCCCGATCGTCCCGCCGCAGACCCGCCCCCTCGACGAGCTCGAACCGATGGCCGCGGCCGCGCTGCGCCGGTTCGTCCGCACCTGGTCCACCGTCCCGGAGCTGCCCGTCGCCATGGCGGCCAACGGGTTCGGCCGCGTCCACCTGCGCGGGGACGTCGAACGCACCCGGGGTCTGGCCCGGGCCGTGCTCGCCCAGCTGGCCGTGCACCACGCCCCCGACGACGTCCTGGTGGCCGTGGTCGCCGGCCCCGAGCAGCGCACCGACTGGGAGTGGACCCGCTGGCTGCCGCACGCCCTGCACCCCGAGCGCTCCGACGCCCTGGGCAAGCTGCGCCTGCTCACCCCGACGGTGCCCGCGCTGGAGGCGCTGCTGGAGGACCTGCTGGCCAGCCGGCCCCGGTTCGACCCGTCGGGGCCCTCGGCGGGCGTCACCGGCCCGCACCTCGTCGTCGTCCTGGACGGCGGGGAGACCACAGGGTCCAGTCACCTGATGACCGAGGGCGGCGTCGAGGGCGTCACGGTGCTGGACCTGACGAACCCGCCGCCGCGGTTGCTGGACCGGGCCACCCTGGTGCTCGAGGTCGCCACCGACGGTGCGGTGCTCAGCCGCACCCTGGACGGCGAGGCACCGGTCGGGCGGGCGGACTCCCTCGGGGTCGCCCAGACCGAGGCGCTGGCCCGCCAACTGGCCCCCTTCCGGCTGTCGACCGGTCCGCGTGGGGAGAAGGCGATGAACGTCGCCATGGGCCTGGCCGACCTGCTCGACATCTCCGACCCCTACGAGTTCGACGTCGCCCAGGGCTGGGCACCGCGGCCCAACCGGGACCGGCTGCGCGTGCCGATCGGGGTGGGCCCCGACGGGCAGCCCATCGAGCTGGACATCAAGGAGTCCGCCCAGGACGGCATGGGCCCGCACGGCCTGCTCGTCGGCGCCACCGGTTCCGGCAAGTCCGAGCTGCTGCGCACGCTGGTGCTCGCCCTGGCGGCCACCCACGACTCCGAGACGCTGAACTTCGTGCTGGTGGACTTCAAGGGCGGTGCGACCTTCACCAAGCTCGACCGGCTCCCGCACACCAGCGCGGTCATCACCAACCTGGCCGACGAGCTGCCTCTGGTCGACCGGATGACCGACGCGATCAACGGCGAGCTGCTGCGCCGCCAGGAACTGCTCCGGTCGGCCGGCAACTACTCCTCGGTCCGGGACTACGAGCGCGCCCGTGCCTCCGGCGTCCCCCTGGCCCCGCTGCCCAGCCTGCTCATCGTCTGCGACGAGTTCAGCGAGCTGCTCAGCGCCAAGCCCGACTTCATCGACATGTTCGTCCAGATCGGTCGGGTGGGCCGCTCGCTGGGCGTGCACCTGCTGCTGGCCAGCCAGCGCCTGGAGGAGGGCCGGCTGCGCGGCCTGGACACCCACCTGTCCTACCGGATCGGGCTGCGCACCAACTCGGCGATGGAGAGCCGCGTGGTGCTGGCCTCCCCGGACGCCTTCGAGCTCCCCCGCGCCCCGGGGCACGGCTACGTCAAGTTCGGCACCGACCCGCTCGAGCGCTTCCGCGCGGCCTACGTCTCCGGGACGCACACCCGCTCGGGAGCCCGGCGCGCCGAGGGCACCGGCGCCGGCGGGGCGACCGTGCTGGAGTACGACACCCAGTACCTGGCCCCCCCGGTCACCGTCGAGGACGTCGAGGCCGGCCCGCCCGCCGAGGACGCCGACGAGCAGGTCGGCGAGAGCCTGCTGGACGTGCTGGTCGACCGGCTCGACGGCGCCGGGACGCCGGCCCACCCGGTCTGGCTGCCCCCGCTCAAGGAGCCGCCGACGCTGGATCAGCTGCTGCCCCGGCTCACGGTGGACGAGCGCCGCGGGCTGACCGTCGACAACCCGGAGCTGTGGGGCCGCCTGCAGGCCTCCGTCGGGCTCGTGGACCGCCCGCTGGACCAGCGGCGTGACCCGCTGGTCCTGGACCTCGCGGGGGGCGGCGGGCACGCCGTCGTCGTCGGCGGTCCGCAGAGCGGGAAGTCCACGCTGCTGCGCTCCCTGGTGACCAGCCTGGCGCTCACCTGCACCCCGCAGGAGGTGCAGTTCTACTGCCTGGACTTCGGCGGCGGCTCGCTGTCCTCCCTGCGCGGCCTGCCGCACGTGGGCTCGGTCGCCGGGCGCCGGGACGTCGACGTCATCCGCCGCACCGTCGCCGAGCTGCAGGTCCTGGTCGTCGAGCGGGAGAACCGCTTCGCCCGCGAGGGCATCGACGGCATGGCGACCTACCGGCGCCGGCTGCGCGCCGGGCAGGTCCAGGGCGACCCGTTCGGCGACGTGTTCCTCGTCGTGGACGGCTGGCTCACCCTGCGCAACGAGTTCGAGGACCTGGAGGCGGCGGTCACCGACCTCACCACCCGGGGCCTGTCCTACGGCGTGCACGTGGTCGTCGGGGCCTCCCGGTGGATGGACCTGCGCCCGGCGATCCGCGACCAGTTCGCCACCCGGGTGGAGCTGCGGCTGGGCGAGCCAGGGGACTCCATGCTGGACCGGCGCACCGCGGTGAACGTCCCGGCCGGCACCCCCGGGCGCGGGATCACCGCGGACAAGATGCACGTGCTCGGCGCCCTCCCCCGGGTCGACGGCGTGCAGGAGACCGAGGACCTGGCCGAGGGCGTGGAGGCCACCGTCGGCCGCATCGCCGCCGCGTGGCAGGGGCCGACCGCCCCCGCCGTCCGACTGCTCCCGCCGGTGGTCACCCACGCCGACCTGCGCGCCGTCCCCGAGCGGGGCTTCGCCGTGGGCATCGCGGAGGCCGACCTGGGCACGGTGCACCTGGACCTGTCCGGCGACTCGCACCTGGTCGTGTTCGGCGACGCCGAGTCCGGGAAGAGCTCGTTCCTGCGCACCTTCGCCCGCCGGCTGCGGGAGCAGTGCGACCCGGTCACCGGCGCCAAGATGCTGGTCCTGGACTACCGGCGCAGCCTGCTGGGGTCGGTCGAGGGAGACCACCTGATCGGGTACGCCAGCAGCGCGAACCAGGCCCGCGACATGGTCACCGAGGTGGCCGGGGTGATGGCCGGCCGCCTGCCGGGACCCGACGTCACCTCCGAGCAGCTGCGCGACCGGTCGTGGTGGCGGGGCCCCGAGCTCTACGTGCTGGTCGACGACTACGACCTCGTGGCCGCGGGGCAGCCCAACCCGCTCCTGCCGCTGGTCGAGTACCTGGCCCAGGCCCGCGACGTGGGTCTGCACCTGCTGGTCACCCGCCGCTCCGGTGGTGCCGGCCGGGCCCTCTACGAGCCGCTGCTGATGCGCCTGCGGGAGCTGTCCACGCCGGGCGTGGTTATGTCCGGGGCCAAGGACGAGGGCGCCCTCGTGGGCAACGTCAAACCACAGCCGCTGCCCCCCGGACGGGGGTTCCTGGTCACCCGACGCGAGGGCACCCGGCTCGTACAGCTGGCCTGGGAACCCCCTGCTCGTTAGCATCCCTTGCGACCTGCGTCCCGCGTCGAGGAGGAACCAGTGCCCGCAGTCCATGACGGTGGCGGGGGTCCTGCGACCCCCGGTTGGCTCAAGCCCGCCGACCCGGAGAACTCCCACGACCTGTTCACCCAGGCCCAGGGCATGGGCGTGCGGGTCGAGCCGGACGTGCTCAAGACCTTCTCGGCACAGACCGGCGCCGAGGCCGCGGCGTTCAACGCCAACGTCGCCAGCGGCATCGGCTCACTGATGCAGCTGGCCTCCGGCGTCGGCGCGGGCACCCAGTCCTCGGCACACCTGGCCGGCACGCACGGTGACCGGGTGCAGCAGCTGATGGCCTTCGCCCAGGACGTCGGGGTGGGGCTCGCCGCCTTCAGCGCCGGGTCCAGCACCATCGCGCTGAACTACGTCGACTCCGACAGCACCCAGTCGGCCACCATGCAGCAGGTGACCTCTGCGTTCGCGCCCCCGGCGGGCGGCCCGTCGCTGCGCCAGCAGATGGACGCCGCGGCAGCCGAGCAGGCCGAGGTGACCGCCGAGGACCAGGCCGTCATCGACGGCATGGTCGAGACCCTCGAGCTCCCCGAGCCCACCGACCTGTCCCCCGACCAGGACGCCCCGACCGACGAGGCCGACCCCCGCGCCGGCGAGCAGACCGTCGAGTACGGGGACACCGGCGACACCTACACCGTCGACCGGAACTACGACCTGGAGGGCCTGGACCCCAACGGCACCCTCGAGCAGATGGGCGCCGACGCCGAGACCGGGGACGACTACACCGCCCCGCAGCCCGACGACGAGTGACCCCCCTGCCCTCGGGACGGGGGCACCGTGCCCGAGAGTGAGTTCGGCCCGGGGCCGATGGGCCCCTTCGGGCCCTACGTCGTCGAGCCCACGCCGGTCCCCGAGGGCATGCCGGCCGTCGAGAACCAGCAGATCGAGGAACACGCGGTCGCGCTGAGCCAGCTCGACGACGGCGCCGCGCGGGCGGCGTCGCAGATGTGGGCCAACGCGGCCACCCTGCTGGACAGCGTGCAGTCGACGCTGCGTTCCCAGGCGATGCCGGTCCGGGACACCTGGGAGTCCGACGCCTCCGACGCGTTCTTCGTCCACGTCGCCGGTGCGATGTCGAGCCTGGAGCGCTGGTCGGTGGTCGCCACCGACAACGCCGCGGTCCTGGACCGCGTGGCCACGGCCATCGACCAGGCGCAGCAGAAGATGACCACGCTGCTGGAGGAGTTCGACAGCCGGCGCACCTCGGTGCTCAGCGAGCGCACCACCTACGTCTCGGGCTACATGGGCTACCCGGTCCCCATCGAGCCCGACCACGGGGCGGGGCTGGCCGCGGCCAGCGAGGAGTTCACCCAGCGCTCGCTCTCCGAGGTGATGCGCCCGCTGGAGAACACGCTGGCCGAGGAGGCCTCTGCACTCACCACCGCCGAACGGTGGTCGGGTCCCAAGAACGCCGCCGTGCCCAGCGCGGAGCAGATCACCGCCCTGCTGCAGCGGGGGGCGCCGGGCGCGCCCGCCGTGCCGGGCGGTCCCGGCGCCCCCGCCGCCCCCAGGACCGGTGGCCCCTCGCCGGCAGCACCCCCGCGGGCGCCGTCCGCACCACCGGCGGCGCCACCCACCCCGACCGCACCCCCGGCGCCGCCCGCTCCCCCGGTGACCGGGACGCTGACCCCTCCCGCGCCCGTGGTGCCGCCACCGCTCGTCCCTGCCGTCGCCCCCGCGCCGGTGATGGCGCCTGCCCCGCAGGCCGTGGTCGCTCCCGCACCGCCGGCCGGCCTCGGTGCCGCCGCCGCGGCAGCCGCCCTCGGCGCGAGCTCGTTGATGGGCGCCGCCGCGCGCGGAGCGGCGCCTGCAGCGCCCCCGGCCCCCACGGGCACCTCGGCCGTTGCCCGTGGACCCGCCCCGGCCGCTCCGCCCGCCGGTGGCGTCCCGCAGGCACTGGTCGGCCGTGGCGCGCCTCCGCAGGCCCCACCGAGCCCCGGCAGCGGATCCGCCGGTGCGCCGCCCGCTCCGCCCCAGCTCGGCGGCCGCACCGCCGGGGCCCCGCCGGCCCCTCCGCCGACCGGTCGTGGCGGCGTCCCCGGTGCCCCCGGTGGGCCGGGAGGTCCCAGCAACCAGCTCGCGGGTCGCGGCGCGCCCCCGGCGGCTCCGCCGTCCCCGCCCGGCGGCACCGCGGCCCGCGGACCCGGTGCACCCGGCGCACCGCTGCGTCCCTCGGCACCACCGGCCGCCCCTCCGGGCACCGGCACCCCGGCGAGTCCCGGCCTGGGCGGCCGGGGCACCCCGCCCGGTGCCCCTCCCGGCGCCCCGGCGCGCTCCGGAGGCACCCCGCCGGCCGCTCCCGGTCGTCCCGTCGGAGGGAGCCCCTCGGCACCCGGGGCCCCTGGTGGGCTGCAGGGTGCCCGCGGGGGCACCCCGCCCGCACCCCCCGGCTCGGCCCGTCCCGGCACCCCGGGTGGACCGGGCGCGCCCGCTGGACCCGGTGCCACCGGTCGTCCCGGCGCTCCCGCGGCGCCCGGTGGACCCGGTGCCCGTCAAGGCGCCCCCGGTGCCCCCGGTGGCGCAGGTGGCGCAGGTCGCCCCGGCGCGCCCGCCGCCCCGGGTTCCCCCGGAGCACGTCCCGGAGCCCCCGCCGCCCCCGGCGCACGCCCGGCTGCCCCCGCCGCCCCGGGCGGACCCGGCGCCGGTGGGCGTCCCGGTGCGCCCGCTGCCCCGGGTTCCCCCGGTGCGCGTCCCGGCGCGCCGGCTGCACCCGGCGGGCCCGGTGGCGCCGGGCGACCCGGAGCCCCCGCCGCTCCCGGTGGACCCGGGGCCACCGGCCGACCCGGCTCGCCCGGTGGCCCCGGGCCCCTCGGACGACCGGGCACGCCCGGCGGTCCCGGAGCGGCCGGTGGTCCGGGCGGTCGCGGTGGCCTCGGCGCCCCATCCGGTCCCGCCGGGTCCCCCGGGGCTCCTGGCGGCCGCTCACCCTCCCGTCCCGGCGCTCCCTCCCGTCCAGGCGCCCCGTCCGGCCCGGGAGGCCCGGGAGGTGCGGGAGGTCCGGGAGGTCTCGGCGGACGGTCGTCCGAGCCCGGCGCACCGCTGCGCCCCGGCACACCCCGTCCGGTCGGCACCTCCGCCGGCGAGGCTCTGCGCCCCGGCAGCGGGCCCGGTGGCGGTGCCCGCCCGGGCGTCCCCGGCACCCCACCCGCCGGACCGCCCCCGTCGCCGCGCACCCGCCGGCGACCCGACGACGAGGACGGTGCCCCGGTGGAGAAGGTCGGCGACGCGGAGCTCTTCGACGTGGCCGACTCCGGCGACGGCGTCATCGACCGACCTGCGGAGCGCCGACCCGACCGGCGCCCGGGCCCGGCGATCGGTCCCGACGGCCGCGGCCGGGGCGACCGGTGACCGCGCCTCCCCCGGCGGCCGCCCCGGGCCCGTCCCGACCGGCAGCCACCCCGGCCGACCAGCCCGTCGCGGCACCGCGCCCGGCGCGCACCGCGCGGCACGCCGGCCCCGCCGGTGCTGACGCCGGTGCCGTGCTGCGGGCCCCGCGGGCGGCAGCGGCACCCCAGGGCGCGGTGCTCCCGCCCCCGGCGGCAGCCCAGCACCTCGCCGAACCCGCCCCCGCATCGCGGCCGGTGCCCGGTACGGCCGCGGTGGACGCGCAACCGGCCCCTGCTGCGCTCCCCCCGATGCCCTACGGCGCACGCCGGGCAGCCGCCTGGGAGGGCACCGCCCACCAGGTCGGCAGCCCACAGGCCGGCGACCTGCTGACCACGGTCACCCAGGACACCGGCACCGGGCTCGCCGCCGGGGCGGCGGACACCGCGGCCGCAGTGGTCGCCGAGGAGGCGGCCGCCCCGCAGGCGGAGGCCGCCGCAGCTCCCCAGGGCGCGGCCGTCGCCGCCCTGGACAACGCTGTGGCCGCGCCGGACGGCGACGTGCCGACCCGTCCCCGGCCGACCCGGCCGGTCCGCCGCCGCCGGCCGTGGACGGTCGGCGGCCTGCACGTGCTGCAACTGGTCGTCTGGGAGGCCGCGGTGGCCGCCGTGTTGACGGTGCACCGCCAGTCGCCCGCCGTGCTGGTCCCGGTCGCCGTCGTCGCGACGCTCGCGGTGCTGCTCACCGCCGTCCGGGTGCGGGGCAGGTGGCTGCACCAGTGGCTGGGACTGTGGCTCCGCTTCCGGGCGCGCCGCCGCTCGGTCGCCCTCGGCGGGCCCGGCGACACCACCGCCGACGTCGCCCGCACCGTGCTGGACTCCCTCGCCCGGGGCAGCAGCCTGGGCCTGCTGAGGGTGGGCGACGACGAGGTCGGCACGATCGTGCACACGACCGGTCTCAGCGTCCTGGTCGAGACCAGCCCCGAGGGCGGCGACCCCACCGCCGAGGCCACCCGGACCCTGCCCCCGCTGACCGCCCTGCTGCCCCCCGTCGAGGACGACGACGCGACGGTCCCGGCGTTGGCCGTCCAGCTGCTGGTGCAGACCGTGCCCGCCCCGGCATGGGCGGGCGCCGACGACCCGGCGGCGTTGTCCTACCGGCAGCTCACCGGCGGCACGGTCCCGGCCCGGCGGCGCTGCTGGGTCGCCCTCCAGGTCGTCCGCCGCCCTGACGACGACGGCACCGCCGACCTGGAGGCTCCCCTGGTCAACGGCCTGCGCCGGCTGCGCCGCCAGCTGGAGCGCGCCGGGCTGCGGACCCAGGTGCTCGGGCCCGACGACCTGGCCGCGGCCCTGATCGGCGTCGCGGGCCTGGAGGCCGGCCCCCAGGGCCTCCCACGAGGCGGTGACGCGGCGTTGACCGGCGCGAGGGTCACCGAGACGTGGACCGGTTGGTCCGCGGGCACCGTTGTCCACACGACCTTCCGGCTGTTGGACTGGCCGTCACTGGAGTCCCCGGCCGGCCAGGAACTGGTCGACCGGCTGGGCACCAGCACGGCAGTGTCCACCACCGTGTCGCTGGCCGCCCGCCGGGTCTCGGCCGACCAGGTCGAGCTCGCGACCTCGCTGCGGGTCGTCCTGCCGGGGTCCGCCGCGCTGGACGACGTCACCGCACGGCTGCAGGCCGAGGCCACCTCGTGCGGTGCGCGGGTCGAGCGGCTGGACGGCCGGCAGGCCGCCGGGATGGCCGCTGCCGTGGCGTTCGGGGGGTTCCTCCGATGAGCCCCCGACCCCGGCTGCCCAGCACCGCTCCCGTGGTGCCCCAGGCGCTGGACACCCACCTCGCCGACCTGCCCACGGCCGCGGCGGTCACCCTGCGCACCGGGGGCTCCGGGGTCGTGCTGGGCACGGCACCCGACGGCGGCACCGCCAGCATCGCGCTCTTCCGGCCCGAACCCACCACCGCCGTGGCCGTCGGCGGCCTCCCGCTGGCCCAGCTGCTCGCCTTCCGCGCCCTCGCGGTGGGGGCCCAGGTGTCGGTGGAGACCCGCCGTCCCGCAGCCTGGCAGACCTTCGCCAACCTCTCCCCCGGCGCCACCGGGAGCATCGTCCTGACCCCGCACGCCGACGACGACGCCAACGGCAGCGTGCACACCCCCCGCTTGCTGGTGGTCGACGCGCAGTCCGCGGCCAGCGCCGAGCCCCGGCGGGTGGGCCGGTGGAGCACGGTGGTCACCGCGCACGACCAGCTCAGCAGCTGGAGCGCACCCCTGCTGGGCACCTGTGACCTGTCCCTGCTGCTGTCGCCGAGCCTGGCAGAGGCCCGGCTCGCCGCCAGTGCGCTGAACCTGCCCGACGCCGCCCGTCAGCTGGCCGGGCACCCGGCGACCACCGTCGTGGTGGCGCACCGTGGCGGCTGGCGGACCGTGGAGGTCGCCCCCACCGACGTCGAACGCTGGCTCATCGGGGGGCTGGAGCGCCGCTGAGCTCCCGGGTCAGTCCGTCTCGAGCAGGGCGGTGTCCTCCCGCAGTCCGCGGACGTCGTCCCGGGGCACCCAGCGCCGCCACACCCCGCGGTCCACCCGGTCGAAGCCGGCGGCACGGGCCGCCGTCCAGGACCCGCCGGTGGCCTCGACCAGGAGCTCGTCGTCCCGGTCGTCCAGGACCACGACGTCGGCCCCCCGCCAGGTGCCGACCGTGCGCACCGAGAGGACGGCGTCGCACTCCCGGGCCGGCACCGACCGCACGTGCAGCCCGGGCGCGACCTCCTCGAAGCCCTCCTCGGGAGCGACCGAGCGCAGCCGGACCCGGAGGCCCTCGACGGTGGCCTCCAGCGCTGCCGGGTGCTCCTGACCGCGCCAGCGCGCCCGGTGGGTGGCCCAGCCGGTCACGGGGCGCCGCCCTCGGGAGCCGTGCCGTCAGGAGCCGGGCCGTCAGGAGTCGGACCCTCGGGAGCCGCATCCGGGTCGACCCGGACGGCCCACAGCCAGCGGCCGGCGTCCCCGTCCCACTGCGCCCGGCGGCGCTCGGTCCCGTCGGGCGCCATCTCCCAGACCTCGGCCGCGTGCGGCAGCAGCAGGCCGTGCACCCGGTACTCGCGCACCAGGGAGTCCACGTCGGCGGTGAAGCCGAGGCCGGTGAACGGCTCCTCCTCGACCACCCAGCCGCCGACGGCGTCGCGTCGCTCGTCGTCCGTGCCGCCCAGCGGGGTGCGGTGCGCCTCGGGCTCCAGCACGGGCCAGCGCAGCACCAGCAGGGTGCCGTCCTCGGCGAGCAGCTCACCGGCACGGTCCCGCAGGCCCACCGCGCCCAGCAGCGCCTCCGGGGTGCTCAGGTGTGCGGCGTCGTGCAGGTTGTGCACGTAGCCCGACACCCGGCCCGACCGGGTGTTGATCAGCTCGAAGAGCTCGTCGGCGCTGATCGGCCGCTGGACCAGGGTCGGCAGGGTGTCCGGTTCGCGCAGCCGGTCCTCGACCAGCGTGGGGGCCGCCAGCCGGGCCAGCGCACCGGACTCCAGGGAGAACGGGGTGCGCCGTCCGGGGTCGACGGCCAGCCCCCACCGAGGGTCGGGCCAACCGGCGGCGAGCTCGGCGAAGCCCAGCACCCGGGCCCGGGTGGCGGCCCCGCCGGTGGCCTCGACCATGGCCTCCACGGAGGTGAAGGCGAGCACCCAGGTCCGGTCGGGACCAGCCACGGTGGCCCAGGCCGCGGGCTCCCGGCCCTCGGCTGCGGCCTCGGTGACCGGCAGGGCCAGCTCCGCACCGCGCAACAGCTGCAGGCAGGACACCCGGTCCCCGGCAGCCCACAGCTCGCCCAGCTGCTCCTCGAGGGTCGGTTCCGGCACCGGGCCAGCCTAGGGCGCTCTCGGTAGGGTCGCGGGACAGCCACCACCCCGACCCGGCGGAGCGATGACCACGACGTTGCAGGTGTCCACCGACCGGCCCGGCACCTACCCCTCGGTGCGCGAGGCCCTGCTGGACGCTCCCCCCGGCGCCACCCTGGTCGTCGACGCCGGCAGCTGGGCGGAGTGCCTGGACGTCGTCGACCGGGAGGTCACCGTGCAGGCTGCCGACGGCGCGGTCGTCGAGATCGTCGGGGACGGCGGGTACGACCCGACCGTCCGGGTCCGCGGTGGCCGGGTCACCCTGCGCGGCCTCGTCCTGCGGGCCACCGAGGCCGCCGCCGTGGACGTCGCCGACGCCGACCTGGTGCTCACCGACTGCACCCTCTCGGCGACGTACGGCGCAGGTCTGCGCGCCGCCGACCGCGCCCGGCTCACCGTGGCCGACTGCACCGTCGAGGCCGCCCAGCAGGGCCTGGTCCTGGAGGACTGCAGCGGCACCCTCGAACGGACCACCGTGCGTGGCAGCGCCGACGACGCCGTCGTCCTGCGGCTGGGCGCCGAGCCGGTGCTGCGCGACTGCACCGTGGAGGGTGCCGGGCACCGTGGCGTGTACGTCTACCAGTCCGCCCGGCCGACGCTGGAGAGCTGCGAGGTCTCCGGCACCACCGCGGAGGGCGTCGTCGTGGCGCAGGGGGCTCGGGCGTCCCTGGTGCGGTTGCACGTGCACGGCACCGGCGGTGCCGGCGTGGTCTTCGACGCCGGCACGTCGGGCCGGGTCGAGGCCTGCCGGCTGGAGTCCACCCCCGGGCTGGACGTGGCCGAGGGGGCCGAGGTCGAGGTGGTCGAGGCGCCGGCGGCCGCGGCCGCCGGGGTCGGCGCCTCCGACAGCGGCGGCGGGGACCCCGAGCGGGTCGAGGAGCTGCTCGCCGAGCTCGACGCGATGGTCGGGCTGGAGGGCGTGAAGGACGAGGTCCGGTCGATCATCGACGAGATCCAGGTCAACGAGTGGCGGCGCAGCGCGGGGCTCGCGGTGGGCGGCTCCAGCCACCACCTGGTCTTCGCCGGTGCACCCGGCACCGGCAAGACCACGGTCGGCCGCATCTACGGCCAGCTGCTGGCCGCCCTCGGCGCGCTGCCCGGTGGCCCGCTCAAGGAGGTCTCCCGGCGGGACCTGGTGGGGCAGTACATCGGGCACACCGCGGAGAAGACCGCGGCCGTGTTCGACGAGGCCGCCGGTGGCGTGGTCTTCCTGGACGAGGCCTACACCTTGACCCGGCAGGCCGGCGGGGGCGGGAACGACTTCGGTCAGGAGGCGGTCGACATGATCGTCAAGCTGATGGAGGACCGCCGCGACACCCTCGCGGTGATCGCCGCCGGTTACACCGCCGAGATGGTCCAGTTCCTGGACGCCAACCCCGGCCTGGCCTCCCGGTTCGTCAAGACCGTGGAGTTCGAGAACTACGGCGCGGACGAGCTCACGCTGATCACCAGCCGGATGGTGTCCTCGGGGGACTACCGGCTGGACCCCGAGGCCGAGCCGGTGCTGCACGAGCACTTCGCCACCGTCGAGCGGGGCGCGGACTTCGGCAACGCCCGGGAGGCCCGCAAGCTGTTCGAGAAGCTGCGCAAGATCCAGTCCCAGCGACTGCGCCGGCTCGGCGAGCGACCCACGCTCGAGCAGCTGCAGACCATCACCGCCGACGACGTCCGCGCCGCCATCGCCTGAGACGGGGACGTTGGGTCGGGGTGTCTGCCCCGCGCCTCAGGGGGTCGCGAGGGCCGCGCCGAGAGCGGAGGCGGCCAAGCGGGTCGCCGCGGCACGCGTGTGGCTCTCGAGTGCGTCCAGCTGCAGCCTGCTGCCGGTGGCCAGGTGCCGGTCGGCGGGCACGGTGAGGAAGTCCCCTGCCATCCCGGCGAACCGCTCGCGCGCGGCTCCGACGTCGACGGCGCCACCGGGCGACACGTTGGTGACGGCGACGATGCTGCGGTCGGCCAGGGCCTCGAAGCCGGACTGACGCAGCCAGCGCAGGACGTTGTGACTGGCGAGCAGGCCGTCGACGCTGGGGGACGTGGCCAGCACGAGGCTGTGGCAACCGCTGACGACCCGGCGCATCAGCGGCGTCGCCAGGCCCGCGCCGCAGTCGGTGACCATCACCGCGAAGTGCTGGAAGACCGCGTTCATGGCCCGGACGTAGACGTCCTCGGTCAGTCCGGCACTCTGCTCGGGGTCCCGCCCGCTGGGCAGCACCCAGGCGCCGTCCGCCGAGCGGGCCAGGGCGCCGGCGAGCACGTCGAAGCGGCCGGGGTCACCGGCGGTGGCCAGTTCGTGCGCCGAGGCCTGCAGCGGCACCCCGGTGCGCAGCGCCAGGGAACCGAAGGTGGTGTCGGTGTCGAAGAGCAGCACCGGGTCCCGGCGGGACCGGGCCAGCGTGCTGGCCAGCAGCACCGACAGCGTGGTCTTGCCGACCCCGCCCTTGAGCGCGATGACGCCGATCCGCCGGGGGGAGGGAACCGGCGCCGCCAGCAGGGCGGTCCAGGCCGCGACGTCGGCTGCGCCGGCGACGGGCTCACCCTCGGCCAGGCCGCGGCCGAACAGCCGGCGGCGCTGGGCGGGCCGGGGCGCGTCCAGGCCGGCCACGCCCGGGTCCAGGTGCGGAGCGGAGCTGGTGCCGGAGTAGGGCATCGGGGGGTGGTGCGGTGAGCTCACCGCGCTCGGACCTCCGTGGACTCCATGCGGTCAAGATACGACGCGCAGGCGCATCGCAGCCCGGGACCGGCCGTGTCTCCCCCGGTCGGGTCGTTCTCACCCGGTGACGGCGTCCGTAGCCTGCTCACCATGCGCCTCCGCACCCTCGTGCCCGCCACCCTGTCCGCTGCGGCCCTGCTGCTGCTGCCCGCCTGCGGCGGCAGCGACGACTCCGCGGACGCCTCCTCGTCGTCCGCGGCGAGCACGTCGTCCGCCCCGCAGTCCTCCGAGCCCGCGGACGCCGACACCGAGGCGTTCTGCACCGACGCCCAGGCCGCGCTGACCTCCATCCAGGGCGCCATCACCGCCACCGCCAGTGACCCCACCCAGGCCTCGGCCGCCTTCCAGCAGGCCGCCGACGAGCTGGCCGCGGTCACCCCGCCGGACGAGATCGCCGACGCCTGGCAGACCCTCGGGGACAGCTTCCAGCAGGTCGCCGACAACACCGCCGGCGTGGACATCAGCACCCCGGAGGGCCAGGCCCAGTTCCAGCAGGTGCTCGACGGCCTCGGTGCCGAGGCCGACCCGGCCTCGACGGCCACCGAGACCTACCTGACCGACAACTGCGGCATCACCGACCTGACGCCGGCACCGACCAGCTGACCCCCGGCGGTCAGCAACCGTCGACCAGGACGCGCAGCCGGGCCATCCGCTCGTGCACCTGGTCGACGGTCTCGGCCGCGCCGTCGGACACCAGCCGCGCCCCGTCGGCGACCAGCTCCCCGCCGGACCAGACCGCGTGCAGGTTCCGCAGCGAGCAGGCCAGCACGTAGGTGGCCACGGCGTCCCACACCGGGCCGGTGTCGGGGTCGCGCGGGTCGACGACGAGGAAGTCCGCGAACCGGCCCACCCGCAGGCTGCCCACCCGGTCGTCGATGCCCAGGGTCTCCGCCGAGCCGCGGGTCGCCAGCACCAGCATGTCGTGCACCGGCATCGCCGCGGGGTCCTTGTAGGTCGCCCGCAGCAGGGAGATCCCGGTCCGCATGTTGGCGAAGGGGTCCGAGACGTCGGTGCAGGACTGGTCGTCCAGCCCGATGCCCACCCGCATGCCCGCGGCACGCATCTCCGGGATGCGGGTGACACCGCTGGCCAGGCGCCCGTTGCTCATCGGCTGCCAGCTCACCCCGCAGCCGGCCTCGGCGGCCTGGGCGATGATCTCGTCGTCGGTCTGGATGAAGTGCCCGAAGACGACGTCGGGGCCCAGCACGCCGGCGTCCCGGTACCAGGCGAACTTCGAGCGCTGCAGCTCCACCTCGTGCGGGGTCTCCAGCAGGTGCGGCTGGTTGAGCATCCCGTGCCGCTGCATGGCGGCCAGCTCCAGGTCGGCCGCCGTCGCCTCCGGCGCCCACTGCACGGAGCCCGAGACCGCCAGGCCCAGCAGCAGCGCGGGGTCGGTGTCGGCGGCCATCGCGACCACCTCGTCGAGCTGGGCCAGGGAGTCCGCGTGCGGGACGGCACCCTGGCCGAGCATCAGGCTGTGCACCGAGCGGAGCCCGGCGTCGACCCGGGCGCGCAGCTGGGCGTGCTGGTAGGCGCTGTCGGGCAGCGCGGCGGAGAACGACGCGACGCCCGCGGACTCCCGCTCGAAGGACAGGTTCGGGTCGGTGAAGTCGAAGGCGGTGGTGATCCCGTTGCGCAGGAAGTCCTGGCTGCCGTGCCGGGTGAACCAGTACACGTCCTGCGCGTCCCCGGCGTCGGTGTACCGGGTCATGCCCTCGATCCAGCCGTAGAGCGACTGGTCGGCGGCCAGCCCGCGGCTGGCCGAGGTGAACAGGTGGCTGTGCGCGGAGACGAAGCCGGGCCCGACGAGCGCGCCGCCGACGTCCAGGGTCCGGTCGGCGGTCACCTCCGGGCCCGGGTCGCCGGCCTCGACGGCGGTGAGCCGGCCGTCGTCCCCGACGGTGAACCAGCCCCGGAAGGACGGCGGACGGTCGGGGTCGCAGGTCAGCAGGACGGCGTTCGTCACGAGCAGGCGGGTCACGCCGCGATGCTCACCCGCGCGCGTTGCGGGGCCGTGACGATCAGGGGTCAGGCCAGTCGCCAGCTGTCCCCGGCGCCGCGCACGACCTGGCCCTGCGCCGACAGCTTGGCCAGCGTGGCCCGGGTGGACTGCGCCGCGGCCGGCCACACCTCGCGGGGCACCGCGGCGTAGACGTGCGTGACCAGCTCGTCCACGGTCTGCGCGCCCGGCAGCAGCGCGTCGACCAGCTGCCACTCCCGGTACGCCCGGTGGGCGGCGTAGAAGCCCAGCACCGCGCCGACGTCCTCGGTGAGCTCCGGGCCGTGCCCGCAGTACAGCGCCGAGGGACCCAGGTCGTGCACCCGTCGCAGCGAGTCCAGGTAGGCCAGCACGTCGCCCTCGGGGTGGGTGACCACCGAGGTGCCGCGGCCCAGCACGTGGTCCCCGACCAGCACCGCCCCGGACTCCAGCCGGAACGCCAGGTGGTCCCGGGTGTGCCCCGGGGTGCCGACGACGCCCAGCACGGTCCCGGCCAGCTCCACCCGGTCGCCGTGCTCCAACACCCGGCCGGCGTCCCCGGCGACGTCGCGGGACCCCGCGGCCACCGGGACGCCGAACCGCTCGCCCCACGGCAGTGCGGCCTCGGCGTGGTCGCCGTGGTGGTGGGTGACCAGCACGCCCACCAGCTCGGCGTCCCGGTCGCGGAGCGCGTCGAGGACGGCGGCCAGGTGCTCGGCGTCGTCGGGACCGGGGTCGACGACGACGGCCCGACCGCTGCCCGGGGCACCGACCAGGTAGGTGTTCGTGCCGTCCAGGGTCATCGGCGACGGGTTGGGCGCCAGCACCCGGGTCACCAGCGGCTCGAGCTCGACGGTGCCGACCATCGCGCCCGGGGCGGGCAGCGCCCAGCTGCGGCGGGGGTCCACGGGTGCGTCCACGCAGGCGACCCTAGGCCGCCGCTCCGAACGGCTCGGCGTGGCCGGAGAACACCCGTGGGGCCCGTAACCTGCCCCCATGCGCCTCTCGACCGTCACGAAGACGGCCCTGTCCGCGTCCGCCGCCCTGGTGCTGCTCACCGCCTGCGGGGGTGGCTCCGACGAGGAGCCCGCCGCGTCGAGCAGCAGCAGCGCCGCAGCGACCACCACCAGCCCGAGCGCCGAGCAGAGCAGCTCGGACGCCGACCCCGAGGCCTCCGCGTTCTGCAGCGAGGCCCAGGCGGCCCTCGGCGAGCTGGAGTCCGTGGCGAACACCGCCGACCCGACCACCATCCCCGCGCTGTTCGCCGACGCCTCCGCCCAGCTCAGCGCCATCGAGCCGCCGGCCGAGATCAGCGAGTCCTGGGGCACCCTGACCGGCGCCCTGGCCCAGGTCGTCACGAACATCCAGGGCCTGGACCTCACGACCCCCGAGGGCCAGCAGGCCTTCGTCACCGAGTTCACCACCCTGCAGACGACCTCCACCGACGCCCAGGCCGAGGTCGAGGCCTACGTGACCACGAACTGCGACATCACCGCCGCACCCACCTCCTGACCTCCGACGACAGCGGCCCGGCACCCCTCCGTGGGGTGCCGGGCCGTCGTCGTGGTGCGGGGTCGTCGTGGTGCGGGGTCCTCGTCGTGGGGGGCGTCGGTTCAGCAGCCGCGGATCGTGACGCCGCGGGCCGCCATCCACGGCACCGGGTCGACCTGACCGCCGTACATGGCACCGCTGGGGTGCACCTCGAAGTGCAGGTGCGGGCCGGTGGACTGGCCCTTGTTGCCGACCTCGGCGATCTGCTCACCGGCCGAGACCCGCTCGCCGGCCGAGACGAAGTACCGGTTGACGTGGCCGTACACGGTGACGGCGCCGTCGTCGCCGCGGATGTAGACGGCCTGGCCGAAGCCGGTGGCCGCGCCGGCCCGCTGGACGGTGCCGGAGGTGGCGGCGTAGATCGGGGTGCCGATCGGGGCGGCGACGTCGACGCCGAAGTGGGTGGTGCCCCAGCGGCTGCCGTAGCAGCTGGAGGTGCGGCCGGCGGCCGGGAGGACGTAGTTCGAGCTGCCCGGGGTGATGGACCCGCCGCCGCCGTAGTCGACGGAGGGGGCACTGCGGGCGCTGCTGGTGGCTGCAGCCGCGGCCGCCGCGGCAGCCGCGGCGGCCTGCGCCTGGGCGGCGGCGGCAGCGGCCTCCTCGGCGGCCTTCTGGTCCAGCCACGCCTGGTAGGCGTTGCGGGCACCCTGCAGCGAGAGCAGCTGCACCTGGGCGGCCTGCAGCTGGGCGTCGTAGGCCTGCTTCTGGGCGGTGGCGGCGGAGACGGCGGCCTCCTGGCCGGCCACCTGGGCGTCGGCGTCGGCCTTGGCGTCGGCGGCGGCCTGCTCGGCCGTGGCGCGCTCGGCGACGGCCTGCCGGGCGGCGGAGTCCGCGTTGGCCTGGGCGACCCGGGCGACCTCGAGGCCGCCGAGGACGTCGAGCTGGTTCTCGGCGACCCAGTCCAGCATCGCGGCCTTCTCGACCAGCTCGGCGGGACCGCCGGCGTCGAGCAGGGCGACCTCGCTGGTGAGGGCGGCGCCGTTCATGTAGCTGTTGCGGGAGAAGTCGCTGAGCCGGCCCTGCGCGGCGGTGACCGAGGCGGTCGCGGTGGCGAGCTGGGCGGCGGTCTCGTCGGCGGCGGCCTGGGCCAGGCCCAGTGCCTCCTCGGCGGCCAGGTAGGCGGTGCCGGCGGCCTCGGCCTGGACCTGGACCTGCTCGAGCTGTGCCTCGGCGCTGGCGACGAGGGCGGCGATCCGGCCGACCTCGGCGGCGGCGGCGTCCTGCTGGGCCTGCGCGGAGCCGATCTCGGCGTCGGAGGGGTTGCCCGGGGCGGCGGGGACGGCGAGGGCCGGGCCCGCACCCAGGGTCACCAGCGCGACCGCCAGCAGACCGACGAGCCCGCCGGTCAGGGCCCGACGGGAGCCGCGGGGGGCGGCTCCGGGTCGGTGCGTGGTGGTCGGCGTCCGGTGGTCACCGGAGGCGCGCAGCGGCTGCCGCGGCATGGTCGCTCCCTGGGGAAGAGGGATGGCGTGTGAGCCCGATCAGCGTCCCATCTGCACCACGAGTCACAGGAGCAACACGCAGAGGCAGCACAGGACTCATCAGTTGCTGTCCGCAACCCACACTGTCTGTCCCTCTCCCATCGACCCGTGACGGGTGGGACTTGAGGGACAGGAGGTGGAAATCCCTCAGGAGGGTGGGCGCTCCAGCTCGTGCGCCAGGTCCTCGAGCTCGGCCCCACCGGCCATCATGGCGGTGATCTCCTCGCGGCTGACCTCGTCCTTGCGGAAGTCGCCCAGGCTGCGGCCGCGCTTGAGCAGCACGAACCGGTCCCCCACCGGGTAGGCGTGGTGCGGGTTGTGGGTGATGAAGACGACGCCCAGCCCGCGGTCCCGGGCCTGCGCGATGTACCGCAGGACGACGCCGGCCTGCTTGACGCCCAGCGCCGACGTCGGCTCGTCCAGGATCAGCACCCGGGCACCGAAGTACACCGCGCGGGCGATGGCCACGGACTGCCGCTCACCGCCGGACAGCGTGCCGACCGGCTGGTCGGGGTCCCGGACGTCGATGCCCATCGCGGCCAGTTCGCGCCGGGTGACGTCCTTGGCGGTCGCGGCGTCGAAGCGGCGGAAGGGCCCCCACCCCTTCGTCGGCTCCGAGCCCAGGAAGAAGTTCCGCCAGATCGCCATCAGCGGGATCATCGCCAGGTCCTGGAAGACCGTGGCGATCCCGGCGTCCAGCGCCTCCCGCGGGGCACCGAAGCGGACCGGGGCACCGTCGAGCAGCAGCTCGCCGCGACTGGGCTGGTGCACCCCGGACAGCACCTTGATCAGGGTGGACTTGCCGGCGCCGTTGTCACCGAGCACGCAGGTGACCTCACCGGCCCGCACGCTGGTGGAGATGCCGTCCAGGGCGATCACCGAGCCGAAGTCCCGGCCGATGTCGCGCAGCTCCAGCAGGGGGGCGCCCTCGGGACCGCTCATCGCCGCGCCTCCGCGTAGCGCCGGATCGCGCGGTTGGTGAGCACGGCCAGCAGCAGCATCGCGCCCAGGAAGAAGTAGAACCAGTCCGAGTCGTAGCGCAGGTAGACGATCCCCTGCTGCGTCATGCCGAAGATCAGCGCACCGAGCGAGGCGCCCACGGCCGAGCCGAACCCGCCGGTGAGCAGACAGCCTCCGATGACCGCCGCGACGATGTAGATCAGCTCGTTGCCGATGCCCACGTTGGCCTGCACCGAGGTCTGCCGGACCGCGTAGACGACGCCCACGAACCAGGCCGCCCCGGCCGTGGTCATGAACAGCGTGATGGTGGTGCGGGCGGCCGGCACACCGACGTTGCGGCTGGCCACCTCGTCACCGCCGGTGGCGAAGACCCAGTTGCCGAAGCGGGTGCGCAGCAGCACCCAGGTGGCCAGCAGCGTCACCAGCACCCACCACACGACGGCGATCCGGAACGGCTGCCCGGCGATGGTGAAGGAGGAGGCGAAGACCGCCTCGGCGGACTCGAAGCCCGCGGTCGCGCCGATCCCGCCGGCGTTGACCGTGCCGGTGAACAGCTTGGTCAGCCCCAGGTTCAGCCCCTGCAACATGAGGAACGTGCCCAGCGTGATGATGAAGCTGGGCAGCCCGGTGCGGACCACCAGGAAGCCGTTGAGCGCACCGATCGCCAGCGCGATCACCAGCGCGACGGCGATGCCGACCCAGATGCTGGTCTCGAACTGCACGCTCACGATGCCGACGGTCAGCGCCGACGTCCCGGTCATCACCCCGGCCGACAGGTCGAAGTGCCCGCCGATCATCAGCAGCGCCACCGCGCAGGCCATGATCCCCAGCGTCGAGGCCGGGTCCAGCCAGTTCGCGATGCCCGCCGGGGACAGGAAGACCGAGGACTGGGCCGCGAAGAACACGAACACGACGACGGCGCCGACCAGCGCGCCGAGCTCGGGCTTGACCAGCAGTCGCTTGAGCAGCCCGACCGAGGCCACCCGCTCGTCCGCCGGGGGGCGGGTCGGTGGCGCGTCCGTCGTCGTCACGGTCTCTCGTCGTCCTCTCGGGGGTGCTCCGGCCGGCCCGGGGTGCGGGCCGGCCGGTCGGTCAGCCGTGCGTCAGCGGGTGCCCGCCGTCGCCAGGTCGGCGATCTCGTCGACGTTCTCGCTGTCCACGATGCCCGGCCCGGTGAGGACCGGCTGCCCGCCACCCACGGTGTTCAGGTTCTGTGCGTACAGCTGCAGCATGACGACCGGCAGGTAGCCCTGCTCGAACTGCTGCTGGTCGACCGCGAAGGAGATGGTGCCCTCCTGGATGCCGGAGATCACGTCGGCGTTCAGGTCGAACGTGGCGATCTCGGCCTCGGAGCCGGCGTCGGTGGCGGCCGAGGCGGCCACCGCGGCGACGGCGGAGTTCAGCGTGAGCACCGCGTCGATGCTCGGGTCGCTCTGCAGCGAGGAGGTGATCGTCGACTCCGCGGCCGCCAGGTCGTTGATGTCGACCTGCAGCGTGGTGACGTCGGAGCCCAGTCCCTGCGAGGCGCCGTCGCAGCGCTGCTCGAGGCCGATGTTGCCCGCCTCGTGCACCACGCACAGCACGTTCGTGCGCCCGTCGGTGGCCAGCCGCTCCCCGGCGCCCTGGCCGGCGATCGTCTCGTCCTGACCGACGTGCCCGATCGCGCCGAACTCGACGGACTCGGCGGCACCGGAGTTGATCGTCACCACCGGGATCCCGGCGGCGACGGCGTCCTCGACGGCGGACTGCAGCGCCTCGGGGTTGGCCATCGAGACCACGATGCCGTCGACGCCCTGGTTCACCGCGGCCTCGATCAGCTGCGACTGCCGCTGGGGGTCGCCGTCGGACTGGTAGTCGACCTCGATCCCGAGGTCCTCACCGGCCTGGACGGCACCGTTCTGCACGACGTCCCAGAAGGCGTCGCCGGGCGACCCGTGCGTGACGACGGCGAAGGTCAGCGAGTCGCCGTCGGCACCGGTGGCCGTCGGCTCGTCACCGCCCGAGCAGGCGGAGAGCAGCAGGGGTGCGGCCAGGGCGAGGGCGAGCAGCCGCTGGGGTCGGGCCATCGTGGGGTTCCTCCGAGTGTGCGTGCGTGCGGCGGGCGCAGCGTGCTCCCGCGGGTCCGTGCCGGCGGGCGGCACTGTGGGCCCGCACGGAGTGTGCGGCACGCGCCCCGCGACCGGGACGTGCGACCCCCCGGACGGAGGACGACGCTCGATGATCCCCCGGCCGGCTGCCCCCGCGCCCGGCGGTGGTCACACCGAGACCCAGTCGTCACCGACGATCCCTAGGCTGGAGCCGTGGACGTCATGGGCTCCGGGCACGAACAGGTCGTCTTCTGCTCCGACCGGGAGTCCGGTCTGCGGGCGGTGATCGCGGTCTACTCGACCGCACTGGGGCCGGCCCTGGGCGGCACCCGCTTCTTCCCCTACGCCTCCGAGGCCGACGCCGTCACCGACGCACTGGCCCTGTCCAGGGCGATGGCCTACAAGAACAGCCTGGCCGGCCTGGACCTCGGCGGCGGCAAGGGCGTGATCATCGGCGACCCGGCGACGGACAAGACCGAGGCGCTGCTGCGCGCCTACGGCCGGTTCGTCGAGGCGCTCGGCGGCCGCTACCTCACCGCCTGCGACGTCGGCACGTACAACGCCGACCTCGACGTCGTCGCCCGGGAGACCCGCTTCGCCCACGGCCGGTCCCTGGCGTACGGCGGGTGCGGGGACTCCTCGGTGCTCACCGCCTTCGGCGTCTTCCAGGGCATGCGGGCCGCCGCGCAGCACCGGTGGGGCTCGCCGTCCCTGGCCGGGCGCACGGTCGCCGTGGCCGGGGTGGGCAAGGTCGGGTCGTGGCTGGTCGACTCCCTGGTCGAGGACGGCGCCTCCGTCGTCGTCACCGACGTGGACGCCGCCGCCGTCGCCCGGGTCACCGCGAAGCACCCGGGGGTGCAGGCGGTCGCGGACACCGCCGCGCTGGTCCGCACCCCGCACGACGTCTACGCCCCCTGCGCCCTCGGCGGCGCCCTGGACGACGAGACCGTCGCCGTGCTGCCCGCCGAGATCGTCTGCGGCGGGGCGAACAACCAGCTGGCCCACGAGGGCACCGCGCAGCTGCTGGCCGACCGGGGCGTCCTCTACGCCCCGGACTACCTGGTCAACGCCGGCGGGGTCATCCAGGTCGAGGACGAGCGGCACGGGTTCTCCTTCGCCCGGGCCCAGGCCAAGGCGACCACGATCTACGACGTCGCCCTGCGGGTCTTCGCCGCCGCGGACGCCGCCGGGGTCACCCCCGCCGTCGCCGCAGACCGACTCGCCGAGGAGCGGATGTCCTCCGTGGGACGTCTGTCGACCATCCGACTGCCCCTCCGGCACTGAGATCCAGGCCACCCGGAGGCCTCCTGACCAGCCCGTCCGGGGGACGCGCGGGGAGGACGTGTGCCGAGCCCCGTTCCGTGACGTAAGCTCGCCCTCGGACACAATCACTCAGTCGGGGTCGCCACACGGGCCGTCCAAGCCCAGTGCTGGACGCCCGCCACTCCGTAACGAGGGGGTCGAGCCATGGGGCGCGGCCGAGCGAAGGCCAAGCAGACACGCGTGGCCCGTGAGCTCAAGTACAGCTCACCCAATACCGACCTGACTGCCCTGCAGCGGGAACTCGGTGGCCAGCCGTCGTCCTACCCCACCCAGGTGGGCAAGGACGACGCCGAGGACGACGGCGACGAGTTCGCTGCTCGGTGGGTCGACGACGACGCGGACGACGACTGGGCAGCCAGTCGCTGATCCGCTGCGCCGATCGGCCCAGCAGGACGCAACACGCAACAAGCTCACGACACCGCCGCCCCTCGGGACGGCGGTGTCGTCGTGCTGTGCGCCGGCAGTCCGACCGCGGGTCGGCTCCCGACCGCCCACCAGGGGCGACCGGGAGCTGCCCTCAGCGGTAGGAGCCGACCAGCCGGGCGGGGGCGGCGGTGGGGTCGGTGCGCTCGCCGACGGTGCCGGCCACCCAGGCGGGGACGCCGCGCTCGGTGAGCAGGGCGACCGTGCGGTCGGCGACCTCGGGGGCGACGGCGGCGACCATGCCGACCCCGCAGTTGAACGCCCGCTCGGACTCGGTGCGCGGCACGCCCTGGGACTCCATCAGGTGCACCGCGGCCGGCAGGGCCCACGTGGAGCGGTCCAGGACCGCCTCCAGGCCGTCGGGGACGACGCGGCCAGCGTTGGCGGCCAGCCCGCCCCCGGTGATGTGCGCGAAGGCGTGCACGGCGTCCACGGACAGCTCGGCGACCAGGGCCAGGCAGTCCAGCGCGTAGATCCGGGTGGGCTCCAGCAGCGTGGCGCCCAGCTCCCGGTCCAGCCCGGCCGGGGTGGCCAGCAGGTCCAGCCCGGCGCTCGCGACGACGCGGCGGACCAGGGAGTAGCCGTTGGAGTGGAAGCCCGAGGAGGCCATGGCGACGACGACGTCCCCGTCGCGGACCCGCTCGGGGCCCAGCACCGCGTCGGCCTCGACCACGCCGACGGCGGTCGCGGCCAGGTCGTACTCGTCGGCGCCCATCAGGTCGCCGTGCTCGGCGGTCTCCCCGCCGACCAGTGAGGCCCCGGCCAGCCGGCAGCCGGTGGCGATGCCGGTGACGATCGCGGCGATCCGCTCCGGGACGACCTTGCCGCAGGCCACGTAGTCCTGCAGGAAGAGCGGCTCGGCACCGCAGGCCACCAGGTCGTCGACGCACATGGCGACCAGGTCGATGCCCACGGTGTCGTGCCGGTCCAGCTGGCGGGCCAGCGCGATCTTGGTGCCGACGCCGTCGGTGGACGACGCGAGCAGCGGCTTGCGGTACTTCTGGGTGTCCAGCGCGAACAGCCCGGCGAACCCGCCCAGCCCGCCGACGACCTCGGGCCGGTTGGTGGCCTCCACCGCGCTCTTCATCAGCGTGACGGCGCGCTCGCCGGCATCGATGTCGACGCCGGACCCGGCGTAGGTGAACGTCACGGGCGGGTCAGCGCGTCGTCGGCGCCACCGGCGGTGCTGGGGCTGCCGGCCTGCTGGCCGGTCCACCCGCTCACCGCGCGGGCCGCAGCCCGGTCGACGTCGTCGAGCACCGGCAGGGTGCGCCGGCTGATGCCCTCGAGCACGTGCTTGCCCAGCACCTCGGGCTCGCCCAGCGGGATCGGGTACTCCCCGGTGAAGCAGGCCGAGCACAGCCGGTTGGCCGGCTGCTCGGTCGCCGCGATCATCCCGGCCTCGCTGACGTAGCCCAGCGAGTCGGCGTTGATCGAGGCGCGGACGCCATCGACGTCCAGCCCGTTGGCGACCAGCTCGGCGCGGCTGGCGAAGTCGATGCCGTAGAAGCAGGGCCACTTGACCGGCGGCGAGGCGATCCGCACGTGCACCTCGACGGCACCGGCCTCGCGCAGCATCCGGACCAGGGCGCGCTGGGTGTTGCCGCGCACGATCGAGTCGTCCACGACGACCAGGCGCTTGCCGCGGATGACGTCGCGCAGCGGGTTGAGCTTGAGCCGGATGCCCAGCTGGCGGATCGTCTGGCTGGGCTGGATGAACGTGCGGCCCACGTAGGAGTTCTTGACCAGACCCAGGCCGTAGGGGATGCCCGAGGCCTCGGCGTAGCCCACGGCGGCCGGCGTGCCCGACTCCGGGACCGGGATGACCAGGTCGGCCTCGACGGCGTGCTCCTTGGCCAGCCGACGGCCGATCTCCACCCGGGCGGCGTGCACGCCACGGCCGGAGATCGTGGTGTCGGGGCGGGCCAGGTAGACGTACTCGAAGACGCAGCCCTTGGGCGAGGCGGGCGCGAAGTGCTGGGAGCGCAGACCGTCCTCGTCGATGGCGATCAGCTCACCCGGCTCGACCTCGCGGACGTAGGAGGCGCCGACGATGTCCAGCGCAGCCGTCTCGCTGGCCACCACCCAGCCGCGCTCCAGGCGGCCCAGCACCAGCGGCCGGACGCCCTGGGCGTCCCGGGCGGCGTAGAGCGTCGTCTCGTCCATGAAGGTGAAGCTGAAGGCCCCGCGCAGGTGTGGCAGCACCTGCATCGCCGCCGCCTCGACCGACAGGTCCTGCTTGGCGGCGATCAGCGCGGTGACGATGTCGGAGTCCGTGGTGGAGGAGAAGGCACCGGAGACGCCCTCGTCGGCGGCCTTGCTCGCCAGCTCCGCGGTGTTCACCAGGTTGCCGTTGTGGCACAGCGCGATGCCGGTGCCCGAGCCCGTCGTCCGGAACGTCGGCTGGGCGTTCTCCCAGGTGGAGGCACCGGTCGTGGAGTACCGGGTGTGCCCGACGGCGAGGAAGCCGCGCAGGCTGCTCAGGGTCGACTCGTCGAAGACCTGGCTCACCAGCCCGAGGTCCTTGTAGACCACCACCGAGGCACCGTCGGAGACCGCGATGCCGGCGGCCTCCTGACCCCGGTGCTGCAGGGCGTAGAGACCGAAGTAGGTCAGTTTCGCGACCTCCTCCCCCGGCGCCCAGACACCGAAGACGCCGCAGGCGTCCTGGGGTCCGGCGTCCTGGGGGTCGAGGTCGTGCGTCAGCCGTCCATCACCGCGAGGCACGGGAGCGAGGGTACCGGGGCGAGGTGGACACGCCAGCCCCGGCGGGGTGACGACGCGCTCATCCCAGCAGCTCACGCAGCCGCCACGCGTCGCGGACGGCGTTCCCCTCCCCGTCGTTGTTGAAGTAGGCGAAGACCTCGACGCCGCCGGCACGCCACTCGCCGATGCGGTCGGCCCACCAGGCGAGGTCCGCGTCGCTGTAGGAACCGGCGTAGAGGTGCTCGTGGTCCGGGCCGTGGAACCGGACGTAGGCGAAGGGCGCGGTCACCCGCAGCTCGCAGGGGATGCCGGCCCCGCTCACGACGCAGTACGCGGCGCCGTACCGGGCCAGCAGCGACCAGACGTCCTCGTGCTGCCAGCTGGGGTGCCGCAGCTCGACCGCGACCCGCAGCCAGGGCGGCAGCTGCCGCAGGAAGAACTCCAGCCGGGCGTCGTCGCGCTGGTGGTCCGGCCGCAGCTGCACCAGCAGGACGCCGCGGCGGTCGCCGAGCTCGTGCCAGCCGGCGGCGGTCCGCTGCACCCAGGCCTCGGGCTGCAACAGCCGCCTGGCGTGGGTGAGGCCGCGGGCGGCCTTGACGCTCATCGCGAAGCCCGGGGGCAGCCGCTCCCGCCAGCCGGCGAACGTGGTGTCCCGGGGCCAGCGGTAGAACGAGGCGTTGAGCTCGACGGTGTCGACGTGCTGCACGTAGTGCGCGAGCCGGTCCCGGGACGGCGTCCCCGGTGGGTAGAGGACGCCGTCCCAGTGGTCGTAGCTCCAGCCGGACGTGCCGACCCGGACCTCCGCCACGGCGGACCTAGGAGATGTTCCCGGTCTCCGCGGCGACGGTGGTGTCGTCGCCGTGCCCGGTGCGGACGACGGTGTCGCCGTCCAGGGTCAGCAGCCGCTCCCGGATCGAGGTCAGGATCGTCGGCTTGTCGCTGTAGGACCGCCCGGTGGCCCCGGGGCCACCGCAGAACAGCGTGTCGCCGGTGAAGACGGTGCCCAGCTCGGGGGCGTGGAGGCAGGTGCTGCCCGGGGAGTGGCCCGGGGTGTGCATGGCCACGAGCTGGGTGCCGGCGACGTCGAACGTGGTGCCCTCGACCAGGTCGTGGTCCGGGGCGGCGTCGGGGTGCACGACGTCCCAGAGCATCCGGTCGGCCGGGTTGAACCAGATCGGGGCGCCGGTGGCCTCGCGCAGCGCCACGGCGGCGGTGATGTGGTCGTTGTGCCCGTGGGTCAGCACGATGGCGCCCAGGGCGCGTCCAGCGACCGCCGCGAGGATCGGGGCGGCGTCGTGGGGGGCGTCGATGACCAGGACCGTCTCGTCGTCGCCGACCAGCCACACGTTGTTGTCGACGTCGAAGTCCTGCCCGTCGAGGCTGAACACACCGCTGACCACGGTCTTGTCGATGCGCGCCGGCATCAGAACACCACGACCGAGCGCAGCACGTCGCCGTGGTGCATCTTCTCGAACGCGGCCTCGACGTCGCCGATGGCGATGGTCTCGGAGACGAAGGCGTCCAGGTCGAAGCGGCCCTGCAGGTACAGGTCGATGAGCATCGGGAAGTCCCGGCTGGGCAGGCAGTCGCCGTACCAGGAGGACTTCAGTGCACCGCCCCGGCCGAACAGCTCGATCAGCGGGAAGGTGATCTCCATCGTCGGGTTCGGCACGCCGACCAGCACGACGGTGCCGGCGAGGTCGCGGGCGTCGAAGGCCTGCTGGTAGACCGCCGGGTGGCCCACGGCGTCGATGGCGACGTCGACGCCGAACCCGCCGGTGAGCTCCTTGATCGCGGCGACCGCGTCGGTCTCCTTGGAGTTCACCGTGTGGGTGGCGCCCATGCCCGTGGCCCACTCGAGCTTGCGGTCGTCGATGTCGACGGCGATGACCTTCGCGGCCCCGGCCAGCCGGGCGCCGGCGATGGCGGCGTCACCGACACCACCGCAGCCGAAGACGGCGACGGTGTCGCCGCGGCCCACGCCACCGGTGTTGATCGCGGCACCGACGCCGGCCATCACGCCGCAGCCCAGCAGGCCCGCGGCGGTCGGGGAGGCGGCCGGGTCGACCTTGGTGCACTGCCCGGAGTGGACCAGCGTCTTCTCGGCGAACGCGCCGATGCCCAGCGCCGGGGACAGCGGGGTGCCGTCGGCCAGGGTCATCTTCTGGGTGGCGTTGTGGGTGTCGAAGCAGTACCAGGGCTTGCCCTTGGCACACGCCCGGCACTTCCCGCACACCGCGCGCCAGTTGAGGATCACGAAGTCACCCACGGCGACGTTCTCCACGCCCTCGCCGACCGCGGAGACCACGCCGGCGGCCTCGTGGCCGAGCAGGAACGGGAACTCGTCGTTGATCCCGCCCTCCCGGTAGTGCAGGTCGGTGTGGCAGACCCCGCACGCCTGCACGTCCACGATCGCCTCACCCGGACCCGGGTCGGGGATCAGGATCGTCTCCAGCGAGACGGGGGCACCCTTGCTGAGGGCGACGACGCCCTGGACCTCGTACGGCATGCGGCCGAGCTTATGGGTGGTCCCCGCCGACCGCGTCCGGGCCTCCGTCCGTCGGCCAGGTGACGTTCTGGTCTCGCTCACCCTGCGATTGGTTGCAACGCGAACTACCGTCGCCTCCGGCATGGCCCGCGTCACAGCGGGCACCCAGCGTCTCCGGGGCTCGGCCCCGGTTCAGGAGGACCGTCGGTGGCTGTTCCCAGCTTCCTGGCTCGCGAGCGCATCATCGCGAAGCCGGGCTTCAACCGGTGGCTCATCCCACCGGCCGCCCTGGCCGTGCACCTGTGCATCGGCCAGGCGTACGCGACCAGCGTCTACAAGACCGCCCTGGTCGAGCACTTCGACGCCAGCCTGACCTCGATCGGCGTGGTCTTCTCCATCGCCATCGTGATGCTGGGCCTGTCGGCCGCGGTCTTCGGCACCTGGGTGGACCGCAACGGCCCGCGGGCGGCCATGTTCACCGCCGCCTGCTTCTGGTCCGTCGGCTTCCTGGTGGGCGCCCTCGGCATCGCCACCGACCAGCTGTGGCTGCTCTACCTGGGCTACGGCGTGCTCGGCGGGATCGGGCTGGGCATCGGGTACATCTCGCCGGTCTCCACGCTGATCAAGTGGTTCCCCGACCGCCCGGGCCTGGCCACCGGCATGGCGATCATGGGCTTCGGTGGTGGCGCGCTCATCGCGACCCCGCTGTCCCGCCAGCTGATGAGCCTCTACGACCCGGCCTACGACGGCACCGCGGCCACCGTGCCCAGTGGCGGTGCCGTGGCCGGGCTGTTCGTCACCCTCGGCCTGGTCTACCTGGTCTACATGATGGCGGGGGCGTTCATCGTCCGCGTGCCGGCCGACGGCTGGAAGCCCGACGGCTTCGACCCCGCCTCGGTCAAGCAGAAGTCGCTGGTCACCACCGACAGCGTGTCCGCGGCCAACGCGATCAAGACCCGGCAGTTCTGGCTGCTGTGGGTGGTGCTGTTCTGCAACGTGACCGCGGGCATCGGCATCCTCGAGCAGGCCAGCCCGATGATCCAGGACTTCTTCCGCGAGGGAGACGCCTCCACCGTCGCCGCCGCGGCCGGAGCTGGGTTCGTCGGTCTCCTGTCGCTGTTCAACATGGCCGGCCGGTTCGTCTGGTCCTCGACCTCGGACAAGATCGGCCGCAAGCCGATCTACATGGTCTACCTCGGCGTCGGGCTGCTGCTCTACGTCGCCCTGGCCACCGTCGGCAGCTCGGCGACCTGGCTGTTCGTCGTCCTGGCCGCGGTGATCATCAGCTTCTACGGCGGCGGGTTCGCCACCATCCCGGCCTACCTGCGCGACCTCTTCGGCACCTACCAGGTCGGTGCCATCCACGGCCGGTTGCTCACCGCCTGGGCCGCGGCGGGCGTGGCCGGGCCGTTGATCGTCAACGGCGTCCTGGACACCCAGGGCACCCCCGGTGAGCTGGTCGCGGCGGACTACCGGATCGCCCTGTTCATCATGGTCGGCCTGCTCGCCGTCGGGTTCGTGGCCAACCTCCTCGTGACCCCGGTCGCCAGCAAGTGGCACGAGCCCAAGACCGACACCACCCCCGCCACCCCGGAGAGGAGCGCCGCCCGATGAGCTCACCCCAGCGCACGCAGTCGTCCACCCCGACCCTGCTGATCGTCATCGCCTGGCTGCTGGTCAGCATCCCGCTGGCCTACGGCCTGGTCCGCACGGTCATCACCGCCGCCCCGCTGTTCACCGGCGGCTGACCCGCCCGGTCTGCCCCGACGCCCCGTCCACCCCCGCGGTGGGCGGGGCGTCGTCGTGTGGGGGCGCCCTCAGGCGGGCGGGCCGCTGCGGAAGGGCCGCAGCGGGAGCAGCTCGGCGAGGTCGGCGCGGTTGCCGCTGGCGGCCACCCGCCCCTCGGCGACGGCCTGGTCCCAGGTCTGCAGCCCGCAGGCCATCCGCAGCCACGTGGCGGCGTCGGTCTCGACCACGTTGGGCGGGGTGCCGCGGGTGTGTCGCGGCCCCGGGATGCACTGCACGGCGACGTGCGGGGGCACCCGCACCTCCACCGACCGACCGGGCACCTGCTGGGCCAGCCAGCGCGCCGTCGTCTTGACCGCGGCGCCCAGGACCGCGCGGGGAGGCTGGTCGGCCTCCCCGCGCAGCCAGGGCAGCGCGGGCAGCAGCGCATCGCGCAGCGCCTCGGCCGGGATCGGCGGCGTCCCGGCCATCAGCTCGTCGGGACGGCGCCCGTCGGGACGGCACCGACGGTGGCCTCGGGTGTGTCGAAGAGCGCCGGGAGCGTCGTCGACCAGGTGGTGCGGAGCTCGGCGAGCGGCAGCTCGACCAGCCCCTCCACGACGAGGGCGTCCCCGCCGGTGGTGCCCAGCTCGGTCGCCGGGACCCCGCGCCCGCGGGCAGCGGCCAGGACCGTGGCCGGGTCCGAGGTGGTGACGACGGCGCGGGCCACCGACTCGGAGAACAGCGCGGCCGTGGCGTCACCGCGGACCGACACCGTCGCACCGACGCCGTACCGCAGCGCGGACTCGCTCAGCGCCTGGGCCAGGCCGCCGTCGGAGAGGTCGTGCGCGGAACTGACCAGCTCGTCGGCGGCCAGGTCGGCGAGCAGCTCGCCCAGGGCGCGCTCGGCGTCCAGGTCCAGCTGCGGCGGGAGCCCGCCGAGGTGGCCGTGCACGACGGAGGCCCAGGCGGACCCGCCGAACTCCGGCCGGGTCTCCCCGAGGAGCACGAGGGTCTCCCCCGCGGTCTTCCAGCCGCCGGACACCCGGGTGCGGACGTCGTCGTGCACGCCCAGCACGCCGATGACCGGCGTCGGGTTGATCGGCACGTCGCCGGTCTGGTTGTAGAGGCTGACGTTGCCGCCGGTGACGGGCAGGCCCAGCGCGCGGCAGCCGTCGGCCAGGCCGCGGACGGCCTCGGCGAACTGCCACATGACCTCGGGCTCCTCGGGGGAGCCGAAGTTCAGGCAGTTGGTGACGGCCAGCGGGACGGCGCCGGAGACGGCGACGTTGCGGTAGGCCTCGGACAGGTTGAGCTGGGCGCCGGTGTAGGGGTCCAGCCGGGCGAAGCGGGCGTTGCCGTCCAGGGCCAGCGCGATGCCGCGGTGGGTGTCCTCGTCGATCCGGACGACGCCGGCGTCCTCGGGCTGGGCCAGCACGGTGTTGCCCTGGACGTAGCGGTCGTACTGCTCGGTGACCCAGGACTTGTCCGCGCCGTCCGGGCTGCCGACGACGGCCAGCCAGTCCGCGCGCAGGTCGGTGGACTCGACCGGCGGGACGGCGGCCTGCAGGGCGTCCAGGTCGGCCGGGCGGGCCATCGGGCGGTGGTAGACCGGGCCGTCCAGGGCCACGGTGCGCGGCGGGACGTCGACGATCTGCTCGCCGTGCCAGTCGACGGTGAGCCGGGTGCCGTCGGTGACCTCGCCGATGACGGTGGCCAGCACGTCCCACTTGGCGCAGACGGCGAGGAACTGCTCGACCTTGGCGGGCTCCACGATCGCGCACATGCGCTCCTGGGACTCGCTCATCAGGATCTCGGCGGCGGTCAGCGTGGAGTCCCGCAGCGGGACGGTGTCCAGGTCGACGTGCATGCCGCCGGAACCGGCCGCGGCCAGCTCGCTGGTGGCGCAGGACAGCCCGGCACCGCCGAGGTCCTGGATGCCGGTGACCAGGTCGGCGGCGAAGATCTCCAGGCACGCCTCGATGAGCAGCTTCTCGGTGAACGGGTCGCCGACCTGGACGGCGGGGCGCTTGGCCGGGCCCGCCGCGTCGAAGGTCTCACTGGCCAGCACCGAGACCCCGCCGATGCCGTCGCCGCCGGTGCGGGCGCCGAAGAGCACGACCTTGTTGCCCACGCCCTCGGCCTTGGCCAGCCGGACGTCCTCGTGCCGCATGACGCCGACGCACAGGGCGTTGACCAGCGGGTTGCCGGCGTAGCAGTCGTCGAAGAGCAGCTCCCCGCCGATGTTGGGCAGGCCCAGGCAGTTGCCGTAGCCGCCGACCCCGGCGACCACGCCGGGCAGCACCCGGGCGGTGTCGGGGGCGTCGGCGCGGCCGAAGCGCAGCGAGTCCATGACGGCGACCGGGCGGGCGCCCATGGTGAGGATGTCCCGGACGATGCCGCCGACGCCGGTGGCCGCGCCCTGGTAGGGCTCGATGTAGCTGGGGTGGTTGTGCGACTCGACCTTGAAGGTCACCGCGTAGCCGTCGCCGACGTCCACGACACCGGCGTTCTCGCCCATGCCGACCAGCAGCGCCTCGCTGCGGGGCAGGTCGCCGAAGGTGCGCAGGTGGACCTTGGAGGACTTGTAGGAGCAGTGCTCGCTCCACATGACCGAGTACATGGCCAGCTCGGCGGTGGTGGGCCGGCGGCCGAGGATCTCGCGGATCCGGGCGTACTCGTCCTCGCGGAGCCCGAGCTCGGCCCAGGGCTGCGGCTCGTCGGGGGTCTGTGCTGCGTGGGAGACGGTGTCGACGGTCATGCGGAGAGGACTCCCTGGAGCACCGAGGTGAAGAACCCGAGCCCGTCGACCGAGGGCCCGGTGAGGTCCTCGACGGCGTGCTCGGGGTGCGGCATGAGGCCCACGACGCGGCCGTCGGCGCTGGTGACGCCGGCGATGTCGCGGGAGCTGCCGTTGGGGTTGCCGCCCACGTAGCGGACGACGACGCGGCCCTCGCCCTCCAGGGCGTCGAGGTCGGCGTCGGAGCCGACGTAGCGGCCCTCGCCGTTCTTGACCGGGACGACGATGGTCTGGCCCTGCTCGTAGGAGGAGGTCCAGGCGGTGTCGGCGCGCTCGACGAGCAGGCCCTGGTCGCGGTTGCGGAAGTGCAGGTGGCTGTTGCGGGTGAGGGCGCCGGGCAGCAGCCCGGCCTCGCACAGCACCTGGAAGCCGTTGCAGATGCCCAGCACGGGCAGGCCCTGGCGGGCCCGGTCCACGACGGTGCGCATCATCGGGGCGCGGGCGGCGATGGCGCCGGCGCGCAGGTAGTCCCCGTAGGAGAACCCGCCGGGCAGCACGACCGCCTCGACGCCGGCGAGGTCGTCGTCGGCGTGCCAGAGGGCGACCGGTTCGGCCCCCGCCAGCCGGACGGCGCGGGCGGCGTCGACGTCGTCGAGCGAGCCCGGGAAGGTGATGACGCCGATGCGCATGCTCAGACCCCCGGGGTGGGGTCGAGGTGCAGCTCGACGTCCTCGATGACCGGGTTGGCGAGCAGGGTCTCGGCGATCTCCCGCAGCTGAGCGGCGTCGGGGGTGCCCTCGACGTCGAGCACGAAGTGCTTGCCCTGCCGGACGCTGGTCACCCCGCCGTGGCCCAGGCGACCGAGGGCGCCGAGCACGGCCTGCCCCTGGGGGTCGGAGATCTCTGGCTTCAGGACGACGTCGACCACGACACGAGGCACGACCAGGAGGGTACTGGGGCCTGGACCGGCGTTTCCCCGGTGTGTACGGCGGCCCGGGACCCCGACTCGTCGACGGAGTTCGCCGTTCGAGTGTGTTTCGGAACCCTGCCTGCCGATAGCGCTCGGGAGACGATCGGACGATCACGTTCCGGTGCACACCAGTCCGAGGAGTCCAGTGAACCTGCGCAAGCGATCCGGCGTCCTCGCCCTGCTGCTCGTCGCCATGCTCGGCGGCGGGGTGGCCTTCGCCGCCTGGATGGTCAGCGGCGGCGGGTCCGTCAACGGCGTGGCCGGGACGACGGTGGACTTCGCCGTCGTCGCCAGCACCCCGGCGTCCTCCCTGCTCTACCCCGGCGGGACGGCCGACCTGGCCGGCACCGTCACCAACCCCAACGGCTTCCCGGTGCGCATCACCCAGGTGGTCCTCCAGACGCCCACCACGAGCTCGGGCACCTGCACGGCCGGCAACATCACGCTGCCCCGGACCACCATCACCGGCCTGGCGATCGACGTGCCGGCGAACTCGACCACCACGGTGCTGACCCTGCCCGCCGCCGTCTCGATGCTGCCCACGGCCGCGGACGGCTGCAAGCAGGTGACGTTCACGGTGCCGGTCACCGCCACGGGCACGACCCTCCCCGTCTGACGTGCGGCAGGGAGGTCTCCGGCGGGGAGGGGTGCGGCCGTGAGCGGACGGCACCGCCGGGGCACGGGCCGCCGCGGGGCGGGACGGGTGGCGGTCCTCGGGACCGCGCTCGCCCTCCTGTTCGGCGGCACCGGGGCCGCCTGGGCCGCGTGGAGCGCGTCGGGTGGGGGCGCCACGCAGGCCAGCGCGGTCACCCCGGTCGCCCTGACCGTCACCGCGGTGCCCCAGGGCAACCCGGTCTTCCCGCGCACCGGGACCACGTACGCCAACCCGCTGACCGGGACCATCGGCTTCACGATCACCAACGCCAACCCCTACCCGGTCTCGCTCACCACGCTGACCCTGGGCAACGGGGTGGCCGCGGACCAGACGGCGTGCCCCACCGGGAACGTGCTGCCGGTGGTGACGACGATCGACCGCTCCGGCGTCGCCGCGATCGTGGTGGCCGCCAACTCCACCAGCACCCCCGTCGTGCTGACCGGCGCGGTCTACATGCGGGCCGAGGCCCCCGGCGGCTGCGCCGGAGCGACCTTCACCGTGCCCGTGACGCTGTCGGGCACGTCGCTGTGAGTCGGCCGACCCGGCCGACGCGGCCGACCCGGAGCCCGCGCCGTGCCCTCACCGCCGTCGTCGGCACCGCGGTCCTGCTGGTCGGCGGCGCCACCGCGTCCCGGGCGTCGTGGGCCGCGAGCACGGCCGTCGGGAGCTCGGCCTCCGTGGTCGCCGCGACGGTCCCCTCGGTGGCACCCGTCGTCGCCAAGCGGACCGACGGGACCCTCGGCTTCTCCGTGGCGGTGTCCTGGACCGCGGTGACCGTGGAGGGCGCCCCCGTCCGCGGGTACGAGGTGGCCCGCTTCGTCACCCCGCTGCTCGGCACCCCGACCCGCACCCCGGGTTCCGGCGCCTGCGACGCGGTCCTGACCGTCACCTCCTGCCTGGACACCGGCAGCCTGCTGGGCCTCGGCGGCGCCCTGACCTACGTCGTCACCCCGGTCTTCGCGACGAACTGGCGGGGCACGCCCGTCACCTCGAACTCCACGTGAGCGCAGGCGACCCGCCCCCCGTCAGCGGGAACGCCCGGTTTCGGGGCGATTCCGGGACGGTCCTGCCGATGGATCCCCCGACGACGCCACCGAGGCGGAGCGGAACAGGTGGGAGCAGGCACGTGACCGACGTCCAGGCTCCCGGCCTGTCCCGGCCCGAGAGCGGCGGCACCGTCGAGGTGGTCGTCGACGGGTCCACCACGCTCGCGCACAGCACCGTGGAGAGCAGCCTCGAGCAGGAGCTGGTCCTCGAGGTCGGCGTCGACGCCTCCGGTCGCCGGGTGCGGCTGTCCCTGGGCGCGGAGGTGTCGGTCTGGTGGAGCCCCACCGACGTCCCGGTCCGCTGCCGGCCCTACCAGGTCGCCGACGTCCGGGGCGGGACCGTGCCGACCTGGCGGCTGCGCCCGCTCGGCCCGGCCGACGACGGCGACCGCCGCTCCAGCCCGCGCGCCCCGCTGCACGTCCCGGTCGGGCTGGCCATGCCCTCGGGGATGCTGCTGGGCGAGACCGCCGACGTCAGCGAGGGCGGCCTGCGCGCCGTCTTCGTGGCCGAGCCCACCGTGGGCTTCGGCGACGTCGTCCACCCCCTCCCGGACGCCGGGGAGCGCGCCATGATGGCGATCGTGCTCGACGGCACCCGGGTCGAACTGCGCTGCCGGGTCGTGCAGCGCCAGCGCCTGGCCGACGGACGACGCACCCTGCGGGTCGCCTTCGAGGACCTGCCCGACGACGTCCGGGCCCGGCTGCGGTCCGCGACCGCCCTGGAGATCGGCCGCCGCGCGGCCCGGGTCTGACCCCCGCACACCCACTCACCGACCCCGCACCGCGGCCGGCCGCCGCCGGACACCACGAGAGGACCCACCTTGGGACTGGCCAGCGCGATCGGCCGCGACCGACCCGACAGCGGTGCCCGGCTCACCGTGGTGGTCGACGACGCCCGGATGTCGAGCCAGACCCGCTGGTCCAGCGAGACCGAGCTGACCGCGGCCGTCGCCCGCACCCGGGACGGCCGGCGCGTCCGGCTGGCGCTGGGCAGCGAGATCACGCTGTGCTGGTCCCACCTCGACGGCGTCCGCAGCCGCCGCTACCAGGTGGTCGACGTCCTCGGCGGCGGCGATCCGCAGTGGCGGCTGCACCCGCTGGCCCCCGCCGAGAGCGGCAACCGCCGCTTCGCCCCGCGGGCCGACGTCGCCGTCCCGGTGGGCGTGCAGGGTGACGCCGGCCTCGTCGTCGGCACCACGCTGGACCTGTCGGTCTCCGGCGCCCGGATCGCCTTCCCCGCCAACGTCCCGGGCACCCCGTTGCGGCCGCTGCCCGACACCGGTCAGACCGCGCGCGTCGTGCTGGTCCTGGACGACGTCCGACTGGAGCTGGTCGCCGAGGTCGTGCGCCTGGACGCCCGGTCCGACGGCAGCCGCGAGATCCGGGCCGCCTTCAGCGACCTGGACGAGGCCGCCCGCGACACCCTGCGGGCCGCCGTCGACCAGCTGCTGGCCGCGCCGGTCAGCTGAAGGGCGTGCCGGTCAGCTCCTCGTAGGCGGCCACGTAGCGCTCACGGGTGGCCGCGACGACGTCCTCGGGCAGCTCCGGGGCCGGGGACCGACGGTCCCAGCCCGAGGAGGTCAGCCAGTCCCGGACGTACTGCTTGTCGTAGGAGGGCTGCGCGGCACCCGGCGACCAGGTCACCGCCGGCCAGAACCGCGAGGAGTCCGGGGTGAGGACCTCGTCGGCCAGCACCAGCCCACCGTCGGCGACGCCGAACTCGAACTTGGTGTCGGCCAGCACGATGCCCGCGGCCGAGGCGGTCTCCGCCGCCCGCCGGTAGAGCGCCAGCGTCAGGTCGCGCAGCTGGGCGGCCTGATCGGCCCCGACCAGCTCGACGGTGCGGGCGAAGGTGATCGCCTCGTCGTGCTCCCCCACGTCGGCCTTGGTCGAGGGCGTGAAGACCGGCTGCGGCAGCCGGGACCCCTCGACCAGCCCGGCCGGCAGCTCGACGTCCTGGATCGCGCCGTGCGCCTGGTACTCCACGGTGCCCGAGCCCGACAGGTAGCCGCGGGCAACGCACTCGACCGGGGCCATCTCCAGCCGGCGGACCAGCATCGCCCGCCCGGCCACCTCGGCCGGCACGTCGGTGGCGCTGAGCAGGTGGTGGGTGGCACCGAAGGCGGCCAGCACGTCGGCGAGCTGGTCGAACCACCACACCGACAGCTGCGTCAGCACCCGCCCCTTGTCCGGGATGGGGGTGGGCAGCACTGCGTCGTAGGCCGAGATCCGGTCCGAGGCGACCAGCAGCAGCCGGCCCTCGCCGGCGTCGTAGACCTCGCGCACCTTGCCCCGGGCCAGCAGCGGCAGGTCCAGGGTCACGAGAGGGCGGCCAGGCGCTCGAACAACGGGTCCAGGTTCTGCACGTACCGCTCGGGCCGGCAGATCTCGTCCAGCCGGGCCTCGTCGAGGGTCACCCCGTCGGCGTCGGCCTTCGCGCGCAGCGTCTCCCGGAACGGCGTGCCGGTCTTCCAGGTCTCCATCGCCGCGGTCTGCACCAGGGCGTAGGACTGCTCGCGGCCCATCCCGGCCTCGACCAGCTCCAGCAGCACCGAGGAGGTGTAGATCAGCCCACCGGTGGAGTCCAGGTTGGCCCGCATCCGGTCCGCGTCGACGACCAGGTTCTCCACCAGGCCGGCGGTGAGGTCCAGCAGGTAGTCGGTGGTGATGGAGGCGTCGGGCAGGAAGACCCGCTCGGTCGAGGAGTGCGAGATGTCGCGCTCGTGCCAGAGCGGGATGCCCTCCATGACCGGCACGATCGCCGCCCGCACGACCCGGGCCAGCCCGGCGATCCGCTCGGAGCGGATCGGGTTCTTCTTGTGCGGCATCGCGCTCGAGCCCTTCTGGCCCGACCCGAACGCCTCCGACAGCTCGCGCACCTCGGTCCGCTGGCCGTGCCGGACCTCCAGCGCGATCGCCTCGCAGACAGTGGCGATGATCGCCAGCGCCGAGACCCACTCGCTGACGCCGTCGCGCAGCACGACCTGGGTGGAGGCGTCCGCGGCGCGCAGGTCCAGCGCCTGCGCCACGGTGACCTCGACCGAGGGGTCGATCAGGGAGTAGGTGCCCACGGCACCGGAGATGGCGACGACACCGACGGCGGACCGGGCGGCGCGCAGCCGGTCCCGGGAGCGGGCAGCGGCGAAGGCCAGGTCGGCGACCCGGTGGCCCCACACGTCGGGCTCGGCGTGCACGCCGTGCGTACGGCCGACCTTGAGCGTGCCCCGGTGGGCCAGCCCGTGGTCGCGCAGCGCGGCGACCAGGCGGTCGGCCTTGGCCAGCAGCACGTCGGTGGCGTCGGTGAGCTGGACGGCGAGCGCGGTGTCCAGCAGGTCCGAGGAGGTCATGCCGTGGTGCACGTAGGCCGCGGCCGAGCGGGGCTCGGTGTTGTCGGCCCAGGCGGTGAGGAAGGCGATGACGTCGTGCTGGGTGGTCGCCTCGATCTCGGCGACCCGCTCCGGCGTGGGTGCGGGTGCGTTGCGCACCGGCTCGACGACGTCGGCGGGCACCCGGCCGGCGGCGGCGTGCGCCTCCAGGACCAGCGTCTCCACGCGGCACCACAGCTCGTACTTGTGCTGCTCGCTCCAGACACGTCCCATCTCGGGCAGCGTGTAGCGCTCGATCATGCGGGTACCTGCTCGTCTCGGTCGGTCGTTGCTCGCAGCACGGGCCCATCCTCGCGCACGGCCAGCCTCAGACCCGAACGCCCCTGCCCCCGGCAGGCTCGACCCGCCCGCTCCGCGTCACCCACCACCGCCCCACCCGGGCCCGGCACTCTCGAGGTCCCACCGTGTTGAACCGAGCCCGTTCCCTCACCGACCGGGCCCGCGAGCGCATCCGGGCCGCCCGCGAGCACGACCCGCACGCCCTGCCCGAGGGCACCGTCCTGCTGATGGAGGACGGCAGCCGCGCCGTCGTCGAGCACGTGCCCGACGACCGGCCCGGGACGCCGTCGCAGGAGCAGGGCGCCGCGGCCGCGGCGAGCGAGCGGCCCGTCGACCCCGGGGCCGACGCCGAGGACGTGCACCCCGCCGGCAGCCCGCACCCCGACGCCCCCGACGTCGACAGCCCCGGCGGTGTGAGCGGACCCCCGCGGGCCGGTGGCCGGGCCCCGCTGCCCGGCCGGGACCGCAGCCGCGGGTCGCTGCTGGCGCCCGAGGAGTCCCGCGAGGTCGTCGCCGAGGTGCCCAACGCGCTGCGGATCACCGCGGCCTGGTCCTGGCGGGCGATCGCGGTGGGCGCCGCGCTGTACCTGGTGCTGGTCGGCGCGGCCTACATCGCGGTCGTCGTCGTGCCGGTCATCGTGGCCCTGCTCCTGGCCGCGCTGCTGCAGCCCGGTGCGGCGCTGCTGCACCGCAACGGCTGGCCCCGCGCGCTGGCCGCGGCGGTGATGCTGGTGATCGGCCTCGGCGTCGTCGCCGGGATCATCACCCTGGTCGTGGAGCAGTTCGCGGCCGGCTACGACGACCTGGCCGGTCAGGTCGGCGAGGGCCTGGACCAGATCCAGCGCTTCGTCGTGGACAACCTGCCGGTCTCCCAGAGCCAGCTCAACGACGCGATCGACTCGGCGGTGACCAGCGCCCAGGACGCGATCGTGAACAACCGCGACACCCTCACCGCGGGTGCCCTCACGACCGCCGCGACCCTCGGGGAGGTGCTCACCGGCTTCGCGCTGACGCTCTTCACGCTGTTCTTCTTCCTGCTCGACGGCCGCGACATCTGGCTGTGGATCGTCGGCCTGAGCCCGGTCAACTCCGCGGCCTACATCGACGAGGCCGCCCGCCGGGCCTGGCGCACGCTGATCTCCTACGTCCGCGCGACCGTCGTCGTCGCCGCCTTCGACGCCGTGTTCATCGGCATCGGGCTGACCCTGCTGGGCACCCCGCTGGTGGTGCCGCTGGCCGCGCTGGTCTTCCTCGGCGCGTTCATCCCGATCATCGGGTCGTTCCTGGCCGGTTCGGTCGCCGTGCTGGTCACCCTGGTCGCCGTCGGACCGGTCAAGGCGCTGATCGCACTGGGCATCATCGTGCTGATCATGCAGCTGGAGGGCCACGTCCTGCAGCCGCTGCTGCTGGGTCGGGCCGTCTCGGTGCACCCGCTCGCGGTCGTGCTGGCCATCGCCGCCGGCCTGCTGGTCGCCGGCATCTTCGGCGCCCTGATCGCGGTGCCGGTGATCGCCTGCGGCAACGTCGCCGGCACGTACCTCTCGCGCCGCCACCAGGGCCCGCGGCCGCCCGAGCCGGACACCCGGCGGCACCGGGCCGCGGTGACGGCGTCGGCTAGATGTGATGTCCAGCGAGGTTGTCCAGGCGGCTGATCGGGGGTAGGGCTCCGGTGGCGCTGTGGGGCCGGTGGTGGTTGTAGAAGTGCAGCCATCCTGGCAGCGCGTCTCGGCGTATGGATACTCCATAAGATGACACCTTNTGTGATGTCCAGCGAGGTTGTCCAGGCGGCTGATCGGGGGTAGGGCTCCGGTGGCGCTGTGGGGCCGGTGGTGGTTGTAGAAGTGCAGCCATCCTGGCAGCGCGTCTCGGCGTGCTTGTTCGGAGTCGTAGAAGCGGGCGTAGGCCCAACCGTCGGCCAAGGTGCGGTGGAACCGTTCGATCTTGCCGTTGGTCTGTGGCCGGTAGGGCCGGGTCCGCTTGTGGACGACGTTGAGCTCGGCGCAGGCGTCGCGCCAGGCGTGGGAGCGGTAGGCCGAGCCGTTGTCGGACAGGACTCGCTGGACGGTGACGCCGCGCTGGTTGAACCAGGTCACGGCGCGGTGGAGCACGCCGATGGCGGTAGCGGCGGTCTCATCGGTGCAGATCTCGGCGTAGGCGACGCGGGAGTGGTCATCGATCACGGTGTGCACGAACCCGCGCCCCAGCAGGGGGCCATGGGTGGCGCTGCGGGGTGCGCCGGTGCGCGCGACGGTGGCTGCCCGGTTGCGGTCGCCTTCGAACTTGCCGACGTAGCGCCAGCCGCCGCCGTCGGGGATGTTGCCGAACTTGGTGACATCGACGTGGATCAGCGAACCCGGGTGGTCGTGTTCGTAGCGGCGCAGGGTTTCGCCGGTGACCCGGTCGATGCGGGTCAGCCGGTTGACCCGGCAGCGCACCAGCACGGCGTGGACCGTAGAGGCCGGGATGCCCAGCCGGCCGCCGATCTGCACCGGGCCCAGCCGCTGGCGCCACCGCAACCGCACGATCTGCTTGACCTGAGCGAGCGGAGTCCGGGTGGGCTGGTGGTGCGGCCGCGAGCTGCGGTCAACCATCCCGGCTGGGCCCTCGGCGCGGTACCGGTCGGCCCACTTGCGCGCGGTGGACGGGTCGACCATGAACATCGACGCGGCCGCCGACACCGGCCATCCCTGGTCCACCATCAACCGGGCCATCCGCAGGCGGGCGCGTGGGGTCAGGGCGGCGTTAGCGTGGGACACGAGGGCCTCCGGTCTGTGAAGCGGTTCCTAGACAGCTCCACTTCACACCGGAGGCCCTCCCCGTCTCAACGACAGGCCCCGATCACCTCAGCTCGGGACAACGTCCCTGGACATCACA
>NZ_LMQC01000002.1 GCF_001424485.1 Modestobacter sp. Leaf380
GCGGGAGCGGCCGGGGTGGTGGGGGTGGTGCAGGTGGCGGTGGCGTCACCCAGGACGCCGATGCCGTTGCCGCAGGCGGTGATCGGTGCGGTGACGGTGATGCCGTCGCCGGTGCCACTGCCGGTGCCGGTCCCTGCGGTCGGGGCGGTGGTGCCGGTGGAGGTGGCGTCCCCGCCGATGCCGACGGCGTTGCCGACGATGCTGACCGGGGCGGTCACGTCGATGCCGGAGCCGGTGGAGCCGGTCGGGGCGGGGGCGGTGGTGCCCCCGGTGGAGGTCGCGTCACCCAGGACGCCGACGGCGTTCCCGCCGACGGTGACCGGTGCGGTCACGTCCAGCCCGGAGCCCGTGGAGGCGGCCGGTGTGGGGACGGTGGTCGTCCCGGTCGAGGTGGCGTCACCGACGACGCCGATGGCGTTGCCGCCGATGGTGACCGGCACGGTGACGTCCAGCCCTGAACCGGAGTCGGCGCCGGAGTCGGCGGGGACGGGGGTGGAGGTCGGGGGTCCGGTGTAGCCGGTCTCGTCGGCGATCTGCGCGCCACCGGTCACGTCCGGCGCCGGCGCCGGGGCGGGAGCCGGGGCGGGGGTGGTGCTGCCGCCGATGGCGGCGGTGTTGTCCCCGATGGTGATCGGGACCGAGACGCTGGCGGGGCCCAGGTCCAGGGTGAGGTCGGCGTCCAGGGCGGGCAGCTCCAGGCCGCTGGTGGCGGTGGCGGTGGCGTCGGTGAGGACGCCCAGGGTGTTGTCGGTGATCGTGACCGGGACGGTCACGTCGATGTTGTCGTCGGCTCTCCAGGCCGCTGGTGGCGGTGGCGGTGGCGTCGGTGAGGACGCCCAGGGTGTTGTCGGTGATCGTGACCGGGACGGTCACGTCGATGTTGTCGTCGGCTGAGGCGATCCCGCTGCCGACGGCCAGGAGGCCGCCGGTGAGCAGGGCCGTCTGGAGGCCGCGCTTGACCCACAGGTTCATCACGAGAGTTCCTTCTCCAGGAGTGGTGCTCGACTGAGGTGGACCAGCACCCGCACGAGAGGCGGGGGGCTGGGGACTGCCGGGCTCAGCGCGCAGAGGCTGAGCGGGCGGCGGTGTCAGTCGGGGGAGAANGGGCGCAGCCGCCACTCCGGGTCCAGGGCCAGGCCGACGTAGGGGTTCCTTCTCCAGGAGTGGTGCTCGACTGAGGTGGACCAGCACCCGCACGAGAGGCGGGGGGCTGGGGACTGCCGGGCTCAGCGCGCAGAGGCTGAGCGGGCGGCGGTGTCAGTCGGGGGAGAAGGAGGGGTCGAACGCGGTGTTGCCCGCAGCATCGCGGGCGGTGTCGGCGACGGCGGACAGGCCCGCGCCGAGGGCGGCCAGGGTGGCGTCCGACAGGTCGGCCGCCGTCTGGTCGGAGGAGGGGGAGCCACCGGCGGCACCGGCAGCAGGACCGCTCACCGGGGAGACCGGGGCGGCAGGGACGGCGGGAGTCGACGGCGCAGGGACCGCACCGTTCGGCACGGCGGTCGCAGCGGTCACGGAGCCGACGGGACCGGCAGACGTCACGCCGGACACGGGGGAGACCCGGGGCCCAGCCGCCAGCGTCGGGCCATCCGCGGCGGGACGGGCCGCGGTGGGGGCCGGGGTGCCGGGACCCGCGGCCAGGACCCGAGCCGGCGTCGCGAGGACCGGACCGGCCACCGGGGCCAGCGGCCCGAGAGCGGGGGTCAGCGGACCGACGACCGGCTCGACGGCCGGGACCAAGGCCCCGGTCACCGGCGACAGCGACGACACGATCGGCGCCAGCGCACCGGTCACCGGCGCCAGCAGGTCGACCACGGGAGCAGCCGCGCCGGCGATCGGGGCGAGAGCCTCCGCGACCGGCGCCACGAGCCCGGTCACCGGGACCAGCACGGGCGCGGCCGCCTCGACCACCGGCGCCGCGACCTGCACGACCGGGGTCACGACGGGTGCTGTGAGCTGCGCCACCGGGGCAGCCACCTGCGCCACCGGCGCCGCGACCTGCGCGACCACCGGAGCCACCGGAGCAGCGACCTGCGCGACGGTGGGTGCGACCGGGGCGACGACCTGCGCGACCACCGGAGCCACCGGGGCAGCCACCTGGGCCACCACCGGACTCACCGGCGCCGTCACCGTCGTCACCAGGTCAGCGACCGGTGCCGTCACCCCGGCCAGCGCAGAACCCAGTGAGGGGGCCTCATCGGCCTGCGCGGTCGCCTGACCGGCCAGCCACACCCCCACACCCAGCCCAGCAACGGTCAGGGCCCGCCCGGCGACCCGGGACAGACGCACACCACGACGAGAAGACACAGTGCACACCTCCACCCAGGGTCGACGGACGACGACACCCAGTACAACGGAACCAAGGGGTTCCAGGCACGGGGGAAGTTGNGAGGAGGGGGCCCGCCTGCTGGACACCCCCACGCCCAGCCCAGCAACGGTCAGGGCCCGCCCGGCGACCCGGGACAGACGCACACCACGACGAGAAGACACAGTGCACACCTCCACCCAGGGTCGACGGACGACGACACCCAGTACAACGGAACCAAGGGGTTCCAGGCACGGGGGCGGACGTCCTCCGATGGGGTGGACCGGCGGAACCGGCCGGTCACGTTCCGTAGGGCCCCCGGGGTCCCTGGGGCGCCCAGGCCACCCGCGGCACGGCGTCCGAGACCGGTGGCGGGGGTGCGGCCAGCCGCCCTCAGGCGGGGGTCGGGTGCCGCCGGGTGAGGACGGCGGCCAGCGCCGACAGCACCAGCACCAGGACCGCCAGCGCGACAGCGGCGGTGGTCAGCGAGCTGGCGGTCGCGATCTCACCGACCCCGACCACCGGCACCGTGATCCCCAGGTAGGCCACCACGAAGAAGCTCGACGTCACGGCGGCCCGCTCGTCGGGGGAGGCGAGACCACCGACCCGGGCGACCGCGGACTGGAAGGAGAACCCGACGCCGGCTCCGGCCACCACCGCGGACAGCAGGAAGAGCACCAGCGACCCGGCTGCCAGTGCGACGACGACCAGCGCCGTCCCCAGCGGGAGCAGCAGCGCACCGACCAGAGCGGCGCGGTCCGGGTCCCACCGCTGCACCAGCAGCTGCGCCGCGACCGCGGCCACGAACATCACCGCCACCGACAACCCGACGGTCTGTGGCCCGGGGTCGCCCAGCTCCTGCCCCAGGAACGACGACGTCAGGGAGGTGAACAGCCCGAGCACCGCGAACGCGGCGAACCCACCGACCGCAGCGGCGACGAACCTCGGCCGCCCGGCGCGGGGCACCGACAACCGCTGCGGCCGGACGGCGCCCAGCAGCCCGGTGGTCCGCGGCCGGGTCTCGGGCAGCAGCGGCAGGGCGAGCACCGGCAGCAGCAGGACCAGGAAGGCCACGTAGGGCCCGGTCGTCGGGCCCGGCAGGTGCTGGGCGACCAGGCCGGAGACGACCGGACCCAGGCCCAGCCCGCCCATGTTGGCCACCGTCGCCAGGGTGGTCGCGGTGCGCCGGTCGGGGTGCAGCTCGGCGATGGCAGCGGTCGCCGTCCCGGTGGTCAGCCCGACCGAGAGCCCGGACAGCACCCGGGCGACCAGCAGGCCCGGCAGCGTCGGGGCCAGCAGGAACACCGCGGTCGACGCGACCGCGATGCCGACGGCGAGGGCCAGCACCGGCCGCCGTCCGAGCCGGTCGGACAGGCCGCCGCCCAGCAGCAGCGCCGTCAGGGTGCCGACGGCGTAGGCGGCGAAGACCACCGTCACCTGCAGCTCGGAGAGGTCCAGGGAACGCACGTAGAACGGGTAGAGCGGTGCCGGCACCGTCCCGCCGAGCATGACCACCGTGAACAGCCAGACGACCAACCAGACCGCTCCGCGTCCCCGCACGGGGTGACCGTAGGCCCCGGCGTCACCGCTCATCACCGTGGGTGAGTGCGTCGGGCGGACGTTCATCCTTTCGTGGCTCGATCGTCCACGCACGGCGAGCTGCCCTCACGATCAGTCACCGGAGAGGCCGCCATCCCGGGTGGCCCGAGCTGGATACGGAGCGTCGATGACCACCCCGCACCACGGCCGCCCCCTGCAGGTGCAGCGGCTGCAGACGGTCCCCGCCGACCTGGTCGACTCCTTCTACGAGCTGTACCGCGCCGCCTTCGAGCCGCTGCGCACCCTGGCCGCGGCCCGGCACGTGCTGTCCCCCGCGGAGTTCGCCGAGGAGATGGCCGACGAGCGCATCGACAAGTACGTGGCCTTCGGCGAGGACGGCACCGCCCTGGGGCTGACCACCTTCACCGGCGACCTGACCGCCGTCCCCTGGATCGAGCCGGCCTACTTCGCCGCCCGGCACCCCGCCCACGCCGCCCGGGACGCCATCTACTACCTGGGCTTCACGCTCACCCACCCCGACGTCCGCCGCAGCCTGGTCTTCCGCACGACCCTGCAGCCGATCATCGACCGGGTCGTCGCCGACCGGGGCGTCGTCGCCTTCGACATCTGCGCGCACAACGACACCGTCCAGCACATGAGCGCGACGTTGGAGCAGTGGATGGTCGGCGCCTGCGACGGCACGATGCGCGCCCCCGACCGGCAGACCTACTACGAGATGGAGGTCCACGGCCCCCGCGTCGCCTGACCCGTGCCTGGTGGGACCACTGCGTCACGCGGAGTGCTGAGGACGCAGTCCCGCGGCCGAGTGCGTCCGGAGCACTCGCGGTCCTCGTCCACAGGTGCGGTCGGTGTCCACAGATCGTGGCGAGGGGCTGTCGGCCGGCCTCCGGGGGGCAGCTTGGGGCGGTGACCGTCGACCTCCGTGCGCTCCTGGGCCCCGACGGCGTCGCCCGCGTCGCGGACCTCGCGGCGCTCACGCATCGCACCAGCGTCAGTCGGTGGGTGGCCAGCGGTCGACTGCTCCGCCCTCTGCCGGGGCTCGTCGCGCTGCCGGAAGCGGCTGGGCACTGGCGGCCGCGTGCCCGGGCAGCGGTGCTCTGGAGCGGTGGCCTGCTGGCGGGCCGGTCCGCCCTCGCGGCGTGGGACGTCGTCGCGCAGCCGGGACCGGTGGTCCACGTGGCAGTCGGCCGGACGCAGAACATCCCCCCGTTGCCTCCGTGGCTTCGTGTCCACCGCGTCGATCGACCCGGCGGTCGGGTGCAGGACGGTCTCCCGGTGACGGGGTTGGCTGCGTCGTTGGTGGACGCCTGGGGTCACGCCCACGCCCCCGGCAACCCGCCGCTCCCGGTCGAGGTGGCGCGCGCGGGCGTCATCGGGGCCGTCCGGCGCCGGATGGTCACGGCGGGTGCGTGCCGGGAGGCGGCGGCCGGACTCCCGAGGCTCGCGGGCCGCTCCTCGCTCACCGGGCTGCTGGACCTGGTGGACGGCGGCTGCCAGAGCGAGTTCGAGGTCTGGGGCCTGCGGCACCTGCTCGACGTCCCGGGCCTCCCGCCGGTGCGGCAGCAGCTCCCGCTGCGTACGCGCATCGGGACGCTGCACCTGGACGGTGCGTGGGAGGACGTCCGGCTGGGGGTCGAGCTGGACGGCGCGGCCTGGCACCGGCAGCCCGACCAGCGGGAGCGCGACCTGCGCCGGGACGCCGCCGCCCTCGCCGAGGGCTGGGTGGTGGTCCGGGTCAGCCACCGGAGGGGCACCACGGAGCCGGGAGCCGTCCGACTGGACCTGGCCCGCGCGTACGCCGCTCGGCGGCGTTGATCACCGGCGGAGGGAGTGCTGGCGCACCGTTCTGGGCTCAGACCGGTGCGCCGGCACTCCCTGTCCGACGACGGGCGCCGGGCGCCGGGGTCAGCGGGGGAAGGGGTCCCTGGCCAGGCCGAGCTGGCTGACGCCGAGGTAGCCCGAGCGGAAGCCGGCCTCGCAGTAGGCCAGGTAGAACTCCCACATCCGGCGGAAGGTGCCGTCGAAGGAGCCCTGCAGCTCCGGCCACGCGGCGATGAAGCGCTCGCGCCACATCTGCAGGGTGACCGCGTAGTGCGGGCCCAGGTCGCGGCGCTCGACGATGGACAGGCCGGTGTGCGCGGTGAGGTTGTCCTCGATGGAGCGGATCGAGGGGATGATCCCGCCGGGGAAGACGTACTTGTGGATCCAGGTGTAGCTGCGCCGGGTCGCCGTCATCCGGTCGTGCGGCATGGTGATCGACTGCAGGCCGACCCGCCCGCCCGGCGCCAGCAGGGTGTCCAGGGCGGTGAAGTAGGTGGCCCAGAACTGCTCGCCGACGGCCTCGATCATCTCCACGGAGACGACGGCGTCGTACTGGCCGGTGGCGTCCCGGTAGTCCTGCAGCTTCACGTCGACCAGGTGCGCGACGCCCGCGGCCTCGGCGCGGGCCCGGGCGAGGGCCTGCTGCTCGGAGGACAGCGTGAGCGTGGTGACCCGGGCGCCGCGCTGGGCGGCGCGGATGGCCAGGGCGCCCCAGCCGGAGCCGATCTCCAGCACGTGCATGCCCTCGCCGACCCGGGCCATGTCCAGCACGCCGTCGATCTTGCGGAGCTGGGCGGCGTCCAGGTCGTCGCCGGGCTCGAACCAGGCCGAGGAGTAGGTCATGGTCTCGTCGAGGAAGGCCTCGAAGAGCTCGTTGGACAGGTCGTAGTGCCGGCTGATGTTGTGCCGGCTGTTCTCCTTGGTGTTCACCTCGCCGATGGGCTGGGTGCGCTCCACCAGGTGCCGCAGCCGCTGCAGCGCCGGGTGCACCAGCGAGGCCATCCGGGCGGCGAACGGGGTGAGCAGGTCGGCCAGGTCGGTGTCCGGGCCGGTCGTCCAGTCCCCGGTCATGTAGGCCTCGCCGAAACCGATCTTGGCGTCGGCGCCGAGCCGGTGGAACACGTTGGCCGGGCGGACCATCCGCATCGTGGGGGCGTGCCGGTCGCCGGCACCGAGCACGGTGCCGTCGGGGAAGACCACCCGCACCGGCAGCGTGGAGACGGCGTGCCGGAACAGCCGCTCGGCGACCGCGGCCCGGAACGGGTCCCGCGGCGGGGTCGCCAGGCCCGGCCAGTGCGCCTCGTCCGGACGGGGCACGGGGAAGCGCGCGTCCTCGGTCCGGCTCGTGTTGTGGTGCACCGTCGTCATGGCCTGTCCTCGTTCGCGGTCGGGGCGTGCTGCCGGGCAGTGTTCGCAACGACCCCGGCAACCGGATCATGCGGGGGGCGGGGGACCAGCGGCAGACGCCGTGCCCACAGGCGGATGCCCTGGAAACGGATCAGCGTCGACACCCACAGGCTCATGAGGGGCCAGCGCACCAACCGGGTGACGACGGCGCGCGTGGTGGCCGCCGTGGACCGCCCCCGCAGGGTGGCCACGAACGGCGTCCGGCCGCCCACCTGCAGCGCCATGGTCACGTGCAGCTGCTCCCCGGGGCCGGTGAACCGCATCAGGTAGCGGCCGTCGACGGTGTTGAACGGGGAGACGTAGAAGTCCTTCTCGGCCTGCGCGCGCCCGGCGTCGTCCGGCCGCAGCAGGTAGGCGTGCCGCTCGCCGTAGGTGTTGTGCACCTCGGCGACGATGCAGGCCAGCGAGCCGTCGGCCCGGTAGCACCAGTGGGTGGACAGCGGGTTGAACACGTGCGGCCCGCTGCGGGCGTTGGCCAGCATCACCACCCGAGCGACGTCGTCCACGCCGTTCAGCGCGGCGAAGTGCGCCACGTTGGCCTTGATCGTCGACGACGGGTCACCCAGGTGGTCGGCGGCCTCGAACCGGGCGGCCCAGCCCAGCCCGCGGGGGAGCCGGGGCAGGTCGTCCAGGTCGACCAGCCACAGGTAGCCGCCGTGGTCGAAGGTGTGGCGCAGCGGGGCGGAGCGGGTGTGCCCGACCCGGACGTCGTACAGCGCCGGCGTCGCCACCGGGGTCCAGTCCTGGACCGTGCCGACGGTCGGGTCCGGGTCCGCCTGCACCCCAGCGGTCACCAGCCGCTGCCGAGGGACTCCGCGGCCCGCACGCCCGACGCGCAGCCGTCCTCGTGGAAGCCCCAGCCGTGGTACGCCCCGGCGAAGGCGGTGCGCCCGGTGTTGAGCGCGGGCAGCCGGCGTTGGGCGGCGACGGACTCCGGGGTGTAGGTCGGGTGGTCGTAGACCATCCGGCGCAGCACCGTCGTGGGGTCGATCCGGTCGGTGGCGTTGAGGGTGACCAGGTAGTCCACCGGCTCGTCGATCGCGTGCAGCTTGTTCATCCAGTAGGTCACCTGGACGGCCTGGGTGTCGTCGGCGCAGCCGGGCATCCGGTAGTTCCAGGACGCCTTGGCCTGCTCGGCGCGCGGCATGATCGAGGCGTCGGAGTGCAGCAGGGTCTCGTTGCGCGAGTACTCGAACGCGCCCAGGGTGGCCCGCTCGGCGTCGGTCGGGTCCCCGAGCAGTGCGAGGGCCTGGTCGGGGTGCGTGGCGACGACGACGACGTCGGCTGCGTGCCGCTGCCCGTCGGCGTCGGTGAGCTCGACGCCGTCGACGTGCCGGGTGAGCGTGGTGATGCCGGCGCCGGTCTGCACCGCCGTCAGGCCCTTGGCGGCCTTCTCGACGTAGGCCCGCGAGCCGCCGGTGACGGTGCGCCACTGCGGGGAGCCCGAGACCGAGAGCATCCCGTGGTTGGCCAGGAAGCGGAACAGGTAGACGGCCGGGTACTGCAGCGACAGCCCGGTGCCCGAGGACCACACGCAGGACACGACCGGGACCATGAAGTGCGCGACGAAGTAGTCGGAGTAGCCGCCCAGGGCCAGGAAGGCGCCGAGGGTCAGGCCGTCGAACTCGCTGGTCCCGCCGCCGCCGCGCTCGTGGTCGGCGCCGGCCAGCTCGAGCAGCCGGTGGGCCTGGCGGTGGAACCGCTTCACCTCGACGAGCATCCGCAGGTAGGCCGGGTTGGCCAGCTGCTTCTTCTGCGCGAAGACCCCGGACAGCCCGCGGGCGCCGGCGTACTCCAGCCCGCAGCCCTCGCAGACGATCGACATGCTCATCTCGGTGGGCTGGGTGGACACCCCCAGCTCGGCGAAGAGCTTGAGCAGGTTCGGGTAGGTCCGCTCGTTGTGCACGATGAACCCGGTGTCGATGGGGACGACCCGGTCGTCCGGCGTCGCCACGTCGTGGGTGTGCGCGTGCCCGCCGAGCCGGTTGTCGGTCTCGAAGAGGGTGACGTCGTGGGTGCGCTGCAGCAGGTGCGCCGCGGTCAGCCCGGAGACCCCGGACCCGACGACGGCGGCGCGGGGGCGCGCCATGGCCGCGGCCGTCACTTGCCGGCCCCCTTGAGGGACGCCGCGCACAGCGCCGCGTAGCCCAGCGCGACCGCCAGCGACTTGGCCTTCTTGTCCCCGGTCGGGGCGTTGAGCCCGAAGGAGACGGCGTCGGTGAGGTCGGAGACGATCCGCATCACGGTGGCGGCCTGCAGCTGCGGGCCGGCCGGGGCGACGGTCATCGCCACGCCGATCGCGATGTCGCGGGCGCCGAGGGAGTGGTGCAGGGTGCGCAGCGCCCGGGACGACGGGCCGAGGCCGGCGGCGTTGCCGTAGAGGTCGGTCTTGACGAACTCGAGCACGCCGAAACCGGCGGTGGCGACTCCGAGCACACGGGACAGGACGGGCATTCTCTACTCCTCGGCAGGGTGGGGCCTTCTCGGCACCGGTCCTCACCCCGAGGAGCGGGCCGTCACAGCGGGACGGCCAGGCCCTCCGGGCTCGGTTGCTGGAGGGCGTTCGTCACGTCCTCGCGCATCGGTTCGAGCCCCGTGCCGGCGAGCACGATGTCACGGGCGAACTCGTGCCAGCGGTGGGCCCTGCGCAGCATGGTGTGGCCGCCGGGCGTGGTGAAGCGCGCGACGCGCGCGCCGGCCCGCCGGGCGCGCACCGCGAAGTCCGCGGAGAGCCGCGCCGGGACCCACCGGTCACCGGACCCGTGCAGGATCGCGACGGTCTGGTCGCGCAGGTGCATGACCGGCTCGCCGGGCGGGGTCCAGGGCGCCAGCGCGCAGACGGCGGTGACCTGCGGGTCGCCGCCGGCCTTGAGCGCGGCCCGCCCGCCCATGGAGTGCCCGACCAGCACGATCGGCACGTCCTTGCCCAGGTCGTCGCGCAGCGCGTCGATGGAGTGCTGGACGTCGCGGTAGGCGTCGGCGGCGTCGCCGTTCCAGCCGGCCACCCGGTACCGGACGAGGGCGGTCTCGATGCCGCGCGGGCCCAGGTCGTTGCGCACGTAGGCCTCGAAGGCGCGCATCCGGACCAGGGAGAGGGCCTTCTCCTTGGGCGGGGCGATGCTGGCCGCCGTCCCGCCGTGGCAGAACAGCGCGACGCCGCGGGTCTCGCCGTCGACGGGGTGACGCTCGAGCTGGGGTTCGGTCACGGACACTCGTCGATCGTGGGCGCTGTGCGGACGTCCTGCACCCCCGAGGGGTGATCGCGGCCCGATCGGCTCATGTGATCCTCACCGCGCGCCGAAGGGACGACCATGGACCCGGGCCCGCAGCGCTGGTACGCGCGGACGACGCTGCCCGTCGCCGAGTGGGTCGTGCGGCACCGGTGGATCGCCCGCCTCGCCGTCGCCCAGGCCGTCGGGGTGGCCATGCTGGCCGGCTCCCTGGGCCTGGGCCGGCCCGTGGCCGCCCAGGTGCTGCTGGTGATCGGGGTGCCCGCGCTGCTGTCGCTGCCGGCTGCCCTGCCGCCCCGGGTGCGGACCATGCTGGCCACCGGGAGCCTGGCGCTGGGGGCCTCCGTGCTGGTGCCGCTCACCGGTCAGGGCGAGACGTTCGCCTGGCTGCTGCTGGCCCTCACCGTCAGCGCGCTGTACCAGGACTGGGTCATCGTGCCCACCGTGCTGGTCGTCACCGGCGCCCACTTCACCCTGATCGAGCTGGGCCCCAGCGGGCTGGACCCCTTCGACCTGGTGCCGCTGCTGGCCACCGTGCTGGCCGGCGCGGTGCACCACCGCAGCTGGCGGCTGGCCGAGGTCGAGGCCCGCACCGACCCGTTGACCGGCCTGGCCAACCGCCGGCGGCTGCGCGAGGCCGCGGACCGTCTGCTGCGCCGGGGCGGCCCCGCGAGCCTGCTCTTCCTGGACCTGGACGGCTTCAAGGCCGTCAACGACAGCCGTGGGCACGCCTTCGGCGACGCCCTCCTGGTGGAGGTCGCGGCCCGGCTGCGGGCCTGCGTCCGGGACGGCGACCTGGTGGTCCGGCTGGGCGGGGACGAGTTCGCCGTCCTGGTGCCGGGGGACCCCGTGCACGCCGAGGACGTCGCCCGCCGGGTGCGCGTCGACATGGCGGTGCCCGTGCAGCTCACCGGCCGGGCCGTGCGCGTGACGGCCAGCATCGGTGTCGCCCGGACGTCGGGTACCGCCGGGCGGCGCAGTGGTGCCGACCTGCTCCGGGACGCCGACGTCGCGATGTACCAGGCCAAGGCGGCCGGCCGGAACCGCGTGGTGGTGTGCGACGAGGGCATGGCGGAGGCCGTGCTGGACCGCGCGGCCCTGGCCGAGGACCTGCTCGCCGCCCTCGCCGCGGGCGACCAGCTGGCCGTGCACCACCAGCCCGTGGTCACCCTGCCCGCCGGCGTCACCGCCGGCTACGAGGCGCTGGTGCGCTGGCAGCACCCGGTGCGCGGTCCGGTACCGCCGCTGGACTTCGTGCCGCTGGCCGAGGAGACCGGAGCGGTGCTGGCGCTGGGCCGCTGGGTGCTGCGCCAGGCCACCCGGGACGCCGCGGCGGGCCTGGGCGGGGAGGTCGGACCCAGCAAGGTGGCCGTCAACGTGTCCTCCCGGCAGCTGGCCGACGACGGTTTCGTCGACGACGTCTGCGAGGCCCTGCGGGACAGCGGCCTGCCGGCGGACCGGCTCGTGCTGGAGGTGACCGAGACCTCGCTGGTCGAGGACCTGGACAGCGTCTGCGAGCGGCTGCAGGAGCTGCGCGCGCTGGGGGTGCGGATCGCCATCGACGACTTCGGCACGGGCTGGTCGAGCCTGTCCTACCTGCGCCGGCTGCCCGTCGACATCGTCAAGATCGACCGCAGCTTCATCACCGACCTGGGGCGGACCCCCGCGGCCACCGCGCTGGTGGCCACCATCGTCGAGCTGGCCCGCGGGCTGTCCCTCGACGTCGTCGCCGAGGGCGTGGAGCGGACCGACCAGCGGGACGAGCTGGCCCGGCTGGGTTGCGCGTTCGCCCAGGGCTGGCTCTTCGGCCGGCCCGTCCCGCGGGAGCCGGTGCGGCGCGCACCGGCGTCGCTCACCTCCGGCTGAGACCCAGCGGCGGGTGGCTCAGCGGCGGGTGCCGGTACCGCGCTTGCCGCGGAGCCGCCCGGCGCCCTGCTCGGCGAGGTCACCGGCCTTGATCAGGTTCCGGCTGACCGCCGAGGGGCCCTTCGCACGCTCGAGCCGCCGGCCGAGGGAGCGGAGCACCCGGGTGCCGAGCGGGACCAGGACGGTGAGCAGCAGCCACATGCGGATGCGCCGGGAGATGAAGAGCCACATGCGGCCCTCTCTGCCCCGCATCCACCCTGGTCAACCGCGTCGCCGGGAGCCCGGCGACGCGGTCCAGGAACCGGGAGGCGGTGCTCAGGCCGGGTCGGGGGCCAGCCGGACGACCATCTTCCCGGTGTTGCCGCCGCGCAGCAGGTCCAGGAACGCGGGGACGGCGTCGTCCAGGCCCTCGCGGACGGTCTCGCGGACCTGCAGCTCACCCGAGCGCAGCCAGCCGCTGACGGTCTCCACGAACTGCGGGCGCAGGTCGGCGTGGTCGCCGACGATGAACCCGCGCAGGCTCAGCTGCTTGCCCACCAGCAGGAACATGTTGCCCGGCCCGGCGGTGGGGCCGGTGGAGTTGTAGCCGGAGATCGCCCCGCAGAGCGCGGCCCGGCCGTGCACGCGGAAGACGTCGATGGCGGCCTCCAGGTGGTCCCCGCCGACGTTGTCGAAGAAGACGTCGATGCCGTCGGGGGCGGCCCGGCGCAGCAGGTCCCGGACCGGTCCGTCGTGGTAGTCGAAGCCGGCGGTGAAGCCCAGCTCCTCGGTGATCCAGCGGACCTTCTCCGGCGTCCCCGCACTGCCCACGACGCTGGCGGCGCCGGACAGCCGGGCGAACTGGCCGACCAGGCTGCCGACGGCGCCCGCGGCGCCGGAGACGAAGACGTCGTCCCCGGCGCGGAAGTCGGCCAGCCGGAACAGCCCCGCCCAGGCGGTCAGCCCGGGCATCCCGAGCACGCCCAGGTGCCAGGACAGCGGGATGCCTTCCAGGTCGGGGAGCACGCTGACCAGCGTGTCGTCCAGCACGGCGGTGTCGCGCCACCCGGCGTTGTGCAGCACCAGGGCACCCTCGGGGACGCGCTGCGAACGGGAGGTGACGACCCGGCCGACGGTGCCGCCCTGCATGGTCTCGCCGACCTCCCAGGCCGCGGCGTAGCTGGGGCCGGCGTTCATCCGGCCGCGCATGTAGGGGTCCACGCTCATCGCCACGTTGGCGACGACGACCTGGCCCTCGGTCGGGTCGGGGCGCTCACGCTCGACGAGCGCGAAGTCGGCGGGCGTGGGCTCACCGTGGGGGCGGGCGGCCAGCTGGACCTCGCGGGTGGTGATCGGCACGGGTGTCTCCTCTGCTCTCGGCGTCTCCTCCGGTCAGGGCGTGGGAGGCCGTCGGTGTTCCCGGGGCGGCGGTTGCGGGCCGGTCCTACATTCGGGGCATGTCGTTCTTCTCCCGCGCCAAGACGCAGTCCGTCACGGCCGAGGACGCCCTGCCGGGCCGCTCGGAGCCGATCCCGCACGTCCCCGAGCTGCACGCCGTCAACGGCAACCGCATCCAGCCGCCGTTCCCCGAGGGCATGCAGACCGCCGTCTTCGGCGCCGGCTGCTTCTGGGGCGTCGAGAAGGTGTTCTGGCAGCACGCGGGCGTCTACTCGACCGCGGCCGGCTACGCCGGTGGCTTCACCCCGAACCCGACCTACGACGAGGTCTGCTCGGCCCGCACCGGGCACACCGAGGTCGTGCTGGTCGTCTTCGACCCCGCCGTCGTGTCCTACGACGTGCTGCTCAAGGAGTTCTGGGAGGAGCACGACCCCACCCAGGGCATGCGCCAGGGCAACGACGTCGGCACCCAGTACCGCTCGGCGGTCTACTACACCTCGCCCGAGCAGCAGGCGGCCGCCGAGGCCTCCCGCGACCAGTACCAGGCGCGCCTGACGGCGGCCGGCTACGGCGACATCACCACCGAGATCCTGCCGCTGGGCGAGTTCTTCTACGCCGAGGACGTGCACCAGCAGTACTTGTACAAGGTCCCGAACGGCTACTGCCCGGTCAACGGCACCGGCGTCTCATGCCCGGTGGGCCTCACCGGCGTCTGACCCCGGACCGACACCGGCCGCCCCCCGCGCGAGAGCGGGGGGCGGCCGGTCGTGCGTCCGGGGACGGTCAGCGGGGAGGGGCGGGCGGCACCTGCTCCGGCGGCAGGTAGAACCGCTTGCGACGCTCCTTGCGGACCTCCTGGTCGTAGGCCTGCGCGAGCTCCGGGGAGGTCATCGCCTGGCCGCGCCGGGCGATCTCGGCCTCCCAGGCCAGCCGGGCGGCCGGGTCGGCCCGCCGGCGGCGCAGCACGCCCACCACGAACGCACCGACGAAGGCCAGGACGGCGACGACCAGCCCGCCGATCAGCTGATCGTGCATGAGCGACACCCGGTCGGCGTAGGACTGCTCGGACCCGTTGACGATGCAGCGGTCGCCGGGGGACATGACGTCGGCGCCGCACTCGACGCTGCCGGTCCCCAGCAGCAGGGCGAACGCCACACCCGCTGCGGCGACCACGAACAGCGGGATGCTGGGCCGGGAACTGACACCGGTGTCCACGAGGGTCTCCTCTCCCGGTGCGCCCCGTGCGACCGGTCCCGAGGAGCCTGCCGGACCACCGGTGCGGGCGCATCCTCCCGGTGGGGGACAGTGGACGGCGTGCCTGACCCCTTCTTCGACCAGCTCCGCCGCGAACCCGACGTGGACGCCCCCGACCTGGTCGCGGTCGACGCCACCGACCGGCTGCTGCTGGACGAGGCCGCCGCGGCGATCGCCGTGGCGCCGGACGCCGTCGTCACGATCGACGACTCGCACGGCGCGCTGACCCTGGGCGCGATCGCGCTGCACGGGGCCACCGGCGTCCGGGTGCACCAGGACCTGCGGGTGGGGGAGCGGGCGCTGGCCGCCAACGCCGAGCGCACCGGGCACACCGGCTCGTACACCCAGCACGGCCTGGACGCCGACCTGGTCCGGGGCGCTGAGCTGGTGCTGGTGCAGGCGCCCAAGAGCCTGGACGCGCTCCGGGAGATCGCCGAGACCGTCGCCCGCGACGCCGCCCCGGGCGTGACGCTGCTGGTCGGCGGCCGGGTCAAGCACATGACCCGGGCGATGAACGACGTGCTGGGCGACTCCTTCGGCCACGTGCACGCCACGCTGGCCCGGCAGAAGTCCCGGGTCCTGGTGGCGAGCGGCCCGACGCCGGGGGCCTCGAGCTTCCCCCGCCGGCAGGTCCACGCCGACCTCGGCGTCACCGTGCTGGCGCACGGCGCGGCCTTCGCCGGCACCAAGGTCGACCTGGGGACCCGGGCCCTGCTGGCCGCGCTGCCGGCGCAGGGCTCGGGCAGTGCCGTCGACCTGGGCTGCGGCACCGGCGTGCTGGCCGTGGCCCTCGCGCGCGCCGGGTACGACGTGCTGGCCAGCGACGCGAGCGCCGCCGCGGTCGCCTCGGCCCGGGCCACCGTGGAGGCCAACGGCGTCGCCGACCGGGTCACCGTCACCCGCGAGGACGCGCTGGACGGCGTCCCGGACGCCAGCGTCGACCTGGTCGTCTGCAACCCGCCGTTCCACCTCGGCGTCGCCGTGCACACCGGCGCGGCCGAGCGGCTCTTCGACGCCGCCGCCCGGGTGCTGCGGCCCGGCGGGGAGCTCTGGTGCGTCTACAACTCCCACCTGCCGCACCGGGCCACCCTGCAGCAGACGGTCGGCCCCACCCGGCAGCTGTCCCGGGACCCCAAGTTCACCGTGACGGCCTCCACCAAGCGGGCCGCGGGCGGCGGGATCCGCCGGATCGCGTGAGCGCCGAGCTCTGCCGGCGCGCGGCCTACCGGCTGGAGGCACTCGCCGCCCGGACGACACCGGGAGCTGGACCTCTCGGACTGCCCCGCTGAGCTGCGTGTTCGGCTCAACTCGGCTCGGACGGTGCCGTAAGCCCGGGGGATGCCCGCTGTCGCAGCGGACCGGTCCCTGGAGTCCACGATGGCGCACGCCCGCTGGTCCGACCTGCCCCTCGGCGGGAAGCTGTCCGTCCTCGTCGGCACGGGGGTGCTCGCCCTGGTGGGCGTGGCCACCGTCGGTGCGCTCGCGCAGGCCGGTGCGGTCGAGGGCGCTGCCGCGCAGAGCCGGGCTGCGGACGCGGTGCGGCTCACCATGCAGGCCGACATGATGCACGACGCGATCCGCGGCGACGTGCTGTCCGCGCTCGTCGCCCGCACGTCCGGCGACCTGACCGCGGCCGCTGCCGCCCTCGAGGAGCACTCGGCGACGCTGCGGTCGGACCTGGCTGCCGCGGCCGGCTCCGGCCTGGGCGCCGAGGTCACCCGGGCGGCCGACGCCGTCGGTCCGGACGTCGAGGCCTACGTCGCCGCCGCCGACGACCTGGTCCGCACCGCCGCCCAGGACCCCGACGCGGCGCTGGCCGCCTACCCCGACTTCGGCCGGGTGTTCAGCCGGCTGGAGCAGAGCCTGCCCACGGTCGCCACCGCCATCGACGCCCAGGAGGAGGCCGTCCGCGCCGAGACGCAGGCAGCCCAGTCGACCGCGCAGGCGGTGCTGGTGGGCACGGCCCTGGCCGCCACCGCGCTGCTGGTCGGGCTGGGCTGGGCGGTCACCCGCTCCGTCGTCCGGCCGCTGCGCGCGGTGGGCACCGTCGTCGCGGCACTGGCCGAGGGCGACCTGCGGGCGCAGACCGGCGTGGACAGCCGCGACGAGGTCGGCACGATCGCCCGCAGCCTGGACTCCTCGATGGTCGGTCTGCGCGGGCTGCTGGCCACCGTCGGGGCCAACGCCACGGCCGTCGCCACGGCCACCGGTCAGCTGGTCGCCACCTCCACGTCGGTGCTGGGCCTGGCCGGGCAGTCCGCCACCGGCACCGAGGACGCCTCGACGACGGCCGGCCAGGTGGCCGCCAGCGTCGACGACGCCGCCGCGGCGTCCCAGCAGCTCAGCTCCTCGGTGCGCACCATCGCCGCCAGCAGCGCCGAGGTGCTCGAGGTCGCCGCCCGCGCGGTCACCGTGGCCCGGTCCACCACCGAGACCGTCGCGCAGCTGGGCGTCTCCTCCCAGGAGATCGCCGGCGTCGTGGCCGTGGTCAGCTCCATCGCCGCGCAGACCAACCTGCTGGCGCTCAACGCCACCATCGAGGCGGCCCGCGCCGGGGAGTCCGGCAAGGGCTTCGCGGTCGTCGCCAACGAGGTCAAGGAGCTCGCGCAGGAGACCGCCCGGGCCACCCAGGACATCACCCGCCGGGTCGAGACCATCCGCGCCGACACCGAGCAGGCCGTGCAGGCCATCGCCGACATCACCGCGATCATCGGCCGCATCGACGGCGCGCAGCGGGACATCTCGCTGGTCCTGGAGCAGCAGGCCGGCACCGTGGCCAGCGTCGACGGCAGCGTCGGGGAGGCCTCCACCGGGGCGGCCCGGATCGCCCGCGCCACCGCCGGGGTGTCCGCCGTCGCCGCCCGCACCACCGAGGGCATGCAGGAGGCGCGGGTCGCGATCGACGAGGTGGCCCGGGTCGCCGGGGAGATGGAGAGCTCGATCAGCCGCTTCCGCTGGTGACCGCCCTCAGTGCGCGAGGCCCCCGCGCCGGTTGACGACCGGGGGCTGGACCGACCACGGGAAGTCGATCCAGTCGTCGGTGCGCTTCCAGACGTAGTCGCACTTCACCACCGAGCGCGGCTTCTCGTAGACCACCGCGGAGCGCACCTCGGCCACGTAGCCGGTGCAGAAGTCCCGGACCAGCTCCAGGGTCTTGCCGGTGTCGGCGACGTCGTCGGCGATGAGCACGTTCGAGCCGGTCAGGTCCACCCGGTCCAGGTTCGGCGGCAGCATCACCGGCAGCTCGAGCCGCTCGTCGACGCCGGTGTAGAACTCCACGTTCATCACGAAGAGGTTCTTCACGTCCAACGCGTAGCCCAGCGCCCCGCCCAGGAACAGCCCGCCACGGGCGATCGCCAGGATCAGGTCGGGCTCGAAGCCGTCGTCGGCGACCTGCTGGGCGAGGTCCCGGCTCGCCGTCCCGAAGGTCTCGTAGGTCAGCGTCTCGCGTTCCGGTGCGGTCACGACGGTGATCTCAGCAGAAGCCCGGCGTACCCGCCCAGGCCACCTCGGCCGGGGGGACGTCGTCGCGCAGCACCTGGCCCTCGATGAGCCCGTAGGGCCGGTCGGTGGCGTGGTAGACGGCGGCCGCGCTGCCCTCGGGGTCGTTGTCCAGGCCGAACGCGCCGAGGTCCTGCAGGAAGTGGTGCTTGTTCGGCATCGACATCCGCACCTCGGCGACCTCGGGCACCCTCTCCAGGACGGCGGTGCCCATCGCGAAGAGCGTCTGCTGCAGGGCCAGCGAGTGGGTCGAGGCGAAGGTCTCCAGCAACGTCGTGCGGACGGTGTCGAAGACGACGTCCCAGTCCAGGTCGGTGCCGACGTAGCGCCAGCGGGCGGTCACCGCGGTGGCCAGCACACGGTCCCGGGTCTCGGGCAGCGTCGTGTACGCATCGCGCGGGAAGCCCCAGAACTCCGACCCGGTCGACTTGAGCACCACCAGGTCGCTCAGCCCGGCCAGCACGTGCAGGTCGTCGCCGTCGGCGGTGACGACGGCGGTGCGCACCTCGCCACCGGCCCGGCGGAACGCGTGGTCGTGCGGCTGCCCGCCCACGCGGATCCGGTCCCACCCGTAGGACTCGACGGCGACCCGGGCGCCGGAGACCCAGTCGTAGGAGCCGGCGAAGTGGGTGGCCAGCCGGAGGCCGAACGCCTCGGGGCTGCCCACGCCGTCCCGGGCGAAGGCGAAGACGGTGTTCTTCTGCGCGTCCGTGGTCAGCACGTGGGCGTTGTCGCCGGTGAGGTGCGCGGCGGCGAAGTCACCCCGCAGCGCGGAGCTGACGTTCAGGTCGACCAGGGAGTGTCGCGGGGTGGAGCGGTCGACCGCGACCACCCGCACCTCGGCCTTCCCGTACTGGTTGGGTCCGAGCACGATCGCCATGCGCGCAGCCTCTCCGATCGGTGTTGCCGTGGTGTTGCACGTGGAACCACGAAGGGACCACGGGGGACGTCTCCTCACGAACCCCGGTAGGTGGAGAAGGCGAACGGGGCCAGCAGGAGCGGCACGTGGTGGTGCGCGGCCGGGTCGACGACGGAGAACTCCAGCGTCACCGAGGGGTAGAAGGTCTCCCGGTCCTGCGCGGCGAACCACTCCCCGGTGCCGAAGACCACCCGGTGCGGGCCCGCCTCGGTGTCGCCGTCGGCGAGACGGGCCCGGCCGTCGGCGTCGGTGACGCCCTCGGCCAGCACCGTGGAGCCGCGCAGCAGCTGCACCGTCATCCCCGCGGCGGGGCGGCCGAGCACCGAGTCCAGGACGTGCGTGGAGACGCTCACGCGACCAGCCCCCGGACCCGCAGCTCGGTGATCTGGGCGAGCTGCTCCAGCACCTCGGGTCGCTCCTGCTCCGGGGTGTGGGTCAGGCGGCGCTGCAGCTCGGCCAACATCTCCGCCGGGGTGCGGCCGGCGGCGCGGATGAGGAAGACGTGGTCGAAGCGGTCCTCGTACGCGCGGTTGCCCGCCAGGATCGCCTCCGTGACCTGCTCGTCGGCCGAGCCCATCGAGGACTGCTCCCGCCGGGAGGACGCCGCCTCCGCCGAGTCCCCGGACACCCGGTCGCCGATCCGGGGGTGCGCGGCCAGGGCCTGCGCGACCTCCTCCCACGGGAGCGCACGGGACACCTCGCCGGCCCGGGCGACCAGCGCGTCGGCCGAGCCGTAGGGCCGGCCGGCGGCCACCGCCGGGGCGAAGGAGGCGGCGGCGTTGCACGAGCGCAGCGCCGCCGTCACCTGAGCGACGTCCGCGGTGTCGAAGCTGGTCACGGTCCAGCCGTCGGAGGGCATGGCTGCGAGGATGCCAGGGCAGGTCCAACCGAGCTGAGGAGTGCGTGTGATCGACGTCCAGGTGGTCGGGCCCGAGGTCCAGCGGTCGGAGGAGGTGCTCACCCCGGAGGCGCTGCAGTTCATCGGGCAGCTGCAGCACCTCTTCGGCGCCAGCCGCGACGAGCTGCTGGCCACCCGCGCGCTGCGCCGGCAGGCCATCGCCGACGGCGAGCCGCTGGACTTCCGCAGCGAGACCGCCGACGTCCGGGAGATGGACTGGCAGGTCCCGCCGCCCCCGCCGGGCCTCACCCGGCGCCGGGTCGAGATCACCGGGCCGACCGAGCCGAAGATGGCGATCAACGCCCTCAACTGCGGTGCCGACGTGTGGCTGGCCGACCTGGAGGACGCCAACACCCCGCACTGGCACAACGTGGTCACCGGCCAGCTGGTGCTGCGCGACGCCGTCCGGGGGTCGCTGTCGTTCACCAGCCCCGAGGGCAAGCAGTACGCCGTCCGCCCGGACGCCGTGCTGCCCACGATCGTGCCCCGCCCGCGCGGCTGGCACCTGGACGAGCGGCACGTGCTCGTCGACGGCGACCCGGTGGTCGGCGCGTTCGTCGACGCCGGGCTGTACCTGTTCCACAACGCCGTCTCCCAGCTCGAGCGCGGCAGCGGGCCCTACTTCTACCTGCCCAAGATGGAGTCCCACCTGGAGGCGCGGCTGTGGGCCGACGTCTTCGTGCACTGCGAGCGCGAGCTGGGCATCCCGCGCGGCTCGATCCGGGCCACCATGCTCATCGAGACCATCCCGGCCGCGTTCGAGATGGACGAGATGCTCTACGAGCTCCGCGAGCACGCCACCGGCCTGAACGCGGGCCGCTGGGACTACCTGTTCAGCGTGGTCAAGGTCTTCCGGGACGCCGGGCCCGAGTTCGTGCTGCCCGACCGCTCCGCGGTCACGATGACCGCCCCGATGATGCGCGCCTACTCCGAGCAGCTGGTCGCGACCTGCCACCGCCGCGGCGCGATGGCGATCGGCGGGATGGCCGCGGCCATCCCCAGCCGCCGCGACGCCGAGGCCAACGAGCGGGCCCTGGCCAAGGTCCGTGAGGACAAGACCCGGGAGGCCGGCGACGGCTTCGACGGCTCCTGGGTCGCCCACCCGGACCTGGTCGGCGTCTGCCGCGAGGTGTTCGAGGGCGTCCTCGGGGACGCCGACAACCAGCTCACCCGGCAGCGGGACGACGTGCACGTGACCCGGGAGCAGCTGCTCGACGTCGCCGGCGTGCCCGGGGAGCGCACCGAGGTGGGCCTGCGGGCCAACGTCGAGGTCGGCATCCGCTACCTCGCCGCCTGGCTGTCCGGGAACGGCGCGGTCGGCATCCACGGTCTGATGGAGGACGCCGCCACCGCCGAGATCAGCCGCTCCCAGGTCTGGCAGTGGGTCCGCTCGGGCGTCGTGCTGGACACCGGGGAGACGGTGACCGCGGAGTTCGTGCACCGGGTCATCGAGGAGGAGGTCGCCGGCATCGGCGAGCTGGACCGGCTGGAGGACGCCCGCCGGCTCTTCGAGCAGGTCGCGCTCGCCGACGAGTTCCCGGACTTCCTCACCCTGCCCGCCTACGCGCTCATCGACTAGGGCCGGCGCCGTGATCCCCGAGGACGTCTACGCCGAGCTGGACCGGCGGCTCGCGCCGGTCGACGCGGCGCGGGCGGCGGCGTACCCGGGGGAGCGGTCCACCCGGCAGCCGGTGCACACCTGCTACGTGCCGGCCGACGCCGTCGTACCCGGGCTGACCACGGCCTGGGGGACGGCGGCGCTGGCCGCGCTGGACGAGCACGGCCTGCCCGACCTGGGGCTGGACCCCGGCCTGGTCGAGCAGGTGCTGCCCCGGGTGCGGGAGAAGCTGGCCCGCGAGCCCGTCGAGGACCTGCGGGTGGACAGCGAGGACGGCTACCGCGGCCCGCCCGACCGTGAGGACGACGACGTGACGACGGCGGCGCGGGTGCTGGCCGCCGAGCCGGTGCTGCCGCTGGTCTGGGGCACCCGGGCCAAGTCGCTGGAGGGCCCGACCCGGCACCGCGGTGTCCGGTCCCTGGACCTCTTCCTGGGCGGGCTGTCCGGCCGGGACCGGGCGGTGGTGACGCTGCCCAAGGTCACCGCCGTCGAGCAGGTGGCCGCGTTCCTCCCGGTGCTCGACGCGCTGGAGCAGGCGCACGGCCTGGCCCTGGACCTGGAGCTGCAGGTCGAGACCCCGCAGGCCGTGCTGGGGGCCGACGGCGTCGCCACGCTGGCGGCGATGCTGCACGCCGGCGGCGGGCGGGTGACGGGGCTGCACTACGGCACCTACGACTACTCGGCGTCCCTGGGCATCGCCGCGGCCCACCAGGCCAGCGACCACCCGGCCGCCGACCACGCCAAGGCCACGATGCAGGTCGCGGTCGCCGGAACCGGGGCGCGCGCGGTCGACGGCTCGACCAACGTGCTGCCGGTCGGTGACCGGGACGCGGTGCACCACGGGTGGCAGCTGCACGCCGGGCTGGTCCGCCGGGCCCTGGAGCGCGGCTTCTACCAGGGCTGGGACCTGCACCCCGCCCAGCTGGTCACCCGGTACGTGGCCACCTACGCCTTCTTCCGGGCCGCGCTGCCGGCTGCCGGGGCCCGGCTGGCGGCCTACGTCAGCCGGGTCGACGGCGGGGTCCTGGACGAGCCGGCCACCGCGCGTGCCCTGGCCACGGTGGTGCTGCGCGGTCTGGACTGCGGTGCGCTGGACGTCGCCGAGGTCGAGCAGGCCACGGGCCTGCGGCGCGACGACCTCGACGGCCTGGCCGGCCGGCGGGGAGCGTGATCACGACACGCCGGTATGTGCGCGCTCACATCTCGTGTCCGGACGAACGTCCAGGTCAGACGGGTGGTCGCCGGACAGTCGTCCAGACGGCGCGGGGGTGGCTGGCCCCCTGGGCCTGCAGTCCCCCATGATGGGCTGTCCGGACAGGTCGAGCCGGGTGGGTCGGGTGGGAGGTCACGTGGACACCGAGCGAGGTGCTGACGTGGCTGCGCCGTCCCCGCCGTCCCCGCCGCGCCTCTCGGCCGAGGCCCCGACCGCACCGGTCATCGTCGCCTCCCCGCTGCCCGGCGGTCCGGTGGACCGGCCCGGGACGGGACGGGTGCACCGCGTCGCCGTGGTCGGCGGTGACGACGAGCTGGTCGCCGTCGCCCTGGGCTGGCTGCGCGAGGGCGTCGCCGCGGGGGAGCTGACCGTGGCCGCCGTCTTGCCCGCCCTGGCCGCGCACGTGCGCGAGCAGCTGCCCGACGTGGAGGTCGTCGAGCTCACCGGGGACTCCCCGCGCGAGCCCGACGCCATCGCCTGCCAGCTCAAGCTGCTCGACCGGGCCACCGCCGAGGGGCGTCGACTGCGGGTGCTGGGCCAGGTCCGCGAGCGGGAGTCGCGGGCGTGGGACGAGCGGGTCCACGGCGAGGCCGCCCACCAGCACGTGTTCGCAGGTCAGCCGTTCGCCTCGCTGTGCGTCTACGACCGGCGGTCCACGCCGCCGGCCGTGCTGGAGGCCGCTGTCGCGGCCCACCCCGAGGTGGTCACCGACGACCGGACCGTGGCGAACGCCGGGTACCTGCCCCCGGAGCAGCTGCTGGCCTCGCTGCCCTGGCCGGTGGAGCCGCTGCAGGCCTACCCGCCGCTGCTCGCCGTGGAGGACGCGCCGTCCCTGCCCGAGCTCCGGCACCAGCTGGCCCGGGCGCTGCACGGCCGCGCCGGCAGCCGGGACGCCGAGGAGGACTTCCACCTGGCCGCGAGCGAGATCGCCGCGAACGCCTTCCGGCACGGTGGCCGCCCGGTCGGTGCCCGGGTGTGGGCGTCGGCGGACCGGCTGGTCTGCACCATCTCCGACGGCGGCCACGCCTACTCCGGCATCCTCTCCGGCTACCGCCCGGCCCACGGCGACGACCTGTCCCGCGGCGGCATGGGCCTCTGGCTGGCCCGCAAGCTCTGCGACCACGTCGACCTGCAGACCACCGAGGCCGGGCTCACCGTCCGGCTGTCCAGCGCCGTCCGGCACTGACCCCGCGTCGGGCTTGACTCGGACGGTCTCTCACCGCTGAGCTACCCCCTGTGATCGTGGTGACCGCGGCAGGCGGCAAGACCGGGACGGCGGTGGTCCGCGCGCTGCGGGCGCGCGGTGAGGACGTGCGCGCCGTGGTGGGCTCGGCCCGCCCACGTCCGGCGCTGGACGGCACGGGCGCCGAGGTCGTCGTCGCCGACCTGGTGGGCGCGCCCGGCGGGCTGCCGCTGGCGGGCGCGGACGCGCTGTACCTCATCTGGCCCAACGTCGAGCCCAGCGAGGCGGCCGGCGCGCCGACGGCCTTCCGGGCCGCGGCGGACGCCGGGGTGGGCCGCGTCGTCTACCACTCGGTGCTGCGACCGCAGCTGCGCTCGATGCCGCACCACGCGGCCAAGGACCGTGCCGAGGAGGCGCTGGACGGCGTCGGCGTGCCGTGGCGGGTGCTGCAGCCGTGCGCGTACGCCGACAACTTCGACGCCCAGCTGGCCACGGTCGCCGACACCGGGGAGCTGCGCAGCCCGTGGGGGCTGAGGACGGCGCAGTCGCTGGTGGACCTGCGAGACGTCGCCGAGGCCGCGGTCGTGCTGCTCACCGAGGACGGCCTGGACGGCGGCACGTTCGAGGCGGTCGGTCCGCAGCCGCTCACCGCGCCGGACCTGGCGGCCGCGGTCGGTACGCACCTGGGCCGGCCGGTGACCGCCGTCGACAGCCGGCCCGCCACGGGTGAGGACTACGCCGGCCGCTGCCTGCGCACGATGTTCGACTGGTACCGCGCGCACGGGTTCACCGGCAGCCCACGCGTGCTCACCACGCTGCTCGGCCGCCCGCCACGGACCTTCGCCGACCACCTCGCCGCGCTGACCAGCGACGACGCCGGGTTACGGTGACCGGCGTGGAGGACGCCCTGGACGTGATCCTGGCCCAGTGGGGCCGGGAACGGCCCGATCTGGACTGCTCGCCGATGGGCGTGATCGGCCGGATCAGCCAGCTGCAGCGCGAGGTGTTCCTGGCCCAGCGGGCCACCTTCGCCCGGCACGGGCTGGACGCGCCCTCCTTCGACGTGCTGGCCGCGCTGCGCCGGGCCGGGGAGCCCTACCAGCTGACCCCCACCGCACTGATGCGCACGGCGCTGGTCACCAGCGGTGCGATCACCCAGCGGCTGGACCGGCTGGAGGAGAAGGGCCTGATCACCCGGGGCCGCAGCGAGGCCGACGGGCGGGCCGTCGTCGTCACCCTCACCGAGGCCGGCCGGACGGCGCTGGACACCGCCCTGCCCGACCACCTGGAGACCGAGCGCGGCATGCTCGCCGGGCTCAGCGCCGCCGAGCAGCGGCAGCTGGCCGACCTGCTGCGCCGGTTCCTGGTGGCCCTGGGCCGGGTCCCCGACGGGCCGCCGCGCGACCCCAGCTGACCGCGCGGGGCGGGTGCCTCAGCCCGCGGCCGCGAGCCGTCCGGCGGTCGTCCCGCAGCTGCCCCGGACGACCAGCTCGACGTCGGGGGGTCCTGCGCTCGGTGGTCGTACGGCCGGGCCGTGGAGGAGCCCGTCGACCAGGCGGGTGGCCGGCCCGGCCAGGTGGTGTCGGACGACGGTCAGCCCCGGTCGGCTGAACGCGGCGCCAGGGGCGTCGCCGCAGCTCACCAGGGCCACGTCCTCGGGCACCCGGACGCCCAGCCGACGGAGGTCGGACAGCAGGTGCCACGCCGTCCGGTCGCTCTCCGCCACGACGGCCGACGCACCCGACGTGGCCAGGGCGGTGGCGACCGTGGGGCCGGTCCCGGCTGGGTCCCGTCCGACGGTGACGACCCGGACCCGAGCCGTCGACGGACCGACGGTGGACCGGCGCAGCAGGGCCTGTGCCCGGGCCGCCTCCGGGTCCCCGACCACCACGTGGACGACCGCGTGCCCGACGGACCGCAGGTGCCGCACCGCGAGCACCCCGGAGCTCGTCCACGTGTTGTGCTCGCCCTCCCAGTCGTGCGCTGACTGCAGGGGCACCGTCCCGGCTGCATCCCGCAGCCGCGGGAGGTCGACCTCCTGCGACGGGCACAGCAGGGCGATCCCGTCGACCTGCTGTGCGGCCAGCTCCTGCACTGCCCGGGTCAGGGAACCGGGGCACCCGTCGGGCACCGTGCGGACCACCAGGGCCCTCCCGGTCAGCCGGGTCGCGCGCTCGACGGCGGCCACCCACGTCGCCGACTCCGGGTCCAGTGGTCCACCCAGCACGACCCCGAGCGCGCCCGCCCGCCCGCTCGCCAGTGTTCGTGCCGCGCTCGAGGGTCGGTAGTCGAGTTCCTGCACCACCTGTTGGACCCGCGCCCGTGTCCCGGCAGAGACGTAGCGGTGCCCCTGGACCACCCGGGTGACGGTCGCGCGGGACACCCCGGCCCTGCGGGCCACCTCCTCGATCGCGTTCACGCCGGGGACGGTGCTGCGACGAGGGTCATGGACGCATCTTCGTGTTATCGGTAACATCCGTCTAGTGGGTCACACCGGTGAGCCCCACTCGACCCGCACCGGGGGCACGACGTGCCCCGGGAGGAGACCCACCCGATGGCAACCGTCGTGTACGACCGCGTCACCCGCGCCTACCCGGGGACGCCTCGACCCGCCGTCGACGCACTCGACCTGCAGATCGCCGACGGCGAGTTCCTGGTCCTCGTCGGCCCGTCCGGCTGCGGCAAGTCCACCTCGCTGCGGATGCTCGCCGGCCTCGAGGACATCGACGGCGGACGGATCCTCATCGGGGACAGGGACGTGTCCGACGTCAGCCCCAAGGACCGGGACATCGCGATGGTCTTCCAGAACTACGCGCTGTACCCGCACATGTCCGTCGCCGAGAACATGGGCTTCGCGCTCAAGATCGCCGGCATGGACAAGACCGAGCTGAGGAGCCGGGTCGAGGACGCGGCGCGCGTGCTGGACCTCACCGAGTACCTGGACCGCAAGCCCAAGGCCCTGTCCGGTGGTCAGCGGCAGCGGGTCGCGATGGGCCGGGCGATCGTCCGGCGGCCCCAGGTGTTCTTGATGGACGAGCCGCTGTCCAACCTGGACGCCAAGCTCCGGGTGCAGACCCGCACCCAGATCGCCTCGCTGCAGCGCCGCCTGGGTGTCACCACCGTCTACGTCACCCACGACCAGGTCGAGGCCATGACCATGGCCGACCGCGTCGCGGTGCTCAAGGACGGTCTCCTGCAGCAGGTCGGCACCCCCCGGGACCTGTACGACCGGCCGGCCAACTCCTTCGTCGCCGGCTTCATCGGCTCGCCGGCGATGAACCTGCTCCGGCTGCCGGTCGCCGACGGGGGAGTGCTCTTCGGCTCCCACGTGGTGCCGGTGCAGGCCGCGGCGCTCGCCGAGGCGCGCGAGGGGTCCCTCACCATCGGCGTGCGGCCGGAGGACCTCGCAGTGGGCACGGAGGGCCTGTCCGTCCGGGTGGAGGTCGTGGAGGAGCTCGGGGCCGACGCCTTCGCGTACGGTCAGGTCGACGCACAGGGGGCGCCGCAGCCGGTCGTCGTCCGCGTCGACGGGCGTGCCGTCCCCGAGAAGGGGACCGAGGTCCGGGTGCTGGCCCGGCCCGAGCGGCTGCACGTGTTCGCCGACTCCGACGGGCGGCGGCTCACCTGATCCACCGGGGCGTCCCCGTGTCCACGACCGGGGACGCCCCGGTCCGCCACACCGGCGTCGCGGGGCCGCACTCGAGCAGGTGTCAGGCCCCCGGTGCCCGGGTCGTGGACTCCCGCACCACCAGCGCGGACTGCAGCGAGGGTGTGGCCGGCACCTGTGTACCGGTGATGCGACCCAGCAGCTCGGCCACCGCGGCCCTGCCCTGGGCGGCGAAGTCCACGCGGACCGTGGTCAGCGGAGGGGTGAAGAACGCCGCCTCCGGGATGTCGTCGACGCCGGTGACGCTGACGTCACCGGGGACGGACAGGCCCCGCACCGTCAGGGCGCGCACCGCCCCCAGGGCCATCTGGTCGTTGGCCGCCACGACCGCCGTCGCACCCCCCGTGCCACCCAGCTGACCGATCGCGGCGTAGCCGGATGCTGCCGACCAGTCCCCGTGCACCAGTGCGACCGACTGCAGACCACGCCGCGCGACGGCCGACTCGTAGGCGCGGGCACGGTTGCGCGCGGCGGCCCACGTGGACGGTCCGGCGATGTGCACCAGGGACCGGTGGCCCAGGTCCGCCAGGTGGTCCACGAGGGCCGGCAGGCCGGTCGAGGACAGCTCGCTGGGTGCTCCCGAGCGGTCTTCGTCGGCCTCGGCGGCGATGAAGGCGGGCACCCGGAAGTCGGTGGCCTCCAGGGCCTCGGTCATCTCGTCGGTCGAGGCCAGCGCGAGCACCCCCGCGAGGTCGTGCTTGGCCACCAGCGCCAGAGCGCTGTCGATCGAGGTCCGGTCGGTCATGTCCAGGGTCACGATGTCGAGCAGGTACCCGGCCTCGCGGGCCGCGGCACTGGCTCCCTGGGCGATCCTGCTGGGACCGACCTGGTCGATCTCGTGGGTGAGGGCCCCCAGCCGATGGGACCGGCCGGTGGTCAGCGACCGGGCGGTCAGGTTCGGGCGGTAGTCCAGCGCCTCCAGGGCCTCGGTGACGCGCTCCCGGGTCTCGGGTCTGATGCCCTGGTAGCCCTTGAGCAGCCGGCTGACCGTCTGTCCCGAGACGCCGGCCATGCGGGCCACGTCGTAGATGGTGGCCGGACGGGCTTCGGACACCGCGGCGTCCGGTGACTGCGGGGTCTGACCCGACGCGGTCATGTGCTGGCTCTCCTGCCTGTCCCCGCGTGACTCGCGGTGGCGCACCGGTCGTCCGCCCGCTGCTGGACGGTCCGTGCGTCAGCTCACCACGTCTGGTGCACGTTACCGATGACATTCGCCAACCACAGCTCTTGTTATCGGTAACATCCCGTGCGAGTGTGGCGCGGCACACTCGCCTCGCACCGACGGAGAACCACCTCGATGAGCTCGCTGCCCACCTCGCACGCCCCCAGCCGGGTCCTCTTCGGCGCGGCCTACTACGCGGAGTACCAGCAGACCGACCGGCTGGAGCAGGACCTCGACCTGATGGCGGCCGCCGGTTTCACGGTGATCCGGGTCGGTGAGTCGGTGTGGTCGACGTGGGAACCCCGCGACGGCGAGTTCGACCTGGAGTGGCTGCTGCCGGTGCTCGACGGGGCCCACGCCCGGGGGATCAGCGTCGTCCTGGGCACACCGACCTACGCCGTCCCCCCGTGGCTGCAGCAGGCCCACCCCGAGATCGCCGCCGAGCGCAGCACCGGGGAGCGGATCCCGTGGGGCGCCCGCCAGGAGGTGGACTACACCCACCCGGCGTTCCTGTTCCACGCCGAACGGGTCGTCCGCGCCGTGCTGCGCCGCTACGCCACCCACCCCGCGGTGATCGGCTTCCAGGTCGACAACGAGCCGGGTCTGGAGCTGTTCCACAACCAGGGCGTCTTCAGCCGGTTCGTGCGTCGGCTCAAGGCCGAGTTCGGCGACGTCGAGACCCTCAACCGGGAGTGGGGCCTCGCCTACTGGTCACACCGCCTGGACGACTGGTCGGAGCTGTGGCGCCCGGAGGGCAACAGCTTCCCGCAGTACGACCTGGCCTGGCGCCGGTTCCAGGCCGAGCTCACCACCGAGTTCATCGGCTGGCAGGCCGCCCTGGTGGGTGAGTACAAGGCGCCCGGCCAGTTCGTCACCACGTGCCTGCAGTACCCCCGCCGGGGCCTGGACGACGAGCAGCTGTTCGCCGGTCTCGACATCGCCGCGGGCAACCCCTACTACGGGATGCAGGACCAGCTGGCGATCGGCCAGGAGCACGAGCCGCTGGACTACTGGGTCACCAGCGGGGTGCCGGGTCTCTTCCGCCAGGCCGACCGCATGTGGGCCTCCAAGCAGGCGCGGTACCTCATCACCGAGACCAACGCCCAGGGCATCGGGGCCGCGGACACGACGTTCCCGCCCTACCCCGGTCAGCTCAAGCAGGCGGCGTACGCGTTCGTCTCCCGCGGCGCGGCGATGATCGAGTACTGGCAGTGGAACACGCTGCCCTACGGAGCCGAGACCTACTGGGGCGGGATCCTCCCGCACAGCCTCCAGCCGGGCCGGGTGTACCGGGAGATCGCCGAGATCGGTGCCGAGCTGCAGGCGGTCGGCACGACCCTGGACGGCTACGAGCCCGACGCCGATGTCGCGGTCCTGTGGTCGAACCCCAGCCGGTTCGCCCTGCAGTTCATGCCGCCCTTCCGCACCGACGGGGTGGCCGACGACGCTGCCTACGAGAAGATCGTCGACGCCTTCCACCGCGGTGTCGTCGACTCCGGTCGACAGGCCCGGCTGCTGCACACCGGTCAGGCCCTGGCCCTGGGAGCGCAGGCGCTGGTCGACCGCTTCCCGGTGCTGGTCGCCGCCGGGGTGTACGTCGCCACCGACGACGAGCTGGACCTGCTGGCCGAGTACGCCCGGCTGGGCGGTCACCTCGTCCTGGGTCCCCGCACCGGCTACGCCGACGAGCAGGCCCGGGCCCGTGCCGCTGTGTCGCCGGCGCGGCTCGCAGCGGCGGCCGGCGTCCACTACGCGGAGTTCAGCAACCTGCTCGCCGCCGTCCCCGTGCACGCGGTCGGCCCCGACCTCCAGGCCACCGGTCACGCCCGGGACTGGGTCGACGGGCTGGTGCTCGACGGCGCCACGCCCCTCGCCTCCTACGACCACCCGCACTTCGGCACCTTCCCGGCCGTGACCACGCACGCCCACGGTCGGGGTCGGGTCACCGTGGTCGGTTGCCTGCCCTCCCCGGACCTGGCGGCCGCCGTCCTCGCCTGGGCCCAGCCCGCCCCGGTGGCTGCGGCCCTGGGCGCCGCAGGGAGCCCCCAGGTGACCGTGTCGTCGGGCCGACTGCCGGACGGACGGCGGGCCTGGTTCGTCTTCAACTGGGGCTGGGCCCCCACCGATCTGGTCCTGAGCTCTTCCGTCCAGGACCTGACGACCGGGAGCCTGCACACCAGCGGCTCCGCGATCGCCCTCGATGCCTGGTCGACGCACGCCCTGGTCGACCAGTGACCCACCCCCGGCCGCCCTGGCGCGGGACTGCACCCACAGAGAGAGCAACGATGAAGAAGGCACCGCGCACCGCACTGGCCATGGCGACCAGCGCCGCGATCCTGGGCATGACGCTCGCGGGATGTTCCTCCGGTGGCGGGGAGGACGACACCGCAGGCTCCGAGCCGGTCTCCCAGGCCGACATCGACGAGGCGCTGCAGACCCCGACCGAGCTGACGTTCTGGACCTGGGTGCCCGACATCGAGGACGAGGTGGCCCTCTTCGAGGCGGCGTACCCCGCCATCGACGTCACCGTCGAGAACGTCGGCCAGGGCCTGGACCACTACCAGAAGGTGCGCACGGCCCTCGAGGCCGGCGACGGCGCCCCCGACGTCATCCAGGTCGAGTACCAGTACATCCCCTCCTTCACCCTCACCGACTCGTTGCTGGACCTGACCCCCTACGGGGCCGCGGACATCAGCGGCGACTACGTCGACTGGGCCTGGAACCAGGTCTCCTCCGACGAGGGCATCTGGGCGATCCCGCAGGACATCGGCCCGATGGGCAACCTCTACCGGTCCGACATCATGGCCCAGGCCGGCGTCACCGAGCCCCCGGCCACCTACGCCGACTACGCCACCGCGGCCGAGCAGGTCCGCAGTGCCACCGGCAGCTACATCTCCAACCTGCCGAGCAACGACCCGGCCCAGGTCACCGGTCTGCTCTGGCAGGCCGGCGTCCGGCCGTGGAGCTGGGACGGCGACCAGACGGTCTCCATCGACGTCAACAGCCCCGAGGCGCAGGAGGTCATGACCTACTGGCAGGACCTGATCGACCGCGACCTGGTCGGGACCGATGCCGACTTCAACGACGCCTTCTACCAGGGCCTGTCGACCGGCACCTACGCCGGCTGGCTGACCGCGGCCTGGGGCCCGATCTTCCTGCAGGGCACGGCCGAGGCGACCTCGGGCCAGTGGTCGGCAGCCCCGCTGCCGCAGTGGGAGGAGGGCCAGGAGGTCTCCGGCAACTGGGGCGGGTCCACCGACGCCGTGCTGTCCACCACGGAGAACCCGATCGCCGCGGCGGCCCTGGCGCAGTTCATCAACCACGACCCCGAGTCGACGGCGCTCTTCGCCAACCAGCAGTTCCTCTTCCCGGCCAGCACCGAGCTGCTCGCCGACGAGTCCTTCACCGGCTCCGAGGTCGCGTTCTTCGGTGGTCAGAAGGTGAACGAGCTCTTCGCCGGCATCGCCGAGACGGTGGACACCGACTTCACCTGGCTGCCCTTCATGGAGTTCGTCTACTCCTCGTTCAACGAGACCGTCGGCACCGCCATCGGTGACCGCGGCGACCTCGTCGGCGCCCTCGACGACTGGCAGGCCCAGATCGTCCGCTACGCCGAGGACCAGGGCTTCACCGTCGAGTAACCGTCCGCGGTGGGGCGGCACCAGGACCTGGTGTCGCCCCACCCGGCCCCGTCAGGCAGAGGAACCCCATGGCGAGCACCACCACGACGCACCGACCCACCGCGACCAGGCGGCGCAAGCAGGCTGCGGCCGCCTACCTGTTCATCGCACCGTTCTTCCTGGTCTTCACCACGATGCTGGTGGTCCCGCTGGGCTACTCCCTGTACCTGAGCCTCTTCCAGGACCGGCTCATCGGCGGGACGTCCTTCGTGGGGCTGGACAACTACGTCCAGGCCCTCACGGACTCGGCGTTCTTCGGCGGGCTGGGACGCATGGCGGTGTTCCTCGTCGTCCAGGTGCCGATCATGCTCGGGGTGGCCCTGTTCCTGGCCCTGGCGCTGGACAGCGGTCGCGCCCGAGGCTCCAAGGCGCTGCGGCTGGTCTACTTCGTGCCCTACGCCGTCCCCGGCGTCGTCGCCACCCTCATGTGGGGCTACCTGTACGGCCGCGACTTCGGCCCGATCGCCCAGCTGGCCCGGGCCGTGGGTCTGGACACCCCGACCTTCCTGGACTCCGGCAGCATCCTCGGCTCGATGATGAACATCGTCACCTGGGAGTACGTCGGCTACAACATGATCATCATGTACGCCGCGCTGCGGTCGATCCCGACCGAGCTCTACGAGGCCGCCGAGATGGACGGTGCCAGCCAGGCCCGCATCGCCTGGAGCATCAAGATCCCCGCCATCCGCCCGGCGATCCTGCTGACGGTCATCTTCTCGGTGATCGGGACCTTCCAGCTCTTCAACGAGCCCAGCCTCCTGGACACCATCGCGCCCAACGCGATCTCCAACGCCTTCACCCCGAACTTCTACGCGTACAACCTCGCCTTCGTGAACCAGGACGTGAACTACGCAGCCGCGATCGCCTTCCTCCTCGGGCTCTTCATCGCGGTCGTGTCCTACGTCGTCCAACTGGGCTCCGCACGCGGGGAGCGCAAGCAGGAGAGCTCCCGATGACCACCACGTTGCTCCCGCCCGTGGAACGCCCCACGGCACCCCCGGCACGACGACGGCGCAACCCGCGCGACCGGCGCAGCACCCCGCTGACGGTCCTGCTGTGGCTCTGTGCCGCCTACTTCCTGCTGCCCCTGGTCTGGCTGGTCATCGCCAGCACCAAGGACAACGCGGACCTGTTCTCCACGTTCGGGCTCTGGTTCGGCGAGCGGTTCTCCCTCTGGGACAACCTGGTGTCGGTGTTCACCAACCGCGACGGCATCTACGGCCGGTGGGCGCTGAACACCGTCTTCTACGCGCTGGCCAGCGGTGGCGGTGCGGCCCTGCTGTCCACGATGGCCGGCTACGCCTTCGCCAAGTACCGGTTCCCGGGCTCGCGGGCCCTGTTCAGCGTCACCCTCGGCGCGATCATGATCCCGCTGACGGCGCTGGCCCTGCCGACCTACCTGCTGTTCAACACCTTCGGGATCACCGACACCCCGTGGGCAGTCATCCTGCCCTCGCTGGTCAGCCCGTTCGGGGTCTACCTGATGCGCGTCTACGCAGCAGACGCCGTCCCGGACTCGCTGATCGAGGCGGCCCGGGTCGACGGGGCCGGGGAGTTCCGCATCTTCTGGCAGGTCAGCCTGCGGCTGCTCGGGCCCGGCGTGGTCACGGTGTTCCTCTTCGCGCTGGTCGCCACCTGGAACAACTACTTCCTGCCGCTGATCATGCTCAACCGTTCCGAGCTCTACCCCCTCACCGTCGGGCTGGCCCAGCAGCAGCTGGCCAGCGCCCAGGGGGGCGGTGGCTCCCAGGCCCTGTTCTCGACAGTGATCACCGGCTCCCTGGTGAGCATCGTGCCGCTGGTCGTGGCCTTCCTCTTCCTGCAGCGCTACTGGCAGTCGGGTCTGGCGGCCGGGTCGGTCAAGCAGTGATCGGCGGCCACCGGTTCCTCTACGGCGGGGACTACAACCCCGAGCAGTGGCCCGAGCCCGTGTGGACCGACGACGTCGCCAGGATGCGCGAGGCGGGTGTCACCACGGCCACCGTGGGGGTGTTCTCCTGGGCCGACCTGCAGCCGCGTCAGGGCGCCTTCGAGTTCGGCTGGCTGGACCGCGTGCTCGACCTGCTGCACGCCGGCGGCATCGGTGTCGACCTGGCCACCGCGACGGCGTCCCCGCCGCCCTGGGCCGGAACGGGGCACCCGGACCTCTACGCCGTCGACGAGCGTGGCGCCCGGTACTGGCACGGCAGCCGGCAGCACTACGCGCCCACGTCGGTGCGGTACCGCCGCCTGGCGGCCGAGCTGGTCCACGCCATGGCCGAGCGCTACGTCGACCACCCCGCCGTCCAGATGTGGCACGTGAACAACGAGTACGGCTGCCACGTGGCACTGGACCACTCGGCGTCCGCCGAACGGGCCTTCCGCGAGTGGCTGCAGGACCGGTACCTCACCATCGGCGGCCTCAACGACGCGTGGGGAACCTCCTTCTGGTCCCAGCGCTACGGCACCTTCGACGAGGTCACGACCCCCCGGCACGCGCCCTACAGTCGCAACCCCGCCCAGGTCCTGGACTTCCGCCGGTTCTCCTCCGACGCGCTGCTGGAGTGCTACCTGGCCGAGCGGGACGTCCTCCGGGCGGCCGGTGCCATCCAGCCGATCACCACGAACTTCATCGGGTTCAACAAGAACGTCGACTACCGCACCTGGGCGCCTGAGATCGACGTCGTCAGCGACGACTGCTACCCCGACCCCGCCCACCCCGACGGGTACCGGCACGGCGCCTTCGAACGCGACCTGGTCCGTGGGCTGAGCCCCGATCGCCCCTGGCTGCTGATGGAGCAGGCCAGCAGTGCGGTCAACTGGCGCCCCCGCAACGCGCCCAAGTCACCGGGACAGATGGCGGCCTGGTCGATGCAGTCGATCGCTCGGGGTGCCGACGGCATCCTGTTCTTCCAGTGGCGGCAGTCCCGGGCCGGTGCCGAGAAGTTCCACTCCGCGATGCTGCCGCACGCCGGGACGGGGACCCGCACCTGGCGGGAGGTGTGTGCCCTCGGTGCCCGCCTGCGCGAGCTCCCCGCGCTGCCAGCTGCCGCACCCGCGCCGGTGGCGCTGGTCCACGAGTGGGAGAACTGGTGGGCGCTGGAGGGCACGGACCACCCGGCCGACCTGGACCACCAGCAGGTGCTCACCGCCTGGCACCTGGCCACCCAGGACGAGCACCTGGCCTGCGACGTGACCGGGGCGGCGGGGCCGTTCGGGGACCGGCGGGTCGTCCTGGCCCCGGCGTTGTACCTGCTCCGCGCCGAGGCCGCCGCAGCCCTGGTCGCGTTCGTGACGGCGGGTGGGACGCTGGTGCTGACGTCCTTCAGCGACGTCGTCGACGAGTGCGACCGCCTCCGTGAGGGCGGCTTCCTGACCCAGCTGCGCGACATCGCCGGCATCGAGGTCCTCGAGCACGCCGGTGTCCCCGACGACGCCGCCCGTGCCGTCGGGCAGCTCGACCTGACCCTGGGCGGGATCGTGGAGGACGTCGAGGCGCGGGAGGCGACCGTGCTCGCCCGCTTCACCGACGGGCCCTACGCCGGCGGCCCGGCCCTGACGCGGAAGACCCACGCCTCCGGCGGTTCGGTGGTCTACGCGGCGGGACAGCTCGACCGGGCGTCGGCCCGGGCGGTCCTGCAGCTCGTGGTCCCCCAGGACGCCCGGGACCCCGACTTCGAGGGTCTCCCCGAGGACGTCGAGGCCGTGCGCCGTGGCGGGGTCGTATTCGTGGTCAACCACGCCGCCCACCCGGTCCACGTCCGGGTCGGCGGCACCGACCTGGACCTCGAGTCGCAGGAGGTCGCGGTCCTCGACGGCACCCGGCGGGTGTGAGCGTGGCGCCCGGCGCCGCCCACCCCGGGGGCATGGACGGGCGGCCGTGCGACAACTGCGGCGGCGACCGGTTCACCCGTCGCCGCCGCTGCCGTCTGTGCGGCACCCTGGGGGCGCCGCCGGCCCCGTGCGTGCCCGGTGCGGTCCGCTCGGCACCCGTCCCCCCACCAGACGGGGGTTCCGCCTGGTCCTCTGGACCGCCGGCTGTCTGAAGAACTGTCGTCCGCACGGTCGGGTCGTCCTCTGGCCGCGCGGCTGCGGGTGTCGGAGCCGCGTGACGACGACGGCACCGAACCCGGGGTGGGCAGCGGCACCGGATCCCGATCGTCCCGGCACCCTCCGTGCTGCCGCTGTCAGGCGTTCCCGCTGGTCCCACGAGCGTGACGGAGGGGACGGTCCTGGGCGAGCGCGTGGCCTGGGCAACGCCGACGGGGACGCCGTGCTCGATGATCGGGGTCGGTGGGCTGGCCGTCCACCGACCTCCCCGGATCGGATGGGCCCGGTACGACAGCAGGGCCGGGCGTGAACCGCCCGGCCCTGCTGTCCTCACGAGGTGACCGGTCGGATCACCGCACCGTGACCGTGCGGCTCACCGTCAGGCCGTCCGCTGTCGCAGCGGTCAAGGGTGCCGTGCCGAGGGGTACGTCCGCGGGGATCCGCACGGTCGTGCGGGCGGTCCCGTTGACGTCGGTCACGGCCGTGCCCAGGACCCGGTCTCCGAGGGTGTAGGTCACGTCGGCGTACCGGCTGAACCCGGCCACCGAGATCGTGAGGGTCCCACCGGGGGCGGCCGCGGAGCCGGCGCGCACCGACACCGCAGGGTCCGGGTTGATCGTCACCGTCGCGGTGCGGACCGTCGAGACGTTCCCCGCCCGGTCCACGGCCCGGGTGGAGACCACGTGGTCCCCGACCGTGGAGATGACGACAGCCGCGGTGTACGGCTGCCACGCGCTGCCGTCGACCCGGTACTCGAGGGCGGCGACCCCGGAGTGGCCGTCCGTCGCCGTCGCGGACACCGTGATCGGGTTCCTCGGCGTACCGATGGTGACGTTCGGTGCCCGGGTGGCCGTCGCGGCGGGCAGGGTGCGGTCCACCTTCACCACCGTCTGGGCCTGGGAGCCGGCCACCGTCTCCCCCCCGGCGACCAGTCGGTGGTCGATGAGGGTGCTCCCGTTCTTCGACACGGTCAGGGAGGTGGTGTAGGTGCGCCACGTCCCCTGGTCGATCCGGTACTGGACACGCTGCCCGGCCGGAGCAGTGAGGGCGACCAGCACCGGCTCCTGGTACCAGCCGTCGGCGGAGGCCTGGTCTGCCGAGGTGATGCGCACGTCCGCCGTGGTGGCCGGGGGAGCGACGGTCAGCACGACCTCGCGGGTGGCCTCGGTGTTGCCGGCGACGTCGCTGGCCCGGTACTGCAGCCGGTGCGCCCCGGTGGCCGTGACCGCGATGCCGTCGGCGGGCACTGCTGTCCACGCGCCACCGTCGAGGGCGTACTGGACGGCACCCACGCCGGAGCCCGAGTCCGCCGCCGTGACCCGCGCCGTGATGGTCGACCCGGCTTGCGCCGTCCCGGATGCCGGGTCGGTCGCGACGCTGCTGACCGGTGCTGTGCGGTCCACCCGCACCTCCAGCGAGCCTTCAGAGCCGGTGACGGGGGAGCCCCCGACGGAGGCCCGGTACTGGAGCGTCGTCACCCCCTCCGTGGTGACGACGACCGGACCGGTCACTGTCTGCCACTCACCGGTGGCGGCCAGCCGGTACTGCGCCGAGGCCGTCGAGGGTGACGGCGTCAGGGCCACCGAGACGTCTCCCCGGAACCACCCGGCCTCGTTCGCCGGCGACGCCGACGACGGGACGGCGGTCACGGAGACGTCGGCGACCTGCACGGTGTCCCGCACGAGCGGGCTGGCGTCGAAGGACACCGAGATGGTGGTCTCCCCACGCCCGGTGTAGGACGCCGGGAGCACGAGCGTGGCTCGCTGCTCGGCATCGAGGGTGACCGAGCCCAGCGGCGTCGGGGACCCGCCTCCCGCCGGGTGGGCGAAGACGCGGCCCACGGTCCCGGCACGGGAGTCGACACCGGTGCGTGCGACCGGGGTTGCGTCGATCGTGATCGTCGAGCCCGGCAACACCGACTGTTCGGCGACCAGGTCGGACGACGGCGTCCCTGCCGCGAGCGCGGCGGCCGAGGGTGCCACGGGGACCAGGAGCCACTCCTGCTCGTCGTCGGCGTTGCCGCCTCCGGTCACCGGGGGCTGCAAGACCGGCGTCCCGTTCGAGACGCCGACCACCAGCTGGGGGTTCACGACGGACTGGATGCGGACGTGCCCGTCGCTGCTGGGCACCAGCGTCCAGGTGCCGCCGGCCCGGTCGTCGACCCACTGGGCGAGGCGCTGACCCGGGGTGGCGTTGCCGGTCCAGATCGAGGCCTCGCGACCACCGGACCCGTTGAGGAACGTGACTGCCCCACCGGCCTCGGGGACGACGTGCCAGGACTGGGTCGCGGAGTCAGCCGCGGACCCCGACGCCTCGAGCCGGATGTCGGGACGGTCGGCGTTGCCGCGGTCGGCGTCGTTCGTGCTGTCGCCGGTGCCCCAGACCTGACCGGTGCGGCGGTTGACGACCTCGTAGTAGGACCCGACAGAACTGCCGAGATCGACCTCGCCGTAGCGGATCGTGGAACCTGCGGTCGCCCCGCCCCAGACGCCCTGGAGCACCACGATGCGGCCGGTGTTCGAGACGTACTGCATGGTCCGGCTGTAGCCCGAACCCAGGGTCGTCCGGTAGCGCGTCCACACGCCGTCGCTGCGACCGCTCGCGTTCACCCAGATGTCGCCGTTGCCGTCGGCGTTGTAGGTGATGCGGCCGTCGGGGAGGACCTCGAGGACGGGGCTGCCCCCGTTCTGCAACTGGCCCGACCCGGCGTCCGTCGGGAGGTCGCTGATGTTCCCGCCGGCGTCCCCGCTGCCGAACCGGAAGTCCAGCGGGCTGTCCGCGAACTTGTAGTGGGCGATGTTGCCCCCGCCGAAGTACTCGAACGTCATCATCCACCGGCCATCGGTCGTCGGGACGACCGTCGTCATGCCCGGCCGTCCGCCACCGATCGACACGTCACCGGGGGCGCCGAACGTCGTGCCCGAGACGTCCAGCACGGGCTCGCTCCACGACCCGGTGCCGTCCCAGGTCCGGTGCGCCAGGATCTGTGCCCCGGTGTCCTGGCCGGTGTCGTTGTCCGGCCGCAGGGTGGGCACCCCGGTGACAGCGTCGTACCCCGAGTAGTCGTTCTCGTCGGAGTAGTAGGCGACGAGTCGGCCGTCGTGGACGAGCAGGTGCGGCTCCCACACGGGGTCGATCTGCCGAGCGGTGTTGGCGGCAGCGATGTTCTGGCCGATGGCCCCGGCGCTGCCACCCTGCCAGCCACCCCGGGCGATGATGTCCTCGAAGGACCAGTCCGCGCCCTCGTTCGTGCTCGAGTACAGCGCGATGGCCAGGTCGCGGCGGTCTCCGTCGTTGGCGGGCACCCAGTTCGGGTCGGCGGCCTTGCGCTCGGTGTAGTACTCGTCCTGCCCGGAGACCACCGTGGCCAGGAGCAGCGTCCCGGCGTCCAGTTCACCGACGTCCTCAGGCAGGACGTACAGGTAGGGGTTGGTCCAGTTGCTGGTGTAGGGGTCCATCGCCGGGTCGTCGCTCATCTCGGCAGGCGAGGCCACGGTCGTCAGCGGCTGCCAGGAGCTGCCGTTGTCGTCGCTCTTGTAGAGCGGCATGGTCTGGCCGACAGCGCCGTCGTTCCCGGCGGTCACCGTCGACAGCTCGAACGCCGCCACCAGCCGACCGCTGGGCAACTCGGCGCTCTTGGGGTAGATGGCGCAGTTGCCCCGGCCCTTGAGGCACTCGTTGCCCCCGAGTTCGTACATCACGCCACCGGTCGGGGCGTACGCCCGGGCAGTGGGTGGATCGGCCACCGCCACGACCGTCATCGCGGTCAGCGCTGCTGCCACCGCGCCGGCTGCTCTCAGGGACCTGCGTCTGTGCACGTCGTCTCCAGGGTGAGGGATGTCGTCGTCGACTCCGTCGCCGACCACGACCGGTCGCTCCCGCAGGCAGCGGTAGCGGTCGGGCCCGCCCGCCTCGTCCGTGGACCGTCGGCTCGCCACGTGGGGCGGTCGACGGACGAGGGACCCGCTGTCTGATCAGCACGGGTGGACCGAGATCCCGAGGTCCGGGCATCTCGCAGGGGTGCCTCGACTGTGGTGCAACACTCCCGCCCGGCTGATGTTATCGATAACACAGAAGGGGTCAATGTCCCTGGAGATCCAGGTGTCGAGCAGGTGTCGGCTCCTCCACCAGGACCGATGCACCCGACGGGTCCTGGTCAGGGGGATCAGCCAGCAGTCGGGTGACGCGAGCGGGAGGCAGGTTGCCCCAGACGTCGTGCCGGCTGCCGCCGCGGGCCGCGAGCAGGTGCTCGACGCGGGCGTGCCGGAGGCGGTCGGCGTGGCTGCCGGTCAGTCCACGGAGGTGGCGGCTGCCGAGGTAGGCGAACCAGGTGAGGGACCCGCCGGGCTGCAGCAGCTCCTCGTAGCGGTCCAGCGTGCTGCGGACGAAGTCGGGGTCGAAGTTCGTGAACGGCAGCGCAGAGACGATGACGTCGTAGCCGGCGGCCAGGTGTGGCTCGGCGTCGGCGAACGCGACGCCGTGCAGACGCGCGTCGACGGGGGCGCCGGTGAGCAGGTCCCGGAGCGCGGGCAGGAAGGCCGGGTTGACCTCCACGACGTCCAGGCGGCTGCCCGGAGCCAGGAGGGGGAGGAGGACCCGGGTGACGGCCCCGGTGCCCGCGCCGACCTCCAGCACGGTGAGCGGGCGACCCGTCCGCTCGAGCACGGGGGCGGTGAGGCTGCGGGCCAGCCGCGAGCCGCTGGGCGCGATCGCGCCGGTGAGGACCGGTCGCGACCAGCTCTGCCGCAGGAAGGACCACCGTGCGCTGCCGCGGGCCCACGCGGTGCAGACCGCCGCGGTCACGAGGGCCGCCGGCAGGTGACGGTGTGCTGGCGGCGGCTGAGCACGGCCAGGACGAGCAGGGCGCCCACGGGGTCTCCTCGGGGTGGGTCGGCGGTCACGGTGGGCTGGGTGCCTGGGGACGAGGGCGTCCCGCCGCCGGGGGGGAGGGCGGCGGGACGACCCGTTCAGACGCCGGCCTGCTGCAGGGTCGGGTAGTCGGTGTAGCCGGGGGCGCCGCCCTCGGCGCCCGAGGCGTAGAACGTCGCCGGGTCGGGGGCGTTGAGCGGGTGGTCACCGGCCCAGCGCTCGACGAGGTCGGGGTTGGCGATCAGCGGTCGTCCCACGACGACGCCGTCGGCGAGGCCGTCGGCGAGGACGTTGACGGCCTGCTCACGCGTGGTGCCGGTGGCGGTGGCCAGGTTGACCACCGTCGTCCCGCCGAAGGTGCGGCGCAGGTGCTGGACCAGGTCACTGCCGGGCTCGGGGTGCAGCACCGACAAGTAGGCCAGACCCAGCGGCGCCAGCCCCTCGACCAGGGCGGTGTAGGTGGCGAGGACGTCGTCGGCGTCGGGCTCCTGGACACCCTGCACGCCGACCCCGGGGGAGACCCGGATGCCGACCCGCGCGGCGCCGATCGCGGCGGAGACCTCGGTGGCGACCTCGATCACGAACCGGGCACGAGCCTGGGGGCTGCCGCCGTAGACGTCGGTGCGGGTGTTGGAGTCCGCGCCGAGGAACTCGTGCAGCAGGTAGCCGTTGGCCGAGTGCAGCTCGACGCCGTCCAGTCCGGCGTCGACCGCACGCCGTGCAGCGGCGACGAACTCGGCCTTGACCGAGACGGCCTCCTCCGTGGTCAGGGCCCGCGGCACGGGGTAGGGCTGCGGGCCGCTGGGGGTGAACACCTCGCCCTGGGTGATGGCGATCGCCGAGGGTGCGACGAGGTCGTCGGTGCCGGTCACGTCGGGGTGCGACACCCGGCCAGCGTGCATGACCTGGGCGACGATGCGACCACCGCGGGCGTGCACGGCGTCGGCGACCCGGGCCCAGCCGGCGGTGTGGGCGTCGGTGGCCAACCCGGCCTGGCCGGTGTAGCCGCGCGAGCCGGTGCTGGGGAAGGTGCCCTCGGTGACGATCAGGCCGGTGCTGGCGCGCTGGGCGTAGTACTCGACGTTGAGGTCGCTGGGGGTGCCGTCGACGAGCGAGCGCATCCGGGTCAAGGGCGCCATCACGACGCGGTTGGGGAGCTGGAGGTCACCTGCCTGCAGCGGGGAGAAGAGGTCGGGCGTGGGGTGGGTGCTCATGGCTGTCCCTCGGTCTGGGGTGCGTGTGGGGTGGGCGGGGATCAGGCGTCGTGCGACAGCGATGCGCTGAGCTCGCGGTGGGCGTCGATCTCGGCCTGCAGCGTGGCGATCCGGGCCTCGATGCCGGCCATCGCGTCGGCACCGGCCACGAAGCGGGCGGGGGGCTCCTCGGAGGTGGCCAGGTCGATCAGCGCGGCGGCGAGCTTCGCGGGGTCACCGGGCTGCTGGCCGTTCATCCCGGCGAAGGCGGCGACGGTGGCCTCGGTGCCGGCCGCGTAGTCCTCGATCGTGGAGTCGGCGACGGTGGTGGACTCCGGGCTGAGCAGCTGGGTGCGGAAGAACCCGGGCTCCACGGTCAGCGTGCGGATGCCGAAGCCGGCGACCTCGGGGGCCAGTGACTCCATGAAGCCCTCGAGGGCGAACTTGGAGGCGGCGTAGGCGGAGGTGAAGGCGCCGCCGACGATGCCGGCGGTGGAGGTGATGGTGACGACGACGCCGGAGCGCTGGGCCCGCAGCAGCGGCAGCACCGCCCTGGTGACGTTGAGCGGGCCGGTGAAGTTGGTGTCCATCTGGGCCTGGAAGTGCTCGGGGCTGATCTGCTCGAAGAACCCGGCCTGGAACGAGCCGGCGTTGTTGACCAGGACGTCGAGCCGACCGAACCGCTCGACCGCGGCGTCCACGGCAGCCTGGATGCTGGCCGGGTCGGTCACGTCCAGCGCGACGGCGAGCAGGTCCGGGGACTCACCGAGTGCAGCGGTGACCCGGGCGGCGTCGCGGGCGGTGGCCACGACCTGGTGGCCGGCGGTCAGTGCGGCGCGGGCGATGTCGACGCCCATGCCGCGGGCAGCTCCGGTGACGAGCACGACCTTCTTCTCGGACACGGTGTTCTCCTCTGCGGTCGAGGTGGGCCTGCGGTGTGCAGGACGTGTGCGCCTCGATGCCGTCAGGAGCAAGACAACGCGGGATCGACAGCACCAGCCAGACCCGCTGGAGAGGGGTACTCGCAGTGACTCCTTCGGGCGTTCCCGCAGCTCAACGTCGCCCCTACGCTCGATCCCGTGAACGACAAGGAAGCCGCCCGGAACGCCGTCCAGGAGTTCCTCAGCACGCGGCGCGACCGGACCACCCCCGAGCAGCTCGGTCTGCCGAGCTCTGGCACGCGGCGACGAGTCAAGGGGCTGCGGCGTGAGGAGGTGGCCCTGCTGGCGGGGATCAGCCCGGAGTACTACGTGCGCCTCGAACGCGGACAGGCGACCGGTCCCTCGGCCAGCGTCGTGGACGCCATCTCCCGGGTGCTCGGGCTCGACGACGACGAGCGCACCCACTTGGACCGGCTGCTCGCCGCGCTCACCCCGGGGACCCGACGACGGGTCCGGCCCGCGCCCAAGGAGACCATCAGCCCCGGGGTGCAGGTGCTGCTGGACTCACTGGACCACCTGCCGGCCATGGTGTTCAACTCCCGGCTCGACGTGCTGGCCTTCAACGACCTGGCCCGGGCGCTCTACGCCTCGGTGCTCCCGGCGGAAGGCCCGGTCAACACCGCCCGGTTGCTCTTCCTGGACGAAGACCGCTTCCGGTCCCTGCAGCCGGACTGGGACGACCTGGCCGACGACGCGGTCTCCATCCTGAGGATCGAGGCCGGACGCCGTCCCGACGACCCGGCGCTGACGACGCTGATCGGGCAGCTGTCCACCCGCAGCGCTGCGTTCCGCACCCGCTGGGCCGCGGCGAACGTCCGGGCGCACCGGGGCGGGAGCAAGACCTTCCAGCACCCGGTGGTCGGCCACCTGGTGCTGCCCTTCGAGAACCTCACCGTCGACGCGACCGGCGACCAGGTCCTGACCGTCTTCACCCCGCAGCCCGGCACCCCGGCGCACGACTCGATCCAGCTGCTGGCCAGCCTGGCGGTGTCGGGGACCCGCGGCCCCGCGCGCACGGCCTGACCGTGCGACGCCGACCTCGACCACGACCTGAGCCACGGCCCACCGACCACGACCGATCGACCACGACCCACCGACCACGACACGCAGGAGGCACACCGTGACCGACGGACGAGACGTCCCCACCGGGCAGGCGAACATCGGGGTGGTGGGTCTGGCCGTGATGGGCTCCAACCTGGCCCGCAACCTGGCCAGCCGGGAGGGCAACACCGTGGCGGTCTACAACCGCTCACCCGAGCGGACCCGCACTCTGCTCGCCGAGCACCCCGAGGCCGGGTTCCTCGCCTCGGAGACCGTCGAGGACTTCGTCGCCTCCCTCGCCCGGCCCCGGACGGCGATCATCATGGTCCAGGCCGGCGCGGGAACCGACGCGGTCATCGAGCAGCTGGCGGCACACCTCGAGCCCGGTGACGTCCTCGTCGACGGCGGGAACGCCAACTTCGTGGACACCATCCGCCGCGAACGCGACCTCCGCGAGCGGGGTCTGGACTTCGTGGGCACCGGGATCTCCGGCGGCGAGGAGGGGGCCCTGCACGGGCCCTCGATCATGCCCGGCGGATCGGTCGAGGCCTACCGGACCCTGGGCCCGATCCTGGAGTCCATCGCGGCCGTCGCCGAGGGCAAGCCGTGCGTCACCCACGTGGGCACCGGCGGGGCCGGCCACTTCGTGAAGATGGTGCACAACGGCATCGAGTACGCCGACATGCAGCTCATCGCCGAGTCCTACGACCTCCTCCGCCGGGTGGGCGGCCTGGACGTGCCGGCGATCGCCGACGTGTTCGCGGAGTGGAACGGCGGGGACCTGGAGTCCTACCTGATCGAGATCACCGCCCAGGTGCTCCGCCAGACCGACGCCCGCAGCGGGGGACCGCTCGTCGACGTCGTCCTGGACGAGGCCGGCTCCAAGGGCACCGGCGTCTGGACCGTGCAGAACGCCGTCGGACTCGGCGTGCCCGTCTCGGGGATCGGTGAGGCGGTCTTCGCCCGGGCCGTGTCCAGCAAGCGGGCCCAGCGCGACGCCGTCCGGGCGGCGGCGGGACCCCGACCGGCGGCCCATCCGACGCCCCCGGACTTCCAGGACGACGTCCGCGCGGCGCTGTACGCCTCCAAGGTGGTCGCCTACGCGCAGGGCTTCGACACGATCGTCGCCGGCGCGCAGCAGTACGGCTGGGACATCGACCTCGGCGCCATCGCCGAGATCTGGCGGGGCGGCTGCATCATCCGGGCGCAGTTCCTCAACCGCATCGTCGAGGCCTACGAGCGGGACCCGCAGCTGACCTCGCTGCTCGAAGACCCGTACTTCGCCCGCGCCGTCTCCGCGGGGGAGGAGGCTTGGCGGCGGGTGGTGTCCACCGCGGCCCTGTCGGCGGTTCCTGCCCCGGGGTTCGCGTCGGCCCTGGCGTACTTCGACGCGCTCACCTCACCGCGGCTGCCCGCTGCCCTCATCCAGGGGCAGCGGGACTTCTTCGGTGCCCACACCTACCGGCGGATCGACACCCCGGGGGTCTTCCACACGCTGTGGTCCGGGGACCGCACCGAGATCGAGACGGTCCCCTCCTCGCACTGACCGAGGGTGAGCCCCGCACGGGGCTCACCCCGGGCCGGGTGCCCCGGTGGTCCTGCCGGCAGCCCAGCTCGCGAGCAGCTGGAGGGCGTCGTGGGCCGGGGACCCCGGTGCTGGGGCGAAGACGGTCATCGTGTGGTCGGCGGCGGCGTCGACCAGGAGGTTCTCGTAGGGCAGGACGAGCTCGCCGACCAGGTGGTGGGCGAAGAGCTTGACCCCGGCGTTGTGCGCCCGGACGTCGTTGCGTGCCCACCGGGTGCGGAACGGGGCGCTGCGGGTGGACAGCTGACCGATGAGCTCGTGGATGGCCTGGTCGTCAGGGTGCCTGCCGGCCTCGATGCGCAGCAGACCGACGGTGTCGTCGGCGAGCTGCTCCCACTGCGGGAAGAGCCGGCGGGCACGGTGCTCGTCCAGGAAGAGGAACCGGGCGCTGTTGGGCCCCCCCTCCAGGTCGAACAGAGGCGCGTAGAGCACCCGGCCCAGGGCGTTGGTGGACAGCAGGTCCAACCGGGCGTTCTGCACCACGGCCGGCAGGGTCGGCATGGCGTCGAGCACCACCTGCACCCCGGTGCTCACGACCTCGGTGACCGGTCGTCGGCGCCGTTTGCGCGCCTCGGGGGTGAGCTCGGCGAGGAGTCGGCCCAGGTGGGCGCGCTCGTCCTCGCCCAGTCGCAGCGCCCCGGCGACGGCGTCGACCACGCTCGGCGAAGGGCCGGTCGCCAACCCGCGCTCCAGCCGCACGTAGTACTCGGCGCTGATGCCGGCCAGCAGTGCCACCTCCTCACGCCGCAGTCCCGTCACCCGTCGCCGGGTCCCGACGACCAGACCGCAGCTCTCGGGGTCCACCCGGGCCCGGCGGGTGCCCAGGAACGTCCGTAGAGCCGTCCGAGCGGCGTCCTTGTCGACCATCAGGCCAGGCTAGGGCGGTGGCAGTCCCGGAGAGAGTCCCTCCGAGTACCCCCTCTCGGCAGGGACTGCCACGCACGCGCGCCCGGGGTCACGGTGGGGGACCACACGACCGACTCTCGCAGGAGCAGACATGCGCAACGCACAGCTCGGGGCCCTCGCGGTGTCCCGGATCGGCCTGGGCGCCATGACCATGGCCGGCACGTACACCTCGGGTGGAGGCCTGGACGACGCCGAGTCCATCGCGACGATCCACCGCGCCCTCGACCTCGGCGTCACGCACGTGGACACCGCCGAGATCTACGGCCCCTACCACTCCGAGGAGCTGGTCGGGCGGGCGATCGCCGGGCGACGCGAGTCCGTCGTCGTCGCCACCAAGTTCGGGCTGGTCTCCCACGCCGGCAACGGCCCGGGGACCATCGACAGCGACCCCGCCAACATCAAGACGGCGGTCGAGGGCTCCCTGCGCCGTCTGGGCACCGACCGGATCGACCTGTACTACCAGCACCGGGTCGACCCGACCACGCCCATCGAGGACACCGTCGGTGCCCTCGCCGACCTCGTGGTCGAGGGCAAGGTGCTGCACATCGGCCTGTGCGAGGCCTCGTCGACCACGATCCGCCGGGCGCACGCGGTGCACCCGGTCGCGGCGCTGCAGACGGAGTACTCGCTGTGGGCCCGCGACGTCGAGGACGAGCTGCTGCCCGTGCTGCGGGAGCTGGGCATCGGGTTCGTGCCCTACTCCCCGCTCGGGCACGGGTTCCTGACCGGCGCGCTGCGCACCCCGGCGGACATCCCCGACGACGACTGGCGCAAGACCAATCCGCGCTTCGTCGGGGCGGCCTTCGAGGCCAACCTGCGGCTGGTGGAGGAGGTCCGCGCCGTGGGTGCGGATGCCGGCGCCACGCCCGCCCAGGTGGCGCTGGCCTGGCTGCTGGCCCAGGGGGAGGACATCGCCCCGATCCCGGGCACCCGCCGGGTGAGCCGGGTGGAGGAGAACACGGCCGCGGACCGGGTCGTCCTCACGGCGGCGCAGCTCGCGCGGTTGGACGCGCTGACGCCGGCCACCGGGGCACGCCACGACGAGGCGAACATGGCCAGCATCGACCGCTGAGCCCGGCGAGTGGGGCCCGGGACCCATGGGTCCCGGGCACTGCCGGTCAGGTCGGGACCAACTCCACGACGGTGAGCTCGGGACGCGCCCCGACCCGCATCGGCGGCCCCCAGTACCCGACCCCGGCGGTCACGTACAGCTGGGTGTCGCCGTGGCGGGAGAGCCCTCGGACGGCGGGCTGCTCCAGCCCGACCACGTGGGTCAGGGGCCACAGCTGCCCGCCGTGGGTGTGGCCGGACAGCTGCAGGTCCACGCCGGCCGTGCGGGCCTGCTCGACCTGCACCGGCTGGTGGGCCAGCAGCACGACCGGGGTGTCCACCGCACGGCCGGCCAGGGCGGCCGTCAGGTCGGCGCCGTGCCCCCGGACGCCGGCATCCCGGGCGGTGACGTCGTCGACGCCGGCCAGGTCGAAGGCCGCCCCGCCGCGCGAGAGAGTCACTCGCTCGTTGCGCAACACGTCGACCCCGAGGGTGGGCAGGTGTGCCATCCACTCGGCGGTGTCCACGTAGTACTCGTGGTTGCCGGTGACGAAGAAGGTGCCGTCCCGGCTCGCGATGTCCCCCAGGGGTGCGACGTCTCGCCGGAGGTCGGCGACCGAGCCGTCGACCAGGTCCCCGACGACGGCCACGAGGTCGGGCTCGGTGGCGTTGACCATCCGCACGAGACGGGCGAAGCGGTCTCGTCCGTACAGCGAGGACAGGTGGGCGTCGGAGAAGGTGGTGATCCGGTACCCGGCCAGCTCCGGGGCCAGCTCGTCGATCGCGACCCGCACTCGTCGAACCACCGGCGGGGCGGCCGCGGCCCAGGTGCCGTACCCCACCGTGCCCACGGTGGCCGCCCCCGCGGTGACGGCCAGGGACCGGGACAGGAACAGCCGGCGGGAGGCGTCCGCGACCTGCCGGGGCGCGGCGGGCTCCGCCGCAGGAGCCACGGGGGTGGCGGGGGGGACGTGCCTGCGGTCCCGGCGGAGCAGCCACCACCGCAGGGGTTCGAGCGCCAGCAGCGCCAGCACCAGGTAGACCAGCGCACCCAGCCACCCGAACCCCACCAGGTCCAGCGGCGCCTGGACCTCGCGGGGGAGCACCTGGCGCCCGGCGTCGGCGGCGATGGAGCTCGCCGTGAGCGCCACGACGGCGCAGGTGGCGACACGACGGGTCCCCCCGGGTCGGGTCGTGTCACGGACCAGCCGAGACCAGACCAGGGCGAGCGCGCCGAGGAGGACGAGGGCGAGCACGGCGTAGAACACCAGGGCGGACACGGGGCGACGGTCCTCGGCACCTGACCCCGCGAGACAGGTCCTGTCAGTACCCCCTCCTGGCAGGCTCTTCCTCGGCGGCCTCGACCGTCCTCCACTGGTGACAGAGCCCGGGCACACCGCCGGGGCATCGTCAGAGGGGTCACCGCACATGTCATCGCGCCTGGACAACACCGTCGCCGTCGTCACCGGAGCCAGCAGCGGCATCGGTGAGGCCACCGCCCGCGAGCTGGCGGGCCTCGGCGCGACCGTCGTCGTCGTCGCCCGCCGCGCCGACCGACTGGACACCCTCGTCGCCACCATCGAGGCCGCCGGCGGCACCGCGCTGGCCATCGCCGCGGACATCGCCGACCGCGGGCAGGCCGAGGCCGCGGTGCAGACCGTCATCGACCGGTTCGGCCGGCTCGACGTCCTGGTCAACAACGCCGGTCTGATGCTGCTGGGGACCGTCCTGGACCAGGACGTCGAGGAGTGGGAGCGGATGATCGCGGTCAACCAGAAGGGCCTGCTGTACCTCACCAAGGCGGCCCTGCCGCACCTGCTCGCCGCCGCCGCGGACGACCTGCGTCAGGTCGCCGACATCGTCAACGTCTCCTCCATCGCCGGTCGTCAGGCCTGGCCCGAGTTCGGCGTCTACAGCATGACGAAGTCCGGCGTGCAGGCCTTCACCGAGGCGCTGCGCCAGGAGGTCACCCAGCGGTACGTCCGGGTCGGGGTCCTCGAGCCCGGTGCCGTCGCCACCGAGCTCGTGGCCCAGAACAGCCAAGCCGTGCAGGACGCGCTGGCTGCCTCCGACGCCGAGCGGATCCGCGAGCGCCTGCAGCCCGAGGACATCGCCGAGAGCATCGCCCACATGGTGACCCGCCCCCGACGCTCGTCGATCGCCGAGCTGTGGGCCATGCCCACCTCACAGGCCTGACCCGGCGGTGGCCGACCCCGGTGCCGGCGTCAGGCCAGCAGGTCGCCGGCCCGGGCGACCGGGAGCCCGTGCGCCTGCCCCACCGGCTCGCTGACCAGCTGCCCGCCCAGGCTGGTGAGGCCCGCCGCCAGCACCGGTGAGACCTGCGCCGCGCCCCGGACGCCGTGGTCGGCGACGGTGAGCAGGTACTGCAGGGTGGCCGAGGTCAGCGCCAGGGTGGAGGTGCGGGCGACGGCGCCGGGGATGTTGGCCACGCAGTAGTGCACGACGCCCTCCTCGACGTAGGTCGGGTCGGAGTGCGTGGTGGGCCGGCTGGTCTCGAAGCAGCCGCCCTGGTCGATGGCGATGTCGACGGCGACGCTGCCCGGCCGCATCGAGGCGATCATCTCCCGGCTGACCAGCTTCGGGGCCTTCGTGCCCGGGACCAGCACGGCCCCGATGAGGACGTCGGAGTCGGCGACGTAGGCGGCCAGCCGCGCCCGGTTGGGCTGCACCAGGTCCAGCCGGCCCTCGAAGACGTCGGAGAGGTAGGCCAGCCGGGACGGGTTGGTGTCGAAGACGCGCACGATGGCCCGCATGCCGACGGCGATCTTGGCCGCCTCGGTGCCCGAGACCCCGCCGCCGATGATCGTCATCTTGGCGGCTGGGGTGCCGGGGACGCCGCCCAGCAGCAGGCCGGCGCCGCCGGCGGGGCTCTCCAGGTGGTGCGCCGCGGCCTGCACGGCCATCCGGCCGGCGACCTCGCTCATCGGGGTCAGCAGCGGCAGCCGGCCGTCGGGGGTCTGCACGGTCTCGTAGGCGATCGAGTCGATGCGCCGCTCCAGCAGGAAGTCGGTGAGCGACCGGTCGGCGGCGGCGTGCAGGTAGGTGAAGAGCTGCTGGCCCTCCCGGAAGCGGTGGTACTCGGCGGGGACCGGCTCCTTCACCTTCACGATCAGGTCGGCGGCGAACACCTCGTCGGCGGTGGCCACGACCCGGGCGCCGGCGGCGGTGAACTCCTCGTCGCTGAACCGGGACCCCACGCCGGCCCCGGACTGCACCAGCACCTCGTGGCCGTGGTGCACGAGCTCGGCAGCGCCGTCGGGCTGCAGGGAGACCCGCTTCTCGTTGTCCTTGATCTCGCTGGGGATGCCGATCCGCACGGTGGGCCTCCGGTGGTGGTGGGTGATGCGTGGCACCATCCACCCAGCTGCTGCGGTCGGGGACCAGGGGGGACGAACAAGTGCGCAGGTTCAAGGCCTCCGACCGCAGGATCTGCGGCGAACGCGGGGTGGCGGGGTGACCGACCGGCCGGACCCACGCCCGCCCCGGCTCCTCGACGACGTCGACCGCCGGCTGCTGGAGCTGCTCCGCGCCGACGGCCGCCGGCCCAACAACCAGCTCGCCGCCGCGGTCGGGGTGTCGCCGTCCACCTGCCTGGCGCGGGTGCGGGCGCTCGTCGCCGACGGCGTGGTCACCCGGTTCACCGTCGACGTGGACCCCGACGCGCTGGGCCAGTCGCTGCAGGCGCTGGTGTCGGTGCGGATCCGGACCGGGGCCCGGCACCAGCTGACCGCCTTCGCCGACGGGTTGCGCGGCCTGCCCGAGGTGACCCAGTTCTTCTACCTGGCCGGGGCGGAGGACTTCGTCGTCCACGTGCGGGCGCGCAGCACCCACGAGCTGCGCGACTTCGTCACCGACCGGATCTCCACCCAGCCGATGGTCGCCGCTACCAACACCAGTCTGATCTTCGAACACGAGCACCGATGACCCCGGAGGTCCCCTGATGGCGCGCCTGCTCTACTCCGCGATCTGCTCGCTGGACGGCTTCACCGCCGACGCCGCGGGCGACTTCGGCTTCGCCTTCCCCGACCCGGAGGTGATGGCCTTCGTCAACGAGCAGACGGCGGCCGTGGGGACCTTCCTGCACGGGCGACGGATGTACGAGCTGATGCGCGGCTGGGAGACCGACCCGTCCTGGGCCGAGGGCACCTCCGGCGAGGCCGACTTCGCCGCGCACTGGCAGCGGGTGGACAAGGTGGTGTTCTCCGCGACGCTGGACCCCGCCGAGGTCGTCACCCGCCGGACCCGGCTGGAACGTGTTTTCGACCCGGTCGCCGTCCGCGCGCTGGTGGCGGGGGCGGACCAGGACGTCACCGTCGACGGCCCGACGCTGGCCGCGTCGGCGTTCCGCGCCGGGATCGTCGACGAGGTCCACCTGCTGCTGGCCCCGGCCGTCGTCGGCGCGGGCCTGCGGGCGTTGCCCGACGACGTCCCGACGGCCCTGCGGCTGCTGGACACCCGGCGGTTCGAGGGCGGGTTCGTGCACGTGCGGTACGCGGTGCAGGGCGGGCCTCCCCGGTGGTCGCCCACCGGGGAGGCCGGCCCGACGGGCTAGAGCCGGAAGGACGCCACCAGGTCCGTCATCGACCGGGACGACGCCGTCAGCTCCTGCGCGGTGGCCGAGGTGCGCTCGGCCGCCGCGCGGGTGCCGGAGACCGAGCCGGAGATGGCCTCGATGGTGTCGGAGATGCGGGCAGACCCACCGGCGACGTCGGTGACGTTGCGGACCACCTCGTTCGTGGTGGCCGACTGCTCCTCCACCGCTGCGGCCACCATGGACTGCAACTCGTCGATCCGGGCGATGACGTTCGCGATGTCACCGATGGCGACACCGGCTGCCTGCGCGTCGTTCTGGGTGGCGGCGACCCGGGAGGTGATCTCGTCGGTGGCCCGGGCGGTCTGCTGTGCGAGCTCCTTGACCTCGCCGGCCACGACCGCGAAGCCCTTGCCGGCGTCGCCGGCCCGAGCCGCCTCGATGGTGGCGTTGAGGGCCAGCAGGTTGGTCTGCTCGGCGATCGCGGTGATGAGCTTGACGACCTCACCGATCTCCCGGCTGGAGGCGGTGAGGCGCTCCAGGGTGTCGGCGGCCTCCTGGGCGTTGGTCACCGCACCAGCGGCGACCTGGGACGCCTGGCTGGTCGAGGTGGCGATCTCGCGGATGGCCACCGACATCTCCTCGCTGGCCGAGGCGACGGTGTCGATGCTGGAGGCGATCTCCCGGCTCGCCCCCGAGACCTGCTGGCTCTGGGCCTCGGTCTGGCCGGCCTGGTGGGCCAAGGACTCGGCGATCGCCGACATCGACGCGGAGGACTGGGTCATCACGTCGGCGTTGGCGGCGATGGCGCGCACCGTCTCGCGGAGGTGGTCGAAGGAGGCGTTCAGCGCGGCGGCGGTCATGCCGATCTCGTCGCGGCTGGTGCTCTCGATGCGCAGGTCCAGGCGGCCCTCGGCGAGGGCCTCGGCGACCTCGCGGGTGCGGGCCAGCGGGCGGGTGATCATCCGGGTGACCGCCACGAGCACCGCCAGCAGCAGGAGGGAGCCCACCGCGGCCACGCCGGAGATGACCCACGTCGCCGTCGTCGTCGCGTCGTGACCGTCCTCGGCGGCGACCTGGGCGGCCGCGGCCTCGGCGCTCTGCATGTCGTCCAGGGCGGTGTTGATGTCGGCGTAGGCCTGGAGGGCGGGCGAGGCCCGGTAGGCGTCCACCCAGCCGGCGTTGTCCCCGAGGATCGCCAGGGGGTCCAGGTCGTCGACCCGGGCCTGACGGTAGGTGGCCAGGTTGGCCTGGAAGTCCTCCTGCTGGGCCGTGGTGCTCGCCGGGCCGGCGGCGAGGTACAGCTCCCAGGCCCGGTCGACCTCGGCGTCGTGGGTGGCCCGGTTGACGTCGCGGACCTCCTGGGTCTTCACCTCCGGCTCCTGCGTGATGAGCATGTCGGTGTTGTCCTTGGCGCTGGAGTTGAACGAGGCGCGCACCCGGCCCAGCTCGACGGCCGCCGCGACGGTGGAGCTGTACATGGTGTCCAGCCGGTCGCTGAGCCGATTCGCCTGGACCAGCGACACCGCGGCCACGACGCTCACCGTGACCACCGCCAGCACCCCGATCGTGGCCAGCTTGACCCACATCCTGGCGTTCCTCAGGTACGACATGTCCCCGCTCCCTCCGCCTCCACGGACGTCGCGGAGCACGGCACGGACATCGGTCCGAAACCGCTTCAGTCCAGTCGTGACGCGAGAAAGTGGAGTGACCGTCCGGCGCCGGTCGACATGTCGAGCGGGGTGTCGGCGCGCGGTGTGGCGCGTGGCCTCAGCCCGCCGGCGCCTGAGCCGACCGCCACCGGTAGCCGTTCTCCGGGCGCCCGGCGCGCCCGTACCGCGGCCGGACGTCGGCGAAGCCGGTGCGCTCCAGGTGGTCCAGGTAGCGGCGGGCGCTCACCCGGGAGAGCCCGCACAGCTCGGCGACCTCGACGGCGGACAGGTCGTCCGCGGTGGACCCGCGCAGGGTCTCCACGACCAGGTCCATGGTGCGGTCCGAGAGCGCCTTGGGCAGGGTCAGGGGGCGCAGGGCGACGGGGCGGGGCGCCAGGCCCAGGAGCCGGTCCACCTCGTCCTGGCCCAGCGGGCCCTCGGCCTCCTCGCGCAGCCGGCGGAAGCGGTCCCGGTGCTCGGCGTAGTCGCGGAGGCGGTCGGCGAAGACCTGCAGAGGGAAGGGCTTGACCAGGTAGCTGGACACCCCGCCGGCCATGGCCTCCCGCACGGTCTCGATCTCCCGCGCAGCGGTGATGGTGATGACGTCGACCGGCACCCGGCGGGCCCGCAGCTCTCGCAGCACGTCGATGCCCGAGCGGTCGGGCAGGTGGACGTCGAGCAGGACCAGGTCGGGCCGGGTCCGGGTGACCGCCGGGAGCACCTCGGACCCCCGGTGGACGACGCCGACCACGGCGAAGCCCGGGATCCGCTGCACGTACCCGCGGTGGACCGCGGCGACGGCCTCGTCGTCGTCGACCACGAGGACCCGGACCGGCCGCTCCGGGCCGGTCACCGGGGACCCGTCGAGGACAGCTGGACCGCCGGCGCCGGGCGCCCGGCGTCGGCCGGCCGGAGGGTGACGGTGACCCGGGCCCCGCCCAGGGGCGACCGGGAGAGCACCGCGGACCCCGACCGGCGTTCGGCCAGCCGGGCGACGAGGGCCAGCCCGATGCCCCGCCCGTGCGCGCCGCGGTGGGCCTTGGTGCTGACCCCGGTCTGGAAGACCCGGTCGCCCAGGTGCTCGGGCACGCCGGGGCCGTCGTCGTCGACGCGCACCACCGTCTGCTCCTGGTCCTGCCGCACCTCCAGCTCCACCCGCCCACCGGGGCCGACGGCGTCCGCGGCGTTGTCCAGCAGGTTGCCCAGCACGGTGAGGACGTCGTCGTCGGGGACGCCCACCCGGCTGGCGGGGTGCACGTGCAGGCGCGCCCCGCGCTCCCGGACGACGGCGGCCTTGGCCAGCACCAGGGCCGCGGTGCCGACGTCCCGGACGGCGACCAGCTCGTCGGCCCGCAGCAGCCCGCCGCCACCGCCGATGCGCTCGATGTAGGCGCTGGCCTGCGCGGGCTCGTCGAGCTCGATGAGGCCCTGCAGGACGTGCAGCTGGTTGCTGAACTCGTGCGCCTGGGCCCGCAGGGTGGCCGTCAGGCTCCGCTGGTCGTCCAGCTCGCGGACGGCGCTGGAGATCTCGGTGCGGTCCCGCAGGGTGAGCACCCGGGCGACCTGCCGGTCGCCGACCACGGCGTTGCTGCGGCTGGCCAGCAGCAGCCGCTCGCCCACCAGCAGCGGCTCGTCCACGACGTCGTCGGCCCCGGTCAGCAGGTCGACGACCGCGGGGTCCAGCGCCTGGTCGGCCGCGAGCCCGGTGAGCTCGGCGTCGGTGTCCAGCAGCCGGAGGGCCTCGTCGTTGACCAGCACGACCCGGCCGTCGGCGTCGACGGCGATGACGCCCTCGCGGATGCCGTGCAGCATCGCCTCCCGGGTCTGCAGCAGGTGCGCGATCTCGTCGGGTTCCAGGCCGTAGATGCGCCGGCGGACGGTACGCGCGACGAGCAGGGAGGCCAGCACCCCGGCCAGTGCCGCCCCGGTCATCCAGGCCACGAGCATGGGGACGTCCTCCTGGAGGTCCTCCTGCAGGGCGGTCTCCAGGATGCCGACGGAGGCGGCCCCGATGACCCGGCCCGAGGCGTCCCGGACCGGGACCTTGGCCCGCAGCGAGACCCCGAGCGTGCCGGTCTCGGTGCCCACGAAGGTCTCCCCGGCCAGGGTGCCGCTGGGGTCGGTGGACACCCGCTGCCCGATGCGGTCGGGGTCGGGGTGGCTGTAGCGCACCCCGTTGACGTCGGTCATCACCACGAACGTCATGCCGGAGGCCTCGCGCAGCAGCTCGGCCAGTGGCTGGAGGGTGAGGGCGGGGTCGGGTGCGGCGTAGGCGTCGATGACGCTGGGGAGTCGGGCGGTGGACTGCGCCACGGTGAGCACCTGCTGGCGGTAGGCGTCCCGGATCTGTCGTTCCTGCAGCTGGACGGCGAGGGTGCCGGCCAGCACCACGGTCACCACGACGATCGCCACCTGGAGGAGCACCAGCTGGGACCGCAGGGTCAGGGAACGCCGCACGAGTCGGGAGTGTGCACCACTGCAGAGTGACCAAATCGACCAATGTGTCCTCAACCACCAGAAACGCGTGACAGCCACCACCCCCGCCTAGCTTTCCCGTCGACCGAGCCGCTGTGTCGCGGCTCACCTCGACGAGGAGGACTCGTGTCCCGCTCCACGCTCCCCAAGCACCCCCGCCGTACCCGCACCGCCCGTCTCGTCGCCGCCGCCGGCGCGACCGCCCTGCTGCTCACCGCCTGTGGCACCACCTCCGGCACCTCCGGCGGCGGCTCGGCCGACGCCGAGGGCGGCGCGGAGCCCATCGCCCGCCTCCAGGTCATGGCCCCGGCCGACCCGGGCGGCGGCTGGGACTCCAGTGCCCGCGCGCTGGCCGCGGCCATGGAGGAGGAGGGCCTGGCCGACTCGGTCAGCGTCACCAACGTCGGCGGCGCCGGCGGCACCGTGGGTCTGGCCGAGCTCGCCGACGAGCGCAGCGAGGACTTCCTGATGGTCATGGGCCTGGTCATGGTCGGGGCCATCGAGACCAACGACTCGCAGGCCACCCTGGCCGACACCACGCCGCTGGCCCGGATCACCGCCGAGGACGAGATCGTCGTCGTCCCCGCCGAGTCCCCGTACGAGACCATCGAGGACCTCGTCGCCGACATGCAGGACAACGGCCGCGACGTCTCCATCGCCGGTGGTTCGGCCGGCGGCACCGACAACATCCTGGCCGGACTCATCGCCCAGGCCGGCGACGTGCCGATCAGCGACCTGAACTACGTGCCCTTCTCCGGTGGTGGCGAGTCGCTGGCCGCGTTGCTGGGCAACAACGTCTCCGCCGGCATCTCCGGGGTCAGCGAGTACGCCGAGCAGATCGAGGCGGGCACGCTGCGCGCCCTCGCCGTCTCCGGTGACGAGCGGGTCGAGGGCATCGACGCCCCGACCCTCACCGAGGCCGGCTACGACGTCGAGCTGTCGAACTGGCGTGGCGTGGTGGCCCCGCCGAACATCAGCGACGAGGCCCGCGAGCGCCTGCTCGCCGTGATCGAGGCGACCGTCGAGAGCCCCGCGTGGGCCGAGGCGCTGGAGACCAACGGCTGGGAGGACACCTACCTGGCCGGCGAGGAGTTCGAGACCTTCCTCGACGAGGAGCAGGCCCGGATCTCCGACGTCCTGGACGAGCTGGGTCTCACCCAGTGACCCACGCTCTCCCGGAGCAGGCCCCGGCCGCGCCCGAGCGCGCCCGGGTCTGGCCCGAGTACGCCTTCCCCGCGGGTCTGCTCGCGCTGGGCGTCTTCACCCTCGTCGACGCCGCCACCATCGCGGTGCCGGTCTCGACCAACACCGTCGGCCCCCGGGTCTTCCCCTACGCGGTCGGGGCGCTGCTCGTCCTGGCCGCGGTCCTCGTCGGGCTCGGCGTCCGCCGCGGTGAGCGGGCCGAGATCGAGGACGGCGAGGACGTCGACACCACCGCCGCCACCGACTGGCCCACCGTGGCCAAGGTGGCCGCGGCCTTCATCGCCCTGGTCGTGCTCGTCGAGCCGGCCGGCTTCCCGATCGCCGCGACCGTGCTCTTCGGTGCGGTGGCCTGGTCCCTCGGGGCCCGACCGCTGCTCCGCCCCGTCCTCGTGGGGGCCCTCATCGCGGTGACCCTCCACGTCCTCTTCACCCAGGTGCTCGGCGTGTTCCTGCCCGCCGGCCCGCTCGAGGGAGTGCCCGGCTTTGGGTGACATCGGCCTGCTCATGGACGGCTTCGCCAACGCGCTGCAGCCGATCTACCTCGTCTACGCCCTGATCGGCGTCACGCTGGGCACCGCGGTCGGCGTGCTGCCCGGCATCGGCCCGGCCATGACAGTGGCCCTGCTGCTGCCGTTGACCCTGACGCTGGAGCCCACCGCGGCGTTCATCATGTTCGCCGGGATCTACTACGGCGGCATGTACGGCGGGTCGACGACGTCGATCCTGCTCAACACCCCCGGTGAGTCCGCCTCGATCGTCACCGCACTCGAGGGCAACCGGATGGCCAAGGCCGGGCGGGGGGCCGCGGCACTGGCCACGGCCGCCGTCGGCTCCTTCGTCGCCGGCACGATCGCCACGATGCTGCTGACCCTGGTGGCGCCCACCGTGGCGCGGCTGGCCGTCCAGCTGTCCCCGGCGGACTTCGTGGCGCTGATGGTCGTCGCCTTCCTGACCGTGGCCGCCATGCTGGGCACCTCGCCCAGCCGCGGCCTGGCCTCGCTGGGACTGGGCCTGTTCCTCGGCCTGGTGGGCACCGACAGCCTCACCGCCCAGCAGCGCTTCACCTTCGGCATCCCGGCCCTGGCCGACGGCATCGAGGTGGTCGTGGTGGCGGTCGGCGTCTTCGCCGTCGGCGAGACCCTCTTCGTCGCGGCTCGCCTGCGCCGGGGCCCCGTCCCGGTGATCCCGGTCAGCGGGTCGTGGATGACCCGCGAGGACTTCCGCCGGTCCTGGCCGGCCTGGTTGCGCGGGACGGCCATCGGCTTCCCGGTCGGGACGATCCCCGCCGGTGGCGCCGACGTCTCGACGTTCCTGTCCTACTCCGCGGAGCGCAAGCTCTCCAAGCGGAAGTCGGAGTTCGGCAAGGGCGCCATCGAGGGCGTCGCCGGTCCCGAGGCCGCCAACAACGCGGCCGCGGCCGGGGTGCTGGTGCCGCTGCTGACGCTGGGCATCCCGACGTCGGCGACGGCGGCGGTCATCCTGGCCGCCTTCAACAGCTACGGCATCCGTCCGGGCCCGCTGCTCTTCGAGAACGAGCCCGAGCTGATCTGGGCGCTCATCGCCAGCCTGTACATCGGCAACGTGATGCTGCTGGTGCTCAACCTGCCGCTGGTCGGGCTCTGGGTGCGCCTGCTGCAGATCCCCCGTCCCTACCTGTACGCGGGCATCCTCACCTTCGCCGCGCTGGGGAGCTACGCCGTCGGTGCGTCGACGACCGACCTGGTGCTGCTCGGGCTGCTCGGCCTGCTGGGTTGGGCGATGCGGGTCTTCGGCTACCCGATCGCCCCGGCGGTGATCGGCCTGATCCTCGGCCCGATCGCCGAGGAGCAGTTCCGACGGGCGATGCAGATCAGTCAGGGCGACCCCACGGCGCTGGTGACCAGCCCGTTCGCGGCCATCACGTACTCGGTGCTGATCGGGCTGTTCGCGCTGTCCTGGTGGCTGCGCCGCCGGCAGAGCCGGCTGGCCGCCGAGGTCCTGGGCGACGACGACGTCGTCCCCGCGACCGAGGCCCTGCCCGCCGGTGAGGTCGTCGACCGGGAGGGCAGCGGGGAGCCCCAGCCCACCGGCGTCCTCCCGGTGGCCCTGCTCGACCCCCCGGCCGGGACGACCCCGGACGACGAGAGAGGAGACCGACGGTGACCGTCGTCGTCGGCTACACGCCGCGGCCGCAGGGCCGGGCCGCGCTCCGGGTCGGCATCGCCGAGGCGCGGGCGCGCGGGGAGGACCTGTACGTGCTCAACGTGTCCTCGGGTGCCTCGCTGTCGGACCCGACGTACGCCACGGAGGAGCAGTGGGCCGAGGTGGTCGAGGAGCTGCGCGCGTCCGGGGTGGAGCACCGGGCCGAGCGGCACGTCGACGGGCGCGGCGGCGCCGAGGAGGTCACCCGGGCCGCGGCCGAGCACGACGCGACCCTGGTCGTCATCGGCATCCGGCACCGCACCGCCACGGGCAAGATGCTCTTCGGCAGCGATGCCCAGCGGATCCTGCTGGACGTGGACTGCCCGGTCCTCGCGGTCAAGGCCTGAGCACCCGGCCGGCTCGGTCACCCCGGGCCGGCCGGGCCCCGGCTCAGACGTGGACCGGCTGCCCCGTCGCCTCGAGCACCGACAGCCACAGGTCACCGCGGGGGTCGACCTGGTTGCGGGTCCGGGTGACCAGCGGGATCGGCAGGTTGACGAAGCGGCCGTGCCAGCGCCCGGCGACGGCCGCCGTCCGGCCGGCCATGGCGGCGTGCACGGCGGCCTGGGCCAGCCGGGTGCAGTAGACGGAGTCGTGGCTGTTGGCCGGCACGCTGCGGATGGCGTACCCGGGGTCGACGTAGCGCAGCTGGAACTGCTTGCCGACCGAGGCCAGGTGCGCGGTGAGCTTGTCGCGCAGCAGGGTGCCGATGTCGTGCAGCTTGGCGTTGCCGGAGGGGTCGGTGGCGCCGGTGCCCTGGAAGAGCTCCTGCCCGGCGCCCTCGGCGACGACGATCAGCGCGTGGTTCTGCCGGTCCAGGGTGCGTTCCACGTGCGCCAGCACCCCGCGCTCGCCCTCCAGCGGCATCGAGACCTCGGGGATGAGCACCAGGTCGACGTCGTCGCTGGCCAGTGTGGCGTAGGCGGCGATGAAGCCGGAGTGCCGGCCCATCAGCTTCACCAGGCCGACCCCACCGGGGTGCGAGCGCGCCTCGGTCGCGGCCGCGCGGATGGACTCGGCGGCCCGCCCGAACGCGGTCTGGAAGCCGAAGCTGCGGTCGATCCAGGGGATGTCGTTGTCGATCGTCTTGGGCACCCCGACGACGGCGATGGGCAGCCCACGCCGCTGGGCCTCCTCGGCGATGGTCTGCGCCCCGCGCAGCGAGCCGTCGCCGCCGATGACGAAGAGCACGTCGATCCGGCGCAGCCGCAGGGTCTCGACCATCACCTTGGGGTCGTGCCCACCGCGGGAGGTGCCCAGCACGGTGCCGCCCTGCTGGTTGATCCAGCGCACCGACTCCGGGGTCAGGACCATCGGCTCCGCGCCCGAGGGGGTGAGCCCCTGGTAGCCGTCCCGGAAGCCCAGCACCTGGGTGACCCCGTAGTGCTCGGCGAGCTCGTCGACGAGCCCGCGGATGACGTTGTTGAGCCCCGGGCACAGCCCGCCGCAGGTGACGATGCCGACCTTGGTGCGCTTGGGGTCGAAGAAGAGCATCCGGCGGGGGCCGCCCGGCTCGAACGTGGGCAGCTCCTCCACCGGGACGCCGCGCTTCATCGCGACCCCCAGCGTGCCGTCGACGAGGACCCGGTCGTGCTCGCCGACGTAGTGCATCGACTCACCGCGTTCCAGCAGGCCACCGTCGAGCGGGGAGTGCACGGTCAGCTCGCCCAGCGTGCGCACCGCCAGGTCGGCTGCCGTCAGCTCGAGCTGTTCCACCGTGTCCACGGTGCCAGTCTGCCCGGCGACCAGCCTCCTGTGACACCCGCCTCGCCCGTGACCTGCACGAACGAGGTGGACGTCCCAGACGTCTGACCCGCTGGTGGGCGTCCGCGGCGCGCCTCGCCGACGGGCTGCTCAGGCCCCCGGGGACGGCGTCGGTGGCCACCCGTCCTCGAGGTCGGCCAGCGTCCGCCCGGACAGCGAGGCCCACGTGCGGACGACGGGCCGCTCGTCCGGGCCGGCGCCGCCCAGGCGCACCACGCGGCAGCCCGCCGCGACCGCCGACTCGGTCCCCGGGGCGGAGTCCTCCACGGCGGTGCACCGCTCCGGCGACCGGCCCAGCAGGCGGGCGGCGAGCAGGTAGGGCTCGGGGTCGGGCTTGGGGTGGGCGACGTCGTCGCCGGTGACCACCACGTCGAAGAGGGCGCCACCGGAGGCCTCGGCCGCCGCGGCCGCGACGGCGTCGGCGATGGCGGCGGGGGAGGAGGTGACCAGTGCGGTCGCGTGGCCGGCCGTCCGGCACTCCTGCACCAGCTCCAGGGCGCCCGGCATCCAGGGGACGCCCCGGGCCACCTCGCCGGCCACCGCGCCGACGAGGACGGCGAGGACCTCCTGCGGGGTCATCGCCACCCCGGCCCGGGTGAGGGCCGCCGCCGTCCGGGCCGGGCTCTGCCCCACCGTGGCCGCGCTCTCCGCCGGCCCCCAGGTGACGCCGTGGGCGCGTGCCAGCTGCTGCTCGGCCGCCGCCCAGGAGGGCTCGGTGTCCACGAGCGTCCCGTCCATGTCCCACAGGAACGCCGTCCCGGTGCTGCTCACGCGCATGGAGGGACGGTACGCCCTGCGTAGCGAGACTACGTCCGGCACTCCACGACAGGCCTCCAGGGCCACCCTCCTTGCGGTTTGTGGCGCGCGACACCTATCGTTAGGTAGTCCGACTACATCGTGGAGGGAGCATCCGTGACCCAGGCACTGCGCGAGCACCCCCAGGGTGCCGCCGTCCCGGCGTTCGCCCTCCGCGGGGTGGGCAAGTCCTACCCCGGGGTGACCGCCCTGGCCGACATCGACCTCGAGGCCTTCCCCGGGGAGGTGCTGGCCATCTGCGGTGCCAACGGCGCCGGCAAGTCGACGATGGCCAAGATGATCGCCGGGCAGGAGCAGCCCTCCACCGGCCGGGTGGAGATCGCCGGGCGGTCCACGCCGATCACCAGCCCCGCCGACGCCGAGAGCGCCGGGGTCCTGCTGATGCACCAGGAGCCGCTGGTCATCGAGGACTTCACCGTGGAGGAGAACGTCTGGCTCCGCCGGATCAGCTCCGCGGGGTCCAACCGCCCCTGGCGCCGCCTGCGCCGGGGCAGCGACCCGCGCACCCGCGGGGCCCTGGACGCCGTCGGGCTGACCGACGTCTCCCCCGACACCCCGGCCCGCGAGCTGGGCCCGGGCCCCCGGCAGATGCTGGCCCTGAGCCGCACGCAGGTCGTCGAGCACCGGGTCCTGCTGCTGGACGAGACCACGGCGTCGACCACCGAGGAGCACTTCCGCGACGTGCTGGACCTGGTGGACCGGGAACGGGCCGCCGGGGTGTGCGTCGTGTTCGTCTCCCACCGGATGGACGAGGTCTTCGCCATGGCCGACCGGATCGCGGTCATGCGCAGCGGCCGGCTGGTCGACGTGCTGCGCACCGCCGACACCACCCCCGGCGCGGTCATCGACCTGATGATCGGGGAGTCGGTGGCCGCCCTGGAGCCGCTGTCCCTCCCCGTCCGCCCCGACGAGGAGCCGCTGCTGGAGGTCGAGGACCTCGCGGCCGGCTCCGCGCGGGAGGTCACCCTCCGGGTCGGGCCCGGCGAGGTCGTCGGCGTCTACGGCCTGGTCGGCAGTGGTCGCTCGTCGGTGGCCCGCTCGATCACCGGGCACCAGCCCCGGCTGGCGGGCCGGGTCCGCCTGCGCGGCCGGGACGTCGACGCCCGCAGCCCGCGGGCCGCACTGCGCGCCGGGCTGGCCTACCTCACCGAGGACCGCCGCCGCGAGGGCTTCGTCCCCGCCTTCACCAACGGCGAGAACATGACGCTGTCCACCCTGCCGGCCTTCGCCACCCGGGGGGTGCTCCGGGGCGGCGCCGAGCGGCGCCGCGTCCAGCAGCTGATCGGGGAGTTCCAGGTCAAGGGCGGCCCCCGCACGCTGACCCGGACCCTGTCCGGGGGCAACCAGCAGAAGGTCATCCTCGCCAAGTGGCTGGAGGCCGCCCCCCAGGTGCTGGTCCTGGACGAGCCGACCAAGGGCATCGACGTCGGTGCCCGCGCCAACATCTACGAGATCGTCCGGGCCCTCGCCGCGCAGGGGCGCGGCGTCCTCGTCGTCACCAGCGAGGCCGAGGAGGCCCTGGTGCTCTGCAACCGCGTGCTGATCATGCGCGACGGCCGGCTCGTCGACGAGTTCCGGCCCGCCACCAGCACCACCGACGACCTGATCCGTGCTGCCCTCGGAGGAGACACCGCATGACCGACGTGACCGCTGCCCCCTCGCGGCGGCCCTCCCCGGGCCGCGCCGGGTTCGGCCGCTGGGCCAAGGAGCAGTACCCGCTCTACATCCTGCTCGTGCTCCTGGTCATCGCCGGGTTCAGCAGTGACGCCTTCTTCACCTCGCGCAACCTCACCAACCTGGTGCTGCAGACCTCGGTCATCGGCATCGTGACCCTCGCCCAGTTCCTCATCGTGCTCACCGGCGGCATCGACATCAGCGTCGGCTCCGTCGTGGGCCTCAGCGGGGTGCTGGCCGCCGGGCTCTTCAGTGGCAGCAGCGTCGTGCTCGCCGTCGTCGTCGCCATCGCCGTCGGCGCCCTCATCGGCACGCTGAACGGCTACCTGGTCGCCTTCCGCGGGCTGGAGCCCTTCATCGTCACCCTGGGCATGCTGGCCCTGGCCCGCGGCCTGGTCTACGCCTACACCGAGGGCAGCCCGGTGCGCCCCGAGGCCGAGGACTTCCGCAGCATCGCCACCGCCACGGTCGCCGGGTTCCCCGTGATCGGCCTGATCTGGCTGGGGCTGGCCGTCGCCATCGCCTTCCTGGCCCGGGGCACCGTCTTCGGCCGCCGGGTCTACGCCGTGGGCAGCAGCAAGGACGCCGCCCACGCCTCCGGGGTCCCGGTCAAGGCCACCCTGGTCGCCGTCTACGCGATGGCCGGGGTGATGGTCGGCTTCGCCGGCTTCCTGCTGGCCTCCCGGGTCGGCGCCGGCACCCCGACCGCCGGCAACCTCTACGAGCTGGACTCCATCGCCGCCGTCGTCATCGGCGGGGCCGCGCTGGCCGGCGGGAAGGGCCGCGTCTTCGGCGCGGTGGTGGGGACGCTGATCTTCGCCGTCATCACCAACCTGCTGGTCCTGCTCAACGTCTCCACGTTCCTGCAGGACGCCTTCCGCGGCGGCCTGATCCTGCTCGCGGTGGTCCTCACGACCTTCCGGTTCTCCCGAGGGGGCACCGGCTCCCGGCGCTGACCGCCGTCCCCCGCGACCGGGGCGCCACCCCGGTCGACCCCGTTCCCACACCCGCACCGCACCTCGCTGCCGGGTGTGCCCGAGCTGTACCCGCGACCTCCCGCACCACCCCCCGGCACCACCCGTCAGAGAGGCACAGATCCCATGAACCGACGCATCGGCACCGCCGTGGTCGCCGCGAGCGTGCTCGCCCTCACCGCCTGCGGCAGCGTGGGCGACAGCGACAGCAGCAGCGGGGGGAGCGCCGACTCCCCCGAGGACGTGACCATCGGCTTCCTGCAGCGCCAGCTGGACGCGCCCTACTACTCGGCCATGCAGGCCGCGGCCGAGGACATCGCCGAGGAGCAGGGCTTCACCCTGCTCTTCCAGAACGCCAGCGGTGACCCCGTCACCCAGCTGGACCAGGCCCAGACGATGCTCTCCCAGGGCGCCGACGTGCTGGTGGTCAACGCCATCAGCCCGGAGACCGAACGCTCCCAGCTCGAGGCCCTGGCCGACCAGGTGCCGCTGCTGTTCATCGACACCGGCATCCCCGAGGTCGGCGTCACCTCGGTCGGTTCGGACAACGCGGCCATCGGCCGCGACTCCGGCGAGATCGCCGCGGAGCGCTTCGAGCAGGGGCAGACGGTGAGCCTGGCCGTCATCAACGGCGGACCCAACGACGAGATCGTCGGGCCGGCCCGCCAGCAGGGCTTCATCGAGGGCCTGGAGTCCGCCGGCCTGACCGTCGACGTCGTCGCCGAGGCCACCGGCAACTACTCCCAGGACGAGGCCGTCCCGGCCACGGAGTCGGTGCTGGCCGCCAACCCCGACGTCGACCTGGTGCTCGGGCTGAACGACGCGATGGCCCTGGGTGCCCTCACGGTGCTGCAGGACCAGGCCAACACCACGACCCTCGTCGCCGGCGTGGACGGCCAGAAGGAGGCCATCCAGGCGATCCTGGACGGCGGGTGCGAGGGCCAGTACGCCGCCACCGGGCTGAACTCGCCGTCCGCGGCGACGGAGCGGGCGCTGGAGATCGCGCTGCAGCTGGCCACCGGTGAGGCCGAGGCCGGCGACTTCGAGGCCGAGGAGTTCATCGAGGGCGCGGGCGTCGGCTGCGACAACGCCGAGGAGTTCTACGACGAGAACAGCGTCTTCTGACCGCTGCCTCCCCACCGGGACGGGCCGCCCCCTGCGCGGGGGGCGGCCCGTCCTGTCGTGTGGGGGGCGTCAGGTGAGCCGGCGGAAGGCGGCCAGCTGCTCCTTCATCGAGGCCAGCCGGGCGGCGTGCGCCGCACCGCGGCGCAGGGACACCGCGGTCGCCAGCACGTCGACGATCACCAGGCTGGCGATCCGGCTGACCGTGGGGGTGTCCCGGTCGGTGTCCTCGAAGGTCTTCACCGCGATGGTCACGTCGGCGATGCCGGCCAGCTCGCTGGTCTCGTCACCGGTGATGGCCACGACGGTCGCCCCGTTGTCCCGGGCCCGGCGGGCGATCTGCAGGATCGTCGACGTCGAGCCGGTGTTGCTCACCACCAGGAACACCTGGCCGGGCTCGGCCAGGGCGGCGGCCATGAACTGCTGGTGGGAGTCCGAGGGCACCGAGCACGGGACGCCGAAGAGCACCGCCTTCTGCTCCACGTCCAGGGCGATCACGCCCGAGGCGCCCAGCCCGGCCACCGTCATCGAGGTGGCGCCGAGGATGGCGTCGATCGCGGCACCGAGGGAGACCGCGTCCAGGTAGCGGCGGGTGCGGTCCAGGCTGCTGATGGTGTGGTCGAAGACCTTGGTCGCCAGCTCGCTGACGCTGTCCTCGGCGGAGATGGCGGACAGCGTGGAGGGCAGTCCGAGGGCCAGGCTCTGGGCCAGCGCCAGCTTGAACTGCTGGAAGCCGTCGAACCCCAGGCTGGTGCAGAACCGCATGACGGTCGGCTCGCTCACCCCGGCCGCCTCGGCCACGGCCGCCATGGTCGAGGCGACCACGAACGCCGCGTCCTCGGAGACGGTGTTGGCCACCTGGCGCTCGGAGGGACGCAGCGAGGGCAGCATCGTGGCGATGTGCTCCAGCAACGGGACCCCTGGGTCGAAGGGCATGTCCACTCCTGATCCGGTGCCGGCGGCTGGGTCTACTCCGGCGGCCCGGAGTCCAGCATGACCAGCAAGTTCACCACGGACTGCTCGGTGGCCCGACGCACGCTGGCGTCGGTGTACCCGCCCAGGTGCGGGGACAGGATCGTCCGCTCGTGACGCAGCAGGGGCGTGAGGGCCGGGGGCTCGGACTCGAAGGCGTCCACGGCGTAGGCGGACAACCGGCCGGACTCGAGGGCGGCCAACACCGCGGCGTCGTCGACCAGGGACGAGCGGGCGGTGTTGACCAGCACGGCGCCGGTGGGGACGGTCGCCAGCTGGGCGACCCCGACCAGCGCCGTCCCGTCGGCGGGCGGCGGGGCGTGCAGGCTGATGACGTCGGACCCGGCGAAGAGCTCGTCCAGTGCGACCTGGCGCGGCGCGCCGGGCCCCTCGGGCACCCGGGCGAACGGGTCGCTGACCAGCACCCGGGCCCCGAAGGCGGCCGCGAAGCCGGCCAGCGTGCGCCCGATGGCCCCGAAGCCCACGACACCGACCGTCAGGTCGGGGAGCTCGCGGCCCGGCGTGCGCGCCCACCCGCCCTCACGGAGCACCCGGTCGGCCAGCGGCAGCCCGCGCAGCCCGGCCAGCACGTGTGCGAAGGCCAGCTCCGCGACGCCGCGGGCGTTCGCGCCCCGGGCGGTGGCCACCTGCACGCCCCGGCGCTCCGCGGCGGCGGCGTCGATCGCGTCCGCGCCGGCGCCGTTGCGGCTGATCGCCCGCAGGTCGGGGAAGGCGGCGAGGACCTCGTCGTCGATCCGCTCGACGCCGGCGACCCAGCCGACCACGCCGTCCGCCACCTCGTGCAGGTCGGCGGCCGTGGGCTGTCGCCCCGGCGGGCCGGACACGAGCTCGTAGCCGGCCTCGGTGAGCGGGCGCAGGGCGGGCAGCGTGGCCACACCTGCCGCCGTCATCGACCGGGGGGTGACCAGCACCCGTCCCCGGCTGGGCAGGTCGCTCACCGGGTGGTCGCCGCGATCTCGGCGAGCCGGTCGAAGCGGGGGCCGCTGGTGGGGATCTCGACGTCGAACACCTCGGCGATGACCTGGGTCCAGCCGTGCAGGAAGTACGTCCAGCCGTCCTCGACGGTCAGCGCCCGGTCCTGCTGCTGGGCGCGGGCCTGCTCCAGGAAGACCAGGTCGCCGCGGTAGTTCAGCTCCCACACCAGGGCCCGCTCGGGGAACCGTGCGCCGGCGCCCAGCGGGGAGCCGGGGGCGTCCTTGCCCAGCCCGGTGGCGTTGACGACCAGCGCCCCCGGGCCGAGCCCGGCCAGCACGTCGTCGTTGTCGCCGGCGCCCTGCACGGTCACGGTGCGCAGCGGGACGTCGGGCGCCACCTGGTGGTGGACGTCGGCCAGCACCGACAGCCGGGCCGACCCGCGGTCGGACACCACGACGCCGGCCGGCCGGGCCGCGCCCCGCTCGGGCCGGCTCAGGTGCCAGTCCATGGCGATCGCGGAGCCGCCGGCGCCCATGACGAACACCTCGCGGGGCTCGCGCGCGAAGAGCTCCGGGGGTGCGAAGGAGTCGATGGCCAGCCCGGAGGACCAGGGGTCCTTGGCCGAGGCGCGCAGCCCGCCGCCGCGCTTGGACAGGCAGCTGACCTCGCCCATCAGCCGGGCGAGCGGGTCGACCTCGGCGAAGTGGTCCCGGGCCGCCTCGTACAGGTCGATCTTGTGCGTGGTCACCAGGGCGCCCAGGCTCAGCGGGTCGGCCGCCAGGAAGTCCACGACCTCCCGGTACTGCTCGGCCGGGGCGTGAGGGGTGATGTCGATGCCCACGAGCTCGACGTCGCCCAGCCCCAGCTCGACGGCCCAGCGGGGGAAGACGGTCCGGATCGAGGAGGACCCGGTGGTGACGCCGATGAAGTAGAACGTGGGCCGCTCCGCGGGGACCAGGTCGCCCGGGGTGCGGGTCACCGGGGTCACGCGGGCGCCCCGGGTGAGTCGATGTGGGTCCGCGCGGTCCGGGCCAGGGCCGTGATGCCGGTGAAGTCGCCGGCGTCGACCAGGGCCCGGGGGGCGATCCAGGTGCCGCCGACGGCGACCACCTCGGGGACGCCGAGGTACTCGGGGAGGTTCTCCAGCCGGATGCCGCCGGTGGGCATGAACCCGACCCCGCTGGCCCGCAGCGGGGCGGCCAGGGAGGCCAGCGCCGCGGCCCCGCCGGACTGCGCGGCGGGGAAGAACTTGACCAGCCGGTGCCCCGCGTCGACCGCGGCCATCACCTCCGAGGCCGTGACGGCGCCCGGGACGAAGGTCAGCCCGGTCGCCGCGGCGGCGGTCTCCAGGGCTCCCGTGCGGCCGGGGGAGACCAGGAAGCGGGCCCCGGCGGCGGCGGCCCGGTCGACGTCCCCGGGGGTGAGGAGCGTGCCGGCGCCCAGCAGGAAGTCCGGCAGCTCGGCGGCGACCGCGGCGATGGCGTCCAGGGCGGCCGGCGTGCGCAGGGTGACCTCCATGGCGGGGAACCCGCCGGCGGTCAGCGCCCGGGCCAGCGGCACGGCGTGGTCGGCGTCGCTGATCTCCACGACCGGCACGACCCGCAGCGCCCGCAGGGCCGGCGTCACGTCGGCGCTCACGAGCCGGCCCGGTAGCCGCGGTGGGCCGGGTTGGTGCGGACGGTCCAGCCCTCGCCTTCGCCGTCGGCGACGACGAGGTCGCGCATGCCGCCGGCCTCGCTGATCACGCCGTAGTCCTGGCCGGCGTCCGCGGCGTAGCAGAACAGCGTCACGAAGGGCTCGGTGCCGACGTTCACGCTGCGGTGCACCCAGTGGCCGGGCACGTCGACGGCCTGGCCGGCGCGCAGTTCGACGGCCTCCGACCGGCCGTCGAGGGTCTCCAGCAGCATGACGCCGTGGCCGCTGAGGCAGTGGTAGAGCTCGGCCCGGTCGGCGACGGCGTGCAGGTGCCCACGGGTGACGGCGAACTCCTCGCCGTAGCGGCCGGGCAGCAGCGTGCTGGTGCCGACGATGAGGGCGCCGGGCTCGGAGCCGTAGCGGTGCTCGTGGACGTCGTAGACCAGCTGGTCGGCGCCGTCCCGCGCCAGGGCGGCTGCGTAGGCGTCGGGGTCGGCGTAGACGCCGTCCATGTCGCCCAGGTGCTTGCGGTAGACCCGCGTGGCGCCGGTCATCCGACCGTCGACGGCGATCTCGATGCGGGCCGGGGTGCTGATGGTGGGACTCACGCTCTCCTCCTCGGGTCTGTAGTCAAACTACACAGACTCAGGGGGAGATGGCCAAGACCGGGGCTGGGCGTTCGCCGGATCACACTCTGATGGGCTTAGGATGTAGTCTGCCTAACCACATCGCGGAGGAGCAGGGATGACTGCGAGCTTGAGCGGACGACGGGTCGCCGTCACCGGAGCGGCCGGCGGGATCGGCACGGCCATCGTCGAGCGACTGCTGGCCGAGGGTGCCGAGCCGGTCGGCCTCGACGTCACCGGCCTGGACCGGCTGCCCGCCGGGGTCCCCGGCTTCCAAGCCGACCTCACCTCGCCGGAGTCGATCGCGGCCATCGTCGCGCAGCTCTACGCCGAGGACGGGCGACCGGTCGACCTGGTCAACTCCGCGGGCATCGTCGAGGACGACGTCGCCGCCGAGACCATGCCCGTCGAGCAGTTCGACGCCGTCTACGGCGTCAACATCCGCGGCGTCTTCATCGCCTCGCAGGCCTTCGGGCGCGAGCTGCTGGCCCGCGGCGGCGGGTCGATCGTGAACATCGCCTCGATGAGCGGCAACGCGGTCGTCAACCACCCGCAGAAGCAGAGCGCCTACAACTCGTCCAAGGCCGCCGTCAGCGCGCTGACCCGGTCCCTGGCCGTCGAGTGGGGCCCGCGCGGCGTCCGGGTCAACACCGTGTCGCCCGGTTACGTGGACACCCCGCTCAACCACCTCAAGGCGCACATGCACGAGCTCTGGAAGGCCGACACCGTCCTCGACAGGTTCGCCACCCCCGCCGAGGTGGCCGGGGCCGTCGCGTTCCTGCTGGGGCCCGACGCGGGCTACTTCCTCGGCGCCGAACTGCTCATGGACGGGGGGTCGTCGCTGCGCTGAGCGCGCGACGGAGACCAGATGATCATCGCCCACGACCTCGGGACCACGGGGGACAAGGCCACCCTCGTCGACCACGACGGCCGCCTCGTCGCCTCCGTCACCGCGGCCTACCCGGTGGACTTCGGCCCCGGGGGCAAGGCCGAGCAGGACCCCGAGGACTGGTGGGCGGCGGTCTGCCGGTCCACCCGGCAGCTGCTCGAGCAGACCGGCACCCCGGCCGGGGACGTCGACGTCGTCACCTTCTCCGGCCAGATGATGGGCGCCGTCCTCGTCGACGACGCCAACCGCAGCCTGCGCCCGGCCGTCATCTGGGCCGACACCCGGGCAACGGCGCAGGCCGAGGAGCTGGTCCGGCGGGTCGGCCTGGAGCGCGGTTACGCGATCACCGGGCACCGGCTGAACGCCACCTACACGCTGCCCAAGATCGCCTGGCTGCGGCAGCACGAGCCCGAGGTCTTCGCCCGGGCCGCCGCCGTCCTGCTGCCCAAGGACCACCTCGTCGCCCGGCTCACCGGGGTGCGGGTCACCGACCCCTCCGACGCCTCCGGGACCAACGCCTACGACCAGGGTGCCGGGACGTGGTCCGCCGAGCTGCTGGAGGCCGCCGGCGTGCCGGCGTCGCTGCTGCCCGAGATCGTGCCCAGCACGACCGTCGTCGGCACGGTCACCCCGGACGCCGCCCGGGCCACCGGGCTGGCCGCCGGCACCCCCGTCGTCATCGGCGGCGGGGACGGCCCGATGGCCGCCCTGGGCGCGGGGATCGTGGACGCCGACTCCGGCGCCTACGCCTACCTGGGCTCCTCCTCCTGGGTGTCGGTGGCGTCGGCGGCCCCGGTGCTGGACCCGCAGATGCGGTCGATGACGTTCAACCACGTCGTCCCCGGCGCCTTCGTGCCCACCGCCACCATGCAGGCCGGTGGGGCGTCGCTGCAGTGGGTCACCGACGTGCTGGCCCCCGGCCAGGCCGACCGGTACGAGCGCCTGCTGGAGGCCGCCGAGGTGGAGGCGGCCACCGACGGGCTGTTCTTCCTGCCGCACCTGCTCGGTGAGCGCTCCCCGTACTGGAACCCGCGGGCCCGCGCCGCCTTCGTCGGCCTGCAGGTCCACCACGGCCGCGGGCACCTGGTCCGGTCGGTCCTGGAGGGCGTCGCCTTCACCCTGCTCTCGGGCCTGCGGGCCTTCACCGACGCCGGGGTGCCCGTCACCGGCGTCGACGCCATCGGCGGTGCGGCCCACGCCGAGCTGCTGCTGCGCGTCTTCGCCGACGTGTGGGGCGTGCCGGTGTCCTCCCGGGACCTCGTCGACGAGGCGACGTCGGTGGGGGCCGCCGTGGTCGGCGGCGTCGGGGTGGGCGTCTTCGCCGACTTCGAGGTCGCCCGCACGATGTCCCGCCGGACGTCGCGGCGGGAGCCCGACCCCGAGCGGTCCGCCCGCTACGCCCAGGCGCACCCGCTGTTCACCGACGCCTACCGCCGGCTGGAACCCTGGTTCGAGCAGGTCGCGCAGCGGTGACCCCCGCCGTCCGCACCGTCCTGGGCGACGTCGACCCCGCCGTCCTGGGCGTGACGGACTACCACGAGCACCTCTTCCAGGTGTCCCCGTTGCTGGCCGGTGACGAGCTGGAGGACGAGGCGCGCTCCGGCGAGGAGGCCGCGACCCTGGTGGCGGCGGGCACCACCGCCATGATCGAGGCCACCCCGAGCGACCTGGGTGCCCGGCCCGACGCCGTCGCCCGGATCAGCGCCGCCTGCGGGCTGCACGTCGTGCACACCACCGGGGCCCACCACTCCGGGCACTACGCCGCCGGGCACCCGCTGCTCGGGCGCACCGTCGACGAGCTCACCGCCCGGTTCACCGCGGACGTCCACGAGGGCCTGCGACTGCCCGACGGGGCGCTCGCCCGGACGCCGGGCGGGGCGCCGGTGCGGGCCGGGATCGTCAAGGGCGCGGCCCGCTACTGGTCGGTGGACGACTTCGGCCGCCGCGTCCTCACCGCCTGCGCGGGCACCGCCCTGGCGACCGGCGTCGCGGTGATGGTGCACCTGGACCACGGCTCGGCCGCCCACGAGGTGCTCGACCTGCTCGCCGCGGACGGCCTGCCCGCCGACCGGGTGGTGCTGGCCCACGTGGACCGCAACCCCGACCCGGGGCTGCACGCCTCGCTGGCCCAGCGCGGCGCCCACCTGGGCTACGACGGCGCGGCCCGGCACCGGGAGGCACCGGACTCCGTCCTGCTGGCCTGCCTGGAGGCCACCGTCGACGCCGTCGGCGCCGACCGGGTGCTGCTGGGCGGCGACGTCGCCCGGGCCTCCCGGTACCGCGCCTACGGCGGCATGCCGGGCCTGGACTACCTGCCCCGCCGGTTCTCCCCGCGGGTGGCCGCCGCCCTCGGCGACGACGTGCTGCACGCGATCACGGTCACCAACCCGGCCCGGCTGCTGCAGCTGTCCGCCTGAGCACCCGGAACAGCAGTGCACCGGTACCCGTTCTCCGTGGTGTGAGCCTCTCCCTCGTCGTCCTCGGCGACTCCATCGCGTTCGGCACCGGCGCGGCCGTGCCCGCGGACGCGATCGGCCCGCGGCTGGTCCGGGCCCTGGCCGAGGACGGCGTGGACGCCGCCCTGCAGGTGGTCGCCGTCCCCGGGGCGACGTCGGCCGGGCTGGCCACCCAGGTCCGGCAGGTCACCCGGGCGCACCTGGCGCTGGTCGTCGTCGGCTCCAACGACCTGACCCGGCTCGTGCCGCCGGCCACCGCGGCCCGCCAGCTCGGGGACGCCGTCCGCGACCTGCGGCTGCTGGGCGCCGACGTGCTCGTCGTCCCCGCGCCGGACCTGTCCACCGTGCCCTGGGTGCCGCCGTCGTTCCAGGCGATGGTGTCCACGGCCAGCGGGGAGCTGCGCCGTCAGCAGACCGAGGCGGTGCGGGCCGCCGGGGGAGTGGCCGTGCCCATCGGGGAGGAGCTGGGCCAGCGGTTCCGCGCCCAGCCGGCGCTGTTCTCCGCCGACCGGTTCCACCCGTCGTCCTCGGGCTACGCGCTCATCGCCGAGGCGCTGCTGCCCGTCGTCCGGTCGATCGCCCGCGCCCGGGACGCCGCCTAGCCCTGCGGCTCCCCTTCCTCGGCCTCGTGGGCCTTGAGCTCGCGGGTGGCCATGCCGCCCTCGCCGCCCTCGTCGCGGGGGCCGGCGTGCAGCTGGGTCTCGGCGTCGTCCTTCTCGGGCTCGGTCACCCCGACAGCCTCCCCGCCCCGCGCCGCCGCCGCAGCCGGAACCCGGCCCCGCCAGGTGGCTGAGCCACCCAGCTGGCGGTCCAGCCACCGTCTACCGCGGTCCGTCCCCCAGCTGGGCGGCTCAGCCGCGCAGCGYGAGGACGCCGGCGCCGCGCCAGGTGGCTGAGCCACCCAGCTGGCGGTCCAGCCACCGTCTACCGCGGKCCGTCCCCCAGCTGGGCGGCTCAGCCACTCAGCGCGACGACGGCGCAGACGTGCACGACCACGGCGCAGACGCCTACGACGACGTCGCACCACGACGACGGCGCCGGCCCCCACGGTGGGGGACCGGCGCCGTCGGGGAGCGGGGAGGGCTCAGAGCACGTCGAACTCGTTGAACGCCGCCCCGCCGGACAGGGTCGCGTAGCCCGGGCCGCGGTCGAAGAACGGCTCGTCGCCGGTCCGCTCCGCCCGCATCGAGGCACGCAGCTCGTCGGTGGCGGTCAGGTCGGCGTCGCCCTCGTCGTCGACGACGACGCCGTAGTCCCGGCGGGCGCCCTCGACGCTCACCTTGAGCCAGGCGATGTCCTGGAGGACCTCCTCGACGGGGCGCTCCAGCGGGTCGCCCCAGCCACCGCCACCCGTCGTCCGGACCCGGACGACGGTGCCGGCGGTCAGCGGCTCGGCGTCGGCGAGCGCGTCGACCTCGTGCTCGTCGGGGCCGCCCGGGTCGACGGTGATCTGGAACGGCCGGCCGGCCTTGCCGCCCTTGACGCCCCAGCAGGCCAGGATCGAGCGGTCTGCGATGGACATGAAGTGCGCGTCGCGGAGCACCCGGATGTGCTTCTCGTAGCCGCAGCCGCCCCGGTAGCGGCCGGGGCCGCCGGAGTCCAGCGCGAGGCCGAGGGCCTCGATGCGCAGCGGGAAGCGGCCCTCGGTGAACTCGGTGGGCAGGTTCCGGCTGTCCGGGACGACGTGGATGGTGTCTTCGCCGTCGGCGTAGTAGCGGCCACCCGACCCGCCGCCGAGGACCTCGCGCATGAGGTAGGACTCGCCGTCGGCGTCGGTGCCGTAGACGCCGGTGTAGCGGATCGTCTCCTGGTCGGCGGGCATCCGGCCGCCGGTGGCCTTGGCCAGCACCCCGGCCAGCACGCCCAGCAGGCGCAGGATCACGAAGGTGCGGGCGTTGGTGGGGGCGGGGAACACCGGGGTGAGCAGCGTGCCCTTCTCCGGGAAGCGCATCTCGATCAGCGGGACGACGCCCTCGTTGACGTCGAGCTGGGCCATCCGCTCCGGGGTGGCGGCCAGGTTGCGCAGCACCGGGGCCAGCCACTTCTTGAGGAAGTTGCCGTCGGAGTAGTCGCCGCAGTGGTTGATCGGGCCCTTGGCCTGGGGGCCGGTGCCGGTGAAGTCGATGACCAGCGGGACCTCGGCGGTGGAGTCCATGGTCAGCGTGATCCGCTGACGGTGCAGCATCGGCTCGTCGACGCCGTCGTGCTCGGCGTAGTCCTCCCAGACGTAGGTGCCGTCGGGGATCTGGGACAGGATCTCCTTGCGGTAGACCTCGGTGGAGTTGCTCAGGATCGCGTCGAAGCAGGCCTCGACCGCCTCCACCCCGTACCGGTCGAACAGCTCGCCGAGCCGGCGGGCGCCGGACAGGCAGGCCGAGCACTCGGCGTCGAGGTCGGCGGCCAGCGAGTCGGGCATCCGCGAGTTGCGGGTCATGATCTTGAGCGCGGACTCGTTGGGCACACCGCGGTCCCACAGCTTGATCGGGGGGACCATCAGGCCCTCCTCGAACATCGAGGTGGCGGCCGAGGGCATCGAGCCGGGCACCGCGCCGCCGATGTCGTCGTGGTGGCCGAAGGCCTGCACGAAGGCGACCACCTGGGGGCGGCCGTCGACGTCGGCGAACACGGGCACGGTGACGCACAGGTCGGGCAGGTGGCCGATCCCGCCCTCGGAGAGGTAGACGTCGTTGTGGAAGAAGACGTCACCCACGTTCATGGCGTCGATCGGGTAGTCCCGGACGACCGGCTGGACCAGCGCCGAGTAGGACCGGCCGGTGAGCTTGCGCAGCTGCCGGTCGTGGATCCCGGCGCGGAAGTCGTGCGCGTCGCGGATCATCGGGGAGCGGGAGGTGCGGCCGATCGCCGTCTCGACCTCCATCTCGATGGCGGCCAGGGTGCCCGCGACGATCTCGACGAGGACGGGGTCGGCGGCGGTCTTCGGAGCGGTCACAGCGCGGCCTCCTTGGTGAGCAGCAGGTTGGCGTAGGAGTCGACGGTGGCCACGAAGCCGGGGTGCACCGGGACGGTGGAGCCGAACTCCTCGACGATCGCCGGCCCGACGACGACGTCCCCGGGCTGCAGGTCCGGCCGCCAGTAGGTCGGGGTGTCCAGCCACTCGTCGAACCACACCGGCCGGGAACCGGAGACGGCGTCGGCGACCGACCCCTCGGTGCGGTCCGGCAGGGCGACCAGGTCCGGACGGCGGATCGGGCCGATGCCGCTGACCCGCAGGTTCACCCACTCCACGGCCTGGCGGGGGTCGAGGCTGAAGTCGTAGCCGTAGAGCTGGCGGTGCGCGGCGTGGAAGGCGGTGGCGACGTCGTCGAGGACGGCGGCGTCCGGGGTGCCCTCGGCGACCGGCACCCGCACCTCGAAGGCCTGCCCGACGTAGCGCAGGTCGGCGGTGCGCTGCATGCGCTGCTCGGCGCGGCCGAAGCCCTCGCCGTCCAGGGCGCGGGCGGCCTGGTCCTCCAGGGCGGCGAAGGCGGTGCCCACGGCGTCGGCGTCCAGCGCGGTGTGCCGGGTGACCATGGTCTGCACGTAGTCGTTGCGGACGTCGACGGTGAGCAGCCCGAACGCGCTGACGTTGCCCGGGTTCGGCGGCACCAGGGTGCGGGGCAGGCCGAGCACGTCCATCAGCCGGCAGGCGAGCAGGGAGCCGGAGCCGCCGAACGTGGTGAGGGTGAAGTCCCGGACGTCGAGGCCCTTGGCCACGGTGACCTGGCGCAGCGCGTTGGCCTGGTTCCAGGCCGAGATCTCCAGGATGCCGGTGGCCGCGGCCTCCAGCGTCAGGTCCAGCTTCCCGCCGAGGGTCTCCAGGCCCCCGCGGGCGGCCTCGACCGACAGCGGGATCTCACCCCCGAGCAGGTGCGGGGGGATCCGGCCGAGGACGACGTGGGCGTCGGTGACGGTCGGCTCCGGGCCGCGGCTGGGGTAGCACATCGGGCCCGGGTCGGCGCCGGCCGAGCGGGGGCCGACCTTGAGCGTGCCCTCGGGGGACAGCCAGGCGATGGAGCCGCCGCCGGCGCCGACGGTCACGACGTCGATCATCGGGATCTTGGACGGGTAGTCGCCGACCGTGCCCTCGGTGGTGAGCGCGGGCTCGCCGTCGATGACCACGGTGACGTCGGTGGAGGTGCCGCCGCCGTCGCAGGTCAGGATCCGGTCGAAGCCGGCGGTCTGGGCGATGAGCGCGGCGCCCAGGGCGCCGGCCGCCGGGCCGGACAGCATGGTGGTGATCGGCTGGTGCACGACCTCCTCGGCGCTGAGCACGCCGCCGTTGCTCTTCATCACGTAGAACGGCACGCCGGGGGCCAGGGTGTCCAGCCGGTGCCGGATGTTGGTGACGTAGGCGGCGACCTTGGGCTTCACCGCGGCGTCGACGAGCGTGGTCACCGAGCGCTCGTACTCGCGGTACTCGCGCAGCACGCCGGAGCTGATCGACACGACGCACTCGGGGTGTTCCACGTGGAGCACGTCGAGCATGGCGCGCTCGTGGGCGTCGTTGGCGTAGGCGTGCAGGAAGCAGACGCCCACGGTGGTGATGCCCGCGTCGGCGAAGAACCGGGCGGCCGCGACGGCCTGCTCGCGGTCGAAGGGCCGCACCTCGGCACCGGTGTGGTCCAGCCGGCCGCCGACGGTCTTCACCAGGTCGGCGGGCACGATGCGCGGCGGCTTGACCCAGAAGTAGGAGTTGCCGTAGCCGTCGGGCACGGACTGCCGAGCGATCTCCAGCACCGACGCGTAGCCCTCGGTGGTGATGAAGCCGATCCGGTCCAGCTTGCCCTCGAGCAGCTGGTTGGTGGCCACCGTCGTCCCGTGGCTGACCGCGGTGACGGCGCTGCCGTCCAGGCCCAGCATGCCCAGCACCTTCTCGACGCCGGCCAGGAAGCCGTCGGCGGGGTCACCCGGGGTGGAGGGCGTCTTGGTCGTCGTGGTGGCGCCGGTCTCCTCGTCCACCGCGACCACGTCGGTGAAGGTGCCGCCGGTGTCGATGCCGATGCGTACGCGCCTGCTCGTCATGGGATTTACCTTAGTGGTGAGACATCTGCAGCGGAAGGGTCCGGGCGGTCCCACCCTGTCAGGGTGTCGGTGTGACGCTCACCCTCGCCGACCTGTGCAACGACGCCGCGCTGCTGTCCTTCGAGACGCAGCTGCACCTGGCCGAGGTGGTCGGCGACCGGCGCTGGGACGTCGACCTCGCCACCGGCCGCTTCGTCTTCGGCGGCGGCACCGGCGAGCACGTCGGTGAGCTCGTCTGCACCCGGGTGCACCTGCTCGGGTCCGCGGCGCCCGGTCCGCGGTCCTGGCTGTGGTCCTGGGCCTCCCAGGGCTGGTCGGACGACGTCACCGACCTGGCGCGCTGGCTGCGCGGGTTCGGCGAGCAGTAGGGCGTCCGCGAGCTCGCCGAGCCCGAGGTCGCCTTCGCCGACGTCCCCGGGGACGACGACCCACTGGTCGTCGGTGCGGTGCTGATGGACGCCGCCAAGGCCGCGGCGGGCCGGTGGGCCGGGTACAGCGGCCCCGTCGGCGGCGACACCCGGGCGGCGTTCCTGCTGGAGCACCCCTCCTTCGTGCTGCCGGCACCGGAGGGCGTGCGGGTGGTCCGGGTGCTCAGTGAGGGCCTGATGGGCGCGCCGCTGCTGACCGACCACCGGCGCGCCGTCGCCGCGTACGCCGCTGCGCGCCCGCTCGCCTGGAGGTGGGCCCCGGACGGCGCGGCGGTGGAGCTGTCCTGCCCCGGTGCGGCCATCACCGTGCGCTTCGACGAGCTGGGTCGCATCGGGGGCATCGCCAGCACGCTGGGCCGAACCCGTGTCGTGGGGTTGCAGGTACCGACGCCGTCCGTCATGCTGTTACCCGTGACCGACGGTCACACGCACTCTTCCCCGACAGCGGAGGAACGCCAGCCATGACCAGCACCCTGCCGAACCCGACCACCGACCAGCTCGGCGCCGTCTTCAGCGCTGACGTGCGGGACGGCGAGGAGGTCTCGCGCCGGCTGCTGGACTCGGCCGCCCAGCTGTCCTACGACCCCACCACCGAGGTCGACTGGGACGCCGAGCTGGACCCGGCCCACCACGGGTTGAACCCGCAGTGGAGCACCCTCTACGGCACCGCGCTGTGGGAGGAGATGACCGAGCAGCAGCGCGTCACGCTGACCCGGCACGAGGTCGCCTCGATCATGAGCACCGGCATCTGGTTCGAGATGATCCTGCAGCAGATGCTGCTGCGGGAGCACTACGCCGCCGACACCTCGCGGGCGGACTTCCAGTTCGCCCTCACCGAGATCGCCGACGAGTGCCGGCACTCGATCATGTTCGCCCGGGCCTGCTCGAGGATGGGCATCACCGGCTACAAGCCCAAGCGCAGCGGCATCGAGCTGGGCCGGTTCTTCAAGACCACCGCGAACGCCGAGACCGCGTTCGGTGGCGCGCTCGTCGCCGAGGAGGTCCTCGACGTCATGCAGCGCGACTGGATGCGCGGTGAGGACGTGCTGCCGATGATCCGCACCACCAGTCGGATCCACGTGGTCGAGGAGTCCCGGCACATGACCTTCGCCCGGCAGGAGATGCGGGAGTCCCTCGCCGGCGTCAACCCGGTCCGCCGCCGCATCTCCGCGTTGGTCATCGCCATCGTCACCCAGGTCGTCGTCACCAACCTGGTGCACCGCGACGTGTACGCCGCCGCCAGCCTGGACACCGACCGCGCCGTCCGCGAGGCAGCCGGCAACAAGCACCACCAGGCCATGATGCGCACCAGCAGCCGGCACCTCATGACGTTCCTGGGCGAGTGTGGTCTCCTCACCGCCCCCGCGGTGCGGATCTACCGCTCGCTGCACATGCTCTGAGCCCAGGCGTCCCGTCATGGCCTTCGCCATCACCCAGAACTGCTGCAGCGATGCCTCGTGCGTCTCGGTGTGCCCGGTCAACTGCATCCACCCCACGCCCGACGAGCCCGGCTTCGGCACCACCGAGCTGCTGCACGTCGACCCGGCTACCTGCATCGACTGCGGGGCCTGCGCCGACGCCTGCCCGGTCGACGCGATCGCCCCGGTCTGGCTGCTGCGCCCGGACCAGCTGGTCTTCGCCCAGGTCAACGCCGAGTACTTCACCCTCCCCGACGCCCCGGCCAGCCCCGTCTGGGACCCGCCACGGTTCCCCGGAGTCGACCTGGCCGCCATCGGCCGGCTCGACGTCGCCGTCGTCGGCACCGGCCCGGCCGCGGTCTACGCCACCCAGGCCGTGCTGCGCGCCACCGACGCCCGGGTCACCCTGATCGACCGCCTGACCACCACCGGCGGGCTGGCCCGCTACGGCGTCGCCCCCGACCACCCCGGCACCCGCCGCGTCCTGGAGAGCACCGCCGCGGTGCTCCGGCACCCCCGGGTCACGCTGCGCGCCGGGGTCGAGGTGGGCCGCGACGTGACCCCCGCCCAGCTGGCCGCCGAGTTCGACGCCGTCCTCTACGCCACCGGTGCCGCCGGCGACCGCTCGCTCGGCGTCCCCGGCGAGGACCTGCCCGGCAGCGTCGCCGCCCGGTCGGTCGTGCACTGGTACACCGGCCACCCCGAGGCCGCGCCCGTCGACCTCGCGCAGGTGGAGCGGGTCGTCGTCGTCGGCACCGGGAACGTGGCGCTCGACATCGCCCGGATGCTCACCGGGGACCCCGGCCGGCTCGCCGGCACGGACACGGCAGCCGCTGCGGTCGCGGCCCTGCGGGCCAGTGCGGTCCGCGAGGTCGTGCTCGTCGCCCGCCGCAGCGCCGTCGACGCCGCCTGCAGCCGATCCGAGCTGCGCGCACTGACCCACCTGTCCGGGGTGCAGGTCCAGCTGGCCGGCGAGCCGCCGGTCGGCGCCGAACCCGGCACCCTGGGCGCGCTCTTCGCCGACCTGGACCGCTACGCGGGCGACCTCGCCGCCGCGCCCGCCCCCGGGCGTCGCATCGTGTTCGCCTTCGACCGCACGCCCGAGGCGGTGGTCGGTGACGGCCGGGTCGCCGGCTTGCGGGTCCGTGACGTCGACGGCGACACCACGACGGTGACCGCCGACCTCGTCGTCCGGGCGATCGGGCACGTCGGGGTGGAGCTGCCCGGCCTGCCGCACGACCCGGCGACGGGCCGGGTGCCCAACGACGCCGGCCGGGTCACCGGCGCCGACGGCCGGCCGGTGCCGGGCACCTACGTCGTCGGCTGGGCCAAGCGCGGCCCCTCGGGCGGCATCGGCGCCAACCGCTCGGACGCCGAGGAGACCGTGCAGGCCCTGCTGGCCGACGCCGCCGCCGGCCTCGTCGGCCGCCCCCGACCCCGCCGCTGAGCCCCCCTGCACGGTCCTGCGGTCTGGGGCCGGGGCGTCAGCCCTGGGCGAGGTCGGCCACGTGCTGCCACTGCTCCCAGTTCGCCAGCCGGGACTCGTAGTCGGCCTGGGCGATCTGGATCGGCAGGCTGCCGAAGAACACCCGCAGCGGCGGCTCCTCGGCGTCCACGACGGCCAGCACGGCGGCGGCGGAGGCCTGCGGGTCGCCCGGCGCGCTCATCCGCGACGCCCGCTGCTCGGCCGCCTTCGCCCGGAACGCGTCGTAGGCCGGGTTCGCCTGCGCGTGCTTGGCCGACGCGCCGCCCCAGTCGGTGGAGAACCCGCCCGGCTCGATGATCGTGACCTTCACGCCGAAGTCGGCGACCTCCGCGGCCAGCGCCTGGCTCATGCCCTCCAACGCCCACTTGCTCGCGTTGTAGATGCCGATGTTGGGGAACGCGGAGACCCCGCCGATGCTCGAGACCTGCAGCACGTGGCCCGAGCCCTGCTCGCGCAGGAAGGGCAGTGCGGCCTGGGTGACCCACAGCGCGCCGAACACGTTGGTCTCGAACTGGGCGCGGGCCTCGGCCTCGGAGATCTCCTCGATCATCCCGAACTGGCCGTAGCCGGCGTTGTTGACCACCACGTCCAGGCGGCCGAAGTGGGCGTGCGCCCGCTCGACGGCGGCGAACACGGCGGCCCGGTCGTCCACGTCGAGCTGCACGGGCAGCAGACGGTCGCCGTACTGCGCGGCGAGGTCCTCCAGGGAGGCGGTGTCCCGGGCGGTGGCGGCGACGGAGTCCCCGCGCTCGAGGGCGGCGGCGGTCCACTCGCGGCCGAAACCGCGGGAGGCGCCGGTGATGAACCAGGTCTTCGGCATGTCCGGTGCAGCGCCTCAGGCCGGCGTGGTGTTCCGCTGCGGGAGCAGTGTCTGCCGGGCACGTTCGGCGAGCAGGAACGTCCGCGGCCGCCCGGACGGCGTCACCGGCACGTCGTCGGCGTCGATGGCGAGCACGTGCCGGGGCACCGCGTGGCGGGGCAGGTGCTCCGCGCACCAGGCGACCAGCCCGGCCTCGTCGACGACGGCGTCGGGTGCGGGCACCACCCAGGCCACCCCGACCTCGCCCATCCGGTCGTCGGGCAGCGGCACCACGTGGGCCCGGGCCACCGAGGGGTGCGCGGCGAGTGCGGCCTCGACGTCCCCGGGGACGACCTGCTCGCCCCCGCACCGGTAGACGTCCTTCACCCGGCCGGTCAGCCGCAGCCAGCCCTCGGCGTCCACCGTGCCCAGGTCGCCGGTGCGCAGCCAGCTGTCGGCGGTGAAGGCCGCGGCATCGGCGGCGGGGTCCTCGAAGTAGCCCTTGACGACGCCGGGGCCACGGGCCAGCAGCTCGCCGACCTCACCGGGCGCCAGGTCGGCGCCGGTCACCGGGTCGCACGTCCGGTAGACCACGAGCCGCCGGTCCAGCGCCGGGTCCCCGGCCACGCCGGCGTCCCGGACGCGGCCGTTGGTGGTCCGTCGCCGGTCCGGTGGGTCCTCGGGACGGGTGCAGGCGGTGGTCGCCGTCGTCTCGCTCTGCCCGTACCCGGTGACGACCTCGACATCGCCGAACACCGCGTCGATGTCGTCCCAGAGGCCGGCGGGGGCGACCCCACCGGAGCAGAACAGGTGGGTGAGCGAGGAGGTGTCGTGCACGGCCGAGTGGAGCTCGGCCAGCACCGCCAGGGTCGTCGTGGGGATCAGCAGCGCGTCGTCGCAGCGGTGTTCCTCGATGGCCGCGACCGTGCCGGCGGCGTCGAAGGACAGCTGGGCGACGAGTGCGCCGCCCACGAACGGCACCGTCAGCAGGCCCTCGACCAGCCCGTACACGTGGTGGAGCGGCAGTGCGGACGTCAGCCGGTGGGCGTCGGCGAAGGCCCGGCCGTACACGCTGGAGTACGCCGCCCGCAGGAGCATGTCGTGGGTCAGCGGGACGCCTCGGGGCCGGCCCGTCGTCCCCGAGGTGGACAGCAGCACCGCCGTGGCCTGCGGGTCCGCGGGGGTCTCCTGCTCCGCCGGGGCGGTGCGGCCCAGCTCTGCGAGCGTAGTGGCCCCGGCCCGGGGCAGCGCCTGGCCGGTCTCGAACACCACCACGTGCCGCAGCTCCGGCAACGCCGTCCCGCCGCCGCCGGACTCCCACCCCGGGGCGAGCTCGTCGAGCACCGCGAGGTGGTCCCGGCCGCGGGAGGAGTCCACGACCACCAGCGCCACGGCGTGCCAGCGCGCCAGTGCGGAGCCCAGCACCGCCGTCGGGCTCGCGGCGTCGACGAGCACCGCTGTCGCGCCGAGCCGGGACAGCGCGTGGACGACGACGGCGAACTCCGCGTGGTTGGTCATCGCGACCGCGACGTGCTCCCCGGGCTGCACGCCGAGCCCGGCGAACCCGGCGGCCAGCCGGCGGGAGCTCTCCACGACGTCGGCGTAGGTCCACCGCACCCGGTCGGTGATCAGGAACGGGCGGGCGCCGAACTCCGCGGCGGCGGCGTCCATCGCCCCGGACAGCGTCCGCGGCACCCAGACCGGGAAGCGTTCCTCCAGGGCGGCCCGACGCTGGGCCGGGGGGACCGGGTGGCGGGTCATCGGGGGCCTCTCGTCCGGTCACGTGTGCCTGGACCCGGGGCGGCGCGCCCGGGGCGTCGGCGGGCCCCCCGGACACCGTCGACGTGACGAGTGAACACCGGTGACCGGGCCGACGTCACGCGCCGTGCGTGGCACGGCCCGGCACAGGCCCCGGACGCGACGGACGCCCCCTCCCGGTGGGGAGGGGGCGTCCGTCAGGTGCGGGTCAGCGCTGCTGCTGGCCCTCGTCCGGGTCGACCCGGGGCAGCTGCTGGGTGCCCGGGTCGTCATCCCGGTAGGTCGGGACCGGCGGCTGCTCGTAGGCCTGCTGCGGGTCCGGGACGGGGATGGCCTCGGTGGAGTAGGCCTGCGGCTGGCCGTACTGCGGCTGGTCGCCGTAGGACTGGCCGTACTGCTGCTGCCCGCCGTAGGACTGGTCCCCGTAGGACTGCTGGCCGTACTGCTGGCCGTACGCCTGGGCCTGCTGGCCCTGCTGACCCTGGCTGCCGTACTGCTGCTGGCTGTCGTAGGACTGCTCGCCGTAGGACTGCTCGCCGTACTGCTGGGCAGGTGCCCACTCACCCGGCTGGCCGCCCTGCGGGCCGGTGTCCGGGGTGGCCGTGTGGCCCTGCTGCTGGGCCGGGGCCCAGCCGCCCTGGTCCCGCGACTGGTCCTGCGGCCGGTCCTGCGACGAGGTGACCGGAGCCTGCTGGCCGCCGAACGCGGTCGCGCCACCGGACTGCTGCTCCGCGGAGGACTGCGGGCGGTACTGCTGGGCCTGCTCGCGGACGGCCTGGCCGGCCGGGCGGGCGTTCTGCGCGGCGCTGCGCATGGCCGGCGCCTCGGACTCGACCTTGCTCAACGCGTTCTCCCAGCGCTGGCGCATCGGGACGATGCCACCACCACCCACGGCCACGACGACGACGCCCACCAGGGCGGCGAGGGTGGCGTAGAGGACGGCGTTGACGACGTTCTGGGCGATCTCCAGCTGGTCGAGCGCGGCGATGACGCCCAGCGCCAGGACCACGGTGGAGGCGACGTTGGCCAGCAGCCGGCCGTAGGACAGCGAGCCCAGGCTGTTCTGGACCAGCAGCCTGACCCCGGCGGCGATGGCCGCGGCGATCACCAGGATGAGGATCGCGACGAAGACCTTGGGCAGGTAGCCGATGATCGCCGAGAGGTAGTCGCTGATCGGGTTCTGGCCGAAGACACCGAACGCCGTCGACAGCACGAAGAGCATGACCGCGTAGAACACGATCTTCGCCAGGATCTGCGAGGCGTCGTACTGCGAGTTCGCCAGGGCCTTCTTGATCCCACCGCGCTCGACGGCCCGGTCGAAGCCGACCTTCTCGAGGACCTTGACCAGCAGCTTCTCCAGCGCCTTGGCGATGAAGTAGCCGATCGCCAGGATGATGAGGAAGAGCAGGAGCTTGGGGAGGAACGCGACGACGTTGTCGAGTGCGTTCCGGAACGAGTCGCCCATGGGCGGGTGCCTCCGTCGGTGCGGGCGCCGTGGTTGGCGTCGAGGTGATCACTGCCCGGTGATCGACTCCGGCAACCCCGTGACGCCCAGCTGATCCGGTCCCGTTCCGGTCGGAGGCCGTGCGGGACGGGTCAGCGGGGGCGGCCGATGCCCAGCCCGTGGAGCGTGGCCGGCACCGCGCCGGGGGGCAGCTGCCACACCGACCACGGGTGGACCAGGTCGCCGGTCCCCGGGCAGACGGCGAGCCAGCTCACGACGTCGGCAGCTCCCCGAGGCCCCAGCTCCCCGAGGCCCCAGCTCCCCGGGGCCCCAGCTGACCGCGTCCAGCTCACCGCGTCCAGCTCACCGCGGGTGCGGGACGCCCAGGTCAGCCGCGCCCGGTCGTCGGACTCGCGCAGGTCCAGCCGGCCGGCCCCGACGGCCCGCCGCAGCCAGCTCTCCCCGAGCGCCCGGTCGGCGTCGGACGCCCGCAGCTCCGACGTCGGCAGCACCTCGCCCGTGCCCCGGGGTGCTGGCAGGGACGACCGTCGCCGTCAGCAGTCCCGGGGCGCAGGATCAGGGCCGGCGGCCCAGCAGGTAGCCGATGACGACCCCGAGCAGGGTCAGCACTCCGCCGCCGACGGCGGCCAGGGCCAGCTCGGCCGGGGCCGTGCCGGTGGAGCTGCCGGTGGCCATCGGTGCTGACCGGGCGGGGCCCTGGTGTCCGCCTGCGGGCGCAGGCGAGCCGGTGACCGCCGCGGTGTCGCTGACCGCCGCGGCCGACGGGGTGACGTTCGCGTTCGCCGGGGCCTGCACCGCCGGGGCCGTGCCGGTCAGCTCGGCGTCGATCGCGGAGAAGAACTGTCCGGCCAGCCGCTTGGCGACCCCGGTGATCATCCGCTGGCCCACGCCGGCCACCGCGCCGCCGACGACGGCGTCCGCGTCGTAGCGCAGCCGGGTGCCGCCGTCGACGGCCTCCAGGGTGATCGGCACGGTCGCGCGCACCGAACCGGGACCGCCCGAGCCCGAGGCGTGCATGACGTAGCGGGTCGGCTCGTCCTTGTCGGTCAGCTTGACCTCACCGGCGTACACGCCCCGGATCGCGCCGACGCCGACCGAGACGGTCATCGCGTACTCGTCCTCGCCGGTGCGCTCCAGGCCCTGGCAGCCGGGGATGGTGCGGGCGAGCACGGCCGGGTCGGTGATCGCGGCCCAGACGGCGGCCGGGGGAGCGGACAGGGTGGCGGTGCCGTCGAGCTTCACGCGGGGACTCCAGTGGTTGCGGCGGGGACGCGCTCGGCGTCGGGGGAGCGGACCAGGTCGTAGAGCTCGGTGGGCGAGATCGGCATGGCCGCGATCCGCCGGCCGACGGCGTCCTCGATGGCCGAGGCGATGCACGCCGTCCCGGGGATGACGCCGGCCTCGCCGGCGCCCTTGAGGCCCAGCGGGTTCAGCGGGGACGGGGTCTCCTGGTGGTCGATGACCACGTCGGGGACCTCGCTGGCGTAGGGCATCAGGAAGTCCATGAAGGAGGCGTTCTGCAGCTGCCCGTCGGCGTCGTAGGCCATCCGCTCGTAGAGCGCACCGCCCACGCCCTGGGCGACCCCGCCGTGGACCTGGCCCTCCACGATCATCGGGTTCACGATGTTGCCGCAGTCGTGCACCACGGCGTAGTCGACGACCTCGATCTCCCAGGTGGTCGGGTCGATCTCCACCACCGCGGCGTGTGCCCCGGAGGCGAAGGTGGACCGGATCGGGGAGTAGTAGTCCACGTGCTCCAGGCCCGGGGCGTCGCCGACGGCGACCGGGGGCTTGGAGTCGTCGCCGGGCCCGGCGAACTGGGTGGCCTGCCGGGCGGCCTCGTCGAAGGCGTAGCGCAGCGGGTTGGACAGCACGGCCACGGTGCGCAGCGGGATCGCCGTCCCCGGGGTGCCCTTGACCTGGACGACGCCCTCGTCGATCTCCAGGTCGTCGACGTCGGCCTCCAGCACCTCGGCGGCGATCCGCAGCGCCTTGGCGCGGACGCCGCGGGCGGCCAGCGCGATGGCGTTGCCGCTCATCACCGCGGCGCGGGAGGCGAAGGTGCCCACGGCGTAGCCGAAGCGCCGGGTGTCCCCGGTGGTGACCTCGACGTCCTCGATGGGGACCCCGAGCTCGTGCGCCACGATCTGGGCGAACGCGGTCTCGTGGCCCTGGCCCTGCGAGGTGAGCCCGGTGGAGACCAGCACCTTGCCGCTGCCGAGGACCTGCACGTGCCCGCCCTCGTAGGGGCCGGGGCCGGTGCCCTCGACGTACATGGCCATGCCGATGCCCAGCTGCTTGCCGCGGCTGGCGGCCTCGGCCCGGCGCTCCTCTGCCCGGTCCCACCCGACGAGCGCGATGAGCTTGTCGAGCAGGCCCTCGTAGTCGCCGGAGTCGTAGATGACCGGCCGGCCGTCCTGGAACGTCAGGTGGTGGTCGTAGGGGAACTCGTCCTTGCCGATCAGGTTGCGGCGGCGGACCTCGGCCCGGTCCAGCCCGAGGTCCTGGGCGATCCGGTCCATGGTGCGTTCCATCGCGTAGCAGCCCTGTGGGCGCCCGGCGCCGCGGTAGGGCGTGACGATGACGGTGTTGGTGTAGACGCTGTCGATGCGCACCCGGTAGACGGGGATCGCGTACGGGCCGACCAGCTGGGTCGCCGTCACGATCGGCACGATGATCCCGTAGGGCGTGTAGGCGCCGTTGTCGTGCCAGCCGCGGACGTCGAGGGCGGTCACCCGGCCCCCGTCGTCGTAGCCGACGGTGATCTCCTGGCGCTGCTGCCGCTCGTGGGCGGAGGAGATGAAGTGCTCGCGGCGGTCCTCGGCCCAGTGCACCGGCTGGCCCAGGGCGATGGCGGCCATCGGCACCAGCAGCTCCTCGGGCCACGGGTGCACGATCTTCACGCCGAACCCGCCGCCGACGTCGGGGGCGACGACCTCGACCTTCTCCAGCGAGAGCTGCAGCTTGGCCGCGATCGCGGCGCGCACCGAGGTGGAGGCCTGGGTGGAGGTGTGCACCCGCAGCGAGGAGTCGTCGCGGTTCCACACCGCGTGCACGCCCTTGCCCTCCATCGGCATGCAGGCGCTGCGCTCGATGTACTGGGTGAAGCTCAGCGTGTGCGTCGAGGCGGCCAGGGCGGCCTCGACGTCGCCGGTCTCCTGGTGGTGCCGGGCGGCGACGTTGTCGGGCACGTCCTCGTGGACGGCGTGCACGGCCTCGCGTGCGGCGTCCACGCCCACGACGACCGGGAGTTCCTCGTAGGCGACCGCGATCCGGTCGCAGACGTCCTCGGCGACGTACCGGTCGGTGGCCACGACCATGACCACGGCCTCGCCCACGTGCTGGACGACGTCGCGGGCCAGTGGGTAGCCGGTGCGGGGGGCGGTGAGCTGGGGGTGCGGGATGAGCACGGGGAGCGGCTCGGCCATGGGGCCGACGAGGTCCTCGTAGGTGTAGATCGCGACGACGCCGTCGACGTCGAGGGCGGCGTCGACGTCGATGCCGGTGATCCGGGCGTGCGCGTAGGGGCTGCGGACGAAGGCCGCCGCGAGCGCGCCGTGCCCGATGTCGTCGGTGTACCGGCCGCGGCCGGTGATCAGCCGCAGGTCCTCGCGCCGACGGACCGGCTCGCCCATGAGCTTGGTCGTCACGCGCCGTCCCCGTCCTTCATCAGGCCCGCGGCGTGCCGGCAGGCCTTCTTGATGTTGGCGTAGCCGGTGCACCGGCAGAGGTTGCCGCCGACGATCTCGTCGACCTCGTCCTCGGTGATGTCGGTGGTCCGGTCCCGCGCCTCGAGGCCCGCGGCCATGGTCATCAGGAAGCCGGGGGTGCAGAACCCGCACTGCAGGGCGTGGCACTCGCGGAAGGCCTCCTGCACCGGGTGCAGGACCTCACCGCCCCGGCCGTCGTCGCGGGCCAGGCCCTCGACGGTGGTGACCGCCTTGCCGTCGACCTGGACGGCGAGCACGAGGCAGGACCGGACGGGCGTGCCGTCGACGAGCACGGTGCAGGCACCGCACACCCCGTGCTCGCAGCCCACGTGGGTGCCGGTGAGCTGGAGGTCGTGCCGCAGCGCGTCGGACAGCAGCCGGCGGACGGGCACGGTCGTTTCACGTGACACACCGTTGACGGTCACGGAGATGGTGCGCTCGGTGGAGACGCTCATCGGTTCTGTGCCTCCTGTGCGGCGCGGGCGAGGGTGCGTTCGGTGAGCACGCCGACGAGCAGCCGGCGGTAGTCGGCGCTGGCGTGCAGGTCGCCGTCGGGGTCCACGAGGGTGCGGGCCAGGTCGCCGGCGGCGGACCAGTCGGCCTCGTCGACGGTCCGGCCGGAGACGGCCTCGGTGAGGTCGTGCACCTCGGGCACCAGCCCGACGGAGATGTAGGAGGCCCGGGCGGAGACGACCCTCGAGGACTCGTCGAGGGTGACGGTCACGCCGGCGCCGCAGACGGCGTAGTCGCCCTTGCGGCGGGAGACCTCCTCGAAGGCGGTCCCGGTGCGGGCCGGCAGGGCGGGGAAGAAGGCCTCGGTGACGACGGCGGGACCGTGCACGGAGGTCTCCAGGGGGCCGACGAAGAAGTCGGCCCAGTCGACGGCGGAGCTGCCCTCCGGCGTCGCGACGGTGACGGAGCCACCGGTCAGCGCGAGCACGGAGGTCATCTCGCCGGAGGGGTCGGCGTGGGCGATCGAGCCGACGGTCGTGCCGCGGTTGCGGATCGCGGGGTGGGCCACGTTGGCGGTGGCCCGGGCCAGCAGTGGCTGGACGGCCGCAGCGCCGGCGTGGTGCAGCAGCGTCGCGTGCCGCACCAGGGCCCCGACCCGGACGCCGTCGTCGCTCACGGCGACGACGTCCAGGTCGGGCACCCGGTTGATGTCCACGAGGGTGGTCGGGGAGGCCAACCGCATGGACAACAGGGGGAGCAGCGACTGCCCTCCGGCCATCACCTTGGCGCCCTCACCCTCGCTCTGGAGGACGGTGAGCGCCTCGCTCAGCGAGGTGGGGTCGGCGTAGCCGAAGGGTGCCGGTTTCACTTGTCGCGCATCTCCCTGTCCATGGTGCGGGTGGTGTTCGTCCGCTCGTCCAGCGAGGACGGGTCGGCACCGCCGTCGGCGGTGTGCGAGCCGGTGGCCCCCAGGGCCGGGCCGGTGCCGTGCCGGAAGCCGTCCTCGGCCAGCAGGGACTCCTTCATCTCCCGCGGCGCCAGTGCCCGGGCGACGTGCCAGCCGCCGACGGCGACGATCGTGCCCAGGGCGATGCCCGACAGGGAGAAGTCGTCGGTGATCTGGAGGTTGACGTTGCCGATGCCGATGATGATCCCGGCCGCGAGCGGGACCAGGTTGATCGGGTTGGCGAAGTCGACCCGGTTCTCCTTCCAGATCTTGGCGCCCAGCAGGCCGATCATCCCGTAGAGGACGACGGTGATGCCGCCGAGCACGGCGCCCGGCGTCGCGTTGACCACGGCACCGAACTTGGGCACCAGGCCGAGCACGATCGCCACGATCGCGGCCACGTAGTAGGCGGCCGTGGAGTAGACCCGGGTGGCGGCCATGACGCCGATGTTCTCGGCGTAGGTGGTGGTGGGGGACCCGCCGACCGAGCTGGCCAGGACCGTGCCGACGCCGTCGGCGAAGACGGCGCGGCCGAGCACCGGGTCCAGGTTGCGCTTGGTCATCTCACCGACGGCCTTGACGTGCCCGGCGTTCTCCGCGACCAGCGCGATGACGGCGGGCAGCACAAGCAGCGAGAAGTTCACCGAGAAGCTGGGGGCGGTGAAGGTGGGCAGCCCGAACCAGTCGGCCTGGCCGATGCCGTCGAGGTTGACCCGGTCGTGTGTGGTGATGGCGCCGGCCCCGGCGTCGAAGGAGGTGATCTGGCCGGCGGTGGCGTCCAGCAGCAGCGACAGCAGGTAGCCGAAGACCAGGCCCAGCAGGATGGAGATGCGCGACCAGAACCCGCGCAGCGCCAGCGACACGACGATGACGAAGGCCATGGTGGCGAAGGCGACCCACTGGTCCTGCGGCCAGTAGGTGCCTGCGGCGACCGGGGCCAGGTTGAAGCCGATCAGCAGCACGACGGCGCCGGTGACGGCCGGGGGGAGCACCTTGTTGACCACGACGGGGCCGGCGGTCTGGATGACCAGGCCGACGATCGCCAGCACGATGCCCGAGACCAGGATGGCGCCCACGACGTCGCCGGAGTCACCGCCACCGGCGCGGACCGCCGCGACGCCGCCGACGAAGGCGGCGGAGGTGCCCAGGTAGGAGGGCACCTTCCCCTGCACGATCAGCAGGAAGACGATCGTCGCGATCCCGCTCATCATGATCGCGAGGTTGGCGTCCAGGCCCATGATCAGCGGGAAGACGAAGGTCGCACCGAACATGGCGACGACGTGCTGGGCGCCGATCCCGACGGTCAGCGGCCAGGACAGCCGCTCCTCGGGGGCCACCGCCTGGCCGGGCGGCGGGGTCTTCCCGTCGCCGTACAGCTTCCACCCGAACGCCATGGTTCCTCCTGCTCGTGACGGCAACTCGCCGCAGCCCGCGGGCTCGATCCCACCGGGAGCGGTCACTGTGACACCGACCACCGACATCACGGAAGTACCTCAGCGCTAAATGTTCATGCCGGGATCATTGCACCCACATTTCTCTCACCGCTGAGAGACTTCCGCCTGTAGCGTCCCGCTCGTGAGCGCTCCCCCCGCCGTCGACGGCGACGCCCAGGTGACCACGCACGTCTCCCTCCGCAGCGGCGTCTACGCCGACTCGGTCAAGCTGATGCAGGTCTCGCAGGCCATCGGCGCGCGCCCCGGCGTCACCGCCGTGCTGGTCGCGATGGCCACCCCGCTGAACCTCGAGCTGGCGGCCGGCATGGGCCTCTCGCCCGACGGTCCGGCCACCCCGGACCAGCTGCTGATCGCCCTGCGCACCACCGACGACGCCGAGCGCGACGCCGCCGTCGCCGCGGTCGAGGCCGCACTGGCCGCCCGCGAGGAGCGCGGCTCCGCGCAGGCCGTGCCCCCGCGCACGATCGGCTTCGCGCTGGCCGAGGCGCCGCAGGAGTCGGTGCTGGCCATCGTCAGCGTGCCCGGGCAGTACGCCGTCGCCGAGGCGATGGACGCCGTCGCCGCCGGCCGCAGCGTGCTGGTCTTCAGCGACGGCGTCCCGGTCGAGCACGAGGTCGCCCTCAAGCGCGCCGCGCACGACGCCGGGGTGCTCATCATGGGCCCCGACTGCGGGACGGCGATCGTCTCCGGCGTCGCGCTGGGCTTCGCCAACGTCGTCCGGCCCGGGCCGGTGGGCCTGGTGGCGGCCTCGGGTACCGGTGCGCAGCAGGTCAGCTGCCTGCTGGACACCGCCGGGGTGGGCGTCTCCCACGTCCTCGGCGTCGGCGGCCGCGACCTGTCCACCGCTGTCGGCGGGCTGGCCACGCTGGACGCGCTGCAGATGCTCGAGGAGGACCCCGCGACCGAGCGGGTGCTGCTGGTGTCCAAGCCGCCGGCCCCCGAGGTCGCCGAGCGGGTCGCCGCCACGTCCGCCGCCCTCACCACCCCGGTCTCCAGCGCGGCCCTGTCGGCCGACAGCCCGGACCTGACCGCCGCGGTCGAGGCGCTGCTGCGCGAGATGGGCGTCGCCGTCCCGACCTGGCCGACCCGGCCGGGTGCGGACCGGTCCGTCCCGGCCGACGCCGTGCTCAAGGGCTTCTACTCCGGCGGCACGCTCGCCGACGAGGCCATGCTGGTGGCCGCGCCCGTGCTGGGCGACGTCCGTTCCAACACCCCGCTGCGCCCCGAGCTGCACCTGGGCGCCGACTTCGCCGCCCGCGGGCACGTCGTCGTCGACTTCGGGGACGACGCCCTCACCGTCGGCCGCGCCCACCCGATGATCGACCCCACGCTGCGGCTGGAGGCGATCTCGGCCCTGGCCACCTCCGGGGAACCGGCCGTGCTGCTCCTCGACGTCGTGCTGGGCCACGGCGCCGACCCCGACCCGGCCGGCGCCCTCGCCCCGGCGATCGGCGCGCTCGAGCTGCCCGTCGTCGTCGCCCTGGTCGGCACCGAGGGCGACCCGCAGGGCTGGTCGGCGCAGGCCGACGCCCTGGCTGCCGCCGGTGCCGCCGTCTTCGCCTCCAACTCCGCTGCCACCCGGCACGCACTCGACCTGATCGGGGCCTCGAAGTGACCAGCCTGCTCACCGGCCCGCCCGCCGTCGTCGCCGCGGGCGTCGACGTCTTCTCCGACGCGCTGCGCGTGCAGGGCGTCGACGTCACCGACGTCGACTGGCGTCCTCCGACGATCGGCTCGGCCGACGACCTGACCCAGCTGGCCCTGGACCCCCGCCGGGCCGCGGCCAACCGGACCGCCGTCGAGCGGGTGCTGGCCGCCGGCTCCGTGCTCACCGACGTGCTCCCCGCGCACGAGGTGATCGGCCTGACCGGCCGCACGCTGCTGCACTCCGGCCCGCCGCTGACCTGGGAGACGGCCTCCGGCCCGATGCGCGGGGCCCTGATGGGCGCCTGCCTGTTCGAGGGCTGGGCGGAGACGGCCGAGGAGGCCGAGCAGCTGCTCGCCTCGGGCGGGGTCGAGCTGGACCCGTGCCACCACCACCGCACCGTGGGGCCGATGGCCGGGGTGACCAGCCCGTCGATGTGGATGTGGTGCCTCACCGACCCCGCCGACGGCCGGCAGGCCTTCTCCAACCTCAACGAGGGCCTGGGCAAGGTGCTGCGGATGGGCGCCTACGGGCCGGAGGTGGTCGAGCGGCTGCACTGGATGACCCGCACGCTGGGCCCGGTGCTGCAGGCCGCCGTCCGCAGTCGGTCGGAGGACCCGCTGGACGTCAAGGCCGTGCTGGCCCAGATGCTGCAGATGGGCGACGAGGGGCACAACCGCAACCGGGCCGGCTCGCTGATGACCCTGCGCGACCTGTCCCCGGCGATCGTCGAGGTGGACGCGCCCTCGGGGGACATCGCCGCGGTGCTGCGGTTCATCGGCGGCAACGAGCACTTCTTCCTCAACCTGGGCATGCCCACGGCCAAGCTGGCGATGGACGCCGCCCGCGACGTCCCCGGCTCGACGCTGGTCACCGTGCTGGCCCGCAACGGCACCGAGTTCGGGGTGCAGACCGCCGGCACCGGCGACCGCTGGTTCACCGGCCCCGCCCAGACGCCGGTGGGCCTGTTCCTGGGCGACTACGGCCCGGACGACGCCAACCCCGACATCGGCGACTCCGCGATCATGGAGACCTACGGAATCGGCGGTTTCGCGATGGCCGCGGCGCCGGCGATCGTCCGGTTCGTCGGCGGCACGGTGCCCGACGCGCTGGCCACCACGGAGCGGATGTACCAGATCACCATGACCGAGAACCCGGCCATGCAGATCCCGGTGCTGGGCTTCCGCGGCTCCCCGACCGGCATCGACGTGCTCAGCGTGGCCCGCACCGGCTGGCTGCCGCAGATCAACACCGGCATGGCCGGCCGGGTCGCCGGCACCGGCCAGGTCGGCGCCGGCCTGGTGCAGCCGCCGGTCGAGTGCTTCCAGGGCGCGGTCGCGGCGCTCGCCGAGGAGTCCCGCACCGCCCTCGCCTGACGCCCCCGCCCGACGCTCCGGCATGGGATCCCTCGCATACGGCGGAACCGCGCGGCCGTATGCGAGGGATCCCATGCCACGGCGGCTCAGCGGATGAGCGTGCCCAGGTCCACCGGCAGCTGGATCCCGGTCACGTGCCGGGCCTCGTCGCTGGCCAGGAAGGCCACCGCGTTCGCGATGTCCTCGGGCTGGGAGACCTGGTCGGGCAGGGCCTGCATGAAGATCGGCGCCAGGGTCTGGGCGTTGGCGGCGATCAGCGGGCCCAGGTCGTCCACGGTCATGCCGGTGGCGACGCCGTGCGGGTGCACCGTGTTGACCCGGATGGAGTGCTGTGCCAGCTCGTTGGCCAGCGACTTCGCGTACCCGACGACGCCGTGCTTGGTGGCGGCGTAGGCGGACAGGAACGGCAGCCCGCGCAGGCCCGCCACCGAGCTGGTGATCACGATCGACCCGCCGGTGCCCTGGGCGAGCAGGGTGGGGATGGTGGCCTTGGCGGTGTGGAAGACCCCGGTCAGGTTGACCGCGACGGTCTCCTCCCACTGCTCCAGGGTGATCTCCCAGCTGTTGCCGGCCGAGCAGATCCCCGCGTTGGCGACGACGACGTCCAGGCGCCCCAGCTCGGCGACGCCCTCGTCGACGGCTGCCTGGACGGCGGCGAAGTCCCGGACGTCGGCCTGGCGGGCCACGATCCGGCGGTCCATCGCCTCGACCATCCGGACGGTCTCGGCGAGGTCCTCCGGGGTGGAGCCGGCGTAGTGCGTGGTGGCGGGCTGGGCGCAGACGTCGATCGCGATGACGTCGGCGCCCTCACTGGCCAGCCGGACGGCGTGCGCCCGGCCCTGGCCGCGGGCGGCTCCGGTGACGAAGGCGACCTTGCCCTCGAAGCGGCGGGCGGTGGGGGTGGTCATGGGGTCTCCTCGGGGTGCGGGCGGGTTGCTGGAGGTGGTTGTCGCCGGCAGGGCCGGTCACGACCCGGTCCGTCTCGCCACCGGGTCCTCCAGACGAGTTGGTTGCACTCAGTGCAACGTGAGCGTCGTCACCGTAGCGCCTGTCCGGCTAGCGTGGCCGCCGTGCCGACGCCGGTCCGTGAGCAGCAGCGCCGCGACAGCTGGGCCGCGGTCCAGGCAGCGGCGTTGGCGCTGGTGAGCGAGCGCGGCTTCGACGCGGTCACCGTCGACGACGTCGCCGCGGCGGCGGGTGTCTCCCGCCGGACGTTCTTCAACCACTTCCCCACCAAGGCGGCCGCGCTCTTCGACCCGCACCCCGACGACGCCGAGGCCCTGCAGCAGCTGCTGGCCGACGCCGACACCTCGGCCGGGGTCTGGTCGGCGCTCCGTCGGGTCTGCCTGGACTTCGTGGACGCCCAGACGGTGGCGCTCCCGGTGCGCCGCCGGCTGGTGGGCGACCCGGAGCTGGACGCCTACCACCGGACCGCGCACCTGCACGTCGGCCAGGCCGTCGAGAGCTGGACCGCCGCCCAGCTGCCCGACGACCCGTTCACCGCACAGCTGGTGGCCGAGACCGCGGCCGCCGTGCTGATGACGGCGTTCCTCGCCTGGGACCCCGCCGACCCACCGCAGCGCTTCGCGGAGCTGGTCGCCCGCGGCTTCGACCTGGTCGGCACCGGCTTCGCCTGACACCCGGGCCCGGGGTGCGCCAGGGTGGGGGCATGCGACTGGACCTCACCGGCAGGACCGCCCTCGTCACCGGCTCCTCCCAGGGCATCGGCCTGGCCATCGCCACCGGACTGGCCTCGGCCGGGGCCGCCGTCGTGCTCACCGCCCGGGGCGAGGCCAGACTCGCGGCCGCGGCCGACGAGGTGCGCGCCGCGGTGGAGGGCGCCGACGTCACCACGGTCGCCGCCGACGTCAGCAGCGACGCCGGCACCGCCACGCTGCTGGCCGCCGTCCCCGACGTCGACGTGCTGGTCAACAACCTGGGCGTCTTCGGTGCCCAGCCCGCCCTGGAGGTCCCCGACGACGAGTGGCGGCGGTACTTCGAGGTCAACGTGTTGACCGCCGTCCGGCTGATCCGGTCCTACCTGCCCGGCATGCGCGAGCGCGGCTGGGGCCGGGCGCTGCAGATCGCCAGCGACTCCGCCGTCGTGACGCCGGTCGAGATGGTCCACTACGGCGTCTCCAAGACCGCCCTGCTCGCGGTCTCCCGCGGCTTCGCGAAGGAGGCGGCCGGCTCCGGCGTCACGGTGAACTCCGTCATCGCCGGCCCGACGCACACCGGCGGCGTCGAGGACTTCGTCTACTCGCTGGTGTCGCGGGACCTGCCGTGGGAGGAGGCGCAGCGGGAGTTCATGCGCCTGCACCGGCCGCAGTCGCTGCTCCAGCGCCTGATCGAGCCCGAGGAGATCGCGGCCATGGTCGTCTACCTGGCCTCACCGCTGGCCTCGGCCACCACCGGCGGCGCGCTGCGGGTCGACGGCGGCTACGTGGACTCGATCCTGCCGTGACACCGGCGCAACACGGGTGCGTCAGCCTGGCGGGGTGAGCTTCGAGGTCCCCGTCGTCGACATCTCGCCCTACGTCACCGGGGTCGGTGACCGGGCGGCCACCGCCGCCGCGATGGACGCCGCCTGCCGGACCGTCGGGTTCGTGCAGGTGGTCGGCCACGGCGTCCCGACGGCGACGGCCGAGGGCCTGGCGGCCGCCATGGACGCCTTCTTCGCGCTGCCCGCGGAGGCCAAGGACGCCGTCCGGACGCCGCCGGAGGTCAACCGTGGCTACAGCCCGCCCAAGAGCGAGTCCCTGTCGCTGAGCCTGGGCGTGGAGTCCGCGGCCCGGATGAACGACTTCTTCCAGGCCTTCAACGTGGGTGCGTCCCAGGAGACCTACCCCGACTCCCCGGGCCTCCCGTTGCCGGACTACGCACCCAACACCTGGCCCGACGTCGCGGGGTTCCAGCCCGCCGTCGACGCCTGGTTCGCCGAGGCCGCCCGGGTGGCCCGCACCCTGACCCGGGTCTTCGCCGACGCCCTCGACCTCCCGGCGGACTTCTTCGACCGCATCACCGGGCACTCCCTGGACGTGCTGCGGATGAACGACTACGCGCTGCCCGAGGGCACGATCGACCTCGACGGCGAGCTGACCGGGATGGGCGAGCACACCGACTACGGCATCGTCACCGTGCTGTGGGCCGACCAGGTGCCCGGTCTGCAGGTCCTCGGTGCCGACGGCGGCTGGCACGACGTCTCCCCGGTCGACGGCGCCCTGCTGGTCAACCTGGGCGACGTCACCGCGCGGCTGACCAACGAGCGGTGGACGTCGACGCTGCACCGGGTGAAGCCGCCGATCGTGGACGGCCGGATCCGCCGTCGTCGCTCCGCCGCGTTCTTCCACGACGGGGACGTCGACGCCGTCATCTCCGTGCTGCCCTCGTGCGTGGCCCCGGGGGAGACGCCGAAGTACCTGCCGGTCACCGTGGGCGAGCACGTGGCCGCCAAGCTGCGCGGCTCCCGGGCCGGGGTGGTCAACACCGCCGCGGGGCGGGAGGCCGCCCGGGTGCTGGCCGCACGGGGCTGACCGGCGGGAACACCGGGCCGGTCCGGTGTCTTGCTCCTGGGGACAGCCCGACCACCACCTGGAGGACACCGTGCCCGCCGTCTACACCGCCATCGCCACCGCGACCGGGGAGGGCCGCAACGGCCACGCCCGGTCCTCCGACGGACTGGTGGACGTCGACCTCGCCACCCCGGTCGAGATGGGCGGCGCCGGTGGCGCCACCAACCCCGAGCAGCTCTTCGCCGCCGGCTACGCGGCCTGCTTCCACTCGGCGCTGAAGGTCGTGGCCAAGCGCCAGGGCGCCACGCTGGCCGACTCCGCGGTCACCGCCGAGGTCGGCATCGGCCCGAACGACTCCGGCGGCTTCGGCCTGGAGGTCGCGTTGCACGTCGAGCTCGGTGGCATCGACCAGGCGGCCGCGGAGGCCCTCGTCGAGGCCGCGCACCAGGTCTGCCCGTACTCCAACGCCACCCGCGGCAACATCCCGGTCACGCTCGAGACCACCGTCGCCTGAACGACCACCGGCCCGCCACCTCGACGAGGTGACGGGCCGGGTCCTTTCTCAGGCCTTGACGATGGCGGCGACGGGGCCGCCGCCCGAGGGGCCCTGGTGCACGGCGGCGACGGAGACGAAGACCGCCGGGTCACCGGTCACCGAAGCGGCGACGCCGCCGACGGTGGCCTTGATCTGGCGGTGCCAGAACACGTCGGAGTCGTCGAGCATCGCGTTGCGACGGCCGCGGACGTAGCCGGTCGGGTCGGCCTCGCACTTGAGGAACACGTTGACCAGCTTGTCGCCGAGGTCCGAGGTGTGCGGACGCTCGGGGAGCTCGAGGCCGGCCTCGCGGATGGCGTCCCAGATGCCGTCGGTGTCCAGCGCGTCCTTCATGACCGAGTGGCCGATCCGGTAGGCGCCGCCGTGCCCGCGGGCGTTGCCGACGACGACGATCTGCGCCTGGTCCAGCTCGACACCGGAGGAGCAGGAGGCGACGGCGGAGAACAGCGAGAAGTCCCGCATGACCTGCTTCTGCTCGGGCAGCTCGATCTCGCCCAGGGCCAGGGCGATGCCCAGCGCGGTGGTGCCGTTGGAGAGGTCCATCGAGCCGTGCGGCTCGTCGTAGTAGGTCTCCTGGCCGCGGGACTTGGCCTCGCGGATCGTCTCGATGGTCAGCAGCGGGGTCTTGGTCTGCACGTAGTGCACGTCGGCGGGGTCGGTGATCCCGGCCTCGGCCATCGCGCGCCGCACGCCCTCGGCGACCTTCTCGACCATGGTGATGCGGCCGATGTCCTCGGGCAGCAGCACCTCGCTCATCGCGAAGCCCACGGTCAGCCGCGGCTCGTCGGTCTTCTCGACCGAGTCCTCGGGCAGCGTGGCGAAGATGGTGGCGTGCGGGCTGATGACGCCGTCCGTGCCGCCGGACCACACGATCGGGATCTGCTTGACCTCGGCCTCGCTGCGGGTGCCCTTGGCCATGAGCACCTCGCGGAAGGCCCGGTCGGCGATGATCCGGGTGTAGTCGTTGACCCCGCCGTTGCCCTCGGTCTTGCCGATGACGGCGACCACGCGGTCGGCGTCCATGACGCCGGACTCGATGAGCTTGGCCAGCTCCGAGGCGTCACTCACGTTGTGCAGCGGGACCTTGCGGACCTCGATCGGTGCGGGCACGGCGTTCTCCTTCTCGGGGGTGGGACGGGGGATGGTCAGCGAGCGGTGACGCTGGTGCCGACGTCGTCACCGGCGACGGCGTCGGCGATGTGCTCGAGCGAGGTGACGACGGAGCGGGTGCCGCCGACGTCGGCGAAGCGGAGTGCGGCCTCGACCTTGGGGCCCATGGAGCCGCGGGCGAACTGCCCGGCCGCGGCGTGCGCGCGCAGCTCGTCGGTGGTGACCCGGCCCAGCGGGCGGGCCTGCGGGGTGCCGAAGTCGACCATCACGTGGTCGACGTCGGTGGCGATGACCAGGGTGTCGGCGCCGAGCTCGGCGGCCATCAGCGCGGCGGTGAGGTCCTTGTCGATCACGGCCTCGACGCCACGCAGGGCTGCGCCGTCCTTCCCGTCGTCGACGACCGGGATGCCCCCGCCGCCGGCGCAGACGACGACGAACCCGGCCCCGGCCAGGGCACGGACGGCGGGGGAGTCCAGCACCGAGCGCGGCTCGGGGGAGGCGACGACGCGGCGCCAGCCCTTCTCGCCGCGGTCCTCCCAGGTCTGGCCGAGGTCCATGAAGCGCTGGGCCTGCTCGCGGGGCAGGAACCGGCCGACCGGCTTGGTGGGCTCGGAGAACCCGGGATCGGTCCCGTCGACCAGCGTGCGGGTGACCAGCGCGGCGGTGCGCTGGGCGAGCCCACGGGCGGCGAGGGCGGCGTCGAGCTCGTCGACGACGGTGAAGCCGATCGTGGCCTGGGTCTGCGCGACGTTCCAGTCCAGCGGGACCGGCGGCACCTCGTGGGCGGCCAGCTCGTTCTTGACCAGCAGGTTGCCCACCTGCGGTCCGTTGCCGTGGGTGACGACGACCTCGACCCCGGTCGCCACCACGTCGGCCACGTGCCCGGCGGCAACGGCGATCGCGGCGCGCTGCGCGGCGGGGGTCGCCGACCCGTCGGGGCCGGTCATCGCGTTGCCGCCGAGGGCGATCACCACGCGGCGCTGGGAGGTCATGCCGGGACCCTAGCCCGATTTCCCTTAGTGGTGAAGTAGTTCACTCCACCGACACATCACCGGCGCCAGAAGTCGAAGCGGTCCCGCCCGGGCCGGAAACCGGCGGCCTCGACCACGTCCACCGCCAGGTCGAACCGCTGCCCGACGGAGGTCGGGGTGTGCGCGTCGCTGCCGAAGCTCACCGCCTCGCCGCCCTCGTCCCGGAACCAACGCACCAGCTCGACCGAGGCCAGCGGGCTGGTGGTGTTCACCTCGAGTGCGCGGCCGGTCTCGGCCAGCGCCCGGAACACCTCGCGGTACTCGGCCTCGAAGGGGAGCTCGGCGTAGCGGTCGCGCCCGCCGGGCCAGTAGCGACGCGGGAAGTCGACGTGGGCCAGCACCTGGAAGACGTCGCTGGCGCGGACCATCGCGGCCATCTCGGTCAGGTACCGGCGCATCGTGGCGTCGGCGCCGGAGGAGGTGAGCATCCTGCTGACCCCGATGAGCCGGTCGCCGTCGGTGAGCGAGTGCAACGACCCGAGCACCCGGTCCACCGGGGCGGCGGCCAGGTGCGCCGCGATGCTGGAGGCGAACAGGTGCGGTTCTCCGGCTTCCACGCCGGAGACGACCCGCAGGTCGGGGAAGCGCTCCCGGCACTCGGCGATGGAGGCGGCGTAGGCCTCGACGTCGATCGGGCGCTGGTTGGCGGGGTGCCGGTCCACCAGCCCGTCCCGGCTGGCCCGGTCCTCGGCCGCCCAGACGGTGAAGTCCAGGTGCTCGGTGAACGCCACGGCCGGCAGGCCGATCGCGACCGCCCGCTCGCAGGACTCGACCATCGAGGACCAGGGCCCGGTGTCCCACGAGAACTCCGAGTGCACGTGGTTGTCGGGAGGCAGCATCGGGGGTCATCCTCTCCCGTCGTCCACAGGTGGCGCACGCCGGGCCGGGGATGTCGGAGGCAGTGCCTAGGGTCGGTCCCATGAGCACCGCTGTGGCACCGGGAGAACTCGCCGACGAGGCCCTCGGGGTGCTGCGCGAGCTCACCGGCCGACCCGACGCCGTCTTCCGTGAGGGCCAGGACGCCGCGGTCGCCGCGCTGGTCGAACGGCACCAGCGGGCCCTGGTCGTGCAGCGCACCGGGTGGGGCAAGTCCGCGGTCTACTTCGTCTCCACGGCCCTGCTCCGGCGCCGCGGCGCCGGCCCGACCCTGCTGGTCTCCCCGCTCCTGGCCCTGATGCGCGACCAGGTCGCCGCCGCTGCCCGGGCCGGGATCAAGGCGGTCGAGATCTCCAGCGCCAACGCCACCGAGTGGGACGACGTCGCCGCCCGCCTGGCCGCCGACGACGTCGACGTGCTGCTGGTCTCCCCGGAGCGGCTCACCAACCCACGCTTCCGGGACGAGCAGCTGCCCGGCCTGGTCGACCGCTGCGGTCTGCTGGTGGTGGACGAGGCGCACTGCGTCTCCGACTGGGGGCACGACTTCCGGCCCGACTACCGCCGGATCCGCGAGCTGCTGGGCCGGCTGCCGGCCGGCACGCCGGTGCTGGCCACCACCGCGACGGCCAACGAGCGGGTGGTCGCCGACGTCGCCGAGCAGCTGGGGTCCGGCGGCGTCGACGTCACCACCGTCCGCGGACCCCTGGCGCGGGACTCGCTGCGCCTGGGCGTGCTCCGGCTGGACACCGACCGGGCGCGCCTGGCCTGGTTGGCCGCCCACCTGGAGGACCTCCCGGGCAGCGGGATCGTCTACACGCTCACCGTCGCCGCGGCCGAGGAGACCGCCGCGCTGCTGCGGGACGCCGGCCACGAGGTCCGCTCCTACACCGGCCGCCTCGACGACGCCGACCGCAAGGACGCCGAGGAGGCCCTGCGGGAGAACCGGGTGAAGGCGCTGGTCGCCACGTCCGCATTGGGCATGGGCTTCGACAAGCCCGACCTGGGCTTCGTCGTCCACCTGGGGGCGCCGTCCTCGCCGGTCAGCTACTACCAGCAGGTCGGTCGTGCCGGTCGCGCCGTGGAGCACGCCGACGTGCTGCTGCTCCCCGGCCCCGAGGACATCGCGATCTGGCAGTGGTTCGCCACGTCCTCGATGCCCCGGGAGGACCACGCCGCCTCGGTCCTCACCGCGATGGCCGACGGCAAGGCGTGGTCGGTGGCCCGGTTGGAGACCGTCGCTGACGTCCGCCGGTCCCGGCTCGAGCTGCTGCTCAAGGTGTTGTCCGTGGACGGCGCGGTGGAGCGCGTGCAGGGCGGGTGGCGCTCGACCGGCGTGCCCTGGGTCTACGACGCCGACCGGTACGCCCGCGTGACCCGCACCCGGGAGGCCGAACAGCGCTCGATGCTGGCTTACGCGAAGCCCGTGGGGGAGGCCGAGTGCCGCATGGCGTTCCTGCAGACGGCGCTCGACGACCCGACCGCCGCACCGTGCGGGCGGTGCGACGTGTGCGCAGGGCCCTGGTACGCCACGGACATCCCGGCCGGTGCGTCAGCCGCCGCCACCGCACGGCTGGACCGACCCGGCGTCGAGCTGCCGCCGCGGGCCCAGTGGCCCACCGGTGCCGACCGGCTCGGCGTAGACGTCAAGGGCAAGATCGCGCCCGGTGACCAGGTGCTGCCCGGCCGTGCCGTCGCCCGGCTCACCGACCTGGGGTGGGGACAGCGCCTGCGCACCCTGCTCGGCGACGACGGCGTCGGTGGCGTGGCCTCGTTGGCCGACGACCTCGAGGCGCCCCCGCTCGAGGAGGACCCGGACGCCGCCTACGACGTGTCGCACCGGGTGATCCGACCCGGGGTGGCCAACGACGCACCGCCCACCGAGGAGTTGATGAGCGCGTGCGCCCGGGTGCTCGGCGCCTGGGACTGGGCCGACCGGCCGGTCGCCGTGGTCTCGGTCCCCTCGCGACGCCGGCCGGGTCTGGTCCGCGGCGTCGCCGAGGGGCTCTCCCGCCTGGGTCGGCTCCCGTACCTGGGGGAGATGACCCTCCAGCACGGCGGACCGACCGGAGGACCGGGCGGCAACTCCGCGTTCCGGCTGGCCGGGGTGTGGCAGCGGATCACCGTGGGGGACGAGTTGCGGGGGCGCATCTCCGGTCTGGACGGGCCGGTCCTGCTGGTCGACGACCTCGCCGACTCGCGGTGGACCGTGACCGTGGCCGGGCGCGAGCTCCGCAGGGCCGGGGCGTCGGGCGTGCTGCCGTTCGTCCTGGCGCTCTCGGCCTGACACACCTCCGTCCACAGGGTTTCGCACACCTGTTCGAAACTCCCGTAGCCTGTGGACATGTCTGTGGCTCACCAGCCCTCGATGTGGGACGTCGCCGAGTCGGCCGAACTGACCCCCCTGGCCGGGCGGGTGGCCCGCCACCGGTTGGGCGCCGGCGCCTGGGTGGACCACCTGTCGGGGTGGGTGAGCGGCTCCGACGAGGTGCTCGAGGTCCTGCTGGGGGACATCGGCTGGCGGGCCGACCGGCGCCTGATGTACGACCGGGAGGTCGACGTCCCCCGGTTGCTCCGCTGGTACGCCGGCGGCGAGGAGCTCCCGCACCCGCTGCTCACCCGGGCCCGGCTCGCCCTGGACGCCCACTACGCGCCGGAGCTCGGGGAGCCCTTCGTGTCGGCGGGCATGTGCCTGTACCGCGACGGCCGCGACTCCGTCGCCTGGCACGGCGACAAGATCGGCCGAGGTCGCAGTCAGGACACGATGGTCGCGATCGCGTCCTTCGGGTCACCTCGAACGCTGGCGCTGCGCCCGGTGGGCGGCGGGGCGTCGGTCCGGTTCACGCTCGGCCACGGGGACCTGGTCGTCATGGGCGGCTCCTGTCAGCGCACCTGGGAGCACTGCATCCCGAAGACGAGCAAGCCCGTCGGACCCCGGGTGAGCGTCCAGTTCCGCCCTCGCGGGGTGGCCTGAAGGGCTCGTCCGCCCTGCTCAACCCTGGTGTGGGGCCCTGCCGCAGGAGGGCCTGGACCCCCCTCTGGGCACCCCCCTGCAAGGCCCTCTGAGAGCCGTGTATGGTTCTCCCTGCACCGCGAAACACCGGGTCGGACACAGTCCGAACTGCGAGAGTCAGCCCCCGGGTTGACAGCCTCGGATCGTGGAGTAACGTGTAGCAGCCGCCAAGAACACGATGGCCGAAAGGCCGGGGCTCTTGCGCGTCCGCTCCTTGAGAACTCAACAGCGTGCCGAAAGTCAGTGCCATATGTTCAACCCCAGTCACGGGGTGCCTTCGGGTTTGCCGTGATGGGTTCCTTTGGTTGA
>NZ_LMQC01000003.1 GCF_001424485.1 Modestobacter sp. Leaf380
TCGCCGCCATCAGCACCGTCATCGACACCATCAACGAGACCCAGGCCGTCATCGGCGGCGTCCTCACCGAACAGGTCGCGGTCACCCGCGCCATCCTCGCCTGACCGTGTCCACCGGAGACGTGCTCGCACGCCCCGACCCCGAGGCGTCGACGGGGGCCGGAGGCGTGCCGCCCCGGCCCGCAGGGGCCGCGCGGGCGCGGTCCCTGCTGACCCTCACGGGTGGGGCGCTGGCCGGCCGGCTGCTCCTGGCCGGCACGTCCGCCCCCGACGCCGCCTGGTGGTGGGCGGTGGACTCGCTGCTCGTCGGTGCGGTCGTCGTCGGCAGCGCGCTGGCGGCGGTCTCCCCCGGGCCCGGGCACTCCCGACCCGGACCGGTCCGTACCGGCACGACCACGGCGCTGCTGCTGCTGGGGATCGCCGTCGTCCTGGGCCGCCCCGGCCCCTCGGGTGACCGGGGCGAACTGCCGGTCAGCTGCTGGCTGCACGTCGCGGGCCTGGCCGTCCTGGTCGTCGTCACCGCAGCGATCGCGCGGGCGGCCGTCGGCCACGGTGCCCGGGCGCGGGCGTCCCTCGCCGTCGACGTCCTCGGGGCCGCGGTGCTGGTCGCGGTCGCGGGGACACCCGTCGCCGCGAACGCCGCCGCGCTCGGGACGCCGGCCCTCTGGTCGGCCCGCGTCCCCGCCGTGGCCACCGCAACCCTCCTGCTGGCCCTCGTCATCGCCGCGGGCGCGGCCACGCGCGCGGACCGCCGACACCCGTTGACGGCGCTCGTGGTCGCCGCCGCGCTGACCTGGCTCGCGGGCCTGCTGCACCTGCTGCCCGACGCGGTACCCGCGGTGCTGACCTCCACCGTCCAGCTCGCGGCACTGCCGGCGCTGGCCGTCGCGGCGGCTCGGTTGCACCTCCCGGCCCCCCAGCCCGCGCGGCCGGACCGCCCCACGGGCCTGCGGTCGACCGTGCTCCCGCTGCTGGGTGCCGCGGCGGCCGTGGTGGGGGTGGTCGCCGTCGACCCGGCCCTGCTGCCGGAAGGGTCGGACGTCGTCTTCGTCGCGCTGGGCCTGACCTGTCTGCTGGCCACCGGCTGGCGCGTGCACGCCGCCCTCCACGCCCCCGACCGCCGGCCCGAGCGGGTGGACGCCACTCTGACCGACCACCTCACCGGTCTCCCGGACCGCCGCGGGCTGCGGGCCCACCTGGACGCACTCACCGGGGAGGCCACCGTCCTCGCCGTCGACCTGGACGGCTTCCGCCGGATCAACGAGGAGGCCGGTCACGAGGTCGGCGACCGGGTGCTGGTCACGGTCGCGGGGCACCTGGTCCGGCTGGCCGGGACCGACGGCACCGCCGCCCGCATCGACGGGGACGACTTCGCCCTCGTCGTCCCCGGCACCGACCTCGAGGACGCCTGGGAGCTGGCCGCCCGGGTGCGCCACACCCTCGGCCAGCCCGTCGACGTGGCCGGACACCGGTTCCACCTCAGCGCCAACGTGGGCATCCTGCTGGGCCACGACGCCCGGCCGGACCCCGGCACCGGCCTGACCGAGTCCCGGACCGACCGGCTGCTGCGCTGCTCGGACCTGGCCCTGCGCGCAGCCCAGTCCAGCGCCACGGGGTTCGCCGTCCACGACGACGAGGCCTGCCGCGCCGGCTCCGACGACCCGCTGCTCGAGGTCGTGGCCGAACTGCACGCCGCGCTGGCCTCGGACACCCAGCTCGTCGTCCACCTGCAGCCCCAGCACCGGCTCGACGTCCCGGGCCCGCTGTCGGCGGCCACGCTGCTGGGCTGCGAGGCGCTGCTGCGCTGGCAGCACCCCGAGCGCGGCCTCGTCGGCCCGGCCACCGTGCTGCGCGCCGCTCGCTCCGGGCACCTCGGGCCGGCCCTGACCGCCCGGGTGCTGGACCTGGCGCTGACGGCCGCAGCCGGCTGGTGGACGACCCGTCCGGTGCCGGTCTCGGTCAACCTGACCACCGAGGACCTCGACGACGAGTCCCTCCCCCACCGCATCGCCGCCGCACTCGCCCACCACGGCCTGCCCGCCGCAGCGCTCACCGTCGAGGTCGTCGAAGACAGCCTCATGCTCGACCCCCGGCGCGCCGTCCGGACCCTCACCGCGCTGCGCGCCATCGGGCTCACCATCGCCGTCGACGACTACGGCACCGGCTACAGCTCGCTGGCCTACCTGCACCGCCTGCCCGTCGACGAGGTCAAGTTCGACCGGTCGCTCACCGCCGGGGTCGCCGACGACCACGCAGCCACCGCCATCGTCAAGCACAGCGTGCGGCTGGCCCACGACCTCGGCCTCACCGTCGTCGCCGAGGGCGTGGAACGCCCGCAGGACCTCGAACGCCTCCGCGAGCTGGGCTGCGACGCCGTCCAGGGGTACCTCACCGGCCGGCCCGTGCCGCTGGCCGAGTGGAGGGAGCTGCTGGGCTGAGCCGCCCGGTCCACCGCGGGGCCGGGGACCCGCCGGGTCAGCCCAGGTGCGTCCACACCTCGGCGACGCCCTGCTCGGTCCGGTGCGTCCGCAGCGGCACCGACCGGCCGTAGACCCCGAACCACCGCGGCCCGTCGTAGACCAGGAACCGGTCGCCCAGGCCCTCGGGCAGCCGGTCGACCTGGCCGGCACGCGGGCCGCCCTCGTGCGCGACCAGCGCCGCCGGCAGCGCCCGCGGCGGGACGCGGCGCGCGGTCCCGGCGGTGGAGCGGGCCGACCGGCGGGGACCGGCCGGACCGGTGCCCCGGGACGGCGTCCGGAACGGCGTCCGCACGTGACTGGCCCGCAACGCCTCCCGGACCACGGGACGGTGACCACCCCGCAGGGTCAGCTCCACCCCGGCCTCGTCCGCCCGGCGGCGGGCGTCGAAGAGGACGCCGACGCCCTCGGCGTCCAGCGCGGTCACCCGCAGGACGTCGACGGCGACCTCACCCCCCGCGCCGCCCTCCCGGGCGCGGGCCAGCGCCCGTTCCAGGCAGGACTCGAGGGGCACGAGCAAGCCGCGGACGACCCGTCCGGCGACGGCCACGGTGAGGGGACGACGACCGGGGACGGCCGGGTAGAGGTCGACGGCGAGGGGGCGTTCGCTGGTCCGCGTGGCGGCAGCGCTGTGCGTGGTCATCGGACACCTCGGGACACGAGGGGCGCCGGATCCGCACACGGCAGGCCGGGCCCCGGAGGGTCGACAGCCTGGTCTGAGCTGATCCCGAACGTACGGCGCCCCGCGACGCCCCGCACCCGGAGCCTCAGGCCTCGGCGAGCACCCGCTCGGCGACGTCCCGGGCCGCCGCCCGGTCGGCCGGGACGAGCCCCACCCGGGTGCGCCGGTCCAGCAGGTCGGCCACCGAGCGCGCCCCCTCCGCCCGGACGGCGAACCGCAGCTCCCCCACCGTCTCGACCCGTCCCGGCGCCACCGGGTCGCCGCCCAGGGCGTGCACCGCGGGGGCCTCGGTGCCGTACCGCCCGACCAGCCGGGACGGCGCGTCGACCCGGTCCAGCGCCCGCCGGGGCGCCGCGCCGACCAGCGGCAGGCCGGCCGTCGGCGAGCGGCGGGCACCGCGCCCCAACCGCTCCACCACCGCGTCCACGGTCTCCTCGGCCATCGCCCGGTACGTGGTGAGCTTCCCGCCGACGACGGTGAGCACCCCGCCCGACCGGTGCAGCAGGTGCCGGCGGGACAGGTCGGCCGTGGCGTCCCCGGGCCCGGTCCCGGCCGACGCCGGGAGCACCAGCGGGCGCAGCCCGGCGTGCGCGCCGACGACGTCCGCGGGGGTCAACGGGTCGGCGAGCACCCGGTTGACCGTGGCCAGCAGCTGGGCGACCTCGGCGGCGGAGGGGACGGGGTCCGCGTCGGGCACCGGGCCCTCCACCGGCTCGTCGGTGATCCCCAGGTGCACGTACCCGGTGGCCTGCGGCAGCGCGAAGACGTACCGGGAGCGGGACCCCGGCAGCGGCACGGTCAGCGCGGCGGTCGGCGAGCCCAGCCGGTCGGCCCGCAGCACCAGGTGCGACCCGCGCGAGGGCATCAGCCGGACGCCGTCGTCCAGGGCGGCCGACCACACCCCTGCCGCGACGACCACGACCCCGGCCTCCACCGCGACGCGCCCGCCCTCGACCTCCACGGTGACCACCGACCCGGCCCGGCCGGGGTCCACGCCCACGACTCGCGCACCGGTGAGCACCGACGCGCCGCGCCCGGCCGCCGTGCGCGCCAGGGCGACGACCAGCCGGGCGTCGTCGACGAGGCGGCCGTCCCAGAACGCCACCCCGCCCCGCCCGGGGCGCACCGCCGGGGTCCACGCGGCCACCTCGGCCCGGGAGACCCGGCGGCTGCGCGGCAGCGACCCCCGGCCGCCGGCCACCGAGGAGCGGACGGCGTCCCCGAGCACCCCGCCCAGGCCGGCGACGGCGCTGACGTCCCGGCCGGCGACGTCGGGGACCAGGAAGGCCAGCGGCGACACCAGGTGCGGCGCGGTGGTGCCCATCAGCACCGCGCGCTCGCGGGCGGACTCCCGGGCCAGACCCACCTCGCCGTGCGCCAGGTAGCGCAACCCGCCGTGCACCAGCTTGGAGGACCAGCGGCTGGTGCCCGACGCCAGGTCGTCGCGCTCGCACAGCAGCACCGACAACCCACGCGACGCCGCGTCCAACGCCACGCCCGCCCCGGTCACCCCGCCCCCGACGACCAGCACGTCGACCCGGCTGCCCAGCCGCTCCAGGTCGCGCGACCGGCGGGCGTCGTCGAGCAGCGTCGCGTCCACGTCCCCACCCTCCCAGGCAGGCAGACTGTCCCGGTGAGCGCACAGCCGGAACTGACCATCCAGGGCTGGGGCCCCGCCGGCTCCCGCGTCGCGCACGTCGCCGACGGCGGCGACCGGCTGGAGCTGACCGCGGACGCCTCGCTCAAGCAGGCGCTGCCCAAGGCCGCCCGCAAGCACCTGTCCCGCGAGCTGGGCTGGACGCCGCGGCACACCCCGCCGGTCCCGGTCGCCGACATCGCGCTGGCGGCGTCCCGGCTGCCGGAGGACGTGCGGGTCGCGCTGGTCGGTCTGCTGGGCGCGGAGAACGTCCGCGACGACCGGGAGTCCCGGCTGCGGCGCACCGGCGGCAAGAGCTACCTGGACCTGGTCCGCCGCCGCTCCGGCGACGCCTCCGACGCCCCCGACGCCGTCCTCACCCCGGCGGACACCGAGCAGACCGCCGCCGTGCTCGCCCTGTGCAGCGCCCACGGCGTCGTCGTGGTGCCCTTCGGCGGGGGGACCAGCGTGGTCGGCGGGCTGTCCGGCGCGGACGCCGACGACCGCCCCGTCGTCGTGGTCGACCTGGGCCGGATGTCGGCGGTCAAGGCCCTGGACGTGCCCTCCTCGCTGGTCACCGTCGGCCCGGGCATGCGGGGACCGGCCCTGGAGGAGGCGCTGAGCACCGACGGGCTGACCCTGGGCCACCTGCCGCAGAGCTGGGAGTTCGCCACCCTCGGCGGGTACGCCGCCACCCGCTCGGCCGGCCAGTCCTCGACCGGCGTGGGCCGGTTCGACGACCTGGTGGCCGGGCTCACCCTGGCCACCCCGGTGGGCGTGCTCGAGCTGGGCAGCCCGCCCGCCTCGGCCGCCGGCCCCGACCTGCTGGGCCTGGCGCTGGGCTCCGAGGGCTCCCTGGGCGTCATCACCGAGCTGCGCCTGCGGGTCCGGCCCACCCCGCGCACCACCGAGTACGAGGGCTGGTCCACCCGCAGCTGGGCCGCCGGGCTCGCCGCCCTGCAGCGGCTGGCCCGGCACGACCTGCTGCCCGACGTCGTCCGGCTCAGCGACCCCGACGAGACCCGCGCCAACCTGCTGCTGTCCTCCTCGGCCGGCGCCCGCGCGCTGCGCGGCGCGCTGCGGGCCCGCCGGCACGGCGAGGGCTGCCTGCTGGTGCTGGGCTGGGAGGGGCTGCCCACCATCGTGGCGGCCCGGAAGCGGGCGGCGTCGTCCCTGCTGCGCGAGGACGGCGCCTCGCGGCTGGGCACCCGGGTCGGCGAGGCGTGGCGGGCCGGCCGCTTCTCCGCCCCCTACCTGCGCGACCAGCTGCTCGACCACGGCCTGCTGGTCGAGACCCTGGAGACGGCGGCGACCTGGTCGGCGCTGCCCACGGTCTACGACGCGGTCCGGCGGGCACTGCGGGACTCCCTGGGCGGCCGGGACTCCCGGCCGCTGGTGATGACCCACCTCTCGCACGGCTACGCCACCGGCGCCTCGCTCTACGTGACCGTGCTCGCCGACCGGGACGACGCCCTCCCGCTGCAGCAGTGGCTGGGCGCCAAGCGGGCCGCCACCGACGCGCTGCTGGCCGCCGGCGGCACGCTGACCCACCACCACGCCGTCGGCGCCGACCACCGGCCGTGGATGGAGCAGGAGGTGGGCGCGCTGGGCGTCGACGTGCTGCGTGCGGTCAAGGACCGGTTGGACCCCCGCGGCATCTGCAACCCGGGCGTGCTGCTGCCCGGGTGACCGCCCACCACCCGCCGGTGGGGACCCACACACCCACGGTGACCTGCACCGACCCGGCGGGACCGGGGGTTTGGGCGGGGCCCGCTGGGTGTACACAGACGGGCATGACCGAGCCTGCTGAGAACGTCGAGTCCACGGCTCCCGAGCACGGTTCCATCACGCTGTCGGAGGACGGGTCGCTGATCGTCGTCACCGGCGAGATCGACAAGGACGTCGTCCGGCACTTCCGGGTGACCGTCCGCCCGTCGCAGTGGCCGGCCCGGGTCGACGCCCGCGGGGTCACCTTCATGAGCTCGGCGGGCCTGGAGCTGATGGTCCACCTGGCCCGCAAGCAGAAGCGTGCCGGCGGCGAGCTGGAGCTGATCGACCCGCCGACGTCGCTGCGCCTGCTGCTGAACCAGACCGGCCTCAACCGGGTGTTCCGCTCGGTGCCGGCCCCCGCCGCGCCGGCCTGACCCCGCACCCGGCCCCACCGGCCGGGTCAGTCCCGGCGGGACACCGGCGGGAGCAACGCCGCGACGGTGCGGGCGGCGAACCCACCGACCACGGCCGACAGCAGGGCGATCACCAGCACGAACCCGCCCCCGACCTGGTCGGCACCCAGCGCGTGCAGGGCGAAGAAGCACAGCGCGGCGACCAGCACCGCCAGTCCCAGGCCCAGCACGACGACGAACCAGGTGGGCTGCCCGGACGAGGGCTCGGCGGGGACGCGCGGGTCGGTCACCGGGACAGTCTCCCCCGGCTGGACCGCGGGGAGTGCAGCCGCCAGGCTCTCTCCCCATGAGCGCACCCCTCCCCCAGGTCACCAGCGAGGTGGGCCGGCTGCGCACCGTCGTGCTGCACCGCCCGGGCGCCGAGCTGCGCCGGCTCACCCCGCGCAACAACGACCAGCTGCTCTTCGACGGCGTGCCCTGGGTGGCCCGCGCTCAGGAGGAGCACGACGCGTTCGCCGAGGCCCTGCGCACCCGCGACGTCGAGGTGCTGCACCTGGACCGGCTGCTGGCCGACGTCATGGCCGTGCCGACGGCCCGCGAGGAGCTCATCGCCTCCGCCGTCGACGACCCCCGGCTGGGCGCCACCCTGCGGCACGTCACCGCCGACCACCTCGCGGGCCTGGCCCCCGACGACCTGGCCGCCGTCCTCATCGCGGGCCTGGCCCACGACGAGCTGCCCGGTGGCCGCGGGCTGGCCTTCGAGCTGATGACCCGCGGGGACTTCGTCGTCCCACCGCTGCCCAACCTGCTCTTCACCCGGGACTCTTCGGTGTGGGTCGGCGGTCAGGTCGCCGTCACCTCGCTGGCCATGCCGGCCCGGCACCGGGAGTCCACGATCACCCGGGCCGTCTACAGCCACCACCCGCGCTTCGCCGGCGCCGAGCAGCTCTACGACTCCTCGCTCGAGCACCTCGAGGGCGGTGACGTCCTCGCGCTGGCCCCGGGCGTGCTGGCCGTGGGCGTCGGTGAGCGGACCACCGCCGGCGGTGCCGAGCGGCTGGCCCGGCGCGCGTTCGCCCGCGGCCTGGCGCACACCGTGCTGGTCGTCCCGGTGCCGCAGGAGCGGGCCACCATGCACCTGGACACGATCTGCACGATGGTCGACGTCGACGCGGTGGTCATGTACCCCGCCCTCGCCGACCACCTGGTCGCCTGGACCGTCACCGCCGGCGAGCAGCTCCCCGACGACGCCGACAGCACCGAGCTGCGGGTCACCGGGCCCGAGCCGCTGCTGACCGCCGCGGCGACCGCGATGGGGATCGAGCGACTGCGGGTGATCGACACCGGCCTGGACCCGGTGACCGCCGAACGGGAGCAGTGGGACGACGGCAACAACACCCTGGCCCTGGCACCGCGCCTGGCGGTGGCCTACGAGCGGAACACCGTCACCAACGCGGCCCTGGAGGCTGCCGGCATCGAGGTCGTCCGGATCGCCGGGTCCGAGCTGGGCAGCGGCCGTGGCGGTCCGCGCTGCATGAGCTGCCCGGTCGTCCGGGACCCGCTGCCGGCGGCCCCCTGACCCCGCACCCGCCGCCCGCTGGCCCCCGCCCGCCACCGCCGGTCGGCGTCGAGTGACACGTGAGCGTGGACGTGACGAGCCGACGTCCACGCTGACGTGTCACTCGCGTCGGACGACGCGGCGACGCGACGACGCGGCGACGCGGCGACGCGGCGAGTGGTACGGCTGTACCGGTTTGGTACGGTCGTACCACTCGGGTGGCCGAGCGTCGGGGCACCCGACCGGCCGCCGACCGAGCACGACCCCCTGGAGGAACCCCGTGGCCTGGGCACTCGTCATCGTCGCCGGCGCGTTCGAGACGGCGTTCGCCGTCTCGCTGAAGAACTCCGAGGGGTTCAGCCGGCTCTGGTGGACCGTCTCCTTCGTCGTCTGCGCCGGGATCAGCTTCACGCTGCTGACCATCGCGCTGCGCACGCTCCCGGTCGGGAGCGCCTACGCGGTGTGGACCGGCATCGGTGCCGCCGGCACCGCGGTCGTCGGGATGGCCGTGCTCGGCGACCCGGTGGGCACGGTGCGGATCCTGTCCATCCTGCTGATCATCGCCGGCGTCGTCGGACTGAACCTGGCGCCCTCCGCGGCGCACTGAGCCGTGCCCACCCCGAGGGCCACACCCCAGGCCACCCCCAAGGGCGGTGCGCGGCGGGCAGCCATCGTCACCGCGGCCGCCGACCTGGTCGCGGACGAGGGCCCGGACGCCGTCTCCCACCGCCGGGTCGCGGCGGCGGCCGGCGTGCCGCTGGCGGCCACCACGTACTACTCCCGCGACCTCGGGGAGCTGCTGGTGGCGGCGTTCACCGAGCTGGGCGAGCGGGAGACCCGGCGCACCACGGCCCTGGTCCAGGAGCTCACCCGCGAGCCCCGGTCGGCCACCTCGACGGCGGCCCTGGTCGGCGACGTGCTGCTGGGCCCCGACCGGCGCACCGACGCGGACGTGCTGGCGTTCTACCAGCGGTTCCTGGCCAGCGGGCGGCACCCCGGGGTCCGCCCCGTGCTCGCCGCGACCCGTCGACGCCTGGACGAGCTGGTGGGCGAGGCGCTCGACCGCAGCGCGGCCCCGGCGGTGCCCCTGGCCCGCCTGGTGGCGGTGTTCGACGGCAGCGCGGTCTCCGCTCTGGTCGAAGGCGACGGCGACGCCCGCGCGACGGCCGAGGCGGCGGTGGCCGACCTGCTGCGCGACCACGGTCACCCGGACGTGGCGCCCCCAACGGCGTAAGCGGCGGTTACCGACGGTGCCAGACGGGTAGTCGGCGCGGGACGTTCAGACCTCGAGCGCAGAAGGGCCTCGCGCCATGAGCACCAAGGACCGTTCCACCCGCACCCCCGCCCCTCCGGCGTCGGTCGACCCGCAGCGACCCGACCAGAGCGGCGCCACCCGGTACGCCGACGAGGACCGCGCCGACACCCCCACCGCCCGCAAGGTCAAGGTCGTGCACCGGGTCGGCGCCTTCGCCGTCGCCGCCGTGCTGGCGGTGTTCGGCCTGCTGGGCCTGATCGGCGGCCTGGACTACTTCTCCACCGACGGCGGCAACGTCGTCGGCCTGTCCAGCAACGGCCTGCTGTCCACCATCTCGCTGCTCACCGCCGCCGTGCTCATCGCCTCGGCGCTGCGCGGCGGGCGCCAGGCCGGAGTGGTGATGATCGGCTTCGGCGCCGCGTTCCTGCTGTCGGCGTTCTGGCACCTCTTCGTGCTGAACAGCTCGTTGAACGTGCTGGCCTTCTCGATGGCCAACGTCATCTTCTCGATCGTCGCCGGCATCGTGCTGCTCACCCTGGGCCTCTACGGACGGGTCAGCGGCAACCTCCCGGCCGACAACCCGTACCACCTGCACACCGCGGGCAGCCGGGAGGGCGACGCCGACGAGGAGCCCGAGCTCCCGCCGGCGACCCCGGCCGAGCGCCGGGCCGAGCGGGAGATGCGGGAGGCCGAGCTGGCCGTGACCGAGCACCGGGCCACCCCTGAGCAGACCCGTCGGGTCCAGGCAATGGGCCGGGTGCGCACCAAGACCGAGCGTCGTCGGGTCTGGATGGCGGACTCCGGGCGCTAGCCCCAGCACAGCGCACGGGGCGGGCCGGTCATCCGGCCCGCCCCGTGGCGTCTGTGGGTGGCGCTGCGGCCTAGATGCCGTTCGCCAGCCGGTGGTAGGCCGCCGACCAGCGCAGCTCCTGCGCCAGGCTGCGGCGGGTGGTCGCCTCGTCGATGACCACCAGCTCGGTGCTGAAGGCCTCGGCCAGCACGGTGAGCTCGTCGGTCGTCACCTGGGTGGACAGCACCGTGTGGTGCGGGGCCCCGGCGGTCAGCCAGCCCTCGGTCGACGTCGAGAAGTCCGGCTTGGGCTCCCAGACCGCGTGCGCGACCGGCAGGTTCGGCAGGGGCGCGGAGGGGGCGACGACGTCGATCTCGTTGGCCACCCAGCGGAACCGGTCGCCCAGGTCCGCCCAGCCGACGACGACACCGGGCGCGGACGCCGCGGTGAAGACCAGCCGGGCCGGGTCCTCGCGGCCGCCGATGCCCAGCGGGTGGACCTCCAGGCGGGGCTTCTCCCCCGAGATCGAGGGGCACACCTCCAGCATGTGGGCGCCCAGGATCTTCGGCGTCTCCGAGGACAGGTCGTAGGTGTAGTCCTCCATGAAGGACGTGCCACCGGGCCGGTCACCGCCGACGACCTTGAGGATGCGCAGCAACGCGGAGGTCTTCCAGTCGCCCTCGCCGCCGAAGCCGTACCCCTCGGCCATCAGCCGCTGGACGGCCAGGCCGGGGAGCTGGCGCAGCCCGCCGAGGTCCTCGAAGTTCGACGTGAAGGCCTTGAAGCCACCGTCGACGAGGAAGGAGCGCAGACCGGCCTCGATGCGGGCGGCCTCGCGGACGCTGTCGTGCCGGTCCCCGCCGGGGCGCAGGTCCTCGGCGACGACGTAGGAGTCCAGGTACTCGGCGACCAGCGCGTCGATCTGCGCGTCGGTCACCTGCCCGACGACGTCGACCAGGTCGTTGACCCCGTAGGTGTTCACCGAGACGCCGACCCGCAGCTCGGCCTCGACCTTGTCGCCCTCGGTGACGGCGACGTTGCGCATGTTGTCCCCGAAGCGGGCCAGCCGCAGCGTCCGGGCCTCGGCGATGCCCAGCGCGGCGCGGGCCCAGCCACCGACCCGGGTCTGCACGGCCGGGTTCGAGGCGTGCCCGGACACCGTGGTGCGCGGGACCTTGAGGCGGGTGAGGGCGAACCCGAACTCCCGGTCGCCGTGGGCGGCCTGGTTGAGGTTCATGAAGTCCATGTCGATCGTGCCCCAGGGCAGGGCGGCGTCGGCCTGGGTGTGCAGGTGCAGCAGCGGCTTGCGCAGCGCGTCCAGGCCGGCGATCCACATCTTGGCCGGGGAGAACGTGTGCATCCAGGTGACGACACCGATGCAGGAGGGGTCCTCGTTGGCCGCGCCCATCGCCTGGCGGATGGCGGCCGAGTCCTTGAGGACCGGCTTCCACACGACCGGCACCGGGACGGCGGTGGCGCCGTCGAGGGTGGCGGCGACGCGCTGGGACTGCTCGGCGACCTGCTGGAGGGTCTCCTCGCCGTACAGGTCCTGGCTGCCGGTGAGGAACCAGATCGAAGGGGTGCTCATCTCGCTCACTTCTGTCCGTAGACGTTCTGGTAGCGCTCGTAGAGCGCGTCGATGTCGGCCTGGGGGATCGGGACCGGCTCGCCGAGCTGCCGGGAGATGTGCACGGTGCGGGCGACGTCCTCGGCCATGACGGCGGCCTTGACCGCCGCCTTGGCGCTCTTCCCGATGGTGAACACCCCGTGGTTCTGCATGAAGACGGCCTTGGAGCGGTGGCCGGCGAGGGTGTCGACGATGCCGCGGCCGATCGAGTCGTCGCCGATCAGCGCGAAGGGCCCGATCGGGATGGGCCCGCCGAACTCGTCGGCCATCGCGGTCAGCACGCAGGGCACCGGCTCGGCGCGGGCGGCCCACGCGGCGGCGTAGGTGCTGTGGGTGTGCACCTGGCCGTTGACCTCGGGCATGGCGCGGTAGACGTAGGCGTGCGCGTCGGTGTCGCTGGAGGGGGCCCGGACGCCGTCGACGGTCTTCCCGTCCAGGTCGCAGACCGTGATGCCCTCCCAGGTCAGCTCGTCGTACTCGACGCCGCTGCCCTTGATGACGAAGAGGTCCTCACCGGGGACCCGCTCGCTGACGTTGCCGGCGGTCCAGGTGACCAGGGCGTTGGTGACCAGCAGGTCGTGCAGGGCCGCCACGTGCTCGCGCTGGGCACGGTGGGTGCCCTGCTCGGAGCGGGCCGCCGCACGGACGGTCAGCCGGGTGGGCGTCGCGCCCTCGACCGGATCGGTCGCGGGGGTGTCACACGCTGAACACATCGGGACGCTCCTCCATCGCGGGGGTCTCGGGCTCGGTGACGGCGGCGGCCGGGCGGGCGGACGCGGCCCGGCGGATGGCCCGCAGCCGGTGCAGCACGTCGTTGCCACCGCGACCGAAGTGGTCGTGCAGCAGCGTGTACTCGGCGAACAGGGCGTCGTAGGCGTCGGCCCGCTCGGGGTCGGGCGTGTAGACCCCGCGCAGCACCTTGCCCATGACGGCGGCGGCGGCCGGCACGTCGGGGTGGGCCCCGGCGGCGACGGCGGCGTGGATGGCCGAGCCCAGTGCCGGGCCCTGCTCGGAGTCGATGACCGACAGCGGGCGGCGGCAGACGTCGGCGTAGGTCTGCATCAGGAAGGCGTTCTTCAGCAGGCCGCCGGCGACCACGAGCTCGGTGACCGGCACGCCACTGGACTCGAAGGACTCGATGATCGTGCGGGTGCCGAAGGCGGTGGCCTCCAGCAGCGCGCGGTAGGTGTCCTCGGGACGGGTGGCCAGCGTCTGGCCGACGACGACCCCGGAGAGCTCGGCGTCGACCAGGACGGAGCGGTTGCCGCCGTGCCAGTCCAGCGCGATGAGCCCGTGCTCGCCGACCTGCTGCTCCTGGGCCAGCTCGGTGAGGTGCTGGTGCACCGAGATGCCGCGCTCGGCGGCGGCCTGCACGTAGGCCGGCGGGACGGCGGTGTCGACGAACCAGCCGAAGATGTCCCCGACGCCGCTCTGGCCGGCCTCGTAGCCGTAGAGCCCGGCGATGATGCCGCCGTCGACGACGCCGCACATGCCCGGCACGTCGGCCAGGGTGTCCCCGTTCATGACGTGGCAGGTCGAGGTGCCCATGACCGCGAGCATCTGGCCGGGCTCGGTGGCCCGGGCGGCCGGTGCGGTGACGTGCGCGTCGACGTTGCCGACGGCGACCGCGATGCCCTCGGGCAGGCCGGTCCAGCGGGCGGCCTCGGCGGCCAGGCCGCCGGCCCGCTCGCCCAGCTGGCCGATGGGCTGGTCCAGCTTGTCGGCGACGAAGTCGGCGAAGTCGGGGTTCAGCGCGGCCAGGAACTCCCGCGAGGGGTACTCGCCGTCCTGGCGGATGCCCTTGTAGCCGGCGGTGCAGGCGTTGCGGACGTAGGTGCCGCACAGCTGCCAGACGATCCAGTCGGCGGCCTCGACCCAGCGGGCGGTGGCCGCGTAGACCTCCGGGTCCTCCTCCAGCAGCTGCAGGCCCTTGGCGAACTCCCACTCGCTGGAGATGAGACCGCCGTAGCGGGGCAGCCAGGCCTCCCCGCGCTCGGCGGCCAGGGCGTTGATCCGGTCGGCGTGCGGCTGGGCGGCGTGGTGCTTCCACAGCTTCACGAAGGCGTGCTTGCGGTCGGCGAACTCGGGGACCTCGCACAGCGGGGTGCCGTCGGCGAGCGTGGGCACCATCGTGCAGGCGGTGAAGTCGGTGGCGATGCCGATGACCGACGCGGGGTCGACGCCGCTGGCGGCCAGCGCCTGGGGCACCGCCGTCTTCAGCACGTCGACGTAGTCCGCGGGGACCTGCAGCGCCCAGTCCGGCGGCAGCTTCTCCCCGGTGCCGGGGAGGGTGCGCTCGAGGACGGCGTGCGGGTAGGGGTGCGTCGCGCTGGCCAGCTCGGCCCCGTCGGACACCCGGACGACGACAGCGCGTCCCGAGAGGGTGCCGTAGTCGACTCCGACGACGTGCTGGTCAGCCATCTGTCCTCCTGTGTGCGGGTGCGGTCCGACGTCCACGTCGTCCTGCAGTCGACGCATGTTAGCGCTAACACAAGTGCGGTGGGCCACACCCCTGCGGGGGAGTCCCGCTCAGCCCCGGACGGGACCGGTCGAGCCACGCACCACGAGCACCGGTGGGACCTGGTCGGGCAGGGTGTCGCGACCGGCCAGCTTGGCCAGCACCAGCTCGACCCCGCGGCGCCCCAGCTCGGCGAAGTCCTGGCGCACCGTGGTCAGCGGCGGGCTGAAGTAGGGCGCCTCGGGCACGTCGTCGAAGCCGACCACGGACACGTCGCCGGGCACGTCGAGGCCCTCCTCGTGCAGGGCGACCATCAGCCCCAGGGCCATCTGGTCGTTGCCCACGAAGACGGCTGTGACGTCCTCGCCGTCCCGGATGCGCTGGGCCAGCAGCCGCCCCGTGCGGTGGCCGGACCCCGGCCACCAGTCCCCGTGCAGCAGCTCGGGGACCGGCGCACCGGCGGCCAGCAGCTCGCACCGCCAGCCCTGCACCCGTCGCTGGGCCTCCAGCGAGTAGGCCGGCCCGGCCAGGTGGTGCACGGTGCGGTGGCCGAGCCCGAGCAGGTGGGCCACGGCCAGCCGGGCACCGGCCTCCTGCCCGACGGTGACGGTCGGGCGGACCTCCTCGGCCCCCATCTGCACGGCGACCAGGGGCACCGGGGGGTCCAGCTCCCGCAGCGCCTCGACCGCCTGGAAGCTCGCGGTGTGCACGACGACGGCGTCCACGGACTGGGCGACGAAGCGGTCGACCGCGTCCCGCATGTCGGCGAACTCCCCGGCGTCCAGGATCGCCACCGAGAGGGAGTAGCCCGCCGCGCGGGCGGCCTCCTCCAACCCGATGAGGGTCTGTGCCGGGCCGTACTGGTTCACGTTGATCGTGACCAGCCCGATCGTCCGGGAGGACCCGGTGACGAGTGCGCGGGCCGCGGTGTTGGGCCGGTAGCCCAGCTCCGCGATCGCCCGCTGCACCCGTTCCCGGGTCATCGCCGCGACGTTGGGGTGGCCGTTGACCACCCGCGAGACGGTCTGGTGAGAGACCCCCGCACGGGCCGCGACGTCGGACATGACCAGTGCCCGTGTCGCGTGCCCCGCGGGAGCGGTCCCGGCTGTCTCCGTCGACACCCTGGCTCCCCGTCCGGTCCGCCCCGTCAGCTCCCGGTCAGCGGGCGGAGCCGGCGCGGCGCTTGTTGTAGACGTCGAAGGCGACGGCCAGCAGCAGGACCATGCCCTTGACCATCGACTGGATCGACTGGTCCACGCCCATGAGCTGCATGCCGTTGCTCATGACACCGACGAGCAGACCACCGACCATGGCGCCCACGACCGTGCCCACACCGCCGGTGACGGCAGCGCCACCGATGAAGGCCGCGGCGATGGCGTCCAGCTCGAAGCTGTTGCCGGCGCCGGGCTGGGCACCGTTGGACCGGGACGAGAACACGACCCCGGCCACGGCGGCCAGGAAGCCCATGTTGACGAAGATCCAGAAGTTGACGGCCTTGACCTTGACGCCCGAGAGCGTCGCGGCGGCCAGGTTGCCGCCGATCGCGTAGACCTGGCGGCCGAAGACGGTCCGCTTGGTGACGACGCCGTAGACCATGATCAGCGCGGCCAGGATGATCAGCACGATCGGCAGACCGCGGGCGGTGGCCAGCTGGTAGGCGAAGGCCATGACGACCGCGGCGACGATGACGATCTGGGCCACGAAGAGCGGGAACGACGGCACGGTCTGGCCGTAGCGGACCCGGGCGATGCGGGTGCGGTACTGGCTGACCGCGTAGGCCGCCACGGCGACGCCGAAGACCAGCAGCGTGAAGGCGTCGAAGCCGTTGCCGCCGAGCAGGCCGTTGAGGAAGCCGGAGGCGATCTTGCTGTACTCCGAGGTGAAGGGGGACAGCGAGACGTTGTCCAGCACCTGCAGGGTCAGACCGCGGAACAGCAGCATGCCGGCGAGGGTCACGATGAACGCCGGGATGCCGACGTAGGCGACCCAGAACCCGTGCCAGGCGCCGATCAGCAGGCCGGTGGCCAGGGCGGCGAGGACGCCGACCCACCAGGGCTGGTCCTGGCGGATGACCAGCACGGCCGAGACGGCCCCGGTGACCGCCACGACGGACCCGACCGAGAGGTCGATGTGCCCGGCGATGATCACGATGACCATCCCGATCGCGAGGATCAGGATGTAGGAGTACTGCAGGACGATGTTCGTGATGTTGCCCGGGGACAGCGAGGTGCCACCGGTCAGGATCGCGAAGAGCGCGACCACCACGACGAACGCGATGTAGATGCCGCTGGTCCGGAGGTTCCGGGTCAGCAGGGCGCGGACGTCGCTGGTGCCGACGCCCAACGCTGCGGCAGGGGCGACGTCCTTGGCCTGCGTGGCCGACGAGGCCTCGGGCTCCGACGTCGGACCGACGGTCTGGGTCATCCGACGAGCTCCTTCTCCTGGGTCATGAGGGTCATGAGGCGTTCCTGGGTGGCTTCGGCCACGGGCATCTGCCCGGTGATGCGGCCGGCCGAGAGGGTGTAGACGCGGTCACAGATGCCGAGCAGCTCGGGCAGCTCGGAGGAGATGACCACCACGGCCTTCCCGGCAGCGACCAGCTTGTTGATGATCGTGTAGATCTCGTACTTGGCGCCGACGTCGATGCCGCGGGTGGGCTCGTCGAGGATCAGCACGTCGGGGTCGGTGAGCAGCCACTTGGACAGCACGACCTTCTGCTGGTTGCCACCGGAGAGCTTGCCGACGATCGACTTCACCGTGGGCGCCTTGATGTTCATCGACCGGCGCCCCTCCTCGGCCGCCTTGGCCTCCTCGTTGGCGTCCACGAAGCCCCGGGTGGACAGCTTGTCCAGGGCGGCGGCCGAGTTGTTGCGGGCGATGTCGTCGATGAGGTTGAGGCCGTACTTCTTCCGGTCCTCGGTGGCGTAGGCGATGCCGGCGTCGATGGCCTCGGCGACGTTGCGCGCCTTGACCTCCTTGCCGTACATGAAGACCCGGCCGTCGACGTAGGTGCCGTAGGAGCGGCCGAAGACGCTCATCGCCAGCTCGGTGCGCCCGGCGCCCATGAGGCCGGCGATGCCGACGACCTCGCCGGCCCGCACGTCGAAGCTGGCGTGGTCGACGACGAGGCGGTCCTGGCTGGGGTGCTTGACCGTCCAGTCCTCGACCCGCAGGACCTCCTCGCCCGGGTGCGACTCGCGCTCGGGGTAGTAGGAGTCCAGGGCGCGACCGACCATCAGCCGGATGATCCGGTCGACGTCGACGGTGGGGTCGGCCATGTCCAGGGTCTCGACCGTCTGGCCGTCCCGGATGATCGTGGTGTGGTCGGCGATCGCGTCGATCTCGTTGAGCTTGTGCGAGATGATGATCGAGGTGATCCCGCGGTCCTTGAGGCCGCGGATCAGCCCGAGCAGGTGCGCGGAGTCGGTGTCGTTCAGCGCAGCGGTGGGCTCGTCCAGGATGAGCAGCTTCACGTCCTTGGACAGCGCCTTGGCGATCTCCACCAGCTGCTGCTTGCCGACCCCGAGCGTGCCGACCGGGGTGGTGGGGCTCTCGTCGAGGCCGACCTCGCGCAGCAGCTTGCCCGCCTCGGCGTTGGCCAGGTTCCAGTCGATGAGACCGAACCGGCCGCGCTTCTCGCTGCCCAGGAAGATGTTCTCGGCGATCGAGAGGTAGGGCACCAGGGCGAGCTCCTGGTGGATGATCACGATGCCCGCGTGCTCGGAGTCGCGGATGCCGCTGAACGAGCAGACCTGCCCGTCGAAGACGATCTCGCCCTCGTACTCACCCGCCGGGTAGACCCCGGACAGGACCTTCATCAGCGTCGACTTGCCGGCGCCGTTCTCCCCGCAGATGGCGTGGACCTCGCCGCGCGACACCGCCAGGGTGACGTCGGAGAGGGCCTTGACCCCGGGGAACGTCTTGGTGATGGAGCGCATCTCGAGGATGTGGTCGGCCATGGACTCCGTCGTCTCACTCGGTGGTGCCGGACTGCTGCTGTGCTCGTGCAGAGGGCGCCCCCTGGGGGACGCCGGGTGGTGCCCGTCGCGGCCACCCGGGGGTGACCGCGACGGTGCCGCGTGGTGCCGGTCGGGTCCGGCAGCCTGCGCTGCCGGACCCGACCGGGTCTGCGGGGTGGGTCAGTCGGCCTGGCCGGCCTCGACCTCGGCCTCGGTGTAGTAACCCGAGTCCACCAGGACCGACGCGATGTCGTCGGCGTAGACCGTCTCGACGGGCAGCAGGTAGGACGGGACCACCTTGACGCCGTTGTCGTAGGTCTCGGTGTCGTTGGCCTCCGGCTCGCCGTCCTCGAGGAACGCGGTCGCCGCAGCCACGGCCTGCTCGGCCAGGTTGCGGGTGTCCTTGAAGATGGTCGAGCTCTGCACACCGTCGTTGATCAGCTTGACCGAGGCGATCTCGGCGTCCTGACCGGTGACCACGGGGAGCGGACGCGGCGTGGAGGCCAGGTCCGGGCCGTAGCCGGTGTTCTGCAGGGCGGTGATGATGCCGCGCGAGATGCCGTCGTAGGGCGACAGGACGCCGTTGAGCACGGTGCCGTCGTTGTACGTGCCGGTCAGCAGGGTGTCCATGCGCGCCTGGGCGGTGGCCTGGTCCCAACGGAGGGTGGCGGCCTGCTCGATCGACGTCTGGCCCGAGGGGACGACGAGCGTGCCGTCGTCGATCAGCGGCTGCAGGATCGACATCGCACCGTCGAAGAAGAAGGTGGCGTTGTTGTCGTCCAGCGAGCCGGCGAACAGCTCGACGTTGAACGGGCCGGTCGCGGTGCCGGCGCCGCCGTCGGCGGTCTGCAGGCCGAGGCCGGTCAGCAGGGCGTTGGCCTGGGCCACGCCGACGGAGAAGTTGTCGAACGTGACGTAGAAGTCGACGTTCTCGCTGTCGCGGATGAGGCGGTCGTAGGCGATGACCTCGATGCCCTCGGCGGCGGCGTTCTCCAGCTGCGGCGCCAGCGCGGTGCCGTCGACGGCCGCGATGATCAGGACGTCGACGCCCTCGGTGATCATCTGGTCGACCTGCTGGGACTGGGTGGGGATGTCGTCGTTGGCGTACTGCAGCTCGACGTTGTAGCCGGCGTCCTCGAGCTGGGACTTCACGTTGTCGCCGTCGGCGATCCAACGCTCGGAGGTCTGGGTCGGCATCGAGACGCCGATCGTGAGGTCGCCGGCGTCGGCGTCAGCCGTGTCGTCGCCGCCGCCGCCGGCGCCACCGCCGCCGCACGCGGTCAGGCCGAACGCCAGTGCGGCGCCCAGGGCGGTCAACCGGAGCTTGTTGCTCACTCGTGTCTCCTCTTCGAGAACTTCTGCCCGCCGTTGATCAGGCGCTCAGGCCCGCTGTGCGAGCGCTCACATTGTGAGCGTTAACAAGCGGGTCCCGTCAAGAGGCGGACCGCAGCAAAGCGTCACGTTCTCGTAACGATGGAGACGGCCGCCTGTAACCCGACGGCGGGGCGAACGGGCTGATCCGGGCGCCGTCGCCCTGGGTGTTCGCGGCGGAACGCAGACAGACGGTTGTGTTCGGGATCACTCGGGCCACACGATGCCGGCGGGCCCCACTCACCCCGACGGGGGTCCTGGACCCGGCCCGGCTGCAGGACCGTCGGGGACCGGTCGAACCACCTGCTGACGACGTACACCGGTCAAACCACGGCCGTGCCGCCCCCGACGAGGAGAGACCCGCGCCGTGGCCCACCGGAAGCCCACCCTGCCCACCCGGGCCGCGCTGCGCCGCGGCACCGGCGCGCGGGACCCCCTGCTCGCCGCCCGCACCGCGACCGCCGTGCTGGTGGCCGCCGCGGTGGTCCTGGCCGTCTTCTCCGTCACCGACCCCGCCACCGACACCCCGGCCGAGCGCAACGGCACCTGGGCCGTCGTCGTCGTGCTGTCGATCGCCGCCGCCCTGCTGCGCCGGGCCGACCCCGTCGCCGTCGACCGCTCCGGGCTGTTCACCATCGTCCCCACCGGCGGCGCGCTGCTGGTCTGCGGGCTCAACGCGTTCACCGCGGACACCTCCGCGGCGGCGCAGGTCTTCGTCGTCCTGCCCACGCTGTGGGCGGCCTCGCAGCTGCGCGGGGTGGGCGCCTGGACCGTGGGGGTCGTCGCTGCGGTCGCCCACACCGCCGTGGTCACCTCGCTGGAACCGCTGGGCCGGGCCGTGCCCGACGTCGTCTTCGTCGCCTGCACCCTGGGCCTGGCCACCGCGCTGCTCGTGCACGCCGGGGACCGGCAGGAGGAGCTCGTGGGCGCCCTGCGCCGGCAGGCCGCCGTCGACCCGCTCACCGGACTGGTCACCCGCCGGGTCCTCGACGACGCGCTGGCCAGCGCCCTGTCCGCCGTCGCCGGACAGGGCACGGCCCTGGTGCTCGTCGACGTCGACTCCTTCAAGTCGGTCAACGACCGGCTGGGCCACCCGGTCGGCGACGACGCGCTGCGCCACCTCGGGGAGGTCCTGCGCAGCGCGGTCCGCGACAGCGACGCCGTGGTCAGCCGGATGGGCGGCGACGAGCTCGCCGTCCTGCTGCCCGGCTGCCCGCCCGAGGTCGCCGAACGTCGTGCCCACGAGCTGCTGACCGCCGTCCGGGCGGCCCCGCTGCCGCTGGCCGACGGCGCCCTCCTGCCGCTCACCGTCAGCATCGGGGTCGCGCACTCCCCCGGGCACGCCGCCGGCCTGCGGCCGCTCTACGCCGCCGCCGACGCCGCCCTCTACGAGGCCAAGCGCGGGGGCCGCGACCGGGTCGGGGTCGCGGGCCCCCGGGGCGTCGCCGTCAGCGGAGGGTGACCTGCCGGGACAGCAGCCCGGCGCGCGACCGGCGCTCGTCGGTGGTCAGCGGGTCGGTGACGGCCAGCGCCGCCTCCAGCCGGGTCTGCAGCTGCGCAGCCGGCTCGGCCCAGTCGGCGGCCGGCGTCTCGGCCGGCACGTCCCACACCGGGACGACGAGGCCGTGCGCGCGGAAGGCCCCGGCGTACTTGGTGCCCTCCCCCAGCGACAGCTGCTCCGCGGCGCCGAGACGGGCCAGCGCGTCCAGCAGCTGCTCCTCGGGCTCGGGGCGCACCCAGCGCACGTGCGCCCGGTCGGTGGCCGGCCGGCACCAGTAGGCGGCCTCGAGCCCCTCGAGCCGCACGGTCGGGATGATCGCCTCGTTGGCGCGCTCGAGCCCGGCCAGCGCGGCGGCGTTGGCGCCGGTGCCCTCGAGCCAGAAGCCGAAGTCCTCGCGGACGGTGACCTCCAGCGGGGCGGCCGGGTCCAGCAGCTCCTGCAGCCGGGGACCTGCCGAGCCCTCCGCGCCGATCGGGCCCGGGTCGACCGGGTTGCCGGCCGGCGCGTCGAGCGCGGCCGCCAGCGCGGTGCCCAGGTCGCGGCTGACGTCGTCGGAGGAGGCGGCCAGCTGGACGCCGATCATCACCTCGCCGTTGGCCCGCACCAGGCCCGGAGAGCCTCCGGGCAGCACGCTGGCCAGGGTGGCCGTGCGGCCGTCCGTCGTGGTCAGCACGGCGGTGGCGGCGGGCACCAGCTCGCGCAGCGCCACCCAGTCGCACTCCCCGGCCAGGCCCTCGAAGGGGCGGGCGACGACGGGGGCGTAGGCCGATCCGTGGCAGTGCTTGTACTTGCGGCCGGACCCGCAGGGGCACGGCGCCTTGGGGTTGACCGCCCCGTCGGCGGCGGGGGCGGTGGAGCCGGCGGGGGCGGCGGGACGACGACGGGGTGCGGTGCGGGCCATGCGCCCGACCCTATGCGGGACCGGGGGCCGACCGGCCGGACCCCGACCGGGCAGGTGCACACTCGCCGGGTGCTCGACCTGACCGATCCCGCGTTCGTCGACGACCCCTACCCCGCGTTCGCCGCGGCCCGCGCGGTGGCGCCGGTGCAGTGGGACGAGGGCCTGGGCATGTGGCTGGCCTACGGGCACGCCGAGGCCAACGCGGTGCTGCGGACCCGCGCGCTGGGCCGGATCTGGACCGACCGGGAGCCCGCCGAGCGGTTCGGCCAGTTCAACCTGGTGCACCGCAACGCGATCCTGGAGATGGAGCCGCCGGACCACACCCGGCTGCGCCGGCTGATCAGCACCGCCTTCGCCCGCGGCCACGTCGAGCGGCTGCGCCCGTGGGTCGAGGAGCTCGCCGGGCGGCTGGTGGACGGGATGGTCGAGGAGTCCGCGGGCAGCGCGCCGGTGGACCTGTTCGCCGGGATGGCCGAGCAGCTGCCGGTCGCCGTCATCGCCGAGCTGCTGGGCGTGCCCGAGGCCGACCGGCACCTGCTCCGGCCCTGGTCCAACGCGATCGTGAAGATGTACGAGTACGGCCGCACCACCGAGGTCGAGGACGCCGCGGAGACCGCGGCCGCCGAGTTCGTCGAGTACCTGCGCGGGCTGGCCGCCGAGCGCCGCCGCGTCCCCGGCGACGACCTGCTCACGCACCTGGTCACCGCCCGGGACGCCGACGGCGACCGGCTGACCGAGGACGAGCTGGTCACCACCTGCGTGCTGCTGCTCAACGCCGGGCACGAGGCCACCGTCAACGTCACCGGCAACGGCCTGCTGGCCCTGCTGCAGCACCCCGGCGAGCTGGCCCGGCTGCGGGCGGACCCGGCGCTGCTGCCGACGGCGATCGAGGAGCTGATGCGCTTCGACTCACCGCTGCAGCTCTTCGAGCGCACCGCCACCGCCGACGTCGAGATCGGCGGGGTCACCGTGCAGCGGGGGCAGAAGATCGCGGCGCTGCTGGGCAGCGGCAACCACGACCCGGCGGTCTTCGCCGAGCCCGACCGGCTCGACGTCGGCCGGACGGAGAACCCGCACATCTCCTTCGGCGCCGGCGTGCACTTCTGCATCGGCGCCCCGCTGGCCCGGGTGGAGCTGCAGGCCTCCTTCAGCGCGCTGCTGGACCGGACCTCGCGGATCGAGCTGCCCGCACCGCCGCGGCGCCGTCCCGAGTTCGTGATCCGCGGGCTGGCCGAGCTGCCGATCGTGCTGCACCGCTGATCAGGGAGCTACCCACCAGTAGATGGTGAGCGCGCTCACTGGCACGATGCGGCCCATGGACGGCCTCATGCAGCAGACGCCCCTGACGATCGACTCCATCTTCCGGTACGTGGAGCGCCACCACGGGCACAAGCCGATCGTCACGAACTCCCCCACCGGCCCGGTCCGGACGACGTACGCCGAGTGGGCGGTGCGCACCCGCAAGCTCGGCGGGGTCCTGGACACCCTGGGCATCAGCGCGGACGGCCGGGTGGGCACCTTCGCCTGGAACTCCGCGCGGCACCTCGAGCTGTACTTCGCCGTCCCGAGCACCGGGCGCGTGCTGCACACGCTGAACATCCGGCTGTTCCCCGAGCAGCTGACCTACATCGCCAACCACGCCGAGGACGAGGCCGTCTTCGTCGACCGCACCGTCCTGCCGCTGTTCTGGCCGCTGGTGGACACCATGACCACCGTCCGGCACGTCGTGGTCATGGACGACGGCGGGGACAACGAGATCCCCGACGACCCCCGGGTCTCCCTCTACGAGGACCTGATCGCCGCCGCAGAGCCGATCGACTTCCGGGTCGAGGACGAGAACCGCGCGGCCAGCATGTGCTACACGTCGGGCACCACCGGGAACCCCAAGGGGGTCCTCTACAGCCACCGCTCGACCGTGCTGCACACCATGGCGGTGGTGCAGCCCAACGTGTTCTCGATGGGCGAGACCGACGTGGTCATGCCGGTCGTGCCGATGTTCCACGCCAACGCCTGGGGCCTGGCGCAGGCCGGCCCGTCGGTGGGTGCCGCGATGGTCTTCCCCGGCCCGATGATGCAGCCCAAGGCGCTCGCGGACCTGATCGTGGACGAGGGCGTCACCTTCACCGCCGGCGTCCCGACGATCTGGCAGGGTGTGCTGCCCGAGCTGGCCGGCCGCGAGCACCGGCTGCGCGACATCGGCTGCGGCGGGTCCGCGGTGCCCAAGGCGCTGTCGGAGGCCTACCGGGAGCAGATCGGGCTGCCGATCCTGCAGGCCTGGGGCATGACCGAGACCCACCCGGTGGCGACGGCCTCCCGGCTGCCGCGCGACCTCTTCGACGGCAGCGACGAGGACAAGGCGACCTGGCGGGCCCGGGCGGGCGTGCCGTTCATGGGCGTCGAGGTGCGCATCGTGGAGGCCGGCACCACCGACGAGCTGCCCTGGGACGACGTCGCCACCGGCGAGCTGCAGGTCCGCGGCTCGACCACGGCGGAGGACTACTACCGGCCCGACGCCGGGGTGGAGCTGTCCACCTCCGACGGCTGGATGAAGACCGGCGACGTGGCCGCGATCGACGCCCGCGGGTCGGTCCGCATCGCCGACCGCACCAAGGACCTGATCAAGTCCGGTGGTGAGTGGATCAGCTCGGTGGACCTGGAGAACGCGATCATGGCCCACCCGGCGGTCAAGGAGGCCGCCGTCATCGGCATCCCGGACCCCAAGTGGGACGAGCGGCCGCTGGCCTGCGTCGTCGTCCGGGAGGGCGAGACGCTGACCGCCGAGCAGGTCATCGAGCACCTGACCCCGCTGGTGGCCAAGTGGTGGCTCCCCTCGGCGGTGGAGTTCATCGACGAGGTGCCCAAGACCAGCGTCGGCAAGTTCTCCAAGAAGGACCTGCGCACCCGGTTCGCGGACTACCAGCCCTCCTGACGGGACCGTGCGGGGGCGCAGGTCACAGCGCCCCCGCACGCCGGACCCCCGTCCTCCCCCGGGAGACCGCGGCGCCGCTGCCTGCCGTTCACCTCGTGCTGGTCCGCTGCCGGGGTGGACGACGAACGCCTGCTGGTGCTGCTGCCCACCTACGACGAACGCGAGTCGCTGCCACGGGTGGTGCGCCGCATCCGGGACGCCGTCCCGGGCGCCGACGTCCTCGTGGTCGACGACGCGTCCCCCGACGGGACCGGGGCGGTCGCCGACGGGCTGGCCCGCTTCGACCCCCACGTGCACGTCCTGCACCGCGGCGGGAAGGCCGGCCTGGGCGCCGCCTACCTGGCCGGCTTCGCGTGGGGTCTGCAGCGGGGCTACGACGTCCTGGTCGAGATGGACGCCGACGGCTCCCACCAGCCCGAGGAGCTGCCCCGCCTCCTGGACGGGCTGACCGGTGCCGATGTCGTGCTGGGTTCGCGCTGGGTGCCCGGCGGCCGGGTGGTGGACTGGCCGCTGCACCGCCGGCTGCTGTCCCGGGGCGGCAGCGCCTACGCGCGGTGGGCGCTGGGCCTGCAGCTGCGCGACGTGACGGGCGGCTACCGGGCGTTCCGGCGGGAGGTGCTCGAGGAGCTGGACCTGACCCGGGTGGCCTCCCAGGGGTACTGCTTCCAGATCGACCTGGCGTGGCGGGCGCTGCGGGCGGGCTGCCGGGTGGCGGAGGTGCCGATCACCTTCGTCGAGCGCACCAGCGGCGCCTCCAAGATGAGCGGCTCGATCGTCGGTGAGTCCCTGGTCCGGGTGACCGGCTGGGCCGTGGCCGAGCGGACCGCCCAGCTGGCCCGGGTGCTGCGGGGCGAGCCGACGCGGGTCCGGCCGGTCCCGGTCCGGCACCGCCGGGCGGACCGGCTCGAGTTGGACGGCGCGGCCTGACCGCGGCCCCGGCCCGGGCCGCGCGGCGCCCGCGGGCGGCTGTCGGCACCGGCCCGCTGCTGCTGGCGGGCTGTCTCCTGCTGCCGTGGGTCGTCGCGCTGTCCTCGGCCCAAGCCGGCCTCACCCAGCTGGTGGACCTCCCGGACTGGTGGGGCGCCTGGCCGGTGCGCGCGCCCGGCGACCAGCTGGGCTGGCGGGTGACCGGGGTGCTGGCGACCACGGCCTGGGCGGGCTGCTGGGGGGCGCTGCTGCTGCGCCTGGTCCGGGCCCGCCGCACCGGACGGGGTCCGGGCACCCGGGCCCTGCTCGCGCTGGCCGCCGGCTCGGCCGCGCCCTTCCTCACCGGCGGTCCGGTGGGCAGCCTGGACGTCAACAGCTACGCCGCGGTCGGCCGGCTGGCCCACCTGGGGCTGGACCCCTACCGGGTCTTCCCGATCGCCCTGGACGACGCGTTCGGCGCGGCGGTCGACCCGCTCTGGCGGCAGACACCGACGCCCTACGGACCGCTGCAGGTGGCCCTGTTCCGCGGGGTCGCCGAGCTGGCCGGCACCGACCAGCGACTGGCCGTGCTGCTGGTGCGCGCGGTGGCCGTGCTGGCACTGGTGGCGGCGGTCGCGCTGGTGGTGCGGGTCGCCGACCCCCGCGACCGGGCGCTGGCCGTCGCCCTGACCGCGGCCAACCCGCTGGTCGTGGTGCACGTCGTCGCCGGGGCCCACGTCGACGTGCTGATCGGGCTGGGTGCGGTCGCGGTCGTGCTGCTGGCCGGCCGCGGGTGGGTGACCACGGCGATGGCGGTCGCGGTGCTGCTCGCCTTCGTCAAGCTCCCCGGGGCCGTGCTGGCCGGGTACGTGCTGCTGCGCGTCGTGCGCACCCGGGGCCCCGTCGTCCCGACGGTCGTGTCCGCGCTGCTGACGACCGGGCTGGTGCTGGTGCTGCTCCCGCACCCGTTGGGCTGGGTGGAGGCCCTCGGCGTGCCCGGGCAGGTCCGCAACGGGACGGCGCCGAGCACCTGGCTGGCCTACGGGCTGGCCGAGGTGGTGCCCCCCCTCGGGCTGGACGGCGCCCTGGGTGCCGCGCGTCTGGTCGTCGCCGTGGTCGGGGTCGTCCTGGCCACCCTGGTGCTGTGGCGGGCGGCGGGCGCAGGCACCCGGCAGGCCACGGGTCTGGTCGGGGTGGCACTGGTGCTCGTCGCGCTGAGCGGGCCCGCGCTCTACCCCTGGTACCTGGCCTGGGGCGCGCTGGCGGTCGCCGCGGGCGGCAGCACCCGGGCGCGCTGGGCGCTGGTCGCCCTCTCCGCGTACCTGACGCTGGCCGGCACCCTGACCGAGGGCCCGGTGGCGCAGCTGGTCTGTGCTGCCGCCGCCGCCGCTCTCGCCGCCGGCGCGGTCCGGTACACCCGCCCGGGGGTGCCGGCAGCGGTGCGGGCCTGACCCGATCGGGCCAGGTCGGGGCGTTCGGCTGGAGCGTGCGCCCCGGGCGGCCGACGACGAGGTCGTGACAGCGCTCGACAGCACACCCGGGACCGTCCGGGACCCGGACTGGCCGGCCGAGCTGGACCGGCTCGCCGCCCGACCGGAGACCCTGCAGCTGGTCTTCCAGCCCATCGTCGACGTCGCCCGCGGGGTGGTCGCCGGCTACGAGACCCTGGCCCGGTTCCAGGACGCCGACGGCGGTCCCAGCCCGGCCACCCCGGACCGCTGGTTCGCCGCGGCCGACGCCGCGGGGGTGGGGGCCCGGGTGGAGGCGCTCGTCGTCCGACGGTGCCTGGACCTGCGTGCGGACCTGCCGCCCAACTGCTTCCTCACCGTCAACGTCAGCCCGCACCTGCTCACCGAGCCCGAGCTGGCCGACCTGCTGCTGTCCGCCGGGGACCTGGCACCCCTGGTCCTGGAGCTCACCGAGCACCAGGACGTCGCCGACCTGCGGCCGCTGCTGGACGTGCAGGACCGGCTGCGCGACCGGGGCGCGCTGGTCGCCCTGGACGACGCCGGCTCCGGGTACTCGGGCCTCCAGCAGCTCACCGCCGTCCGCCCGCAGCTGATCAAGCTGGACCGGGCCCTGGTCGACGGCGCCGACCGCGACCCGGTGAAGCTGGCACTGGCCCAGCTGCTGGGCGAGTTCGGTGCCCGGATCGACGCCTGGCTGCTCGCCGAGGGCGTGGAGACGTGGGGCGAGATGGAGGCCTTCTCCCGGCTCGGTGTGCCGCTGGCCCAGGGGTACCTGCTGGGCCGCCCGGCGCCGCCGTGGTCCTCGCTGGACCCCGCGGTGGCCGCCCGGCTGCGCGAGGTGCACGTGCGTGGACGGCTGCGGGAGAACGTCGTCAGCCTCGTGGAGCCCGTCGAGCTGGTGCCGGTCGAGGGGGCTCCCACCGGCCGCGGCGCCGCCGTCCGGGTCGACGCCCACGGCCACCCGGTCGCCCTGCTGCTCCCGTGGCGCCGCGACCAGGACCCCGGCGGGCACCGGTCGGCGCCGGTGTCGCTGCGGGTGCCGGCCTCCACCGGGACCGCCGAGCTGGCCCGCCGGGTCGCCACCCGGCCCGAGGAGACCCGCTTCGACCCCGTCGTCTGCGTGGACGACGTCGGCGCGGTGGTCGGCCTGGTCCGCGTCGAGCACCTGCTCGCCCGGCTGGCCGAACAGCACGACGGCGACCCCGCCTGACCCCTGCACCGCCTGACCCAGACCCCCTCGTGGAGCCCACGCGAGACCAGCACGACCCGAGCACCGCGCCGCGGTGCCGACCCGAGGAGAACACCGTGAAGAGCTTCGCCTGTGGGGACGTCGTCCCCGGTTGCGGCCGTACGTTCAGCGCCGCCGACGAGGACGGCATCCTGGCCCAGGTCGCCGCGCACGCCGGCGCCGACCACGGCCTGACCGAGGTCCCGCCGGCCCTGGTCGCCCAGGTCCGGTCGCGGATCACCGTCGCCGGCTGAGTGGAGGGCGGGGGCGCAGGAGACCTGCGCCCCCGCCCTCCGCTCAGACCACGCGCGGGGGGTTGCCGGTCTCGCTGACCATCGGGCGGCCGGCGTCCTGCCACTCGCCCATGCCGCCGCCCACGTTGACGGCCTCGTAGCCGTTCTGGTTCAGCCAGGCGGCGACCCGGGCCGACCGGCCGCCACCACGGCAGGTCACGTACAGCGGGTCGCCCTCGGGCAGCTCGTCGAGCCGGGCCGGGACGTCGCCCATCGGGATGTGGGTGGCCCCGTCGATGTGCCCGGCGACCCACTCGTCGTCCTCGCGGACGTCGAGCACGACGGCGTCGGCGGGGACCTCGGCGGCGGGCACGGTCGGGACCTGCTGCGGCATCGTCACGCTCTCCATCGTGGCACGCGCCACCGACTGGGAGGATGGCCCACGATGACCCAGCTGCCGCCCGACCGGCCCGCGCCACCCGCCCCGCCCACCGCGGCGGCCCGGCTGCCGGCGTGGTCGCTGTCCCGCGACGCGATCGCGCTGTGGACCGTCGAGGGCGTGCTCGGGAGCCTGTTCTGGGTCGCCGTGGTGACGGCGCTGGAGGTCTTCGCGCCCCTGCCCACCTGGCTGCGCGTGCTGCTGCCGGTGCTGGTCGCCGTCGACGCGGTGGTGATGATCGGGGTGCGCCCGCGGCTGCGGTACCGGGTGCACCGCTGGGAGGTCACCGACGAGGCGGTCTACACCCTCACCGGCTGGCTGTCCCGGACCTGGACGCTGGTGCCGGTCTCCCGGATCCAGACCGTCGACGTGACCCGCGGGGTGGTGCAGCAGCTGTTCGGGCTGGCCACCGTGGCGGTGATGACGGCGTCGTCCCAGGGCACCGTGCGGGTGCTGCACCTGGAGGCCGACGTGGCCACCCGGGTGGCCGACGACCTGGCCAGGCGGGCGGAGCGGGTGCGGGACGAGGCCACGTGAGCGGTCCCTGGGGTCAGCCGCAGCCGCACTCGCCGCAGGCGGACCCGGCGCACCCGCCGGCCGGCCGGCGCACGTCGTGGCGGGTCGTGCTGGTGCACACCGCGACCTTCCGGCAGGCCCGGTCGTTCGTCCCGGCCCTGCTGGGGCTGGGCGCCGTCGTCGGCACCCGGCTGGACGCCGGGCCGTGGACCGTCGTGGCCCTCGTGGTCGGGGTGACGCTGGCGTCCCTGGGGTTCGCCGCGCTGTCGTGGTGGCGGTTCAGCTACACCGACGGCGAGACGGCGATGGTGGTGACCCGCGGCCTGCTGTCCCGCTCGGTGCGCACGGTGCCCAACGACCGGGTGCGCGGCGTGGAGGTCGAGGCGCCCGCGCTGCACCGGGTCTTCGGGCTGGTCCGGGTGCGGGTGGACGCGGCCGCCGGTGCGGTCTCCAACGACGAGGAGGAGCTGGTCGTCGACGGGCTGACCCCCGCCGAGGCCGACCGGCTGCGCACCCACCTGCTCACCCGGCGGGCGCCGGACGTGCCGGCCGAGGCGTTCGAGCCCGAGCCGGTGGAGGAGGAGTTCGCCCGCTTCGACAACCGCTGGCTGCTCTACGCCCCGCTGGTGGGGAGCTACCTGGCCGTGCCGCTGGCCGCCGTCGGCGCGCTGTTCCGGCTGACCGACGAGCTGCCCGACCGGTGGCGGCCGGAGCTGGACCGGCCCGACCTCGCCGACGGCACGGTCGTCGTCCTGGTGGTCGTGGCGGCGGCCCTGCTGCTGGTCGTCGGGGCCGTGGTGGGCAGCGCGCTGGTGAACTGGCGGTTCCGGCTGGTCCGCCGCGGCGGGTCGCTGGTCGCCGTCCGCGGCCTGGTGACCCGGCGGCACACCGAGCTGGAGGTCGACCGGATCCGCGGGGCGGCGGTGTCCGAGGGCCTGGGCATGCGGTGCGTGCGGGCCGCTCGGGCCACGGCCCTGGTCACCGGACTGGGCGATGCGACCCGGCGCGGTCAGCTGCTGCCGCTGGGCCCCCGCGAGGAGGCCTGGGCGCTGGCCCTGCGCCTGGTCGAGGACCCCGGCCCGCTGCGCGCGCACCCGCCGGCCGCGCGCCGGCGCCGGGTGGTGCGGGCGGTCGCCGGCGGGGTCGTGGTCACCGCGGGCGGGGTGCTGCTGCTGGCGCTGACCGGGCAGTGTTGGCTGCTGGCCGTCGGGGTCGTGCTGGCCGTGCTCGGCGTCCCGCTGGGCCTGGGGCGGTACGCGGCCCTGGGGCACGCGGCCGGGCCCCGGTCGTTCACCGTGCGCTCGGGCTGGCTGGTGCGTGAGCAGGTGGTGCTGCAGCGGCGGGCCGTCGTCGGCTGGCAGGTCCGGCAGTCGTTCTTCCAGCGGCGGCAGGGGCTGGCCACCGTGGTGGCGGCCGTCGGGGCCGGCAGCGGTGGCTACCAGGCGCTGGACGTCGCCGCCGCCGACGCCGCGCCCTTCGCGGCCGCGGCATCGGGCCGCTGGGCCGCGACGCTCAGCGACCCCGGCTGAACGACCGCTGCACCGGCACCGCGACGGCGGCCACGAGCACGCCGGCCGAGAGGCCGCCCCAGGTGGGGCGCGGCAGCCACCTCAGGAGGCGTCGAGGACCTCGCGCAGGTGGGCCATCGGGTCGCCCTCGACCGCCCCGTCGACCAGGTCGTCCAGCCACACCCGGAAGGCCGCGGTGCTGCGGGCCACGGTGAGCCGCACCCGCCAGTCGACGGTGCCCCCGGTGCGGTCCACCAGCGCTGCGGCGACCACGCGCTCCCGGTCCCCCAGGCGCATCAGCGGGTGCGCCCGGGCCGCCGGGGCCTGCCGCAGCACCCGGAACAGCCCGGCCGCCCGCTGGTCGTCGGCCACCAGCTCGGCGCCCACCACCAGCAGGGCCGCGTGCAGGGCCGCGGTGTCCGAGACCCTGGCCGGGGTCGCCGCGAGCTCGGCCTGCACCCGGTCGGCGAGGACCCGGGCCGGCTCGGTGAGCACGTCGTCCTTGGTCGGGAAGTAGCGGAAGAACGTGCGCGGGGCGATGCCCGCGGCGGTGCAGACCTCGGCCACCGTCACCTCGTCGTAGCCGCGCTCGGCGAACAGGCCGAAGGCCACGTCGACCACCCGGGCCCGGCTGTCCGCCCGCTTGCGCTCCCGCAGCCCGTCCACGTCGTCCTCTCCGCTGTGGTGCACCCGACCCGGTGTACGGGACAACGAAGTGGCACACTCTGCCTCGTGGCACAGTCTGCCACTTCCTGTCCTGGCCAGTACACCGTCGTGCCGCGGGACCACGATCCGTTGGAGGACCCCGTGTCCGGAGCCACCCGCACCGCCGCAGCGCCCGCCGCTGCCGCCGAGCCCGACGAGGGCTGGACGGCGCCACAGGTCACGGCACTGTCCGTCGTCGCCGTCCTGGGCGTCATCGTCGCACTCACCACCTCGCTGCTGGTCCCCGTGCTGCCCCAGCTGTCCGCGCAACTGGGGCCCGACACGCCCTGGCTGCTGACCGTCACGCTGCTGGTCGGCGCCGTCGCCGTCCCCGTGTTCGGCCGGCTGGCCGACCTCTACGGCAAGCGGCTGATGCTGATCGTCGCCGCCGTCGCGCTGACCGTGGGCTCGGTGGTCTGCGCCCTGTCGGACACCCTGGCCTGGCTGATCGTCGGCCGCGGCATCACCGGCCTGGCCACCGCGGCCATCCCGCTGGGCATCAGCCTGATCGGCACCGTGCTGCCGCCGAAGCGGGCCGGCACCGGGATCGCCCTGGTCAGCGCGACGCTGGGCATCGGCGGCGCCCTGGGCCTGCCGCTGGCCGCCTTCATCGCCGAGCACACCGACTACCACGTGCTCTTCTGGATCTGCGCCGTCGGCGGGCTGGTCGCGGTCGTCGGCATCCTGACCGTGCTGCGTGAGGTCCGCACCGAGACGCGCGGCCGGATGGACCTGCCGGGCTCGGTCCTGCTGGCCGCCGCCCTGGTGTCCCTGCTGCTGCCGCTGGCCCAGGCCTCCCGCTGGGGCTGGTCGGACCCGAAGACGATCGGGCTGCTGGTGCTGGCCGCCGTCCTGCTGGTGGTCTTCGTCCTGGTCGAGCGACGGACGGCGTCCCCGCTGGTGGACATGGTCACCAACGCCCGCCCGGCGCTGCTGCTGACCAACGTCGCCTCGGTCTGCGTGGGCTTCGCGCTGTTCGCCAGCCTCATCGGGACGGCGTCCTACGTGCAGGCACCGGAGGCCTCGGGGTACGGCTTCGGCTCCTCGGTGCTGGTCAGCGGCCTGTGCCTGCTGCCCAGCGGCATCGCGATGATCCTGCTGTCCCCGGTGTCGGCGAAGCTGTCGGTGCGGTTCGGCCCCAAGGTCACCCTGGCGCTGGGCTCGGGCGTCATCGCGGTCGGCTTCCTGGGCCGCATCCTGTTCACCGGCTCGTTGTGGGAGGTCGTGGTCTTCACGACCGTCGCCGGTGCCGGCACCGGCATCGCCTACGCCGCCATGCCCAGCCTGGTGCTGCGGGCGGCGCCGAGCTCCGAGTTGGCCGCCGCCAACGGGCTGAACACGCTGGCCCGGTCGGTGGGCAGCTCGCTGGCCAGCGCCATCGGCGGCACCCTGCTGGCCGCCTCCACCCTCACCCTCGGGACGACGGTGCTGCCCTCGCTGACCGCCTACCGGGTGTTGTTCGCCGCCTGCGCGGGCGCCGCGGTGCTCGGTGCGGTCATCGCACTGCTCATCCCGGCGGCGACCCCGGCGGAGCGGGAGGCCGTGCCCGCCTGAGCCGGGGTCAGGCCAGCCGGGAGACCAGTCCGCGGGCGGCGGCGGGGTGGTCCCCGGCGAGCAGGCCGGCGGCGGCCAGCACGTACCGGTCGTCGACGGCGACCTCGGTGCCGGTGAGGACGCCGCCGGCGCCGCCGCGGTCCCCGCCCAGCCGGGCCACGACGGCGTTCCGGGCGGTGCGGTCGGCGTGCCGGAAGACACCGCCGGACAGCACCACCAGACCCACCCCGCGGGCGCTGGCACCGCCCGGGCCGTAGGCGGCCTCGGCCCGCAGGTGCCGGCGCAGCGCGACGGTGGCCGCCGCCTCGCCCAGGGCCAGCGCGCCGTCGGCCAGCGGCGGCAGGCCCTCGGCCCGGGCGGCGGCGCGCAGGTCGGCGACGGCGTGGTGCACGCCGAGGTCGCCCTCGACGGTCCGCCGGTGCGCGGGGACGCCGACGGCCTCCCGGCGCAGCGCGGCCTGCTCGGGGTCCAGGTCGGGCACGCAGTAGACGTCGGTGGTGGCCCCACCGACGTCGAGCACCACCACCCCGGGGACGTCGGCCTCGGCACGCAGCCCGGCCAGCACGACGACGCCGTCGAGCACCGCGTCGGGGGTGACGGCGCGGACCCACTGGCGCAGGCGCGGGTCGGTGGACAGCCGGTCCCCGCCGATGACGTGCTCGAGGAAGACCGCCCGGATGCCGGCCCGGGCCTCGTCGGGCGCGAGCTCGCCGATGTCGGGCAGCACGTTGGCGCAGACCGTCACCGGGTGGCCGCCGGCGCGCAGCACCGCGGCCACCTCGGCCGCGACGTGCGCGTTCCCGGCCAGCACGACCGGTACGGACCCGTCCGCACCGGCCAGCGCGCCGGCGTTGTGGGTGAGCACCGCGGTGTCGCCACCGTCGGTGCCCCCCACCAGCAAGACCACGTCGGGACGGGCCGCGGCGAGGGCGACCAGCGCGGCGTCGTCCAGCCGCCCCGCGGCGACGTGCACGACCCGTGCGCCGGCGGACAGCGCCGCGCGGTGCCCGGCCTCGGCGCTGATGAGCTGCTCGTAGCCGACGACGGCCAGCCGCAGCCCGCCCCCGGCGCTGGAGCAGGCCCGCACCGGCACACCGCCGAACCCGGCGGTCGCCGCCAGCACCCCGCGGACGACGTCGTCGAGCGTGGTGGGCGCCTGCGCGGTCGCCAGCAGCTCCCCGGTGGCGACGTCGACCAGCGCGGCCTTGGTGTACGTCGAGCCGATGTCGACGCAGGCCACGGTGCTCACCCCCGGAACCCAACCAGCCCCGCCCTCCGACCGGAGGACGGGGCAGGTGAGGCGCTGGAACGGCCCCGGTGCAGGGACCCGCGACGTGCGGAGCGCGTCGTGGGGCACCGGGGCCCTTCTTCAGTGCGGGGTGGCCTTCTCGGCGCCGATCCCGGTCAGGGAGCGGACCTCGAGCTCGGCGTACTTGTCGACGTCCGGCTTCTCCTTGCTGAGCATCGTGCCCAGCCAGCCCAGGAAGAAGGCCAGCGGGATCGAGACCAGACCCGGGTTGTTCAGCGGGAACCAGGAGAAGTCGACGTCCTGGACGAGCGACGTGGACTTGCCCGTGGCGGGGTTGATCGCGCCGCCGGAGACGACCGGGGAGAAGAGGATCAGCACCAGGCAGGAGATCAGCCCGCCGTAGATCGACCACAGCGCGCCCTGGGTGGTGAAGCGCTTCCAGAACAGCGTGTAGAGGATCGTCGGCAGGTTCGCCGAGGCGGCGACGGCGAACGCCAGCGCCACCAGGAAGGCGATGTTGAGCCCGGCCTGCAGCGCCAGGATGCCCAGCCCGATCGCGACCGCACCGATGACCACCGAGGTGATCCGGGCGACCCGGACCTCCTGCTTGCCGTCGGCGGCACCCTTCTTGATCACCGAGTTGTAGACGTCGTGGGCGAAGGACGCCGATGCGGTGATCGTGAGCCCGGCGACGACGGCCAGGATCGTGGCGAAGGCGACGCCGGCGATGATGCCCAGCAGCACGGTGCCGCCGAGCTCGAAGGCCAGCAGCGGTGCCGCGGAGTTGACCGCACCGGGGGCGGCGAGGATCTCGTCGGCCCCGACCAGGGCACCGGCGCCGTAGCCGATGACCAGGCTGAACAGGTAGAAGAACCCGATCAGCCAGATCGCCCAGACCACGGACTTCCGGGCGTCCTTGGCGGTGGGCACCGTGTAGAAGCGCATCAGGACGTGCGGCAGGCCGGCAGTGCCGAGCACCAGGGCCAGGCCCAGGGACACGAAGTCCAGCTTGGAGGTGCCGGTGGCGCCGTACTGGCCCATCGGGGAGAGCACGTCGCGCGGGGTGGCCTGCTGGGCCGCGGTGTCGGCGGCCCCGCCGAGCAGCGAGGACAGGTTGAACCCGTACTTCCCGAGCACCCACACGGTCATCACGAACGCGCCGATGATCAGCAGGGTGGCCTTGATCAGCTGCACGTAGGTGGTGCCGCGCATGCCGCCGACGAGCACGTAGAAGATCATCAGCGCGCCGACGACGACGACGGTGAGGGCCTGGGCGGCCTCGCCGCTGACCCCCAGCAGCAGGGTGACCAGTCCGCCGGCGCCGGCCATCTGGGCGAGCAGGTAGAACAACGAGACGGTCAGCGTGGACAGCGCCGCCGCCGTCCGGACCGGGCCCTGCCGCATCCGGAAGGCCAGGACGTCGGCCATGGTGAACCGGGCGGTGTTGCGCAGCAGCTCGGCGACCAGCAGCAGCGCGACGAGCCACGCCACCAGGAACCCGATGGAGTAGAGGAAGCCGTCGTAGCCGTAGACGGCGATGGCGCCGGCGATGCCCAGGAACGACGCGGCGGACAGGTAGTCACCGGCGATGGCCAGGCCGTTCTGGGTGCCGGAGATGTTGCGCCCGGCGGCGTAGAAGTCGGCGGCGCTGGCGTTGGTGCGGCTGGCCCGGAAGGTGATGACCAGCGTGATCAGGACGAAGACGCCGAAGATCGAGATGTTGATGACGGGGTTGCCGATGGTCACTGCTGCTCCCCCGGGAGGAACTGGTGGGCCTCGAGCCGCTCGCGCATCTCGTCGGCCACCGGGTCGGTCTGGCGGGCCGAGTAGGCGACGTAGAGCTGGGTGATGAGGAAGGTCGTCACGAACTGGCCCAGGCCCAGCAGGATGCCGAGGTTGACGTTGCCGAACACGTGGGTGTTCATCAGGTCCACCGCGTAGGTGCTCAGCAGCACGTAGGCCAGGTACCAGGTCAGGAAGGCCACGGTCATCGGGACCGCGAAGCGGCGGAAGCGCCGCTTGAGCTCGGTGAACTCCGGGGAGTCCTGGGCCTGCCGGTACTCCTCGGGGGTGAGCAGCCGGCGTTCGGGTTCGGTCACGGGGTGGCACCTCGCTGTGGGTCCGCTGTGTGGGTGCGCTCACACTAAGGGGTGCCGGTGACGTTCCGGAGTGACCCGGCCCCCGGCGCACCGCAGACGTCACCCGGTGGCAACGCGGGAGGAACGCGGCGGCGGTTGCATGGCTCATGGCCCCGTCCAGGACTGCCCCCTCCCCCGGCTCCACCGGCTGGTTCCCGGTCGCCCGCGCGGCCGACGTCGGCTCCGCACCGCGCGCGGTGGGTGCCGGCGGCCGGCCCTTCGTCGTCGTCCGGTTGCGGCCCGGCGCCGAGGTGACCGCGCTGTCGGCCCGCTGCCCGCACCGCCTGGTGCCGCTCACCACCGGCACCGTCGTCGACGGGCGGCTGCAGTGCGCCTCGCACGGCTGGCAGTTCAACGCCGAGGGCCGCTGCGTGGACATCCCCTCGCTGGGCGCCGAGGGCACCCCACCGCCCCGGGCCGACCTGTCCACCCCGTGGGCGGTGGAGGAGCGGGACGGCTGGGTGTGGATCGCCCCGGAGCGGACGCTGCACCACCGGCCGCCGCGCGCGGTCGCGGGGACGTCGGCCGAGCCGGTGCCCGCCCTCCCGGAGCCGGCCGGCCCGGTGCTGGACAACCTGGACCCGGCCCTGGAGCACGCCTGGCACCCGGTCGCGCTGTCCGACGAGCTCCGGGACGGCGGCTGGCTCGCCGTCCGACTGCTGGGGCGGACCCGGACCCTGGAGCGTCGGGGCGGGGTGCTGACGGTCGACCCGCCCGCGTGGGGGGTGCGCGAGCGGCACGGCGTCGTCCAGGTCGCCCCGCAGGAGCCCCGGGGCGCCGACCTGGAGGTGCCCGGCGAGGACGCCCGGTCGCGCTCGGCCTGGCTCCCCCCGGTCCGCACCAGCGCGCCGGCCGCGCCGCTGCTCGACGTCCTGCTCGACGCCGCCCACGCCCCGTTCGCGCACGGCGCCGGGGCCCGCGAGGTCGCCGTCGCCGAGGTCCGGGTCGAGCACGGCGGCTTCTCCGGGGTGCGGGACGACGGGGTGGACCGGTGCACGGTCGTCCTGCGCCCGCCGTTCCAGCTGCTGGTGCGCCGCGTGGCCCCCGACGGTGCGACGACGACGCTGCTGGTGCTGCTGACGCCCGAGGACGCCGACTCCACCCGGGTGTGGACCCGGGTGCTGCTGGGCGGCCCGCAGCGGCCGACCCGCACCGCGGTGGCCACGGAGGCAGCGCGACAGCAGACGCTGCTGGCCGAGGACCTGGCCCTGCTGGAGCTCTCCGGCAGCCCGGGGCTGCCCCTGACCCCACGCGACGAGCTGCACGTGCCCGCGGACCGGCTCGGCGTCGCCCTGCGGCGGGCGTTGGGCGACTTCGTGGTGGCCGCCCGCACCCCGCTCCGGGAAGAGAGCCGGGAGGAGGGCGACGTGGCCGCCTGAGACCGGCCGTCGGGGCCGGGTGCACGATCGGGGACGTGAGCGACGTCTTCGAGCGGGGCACCGACGGGCCCAAGGTCATCGTGGTGGGCGTCGACGGGTCCGACACCTCGCTGCGGGCGGCCAGCTACGCGGCCGGGCTGGCCCGCCGCCAGCACTCCCGGCTGGTGGTCGTGCACGTGCGCACCGGCTTCCCGCCGATGGCCGGGTTGGTGCCCGGGTCGGCCGCGGTGGCCGCCGAGACGGCGACCGAGGTGTCCGCGGAGCTGGAGCGGATGGTCGTGGACGGGGCCGCGCACATCGGCATCCCGGTCGAGTTCCACTCGGTGCGCGGGGACCCGTTCGCCGAGCTGACCCGGCTCGCGGACTCCCTGCTCGCCGACGCCGTCGTCGTGGGCGCCTCGGAGCAGGCCGGGCACCGGCTGGTCGGCTCGATCGCCGTCCGGCTGGTGCGGTCGGGCCGGTGGCCGGTGACCGTCGTCCCCTGACCCGGGGGCACCGGGCCGTCACCGGCCGGCAGGCCGCTGGCCACCGCCCCGTCCCCGGCGGGTGGGAGGATCGGTCGCGTGCAACGGACCACGCCCAGACCCGGCGCCTTCCTCGAGCTCGACCAGCTCGCCGACCGGACCTTCGACGGCGTCCTCCTGGACATGGACGGGACGCTGATCGACTCCATGGGCGGGTCGATGCGCGCCTGGCGCACGTGGGCCGCCGAGCACGACGTGGACCCGGCGGCGCTGACCGCGCTGGGCGGCCGCCCGGCCAGCCAGATCGTCGCCTCGCTGCTGCCCGCCGACCGGGTGGCGGCCGGGCTGGCGCGCATCCACGAGCTGGAGGTCGCCGAGGCCCTCGCCGGCATCGCCGTGCTGCCCGGGGTGCTGGAGGCCTTCACCGCGCTCCCGGCGAACCGGGTCGCGATCGTGACCTCCTGCACCGGTCCGCTGCTGGAGGCGCGACTGACCGGGTCCGGGCTGCGCCGCCCGCGCGAGGTGGTCTGCGTGGACGACCTGACCAACGGCAAGCCCGCGCCCGACCCGTTCCTGCTGGGCGCGCACCGCATCGGCGTCGACCCGCACCGGTGCCTCGCCGTCGAGGACGCCCCGGCCGGACTGGCCGCCGGGCGGGCCGCCGGCTGCGCCACCCTGGCCGTGGGCGACACCCACCACCACAGCGAGCTCGAGGCGGACGGCTACGCCCCGCACCTGGGCCACGTCCGGTTCGGCAGCACGCCGGCGGGGATCACCGTCACCGCTCGCTGATCCCCACGCGGGGCGTCGACGAGAAGGTCACCGGCCATTCGGTGTCGACACGTCACCATGGCGACAGGAATGGTCGATGACCATTCCTGGGATCCTTTCCAGGAATTGCACGACTCAAGTGGATTACTCGTGTCAGCAGTCGTAACCAGGGGCGTCGCCGCAGGTCGAGGCGGCGCGACCCCGCCCCTCGCTGCGTGCGGGTCGCTCATCCCCCGCGTTCCCTGCTCCGAGGAGTCCCCCGTGTCCGACAGCCAGAAGCCCTCCGTTCTCACCGGTTGGTTCGCCGACCGGCCCGTCCGCACCAAGGTCCTCGGGGCGGTGGGGGTGGCCGCGGTGGCCGCGACCGCGATCGGGGTCCTGGGTCTCGCGGCGCTGTCCTCGAACGCGGAGCGGAGCGAGACGGTGATCACCGAGAACGTCGCCAAGCTGGAGCAGCTGAGCACCATCCGCGACGACCTGCGCGAGCTGCGGATCGCGGTCCGTGACCCCCTCATCGCCCCCGACGCCGCCGGCCTGGAGACCGCGCTGTCCACGATCGACGACAGGCTGGCCACCGCGCGGACCGACATCGGTGTCTACGCCGCCGGGGCCGGCGGTCAGCAGGCCACCCTGGTGCAGGACCTGGGTGCCAAGGTCGACGAGTGGGAGGCGTTCCACACCTCGACCCTGCTGCCCTTGGAGCGCGCCTCGGACAACGCCGGCTGGGTCGCCGCCAACGACAGCCAGCGGCTGCTCCCCGAGGCGATGGATATCGCCGTCTCACTGGGCGAGCTGGACGAGGCCGCCAGCAGTGCCGCCATCGCCGACATGCAGTCCTCGGCGGCCACGGCCCGCACCACCTCGATCGCCGTCCTCGTCGGCGGGCTGGCCGCCGCCCTGACGATCGCCTGGTTCGTGGCCGGTGGCATCGCCGGCGGGGTCCGGAAGGTGCAGGTCATGGCCCAGGCCCTCGCCGACGGCGACCTGACCAAGACCACCGGGCTCACCAGCGCCGACGAGATCGGCCAGATGGGCCGCGCGCTGGACGGCGCCGTCGCCGACCTGCGCACCCTGATGGCCTCCGTCGTGGCCTCTGCCGACGCGGTCGCTGCCTCCAGCGAGGAGCTGTCGGCGTCCTCGGCGCAGATCTCGGCATCGGCGGAGGAGACCGCGGTCCAGTCCGGCGTCGTGTCCGGAGCGGCCGACGAGGTGTCCCGCAGCGTGGCCACCGTCGCCGCCGGTGCCGAGGAGATGAGCGCGTCGATCCGGGAGATCGCGCAGAGCGCCAACGAGGCGGTCCGGGTCGCCGGAACCGCGGTGACCGAGGCCGAGGCCACGAACGCCACCATCACCAAGCTGGGGCTGTCGTCGAAGGAGATCGGCGACGTCGTCAAGGTCATCACCTCCATCGCCGAGCAGACCAACCTCCTGGCCCTCAACGCCACCATCGAGGCCGCCCGCGCCGGCGAGGCAGGCAAGGGCTTCGCCGTCGTCGCCAACGAGGTCAAGGAACTGGCCCAGGAGACCGCTCGCGCCACCGAGGACATCGCCCGCCGGGTGGAGGCCATCCAGGCCGACACCGGAGGCGCCGTCGCCGCGATCGGCCGGATCGGTGAGGTCATCGGCCAGATCAACGACTACCAGATGACCATCGCCTCAGCCGTGGAGGAGCAGACCGCCACGACCAACGAGATGTCGCGCAGCGTGGCCGAGGCGGCGGGCGGCACCACCGAGATCGCCGCCAACATCACCGGTGTCTCCACCGCGGCGGGCACCACCACCGAGGCACTGGGCCAGACCCGGGTGGCCGTGGACGAGCTGTCCCGGATGGCCGCCGACCTGCGCACCACCGTCGGCCGCTTCACCTACTGACCCCGGAGGGGGCCCGGCAGCTCGTGGCACGCACCGGCCGCACGTGCCAACCTGGACGCGTGGTCGTGTTGTCAGAGCTGCCGGGCCGCCCCTGCCCCATCGCCGCGGCCCTCGAGGTGGTCGGGGACCGGTGGGCGCTGCTGGCGGTGCGCGAGGTGCACCTGGGCGCACACCGCTTCTCCGACGTGCTGGCCGGCACCGGCGCACCGCGCGACCGGCTCGCCGCCCGGCTCAAGGACCTGGTGGCCGCCGGGGTGCTGGAACGCCGGCCCTACCAGGACTCCCCGCCACGCTCGGACTACCACCTGACCGAGGCCGGGCAGGACCTCGTGCCGGTGCTGGGCGCCCTCAAGGCGTGGGGACGGCGGTGGGCCGTGGACGAGCCCGCCGCCGAGGAGGAGCTCAGCCCTCGTTGACCCGCAGCCGGTCGAGCAGACCGGTGACCTCCAACGGGCCGGTGACCACCCGGTGCGTGGCGACGATGCGCAGCTGCTTGCCCGCCGCGTCCGCGGCCTTGCTCACCTCGACCAGCGCGGTGATCCCGGCCGACCCGAAGAAGTCCACGTCGTCGAGGTCGACGGTGAGCCGCGCCGGGGCGTCGCCGAGCGCGGTCAGCAGCTGGCGGGGCAACCGCGGGTTGGAGTAGTTGTCCAGCACCCCGGAGACCGCGACGCGCAGGTCGCCCGCGGTGTCGGGCTCCCCGACGGTCAGCTGGAACGGCCGTCGGCCCTCGTCGGCGGGGTCGGTCGTCGTGCTGTTGATGATGTCCTCGTTCCAGCGCTGGTCAGGCCTCGGAGAGCGTGACACCGGTCGTGGCGGTCCGCACCCGCAGACCTCCCCCCGGGGGCGGACCCCACCTCGTCCCGGGGGACGACGACAGGGCCCGCCGGGCTGCCTAGGGTCGGGGCGTGGAGCGGCAGCCGGTGGTGGAGCGCGTCTCGCGCCGACTGCGCGCGCACCCCTTCGCGGTCGACGCGGTCGTCGCCGGGCTGCTGGTCCTCGTCTGCCTGGCCCTGGGGACCTCCACCTACCCCTCCCAGCCCGGGACGGCGGCGCTGGTCTCCCTGGCGTTGCTGGTCCCGCTGGCCTGGCGCCGCACGTCGACGGTGCGCGCGGCCGTCGCGGTGCTGGGCGCGGGCCTGGTCGAGGTGGTCCTGGTCAGCGACTTCCTGCTGGCGAACGTGGCTGTCCCGGTCATGGTCCACGCCCTGGCCGCCTACGCCCCGCGACCCTGGCGCAAGGCAGGCCTGGTGCTCGGACTGCTCGGCGCACTGCTGGCCGCCTTCCGCTACTTCGGCGGCGTCTACATCGGCAGCAGCACCGACCTGATCCGGGGGACGGTGTTCTCCGCCGTGGCGATCGGGGTGCTGGTGCTGGCCACCTGGGCGCTCGGCGACCTCAAGCGGTCCCGGCTGCAGCGCGAGCAGGCCCTGCGCGAGCGGGCCGACCTGCTGGAGCTGGAGCGCGACCAGGAGATGCGCCTGGCCGCCGGGGCCGAGCGGGCCCGGATCGCCCGGGAGATGCACGACGTCGTCGCGCACTCGCTGTCGGTGGTCATCGCCCAGGCCGACGGCGGTCGGTACGCCGGGCGCACCGACCCGGCGGCGGCCACCGGCGCGCTGGAGCAGATCGCAGCCACCGGGCGGCAGGCGCTGACCGACATGCGGTCGCTGCTGGGCGTGCTGCGCGAGGACGGCGTCCAGGAGTTCGCCCCGCAGCCCGACGTCGCGGCGATCCCCGGGCTGGTGGAGGACGTGCGGCGCAGCGGGTTGGACGTCGACCTGATCACCGAGGGCCAGCCGGTCGAGCTGGCCGCCGGGTCCCAGCTGGCGGCCTACCGGATCGTCCAGGAGTCGCTGACCAACGTGCTCAAGCACGCCGGGCCGGCCAGCCGGGCCTGGGTGCGGCTGCAGTGGCGGGCCCAGGCCCTGGAGCTGTCGGTCCTGGACGACGGCCGCGGGGCCTCCGCGGCGACGGACGGCGCCGGGAACGGCGTGCTCGGCATGCGCGAGCGCGCCCAGCTGCACGGCGGGCGGCTGGAGGCCGGCCCCCGGCACGGCGGCGGGTTCGGGGTGCACGCGGTGCTGCCCTACCGTCAGGCCCGATGACGAGCACCCAGCCGATCCGCATCGTCCTCGTCGACGACCAGCAGATGGTGCGGGCTGGGTTCCGGATGGTCATCGACTCCCAGCCCGACCTGACGGTCGTGGGCGAGGCCGGGGACGGCTCGCAGGTGGTCGACGTGCTGCGCCGCACCCCGGCCGACGTCGTCCTGATGGACGTCCGGATGCCCGGCACGGACGGCATCGAGGCCACCCGCGCGGTGACGGCGCTGCCCGACCCGCCCCGGGTGGTGGTGCTGACCACCTTCGACCTCGACGAGTACGTGGTGGCTGCGATCGGGGCCGGGGCCAGCGGCTTCCTGCTCAAGGACGCCGCCCCGGAGGAGATGCTGGCCGCGGTCCGCACGGTGCACGCGGGGGACTCCGTCATCGCGGCCAGCTCGACCCGACGGCTGCTGCAGCACGTGGCCCCGCTGCTGCGCGAGGAGCGCAGCGCCGGCCCGCAGGGGCCCGAGCCGGCCCTGGCCGAGCTGACCCCGCGCGAGCGGGAGGTGCTGGTGCAGATGGCCTACGGCGCGTCGAACACCGAGATCGCCACCGGCCTGTTCGTCAGCGAGGCCACGGTGAAGACCCACGTCGGCCGGGTGCTGGCCAAGACCGGCTCGCGCGACCGGGTGCAGGCCGTGGTGCTCGCGTTCCGGTCCGGGCTGGTCCGTCCCGACGACCTGCTGCGGGACGCCGCACACTGAGCCGGTGCGGGAGTCCCGGGTCGTCGCCGCGCACCGCGCCGACCTGCTGACCACCGCCTTCCTGCTCGAGGCCGGCGGGGGGGACGAGGCTGCCGCCGAGGACCGGGTCGACCGGGCCCTGGCCCGGCTGCCTGCCGACGCCGACCGCACCGCGGCACTGCGTGCCCTGCTCCGCACCCGCCGGACCCGCAGCGCACTGGCCGGCGAGCCGGCCGCCCCGTGGTGGGTGTCCCCCGCCGACCTGGCTGCCGCGCGCACGACCGCGGTCGCACTCGGTGGCCTGTCCGACGCCGACCGGGCCGCGGTCGTGCTCGCCGACCACGAGGACCTCGACCCGGCCGGGCTGGTGCCCGGCCCGGTCGCCGAGCGGCTGGCCCGGGCGCGGGCGGCCCTCGGCGGGGACGCACGGGCCGGGCTCGCGCGGCTGGCCGGCACCCGCCGTCCCCCCGCCCGCGACGACGACGAGGCGGTGGCCGCCGTTCGCGGGCTTCGCCGGCGGCGGCTGCTGCGACCGGTCGCCGTGCTGGCGGTGCTCGCCGTCCTGGCCGTGCTGCTGCCCGGGGCCCTGCAGCGGATCGGCGGTCCGGCCGCGGAGCGGCCCGGTCCCTCGGCACCGCTGGCCGGGCCGGCGCGCGGCTCTCTGGCCGGCGACGACGACCTGCTCGCCGCCCTCCGCGACGCCGCGGGCACCGACGCGCTGACCGACCGCCGGGTGGTCTTCGCCGGGGACCTGCTGGACCGGCGGTGGGTGCTGGTCGTCGGCACGGACGGCGGCACGGACGGCGGCACCGACGGCGACCCCTCCGGCGGGGACCTGCTCGGCCTGTGGTCGACCGGCCCGGCCGGCGCCGGACCCGCGGAGCTGACACCGGCCAACCGCCCGGTCGTGCTGCGTCCCGACCAGCCCGCCGCGCTGCTGGAGGGCACCGCCCTGGTGGTCGTGGCCGGCCGGGAGGAGGGCGTGCGGGTCTCCCCCGGCCAGCTGGTGGGCCCGGCGGGGAGCGTGCAGCGGGTCTACGTCGCGCAGCCGGTGGCCGACGGGGTGGCCGCCGTCGCGATCGCGACGCCGGACACCTCGGGCCGGGCGGTCCGGGTGCAGGTGGCCCGGACCGGGACGACGAGCCCGCTGACCCTGACCCCGGTGCCCGTGACCCTCGCCGACCGCCCGGTCGCGCGGCCGGCGCTGCCCACCGCCGTCCCGGTCCGGCCGACCGGCGTCCCCGACCCCGACGCCGTGGCGGCCGCCCTGCTGTCGGTCACCGTGCCGACCGGTCTGGACCCCGCCCCGCTCACCCCGGCGCTGCTGTGGGCCGGAGCGGTGCCCGGGCCCTCCGGCCGGGTCGTGCAGGGCGTCGTCCTGGCGGTGACCGTGCCCGGGGGCGCCGTCGTGGTGAGCACCGCGGTGGCCGGCCGGCGTGCCGACGGCACGCTGCAGCAGGTGGGGTGCGGCATGCAGACGTGGCCGGCCGGCACCCCGGTCGCGGGCCTGGTGGTCGCCGCCCGGTGCACCGTGGGCGACCGGGTCGCCGACGTCTCCTCCAGCACCGTCCTCGTCGTCGCACCCCCCGGGACGGCGTCCGTGACGCTGCTCGACGGCGGCGCCGACGTGCCCCCGGCCCTCCCGTTGCCCGGCGGGGTGGGCCTGCGGCCCGACGACGACCGCACGGTGACCGCCGTCCAGCTCCCCGACCGGACCCGCCAGGCGGTCACCGCAGCCGGGCCGGGGGACCTCCTCGAGGAGTGAGTCCGCCCCGGGGACGACCCGGGTCCACCCACGGGGGCAGCACGGGGAGGACACAGTCGGGACCCAGCTCCGACGCGGCGGGGGCCCGGCACGCAGCACGGTGGACACGTCCCGGTCCCCCGTCCTCAGGAGCCCCCGTGCCCGACAGCGCCGTCCCCCTCATGACCGTCCCCGGTGGTGGGCCCGGTGGTGGGCCCGGTGGTGCGTCAGCCCCGCCGGTCACCGCCGCCGTCCGCGCGCAGGGCCTGCGCAAGACCCACGGCCGCGGCGACACCGCCGTGCACGCGCTGGCCGGGGTCGATGTCGCCTTCGACCGCGGGGCCTTCACCGCGATCATGGGCCCCTCCGGGTCGGGCAAGTCCACCCTGATGCACTGCCTGGCCGGGCTGGACACCGCGACCGCCGGGCAGGTCTGGCTGGGCGACACCGAGCTGACCAGCCTGCCCGACGACCAGCTCACCCGGTTGCGGCGCGAGCGGATCGGCTTCGTGTTCCAGTCGTTCAACCTGCTGCCCGTGCTGGACGCCCGGGACAACATGGTGCTGCCGATGCAGCTGGCCGGGCGGCGCCCGGACCCGGCCTGGATGGACGACGTCGTCGCCCGGCTGGGCCTGCGGGACCGGCTCGGGCACCGCCCGCACGAGCTGTCCGGCGGCCAGCAGCAGCGCGTGGCCGTCGCCCGTGCCCTGCTGCCCCGACCCGACGTCGTCTTCGCCGACGAGCCGACCGGCAACCTGGACTCCCGGTCCGGTGCGGAGGTCCTGGGGCTGCTGCGCTCCAGCGTCCGGGAGACCGGGCAGACCGTCGTCATGGTCACCCACGACCCGGTCGCCGCCGCCTACGCCGACCGGGTCGTCCTGCTGGCCGACGGGCGGCTGGCCGGCGAGGTGCACTCCCCCACCGCCGACGCCGTGATCGACGCGCTCCGCGGGCTGGGTGGCTGACGTGCGCACCGTCCTCCTCGCCCAGGTCCGGGCCAACGCCGGCCGGCTGATCGCCTCGATGCTGGCGATCGTCATCGCGGTGGCCTTCGTCGTCGCCACGCTGGTCCTCAACGAGACCACCCGCTCCACCGTGCTGGCCTCGGTCGGCGCGCAGTACGTCGGCACCGACCTGGTGCTGACCTCCACGGACGGCGAGTCGCTGGCCGACATCGTCGAGCCGGTGTCCGGCGTCCCCGGGGTGCAGGCCGTCGCGCCCGAGTGGGACACCTCCGTCCAGGCCGTGCTGCCCGACCGGACCGGCGCCCGCTACGTCGCCGTCACCGCCCTGGCCGAGGACCCGCTGCTGCGCTGGCAGCAGCTGTCCGCCGGGGCGTACCCCACCGGTCCGGGCGAGATCCTGCTCGCCGAGACCGAGGGCGTGGCCGTCGGCGACACCCTCCCGGTGACCTCCTACGACGCCGCCGGCCAGCTGGTCGAGGGCGAGGTGACCGTCACCGGCCTGGTCGACCTGTCCGGCACGGTCACCGGGGGCCTGTTCACCCAGGGCTTCGTGACGCCGGACCAGGCCCGGGCCTGGGGAGCGACCGTCACCGAGCTGCGCATCGCCGGCGACCCCGACCGGACCGAGCTGCAGATGTCCTACGCGACCCGCTACACGGAGCTGACGACCGGCGAGGAGACCGCGGAGCAGGCCGCCGCGGCGATCACCGGCGGGGCCACCGCGCTGACCGCCGTGCTGCTGGTCTTCGCCACCGTGGCCGTGCTGGTCGCCGGGCTGGTCATCGCCAACACCTTCGCCGTGCTGCTGGCCCAGCGGACCCGCGAGCTCGCCCTGCTGCGCTGCGTGGGCGCGACCGCCCGGCAGGTGCGGCGCAGCGTGCTCGGCGAGGCGCTGCTGACCGGCGTCGTCGCCTCCGTGCTCGGCGTGCTGGCCGGCATCGGGCTGGCCGCCGGGGTCTCCGCGGTCGCCGGCGCGCTGGACTCGCCGATCCCGCTGTCCGGGGTCTCGGTGCCCCCGCTGGCCGTCGTGGTCGGCCTGCTGCTGGGCACCGTCGTCACCGTGGTGGCGGCGCTCGCCCCGGCCCGGGCGGCGACCCGGGTGGCCCCGCTGGCCGCGCTCCGCCCGGTCGACCCGGCGCCGCTGCGTTCCCGCGGCGGCGTGCTGCGCCTGGCCCTGGGGCTCGCGCTGGCCGTCCCGGGCGCTGCGCTGACCGTCTACGGCGCTGCCGTCGGCCAGGTGCTCGTCGCCCTGCCCGGCGGGGCGCTGAGCTTCCTCGGCGTCGTGCTGCTCGCCCAACGCGCCGTCCCCCCGGTGGTCGCGGCGGCCGGTCGGCTGCTGGGCCGGGTCGGCGGGGTGCCCGCCCGGCTGGCCACCGGCAACGCGACCCGCAACCCCCGCCGGACGGCGGCGACCGCGACGGCGCTGCTCATCGGCGTCACGCTGACCACCGCGATGGTGGTGGGCGCCGCCTCCACCAAGGCCACCGCCGCGGCCGGGCTGGACGCCGCCTACCCGACGGACGTCGTCGTGGACGACTTCGGCTCCGCGCTGCCGCCCTCGCTGCTGGACCAGCTGACCGGTGTGGACGGCGTCCAGGCCGGCGTCGGCATCACCGTGGGCACGGTGACCGGCCCCGACGGCGAGCCGGTCGAGGTCGACGGGTTCGACACCGCCGCGACGCAGCCGGTGCTGCGCTCGGGGACCGACCAGCCGCTGCCCGGGCTGGGTGAGGTCGTGCTGCCGGCGTACACGATGGACCTCTACGGGGTGTCGGCCGGCGACCAGGTCACCTTCACCCAGGACGGCCGCTCGCTGACCATGACCGCGGTCGCCGGCACCGACGACGTGTACACCCCCCGGCTGACCGCGACGGAGCTCGCCGCCCTGGTCCCCGACGCCCCGGTCGGGCGGCTGTGGCTGCGGCTGGCCGACTCCGCCGACGCGGACGCCACCGCCGAGGAGGTCACCGACCTGGTGGGCACCGCCGTCCCGAGTGCGCTGGTCACGGGCCTGGCCAGCGAGCGGGCCGCGCTGGACGGCGTGCTGGACACCATGCTGCTGGTGGTCACCGGCCTGCTGGGCGTCGCGGTGGTGATCGCGCTGATCGGGGTGGGCAACACCCTGGCCCTCTCGGTGGTGGAACGGCGGCAGGAGTCCGGCCTGCTCCGGGCGCTGGGTCTGACCCGCGGCCAACTGCGTGGGCTGCTGGCCTGGGAGGCCGCCCTGGTCGCCGGGGTCGCCGCCGTCCTCGGGGTGCTGCTGGGCGGGGCGTACGGGCTGGCCGGGGCGGCCTCGGTGCTCGGCGCGCTGTCCCCCGACGGCACCGTGGTGAGCGTGCCGTGGACCCAGGTGCTGGCCATCGTCGTGGTGGCCACGGTCGCGGGGCTGCTGGCCTCGGTGCTGCCGGCCCGGCGGGCCGCCCGGACCTCACCGGTGGCCGCGATCGCCGGCTGAGCCCCGCCCGCACCCCCGTCGCCCCGCCCTCCGGTCGTCGCCGGTGGGCGGGGCGACGGACGCGTGCAACGGACCGTCCGTACCCGCATCCTGACCCACAGCGACGAATACGCAGGTCAGGACGGTGATCGACGTGCGCGGACGGCGCCACCGTGCTGCCCTGGGGTCGACGACGGGGAGGTCGAGCACATGGTGCGTGACGACGGGGCCGACGACGACCGGCCCGAGGACGACCGGCCCGAGGACGACGCGACCGCCGTGCTGCCCTGGCTGGACCCGGACGCCTCGACCTACGGCAAGCACGCCGACACCGGACCGCTGCCGGTCGTCGTGGTGTCGGACCCCGTGGTGGCCGACCCCGCGCCCGCCGCGCCGCGCCCGCTGGTCACCGCCCGGCCGGTCACCCGCCCCCCGGCCCGCCGCCGGGCGACGCCGGTCGCCGCGGTGGCCCTGGGCGCCGGGGCCCTCGCCGTCGGCGGGCTGGCCGTGCTGGCCGCTTCCGGCAGCCCCGACGCCGACGTCACCGACCCGTCCGTGGCGGCGGCGGAGGCCACCACCTCGGCGCCCGGCACCGCCGCGGACACCACGGTGGGCGGCCCCACCGACGGCCTCCCCACCGACGACCAGGACCTCGGCGCGGTGAGCGCCCCGCCCAGCTCGCCCGTCGCCCAGCCGCCGTCCGCCCAGCCGCCCGCCGCCCAGCCGCCCGCTGCCGCGACGCCCGACCCCGGCACGGTCCCGCCCGCCGCCGAGTCGACCGCGGCGGGGGACCCCCTCCCCGCCCCGCTGGACGACGCGCCCGTGGAGCCGGACCCCGCGCCGGCCCCCGCCACGGAGCAGCCGGCCGGGGGACCCGCCGCCGCCACACCGACACTCCCCACGGACGCGGTGCCCTCCGACCGGGAGGGCGGGACGACGGCCGCCGCCGCAGAGGACCCGCCCCCCACGACGCCGGCGGGCACCTCCACGCCCCCGCCGACGACGGCGCCCACGACCCAGCCCGACGGCACCCAGCCCGCCACGACGGCACCGGCCACGGCGGCGACGACGGCGGCGACGACGGCGCCCACGACGACCGCCCCCGCGAGCACGGCGGAGCCGACCCCGGACCGCGACCCGGCGCCGTCACCCACGACGGACGGGACGGCCACCATCCCCACCGCCGCCCCCACCACCACCGGCTGAGGGGACCGGCCGCCGCGACCCGCCAGGTGGCGGGTAGGGAGGCCCGATCCGCGTCGTCCCGACGGTTACCCCGGTCACACCCGGCGGGCCAGGCTCGTCAGGCCCGGGCACCGGTGCCCGGCACGGCGAGTGGAGGCACGCGATGGCACGGACCGAGAGCGGCAGGATCGACGGCGCCAGGATCGACGAGGTGCTCGCCCGGGCGGTGGAGTCCGGCGAGGTGCCGCACGTGGCGGCGATCGTCGCCGACCGGGACGGCGTCCTCTACGAGGGCGGCGCCGGGGTCCGGGTCGTCGGGGAGAGCACCGACCCGGTGACGACGTCGACCCAGTTCCGGATCATGTCGATGACCAAGATGGTCGCCACGACGGTGGCCCTGCAGCAGGTCGAGCGGGGCGAGCTGGACCTCTCCGCCCCGGTCGCGGACTACCTGCCGGAGTTCGCCGACCTGCAGGTGCTCACCGGGTTCGACGGGGACACCCCCCAGTACCGTCCGCCGGCCAGCCAGGCCACGGTCCAGCAGCTGGTCACCCACACCTCGGGTCTCGGGTACTGGTTCTGGAACGCCGACCTGGTCCGCTGGGAGGCCGCCACCGGCACCCCGAACGTCGTCCCCGGGACGATGGCGGCCTTCCGGGCGCCGCTGACCGCGGACCCGGGCACCTCGTTCGTCTACGGCATCAACACCGACTGGCTCGGCCGGGTGGTGGAGACCGTCGCGGGCACGACGCTGGACCGCGCCGTCGCCGAGGGCGTCACCGGCCCCCTGGGGATGCACGACACGATGTTCCTGCTCGACGAGCAGCGCGCCGGCAACCTGGTCACGGTGCACGTGCCCGGCGAGGACGGCGGCTGGACCTCGGCCGGGGAGATCCTCAACCAGTCCCCGGAGTGGTTCGCCGGTGGCCACGGCCTCTACTCCACGCCCCGCGACTACACCCGCTTCGAGCGGGCCCTGCTGCGCGGCGGGGAGCTCGACGGCGTCCGCATCCTGCGCGAGGACACCGTGGACGCGGCGTTCACCAGCCAGCTCGGCGACATCGCCTTCCCGACCGAGATCCCCACGGCCGACCCGGCGATCACCGACACGTTCCACCCCGGTCCGGGGTGGACCTGGGGCCACGGCCTGCTGATCAACACCGTGGACGTCCCCGGCGGCCGGCGGGCCGGTACCGGGGCGTGGGCCGGGCTGTTCAACACGCACTTCTTCATCGACCGGACGACGGGGATCTGCGCCTCGGTCTACACCAACAGCCTGCCCTTCATCGCCCAGGGCGGGGCGTGGAAGACCTACACCGACGTCGAGCAGGCGGTGTACGCCTCGCTCTGACCACCCCGGACGTGCGGCCGGCCCTCGAGACCAGGGGGTCGGCCGCACCCAGGCAGGATGACCGCACCCCACCGGCGCGAGGAGGAACACCGTGGACACCCCTCCCCGGCCCGCGTTCGACCCGGAGCTCAAGGCCGGACTGGCGGTGGTCGGCGGCATGTTCCCCCCGACCATCACCCCGGACCTCATCGGGTTCATGCGCACCTCCTACGCCTCACCGCCGGTCGAGGGCACCCTCCGGGACCGCCGGATCACCCGGGTCGACCGGGAGGTCCCCGGTCACCGGGGCGACCCCGTGACCATCTCGGTGCTGACCCCGCACGGCACCTCCGGGCGGCGTCCCGGTGTGTTGTTCGTGCACTCGGGCGGGCTGGTGTTCGGCGACCGGTTCAGCGGCATCGACCTGGTGCTGGACTGGGTGCAGCACCTGGGCGCCGTCCTGGTGACCGTGGAGTACCGCCGGGCCCCCGAGCACCCCGAGCCGTTCCCCCGCGAGGACGTGTACGCGGCCCTGGAGTGGACCGCCTCCCACGCCGGCCAGCTCGGCATCGCCACCGACCGGCTGCTGGTGTGCGGCGCGAGCAGCGGCGGGGGGCTGGCCGCCGGCCTGGCGCTCGCCGCCCGGGACCGCGGCGGCCCGGCGCTGTGCGGGCAGGTGCTGGACTACCCGATGCTCGACGACCGCGGCACCACGCCCTCCACCCACCAGTTCGACGGCGTCGGCGTCTGGGACCGGGTGAGCAACGAGACCGGCTGGACGGCGCTGCTGGGCGAGGCCCGCGGCGGACCCGACGTGTCGCCCTACGCGGCACCGGCCCGAGCCACCGACCTGGCCGGACTGCCACCGGCCTTCATCGACGTCGGGTCCGCGGAGGTCTTCCGCGACGAGGCGATCGACTACGCCACCGGCCTCTGGCGGGCCGGGTCCTCGGCCGAGCTGCACGTGTGGAGCGGGGCCTTCCACGCCTGCGACGTCTTCGCCCCGCACACCGCCGTCGCCCGGCAGATGATCCGCGCCCGTGACGCCTGGGTCGAACGGGTCCTCGCGGACTGAGCCGGGACCTCCCCCCGGGCCCCCGACCGGGGCTACTGTCCGGGCACCGCGCGAGACGAGGACGTGACGTGCAGGAGCTGCTGGGCCGCATCACCCGCCTGGACCCGCAGGCCAGCCTCGCGCTGCGGGTCATCGCCTGCTTCGACGAGCTCACCGTCGGCAACGTCAACACCCGCGGTCTGCTGGCCGCAGCCGCCTCGCTGGCCGGCTGCGTCGCCGGCTTCGGGCAGCAGCGTCCCGCGCGCACCGTCCGGGTCACCCCGCGCGGCGAGCTCGCCGAGCCGCTGACCACCCCGGCCGGCTCACCACCGGCCGCGGCCACCGCCGTCCCGGCCGCCGCCGGGACGTGCGTGTGGCTGGAGCGCACCGGCCCGGCCGAGGCCAACGACGCCATCGTGCTGGAGCGGCTGGCACTGGCCGTCCGGCTGCGGCACGACCGCCGGCCGGGCACGCCCGATGCCCGCCGTCACCTGGCCGTGCTGGTCGACGGCACGCTGCCCGACGACCACCGGCGCACCGCAGCCGCCGCCCTGGGGCTGTCCGCCACCGCCAGCCACCGGGTGGTGGTCGCGCCGCTGTTCGCCGTCTGGACCGAGCACCCCGGCGGGCCCGAGGACGTCGTCCCCACCGCACACGGGCCGCTGCACACCCTCGTCGTCCCGGCGGTCACCACCCAGGTGCAGGCCGGGCCGTGCGGGGTCGGCGTCGCCACCACCCCGGACCACCTGGACCACTCCTTCCGCACCGCCGTGGTCGCCCTGCGGCTGTGCGCCCGGGGCGCCACCAGCTCGGTCGGCGCGGACGCCTACGCCGGGCTGGTGAGCATGTTCGCCGAGGAGCCCCCCGGGGCGCACCACCCCGACGTCGAGCTGGTCGCCGCGATCACCGCCCACCCCTGGGGCGCCGAGACGCTGGACGCACTGGTCACCAGTGGATCGGCCCGCCAGGCCGCCCGCACCCTGGGCATCCACCACAGCACCCTGCAGGGCCGGCTGGAGACGACGACCGCCACCCTGGGCTTCGACCCGCTCGACGGCTTCGGCCGGGTCCGGGTGGGGGTGGCCTACCTGGCCTGGCGGCTGCGGACCAGCCGGGTGCTGGACCTCCCCGCACCCACCACCGGACACTGAGCCGCGACCTCCCGCCGCACGGCCGGCGACGACCGGGGATGCTGGTCGGCGTGTCACCGACCCTCCGCCGCGCCGCCGTCCGCGCTGCCACCGCCGCCGCCCTCGCCGTCCCCGCCGCGCTGATCGGCCGGGCCGCCTGGGGCATCCCCGCGAGCATGGGCGCCAGCCGCCGCCGGCTGCGGCCGCTGGTCACCGGCTCCCCGCACTTCTCGGAGGGGAAGTTCTGCAACACCGTGGCCACCACGACGATGCAGCCCGGCTCGACCGGTGACTTCGTCCGCGAGGCGCGCAAGGGCCGGCGCGCGGGCGTGCCGAGCTCACCGGTGCCGCTGGTGACCCCGCAGCTGCCCACCGAGGCCGCCGAGCTCGCCGTCACCTGGTTCGGGCACGCCAGCGCCCTGCTCGAGGTCGACGGCCACCGCGTCCTGGTCGACCCGGTGTGGGGCGAGCGGGTGTCCCCGTCGGCCGTCGTCGGGCCCAAGCGGCTGCACCCGGTGCCCGGTCCGCTGGAGGAGCTGCCGCAGGTCGACGCGGTGCTCATCAGCCACGACCACTACGACCACCTGGACCTGCCCACCGTCCGCCGGCTGGTCCGCGAGCAGACCGCCCCCTTCGTCGTCCCGCTGGGCATCGGGGAGCACCTGCGCGGCTGGGGCGTGCCCGAGGACCGGGTCGTCGAGCTGGACTGGGACGGCACCCACCGGGTCGGCGGGCTGACCCTGGTCTGCGCCGAGGCCCGGCACTTCTCCGGCCGCGGCCTGTCCCGCGACGACACGCTCTGGTCCTCCTGGGTGGTCGCCGGGCCCCGGCACCGGGTCTTCTTCGGCGGCGACACCGGGTACCACCCGGCGTTCGCCGCGATCGGCGCCCAGCACGGCCCCTTCGACCTGACCCTGCTGCCCGTCGGGGCCTACAGCCCGCAGTGGCCGGCGATCCACATGGACCCGGAGGAGGCCGTCCGCGCGCACGGGGACCTCGGCGGCGACGTGTTCCTGCCGATCCACTGGGCGACCTTCAACCTGGCCTTCCACCCGTGGGCCGAGCCGATCGACCGGCTGCTGGCCGCGGCCGCCCGGTCCGAGGTGTCCGTCGTCGTCCCCCGGCCCGGGGAGCGGCTGGACCTCTCGACGTCCACCCCGACCACCACCGACTGGTGGACCGCGGTCAGCTGAGCCCGGCGAGCGCCGCGGGCAGGTCCCGCAGGTCGGTGACGACGACGTCCGGCGCGGGACCGGTCGGGTCGACCACGTGCCCGGGCCGGGCCACCCGGACCACCCGCATGCCCGCCTCGAGGGCGCCGCGGGTGTCCCGGGCCGATGCCGGCACGTGCACCTGGACGCCGGCCTCGACGGCCCGCCGGTAGAGCAGCGCGGCCGGCTTGTAGGCGTGCAGCCGCTCGCTGGTGAGCCGGTCCTGCTCGGCCACCAGCGGGGCCACCCGGGTGCGGGCGAGCAGGGCGTCGTCCACGTTGGACAGCACCCCCACCCGGTGCTCCCGGGCCAGCGCGGGCAGCGCCGACTCGACGTCGGGCCACAGCGGCCAGTCCGGCAGCGAGGTCAGCAGCGCCGCCGTGGCCTCGTCCGCCCCGGACCAGCCGCGGGCGGCCCAGGTGCCGGCCAGCGCCCGCCGGCAGTGCTCGGCGAAGGGCACCCACCCGGGCAGGTCACGCTGGGAGGCCTTGTTCCGGGCGTCCCAGTCGTCGTAGAGCTCCCCGCCGTCGGCACCCACCGGGGCGACGGCGGCCAGCGCGGCCCCCGCACCGGTCCGGCTGTCGACCAGCGCGCTGAAGAGGTCGATGGTCACGAACACGGCGGGAAGGGTTGCACAGGGTCCACAGCGGGCACCCAGGATCGACGACCGGGCCGCTGTGGCGCCGGCACACCGATGGAGGGTCGACCATGGCCGACAGGGACACCACACCCGGCAACACACCGGCCGACGCCGTCGGGCGGCACGGCACGGACCCGCAGACCCAGGCGTACGGCGCCACCCCGGCGGGTGCGACGCCGGCCGGCGCCACCTCCGGCGCGGGGTACGGCAGCACCGACCGGCACGACCGGGACGGCGACGGCCGCGACGACCGGCTGGAGCGGGCCGGGACCCGGGTCCACGACCGGGACGGCGACGGCGTCGACGACCGGCGTCAGCACGCCGTCGACCGGGACGGGGACGGGCGCGACGACCGGACCGGCGCCGCGGTCCCCACCACGGCCAAGGAGATGGCGGCGGTCCAGCGGGCCCGCTTCGGCGGGCTGCACATGGGCTCGGCGTTCTTCGGCTGGCTGTGCGCGACCGGCGTCGCGGTGATCCTGCTGGCGGTCCTGTCCGCCGCCGGGCTGGCGTTCGGGCTGAACACCGGCGTCGACACCGCGGACGAGGCGGTCGACCAGGCCAGCACCGGCATCGGCCTGGGTGCGGCGATCGCGCTGCTGGTCGTGCTGTTCCTGGCCTACCTGGCCGGCGGCTACGTGGCCGGGCGGATGGCCCGGTTCAACGGGGCCAAGCAGGGCCTGGGCGTCTGGCTGTGGCTGATCATCATCACCGTGCTGGCCGCGATCGCCGGCCTGGTGCTGGGCTCGCAGTACAACGTGTTCGACCAGCTCAACCTGCCGGCGCTGCCGGTGGAGTCCGGCACCGCCACCACGGCCGGGCTCATCGCCCTGGGCGCGGTGCTGGTGGTGACCCTGGTGGGGGCGCTGCTGGGCGGCAAGCTCGGCTCGCGCTACCACCGCAAGGTCGACAAGGTCGGTTTCGAGACCGTCTGACGGGTCCGAGGGGCGTCCCGTCCGGGGCGCCCCTCAGCGCAGCAGCTTGGACATCCGCCGGTCGGCCAGCGGCTTGCCGCCGGTCTGGCAGGTGGCGCAGTACTGCAGCGAGGTGTCGGCGAAGGACACCTCCCGCACGGTGTCGCCGCACACCGGGCACGGCAGCCCGGTACGGGCGTGCACCTGCATGGTGGCCCGCTTCTCGCCCTTGAGCGTCGCGGCCCTCTGCCCGACCTGGCGCTCCAGCGCAGCGCTCAACGTCGTCCGGACGGCGTCGTAGAGGCGCAGCACCTCCTCGTCGGTGAGCTTGTCCGCGGACTTGAACGGCGACAGCCGCGCCACGTGCAGGATCTCGTCGGAGTAGGCGTTGCCGATCCCCGACAGCAGGGTCTGGTCGGTCAGCGCGCCCTTGAGCTGGCCCTTGCGCCCGGCCATCAGCGCCCCGAACGCCTCGACGTCCACCGCGAGCGCATCGGGGCCCAGCCGGGCGATGCCGGGCACCTCGGCCGGTGACCGGACGACGTACACGGCCAGCCCCTTGCGGGTGCCCTGCTCGGTCAGGTCGAAGCCGGCCCCGTCGTCCAGGTGCACGCGCAGGGCCAGCGGGCCCTTGCCCGGCTTGGGCGGCGCGGTGGGCAGCTCGGCACGCCAGTGCAGCCAGCCCGCGCGGGCCAGGTGCACGACCAGGTGGACCCCGGAGACGTCCAGGTCCAGGAACTTGCCGTGCCGGCCGGCACCGGTGACCTCGAGCCCGGCCAGCGCGCTCAACGGCGGGTCGAAGGTCTTGATCGTCTGGATGCCGGTCAGGTCGACGCGGGTGACGACCCGGCCGACGGCGTTCTCGCGGAGGAACGCGGCCAGCGCCTCCACCTCGGGCAACTCGGGCACGGGCCCATCGTCGTCCGCGACCGGGGTGTCGTCCACCGGCGGCACCCGGACGAGGGGCCCCGTGCGGGCACGTCGGGACCTGCTCCGGACGGGTGGCCCGGGCGCCGCCGGAGGTCAGCGCACCCCCGGACCTGCCGACCCTCCTGGTGTGCACCTCTCCTCCAGCATGCGGGCCCGCCACCCGCGTCGGGCCGCCCGCACGGCCGCCGGCGTCCTGGGCGCCGGCAGCGCCGTCCTCACCGTCTTCTCCGTCATCGACCCCGCCACCCCCACCCTGGACGAACGCTGGGCCAGCTGGGCGGTGGCCGGCCTGGCCGCGCTCCTCGCCGCCTGCTGCTGGCGGGTCGACGCGCACCGCAGCGACCGACGGGGGCTGCTCACCGCAGCGCCGGCCGTGGGCGCACTGCTGATCTGTGTGCAGGCCTGGCACACCCGGGACGTCTCGGCGTCCGTGCAGGTCTTCCTCGCCCTGCCCGTCGTCGCGGCCGCCACCCAGCTGCGCGCCGCCGGTGCCGCGACCACCGTCGCCGCCGCGGTCGCGGGTGACCTGGTGGTCACGCTGCACCTGATGCCGGTCGGCGCCGCGCTCACCGACGTCGTCTTCGTCGGCACCACCCTGGCCGTGGTCGCCGTCGTGCTGGTCCGGTTGGAGGACAGCCAGGCCGAGGACAAGGCCGAACTCGCCCGACTGGCCGCCGTCGACACCCTCACCGGCCTGGTCACCCGGCGCGTCCTGGACGACGCCCTGGCCACCGCGCTCAGCTCGGCGGCGTCCTCCCAGGGGACGGCGCTGATCCTGGTGGACGTCGACGACTTCAAGGCCGTCAACGACGGTCACGGCCACCCCGTCGGCGACGACGCCCTGCGCCACCTGGCCACCGTCCTGGCCCGCTCGGTCCGCGAGGACGACGCCGTGGTCAGCCGGATGGGCGGCGACGAGCTCGCGGTGCTGCTGCCCGGCTGCTCCCCCGAGGTCGCCGCGGACCGGGCCGGTGACCTGGTCGCCGCCGTGCGGGCGTCGCCCCTGCCGCTGGCGGACGGCAGCTGGCTGCCGCTCACCGTCAGCGTGGGCGTCGCCCAGGCGCCGCGGCACGCGGTGGCGCTGCGCGAGCTGTACACGGCGGCCGACACCGCGCTCTACCAGGCCAAGCGCGCCGGCCGGGACCGGTGCGCCGTCGCCGTCGCCTGACCGGTCAGCGACCGGAGGGCAGAGCCCGCTCCCGGCGGGCCGCCACGAGCGCGTGCTCCGTCCGCGACCAGGTGGTGGACAGCGGTTCGAGTCCGGCCCGCATGCTGTGCGCGGTCGCCGTCGCGAAGCCGGCGCCCTCCAGCCGGGCCTGCACCAGGTTCGCCGTGCGGGCCACCTGGGAGGCACCCGCTCCCCCGGCCAGGACCCCCAGCTGTCGCGGGCCCACCCGGGCGAGCCGCAGGTCCCCGGCGGCCTCGCCGGCGACCGCGACCGCCCGGCGCAGCGAGCGCACCGTGCGGAGGACGCCCAGGTCGACCAGGACGAGGCCGACCGGGTCCCCGACCGGGGTCGACATCTCCTCCTCCGCGGCCAGCAGCCTCGCCCACCCGCGCCGGTCGGGCAGCCGGGTGACGTCGTCGTGGTCGGCCAGGCTGCGCTCGTAGACCTCCTGCCGGGCGAGGGCCAGGGCGGCGATGTCGGCGCTCAGGGACGCCTGCAGGGCGGTGGCCTGCACGGTCAGCAGCGCGGCCCAGTCCCGGTCGTCGGGCTGCAGCGGTGCGGCACTCAGCCCTGCCAGCGACCCCAGCTCCTCCCCGGTGGGCGAGGTGAGGGAGACCCCCAGGTAGCCGCGGACGCCCCAGGTGGCCGCCACCGCCCGGACGTCGGGGTCCTCGCTGCGTTCCAGGTCGGCGACGACGACCGGCGCCGGGCCGGACAGCAGGTGGTGGCACAGGGACCGCCCCCGCCGGACGGGGGTGCCGGCGGGGTACCCGGCGGCTGCGCTGGACGACCAGCGCGAGCCGGGGTCGGCGGAGTGCGCGGCGGTCTCCAGGGCCAGCCCGGTCCAGGTGTCCTCGGTCATCCGGGTGACGGCCCAGGTGTCGACGCCCACGAGCGCGCTCAACAGGGTCAGTGACGCCCGGTTGCTGCGCACCGCCTCCCGTGGCCACGACCGGACCAGGGGCGCCGCGACCGCCGGGACCCCGGACCCGGTCCGGGCAGACAGGACCTCGACCGTGGGTGTGACGTCCGTGCCCTCCAGCGTCCCGCTGGAGGCAGTCCCGCGCGTCCGTGTCACGACAACTCCTTGGTTCTAGACGGTTCAGTTCCGGAGTCCCTCGCGGTATCGCCACCGCGAGGCCCGGTCTCCAGTCGAACCCGCCACGGCCCCGGTGGTCGTGGTCACGCTGCCGCGACGGCCCCGGTGACGAGCTCGCCGCCCCGGGTCACCGTGGCCCAGCAGCGGTTGGACCTGACCCGGGAGTGTGACCTGGACTTCAGCTCGTCCGCGAGCGGCCGACAGTGGATCCAGCAACCCCTGCACCGTCGACCCCCTCTGAGCGGAGCCTCGTGTCCACCAGCCACGGCGCGTGTGACGTCGGTCCGCCCAGCGGAACGGCCACCACCGCCCCCGCAGCCCACGCTCTGGACGGGCTGGCCGCCCTGCGGTCGATGGTCGCCCTCGCCGAGGTCCCGGGCGAACCGGGGATCCTCGACGAGCTCGTCACCTCCGCCCGCCGCCTGCTGTCGGCCGACTTCGGCATCGCCATGCTCATGGGCCCCGACGGCCGGGCGACCGCGCTGACCCACCAGGGCATGACCACCGGCGAGGTCGCGTCCACGCCGCACCTCCCCCGCCCCCTCGGGCTCATCGGTGCCGTCCTGGGCGGTCAGGTGCTCCGACTGGCCCGGATGTCCGACCACCCCGCAGCGGCCGGGTTCCCGACCGGGCACGTGGCGATGGGCCCCCTGCTGGCCTCGCCCGTCACCGTCGACGACACCGTCCTGGGCGCCCTCTACCTGGCCCGCCGCCCCGGCGACCCGGTGTTCACCGCCGTGGACGAGGACGCCGTCCGGTCCCTGACCCGGATGACCGGTCTGGTCGTCGCCGTCCGTCGCCGCGTCGTCGACCGCCGGGAGGTCCTGGACGGGTTGGCCACCATGGGACTCGGGCTGCCCGAGACCACCACCCGCCCCCCGGCGGGCCTCACCGGGGCCATCGACCACCTCGTCGAGGCAGCCCGCACCGTGCTGGGGGTGGACGTGACGTTCCTGTCCCGGATCGCCGCCGGGGAGCAGACCGTCACCCACGTCAGCACCCGGGCCGGCGCCCCCGACGTCGCCCCGGGGCTGTGCCTGCCCGAGGACGACGGCTACTGCGCCGCCATGCTCTCCGGCGCACTGCCCTCCTCGGTCCCCGACACCCACGGTCACCCGTTGACCGCGGACCTGCCGATGACCGCGGAGCTGGGTGTCGGTTCCTACAACGGGGTGCCCGTGACGCTGGCCGACGGCAGCGTCCACGGCACCCTCTGCGCCCTGGACCGGGCCAGCACCACCGCCGCCGACAGCACGTCCCGCACCGAGTCCCTGCACGTGGTGGCCCGCCTCGTCGCCCTGCAGGTCGACCGGCACCACGCCGCCAGGGCCCGCCGCACCGCCGACCGGGACCTGCTCGAGCCGCTGATCGCCGGGCACCGCCGCCGCACGGTCCTGCAACCCATCGTCGACCTGCGCACCGGCACCCCGGTGGGCTACGAGGCGCTGTCCCGGTTCACCGACGTCCACGGCGGCGCCCTGCGCCCCGACCTCGTCTTCGCCGAGGCGACCCGCCTGGGCCTGGGGGTGCGCCTGGAGCAGGCGTCGTTGGCCTCGGCGCTGCACCTGCTGCCCCGGATCCCCGGACCGGCCTACGTGTCGGTGAACCTCTCCCCGCAGGCCCTCGCCGACCCGGCCACCCACGACCTGCTCACCACCGTGCCCGCCCACCGGTTGCTGGTGGAGATCACCGAGCACGACCAGGTGCTGGACTACCCGTCCCTGGCCCGTCTCACCGAGCACCTGCGCGGCCGCGGCATCCGCATCGCCGTCGACGACGCCGGTTCCGGGTTCGCCAGCCTCCAGCACGTCACCCGGCTGCGCCCCGAGGTCGTCAAGCTCGACATCGCCTTCGTCCGCGACGTCGACACCGACCGCGGACGGCGCGCCGTCGCCCGCGCCATGATCGCCTGCACCGCCGAGATCGGCGCCACCCTCGTCGCCGAGGGCATCGAGACCCCCGCCGAACTCGACCAGCTGCGCGCCCTGGGTGCCGAACTGGGTCAGGGGTACCTCACCGGCCGCCCCGCCCCGGCCGACACCCTGCTCCCACCCCCCGCGTCAGCACCGGTGCCGCGGGGGCACCCCGCACCCGCGAGCGTCTGACCGGTCCGTCACGGCCGCCCCGTCACGGCCGCCCCGTCACGGCCGCCCCGTCACGGCCGCCCCGTCACGGCCGCCTCGTCACGGCCGCCTCGTCACGGCCGCCCCGTCGCGCCCCGCCCGGCCCCGTCGCGGACCTGCACCCCCAGCTCGGCCAGGGCGTCGGCGACGGCGGTGCGGTGCTCGGTGGGCACCGGGCGCAGCGGGCGGGGCAGCACCGGCTCGGTGGCGTCGCCGATCGCGACGGCCAGGGCGGCGCAGGTGCGCAGGCTGCCGAACCGGCGGTAGAGCGCCCACACCGGCTCGAGCTCGGCCGCGGCCGACACCGCACCGGCGACGTCGCCGGCCGTCGCGGCACGGGTCACCCGCAGGGCGTGCTCGGGCAGGACGGCGCCGATCATGGAGTACCAGCCGTCGCAGCCGTGGGTGAGCCCGATCGCGGCGGCCGGGTCACCGCTGATGCCCACGTGGTGGCCGGCGGGCAGGTGCGCCCGGAGGGCGCCGATGGTCCGGGCGGCGGCCTCGGGCACCAGTGACGGCGGCGGCGGGATCTTGACCGCCGCCACGTGCTCCAGCTGCGCGAGCCGGCCGTGCAGCTCGTCGGTGAAGGTGACGTGGGTGGTGCCGGGGTTGTCGTAGACCACCACCGGCACCGACGCCTGGGCCGCGACCGCGGCGAAGAGGTCGACCACCTCGTCCTCGGACAGCGGGTGGTACGACACCGGGGCCAGCAACAGCCCCGCCGCCCCGGCCGCCTGGGCGGCCTCCGCGTGGGCGAGCACGTCACGGGTCCGCAGCGCACCGATGCCGACGACGACCGGGGTGTCCCCGGCGGCCTGCACGGCCAGCCGGGCGACCCGCGCCCGCTCGGCCCCGGTGAGGTAGGCGTAGTTGCCGGTGGACCCCAGCACCCCGAGACCGTCGACCCCGGCGGCGGCCAGCCGGGCCACCAGGGCGCTGAAGGCCTCCTCGTCGATGCGTTCCTCGTCCAGCGGGGTGAGCGGGAAGGCGGTCAGGCCGGTGATCACGGTGGGGCTCCTCGGAGGTCGGTGACGTCGTCATCCTCGCGGGGAGGGCGGCCACGAGCTCAGGGTCATGTCGACGACGACCCGGAGCTCGGACTCCCCCACGCCCGTGGCCGCCTGCACGGCGACGCCGTTGGCGACGGTCATCAGGTGCCGGGCGAGCAGCGCCGGGTCCGTACCGGCCGGCAGGTCACCGTCCTGCAGCGACCGCTCGAAGCGGTCGCGCAGGAGGGCGGCCCCCGCTTCCCGCCAGGACGCCAGGACCCCCCGGGCCGCCGTGCCGGCGGACCCGACGGCGAGGGCGCCCTGCACCCCCAGGCAGCCTGCCGGGCTGGACGGGTCGGTCGTCGCCTGGACGGCGCCGTCGAGGAACTCCCGGGCGACCTCGCGGGCGGTGGGCCGTCCCACGGCCCGCAGCGCGTAGGCGGCCGCCGTCTCGGTGTACCGGGCCAGCACCCGCCCGAAGAGCTGCTCCTTGTTGCCGAAGGCCCGGTACAGGCTCGTGCGGGTGATGCCCATGGCGGCGGTGAGGTCGTCCAGGCTCGCCCCCTCGTAGCCCTGCGCCCAGAACACCCGCACGGCGGCGTCCAGCGCCGCGTCCGCGTCGAAGGCCCGGGGTCTGCCCGCCGGCCGTGCGCGTCCGGGTTCCACGGACCCACGGTAGCGCGTTCGGTACCGGTCGGTACACATCTGCTACGTTCCGTTGTGCACCGATCGGTACCGAACCCAGGAGTCACCATGACCCGCGTCGTCCTCGTCACCGGCGGCACGTCCGGCATCGGACTGGCCCTGGCCGAGGCCTTCCTCGCCGACGGGGCCTCCGTGGCCGTCTGCGGCCGGTCGCCGGCCGCACTGGACCGCTTCCGCACCGCGCACCCCGAGGCCCTGGCGGTGCAGGCCGACGTCACCGACCCCGCGGCACGCCGCGTCCTGCTCGACGCGGTGGTCGACCGGTTCGGCCACCTGGACGTGCTGGTCAACAACGCCGGCAGCTTCGTGGAATGCGACTTCACCACCGGCCTGCGCGCCCTGGACGGCCTCGCCCAGGAGATCGACCTCAACCTGACCGCACCGATCCGGCTGACCGCCGAGGTGCTCGAGCGGTGGCCGACCCCCGAGGCCGTCGTCGTCGTCACGTCGGGGTTCGCCCTGGTCTCCCCCACCCGGGCACCCACCTACGGCGCCGTCAAGGCCGGGCTGCAGGGCTTCGCCGACGGCCTCCGGCGGCAGCTGGCACCCGCGGGCACGCACGTCCTCGAGGTGCTCCCGCCCACCACCGACACCCCGATGACCGCCGGCCAGGCGGTGGACAAGCTGTCCCCCGCCGACGTCGCGCGGTCCACCCTGGCCGCACTCGGCCGGCGCCGCCGCACCGCCACCCCGGGGGACACCCGCGTACTGCCGGCCCTGCTCCGCCTGGCACCCCGCACGGCCGACCGGGTGGTCGGGAGGCTCTGAGCGGCGGCGGCGTCGGCGGCACCGGGGTCCGGACGACGACCGGTGACGCCGCTCAGCCCGACCGGTCGACCTGCTCCACCAGCACCGCGCGGGACGGGTCCACCTCCTCGGGCGGGGTGATGCCCAGGTCGGCGAGGTGGCTCAGCAGGAGTGGGCGGTCGAGCCGGTCCCGGATGCGCCGGGCGCGGTACCGGTCGACGTCCTCGAAGGGCAGCGGCGTCCCCGAGGCGTGCCAGGACCACCGCCCGTCCGTGGCCGACGCCGAGAGCGTCCGCTGCGGTGCCAGCGGTGGCTCGCCGTCCGGGCCGGTGACCCACAGCTGGGTCGCGGCGTGAGCGGGCCCGTAGGGCGGGACGTGCTGGGCCATGACGTGCTGCACCCCCAGCCGCCGGGCGACGACCACGGCGGAGGCAGTGGGGTCGCCACCGTGCGGGGCGTCGTTCAGGTAGGCGGTCCACCGGCCCGCGGGCAGCAGGAGCTCCCGACGCCAGGGCGACTCCCCGGGCAGCAGCTCCGCCAGGCCACGCTCAGGGCCCTCGACGACCCGCGTCCGTTGCCCCAGACCGCTCCGCCACGCCACCAGGTCGGCGAGCACGACGTCCACCGGTGCGGCGAGGAACTGCACCATGCACCCCGCGGGGTGCGCCGAGCCGCCGAGGAGTCCGGTCACCACGCCAGACCACCACACGGGACCACCACACCGGACCACCGCGCCACGACCGGGACGGCCGACGGGACGCCGGCCGACCCACCCCCTCCGGGTCCCACAATTCCGGATTGGGCTTCAGCCCACGCCGTGGCGGCCGTTACTGCTGTCAGCGCGCCGTCCCGGGCGAGCCCGGAGAGCGGAGACCCTGCTGTGTTCCCCAGTCGCAACGCCCGCGTCGTCGATGCCCCTCCCGCGGACGACCTGGGCCAGGACGTCGACGCCGTGGCCGCGGTCATCGCCGCGCTGGCCCAGGCCACCGACACCAAGGGCGCCGTCGTGGCTGCGCTGACCGCGGTGCGGGAGGCCTTCGGGTACGCCTACGGCTCGCACTGGGTCATCGACCCCGCCGACGACACCCTGCACTTCTCCTCCGACTCGGGCTCGGTCAGCCCGGAGTTCGCCGCGGTCACCGCGACGGCCACCTTCGCGCGCGGCGTCGGCCTCTCCGGGCGGGCGTGGGCGACCCGGGACCTGGTCGTCACGGCCAACCTCGGCGAGATGACCGACTGCGTGCGGGCACCGGTGGCCCAGAAGGTCGGGGTGCGCTCGGGCATCTGCTTCCCGCTGTTCAGCGAGGGCAAGGTGACCGGGACGATGGACTTCTTCTGCATGAAGGAGCTCACCCCCTCCCCCCGCCGGTTGACCACGCTGCGCTGCGTGGGGACGCTGGTCTCCCAGGCCATCGCCCGGTTCGCCGCCGTGGCCGCCGATGCCAAGACCGCCCAGGACGTCGCCGCGGTCACCCAGGTGCTCCAGCAGCTGACCCTCACCGACGACGCCGACTCGGCCCTGCAGATCGCCCTGGACACGATCCGCGCCGAGTTCGGCTGGGCCTACGGCTCCTTCTGGCGGGTCGACACCTCGGCGCGGGTGCTGCGGTTCGAGCGGGAGTCCGGCGACGCCGGGCCCGAGTTCCGCGCCGTGACGCTGTCGGCGACCTTCGCGCCGGGCGTCGGGCTGTCCGGGCGCACCTGGGCCAGCCGCGACCTCTTCTTCGTGCCCGACCTGGGTCAGATGACCGACTGCGTGCGGGCACCCGTCGCCCAGCGCGCCGGGGTGAAGTCCGGCGTCTGCATCCCCGTGGTGTGCGACGGGGAGATCATCGGCACGATGGACTTCTTCGCCACCTGGACGATGGTGCTCTCCCCCGGCCGCGAGGCCGCCCTGCGCAACACCGCGTTCCTGCTGGGCCAGACGCTCAACCGGATCGCCTCCACCGACCGGCTGTCCACCGCCGGACGGGAGCTCGTGCTGTCCATCGAGGAGGTCGAGCGCAACGTCCTCTCGGCGACCAACGTCGCCAGCGAGGGCCGCACCCTGGCCGAGGAGGCCAACCGGGTCGTCGCCGAGCTCGGCGCCTCCAGCCGACAGGTCGGCAAGGTCGCCCAGACCATCGACAACATCGCCGCCCAGACCAACCTGCTCGCCCTCAACGCCACCATCGAGGCCGCCCGCGCAGGCGAAGCCGGCAAGGGCTTCGCGGTCGTGGCCAACGAGGTCAAGGAGCTGGCCCGGGAGACCGCCGTGGCCACCACCGACGTCAGCGCGAAGATCACCGCCATCCAGGAGCAGGTCGACGCCGTCGTCAGCTCCCTGGCCTCGATCGGCACCGTCATCGAGACGATCAACGAGACCCAGGCGGTCATCGGCGGGGTGCTGACCGAGCAGGTCGCGGTGACCCGGGCGATCCTGGGCTGAGCACGACGGCGCCCGTGCCCGCCGGACCCGGGGCGCGTGCGTTGCCGCCGTCACGACCCCGGCGGCCCGCACCCGGGCGGCCAGCTCGGGGTCGGCGTGGTCGCCGGGCTCGACGCCGGCGGCCCGCAGCGCCTCGTGGTGCCGCGGCGAGGCCGCACCGACGACCCGAGCGTGTGGTGTCGAGCGGAGGCGCCCGTGGATCAGCGGACGGCGGACCGGGCCCGCGCGCTGACCAGGTCGACGGCCAGGGTGAGCAGCACCATCGCCACCAGCACGGTGGCCACGGCAGGCCAGTCGAAGGACGCGGTCTCCGCCGAGAGCAGGACCCCGATCCCCCCGGCCCCGAGCAGACCGACCAGCACCGAGTCCCGGACGGCCACCTCCCACCGGTAGAGGGCGAAGGCCAGGGTGGGCCCGACGGCGCGGGGTGCGGTGCCGACCAACCACGCGCCGACCGGCCGCGCACCGAGGGCGTCCAGCGCGGCCCGGGGGCGGGGGTCGAGCTCCTCGACGACCTCGGCGGTGAGCCGTCCCAGCACCCCGAGCGTGTACAGCCCCAGCGCGAGCGCCCCCGGCAGCACACCGGGCAGGAACACGAAGAGCACCACCAGCGCCCAGACCGGCGGCGGCACGGCGCGCAGCACGAGCAGCACCGCCCGGACGGCGACACCCGCCACCCGCCGGCCCGGCCCGGCGCCCGGGCCCGGGTGGGCGGCCACGCCGGACAGCGCCACCGCCCCGGTGAGGGCCACCGCGATCGCGACGACCGACATCTGCAGCGTCTCCACCGACAGGGCGACCACCCGACGCAGCAGCTCGCCGTCCACGGCCGGCGGCCAGGCCGCGGCCAGCACGTGGCCGACCTGCTCGCGGGCCCGGGCGCCGACCAGGGTGCGCACGTCCAGCGCCAGGTACCAGGCCGACCAGCCGACCAGCACCAGCACGCCGGCCACCGCGCCGACCAGCACCCGGTCCCGGCGCAGCACCCCGGCCGGCGCCTGGGCGGGGGCGGCCAGCCGGCGGCGCACCGCCCGCCCGCCGACGTCGGCGAGCAGGCACAGCAGCGCGATCGCGTAGACCGCCGTCCAGACCTGCGGCCAGCGCAACGACTGGAAGGACAACGACAGCTGGTTCCCCAGCCCGCCGGCTCCGATCAGGCCCAGCACGACGGCGGAGCGGACGGCGCACTCCAGCCGGTAGAACGCGTAGGCCAGGAGCCCGCCGGCCGCGGGGGGCAGCAGGCCGTAGAGCACCGCGGCGGACCGGGACGCACCGGCGGCCCGCAGCGCGTCGTGCCCGCCCCGGGGGACCTCGTCGACCAGGTCGGCGAACACCTTGGCGGTGACCGCGCCGTACGGGATGCCGATGGCGAGCACCCCGACCCACGGGTCCAGGCCCAGCACGTTGACCAGCAGCAGTCCCCAGACCGCCTCGTGCAGACCGCGCGGGACGGCGAGCGCACCCCGGGTGAGGGTCCAGCCCAGGCGTCGTCGTCCCCAGGTGGTGCGGGCGACGGCGACCGCACCGAGCGCGCCCAGCACGACCGCCAGGCCCGCCCCGAGCGCGGCGTAGGCGACGGTGACCAGCGCGGCGCCGCCGAGCACGGCGAGGAGGTCCCCGCTCAGGTCCGGGTGCACCGCCCCGGCGGCGAACCGGCCCGCCTGGGACAGCCCCGCCGGGTTGAGCACGTCCCCGGTGAGGGCACCGGTGCCGGCCAGCGACCACAGCACGAGTGCGACGGCGCCCAGTCCCCAGGCCCACCGGCGACGGTCCCGGACCAACGGGGCGACCGCCCGCGGACGCTCGAGCACCGTCACCGGGTCACCCCGTAGAAGGCCTCGAGCGCGCGCAGGTCCAGGTCGGCGGCGGGCCGGTCCAGCACCACCCGGCCGGCGACCAGACCGACCACCCGGTCGCAGTGCCGCAGCGCGAGCGCCGGGTCGTGCAGGCAGGCCACGAGCGCGCCGCCGGTGTCGGCGGCCAGCCCGGCGAGCACCTCCAGCGCGGTGTCGGCCAGCGCCGGGTCCAGCGCGGACGCCGGCTCGTCGGCGAGCACCAGCTCGGGCCGCTGCACCAGCACCCGGGCCAGGGCGACCCGCTGCTGCTGACCCCCCGACAGCCGGTCGGTGCGGTCGAAGACCCGGTCGGCGAGCCCGACCCGGTCCAGCGCGGCGACGACGTCCTCGACGCCCTGGGGTCGCAGCAGCGACCAGCCGGCCCGGGCGGCCGACCAGGACCCCAGCCGTCCGGCGTTGACGTTGTGCACCACCCGCAGCGGCCCGACCAGGTCCAGCTGCTGGTGCACGGTGCCCACCCGGGAGCGCAGCCGGCGCAGCCCGGCACCGGACAGCCCGGTCGGGTCGGCGCCGAGCACCCGCACCGCGCCGTCGGTGGGGGTGAGGGTGCCGTTGGCGACGCCCAGCAGCGTGGACTTCCCGGCACCGGAGGCGCCCACGACCGCCACCCGCTCGCCGGCGTGGACGGTGAGGTCGACGCCGGCGAGCGCGGTGGTCCGGCCGCGGACGACGGTGACCCCGTCCAGCTGCAGGACCGTGCTCAGCTGACCAGCCCCAGGTCGCGGCCGATCTCCTCGATCTGGTCGTACGCCGAGGCCCCGGTCGGGATGAACGACCCTGCCCCGAAGAGCTCGAGCACCTCGTCGTCGGCCGGCAGCCCGGTGAGCCACGCCAGCACCCGGTCGGGCAGGTCCTCCCCCAGCCGCTGGACCGCGTCGGGCCCGAGCAGCCAGTGGTAGTCGTGGTACCCCGGCGTCCGGGCGTACCGGACGACGGCGGGGTCGACCGTGCCCTCGGCCTGCCGGGAGGTCCACACCTGCTCGTTGAGCACCCCGGCCTGGTAGCTGCCCGAGGCCACCAGGGCCAGCGTCGCGTCGTGCGAGCCGGAGAACCCGGGGCCGCCCGGGAAGCCCTGCGGGTCCACACCGGCCTGCTGCAGGAACCAGGCGGGCATCAACCGGCCCGAGGTCGAGGTCTCGCTGCCGTAGGTGAACCGCAGCCCGGCCAGCGCTCCGAGGTCCTCGGCAGGGGCCAGCCCGGTGGCGGTGTTGACGACGAAGACGGAGTGGAAGTCGGCGTCGATGTCGCGCTGGGCGACCGGGACCGCACCGGGGGTCTGCAGCCGGGCCTGGACGCCGGTGAGGCCGCCGAACCAGACCAGGTCCAGGTCGCCGGTGCGGAACAGGGACACCGCGGCGGCGTAGTCGGTGACGGGCTCGTAGACGACGTCGAGGTCCAGGGCGGCCGACGCCGAGTCGGCGACCGCGCCGTACAGCCGGGCGAGGACCTCGGGGTCCTGGTCGGGGATGGCGCTGATCGTGAGGGTGTCGCGCCCGGACGACGAGCCGGAGACCGGGGACTCCCGGCCCCCGCAGGCGGTGAGGGCGGCAGCGAGGGCGACGCCGGAGGCACCCAGGAAGGAGCGCCGGGTCAGCGGGGGTGCGAGGACGGGGCCACCCGACCGGGCGACGCGGGGACCGCGCACTACGACTGCTCGGCGGGTCGGGGGGACGGTCGTCGGGACACGGGGCCTCCTGGGTCGGGTCTCCTGGAGCAGGTCTCCTGGAGGGGACACCCCCATCCTGCGGCCACCACCGCGGGCCAGCCCGTCGGTGCACCGGGGCCCCCGCTCGACCGGTGCGGCCGCCCGGCACGGACGCACCAGCGGGTAGAACGGTCCAGGACCCCCCCCACCCCACCGCACAGCCCCACCGCCGAACGGAGTGCCGCGATGCCCGGTCCCCACCCGTCGTCAGCCGGCCCGGAGGAGCCCCCGGCCCCGGACCGGTCGGCATCCGAGGGCCACGTGGGCCGCATCCAGTCCGGCGGGCTGGACGCCCCGGACGACCCGACGGACCCCGACCTGCCGGCGAACCGGCCGGGGGGCACCGAGGTGCTCGCCGGGGCGGCCGGCGTCGAGCCCCGGCGGGGACTGGACCGGCACCGCATCGTGTCCGCGGCGGTCGCGTTCATCGACGAGCACGGACTGCCCGAGCTCAGCATGCGCAAGCTGGGGACCGCGCTCGGGGTGGAGGCCATGGCCCTCTACCGGTACGTCCCCGGCCGCGAGGACCTGCTGGACGGGGTGGTCGAGATGGTGGTGGACGAGCTGTACGCCGACCCCGACGTCTACTTCGAGCCCCGCCACGGATGGCACGACTACCTGCACCGCCTGGCCCACGGGTTGCGCCGGATCGCCCTGGCACACCCGGCGGTGTTCCCCCTGGTGGCGACCCGGCCACCGGCCGCCCCCTGGGTGCGGCCCCCGCTGCGCAGCCTGCGCTGGGTCGAGTCCTTCCTGTCCGCGCTGACCAGCCACGGGTTCACCGACGACCAGGCCGTGGAGGCCTACCGGGCCTACTCCAGCTTCCTGCTCGGGCACCTGCTGCTGGAGGTGGCCCAGCGTGGGGTCGCGATCAACGCGATCGACGACCCCGACGGCGACCCGTCGGCCGCGATCGGGGACATGGACGCCTATCCCCTCATCGTGCGGCTGCAGCCCTCGCTGGCCCAGGACGAGACCGTGGCGGAGTTCGAGGAGTCGCTGGAGCACCTGGTCGAGCGCCTGGACGCCATCCTGGCGAAGGCACCCCGCCCCGAGACCGGCGGGTCCGCCGCCCGTGGAACGACTACACCGTAAACAATCGACGGCCGCACTTGTTTACGGTGTATCTGGGTGGGCACTGAGGAGTCGTCTCGCCGGGTTGTGACGCTCAGCCCGGGACGCGCACGGCGACTGTCAGTCGCACGCCGCGCAGCGCACGACCGCCGCGCGACCCCCACCCCACCCGCACCGCCGGCCCGCCCGGCCGATGTGGGCTGCTCACCTCCGGGAGCACACGTGATCACCGAGAACGACATCAGCACCGTCATCGGCGCCGACGCCGTCGACACCGACGGCGACGAGATCGGCACCGTCTCCGAGGTCTACCTCGACGACCAGTCCGGACGCCCCGAGTGGGCGACGGTCACGACCGGCCTGTTCGGCACCAAGGAGACCTTCATCCCGCTGGCCCAGGCCGAGCTGTCCGGGGGCTCCCTGCGGTTCCCCTACGACAAGGCCACGGTGTCCGACGCCCCGAAGATCGAGGCCGAGGGCCACCTGTCCCCGGAGGAGGAGACCGAGCTCTACCGCTACTACGGCGTCGGCGAGGCCACCACGCAGACCGCCGGCACGACGGAGACCACGGACCGCTCCGCCGCGCTGTCCGGCGACCAGCGCGAGGACCGCCGGGACGCCCCCGGCACCGTCGGCCACGACACCTCCGGCCCCACCACGGACGACGCCATGACCCGCTCCGAGGAGCGGCTCACCGTCGGCACCGAGTCCGTGGAGACCGGGCGGGCCCGGCTGCGCAAGCACGTCGTCACCGAGAACGTGACCCGCACCGTGCCGGTCTCCCACGAGGAGGTCCGCATCGAGCGCGAGCCGATCACCGAGCACGAGGTCACCCTCCACGCCGAGCGTCCGGTCGTGCAGAAGGAGACCGTGCCCGTCGAGCGGGTCCAGCTGGACACCCGGACCGTCACCGACCAGGAGACGGTGGCCGAGACCGTCGCGCACGAGGAGATCGAGCAGGTCGAGGACGACGTCGTCCCGACCGGGCGCGACCACCGGGACTGAGCTCCGCCCGAACCACCTGAGCACCCCGCCGGCACCGCCGGCGGAGCACCAGACCCGCAGGGCCGGTCACGACCGGCCCTGCGGGTCCCACCCCTGCCCCCGGTGACCGCACCGCGCCCTCCCGGCGCCGACGGCCGGGGGTCCCACCCCAGCACCAGCTCAGGAGAGCCATGTCTTCCACCAGCCAGTCGTTCCGGGACCTCCTGGACACCGTCATCCAGTTCCTGCCCAAGCTCATCGGCTTCCTGCTGATCCTGGTGATCGGCTACGTGATCGCCAAGGCGCTGCAGAAGATCGTCGACAAGGTCCTCGAGAAGGTCGGCTTCGACGCCGCCGTCGAGAAGGGCGGCATCAAGAAGGCCCTGGCGAAGTCCCAGTACGACGCCTCCGACATCCTCGCCAAGATCGTCTTCTACGCGGTCATGCTCTTCGTGCTGTCCACCGCGTTCGGCGTCTTCGGCCAGAACCCGATCAGCGACTACCTGTCGGCGATCATCGGCTACCTGCCCAAGGTCTTCGTCGCGATCCTGATCCTGGTCATCGCCTCCGCCGTCGCGGCCGGGGTCAAGCTGCTCGTCCAGTCCGCCCTGGGCGGCCTGTCCTACGGCAAGGTGCTGGCCAACGTCGCCTCCACCGTCATCCTGGCCCTGGGTGTCATCGCCGCGCTGGACCAGCTGCAGATCGCCCAGAACGTCGTGAACGCCGTGCTGTACGCCTCGCTGGCCGCGGTCGTCGGCATCGCGGTCGTCGCCGTCGGTGGCGGTGGCATCGCCCCGATGCGGGCTCGCTGGGAGTCCGCCCTGGCCGCGGTCGAGGCCGAGGCCCCCGAGGCCGAGCGCGCTGCCCGTCAGACCGGTTCCCCCGCCGACGCCGTCGAGGCCGAGGCCGAGGCGCAGCAGTACCGCAGCTGACGCTGCCGCCGGCAGGGCGCGGGTCCGCGACCCGCGCCCTGCCGGCACCTCCCCCGCCGCCCGACCGCCCCGGGATCAGCGGGAGGCGACGATCTCGGCCAGGTCGTCCAGCACCAGGTCGGCGCCCGAGGGGCCCAGCCCCAGGAACCAGCGGCTGTCGTCGATCTCGTGCTCGGCACCGGCCTGCACCGCGGGCAGCGTCGTCCAGAGCCCGCCGGACTGCACGGACGCCGACTCCGCCTGCCCGGTCTCCCCGAACCCCGGGGACCAGAAGACGACGTCGGAGGTGACCAGGGCCAGCGACTCCGGGGTCAGCTCGACCCGGTTGTCGGTGGTGTCCAGCGCCGCGGGCCAGACGAAGCCGATGTCGTCGAGCACGCTGCCGATGAACGACCCGCGGGCGTAGGCCCGGATCTCCCCGGCGCCCATGAACCGCAGCACGGCCACCTCGGTGCCGGCCGGGTCGCTCCAGGCGGCCGCGATCTCCCCCACCCGCCGGTCGTAGTCGGCCAGCTGCTCCTCCGCCTGCGCCGTCATCCCCAGGGCCTCCGCGGAGAGCAGGAAGTTCTCCTTCCAGACCGCACCCAGCTCGGCGGACATCACGGTCGGGGCCAGTTCGGACAGCTGGTCGTAGATCGCCTCGTGCCGGATCGCGTTGGTCAGGATCAGGTCCGGTCGCAGCGCGGCGACGGCCTCCAGGTCCGGCTCGGCGATGGACCCGACGACCTCGACGTCCGCGGCGTCGAAGTCGTGGGCGGTCGCGAGCTCCTCCAGCAGGCCCTCGGTCTCCACGGTGCCGACCGGGACGACGCCGAGCGAGGTGACGGCGTCCAGTTCCCCACTGTCCAGCACGACGACCCGCTCCGGCGTCCCGGCGATCTCGGTGGTGCCCAGCGCGTGCACCACCGACCGGGTCTCCTCCCCGGTCGCCGACTGCGGGCCGGCGTCCTCCGTCGTCGACCCGCAGGCGGTGAGCAGCAGGCCACCCACCGCCGCGAGTGCGATCAGTCCGGTCCGTCGTGCCACGTGGAGCTCCTCTTGTTAGGGGAGCCTCACCTTATCCAGGCAGGCGGTCAGACCGGCAGCCGGTCCTCGTCCACCTGCACCGTCGCACCGGGCTCCTGCCGCGCGGACGCCGCCACCGCGGCCGCCACCGCCTCCGTCGCCGCCGCGTCGAAGACGCTGGGGATGATGTAGTTGGCGTTGAGCTGGTCGTCGCGCACCACCGCGGCCAACGCGTCGGCAGCCGCCAGCAGCATCCCGGGGCGGATCTCCTTGGCCTTGGCGTCCAGCAGCCCGCGGAACACCCCGGGGAACGCCAGCACGTTGTTGATCTGGTTGGGCAGGTCCGACCGGCCCGAGGCGACGACGGCGCAGTACGGCCGGGCGCGGACCGGGTCGACCTCCGGCGTCGGGTTGGCCATCGGGAAGACGATCGCCTTCTCCGCCATCCCGGCCAGCGCCTCGACCGGCAGCACGTTGCCCGCACTGACCCCGATGAACACGTCGGCGCCGACGAGGGCGTCGGGCAGCTCACCGCGGCGGCACTCGGGGTTGGTCCGCTGCGCCAGCTCGTGCTTGGCCGGGGAGAGCCGGTCGTCGTCCGGGGACAGGACGCCCTCGCGGTCCCACACCAGCACGTGCTGCGCGCCGGCCTCCAGCAGCAGCGAGACGATCGCCGTCCCGGCTGCGCCGCCGCCGGCGACGACCACCCGGACGTCGGCCAGCTGCTTGTCCACCACCCGCAGCGCGTTGCGCAGCGCGGCCAGGGCGACGATCGCCGTGCCGTGCTGGTCGTCGTGGAAGACCGGGATGTCCAGCTTCGCGCGCAGCCGGGCCTCGATCTCGAAGCAGCGGGGCGCGGCGATGTCCTCGAGGTTGATGCCGCCGAAGCCGGGGGCGATGAGCTCGACGGTGCGGACGATCTCGTCGACGTCCTGGGTGTCCAGGCAGATCGGCCAGGCGTCGATGTCGGCGAACCGCTTGAACAGCGCGGCCTTGCCCTCCATCACCGGCAGCGAGGCACCGGGCCCGATGTCGCCCAGCCCGAGCACGGCCGACCCGTCGGTGACCACGGCGACCGTGTTGCCCTTGATGGTCAGCCGGCGGACGTCCTCGGGGTGGTCGGCCAGCGCCAGGCAGACCCGGGCCACGCCGGGGGTGTAGGCCATCGACAGGTCGTCGCGGGTCTTGAGCGGCACCTTGGAGACGACCTCGATCTTGCCGCCCAGGTGCAGCAGGAAGGTCCGGTCGCTGACCTTGCGGACGTGCACGTCGTCCACGGCGTCCAGCGCGGCGACGACCTCCTCGGAGTGCGCGGCGTCCGCGGCCGAGCAGGTGACGTCCACGGTCAGCCCGTCCGAGCGGGACTCGACGACGTCGATCGCGGTCACCGCGCCGCCGGCCGAGCCGACCGCGGTGGCGATCCGGCCGATGGTGGCCGGGTCGCCGTCGGCGGAGAGCCGGACGGTGATCGAGTAGGACGCCGAGGTGACGGGTCCGCGGGCCGGCGGCGCCGCCGCCGGGGTCTCGGCGGGCGTCTGGGCTGGGGTCTGGGTGTCGGTGCTCATGGCACGAGCGATCCTGCCGACCCCCGGACGGCCGGTCCACCCCCTCCCGGCCGACCGTTGTGACCGCAATCCCACTGTCCGCCCGACTAGCTTGCGTCGCTGACTAGTGGTCGCTAGCTTCTAGTCATGGCCGACGACGACGTGCCCACCGAGTGGCTCCGGGCGGTGCTGCCCCTGGCGGTGCTGGCCGTGGTCGCCGAGGAGGAGACCTACGGCTACGCGGTCGCCCAGCGGCTGCAGGCCGGTGGTCTCGGCGCCGTCAAGGGCGGCACCCTCTACCCGGTGCTCAACCGGCTGGAGGCCGAGGGGCTGCTCACCTCGTCCTGGCGCGAGGGCGTCGGCGGGCCCGGCCGCAAGTTCTTCGCCGTCACCACGGCCGGCCGCGACCACCTGGACCGCCGCTCGGCGGCCTGGCACACCTTCACCGAGCGGGCCGGCGGCCTGCTCCCGGACCCGAGGAGCGCCCGATGAGCACCTCCGTCACCGACGTCTGGCAGCAGCGGCTCGTGGCGGCGCTCCGCGCCCGCCGGGTGCCCGCCGAGCGGATCGGCGAGGTCCTGGCCGAGGTCGACAGCCACGTGGCCGAGACCGGCGAGGACCCCACCGAGGCCTTCGGCACCCCCCGGGAGTACGCCGCCTCGCTCACCCACGAGCACCGCCGCGACCGGCCGGCACTGCTCGTCCTGGAGGCGCTCAGCGGCGCCGCCGCCGGGTGGTTCGTCGCCGTCGGCGCGGTGACCCTGCTGCGCGGCGGGGAGTTCGCCGGGATGCCCTGGTGGGTGCTGGTGCCGCTGGGCCTGCTGCTCGGCGTCCCCGGCGGCCTCCGGATCGCCGGGCGCGCCCGACAGGTGCGCGACCCCCGCACCGGCGCACCGCTGACGCCGACCCCCCGGCGGGCCCTGGTGACGATCACCGGGACCCTCCTGGCCCTGGCTCTCGTGGTCGCCGGCATCGCGGTGGCACTCACGTGACCGGCACCCCCGACGCGACACCCCACCGCCCGACGCGCGACCCCGAGGAGCACCCGATGACCGCTGCCCCGACGCCCCGGACGACCTCCGACTACCGCCAGTCCCTCGTGCTGCACCTGCGCCTGCATGAGGTCCCGCCGGACCGGATCGGCGAGATCGTCGCCGAGGTCGAGAGCCACGTGGCCGAGACCGGCGAGGACCCGACCGAGGCCTTCGGCACCCCCCGCGAGTACGCCGCGAGCCTCACCGACGAGCACCGCAAGCCGCCGTGGTGGTGGACGACGACCACCCTGGTGCTGGCCGCGGCGGCCGGCTGGCTGATCGGCCAGGGCGCCTTCGCCCTCCTGCTCGACGAGCCCTACCTGGGCCGGTCGGGCTGGCTGTGGCTGGCCACCGGGGTGGTCGTCGGCGTCCCGCCGGCGTACCTGGTCGCCCGGCGGGCCCGTGAGGTGCTGGACCCGCGCACCGGGGAGCCGCTGGTGCGGACCCCCCGGTGGGCGGTGCTGGTGTTCTTCGCCATCCCGTTCGCGATCGTGCTGCTCGGCTGGGCGGCCATCGAGCTGGCGAACTGACCCCCGCGCCCCCGCGGGAGGGGCTCAGCCGACGAGCAGGGCACCCGCGTGGACCCGCCGGGAGGCGACCCGCACCCCGAGGGCGACCAGGACGACGGCGGCGGCACCGAGCGCGGCGACGGTGACCGGCGTCGGGCCCCCGGCGGCGGCGATGGCGACCAGTCCCCACACGACGGCGGCGGCGAACGGCCCGGCCGCGACGTGGGCGCGGAGGACGACGAGGGAACCGACCAGCGCGACGGCGACCATCGCGGCCACCGCCCAGACCTCCGAGGAGGTGGTGGCCGGGTCGGCGCCGAGCGCCACGCCGGTGTTGCCGACCTGGGCCACCGGGGCGACGGTCACCCAGCCCAGCAGCAGACCGGCCGTGGCCGCGGGCAGCGCCCGGGCCCAGCCGCGCAGGTCGGCCCGGACCTCCTCGCGCTGCAGCCGGGCGAAGCCGACGGCGGCGGAGGCCGTGATGGCGAAGACGAGCACCTGCGTGACGTACTGCCAGACGCCACCGAAGGGGTAGACGGTCTCCCACACGGCGTTGCCGGCGAAGGCGGCGGCCAGCGGCCAGCCGGTCACCCGGTGCACCAGCCGGGTGCGCTGGGCAGGCAGTGCCTGGTAGACCGCCCAGGCCAGCGAGCCCAGGAAGACGAGCCCCCAGATGCTGAAGGCGTAGCCGGCGGGGGTGACCAGGGAGCGGGCGCCGTCGCTGACGTCGCCCACGCTGTTGCCCGACAGCACCGACCCCAGCGGGCTGCCGACCACCTGGGCGACGGCGGCCAGGACGACGACCACGACCCGGGTGGTGTCCCCGCTCCCGGTGGCCGGGGCTCCTGCGTGTGCCCGGGACCCCTGCTGCAGGCCTGTGCTGGTCATGATCTGCTCCTCCTGCACCTCGACGGTGCGGCCTCTCGACGACCATGTCTCTCTACCGTCGAAGGACTTGTCGCAAACCCGCAGGTGGAGGTGATCGTGGACCCACTCCGACGTGAGGTCGTGCTGCTGCTGCGCGAGGTGTCGGTGGCCAGCAACCGCACCGCCGCCGTGTTCGGCGAGACCCACGACCTGCACCGCACCGACCTGGACGCCCTCGCCGTCGTGGTCGGCGCCTCGATGGGCGGGGTGGAGATGACCCCGGGCCGGCTGGCCACCCGGCTGCGGCTGTCCTCGGCGGCCACCACCGCCCTCGTCGACCGGCTCGAGCGGGCCGGCCACCTGGTCCGCGAGCGCTCCACCACCGACCGCCGCCAGGTCGTGCTCCGGGTGCAGGACCGGGCCCGGGCCCTGGCCCGGGACTTCTTCACCCCGATGGCCGAGGACGTGGGGGCCGTGATGGCCGACATGACCGAGGACGAGGTGCAGGTCGTGGCCCGGTTCCTGCGCCGGGCCGTCGACGCGCTGGGCCCGCCGACCGACGGGGCCGGGCGCTAGCCCACCAGCCGGGGCACCGGTCCCACGTCGGCGACGTCGACAGCCCGCGCCCAGCGGGCCAGCGCGCGGCCGTCCACCCCGAACCCGGCGGCCACCCCGGCCGCGGCCTCCACGTGGCCGGCACCGCGGTCCAGCAGCGTGCGCGCGCCGGTGCCGTTGCCCCGCGCGGCGTGGGTGAGGCCCACGGCGAGCTGGGCCAGCCCACGCCACAGCTCGCGGGTCTCCGGCGGCCCGGACTTCCAGGCGTCCTCGAAGACCTCGTGGGCGTGGAAGGGCCGGCCGGCGTCGAGCAGCTCCTGGGCCTGGGTCAGCGTGTCCCCGGACGTGCGGACCACGCCCTCGGGCGCGCGCGGCTCCCCCGGTGTCCCGTACGGCAGCGGCCGGCCCAGGCCGTCCCGCGGGCGCGCGTTGCGGGCCCGGCCGTCCTCGTCCCGGTCGCGCACCACGTCAGCGCAGGTGCGTGATCAGCCGGATCGAGACGCCGGCACCGTCCGGGGTGATGTCCACGTGGTCACAGAGCTGGCGGGCCAGCCAGAGGCCCATGCCGCCCTGCGAGAGGTCCTCGCCGTGCGCCGGGCCGTAGCCGATGAACGGGTCGTCCAGGCCGGTGCCGTGATCGGTCACCCGGCAGACCAGGCGCCCCTCCCCGGCCCACAGACGCAGGTCGACCGGGGGCCGGCCGTGCCGCAACGCGTTGGTGGTCATCTCGTCCACGGCGAGCAGGAAGTCCTCGACCCGGGTCTCGTGGGTCTCCAGCAGCCCCTCGTCGGCGGCCCGGGTGGCCAGCGCCCGGCGCAGGCCCCGCAGGTCACGGACGGCGTGCTCGGCGACCAGCGGCTCGCTGTCCTCCAGCGGCTCGCCGGGGACCTCCAGGGTCTCCAGGAAGACCGCCGGGTCCTGGTGGTCGGGGTTCGCGACCTCGGCGGCGCCGCGCAGCAGCACCGGGTGGGTGGCCCGGGCGCTCTCCAGCAGCGGGGCGGCTTCGCGGCGGGCGTCGTGCAGGCAGGCCACGCACAGCGGCTCGGTGGCCGCGACGTGGTCCAGCACCGCCTCGAACCGCTGCCACTCCCGCCAGGTGTCCGGGTCGTCCCCGGCCATCGGCTCGATGAGGACCCGCACCACGTCGGAGGGCCCGGGCCGCAACCGGGCGGCGAGCCGACGCAGCGCCGTCACCGCCGCCGGGGCGCCACCGCCGAACACCTCGATCCAGTCCACGAAGACGACCGGGTGGCCGGCCAGCGCCGGACGCAACAGCTCGGCCACCGGGGCCGACACCACCACGACCGCGACCTGCCCCGCGTCGATCCCGTCACACAGGAAGCCGGGCGCAGCCGCCAGCACGGCGGCGTCGTCCTCGACGAGCAGCGCGGCGTGCGGCGAGCAGCCGTCCTCGTCGTCCACGTCTGTCCCCGTCCGTCCTGGCGCCGGTCTCGGTCCGGCGTCCGTCCCGGACTACCCGGCCACGGGCAGGCTAGGCGTCGGGTCGGACGTGACTTGCACCGAGCCCTCCCCGGGGGACGCGGGTTGCCCCGACGGCCGACCGTGTGCACCCTGGTGGACGAGGACGGCCCGCCACCGCGAGCCGCCCCCGCACCGACCCGCGGTCGTCCACGACCGGTCCGGACCTGGAGGGGGTGGCCCTTGGCCACGGTTCTCGCTCATCAGCACGCCCATCGGCAGGACGACCGCCCCCTCGACGACGTCGGGGAGGCGCTGGCCCACGTGGCCGCCCGCGCCCTCGTCGCCGCCGACCCGGGCCCCGTCGGCCTGGAGCTCGAGGCGCACCTCGTCGACCGGCACACCCCCGGCGCACGTGTCCCGTGGGCGCGGATCACCCGGCTGGTCGCCGGGCTGGCGCCGCTGCCCGGGGGCAGCCGGGTGACCCTGGAGCCGGGCGGTCAGGTCGAGCTGTCCGGACCGCCGTACGGCGACGTGGCCGCCGCCGTCGCCGCTCTGCGCACCGACAGCGCCGCCCTCGCCCGCGCCCTGGCCGCGGACGGGCTGGCGCTGGCCGCGCTGGGCACGGACCCGCTGCGCCCGGCGTCCCGGGTCAGCCCCGGGCCCCGTTACCTGGCCATGGAGCAGCACTTCGCCGCGATCGGCTGCCCCGGCGCGGGTGCGGCGATGATGACCTCCACGGCCTCGCTGCAGGTGAACCTGGAGGCGGGACCCGCGGCGGGCTGGGTGGACCGGGTGGGCCTGGCCCACGCGCTGGGACCGGTGCTGGTGGCGGTGTCGGCGTGCTCGCCCTGGCTGCAGGGCCGGGACACCGGCTGGGTCTCGGGCCGCCAGCAGGTCTGGGGCGACCTGGACCAGGCCCGCTGCGGGCCGCTGCTGGGGCGGGGCGACCCGGCCGACGAGTGGGCGGAGTACGCGCTGGCCGCGCCGGTGATGCTGGTCCGCTTCACCGACGCGGGCGGCGCGGAGCCGGTGACCGGCCCGGTCTCGTTCGCCGACTGGGTCCGCGGCCGGCCCGAGCTGGGTGGCCGGCGGCCCACCGCCGCGGACCTGGACTACCACCTGACCACGCTCTTCCCGCCGGTCCGGCTGCGCGGGTTCCTCGAGGTCCGCTACCTCGACGCCGCCCCGGAGCCCTGGTGGCCGGCCCTGGCCGCGGTGACCGCGACCCTGCTCGACGACCCGGTCGCCGCCGACCTGGCCGCCGCGGCCTGCGCCCCCGTCGCCGGCCGCTGGGACGACGCCGCCCACCACGGCCTGACCGACCCCGACCTGCACACCGCCGCCACGGCCTGCCTGGCCGCGGTGGCCGACCGCGTCCCGCCCGCGCTGCGCCCGGAGGTGCACGCCCTCGCCGAGCTGGTGGCCGCCGGCCGCAGCCCCGGGGACGCCGTCGCCGACACCGCCCGGGCCGCCGGCCCGGCCGCCGCCCTGCTCGCCGCCTGTCCGGAGGAGGACTCGTGACCGCCCCCTACGAGCTGCTGGTCCGCGATCTCACCGTCGCCCGGGACCGCACCCTGCTGCTCACCGACCTCGACGAGCCCGAGCTGCTGCGCCAGCACGACCCGCTGATGAGCCCGATGGTCTGGGACCTCGCCCACATCGGGCAGCAGGAGGACCTGTGGCTGCTGCGCGGCGGCGAGGCCGGCCGGCCCGGCGTGCTGCCGGTGCAGGTCGAGGCGCTCTACGACGCCTTCACGCACCCGCGCGCCGTCCGCGCCGCGCTGCCGCTGCTCCCGCCGGTCGAGGCCCGCGGCTACGTCGCCGCAGTCCGGGACCGGGTGCTGGACCGGATCGCCACGGCCACCCCCGACGACGACCCCTTCGACGTCGCGATGGTGGTCAGCCACGAGGAGCAGCACGGCGAGACGATGCTGCAGACCCTGCAGCTGCGCCGCGGGCCCGCCCTGCTGGGGACCGGTGCGGCGCTCCCGCCCGGGCGCCCCGGCGTGGCCGGCACCAGCGTGCTGGTGGCCGGCGGGCCGTTCGAGCTGGGCGTGGACGGCACGAGCGAGCCGTTCAGCCTGGACAACGAGCGGCCGGCACACACCGTCGACGTCCCCGCCTTCCGGATCGGCCGGGTCCCGGTCACCAACGCCGAGTACGCCCGGTTCGTCGCCGACGGCGGCTACACGACGGCGCGCTGGTGGTCGGCCCGCGGCTGGGCGCACGTCGCGGACGCTGGGCTGCAGCGGCCGATGTCCTGGCACGCCGACGGCACCCGGACCCGGTTCGGGGTCGTCGAGGAGGTGCCCGGCGACGAGCCGGTCCAGCACGTGACCCACTTCGAGGCGGAGGCCTACGCCACCTGGGCGGGTGCCCGGCTGCCCACCGAGCAGGAGTGGGAGAAGGCCGCCGTCTGGGACCCGACGACCGGTCGCCGCCGCCGGTTCCCGTGGGGCGACACCGAGCCCACCCCGACGCTGGTCAACAGCGGCGGGACGGCGCTGCGCCCGGCTCCGGTGGGCGCCTACCCGGCCGGCGCCTCCCCGTACGGCGTCGAGCAGCTGCTGGGCGACGTCTGGGAGTGGACCGCCTCGGACTTCACCGCCTGGCCCGGCTTCACCCCGATGCTCTACGCGCAGTACTCCGAGCCGTTCTTCGGCGGCGACTACAAGGTGCTGCGCGGCGGCTCCTGGGCGGTCGGTGCCTCCGTGCTGCGGCCCAGCTTCCGCAACTGGGACCACCTGCAGCGCCGCCAGGTCTTCAGCGGGTTCCGGCTGGCCTGGGACGCGTAGGCAGCCGCATGTGCAGACACCTCGCCTGGCTCGGACGACCCCGGACGCTGTCGTCCCTCGTCCTGGAACCGCCGTCGGCCCTGGTCGTGCAGTCCTACGCACCCCGCCGCCAGCGGCACGGCACCGTCAACGCCGACGGCTGGGGCGTGGGCTGGTGGGCCCCCGACCGGCCCGGGCCGGCGCGCTGGCGGTCGGCGTCCCCGCTGTGGGGCTCGGCGTCCTTCGCCTCGGTGGCGCCCGCGGTGTCCTCGCGCTGCGTGCTGGCCGCGGTCCGGTCGGCCACCGTCGGGATGCCGATCGACGAGTCCGCCGCCGCACCGTTCACCGACGGCCGGTGGCTGCTCTCGCACAACGGCCGGGTCGAGCGGTCGGTGCTGCCGCCGGCCCCGGGGGCGGAGTCGGTCTGCGACAGCGCCCAGCTGGCGGCCCTCGTCTTCGCCCGCGGCCTCGACGCCCTCGGTGACGTCGTCCGGGAGGTGGGCGCCGCCGACCCGACCGCACGACTGAACCTGCTGGCCGCCGACGGCACCCGGCTGCTGGCCACCACCTGGGGCGACACCCTCTCGGTGCTGACCACCGAGGAGGGCACCGCCCTGGCCAGCGAGCCCTGGGACGACGACCCCCGCTGGACCGACGTCCCCGACCGCCACCTGGTGTCCGTCACCCCCGACGGCACCGCCCTGACGCCCCTCGACGACGCGCCACCGACCACCCAGCACGCCACCCCAGACCCGGGAGGACCCCCATGAGCTTCACCCTGACCGACCACCTCGGCCCCGTCGACGCCGGCGCCGCACTCCGCGCCGACGTCACCGCCGGCCTGACCGCGACGCCCAAGACGCTGCCGCCGACCTGGTTCTACGACGAGCGCGGCAGCGAGCTCTTCGACGACATCACCCGGCTGCCGGAGTACTACCCGACCCGGGCCGAGCGCTCGATCCTGGACGAGCACGCCGACGAGATCGCGGTGCTGTCGGGCGCGGACACCCTGGTCGAGCTCGGCAGCGGGACGTCGGAGAAGACCCGGCTGCTGCTCACCGCGCTGACCACGGCCGGTACGCTGCGCCGCTTCGTGCCCTTCGACGTCGACCCGTCCGTCCTGCGGCACGCCGGCGCGGTCATCGGCGAGGAGTTCCCCGACCTCGCCGTGGACGCCGCGGTCGGCGACTTCACCCAGCACCTGGGCGAACTGCCCCGGGAGGGACGGCGGCTGGTCGCCTTCCTGGGCTCGACCATCGGCAACCTGGAGCCGGGCCCGCGGGCGGCGTTCCTGACCTCGGTCGGGGCGATGCTGGACCCCGGCGACTGGTTCCTGCTGGGCACCGACCTGGTCAAGGACACCGACCGGCTGGTCGCCGCCTACGACGACGCCGCCGGGGTGACCGCGGCGTTCAACAAGAACGTCCTCGCCGTGGTCAACCGGGAGCTCAAGGCCGACGTCGACCTGGACGCCTTCGACCACGTCGCCCGCTGGGACGCCGGGAACAGCTGGGTCGAGATGCTGCTGCGCTCCCGCCGCGACCAGGTCGTGCACGTGGCCGGCCTGGACCTGGACGTGCCGTTCGCCGCCGGGGAGGACCTGCGCACCGAGGTGTCGACCAAGTTCCGGGTCGAGCAGGTGGTCGCCGAGCTGGACGCCGCCGGGCTGCGGGCGGCGGAGACCTGGACCGACCCCGACGGCGACTTCGCCGTCACCCTGGCGACACCCCGGTAGCCCGCGTCCCGGCGGCGCGCACGCCAGGGAGGATGGCCGCGTGACGGACCTCCCCCTCCCAGAGCTGGGCGCCGCCTGGCGGGCCGCCCGGCCCCGGCCGGCCGGCGTGCACCTGGACTCCGCGGCGTGCAGCCGGCAGTCGGTCAAGGTCCTCGACGCCGTCGCGCACCACGCCCGGCACGAGGCCGAGGTCGGCGGCTACCAGGCCGAGGCGTCGGCGGAGACGCTGCTGCAGCAGGGCCGGTCCGTGCTGGGCGGGCTGGTCGGGATGGCCGCCGCCGACGTCGCCTTCACCGAGTCCGCGAGCTCGGCAGTGCGCGTCCTCTTCGCGGCGTGGCCGCTGCCGGCCGGGTCGCGGGTCGGGGTGCTGCCCGGGGAGTACCACGGCAACCTCGCCGCGATCCTGTACGCCGGGCTCGTCCCCGAGGCGCTGCCGGCCGACGACCTGGGCCGGGTCGACGTCGAGGCGCTGGCCCGGCTGCTGCGCTCAGACCCGCCGGCCGCGGTGCACCTGACCGTGGTCGCCAGCCACCGCGCCGTGGTCCAGCCGGTGGTGGAGGTGTCCCGGCTGTGCCGGGCGACCGGGGTCCCGCTGGTCCTCGACGTCGCGCAGGCGCTGGGTCAGGTCGACTGCGACGTGCGCGCCGACGCCGTCTACGGCACCTCCCGGAAGTGGCTGGCCGGCCCCCGGGGGGTCGGCTTCCTGGTGCTGCGCCCGGCGTTCCGCGCCGGGCTCGTCCCGGTCCAGGGCGACCCGGCCGACGTGCTGTCCTTCGAGACCCACGACGCGCACGTGGCCGGCCGGGTCGGCCTGACCCTGGCGATCGGCGAGCACCTGGCCGCCGGCCCGGCCGCGGTCCGGGCGCGGCTGGCCGGCGTCGGCCGCGCCGTCCGGGAGCGGGTGGACGGCGTCGCGGGCTGGCGGGTGGTCGAGCCGTTCGGCGAGCCGACAGCGGCCACCACGCTGGTCCCGCCCGACGGCGTCGACGTCGCCGGGACCGTGGCCCGGCTGCGGGCCGAGCACGGCGTGGTCACCACGGCCTGCCTGCCGGCCCGGGCGCCCGGGGAACTGACCGGCCCGGTGCTGCGGGTGTCCCCGCACCTGGACGTGACCGACGCCGACCTGGAGACCCTGGCCGCCGCGCTCTGACCCCCCGCGCTCTGACCCCCCGCGCTCGACCCTCAGGCCTGCAGGCGGGCCGAGACGCGACGGTGCACGGCCAGCTGCTCGTCGAGCCCGGCGTGCACCGGGACGCCGTCCTCGACGACGAACCGCCCGGCGACGACGGTGTGCCGCGGGGAGACCGGCCCGCAGCGCAGCCAGGCCTCCACCGGGTCGGACAGAGCACCGGCGAACCGGACGCCCTCCAGCGGCCAGACGACGAGGTCACCGCAGGCACCCACCGACAGCTCGCCGATCTCCCCGGCCCGGCCCAGGCAGGCCGCTCCCCCGCGGGTGGCGACCTCCAGCGCGTCCCGGGCGGACATCGCGGCGGCGCCGTGGCGCAGCTTGCCCTGCAGCATCGCGGTGCGGGCCTCCAGCCACAGCGACGCCGAGTCCGCCGACGCCGACCCGTCCACACCCAGCCCGACCGGCGCCCCGGCCGCCCGCAGCTCGGCCACCGGGGACAGCCCGGAGCCCAGGATCATGTTGGACGACGGGCAGTGCGCCGCCCCGACCCCGGCGGCGCCCAGCCGGACGACCTCGGAGGCGTCGGGCCAGACCACGTGCGCGAGCCAGGACCGGTCGGTCAGGCAGCCGACGTCCTCCAGGTAGTCGACCGGCCGGCGGCCGAAGGTCTCCAGGCAGAAGGCGTCCTCGTCCTGGGTCTCGCACAGGTGGGTGTGCAGCCGGACGTCGAGCCGCTCGGCCAGCTCCGCGGTCTGTCGCATCAGCGCGGTGGAGACGCTGAACGGCGAGCACGGGGCCAGCGCGATCCGGGTCATCGCGTGCGGTGACCGGTCGTGGTGCAGGCCGACCAGCCGCTCGGAGTCCGCGAGGATCGTGTCGTCGTCCTGCACGACGGAGTCCGGTGGCAGCCCGCCGTCCTTGACCGACAGCGACATCGAGCCCCGGGTGGGGTGGAACCGCATGCCCAGGTCGCGGGCCGCCCGGACCTCGGCGGTGATCAGGTCCCCGGCGCCGGCGGGGTGCACGTAGGAGTGGTCGGTGGAGGTGGTGCAGCCGCCCAGCGCGAGCTCGGTGAGCCCGACGAACGTGCTGGTGTAGACCGCCTCCTCGTCGAGCCGGGCCCACAGCGGGTACAGCGTCACCAGCCACTCGAAGAGCCCGCCGGTCAGCGCGGGGGCGTAGGCGCGGGTCAGGTTCTGGTACAGGTGGTGGTGGGTGTTGACCAGGCCCGGGGTGACCAGGCAGCCGCGCGCGTCCACCCGCCGCAGCGCCTCGGGCTTCGGGTCGGCGGGCCCGCCGACCGCCGTCACCACCCCGTCGGTGACGGCCACCCAGCCGCCGGCGATCTCGGCGCGGGCCTCGTCCACGGTGGCCAGCAGGTCGGCGTCGTGGACCAGCAGGTCGGCGGGGCGGGCCGGTGCGGGGGTGGGTGCGGACATGCCCGCATCCTGCCGTCCGCTCGTTGCGACACGGTGTCGTGACAATCCCCGGTTACGGTCGGCTGGCTGTCCGTGCTGACCGAGAGGTTCCCGAGTGCTGCTCGCCGCACCCCGCTTCGCCCTCCCCGAGACCCTCGGTGAGGCGATCACCGCCCTGGCCGACCGCCCGGACGCCACCGTCGTGGCCGGCGGCACCGAGGTCATGCCGGACCTGCTGTGGCGCACCCGCCGGGCCGAGGGCTTCGTGTCGCTGCGCCGGGTCCGCGAGCTGCGCGGCGTCACCACCACCGACGACGAGCTGGTGGTCGCCGCCGGCACCCCGGTGGCCGCGTTGATCCACGTGGAACACCGCGCCCTGGCCGCCGCCGCGACGTCGCTGGGCACACCGCTGGTGCGCACCGAGGCCACGATCGGCGGCAACGTGATGAGCGCGCTGCCCTACCGGAACCTGCTGCCGGCCCTGCTCGCCGCGGACGCCGCCCTGGAGCTGACCGGCCCCGGCGGCACCCGCACCGTGCCCTTCGACGGCTTCGTCACCGCACCCGGCGTCACCGCGATCGGCCCCGGCGAGCTGCTCACCGCCCTCCGGCTGCCCCGGCACCGCGGCTTCGCCGACTACGCCAAGGTCGGCCGGCGCAACGCCCAGTTCGTCGCCACCGCCTCCGTCGCCGCCGTCGCCGCGGCCGGCCGGGTCCGGCTCGCGTTCGGCAACGCCGGCCCCACCCCGGTCCGCTCGGACGCCGTCGACGCCGTCGCCACCGCACTGCTGGACGGCACCGCCACCCCCGAGGAGCTGAGAGCCGCCGTGGACGCCGCCGTGGACCCGCCCACCGACCCCGTCGCCTCGGCCGAGTACCGGCGGCACGCCCTGGGCGTGCTGGCCGTACGGCTCGTCGTCCGCGCCCAGGTCGACGCCGGACTGGGGTCCTGATGGCCGACGTGGAGTTCGAGCTGACCGTCGACGGCACCACCTCGGCCGTCGAGGCCGGGTTCAGCGAGTCGCTGCTGACCGTGCTGCGCGACCGGCTGGGGGTGCGCGGGCCCAAGGTGGGCTGCGCGCACGGCCGGTGCGGCGCCTGCGCCGTGTCGGTGACCGTGCCCGGCGAGGACGCCCACGTGCTGTGCGCCTGCCTGGTGCCCGCGGCGATCGTCGCCGGCTGCGCGGTGTCCACCATCGCCTCGATCAACGGCCCGGACGGCGAGCTGTCCGACGTGCAGGAGGCCTTCCTCGCCGAGGGCGCCGTGCAGTGCGGCATCTGCACCGCCGGGTTCGTCACCGCGGCCACCGAGCTGCTGGACACCAACCCCGACCCGACCCGCGAGGAGATCGAGGGCGCGCTGTACGGCAACCTGTGCCGCTGCACCGGCTACGGCCGGATCGTCGCCGCCGTCGAGGCGGCCGCGGCCGGACGCCGGGAGGCGACGTCGTGACCGGCGGCATCGGCGAGTCGGTCCGGCGCCCCGACGGCCCGGCCAAGGTGCGCGGGGAGTTCGTCTACGCCGGTGACCTCACCGCCGACGACGTGCTGGTCGGCGTCACGGTCCGCTCCCCGCACCCGCACGCGCGCATCACCCGCATCGACACCACCGCGGCCCGCGCGACCGACGGGGTGCACGCGGTGCTCACCGCCGACGACGTGCCGGGCGACCCGTGGTTCGGCCTGACCATGCGCGACGAGCCGGTCCTCGCCGGGGACGTCGTCCGCTACGCCGGGGAGCCGGTCGTCGCGCTGGCCGCCGTGGACGCCGCCACCGCCCGCCGGGCCGCGCGGGCCGTCGTCGTCGAGTACGAGGTGCTGCCCGCCGTCACCGACCCCGAGGTCGCGCTGACGGCGCCGCCGCTGCACCCGCAGGCGCACCCGGAGGGCAACGTCTACCGGCACGTCGCCTACACCTGCGGCGACCCGGACGCCCGGGGCGTCGTCACGGTGGAGAACACCTACCGGATCGGCATGCAGGACCCGGCGTTCCTCGCCCCCGAGGCCGGGATGGCCACCCCACTGCCCGGCGGCGGGGTGCTGCTGGAGGTGGCCACCCAGTGGCTGCACTCGGACCAGCAGCAGGTCGCCCGGGCCCTGGGCCTGCCCCCCGAGCAGGTCGAGGTCCGGCTCGCCGGCGTCGGCGGCGCGTTCGGCGGCCGCGAGGACGTCACCCTGCACACCCACGCCTGCCTGCTCGCGCTGGCCACCGGCCGCCCGGTGCGGGTCGAGTACACCCGCGAGGAGTCCTTCCTGGGCCACCGCCAGCGCCACCCGGGCACGATCTGGCTGCGGCACAGCGCGGACGCCGACGGCACGATCGTCGCCGTCGAGGGCCGGGTGCTGCTGGACGGCGGGGCCTACGCCTCCACCTCACCGGTCGTCATCACCAACACCGTGACCCTGCTGCAGGGGCCCTACCGGGTGCCCAACGGCCGTTTCGAGGGCTCCTCGGTCCGCACCCACAACCCCTCGTGCGGGGCGATGCGCGGGTTCGGCGTCCCACAGGCGGCGTTCGCGCACGAGGCGCAGCTCGACGCGCTGGCCGCCGCACTCGGCCTGGACCCGCTGGAGGTGCGGCTGCGCAACGCGCTGCGCCGGGGCGACGTCGCCACCTTCGGGCAGACCCTCGACGCACCCACCCCGGTGCGCGAGGTCATCGAGGGCGTCCGGGACCTGCCGCTGCCCACCGGACCGGCCAAGGCGCCCGGCGGCGTCGGCCGGGCCGCCGAGGGCGGCACCGTCCGGCGCGGCGTCGGCTACGCGGTCACCATCAAGAACCTGGCCTTCAGCGAGGGCCACACCGACGAGTCGACGGCGACGGTCTCGCTGCGCGACGGGCACGCCACCGTGCACTGCGCCTGCGCGGAGGTCGGCCAGGGCTTCGTCACCGTGGCCGAGCAGATCGCCCGCACCGTGCTGGGCGCGACGACGGTGACCGTCACCCAGCCCGACACCCTCATCGCCTCGGCCGGGTCCACCTCGGCGTCCCGGCAGACGATGGCCTCGGGCACCGCGGTGCACCGGGCCTGCGAGGTCGTCCGGGACCGGCTGCTGGCCCGGGTCGCCCGGGCCGGCGACCTGGACCCCGCCACGCTCTCCATCGCCGGCACGACGGTCTGCGCCGCCGGCCGCCCGCTCACCGAGGTCGCCGACGCCGCACCCGGGCACACCGTGCGGGCCACCGAGCACTTCGCCCACCCGGACACGTACCCGCTGGGCTCCACCGAGGGCGGCATGTACGTCGGCTTCGGCTTCTCCGCCCAGCGCGCCGTCGTCGACGTGGACGTGGACCTCGGGCTGGTGAGCGTCGTGCAGATCGCCTCCTGCCAGGACGTCGGCACCGTCGTGAACCCGACCCAGCTGCTAGGCCAGATCGAGGGCGGCATCGTGCAGGGCATGGGCCTGGCGCTGATGGAGGAGGTGGTCGTCGTCGACGGGCTGATCACCAACCCGCACTTCGAGGGCTACCTGATCCCGACGATCGTGGACGCCCCGGAGGTCGTCTCCACCTACGTCACCGACCCCGAGCCGGGGATGCCACACGGCTGGAAGGGCGTCGGCGAGCCCCCGTTGTGCACCGCGGTGCCGGCGGTGGCTGCGGCCGTCCGCGCGGCGACCGGGCTGCCGCTGCCGGCGGTGCCGATCAAGCCCGAGCACATCGCCCTGGGCCTGGGCAGCACCCCGACGGTCACCTGGACGACGCCGCGGCCGGCGGCACCGTCGTCCCCGGGCCGGGCGGTGGTCGAGCTGGACCCCACCGACCGCACCGGCACCTGGGACGCCGAAGGCGCCACCGGGGCCTGAGACCGCCCGCGGCTCGGCGGGCCGACCGGGGCCTGCTCGCCCGTCCCGCGCCGGCCACGGCGGGCCGGCGCGGGAGGGAGGATCAACGGGGGGTGTCGGCGACCTGGACGTCGTAGGCGACGTTGTTGCCGTCGACCGAGTTCACGGTGATGTCGACGTCGTACTCACCCTCGAGGCCGTCGGCGGTCAGCGTGCAGACGATCGCCGCGCCCTCCTCGGCGGGGAGGTCGTCCTCGCAGTCGATGTCGGGACGGACGTCGGAACCGGTCTGGTCCATGAGCTGGGTCTCGGCGCTCTCCTCGACGTCGTCGGAGTCGACCGAGCCGGCGCCGCAGGCGGACAGCGACAGGGCGAGCGCGGGGGCGGCGGCCAGGGTCAGGACCAGGCGGCGTGCGGTGCGGGTGATGGGGGCTCCTCGGTCCGTGCACAGCACGGGCCGGCTGTGCGTCGGCCCAGAACGTATCGGCAGCTGGAGGCCGGGGGCCGCCGGACACGACGGCCCCGTCCGACCAGGTCAGCCGGCCGCTGCGCCCGCGGACCGGGTGACGGGCTCCTCGGACCCCACCTCGATGGACAGCGACGCCGTGTCGCCCTCCACCTCGGCCACGCTGACCGTGGCGTCGACGACGTCGCCGGTGCCCGGGTCGGTCACCTCGCAGCTGGTCTCCGCGCCGACCTCGCCGGCCAGGTCCTCCGGGCAGGTGACGTCGGGGCGGGTGCCGGTCTGCTCCTCGATGGCGTCGCTGACCTGACCGGCCACGTCGGCGGAGGAGACCGCGGAGCTGCAGCCGCCCAGCAGGAGCACGGCGAGCGGGACGGACGCGGCGAGGGCAAGACGGGTGGGGACTCGGGACACGGTGGCTCCAGGGTGGGGGTCGACGGCCACGGACGGCGTCGGCTCCCTCCCAACGGCAGGTGCCGGCCCCACCTGCACCCCACCCGACCCGGACGGGTGGAACCGCTGGTCAGGAGGCCGTGAAGCGCCTGTCCAGCTCGGCCCGACCGGCCTCGGTGGGGCGGCCCCACAGCCGCAGCCGGGCCATCCCGCCGTCCGGGAACACGTCGAGCCGGACGGCGACCACCCCGGCGGCGTCCTCGAGCAGGAACCGGTGTCGGGTGTCGGGCTGCAGCGGGGTGCGGGCCAGCAGCTCCACCTCGGTCCCGTCGGCGGCGATCCCGGTCAGCGAGGCGGCACCGGGGGCGTTGCCCAGGAAGTACGAGGTGTCCAGCTCGGCGAGGGTGACGGTTCCCTCGCAGGCCAGCTGGACGTGCACCCAGTCGTTGCCGTCGTCCCGGCGACGGGCGGTCTCCCAGCCCTCGCCCATCGAGCGGGCCAGACCACGGCCGACCAGCTGGTGCGGGGTGCCGTAGAACTCGTTGCTCACCGCGGTCACCAGCCCGCCGTTCTCCAGCGCCGCCAGGTCGAACGGGCCGGCGTCGAGGTACCGGGGGTCCGGGACGACGGTGCCGTGCACCCGCAGGCGGGCCACGCCACCGTCGGGGTGGATGGCCAGCCGGACGTGGGTGACCCGCCGGTCGGAGTCGACCACGAAGGCGTTGGCGGTGTCCCCGGCCAGGTCGACCGAGGGCAGCAGCGGCTGCCAGTCCGCCTGCTCGAGCTCGGCGACCGAGGGGTGCCCGTCGACCGCGACGCCCTCCACCGAGGCCCGCGGCGGGTAGTTGCCGGTGAAGAACGCGGTGTCGACGACGACCCCGGCGACGATCCCGGGCGCACCGAGCCGGACGACCGCCCAGTCGTGCCCGGCGCTCCGGCGGCGGCGGGTCTCCCAGCCGTCGTACTCCTTGCCCTTGTGGCCGAACTCGGTGCGCGCGACGGCGGGCCAGGGCAGCACCAGGTTCTCCCGGGCGGCGAAGAACTCGTCGTTGGCCGCCACCACGGCCCCACCCAGCGCACGGCTGGCCAGGTCGGGGAGCTGGGCCCAGGGGGCACGCGCGTCGGTCATCGGTCTCCTGTCAGGACGGGTGCGTCCACTGTGGCAGAGGGTGGGAGCGGGTGGTCGGTGCTCGACGGGACAGCGGGAGGCCACCGTGGCGCAGCTCGGAGGGGACCCAGGACGGTCGGGAGCACCTGACGGCGCGGGCCCGCGAGACCGACCGGGCGGCGCCGACCCCGCGGGAGGAGGTGCAGGACGACCCGCAGGTGCACGGCGAGGCGGCCCGGGAGGAACCGCGGTCGGTGGTCGTCAGGTGCCCTCCCGGTCGAGCAGCCGGCCGCGGGGGACGCCGTCCACCTCGGTGCCGCGCAGCCAGGTGCGGCGGACGACACCGGTGAGTTCGCGCCCACGGTAGGGCGTCACCGGGTTCCTGTGCTCGAGCCGGTCGACGGTGAAGGCCTCGTCGGGGGCGAAGGCGACCAGGTCGGCGTCCTTGCCGACGGCGATCGCGCCCTTGGCCGGCAGGCCGGCCAGCCGGGCCGGTGCGGCCGACATCAGCTCGACCACCCGGGTGAGCGGGACGCCGCGGGCCCGCGCGCCGGTCCAGACGGCGGGCAGGGCGACCTGCAGGCCGGCGATGCCGCCCCAGGCCAGGCCGAAGTCCCCGACGTCGAGCCGCTTGAGCTCCGCGGTGCACGGCGAGTGGTCGCTGACGACGAGGTCGATCTCGCCGTCGGCCAGGGCCTGCCACAGGGCCTCGCGGTGTCCGGCCTGGCGGATCGGCGGGCAGCACTTGTAGGCGGTGTCGCCGTCGGGGACCTCGTCGGCGGCGAAGGTCAGGTAGTGCGGACAGGTCTCCACGGTCACCCGGACGCCCTCGGCCCGGGCCCGGCGCAGCGCGGGCAGCGCCCCGGCGTCGGCCAGGTGCACGACGTGCACCCGCGCACCGGTCTCGGCGGCAGCGGCCAGCAGCAGCCCGATGGCCGTCTCCTCGGCGGCCTCGGGCCGGGAGGCGAGGAACGCGGCGTAGCTGGCGCCCTCGGGGGCGGGGGCGGCCGCGATCGTGGCCTCGTCCTCGCAGTGCGCGATGAGCAGGCCGTCGACGGCGGCCAGCGCGGTGAGCGCCGACCGGAGCCCGGCAGGGTCCAGCGGCGGGAACTCCGGCACCCCGCTGTCGAGCAGGAAGCACTTGAACCCGACGACCCCGGCCGCCAGCATCGGGACGAACTCGGCGGTGTTCCCGGGCACCGCCCCGCCCCAGAAGGCGACGTCCACGCTGATCTGCCCGCGGGCCACCGCCCGCTTGACCTCCAGCCCGGTCAGCGTGGTGGTCGGCGGGATCGAGTTCAAGGGCATGTCCACGACGGTGGTCACGCCACCGGCAGCGGCGGCCCGGGTGGCGGAGGCGAAGCCCTCCCACTCGGTGCGGCCCGGCTCGTTGACGTGCACGTGGCTGTCGACGAGACCGGGCAGCAGCACCTCGTCGTGGTCGAGCGTGACGGACCCGTCCGGACCGGCGTCGTCGAAGTCGGTGACCGCGGTGATCCGCCCGTCGGCGACGTGCACCGCGGCCGGGCGCTCACCGTCGGGCGTCACCACGCGGCGGGCGCGGACCACCAGCGGTGTCCCGGTCATCGGGCGTCCTCCAGGAGTGCGGGGTCGTGGGTCACCCGGTCCAGTGCGGCGAGCCGGGTGAGTGTGGGGATCAGCCGGTCGCCCCAGGCGGTGGCGACCCACCCGTCGACCAGCGGCAGCCGGACGGCGTCGTCACCGACCTCGCGGGTCCCGGCGGCACCCAGGTGGACGGTGCTGGCGTAGGCGCGGGGAGCGACCGGCGGCAGCCAGGCCGGAGCCCCGGGCCCCAGGCCCACCGTGGTGTGCAGCACGGGCAGCCCCGCGCGCTCGACCCGGGTGGTCCCGGTCCAGCGGCCGGGCTCCTCGCCGGTCCGGCCGAGCTGGACCTGCTCGGTGGCGGTCAGCCGGGCACCGTCGGCCAGGACGGCGTGCAGCAGCGCCCGGTGCTGCGCCCCCGCGGTGACGACGGTCGGTTCGGGCTGCAGGTCCAGCTCGCCGGCGACCTCGGCGAGCACCCGCTGGACCGAGGCCGGCGACTCGCCGCGGGCAGGGAGGACGACGGCTGCGGCCACCGTGCGCACCGACAGCCGGGCACCCTCCTCGACCACGAGCCGGATCTCGGCGTCGTCGCCACCGAGCGGCCCGAAGGCGGTGGCCACGAGGTGGACGGTGGTCGGCCCGGTGCGCCGGACGGCGAGCTGCCCGCTGGCCCGGACGACGGGGAGCACGGTGCGCCCGCCCGGCCCGGGTCGGGCGACCACCTCGACCAGCGTCCTCACCGGCTGCGGCTCACGCGTGCGCGACGGCGCGGGCGCGGACCTGCTCGCGGACCCACTCGGCGACCTGGGTGGCCGCCGGGTCCTCGCGCAGCGAGATGAGGAACGTGGGCTTGCCGCCCCGGACGGCGTCGGAGTCCCGGCGCATGACGCCCAGGTCGGCCCCCACCATCGGGGCCAGGTCGGTCTTGTTGACCACGAGCAGGTCGGCGCTGGTGACCCCGGGCCCGCCCTTGCGCGGCACCTTGTCCCCTCCGGCGACGTCGACCACGAACACCTGGACGTCGACCAGGCCGTAGCTGAACGACGCGGTCAGGTTGTCCCCGCCGGACTCGACGAGCACCAGCTCCAGGCCGGGGTGCCGGGACTCCAGCAGCTCCACGGCGTCCAGGTTGGCGGTGATGTCGTCCCGGATCGCGGTGTGCGGGCAGCAGCCGGTCTGCACCGCCTCGATCCGGTCGTCGGGCAGCACGGCGTTGCGGCGCAGGAAGTCCGCGTCCTCGGTCGTGTAGATGTCGTTGGTGACGACGGCCAGGTCGTACTCGGCGCCCAGCGTGCGGCACAGCGCAGCGGCCAGGGCCGTCTTCCCCGAGCCGACGGGACCGCCGAGGCCCACCCGCAGGGGCCCGCCGTGGCGGTGCCCCGGCTCGTAGGGGTCCACGTAGTCGTCGAGGTTGTGGTCAGGCGGCACGGTCTCTCCCTGTCGGTCGTGCGGTGATCCTGTGGTCCTGCGGTCCTGCGGTCCTGCGGTCCATGGTGCGGTCGAGTTTCGGGGTGGCCCCCGGTCAGGAGGCGAAGTACCGGTCCCCCCGGGCTGTGTGCACCTCGGCGAGCAGGTCCATCAGAGGATCGGTGTCGGCCGGCAGCCAGGTCCCGACCGCCGCACCGGCGGGGGCCCAGGACACCGCCCCCGTCACCTCGGTCCGGTGGTCGCCAGAGACGGTGGCGGTGGCGCCGCCCTGACCGGTGCGGGCGAGCGCATCGGCGGCGACGGCGTCGACGTCCGGCCCGAGTCGGGCGGTCACCGTGGCCACGGTGATCGGGTCCATGGCCAGCAGCCGTTGCGCCGCCGTGGCCGGCCCGGTGATCGCCAGGTAGGCGGCCGCCGCCGCGGCGTCCCGTGCGGTCAGGTCCCCGGCCGCGGCGGCGACCCCGAGGGCCACCGGGTGGTGTGGGTGCCCCGGCAGCGCGTCCCAGACCGGGTGCGGCCAGGCACGACGACCGACCCGGACCAGCCCACGTCCCTGCTGCCGGGCGGCCGCCCGCAGTGCCGGCGACGGGGTCCGCGCGTCGGCCTCCGCGTCGAGCGCGACCAGCACGCGAGCCAGGCCACCATCCGGCACCGCCTCTGCCTCCGTGACCGCCCGGCAGGCAGCTGCGGCCAGTCCACCGGCGACCGCCCCGGACGTCTCGAGCCGCCGACGCAGGAACCCCTCCAGCGAACGCGGGTCGCCGACGATCCCGGCCGCGATGGCCTGCTCCACCCCGCCGGAGTGGGTGTGCCCACCGGCAGGCAGCCGGGAGTCCGCCAGCGCCAGCAGCGCCGCCGTCACCTGCCGTCTCCGGGAGTCAGGGTCCTCGCCACGGTCAGAAGAGGAAGTAGCGCTGGGCCATGGGCAGCTCGGCGACCGGCTCGGGGTCCCACACCTCACCGTCGACGGACACGGTGAACGTGTCGGGGTCGACCCGGATGTCGGGCAGCGCGGTGTTCTCCGGCATGTCGGACTTCCCGAGCCGGCTAGTGTCCCGGACCGCGACGAGCCGACGGTCCACGCCCAACCGGTCGGGCAGCCCGGCGTCCAACGCGGCCTGGGCCACGAAGTGCAGCGACGTCTGTGCCGGGACCTTGCCGTACGCCCCGAACATCGGCCGGGGGAAGACCGGCTGCGGCGTGGGGATGGAGGCGTTCGCGTCCCCCATCTGGCCCCAGGCGATCATCCCGCCCTTGAGCACCACGTGCGGCCGCACCCCGAAGGTCTTGGGGTCCCACAGCACCAGGTCGGCGAGCTTGCCCGGCTCGACCGAGCCCACTTCGCCGTCGATGCCGTGCGCCACGGCGGGGCAGATCGTGTACTTGGCGACGTACCGGCGGGCCCGGGCGTTGTCCGCGGCGCCGTCACCGGCCAGTGACCCACGCCGCCGCTTCATCACGTGCGCCGTCTGCCAGGTGCGCATGACGACCTCGCCGACTCGGCCCATCGCCTGCGCGTCCGAGCCGATCATCGAGATGGCGCCCAGGTCGTGCAGCAGGTCCTCGGCGGCGATGGTCGTCGGCCGGATCCGGCTCTCGGCGAACGCAAGGTCCTCGGGCACCGAGCTGTCCAGGTGGTGGCAGACCATGAGCATGTCGAGGTGCTCGTCGAGGGTGTTCACCGTGTGCGGCCGGGTGGGGTTCGTGCTGCTGGGCAGCACGTTCGGGTGGCCGGCAACGGTGATGATGTCCGGTGCGTGCCCACCCCCGGCGCCCTCCGTGTGGTAGGCGTGGATGCTGCGCCCGGCGATGGCCGCGAGGGTGTCCTCGACGAAGCCGGCCTCGTTGAGGGTGTCCGAGTGCAGCGCCACCGGGACGCCGTGGCGGCCCGCGACGGTCAGGGCCGCGTCGATGGCGGCCGGGGTCGACCCCCAGTCCTCGTGCAGCTTGAATCCGCTGGCCCCGGCCCGCAGCTGCTCCTCGAGGGAGGCGTGCGAGACGGTGTTGCCCTTGCCGAGCAACGCGACGTTGACCGGCCAGACGTCCATCGACTCGAGCATCCGCGCGAGGTACCAGTCACCCGGGGTGATCGTGGTGGCCTTGGACCCCTCGGCCGGCCCGGTGCCCCCGCCGATGAGCGTGGTGACCCCCGACCCGAGCGCGGTCGGCACGATCTGCGGGCAGATGAAGTGGACGTGGCAGTCGATGCCGCCGGCCGTGAGGATCTTGCCGTTGCCGGACAGCACCTCGGTCGCCGGGCCGATCACCAGGTCGGGGTGGACGCCGTCCATCGTGTCGGGGTTCCCGGCCTTCCCCAGGGCCACGATCCGGCCGTCCCGGATGCCGACGTCGGCCTTCACCACGCCCCAGTGGTCCAACACCACCGCGCCGGTGATCACCAGGTCGGGTGCGCCCTCGGCCCGGGTCGCCCGACCCTGGCCCATCGACTCGCGGATGACCTTGCCGCCGCCGAACACCGCCTCCTCGCCGGCGAGCCCGGGCCCACCGGAGCGGTCCTCGGTGACCTCGATGAGCAGGTCGGTGTCGGCCAGCCGGATCCGGTCCCCGGTGGTCGGGCCGTACAGCTGGGCGTAGCGCTCACGGGACAGCCGGACCATCAGCCCAGACCCCCTTCTGCGGTCAGGCCCGGGACGACGCGCGCGCCGGCCAGGGGGACGAGGGTGACGGTCTTCTCGATGCCGGGCTCGAAGCGCACCGCCGTACCTGCAGCGATGTCCAGCCGGTGACCGTGCGCCGCGACCCGGTCGAACACCAGGGCGGCGTTGGTCTGCGCGAAGTGGAAGTGCGACCCGACCTGGACCGGCCGGTCCCCGCTGTTGTGCACCTCGAGCTCGACCCGCGGCACCCCGGGCAGCGTCTCGATCCAGCCCTCGGCCGGGATCACCTCCCCGGGCACCACGCCGTGCAACTCCCCGCCCACGGGCTGCGCCGGACGGTCCCGCTCGCTGGCGCTCACGGGCTGCGCCGGACGGTCCTGCTCGCTGGCGCTCACGGGCTGCGCCGGACGGCCCCGCTCGCTGGCGCTCACGGGATCGGGTGGTGGACGGTCACCAGCTTGGTCCCGTCCGGGAAGGTCGCCTCCACCTGCACCTCCTCCAGGAGCTCCGGGACACCGTCCATGACGTCCTCCCGGGCGAGGACCGTGCGGCCGCTCTGCATCAACTCCGTGACCCGGACCCCGTCCCGGGCCCCCTCCAGCACGTGGTCGGTGACCAGCGCCGTGGCCTCCGGGAGGTTGAGCTTGAGTCCGCGGGCCTGCCGGCGACGCGCCAGCTCGGCGGCGTAGCTGAGCAGCAGCCGCTCCTGCTCGTGCGGGGACAGGTGCACGGGGTCGACCTCCGTCGTCTCGGGATCCGCACGCTAACCCCGGGGTGTGACAGTCCTGTTGCGTCGGCCCTTGCGCTGAGTGGCGTACCACTTCTATGGTTCATTACATGAGTAGTGGACCAACGAGCCGTCGCGCTCACCCTCGTCACGCCCGGTCGGCGTGAACGAGGACGGCGGCCCGATCTTCCGGCAGATCGCGGCACAGGTGGAGAACGCGATCGTCGACGGCTCCCTCCCGGAGGAGAGCCAGGCGCCCTCGACCAACGAGCTCGCCGCCTTCCACCGCATCAACCCCGCCACCGCGGCCAAGGGCCTGAACCGGCTCGTCGACGACGGGGTCCTCCACAAGAGACGAGGAGTCGGGATGTTCGTCGCCACCGGTGCCCGCGACCAGCTGCTCAAGCGGCGTCGCAGCGAGTTCGCGGACCAGTACCTGGAGCCCCTGCTGACCGAGGCCGCCAAGCTCGGCATCTCGGGCGCCGAGATCTCCACGATGATCGCGGAACGGAGGGGCGCCCGATGACCGCCGCCGCCACGCTGGACGACGTGACCATGCGCTTCCGTGGCCACACCGCTCTGGACGGCATCACCACCGAGCTGCGGCAGGACTGCATCACCGGCCTGCTCGGGCGCAACGGGGCAGGCAAGACGACCCTGATGCAACTGCTCACCGGCCACCGGGTGCCGACGTCGGGGAGGGTGCGCGTCTTCGGCGTCGACCCCTACGAGGCGGACTCGGTCCTGCAGCGCGTCTGCTTCGTCAAGGAGAGTCAGCGGTACCCGGACCACTTCCGGGTCTGCGACGTCCTGACCGCCGCCCGGATGCTGTACCCGGACTGGGACGACGACCTCGCCACACAGCTGGTGGGGGAGTTCGACCTCCCCCGCCGCCGTGCGGTCAAGAAGCTGTCCCGCGGGATGACGTCGATGGTCGGCATCGTCGTCGGCCTGGCCTCGCGCGCACCCATCACGTTCTTCGACGAGCCCTACCTGGGCCTGGACGCGGTGGCCCGGCAGCAGTTCTACGACCGGCTCATCGCCGACTGGTCGGAACAGCCACGCACGATCGTGCTGAGCACGCACCTCATCGAGGAGATCGGCGACCTCCTGGAGCACGTCCTCCTCGTGGACCGCGGACGCGTGCTGCTGGACGAGGACGCCGAGTCCCTGCGCGACCGAGCGCTCACCGTGTCCGGTCAGATCCCCGCGGTCGCCGCGTTCACCGCAGGCCGGCGAGTCCTCCACTCGGACGCACTGGGCTCCTTCACCCGGGCGGTGGTCGAGGTCCACTCGGCCACCGACCGCGACGAGGCTTCTCGGCACGGGTTGACGCCGGAACCGACATCGCTCCAGCAGCTCGTCGTCGCGCTGAGTCGTGCGACAGCGCCAACCACGACCGCACCCGACGACCTCGAGGGAGTGTCGCGATGAGCCGCGTCGTCGCCGCAGCACGCCTGCACGCCATCCACGCCCCGGTGGCCCTCGGCGTCCCCTGGCTGGTGGTGGGCTCCAGCTTCGCCATCAACCTGGCCATCTGGGCCGCGATGTCCCCCGAGGCCCGCGCCGCCGGTGGCACCGGTGGCCTCGTGTCCCTCTACATCACCGTCGGCATCGTGTTCCTGCAGTCGGTGACGCAGCTGTTCCCGCTGGCCATGGGCCTGAGCCTGACCAGGAGGACGTTCTACCTCGGCACCCTACTCACCGCCGGGCTGCAGTCCCTGGTCTTCGGGGTCGTCCTCACCGTCTTCACCCTCGTGGAGAACGCGACCGGCGGATGGGGCGTGGGACTGTCCTTCTGGGCCCCCGGTCGGCTCGACGTCGACAACCCCGCCCTGCAAGTGGTGGTCTTCGCCGTTCCGATGATCCTGGCGTCAGTGGTGGGCACGGGCCTCGGTGTGGTGGTGAAGCGGTGGGGCCAGACCGGCATGTGGGTCCTGGGCATCACGAGTCTGTTGCTGAGCGGCCTGGCCGGGGTCCTGGTCACGTACAGCGGGTCGTGGAGAGCGGTCGGTGCCTTCTTCCTCGACGCACCACTGGCCGTCCTCGTCCTGGTGGTACCTGGCCTCGCCGCTGTCGCACTCGCCGGCCTGGGCTTCGCCGGCCTGCGCCGGGCCGTCCCCTGATACGTCACTGGAGCAATCTGAGGGCCGACCCGCACACCCTGCGCGGGTCGGCCCTCGACGCATGGACCCGTTCATCACGAGTACGGCGGCCACCACGCCCGGCGACGAGCAGGGCAACCACGAGAACCTGAGCACTGCTGCGCTGCCGGTTCAGTCCTCCGCGAGGGGCCGCCAAGCGCCGACCGATGCCGCCGTCGGCCCGTCGACGACTCGGCCGGGACGGGGTGCGAGCCGGGGTGCAACGACATCGGCCGTGAGCCGGAAGTGGCACGTCGCCCTGCGGCGAGCCAGACCAGCCTGAGGAGACGTTGGTGGAGCACCTCAGCCCTCGTCGTTCTGGATCCCGGACTCGACCGCCGAGGTGGTGACACCAGCACCTGCACCGCCGGCCGTGTCGACTGAGCCACTGAGAGGCAACCGCCGTGACGCGTCACCTCTGGTGACCTCAGAGCCCGCCACCCGGAATGGTCTGGGAATGCCGAAACGGGGCCACGACTGTGTCGTGACCCCGTTTCGGGAATGATGTCCGGCGGCGTCCTACTCTCCCACCCAGTCCCCCGGGCAGTACCATCGGCGCTGAGAGGCTTAGCTTCCGGGTTCGGAATGAGACCGGGC
>NZ_LMQC01000004.1 GCF_001424485.1 Modestobacter sp. Leaf380
TCCTAGACAGCTCCACTTCACACCGGAGGCCCTCCCCGTCTCAACGACAGGCCCCGATCACCTCAGCTCGGGACAACGTCCCTGGACATCACAGCTAGAGCTCGGACAGGTAGGGCAGCGTGCGGCTCATCCCGCCCGCGGTGTGGTGCTCGGTGAGCCGGTAGGTGGTGAACACGTAGGGGTAGACCTCGCTGGGCGAGGGGTTCTCCCGGTTCCACGCCGCCCGGATGTGCTCGACCCCCGGGTTGGCCCGGGTGCCGTACAGCGCGTTGGGCACCGGGGACTCGGCCGGCTCGTAGTGGGTGGGCATCGGACCGTCGGCCAGCCCGGACGGCGCGAACAGCCAGGCCTTGCCGTCGTTCTGCATGATGAACGGGTCGGCCCCGCCGATGCCGGCCTGCGCCGTCGCACCCTCCGGCGGCACGTAGTCCGGGCGCTTGCCGACCTCGAAGTCCGGCACGTCGACCCCGGTCCAGCGCTGGTCGTCCTCGTCCCACCACACGTACTTCTTGCGCTCGCTCCACGGCTTGCCAGCGGGGTCCGCCGAGGCCCGGTTGTAGAGCGTCCGCCGGTTCAGCGGCCAGGCCCAGCCCCACTCGGGGGCCACCCAGCTCTGCTCCCGGCCCGAGCGCCGCCGGTCGGCCTGGTTGACCTCGTCGGCGTACACCCCGGTGTAGATCCAGCAGCCGCCCGACGTGCTGCCGTCGCTCTTCATGTCCATGTAGGTCGACAGCGCACGACCGTCGGGCCCGACCCCGTTGATCTCCCGCAGCACCGCCTCGGCCGAGGGCTCGACCAGCGCCCCGTGCGTCGGGTAGTCCCAGGTCAGGTCCAGCAGCGGACGGTCCCGGGGGTCCTCGGAGTCCCGCAGCCGCTCGCGCAGGATGCGGCCCAGGTGGAAGTAGAACCACAGGTCGCTGCGGGCGTCGGCCGGCGGCTCGACCGCCTTGCGCCGCCACTGCAGCAGCCGCTGGGTGTTGGTGAAGGTGCCCTCCTTCTCCACGTGCGTGGCGGCGGGCATGAAGAACACCTCGGTGGCGATGTCCTCGGTGACCAGTTCCCCGGTCTCGATCTCCGGCGCGGTCTTCCAGAAGGTCGCCGACTCGATCATCTGCAGGTCCCGGACGACGAGCCACTCCAGGTTGGCCAGCCCGAGCCGCTGCATCTTGCCGTTGGCGTGGCCGACCGCCGGGTTCTCCCCGACCAGGAAGTAGCCGGGCACCTTGCCCTGGATCATGTCCGCGACCGTCCGGTAGGACCCGTGGTCGCCGGTGATCTTGGGCAGTTGGTCGAAGCAGAAGTCGTTCTCCGCCGTCGCCGCGTCGCCCCACCAGGCCTTGAGCAGGCTCACGGTGTAGGCGCGCATGTTGCCCCAGAACCCGACCGAGCCCTCGCTCTCCGCGCAGAAGTCGTCCAGCGTCGGGTGCGACTCGGCGTGCGGCATCGGGATGTAGCCGGGCAGCAGGTTGTACAGCGTCGGGATGTCGGTGGACCCCTGGATGGAGGCGTGCCCCCGCAGGGCGAGGATGCCGCCGCCGGGACGGCCCGTGTTCCCCAGCAGGGCCTGCAGGATGCCGCAGGTCCGGATGTACTGGACGCCGACCGTGTGGTGGGTCCAGCCCACCGAGTACACCCAGGACGTCGTCCGCTCCCGGTTGCTGTTCGCCGTCACCGCCCGGGCGACGTCGAGGAACACCTCCGGGGTGATGCCGCAGACGTCGGCCACCATCTCGGGGGTGTAGCGGGCGAAGTGCCGCTTGAGCACCTGGTACACGCAGCGCGGGTGCTGCAGCGTCTCGTCGCGCTGCGGCTTGCCGTGGATGGTCGCGCCGCCGTCGCCGGCGCTCTCGTACTGGTCGGCGCTCTTGACGCCCTGCGAGGCGCCGGACTTCTGCTCCCGGAACGGATCGCCCGGGCCCTGCTGGCCGGCGGCCGGCGGGCTGTCGTCGACGCCCTCGTACTGCCAGGACGTCTCGTCGTAGTGCCCCGCCTCGGGATCCCAGCCGGAGAACAGCCCGTCCAGGTCCTCGGTGTCGACGAAGTCCTCCCGCAGGATCGCCGCGGCGTTGGTGTACGCGACGACGTACTCCCGGAAGTCGAGCCCGTTCTCCAGGACGTGGGAGATCAGCCCGCCGAGGAACGCGATGTCGGTGCCCGCGCGCAGCGGGACGTGGGTGTCGGCGACCGCCGACGTCCGGGTGAAGCGCGGGTCGATGTGGATGACCTGGGCGCCCCGCGCCTTGGCCTCCATGACCCACTGGAACCCGACGGGATGGCACTCGGCCATGTTCGAGCCCTCGATGACGATGCAGTCGCTGTTGACCAGGTCCTGCTGGAAGTTCGTGGCCCCGCACAGCGCCCAGCGCGCTGTACAGCTTCTTCATCAGGTAGTTCTCCTCGTTGTCCAGCGTCGCGCCGCCCAACGAGGCCAGGCCCATCGTGCGGTGCACGCGCTTGCCGCCGTCGGTGTCCTGCCAGCCCTTGGCCCGGGCGTCGAGCACCCGGTCGGCGATCATCTCCATCGCCGTGTCCAGGGGCAGGTCCTCCCACTCGGTGCCGTGCGGACGCCGGTACCTCACCGTCGTCACCCGGCTCGGGGACGTGACCAGCGACTTGCTCGCGCTGCCCTTGGGGCACAGCCGGCCACGGCTGATCGGCGAGTCCGGGTCGCCCTCGATCTGCACGACCTGCTCGTCCTCGACGAACACCCGCTGGCCGCAGCCCACCGCGCAGTACGGGCAGACGGACTTCACCACCCGGTCGGCGGTCGCCGTCCGGGAGGTGACGTGCTCGGTCTTCTGCGACCGCACCGCGTGGCCGCGGCCCAGCGGGTCGGTGCCGGTGAGCTGGCGGTAGACCGGCCAGGAGTCCAGCCAGGTGCGGACGCCGCGGCGCTCCGGGGTGGCGGTCACCGGGGCGGGCGGAGGGTGGGGAGGGGCACGACGGACCTCGCGGGGTGGGACGACGCGAGGGCCTCGGCTCGGCCCACCCCGAGGATGCACCGCCCGGTGCGGGGGCGGCAACCCGGGTCCCGGGGTGCCCGGCCGCACAACCGCGTTTACGGTCGGAGGGCCGCGCCCGGCCCAGCCCCGGCCACGAACGACCCCGCGCGGTGCCACGGAGAGAGCACATGCTCGGGACGTCCGGTGCCCGCACCGACCCGTTCGCCCCGCCGCCGGACACCCCGTGGTCCCGGGTGGTCGCCCGCGCCCGCGCCGTCGCCGGCCCCGGTGTCACGACGGTCGGCGGCCCCGTCGACGTCGTCCGCGGTCTGGTGACCGACTCCCGCGCCGTGGGCCCCGGCAGCCTGCTGGCCTGCGTGCGCGGGGGCCGGTTCGACGGCCACCGGTACGCGGCCCAGGCGGTCGCCGCCGGCGCGGTGGCGCTGGTCGTCGACCGGCCCGACCGGCTCCCGCCCGACCTGGGCGTGCCGCTGCTGGTGGTGCCCGCGGTGCGCCCCCTCCTGGGGCCGCTGGGCGCCCTGGTGGCCGGCGACCCGGCCCGGTCACTGCGGCTGGCCGCGGTCACCGGCAGCAACGGCAAGACGACGACGTCGACGCTGCTGCAGGCCGTGCTGGACCGGGCCGACGGACCGTGCGGACTGGTCTCCACGGTGGGCGCCTCGCTGGGGCAGCGCCGCCGGTCGACGGCGCTCACCACCCCGGAGGCCCCCGAGCTGCACCGACTGCTGCGCTGGATGGTCGACCAGGGCGCGACCGGGGCGGTCGTGGAGGCCTCGTCCATCGCGCTGGACGTGGGCCGCCTCGACGCCCTCGCGGTCGACGTCGCGGTGTTCACCGGGTTCGAGGAGGACCACCTGGACCACCACGGCACCCTCGAGCAGTACTGGGCCGCCAAGGCCGCGCTGTTCGCCCCCGACCGGGCCGCTGCGGGTGTGGTGGTGACCGACGACCCGGCGGGACGGCGGCTGGCCGACCAGGCCCGCATCCCGGTGACCCGGGTGGGTTCGGACGCCGACTGCGACGTCCGGGTGCTGGAGTGGCGCACCGGCGAGGGCGGCACGGAGGTGCTGCTGGCCGCCGACGGACAGACGCACCGGGTGCGGTCGGCGGTGCTCGGCCGGGTGCACGTGGGTAACCTGACGGCGGCCTGGACCGCCGCCCGGGTGCTGGGGGTCGACGCCGCGGACGCGGCCGCCGGGTTGGCCCGCGCCGTCCCGCCGCCGGGGCGCAACACCCTGGTGGGCGGACCCGGCGGGCCGACCGTGCTGGTCGACTACGCGCACACCCCGGCCGCCCTGGCCGCCGCGGTGCAGACCGCCCGCGACCTGCGCCCGGACGGCGAGGTGCACCTGGTGCTGGGCGCCCGCGGCGCCCGTGACCGCTACAAGCGCCAGGGCCTGGGCGTCTCCGCGCGCGCCGCCGACCACGTGTGGCTGACCAACGAGGGCAGCCACGGGGAGGACCCGGCGGCCATCGTCGACGAGCTGCGGGTCGGTCTGATCGGCACCCGGGCGCACGTCCGGACCGAGATGGACCGGCGGGCCGCCATCACCGGCGCGGTCACCGCGGCCGGCCCGCAGGACGTCGTCCTGGTCGTCGGGCGGGGGCACGAGACGCTGCTGCAGGACGCCCCGGGTGCGCTGGACGCGGGACTGGCGGTGCCCTTCTCCGACGTCGAGGTGGCCGGCGAGGCGCTGGCCGGCCGGACCGCGGAGCCGCTGGCCTGCTGAACGCCGCAGGGGCGCTCCCCGTGGTCCGGAGAGCGCCCCTGCGTGTGGCGGTGCTGGTCGTGCTGGTCGTGCTGGTCGGTCAGCTGGTGGCGACCGTGAGGGTCGCGATGCCGATGACCAGGTTGGCCGGGATCGCGGTGACGCCGAACGTGGTGTTCAGCAGGTCGGCGGCCTCGGCGGACAGCTCGACGGTGGTGCCGCTCAGCACGGCGTTGCCCTCGGCGTCCATGGAGACGGGCTCCAGGGTGGTGCCGTTGAGGTCGAAGAGCGGGGCGGAGGGCACGGCGAGCTCGCCGTTGACGCTCACGTCGCCGAACAGGCGGGCGGGCTTGCCCGGGTCGATGGTGAAGTTGCTCAGCTCGACGGTGGTGGCACCGGCGGTCAGCGACAGGCCCGAGCCCTGGTGGAAGAGCACGCCCTGGACGAAGGGCCGGTAGCCGGAGTCCTTGTCGTAGAGGGTCACGGTGCCGCCGGTGATCGGGAAGTCCACGGCGCCGTCGGCCAGCGTCGCGGTGCCGGTGACGCCGGGGGTGACGCCGAGGCCGGCGAGGGCGTCCAGGAAGCCCTGGTCCAGCGCGACGGAGGTGTCGCCCCCGGAGACGGCCGGGACGACGGCGGCGGGCTCGGGGTTGGTCACGGTGCTGGAGGTCGACGAGCTGGACGCGGCGGCGGTGTCGCTGCCGGAGTCGGTGCTGCAGGCGGCCATGCCGAACGCGGCGCTCAGGGCGATGGCGGCGGCGACGGTGCGCTTGGCGACGAGGTGCTTGGTGTTCACGGTCACTCCCAGGATCGAGGCGTCCCCGGTGTGAGGACAGTGGGCCTTCGCCGCCGACGGCACTCCCGGATGCGTGGGGAAGCGAACACATCCATCCGGGTGACTCGCGACGAACGTGCAGCTCACGGGCCCGTCGCTGGGCCGGCGCACAGCCGGCGCACGGGTCCCGTCGGTCGCGGTCGTGAGCCGGACTCACCGTCCCTCCACGCGCTGTTCACCTGATCGGCGTCCCGGTGCCGCCCGGCCCTCGCCGCGAACGCGGAGGGTCGGGTGGCTCACCACGCATGCGACCCGGGAGGAACCCCGAGATGGCGCACGACCACGCACACCCGCACGACCACACCCACGACCACACCCACGACCACACCCACGACCACGCACACCCGCACGGGGCCGACGGGCACATCCACGAGACCACCGCACTCGCCGGCTCCTGGCGTGACCCCGAGGTCGGCGACCGGCTGTCGGTCTCCCGCCGCTCCTTCCTCGCCGGCAGCGCGCTGGTCGCCGGTGCGGCCGCCGGGCTGGCCGGCGCGGCCGGCGGGTGGGGCCAGGGCGTCGCCGCGGCGGCACCGGGCAGCCGGACGCCGACCAACCCGTGGAGCGGCAACAACCGGTTCTTCGCCGGTGACCACCACATCCACACCCAGTACTCCCCCGACGCGCAGTACACCGTCGAGACCCAGGTGGCCAAGGCGCGGGAGTACGGCCTGTCCTGGGTGGTCATCACCGACCACGGCAGCGTCGCGCACCAGAAGTTCTCCATCGACCAGGTGACGCCCAACATCGAGGCGTCCCGGGCGGCCTACCGCGACATGCTCGTCTACCAGGGCCTGGAGTGGAACATCCCCGGCGCCGAGCACGCCACGGTCTTCCTGCCCCCGGGCCGGAACACCGTGGACATCCTGCGGGCCTTCGAGGCCGCCTACGACGGCGGCGTGCTGGCCAGCACCGGCGTCATCCCCGGCGCCACCTCGGCGCTGGGCGAGCCCTACGCCCTGGACGCGCTGCGCTACCTGGACCAGCAGGTCACCGGCGGCCGCACCGAGATCGCGCTGATGTTCGCCAACCACCCCTCGCGCAACGGCATCGACAGCCCGCACGAGCTGCGCAACTGGCGCGACGCGGCCCCGCGGGTCGCCGTCGGCATGGAGGGCGCCCCCGGCCACCAGGCCGCCGCGATCCCGCTGCCGGCCGGCCCGGGGTCCGGGCGCGGTTACTACGACCGCGGCCCCGGCACGAACAGCTTCCCCGGCTACCTGCCCACCGCGGCCGAGAACCCGTACCGCACCTACGGCGGGTTCGACTGGATGACCGCCAAGGTCGGCGGCGTCTGGGACTCCCTGCTCGCCGAGGGCCTGCCCTGGTTCGTCACCGCCACCTCCGACTCCCACCAGGTGTGGCGGGACACCTTCGTCCAGGGCAGTCAGGACTACGCCACCACCGGCAGCAAGGGCGCCCCGGTCGACACCGGGCAGCCGATCACCACCTACGGCGACTTCTGGCCCGGCCAGTACTCCTCCACCCTGGTGGCCGCGCAGTCCAAGGCCTACGTGGACGTCATGCGCGGCCTGCAGTCCGGCCAGGTCGTGGCCGTGCACGGCCGCCTCATCGACGGCCTGGACGTGCGCGTGCGGGCCTTCCGCGGTGAGGGCGACCGGCGTGGGGTCACCCTGGGCGGGCGCACCTGGATCGCCCGCGGCGGCGACGTGAAGCTCGACGTCACCATCGACCTGCCGGCCGGCCCCAACTCCGCCGGCCAGGTTCCCCGGCTGGCCAAGGTCGACCTGATCAGCGGCCCCGTCACCGGACCGGTCGGTGACCGGGACACCCTGACAGCCCCGCGGACGACGGTCGTGAAGACCTTCGACGTGTCCTCCTCCGCGGGGGGACGCCGGGTCCGGCTGGACCACACGTTCACCAACGTGCAGGAGTCGTTCTACCTGCGCCTGCGCGGCAGCGACGGCAACCAGCTCGACGCCCTGGGCAACCCGCAGATCGACGTCGTCGGCAACGAGGACCCCTTCGCCGACCTGTGGTTCTACGCGAACCCGGTCTTCGTCGACGTGGTCTGAGCCGTCCCCGCCGACACCGGCGGGTGGTGGGTGGGCGTCCCGGCCGCGGCACAGGCCGTGGACGTCCACCTGCTGGCCGCCCTGGACGACGCGCTGTCCGGCACCGGCCGGACGGTCGACTGGGTGCTGACCCACGTCGACCGCTCGGGCCCCGACCCGCGGGTGACCGCCAGCTGGCAGGTGTCCCCGGGCCCCGACGACAGGACCCTGCCGCACCGTTGGGCGCTGGCCCTGGGCGGGGCGGTGCTGCCCACCGACGCCGTCCCCCAGGAGGGCCGGGTCGTCCGGTTCCCCGGTGGGGACGACGTCCCGGTGCGGGTGACCGTCGCCGACCTGGTCGCCGGCACCGCCATCGACCGGGTCGTCGGCATCGGCTCCCCCGCACTCCCCGGGGACGTCGTCGACAGCGTCGACGGCCACCTGCGACCGGTACGCCACCCCGACGGTGTCGAGCTGCTCGTCGACCCGGCCGGACCGGGCACCTGGCGCCCGGTCGAGATCAGCACCCCGCACGAGTGCTGCGGCGGCCACTGAGCCACGGCCCCACCGCCCGACACGGCCGCCCGACACCACCGCCCGGCACGACCCCGCGCCACCCCCGCGCCACCCCTGCGCCACCCCCCGAGACGAGGAACCCCGTGGTCACCCAGACACCGCTGTCCCGCCGCTCCGTCCTGCAGGGCGGCGCCGTCGGCGCCGCCGCGCTGGCCTTCGGCGCGCTCACCACCGAGCAGGCCCGGGCCACCGTCGCCGAGTCCGCCCGCGCCGGCGTCTTCGGCTTCGGCGTCGCCTCCGGGGACCCCACCGCCACCGATGTGCTGCTGTGGACCCGGGTCACGCCCAGCCGGCCCGCACTGCCGGGCAGCGGTCGCGGCCCGGGCAGCCGGGTCGACTGGGAGGTCGCCGCGGACGAGGGCTTCCGCCGCGTCGTCCGCCGCGGATCGCTGCGCACCGACGCCGACCGCGACCACACGGTCAAGGTGGTCGTCGGCGGGCTCACCCCCTACACCCGCTACTGGTACCGGTTCACCTCCCGCGGGGAGACCTCCCCCGTCGGCCGGACCCAGACCTCACCCGACGAGCCCGGCCGCACCCACGCGCTGCGGCTGGCCTTCGTGTCCTGCTCGAACTACACCGGCGGCTTCTTCACCGCCTACCGCGGGCTGGCCGCCCGCGACGACCTGGACGCCGTGCTGCACCTGGGCGACTACCTCTACGAGTACGGCAACGACGAGGACCGCTACGGCCCGGCGTCGCTGGCCGGCACCCGGGACCACGAACCGGCCACCGAGATGGTCACCCTGGCCGACTACCGGCTGCGTCACGCGCTCTACAAGACCGGCCCCGACCTGCAGGCCGCCCACCAGCGGCACCCGTGGATCACCGTCTTCGACGACCACGAGATCACCAACGACGCCTACGACACCGGCGCGGAGAACCACGAGCAGCAGGACGACCCGGACACCAGCTACACCGGACCCGGCGAGCCCGCCGGCACCCGCGCCGAGGGCGACTTCCTGGCCCGCCGCGCCGCCGCCTTCCAGGCCTACCTGGAGTGGATGCCGATCCGGGAGCCCGGCTGGCAGCCCGCCCCCCACCGGGGCACCCAGTTCTTCCGCCGCTTCTCCTTCGGCGACCTGGCCGACCTGTCGGTCGTCGAGACCCGGCAGAACCGCAGCCAGCAGGTGCCCGCCACCGTCGGCGGGCAGCTCAACCCCGCCCTCACCGCCCCCGCCCGGCACCTGCCCGAGCCCGAGCAGCTGACCTGGCTCACCGACGGGATCACCGGCAGCCGCAAGACCTGGCACCTGGTCGGCAACCAGACGGTGCTCACCCGGGTGCTGGCCCTGCCCCGCGCCGGGGTGCTCGGCGGCCAGGTGTTCAACGCCGACCAGTGGGACGGCTACCAGGCCGACCAGGCCGCGCTGGTCGCCGCGATGGGCCGGGCCACCACCGACCCCGTCGTCCTCACCGGGGACATCCACTCCTCGTGGGCCAACGACCTCCCGGCCGGCTTCGACGCCGCCGCCTACCGCACCGCGCGGCGGTCGGTCGGCGTCGAGTTCGTCTGCCCGTCGGTCACCAGCAACGGGTTCAAGGAGTCCCTCGGCGGCTCGGCGGCCGCGGCCCAGTCCGCCACCGCCGCCTTCCAGGGCGTGAACCCGTGGATCCGGTACCTGGAGGGCATCGGTCACGGGTTCGCCGTCATCGACGTGACGCCGGACCGGGTGCAGACCGACTTCTGGTTCATCCGCTCCGGCGGCGACAAGGGCCTGGCCGTCGACCCGCGACTGGACCCGCAGGCCACCGTGGGCTTCGAGTCGGCCTGGCAGTCGGTGCGCGGCACCCGCGTGGTGTCCGGCCCGGTCGGCCAGCTCGGGCCCCGCTCGGACCGGCCCCGGGGAGCGTGAACCCGGTGACCGCGGGCCGGGGCCCCGTGCCGCCCCGGCCCGCGCTCACCAGCTCGGTGCCGCCGCCCCGGCCGGCGCAGGCCGGCCCCCCGCCGACACCGGTCCGGCTGGCCGCGGTCGCCTGGGCGGCCGGGGCGCTGGCCGGGCTGGTCGCCCTCGTGGTGACCGCGCGCGACCTGGACGCCTCACGGGCCCGGCTGGCCGCCGTCGCCGCCGAGCAGGACCCGGAGGCGACCGCGGCGGTGCTCCGCTCGGGCGTGGCGACCACGCTGCTGCTGCCGGTGGGGACCGTGCTCGTCGCGCTCCTGGCCGGCACCGCCTGCCTCGCCCTGCTGCTGCGCCGCCGCGCCTGGTCCCGGTGGGTGCTCGGGGTGCTCTCCGGCGTCGCCGGCGCCTCCGCCGTCGTGGCCGCCGACGTCGTCCGGGGTGGACCGCCACTGGACGAGGTCGGCTTCCTGGCCTGCGCGACGGCGATGGTCGCGGTGCTGGTTGCCGTCGTCCTCCGGTCCGTCGGGCGGTGGCTGGACGTCGGCCGCTGAGCCCGCGGACAGCCGGCCCAGGACGGCGGCACACAGCTCGGGCAGGCCGCTGCGGCGGGCCAGCTCGGCGCCCAGGCCGGCGACGTCGCCCACCCCCTCCCGGACCAGGCTGGCCCCCAGCCGGACGCCGACGACCCCCAGCCGTCCCACGAGCTCCCGCCCGTCGGTGCCCGGCTGCCCGGCCAGTCGGGCCCCGAGCGCGCCGGGCCGCAGCAGCAGTTCCTCCACCTCTCCCGGGCCGGCCGCGGCGAGCAGCCGCAGCGCCACCAGGTCGCCGGGGACCAGGGTCGCCGGTGCGGCGGCCAACAGCCCCGCGACGGGGACGACGACCACCGGGGTGCCCGCGAGTGCCGGGTGCTGCGCCCAGCGGTGCGCCACCCGCGCCGCGGCCACCATCGCCCCGGCCCGGCCGCCGGCCGTCTCGTCGGCCCGGGAGAGCACCAGCACCGGCGCGGTCGCCGCCAGCGCCGCCGCGTCCAGCCGGCGGGCGAGGTGCACGCGCAGCCCGGCGTCGGGGGCCTGGGGCACGGCGGGCAGCGCGTGCGCCAGCGCGCCGGCCAGCGTGCGGCGCCCGCTCGCCGGGGCCCCGGTGACCAGCACCCCCACGCTCACGCGACGCCCTGCACGACACCGGTCGGCCCGCCGCCCGCCGGGAGCGCGGCGACCGCACGTTCCAGGGTGGCGACCTGCTCGAGCCGGCGGCGCAGCGCGCGGACCTCGCGGTCCCGGTCGGCCGTCTGCCGCCGGTTCGCCTCCTGGGCGGTGCGCAGCTCCAGGGTCGCCGCCCGCTGCAGGGCGTCCACGTGCCCGGCGACGACGTCGCGCAGGGTCCGCTGCACCCCCCGCAGTTCGTCGCGCAGGTGCTTGCCGACCTGGAACCCGACCTCGTCCAGGTGCCGGCGGACCACGCCCTTGGCCTCGCCCCGCCGGCGGGTCAGCCGCTGGGCCGCGTCGTCCCGGTAGGCCTTGCCGCCGATGAGCAACCCGGCCCCGACCGACACCGGGTTGACCAGCGGCAGCCCGGCCAGGCTGGTGACCAGCCCGATCATCAGGATCCCGCTGTAGCTGCCGCGCATGCCCACGAGCACCTTCTGCAGCGCGGTGAGCCGGCCGCGGTCCACCACCGCGACGTCCGCGAGGCCCGCCAGCAGTCCACGCGCGTCACCGACCCGGGCCCCGGGGGCGGCGCCGACCTCGGTGCCGGCGACGTCGCGCAGGTCGGCCTCGACCAGGGCCAGCACCTCCCCGGTCAGCCAGTCGACCCGGTCGGCTGCCCACCGCGCGTTGACGGTGACCGCCTCGGCCACCCGGGCGTGCAGCCAGCCGTCGACCGCCGGCCACATGGCACCCGGGTCGTGGGCGTCCAGCGCCTCGTCGGCGTCCCGGGTGACCGCCCGCAACCGGTCCCTCAGGTCGTGCTCCAGGTCGGCGACCAGGTCGGTCGTGCCGTCCCCCAGCACCTGCTGCCAGCGCGAGGCCTGCCGGCGCAGCCGGTCCACCCGGTCCCGGACGTCGTCCAGGCCAAGGGCGGCCACCGCCACGGCCGCCGGGTCCTGCAGCTCCGCCAGCCGGGCGGCGCCGTGCGCCCGCAACGCCGCGGCGGCCGCGACCAGGGCGGCCCGGGTCGGGCCGGCCGCTCCCCCCGGGACCGCCGACAGCGCCGGGGGGACGGCGGCGACCAGGTCCGGCACCCCGGACTCGACCAGCAGCCCGGGCTCGGCCCGGCGCACCGCCTCGTCGGCCAGCCGGGCACACACCCCGCGCACCGGACCGTCGACGCCCAGCCGGGCCAGCTCGGCGCGCAGCCCGCGGACCCGGTCGGACCAGGCGGGGTGCAGGTCGGTCCGGCTGAGCACCGGGTGCACCGGCACGTCGGCGTCCACGGCGGCGCGGACGACGTCGGCCACCTCGGGCAGCAGGGGGGCACCCGCGTCCAGCACCAGCCAGACGACGTCGGCGCCCGAGACCGCGGCCCGCGCGCGGGACCCCTCGGGGTCGCCCGGCCCGCCCACGCCGGGTGTGTCCACCAGCTCCAGGGTGTCCAGCACCCGGCGGGGCAGCTGGACCTCGACGGACACCCGCCCGGGCGCTGCGTGGTCGGCCACCGCGGCGGGCAGCCCGCGCACCGGCAGCTGTCGCCGCAGCGGCTCGCCGTCGCCGGCCGGTGTCTCCACCAGCTCGGCGCACACGACCGGGCCGCCACGCACCACCCACGGCACGGTCGTGCCGCCGTCGTCGCCGACCGGGCACACCGGGGCGCCGACGACGGCGTCCACCAGGCTGCTGGTGCCCTCGCCGGGAGCGCCGACGAGCACCACCCGGCGGACGTCGGAGGTCAGCCGCCGGCGGGCGCGGGCCAGCGCGGCGACGACGTCGGGGACGTCGGCCGCCGCCGCGGCAGCCGCGAGCCGGTCCAGGACCTCGAGCGTGGAGATGGGGTCCCTCCTGGGGGGAGCCGGCCGTGGGCCCCGGTCGGCGTCCGACCGGGGCCCACGGGTGTGCGGGTGGAGCGGGGTGCGGCGGGGCCCGGGCGGGCTCCGCCGCGACCGGTCAGACGGTGGCGTCCTCGGAGACCGAGTTGTCGCTGTTGTCGGAGAAGTCGTTGCCGTCGAAGGACTCGTCCACCGAGTTGTCGGAGAAGTCGTTGCCGCCGAACGAGTCGTTGACCGAGTTGTCGGAGTTGTCCGAGGAGTCCACCGAGTTGTCGCTGGCGTCGGTCCACACCGAGTTGTCCGAGGAGTCCACGGAGTTGTCGCTGCTGTCCGAGTTGTCGACGACGGAGTTGTCGCTGCTGTCCGAGTTGTCGACGACGGAGTTGTCGCTGTTGTCGGAGGAGTCGACCGAGTTGTCGGAGTTGTCGCTGTTGTCCGACGAGTCCACGGAGTTGTCGCTGTTGTCGACCGAGTTGCCGGAGTTGTCGCTGTTGTCCGAGGAGTCGACCGAGTTGTCGCTGTTGTCCGAGTTGTCGCTGTTGTCGGAGTTGTCGACGACCGAGTTGTCGCTGTTGTCCGAGGAGTCCACGGAGTTGTCGCTGTTGTCGGAGTTGTCGACGACCGAGTTGTCGCTGTTGTCCGAGGAGTCCACGGAGTTGTCGCTGTTGTCGGACAGGTCGTTGCCGTTGAAGGAGTCCCGGACCGTGGTGGAGGAGTCCACCGAGTTGTCGCTGTGGTCGGAGTTGTCGACGACCGAGTTGTCGCTGTTGTCGGAGGCGTCGACCGAGCTGTCGTTGCCCGACGCGATGTCGCCGACGGTCACCGTGGTGACGCTGTTGTCCGAGGAGTCCCGGCCGTCGCGGGTCGAGGACCCGGCGCCGACGGCGTTGCTGTCGCCGATCACGTTGCTGGTGCCGATGACCTGGTAGGCGTCGCCCCCGGCCCACACGTCGTGCGAGTAGTCGTTGTGCACGCTGGCATCGGTGTAGCTGTAGGTCGCCTGCAGGACCTGCAGCTGCTCGACGGCCGACGTCGGCTCGGCGCCCGTGGCGGTCGCGGTGGCGGCCGGGGCGGCGGTGGCGGTGGCGGCCGCGTGGTCGGCGGTCCGGCCGGCGGCCGAGTGCACCGGGGCGGCCCCGGCGGCGGCCAGCGCGGGCACGTGCTCGGCGACGGCCGGCTCGAGGGCGGCCACGTCGGCGGCGTCGACGTCGGACAGACCGGCGTCGGCCAGCGCCCGGTCGGGGTCCTCGGCGAAGGCGCGGGCCGCGGCCGGGTCGCGCAGGAGGTCGAGGATGAAGGTCAGCAGCGAGCTGGCGATGTCGGACACGTCGGGGAGCTCCTCGGGTCGTCGTGGCGGGGGGTGGCCCCGCTCTCCCGGCCACTGTCCGTCGCACCCTCACGGAGGGTCACCCGGTCCGGTCCCCCTCTCCCGGCGCCACCGGAGGGGGATCGTGCGGGGACGCCCCACCGCTGCCGGGCCCGTGGGCCCGAGGCTTCACCGGGCGGCTCCCGGCCGTTCACCCGGAGACGCCGACGTGGACGGCAGCCCCTCCTACCGTCCACCTCGCGGACCACCGGGGCCCGCCCGGACGAGGAGGTCGGCCACCCGTGCGTGCGTTGAGTCTGGCCACCACCATGGCCCGGCCCTTCGTCGCCGGGGACGAGGCCGGGCAGCTGCTGGCCGACGCCGCCGCCGACCGGCTCCCCCGGGTGGTCGTCGTCAGCGGCGCCGGAGGCACCGGGAAGAGCTGGTTGCTGGGCCGGGTCGCCGAGGCCCTGCGGGCCCGTGGCCAGGTAGTCGTCGGGCCCGGGGAGGAGCCCCGACCGGCCCGGACGGCCCGGACGCCGTTGACCGTCCTGCTCGACGACGCGCACCGGCTCACCACCGACGACGCTGCGTCGCTGCGCCGTCAGCTGCGCCGGCCGGCCGGCCGGGTGCTGCTGGCGGCCCGCCCGGCACCGTCGGCACCGGCCTGGTGGGACCTGCTGGCCGACCTGCCCCGGGACCGGGCGGTGGTGCACCGCACCCACCTGGACGAGGCGGACGTCGCCCGCTGGGTGCACCACTCCGGTCCCGACGACGTCGACCCGGCCGCCCTCGCGGCGCGGACCGGCGGGCTGCCGGTGCTCGTGGGCGCCTCGCTGGGCCGCAGCCCGGCCGGCGACCGGGCGGTCCGGGCCTGGGCCGCGGCGGAGCTGGCGACGCTGCCCCGGCCCGCCGCCGCCGTGCTGGCCCTGGTCGGCGACGGGGTGCCCTGGGAGGAGGACCTGCTCGCCGAGGTGCTCGCCACCCCGCTGGGCGACGTCGTCGCTGCCTGCTGGGCCTCCGGGTTGGTCCGCCCCGACGGCACGCTCCTCCCGGTCGCGCTGACCACCGTGGCGGCCACGCTGCCCGCCGCCCGGACCCACGGCTGGCGGCGGCGGGCACTGTCCCTGCTGCACGAGCAGGGGCGTGTCCCGCCGGCGCTGGCCCGGGCGGTGGCCGCCCGGGGGGCGGACCCGTCTGCCGCTGCCGCGCTGGCCGACCTGGCGCGGGCGCGGGTGCAGGTCGATCCCGGCGCGGCGTCGGACCTGCTGGACGAGGCCGTGGCCGCAGGTGCCCCGGCGTCGTCGCTGGCAGGTCTCCGCGCCCGGGCCGCCGCCGGCGACGGGCGGGTGGACCTGGCGCTCGCCGCGGTCCGGGAGCACCCCGACGGCCAGCTCGCCGCGACCCTGCTGGCGGCGGCCGGCGAGCACCGGGCCGCGGCCCGCGCCGTCCCGGGCAGCGGCGCGGCGGCCCTCGTCGGGGCTCTCACGGGACGCACCGGGGACGTCGGGCCCGACCCGGACGACACGCAGGCGAGGACAGCGGCCGCACTGCTGGCCACGACCTGCCCGGCGGCCGGCGACGACGTCACCGAGCAGGCCCTGGCGTCCCTCACCCGGGCCCAGGCGCTGGCACCGGGCGGTCCCGCGGCGCTGCTGGTGGACAGCCCGGCCGCGGTGGGCGCCGTCCTGGCGCTGCACACCGGCGACCCGGGGACGGCGCGACAGCTGCTCACCCGGGCACTCGCCACGGCCACCGGCGGCCCGCTGCTGACCGCCCGGCACCGGCTGCTGCTGGGGTGGTCGGCGCTGCGGTCCGACGACCCGGCCACCGCGCACGACCACCTCCGTGCCGTCGAGCCGGGACCCGGCCGGCGACTCACCGCCCGGGACGAGCTGTGGGCCGCCGCCCTGTCCCTGGTGCTGCACCTGCGCACCGCCCAGGAGTCGTCCGCCGAGGGCTGGGAGCGGGTCCGGGACGCCGTCCGGGCGCACCCGGTCGACCTGCTCGGCCTGCCGGTGCTGGCCGAGCTGCAGGTGGCCACGGCGACGTCGGCGGAGGTCCACGACGGGGCCGCGACGGCGGTGCGGGTGGCCGTCGCCGAGGGCTCGGCGTTGCTGGCCGGGCTGGCCGACCCGGCACCCTGGTCCGCGGGCTGGCACTGGGCGGCCGTCCGGGCCGCCTCCACGGGCGCGGCAGCCGGCGAGGCGTCGGCGGGGCTGGACCGGGCCGGTCGGCACGGCTCCCGGGCCCGGGAGCTGGCCGCGCTGGGCCGGGTGTGGGCCGACGTGCTGACCGGCACCTCGGAGCCGGCCACGGTGACCGCCTCGGTGTCCCGCCTGGTGCGGCTGGGGCTGACCGCCGAGTCCCGGGACCTGGCCGGCCGGGCCGCCCTCCGCACCGGACCGGGGCGGGACCGCACCGAGCTGCTCCGGCGCGCCCGGGAGGCCGCCCCGGCACCCGGCGCCCGGCTCAGCGGCCGGGAGGTGGAGGTCGCCCGCCTGCTGCTGGCCGGCCGCACGCACGCCCAGATCGGCGCCCGGCTCTTCCTGTCCCCCCGCACCGTCGAGCACCACGTCGCCCGGATGCGCCGGCGGCTGGGCGCCGGCGGCCGCGCGGACCTGCTCGACCGGCTGAGCCGGGAGCTCGACGCCGGTCCGTGAGGCCGGAGGGCGGAGGGCCGGCCGGCTCAGGCCGCCGTCGTCCCGGCCCCGCGGAGCGCGAGCGTGCGCAGCACCAGGGCCGCCGGGTCGGGGTGGTGCACCCGGGTCCGGGGCCGGCGCGCGGCGCCGGCGAGCGCGGCGGCGAGCTCCGTCCGGGTGCGGGCCCACGGCGCCACCCCCGCGTCGTGCAGCACCGCGGCGTTGATCCGGCCGTGACCGGGCACCGGGCGGTGCGTGACCACCGGCAGCCCCGCGACCAGGGCCTCGGTGCAGGACATCCCGCCGGCGTTGTGCACCAGCACGTCGGCGACCGCCATCAGGTCCGGGACGTCGTCCCGCCACCCCAGGGCGACCGCCCCCGGCACCCGGGCCACCCGGTCGAGGAGTCCCGGGTTCCGACCGCACAGCACCACCGGGGTGGCACCGACGGCGATCAGGTCGACCACCGTGGGGACCGGGTCGCCCAGACCCAGCGACCCGGCCACCACCAGCGCGAGCGGGCGGCCGGGGCCGGCGTCCAGGCCGAGCGCCGTCCGCACCCGGCGCTGCCGCTCAGGGGGCACCGGCCGGCCGAACCGGGGCGACACCAGCGGCCCGGCCACCGTCATCGGGGCGCCGTAGGCGGTCCGCCCGTGCTCCGCGGTCGCGGCCGACACCGTCAGGTGCGCCGCGACGGCCGGGTGCAGCCAGCTGCGGTGCACCGCGGGGTCGGTCAGGTAGGTCAGCACCGGTGCCGCGAGCCGCCCGGTGGCCCGCAACCCGCCCAGCGTCTGGGAGGCGACCGGGTAGGTCGACACGACCAGGGCCGGCCGCAGGTCCGCACACCACGCGGCGACCCCGGCGGACGCCGACGTGGCGACCCGCTGGACGGCGCCCCACAGCAGGCCCTCGTGCTCCAGCCTGCGGACCAGCAGCTCGAACGCGGCCGGGGCCCGGTCGACGCAGGGCCCGTACCCGCTGCCCAGCAGGCGACGGGCCGGACCGGGCAGCACCGTCAGCAGGTCGCGGACCCACACCGGCACACCGGCCGCCCGCAGGCGTACGGCCAGCTCGGCCGCAGCGGCGTCGTGCCCGGCGCCCACGCCGGCCGACACGACCAGCACGCCGGCCCGGCCACCTCCCCCGGTGGGCCTCCGGACCGGCCGTCCCGCCTGCCACGCCAGGTGCATGCCCGTCCCCTCGGTCGCCGACCCCGCACGCCCCGACCCTCCGCGCCGCCGGGGACCGGCCGGGGCTCCCGCCACGACCGCACGACGAACTCGGGGTGTACGACCGCGGATGCCCGTGGCGGCCCATCGGGCCCGCGGGCGGCGCACCGGGTCGACACACCGGTCGCCGCCTGCTGTTGACCCGGACCTCACCCCGACGACACCGGGCCCGGGGACGCTCGGTGGCACCCCAGCCGAGGAGCCCGCCGTGCAGGACAGCACCGCCCGCGCCGTCGCCTACATCGCCGGCCGGCTGACCACCGGCCGCCCGGCGTCCTCGGTGCTCGACCACCGGTCCGCCCACCGCGCCGCCTTCTCCGGCGACGTCACCGCGCAGCGGGTCTTCGTGCACGACACCGACGAGGACGTGCTGGTCACCGGCCAGGCCGGCACCGACGCCACCTGGTGGCTGCTGCACCAGGGCACGATGCGCTTCCTCACCCTGCAGCTGGCCCACCCCGGGTCGTGGACCGGGTTCGACTACGCCAGTCACCGCGCCTTCGACCTGGACGCGGACACCGACGGCACCGTCCGGCTGCGCGACCGGACCGACGGGGTGTGGCGCACCTACCAGCTCTGAGGGGCCGGCGGTCACCCCTCGTCCACCCGCCGTCCACCCGGGCGCGGCAACCTGCCCCCGTGACACCTCTCGGCACCCCGCCCGGCGCCCCCCGCTACGTCGCCGACCCCGAGCACGCCGACCGGATGAGCGACCTCACCGGCTGGCAGCTCGCCCCCCTCCCCGACGAGCACTCCGACGAGGACTGGGACGACGACCGCGAGCTGCTGGACCCCAGCGGCGACCGGGTGGAGACCTGGCGGGAGGACTACCCCTACGCCGAGCGGCTCGCGCGTCGCGAGTACGAGATCGAGAAGCGCCGGCTGCAGATCGAGCTGCTCAAGCTGCAGGGCTGGGTGAAGGAGACCGGGCAGCGCCTGGTGCTGGTCTTCGAGGGCCGGGACGCCGCGGGCAAGGGCGGCACCATCAAGCGCTTCACCGAGCACCTCAACCCCCGCGGCGCCCGGGTCGTGGCCCTGGACAAGCCCACCGAGCGCGAGCGCAGCCAGTGGTACTTCCAGCGTTACGTGGCACACCTGCCCGCGGCCGGGGAGATCGTGCTGTTCGACCGGTCCTGGTACAACCGCGGCGGCGTCGAGCGGGTGATGGGCTACTGCACCGACGAGGAGTACGAGCTGTTCTGCGCGCAGGCACCGGGCTTCGAGCAGATGCTCGTCGACAGCGGCGTCCGGCTGGTCAAGCTGTGGTTCTCGGTGTCCCGCGGCGAGCAGCGGACCCGCTTCGTCGTCCGGCAGATCGACCCGGTCCGCCAGTGGAAGCTGTCCCCCACCGACCTGGCCTCGCTGGACCGCTGGGAGGACTACACCGCGGCCAAGGAGGCGGTCTTCGCCGCCACCGACACCGACCACGCCCCCTGGACCGTGGTCCGCAGCAACGACAAGAAGCGGGCCCGGCTGGAGGCCATGCGGCACGTGCTGTCCACGCTGCCCTACGAGGGCCGCGACGAGTCCGTCGTCGGCCGGCCGGACCCGCTGATCGTGGTGTCGGCCGCCGACGTGCTCGAGGACGACGCCCGCCCCGCCTGAGCACGGGCCGCCTCCTCCTCACGCACGGCCGGTACCGTCCCGGCCATGGGGGGTCTGGTGCGCGCGGTCACCGTGCTGGTGGGGACGGCGGTCCTGGGTCTGCTGCCCACCGCTGCCTCGGCTGCGCCGCTGCCCGTGCCCGGTCTGCCCGCCGTGCCGGCGGTGCCCGCAGCGCCGGCCGCCGACCTGGGCTTCGACGTCTCCCACCCGCAGTGCGACACCCCGCTGCCCACGGGCGCCGACTTCGGCGTCGTCGGTGTCAACGGCGGCGTGGCGACGACGGTCAACCCGTGCCTGGTCGATCAGCTGCGCTGGGCCGACTCCACCACGGGTGACGTGCCCGGCCAGCCGGCGCTGCAGGTCTACGTGAACACCGCGAACCCCGGGCACCTGCAGGAGGAGATCAGCACCTGGCCGCGCAGCGGGGACTCCCCCTACGGCCCCTGCACCGGCGCGAACGACACCGCGTGCTCCTGGGTCTACGGCCAGATCCGCGCCTCGGTGGACATCCACGGGTTCCTGCTGCCGGCCGCCCGCGCCGCCGGTGTCGACGTCGTCCCCGCCGAGCTGGTCTGGTGGCTGGACGTGGAGACGATGAACACCTGGCAGTCCGGCTCGGCTGCCGCGCTGGCCGCCAACCGCGCGGCGCTGGAGGGCATGCACGACTACCTGGCCACCACCGGCGCCCGGGTCGGCCTCTACTCGACCAGCCAGCAGTGGCAGCAGATCGTCGGCCTGGTCCCGCCGGGCAGCTCGCTGTACGAGCTGGACAGCTGGCTGGCCGGGGCGCTGTCCCGGTCCGAGGCCCAGCTGCACTGCGCCGACGCACCGCTGGTCGCCGGCGGGTCGGTGGTGCTCAGCCAGTACGTCGTCGAGCGCGACGGGCGGCCGCTGGACCACGACCTGCCCTGCTGACCCGGCGCCCCCACGAGGGAGCGCCGGGCCGACGGCTCAGCCCAGCAGGCCCTTCTCGACCCGGGCACCGATGCCGGGGTCGATGGCGCGCCAGTACTCCACGATCCGCGGCTTCATCTCCGCCGACACCGAGGGGTCACCGGCGTGGCCGAGGATGTTGGCGACCAGGTGCTCCCGGTCGGTCTCGCTCATCACCTCGCGGATCAGGATGCCGGGCTGGGTGGTGTCGTCGTCCTCGGCGTGCAGCGTCGCCGCGGCGCGCTGCATGTCACCGGACACGTGCCAGCCGGGCTCGGCCACCGACGGGTCGGCCACCGGGCCGCCCATCGTGCTGGGGGCGTAGACCGGGTCGCCCGGGTTGCTGAAGCGCATCGCGCCGTCCCGGTTGTAGCTGTTCACCGGGGACAGCGGCGCGTTCACCGGCAGCTGCAGGTAGTTGGTGCCGATCCGGTAGCGGTGCGCGTCCGGATAGCTGAACAGCCGGCCCAGCAGCATCTTGTCCGGCGAGTAGCCGATCCCGGGCACCAGGTTCGAGGGCTCGAACGCGGCCTGCTCGATCTGGGCGAAGTGGTTCTCCGGGTTGCGGTCCAGGGTCATCCGACCCACCTCGACCAGCGGGTACTCCTGCTGCGAGATCGTCTTGGTGACGTCGAAGGGGTTCACCCGGTGGTCCGCGGCGTCCTCGAAGGGCATGACCTGGACGGAGAACGTCCAGGACGGGTGGTCGCCGGTCTCGATGGCCTCGCGCAGGTCGCGGCGGTGGAAGTCGCCGTCCTCGCCGGCCATCGCACCCGCCTCGTCGTCGGTGAAGTTCACGACGCCCTGGTCGGTCTTGAAGTGGTACTTCACCCAGTGCTTGTCACCCGCGGCGTTCTCCCACAGGAACGTGTGGCTGGAGTACCCGTTCATGTTCCGCCAGGTCCTCGGCGTCCCGCGGTCGCTCATCAGGATCGTCACCTGGTGGCTGGACTCCGGGGACAGCGTCCAGAAGTCCCACTGCATGCCGTTGTCGCGCAGGCCGTTGTCGGCCCGGCGCTTCTGGGAGTGGATGAAGTCCTGGAACTTGGACGGGTCGCGCACGAAGAAGACCGGGGTGTTGTTCCCGACCATGTCGTAGTTGCCCTGCTCGGTGTAGAACTTCAGCGAGAAGCCGCGGGGGTCCCGGGCGGTGTCGGGGAAGCCCTGCTCACCGGCCACGGTGGAGAACCGGGCCAGCATCGGGGTGACCTTGCCCGGCTGCAGGAAGTCCGCCTTGGTCAGGTGGCTGACGTCGGCGGTCACCCGGAAGGTGCCGAACGCGCCGCCGCCCTTGGCGTGCACCACGCGCTCCGGGACGCGCTCCCGGTTGAACTGGGCCATCTTCTGGATGAGGTAGTGGTCCGAGAGCAGGATCGGGCCGTCCGCGCCAGCGGTGAGCGAGTGCTCGTCGCTGGCTGCGGGGATCCCGGCGTCGTCGGTGGTCACCCGGGTCTGGGGGGTTGCCGTCATGTCCCCTGGGGTGCCCCACCGGAGGGGGTCCGAACCGAGCCGCCCGGCGTGGCGCGGCATGATCGCCGTCATGAGCGGTGACGTGCGGTTCGGCCTGGTCGGCTACGGCTTCGGCGGGAGGTGGTTCCACGCCCCGCTGCTGGCAGCGGCACCCGGCGTCGACTTCCTCGGGGTGGTGACGACGTCGCCGGACCGGCAGGCGCAGGTCGCCGCCGAGCACCCGGGTGCCGCGACGTTCGCCTCCCTGCAGGCACTGGTCGACGCGGGCGCCGAGGCGGTGGCGATCTCCACGCCGGCCGACACGCACAGCCCGCTGACCGACCAGGCGCTGGAGCTGGGGCTGGCCGTGGTCTGCGACAAGCCGTTCGCCCTGGACGCCCCGGCCGCGCTGGCCTCGGTGGAGCTGGCCGAGCGCGTGGGCCTGCCGCTGTCGCCGTACCAGAACCGCCGCTGGGACTCCGACTTCCTGACCGTGCAGCGGCTGGTGGCCGACGGCACCCTCGGCGAGGTCACGTCGCTGGAGTCCCGCTTCGAGCGGCTGACCCCGCAGGACGGCCCGGGCGCGGCCGGCGGCGGGACGCTGCGCGACTTCGGCAGCCACCTCGTCGACCAGGCCCTGGTGCTGCTGGGCCCGGTCGCCACGGTGTCGGCGCACTGGTCGCTGCGCGACTCGGGTCTGGACGACGACGTGCTCGTCGTCCTGCAGCACACCGCCGGCGGCCGCTCCGTGCTGGGCGGCAGCTGGCGGCAGGGCGCACCGGGCCCGCGCTTCCGGGTCACCGGCACCACGGGCAGCTACCTGGTCGACGGCATCGACGGCCAGGAGGACCACCTGGTCGCCGGCCGCTCCCCCGCCGACCTCGGCGACCGGTGGGGCGTGGAGCCCGAGTCGGCGTGGGGCCGGGTGCACCGCGGCGGCCCCGACGGCGAGCCGGTGCCGCCCGAGCGCGGCCGCTGGGACACCTTCTACCCGGCGTTCGCCGCGGCGGTCCGGGGCACCGGACCGGTGCCGGTGCCCGCGCGGGACGCCGTGGCCACCGCGACCGTGCTGGACGCCGCCCGGCGCAGCGCCACCGAGGGCACCGTGGTGTCGCTGTGAGCCTCACCGCCGTCGACCGGGCGCACCTGGCCCGCTGCGTGGAGCTCGCCGAGGAGGCCCTGGAGGCCGGCGACGAGCCCTTCGGTTCCCTGCTCGTGGCCGCGGACGGCACCGTGCTCGCCGAGGACCGCAACCGGATCGCCGGCGGCGACGCCACCCGGCACCCGGAGTTCGAGCTGGCCCGCTGGGCCGCTGAGCACGTGGACCCGGCCGACCGGCCCTCGGCCACGGTCTACACCTCCGGCGAGCACTGCCCGATGTGCTCCGCGGCGCACGCCTGGGTGGGTCTGGGCCGGATCGTCTACGCCAGCTCCTCGGCCCAGCTCGCGCGGTGGCTCACCGAGCTCGGCGTCCCGGCCGGCCCGGTCGCCACCCTGCCGGTCACCACCGTCGCGCCGGGCATCCCGGTCGACGGCCCGGACGAGGAGCTCTCGGCCCGGGTGCGCGAGCTGCACGTCCGCCTGCACTCCTCCTGAGCACGCGCAACGCCCTCCCCGGCTGACCGGGGAGGGCGTCGTGCGTGGGCCGTGTCTCAGCTCAGAGGGGCTCGACCTGGTCGGCCTGCGGGCCGCGCTCGGCCGGGGTGGCGGTGAACTGCACCCGCTGCCCCTCCTCCAGGTCGCGGAACCCGCCCCGGTCGGCGATCGCGGAGAAGTGCACGAACACGTCGTCGCTGCCGTCGTCGGGGGCGATGAACCCGAACCCCTTCTCGCCGTGGAACCACTTCACCGTGCCCTGCTGACCGCCCTCGATCGGGGGCAGGTCGGTGCGCGGCTCGCGCGGGGCGCGCTGCTGGCGGCCGGCGCCACGGGAGGGGTCCCGACGGGCCTCGCGGCGGGCCGGGTCGTGCCGCGGCGGCGGGCCGGCGCCGTCCAGCGGCCGGACGACGTCGGCCTGCGGGCCGCGGTCGCCCGAGGAGGCGGCGAACTCCACGCGCTGGCCCTCGGCCAGGTCGCCGTAGCCGCCGTCGTCCTCGATGACGGAGAAGTGCACGAACACGTCGCGGCTGCCGTCGTCGGGCTCGACGAACCCGAAGCCCTTGTCGGCGTTGAAGAACCGGACGGTGCCCTGCTGCATGCCCGAGCCGGAGGGACGGCCCCGACCCTGGTCACGCCCCTGGTCGCGGCCCTGGCTGCCACCGCGGGCGCCGCCGGCGCCACCGCCGAGGGGCTGGACGTACGTGGCCTGCAGGCCGCGGTCGCCCTGGGCGGCCTCGAACTCGACCCGCTGGCCCTCCTCCAGGCTGCGGTAGCCGCCGTCGTCGGCGATCGCGGAGAAGTGCACGAACACGTCGTCGCCGCCGTCGTCGGGCTGCAGGAAGCCGAAGCCCTTGTCGCCGTTGAAGAACCGCACGGTGGCCTGCGGCAGACCGGAGCCCTGCGCGCCGGCCTGGCTCCCGCCGCCGTGGCCGCCACGGTCGTCGGACCCGCCACCGCCACCGCCACCACCGCCGCCGGAGAGCGGCTCGACGTGGGTGGCCTGCACCCCGCGGTCGCCCTGCGCGGCCTCGAAGAGCACCCGCTGGCCCTCCTCCAGGCTGCGGTAGCCGCCGTCGTCGGCGATCGCGGAGAAGTGCACGAAGACGTCGTCGCCGCCGTCGTCGGGGGTGATGAAGCCGAACCCCTTCTCGGAGTTGAAGAACTGCACGGTGCCCTCGGCACCGCCACCGGAGGCACGCGGCGCACGGGCCGGCTCGCGGCGCGGGGCCTCGCGACGGGGCGCGCGCTCCTCGCGGCGATCGTCCCGGCGGTCGTCCCGGCGGGGCTCGCGGGACTGCGAGCGGTCGACCTGGACCGGCGGGCCGCCCAGCAGGTGGACGCGGTCGGCCTGCAGGCCGCGCTGGCCGGGGCTGGCGGTGTAGTCGACCCGGGCGCCCTCGTCCAGGCTGCGGAAGCCGCCGGTCTCCTCGATCGCGGAGAAGTGCACGAAGACGTCCTCACCGCCGTCGTCGGGTCCGATGAAGCCGAACCCCTTCTCGGCGTTGAACCACTTCACGAAGCCCTGCGGCATGCCCTGCTCCTGCACTCACTCGACGTCCATCCGGTTCCTGCGGGGTCCAGCCTCCCACCTGGCCGGGTGCGCCGGGGTGCCCGCCCACCCGGGCGGGGGACTCAGTCCTCGGGGGCGTGCACGGGACGGGGCGCCAGGACCAGGCACATCGCCCCGATCGCGGCCAGCAGCCACAGGCTGACGAACCGGTAGACGACGACCGCGGGCACCGCCTGGGCGGCGGGCAGCCCGGCCGCGACGAGCGCGGAGGCCATCGCGGCCTCGACGACGCCGATGCCGCCGGGGGTCAGCCGGGTCGAGGACACCAGCGCACCGGCCGCCCAGGCGAGCACGACGCCCTGCCAGGGCAGCCCGGCGCCGACGGCCAGCACCGACAGGCCCAGGCAGACCGCGTCGAGGACCCAGTTCGCCAGGGCCAGGCCACCGGCGGTCGCCGCGTTGCGGAAGCCGGGACGGATCGCCCCCAGCGAGGTGAGGACGCCGTCCACGGCCGGTCCGACGACGGCCGGGCGCAGCACCGACCACCAGCGGGCGAACGGCGCCACCGCGCCCTGCAGCAGCTTGACCACCAGGTGCTTGGCCTCGGGGCTGCGGGTGACCGCCAGCAGCGTGAGGACCGGCACGACGGCGGCGACCGAGGCCAGCGACGCGACGGCGGCGCCGACGGTGGAGCCGGTGGCCGCGGAGCTGACCGCCACGACGGCGGCCAGGCTGACGGTGGAGCAGACCCCGGACACGGCCAGCGTCCAGCTGACCAGCACCGGGTTGTTGCCCAGGTCGCGCATCCGCCGGTAGGTGTAGGCGACGCTGGCCGCGGAGCCGGCCAGCGGCAGCCCGACGGCGATCGCGTTGCCGCCGTAGACGGTGACGGTGAGGTTCCCGGTGGGCGCGTGGCCGCCGCCCGAGCGCAGCAGCAGCCGCTGCTGGGACACCAGGCACTGCATCGAGACCAGCTGGACGACCGCGGCCAGCAGCGCCCAGCGCCACTCGGCCCCCGCCAGGGTCTCCAGCCAGCCCAGGATCGACTGCCGGAACACCACGACGGCCACGACCGTGCCCAGGGCCAGGACGCCGGTGAGCACCGGCCGCCACCAGCGGGCCACCGCGGAGGCCCGGACCGCGGCGATCGGGCCCGACCCGGGTCCCGGTGCGGGCGCCGGTGTCGGCGCCGGTGCAGGGCCGCCCGGCCGTCCGGTGGCCCCGGGGGCGGGCACGCCGTCTCCCGCTCCCGTCCGGTGCTGGGGGTCGGTCATCAGCGGAGACGGTAGCGACCCCGGCTGGTGGAGGGGACCACCGCTCACCCGGACGAGCGTGCCGCTCGCCACCGGTGACCGGGAGGGCACACTGCCGCCCGTGGCCGACGGCGGGCAGGACGAGGAGCACCCCGAGGAGCACGACGAGGAGCACTACGCGCCGAGCCCGGTGCCGTGGGTGGCCGAGGAGGTCGCCCAGCTGGAGGCCACCGGGACGGCGTTCGACGGGCGCGCCGTGGTCCTGCTCACCCACCGCGGGGTGAAGACCGGCCTGGTGCGCAAGACCCCGCTGATGCGCGTGGAGCTGCGCGGGGTCTACGCGGCGGTCGCCTCGACCCGCGGCGGACCGGACCACCCGCACTGGTACGCCAACGTGCTGGCCTCCCCCGACGTGCAGCTGCGCGACGGTGACCTGCGGCTGGACCTGCGGGCCCGCGAGGTGACCGGTACCGAGCGGTCCCGCTGGTGGTCCCTGGCGTGCGGCACCTTCCCCTCCTACGTGGAGTACCAGCGGCGCACGCGGAGGCGGATCCCGGTGCTGCTGCTGGAGCCCCGCCCCGCCCCCGACCCGCTCGCGCCGACGGAGCCCTGACCAGGAGTGTCGGTGGGGGGCCGTAGCGTCTCCCCCATGAGCCGTACGCACCCCGAGCTGAAGACCCCGCCGGCACTGGCCGAGGGAGGCCTCCGGATCGTGGCGCTGGGCGGGCTCGGCGAGATCGGCCGGAACATGACCGTCTTCGAGTTCGGCGGCAAGCTGCTGATCGTCGACTGCGGCGTCCTGTTCCCCGAGGAGCACCAGCCCGGCGTCGACGTGATCCTCCCCGACTTCACCTCCATCCGGGACCGGATGGACGACGTCCTGGCGGTCGTGCTGACGCACGGGCACGAGGACCACATCGGTGGCGTGCCCTACCTGCTGCGCGAGCGCCGCGACATCCCGCTGGTCGGCTCCAAGCTGACCCTGGCCTTCATCAAGGCCAAGCTCGAGGAGCACCGGATCAAGCCGGTCACCCGCGAGGTCGCCGAGGGCGACACGCTGGACTTCGGGCCCTTCGAGACCGAGTTCCTCGCGGTCAACCACTCCATCCCCGACGCGCTGGCCGTGGCCATCCGCACCGAGGCCGGCCTGGTGCTGCACACCGGTGACTTCAAGATGGACCAGTTCCCGCTGGACCGCCGGATCACCGACCTGCGCGGGTTCGCCCGGCTCGGCGAGGAGGGCGTCGACCTCTTCCTCACCGACTCCACCAACGCCGAGGTCCCGGGGTTCACCCTGTCCGAGGGCGACCTGGTCCCGGCCATCGAGACCGTGTTCCGGACCGCCCCCAAGCGGGTCATCGTCTCCAGCTTCGCCAGCCACGTGCACCGCATCCAGCAGGTGCTCAACGCCGCGCACGCGCACGGCCGCAAGGTCGCCTTCGTGGGCCGCTCGATGGTGCGCAACATGGGCATCGCCCGTGACCTGGGCTACCTGGACATCCCCAAGGGCCTGGTCGTGGACCTCAAGCAGATGGACAAGCTGCCCGCCGACCAGGTCTGCGTCATCTGCACCGGGTCCCAGGGCGAGCCGATGGCGGCGCTGTCGAGGATGGCCAACCGCGACCACGTCATCCGCATCTCCGAGGGCGACACCGTGCTGCTGGCCAGCTCGCTCATCCCCGGCAACGAGAACGCCATCTACCGGATCATCAACGAGCTGACCCGCTGGGGCGCCAACGTCGTGCACAAGGGCAACGCCAAGGTGCACGTCTCCGGTCACGCCAGCGCCGGTGAGCTCGTCTACTGCTACAACATCGTCAAGCCGCGCAACGTCATGCCGGTGCACGGCGAGTGGCGCCACCTCAAGGCCAACGGCGAGCTGGCGATCAAGACCGGCGTGCACCCCCGCGGTGTCGTGCTCGCCGAGGACGGTCAGGTCGTCGACCTCGTCGACGGCCGGGTCCGGGTCACCGGCAAGGTCAGCGCCGGCAACGTCTACGTCGACGGCGCGACCGTGGGCGGGGCGACCGAGGCCTCGCTGAAGGACCGCCGCAACCTGGCCGAGGAGGGCGTGATCACCGTCGTGGCGATCGTCGACGCCGACACCGGCCTGCTCGCCGAGACCCCGGACTTCCTGGCCCGCGGCTTCGTGCACGACGAGGGCACGTTCGACTCGGTCGTGCCACTGATCGAGAAGGCGCTGGCCAAGGCCGCCGAGGAGGGCGTGGGCGGTGCGCTCCAGCTCGAGCAGCTGATCACCCGCGCCGTCGCCGGCTGGGCCAACCGCAACGGCCGCCGCAGCCCGATGATCATCCCGGTGGTCATCGACGCCTGACCGGCGCACCGCACGGACGCGAGACGGCCGGCACCCCGCGGGGTGCCGGCCGTCTCGTCTCACGTCGGGGGCGCGTACCAGCCGGCGAGCAGCTGCTGGCGCACGACGGGCGGCAACGCCCCCCAGCGCAGCAGGGCGGCCCGGGCCGGGAGCTGGCTGGCCGCGGCGAGGCGGCCCAGCTCGCGCACCCGGTGCGGCGGCGGTCCCCCACTGGCACGGCCACCGGCGGGACGGAGCAGGACGACGGGACCGCAGAGGGAGGCCGCCAGGGTGTCGTACGCCGCCGTGATCGCGGCCTGGTGCGCGGGGTCGGACCAGTGCGGGCATCGCCCGGCGGTCACGACGGAGGCTGCTGGAGCGCTCATGCCCCCCACATCGGCAGTGCACAGTCAGATCGTGACCAGCCTGTGACCGGACTCGGCTACACCGCTCCCCCGGCCGCCGTACCCGGCACCGAACCGTCGACCGGGCGGTGAACGAACCCCGACCCGGCGCCGTAGTCCCCACGGGGACCACCGACGGGAGGGGACGACGTGGCACGGCTGGGCAGCACGCGCCTCGGCAGCGCACGGCACGCGGCGCGTCCGCGCGACCCGGTCGAGTCCTTCGACGCCCGCGAGGCCTACGCCGCGCACGGGCCCGAGCTGTACCGCTTCGCCCTGCGCCAGCTCGGTGACGGCGGGGCCGCCCAGGACGTCGTCCAGGAGGTCTTCCTGCGGGCCTGGCGCGCCGCGGACTCCTTCGACCCGCAGCTGGCCAGCCTGCGCACCTGGTTGTTCGCGATCGCTCGCAACGTGGTGGTCGACGAGGCCCGCCGGTTCGCCGTCCGGCCGTGGCAGCGGGACCTGGTCTCCGACGCCGGGGCCGACGAGCCGGTCGACGGGCGGGTGGACGAGCAGCTGGTCGATGCCTGGGTGGTCGAGGAGGCGCTGCGCCGGGTGAGCCCGGAGCACCGCGCGGCGATCGTCGAGACGCACCTGCGCGGGCGCCCGTACGACGAGGTGGCGGGCGAGCTGGGCATCCCGGTGGGCACACTGCGCAGCCGGGTCTTCTACGGGCTCAAGGCACTGCGGCTGGCGATGGAGGAGATGGGGGTGGAACCGTGACCGGCGCACCGAGGGAGCACCGCGAGCTGCGCGAGCAGCTGGGCGGGTACGCACTGGGGCACGGGGCGCCCGGCGAGCGCGCCGCGGTCACCGCGCACCTGGACGGTTGCGCCGGGTGCCGGGCCGAGCTGGCCGCGATCGCCCCGCTGCGCGACCGGCTGGCCGGGGTGGACCCCGACCGGCTGTCCGAGCTGCCTGCTCCCCCGCCGGGCCTGCGCGAGGCGGTGCTGTCCCGGCTGGCCGCCGAGGAGTCCCGCTCCGGCGTCGCCCGGCGCCCGCACCGGTGGCGCACCGCCGTCGCCGCGGCGGGCGTCGCCGCGGCGGGCGTGGGCGTGGGCTGGGTGGCCCGGCCGGTGCCCGATCCGCCGCCGCTGGAGGCGGTCGCCGTCGAGGTGGCCGACCGGGACGTGCAGGCCACCGCGGACGTCGTCCCGCACACCTGGGGCATGGAGGTGCAGCTGCACGGCGAGGGCTTCACCGCCGGTGAGGTGTTCCGGGTGCAGGTGACCGAGACCGACGGCCGGGTGGTCCCCGCCGGGGAGTTCCTCGGGATCGGCCCGGGGCAGCTGGACTGCAACCTGAACAGCTCGGTGCTCCGGGAGGACGCCGCCGGGTTCACCGTGCTCGACAGCTCCGGTGCCGTGGTGCTCACCTCCGATCTCTGAGCGGTGCGGTGAACGCGCGGGCAGCGCGGCCCGTACCCCCGGGGGACAGCGACCACCGAGCACTGGAGCCCGACGATGTCCCGATCGACCACCCGCACCGCCCTCCTGCGCACCGCCGTCGTCACCGGCGCGGCCGGCGCCCTGGCCCTCACCGCCGTCGGCCCGGCCGCCGCCGAGACCGAGGTGCCGACCCCCTCGACGTTCACCAGCGCCTTCACCGCGATGGCCACCCCCGACATGGTCGTCAACGCCGACGGTGTCGCCACCCCCGGTGAGCCGGGCGCCTCGGGCACCTTCACCTACCGGATCAACTCCGACACCGAGGTGATCTGCTACGACATCTCCCTCACCGGCGTCACCCCGCCGTACCAGTCGCCGGCCAAGACCGCGACGCACATCCACCAGGGCGACGCCGGGCAGGCCGGCCCGCCGCGGATCGCCCTCCCGAACCCCGAGGACGACGGCAGCGGCACGCTGACCAGCTCGGGCTGCCTGCAGGGGCCCTTCACCACCGGGGTCGTCGCCAACGGCGCGGACACCGGCGCGGGCTTCACCCTGGACCAGATCGAGGCCGACCCGTCGGCGTTCTTCACCGACTCGCACACCGCGGCGTTCACCTCCGGCGCGGTCCGCGGCCAGCTGACCGAGATCCCGGTCGGCGGCGTCGAGACCGGTGCCGGTGGCACCGCTGCGGCCCCGGCCGGCACGTCGGGCACCACCGTGGGCGTCGTCGGCGGCACGGCGCTGCTGGCCGCGGCCGGCGCGGTCGCGCTGCGTCGCCGGACCGTCCGGCAGTGACCGCCCGCGGGCGCCGTCCCCACCTGCGCGCGGTCGCGCTGCTGACCGGCGCCGTGCTGGCGCTGGCCGGCTGCGGCGCGGGGACGGCGCCCGCGGCGGCACCACCCACCCCGCCGGCCGGCACGTCCGGTCCGGCGGCCACCACCGGACCGACGCCCTCCCCCGCGCCGGCCCCTCCGACGTCCGCGCTGGACCCGGCGTCGGCGCCCGAACCGACCGCGCTGCGGATCCCCGCCCTGGACGTCGACCGGGAGCTGATCGACCTGGGCGTCGCGGCCGACGGCACCGCCGAGGTGCCGGTCGACTTCGACGACGCCGGCTGGTTCACCCCGGGCGGGCGGCCCGGCGCCCGCGGCCCGACGGTGGTGATGGGCCACGTCGACTCCACCGAGGGACCCGCGGTGTTCTACGCGCTGCGCGACCTGGTGCCCGGCGACGTCGTCGAGCTGACCGTCGCCGACGGCACGGTCGCCGTCTACGAGGTCAGCGGCACCGAGCAGGTCGCCAAGGACGAGTTCCCCACCGCGGCGGTGTTCGGCGCGACCACGGCCGACGTGCTGCGGCTGATCACCTGCACCGGCGCGTTCGACCAGGGCGCCCGCAGCTACACCGACAACCTCGTCGTCACGGCGGTCCGGACCGGCTGACCCGGCGCTACGGTGCCCCCACCCGTCCAGGAGGCCGCCGTGTTCCTGACCGACCCACCCCCGAGCGCGGCAGCCGACGCGCTCTACGCCGAGGACGTCGCCGACCACGGCCACGTGATGGCCCTGAGCCGGGTCTGGGCGCACCGGCCCGAGCTGCAGACCGGGCTCGTCGACCTGCTGGCCGCCGCCGGCGCCGGGCTGACGCTGCGCCAGCGCGGGCTGCTGGTGACCGCCGCCGCGGCGGCCCGAGAAGACGGGTACTGCGCCCTGGCCTGGGGCACCCGGCTGGCCGCCGCCGCCGGGGACGACGTCGCGGTGGCCGCCCTCACCGCCGAGGACGCCGCGCTCGGCGCGGACGACCGGGCACTGGTCCGCTTCGCCCGGCAGGCCGCCCGGGACCCCAACGGCACGACCGCCGCCGACGTCCAGGCCCTGCGGGAGGCCGGCCTCGACGAGGCCGCGGTGCTCTCGCTGACGGTCTTCGTGGCGCTGCGGGTCGCCTTCGCCACGGTGAACGGGGCGCTGGGGGCCGCACCGGACCCGGAGCTGGCGGCCGCCGCGCCGGCCGCGGTGCGGGACGCCGTCCGGTTCGGCCGCCCGGCCGGTGGCTGACCCCGTGTGGTTGGGTCCACAGCCGTGGTGAACGTCCTCTCGATCCAGTCCCACGTCGCCTACGGGCACGTCGGGAACGCCTCCGCCGTCTTCCCGCTGCAGCGGCTGGGGCACGAGGTGTGGCCGGTGCACACCGTGCAGTTCTCCAACCACACCGGGTACGGCGCGTGGACCGGCCGGGTGTTCGACGGGCAGGCCGTCGAGGAGGTCGTCGACGGCATCGCCGACCGCGGTGTGCTCGGCAGCTGCGACGCCGTCCTGTCGGGCTACCTGGGATCCGCCGACATCGGGCACGCGGTGGTGCAGACCGTCGCGCGGGTGCGGGCGGCCAACCCGGCGGCCGTGTACTGCTGCGACCCGGTCATCGGCGACGTCGGCCGCGGCGTCTTCGTCCGGCCGGGGATCGCCGAGTTCATGCGGGACACCGCGGTGCCCGCCGCCGACGTGGTCACACCCAACCACTACGAGCTGGACCTGCTCACCGGCCGGGAGACCACGACGCTGGCCCAGGTCCGGGACGCCGTCGCCGCGCTGCAGGCCACCGGCCCGCGGGTGGTGCTGACCACCTCGCTGGTCGTGGAGGACACCCCGGAGGACGCGGTCGACCTGCTGGCCAGCGAGGGCGGCCGGCACTGGCGGGTGCGGACCCCGCGGCTGGGCCTGTCGGTGAACGGCGCCGGCGACGCGATCGCCGCGCTGTTCCTGGCGCACTGGATGTCCACCGGCTCGGCCGCCGAGGCGCTGGGCCGGGCGGCGGCCTCGGTGTTCGGCCTGCTGCGGACGACCGCCGAGGCCGGCAGCCGGGAGATCCTGCTGGTGGCGGCTCAGGAGGAGTTCGTGGCCCCGACCCGGACGTTCGACGTCGTCGAGGTGCCCGCCGGCTGAGCCGGCCGGCGGGACCAGACCGACAGCGACACCGCCAGCACCGCGGTCAGCACCAGGGCGCCGGTGGGGGCCAGCACCGTCCAGGGGGCCCGCTCGACGTAGGGCATGCCCTCGGCGAGCAGCAGGCCCCACTCGGGGCTGGGCGGCGTCGGGCCGAGACCCAGGAAGCCCAGCGCGGCCAGCGCCAGCGCGATGCCCGGCAGCCGCAGGACGGCGTTGCGGGTGACCGGTCCCAGCAGCGTCGGGACGACGTGCCGCCAGGTCACCGCCAGCGGGCCGACGCCCAGGACCGGCAGCACCCGCACGTACGCCGACGCCCGGACCTCGGTGCCGACGGCGGCGACGTGCGCGGCCACCGGGGCCCAGCCGACCAGCAGCACCGCCACCGCGGCGCCGGTCAGCGAGGACCCGGCGACGGCGGCGACCAGCACACCGACGATGACCGGCGGTGCGGCGTTGGCCACCTCGACCGGGCCGACCGAGGCCCGGGGCAGCAGCCCGACCAGCAGGCCCACCAACAGGCTGGCCGCGGTGACCAGCACCGCCGTCCCCACCGTGTCGAGGGCGCCGTGCGCGACCCGGGCGAGCAGGTCACGGCCGCTGGCGTCGGCGCCGAAGGGCAGGGCCCAGCTCGGCGGGGCCAGGCGGGCGTGGGCCGACGTCACCGGGTCCCGGCCCAGCCCGGCGGCGACGGTGCCGGCCAGCAGGGCCGCACAGACCCCGGGCAGCACCCGGTCCCGTCCCCGCCAGGTGCGGACGGGGTCGGCGACCGGGACCGTCCCGGTGCGCACGGCGCGGCCCAGCAGCGCCACCCGCAGCGCGCTCGCCGCGATGCCGAAGACCGCGGAGATGCCGAGCAGTGCGAGCATCCCGGCCTGCAGGGCGGGCAGGTCCTGGGACTCGGCGGCACCGAGGGTCGATCGCCCCAGCCCCGGGACGGCGAACACCTGCTCGGCGGCCACGGCTCCGCCGGTCAGCCCGACCAGCACCAGCGCGACCTGGGTGGTCAGCGAGGGCAGCGCCCGGCGCACCAGGGCCCGGGCGACCTGGGCGCGGGTGGCACCGGCGACCTGCCAGGACAGCACCCAGCGCTCGCTGCTGGCCGCGGTGAGCGCATCGGCCAGCAGCCGCCCGACCAGCCCGCCCGCGGGCAGTCCCATCGCCAGCGCCGGCAGCACCGCCGAGGACGGCCCGTCCCAGCCGTAGGGCGGGAACCAGCCCAGCCAGACGGCGCCGACGACCAGCAGCACGGACGCCAGCAGGAACTCCGGCAGCGCGGTCAGCGCCGCCCCGCCCACGCCGGAGGGCCGGCCGGGCTCGCCGCGGACCGCCCGGCGCAGGGCCGGCAGGCACAGCAGCGTCGTGGTCAGCACGGCGACGAGCAGGGCGAAGGCCATCAGGGTCAGCGAGACGCCCAGTGCGGCGCCCACACCGGGGCCGACGGGGGTGCCGGAGACCCAGGAGGTCCCCAGGTCCCCGCGCACCAGCCCGCCCAGCCAGGACCGCAGCAGGGCCAGCGGCCCGTCGTCGAGCCCGAGGTCGGCCCGGATCGCGGCCAGGGCCTCCGGGGTCGCCTCCTGCTCGGCGGACCGGGCCCGCAGCACCGACAGCTCGGGGCTGCGGCCCGACAGCCAGGGCAGCACGCCGATCAGCGCAACCACCCCGGCCAGCGACAGCACCCGGGACGCCGTCACCCCCAGCCGGCCCGCCACGGTCACTCCCCGGCGGTGGTCTGCGCGGTGATCAGCACGCGCTCGCGGGGGTCGCGGGCGGCGTCGCTGACGCCGGCCTGCTCGCCCTGGACCACGCGCTCGTGCAGCATCGGCACCGCGGCGCCGGTGGCCAGCACCGCGGCCTCGGCCTCGAGCACCAGGGCGCGGCGCTCGGGCCCGGCCGGGGCGGCCGAGGCGGCCTGCAGCGCGGCGTCGACGGCCGGGTCGCACAGCTGGGAGATGTTGAAGGAGCCCTCGCAGGAGAAGTCGCTGAACAGGTAGGCGACCGGGTCACCGGAGTCCAGCACGGTGGCGCGGGACAGGATGAACGCGTCGAACGCCCCGGCCAGCGCGTCGGCCTCGATGAAGGCGTACTCGCGGACGTCCTGGGTGACGGTGAAGCCGACGGCCTCCAGCTGCTGCTGCACCAGGACGGCGACCTCGGGCAGCTCGGCCCGGTCGGTGAAGGTGCCCAGGGTGATCGCGGTGCCGGCCCGGACGGTGCCGGCGGCGGGCAGGTCGAGCTCGCCGCGGCCCTCGGCGGCCCAGGGCAGCGCCGGGCCGAGCAGGCCCTCGGCGATGTCGGCCCGGCCCTCGTAGACGGTCTCCACCAGGGTGGCGCGCTCGATCGCCGCCCGGGCCGCGGCGCGGACCCCGGCGTCGGCGAAGGGCCCGCTGGTGGTGTTGAGGTAGAGCGTGTTCGTGCGCGGCATGGGCACCTCGTGCACCAGGTCGGGGTCCAGCAGCCCGGCCTGGGAGACCGGCACGGCCTCCACGACGTCGGCGGTGCCGGTCCGCAGCGCCGCGGCCCGGGCGGTGCCGTCGGGCACGAAGTCGACGTCGATGCCGCTGGCCGCGGCGGGGTCGCCCCAGTAGCCGTCGTACCGGTCCAGGGTGGCGCCCGAGGTGCCGTCGACCGCGACCAGCTCGAAGGGCCCGGTGCCGGTGCCCACCGGGCTCACGGCGCCGTCCTCGGCGTAGGCGGAGGCGGCCAGCACGGCCAGCTGCGGGCTCGACAGCCGCTGGGGCACCAGCGGGTCGACGTCCCCGGTGGTGACGACGACGTCGTCCCCGTCGGCGACGGCGGTGAGCTCGACGCCGTCCAGGATCCGGGGCTTCGGGGAGGCCTGGGTGGCCGCGGTCAGCGAGGCCGCGGCCTGCTCGGCGGTGAGGTCGGTCCCGTCGTGGAAGGTCACCCCCTGGCGGACGGCGAACCGCCACGTGCGGTCGTCGACCTGCTCCCAGCCGGTGGACAGGGCGGGCTGGGCCTCACCGAGCTCGTCGAGCACCACCAGGGTCTCGGCGGTGCTCCAGCGGGAGAGCTTGAACGCGTCGTCGGACAGCGGGGACAGCCCCGAGCGGGGCGGCTGCAGCATCGCCAGGGAGACCCGGCCGTCGCCGGCCGAGGCGGCGTCGGACCCGGTCGAGCCGCTGAAGCAGCCGGTCAGCAGCAGGGCGGCGGTGGTGGTCAGGACACCGGTGCGGAACAACGGTCGGCGGTGGGTGGGGACAGCAGGCATCGACGGACGTCCTCGTTCGGTGGGGTGGGTGGAGCGGGTCAGGCGGGGAGGTGCGGCACGGCCTCGACGAGGGCCCGGGCGGCGGGGTGCCGGGGGGTGGCCAGCAGCTGGTCGGTGGGGCGGTCCTCGACGACCCGGCCGGCGTCCAGGACGAGCGTCCGGCTGCACAGCCGGGAGACCACGGACAGGTCGTGGGAGACCAGCAACAGGGCCAGACCCCGGTCCCGGCCCAGCTCGGCGAGCAGCTCGACGACCTGCGCCCGGACGGCGAGGTCCAGGCCGCTGACCGGTTCGTCGGCCAGCAGCACCGTCGGGGCCGGTGCCAGGGCGCGGGCCAGGGCGACCCGCTGGGCCTGACCGCCGGAGAGCTCGCCGGGACGGCGGGAGGCGAGCCCGGCGTCCAGCCGGACCCGCTCCAGCGCGGTGGCCACCGCGGTCCGGTGGTCGCCGGGGACGCCCAGGGCGCGCAGCGGTTCGGCGACCAGGGCCCCGACGGTCATCCGGGGGTCCAGGGTGCTGGCCGGGTCCTGGGGCACGTACTGCACCTGCCGGCGGAACCAGCGCAGCCGGCGGGCCGGGCCCGGGGAGACGGCCCGGTCCCCGCAGTGCACGGTGCCGGCGTCGGGGGCGTCCAGGGCCAGCAGCAGCCGCAGCAGGGTCGACTTGCCCGACCCGGAGCTGCCGACGACCCCGAGCTGCTCGCCGGGCGCCAGCGCCAGGTCGACCCCGTCGAGGGCGGTGAGCCGCCCGGCCGGCGCCCACGGGCGGCGCCTGGGGAGCGGGTGGGTGCGGCGCAGCCCGCGGGCCTGCAGCACCGGGGTGACGGTGGTCGACGGGACGGCCTCCCGGGCCGTCAGCACGGCGTTCACGCCACGGCCCGGGCGGCGTCGACCAGCTCGCGCAGGTGCGCCGATGCCGGGGCGGCCACCAGCTCGGCGGTCGGGCCGTCCTCGACGACCCGACCGGCCTCCAGCACCACGAACCGGTCGCACAGGGTGGCTGCGACGGCGACGTCGTGGGTGATGAACAGCAGGGCGCTGTCGGCGGTGTGCGCGTGCAGCAGCCGGACGACCTGGGCCTGGGTGACCAGGTCCAGGGCGGTGGTGGGTTCGTCGGCGACCAGCAGCCCGGCCGCCGACGCCAGCGCGATCGCGGTGCAGACCCGCTGGCGCTGGCCGCCGGAGAGCTCGCCGGCGACGCTGCGCAGCACCCGGTCGGGGTCGGTGAGCCCGACGTCGGTGAGCAGCTGGGCGGCCCGGGTGCGCAGTGCGGCGCCACGCAGGCCCCCGCGGTGGCGCAGCGGGGTCGCCAGCTGGGCGCCCACGGGCACCAGCGGGTTGAGCGCGGCCAGCGGGTCCTGGGCGATGGCGGCGACCCGGGTGCGGGCCGTGCGCCGCGCGGCGGGCACCCCGAGGACGTCGTCCCCGGCGACCCGGACGGCGCCGGTGGCCACCGCGCCGGCGGGCAGCCGGCCCAGCACCGCCCCGGCCGTGAGGGACTTGCCGGAGCCCGACGCCCCGATGAGCGCGACCCGGCTGCCGGCGGGCACGGTGAGGTCGACGCCGTGCAGCAGCCGGGTGCCGGCGACGCTGAGGGTCAGGCCGGACACCTGCAGCGCAGGTGTGACCTCGGCGTCGACAACAGGAATCATTGTCAGCAGGCTAGCCGAGGGGCGACGGGGGTCCCCGGCGGGGGTCAGTCCTCGTAGCCGTCGACGGGGGCCGGCACCGTCGCGACCGCGTCGGGGTCCAGCACCGGCTCGGGGTACCCCAGCGTGGGGTGCTCCCGCGACGGTGCGTACGTGCCGACGACCTCGACCCAGTCGTCGGCGGACCGCCCGGCCAGCAGCTCGTCGGCGTCGGGGCCCTCGAGCACGACCCGCACGGCCAGTGCGTCCGCGGCGCAGCAGGCGATCCGGATGCGGGTGACGTACCAGCCGCCACCGTCGCGCGGGGACAGGAAACCGACCAGCCGGATCCGACGGTCGCGCAGCGGCGCGGTGTCCGACTGCTGGGTGCGCACCGAGTAGCCGGCCAGCGTCATCGTGCGCCAGGACTCCCCCGGGTCGTCGGGTCCGATGCCCAGCGGCACGTCCCCCGGCGGCGGCGCGGACACCGGGGCGGTCTGCCGCTGCGCGGTGAAGGCGCCCAGCGGCCCGGGTGCGACCACGAGCAGCACCGCGACCGGGGCCAGCAGCAGCCAGGCCACCCGCGGCCCGCCGTGCTCGTGCGCCTGCCCGGGCCCGGCGTCGCGGCCGGGGCGGTCCCGCACCAGCCCGAGCAGCCCCACCGCGAGGACGACGGCCCCGGCGGCGACCAGCAGCGGCCGGAACCCGGCCTGCACGTACGCCAGGTAAGCCTCGGACAGCGAGACGCGCAGCGTCACCCCGCCCAGCAGCACCAGCAGCAGGTGCTGGGCCAGCCGGCTCACAGCAGCCACCAGCCCACGAGCGACCCCGCGGCGATCGCCACGACCAGGGTGACCGGGGCGAACCGGACGGCGAACCGGCTGCCGAAGGTGCCCGCCTGCAGCGCGATCAGCTTGACGTCGACGGCCGGGCCGACGACGAGGAAGACCAGCCGCGCGGTGAGGGAGAACGAGGTGAGCCCGGCCGCGACGAACGCGTCGGCCTCCGAGCAGATGGCCAGCACCACGGCCAGCGCGGCCAGCACCAGCACCGCGAGCACCGGCTCGGCGGCCACGGCGTCCAGCCACTCCCGGGGGACGACGACGTTCAGCGTGGCGGCGGTGAGGCCCCCGACGACCAGGTAGCCACCGGCGTGCACCAGGTCGTGCTGCACCGCGCCGAGGAACGCGGCCGCCCGGTGGCCGCCGGCCTCGTGCACCGAGCGGGCCGGCATGCGCAGCCACTCCCCCCGGCCGAACGCCGACCACAGCCAGCCCATGGTCACCGCGACCGCCATCGAGGCCAGGAACCGGGCCAGCACCATCTCCGGGTCCCCGGGGAAGGCGACCGCGGTGGCGACCAGCACGACGGGGTTGACCGCGGGCGCCGACAGCAGGAAGGCCAGCGCGGCAGCCGGGGTCACGCCGCGGCGGACGAGGCTGCCGGCCACCGGCACCGAGGCGCACTCGCACCCGGGCAGCACCAGCCCGGCGGCACCGGCGACCGGGACGGCCAGCGCCGGGCGGCGCGGGAGCGCCCGGGCGAAGAACGAGGGTGGCACCAGCGTGCCGATCGCCGCGGACAGCCCGACGCCCAGCACGAGGAAGGGCAGCGCCTGCAGGCAGACCGCCACGAACACCGTCGCCCAGGCGCGCAGGGCCGGTGCGTCGAAGGCGCCGGGCAGCAGGAACCGGGCGGCGACGACGGCCAGCAGGGCCACCACCAGCACGTCGGTCGACCGGGTGCCTCCACCGCGGCCCCGGTCCAGGCCACTCCCCCGGGACGGACGGAGCCCGAGGTCGGGCGGACCGGACACGGCACCCACCCCCCTCGGTGAACATGGTTCCCACTACCGTTGTCGCGCACACTGTCGCACGACCCACCCCCTGAACGAGGAGCTCCCGTTGGCCGAGTCGAAGAAGTCCCGCACCTCCGGCGCCGGGTCCCTGCTGCGCAAGGCCGTCGGCACCGTGGCCACCGGCGTCGTCGGCGTCCTGGTCGTCCGCGCCGCCGAGCGCGGCGAGTCCGGCAGCCTGCCGAAGAAGGCCGCTGTCGGCGCCACCAAGCTGGGCATCCTGGGTGCCCGCCGGGCCGAGACCGCGGTGGAGAAGGCCCGCCTGGCCGCCGGCGACGTCCGCGCGCAGGCCTACGCCGACCTGGGCGAGCAGGCCCCGCCGCCGGCCGACCGGGCCGCCGGGCACGACCACAGCCACTGATGGCCCGCCGCACCCCGGTCCCCGCCGTCGTCCTGAGGTCAGCCACCCCGGAGCCGCCCCCGCCGACCCCCGCACAGGCACCCGCCCCGCGCGTCGTCAGCGACGTCGCCGGCCGGGTCCGGCTGCACGCCCCGTGGCTCACCGGCTCGCCGTCCCGCGCGGTGCTGGTCGAGGACGCCCTGGACGAGCTCCCCGGGGTGCTCGCGGCGCAGGCCCACCCGGTCACCGGCCACGTGCTGGTCTGGCTGGACGCCGACGCCCACCGCGCCGACGTGCTCGCCGCCGTCTCGGCCGTCGCCGACCGGCCCGCGGACGCCGTCGTCGCCCGCCGCCCGCGCTCGGCCGACGTGACCAACGGCGAGCTGCTGCGCATCGGCGTGGGCGGTGCCACACTGCTGCTGCTCGGCGTCCGCCGCTACGGGCTGGGCCGCCCGCCCGTGCTGTCCGGGCAGAGCCGGTTCGCCGCCAGCGTGGTCACCCTCTTCACCGGCTACCCGTTCCTCAAGGGCGCCGTCGGCGCGCTCACCGGCAAGCGCACCGCGGGCACCGACGCGCTGGTCACCGCCGCCACCGTGGCCAGCCTGCTGCTGCGCGAGAACGTCGTGGCACTCACCGTGCTGTGGCTGCTCAACATCGGGGAGTGGCTGCAGGACCTCACCCTGCGCCGCACCCGCAACGCGATCTCCGCCCTGCTGGCCGGCACCGAGTCCACCGCGTGGGTCCTGGTGGGCGACAGCACGTCTGCCGTGGAGCAGCAGGTCGACCTGGCCCGGCTCCGCGTCGGGGACCTGGTCGTCGTCCACGAGCAGGCCACCATCGCCGTGGACGGCGAGGTCGTCGAGGGCGACGGCGTCGTCGACCAGGCCGCCATCACCGGCGAGCCGCTGCCGGTCGCGGTCACCGCCGGGTCCACCGTGCACGCCGGGTCGGTGAACCTGCGCGGCCGGATCGTCGTGCGCGCCTCGGCCACCGGCTCGGACACCGCGATCGGCCGGATCATCGCCCGGGTCGAGCAGGCCACCGACGACCGCGCCCCGATCCAGACCGTGGGCGACGAGTTCTCCCGCCGGTTCGTGCCGGCGTCCTTCGCGCTGGCGGCCCTCACCTGGCTGGTCACGCGCGACGTCCGCCGGGCGATGACCATGCTGCTGGTGGCCTGCCCCTGCGCGGTCGGGCTCTCCACCCCGACCGCGGTGAGCGCCGCCATCGGCAACGGCGCCTCCCGCGGCGTGCTGATCAAGGGCGGCGCGCACCTGGAGGCGGCCGGCCGGATCGACGCCGTGGTGTTCGACAAGACCGGGACGCTGACCGTGGGACGCCCCGTCGTCACCAACGTGGTGTCCTTCTCCCCCGACTGGGAGCCCGAGCAGGTCCTGGGCTACGCGGCCAGCTCGGAGATCCACTCCCGGCACCCGCTGGCCCAGGCGGTCATCCGCTCCACCGAGGAGCGGCACGTCTTCATCCCCCCGCACGAGGAGTGCGAGGTCCTGCTGGGCCTGGGGATGCGCACCCAGGCCGACGGCCGCGTGCTGCTGCTGGGCAGCGAGGCGCTGATGGCCGCCGAGGGCGTGGCGGTCGGCGAGGAGGCGCTGGGCTGGCTGGCCACCCTGCGCGGACGGACCGAGACCCCGCTGCTGCTGGCCGTCGACGGCGAGCTCGTGGGGCTGGTGAGCCTGCTCGACGAGGTCCGCGAGGAAGCCGCCGAGGTGCTGGCGACGCTGCGGGCCACCGGGGTGCGCCGGATCGTCATGCTGACCGGGGACCACGCGGCCAGCGCGGCCGCCGTGGCCGAGCGCCTGGGCATCACCGAGTGGCGCGCGGAGGTCCTGCCCGAGGACAAGCAGGACGTGGTCACCGCGCTGCAGGCCGAGGGGTACACGGTCGCGGTGGTCGGCGACGGCACCAACGACGCCCCCGCCCTGGCCGCGGCCGACATCGGCATCGCGATGGGCGTCTCGGGCACCGACGTCGCCGTCGAGACCGCCGACGTCGCCCTGGTCGGGGACGACCTGCGGCACCTGCTGGACCTGCGCGACCTGGGCGGCGCGACCCTGGGGATCGTGCGGCAGAACTACGGGCTGTCCATCGCGGTCAACGGCGTCGGGCTGGTCGTCGCCGGGGCCGGGGCGCTGTCCCCGGTGCTGGCCGCGGTGCTGCACAACGCCAGCTCGGTGGCCGTGGCGGTCAACTCCGCCCGCCTCGTCCGCCACCGCGGCACCCCCCGCTGACCCCCGAGGCAAAGGAAGCTCCACACCCCCCGGTGAGCCCGATGGGGGGTGTGGAGCTTCCTTCGCCTGCACCTGGGTACGCGGGTCAGCGGCCCTTCGAGGGGTAGGGCAGCAGGGCCATCTCGCGGGCGTTCTTGATCGCCCGGGCGACGTCGCGGTGCGCCTTGGGGTCCAGGCCGGTGACCCGGCGGGCACGGATCTTGCCGCGGTCGGAGACGAAGGTGCGCAGGAACTGCACGTCCTTCCAGTCGACCGGACCGTCCAACCGCCGGCGCTTCCTCGGCCGCGGCGGGCGCGGGGCCGGGGTCACCAGCTGCTCTTGGTGATGCCGGGGAGCTGGCCGTCGTGGGCCATCTCCCGGAACCGGATGCGGGACAGCCCGAACGCCCGCAGGTGCCCGCGCGGGCGGCCGTCGACGGCGTCCCGGTTGCGCACCCGGGTGGCGCTGGCGTCGCGGGGCATCCGCTGCAGGGCCGCCTGGGCGGCGGCGCGTTCGACGTCGGTGCCGGTGCGGACGACCTGCTTCAACGCGGCGCGGCGCTCGGCGTACCGGGCGACGACGAGCCGGCGCCGGTCGTTCGCGGCGACCTTCGAGGCCTTGGCCATGTCAGCGGTCCTCCTTGAACTCGACGTGCCGGCGCACGACCGGGTCGTACTTGCGCAGCACCAGCCGGTCGGGGTCGTTGCGGCGGTTCTTGCGGGTCACGTACGTGTAGCCCGTCCCGGCGGTGGACTTGAGCTTGATCACCGGCCGGACGTCGGTGGCCCGGGCCATCAGACCCGCCCGCCGGTGAGCGAGCGCTCGCGCTTCACCCGGGCCCAGACGGACTCGATGCCCTGGACGTCGATGGTCTTGATGCCTCGGGTGGACACGGTGAGCCGGACGAACCGGTTCTCGCTGGGCACCCAGAAGCGCTTGCGTTGCAGGTTGGGGTCGAAGCGGCGGTTGGTCCGCCGGTGGGAGTGGCTCACGGCCTTGCCGAAGGTGGGACGGCGGCCGGTCACCTCGCAGAAGGTGGTCATGGCGGACCACCCTAGATGACAATGGTTCCCGTCTTCATCTAGGGTCTGGGCATGCCCACTCCCCTCGTCCTCGTCACCGGCGTGCACCGCGCGCTGAGCGCCCGGGCCGCGGCCGACCTGCTCACCCCGGGCTCCGTGCTCGTGCACCACGACGTCGGCCGGCTCGACCAGGGCGTCGTCGTCCGCACCGTGCAGGCCGCCGGCGCCCCCGCCGAGACCACCGCCCTCGAACTCGCCCACGGCTGCCTGTCCTGCACGCTGCGCCTGGACGTCCTCCCGCTGCTGCACACCCTGGGCACCCGCCCCGACGTCGCCCGCGTCGTCCTCCAGCTCGACCCGGCCCTGGAGCCCGAGCACCTGTGCTGGTCCCTCGGCCACCTGCCACTCGACGACGGCGGCACCGCCTCCGACGCGGTCACCGTCGAAGCCGTCGTCGCGGTGCTGGAGCAGGCGACCTGGCTCGAGGACGTCACCGGTGAGGACACGATGGCCGACCGCGGGCTGGCCGCCACCGCCGACGACGAGCGGACCCTGGCCCAGGTCGCCCTCGGCCAGGTCGGGATGGCCGACGTCGTCCTGCTGGCCGGGCCGCCGGTCGACGACTGGACCGCCGTCCGGCTGCACGCGGTGCTGGAGCGCTGGGTGCCGGCCGCCCGGCTCGGGTCGATCGAGCACTGGACCCCCGAGCGGGTCCTCGCCGGCCTGGACGGCTCCGCCCGACGCGGCCGACCGCACTCCCCGCACGCCCCGCTGCTGGCCGGGCAGCCCCGCCTGGACACCGACGCCGGGGTGCAGCTGGTCCGCTTCACCGCCGCGCGCCCGTTCCACCCCGAACGCCTGCACGAGGCCTTCGACGTGCTGCTGGACGGCGTCGTGGGCAGCCGTGGCCGGCTGTGGCTGGCCACCCAGGGCGAGCGTGCCGTGTGGCTGGAGTCCGCCGGCGGCGGCCTGCAGGTCGGGGACGCCGGCCCGTGGCTGGCCACCCTGGGCGACGACGCCGAGCTGTGGGCCCAGGTGGACCCGGAGCGGCGGGCCGCGGCCGCGCTGCGCTGGGACCCGGTGCACGGCGACCGGGACGCCGCCCTCGTCGTGCTGGTGCACCGGCAGTCCCCCGACGTCGTCACCGACGCGCTGCGGGACGCCCTGCTCACCGACGCCGAGTTCGCCGCCGGCCCGGAGCTGTGGGCCACCTTCCCCGACCCGTTCGGCGACTGGCACGCCGACCCCTGCGAGGACAGCACCCCCGCCCCCGACCCCCGCAGCAGCACCCACCCCGAGGAGAACCGATGAGAGACGGCATCCACCCCACCTACCGGACGGTGGCCTTCCGCGACACCGCCACCGGCACGGTCTTCCGCACCCGCTCGACGATCGCCGGCGGGCAGACCGGCGGGCAGACCGGCGGGCAGACCGGCGGGCAGACCATCGAGCTGGACGGCGAGACCCTGCCCGTGGTCACCGTGGACACCAGCAGCGCCTCGCACCCGTTCTGGACCGGCAGCGCCCGGGTCCTGGACACCGCCGGCCGGGTGGAGAAGTTCCACGCGAAGTACGGACGGCGCGGCTGATGGCGGTCCCCAAGCGCCGGACGTCGAGGTCGAACACCCGGCACCGCCGCGCGCGGTGGAAGGCCACCCCGCCGCAGCTGGTGCCCGTGGTGGTCGACGGCGTCCGCCACCTGGTCCCGCGTCGCCTGGTCCGGGCCGCCCAGCGGGGCCTCCTGACCCTGGACTGACCCTGGGCTGCCCGGCCCGACGACCCCCTGCCGAGGCTGGAGCCGGGCGGGGCGGAGGTGGCAGGGTGTCGCCATGAGCACCCCGGCCGGCATCGACACCTCCGTCCCGCCCAGCGGCCCCGGCTGCGTCGAGTGCGAGGCCACCTCGTCCTGGTGGTTCCACCTGCGCCGCTGCGCGCAGTGCGGGCACGTCGGCTGCTGCGACGACTCGTTGAACAGGCACGCCACCGCGCACGCCGAGCAGACCGGGCACCCGGTCATCCAGAGCTTCGAGCCGGGCGAGGACTGGTTCTACGACTTCGGCACCGGTGGCGGGTTCGTCGGCCCGGAGCTGGCCGCGCCCACCAGCCACCCGGAGGAGCAGTCCGTCCCCGGCCCGGCCGACCGGGTGCCCGCCGACTGGGTCCGCCGCCTCGGCGGCTGACCCACCCGGGCGCCGGCTACTCCGGCAGCCGCTCCGCCAACCGCCGCAGGTCGGCCTCGGTGGCCGGCTCCAGCGGCAGGTGCGGCAGCACTCCGAGCACCTCCTCGCGCGCCAGTCCCTCCTCCACGAGGGCGTCCAGCACCCGGTCGACGTGGGTGGGCGGCACCGGCGTGGGCAGCCCCTCCAGCGCGACGGTGGCCAGGAAGACCGCGCCGGCCAGGTCCTCGGTGCGGGGCGCCGGGGCGGGCGGGCGCGGCGCGGCCTCCCGGGTCAGTGCCTCGGCGGCGCGCACCAGCGACAGCGGCACCCCCTCGGCCTCCACGAGCGCCAGGGAGGTGTCGCCGATCGCGGCGAGCACCAGGTGCTCGGCGTCGATGCGCAGCGGGGCCTCCCACTCCCCCGCCCGGACCACCGCGGCGGCATCGGCCGGGTCCTCGCCCACCTCGTCGGCCAGCTCGGCCCAGGCGGCGGGCCGGGTCCGCCGCAGCCGCTCGCCGGCGCGCACGCAGGTCTCCAGCACGAAGGGCTCCAGGACGGCGACGTCGAACCGGTCGGCGTGGAGCACGCCCTCGGCGTCGACCATGTTCAGCGCGTCCCGGAAGCTGCCCGGCCGGGCGTCGCCCAGGTCGAGCCGGCCACCCTCCTCGTCGGCGAGGGGCTGGCCGTTCTCGGCCCGCACCCCGACGGTGGTCCCGCTGGCCACGAGCCGCCCGCGCCGGCGCAGGTGGTGCGGCCGGTCGCTGGTGCCCACCGCCCAGGCGCAGGCCTCGGCGATCAGCTCGGCCCCGCGCTCACGGAGGACCTCGCGGGTCAGCAGCGCCATCTCGTCGATCTCGAACACGCCCCCACTGTCCTCCCGGGGGCGCGCCCGCGCACTCAGCCCAGCAGCGTCCGGCGCAGCTCGGCGGCGTCGGTGCGGACCTGGGTGAGCATCGGGCGCAGGTCGACCTCGCTGACCCGGCCACCGGTCAGCCGCTCGATCCGCTCGACCTGGTGGCCGTCGCGGGTCAGCCGACCGGTGATCTCCAGGGCGCCGCGCAGCAGGCCCCCGGGGGCGGAGGCCAGGTCGTCGACCTGGGACACCGGGTCGACCAGCGCACCGGGGAAGGCCCAGCTGCGCATGGCCAGTGCGGTCAGCCCGAGCGCGTCGGTGCCGTAGCGCTGGGTCTCGGCGACCCGGCGGGCGGCCGGGGTGGGCCCGGCCTCCCGGACGGCGTCGTACCCGGCCCGGTCGTGGTGGTGCAGCAGGGCGACGCCGAGCTGGGCCAGCAGCCCGACGCACACCGCGTCCTGCGGCCGGCTGCCCAGCCGCGGGGCCAGGGCGGAGGCGGCCAGCGCCAGGTGCGTGCTGACGGTCCAGTAGTCCTCGGGCAGCTGCGACTCGTCGCGGGTGTCGGTCAGGGCGACGGTGGCCATCGAGCGGACGACGGAGAACCCGACGACGGCGATCGCGAACTGCAGCGACCCCACGCGCCCGCGCATCCCGTAGTAGGCGGAGTTCGCCAGCTTGAGCACCCGACCGGACAGCGCCGGGTCGGCGGCGAGCAGGCGGGCCACGTCGCGCGCCCCGGCGTCGGACCCCTCGGTGAGGGCGACGATCTGGGCGGCGATGGGGCGCTGGGCGGCCATCGTCTCGATGCTGGCCAGCACGTCGTCCAGCGGGGATCCGCCGACGGTGACCGGCTGTCCGGTGCCGTCCCCGTCACCGTGCTCGTGCTCGCCGGGCGGGAGGTCCTCGACCTCCGGCTCGTGCCCGAGCAGCAGCTCCCTCACGACGTCACCCCGTCCACGACGAACTCCTCGGTCTCTGGTGCGCGCCGGGCCACGGGGACCACGGTCGGGCTGCTGGCGGTCGCGCTGATGACGGTGGGGCTCGTGGCGGCGGCGCGGGCGGCCTGGGCGGCGAACCACGCGGTGGTGTCGGCGGCGTCCATCGGGGTGGCGATGCCGAAGCCCTGCAGGTGGGTGGCTCCCAGGGCGCCGAGCGCACGGGCCTGCTCCTCGGTCTCCACGCCCTCGGCGGTGGACTCCAGCCCGAGGCTGGCGGCCAGCGCGACGACGGCGGAGGTGATCTGGGGCCGCCCGTCGGCCAGCTCGGCGACGAAGGAGCGGTCGACCTTGAGGCAGTCCACCGGCAGGTGCCGGAGGGTGGCCAGCGAGGACCAGCCGGTGCCGAAGTCGTCGACGGCGATCCGCACGCCCAGCGCGCGCAGCTCGCCGAGCACCCGGGCGGCCCGCTCGGGGTGGCGGACCAGCGCGGACTCGGTGATCTCCACGCACAGCCGGTCGGCACCCACGCCGTGCCGCTGCAGCGCCGAGGCCACCTGCGCCGGGAGGTGCTCGTCCAGCTGCAGGGCCGAGACGTTGACGTTGACCACCCGCGGGGCGGCCGGGCCGAGCTCGGCGTCCCAGCGGGCGACCTGCGCGCAGGACCCCTCCAGGACCACGGTGCCCAGCGCGTCGACCAGGCCGCTCTCCTCGGCCAGGGCCACGAAGACCTGCGGGCCGATGGGGCCCCGGGTCGGGTGCGTCCACCGGGCCAACGCCTCGACCCCCACCGGACGGCGGGAGACGGTCTCCACCACGGGCTGGAAGGCCAGCCGCAGGCCGCCGTCCTCGATGGCGGACCGCAGGTCGGCGACCAGGCGCAGCTTGTCCCGCGCCTGCGCCCGGGAGTCCTGGTCCAGCACGCTGACCCGGCCCTTGCCGTCGGCCTTGGCCTGGTACATGGCGATGTCGCAGTCGCGGACCAGCTCGTCGGCGGTCACGTGCTCGTCGGTCTGCACGGTGACCCCCACGCTGACCCGCACGCTGACGCTCACCCCGCCCAGCTGGACGGGGCGGGCCAGCTCGGCGCCGATCCGCCCGGCCAGGGCCACGGCGTCGTCCTCGGAGACCCGCTCGCAGACGACCACGAACTCGTCGCCGCCGAACCGGACCACCAGGTCCGAGGGGCGGACGACGGAGCGCAGCCGGGTGGCGACCTGGACCAGCAGCTGGTCGCCGGCGGCGTGCCCGAGGGAGTCGTTGACCACCTTGAAGTCGTCGACGTCGAGGAACAGGCAGGCCAGCCCGCGGCCGCCGGGGACGAAGCGGTCCGCGACGTAATCGGCCAGCCGGGTGCGGTTGGGCAGGCCGGTCAGCGGGTCGTGGTGGGCCAGGTGGGCCAGCTGCGCCTCGAACTCCAGCCGTTCGGTGACGTCCTCGATGGTGCCGACGAAGCCCCCGGCGCCGCCGGGGGCCTCCAGCGGGGCGAAGCGGGCGACGGTGCTGCGGACCGCACCGTCGGCGCGGACCATCCGCACCCGGACCTCCACGGCGCCACCGGTGAGCACCTCGGCGGCCCGGTCGACGAGCTCCTCGACGTCGTCGGGGTGCACGTCGGCCAGCCAGCCGGTGCCCAGCAGCTGCTCGGCCTGACGGCCGGTGAGCCGGCAGAACGCGTCGTTGACGTGCGCCAGTCGCATGCCGTGGTCGGAGAGCAGGGTCGGCACCGGGGACCGCTCGGTCAGCGTGCTGAATCGGCGTTCGTGCGCGGCGGCGGTGTCGGCCAGGACCCGTTCGGCGTCGGTGGCCCCGGCCTGGAACCGGAGGGCCCAGACGCCGGGGTCGGTGGAGGGCGTGGCGAGCACGACGGCCTCGACGAGCGCACCGGTGACGGTGCGCACCGGGAGCGGCAGGCAGGAGGCGCGCTCGGCGCGCAGCAGCCCGGCGGGCAGGTCGGGCAGGAAGGCGGAGAGCGGGCGTCCGGGGACGTCGCTGAGGGCGTAGCCCAGCAGGCGCTCGACCCCCGCGCTGCCCCAGGTCACGACCGGGACGCCGGGTCCCGAGGCGTCGACCACCAGCACCGCGGCGCCGTCGGTGACGGCGACCGAGTGGAAGACCGCGGTCACCACGGGCGTGGGGACGGCGGCCCAGGCGGGACGCAGCGCGGACGGGGACACGCCGTCTTCTCGGCCTGCCCGGGGCCAGGCTGGAGCCCAGCCGGGCCGGCTCACCCGTGCGGGTGGGACGGCCGGCGTCCTACGGTGGCCGCATGCGCACCCCCGCGGGCCGGCCCTGATGGACCTCCAGCTGCGCGGGAGGCGCGCCCTGGTCACCGGCGCGAGCCGGGGCATCGGCCGCGCGGTCGCCGAGCGGCTGGCCGAGGAGGGCTCCGACGTGGCCCTCCTCGCCCGGGACGCCGACGCGCTGGCCGCGGTCGCCGCGGAGCTCTCGCGGTACGGCACCCGGGTGGTCGTGGTCGCCGCCGACACCACCGACGACGCCGCGGTCCGGGCCGCCGTCGCCGAGGTGGTGACCCAGTTGGGCGGGGTCGACGTGCTGGTCAACGCGGCCGCCCGGCCGGCCAGCTCGGGACCGGTCCCCACGCTGGCCGACCTGACCGACGACGCGCTGCGGGCCGAGGTCGAGACCAAGGTGCTGGGCTACCTGCGCTGCGCCCGCGCCGTCGCCCCGCACATGACCGCGCAGGGCTGGGGCCGGATCGTCAACGTCAGCGGGCTCAACGCCCGGCGGACCGGCTCGCTGGTCGGCACGGTGCGCAACGTGGCCGTCGCCGCGATGACGGCGAACCTGGCCGAGGAGCTGGGCCCGCACGGGGTCAACGTCACCGTCGTGCACCCCGGGACCACCGTCACCGAGCGCACCCCGGGCGTGGTCGCGGCCCGCGCTGCCGCGGCCGGCACCAGCGAGACCGAGGCCGAGGCGGCGATGGCCGCCGACGTCCGCATCGGCCGGCTGGTCACCGCCGCCGAGGTCGCCGACGTCGTCACGTTCCTGTGCTCCCCGCGCAGCGTCGCCGTCACCGGGGACGCCGTCGCCGCCGGCGGCGGGCAGCGCGGGGTCGTCCACTACTGAGCGCTCAGCTGCGCAGCGCGGCCTCCAGCGCGGAGACGTCGATCCGCACCATCGGCATCAGCGCGGCGAACCCGGCCGCTGCCTGGGCCGGCGTGGCGGTCCGCAGCGCGGCGGCCCAGGACCGCGGCACCACCTGCCAGGACACCCCGAAGCGGTCCTTCAGCCAGCCGCACTGCACCGGCGTGCCGCCCCCGGCGAGCAGCCCGTCCCAGACCCGGTCCAGCTCGGCCTGGTCGGCGACGAGGACCTGCAGGGAGACGGCGTCGTTGAACGCGTCGTGCGGGCCGCCGTTGAGCGCGGTGTACCGGCTGCCTGCGACGGTGAACTCCACGGTCAGCACGCTGCCCTCCTCCCCGGGGGCGCCGGCGGGGTACCGGGTCACCTCGAGCACCTCGCTGTCGGGGAACAGCCCGGTGTAGAGGGCGACGGCCGCCTCGGCGTCGTCGGTGAACCACAGGCAGGGCACGATCTCGGTCACGGGGTCTCCTCGGGGTCGGTGGGTCTGTCGGGGAGGACCGGCGCGGGCCCCGGGACTCACCGGCGGGCGGAGGTTACCGGCCAGTAGGAAGTGTGGGATCGTCGTCCCGACGCCCGCGCGGCACGGTCGCCGTGCGGGGAGAGAGATGAGGGTCGTCCATGCAGTTGCACCTGTCGCCCGAGGACCAGGCGTTCCGGGACGAGATGCGCACGTTCTTCACCACCCAGGTCCCGCAGTCCATCCGCGACGACGTCGCCGCGCACCGGGACGTGTCCAAGGAGGCCTACGTCGAGGCCCAGCGGGTGCTCAACGCCGCCGGTCTCGCCGTGCCGCACTGGCCCGCCGAGTGGGGCGGCCGGGACTGGACCCCGCTGCAGCGCCACATCTGGCGCGAGGAGATGCAGCTGGCCGCCGTCCCCGAGCCGCTGGCGTTCAACGCCTCGATGATCGGCCCGGTCATCGCGGCGTTCGGCAACCAGGAGCAGAAGGAGCGCTTCCTGCCGAAGACGGCGAACCTGGACATCTGGTGGTGCCAGGGCTTCTCCGAGCCCGACGCCGGCTCCGACCTCGCCAGCCTGCGCACCACCGCCGTCCGCGACGGCGACGACTGGGTCGTCAACGGCCAGAAGACCTGGACCACGCTGGGGCAGTACGCCGACTGGATCTTCTGCCTGGTCCGCACCGACCCGGGAGCGGAGAAGAAGCAGCGCGGCATCTCGATGCTGGTCTTCCCGATGGACACCCCCGGGGTCACCCTGCGCCCGATCGAGCTGCTGGACGGCGGCTTCGAGGTCAACGAGGTCTTCTTCGAAGACGTCCGGGTGCCCGCCGAGAACCTGATCGGCGAGGAGAACCGCGGCTGGGACTACGCCAAGTTCCTGCTGGGCAACGAGCGGGTCGGCATCGCCCGGGTCGGGGCCACCAAGCGCATGCTCGTCGACGCCAAGGCGCACGCCGCGGCGATCAGCCTGGGCGACCACACGCTGCTCGAGGACCCCTCCATGGCCCGGCGCATCGCCGAGCTGGAGAACGAGCTGCTGGCCCTGGAGCTCACCGCGCTCCGCGTGGTCGCCAACTCCACCGACGGCAAGCCGCACCCGGCGTCCTCGGTGCTCAAGCTGCGCGGCTCGGAGCTGCAGCAGGCCGCCACCGAGCTCATCGTGGACATCGCCGGACCGCTGTCGCTGGCCTCCTTCGCCGACGACGCCGACACCGACGTCCCCGAGTGGGCCCGCGTCGCCACGCCGGAGTACCTGAACTACCGCAAGGTCTCCATCTACGGCGGCTCGAACGAAGTACAGCGCACCATCATCGCCGGCTCGATCCTGGGGTTGTGACCTGACGTGGACTTCACCTTCGACACCGAACAGAACGCCCTCCGCGAGGCCGTCGCCGGCCTGCTGATGCGCGCCTACGGCGGCGACCAGCGCCGCACCGTCACCCGGGAGGACCCCGGTTTCGACGAGAAGACCTGGGCCCAGCTGGCCGAGATGGGCGTCCTCGGGCTGCCCTTCGCCGAGGCCGACGGCGGCATGGGCGCCGGCCAGGTCGAAGTGGCCCTGGTGGCCACCGAGATCGGCCGCGTGCTCGCGCCGGAGCCCTTCGTCGAGTCCGTCGTGCTCGCCGGTGGCCTGGTCGCCGCCGTCGGGACCGCGGAGCAGCGCGCCGCCCTGCTCGGTCCGCTCGCCGAGGGCGCCAGCGTGCTGGCCTTCGCCCACGCCGAGCCGGGCTCGCGCTGGACCGCCACCGCGGCCGGCGTCACCGCCTCTGCCGCCGGTGACGGCTGGACCCTCTCCGGGGTCAAGGAGCCGGTCCAGCACGGCGCCCGGGCCGACGTCCTCGTCGTGTCCGCTGCCGTCGACGGCGGCACCCGGCTCTTCGTCGTCCAGGGCGACGCCGAGGGCCTCACCCGCTCCGGCTACCGCACCCACGACGGCGGCCGCGCCGCCCGGGTCTCCTTCGACGGCACCCCCGCCCAGCTCCTCGGGGACGGCGACGCCGACCGCACCGCCGACGTCGAGCAGGCCCTGGCCCGCGCGACCGTGGCCTACGCCCACGAGGCGGTCGGGGCCATGGAGACGGCGCTGACCACCACCGCGGAGTACCTCAAGACCCGCAAGCAGTTCGGGGTCTCGCTGAACAAGTTCCAGGCGCTCACCTTCCGCGCCTCGGACATGTACGTGTCCCTGGAGCTGGTCCGCAGCACCGCGCTGTGGGCCACGATGGTCATCGACGCCGCCGACTCGACGCCCGCGCAGGTCGTCGACGCCGCCGACCGCGCCCGGCTGCAGACCAGCCGCGCCGGCCGGCACATCGGCAAGGAGGCCATCCAGCTGCACGGTGGCATCGGGGTGACCGCCGAGTACAAGGTCGGCCACTACACCTCCCGGCTCACCGCCATCGACCACCTGGTCGGCGACGGCGACTGGGCGGCCGCCCGGCTGGCCACCCGGGTCTCCGACCACGACACGGTCGAGGCCCTGCGCTGACCGGCCCGTACGACGACAGGCGGGGGGCCTGTCGTCGTACGGGCACTCAGGCGGTCTTGATCGCCGAGACGTCGAACTCGATCTGGATCCGGTCGCTGACCAGCACGCCGCCGGTCTCCAGGGCCGCGTTCCAGACCAGGCCCCACTCGCTGCGCTTGAGCGCCAGCGCGCCCTCGAAGCCGACCCGGACGTTGCCGAAGGGGTCCTGCGCCGACCCGGTGAGGGTGAACTCGATGTCGACCTCGCGGGTGGTGCCCTTGACGGTCAGGTCGCCGGTCACGTCGTAGACGTCGTCCTCGACCCGCTCGACGCCGGTGGAGACGAAGGTGATCTCGGGGAACTGCTCGACGTCCAGGAAGTCCGCCGAACGCAGGTGGGCGTCCCGGTCGGGCTGCTGGGTGTCCAGGCTGCCCGCGTCGATGCGCAGGGTCACCGAGCTGGACCCGGGGTCCCGGGTGTCCAGGTGCGCGGTGCCCTCGAAGTCGCCGAACGTGCCGCGCACGGTGGTGACCATGGCGTGGCGGGCCCGGAAGCCGATCCGGGTGTGCGCGACGTCGACGGTGTAGTCCCCGGACACGTCGTCCAGCGCGGACGTCGCGTCGTCGAAGTCGGTGACGGCGGACTCGCGCGCGCGGTGCTTGGCCACGGTGGACCGTCCTCCCAGAAGGTGTGCAACCACGCCATTGTGGCTGGTGGAGGACGGTCCCGCGCGTCCGGGTGCCGGTCATCCCCCGGCGAAGAGCTCCACGGCCGCCGCGCTGAACGCCGGGACGTCGTCGGGGTCGCGGCTGGTGACGAGGTTGCCGTCGCGGCACACCTCCTCGTCGACGACGGTCGCGCCGCCCCGCCGGAGGTCCCCGCGGATGCTCGGGTAGGACGTCAGCGTGCGCCCGGAGAGGGTCTCGGCCTCCAGCAGCGTCCACGGGGCGTGGCAGATCGCGGCGACGGGCTTGCCGGCGTCCATGAACGCCTTCACGAAGGCCAGCGCGTCGGGGTCCTGGCGCAGGGTGTCGGGGTTGACCGCACCACCGGGCAGCAGCAGACCGTCGTAGTCGTCGGCGGAGACCTCGCCCACCAGGGCGTGCACCGGGAAGGTCTCACCCGGGTGGATGTCGCCGTCCACGGACTGGACGGTGCCGTCGGTGACGCCGTCGGGGACCGACAGCAGGTGGGTGGTGGCCCCGGCGGCGTCCACGGCAGCGCGGGGCTCCACCAGCTCGATGCGCTCGACGCCCTTGGCGGCGAGCACGGCGATCGTCTTGCCAGTCAGTTCAGCCATGCCCCGGGGCATGCCCAGCAGAGCTCGGGAGGGAACCCGGGCTCAGTACCAGTTGACCGCCTGCGAGTGGCTCCACGCGCCACAGGGGCTGCCGTAGCGGTTCTCGATGTAGATCAGCCCGGCGTCGATCTGGCGGAAGCCGTTGTCGGTCTTGGCGATGCCGGTGCCGGCCCACGTCGAGTTCAGGAACTGCGGGATGCCGTACGCGGTGGAGGTGGGGTTCTGCGCGTCGGGGTTCCAGCCGGACTCCTTGCCCCATAGGTTCTCCAGGCAGGAGAACTGGCTGGCGTCCCCGCCGAGCTGGGCCATGGCGTAGTCGTGGAACTCGGCCGGGCCGGCGGCGGCCGCGGCGGCCTCCGCGTCGGCGGCGGCCTGGGCCAGCGCGGCGGCCTGTGCCTCGGCCTCGGCGCGGGCGGCGGCCTCGGCGGCAGCGGCGGCCTGGGCGTCCAGCACGGCCTGGTCGGCGGCGGACTGGGCCTGGGCGGCGGTGACCTCGTCGGCCTCGCGCTGGGCGCGGCTGGCCTGCAGGGAGCCCAGGTGCGCGCTGACCTCGGCCGGGCCGTCGGCGGCGGTCGCGGTGGCGTCGGTGAGCCCGAGCTGCTGGGCGACGCTCGCCGCCTGCGAGACCGTGGGGGTGGCGGCGTCGGCCTGCGCCTCCGCGGCCGGACCGCCGGTGAGCAGCACGTTGACCAGCACGCCACCGACAGCGGCGGCGGCCAGGTACACCGCGGCCCGGCGGGCCGGGGGACGACGGTGCCGGCCGCGCGCGACCGCGGCGACGGTCTGCTCGGCGGACTCGACCGTGGCGACGGTGGTGCCGTCGACGGGAGTCGGGGCGGAGCCGGTCCTCGGGGTGGGGACGTCGTCCGCGGGGAGGACCACCTCGGCGGCGGGGCTCTCGGGGACGGCGGGCAGTGCGGAGTGACGAGCGCTCATGCGGGTGGGGCGGGTCCTTGTCTTCCGTCGGCCGCCTACCGGGTTAGCTGACGGGTTCGGGCGGGAAGACTCCCTACCGTCCCGGCCGCTGACGCGGTCGGCACGGATTCACCCCAGTGCTGCGGTGGGTCCCCGGTTCGCCGGTGGTGCTCCGCCCGCGGTGGTGCTGCGGGCGGCCGTGCTGTGGCGACTCGGCGGCGTCCGGGTCGGTCCTCCCCGGGTGGGGACGGTGGTGCCGACCGGACCGGCCAACCGTACGAGGGCATGTGGAGTGCTGACAAGACAGCGCGTCCGGATTCACACACCTCGTGCAGCGTGTGGTGTGCCACACACCCAGAGCGACCGACCCGCCGCGCTCAGGGCAGCCGCCAGACCGCCGTCCGGCGGGCGACGTCGACCCCGCTGTCGGGCACCTCGTAGCCGGCGACCTCAATGAGGCCGTCGGGCAGCTGGGACCGGCCGGGGTCACCGACCAGGACGGTCGCCCCGCCGACCCAGGCGGTGAACAGCCACGGCCGCACCCGGTCGGCCATCCGCAGGTCGTAGAAGACGTCGCCGGCCAGCACGACGTCCACCGCCGGCAGGTCGCCCTCCCCCGGCTGCCCGTCGAGGACGTCGCCGACCGCCTCGACGACGGTCACCCCGTTGGCGGCGGCGTTGAGCGGGGTGACCGCGAGGGCGTACGGGTCGACGTCGCTGGCGAGCACCCGCGTGGCACCGGCCAGGGCCGCGGCGATGGCGACCAGCCCGCTGCCCGACCCCAGGTCCAGCACGGTGCGCCCGGCGACCAGACCGGGGGTGTCCAGCACGTACCGGGCCAGGCCCTGCCCGCCGACCCAGGCCGCGGCCCAGAACGGCGAGGCCTCCCCCGGTCCCGTCCCGCCGCTCTCGCGCTCGTCCTCCATGGCCTGCCACAGCACGGCGACGTCGTCGGCCAGGTGCAGCGCCACCTCGGGCACCAGCGGTGGGCGGACCAGACGGGTGTGCCGGGCGAAGAAGCCCGCGGGGACGGTCACCGGTGCATCCTCCCCGCCCGCACGGACCCCCTCGACAGTCACCGCTGACTGGTAGCGTCCGCGGCCGTGAGCACCCCGGGCACCCCCGACCTGACCGGCCGCACGATCGTGATGTCGGGAGGCAGCCGCGGCATCGGGCTGGCCATCCTGGTCGCCGCCGCCCGCCGCGGCGCGAACAGCGTGCTGCTGGCCAAGACCGACCAGCCCGACCCGCGGCTGCCCGGCACCGTGCACACCGCGGTGGAGGAGATCACCGAGGCCGGCCGGGAGACCGGGGCCCGGGCGGTGGCCGTGGTGGGCGACGTCCGCGAGGAGGCCGACGTGCAGCGCGCCGTCGCCACCGCGGTCGAGACCTTCGGCGGGCTCGACATCGTGGTCAACAACGCCAGCGCGCTGAACCTGACCCCCACCGCCGAGCTGTCGGCCAAGCGGTACGACCTCATGCAGCAGGTCAACAGCCGGGGCACCTGGCTGCTGACCAGGACGGCACTGCCGCACCTGGCCGCCTCCCCCGACGCCCAGGTGCTCACGCTGTCCCCGCCGATCGACCTGGCGCCGCAGTGGCTGGGCATGGCACCGGCCTACACGCTGAGCAAGTACGGGATGACCCTGCTGACCCTCGGGTTCGCCGCGGAGCTCGCCGGTCAGGGCGTGCGGGCCAACTGCCTGTGGCCCCGGACCACGATCGCCACCGCCGCCGTCGTCAACGTCATCGGCGGCGAGGAGCTGGCCAGCCGCTCGCGCGACCCCGAGGTCATGGGCGACGCCGCGGTCGCACTGCTCACCGACCCGTCCCGGCCGACCGGCCGCACGTTCGTCGACGACGACGTGCTGCGCGCGGCCGGGATCACCGACCTGTCGGTCTACGGCGGCGGCGACGACCCGCAGACCGACTGGTTCGTCGACCCGGCCTGACGCTGCCCGGCCCGGAGCTGCCCGCCGCCGCGGTCAGCGGCGGCGGCCGACCCGGCTGCGCATCGCGGTGTAGAGCGGGGTGAGCACGACCCCGTCCCCGGTGAGGCGCTCGCGCAGCACCCGGCGGTGCTTGAGCACCCCGACCAGCCCGATGGCCCAGAACAGGTACTGCACGCTGAACGCCGCCTTGAACGCCGACAGGTCGTAGTCGGTGGAGGCACCCGGGGTCATCGCGTCCAGCACGGCGCCGACCGCGAGCACGGTGAGCAGGGACGCCGCGAACCCGCCGATGTTGACCACGCCGGTGGCGCTGCCGAGCCGGGTGACCGGGTTCCAGGTGCGGGCGTAGTCGAAGCCGATCATCGAGCCCGGCCCGTTGGTGGCCAGCACGACGACGAGCACCACCAGCAGCCACAGCGGCGCCCGGCCGGGCCACAGCAGGACCACGGTCCACGCGGTCGTGGTCAGCCCGGCGATGCCGAAGACCAGCACCGAGCGGCGCAGCGGCCAGCGGCCGCACAGCTTGCCCAGCAGCGGGCCGACCAGCATGCCCACGACGACGAGCAGGGACAGCAGCCCCGCCGCGGTGCCGGTGGACAGGCCCTGCCCGAGCACCAGGAACGGGTACCCCCACAGCAGCGCGAAGACGGTGCCGGAGAACTGGGTGACCAGGTGGCTGTACAGCCCGATCCGGGTGCCGGACTCGCGCCAGGCGCCGGCCACGTTCTGCCGGATCTCGGCCCAGCCGGCGACCGGGGCGACCGGGGTCCCGGGCGGCGCGTCGGCCAGTGCCGCCACCACCAGGACCGCCACCAGCACCCCGATCGCGGCGGCGCCGAGGAACGTCGTCGTCCAGCTGGTGTGGTGCAGGGCCAGCACCAGCGGGTAGGCGGCCGCGATCTGGCCGAGCTGGCCCAGGATGCCGGTGAGCTGGGTGACGACCGGGACCACCGGCCCGCGGAACCAGAGGGTGACCACCCGCAGCACGCTGATGAAGGTCATCGCGTCCCCGGCGCCGACCAGCACCCGGGCCGCGACCGCCGTCGGGACGTCGGTGGCCACCGCCAGCAGCAGCTGCCCGGCGGCCATCGTGACCGCCCCGGCCGCGATGAGCGCCTTGGAACCGAAACGGTCCAGCAGCACGCCCACGGGCACCTGCAGGCCGGCGTAGACGACCAGCTGCAGCACCAGGAACAGGCTCACCGCGGAGGCCCCGGCCGAGAACCGCTCCTGGGCGTCGACGGCGGCGACGCCGAGGGAGGCGCGCTGGAAGACGGCGACCGTGTAGGCGGCCAGCCCCACCGCCCAGACGACGTAGGCGCGGCGAGGGGTCACGTACCTGGTCTACACCGCCCGGGCCTCCCGCATTCCCGGGCACGGCAGGATCACGGTCGTGCGCGAGGAACTGGGCCGGGTCGCGGGCCCGCACGGCGAGGTGGCGCTCTGGCGGCGGACCACCGAGGACGGCGCGACGGTGACCGAGCTCGTCGTGGACGGCGTCTTCGCGATGGACGACGTGGAGACCTCCACCGAGCGTGCGCTGGCCACCGAGGCGCTGGCCCGCATCGACGGCGCCGAGCTGGCCGTGCTGGTCGGTGGGCTGGGGCTGGGCTGGACCACGGCGACGGTGCTGGCGACCCCCGGCGTGGCCGAGGTGCTGGTCGTCGAGCTCGAGGACGCGCTCATCGGGTGGGCGGTCGAGGGGCTGCTCCCGGGCCTGCGGCGGGTGGGCGACCCGCGGTTGGAACTGGTCGCCGGCGACGTCGCCGCGGCGTTCAGCCCCGACCGGTTCGACGCCGTGCTGCTCGACGTCGACAACGGCCCGGACTTCCTGGTGCACGCCTCGAACGCCGGCCTGTACTCCCCCGCGGGTCTGGCCCGGGCGCTGGGCGCTGTCCGGCCCGGCGGGGTGCTGGCGGTCTGGTCGGCCGACCCGGCACCCACCCTGCTGCACCGGCTCGCCGCGCTGCCCGGGGCCGTGGACGCCGAGCAGCTGGTGCTGCCGGTGGAGCGGGAGGGCCGGGTCTTCGAGTACGCCCTGGTGTTGGTGCGCCGATCAGCGTAAACGTCACGCACATCTGGCGTTTGGACTCGGTCACCGGGGTCACTCAAGGGGTCATGACCTCTCCCAGTGACACCAACGAGACCCGCACCTTCGCCGACCTCGGCAAGGAGATGTGGTCCTACCTGACCGGCAAGGGCGCGGCGATCAACTACGAGTTCGTCGACATGACCGTCGAGGTGCCCCGCGAGATCGGTGCCGACGCCCCCCGCGCGACCTGGAAGCTCAACGGCACGCTGCGGATCACCACCGCGGAGGGCGTCTCGCAGGGATGACGGTCCCCTCCCGGTTCGACGTCCGGGCCGACCTCGTCCTGACGGTCGACGGCCGGCAGGCCCGGCTCACCGGGGACGGCACCGACCTGACGTTGACCTCGTCGGACCCGGTCGCGCTGTGGCGCTCGGCCGCCTCGGTGCCCTGGCCGGTGGGCGTGACCGTCGGCAGCGGTCCCCGTGCCCTCGGTGGGCTCGCCGGGGCGCTGGCCGACGCCGGTCTGCACCTCGACGTCACCGGGCCCGGCGGCCGGGTGGCCGAGCTGGGTCGCGGCGTGGACTCGGGGCTGGGTCGTGGGCTGACCGGCTCCCGTGCGGTGCGCTTCGGCTCCCCCCGCACGCTGGCCGCCACCGTCGTCCGGGAGCCCGTGCCGTGGCGTCCGGTCGTCCTGGCGCTGGCCGGTCTGCTCGTCCTGCGGGCGTTGCGCCGACGCTGACCCGGGACGAGGGCGGCCGCACGCAGCACCGTGCGGCCGCCCTCACGCAGGCTCCCTCAGGCGCTGTCCTCCACCTCACGGGTCCACTCGTGCGCCGCGAGCGCCAGGTCCTCGGCGGTGACGTCCAGGGGGACACCTCCCCCCAGGAGCCGGCCGCTCACCGGGTCCGCCCAGGCCGCCGACCCGGCCAGGTGCGCCCGCAGCAGCCTGCGGTCCTCCCGGGCGGCGTCCAGCACGAAGGACAGCTCCGGCTCGCGGAACACCAGGCCCTCGCCGACCAGGCCGTCGGGCGCCTCACCCACGGCGCGCAGCCAGGAACCCAGCCGCTGCGCCTCCCACGGGGTCAGGCACGGCTCGCGGAAGACCCAGTGCCGGCCGTCGGTCGTACGCACCTCGCCGCGCACCACGACCCAGGTCTCCGACCAGTCCGGCCGGTCCAGCTCGACCGCGCGCAGCTCCAGTGCCTGCCGGCGCAGGACGCGCAGGTCCAGCCACGCGCCGTCCCAGGAGGTCAGCCTCACCGGCCGTGCTGCTCCAGCACGGCGGTCATCGCCGGCAGCTCGAAGAACAGCGCGGTCGCCCGGGCACTCGGCTGCCCGTGGTCGGGGTCGGCGCCGGCGTCCAGCAGGGCCCGGACCGTCTGCGGGGACTGCCGGAAGACCGCCGCCGCGAGCGCGGTCTGCCCGCGGTCGTTGACCCGGTCGTGCTCCGCCCCCCGCGCCAGCAGCAGGGCCACCGTGTCGGCCCGGCCCTGGTAGGCGGCCAGCACCAGCAGGGTGTCGCCCTTGCTGGTGGTCAGGTTCGCGGGCACCCCCGCGTCCAGGTAGCCCGCCAGGTCCTCGGTGCGCCCCTCCCGGGCCATGTCGAACACCCGGCCGGCCAGCTCGATGACGCCGGGGTCGATCTCGGGGGTCTGCTCGCTCACCCCGCCGAGCCTAGGCAGCGGGCGCCCAGTGCGCGGGGTGGAGCAGCGCCCCCTCCAGCCGGGTGGCCGCGTCCCCCCGGGCGGCGTCCAGCTGCGCCTGGGTGAGGAAGAGCGTGCCGCGCAGGTCGGCGCCCTCCAGCCGGGCGCCCCGGGTGTCGGCACCGGTGACGTCGGCCAGTCTCAGGTCGGCCCGGCGCAGGTCGGCCCCCAGCAGCACCGCCCCGCGCAGGCTCGCCCCGCGCAGGTCCGCACCGGCCAGCCCGGCACCCACCAGGTCCGCTCCGCGCAGGTCACGGGGGCGGCGCACCGAGCGGCGGGCGTGCTCGCTGGCCCGAGTCAGCAGCGGGTTCACCCGCGCCCGGACGACGTCGACCGGGACCCCACGCAACTGCTCCGGGGTGCCCTGGACCCGGCGGGACAGCTCGTCGTCGGCGTCCGCGAGGTCGGCGGCGAGCGCCGCCGGGACCTCCAGGGCGCGGGCCGCGCGGACCAGCCAGCGCAGCTCCTGCAGCGCCCGGACGACGGGGAACACCGTGGCGACCTGGTGCAGGACGGTGCGGTCCCGGCGGTCCAGGCCCGGGAAGACGGCCCGGGTGACGTGCTGCCCGGCGCCGAAGCAGTCGTAGACGGTGCACCCGGGGAACCCGCGCTCGCGCAGCACCGGGTGGATGCCGCACCGGTCGTCGTCAGCCAGGTTCGGGCAGGCGGTCTCGGCGGGCTTGTCCAGCGCGAAGTCCGCTCCCCGGGCGAACGCCGGGACGACGCAGCACAGTGCGGCGCAGGACGCGCAGTCGGCGCGCAGCGGATCGGTCACCGCCCGATCCTGCCGCCGGCCCGGCCCCGCCCCACGCTCAGGGGGCGGCCACCCGGTCCGTCAGCCGCAGCACGTGCTCCCAGGCGTCCTCGCACGCCGCGGCCCACTCCTGCGAGGACCGGTCGAAGAACGAGTGCGGGGCACCGTCGTAGACCACCGCGTCGACGTCGGCACCGGCGTCCCGCATCCGCTGCGCCAGCTCCTGCTGCTCCTGGACCGGGGTGGCCTGGTCGGCGCCGGCGATGAGCATCACCACCGGCTTGGCGGCGCGGTCGGCGGCGTCCCCGACCAGGGCCGGGCGTCCGTAGAAGCCGGCGCAGCCGGCCAGGTCCAGGTCCCCACCGGACTGCCGCCAGGAGTGGCTGCCGCCGAAGCAGAAGCCGACGGTGACCACGGGCAGGTCTGCCCGGGTCCGGCTGCGCAGGTACTCCACGGCCGCCGTGACGTCGGCGTCCACCCCGGCCTCGGTGGTCTGCGGGACGTGGGTCTGCCAGTCGAAGTCCTCCTCCCGGGTCCCGGTGGCCGCCAGACCCGCCGTCCGGCCGAACCAGTCGATCGCGACCGCGGGCAGCCCCGCCTCGGCGAACCGCTCCGCCAGGGCCACGTAGTAGGGGTGCAGGCCGCGGATGTCGGGCAGCACCACCACGCCGACCCGCGGGGCCGCCGCCGGAGCCGCGAAGGCGGCGGAGAACGCGGTGCCGTCGGCGGCGGTCAGCGTGAGGGTGCCGCGCTCGGCGACGTCCCCGCTGCGCGGCGGTGCGGGCGGGCGGCTGTCGTGGTCGTGGCACATGCCTGCTTCCTACCCCCGGACGACGCCTCCCGCCCGGCCGGGTCGGCGCCGACCCGGGGGCTCCACGACGACGCAACCGGTGCCTGCCGGACACCGGCCCGGGACGCCCGCACCCATCTCACAGGTGAGATACGGTCCCAGACGATGTCCCTCACCGAAGAAGCCACCGGTCAGTCCCTCCGCCAGATCGGCGCCCTCGTGCGCGACGCCCGGCGCCACCACGGGCTGACCCAGACCCAGCTCGGCGAGCGGCTGGGCACCAGCCAGAGCGCCATCGCTCGGATCGAGCAGGGCAACCAGAACCTGACCCTGGAGCTGCTGGGCCGGCTCTCCGCGGCCCTGGACAGCGAGCTGATCTCCGTGGGCCCCGGCAGCAGCCCCGCCGGTCCCACGCACCTGCGCGTCACCGGCGGCCGCCCGCTGGCCGGCTCGGTCACCGTCAAGTCCAGCAAGAACGCCGCCGTCGCCCTGCTGTGCGCCTCGCTGCTCAACCGCGGGACGACGACGCTGCGCAACGTGGCCCGGATCGTCGAGGTCGAGCGCATCCTGGACGTGCTGCGCTCCATCGGCGTCGTCGCCACCTGGGACGACGCCGGCCGCGACCTGACCATCGTCGTCCCCGAGCAGCTGGACCTGGCCGCCATCGACGCCGACGCCGCCCGCCGGACCCGCAGCATCATCATGTTCCTGGGCCCGCTCATCCACCGGGAGCCCGACTTCCGGCTGCCCTACGCCGGCGGATGCGACCTGGGCACCCGCACCATCGAGCCGCACATGATCGCGCTGCGGCACTTCGGGCTGGAGATCGAGGCGCACGCCGGGGAGTACCAGGCCACCGTCACCGAGCCCGAGGCCCGCGACCGCACGATCGTGCTCACCGAGCGCGGGGACACCGTCACCGAGAACGCCCTGCTGGCCGCCGCCCGGCACGACGGGCGCACCACGATCCGCAACGCCAGCTCCAACTACATGGTCCAGGACCTGTGCCTGTACCTGGAGCTGCTCGGCGTCCGGATCGACGGCTTCGGCACCACCACCCTGGTCGTGCACGGGCGCACCGTGCTCGACGCCGAGGTCGACTACACACCCTCCGAGGACCCGGTCGAGGCCATGAGCCTGCTCACCGCCGGCATCGTCACCGGCTCCGAGCTGACCGTGTGCCGCGCGCCGATCGAGTTCCTGGAGATCGAGCTGGCCATCCTCGGGGAGATGGGGCTGCGCTACGACCTCTCCGCGGAGTACCCGGCCGACAACGGCCGCACCCGGCTGGTGGACGTCACCATCCACCCCTCGGAGCTCAAGGCGCCCATCGACAAGGTGCACCCGATGCCCTTCCCGGGCCTCAACATCGACAACCTGCCGTTCTTCGCCGTCATCGCGGCGACCGCGACCGGCGGCACCCTGATCCACGACTGGGTCTACGACAACCGGGCGATCCACCTGTCCGACCTGACCCGGCTGGGCGCCGACGTGCGCCTGCTGGACCCGCACCGGGTGCTGGTCACCGGGCCCACCCGCTGGTCCGGGGCCGAGATCGTGTGCCCGCCCGCACTGCGCCCGGCGGTCTGCATCCTGCTGGCCATGCTCGCGGCCAAGGGGGACTCGGTGCTGCGCAACGTGGACATCATCGCCCGCGGCTACGAGCACCTGTACGAGCGGCTGGTCGAGATGGGCGCCCAGATCGAGGTCTTCCACTGAGCACCCGCTCGAGCTGAGCACGTCGGTGCACTGAGAGCACTACGGTGGGCACGTGGACGACGACCTCTGCCTCCCCGAGTGCGGGATCGCCCGGTTCCTGACCCTGCTCGACGGTCCCTGGGCGACCCTGATCACCCGCGAGCTCATGCACGGCCCGCGGCGGTTCACCGAACTGCGGGACCAGCTCCCGGGCATCAGCGCGCACACCCTGACCAACCGGCTGCGCAGGTTCACCGCCCACGGCCTGGTCACCCGGACCGCCTACGCCGAGATCCCGCCGCGCGTGGTGTACGAGCTGACCCCCATCGGCCAGGAGCTGCGGCCCGTGCTGACCGCGATGAACGCCTGGGCCCTGTCGGTCCCGGAGAGCACCTTCCGCCCGGAGGTCGGCGCCCCCGCCTGACGGCGGCGCCCGGGCGACCGACCCGGGCACGGGTGCCCTACCGGGTCAGCAGCACCGCGACGCCGGCGCACGCGACCGACCACAGGACGCTGGTCAGGGTGCCGATGATGAAGCGCTCGGCGGCCGCCGACGCCTTCAGCTCGGCGAAGCGGCCCAGGCCCTTCACCGCCAGCACCACCGGCAGCCCCTCGGGCCAGCCGGCCAGCAGCGTGCCGGCCACCGCCACCCGCTCGAGCACCCCGATCCAGGCCCCACCGCGCAGCACCTCCGGGTCGCCCACTCCCCCGGCCGCCGACGCCCGGGTCGGGTCGGCGGCGGTGAGCACTGCCGTGGCCACCGGGCCGCCTCCCAGGCCCGCGGCCAGCACCGCGACCACCGCCCCGGCTGCGGCGACCCCGTCACCGGCCGGTCCGGCGCCCCAGGCCAGCGTGGCGCTCACGGCCAGCAGGGCGACCAGCGAGAGCGCACCCCACGGTCGGCGCCCCCGCTCCCGGCGGCCCAGCAGCACGACCCCGCCCAGCAGCGGGGTCAGCCCCAGCGCCACCAACGCGAGCACCGTCACGCCCGTCACCGACCCACGGCTCGGCGCAGCAGGCGGGCCAACGGGAGGTGCAGGTCGCGCTCGGTCTCCCAGAGCCCCGCGGCCAGCCGCTGCCCGACCGCCTGCCGGCTGACCCCCAGCTCGGTGGCGGTCTCGGCCTGGGTGCGCCCGGCCTCGACCAGGTCGACGGCCTCCCACGCCTGGGGGCTGCGTCGCTGCACCAGCACGGTGAGCGCGGTGGCCACGGCCTGCGCGTCGGCGGCGGCCTCGGCGTCCTCACCGCGGACGGCGACCCGTGAGGGGCGCTGCTTGGCGGCGTCGACAGCGCGGCGGGCGCGCAGGAACGCCGACCCCGTGGCCGCCCGGGTGGACTCCGGCAGCGGGGTGGCGACCGGCCCGGCGCCGATGCCGATGCTCCACCCGCCGTCCCGGACCAGCCGAGCCAGCACGGACACCACCTGGTGCGGGTCGTCGAGGACGCCCTGGAACTCGTCGCCGGCGGTCCGCTCGAAGCCGAGCACCACGGGCACGTCGGCCAGGGCGGCGAGCACCCCGGCGACCCGGTCGGCACCCCGACGGCTGTCGCGCTGGTCGACGGTCATGACGTACGGCACCAGGAAAGGATGACAGCTTGCCTCAAGCGGAGCAAGGCCTGTGCCTTGGCGGCCACCGACGTCGCAGGCTCAGCCGGCGTCGGCCTCGGGCGGGAACCCACCCGTGGCGACCGGCCCCCAGCGGACCGGCGTCACCCGGATCAGCGACTTGCCCTGACGCACCATGGCCTCGCGGTACTCGTCCCAGTCCGGGTGCTCGCCGCTGATCGAGCGGAAGTACTCGACCAGGGGCTCCACGGACTCGGGCAGGTCCAGCACCTCGGCGGTGCCGTCGACCTGGACCCAGGGGCCGTCGAAGTCGTCGGAGAGCACCACCACGGTGACCCGTCCGTCGCGCTTGGCGTTCCTCGTCTTGGCCCGCTGCGGGTAGGTCGACACCACGATCCGGCCCTCGCTGTCCACCCCGCAGCTGACCGGGGAGATCTGCGGCTCCCCGTCGGCGCGGCGGGTCATCAGCAGGGCCTTGTGGCGCGGGCGCAGGAAGGCGAGGAGGCCGTCGCGGTCGACCCGGTCGGCGGTGGCGGTCTTCGGCATGGCGTCGACGCTACGACGAGGGTCCGACAGCCGCCCCACCGTGGGCCCCGCCACCTCCGGGGGGCGTCCGTGTGTGCGGGTCCCCGGTCTGTGTTGGGATTCCGGCATGGCCGACGCACAGCACGACGACGAGAGCGTCGACCCGGCAGGGTCAGCGGAGCACACGGGGTCCGCCCACACGGGGTCCGCCCACACCGGATCCACCAAGGTCCCCCCGGCGGACTTCCACGACGACTCCGGCGAGCCGCCCTCGGAGACCACCGCACCGGCCCCGTCCCCCGAGCGCTCGGCCCGGCTGAGCGCGGCCACCCGGGTGATGGCCACCTTCTCCTGGCGCCTGCTGCTGATCACCGGGGCGGTCGTCGTGGTGGGCTACGTGCTCGGGGTGCTGTGGGCCCCGGTCCTGCTCCCCGTCGTGCTGGGCCTGCTGTTCTCCACCGTCATGTGGCCGCTGGCCAAGCTGCTGCGCCGGGCCAAGTTCCCGCCCGCGCTGGCCGCGCTCACCACCGTCGTGCTCTTCCTGGCCGCCTTCGTCGGCATCATCGCCGCCATCGCACCGCCCGTCGTCTCCCAGGTGAACGAGCTCGCCGACGGGGTCAGCTCGGGACTGCAGAGCGTCCAGGACTGGCTGTCCGGCCCGCCGTTCGACCTGGGCGAGGAGCAGATCGGCAGCTACGTCGACCAGGCCATCAACCAGCTGCAGTCCAGCGCGGGCGACATCGCCAACTTCGCACTCACCGGCGCCAGCGCGATCGGCACGGGCGTCGTGAACCTGGTGCTGGCCCTGGTGCTGACCTTCTTCTTCCTCAAGGACGGCCCCCGCTTCCTGCCCTGGCTGGCCGCGCAGACCGGCCCCCGGGCGGCCCCGCACGTCGCCGAGCTGTCCCACCAGAGCTGGCGCACCCTGTCGGAGTTCATCCGGCAGCAGGCACTGGTCGGCTTCATCGACGCCGCCGGCATCGGGCTGGGGCTGCTCGTCCTCGGCGTCCCGCTGGTGCTCCCGCTGGCCGTGATCACCTTCTTCGCCGCGTTCATCCCGATCATCGGTGCCTTCGTCGCCGGCGGCTTCGCCGTCCTCATCGCCCTGGTGAGCAACGGGTTCGGCACCGCTCTGTGGGTGCTGGTCGTCGTCGTCCTGGTGCAGCAGATCGAGGGCAACGTCCTGCAGCCGATCCTGCAGGGCCGCGGGCTCAAGCTGCACGCCGGCGTCGTGATCCTGGCGGTCACGGCGGGGTCCAGCCTGGCCGGCATCATCGGCGCGTTCCTCGCCGTCCCCGTCGCCGCGCTCATCGCGGTGGGCTACCGCTACGCCCGGGACCAGCTCGACGGCCGGCACCCCGAACGCGACGAGGAGGGCCGGGTGCCCGAGATCGTCGGGGACGCCGACGGCGCCCGGCTCACCATGAGCAAGGCACCCGTCCAGGACTGAGGACGGCGCCGGCTCAGCGGGGCCGGCGCACCCGGACCGGCCCGCGGGCGGTGGCGACGTCGACCACCTCACCCCGCTGGGTCACCTGCACCTCGCCCCGCGCCGCCAGCCGCCCGGCGGCCGCCCGGGCGGCGGGCATGAGGTCCCGCCAGTCGTCCGGGGAGAGCGCGCGCGCCGCGTCCGAGGGGCAGATGGACGACGTCGACGCGCGGGCGTCCAGCAGCTCGCCGATGGTCCGCTCCAGCGCGGCGTCGGGGGTCTCGCTCACCCCGTGAGCGTCACCCTCCCCCGTCCGGGGCGCCAGCGGGGGCACCATGGGAATGCCCCGGGTCCTCCCGGGGCTGCAGGGACAGACCGTCGTACCCCAGGAGGGACCCCACCGTGCCGCTGAGTCCCGAGGACCTCGTCGAGCTCACGCCCCAGGCGCAGCTGCTCGTCGAGCGCACCGCCGCCGACGAGCTCGTGCTGGTGCACGACCTGGCCGGGGAGTTCGACGCCGCGCACGCCGGCGCGCTGGCGGGGTCGCACCTGCTGGCCAGCCTGCCGCACGAGGTCGTGGCCCGCTTCGACGCCGACGCGCTGGTGGACTACCGGGGCCACCGGCCGCGGATCACCTTCTCCGGTGACCACTACGAGTCCTTCGCGGCCCCGGAGATCACGCTGTACTCCGTCGAGGACGACAGCGGCACGCCGTTCCTGCTGCTGCACGGCACCGAGCCGGACTTCGCCTGGGAGCGCTTCGCGCAGTCCGTGCTGGGCCTGGTCGAGCAGCTCGGGGTCACCCGGATGGTGATGCTGCAGGCCATCCCGATGCCGGTGCCGCACACCCGGCCGGTCACGGTCACCGCGCACGCCACGCGCCGGGAGCTGATCGCCACCTACCCCGTGTACTGGGGCGAGATGCGCATCCCGGGCAGCGCCGGTGCCCTGCTGGAGCTGCGGGCCGGGGAGGCCGGGGTGGACGCCCTGGGCATCGCCGCCCACGTGCCGCACTACCTGGCCCAGGCCACCTACCCCGCGGCCTCGCTGACGCTGCTGGAGCACCTGGAGACGCTGTCGGGGCTCACCCTGCCCACCGAGGCGCTCGCCGAGGCCGCGCAGGCCAACCGCACCGAGATCGACGAGCAGATCGGCCGCTCGGAGGAGAACACCGCGGTGGTGGCCCAGCTGGAGGCGCAGTTCGACAGCTTCTCCGCCGCCCGGGAGGGCACCGGCCTGCTGGGCTCCTCGGGCGAGGTGCCCACCGGTGACGAGCTGGGCGACCAGATCGAGGCGTTCCTGGCCGAGCAGGACCGTCGGGGCAACCGCGGCGACTGAGCCGCGGCCGCCCGTCCGGGGCCCTGGCGGACCGCTCAGTCGCGGGTGCGGGTGAGGGCGAAGGCCAGCGCACCGGCGACCCCGACGGCGGCGAAGACGTAGAACCCCCACGGGAACGCGATCCCGGCCCCGAGCAGCGCCCCGCCGATGAGCGGGCCGGAGATCGCCCCCACCCGGCCGACACCGGCCGACCAGCCCAGCGCGGTGGCCCGCACGTGCGGCGGGTGGTTGGAGCTGGTGAACGCGTAGACCAGCACCTGGGCGCTGAACACGAAGCAGCCGGTCAGGAAGACCATCGCGTAGATCCCGGCGAGGGGCAGCCGGATCGACAACAGCGCCAGGAACACCGCGCCGGCGGCGAACCAGGCCATCCCGGCCCGCCGGGAGCCGATCCGGTCGGCCACCTGGCCGGCGACCAACAGCCCGGCGACGGCGCCCAGGTTCAGCGCCAGCAGGAAGGCCAGCGCGGCGCCCAGGTCGTAGCCGGCCTCGCGCATGATGGTGGGCAGCCAGCTGTTGAGCCCGTAGACCAGCAGCAGGCCCATGAACGAGGTGACGCCGATGGCCAGCGTCGTCCTGCGGTACGCCGGGGAGAACAGCGTGCGCACCGTCGTCCCGGCCGAGGTCGGCTCGGGCGCGGCCGTCGGGTCCTCCAGCGCCAGGCCGTACGCCGAGGCGACCTGCTCGGCCTCGGCCCGCCGGCCGTGCGCGACCAGGTAGGACGGCGACTCCGGCAGGTGCGCGACCATCAGCGGCACGAGCACCAGGGCCGGCAGTGCACCGATGACGAACATCCAGCGCCAGCCGATCGGCTCGACGACCACGATCGCCAGCGCGGCGGTCGCCACGGCGCCCACGTGGTAGCCGGTCATCACGGTGGTGGTGGCCCGCCCGGCCCGCCGGGAGAACTCGTTGACCAGCGCGATCGCCGTCGGCAGGCAGCCGCCCAGCCCGATCCCGGCGAGGAAGCGCAGGCCGCCGAACACCCAGGCGTTCGGCGCCGCGGCACAGGCCAGGGTGAGCAACGAGAACGCGATCACCGCACCGATGAGCGCCTTGCGCCGCCCGACCACGTCGGTGAGCGCGCCGATGGACAGCGCCCCGATCGTCATGCCGACCAGCCCGGCGGTGATGACGGCGGTCGCCCCGGCCGCCGTCAGCCCCCAGACCTCCGGCGTCTGCAGGGTGGGGACGACGGTGCCGACCACGACGAGGTCGAACCCGTCGAGCAGCACGGCGACCCAGCAGAGCGGGGCCACCCAGCCGGCGGCCCGGGTGACCGCGCCGGGCGCGGTACGGGTGGGAGTGGACACGGGTCCTCCAGACGTCGACGCTGACCCGCCGACCCTGGGCCCCCGCTGTGCGTCCCGCCAGTCCGCGCTTCCGCTGACCGGGAACGTGCAGCCGGGCAGTTCAGGCGAAGACGATGGTCTTCGCGCCGTCCACGATGACCCGGTCCTCGACGTGCCAGGTCACGGCCTGGGCGAGCACCTGGCGCTCGACGTAGCGGCCCACCCGGCGCATGTCCTCGACGGTGGCGCGGTGGTCGATCCGGGCCACCTCCTGCTCGATGATCGGCCCGGCGTCGAGTTCGGCGGTCACGTAGTGTGCGGTGGCGCCGATCAGCTTCACGCCCCGGTCGGCGGCGGCCTGGTAGGGGTTCGCGCCGACGAAGGCCGGCAGGAAGCTGTGGTGGATGTTGATCAGCCGCTCCGGGAACCGGGCGCAGAACCCCGGCGACACGATCTGCATGTAGCGGGCCAGCACCACGAGGTCGCAGTCCCCGACCAGCTCCAGTGCGCGGGCCTCGGCCTCGGCCTTGGTCGCTGGGGTCACCGGCACGTGGTGGAACGGGACGCCGTGCGCGGCCGCCACCGGCTCGAGGTCGGGGTGGTTGGAGATGACCACGGCGATCTCGGCGCGCAGGTCACCGGCGGAGACCCGGTAGAGCAGCTCCTGCAGCACGTGATCGGTCTTCGACACGAACACCGCCAGCCGGGGCCGCTCGTCGGCCAGCACCAGCCGCCAGGTCAGCTGCCACTCCCCCGCCAGGGCCGCCAGCTGGGCCTCCAGCTCCGCCCGGCGGACAGCCAGGTCGGCCAGCACGAACTCCAGCCGCAGGGTGAACGTGCCCCCGGAGGGGTCCGAGCTGTGCTGCTGGGAGTCGGTGATGTTCGCGCCGGCGTCGGCCATCAGCCGGGACAGCACGGCCACGATGCCCGGGCGGTCGGGGCAGCGGACGACGAGACGGCCGAGATCGGTCAGGGAGGGAGCGGACACGGCTGGACATCCTCCCAGGTGGCCGGGCCGACGGGGCGCTCAGGCCGGGGCGCCGGTCAGGGCAGGTCGGCCCGGTGCCGGTCTCCGACGTCGAACAGGTCGCCGAGCTGCTCGACCCGGTCCAGCACGGCCGCGGTGTCGAAGACCAGCGAGGCCGCGTCGTCGAGCTCCTCCCAGGTCACCGGCGTGGACACCGTCGCACCGGCCCGGGCCCGCAGCGAGTAGGGCGCGACCGTCGTCTTGGCCGTGTTGTTCTGGCTCCAGTCGACCAGCACCTTCCCGGGCCGCAGCACCTTCTCCATCCGCCAGACGACCTCGTCGGGGGTCTCCTCGGTCAGCGCCTGGGCCAGCGTCTTGGCGTACCGCGAGGGCTGGTCGGGGTCGGTGCAGCGGATCGGCGCGTAGACCTGCAGCCCCTTGGAACCGGAGGTCTTCACCACCGGGTCCAGGCCGTCGTCCACCAGCCGCTCGCGCAACCGCAGCGCCAGGGCGGCGCACTCGGCCACGCCGGTGCCCGGCCCCGGGTCCAGGTCGAGCACCAGCAGGTCGGGCAGCTGCGGCACGCCGTCCTCGTCGACCCGCCACTGCGGGACGTGCAGCTCCAGCGCGGCCAGGTTCGCCGACCAGGCCAGGTCGGGGACGTCGGTGAGCAGCACCATGTCCAGCGTCTCGCGGTCCTTGGTGGACCCCGGCGCCGGCACCACCACGTGCCGTACCCAGGCCGGGGCGTGCCGGGCGTTGTTCTTCTCGAAGAACGAGGCGCCCTCGACCCCGTGCGGCCAACGGGTGAAGGTGACCGGCCGGCCGGCCAGGTGCGGCAGCAGCACCGGTGCGACCTGCACGTAGTACTGGATCACCTCGGCCTTGGTGAACCCGACCTCCGGGTACAGCACCTTGTCCAGGTTGGAGACCTCGAGCTGCCGGCCCGCGATGGACACCCGCTGGCGGCTCACTCCGGCGCCAACTCGGCCGGCGCCACGTCCTCGCGCAGCCCGCGCCAGGCGGGGTGCCGGAGGTGGCCGTCGCCGGTCCACCCCGCGAACACCACCTCGCCCACCAGCTCGGGCTCCACCCAGTGCGCCTCGCGGACGACGTCGGCGGGCACCTCCCCGGCGAACGGGGACGTCGACCGGGCGGCGACCTGACCGGCGAGCTCGCGCAGCGCGCGGTCGGTGAAGCCGGTGCCCACCCGCCCGGCGTAGCGCAGGCCCGCCGGCCCCTGCACCCCGACCAGCAGCGAGCCGATGCCGCCGGCGCGGCGCCCGTTGCCCGGGCGCCAGCCGCCGACCACCACCGACTGGTGCTGCACGTTCTTGATCTTCAGCCACTCCGGGCCCCGGCCCCCGGGCCGGTACGGCGAGGCCAGCCGCTTGGCGACCACGCCCTCCAGCCCGTGCTCCCGGCTGGCCGCCTGCACCCCGGCACCGTCGGTGTCGAACCACGGGGTCGGGGACCACCGCCGGGCCGTGGGCTCGAGGGTGTCCAGCAGCTCCCGGCGCTCCCGGTAGGGCCGGTCCAGCAGCGAGGTCCCGTCCAGCGCCAGCAGGTCGAACACGAAGTAGCACGCCGGCACCCTCCGCGCGGTGCGGGCGACCTCCGGGCCGGTGAGGTGCATGCGCTGCTGGAGCAGCCCGAAGTCCGGCCGGCCGAGAGCGTCCAGGGCCACCACCTCGCCGTCCAGGACGGCGTCCCGGTCGGCCAGCGACGCCGGCAGCGCGGCCAGCTCGGGGTAGCGCTGCGTCACGTCGGTGCCGCTGCGGGCCCGGAGCCGGAGCTGCCCGCCGGCGACGTGGGCCAGCACCCGCACGCCGTCCCACTTGAACTCGTAGGCCCAGCCGTCGTCGGTGGCCGGCAGCTCCCCGGCCACCGCCAGCATCGGCCGCGTGCCCTCGTCGACCACCTCAGGCGGACTTGGACGCGGCGGCCTTCTCGGCCGGGGCCTTCTTGGCCGGGGCCTTCTTGGCTGGCGCGGCCTTCTTCGCCGCGGCCTTCTTCGCGGGTGCCTTCTTCGCGGGTGCCCTCTCCGCCGGGGCCTCCTCCGCGGACGCGTCGGCACCGTCGTCGGCGGCGGGCTTCTTGCCGGCCTTCTCCACGCTGCGCCGCAGCGCGCTCATGAGGTCGACCACCGAGCCGTCGTCCTCGTCCTCCGCGGACTCCTCGGGACGGACGACGTCGCCACCGGCCTGCTTGGCCTCCAGCAGCGCCGCCATCGCCTCCTTGTAGTCGTCGGTGAACGCCGTCGGGTCGAAGGTGCCGCTCATGGTGGAGATCAGCGACTCGGCCATGGCCAGCTCGGCCGGCTTGGCGGTGACGTCCTCGTCCAGGAACCCGAACTCCGGTGCCCGGATCTCGTCGGGCCAGCGCATGGTGTGCAGCACCAGGACGCCGTCCCGGACCCGCAGCGCCGCCAGCGACTCGCGCTGCCGGATGGCGATCTTGGTGATCGCGACCTGGCCGGCGTTCTCCAGCGCGGAGCGCAACAGCACGTAGGGGCGGGTCGCGGTGCCCTCGGGCTCCAGGTAGTAGGTCTTCTCGAAGTGCACCGGGTCGATCTCGGACTGGTCGACGAACTGCAGCACCTCGATCTCGTGCTTGCTGCCCAGCGGGAGCTCGTCCATGTCGGCGTCGGTGAGCACGACCAGCTGGCCGTCGGGCAGCTCGTAGCCCTTGGCGATGTCCCGGTACTCGATCTCCTCGCCGTCCACCGAGCAGACCCGGCGGTACTTCACCCGGCCGCCGTCGGTGGCGTGCACCTGGTGGAACTTCACGTCGTGGTCCTCGGTGGCCGAGTACAGCTTCACCGCGATCGAGACCAGCCCGAAGGAGACCGCACCACGCCAGATCGACCGCACGGTCGCCTCCTCGCTCACCGCGCGCCCCGCACGGGCGCGCAAGATCACAGGGTAGGGGCGGTCCGGGCCCTGCGGCAGCCCGAGACCACCCCGGAGGGGTCAGTCCCCCGTCGCTGCGGACTGCAGCCGGTCGTAGAGGAACTGGCCCACGTCGGCGCCGGCGACCGTGGTCATCACCAGCCCGGCCAGCCGGGTGGCCCGCGGCGCGGCGACCCAGGAGAGCACGAAGCCGGTGCCGATCCACTGGGCCAGGCAGAAGGGGCAGGTGACCAGCTCGCCGACGGCGTGCTTCCACCCCCCGTGCTCGCGGATCTCCTCGGCGACCTCGGCCTCGCCGGACGTGCCCCGGTAGCTGGTGAACGGTGCCCGCAGCGGGCTGGTGATCGGGTCCTTGGCGACGGTGCGGGCCAGCCGGAACGTGGCCACGGTGAGCAGCAGCGCATCCCCGACCGGGATCCGGTCGGGCAGCGGGCGACCCGAGGCGCGCAGCGCGGCCGCGCCGGCCGCGGTCACGGCGCCGTAGACGCCCATGGCCCCGAGCAGACCGCCCAGGGGGCGCTGCTCGCCGTGCGCGTAGTCGCGCTGCTGCGCGCGGGCCCAGTCGGTGACGGTGGAGGTGACGGACATGCCGGGCCGCTACCCCTCGTCCCCGGGTGGACACCGGGTGCATGCCAGCGGCGCTGCCGGGTAGGGCAGCAACTGATCAGCTGCATCTGCACCGACGGAGGACACACCCATGACCCAGCCCGAGGGCCAGACCGCCCGCGACGTGTTCCCCGAGGACGACGGCATCCCCGAGATCGCCGACGACACCCCCGAGGCCGCCGCGGCCGAGGACCCCCAGTTCGCCCCTGAGATGGGCGCCGAGCGCGCCAACGCCAGCGTCGACTTCGGCACCACCGCCGCCGAGCAGTCCGAGGGCGAGTCCCTCGACGGCCGCCTGGACCGCGAGGTCCCCGACGTCGACGTCGACCCCGGCGTGCGCCCGGCGGAGGACCCCGACCACACCGCCCCCCAGCTGGACCAGGACGCCGACGCCGACCCGCTGGACGACTCCGGCACCGACACCGTCGGTGACGACGTCCTCGCCTCCGACACCGGCGCCATCGGTGGCGACGGCCCCGAGGAGCAGGCCGTCCACCCCGTCGCGGACTGACCGCACCTCCCCCGCGCGCCCGTCCCGCCGCACCCCTCCCGCACGAGTTGTGGGAGGGGTGCGCCTGTGTCTAGGGTCGCCGCGGCGGTTGAGCAGCCAGCTGCCGAAGGACGTCCGGGCGTCGCCCGGGCGAACCGCCCGACTTCTCGGACTCCCCACCAGGGCCGAGGAGTCGGACGCCACCACGACCGGTACGTTGTGGTGGCTGATGCGTGCCCGTCGGGCTCGCTGCTGAGAGGAGCTGCAGTCCGTGACCTCATCTGACCTGCCCGCCGAGGGACAGCGCGACGCGTCGGCTCCCACCGACACCGCCGACGCTCCCTTCGACGACGTCATCACCCTGTCGACGTCCACGGACGCCGACGGTGGCGTCACGGTGACGGTCGTCGGCGAGGTGGACACCTTCACCGCTCCCGTGCTCCGCGCCAGCCTGGACACCCAGCTGGAGCAGCAGCCGTCCGAGCTGGTCATCGACCTGTGCGGCGTCCAGTTCCTGGGCTCCGCCGGTCTGGCCGTGCTGGTGGAGACCCAGAAGTCCGCGCGCTCCCGCGACGTGGGGCTCAAGCTCGTCGCCTCCACCCGGGCGGTCACCCGCCCGCTGGAGGTCACCGGCCTCATCGACCTGTTCACCATCGTGGACGGCAACGGCGCCAAGTAGCGCACCGCGACGACGGGCGCCCCACCAGCCGGTGGGGCGCCCGTCGTCGTCTGCGGGACCTGCTCTGCCGGTCTCAGGCCGACAGCAGCTGGCAGACGCCCAGCTCGACCCGACGTTGGCGCTCCCGGTCGTCCTGCGCGCCGGCCGCCTCCGCCAGCGCCTCCGCGATCGTCTCGCCGTGCTCGAACCGGTCCACCACCCGCGGGTCGACGTAGCTCTGCTTACACACCGTCGGGGTGTTGCCCAGCTGGTCCGACACCGCCACGTAGGCAGACCGCAGCGCCTTCTGCCGCCCGGTCCGCGACCTCGGCGGCTCCTGCTCGGCCAACAGCACGGCCATCAGCACGGTGGCGTTCCAGGTGCGGAAGTCCTTGGCGGTGATCTCCGCCCCGGAGACCTCCTTGAGGTAGGCGTTCACCTCGTCGCTGGTGACGTCGTGCCAGCCGCCGTCGTCGTCCTGCCAGGCCAGCAGCTCCTCACCCGTGTCCGCGGGCCGCTCCAGCAGCTGCCGGACGACGGTGGCGGTGGGGGCGTCGGTCACCTCGATCTCGCGCTGCTTGCCGCCCTTGGCCAGGTAGTGGAAGGCCACGGTCGTGCCGCGGACCTCGACGTGCTCCCGGCGCAACGTCGCCAGCCCGTAGGTGCCGTTGTCCTCGGCGTACTGCTCGCTGCCCACCCGGAAGGCGCCCAGGTCCAGCAGCCGCACACCGGCGGCCAGCACCCGTTCCCGGGTCAGCCCGCGCCGACGCAGTGCCGCGGCCACCTCGTCGCGGACGTCGGGCAGCTGGTGGCTGATCTCCAGCACCCGCTCGTGCTTGGCGGCGTCCCGCTTGACCCGCCACTCGTCGTGGTACCGGTACTGCCGCCGTCCGGCAGCGTCGGTGCCGACGGCCTGGATGTGGCCGTTGGGCCAGGGACAGATCCACACGTCACGCCAGGCCGGCGGGATCGCCAGGGACCGGAGCCGGTCGGCCCGCTCGTCCCGGATGAGCGAGCCGTCCTCGTCGTAGAACGCCCAGCCCCGTCCGGCCCGCCGACGGGTCCAGCCCGCCCGGTGCACGTCGCTGCGCCGCAGTCTCACCCGCCCTCGGGTGCGCAACGGACGCGGCGTCCAAACCAGCTCACCGGACGACGTCGTCCGGTCGGGTCAGAGGAGGACGGCCACCGCAGGGACGCCGGCCAGGTCCAGCACGTGCCGGACCATCGACCCCGTCGGGGCACACACCTCGAGCTCCCAGCCCTCGCCGTGCCCGACCCGGCCGATCTCCAGCACCACCGACACCGCGGCCGAGCTGAGCTCGGTGACCCCGCGCAGGTCCAGCCGGGCCGGCACCGCGCCACCGCGGGAGGCCTCCAGCAGCCGGATCCGCAGCCCGGAGGCCGCCGCGGTGTCCAGGGCACCGGTGACGGTGACCGTCGGGATGCCGCCGCTGCGGTCCACCACGGCGGCGTCGACCCCGTCCGTCTCCTCCGGGACGTCGTCGAGCAGTCCGCGCAACGGCACCCGCAGGGTCACCGTGGTGCCCCCGGCAGCGGCGTCGACCACCACGTCGCTGCTGAGCTGGCGCATGATCAGCAGCCCCCGGCCGCGGTCGCCGGGGTCCTCGTCCGGGGTGCGCCAGTGGCCGGCGTCCCGGACGACGACGGTCAGCGTGCCGTCGTCGTCGGCCCGGGCGTCCAGCCAGAGCCGGCCCGGGGCGTCGGCGGGGTAGGCGTGCTCGACGGAGTTGGCGCAGGCCTCCCCCACCGCGACCTGCACGGCCACCACCTCCTGGGCGCCCAGACCCACCGCGGCCAGCCAGGCGCCCAGGGCCCGGCGGACGGCGGGCAGCGAGCTCGGCACGGCGAGCAGGTCCAGGTGCACCGGGCGCACGGCGCCCGAGCGGCGCACCGCGAGGACCGCGACGTCGTCGTCGGCCCCGGTGGCGGGCAGCACCGCGCCCGCGACCCGGCCGGCCAGGCCCGACTCGTCCTCGCCGTCCCGCAGCGCCGTCACGGCGGCCGCGGACAGCGCGGCCCAGCAGTCCTCGGGCGTGCGGTCGGGGACGTGCAGCGCCCCGTCGGAGACCAGGACCAGGGCGCCGTCCTCGGCCAGCCGTGCCGTGTGGACCTGCACCGGCTCGGCGTACCGGGAGCCCAGCGGCGGGCGCGGGTCGGCGGTCAGCCGCTCCACCGAGCCGTCGGGGCGCGCCAGGAACGGCGGCGGGTGCCCGGCCGCGGCCCACCACAGCTCCCCGGTGCCGGCGTCCAGCAGCACGTGGCACAGCGAGGACCCCCGGACGTCGTCCATGTCGACGGCCAGGGCCTCCAGCGCCCCCAGCACTGCGGCCGGGCCGGGGTCGCGGCGCACCTCGGCCAGCCAGGCGCCGCGCAGCCTGGCCATCGCCGAGGTGGCGGTGAGCCCGCTGCCGACGCCGTCGCCGACGACCAGGGCCAGCCGGCCGCCACCGACCGCCACCGCGTCGTACCAGTCGCCGCCGGCGGCCTCGGGCCGCCCGGCCCGGGAGTAGCTGCCGGTGACCCGCGCGCCGGGCAGCAGCGGCAGCGAGGTGGGCAGCAGCACCTCCTGGGCGGCCCGGTCGACGACGTCGGGGGCGACCACCTCGGCCGGGTGCTCCTGCAGCAGCACCAGCACGCCCGGGCGGTCGGACGGGTCCAGCCGGGTCAGCGTCACCACCGCGGGCACGCCGTCGGCGGCGCCGGACAGCACGCTGGGGCCCCGGCCGGCCAGCACGTCGGCCACCAGGTCCGCCAGCGGCCGGCCCGCCACCGTCGGCAGCGCGGACCGGGCCCGTCCGGCGGCGTTGGCCCACCGCAGCTCCGGGGTCGCCGAGTCGTCGCGGACGAACCACCAGACGACGACGGGCGCCGCCTCGAGCGCGGTGGTCAGCGCAGGCAGCTCGGTCGGACGGGGGCTGCCCGGGACGCCGTTCATCTGGGCTCATCCCACCCGAACGCCCAGGACCCGGCAACCGCGACGGGGGTGCCGTCGGGCACGTCGGTCGGGCGGGCCACCCGGGGGTGCGGGAGGATGGACGACGGCCGCCGAGCACGGGGCGGCCCCCACGCGCGACAGGACACGACAGGAGCACACGACGGATGGTCGACTCGACGGCCGCCGCCTCAGGCGAGCGGCGCACGGAACGACTGGAGCTCCGGGTCCCGACCTCCCGGACCCAGCTGCCCGCGGTGCGGGCCATGGCCGGTGACCTGGCGATGCGGATGGACTTCGACCTCGACGCTGTCGAGGACCTCCGCCTGGCCGTCGACGAGGCCAGCGCCACGCTGGCCTCGGTGGCGAGCCCCGGCTCGGCGCTGACCGTGGTCTTCGAGGCGGCCGCCGGTGGCCTGCACATCGACGCCTGGGTGCCGACCGCCCCGGGCACCGACGTCCCCCGCGACGGGTTCGGCTGGGCGGTGCTGCACACCCTGGTGGACAGCGTCGACGCCGGCCCCTCCACCCAGGCGGCCGTGCCGGCCGGTGACGGCTCCGAGGGCGCGGTCGCGGTGATCACCTTCGAGAAGCACCTGCCCGGGCCGCTGAGCCGCGCCACCGGTGACGCCGACTCCGACCTCTCGGTCCTGCGGTGACCCGGTCGGCTGCCACCGACACCCCGGCTGCCGACCCGACCGTCGACGACGACACGGCTCAGGCCGACGACGTGACCGCCGGGGCGCCGCAGCCCCGCGGTGAGGCCCACCCCACCGAGGCCCTCCCGACCGAGGCCCTCCCCACCGAGGTCGTCCCCGCCGACGGGGACGGCCCGGGCGACACCGCCGCGGACGCCTCCGACGACGACGCCCTCGCCGACCTGCTGCCGCCGGACGCAACGGACGTGCCCGTCTCCGCCACCCCGGCCACCGACGCCGCCCAGGCCGCACCGGCCCCGCCGCTGTCGGACAACCGGAAGCGGGCCGAGCGCACCGCGCCGCTGTTCGTGGAGCTCGCCTCGCTGGAGCCCGGCGACCCCCGCCGGGAGCGGCTGCGGGAGATCCTCGTCGAGGAGCACCTGCCGCTGGTCCGGCACTTCGCGCGCCGGTTCAGCAACCGCGGGGAGCCCTTCGACGACCTGCTGCAGGTCGGCACCCTGGGCCTCATCGCCGCGATCGACCGCTTCGACCCCACCCGGGGTGTGGAGTTCCTGTCCTTCGCCGTCCCCACCATCACCGGGGAGATCAAGCGGCACTTCCGCGACCAGGGCTGGTCGGTGCGCGTGCCGCGCCGGCTGCAGGAGCTGCACCTGTCGCTGAACGCCGCCGTCGGCGAGCTCGCCCAGAAGAACGGCCGCGCCCCGAACCCCTCGGAGCTCGCCGAGCACCTGGGCATCCCGCGTGCCGAGGTCCTCGAGGGCCTCGCCGTCGCCAACGCCTACCGCAGCTCGTCGCTGGACGAGCGGCTCTCCGGCGAGGAGGACTCCCCCACCCTGGCCGCCACGCTGGGCCAGGAGGACGCCGCGCTCGAGGGCGTGGAGTACCGCGAGTCGCTGCAGCCGCTGCTGGCCACCATCCCGGCCCGCGAGCGCCGCATCCTCATCCTGAGGTTCTTCGGCAACATGACCCAGTCCCAGATCGCCGCCGACATCGGCATCTCCCAGATGCACGTGTCCCGGCTGCTGTCCCAGACGCTGGCCAAGCTGCGCGAGGGCCTGCTCAAGGACTGAGGAGGACCCCGTGCCCCTCACCGACACCGGCCCGGCCCCTCGCGGGGGCCGGGCCGGTGTCGTGTGTGGGTGCTACTGCCCCTGGTAGCCCTGGGGCGGGCCCTGCTGCCAGCCGGGCGGGGGGCCCTGCTGGCCCTGCGGCTGGCCCTGCGGCGGGCCCTGCTGCCACTGCTGCTGCGGACCGCCCTGGCCGTAGGGCGGCGGCGGGGTGGGCCGCTCGTCGGCGTCGTCGACGCCGTCGCCGTCCCGGTCGCGGTTGCGGGGGTCGGCCGCGGCGCCGGCCTCCTTGACGTCGGCGGTCAGCTCGGACAGCGACGGCGTGCTGGGCACCTCGGGGTGCGGCATCGAGGGCTCGCTGTCGGCCAGCGTGCTCATCGCCACGTGCGCCTCGGGCTGGTCGGCGGCCCGAGGCACCCGGGACTCGAACCAGTCGGTGGTGTCCAGCGTCTGGGCCGGTGCCGACGCGGGCGCGGACTCCTGGGCGTCGACGTCGAGCCACGACCGGCGCGGCTCGCCGTCCTTGCCACCTCCGCGGCCGGCGCCGCCCATGTTCGCCAGGCCCTCCAGGGCCTGGGAGAACTCGCTGGGCACGATCCACATCTTGTTGGCGTCGCCCTGCGCGATCTTGGGCAGCGTCTGCAGGTACTGGTAGGCCAGCAGACCCTGGTCGGGCTTGCCGTCGTGGATGGCCTGGAAGACCGTCTCGATGGACTTGGCCTGACCCTGCGCCTGCAGGAAGAGGGCGGCCCGCTCACCCTCGGCGCGCAGGATGCGGGACTGCCGCTCGGCCTCGGCCTCGAGGATCGCCGCGGTCTTGTGGCCCTCGGCGGCGAGGATCTGACTGGCCTTCTGGCCTTCTGCGGTCATGACCGCCGACTGCCGCTGGCCCTCGGCGGTGAGGATGGTGGCGCGCTTGTCGCGGTCGGCGCGCATCTGCTTCTCCATCGAGTCCTGGATGGACAGCGGCGGGTCGATGGCCTTGATCTCCACCCGGGCGACCCGCAGACCCCAGGGGCCGGTGGTGCCGTCCAGGACCGAACGCAGCTGGGAGTTGATGCCGTCGCGGCCGGTGAGGGCGCCCTCGAGGTTCAGCCCACCGACGACGTTGCGCAGCGTCGTCGTCGTCAGCTGCTCCATGCCGGTGATGTAGTTGGCGATCCCGTAGACGGCCAGCCGCGGGTCAGTGACCTGGAAGTAGACGACGGTGTCGATGCCGACCTGGAGGTTGTCGGCGGTGATGACCGGCTGGGGCGGGAAGGAGATGACCTGCTCGCGGAGGTCGATCGTCGCCCGCACCCGGTCGACGAAGGGCACCAGCAGTGCCAGTCCCGGGGAGAGCGTGCGGCTGTAGCGGCCCAGCCGTTCGACGACCTTGGCCTGCGCCTGCGGGACGATCGTGACGCTCTTGGCGAGCACGACGACCACCAGGACGGCGATCACGAGCAGGACGATCAGTGCTGCTGACACGGGGCTTGTGCTCCTGACGTCGGTGGACGGTCAGCTCTGATCCTGCCCGGTCCCGTTCCGGGAGGCCACCCACGGTGCCCCGCGGCCCGCGCGGTGCAGGTGCCGCCGTCAGGCGCGGGAGACGTAGGCGATGGGCCCGGAGATCTGCACGATGCGCACGATCTGGCCGACCTCGTAGGTCTCGCCGTCGAGCTGGGTACGGGCCGACCACTCGTCGTGGCCCATCCGGACCTGCCCGGACTCACCGTCGACGCGCTCGCTCACCTCGGCGGTGCGCCCGACGTACACCTCGACGCCGTCGACCTGTTCCGGGGTGCGGGAGGTCAGGTGGCGCTTGGCGACCGGCCGGACGCCGACGATCAGCGCGAGGCTGACGACGACGAAGCCGACCAGCTGCAGGGCGAGGTCGTCCGTCAGCAGCGCCACGCCCATGCCGCCCAGTGCGCCCCCGGCGAGCATGAGCAGCACCAGGTCGAGACTGGCCAGCTCACCGGCGGTGAGCAGCCCCGCGGCGATCAACCACAGCAACCAGGACACGAACCGAGTCTGGCACGCCCCGGCGGGGTCGGTCGGGATCCGAGCCGGGTCCGTGCCGGACGGTGGCGGGGCGGTCGGTCCCCGGCGTGGTTCCCGCGTCGTAACCTGGCTCCTCGTGCGCGACTTCCCCGCAGGCCGGCTCGCCGTCTGGGCGACCGCCTGGTTGACCGGCCGGACCAGCTACGACGAGGCCCTGGACGCCGTTGCCGGGCAGGAGACGGCGCACCGCGTCGTGGGGGTGCCCGGGGCCGACGGGGCGGTGCCGCTGGGGGTGGCACTGTCGGCGCTGCGGACCCTCGGTGAGCTGCGGTTGCGGCTGGTCCTGCCGGTGCCGGGCGACACCCGTGGGCTGCCGGCGGTGCCGGGGCTGGTGGCGACCGCACTGTCGGCCGGGCAGGCGGCGGTGGGCACCCGGGTCGCCCTGGTGCCCGAGGAGATCGGTGCGGAGGTGCTGTCGTGGACCGCGGTGGACCTGGTCGGCGCCCCGCCGGTGGCGCCTCCGGTGGAGGGCACGCTGCGGTCGGTGTCGGGCCAGCTGGACCTGGCGGTCGGCGACGCGGCCCGCACGCTGGCGGGCCTGGACCTGGCCCGGTGGAACCCCGAGGTGCCGACCCTGCTGGCCGGACTGGCGCGCACCACGCACGCCCCGGGTCTGCCCGAGGACCACGACCAGCTGGCCGCCTCGGTGCTCGGTCGGGCGCAGCGGCTGTCCCGGGTCCTGGACCTGGCGATGGCCGACGCGCCGGGCGCCGCGGTGAACACCACCCAGGCCGCGCGCCGCGACGCCGCGCTGCGCCCGCTGGCCGACGCCGTCCGCGAGGCGACCACCGCCGCCTACAACTGGGTCCCCCGCTGACCTGAGTCGCCGGCGCCTGAGTCGCCGGCGCCTGGAACGACCACGCACGAGGCCGCCGCCCGCCGGGCACCGCCGGTCGAGCGATGGGGAGGTGGGGTGGCCGCTTCGCCCACCGGGGTGGTGGCTTCCGGCTCAGGTCCCCGTCGTGCGGTGGGCACGCTCCTCGAGAGGACGGACGTGCCGGTGGCCCGGCTGACCCCCGGGCGGGCACACATCGGCATACCTGGACCTGGACAGCACTCACGCACCGACCGAGTACGCGCGCCCGGCAGACCGGTGGGCACCCCCGCTCAGAGGGTGACGGTGGGTCTCAGGGTGGGTTCGATGTCGATGACGGTGTCGAGGTCGACCGGGTCACGGGGCGTCGCTCTGCTGGCGCCGGCACCCGGGGAACGGGTCGTCCTCCGCCTCGCTCGGCCACCTGTCATCCGGGGGGGCTCTGACGGTGCCGCTGGGGTGGCGTCGAGCCCGGGGAGGCGGGGTCCGACGACGATCTCGGTGTCGTCGGGGCGGAAGGTCCGGTAGCTGTTGTCGGGTTGCCGCTCGACGCGGAACCCGTGGTGCACCTTCGTGTGGTGACGCTCGCAGAGCAGCGCCGAGTTCTCCAGCGACGTGGGCCCGTCGTCGATCCAGTGGACGAGGTGGTGGACGTCGCACCAGTACTTCGGCGCCCCACACCCGGTGAAGACGCAGCCGCGGTCGCGGAGCTCGACGGCCTTCCGCAGGTGGGCGGGCACGATGCGGTGCGACCGGCCCAGGTCCAGGGGCTGGGAGTCGGGGCCCATCAGGACCCGGGTGACCTGGGAGTCACAGGCGAGCAGCCGGGCGCGCGCGGCAGAGACCTGGGCGCCCAGCCCGAGGGTGGCAGCACCGGGCCCGGTGGTCGGGTCCAGCAGGTCCTCCAGCGGGACCACCACGGTGACCTGGGGCTTGCGCCCGCGCAGGGTGGGCAGTTCCCCTGCGGCCAGGTGCGTGTCGCACAGCTGCACGAGCGCGTCGGCGAGCTGCTGCGCGCGGGTGCGGCTGTCGCCGGCAGGTCGGTCGGCCTGCACGAGGGACTCCAGCGCGGTCGCGACCTTCTCCCCGCCGATCGCGTCGAGCTGACCCCGGATGCCCCTGCTGCCGTCACCGTGGACGGGGAGGGTGAGCCCCCGGTCGGCGGTGGGGTCGGGCTCAGGGCCGTCGGGGTCCAACCGAGCCAGGTAGTGCCCGACGCCCAGCACGGTGTCCTGGTGGGTGCCGGCGGCGGCCAGAGCGGTCAAGGTCGCGTCGACCTCGGCCAGGTCGAGGCCCTCGGCATCGGCAGCGGCCCGTCGCTCGTCGGTGGCGATCTGGCCGAGCACGGTCACCTGGTCCGCCGTGATCGACCCGGCCGCGAACGCTGCGTCCGCGGCCGGCAGGTTCTCCAGCGACCGGCCGACGGCCACCAGCCGGTGTGCCGCAGCGCCGGACATCCGCCCGTGTCCCCGCAGCCACGACGCCATCGTCGTGTGACCGTCGATCTCCGGGAGCCCGGAGAGCCCGCCGTGGCGGACCGTGCGGGCGAGGGCCGCGTCGAGCTGGTTGCGCAGCGCCAGCAGCACCGGGAGACGCTCGTGCAGCTGGAAGCCGAACCGCGAGGCCTCGTCCCGCCGGGACAGGACGCCGGACAGAGCGGCAGCAGCCGCAGTCAGGTCGTCCACGAAGCCCTCCAGGTGTTCGAACGTGTGTACGAAGACTAGCGGAATCAGGACGAGGGCGCCAGGGGAAAGAGCAGGTCAGCGCCCAGTTGGTGACACCGGCGACCCGTGTGGAGGGCGTGAGGCTGAGCCGCTCCGGTCGTACCGACAGGAACGGCAGGCACCGACGACGGGCGGCCGAGCCGAGACGTTCGATCACGAGTCGAGCGGCCCAGACCGAGGCGTCCGACCTCCCTGCGGACTCAGGAGCCCGGACGCGGGGCGCCCAGCCTCAGGCACGGCGGGGCCGGGCGGGGCAGGGCGGCGCAGGGCAGGGCGGCGCAGGGCAGGGCGGCGCAGGGCAGGGCGGCGCAGGGCAGGGCGGCGCAGGGCAGGGCAGGGCGGCGCAGGGCAGGGCGGCGCAGGGCAGGGCGGCGCAGGGCAGGGCGGCGCAGGGCAGGGCGGCGCAGGGCAGGGCGGCGCAGGGCA
>NZ_LMQC01000005.1 GCF_001424485.1 Modestobacter sp. Leaf380
AACACGATGTGGTGCGCCGACACCACCAACACGTGCTCCACCGCCGACACCCGCACCAACGACCACCGCGTCAACGGCCCCACCGCCAGGTCGAACGGACGCCGACCCGCCTCCCCCACCACCCGCGACACCTCCGCGGACCGTCTCGGCTCCGCCAGGCCCGACAGGTCGACCCGCCGGAGCGGGACGGGCCCGGCCGCGCCGACGACCGCGACCGGCTCGCCGTCGACGGGGACGAAGCGCGAACGCAGCGTCTCGTGCCGCGCCACCACCGCCTCCACCGCCCGCTGCAGCGCACCCACGTCCAGCACACCGCTCAACNCGTCGACGGGGACGAAGCGCGAACGCAGCGTCTCGTGCCGCGCCACCACCGCCTCCACCGCCCGCTGCAGCGCACCCACGTCCAGCACACCGCTCAACCGCAACGGCCACACCACCACGTAGTCCGAGGACCCCGCCGACAACCCGTCCACGAACCACAACCGCCGCTGACCGGCCGACACCGGGGTCAACCGCTCGTCGCCGTCGGAGAGCAGGGCCGAGAGCACCTGACGGCGGTCGACGGCACCGCCGGGCCCCGGGCCGGACCCGGTGCCCACGTCCTGGAGCTGGCTCACGCGCCGTCCCCCCGGACGCGCCGGACCACCGGCCGCGGTGCCTCCAGCACGCCGGCGAGCAGCTCAGCGCCGGAGGCCCGGCGCAGGGCCGGGCGGGGATCGGCGGCCCGCTCCCCCGCGACCGCCGCGGCGAAGGCCGCCAACCGGGGGTGCTCGAAGACCTGCCGCAGCGTGACGTGCCGGCCGAAGTGCCGCTGCAGCCGGGACACGGCCTGGCCGGCGAGGAGGGAGTGGCCGCCGAGCTCGAAGAAGTCGTCGTCCCGGCCCACGCCGGTGCGGGCCAGCACGTCCTCCCAGACGGCCGCCACCACCCGCTCGGCGTCCGTCGCCGGGGGGGCCGAGCCCGCCCTCCCCCCACCCGACGGGCGGGGCAGCCGGGCCCGGTCGACCTTGTCGGTGCCGGTGCGCGGGAGCTCGGCCAGCACCGTGATCGCGGCCGGCACCAGGTAGGCCGGCAGCAGCGCGACGAGGTGGGTCCGCAGCCGGACCCGCAGCTCGTCGACCGGCGCCGCGGCGTCCAGCGGCTCGACGTAGGCGTGCAGCTCGGTCCCCCGCGGGCCGTGGTGCGCCACCACGGCTGCGTGCCGGACCCCGTCGGCGGCGGCCAGCACGGCCTCGACCTCACCCGGCTCGACCCGGTGCCCCCGGATCTTCACCTGGTCGTCGACCCGCCCGACGAACTCCCGCCGGCCGTCGGCCAGGACGCGGGCGCGGTCCCCGGTGCGGTACAGCCGCCCCCCCGTCCCGGTCGGGTCGGGCACGAACCGGTCCGCCGTGAGGTCCGGCCGCCCCAGGTAGCCGCGGGCCAGCCCGGCCCCGCCGACGAACAGCTCCCCCGTCCCGCCGGCGGGGACCGGGGCGAGCTCGGGATCCAGCACGAACACCGCCGCGCCCGGGACCGGGTCACCGATCGGGATCTGCGTGCCGGGTCGGGCACCGGGACCGGCGAGGGGGGCGAGGGTGGCGGCGATGGTCGTCTCCGTGGGTCCGTAGGCGTTGCCGACCGACACGTGCGGTGCCGCACGCACCCAGGTCGCCAGGTGCGTCGGGGTGGTGGCCTCGCCGCCGACCACCAGCAGGCGCAGGGCCGGCGGCACCGGCGTCCCGTCCCGGTCGGCAGCGACGACCAGCTCGTGGAACCAGGCGGTCGGCAGGTGGGCGACGGTGACCCCCCACCGTCTGGCGGCCTCGAGGAAGTCCCGGGCGGTGTCCACCATCTGCTCGGTGCGGAGCACGACGCATGCGCCGACGTCCAGGGCCGGGAACAGCTCCTCGGCGCTGACGTCGAACTGGAGGTCGGTGAACTGCAGCACCCGGTCCGTCGGGCCCAGCCCGTGCGCGCGGCAGTCGGCGACGGCGTAGTTGGCCACCCCCCGGTGCGGCACGAGGACGCCCTTGGGCGCCCCGGTGGACCCCGACGTGAACAGGACGTAGGCGATGTCGTCGGGGTCGACCCGCACGGGCGGCGGCACCCGTGCGACATCGGGGGGCCCGACGGGGACCGCCAGCACGGGGACCCCGACACCGAGGCCCGCCACGAGGTCGGCCACGGCGGCCCGGTCCTCCGCCCCGGTCAGGACGGCGCGCGCGCCGGAGTCCGACAGCAGGGTCGCCGTGCGGGCCGTGGGGGTGCCCGGGGTGACCGGGAGGTACGCCACCCCGGCCCGGAGCACCCCGAGCACCGCCGCGACCGCCGCGGCCGAACGGGGGAGGTGGATGGCCACCACGTCACCGGGACCGACCCCAGCGTCCACGACCCCGGCCGCGACGTGCCCGCTCCAGGCGTCGAGGGTGGCGTAGTCGACCTGCGCGCCGGTGGCGGCCTCGAGCAGCGCCGGCGCGTGCGGCGTGCGCCGCACGCTGTCGGCGAAGGACTCCACCAGGGTCCGGGGCGCCGACGCCGCCCGCCGCCGGTCGTGCCGCTCGTCGGACCCGTCGAACCTCGCGCCGGGCCGGGCGCCGACCCGGCACCCGGGGTTCGCAACCACCTCGGCCAGCACGTCGAGGTAGGCCGACAGGTACCCCTCGACCGTGCCGCGGTCGAGCAGGTCGGTCGCGTACTCGGCGACCAGCCGCAGGCGGTCGCCCTCGACGACGGACAGCCCGAGGTCGAAGAGGGCGACGCGGCGGTCGGGGACCGGGACGGCGGTGACCGCCACACCGGGCAACCGCAACGTGCCCGGACCCCCGGGCTGCACGTCGAACATCACCTGGAAGACGGGGTGGTGACTGGGGTCGCGGTCGGGTCGCACCTCGCGGACCACCTCGTCGAAGGGCAGCGCGTGGACCTGCGCGTCCAGCACCACCTCCGCCGTCCGCGCCAGCACGTCGGCGAAGGTGTCCGTGCGCCGGACCGCGATGCGCAGCGCCACCGTCTCGGCGAAGAAGCCGATCAACGGACCCAGCTCGGGGCGGGGACGGCCGCCGACCGCGGTGCCGACCACCATGTCCTCGGCGCCCGAGCAGCGGTGCACCCAGACGGCGAACGCGGCCAGCAGCGTGGCGAAGGTCGTGGCCCGCTGCCGACGGGCCAGCTCGCGGACGGCGTCGCCCAGGGGCGCGGGGACCTCGGCCTCCAGCAGCGCCCCGCGGTGGCTCTGCACCGGCGGCCGGGGCCGGTCGACGGGGAGCGGCAGCAGCGGCGGGTGGTCGCGCAGCGAACGACGCCAGTGGTCCATCGACGCGGACGCCCGGGCGTCCTGCTCCTCGCGCTGCCAGATGGCGTAGTCGGCGTACTGCAACGCCAGCTCGGGCAACTCCGGTCCGGTCCCCGTGACCAGGGCGCCGTACACGGTGCTCACCTCCCCCAGCAGCAGAGCGGTCGACCAGGCGTCGCAGACGGCGTGGTGCAGGGTCAGCAGCCAGGCGTGGTCGTCGTCGTCCAGCTGCAGCAGCTCGCTGCGCAGCAGCGGCCCCGCGGCCAGGTCGAACGCCGTCGCCGCCTGCGCCGCGGCCCGCCCGCGGACGGCGGCCAGGCGGTCCCCGGACGGCTCGGCACGCAGGTCGCCGAGCACCGTGGGGACCCGCAGCCGCGCGGCGACCACCTGGCGCGGGCGCCCGTCGAGCGCCCGGAGCGTCGTGCGCAGCACCTCGTGCCGGTCCACCACCGCCTGCAGCGCCGTGTCCAGCAGCTCCGGCCGCAGGCGGCCGCGCAGCCGGTGGGTGAGGTGCACGTTGTACAGGGCCGCGCCGGGGACCAGCTGCTCGGCGAGCCAGAGCCGCTCCTGCCCCGACGACGCCGGCAGGGCGTCGACCTGCCCGGTCACGCCCGCGCCCCGGCACCGTCGGTGACCGCGGGGCCGGATGCGGGGGCGGGTGGGTCGAAGGCGCTGCTCGACGTCGCGTAGGCCGACCGGTCCCGCCGGAGGAGGGGCGACGGCGCCGCGACCGGCGTCGTCGACCGCAACCGCTGCGCCACCCCGCCCACCGTCGGCGCGGCGAGCAGGTCGCGGACGGAGAGCTGCCGGCCCAGCACGTCCAGCAGCCTGGCGGTCACCGCGGCGGCGAGGAGGGAGTGGCCGCCCAGGTCGAAGAAGTCGTCGTCCGCGCCGACGGCGTCGACCCCGAGGACCTCCCGCCAGACCTCCGCCACCTGCTCCTCCATCCCGGGTGCGGGCGGGCGGGACGTCGGGTCGGGCGGACAGGGCACCGCGGTGGGCTGCGGCAGCGCGCTCCGGTCGACCTTGCCGCTGCTGGTGCGGGGCAGCGCCGGCAGCACGACGACGGCCGGCACCAGGTGCGCCGGCAGGGACCGGCGCAGGGCCGTCACCAGGTCACCGGCCGAGGCGAGGGCGCCGGGGCGGAGCACGACGTGGCCGACGAGCCGGTTCCCCGAGCCGTCGGCGTGCACCTCCACCACGGCGTCGGCGACCTCGGGGAGCCCGCGCAGGGCCTGCTCCACCTCGCCGGGCTCCACCCGGAAGCCACGGATCTTCGCCTGGCCGTCGGCCCGGCCGAGGAAGTCGATGCCCCCGTCGGGGCGGTGCCGGCCGCGGTCACCGGTCAGGTACCAGCGCCCACCACCGGCTGCCGGCCGGAACCGGTCGGCCGTCGGCCCGGGCCGGCCGAGGTAGCCGCGGGCCACGCCGACCCCGCCCAGCACGATCTCCCCGACCACCCCGACCGGCACCTGCCGGCCCAGGACGTCGACCACGCCCACGTGCACGTCCTCCAGCGGCTCACCGACCGGCAGGCACCCGCCGTCGGCGGTGGCCGGCCCGAGCTCGCGCAACAGGGCGGCCACCGTCACCTCCGTGACGCCGTACACGTTCAGCAGCCGGGTGGCGGGACCGAGCGCCTCCCGCAGGCGGCGGTGGTCGTGGGCGTCCCACGCCTCGCCCCCGACCGCCACCAGCCGGAGCCCCTCCAGCCGTTCCCCGCGCGCGACCAGGTGGGCGGCCAATGCCCGGGCCACCGACGGCAGCACCTCCACGGTGTCCACCCCGTGGTCCCGGACGACGTCGGCCAGCAGGGGCGGGTCGAGGACGGCGTCGGGGGGGCACAGCACCAGCACCCCGCCGGACAGCAGTGCACGCAGGACGTCCCCGGTGCACACGTCGAAGGCCGGCGAGGCCAGCTGCAGGTGCACCCCGGGGTGCAGGTCGAGGTCGTAGGCGCGTCGCCACGCCTGGTACTTCCGCGCCAGGGCGCGGTGGGTGATGCCCACGGGCTTGGGCCGGCCGGTCGACCCCGAGGTGAAGATGGCGTAGGCGAGCGCATCGGGGTCCACCGGCAGCGCCGGCCCGCGGCGGCCGGTGCCCCGCAGGTCGCACCGCCGCAGCCGGACGGCGACGTCGGCGCCGGGCAGGTCCCGCTCGGCGACGAGGGCGCGGAGGTCGGCGTCGCCCAGCAGTGCCCGGATCCGGGTGTCCGGGCTGTCGGCGTCCATCGGGAGGTAGGCGGCGCCGGCCTTGAGGACGCCCAGCGCGGCGACCACCCAGTCGACGCTGCGCGGCAGGCAGATGCCCACCAGCTGCTCGGGGCCCACACCCCGGTCGCGCAGCAGGCCGGCGACGTGGTCGGCCCGGCGGTCCAGCTCGGCGTAGGAGACCGTCCCGTGCCCCGGCTCGACCACCGCGGGCCGGTCCGGGTGCTCGGCCGCCACCTGCTCGAACAGGGTGTGCACCGGCGGCGGTTCGGTGGCCCCGGACAGGGTGCCGCCCCTCGGGAGGGCAGGGGCGCCGGCCAGCTCGAGCTCGGCCAGGGTGCGGTCCGGGTCGGCCAGGGCGGCGCGCAGGAGCGCGGGGTAGGCCTCGGCCATGCGCGCGATCGTGGCGGCGCCGAACAGGTCGGTGCGGTACTCCCAGATCATCGTGATGCGCCGGTCGCGCTGCTCCGGGGGCACACCCAGCTGGCGTTCTGCCCGGGGGACCACGAGCACGGAGAGGTCCACCTTGGCGGTGCCGTTGTGCCGCTCCAGGTAGGTCGCCGAGACCTGCCCGGCGGCGAGCGGGACGAGCGGTGCGTCGTCGAAGTTGATCATGGCTGCGAAGAGCGGGTTGTGCCCCCGCCGCCGCGCCGGGGCCAGGGCGCGCACGACCTCGACGAACGGGAGGTGCTGGTTCTCCTGCGCGTCCAGGCCGACGGCACGCACGTGGTCCACCAGGGCGGCGAACGTGCCGTGCGGCGGGGTCTCCAGCCGGAGCACCACCGGGTTGACGAACATCCCGAGCACGCCCTCGGTGCCCGGGACCGACCGGTTGCCGTAGGCCGACCCGATGCACAGCTCGTCCTGGTCGGTGAACCGGTGCAGCAACGCACCGAAGCCGGCCGTCATCGCGGCGAAGAGGGTGACCCCCCGGGCACGGCAGAAGGCCCGCACCGCCGCGCAGAGGTCGTCGGCCAGCTCGATGCGGTGCACCGCACCCGCGGCCAGCTCCTCGACACCCCGGGTGGTGTCGTGCGGCAGGGAGAGCCGCTCCGGGGCGCCGGCGAGGGCCGAGCGCCAGTGCTGGAGCTGGCCCTGCATCGCCGGACCGGGCAGCGCCGCGCGCTGCCAGTGCACGAAGTCCAGGTACTGCGCCGTGGGCGGCGCCGGGTCGGGTGCCGCACCCGCCGCCGCCGCGTAGAGGGCGAAGACCTCCTCGACGAGGAGGGCGAAGGACCACCCGTCGTGGACGATGTGGTGCTCGACCAGCAGCAGCTCGTGCTCCTCGTCGGCCAGCCGCAGCAGCACCCAGCGCACGAGGGGCAGCTGCGCCAGGTCGAAGGGGACCCGGACGAGGTCGGCCACCACCTGCTCGGCCGCGGCGCGGGGGTCGGGCGCCGGCCGGAGGTCGCGCGCGCCGACCCGCACCGGGTACGGCGGCCGGACGACCTGCACGGGCTGCCCGTCCCGGAGCTCGAAGGTCGTCCGGAGGATCTCGTGGCGCCGTACGACCTCCGTCAGCGCCGCCTCCAGCAGGTCCACGTCCAGCGGTCCGATCAGCCGGATGGTGGTCGGGGCGTGGTAGGCGGTGTTGCCGCTGGCCACCTGGTCGAAGTACCAGACCTGGTGCTGCATCGCCGAGAGCGGACCGCTGCGCGGCCCGTCCGCGGCACCGCCCGGGACCACCTCCGTGGTCAGCACGGGCAGCGTCGGCCGGCGCGACGGGTCACCGCCGGCCGCCCGGACGAGCTCGGCCAGCTCGGCCAGCGAGGGGTCGGCGAGCAGGTCGCGGAGGGGCAGCTGGACCCCCAGCTCGGCCCCGAGGTCGGCCTGCACGCGGGTGGCGAGCAGGCTGGTGCCGCCCAGCCCCAGGAACCGGTCGCCGTCCCCGACCTCGGCCACGCCCAGCACCCGCCGCCAGATGTCGCGGACCCGGTCCGCCCCAGCGGCGCCGGGCCCGGCTGCGGGAGAGCTGCCCGGGCCCACGGGAGCACCCACGGAAGCCTCCAGGAGGGCAGCCCGGTCCACCTTGCCGCTGGCCCGGACCGGCAGGGCCGCGTGCACCGACCACGCCGACGGCACCATCCACCCCGGCAACCGGTCGGCCAGCCAGGCGGTGAGCTCGGCCGCCGACGGGGGCGCGACCGCGTCGACGGGCACCACGTGGCCGGTCAGCCGTGCGTCGGCCGACGTCACGCAGGCTGCGGCGACACCCGGGTGCCGGACCAGCGTCGCCTCGACCTCCCCGGGCTCGACCCGGTGGCCGCGCACCTGTACCTGGTCGTCGGAACGGCCGAGGAAGGTGGTCGAGGGACCGGACCGCACCACCCGGTCACCCGTGCGGTAGAGCCGGCCACCCGGAGCGCCCCAGGGGTCGGGCACAAACCGCTCGGCGGTGAGTGCGGGCAGGCCCAGGTAGCCGCGGGCCAGGGCGGCGCCGCCGACCAGGAGCTCCCCCACCCCGCCGTCCGCGACCGGGGAGAGCGCGTCGTCGACCACGTGCAGGGCGCGGGGTCCCACCGGCGGGCCCGACGGGGCGGCACCGGCCCCGGCGCCGTCCTCGGGCAGCACGCGGTGGAACGAGCAGGTCATCACGGCCTCGGTGGGCCCGTAGGCGTTCACCAGCACGGGGCCCTCGGCCCCGACCTCGGCGAACCAGCGGGCGACCGCGGGCGCCGGCAGGGCCTCACCGCCCACCAGCACCGTGCGCAGATGCCGCGCGAGCATCGTCCGGGCGCCGCCGTGCCGTGGCGTCGTGAGCTCGACGAACAGCGCCGTCGGCAGGTCGGCGACCGTGACCGCGTGCCGGGCGACCTCGTCGGCGACCTCCACCGGGCCCCAGGCCCGACCGCCCCGCAGCACCACCCTCGCCCCGGCGGCCAGTGCCGCGAACACCTGCTCCACGGCCACGTCGAAGCCCACCCCGGCCATCTGCAGCACGACGTCGTCGGGACCGAGGTCCAGCCACCGCACCGCTGCCTCCAGGTGCGCGACGGCCGCGCGGTGGCTGACCACGACGCCCTTCGGGCGGCCGGTCGACCCGGAGGTGTGGATGACGTAGGCCGCCGCGTCGGGCTCACCCGACCCCGCTGGCGCCCCCGTCGCCGGGCCCGGCCGCTCCCCCTCCGCCGGCACGTCCCCCAGCTCGCACACCGTCGTCGAGGCCGGCAGCCCGGGCGATTCCCCCGAGGTCACCGCCAGCCGGGCACCGGTCCCCCCGACGAGCTCCGCCACGCGCGGGGCCGGGAGCCCCTCGGGCAGGGGGAGGTAGGCCGCCCCGCTCCGCAGGACGCCGAGCACCGCGACCACGAAGTCCGGACCCGAGCCCGCGTGCACCGCCACCACGTCCTCGGCGCCGGCGCCGTGCCGGCGCAGGACCGCGGCCAGCTCCGCCGTCCGCCGGTCCAGCTCACCGTAGGTCAGCCGGTCGGCGCCGCACACGACGGCGACCGCCCCGGGCCGGCTGCGGGCCCGCCGCAGCACGAGGTCGTCGATCGTCCCCAGCGCCGCGCGCTCGCCCACCATGCCCGCGTCCCTCCCGTGCGCCCGGTGCCGCGTGGCGCCGCCGGGTCCGGCGACGCGTGGCGCGCACGACCTCCGTCGCGACGACGGTTGGTCACACGAGGAGGCCGTGACAAGGCGCTGGCGACTAGTCGCCAGCGGGATTGACTCGCCCCGACCAGCCGCTTGGGTGGGTCCGTGCAGGTGGCCACGGTGGACGTCAACGGCGCCCGGCTGCGGTGCTGGTCGCAGGGTGAGGGCCCCCCTGTCCTGCTCCTGGCCCCGGCCGCCAGCCGGGCGGCGCTGTGGGACCTGCACCAGGTGCCGGCCCTCATCCGCGCCGGCTACCGCGTGGTCACCTTCGACCACCGGGGCACCCCGCCCTGCGAGGGCCCGGCCGGGTCGTTCCGCCTGGCCGACCTCGTCGCCGACGCGGCGGGCCTGATCGGTGCCCTGGGCCTGGGCCCGTGCCGCATCGCCGGGTCCTCCCTCGGCGCGATGGTCGCCCAGGAGCTGGCGCTGGTCCGGCCCGACCTCGTCGTCGGCATGGCGCTGCTGGGCACCCGCGCGCGGACGACCCACTTCCTCGACCAGCTCACGGTGGGCACCGCGGCCCTGGTGCGGGCCTCCGCCGACGACGTCGCCCCGCGGTACGCGGCCACCACCGGCATGGCGCTGCTGTTCGGGCGGCGCACCCTGGCCGACGACGACTTCACCCGCCAGTGGCTCGAGCTCGCCATGACCTTCCCCGTGCACGGAGCGGGGCCGGCGGCCCAGTACGAGGCGGCGCACTTCCCGTCCCGGCTGGACCGGCTGACCGCGGTGGAGGTGCCCACCCTGGTGCTGGCCTTCACCGAGGACCTCCTCACGCCACCTGCGCTGTGCCGCGAGGTCGCCGACGCCATCGGGGGTGCGCGGTACGTGGAGCTGGCGGGCCTGGGCCACTTCGGCTTCCTGGAGCAACCCGAGGTCGTCAACGAGCACCTCGTCGAGTTCTTCGGGCAGCTCGCGTGAGCGCCCCGTCGTTCTCCGTCGTCCCCGGGCGGCAGGTGCAGGCCGCGCTGCGCGGTCGCGAGCGGGAGGTGGCGGCCGTCGTCGAGGGCGCCTACCGGCTGCACGGCACCGGGGACACGGTCAACCCGCCGTCGTCCTTCCTGCGCTTCCCCGACCGCCCGGCGTCGCGCATCATCGCGCTGCCGGCGTCGGTCGGCGCCCCGATCGGCGTCGACGGCGTCAAGTGGATCTCCAGCTTCCCGGACAACGTCCGCACCGGCCTGCCCCGGGCGTCGGCCGTGCTGATCCTCAACGACCCGACGACCGGCTACCCGTTCGCCTGCCTCGAGGCCTCGGTCATCAGCGCCGCCCGCACCGCGTCCTCGGCCGCCCTCGCTGCCGACCACCTCACCCGCACCCGGACCCGACCCCGCCGGGTCGGCTTCGTCGGCGCCGGCCTCGTCGCCCGCTACGTGCACACGCACCTGGTGGGCACCGGCTGGGAGTTCGACGAGGTCGGCGTCTTCGACCTGTCGGCGGACAGCGCCGCCGGCCTCGCCGGCCACCTCGCCGGCACCCCGGGCACCGTGCGCGTGCACCCGGACGCGGAGTCGCTGGTGCGCGCCAGCGACCTGGTCGTGCTGGCCACCGTGGCCGGCACGCCGCACATGCACGACCCCGGGTGGTTCGACCACGCCCCGGTGGTGCTGCACGTGTCACTGCGCGACCTGTCCCCCGACGTGCTGCTCAGCGGGTTCAACCTGGTCGACGACGTGGAGCACTGCCTGCGGGCCGAGACCTCACCGCACCTGGTCCAGCAGCGCACCGGCTCCCGCGACTTCCTCGCCGGGACCCTGCACGACGTGCTCACCGGCCGGGTCGCGGTGCCCGGGGACCAGCCCGTCTTCTTCTCCCCGTTCGGACTGGGCGTGCTCGACCTCGCCGTCGGCGCTTTCGTGCACCAGCAGCTGGCCGCCGACGGCGCCCTGCAGGTCGTGCCCGAGTTCTTCACCGAGCTGAGCCGCCACGGCTGATCCGGCTCAGCCGACCTCGGCGACCGTGTGCTCGTGGGCGGGCCGCCCCGGCAGCAGCACCGTGACCGGACCGCCCACTCCGTCGACGAGCGCGGCCACGGCCGCGTCCGCGACCTCCCCGACCGCGAGCAGCGCGCGACCACCGGCCGCCACCATCTCCCGGTGCGCCCCGATGAAGCCGGTGTCCACGAAGTCGGGGCACAGTGCGGCGATCCGCACGCCCTGCTCCCGCAGGGGTCCGGCCAGAGACAGCACGAGCCCGACCACCGCGTGCTTGGTCATGGCGTAGAGGGGGTCGAGCTCGAAGGGCGTCAGGCCCGCCACCGAGGCCGTGACCAGCACGGCACCGCCCTCGCGGACGAGGGAGGGCAGCGCCGCCTGGATGCCGAAGACCACGGCGTCGACGTTGAGCCCCACCACCCTCCGGTACCGCTCGACGTCGAGCGCGGCGAGGTCGTGGACGCCGGACAGCATCCCCGCGTTCAGGTGCACCAGGTCGATGCGGCCGTGCACGGCGAGCGCCCGCGCGACGGCGACCTTCGTGCCCTCCTGGGTCGCCAGGTCGGCCCGGATCGCGGTGCCGCCGACTCTGGCAGCCACCCGGGCGGCCGCGGCGCCGTCCCGGTCGACCACGACCACGCCCGCACCCCGGGCGGCCAACCGCTCGGCGACGGCGGCGCCGATGCCGTTGCCCCCTCCGGTGACGACGGCGACCCTGCCGGCCAGGTCCGCGCCCACCGGGTCCGGCTCCATCAGCGGTCGCCCGCGCACCACTCGAGCACCGCCATCGCGCTGTGCAGCTTGTTGGTCGCCTGGTCGAAGGCGATGCTCCGTGCACCGTCGAGCACCGAGGCGGTGACCTCCTCGCCCCGGTGCGCCGGCAGGTCGTGCATGAACAGCGCCCCGGGTTGCTCGGCCATGACCGCGTCGTCGACCCGGAACGGGTCGAACCGTGAGCGCCAGTCGGCGTCGGGCTTCTCGGTGCCCGTGGTCTGCCACCGCGTCGTGTAGACGACGTCGGCCCCCGGGCACGGCGTCATGTCCTCGTGCACGGTCAGGGTGGCGCCGCTGGCCGACGCCCACCGGGTGGCCTCGGCCAGCACCTCCGCCGGCAGTCCGTACCCGGACGGCGTGTTCAGGTGCAGGGTGGTCCCCGGGAAACGGGTCAGGGCGAGGGCCAACGCCACGGCGGTGTTGTTGCCCTCGCCGACGTAGCGCACGGTGGTGCCCTCGACCCGGCCGACGTGGGCCAGGATCGTGGTCAGATCCGCCAGCGCCTGGGTCGGGTGCTCGCGGGCGCTCATCGCGTTGACCACCGACATCCGGGGCTGGTCGGCGAAGGCCCGGAGCTCGGCGGTGGTGCCGGTCGTGCGGGCCACGAGGGTGTCCAGCATCCCCGAGAGCACGCGCCCGGTGTCCGCGGCGGACTCGCCCGTGTTCTCCTGCAGGTCATCGGGCCCGTAGGCGATGGTCGAGGCGCCGAGCCGCTGGGCGCCGGCGGTGAACGCCGACCGGGTGCGGGTCGACGTGCGACGGAAGTACACGCCCACGACCCGCCCGGCCAGCGGCCGGGCCCGCTCGACCGTCGCCCTGTCCCGGGCGATCTCGACCCCCCGCTCGACGAGGTGGCGGAGCTCGCCGTCGCCGAGGTCGGCGACGGAGACCAGGTGGCGGGCCCCGCCGACGCTCACGGCAGCCGGGGCGACGGGACGCCGGGCCGGTCCAGCCAGCCCTTGTCGACCGCGGCGACCCCCGCCTGGAACCGGCTGAGCACGCCCAGGTGCTCCAGCAGCTCGGACACCCGCCGGCTGAAGGTGCGGGGCGAGAGCCCGAGCCGCTGGCTGGCGGTGTGGTCGGTCGCGCCGGTGAGCAGCTGCTCGAGCACGGGCACCAGGTGCTCGGGGAGACCGGTCGGGACCGGCGCCGGCCGCACCGGGTGCAGCGTCCGCCCACCGGGGACCCCGGGCGCCGCAGCGCCCGCCCCGCCGACCGACCGGACGCCCTGTCCGCGCAGCGGACCAGCTCCGTGGAACCGCACCTCGTCGACCATGTCGCCCCTCGTCGCGCACATCTGCTGCACAGGACCGCCCTGGTTCTGGAACGTAGGCGAGCAGGGTGGGGCTGTCCTCACCGTCCGCTCTCATTCCCCTCTCGGCCCGGGACGCGACGTGGACCGCTCGAGGACCGCTCGAGGACGAGGAGCCGGCAGAGCTCGTCGATGCGGTAACCCCGGTCACCGACAGGCACGTCCGCCCGGTCGCTGGCCGGCGGGCGCACCACCCGGGCCTCGACGAGTTGCTCGACGAGTTCGTCCGCGAGGTGCCGGGACCCCTCGACGAGACGCTCGGCGTCCGCTGCGGTGAAGACCCCGTCCGGTGCGACGGCGAGCCTGCGCAGCAGGGCGAGGGCGCGGTCGTCCACGCGGGCGCAGCTCGCGGCCACGGCGGACCGGAGGTCGAGGTCGGCGAAGCTCAGGGCGCCCAGCCGGTGCTCGTCGTCGTCCAGCACCGCCGCGTACCGCGTCAGGGACCAGTGCCGCCGAACGGCCAGCCGGGCAGCAGCCGCCCGCAGCGCCAGGGGCCGGCCGACGCATGCGGCGACGATCCTGGTGGCCGCGTCCGGTTCGGCGTCCACCCTCTCCGGACCGAGCAGGGCCTGCAGCAGCCGCATGCCCTCCGCGGCGCAGAGCGGGTCCAGATCGACCTGCAGGGCGCCGTCCAGGGCGGTCAGCGGCCGGAGGCTGGTCACCAGGGTGACCGTCCCAGGACCCGCGGGCAGCAGCGGCCGGACCACGTCCTCGGAGTCGGCGTCGTCGAGCACGAGCACGGTGCGCCGGGAGGCCGTGACCGACCGGAACAGCGCCGACCGGGCGTGGACGTCGGCCGGGATGTCGACGTCGGCCAGGCCCTGCGCGCGGAGCAGCTGGTGCAGGACCTGGCACGGCGAGGCGGCGCCGTCCAGCCTGCTGAACAGCTGGACGTGGGTCGGCTCCTTGCTGAGCGCGTGCGCCACGCTCACGGCCAGCGCCGTGCGGCCCACCCCGGGAGGTCCCGAGATCACCGCCGTGCGCGGCCCGGCGCCGTCGGCGGCTTCGAGGAAGCCCACCAGACCGGCCACCTGGTCGCAGCGGCCCACCAGGGTGACCGGTCCGGCGGGGAGCTCGCGGGCGGTGCGCGGCCGGAGCGGGGGCGGAGCGGGGCGGGCTCCCCCGGCACCCGCGGGTTCGTCGGACCGCAGGATCACCTGGTGCAGGTCCTTGAGCTCCCGGTTGGGCTCCAGACCCGCTCCGTCGACCATGGTGCGGTGCCCGTCGCGGTAGGCGCCGACGGCCTCGGCGCGCCGACCCGAGCGGTGCAGTGCCCGCATGAGGTGCAGCCGCAGCCGTTCCTGGAACGGGTGGGCCGCCACCAGCTCCTGCAGCTCGGCGATCAGGTGGGTGTGCTGGCCCAGCCCGAGCTCGACCTCGATGCGCAGCTCGAGCGCTGCGAGCCGTCGCCGCTCGATGGGAGCGGCCTCGGCCTGGACACCGGGGGCCGGCACGTTGCCGAACGGAGGACCGCGGAACAGCGAGAGGGCGTGGCGCAGCAGGGCCGCAGCGTCCTGCGGGTGGCCGGCGGCGAGGAGCTCGGTCGCCCGCCGCACCTCGTCGTCGAACACGAGGTGGTCCACCGCTGCTGGATCGACCATGAGGGCGTACCCGCCCGTGCGGGTCACCAGCTTCGGGTGCGAGCGCACGCCCGAGGCCTCGACGACGGACCCGTGCAGCAGCTGGCGCAGCCGCCAGACGCGGGTCTGCACCTGCCCGAGCGCCGTGTCCGGCGGGTCGGGCCACAAGGTGGCCACGATGCGGTCGGCGCTGACGGAGTGGTTGGCGTGCAGGAGGAGCATGGCCAGCAACCCGAGCTGGAGCGGGCCGCCGGCCGGCAGGACACGGTTGCCCCGGACGACCTCGAGGTCGCCGAGACACCGGAACAGGATGCTCATGTCCCCTCGGTGTATAGCCGACCCGGCGCAGCTGCGGCCACCGCAGGACGAGCTGGCGAGAAGTTGCCAACCCGCCATCCGGGCTCGGCGTCGACGGCAGACTCGCGCTGGCCCGTCCCGGACGCCGCAGGGAGGTAGCCCCGTTGTCCACACGCAGTGCCCGGCTGGGGTCGGCGCTGACGGCGACCCCGGCCGCCACGGTGGTCCTGGCGCTCCGGGGGCGCGAGCACCACGTGCAGCTCAAGCTCGAGTCGGCGAACCGTTCGGGGTCGATCAAGGACCGGACGGCGGTCGGCCTGCTGCTGTCGATGGAGCGGCACGCCCCCCTCCTCCCGGGCACCGTGGTGGTGGAGTCCACGTCGGGCAACCTGGGCCTGGCGCTGGCCGGGCTGCTGGGCCCGATGCAGTGCCGGCTGATCGCGGTCATCGACCCGCGCACCTCCCCGGCCACCCACTCGGCGCTGGTCGCCGCCGGGGCCGAGGTCGTGCTCGTCGACCGGCCCGACGGGCACGGGGGCTACCTGCTGTCCCGGTTGGACACCGTGCGCGACCTGTGTCGGACCCACCCGGGCCACCGGTGGTCCGACCAGTACGGCAACGCCGCCAACCCGCGGATCCACCGGCTCACCACGGGGCCGGAGATCGCCGAGCAGGCCCACCCCGGGCTCGACGCGGTGTACGTCGCGGTGTCCACCGGGGGCACGCTGGCCGGGGTCTCCGCGCACCTGCGCAGCACCGGGCGGCCGATCCGCATCGTGGCCGTCGACGCGCCCGGCTCGCTGGTCACGGGCGCACCGCAGGGCCGGCGCCTGATCCCGGGGATGGGGGCGAGCCGCCCGTCGGCCTTCCTGGCCAGGCACAGCTACGACGCCTCCCGCTGCGTGGCCGACGCCGAGGCGATCGCGATGTGCCGGATGGTGCTGGCCGACACCGGGCTGGCCCTCGGTGGGTCGTCGGGGTCGGTGCTGCACGCCTGCCTGGCCGACCTCGCCGGCGACCATCCACCCCGGCACCCGCTGTGCCTGTGCCCGGACGGCGGCGACAGGTACGCGACCACCCTCTACGACGACGGCTGGCTGGCGGCGGTGGGCGAGGCCGACCGGGTGCGGGACGCGGAGTCCCGGCTGCGGGCCGACGGTCTGCGTATCCGCCTCGTCGAGCCCCGGGCCCGGCGCCGTGAACCCCAACGACAGTGAGGGACCGCTGTGCTGCGCACGATGCTGACGTCGGAGATCCGCCGGGTCACCGTCACCCAGGCCGACCTGCACTACGTGGGGTCGTTGACCATCGACTCCGACCTCATGGCCGCGGCCGGGCTGCTGCCCGGTGAGCTGGTGCGCGTCGCCGACCTGACCAACGGCGCCCGCCTGGAGACCTACGCCATCACCGGTCCGGCAGGCTCGGGCGTGATCGGGGTCAACGGAGCCGCGGCCCACCTGGTGCACCCCGGCGACGTCATCACCATCGCCACCTACGCCGCCCTCGACGACGCGGACTCCGGGGTCGTGGCGCCCCGCCTGGTCGAGGTGAGGGCCGGCAACCGGCTCCCACCGACGAGTCTCACCCTCAGAGCAGACCCACCGCCATCGCGGTCGTGACCGCTGCCGTCCGGTCGGACACCCCGAGCTTGGCGTAGGTGCGGAGCAGGTGGGTCTTCACCGTGGCCTCGCCGATGTGCAGCTCGCGACCGATCTCCGCGTTGGACAACCCGCGGGCGACCAGCCGCAGCACCTCGGTCTCCCGCGGCGACAGGTCCACGGCAGGTCGTCGGGCCCGCTCGAAGAGCTTGACCGCGACCGACGGGGCGAGCACCGTGCCGCCGCGCGCCGCCGCCCGCACCGCCTCGACCAGGTCCGCGCGCGGCATGTCCTTGAGCAGGTAGCCCGTGGCACCCACCTCGATCGCCCGGAGGATGTCGGCGTCGGACTCGTAGGTGGTGAGGACGACGACCTTCGACCCCGGCGACACCTGTAGCACGGCCCTGGTGGCCGTCACGCCGTCCATCGCCGGCATGCGCAGGTCCATGAGGACGACATCGGGCACCGCGCTGCGGGCCGCCGCCACCGCCTCGGCGCCCGACCCTGCCTCGCCGACGACCTCGATGTCGGCCTCGCCCTCCAGCATGGCCCGCACCCCGGCCCGCACGACCGGGTGGTCGTCGACGAGCAGGACCCCGATCACCGGACCGGCACCTCCACCTGCACCGTCGTCCCCCGTCCGGGCACGCTGCTGACCTCCAGTGTGCCCGAGACCTGCTGCACCCGGGCCCGCATCCCGCTCAGGCCGTAGCCACCGGTCCGGGTTGCCGGGTCGAAGCCGCAGCCGTCGTCGGCGATGCGCACCACGACGAGGTCCTCGCCGCGCTCGAGGTCGACGGCCACGCTCGCGGCCCCGGCGTGGCGGTGCACGTTGGTCAACGACTCCTGGGTGGCCCGCAGGACCGCCACCTGCACGGCCGTGGGCAGGCCGTCGGCCGAGCCGCCCGCGCGGAAGGTCGCGGGGGTGCCGGTCTCGCTGGTGAAGCGGTCCGTCAGCCGCGACAGCGCGTCGGCCAGCGAGGACCCCTCCAGCCCGCGCGGGGTGAGGGCGCCGACGATGGCCCGGGCCTCGTGCAGGTTGTCGCGGGCGGCGTCCAGGGCCAGGGCCAGGTGCTGCCGAGCCAGGCCGGCGTCGCGGTCGACCTCGGCCTCGGCGGCCTGGACCAGCATGATGATGCTGGTCAGGCCCTGGGCGACGGTGTCGTGCACCTCCCCGGCCAGCCGCTGGCGTTCGGCGAGGGCGCCTGCCTCGTGCGACAACCGCGCCACCTCGGCCCGCGAGCGGGTCAGCTCGTCGATGAGGACCGCGCGCTCGTCGTTCTCCAGCGCGACCCCGCGGGCCCAGGTGCCGAACACAGCCGAGGCCAGCACGACGAGCACGGCCACCGGCAGGGGTCCCTCCGCCGTGTCGGCCCAGTCGCGGGACCCGAGGTAGGCGACCCCGACGTCCATGACGTTGAGGGCCAGCACGACCAGGGTGGCCCGCAGCGCAGACATCAGCATGTAGGCCTGCGGGCAGAGCGCGAAGAGGGCGAAGGAGGCCGAGCTGACCAGGGCGACCGCCGGCACGAACAGCAGCGCGGCACCGGCGAGGTAGACGTAGGCGCGGTGGTCCTCGACGCCGTCGCGGATGAGCGGCCGGCCGTAGCGGGCGTACCAGGCGCTCAGGGCCGCCAGCGCGGCCACGGCCCACCAGCGGCGCGCGAGCGGCTCCGCCCCGAGGACCAGGACCGAGGCCATCGTGCCGATGGCCACGACGCCGAAGAACACGTCCCACTGCGTGGGACGTGTCTCCGGACGTGCTGTCGGGGACGGGTTCACCGGTCCCGCTTGCCCCGCCATCGGAACGTGGCCAGGCAGAGCAGGAGACCGGCCACGCACCAGGCGCCGAGGACCAGGGCGGTGCGCCCGGTCTCCCACGAGGTGGTCACGATCTCCTGGGCCAGGATGCTGTCGGGCAGGAATGCCGACCGGAAACCCTGTCCCATCCACTTCATGGGGAACAGGGCGCCGATCTGCGTCAGCCCGTCGGGGAGCGCCCCGATCGGCGTGAAGAAGATGCCCGACAGGAAGGCCAGCACGATGAACGGCAGGTTCATCACCGCGCCGGCGCTGCGCTCGGACCGGGCCAGGCTGCTCGCGGCGATGCCCAGGAACGAGCAGGCCACCACGCCGAGCAGGAAGACCCAGCCGACGGTGAACCAGGCGGAGGCCTCGGTGGGCAGGGCCGTGTCGAACAGGACGACGCCCAGCGCGACGATCAGCACCACCTCGAGGAGGCTGATCACCAGGACCATGACGATCTTGCCGAGGAAGTAGGCCGACGGCGGCATCGGTGCGCCGCGCAGCCGCTTGAGGGTGCCGTCCTCCCGGTCGGCGGCGATGCTGATGCCCAGGTTCACGAAGGTGGCCGAGGCGATGCCGGCGGCGATCATGCTCGGGACCATGTACTGGGCCGAGGTGACCGTGCTGCCCTCGTAGACGCCGCTGAACACCGAGCCGAGCAGCAGCAGCAGCACGATCGGCAGGGCGAACGTGAAGGCGACGTTGTCCCACTCGCGGAAGAAGCACTTGAGCTCGATCACCCCGCGGTGCAGCCCCAGGACGGCTGCGGAGGGGGCCCGGCCCTGGCGGGCGCGGGGCCCGCTCGTGGTGGAGGTCGCGGTCATCGCTCGGTGCTCCCGATCAGGTCGAGGTAGACGTCCTCGAGGCTGGGCCGGCTGACCGACAGCCCCGGGACGACGCCGGCGTGCCGGCTGGTGAGGTCGGCGACGAGGGCGCCGGGGTCGTGCGACTTCTGCGTGCGCTGCTGCCCGTCCTCCAGCCACGACACGGTGGCCTGGGCACCGGCCCGGCCGCCGAGCGTGCCCGGGTCGCCGTCGGCCACGACGACGCCACCGGCGATGACCGCCACCCGGTCGGCGAGGTTCTCCGCCTCCTCCAGGTAGTGTGTGGTCAGCAGGACCGTTGTGCCGTCCTCCGCGAGCGAGCGGATCAGCCCCCAGAACTGCCGGCGGGCCGAGGGATCGAACCCGGTCGTCGGTTCGTCCAGGAACAGCAGGGCCGGCGACCCGACGATGCCGACGGCGACGTCGACCCTCCGGCGCTGGCCCCCGGACAGGGTGCTGACCCGTGCGCCCGCCTTCTCGGCCAGCCCGACCGCCGTGATGATCTCCTCCGGGTCCCGGCCGGCCGGGTAGTAGCGGGCGAAGTGGCGGACGGTCTCGCGGACCGTCAGCTCGGTCAGGTCGGAGGCGTCCTGCAGGACGATGCCGATGCCGTAGCGCCACCGCCGCCCGGCCCGCTGGGGGTCCTCACCCAGGACCTCCACCTCGCCGGCGTCGCGGTCGCGGTAGCCCTCGAGGATCTCCACCGTGGTGGTCTTGCCCGCACCGTTGGGCCCGAGCAGGGCGAACACCTGGCCCCGGGCGATCTCCAGGTCGATGCCGTCGACGGCCAGGACGCCGCGGTACCGCTTGGTCAGACCGCGGACGCGGACGGCAGGAGTGGTGTCCATGGGCTGATCCTCCCGGGCTCCGGCACGCGGGGGAACAACCGACGGGCCGACATCCAGCGTCCACCGATCGGTGGACACCAGCCCCCGTTCCACGGGTAAGCCGCATCCGCCGACCCCGATGCGGACGAGTCTGACCCGACCGAGGGTGATCCTGTCATCCATGTGCTGCGCAACGGTCGCGACCGAGGCCGGCGGCAGCGGGCTCGTCCACCTGATGGCGATCCCTCGACCGGCCTCCCCTCCGCCGCCTGGCCGGCGGACGTCGCCCTGGGCTCCCCGGTCTCCGTCCCGGCGGTCGGGTCGATCCGGTGCTCGCTGCAGCGCGCGGTCTGTGCCGACGACGCATGTCCTGCGATCGAGCGCCCCGGCGCACTGCATCGCATCCGTGACCACGACGGGCCCGGCCGACCCGAGGTGATCAGCAGGTCCGGAGGACGGGGCGTGCCAGGTGCCGGTGCGAGGCCGGCGGATGGAGACCGATGGCCAGATGTCGACGGGGACGACGTCGCCCCGGGTGCAGGCAGCGGTCATCGGGGCCGAGGCCTCCTCGTGGTCCAGACCGGTCAGCTCGGTGCGGGAGCCGGGCTCCTCCGCCCCGGACGCACCCTCAGGCCGACGCACCTACGCCCTCACCGACGTCGACCGAGCCGTCACCATCCAGCACCTGCTCGCCACCGGCGTCAGCACCGCCACCGTCGAAGCTGTCCTCCACGACCTGCTCCGCACTCGTCCTGCGACGTGCACGTCGGGCCGGAGCACCCGGCTGTCCCGCTGCGCAGGGCCCGCCCCGTCTGCAGAGGCAACCGCTGATCACACCGGGCCCTCCCCGGGACCGGCTCGGAAGGAGCCCGACTCCGCCCCGAGCTCGACCCCTGTCTCGTCCCGCCCTCCGACGGCGACGTCGGCTCCGGACGTCCACGAGAGGACCTGGAGCTTCGCCTCACCGGCCGGCCGACCCAGCCACCGTCGAGGTCGCGCAACACCACCGGCCCACGGTCGTCCGGTGCGCGGGATCGGAGACACCAGCATCCACCGCTAGCTGCAGATCGTCGAAGCCAGGACCCGACCTACCTCATCCTCGTGACACGTGCTGGTCCAGCAGCATGCCCAGCAGCAGCGCCAGCGGGTCGCGGGAGAGCAGCTCGTCGGCAGCGGGGTCCTGGGCGATGCGGATGGTCGGCACGCCGGTCATCCTGCCGTCCCTGACAGGATCGCCCGGTGCGTGCCGTCGTGACCCGGGTCGGCCGGGCCTCCGTCGAGGTCGAGGGCGCCGTCGTCGGCGAGATCGGCGCCGGACTGCTGGCGCTGGTGGGCGTGGGCCGGTCCGACACCGCCGCGCACGCCCGCGAGCTGGCCCGCAAGGTGCACGAGCTGCGCGTCTTCCCCTCCGCCGACGGCGAGCGCTCGGCCGCCGACCTCGGGCTCGAGGTGCTGGTGGTCAGCCAGTTCACGCTCTACGGCGACACCCGCAAGGGCCGGCGACCCTCCTGGGTCGACGCCGCACCGGGCGACGTCGCCGAGCCGCTGGTGGCCGCGGTCGTCGCCGAGCTGCGCGACCGGGGCGCCGTCGTCGCCACCGGGGTGTTCGGCGCCTCGATGCGGGTGACCTCGGTCAACGAGGGTCCGATGACGCTGCTGGTCGACGTCCCCGCCCGGGAGTGAAACGACGCTTACGCGGGTAGCAGCTCTGTGACGGATGACTCTGTCCGTCTGCTGTGAACGTGTGACGGCCAGGAACACCAGGGGTGGTCCCGGCCGTTGTGCAGGACGTACCACACGGGATGGAACCCCGTGGGAGGCCCCCGACCGGCGATCCCGGGCCGGGCCCCCGCATCACCGACGCCAGGTCGGGTACCCGCCAGTACGCCAGGCGGACATCCGACCCCAGAGGCAAGGACGAAGACACATCGTGACGCTGCTGCAGTCCTCCCCCACCGACACTCTCGAGGTGCGTACGCCGCGCCGTACGCCGGACACCAGCGGACTGGTGTCGACGGACCTGGTGCGCGTCTACCTCAACACCATCGGCAAGACCGCCCTGCTGACCGCCGAGCAGGAGGTCGAGCTGGCCAAGCGCATCGAGGCCGGTCTCTACGCCGAGCGGCTGCTGGGTGAGAAGAAGCTGACCCCGGCGGTCAAGCGCGACTACGGGCTGCTCGCCGCGGACGGGAAGGCCGCCAAGGCGCACCTGCTGGAGGCCAACCTCCGCCTGGTCGTCTCGGTCGCCAAGCGCTACACCGGCCACGGCATGACGTTCCTGGACCTCATCCAGGAGGGCAACGTCGGCCTGATCCGCGCCGTGGAGAAGTTCGACTACACCAAGGGCTTCAAGTTCTCGACCTACGCGACGTGGTGGATCCGCCAGGCCATCACCCGCGCCATGGCCGACAGCGGCCGCACCATCCGGCTCCCCGTCCACCTGGCCGAGCAGGTCAACAAGGTGGTCCGTACCCGGCGCCGGATGCACCAGGAGCTGGAGCGGGAGCCCACCGCCGAGGAGCTGGGCCTGGAGCTGGACATGACCGAGGAGCGGGTCGTCGAGCTCCTGGAGTACAGCCGGGACCTGGTCTCCCTGGACCAGACCGTCGGCGCCGACGAGGAGTCCCGGCTGGGTGACTTCATCGAGGACGCCGACGCCGCGGTCGCCGAGGACGCCGTCGCCTTCCAGATGATGCGCGGGGACGTCCGCACCGTCCTGGGCACCCTGGAGGACCGCGAGCGCGACGTCGTCGTCATGCGGTTCGGTCTGGACGGCGAGCAGCCCCGCACCCTGGAGCAGATCGGCAAGCGCTTCGGGCTCTCCCGTGAGCGGGTCCGCCAGATCGAGCGCGAGACGATGAGCAAGCTGCGGGCCCCCGAGCGGGCCGAGGCCCTGCGGGACTACCTGGCCTGAGCCACCCCGCACGCAGCGCACGACACCGGAGCCGGTCACCCCTGCGGGGGTGACCGGCTCCCGTCGTCTGCGGGCAGGATGGGGACGGCGGCCGACCGGCCCCGCAGACCCGGAGGCCGCCGTGACCAGCCAGGACGCGCCCGCGTGGCGCCGCCGCACCCGCGGGGAGCACCGGTGGCCGGCGACCCTGGCGGTGGTGGCCGCCGTCGTGCTGCAGCTGCTGCTGCCCGACCGGGTGGTCCCCCAGCTGGGCCTGCTGCTGCCCCTCGCCGAGCTGGCCCTGCTGGCCGGGCTCGTGGTGGCCGACCCGCTGCGGATCGACCGCGAGTCCACCGCCCTGCGCCGGGTCGCGCTGGCGCTGCTGGGTCTCGTGGTCGGGTCGGCGGGCTGGTCGGTGCTGCTGCTGGTCCGCGACCTCGTCTCGGCCCGCCCGCTGCCGGCCGGGGAGCTGCTGGCCTCCGGGGGCGGCATCTGGCTGACCACGGTGCTGGCCTTCGCGCTGCTGTACTGGGAGCTGGACCGGGGTGGGCCGGCGGCACGGGCCGCCGGCACCCGGGTGCACCCGGACCTGCTCTTCGTGCAGATGCAGTCCCCGGAGTTCGCGCCACCGGAGTGGGAGCCGCGCTTCCCCGACTACCTGTACCTGGCGTACACCAACGCCACCGCGTTCAGCCCGACCGACGTGCTGCCGCTGACCCGGCGGGCCAAGACGGCGATGGCGGTGCAGTCGGCGATCGCGCTGGTGCTGGTCCTGCTGGTGCTGGCCCGGGCGGTCAACGCGCTGACCTGACCCCGGGCCGCCGCACCGTCGGCGCCGCTCAGCCGGGCGGGCCGAACATCCGGCGCGGACCCGGGTCGACCCGCGCCGTGGGCGGGCCCACCCGCACGCTGGCACCGGCGACGACCAGCGACCGGCCGCCGTGCCACGGGTTCGCCGGGCCCACGATGACCGGTTCCAGGGACAGCGCCAGCACCTCGGGCAGGTCGTCGGCCAGCCGGGCGATGCGCAGCAGCAGCTCCTCCAGCGCCGCGACGTCGACCGGTTCGCTGCCCCGCCAACCGTCCAGCAGCGGCCAGGCCCGGGGCTCCCGGACCATCTCGGCGGCGTCGGTGTCGGTGAGCGGCAGGGTGCGGAACGCCCGGTCCCCGAGCAGGTCGGTGGCCACCCCGCCGACGCCGAAGCTGACCAGCGCGCCGAAGGACGGGTCGTCCACGACCTCCACCACCGTGGTGACGCCGGGGGCGGCCATCTCCTGCACGATCACCGGGTCACCGGACGGGATGGCCTCGAACGCCGTCGCCACGTCGTCGGCGTCACGCAGGTCCAGCCGCACCCCGCCCAGGTCGGTCCGGTGGCGCAGCCACGGGGCGGTGGACTTGAGCACCACCGGGTAGCCGATGTCCTCGGCTGCGGCGACCGCGGAGTCGGCGTCGGTGACCCGGCGGGTGCCCAGCAGCGGGACGCCGTAGGCGCCGAGCAGGGCGATGACCTCCTCGTCGGTGAGGTCCCGCCCGCCGCCGTCGGCCAGCGCGCCGACGACGACCTCGCGGGCGGCGGCCTCGTCGACGCCCTCCAGCTCGGGCACGGTGCCCACGGGCCGGCGCCGCCAGCGGGCGTACTCCGACATCCGGGCGAGTGCGATGACGGCGCGCTCCGGGGTGGAGAACGAGGGCACCGAGCCGCGCTGGGGCATCCCGTCCTCACCGCGGACGACGAGGTCGTCGGGGATGCCGTCGGTGGACAGGAAGTTGGCCACCAGCGGCTTGGTCGCCTGCGCCGACACCTCGCGGAGCACCCGGCCGTAGGGCTGGGTGTCCCGGACCAGCGGCGGCAGGAACACCGCGACGACGGCGTCCACGGACTCGTCGTCCAGCGCGGCGTGCAGGGCCGCCCGGAACTCCTCGGGGCCGGCCTGGGTGCCGATGTCGACGGGCCGGTCGTGGGCCAGCTCCAGGCCCTGCTCCAGCACCGCGTCGGCCACCAGGACGCCCACGGCCGTCGAGTTGCCGACGACCGCGACCCGGTCACCGGCCGGCAGGGGCTGGTGGGCCAGCAGCGTGCCGACGTCGAACAGCTCGGCCAGCGTCTCCACCCGGATGACCCCGGCGGAGGCGAAGAGCGCGGCGACGGACTGCTCGGGCACGGTGACGCTGGTGCCGGCCAGGCCAGCGGTCATCCCGACGTGCCGGCCGCTCTTGACCGCCACGACGGGCTTGGTGCGGCCCACCCGGCGGGCCAGCCGGGCGAACTTGCGCGGGTTGCCGAAGCTCTCCAGGTGCAGCAGCACGACCTCGGTGGCCGGGTCGGTGGCCCAGTACTGCAGCAGGTCGTTGCCGCTGACGTCGGCGCGGTTGCCGGCCGAGACGAAGGAGCTCAGTCCGATCCCCCGGTTCCGGGCGCGCTCCAGCAGCATCACGCCCAGCGCGCCGGACTGGGCGAAGAAGCCCATCCGGCCCCGGCCGGGCACCTGCGGGGCCAGGCTGGCGTTCATCTGCACCGCGGGGTCGGTGTTGACCAGGCCCAGGCAGTTCGGCCCGACGACGCGCATGCCCGAGGCGCGGGCAGCGGCGACGAACCGGCGTTCGGCGGCCCGGCCCTCCGGGCCGGTCTCGCCGAACCCGCCGGAGATGACCACCAGGGCCTTGACGTGCTTGCGCCGGCAGGCCTCGACGACGCCGGGCACCTCGTCGGCGGGCACGGCCAGCACGGCGAGGTCGACGTCGTCGGGGATGTCCTCGATGGTGGCGTGCGCGGGCACCCCGGCGACGTGCCGGACCGCGGGGTTCACCGGGTAGATCGGCCCGGCGAAGCCGTTGTCCAGCAGGTGCCGGAGCACGGCGTGACCGATCTTGGTGGCGTCGTTGCTGGCCCCGACGACGGCGATGGAACCCGGGGTGAGCAGCCGCCCGATGGAGCGGGACTCGCTGCGCTGTTCCCGCTCGTAGGTGACCGCCAGTGCCTGCTCGGTGGGGGCGATCGGGAACGTCAGGTGGACGACGCCGTCCTCGTAGGAGCGCCGGGCCTCGTACCCGGCGTCCAGGAAGACCCGGACCATGCCGGAGTTCTGGCTGAGCACCTCGGCGACGAACCGGGTGATCCCGCGCTCGCGGGCGGCGGCGGCCAGGTGCTCCAGCAGCACCGACCCCAGCCCGCGGCGCTGGTGGGCGTCCTCGATGAGGAAGGCGACCTCGGCGTCGTCGGTGCCGGGGTAGCGGTCGTAGCGCCCCACGCCGATCAGCTCGTCGCCCAGCAGCACGACGAACGCCACCCGGGCGACGTGGTCGACGTGGGTGAACCGGTAGAGGTCCTTGTCCGACAGCTTCTTCATCGGGCCGAAGAAGCGGTAGTAGCGCGTCTGGTCGGAGCTGCGCTCCATCAGCCCGACGATGCCCTCGGCGTCCTCGGGGGTGATCGGGCGCAGGTGCACGGTCCCGCCGTCGGCGGCGACGACGTCGGCCTCCCAGCCCGGGGGCGGGGTCGAGTGCTCGGGGACGGTGGGGTCGCCGACCACCGGCGGCGGGGTCGGGGTCTCCGTCGGCCCCTCGGCAGCGGACCGCCCCGGGCTCGCGGGGGGCGGGGGGCCGAGGGGGGCTCCGTCAGTCACGCGGGTCGTCCGGGTCCAGGCCGAACAGCGGGAAGGCCGCCGTCCGGGTGCGGGTGATGGCGCGGTCGACCCGGTTCTCGGTGAAGGGGTCCCAGTGCTGGAAGCCGGTCCAACCGCCCTCGGTCATCGTGGCGGGGGGTTCGGTGCGCAGCCCCCGGGCCAGCACGTCGCGCACCCAGGAGTCCGGGATGGCGGTGGTCGGCGTCAGCGGGTCGCCGCCGACCTCGGCGAGCAGGTGGGTCCAGGCCCGCGGCACGCAGCGCACCAGGCCGTAGCCACCCCCACCGAGCACCACCCAGCGGCCCTCGCACACCTCGTGGGCCAGGTCGTGCATGGCCTTGTAGGAGGCCCGCTGGCCGTCGACGGTGAGCGCGAGATCGGCCATCGGGTCCTCGTGGTGGGCGTCGCAGCCGCACTGGGTGATGAGGATCTGCGGCTGGAAGGCCCGCACCACGCTGGGCACGACGGCGTGGAAGGCGCGCAGCCAGCCCGAGTCGTCGGTGCCGTTGGGCAGCCCGATGTTGACCGCGGTCCCCGGGGCCTTCTCCGGGTCGCCGGTCTCCTCGGGGAAGCCGGTGCCCGGGAAGAGGGTCAGCGGGGTCTGGTGGATGCTCACCGTCAGCACCCGGGGGTCCTCGTAGAACGCCGCCTGGACGCCGTCGCCGTGGTGCACGTCGAGGTCGACGTAGGCGATCCGCTCGTAGCCCTGGGCCAGCAGCCAGGCGATCGCGACGGCCGCGTCGTTGAAGACGCAGAAGCCGGACGCGGCGTCGCGCATGGCGTGGTGCAGCCCGCCGGCGATGTTCACCGCGTGCTGGGCCCGGCCCTCGTGCACCAGCCGGGCGGCGGCGACCGAGCCACCGGCGATCAGCGCGGCGGAGTCGTACATGCCCTCGAAGACCGGGTTGTCCGCGGTGCCCAGGCCGTGGCCCACGCCCTGGGGGTCGCTGGGCGCCCGCTCCACCGCGTCCAGGTAGGCCTGGTCGTGCACCAGGGTGAGCAGGTCGGCGCCGGCGGCCTCCGGCTTCACCACCTGGATGCGGTCGTTGGACAGCACGCCGAGGGTGTCGGCCAGCCGCATCGTCAGGTCCAGCCGCACCGGGTGCATGGGGTGGTCCCCGCCCATGGTGTAGCCGAGCAGGGCGTCGTCCCAGACGACGGAGACGGCGTCGCTCACGCTCGCGCCCCGTCAGCTCGGCGGGGCGTTTGGGTCGGGTCGTGCCTCATCGCGCGATCACCGTCGCGACGCTACCGGGGACGACGCGCCACGGCGCCCCCTCGCACGGGCGGGGACCCGTCGCAGCCCCGGCCGGGTGGCGCGACCCCCGTAGGATCGGGGGCAGACGACGACGGAGGAGCCTGCCGTGAACGACCTCATCGACACCACCGAGATGTACCTCCGGACGATCTTCGAGCTCGAGGAGGAGGGGATCACCCCCCTCCGCGCCCGGATCGCCGAGCGCCTGCACCAGAGCGGTCCCACGGTCAGCCAGACGGTCGCCCGGATGGAGCGCGACGGGCTGCTCAGCGTGGAGGGCGACCGGCACCTGCAGCTGTCCGACGAGGGCCGCGCGCTGGCCACCGCCGTGATGCGCAAGCACCGCCTGGCCGAGTGCCTGCTGGTGGACGTGATCGGCCTGGACTACGCCGACGTCCACGAGGAGGCCTGCCGCTGGGAGCACGTCATGAGCGAGGCGGTCGAGCGCAAGCTGCTCACCCTGCTCGGCAACCCCGAGGTCTCCCCCTTCGGCAACCCGATCCCGGGCCTGGACGCGCTGGGTGCGGTCTCCCGCACCTCGCAGGACACCCTGACGCTGCTGTCGACCTCCGCGACCCCGGAGGGCACGTCGGTCGTGGTGCGCCGGATCAGCGAGCAGTTGCAGGAGGACGCCGAGCTGCTGCGCTCCCTCGCCGACCAGGGCGTGCGCCCCGGCACGACGGTGCGGGCCTCGCTCAGCAACGGCGCGGTGAGCATCGACGGCGCCGTGCTGCCCCCCGGCGTCGCCCAGCACGTGTTCGTGAGCCTGGCCGAGGTCGAGGAGCCCGTACCGGCGGGCTGACCCACCCGCACGCCGCAGCACTGACGGCCGCGTCCCCACCCGGGGGCGCGGCCGTCGTCGTCCCCGCCGATTTCCTTCGCCGGGCTCACGACCGGGTCACTAGGCTGGGGTCCCGTCGTCAGTGCGTCCCCGCGTGAGTCCGTCAGAGAGTCGAGGCCCGGGTGTCCGAGTCCCCCAGCAGCCAGCACCAGCCGACCGCCGGCTCGCCCCCGGTCGGCATGAACGAGGAGATCGCGGCCCAGCCGCTGGAGGACGGGCCGGCCCCGACGCCGTTCCACCGGCTGGCCGACTTCGTCGCCCTCCCCCGGCTCGGCGGCCTGGCGCTGTCCGCCGACGGCACCCGACTGGTGACCTCGGTGTCGACCCTGGCCCCGGACCGGAAGACCTGGCAGAGCGCGCTGTGGGAGATCGACCCCACCGGCGCCCGCGACGCCCGCCGGCTGACCCGGTCTGCTCCCGGTGAGTCCGGCCCGGTCTTCTCCCCCGACGGCACGCTGCTGTTCACCTCCGCCCGGCCCGACCCCGACGCCGGCAAGGACGCCGGGGAGCCGAAGCCGGCGCTGTGGGCGTTGCCCGCACAGGGCGGTGAGGCCCGGCTGGTCGTGTCCCGCCCGAACGGCCTGTCCGGGGTGACCGTGGCAGCCGACTCCGGTGACGTCGTGGTGGTGGCCGGCACGACCCCGGGCGCCGCGGACGCGAAGGCCGACAGCGAGCAGCGCGACGCGCGCAAGGACGCCGGGGTGACGGCGATCCTGCACGAGACCCACCCCGTCCGGTACTGGGACCACGACCTGGGCCCCGTCGTCCCGCACGCGTTCTGGCTCGGCGGCCTGCCGGCCGAGGGCGACCGCGACCCGGCCTGGCGGGACCTCACCCCGGACGCCGGCGCCCCGCACGGGGCCGGGTCCGACGTCGCGCTGTCCCCCGACGGCGCCCTGCTGGCCCGCAGCGAGGAGGTGTCCGAGGCCCGCGCGTCCTGGCGCAACCGCCTGGTGGTCACCGACACCGCGACCGGCGACACCCGGGTGCTGGTCGACGACCCGGACGCCGACGTCTACGCGGCCGCCTGGTCCCCGGACGGCCGGCGCCTGGTGTGCGTCCGGGAGTCCGCGTCCACCCCGACCCGGGCACCGGACCACACGCTCCTGCTGGTCGACGTCGCCGACGGCGCGACCACCGACCTGACCGCGGGCTTCGACCGCTGGCCGTCGGCGCCGCAGTTCGACGCCGCGGGCGCGGCCGTCTACTTCCTGGCCGACGACGACGGCCGGCACGCCGTGTTCCGGGTCGTGCCGGGCGAGGCACCGGTGCGGCTGACCCGCGACGGCGCCTACAGCGACCTGCAGGTGGCCCGGGACGGCTCGGCGCTGTTCGCGCTGCGCTCGGCGTTCGACCACCCCTCGGCCCCGGTCCGGCTGGACCCGACGGCCACCGACCAGCAGCCCGAGCCGCTGCCCAACCCGGGCACGATCAGCGCCCTGCCGGGCACCCTGCGCGAGCTGGACGCGACCGGCCTGGACGGCAGCCGGGTGCAGTCCTGGCTGGTGCTGCCCGAGGGCGCGAGCGCGGAGCACCCGGCACCCCTCCTGCTCTGGATCCACGGCGGGCCGCTGATGAGCTGGAACAGCTGGTCCTGGCGCTGGACGCCGTGGGTGCTCGCCGCCCGTGGCTACGCGGTGCTGCTGCCCAACCCGGGGCTCTCGCAGGGCTTCGGCCAGGCCTTCGTCGAGCGGGGCTGGGGCGCCTGGGGAGCGGAGCCCTACACCGACCTGATGGCCGCCACCGACGCCGCGGTCGCGCTGCCCGAGGTCGACGGCACCCGGACGGCGGCGATGGGCGGCTCCTTCGGCGGCTACATGGCCAACTGGGTGGCCACCCAGACCGACCGCTTCGACGCGATCGTCACCCACGCCAGCCTGTGGCACCTGGACGCCTTCACCGGCTCGACCGATGCCTCCTACTACTGGGAGAAGGAGTTCGGCGACCCGCTGACCGAGCCCGAGCGGTACGAGGCGAACTCGCCGCACCGGTACGCCGACGCGATCACCTCGCCGGTGCTGGTGATCCACGGCGACAAGGACTACCGGGTGCCGATCGGTGAGGGGCTGCGGCTCTGGTACGACCTGCAGAAGCGGGGCGTGCCGTCGAAGTTCCTCTACTTCCCCGACGAGAACCACTGGATGCTCACCCCCGGCAACGCCACCGTCTGGTACGAGACGGTCATCGCGTTCCTCGCCGACCACGTGCTCGGGGAGGGCTGGCAGCGCCCGGCGCTGCTCTGACCCCACGCGGGTCGGCACCGACCGCCGCTGCCACCAGCCGACGCAGGTCGGCCGGTGGCAGCGCCGCGTCCAGGGCCGACCGGAGCAGCTGGGCCAGGGCGTGGTCGGGACGGCTGTCCAGCGCCCGGTCCAGGGCCGCGTGGGCGGTGGTGCCGTCCCCGCGCGACCAGGCGCAGACCGCGAGCAGGGTCGCCGGGGCGGCGTCCAGCGGGGCGGGCAGCCGACGGGTCAGCTCGGTCCACAGCGTCTCGGCGGCCACCGCGCGGGCCTCGCCGTCGCCACCGCAGTCCTCGGCGTCTGCGTCGACCAGCCCCAGGGCGAGGGCGCGGTCCCGCAGGGCGGTGTCGACCAGCGCGAAACCGGCGCGGGCGACGTCGTCGTCGGTGAGCCTGTCGCGGGAACCAGGGGCGCACCGGGCCAGGGCGATGCAGACGTCGTCCCACCCGGTGTCGGCCAGGTGCTCCCAGCCGTGTGCCTCCAGCTCGGCGGCCCGGGCGGCGGCGACCCCGTCGCAGGCGGCGGCGACCGCGGCGGCCTCGGCGCCGACCACCGGGGCGAGCCGCTCGACCAGGGCGTCCCGCGAGGCCGCCGGCACCCGTCCGGCCACCGTGGACGCGACGGCCAGCGGACTGGTGCCGCCCGGCAGCGGTCTCCCGGCGCCCGGAGCGCAGCAGGGCTCGGCGCAGTCGTAGGACCAGCAGCGACCGGACCGGACCAGCAGCGTCTCGGGCACGGTGACCCCGGCGTCGGTCAGCCGGCCGACCACCTCGGCGAGCAGCACCCGGCCGGGCAGCACCGGACCGACCGCGTCGTCGAGGAGCCGGGGTCCGACGGCGGGACCGAGTCCGTCGGGCTCCTCGGTGACCACGAGGACCACGGCGGCATCGGGCGCGGAGTCGGCGAGGCAGCCGACCACCTGCCCGGCGACGGCGGCCTCCAGACCAGGGGGCGGCAGGTCCACCCGCAGCGTCAGGCCCACCCGGCGGGCCCGGGCGCCGCTGAGCGCCACGACGACCAGGGACTCCTCCGGGGCGAAGCCCAGCAGGTGCGGCAGGGCGGCTGCCAGGTCGGGGCCGGCAGCGAGCCGGACGGTGGACGGGAGCGGCGCGGCGGAGGACATGCCGCCACCCTGGGAGCCGGGCGCGGTCCCCGGGCGGCCCGCCGGGGTCCTGGGGACGGCACCCCCCGGTGTGGACGACGGCGAGCGCCGTCCGCACCGGTCGTGCTCGCAGCTCAGTCGAGCGCGGCGGCCTGGAAGTCGTAGGCGTCCTCGAGCAGGGTCGCGAAGGCGGCGGTGTCCACGGCACCGGTCGGGCTGAGCGTGACCAGCGTGATCAGCCGGTCGCCGTCCTGCACGATGCCGACGACCGCCGGGATCGTCAGCGGCGCCCCGTCGGGCCCGGTGACCGTGGTCGTGTACGACAGCGCGGCCGCGCCGTCGCCCAGGTCGGGGACCGGGACGGCGGCGAAGGTGATCGTGGCGGAGCCGATCTCCGGGGAGGAGATGGTCGCCTGGGGGCACTCGGCCGCGGCCGCGGCGAGGGTCCCGACCGGGTCGTCCTGGTCACCGCCGATGCTGATCAGCTGCACGGAGGTGGACTGCGCACCGGTGACGCTCTGGGCGGCGAACGCGTCGAGGTCCTCGACGCCGATCTGGCTGCCGTCGACCGCCTGGTCGCAGGACTCGGGGGTGATGGTCACGTCCCCGGCGTCGGCAGCGCTCGCGGCGCCGGCGGCCAGCTCGGCCTCGCTCAGCGGGGCCGCCACGGACCCGGCGCCGAAGGAGTCGGCGGGCAGCAGCCCGGCCGTCAGGTCCTCGGACGCGCTCCCGCCGCCGGTGTCCTCGCCCCCGCCTCCGCCCTCGCTGGAGGGTGCTGCCGAGGACGACTCGGCGGAGGTCGGGGCCGGGGACGCCGTCCCCTCCTCCTCGCTGGTGCAGCCGGCCAGCAACAGCACGGTGGACAGCCCGGAGGCCAGGACGAGGACGGGCCGGGTCGAGGTCACGCCGACCATCGGACCACGGCCCGGCCGGACCCGGCGAGTCGGTGCCGTCTCGCCCGGGTGTGTCGGCGTCCGGGTCGGGCGGGTCGGGTCAGTCGAGGGTGTCGGCGGCGTGCTGGGCGGCAGCGGCGAGCAGCTCGTCGAAGGCCGCGGCGTCCGGTGCGGTGGCGACCGCACCGGCGACCAGGGTCAGCAGCCGGTCGCCGTCCTGGACGACGCCGAGCAGCGCGGAGCCGCCGATCTGCATGCCGCCCTGCCGTGTGACGGTGGCCGTCACCGGGACCACGGCGGCGGCGTCGCCGAGGGCGGGCGCGGTGACCGTGCCGAAGGTGATGACGGCGTCGCCCATCGGGGTGCTGACGGTGGCCGTCGGGCAGGCCGCGACGGCGTCGGTCAGGGTGCTGACGACGGCGTCGCCCGGGCCGCCGACCGTGAGCAGCTCGGCGCTGGCGGTGAACCCGCTGCGGGCGACCTGCCCGGCCGCGTCCTGCACGTCGGCGGGGTCGCCGAGGGCGGCCCGGGCGGCCTCCAGGGCGGTGACGCAGGTGTCGGGTGTGACCGTGACGGCACCCGGGTCGTGCTCGCCGGCCGCGCCGAGTGCGGCGCTGAGCTGGTCGGCGGTGACCGGGGTGACCTCGGCGTCGGGCGCGAACTCCTCCGCGGGCAGCAGGCCGTCGGCCAGCGGGACCGCGTCCTCGGTCGCCGCGGCCGGGGAGACCGCCACCGGCGCGGCGGCCGGGGTGGCCGTGGCGCCGCACCCGGAGAGCAGGAGCGCGGAGGAGGCGGCGGCGGTGGCGAGCAGGAGCGGGGTGCGGCGCATCACCCCACGGTAGGCGCTGTGCACGGTCGGCGGGAGCTGTCGCAGCCGCTGGCTACAGTCCGCGGCATGGGACGGTCGCTGCGCATCGCACTGCTGTCCTACCGCTCCAAGCCGCACAGCGGCGGGCAGGGCGTGTACGTCCGGGCGCTGTCCCGGGAGCTGCGCGAGCTCGGTCACCGGGTCGAGGTGTGGTCCGGTCAGCCCTACCCCGAGCTCGACGCCGGCGTCCCGCTGACCCGGCTGCCCAGCCTGGACCTGTACCGCGAGCCCGACCCGTTCCGCACGCCGTCCTGGCGGGAGTTCCGGGACTGGGTCGACGTCGCCGAGTTCGCCACCGTGTGCACCGCCGGCTTCCCCGAACCGCTGACCTTCTCGCTGCGGGCAGCCCGGCTGCTGCGTGCGCGGCGGCACGAGTTCGACCTCGTGCACGACAACCAGTCGCTGGGCTGGGGCCTGCTGCGCACCGGGCTGCCGACGGTCGCCACCGTGCACCACCCGGTCGCGATCGACCGGGGCCTGGAGCTGGCCGCGGCGCCCTCGCTGCGCCGGCGGGTGACGCTGCACCGCTGGTACGCCTTCACCGGCATGCAGGCCCGGGTGGCCCGGCGGCTGGACGGCGTCACCACGGTGTCCGACAGCTCCCGCCGCGACATCCAGACGCACCTGGGCGTGCCCGCCGACGACGTCACGGTGGTGCCGGTGGGCATCGACCCGGTCGCCTTCTCCCCCGGCTCCGGCCCGCGGGACGCCGACCACGTGGTGGTCACGACCAGCGCCGACGTCCCGCTCAAGGGCCTGGTCCCGCTGCTGGAGGCATTGGCCAAGCTGCGCACCGAGCGGCCGGTGCGGCTGACCGTCGTGGGCAGCGCGAAGCCCGGTGGCCTGGCCGCGGTGGCGGTCGAGCGGCTGCAGCTGGGCGACGCCGTCCGCTTCACCGGTCCGCTCCCCCAGGCCGACCTGGTCGACCTGCTGCGCACGGCGACCGTGGCCGCCGTCCCCTCGCTGTACGAGGGCTTCTCGTTGCCCGCGATCGAGGCGATGGCCTGCGGGACCCCGCTGGTCGCGACCGACGCCGGCGCACTGCCCGAGGTCGTCGGGGACGCCGCCCTCCAGGTCCCCGCCGGGGACGTCGACGCGCTGGCCGCGGCGCTGGGCCGGGTGCTGGACGACGAGGGTCTCCGGCGGCGGATGGGCCGGGCCGGCCGTGAGCGGGTGCTGGCGAACTACACGTGGCGGTCGACGGCCGAGCGCACCGCCGCCTGGTACGAGGAGGTGCTGGCGCGGTGCTGACCGTGGACTACGACCGGCTCGACGTGCGGGCCGGGCACACCGTGCTGGACCTGGGGTGCGGCGAGGGCCGGCACGCCTTCGAGGCCTACCGGCGCGGGGCGACGGTCGTGGCGCTGGACTGGGGCACGTCGGAGGTGACGACGACGCAGACCTGGCTGGGCGCGATCGACGCCGCCGGGGAGGCACCCTCCGGTGCGGTGGCGACGGCGGTGCGGGGGGACCTGCTGCACCTGCCGGTCCCCGACGCCAGCGTCGACCGGGTGATCGCCTCGGAGGTGCTGGAACACATCCCCGACGACGCGACCGCGTTCGCCGAGATCGCCCGGGTGCTCGCGCCCGGCGGGCGGGTGGCGGTGACGGTGCCGCGGTACGGCCCGGAGCGGGTGTGCTGGGCGCTGAGCGACGAGTACCACGCGAACGAGGGCGGGCACATCCGCATCTACCGGGCCGACCAGGTCCGGGCCCGACTGCGGGCAGCGGGCCTGGTGCCCGGCGGGAGCCACCACGCGCACGCGCTGCACGCCCCGTACTGGTGGCTCAAGTGCGCGGTCGGCGTAGAGCGGGACACCGCGGTGGTGCGGGCCTACCACCGGCTGCTGGTCTGGGACCTGACCCGTCGCCCGTGGCTGACGAGGACGGCCGAGCGGCTGCTGGACCCGGTGATCGGCAAGAGCCTGGTGGTCTACGCGGAGAAGCCGCCCGCGTGAGCGACCTCCCCGAGGTGCCCGGTGTGCTGAGCGCGGACCAGGTGGCGGCCACCGTCGCGGCGATCGCTGCGGAGCAGTCGGCCGACGGGATGCTGCCGTGGTGGCGCGGCGGGCAGCTGGACGCCTGGGACTCGCTCGAGGCGGCGATGGCGCTGACCGTCGGCGGCGAGCACGACCGGGCCGCGGCGGCGCTGGACTGGTTGTGCGCGCGACAGGGTCCCGAGGGCGGATTCCCGGCGGAGTGGCGGGACGGCGCGGTCACGGCGCCGGGGGTGGAGAGCAACCACGCGGGCTACCTGGCCGTCGGGGTGTGGCACCACTGCCTGCTGACCGGTGACCTCGGCGCCCAGCAGCGCTGGTGGCCGCACGTCCGGCGGGCGCTGGACCTGGTGACGGCGATGCAGCTGCCCACCGGTGCGATCGGCTGGGCGCTGCGGCCCGACGGCACCCCGGACGACACGGCGCTGCTGACCGGGAACGCCAGCCTGCTGCAGGCGCTGCGCTGCGGGATCGCCCTGGCCGGGGCCAGGGACCAGCCGCAGCCGCACTGGGACCTCGCCGCCGCCGACCTGCAGGAGGCCCTGGCGCGACGCCCCGGGGACTTCGCCGACCGGTCGCGGTTCTCGATGGACTGGTACTACCCGGTGCTCGGCGGTGCGCTGACCGGTGCCGCGGCCCGGGACCGGCTCGGCGGCAGCTGGGACGCCTTCGTCGTCCCCGGGCTGGGGGTGCGGTGCGTGGCCGACCGGCCCTGGGTGACCGGGGCGGAGACCTGCGAGCTGGCGATGGCGCTGGCCGCGGCCGGGCAGCGCGACGCGGCGGTCGAGCAGCTGGCCGCGATGCAGCACCTGCGGGCCGAGGACGGCGGCTACTGGACGGGTTACGTCTTCGCCGACGACGCCGTCTGGCCCGTCGAGCGGACGACCTGGACGGCGGCGGCGGTGGTGCTGGCCGCGGACGCGGTGAGCGGTGCGACCCCGGGGGCACGGCTGTTCACCGAACCCGACCGGCCCGGCGTCGTGGTCGGGGAGCACCCCTGACGAGCCGGGTGCAGCGCGGGCTGGACTGGCTGCTGGCCGACCGCACCGACCCCGAGCGCCACTGGGTGGTCGCCCAGTGGCCCAACGTCGCGATCCTGGTCTTCCTGGTGCTGACGGTGGTCGCGTCGTTCGTCCCGGACGACGGGGCGCCCGGTGTGACCCTCTACGTGGGCACCCGCATCGCCGTCCTGTGGTGGGCCGGTGACGAGCTGCTCCGCGGGGTGAACCCGCTCCGCCGGATCACCGGCGCCGGCGTGCTGGTGTTCGTCGTCGCCGGCGTGCTGGCCCGCGTGTCGGGCTGAGGCGGTTGCCCCGGGGGGCTACTGCCCGACCCGGCCGTCGATGCACTCACGCAGCAGGTCGGCGTGCCCGCACTGCCGGGCGTACTCCTCGACACGATGCACCCACAGCTCGCGGACCGCGATGCCCTGCGGGCCGAGGCGTTCGCCGAGGTCCGGGTGGGCGGCCAGGGCGGCATCGGTCGACGCCTGCTCCCGGGCCAGGTCGGCATACGCGCCGTCGACCAGGGCCGGATCGGCCACGGCCCCGTCGAAGTCACCGTCGACGCCGTAGAGCGACTCCGGCGGCTCGCCGGGCACGAACCAGCCACGCCAGTCCCGCTCCACCTCGGCCAGGTGCCGGAGCAGACCCAGCAGGGACATCGTCGAGGGCGGCACGGAGCAGCGGGTCAGGTCCGTCGCGTCCAGCCCGTCGCACTTCATCAGCAGCGTCGTGCGGTGGTCGGTCAGGTAGTCCAGCAGTGTCGCCAGTTCGCCGTCCGGGCTGACGCCGTCGGTGTTGCGTGGATCGACCTCTGGGTCGACCCACATGTCCGGGTGGGTCGTCGCAGAGCTCCACCGGCGCTGTTGCTCGCTCACGGGGTCACCGTGGCCGCACCGCGGGAGCCGCGCAACCGAGTTCACCCGTCGTCGGGGAGCGCGCTCAGCGGCCGCCGCGGTTCAGGTCGGGGTCGGCCCGCAGGTCCCGGCGGGCGTCACGGACCCCTCGGCCCGGGTCCGACGACCGGGCGCCCCGGCGTCGCGCATCGCGGTCGTGCCACCACGACACCACGGCGAGCAGCACCAGGATGCCGCCGAGCACGCTCCAGACCACCCATGCCATCGCCCGACCGTAGCGGTCCGCGGGTGCGTCAGGCGTGGTCGATGCAGGTCCGGGCGGCGGGACGGGCCGCGAGGCGGGCGTCGCCGATGGGCCGGCCGCAGACCTCGCAGCGGCCGTACGTGCCCGCGGCAACCCGTGCGACCGCTGCGTCCAGCTCGATCAGCCGGGCGGTCGCCTGGGCGAGCACCGCGCCGAGCTGGGCCCGCTCGAAGCCGATGGTCGCACCCTCGGGGTCGTGCTCGTCGTCGGCGTTGTCCCCACGGGAGGCCTCGACGACGGCGGCGTACTCCGCGGTGAGCGCCTCGATCTGGGCCTCGGTGGCCGCGCGGGCCTGCGCCAGCAGGTCCTGGGGTGCGGTCACCGGTGCATGGTCCCGCGTCCAGCCCCACCGTGGACGGCGGATCCACCGACGGTCCCGGGGCCAGCCCTCATCACCGCGCTGTCAAGACCCGCACGAGATCTGTGGACAGGCCTCTGAGCTGGGGATTCGCCTGGTCGAGACGTCCGATCTGCGGTAGACTTCGAACACCTGATCGAACCATCTGGGAGGTGTCGTGAGCGAGCTCCGGTCCGCTGTGGACGCCCTGGCTGCCGATGACCTGCACGCCCTGACCGACGGGGTCCTGCTGGAGCGGACGGCGGAGATCGTGCAGACGATCAACCGGTTGCAGGCCGAGCTCGTGCGCACCGTGCGGCACGGCGACGTGATCGGGGCTGCCGAGCGCGAGGGGCTGAAGACGATGCAGTCCCTGCTGCGCGGGCACCACCACTACTCGCCGGGAGCCGCGGCGGCCGTGGTGCAGGCGGGGCGGGTGCTGGAGCACCTGCCGCACCTGGAGGCGGCATTCGCCGAGGGGGCCGTGACCGCGGCTCAGGTGGGTGTCGTCGCCGACGCGCTGCGCCCGCGGGACATCGCCGCGGCCGAGGAGCAGGGCATCGACCTGGACGCCTTCGACCGGGCCTGGACCGAGGTCGCCCGCACACTCCCGCACGCCAAGCTCGGGTTGGCGGTCCAGGCGTTCGCGAACGCGCTGGACCCCGACGGTCCCGAGCCCGACCCCACCGAGAACCGCTCCCTGACCTTCAGCCACCGCCCTGATGGCTCCGGCTCGGGACGCTTCGACCTGGACGCGGTCGGTTTCGAGAAGGCCATGGCCGCGATCGAGTCCATCGTGCAGGCCGACCGTCCCCTCGGGGACGTGCGCAACCGCGCCCAGCAGCAAGGCGACGCGTTCGTGCAGCTGTGCGACAACGCCCTCGCGCAGGGTGGCCTGCCGTTCCTACGGACGGTCAAGCCGCACGTCCTCGTCACGATCAACATCGAGGACCTGGTGGACCCGGCGACCGGCCGCGACACCGCCACCACCGGTTTCGGCGCGACGATCTCCGCCGCCCGGGCGCGCTGGGTCGCCTGCGACTCCGCCGTCACCCGCATCGTCATGGGACCCGACGGGCTCCCCCTCGACATCGGACGGACCAAACGGGTGGTCCCACCGCACGTCCGGCGGGCCGTGGAGGAACGGGACGGGCACTGCGTCTTCGCCGGCTGCTTCAACCCGACCCACTGGTGCGACGTCCACCACGTCCTCGAATGGGTCCTCGACCAGGGCGACACCAGCCTCGACAACTCAGCGCTGCTCTGCGAACGCCACCACACCAAGGTCCACCACGGCTTCCGCGTCGAACGCGACGACGGCGCACCACCCGGGAGACGGTGGCGCACCCACCGCCCCGACGGCACCGAGATCGTCCTCGACCGCCTGCTGAACTGACGGCCCTCCGCCTTGACTCTATGCTCGCTGCGCCGTGCGTCGGGCTCGCCGTGCCCGCAGCGCCTCGGTGGGTGTTCGCCTTGCTGTGCTCGCTGCGCCGAGCGCCGCGGCTTCCGCTGGCGCGGTCAGACGGGTAGGCAGCCGGCGGGGCGGGGCGGGGCCCGGCGCAGGGCAGCCCGGCGCGCTGTGCCGCCCAGCAGGGAGCGGCGCCACCCGTCGATCCGGTCAGCCGGTGGATTCCGGCGCTGCCAAGCCGGCACCCGACTCGGCAGCGGGTCCCTGCTCGAGCTCGGGTCCGCCGGAGTCCAGCGTGCGTCGGTGTTCGTCCCGGGCAGCTCGGGCCACCCGCAGCACCACCGTGACCAGGCCAGCCGACATGGGCACCGTCACCGGCCCCTGGACCAGGTAACCCACAGCGGGGACCTCTGCGGCAGCACCACCCACCGGGACCAGCCCACGGCCGCCATCGGTCCCACGGAGCACGAGGCCAGGCCCCCGAGCAGGGCGGCCCGCTGCCAGACCGGCATCGGCTGCCCCTCCCGACCGCGACCGCGAGCCCCACGCCGTCTGCGCAACGACCGGACCACCACGAAGGCAGCGGCCGCGTTCGCCTGACCCACCACCGGCGGCATCAGGGCGACTCCGGTCTGCCCCCGCGCCCACCTCACCAGCGGCACCAGCAGCTCGGCCGGGACGGCCAACGTCCTGGCCAGCTGGGCGGCGCCGGCCTCGGCCGCCGGCCCCGAGCGCCAGGCTGCCTTCACAGCGGCGAGCTCCGCGGCCCGCTCCTCGGACACGGACTCGGGCACGGACGCAGACGACTTCCGCTGGCGGAGCACCCGCCCACCCTCACCAGCCACCCACCACCCCGGCAACCGGACGGGCCCCGTCAGCCGACGTCAGCGGTCCGTCACCGGGACGTCAGCGACCGCGACCACGGTGACCACCATGACGCACACCATCGAGGCCGAGGGCCTCACCCTCAGCTACGGCAGCACGAAGGCCCTGGACGGCGTCGACCTCACCGTCCCGGCCGGCACCGTGCTCGGCGTGCTGGGCCCCAACGGCGCGGGCAAGACCACCGCCGTCCGGGTGCTCTCCACGCTGCTCCGCCCCGACGCCGGCCACGCCCGGGTCGCCGGCTTCGACGTCCGCACCCAGCCGCAGGAGGTCCGCCGCCGGATCGGGCTGACCGGCCAGTACGCCTCGGTCGACGAGGACCTCACCGGCGCCCAGAACGTCGCCATGATCGGTCGCCTGCTGGGCATGTCCCGAGCCGCGGCCAAGGCCCGCGCGGCCGAGCTGCTCGCCGGCTTCAGCCTCTCCGACGCCGCCGACCGCTCCGCCAAGACCTACTCCGGCGGCATGCGCCGCCGCCTCGACCTCGCCGCCAGCCTGGTCGGCCGCCCGCAGGTGCTCTTCCTCGACGAGCCCACCACCGGCCTGGACCCGCGCAGCCGCACCGAGGTCTGGGACGTCATCCGCCGGTTGGTCGCCGACGGCACCAGCGTGCTGCTGACCACCCAGTACCTCGAGGAGGCCGACGAGCTCGCCGACGACATCGTCGTCTTCGACACCGGTCGGGTCGTCGCGCACGGCACCAGCGACGAGCTCAAGCACCGCACCGGCGCGCAGACCCTCACCGTCCGCCCCCGCGACCGCGCCGACACCGCCACCGTCCTCGCCGTCCTCGAGCAGGTCGCCGGCACCGCCCCCGCCCTGGACGGGCACGGCACCGCCTCGGTGCCGGTCCGTAGCGAGGCCGCGCTGGGCACCGTGCTCGACCTGCTCACCACCCAGGGCGTCGGGCTCTCCGAGCTCGCCGTCCGGCTCCCCAGCCTCGACGAGGTCTTCCTCGCCCTCACCGGGCACGCCACGCAGTCAGACAACGAGAAGGAGGTCGCGGCATGACCACCGCCACCCGCCCCGCACCCCGCTTCGACGTCCCCGAGATCAGCTCCGCGCCGAAGCTCCCCGCCCTGCAACAGGCCCTCACCCTGGCCTGGCGCAACGTCGTCAAGATCCGGCACCAGCCCGAGGCGCTGATGGACGTCAGCCTGCAGCCGATCATCTTCACGGTGCTCTTCGTGTTCGTCTTCGGCGGCGCCATCGCCGGCGACTGGCACGACTACCTCACCTACCTGGTGCCCGGGATCCTCGTGCAGACCCTGATGTTCGCCACCGGCGGCATCGGCGTCGCCCTCAACAACGACATCACCAAGGGCGTCTTCGACCGCTTCCGCAGCCTGCCGATCGCCCGCTCGGCGCCGCTCGTGGGCGCCGTCCTGGCCGACGTCGTCCGCTTCGTGACCGCGATCGCCGTGCTCCTGGCGTTCACCGCCCTGCTCGGCTTCCGCACCACCGAGGGCCTGCCGGCCGCGGCGCTGGCCGTCCTCACCGCCATCGGGTTCGCCATGTGCCTGTCCTGGGTCTTCGTCTGGATCGGGCTCACCGTCCGCTCGGCCGGCGCCGTCCAGGGCATCGGCTTCCTGGCGACCTTCCCGCTCACCTTCGGCAGCACCGCGCTCGTCTCGGCCGACACCCTCCCGGGCTGGCTGCAGGCGTTCACCCGCAACAACCCGGTCACCCACGTCATCGACACCGTCCGCGGCCTGATGCTGGGCGGCCCGGTCGCCGGGCCGCTGGCCTGGACCGTCGGTTGGTCGCTGCTGCTGCTCGCGGTCTTCGTGCCGCTGGCCATGCGGGCCTACCGGCGACGAGTCTGACCGCGTGGAACTGCTGACCTTCGCCGTCCTGGGCCTGCTCGTCGTCGTCGCTGCCGCGGCGGTCGGCGAGCGGCTCGGCGTCGCGGCCCCGCTGCTGCTCGTCGTCGCCGGTGTCGCGGTCAGCCTGCTGCCGGTGGTCCCGACCGTCGAGGTCGACCCCGAGTGGGTGCTGGCCGGCCTGCTCCCCCCGCTGCTCTACTCGGCGTCGGTCTCGGTGCCCACCATGGACCTCCGCCGGGAGCTCAGCGCCGTCAGCGGCCTGTCCGTGCTGCTGGTCGTGCTCAGCTCGGTGGTGCTGGGGTTCTTCTTCTCCCTCGTCGTCCCGGGACTGGGCCTGGCCTGGGGCATCGCGCTGGGCGCGGTGGTCAGCCCGACCGACGCGGTGGCCACCTCGATCGCCCGCCGGCTCGGCGTCCCGGCCCGGGCGGTCACCATCCTGGACGGCGAGAGCCTGCTCAACGACGCCACCGCGCTGGTCCTGCTGCGCGCCGCCGTCGCCGGCGCCGCGAGCACCGTCTCGCTGTGGGGGGTGGCCGGCAGCTTCCTCTGGTCGGTGGCGCTGGCCGCCGTGGTCGGGGTGGTCGTCGGCCGGGTGCACCTGTGGGTGCGCACCCGGGTGCACGAGGTCCCGGTGACGACGGCGCTGTCGTTCGCCGTCCCGTTCGTGGCAGCGATCCCGGCCGAGCTGGCCGGCGCCTCCGGGCTGGTCGCCGCCGTCGTCGCCGGGCTGGTCACCGGGTCGCGTGGACCACGGGTGCTGTCCCCCCGGGCCCGGCTGTCCGACGCGCAGAACTGGTCGACGGTCGAGGTGGTCCTCGAGGGCGCGGTCTTCCTGCTCATGGGGCTGCAGCTGGTCGGCATCGTCACCGACGTCCGGGAGGACCACGCCGGCGTCGGCCGGGCGCTGCTCATCGCCGGCGGCGCGCTGGTGCTGACCGTCGTCGTCCGGGCGGCCTACGTCGCGCCGCTGCTGCTGGTGCAGCACCGGCAGGCCCAGCGGGGCGTCGAGATGCGGCCGCTCTTCGCGGACATGCTGGACGGCGAACCGCCACGACGGGGACGCCGCCGGCGCACCACCCGGCCGATCAGCGACCGCCAGCGGGAGCGGTTCCGGGCCCGGGTGGCCTACGGGATCGCGTACCTGGACCACCTGCTCGCGCACCCGCTGGGCTGGCGCGAGGGCACCGTCGTCGTCTGGGCCGGGATGCGCGGCGCGGTCACCCTGGCCGCGGCCCAGACGCTGCCGCCGGACACCCCGAGCCGGTCGCTGCTGGTCCTCGTCGCCGTCGCGGTGGCCGTGGGGTCGCTGCTGCTGCAGGGTGCGACGCTCCCCCGGCTCGTCCGCACCCTGCTGCCGGGCGACGGCACCGGGGCCGACCAGGAGCAGCGCACCCGGTTGATGACGCTGCTGGTCCAGGCCGCGCAGACCGCGGAGCCGGGCGACCGGGTCGCCGCGCTGCGCGCCCAGCGCTCGGCCCTGCTCGACGCCCGGGACGGCGGGGACTACGACTCGGCGGTGCTCACCCAGGCACTGGCGGTGCTGGACGCTGACGAGATCGCGATGGAGCTCCGGGGTCGGCCGCCCGCCCCCCGATCCCCGGCCACGCCTGCCACCCCGGGATCCCCAGCTCGACCAGCGCCGCTTCCCGGGTGACCGCAGCGCCCTGCGCCCGCAGCTCCGCGACCCGCTCGGCCCCCAGCACGGCGCGCAGCCGGTCCGCCAGCGCGAGGACCACCGGGTCGCCGGCGTCGCCCCGGCCGCGGACCGCCGTGGCCACGCCCAGCAGCCGGGCTGCCTCGGCCGGGTCGTCCTCCGCCTCGGCCAGCACCGCCAGCCCGTGGACGACGACGGCGACCACCGGCATGTCCCCGGAGTCCGCGGCCGACCCCATCGCCCGGTCGAGCACGGCCCGCGACTCGACGCGCGCGGCGGCCGGGTCCGCGGCGGTGGCGGCCCCGGTGGCCAGCACCACCCCCAGCGAGGTCCGGACCAGGGCGTCCACCTGGTCGGGCCCGCTGATCACGTCCGCCAACGAGTCGACGGCGAGCCGGCCGCGCTCGAGGGCCTCCTCCGGTCGGCCGGCCAGCATCGCCAGCGTGCTGCGCATCGACTCCGCGAAGGCGAGGATCGGGCCGCCGTCCCGCGTGGCGGTGACCAGCACCGTGTCGATCTCCCGGGCAGCGCCGGCCAGGTCGCCCTGGGCGGCCCGCAGCCCGGCCAGCCGGATCCGCAGCAGCGGCGAGTCGTCGTGCGTGCCGAGCTCGTCGGACAGCGCCAGCGCCTCGATGGTCAGCTCCACGGCGCCGGCCAGGTCGCCGTCCTGGGCGCGGACCGCGGCCAGCGCACCGGCAGTCAGCGACCGGCCCCAGCGGTCCCCGAGCTCGAGGAACGCCTCGTGGGTCGCGGCCAGGTCACCCGTGCCGTCGGCGCCCAGCACGCCGGTGTTCTCCGCCACCTGGGCCACCACCGACCGCACCGCGGCGACCACCCAGGGGTCGGCGTGGTCGGCCAACGGGGCCAGCTCGTCCAGCGGCCCCCCACTGAAGGCGACGGCCAGCGCCCACCCGAAGGCCGCCAGCGGCTCCCCCGACGCCCAGGTGAGGGTCGGCGGCAGAGCCCGCACCTCGTCCAGCACCTCCTTGCCGCGCGCCCAGCCCCCGGTCTCGGCGGCGGCGAGCGCGGAGAAGGCCACGCAGACGCACCCCAGCGGGGTGGGTGCGGCCGGCAGCGCGAGGACGTCGGACAGCCAGCGACCCGCGGCGACCTGCCGGCCCGACAGCAGCCAGTACCAGCACAGCCGGCCGGCCAGGTGGACGGCGGTCTCCGCGGCGCCGACAGCCACCTCGCGCTGCAGCACCGCGACCAGGCCGTCGTGCTCGGCGTGCAGCTCGCGCAGCGCCCCCAGCTGCTCGGCCCCCCGCAGCAGCGGCTCGAGCCGGTCCAGCAGGTCCAGGCACCACGCGGTGTGCGCGGCCTCCACCCGGTCCCGCTCCCCCGCCGCCGTCAGCTGCTCGGCGCCGTAGGCCCGGACCGTCTCGAGCATCCGGTAGCGGACGGCGCCCGACTCGTCCGGCACGGCCAGCAGCAGCGACTTCTCCACCAGCCCGCCCACCGCGTCCAGCACCGACGACGGCCCGGCGCAGACCACCTCGGCGGCCTCCAGGGTGGCCCCGCCGCTGAACACCGACAGCCGCCGACCGACCGCCTGCTCGTCGTCGGTGAGGGCGTCCCAGCTCCACTCCACGACGGCCCGCAACGTCTGGTGCCGGGGCAGGGCGACCCGGCTCCCCCCGGTCAGCAGGGTGAACCGGTCGTCGAGGCGGGCCGCGATCTGCGCGATGCCCAGCGTGCGCAGCCGGGCCGACGCGAGCTCCAGGGCCAACGGCATGCCGTCCAGCCGCCGGCACACCTCCAGCACCACGGGCAGCGTCGCCGGGGTGACCGCGAACCCGGGCCGGGCGGCGGCGGCCCGGTCGGCGAACAGCCGGACGACGGGGGCGTCCGCGGCGGACGGGTCGTCGTCGGCCGGGACGGTGAGCGGGCCGATCGGCAGCAGGGTCTCCCCGGGCACCCCGAGGGGCTCCCGGCTGGTGGTGAGCACCCGCAGTCCGGCGCACCGGCTGAGCAGGTCGTCGGCCAGCGCGGCCACCGCGCCCACCAGGTGCTCGCAGTTGTCCAGCACCAGCAGCGCCTGCCGGTCGGCGAACACCTCGCGCAGCCGGTCACCGGCCTCCACCAGCGTGGGCACCCGCTCCAGGGACGTCGACTCGCGCTGCCCGACGGCGGTGAGCACCACGCCGGGCAGCAGCCGCGGGTCGGCCACCGGCGCCAGCTCCACCCACCACACGCCGTCCCGGACGTCGTGGTCGACGAGCCGGGCCGCCTCCAGGGCGAGCCGGGTCTTCCCCGCGCCGCCGGCACCGAGCAGGGTCACCAGCCGGCCGGTGTCCAGGGCGGACGCGACGGCGTGCAGCTCGGCCTGCCGGCCACGGAAGCTGGTCAGCGGGGCGCGCAGCACGGGGCGGGCCCGCGACGCCGGGGCCGCGTCGTCCCGCAGCACGGCGAGCTGCTCGGCCTGCAGCGCCGGCGAGGGGTCCAGACCCAGCTCGTCGGCCAGCCGGGCGCGGACCTGCTCGTAGGCGGCCAGCGCCTCGGCCGGCCGGCCCAGCCGGTGCAGCGCCCGGACCCGGAGCCGGGCCAGGGTCTCCCGCAGCGGGTGCGCGTCGGTCAGCACGTCCAGCTCGGCGAGGGCGGCAGCGGCGTCCCCCAGCTCGAGGACGGCGGTCAGCCGCTGCTCGGTCGCGGTCAGCCGCAGCTCCGCCCAGCGCACCGCCGGCGCCGCGGTGAACGCCAAGTCGCGCAGGTCGGCCAGCGGGTCCCCGGCCCACAGCGCCTCGGCCGCGGTGAGCAGCTCCACGACGGTGTGCGGGTCGCGGGCGTCGCGGGCCCGGCCGAGGAGGTCCTCGAAGGCCCCGGCGTCGACCGCGTCGCGGGGCAGGTCGAGCAGGTAGCCCGGGGGCCGGGCGCGCAGCGGCAGGTCCGGCGCGGCCCGGCGGACCCGGGACACCACCGCCTGCAACGCGTTGGCCGGCGCCGCGGGGGGCGCGCCGTCCCAGACGGCGTCCACCAGCGCGTCGACGCCGACCACCCGGCCCGGGTCCAGCGCCAGCCGGGCCAGCAGTGCCCGGGCCCGCCGTCCGCCGACGTCGACCGGGCCGTCGGGGCGCAGGACCGCGAACGGGCCCAGCAGGCGCAGCCGGGGGGTCACGCGTCCCGGCGCAGCAGCCGCAGCGACCCGGTGCCGGGCAGCTCGGTGAAGTCCCCGGACGCCAGCACCCGGGTGTAGACGCCGAACGGCGCCTGACCGCCGTCCGCGGGGTCGGGGAAGACGTCGTGCACGGTCAGCGTGCCGCCGACGGCGAGCTTCGCAACCCAGGCGTCCTGGTCCCGGCGCGCGGACTCCTCGGTGTGCGAGCCGTCCAGGAACAGCAGCGCCAGCGGCGTCGTCCACAGCGGGGCCAGGGTCTCCGACCGCGCCACGACGGCGACGACGACGTCCTCGGCCGGGTGCACGGTCCGCCGGAAGGCCGGCAGCGTGTCCAGCTGCCCGACGGCCGGGTCGACCAGCTCGGGCTGGTGGTACTCCCAGCCGGGCTGGTGCTCCTCGGAGCCGCGGTGGTGGTCGACGGTGACGACCCGCCGCCCGGACTGCACCGCCGCGGCCGCCAGGTACAGCGCGGACTTCCCCATCCAGCTGCCGATCTCCAGCAGCGGTCCGGGCACCTCGACGGCCAGCGCGGCCTCGTACAGCGCCCGCCCCTCGTCGGCGGGCATGAACCCGGGGGCGGCGGCTGCGGCGGCCAGCAGGTCCTCGGAGCGGGTCACGGCGGTCAGTCTCCTACCGGGCCAGCCGGTCCAGGAACCGCGGGGCGGGGCGGTCGCCGGCGGCCTTGGCGAAGAAGGCACCGGCCGCCGTCGTCACCGGGACGGCGAGCACCAGCGCGATGGCGCCGACGAAGGTGCGGATGACCTCCTCACCGACCTGCTGGCCGGTGACGACGTCCCACAGCGAGCGGTCGTAGATCTCGAAGAGCAGCAGCAGCGGCAGCGCGGCCCCGGCGTAGGCGAAGACGATCGTGTAGATCGTCGAGGCGATGTGGTCCCGGCCCACGGCCATGCCGCGGGCGAACAGCTGCCGCCAGGTCAGCGACGGGTCGACCTCGTGCAGCTGCCAGATGGCCGAGGCCTGGGTGATGGTGACGTCGTTGAGCACGCCGAGCCCGGCGACGGTGATGCCGGCCAGCACCAGCCCGGAGAAGTCCAGCGTCGGGTCGAAGGTGGACAGCTGGATCGTCTCCTCACCGGACAGCCCGGTGAGCCGGGCCGCGCCGACCGCCACCGCCCCGAGGACGGCGACCAGGATGAGGCCGAACAGGGTGCCGATGAGCGCGGTCGTCGTCCGGGCGCTGAAGCCGTGCGCCAGGTAGAGGACGACGAACATGATCGCCGAACTGCCCACCAGGGTGACCAGCACCGGCGAGGACTCCCCCAGGATGCCGGGCAGCACGAACTGCAGCAGCACCACGAAGGACACCACCAGCCCGACGATGGCCGCGATCCCCCGCCAGCGGGCGACGGCGGCGACCACCAGCACGAACGCCACGGCCAGGGTGATGATCGGCGTGCTGCGCGGGAAGTCCTGGAACTGGTAGTTCGCCCTCCCGGAGCCGTCGTCGCCGACGGTCAGCACCACGGTGTCGTCGGTGGCGATGCCGTAGGCGACGACCTCGGCGGGCAGGTCGACCGAGACGTAGTCGCCCCGACCCGGGTCCTCCAGCACCTCGACCACGGCGGTCGCGCAGGTCAGCTGCTGACCGGCCGCAGCGCCGGTGGAGCAGTCGTAGGTCTCCAGCGAGGCGACCCGGCCCTCGACGAGCTCGGCGTTGCCGTCGGGCAGGTACAGCTCGGCGGCCTGCGCCGCGCGGGTGTCCTCCCCCGAGGGCCACAGGGCGATCAAGCCGATGACGGTGGCCAGCCCGATGGGGACCAGCACCAGCAGCATCAGCCAGGTGGCCCGGCGACGGCGGGCGAGCACCTGCGGGGTGGCCGGGACGTCGTCGGCAGGGCCGTGGGAGTGGGTGTGGGCCGGCACCGGGCCAGGGTAGGTGGGCCGCCTCAGGCCGCCGGGTGCACCGGGCCGAGCAGCTGCGCACCGGCCAGGTAGCCGGCCAGCAGCGCCGCGGCCACCTGGGCGACGGTGTCCTCGCCGGGCAGGAAGCGCGGGGAGTGCAGGCCGGGACGGCGGCCGGCGGCGTCGGGTTCCCCACCGGAGACGCCGAGGAAGAGCATCAGCCCGCGGGCGTCGGCGCAGTAGTGGCTGAAGTCGTCGGCGCCGAAGGACCGCCAGGAGTCGTCGACCTCGACACCGGCGCGGACCAGCCAGGGCAGGGTGGCCCGGGCGAGTTCGGGGTCGTTGGCCAGCACCGGCTCGTTGCTCTCGGTGTGCACGGTCGCGCTGCAGCCGTGCGCGGCGGCGGTGTGCTGCGCGACGTCGGTGAGCGCGGCCAGCAGCATCTCCCGGTCGGACTCCCGCATCGCCCGCAGACCGCCGCGGGCCCGCGCGGTGTCGGGGACGACGTTGAAGCTGGTGCCCGCGTCGAGCTGGGTGACGGCGAGGACGGCGCCCACCGTGGGGTCGACCCGGCGGCTGACCAGCTGCTGCAGCGCGACCACGACGGCGGCCAGCGCCAGCACCGGGTCGGCGGTGGTGTGCGGGTAGCCGCCGTGCCCGCCGTGCCCGGTGACGGTGATCGTGAACTCGTCGGTGGCCGCGTTGACCGGGCCCGGGGTGGCGTTGACGACGCCGGCGGCCAGCTGCGGCTGCACGTGCGCGGCGACGACGCTCACCACCTGCTCCTGGGCCAGCAGCCCGGACGCCACGATGTCCCGTGCGCCGGACGGCGCGCCCTCCTCCCGCGGCTGCAGCAGCGCCAGCAGCGGCGCCGGACCGCCGACCCGGGCGACCGCGCGGCACACCGCGACCAGCCCGGCCAGGTGCGCGTCGTGCCCACAGGCGTGCATCACCTCGCCGGTGGCGGCCCACTCGACGCCGGTCGCCTCCTGCACGACCAGCCCGTCCAGCTCGGCGCGCAGGGCGACGGTGGGCCCGGTCGCCGTCCCGATCCGGACCAGCCGGCCGGTGTCGGCGACCTCCCGGCCCTCCCCCGCGCCCAGCGCCGCGACGACCGCAGCGGTGGTGTCGGCCTCGTCGCCGGAGCGCCGCGGGTCCGCGTGCAGGGCCCGGCGCAGCTCCAGCGCGGCGGGCAGCTCCTCGACCACCGCCGCGTGCAGCCGGTCGTACCAGGCGGCCACGGCGGGGTCGGTCTCGACCAGGGGTGCGCTCACCTCCCCATCCTCGCGGGCGGTCGTTGCGCGGGTGTGACGGGCGGTCTCGGCGGGCGGGACTGTCGGAGGGTCCCGGCACACTCCCCGACGTGACAGCACAGGCCGCCCCCGCATGGGTGCGCAGCGGGTGGGGCCACCGGGCCGACTCCCAGGACGAGGTGTTCCGGGCGGTGTCCCGGATCGTCACGCTGTCGGCCCACCGCCGCTACGTCTGGCGCGGGTGCGCCGACAGCGCGTTCCGGGTGCGCTCGTCGCTGCTGCGCTCGCTGGTCGTCGACGAGGCGGAACCACTGCCCGACGAGCGGCTGGTGCGCCAGCACGAGGTGGCGATGCTGCGGGAGGCCCGGGAGTGGGGGCTCGGCGTGGAGTCCGGCACGCCCGCCTCGGACCTGGCACTGCTGGCGCAGCTGCAGCGCCACGGGCTGCCGACCCGGCTGCTCGACGTGACGGACAACCCGATGACCGCGCTGTGGTCCGCCTGCGAGGGTGCCGACGACCGGCCAGGGGTGCTGATGGCGTTCGACGTCACCGCGCTGCCAACCCACGACACCGTCGACCCGCACCGGGCGCCGGGGCCGCTGGACCGGTCCCTGCGGGCGGCGCTGCGGCAGTCGGCCGTGGAGTCCCGGCCCTTCCTGGTCCGGCCCACCGTCCCCGACGCCCGGATGCGCGCGCAGGAGGGGCTGTTCCTCTCCGGCGCCGTCCCCGCCTCGCCCGGGGCCACCGGCATCGACGGCCTGCCGCTGCGCCTGGGCACCCCGCCCGGCAAGGAGAGGCTCGCGGTGCTGTTCGGCGAGGGCGCCCGCCGGGCCGGTCGCCCGGCCGCGCTGCCGTTCTGCGCGGTCGTCGTCCCGGCGCGACTCAAGGCCACGGTGCGGGCGCACCTGACCGCGCTCAACCGCACCCGCCGGGTGCTGTTCCCCGACGTCGCGGGGTTCCGGGACGCCTACCGCGGGGAGCACGTCGCCCTGCACCCGCTCCCCGACGTCGTCCCCGCCCAGGACGACACCGAGGCCGGCGGGTCCCAGCTGCCGGGTCTGGAGACGGGGCTCAGAGGCGGGCCTCAGAGGCGGTAGGCCCGGCGGGCGTTGCCCGACCCGATCAGCTCCGCGACCCGGGCAGCGTCGGCCGCCGTCCAGTCGCCGCCCTCGACACCGGCACCCAGGTGGCCGCCCAGTGCACGGCGGAAGAGCAACGTGCCCAGCAGGTACAGCTCGGGCAGCCCGAAGGCGTCCGAGGAGAACAGCACCTTGCCGAAGGGCGCGAGTTCCAGCAGCTCGGGCAGCAGCGCGGCCGACCGGGCGCCCAGGTTGTGGGTGGCCAGCCCGACGTCGACGAAGACGTGGCCGAACACCTGGGCGAGGTAGCCGGCGTGCCGGTGGAACGGGTAGGTGTGCAGCAGCATCACCGGCACCCCGGCCGGCTCGGTGGCGCGCAGCAGGTCGGTGAGCAGCAACGGGTCCCCGCGGTGCAGGTCGACGTCGGAGTCGCCGAGGCCGACGTGGAACTGCACCGGCATCCCCAGGTCGATGCCCGACCAGACCAGGAAGCCGTGCAGCACCGGGTCCGCGATCCGGGCCGACCCACCGCGCAGCGTGCGGTCGGCGGCGGCCACCACCGCGGCGTCGGTGGGGCGGGGACCGTCCAGCGCCAGCCCCGACCGGTAGGCCGCGACCGACTTGACCCCGACGGCGTCACGGCAGCGCCGGGCCAGCCGGTCCCGGAACGCGGCCGGGAAGCCGTCGGCGCCCGAGCCCGAGAGCACCTCCTCGGCGACCGCCTCCAGCCGCACGACCTCCCGGCCCACCCCGCCGGTGAGCACGGCCAGCTCGTCGGGCGAGGTGAGCGGTTCGGGCAGGAAGCCGGTGTCGACCAGGAACGTCCCGGTGCCGACAGCGCCCATGAGCCGGCGGTGCACCTCCTCGACGCCGAGCTCCGCGCGGCGGGCCAGGTAGGCGTCGGCGTCCGCGTGCGGCTCCAGGTCCAGCAGCGGTGGGCACCAGCGGCGCAGCGCGAACCCCAGCTGGCTGTCCAGCAGCGACCCGCCCAGCGGGCTGGGCGCCGCGGCCTCGGTGAGCATCGCCTCGAACTCCGCGCGGTCCAGGTCGCGCCGGACCAGGCCGTGGCAGTGGTGGTCGACCAGCTCGAGCCCGGTGAGGTCCACCCCGGCATCGTCCTACGGTGGCGGCATGAGCACCCCCTGGACCACTGCCGACATCCCCGCCCAGACCGGGCGCACCGTCGTCGTCACCGGCGCCAACTCCGGCCTGGGCCTGGCCACCTCCCGCGCCCTGGCTGCCGCCGGCGCCCGGGTGGTGCTCGCCGTCCGGGACGTCGCCCGCGGGGAGGCCGCCGCCGCCACGATCACCGGGGACGTCGAGGTGCGCCGGCTGGACCTGGCCGACCTGTCCTCGGTGCGCGCGTTCGCCCAGGGGTGGACCGGCGACCTCGACGTCCTGATCGCCAACGCCGGGATCATGATGGTCCCGCAAGGGCGCACGGCCGACGGCTTCGAGCTGCAGTTCGGCACCAACCACCTGGGCCACTTCGCGCTGGTGACGGCGCTGCTGCCGCACGTCACCGACCGCGTCGTCACCGTCTCCTCCGGGCTGCACCGCAGCGGCACGATCGTGCTCGACGACCTGGACTGGGCGCGTCGTCCCTACTCCACGACCGGCGCCTACGGGCAGTCCAAGCTGGCCAACCTGCTCTTCGCCCTGGAGCTGCAGCGGCGGCTGACCGCCGAGGGCTCGACGGTCCGGTCGATGGCCGCGCACCCCGGGTACGCCGCGACCAACCTGCAGTCGCACACCGGGAACCGGCTCAAGGACCTCGGCATGAAGCTGGGCAACCGGTTCCTCGCCCAGTCCGACACCGACGGCGCGCTGCCCACGCTGCTCGCCGCGACCGCCGACCTGCCCGGTGGCAGCTACACCGGTCCGTCGGGCTTCCAGGAGGGCCGCGGTGCCCCGACGCTCGTGGGCCGCTCGCGGGAGGCCTCGGACGTCGCCCTGGCCCGCGCGCTGTGGACGGCCTCGGAGGAGCTGGTCGCCGCGCCCCGCAGCTGACCCCCACCCGGGTCTGCACCGGGGTACGGTCCGCCCGTCAGTTCGACTTCCGGACCAAGAGGCGGCCATGAGCACCGACACGACGACGACGTCGACAGCGGCGCCACCCACCGACCGTCAGCTGCGGGTGCTGCTCACGGTGGTGTCGGCCGCGACCTTCCTGGCCAGCCTGGACCTGTTCATCGTCAACATCGCCTTCTCGACGCTGGGCGCGGCGTTCCCGGACTCCGGGTCCTCGCTGGCCTGGGTGCTCAACGGCTACACGATCACCTTCGCCGCCCTGCTCGCCCCGGCCGGGCGGCTGGCCGACCGGTTCGGCCGCCGCCGGGTGTTCCTGACCGGGCTGGCCGTGTTCACCGCCGCCTCGGTGGGCTGCGCACTGGCCTGGGACGTCTGGACGCTGGTCGGCTTCCGGGTCGTGCAGGGCATCGGCGGCGCCATGATCACCGGCACCTCGCTGGCCCTGCTGCTGCACTCCTTCCCACCCGCCCGGCGGGGCACCGCCATCGCCACCTGGGCCGCGATCGGCGCCGTCGCCGCGGCGCTGGGCCCGCCGCTGGGCGGGTTGCTCGTGGAGCTGAGCTGGCGATGGGTGTTCCTGGTCAACGTGCCCGTCGGCGTCGTCGCGCTGCTCGTGGGGATGCGGGTGCTCACCGAGTCGCGGGACGAGGCCGAGCGGCGGCGCCCCGACGCGCTGGGCACCGTCGTCCTCATCACCGCGGTGGCCGCGCTGTCCTACGCGCTCGTCCAGGCCCCGGACACCGGCTGGGCGAGCGGGTCGACGCTGGGCTGGGGTGCGGCGGCCGTCGTGCTCGCCGTCGCTGCGGTGCTGCGCTCGGCGAAGGCCGGCCCGGACCTGGTGCCGGCGTTGTCGCTGCCGCTGTTCCGGACCCGGGCCTACACGCTGGCCTGTCTCTCGATCGCCGCGTTCTTCGGCGCCTTCGGCGCGATGCTGCTGCACAACGTGTACTGGCTGACCGTCGGCTGGGGCATGTCCACGGTGCTCGCCGGCGTCGCGCTGACCCCCGGCCCCGTCGTCGCCGCGGTCAGCGCGCTGGCCGGCGGCCGGCTGGGTGCCTGCATCGGGCCCGGCCCCGTCGCGGCCCTCGGCGGGCTGTCCCTGGCGCTGGGCGTGCTGTGGTGGGTCGTCCTGGTCGACACCACCCCGGACTACCTGGTCGCGTTCCTGCCCGGCTCGCTGCTGACCGGCCTGGGGGTCGGGTTCACCATCGCCAACCTGTCGACGGCGGCGTCCCAGGCACTGCCCCCGCAGTGGCTGGCCACCGGGACGGCGACCTGCAACGCCGCCCGCCAGCTCGGCGCCACGCTCGGCGTCGCGCTGCTGCTGGCCGTCGTCCCGCTCAGCGAGAGCGGCGGGCTGGCCGGTGCCGACCGCGGCTGGTGGCTGTCGATCGGCTTGGCGGTCCTCGCCTCGGTGACCGCGGCGTTCATCCGGCGCCCGGCTCCAGTCGGCTGAGCACCGGGCGCCACTCCCCCGACGCCGGGTCACCGGCCCACGCGACGTACCCGTCCGGGCGGACCAGCAGCGCGGGACCGTCGTCCGGGCGGCGGAGGACGGGCACCCGGGCGTCGACGTCGGCCGCGGCGCGGGGCAGCATCAGCACGCAGCCGGCCCCGCGCTGCACCTCGGCCAGTCCGGGCACGACCGCCCGGGTGCCGACCGGGCCCGGCCCGGGGTAGCCGATCGCGACCCCGGAGAACAGCCCGGCACCGCGCCGGGCGACCAGCGGCACCCGGAGCAGACCGCGCAGCACGACCGCGCGGGCCACCCGGCCACCGACGCCGCCCAGCGTCATGAGCCGGATGGTGGCGCCACTGGAGCGCAGGACCGTCGCGCCGACCGGCCACCTCGTCGTCGCCGACCGGGGTGTCGGTGCCGGGCTGCCGCCGGCGGTCCCAGCCGATCAGCCGGAACCAGCCGTCGCCGAACGGGGCCAGGAACCCGAAGCCGTGCGCGTCGACGTCGACCCGCAGCGCACCGACCGCGAGGCCCGACAGCCGCACGTCGGCCAGCACGACCGAGCGCAACACCGTGCGGCCGGGGAAGGGCAGGCCCACCAGGTCGCGCACGGCGCTGCGGACGCCGTCGGCGCCGACCACCCAGCGGGCGGCCCACTCCCGCTCCCCCGCCCGGACGACGACGCCGTCCGCCCGCTGCTCGAGGCCGTCGACGGTGACCCCGCGCTCGACCCGTGCCCCCTGGGCGACGGCGTACCGCTCGAGCAGCCGGTCGACGTGCACCTGCGGGGTCATCAGCACGAACGGGAACCGGGTGGGCAGCCCGGACAGGTCCAGCCCGGCGGCGCCGCTCAGCTGCAGCCGGTCGACCGGGGTGCCGGTGGCGACCAGCTCGTCGGCGAGGCCGCGGCTGTCCAGCAGCTCCAGCGTGCGGGCGTGCACGCCGAAGGCGCGACTGAGCGGCGAGGGGGCGGCGTGCCGGTCCAGCACGGTGACCGAACAGCCGGCCCGGGCGAGCTCGCCGGCGACCGTGCACCCGGTCGGTCCCGCGCCCACGACCACGACGTCGTCCATGCCGACCTCCCATGTCATCGCTCGATGACAGGAGTCTGGCCCTGCGGACCGCATGCAGTCAACGGTCGATGACTTAGGCTCGGGTGGTGCGACCCCGCGATGCCGCTGCCACCGAGCAGGCCCTGCTCGACGCCGCCCGCGCGCGGTTCGCCACCGACGGCTTCGAGCGCACGACCATCCGGGCGGTGGCCGCCGACGTGGGCGTCGACGCCGCGCTCGTCATCCGGTACTTCGGCAGCAAGCAGGGCTTGTTCAGCCGGGCCGCCGACCTCGACCTGGGCCTGCCCGACCTCACCGGCGTCCGCGCGGGCGAGCTGGCCCGGGTCCTGGTCGACCGGTTCTTCGCCGTCTGGGAGGACGACCCCACGTTCCTGGCGCTGCTGCGCGCGGCGGCCACCAGCGAGGTCGCCGCCGAGGCGATGCGCGGGGTGTTCGCCGGGCAGGTCGCCCCGGCCCTGGCCGCGGTCACCGACGACCGGGCTCCCGAACGCGCCGCACTCGTCGGCGCGACCGTCCTCGGCTTCGCGCTGACCCGCTACGTGCTGCGGGTGCCGCCGCTGGTGGCGATGACCCGGGAGGAGGCGCAGACCTGGCTCGGCCCGGTACTGCGCCACTACCTGCTGGACTGAGCCCGGCCGCGCAGGACAGCCGGCGGTCGACCGAGCAGACAGGGTGCTTTCCGGCTCCTCGAAGCAGCCCCCACTGCTCAGTCGCCAGCGGTCACCCGGGCCACGAAGGTGCGGAGGTCGGCGACCAGCAGGTCGGGGACCTCCATCGCCGGGAAGTGCCCACCGGCCGGCAGCTCGGTCCAGTGCACCAGGTCCACGGCGGCCTCGACCGCTCTGCGGACCGGGCGGGCCAGGTCGTGCGGGAGCACGCACACCCCGGTCGGCACCTCGCGGGACCAGGTGCCGGGCTCGGCGTTGCGGGTCTCCCAGTACAGCTGGGACGACGAGGGCGCGGTGCCGGTGAACCAGTAGACGGCGACGTCGGCCAGCACCTGGTCGCGCAGCGCCCCGAGGGCGTCGCTGGCCGGGTCGGTCCAGTCGCGGAACCGCTCGGCGATCCAGGCCAGCAACCCGGCCGGGGAGTCGGTGAAGGCGGGGGCCAGCGACAGCGGCCGGGTGGACTGGGTCCTGAAGTAGCCCGACAGCTCCCGGGCGTAGTGGGCACCGCGCTCGGCCGCGGCCCGCTCGGCGTCGTCGGCGGGCTCGTCGACGTCCAGCCCCATCGTCATGGTCACGTGCACCCCGGCGACGTGGGCGGTGTCCTGCGCGCCGAGGTCCCGGGCGACCCGGGCACCCCAGTCACCACCGTGCACGACGTACCGGTCGTGGCCCAGCCGGGCCAGCAGCTCGGCGATCGCGCGGGCCATCCGCTGGGTGGTCCAGCCGCCGTCCGGGGTGGGCCCGGAGAACCCGTAACCGGGCAGTGAGGGGACCACGACGTGCATGGTCTCCGCCAGCGGCGCGACCACCCGGGTGAACTCCACGACCGACCCGGGCCAGCCGTGCAGCAGCACCAGCACCGGGGCGTCGGCCTCCGGGGACCGCACGTGCAGCGCGTGCAGCCGGGTGCCGTCGACCGTCGTCTCCACCTGGTCGCAGGCGTTGAGCGCGGTCTCGTGCTCGCGCCAGTCCCACTCCGTGCGCCAGTGGTCGGCCAGCTCCCGGACGACGTCGACGGCGATCCCCCGGTCCCCGTCCTGCTGCTGGGGCGCGGGCCAGCGGGTGCGGGCCAGCCGGTCGCGCAGCTCGTCCACCTCGGCCTGCGGGACGTCGATGCGGAACGGGCGGACGGCGTCGTCGGTCATGGCGTGGGGGTGCCCCGGCCGGGGGCCGGCCACGCGCGGTCGGCTCAGCCCTTCGCGGCGGTGGCCAGCCGGGCGAGGGCGTCGATCAGCGGCGGGGTGTCGTCGGCGTCCAGGTGGGCCTGCACCAGGGTCAGCCGGTCCGGCGCCGCGAACGCGTCGGTCAGCGCGGTGCGCAGCCCGGCCGCCGTCGAGACGGCGGTCGCGAGACCGCGGCCGCCGGTGAGGGCCGGCACGAGTGCGCACCAGTCCCAGGCGGCGACGTCGTTGTAGCCCGCGCGCGGGCTCTGCAGGGCGCGCTCGATGGTGTAGCCGCGGTTGTCCAGCAGCAGCACCACGGGCGCCAGCCCCGCGGCGGCGATGGTGGACAGCTCCTGCACGGTCATCTGCGCGGCGCCGTCGCCGATGACGAGCACCGGGCGGCGGGTCCGGTCGGCCAGCCCCTGCCCGAGGACGGCGGGCAGCGCGTAGCCGATGGAGCTCCACACCGGCTGGCCGCCGAAGACGGTGTCGGCCGGCAGCGGCATCCCGGCGGCACCCCAGTAGGCGGTGCCGGTGTCGGCCAGCAGCGCCGTCCCCGACGGGAGCAGCTCGGCCAGCGCCTGCCAGGTCTGGGCCTGGGTCAGCGGGCCGGCCTCCTCGACGCGCGGCGCGGGACCGGCGGGTGCGGTTGCCCAGCGGGGGCCGCGGCGACCCTGGAGCGCGCGGTCCAGCGCCGCGAGCGCGTCGGGGAAGAGCACCCGGCCGCCCGGGTCGGCGCCGAAACCGGCGGTGGTGGCGGCCAGGTACGGGGTGTCGGCGTCGGGACGGCGGTGCGAGCCGAACCCGGTCAGCTCCGCGGTCAGCAGCGTGCCGACCTGCACCACGACGTCGGCGGCCGCGACGACGTCGGCGCTGCCGTTGGGCAGCATCGTGCCGGCGGAGTCCCCGGCGGAGCAGGGGTGGTCGGCGTCCAGCACACCGCGGGCCGACAGCTGGGTGACGACGGCGACCCCGGCGCGCGCGGCCAGGTCGGCGAGCTGCACGGCCAGGCCGAACCTCGGGACCAGCTGGCCGACCACCAACACCGGGCGCTGCGCGTCGGCGAGCAGCTCGGCCAGCCGGGTCTCGAAGCGGGCCAGCGCGGCCGGGTCGGAGGCGGCGGTGAGCGGGTGCTCCAGCGGGCCGGCGTCCACCCGGGCCAGGGCCAGGTCCTGCGGGACCGCCAGGTAGGTGGGCTTGCGCTCGGTCATCGCGGCCAGCACCACGGTGTCGATCTGCTCGGCGGCGCGCTCCAGGGTGAGGGTCTCGGCGACCACGGTGACCTCGGCGGCGGCGCGGGAGAAGTGCCCGAAGTCGCCGTCGGCGAGGGTGTGGTGCACCAGGGCGCCGGCCTCCACGGCCGCGCGCCGGGGCGACCCGACGACGTGCAGCAGCGGCACGTCCTCGGCGGCGGCACCGGCGACCGCGTTGAGCACCGACAGCTCCCCCACCCCGTAGGTGGTGACGACGACGCCCAGCCCGCGGGTGCGCGCGTAGGCGTCGGCGGCGTACCCGGCGCCCAGCTCGTTCGGGGAGCCGACCCAGGCCAGCCCCTCGACGGTGGCCAGGCCGTCCAGCAGGTCGAGGTTGAAGTCACCGGGGACGCCGAAGAGGTGGCCGACGCCGGCCTGCAGCAGCCGGGCGCCCAGGTACTCGGCGACGCTCACCGTGGTGGTGGCGGAGTCGGCCTGCGCGGGGCGCTCGTCGAGTGCGGTCATGCAGTCGACAGTGACAGGACTGCCGGGATGCGCAACCATCTCCCGACACGCTGCGCGATCTGCGCAGCCTCCGACCCGAACGACCGAGAGGGGCTGCGCAGGATGCACAGCATCGACGCCACCGACGCCCGGCTCCTGCTCGCCCTGGACGACGACCCCCAGGCCTCGGCGATGGCGCTGTCCACGCGGCTGGGGCTGGCCCGCAACACGGTGCACGCGCGACTGAGGCGCTTGGAGGACGGCGGCACCCTCGGCGCACACAGCCGGCGACTGGACACCGCGGCCCTGGGCCGGGGTCTGCTGGCCTTCATGACCCTGTCGTTGAGCCAGAGCGAGGGCTCGCAGGCCACCGCCGCGCTGGCCGCGATCCCCGAGATCGTCGAGGTGCTGGCCACCACCGGCGAGGGCGACCTGCTGGTCCGGGTGGTCGCGGTGGACACCGCGGACCTCTACCGGGTCACCGAGGCGGTGCTGGCCGCACCGGGCGTCGTCCGGGCGAGCACGTCGATCGCCTTGGTCGAGGTGGTGCCGTTCCGACTCGCCCCGCTGCTGCACGAGCGCGCCGACCGCTGAGGGGCGGCACGGGGGTTGTGCGCCGCGTCACGCCCTCGCTACGGTCGTGCTCGCAGACCGGGCAGCTTGCTCGGAATGAGAGCACAGGAGATGAGCATGGCAGCGAAGCCCTTCGCCTCGTCGGCAGACCTCGGCGTCAAGGAACGCACCCTGGAGGTCCTCGCCGACGGCGTGTACGCGCTGACCGCCGAGGGCGACCCGAACCTGGGGGCCATCGAGGGCGAGGACTTCCTGGTCTGCTTCGAGGCGCTGGCCACCCCGGTCGCCGCCCGCCGCTGGCTGGCCGAGCTGCGCACGCACACCGACAAGCCGGTCCGCTACCTGGTGCTCAGCCACTACCACGCCGTCCGGGTGCTGGGGGCCTCCGCGTTCGACGCGGAGGTGGTCGTCAGCTCCGAGCAGACCCAGCGCCTCATCGCCGAGCGCGGCCAGCAGGACTGGGAGTCCGAGTACGGCCGGATGCCGCGGCTGTTCGAGGAGCCCGAGTCCATCCCCGGCCTGACCTGGCCCACGATGACCTTCCGCGACAAGCTCACGATCTCCCTCGGCGGGGACCGCGGCGAGCTGGTGCTCGAGCACGTGGGCCGCGGGCACACCGAGGGCGACATCGTGGCCTGGCTGCCGAAGTCCAAGGTGCTCTTCGCCGGCGACCTGGTCGAGTCCCAGGCCGCGCTCTACACCGGCGACGCGTTCCACTTCGACTGGGCGGCCGGCACGCTGGACCGGGTGGCGGCCTTCGGTGCCGAGCAGCTCGTCGGCGGGCGCGGCGCCATCGCCCGCGGCCGGGCCGAGGTGGACGCCGCCATCGAGCAGACCCGCGCCTTCCTCACCACGATGCACGACACCGTGGGCACCGCGCACCGCGCCGGAGGCACCCTCAAGGACGCCTTCGAGGCCACCCACGCGGCGCTGGCCCCGAAGTTCGGGCACTGGCCGATCTTCGAGCACTGCCTGCCCTTCGACGTCTCCCGGCTGTGGGACGAGTTCTCCGGCATCGAGCGTCCGGTCATCTGGACCGCGGAGCGGGACCGCCAGGTGTGGGAGGAGCTGCAGTCGTGACCGAGCCGGTGCTCGTCGTCGGCGCCGGACCGGTCGGGCAGACCACCGCGCTGCTGCTGGCCCGCTGGGGTCTGCCGGTCCGGGTCCTGGACGCCCGGCCCGCGCGCGACCTGGTCGGGTCCAAGGCGATCTGCCAGCAGCGCGACGTCCTCGACGTCTGGGACTCCGTCGGGGTCGGCGCCGAGGTCGCCCGCCGCGGCGTCACCTGGACCACCGCCCGCACCTTCCACCGCGACCACGAGGTGTTCAGCTCCGGCTTCGCCGACCGTGGCCGGTCCCCGTTCCCGCCCTTCGTCAACGTCAGCCAGTGCCTCACCGAGGAGCTGCTGGACGAGGCGATCGCCGGCCAGCCGCTGATCGAGGTCCGCTGGGGCTCGGCGGTGGAGGGCCTGACCCAGGACGAGGACGGCGTCACCCTGCGCTGCGCCGACGGCAGCGAGCACCGCGGCAGCCACGCCGTGGTGTGCGGCGGCCCCCGCGCCGACGCGCTGCGCCGGGCCCTGGGCCTGACCTTCGAGGGCCAGACCTTCGGCGACCAGTTCCTGATCTGCGACATCCGCACCGAGCTGCCCGGCTGGGAGTCCGAGCGCCGGTTCTACTTCGACCCGGAGTGGAACCCCGGCCGCCAGGTGCTCATCCACCCCTGCCCGGACTCGACGTTCCGGGTCGACTGGCAGGTGCCGCCGGACTTCGACCTGGCCGCCGAGGAGGCCGGCGGAGGGCTGGACGCGAAGATCCGCCAGGTCGTCGGCGACCGGCCCTACGAGGTGGTCTGGAAGTCGGTCTACCGGTTCCACAGCCGGGTCGTCGACCGGATGCGGGTGGGCCGGGTGCTGGTCGCCGGCGACACCGCCCACCTGGTCTCCCCCTTCGGCGCACGCGGCCTCAACTCCGGCGTCCTGGACGCCGAGAACGCCGCCTGGAAGATCGCCTTCGTCCGCCGCGGCTGGGCGTCGGAGGACCTGCTGGAGAGCTACTCCGCCGAGCGGCACGCCGCCGCGCTGGAGAACCTCGACGTCACCGGGGCCACCATGCGCTTCCTGGTCCCGGCCACCCCGGCGCAGGCCGCACACCGGGTCGACGTCCTGGAGCGCGCGGCCACCGACCCGGCCGCCCGCGCGCAGGTCGACAGCGGGCGGCTGGCCGAGCCGTTCTGGTACGTCGACTCCCCGCTCACCACCACCGACCCGCGCCGCCCGTTCGCCGGCCGTCCGCCCCGCGGCGAGGTGCCCGAGCCCGCCCCCGGGGTGCTCGCACCGGACTGCCCGGTCACCGTCGCCGACCGCCCGGACGTCGTCCGGCTGCGGCAGCTGGCCCGGGAGGGCCTGACCGTGCTGCTGGGCCGGGACGCCCCGGACGTCGTCGTCCCCGACGGGCTGCCCGTCGCGGTGCACCGGATCGACGCGCTGGACCCCAGCGGCGTGCTGGCCGGCGCGCTGGGCGCCTGCCCGGACGAGGTGTGGCTGCTGCGCCCGGACGCGCACGTGGCGGCCGTCCTCACCGACCCCGCCGACCTCGCCGCGGCCCTCGGCCGCATCGTCACCGCTCGGATGGAGCTCGTCTGATGGCCTTCTACCGGCAGGTGGGCAGCGTCCCGCCCAAGCGACACACCCAGCACCGCCGTCCCGACGGCGGGCTGTACCGCGAGGAGCTGATGGGCGAGGAGGGCTTCTCCTCGGACTCCTCGCTGCTCTACCACTCCGGCGTCCCCAGCTCGCTGGTCGACGCCCGGCCGTGGGAGCTGCCCGACCAGTCCCTGGTCGCGAACACCCCACTGGTCCCCCGGCACCTGAGGCTGCACGACCTGTTCACCGACGCCGACCGGGACCCCGTGCTGGGTCGCCGGCTGGTGCTGGGCAACGCGGACGTCCGGATCTCCTACGCGGTGTCCTCGGAGACCTCGCCGTACTACCGCAACGCCACCGGCGACGAGTGCGTCTACGTCGAGCGCGGCACCGCCGTCGTCGAGACGGTCTTCGGTGCGCTGACCGTCGGCCCCGGCGACTACGTCGTCATCCCGCGGGCGACCACGCACCGCTGGGTGCCCGAGGGCGAGCTGCGCACCTACGCGATCGAGGCCACCAGCCACATCGCGCCGCCCAAGCGGTACCTCTCGACGTACGGCCAGCTGCTGGAGCACGCGCCCTACTGCGAGCGGGACCTGCGTGGGCCGGCGGAGCCGCTGCTGGTCGAGGGCACCGACGTCGAGGTCTACGTCAAGCACCGCGGCGACGGCCCGGGCGGGCTCGCCGGCACCGTGCACGTCGTCCCAGAGCACCCCTTCGACGTCGTCGGCTGGGACGGCTGCCTGTACCCCTACGCGTTCAACATCAGCGACTTCGAGCCGATCACCGGCCGGGTGCACCAGCCGCCGCCGGTGCACCAGGTGTTCGAGGGCGCCAACTTCGTCATCTGCAACTTCGTCCCGCGCAAGGTCGACTACCACCCGCTGGCGATCCCGGTGCCCTACTACCACTCCAACGTCGACAGCGACGAGGTCATGTTCTACGTCGACGGCGACTACGAGGCCCGCAAGGGCTCGGGCATCGGCAAGGGCTCGATCACCCTGCACCCCGGCGGGCACAGCCACGGCCCGCAGCCCGCAGCCATCGAGGGCTCGCTGGGCGCCGAGTTCTTCGACGAGCTCGCCGTCATGGTCGACACCTTCCGGCCGCTCGGGCTGGGCGAGGGCGGCCGGGCCTCGGACGACGGCCGGTACGCCTGGACCTGGTCCGGCCGGGGCCCCGGGCAGTGACCGACCACCACACGCTGCCCTTCGGCGTCTTCTCCCAGACCCCGGACGGCGAGCGGCGGGTCGGCGTCCGGGTCGACGACACCGTCCTCGACGTGTCCCGGCTGGACCTGCCGCACGCCGCGGACTTCGCGTCGTCCTCGCTCAACGCGTTCCTGGCCCGCGGCCGCGCGCACTGGGACGACGTCCGGGCCCGCCTGCAGGCACTGCTGGCCGCCGGCACCGAGCACCTGCTGCCGGCGCAGGGCCTGACGCTGCACCTGCCGATCGAGGTCGCCGACTACGTGGACTTCTACAGCTCCCGGCACCACGCGGAGAACATCGGGCGCATGTTCCGGCCGGACTCCCCGCCGCTGACCCCGAACTGGACGCACCTGCCGATCGGCTACCACGGCCGGTCGGGCACGGTCGCGGTCTCCGGCACGCCCGTCGTCCGGCCGTCGGGGCAGCGCAAGGCGCCCACGGACGACGTCCCCACGTTCGGGCCGTCGCGGCGGCTGGACATCGAGGCCGAGGTCGGCTTCGTCGTCGGCACCCCGTCGGACCTGGGGACACCGGTGCCGATCGGGGACTTCGCCGAGCACGTGTTCGGGGTCTGCCTGGTCAACGACTGGTCCAGCCGGGACCTGCAGGCCTGGGAGTACGTCCCGCTCGGGCCGTTCTTGGGCAAGTCGTTCCTGACCAGCGTCTCCCCGTGGGTGGTGCCGCTGGCCGCCCTGGAGGCCGCGCGGGTGCCCGCCCCGCCCCGGGACACCCCGCTGCTGCCGTACCTGGACGACGCCGAGCACCCGTGGGGGCTTGACCTGGAGTTGACGGTGAGCCTGAACGGCGAGGTGGTGAGCAGCCCGCCGTTCGGGTCGATGTACTGGACCGCCGCCCAGCAGCTGGCCCACCTGACCGTCAACGGGGCCTCGCTGCGCACCGGGGACCTCCTGGCCTCCGGCACCGTCAGCGGCCCGCAGCGCGACCAGCGGGGGTCGTTCATCGAGCTCGGCTGGGGCGGCGCGGAAGTGCTCACCCTCGCCGACGGGTCGACGCGCTCGTTCCTGGAGGACGGCGACGTCGTCAGCATCAGCGCCACCGCCCCTGGCCCCGGCGGCACCCGGATCTCCTTCGGTGAGGTCACCGGAGAGGTCCTGCCCGCTCGTTAGCACCACCGGCGAGACCAGCCGGAGCACTGCCCCCACCCCCCGGACATCGGAGTCCTCTTGACCACGACCGCCGTGCGCGCCGAGCGCCACGTCACCACCCGCGAGGAGCGCAAGGTCCTCGCCGGCACCCTCGCCGGGACCACCATCGAGTGGTACGACTTCTTCATCTACGCCCAGGCGGCGACCCTGGTCCTCGCCCCGCTGTTCCTGGCGCCGGTCAGCGAGGACAACGCGGGCCTGGCCACCGTCATCTCGCTGGCCACCATCGGCATCAGCTTCCTGTTCCGGCCGCTGGGCGCGATCGTCGCCGGCCGCTACGGCGACCGGCTGGGCCGCAAGAAGATGCTGGTCTTCACCCTGCTGCTGATGGGCGGGTCGACCGCACTGATCGGCCTGCTGCCCACCTACGCCAGCATCGGGATCGCCGCACCGGTGGCGCTGATCGTGCTGCGCATCGTGCAGGGCTTCTCCGCGGGCGGTGAGTGGGGCGGTGCCGCGCTGATGGCCGTCGAGCACGCCCCGCGCGGCAAGCGCGGGCTCTTCGGCGCCTACCCCGGCGTCGGCGTCCCGCTGGGGCTGATCCTGGCCACCGGCGTGCTGCTGCTGATGACCTCGGTGACCACCGACGAGCAGTTCCTGTCCTGGGGCTGGCGGGTGCCGTTCCTGCTGTCCATCGTGCTCATCGGCGTGGGCTACCTGATCCGCCGCTCGGTCGAGGAGAGCCCGGTCTTCCGGGAGCTGCAGGAGCGCAAGAAGGAGTCCTCCGCCCCGCTGCGCGACCTGTTCCGCAGCAACACCAAGCAGGTGGTGCTGACCGCGCTGGTCTTCATCGCCAACAACGCCGCCGGCTACCTGGTGATCGCCTACTTCATCGGCTACGGCACCGGCACGCTGGGCATGGAGCGCGGCCCGGTGCTCACCGCGATCGTCGTCGCCTCGGTGGGCTGGCTGGTCTTCACCCTGTACGGCGGGGCGCTCAGCGACCGGATCGGCCGGGTGCGGACCTTCCAGATCGGCTACGCGCTGGTCTTCGTCTGGATGATCCCGATGTTCCTGCTCGTCGACACCGCCGACGTGTGGCTGTTCGGCCTGGGCGTGCTGGTGCTCACCGTCGGCCTGGGCCTGTCCTACGGCCCGATGTCGGCGATGTACGCCGAGATGTTCCCCGTCGCGGTGCGCTACTCGGGGGTGTCCATCGGCTACGCGCTGGGCGCCATCCTGGGCGGCGCGTTCGCCCCGGCGATCAGCGAGCTGCTGGTGCAGGAGACCGGCACCGGCATCTCGGTCGGGATCTACATGATGGTGCTGGCCGCGATCAGCTTCGGCGCCGTCAGCATGATCAAGGAGACCCGGGGCGCGGACCTCGGCGTCGACGCGCACTGAGTCCCACGGCACCGAGTCCAACGCACTGAGTCCAACGCACTGAGAGGGTGACCCGGTGACCGCCCCCGTGCCCCAGTCGCAGACCCTCGACCGGGGGCTGCGCATCCTGGAGCACCTGGGCGCCACCGGGTCACCCCGCCCGGTCATGGAGATCGCCCAGGCCGTCGACCTGCACCGCTCGATCACCTACCGGCTGCTGCGCACGCTGGAGGACCGCGGGTTCGTCGAACGGGACGCCGCCGGGCACTTCGGGCTGGGCCTGGCGGTCTCGCTGCTGGCCCGCGGCGTCCGGACCAGCCTGCAGGCCGCCGCCACCGCCCGGCTCACCCCGCTGGTCGAGCAGCTGGGCTGCACCGGGTTCCTCGTCGTCCGGGCCGGGGCGGACGCCGTCACCCTGACCAGCGTCGAACCCCGCGACGTGCCCAGCCACGTCACCCGCCGCCCCGGCACCCGGCACCCCGTCGGCCGCGGCGCCCCGGGCCTGGCCCTGCTCATGCCCGACCCGCCCGCCGACGACGACCGGCCCGCGCTGGTCACCGCCCGGGCGACCGGCTGGGCGGTCAGCGAGGGCGAGGTCATCCCCGGCGTCTTCTCCGTCTCCGCGCCGGTGCTCGGCCCCGACGGCACCGCCCGGGCCGCGGTCGCCGTCGTCTACACCGGCACCCGGGACGACGTCGAGGCCGTGGGTCGCGCCGTCGTCGGCACCGCGAGCGCGCTGGCCGCCGACCTGCCCTGACCCCCGGCCGCGGTGGCCGCCGGTGATCACCGGCGGCAGGATCGCCGCATGGACCTGCTGGAGCAGCACACCCGGGACGAGCGCCGCACCGAGGCCGAGGCCCGGCTCGACGAGCTGGCCGACGCCGGGGTGGTCGCCGTCGCGCTGCCGTGGGTGGACACCTCGGGCATCACCCGGGTGAAGACGGTGCCGCTGGCGAAGTTGCCCTCGGCGGCGGCCTGGGGCGTCGGCATGAGCCCGGTGTTCGACGGCTTCCTGCTCGACGACTCGATCATCGCCGGCCGGTTCGCGGGCTCCGCCACCGGCGACCTGCGGCTGCACCCGGACCTGTCCCGACTCACCGTGCTGGCCGGGCAGCCCGGCTGGGCGTGGGCACCGGTGGACCGCTACACCCAGGCCGGGACGCCGCACGTGCAGTGCTCGCGGTCGCTGCTGCGCCGCCTCGTCGCCTCCCTCGCCGAGGAGGGCCTCACCGTGCGGGGCGCCTTCGAGATCGAGTGGGTCGTGGCCCGCCCCGACGGCACGCCCGACGACGCCGACGCCTTCGCGCCCGCGCTCACCGGACCGGCCTACGGGATGACCCGGCTGGCCGAGGTCAGCGACTACGCCCGCGACCTGCTCGATGCGCTCGAGGCCCAGGGCGTCGACGTCGACCAGTTCCACCCCGAGTACGCCGGCGGCCAGCTCGAGGTGTCCGTCGCCGCCGAGGACCCGGTGGCCGCCGCCGACACCGCCCTCCTGGTGCGGAACACCATCACCGCCGTCTCCTCCCAGCACGGGCTGCGGGTGTCCTTCTCCCCCAAGGTCACCGCCGACGGCGTCGGCAACGGCGGCCACGTGCACCTCTCGCTGTGGCGCGACGGGCAGAACCTGATGGCCGGCGGCGAGGGGCCCCTCGGCCTCACCCGCGACGGCGAGGGCTTCGTCGCCGGGCTGCTCGACCACCTGCCCGCCCTCCTGGCCGTCGGTGCGCCCGCGGTGGCGTCCTACCTGCGGCTGGTGCCCTCGCACTGGGCCGGCGCGTTCGCCGCCTGGGGCCTGGAGAACCGGGAGGCCGCGATCCGCTTCGTCACCGGCCCCGAGGGCAACCGGCAGTCCGCGGCCAACGTCGAGGTCAAGTGCGTCGACCTGGCCGCCAACCCCTACCTGCTGATGGCCGCCTGCCTCGCCGTCGGCGCCGCCGGGGTGCGCGCCGGGTCCCGACTGCCCGACCCGGTCGCCGTCGACCCGGCGTCCCTCTCGGACGACGAGCGCCGGGACGCCGGCATCCGCCCCCTCCCCGCCACCCTGTCCGAGGCCGCCGAGGCCTTCGACGCCGACGAGGTGCTGGCGGCCGCGTTCGGTGAGGAGCTGCACGCGACCGTGGTCGACGTGCGCCGCGGCGAGGTCGCGCTCCTCGAGGAGCAGACGGCTGAGCAGGTCTGCCGCACGACCCGCTGGAAGCACTGACCCCCGGCCGAGCCCGCCCGCCCGCTCAGACCGCACGACCGCCCGCTGCGTCCTCCGTCCGAGACCCTGTTTGGGACGGCGGCGGTCGAGGTAATCTGTAGCCGTCGCTGGAGATCCGGCGACGAGGACCGCAGATCGACCCGCACTCCGGAGGTGTCTCACGATGCTCACCGCGTACGACCCGTTCGGCTCCGCCAGCCCGCTGTCCAGCGCGTTCCGCGCCCTGGACCAGCTGACCTCCCGAGCCGGCACCACCACCGCCCGCGCCCTGGCCGGGATGCCGATGGACGCCTACCGGGTGGGCGACCAGTTCGTCGCCCACTTCGACCTGCCCGGCGTGGACCCCGGCTCGATCGACCTGTCCATCGAGGGGACGACGCTGACGATCAGCGCCGAGCGCTCGGTGCCGCAGCTCGAGGGCGCCGAGTGGTCGGTGGCCGAGCGGCCGTTCGGCAGCTACACCCGCCAGCTGGTGCTCGGCCGCAGCCTGGACACCGACCGACTCGAGGCCAGCTACCACGACGGCGTGCTGACCGTGTCCATCCCGGTGGCCGAGAAGGCCAAGGCCCGCAAGATCACCGTCAGCCGGGCCGACACCCCGACCACCATCCAGGCCGCGGAGTCACCGCAGGCCGTGGAGAGCTGATCCACACCGCGAGGGGCGGGGCCGTCGGGTCCCGCCCCTCGCGCTGTCCCCCGGAGGACACGTGACCGACCCGCTGCAGCCCCTCGACGACCCGGACCGGCCCACGTACACCGCCGGCCAGGCCGCCGAGCTGCTCGGCGTCCAGATCGCCTTCCTCCGCAGCCTGGACACCGCCGGCGTCGTCGCCCCCGCCCGCTCCCCCGGCGGTCACCGCCGCTGGTCCCGCACCCAACTGCGCACCGTGGCCCGCTTCCGCGTCCTCCTGGACGACGGCCACCCCCTCAGCTCCGCCGAGCTCATCGTGTCCCTCCAGGACGACGTCGCCACCCTCCGCCACCGCCTGGACGCCCACCCCCCACCCACCTGACCCCTCCCCTCCCACCCTCCCTCCCTTCCTTCCTCCCTCCCTCCGTCCGCCCAGCCGGCGGTGATCATGGGGTTGTTGCCGTTCGACACCCCGCGAGCCGGCGTGTCGCTGACCAGGAGCCCATGATCAGCTGCGGGATGGCCTGGGCGGACAGGTGTCCACAGGGTGGGTGGGTGTCCACAGATGTGGTCGTGGCTCGTCGGCCGGCCTCGCTGGGCATCAGGTTGCTGGGCGTGGAACTCCTACCGGGCACCTACACGTGGGCGGGGGCCCGCGCCTCGGGCATGACGCGGCGGCAGATCGAGCGGGACGGCGTGCGGCTGGGGCGGGGTGTCTACCAGTCCCGCGCCGAGCCCGATGACCTGCCCACCCGTTGCCGGGCCTGGCTGCCGGTCCTGCCGGACGGGGCGGCGTTCGGGTTGCAGACGGCGGCAGCACTGCTCGGCGCCTTCGTGGACCCGCCGGCCGTGCCGCAGGCGGTGGTCCCGCCCGACCGACTGCTCCCGCACCGCAGCGGCCTCGTCGCCCTCCACCGGGACCTCCGGCCCGAGGACGTCGTCCAGGTCCACGGACTGCCGGTGACCGACGCAGCGCAGACGTTCCTCGACCTGGCGCGGAGCACCAGGCCCGACGAGCTCGTCGCCGTCGGGGACGCCCTGCTCCGCCTGGGCCACCTGACCCCCGAGGGGCTGCTCGCCCGACTGGAACGCGGTGCCGGACTCCGCGGCGTCGTCCGGGCACGGCGCTGCGCCCCGCGGCTGACCCCGCTGGCGCAGTCCCGTCCGGAGAGCCTGGTCCGCTGCTGGCTGCTCGACAGCCACCTGCCCGACCCCGAGCCGCAGCTGCCGGTGGTCAACCGCCGCGGCGTCGTCGTCACCCACGGCGACCTGGGCTGGGAGGAGTACCGCGTGCTCCTGGAGTACGAGGGCGGCGGCCACGCCACCGCCGAGAAGCTGGACACCGACGTCGACCGCCACTCGCTGGCCGCAGCCGACGGCTACCTGGTCCAACGCTTCGGCAGACGTCACCTGAGAAGACCAGCGGTGCTCGTCGACCGCGTGGAAGGCGCCCTCCGCAGCCGCGGTTGGCGCCCACCCCCACCCCGCCACCTCCGCTGATCATGGGGTTGTTGCCACTCGACGCGCCGAGTCAGGCGTGTCCGCTGGCAACAACCCCATGATCACCGACAGCCGAAGCCAGCCAGTCAGCCAGGTGGGTGGGTGGGTCAGAGGAGGGCGGGGGCTAGGAGGAGGGCGGTCGGGACCAGCAGGAGGGCGACCGCGCTCGCCAGGGCGGTGGGCCGCCCCCACGCGGGGAGCTCCGCGGGCGGGTCCAGCAGCCTGGTCACGCGCTGGGCGAGCGGGCCGCCGTTGACGGCGAGGGCGCCGTGCGGGGCACCGCCCTCGGCGGCGGCGACGATCGCCTCGGCCAGGGTGCGGCGGGGCGCCGGAGAGGTGAGCTCGCGGAGGGCGACGTCGTCGGCACGCATCTCGACCAGGTCCCGGACGGCGTCGTGCGCCCGGTCGGCGGCGGGGAGCACCGGCAGCGCGGCGCGCCAGGCGACGAAGGGCAGCAGCAGCAGGTGGTGCCGCTCGCGCAGGTGGGCCCGCTCGTGGGCGACGACGGCGGCCAGCTGGTCGGCGTCGAGCTCGGAGACCATGCCGGAGGACAGCACCAGCAGCGGGCGGGCGCCGGGGATGCAGAACGCGGCGGGCACCGGGGAGTCCAGCACCCGGGCCTCGACGTCGGTGGCCGGGCCGACCAGCAGCTCCAGCAGCTCGCGGTGCCGGGCGCGGGTGCGGGCGGTGCGCACCAGCGACAGCAGCAGCACACCCAGCAGCTCCAGGGCCAGGACGGCGGCGAGGGTCTGGGCGACCCAGTGGTCCCCGCGGACCATCTCCTCGGCGGGCCGTCGGCTGACCCAGTGCCACCAGGCCTCGGGCAGCGAGTGCCCCCACGGCGAGAGCCCGTGCACCAGCAGCGCGCCGATGATCGACAGCCCGCCGGCCAGGCCGACCGCCTGCCAGCAGACCAGCGCGGCGAGCGGGTCTTGCCGGGTCCACCGTGCGCGGGCCAGGGCCGCCGGGACCGGCCACGCCAGCAGGGCAGCGAGCACCCCGAGGCAGACGGCGGTCAGCGGCAGCACGGCGTGCGGCTCAGTCGCTGTCGGCGAGCAGGGCCCGGAGCATCGCGGCCTCCCCGGCGGTGGCCGAGCCGATGAAGCGGGCCAGCACGGCCTGCCGGTCGGCGGCCTGGCCGAGCACCTCGTGCATGAGCTCGGCGGCGTGCTCCTCGCGGGTGGCGACGGCGGCGAACCGGCGCGGCCGGGCGTCGTCGTGACGGACGAAGCCCTTGGACTCCAGCCGGGTCAGCACGGTGTGCACGGTGGTCAGGGCCAGGCCCCGGTCGGCCAGCTCGTCGCGCAGCACGGTGGCCGCGACGGGGCCGTCGGCCGCCCACAGCCGGTCCATCACGGCCCGTTCCAACTCACCCAGTGACGCCATCGCTCCCCCTGCTCCGCTCTGTCTCGCGACTCACTTCTACAGATCGTAGAAAAGATGTTCTACCTGGCGTAGAAAGGAGTCGACCGATCGTACGACAGGCAGAGGGGCCACACGGTGGACGTGCTCGAGATCGCTCGCTGGCAGTTCGGCATCACGACCGTCTACCACTTCCTGATGGTCCCGCTGACCATCGGACTGGGGCTGCTGGTCGCCGTCATGCACACGATGTGGGTGCGCACCGGCAAGGCCGAGTGGCTGCGGATGACCCGCTTCTGGGGCCGCATCTACCTGATCAACTTCGTCCTGGGCGTGGCCACCGGGCTGGTCCAGGAGTTCCAGTTCGGGCTGGCCTGGAGCTCCTACTCGCGCTTCGTCGGCGACGTCTTCGGCTCGGTGCTGGCCCTGGAGGCGCTGCTGGCGTTCTTCCTGGAGTCCACGTTCCTGGGGCTGTGGATCTTCGGCTGGGGCCGCATCCCCAAGAAGCTGCACCTGGCCTCGCTGTGGGCGGCGGTCGTCGGCTCGGTGATCAGCGCGTACTTCATCATCGCGGCCAACTCCTGGATGCAGCACCCGGTCGGCGTCGTGCTGGACACCTCCAGCGGCGAGCCCCGCGCCCGGCAGGTCGACTTCCTCGCCGTCCTGACCAACAACACCGCGCTGGCCGCCTTCAGCCACGCGATCGTCGCCTCGCTGATGGTCGCCGGCGGGCTGCTGGTGGGCATCGGCCTGTGGCACCTGCGCAAGCGGGCGCTGGCCGGCCGGTCGACCGAGGAGGTCGACCACCAGGTGTGGCGCCGCTCGGTGCGGGTCGGTGGCTACGTCTCGCTGGCCGCGTTCGCACTCGTCGCCCTCACCGGTGACTGGCAGGGCAAGCTGATGTACCAGCAGCAGCCGCTGAAGATGAGCTCGGCCGAGGCGCTGTGCGAGACCGAGGCCCCGGCGTCCTTCTCGATCTTCGCCTTCAACAAGCTGGGCTCCAACGAGTGCGACGACGTGCACTCCTTCACCGTCCCCTACATCCTCAGCTTCCTGGCGCACAGCGACTTCTCCTCCCCCGTCCCCGGGGTGAACGACCTGCAGGAGCAGTACGCCGAGGCCTACGGCGCGACCTACCCCGACGACCCGAGCTTCGGCGACAAGGCCGGCGAGCCGATCGACTACACGCCTGTCCTGGCCGTCACCTACTGGGGATTCCGGCTGATGATCGGCATGGGCGCGGTGTCCGCCGGCGTCGCGGCCTACGCCCTGTGGGCCACCCGCCGCGGCCGGGTCCCGACGTCGACGGTCGGCGTCTACGGCTCGCTGCTGGCCGTCGGTGCCCCGTTCGTCGGCAACGCCGCGGGCTGGATCTTCACCGAGATGGGCCGCCAGCCCTTCGTCGTCTACCCGAACCCCGACGTGCCCCGCGCCGACCAGGTGTACTTCTTCACCGCCCAGGCGGTCTCCCCCGGCATCTCCGCCGCCGAGGTGTGGACGTCGCTGATCAGCCTCGGCGTCCTCTACGGCGTGCTCGCGGTCATCGAGTTCGGCCTGATCGTCCGGTTCGCCCGGGCGGGCGTCACCGAGGGCGACACGACGCCGACCCCGGGCATCGGCGGCGGCAGCAGCCACCGGGACGGCGACGAGCCACCACGTGCTGACGACGACGCCAGCGACGACGTCCTCCAGTTCGCGTACTGAGGAGCGAGAGACATGGACCTGCAGACCCTCTGGTTCGTCGCCGTCGCGGTGCTCTGGACCGGCTTCCTGCTGCTGGAGGGCTTCGACTTCGGCGTCGCCGCCCTGCTCCCGGTGCTGGGCCGCAAGCCCGCCGACCGGCACCTGATGCTGCGCACCATCGGCCCGCTGTGGGACGGCAACGAGGTGTGGCTGGTGACGGCGGTCGGGGCGACGTTCGCCGCCTTCCCCGGCTGGTACGCCACCTGGCTGCCGGCGATGTACCTGCCGTTCGTGCTGGTGCTGGTCGGGCTGATCGTGCGGGCGGTGGCCTTCGAGTGGCGGCACTCCAGCCACGACGAGCGCTGGGACGCCACCTGGACCCGGGTGATCACCACCGGCTCGCTGATCGCCTCGGCCGGGCTGGGTGCCGCGCTGGGCGCCACGACGCTGGGCCTGCCGATCGGTGCGGACGGCGTCCGGGTGGGCGGGGCGTTCTCCGGCTGGTCGTGGCCGGCGCTGCTGGGCGCGGTCGCGGTGCTGGCCTGGTCCACGGTGCACGGGGCGGTGTTCCTGTCGCTGAAGACCGACGGCGAGCTGCGGCACCGGGCGCGGGCGTTCGCGCTGCGCCTCGTGCCGGTGGCCGCGCTGCCGGTGCTGGCCTGGGCCGCGCTGGTGTGGCTGCGCTCGGGCACGGTGGTGACGGCGGTGACGCTGCTGGTCGCCGCGGGCGCGGTCGTCGTCACCTGGGCGCGGCTGGCCGCGGGCCGCGAGGGCCAGGCGTTCACCGCGTGGGCGATGGTGCTGCTGGCCTCGATGGCCACCGTGTTCGGCTCGGCGTTCCCGGTGGTGCTGCCCTCGACCATCGACCCGGCGTTCGACGTGCTGGTCTCGACGGCCTCGGTCAGCGACTACACGCTGACGGTGATGACCTGGGTGGCGGCGTTCGGGCTGCCGGTGGTGCTGGGCTACCAGGCGTGGACCTACTGGGTGTTCCGCCAGCGCCTGGTGGCCGAGCCGGTCCACGAGGAGCCGGCGGACGAGGAGGAGGTGCCCGCGTGAGCCGGGGCCCGCTCGGTCCGCTGGACGGCGTCCCCGGGGTGCGCGGGGCGCTCGTCCGGGCGGCGGTGGCCGCGGTGCTGCAGACCGTGGGCCTGGTGCTGCTGTCGGTGGGCCTGGCCCACGCCGTCGCCCGCGTCGTGGACGGCGACGCCCCCTGGTCCGCGCTGGGCCTGGCCGCGGTGGGTGCGGCGGTGAGGGCGGTCGCGGGGTCGGTCGGCGAGGTGCTGGCCGCCCGGGACGCCCGGCGCAGCGAGGACGCCCTGCGCACCGCCCTGCTGGACCGGCTGGCCTCCTCCCCCGCCGCCGTCGAGGCCGCGGGCGGGCCCGGCCCGGCGGCGGTGCTGGCCACCACCCGGCTGCACGACCTGGGCCCCTCGCTGGCGACCTACCTGCCGGCGCTGGCGCAGACCCTCGTCGTCCCGCCGGTGCTGCTGCTGGTGCTGGCCGGCACCGACCTGCTGTCCGCGGTGCTGGTCGCGGTGACCCTGCCGCTGGTGCCGGTGTTCATGGTGCTGGTCGGGAAGTACACCGCGGACCAGACGTCGGCCGCGGCCCGCGCGCTGGACCGGATCGCCGGCCACGTCGCCGAGCTGGTCCGGGGGCTGCCGGTGCTCACCGGGCTGGGCCGGGCCGCGGACCAGGCGGCGGCACTGTCCACCCTGGGCGCCCGGCACCGGAGCACCACGATGGCCACGCTGCGGCTGGCGTTCCTGTCCTCCCTGGTGCTCGAGCTGATCGCCACGCTGTCGGTCGCGCTGGTCGCGGTGACCGTGGGGCTGCGGCTGCTGGAGGGCCACCTGGCCCTCGCGGTCGGGCTGACCGCGCTGCTGCTCGCGCCGGAGGCCTTCGCGCCGCTGCGCGCGCTGGGCTCGGCCTTCCACGCCAACTCCGACGCCGGGTTGGCCGCAGCCGAGGCGCGGGCCGTGCTGGCCGTCCCGGCAGGGACCGACCGCAGCCGGGGGGACGACGACGCGGCGCTCGTCCTCACCGACCTGTCCGTCGCGTACCCCGGCCGCTCGGTGCCCGCGCTCCCCGCGACGTCGCTGACCGTGCGGCCCGGTGAGCTGGTGGCGTTGACCGGGCCGTCGGGGTCGGGCAAGTCGACGCTGCTGGCCGCGGTGGCCGGCGCGCTCCCGCCCGTGGCCGAGGTGACCGGCACGGTCACCGGCGTCCCCGCGGCGTTGGCGTATGCCCCGCAGCACCCGCGCACCGTCGGCGACACGGTGGCCGAGGAGCTGCGCCGGCACGCCGGCATCGACCCGGCCGACCCGCTGGACGCGATCGTCGTCGAGGGCCTGGTCGTGGACGCGCTGGCCCGGGTCGGCGCCGGTGCGCTGGCCGGACGGCGCTGCACCGCGCTGTCGCCGGGCGAGCTGCAGCGGGTCGCCGTCGCGCGGGCGCTGCTGCGGGTCGCCCGCGGGGCGTCGCTGCTGCTGCTCGACGAGCCGACCGCCCACCTGGACGCCGCCGCCGCCGCCCTGGTGGCCGAGGCCCTGCAGTCGCTGCGCGGGGCGGTGACGGTCGTCGTCGTCACGCACGACCCGGCGCTGGCGGCCCTGGCCGACTGCACGGTGGCCCTGCCCGGGACCACGGCCCCGGTGGTCGCCCCCTCCACCCGACCCGTGCCCGTCCCTGTCGCCGCCCCCGAGGCGGCCGCGACCGGCGAGCCGGGCACCGGGGCAGCGACCGAGGGCCTGACCTGGCCGCGCCGGTCGCTGGTCCGGGCCGTCGTCGCCGGCACGCTGACCGCGGGGTCCGGTGTCGCGCTGACCGGGCTGTCCGGCTGGCTGATCGTGCGGGCCTCCGAGCTGCCACCGGTGCTGACCCTGCTGACGATCATCGTGGGGGTGCGCGCGTTCGGGCTGAGCCGGGCGCTGCTGCGGTGGTGGGAGCGGATGACGGCGCACGACGCGGCCCTGCGGCTGGCCGAGTCCACCCGGGTCCGGGTGTGGCAGGCGCTGGCCCGGCAGGGCATCGCCGCCGAGCGGACGCCGGGCTCGGCGCTGGGCCGGGTGGTCGGTGACGTCGGCGCGCTGCAGGACCTGTCGGTGCGGGTGCTCACCCCGCCCCTGGTCGCCGGGGCCACCGTCCTGCTCACCGCCGGCGCGCTGGCGTTCCTGTCCCCCACCGCAGCGGCCGGGGTGCTCGGCGTGCTGGCACTGGTGGTCGCCGCCGTCGTCGCCCTGCACCGCCGGGTGGACGCCGGGCTGGCCCGGGACGAGGCCGCGCTGCGGGTCGCCACGCTGCGGGAGACCGCGACGCTGCTCGACGGCATCGCGGACCTGCGGGTGCACGGCGTCGCCGCGGGCGCGGTGGCCGACGTGCGCGCGCTGGCCGGTCGGCAGGGCGTCGCCTCCGGGCTGGGCACCCGCGCCGGGGCCTGGAGCAGCGCGATCGTCACGCTGGGCACCGGGCTGGCCGCCGTCGTCGGCGCCGCGCTGGCGTGGACCGGTGGGCTCTCCGGCCCGGCGGTGGCCGTCGTCGCGCTGGCCCCGCTGGCGCTGGCCGAGCCGCTCACCGGCCTGGTCGGCTCGTTGCAGCGGCGGGGCGCCTGGGCCGACGCGCGCGGCCGGGTCGAGGCCGTGCTGGCCGCCCCGGTCGCCGCCGACCCGGTGCACCCGACGCCGGTGCCGAGGCCGGTGGCGACGCTGCGCACCACCGGCCTGGTCGCCGGCTGGCCCGGCGGCCCCGACGTGCTGCACGGCCTGGACCTCACCGCCGACCGGGACGGCTGGGTGGTGGTCCGCGGCCCCTCGGGCAGCGGCAAGTCGACGCTGCTGGCGGTGCTGCTGGCCGCGCTGCGACCGCGCGCCGGTGCCTGCTCCGTGGGAGGCGTCGACTCGACCCGGGTCACCGGGGCCGACCTGCGGACGGCGTTCGCCTGGCTCCCGCAGGAGTCGCACGTGTTCGCCTCCTCGATCCGGGCGAACCTGGCGCTGGCCGGCCCGCGCGGGACGATCACCGACGAGGCCGCACACGCGGCCCTGGCCGCGGTCGGGCTCGGGCCGCTGGTCGCCGGCCTGCCCGAGGGCCTGGACACCCCGGTCGGCTCCGGCGGGACGGCGCTGTCCGGCGGCGAGCGCCGGCGGCTGGCCGCGGCGCGGGCCCTGCTGGCCGACCGGGACGTGGTGCTGCTGGACGAGCCGACCGCTCACCTGGACCCGCCGACGGCCCGGGCGCTGGTGGCCGACCTGCGCCGGGTGCTCGCCGGTCGGGTGGTGGTGTGCGTGACGCACGACGACGCGGTGGCCGCCGAGGGCGACACCGTGGTGGCCCTGGACGAGCGGTCGATGGCGCTGGCCGGCCAGGGCGGGTGGGGCCCGCCGTCACCGGGGTGGGGGGCACCCGGTGACGGCGGAGCTGTGGGGGCGGGCGGCGCTGGGCGGTCGCCGAGCAGCGGACCTCAGCGGGTCCCGCGGTAGTGCACGACGGTGTTCGGGCCGCGGTGCCGGGCGGCGTCCAGGCAGAGCACGGCGCGCCGCTCGGCCTCGTGCGCGGTCATCCCGGTCTCCAGGGTGACCACCCCGGCGCAGGCGTGGATGCCGGTGACGGCCCCGGTGACGACACCGGCCAGCCGGGCGGCGAGCACGTCGGCGTCGGCCGGGGCACCGTCGGCGAGGACGGCGAACTCGGTGTGGTCCTCCCGGGCCAGCCAGTCGTCGCCGCGGAGCGCACCGGCCAGCAGCGCGGTGACGGTGGTGATGGCCGAACCGGCCAGCGGCCAGCCGGTGTCCCGGCGGAGCAGGCCGACGACGACGAGGGCGCCGGGCCGAGTGCCGGCCTCGAGCAGCCGCGCGGTCAGGCGGGCGTGCAGCTCGGTCGGACCGGGCAGCAGGCCCGTGTCGAGGGTGGCGGGGACCGTCGTCGCGGTCTCCGTGAGGAGGGAGGTCATGCAGCGGTTGTCGGCTCGCGCCGCCTGGTCCTCGCGCCTGACCGTCCCGCCCACCCCCAACGGGGTGGTCGGGGCGGTCCTCCGGTGGCGGGCCCGGCGCCCCTGTGTCTGTCGGACCCTCCTGTCACAGTCCGGGCATGACCTTCACCGGACACGTGTTCCTGGGGCTCAGCGTCGACGGCTTCATCGCCCGCCCGGACGACGACCTGGGCTGGCTGGAGTCCCGGGGCGCCGAGGCCGGTGACGCCGGGTTCACCCCGTTCGTCGCCTCGGTCGACGCCCTGCTGATGGGCCGCGGCACGTACCGGGTCATCGCGCCGTCCGACGGGTGGCCCTACCAGGGCAGGCCGGTGCACGTGCTCAGCTCGACGCTGGCGGCAGATGCCGACCCGCGGGTCACCGTGCACCGCACCCTGGACGACGCGGTCGCCGCGCTGGAGGCCGCCGGGTACGGCCGGGTGTACCTGGACGGCGGCCGGCTGGTGCGCTCGATGCTGGCCCGCGGCCGGGTGCAGACCCTGACGCTGAGCCGGGTCCCGGTGCTGATCGGTGAGGGCCACACCCTCTTCGGTCCACTGCCCGGGGACGTCGACCTGGAGCACGTGGAGACCACGGTGCTGGGCGGCGGGATGGTGCAGACGACGTACCGGGTCCGGGAACAGGGGCCCGCGACCGGCGATTACGACGGGCATGGACGTCTTCCTCACCGGTGGCACCGGACTCGTCGGCTCCTCCGTGCTCGCGGCCCTGCTGGCCGACGGGCACACCGTCCGGGCGCTGGCGCGCAGTGACTCCAGCGCCGCGGCCGTCGAGGCGGCCGGCGCGACGGCGGTGCGCGGCGACCTGACCGACACCGACCTGCTGGCCCGCGAGGCCGTGGCCGCCGAGGGCATCGTGCACACCGCCTCTCCCGGCGACGAGACCAGCGCCCGGGTCGACAGCGACCTGCTCGACGCCGTGCTGGGCGCCATCGCCGACAGCGGCAAGCCCTACGTGCACACCGGCGGGGTCTGGGTGCACGGCTCCGGCCAGGTCGACGAGGACACCCCGGTCGACGCCCCGGACCTCACCGCCTGGCGCGGGCCGCTGGACGAGCGCGTCGTCTCCGCCCGGGACGGCGTCCGCTCCGTGCTGGTCGAGCCGGGCATCGTCTACGCCGAGTCCGACGGCGGGGTCGCCGGGATCACCGCGATGCTGCTGTCGGGCCCCACCGACGAGGCGGGCGCGGTCCAGCTGCCCGGCAGCGGCGAGCAGCACTGGACCACGGTGCACGCCGCCGACCTGGGCCGCCTCTACGCCCTGGCGCTCACCCACGCCCCTGCCGGCAGCCGCTACCTGGGTGTCTCCGGGCAGAACCCGACGGTCGCGGAGATCGCCGAGGCCGCGGGCGTGCGGGCCGTCGGCACCTCGCCGGAGTCCACCCTGGAGCGGCTGGGTGCCTTTGGTGGCGCGCTGCTGCTGGACCAGCAGGCCACCGGCGAGAAGGCCCGCCGCGAGCTGGGCTGGACGCCGGTCGAGCCGTCCCTGGTCGAGGTCGTCGCCGCGACCCGCTGAACCGGGCGGCCGCGACCTCAGGCGGCCGGCACGTCCACGGCGACCTCGGGGCCCAGCCGGGCGTCGACCAGCTCCAGCCGGTCGCCGGACCAGAAGCTGCCCGGGTCGTAGGAGTTCAGCGGCTGGTCGTCGGGCAGCAGGCCCATCGCGGTGTAGGTCGCGGCGACCAGCTCGGCGCAGAACACGGTCTCGGCCGACGTCCGGCGCTGGACCAGTCCGCTGGCCCAGCCCCGGGCCAGCCGGAACGTGGTGGGGAACGGCCGACCGTCCAGGCGGGCGATGGTGGTCATCACCGCGTCCTCCATCGCCGGGGTGACGCCGCCGTCATCGGCCGGGCCGACCAGCTGCCGCAGCCAGGCCCGCTGTCCGTAGCGCTGCCGCCAGACGGTGACGGCGTCCCGCAGGTCGTGCAGCTGCACACCGCGCTGGTGGGTCCCGGTCCAGGCGTCGGGCAGCGACTTGCCGAGCTCGGCGTGCCACAGCAGCGGCGGCATGTCGTCCAGGACGACGGCCATCCCGACGTGGTTGACCGGGGAGTTGGTCAGCGTCTGGATCGCCCGGTCGGCGACCGAGGCGCCGCGGAACAGCCACACGTCGCCGGTGCGGGTCAGGTCGACCGCGGCGTCCAGGGACAGCGGGACCGGGCGGGGTGGACGGCTCACCAGCGGGGACACGCCGCCACGCTAGGACACGGGGTCAGGCAACCGGCGTCAGGAGACCAGGGACGCCTGCACCGGGTGCCGGACCGCGGACCACAGCTCGTCGAGGGAGAGGCCCACGACGTCGGCGACGGCCGCGACCGTGGTGAAGGCCGGGGTGGCCACCCGCCCGGACTCGATCTTGCGCAGCGTCTCCGGTGACACCCCGGCGGCCAGCGCCGTCTCCAGCAGCGGGCGGTCGCCCCGGGCCCGGCGGAGGGCGGCGCCCATCCGGCGACCGCGCTCGATCTCGGCGGGGGTGAGCGGCAACCTGACCATGCACGGGATTCTAGTACCGGGATAGGCTGGCCGGGATAGTCGTCCCAGAAGGAGTCACGTTGATCGAGATCATGTCGCCCAGCCAGGTGGCCCGTGCCCGGGACACCGGCGCCCTGGTGGCCGACGTCCTGCAGGCCGCGCGCGAGCGCGCCACCGTGGGCACCAACCTGCTCGAGATCGACACCTGGGCCGAGGAGATGATCCTGGGCGCCGGGGCCACCTCCTGCTACGTCGACTACGCGCCGTCCTTCGGGCGTGGGCCGTTCGGCCACTACATCTGCACCTCGGTCAACGACGGCGTCCTGCACGGCCTGCCGCGCGACTACGCCCTGGCCGACGGCGACCTGCTCACCCTGGACCTGGCCGTCGTGCTGGGCGGGGTGGCCGCGGACTCCGCGATCAGCTTCCTGGTGGGTCAGTCCCGGCCGGCGGAGAGCGTGGCGCTGATCGAGGTCACCGAGCGCGCACTGGCCGCGGCGATCGACACCGCCGGCCCCGGCGTCCGGCTGGGCGACATCTCGGCCACGATCGGCTCGGTGCTCACCGGCGCCGGCTACCCGGTGAACACCGAGTTCGGCGGGCACGGCATCGGCTCGACCATGCACCAGGACCCGCACGTGCCCAACGCCGGCCGCGCCGGCAAGGGCCCCAAGCTGCGCCCGGGCCTGATGCTGGCGATCGAGCCGTGGGTCATGGTCGACACCGACGAGCTGGTCACCGACGAGGACGGCTGGACGCTGCGCAGCGCCACCGGCTGCCGGACGGCGCACAGCGAGCACACGATCGCCGTCACCGAGGACGGCGTCGAGGTCCTCACCCTGCCCTCGAAGCGCTGAGCCCCCCCCCAGCGCTGAGCCCTGAGAGCGCTGAGCCGACGCCCCGCTAGGTTGCCGGGCATGCGTCGGGACACGGTGGGGAAGCTGCTCGGGCTGGCCGGGATCGCCGGGGTCGCGGCGACCGGGGTGGTGCTGGCCCGCGACGAGCGGCAGCGGCGCGCCTACTCCCCGGAGGACGTGCGGTCCCGGCTGCACGCCCGCGCGGAGGCCGCCGCCGCGACGCCGGTCGTCGTCCCGGAGCCCGAGCCGGCCCCGGAGAACCGGGTCCAGCGGCTGGTGCGCCGGCTGCGCGGCTGACAGTGAGGATGGGGGCGGCGTCATCGGGGGTCGTCTGACCCGGTGTGCTGACCGACGCGGTTGCTGTCTTGGCTGAGATCTGTCGGCGGCTCTCGGTGGCGCTGTTG
>NZ_LMQC01000006.1 GCF_001424485.1 Modestobacter sp. Leaf380
AGTCGCGCACCTGACCCAGGTAGTCGCGCACCTGCCCCAGGTCCGGCACGAACACCAGGTCGGCCGTGGCCCACGCGCGCCCCGACAGACCCACACCCCGGGCGAACGTCGCGGTCGCCGTGACCCGCGCGAACTCCTCGCTCACCGACCCCGACTCCGAGGAGAAGTGCAACAGCCCATCGGCCGGATCGAGGGTCCAGTGCGACCCGTAGGCCCACCCGAACCCCTCACGGACAGCGGACAACGCAGCCCGCACCGCCTCCTGGCTGGACGAGACACCCGCCAACGCCGACACCACCGACGTCACCGCATCGACGTCGGCCTCCGCCTGGGAGGCGGACGCGGTGGTGACGGGCGTGCGGGAACGGACAGTGAACACGGGTGCTCCTCGGGTGGGCTCGCCGTGGGTTCGACGAGGTCGTGCGGGCGTGGCATCGATGCCGTGCACGGATGGCTTCGGCGGACCGCCAGCTCGATTGAGCCGAAACGTGTCAGTGAATGCTGTGAGCAAACGACGTTGACCCAGGTCGAGGAGGGGCCCCGGACGGTCCCGTAAAGAATGGTGCCGGGTGATCCGTGTCGTGGCGCGGGCCCATTGCGGCCCCGATGCTCGCCGGATGTGGAAATCTTGGGTCGTGACGACGCGAGTACCCGAGCGCCCCCGCCGGGCGACCAGCTCCGACGTGGCCCGCCTGGCCGGGGTCTCCCGGGCCACGGTGAGCTACGTGCTCAACGACGTCCCGCACCAGACCATCCCGGAGGTGACCCGCCGCCGGGTGATGGAGGCCGCCGCAGCGCTGAGCTACCGGGCGTCACCGGCCGCACGCGCGCTCCGCACCGGGCGGTCCGACGTGGTCCTCGGGGTCCTGCCCGCCGTGCGGTACAGCCACATGTACGCCACCTTCTTCGCCGAACTGGGCATCGCGCTGGGCCGGCGGGGCCGGACGCTGGTGGTGCACCCGCTGGACCCGGGCACGCTCCCCCTGCGCGAGGTGTGGCGGACGCTGACCCCCGACGCCGTGCTGGCCTTCGGCCCCCTCGGCGACGAGGACGTCACGGCGATGCGGGCCGCCGGCATCCAGGTCGCTCTCGCACTGAGCCCGGTTGCCCCCCGTGGCCCCTGGGAGGTGGGGATCGGCGACCAGTCCATCGGACACGCCCAGGCCGAGCACCTCCTGGGCCTGGGGCACCGGTGCCTGGGACTGGCCCTGCCTGCCGACCCGCGGGTCGAGGCGGTCTCCGGTGGACGGGTCGAGGCGCTGCACTCGCGGGCCACCGCGGCCGGCGGCGGGTCCTCGCTGCGGTCCCTCGACCCCGAGGACCCCGACGCCGCACTCGCGGCCTGGTTGGCGGACGAGCCGGACATGACCGCCGTCGCCGCCTGGAACGACGAGGTCGCCTTCGCCCTGGTGGCGGCCGCGGCGCGGCTGGGGGTGGCCGTCCCTGAGCGTCTGGCCGTCATCGGTGCCTACGACCACGCGGTGGGCAGGATGTCGCGGCCGACGCTGTCCACGGTGCGCGTCGACGTCGCCGCCCGGGTGGAGCCCATCGCGGCCGCCCTCGTCGCCGCCGTCGAGGGGGCTCCGCTGCACCTGGACCCTCCGGGCACCGACACGCTGGAGGTCGTGCGCCGGGGGTCGACGTGACCCCCGGCGCAGCGGGCGGCGCCTAGAGCGGCCAGCGCGCCGGTCGCGTGTCGGCCGGCTGCACGGTGAGCACGGCGACGTCGTCGACGACTGCGGCGTCGGCGGTCCGGTGGCCCAGCTGCAGCAGGTCCCGACGCAGCCGGGCGACCCGGGGGCCGAGGTCCCCGGCCCGTCCCTCGACGGTGACGTGGACCAGCTGCTCGCCCCGGCCCCGTGCCTGCTGCAGGCGCGCGAGCGCCCCGGCGAGGTCGTCGGCGCCGGAGCCGGCTGCCGCCAACCCGTCGGGTGCCGGCACGAGTCGGGTCATCGGGACGGGTCGGCGGCCACGCCGGTCACCCGTCCGCGGTCCTCGAGGGCGCGCAGCGCCAGGTGCACGAACGTCGCGGTGACCTCGCGGTCCAGCGGGCCGGAGACCCAGTGCGCCACCAGCAGCGCGCGGGCCAGGTGGAGCACCGTGGCGTCCTCGGCCGGGACGCCGCCCAGGCCCGTCCACCACGCGTCCAGGTCGTCGTGCAGGTGGCCGTGCAGGGCCCGCCGCAGCGTGGGGTCCAGGGAGGCGCGGCCCAGCAGTGCGGCGGCGACCTGGGCCGAGCGGGTCGGCGGCTGGGTCCAGGACTCGGCCAGGGCGCGGACGGCGAGCGGTGGCGGGGTGTCGGTGTCGGGCCGGGGGAGGAGCTCGGCCCGCTCCATGAGCTCGGCCTCCAGGGCCCGCATGTCCGGCCAGCGCCGGTAGATGCCGGCCTTGCCCGCGCGGGTGTGCGCGGCGAGCAGGTTGGCGGTGAGACCCGCCGACCCGCGCTCGATCAGCAGGGTGGCCGCCCGCTCCCGGAGCCGGTCGGTCAGCACCGGGTCCAGCGGGCGCCCGGGGCTGCGCGGGCGGGTGGTCGGTGCGTCGACCGGCTGGCGGTCGAGGTCCTCCTCCAGGTACACGGACACGGTTCTCCTCTCGAGCAGCCGGCTTCTCGACTGCGGGGTTACAGCTTTAAGCGTGCACGGACACTGTCCCATGGGAGAGCCGGAACGGAAGCGACCCCACGCGTGAGCTGCGTCTACGTGCCACCCGCCGGGGTGAGGGCCGCGTCCGCGGGTCTCAGGACCGGGGGGTCGACTGCCGAGGCAACCGCCATGGGACGACGAGAGGCCGCACGCAGCGGCTGGGCGCCCCGGGACGCCCCGGCGGCGACCCGGCTGGGCCTGGCGTTGCTGCTGGCCGGCGTCGCGCTGCACGTCGGCCTGCTGGTCGCCCTGGGTCCCGCGCGGTCCAACGCCACCGTCCAGCTCGTGGCCCTGGCGGCGCAGGTGGCCACCTGCGCCGCGGTCGCCCGCTGGTCGGTGCGCCTGCCGTCGGGCACGTGGGCCGGGCTGGTCCTCGTCGTGACCCCGGTGATCGGGCTGCTCCCGCCCTTCTACCCTCAGGTCGTCCTGCTGGCCGTCCCGTTGCTGTTCCTGCTCGTGGTGTTCTCCTCCCACGCGCTGGGGGCTGGCGTCGCCCGGTTGGTGACCGCGCAGGCCGTCCTGGTCGCCGTGCGGGTCGCCTGGCAGCTGCACGGCGATGTCGCGCTGAGCGTGGTCGACGTGCTGTTCGTCGGCGGCGTGCTGGTCCTGGTCCACGGCCTCCTGGTCCGGGGGGCCGACGCCCAGGAGCTGCTGGTGTCCCGGCTGGAGCGCGAGGCCCGGTACGACGGGCTCACCGGGGTGCTGGCCCGGCAGGCCTTCGAGGACGGCGTGGACCGTGCGCTGCTCGGGACGGCGGGGCCGACCGGACTGCTGCTGGTGGACGTGGACCACTTCAAGGCCGTCAACGACACCCACGGCCACCCCGTCGGGGATGCCGCGCTCCGGCACGTCGCCGAGCTGGTGTCGGCCGGCGTCCGGCGGTCCGGTGGGGTCGTGGGCAGGCTGGGTGGTGACGAGCTCGGGGTGCTGCTCGTCGACTGCACCGCCGAGGTGGCGGCGGAACGGGCCGACGCGCTGGTCCGTCAGCTGCGCGCGTCCCCGCTGCGGACCGGCGAGGGCCTGCTGGTCGGGCTGACCCTGAGCATCGGTGCGGCGGCGACCGACCGGGGTGGCCGCATCGAGCTGTACGCCGCGGCGGACGCGGCGCTGTACGACGCCAAGCGGGCCGGACGGGACCGCGCCTCGGTGCGGGTCGACGGCGACCGCCGCTCGGGTGCCCCGGTCGTGGAGCCGGCCGCGGATCCCGTCGTGGGGCAATCCTCACCACTCTGATCGGGTTGGTGTGGAGACGAGATCCGGCGGCTGGTAGGAACACCGGCGTGGACGACCCGGCACGTGCCCCCCGACGCCCCGACGCCGACCGGCTGCCCGACTTCGTCATCGCCGGCGCCCCGAAGGCCGGGACGACGGCCCTGCACGCCGCGTTGGCCACCCACCCGGGGCTGTTCCTGTCCCCGGTCAAGGAGCCGAAGTTCTACCTGACCGACGGGCGCCCGCCGCCGCGGTCCGGGCAGCGCGGCCCCGGCGACGCGCACAGCGCGCAGGAGTGGGTCTGGCGCCGCGACCGGTACCTCGCGCTCTTCGACGGTGCACCCGCCGGCGCGGTCCGGGGCGAGAGCACCCCGTTCTACCTCCACGACCGGGCGGCACAGCGGCGCCTGGTGGCAGACGTCCCCGGGGTGCGGGTGGTCGCGGTCGTCCGGGACCCGGTCGACCGGGCGTACTCCAACTGGGTGCACCTGCGCGCGGACGGCCTGGAGCCCGAGCCGGACTTCGGGCGGGCGGTCGAGCTGGAGCAGCAGCGGGTCGCGGCCGGCTGGGCCCCCTTCTGGCACTACCGCGGGCTCGGTCGCTACGGGGAGCAGCTGCGCGACCTGCTCACCCTGCTGCCGCGGGAGCAGGTGCTGGTGCTGCGGTACCGCCAGGTCGTGTCGGCCCCGGCCGACACCCTGGACCTGGTGGCCGGCTTCCTCGGGGTGGCGCCGGGGCTGGCCCACGCGGTGCCGGCGGAGAACGTCAAGCCGCACGTCGCCGACTCCCGGCGCCACCGGGCGCTGTCCCGCGTCGCCCGGACCGGGGCCGCACTGGGCGCCGGCCTCCCGCCGCAGGTCTGGCGGCAGGCCTCCCGGCCGCTGCTGGCCGCGCTGCACGCCGGCCGCACCCCGCGACCACCGCTGCCGGTCGACGTCCGGCGGGCGGTGCTGGCGCCGCTGCTGCCCGACATCGCGCTGCTGGAGGAGCTGCTGGGGGAGTCCTTCGAGGACTGGCGGGGTGACACCGGACGTGGGGACTTCCGGTCCCGCACGGCGACCCCGTGAGCCCGGCTGACAGGCTCCGGGCATGACGAGCTGGACCCCTGACCGGCTGGACCGCTTCTGGGGCGAGGCGCAGGTGGTGGCCGTGCCCGAGGACCCGCGGCCGGGGTCGTGGGCCGGCGGCCCCTCGGTCCAGCACGTGGACGGCGTGTGGTGGCTGGCCTCCCGGCTCCGTCGCCCGGTGGGGGAGGGGCGCGGGTTCGCCAACGTCCTGTCCCGGTCGGCGGACGGCGTGCGCTTCGAGCCGGTCGCCGCGCTGGGCAAGGACGCCTTCGGCGCGGAGTCGCTGGAGCGGCCCTGCCTGGTGCACACCCCGGAGGGCCGGTGGCGGGCCTACGTCAGCTGCGCGACCCCGGGCACGAAGCACTGGCGGGTCGACCTGGTGGAGGCCGACACGGTGGCGGGCCTGGCCACCGCGCCGTCCCGGACCGTGCTGCCCGGCGACGCCGGCTCGGCCGTCAAGGACCCCGTCGTACGGCACGACGGGGTCCGCTGGCACCTGTGGGCCTCGGTGCACCCGCTCGACGACCCCGACGCCACCGACCGGATGACCGTCGAGCACGCCACCAGCCCCGATGGCGTCGACTGGACCTGGCAGGGCACGGCGCTGGCCGGGCGTCCCGGTCTCTGGGACGCCCGCGGGGTGCGCCCGGCGACGGTGTGGGTCGAGGGTGGCCGGACCTGGGCGCTGTACGACGGCCGGGCGAGTGCCGCGGAGAACTGGGAGGAGCGCACCGGTCTGGCGCAGGTGGGCGGGGCCGGCTGGACCGCGGTCGGCGCCGAGCCGTTGCTGCAGAGCCCGCACGCCCCGCACGGGCTGCGCTACGCCGACGTCGTGGTGCTGGCCGACGGGACCCAGCGCTGGTTCTACGAGGCCACCCGGGCCGATGGCGCACACGAGCTGCGGACGGTGCTGCTTCCCGCACAGTGAGACAGGTGTTTCACAGAATGGGACGGCGGGTGCAGGCTGTCGGCGTGGACACCTACACCCACGGCCATGCCGACGCCGTCCTGCAGTCCCACCGCTGGCGCACCGTGGAGAACTCCGCCGGGTACCTGCTGCCGCACCTGCGCCCCGGGCTCGGCGTCCTCGACGTCGGCTGCGGGCCGGGCACGATCACCGTCGACCTGGCCCGCCGGGTCGCCCCCGGTCGCGTGCTGGGCCTCGACGTCGCCGAGGCGCCGCTGGACGAGGCCCGGGCGCTGGTCGACGGCGAGGACGTCACCTTCGCCGTCGGCGACGTCTACGCCCTGGACCTGCCCGACGACTCCGTCGACGTGGTGCACGCCCACCAGGTGCTGCAGCACCTCACCGACCCGGTCGCCGCGCTGCGCGAGATGGCCCGGGTGGCCCGGCCCGGCGGGCTGGTCGCCGTCCGGGAGGTCGACTACGCCGCGACCACCTGGTTCCCGGCCGACGAGGGCCTGGACCGCTGGCTGGACCTCTACCGCCGGGTGGCCCGCCGCAACGGCGCCGAGCCCGACGCCGGCCGGCGGCTGCGCGCCTGGGCGCACGCGGCCGGGCTGCGCGACGTCACCGCCTCGGCGTCCACCTACTGCTACGCCTCGGACGCCGAGCGGGAGTGGTGGGGCACCTCGTGGGCCGGCCGGGCGACCGCGTCCGCGTTCGCGGAGCAGGCGGTGGCCTACGGCCTGGCCACCCCGGCCGAGCTGGACGACGTCGCGGCGGCGTGGCTGCGCTGGGCCGCGGCCGACGACGGCTGGCTGGGCATGCTGCACGGGGAGCTGCTGGTCCGGGTGTGACCGGGGTCCCGGGGCCACGCGGCCCCGGGACCCGTGGGTCAGCGGCGGACCGAGGACATGTCGGGGTAGCGGTCGCCGACCGAGGCGCCGACCGGGAGCACCTGCTCCAGGGTGGTCAGCTCCTCGGGCGTGAGCTCGACCTGCACCGCGGCGGAGTTCTCGGCCAGGTAGGAGCGCCGCTTGGTGCCCGGGATCGGGACGACGTCCTCGCCCTGGGCCAGCAGCCAGGCCAGCGCCACCTGCCCGGCGGTGACCTGCTTGGCCTCCGCCAGCTCGCGGACCCGGTCGACGAGCTCGAGGTTCGCGGTGAACGCCTCGCCCTGGAAGCGCGGGTTGGCCCGCCGGAAGTCGTCGGGCGCCAGGTCGTCGACGCTGCGGATCGCCCCGGAGAGGAAGCCGCGGCCCAGCGGGGAGTAGGGCACGAAGCCGATGCCCAGCTCGCGGACGGTGGCCAGCACGCCGTCCTCCTCGACGTCGCGGGTCCACAACGACCACTCGGTCTGCAGTGCGGTGACCGGGTGCACGGCGTGCGCCGTGCGGATGGTGTCCGGGGCGGCCTCGCTGATGCCCAGGTGGCGCACCTTGCCGGCGGCCACCAGCTCGGCCATGGCGCCCCAGGTGTCCTCGACGGGGACCGTGGTGTCCACCCGGTGCTGGTAGTAGAGGTCGATGTGGTCCACGCCCAGCCGGGCGAGGCTGGCGTCGCAGGCGGAGCGGACGTAGTCGGGGCGCCCGTTGATGCCGCGGGTGCCGTCGGGACGGCGCTCGTTGCCGAACTTGGTCGCCAGCTGCACCTCGTCGCGACGGCCGGCGATCGCCCGCCCGACGAGCTGCTCGTTGGTGAAGGGGCCGTACATGTCGGCGGTGTCCAGGAAGGTGACGCCGGAGTCCAGGGCGGCCGCGATGGTGGCCAGGGACTCCTGCTCGTCGCCGGCGCCGTAGAACTCGCTCATGCCCATGCAGCCCAGGCCCAGGGCGGACACGGTCAGGGCGGCGTCGGCGGTGCCGAGGGTGCGGGTGGGGAAGTCGGTCATGGGTCCAGCGTCGGACTTCGAGTGCACTCGACGTCAAGCCGGGGCGGTCAGCCCCAGACGGTGCGGTACCCGGCGATCTTGTGGTTGATGGCGTCCAGGTGGTCGGTGACCTCGGCCAGGTGCCGCCGGACCTCGTCCCGGTGGGCCTCCAGGACGGCCAGCCGCTGGTCCTCGTTGCCGGCTCCGGCCCGGCACAACTCGGCGTAGGCCCGGATCGCCCGGACCGGCATCCCGGTGGCCCGCAGCCGCTGCACCATCTCGATCCAGCGCACGTCGTCCTCGTCGTAGCGCCGCCGGCCGGCCGCGGTGCGTCCCGGTGAGCCCAGCAGCAGCTGCTCGGACTCGTAGTAGCGCAGCGTGTGCGTGGTCAGCCCCAGCCGGGCGGCGGCCTCGCCGATGGTCATGCCGGGGCTCTGCACGGTGGTCACCCCACCGATGATGCCCCCGCCGGGGGGTGCCGCACCCGGGCCTCGAGGGCCTGCAGCGAGCGCCGCACCCCGACGGTCACCGCGCCGAGGGCGAAGAAGCCCTCGTCGTCGGGCACGGCGGAGGCGCGCAGCAGGTGGGTGAGCCGGTCCAGCGCGCCGAGGGCGGCGGCGATGGCGTCGTCCCGGGCGTCGTGCTCCGCGCCCCGGTGGTAGGGCGTCCGGACGACGCCGGCCAGGCCCTCGAGGGCGTCGGCCAGCACCCATCCGGTGCCGTCGTCGACCCGGTCCAGGCCGCGGCGGTGCGGTTGGAACTCCACCACCAGCGTGGTCAGGTCGTCGATGAGGACGGCGACCCGGTCCAGTGCACGGGACTGCTCCCGGATGCTGGTCGCCCGGCCCTGCCAGCGGCGCGCCCGCGGGTTGGCCTTGCGGGCCCGCTCGACCTGCTGCTCCTCCCGGCGCAGCCGGTCCAGTGCGACGTCGAGGGCCTCCCCGCGTCGCTCCCACTCGGCCGGTTCGGGGGTGCCGCCCAGCCGCAGGGCCGCGGCGACGTCCTCCAGGTGCGCGGCGACCAGCGCCCGGGTGACGACCAGCTGCTCGACGGCCCGGGTGAGCAGCATCGGCGGGAAGAGCACCGTGGTGACGGCGACCCCGACCGCGGCGCCCAGCAGGGTCAGCCCGCCGTAGCGCAGCACGTAGGACGCCGGGTCGTCGGTGCCCACGGTGATCATCAGGACGGCGGCGAAGCTGACCCAGCTGGCCTGCTCGCGCAGCAGCCGCCACTGCTCGACGGCGATCGCGATCGCGACGATCAGCGCGATGGTCAGGGCGTTCGGCACGCCCCGGGTGACCTCGTAGACGCCGACGGCCAGCCCGAAGCCCAGGAACATCGCGGCGACCGTGCGCCAGGCCGCGGACGCGGAGTCCGCCACGGTGGGGTGCACGGCGATGACGGCGCCGAGCGGGGCGTAGTAGGCGTAGTCCGACAGCGTCGGGGGCAGCAGCACCGCGATCTGCCAGGCCAGCCCCGCTGCCACCGCTGCCCGGACGCCACGCTGCACCCACGGCCGGCGCAGCAGGCCCACCACCCGCCTCACCGGCCCAGGATGCAGCGCCGCCAGCGGCGTTCCCCCGGCGGGGGGCGCAGCCGCCGGGGGTCACGCCTACCGTGGCCCCGTCGTCCCCCGTCTCCGGAGAGCAGGCACCCTGTGCGCGTCGTCGTCGTCGGCGGGACCGGTCACATCGGCACCCACCTGGTGCCCCGGCTGGTCCGGGCCGGGCACGAGGTGGTGAGCATCAGCCGGGGCACCGGCAGCACCTACCAGGACGCTCCCGAGTGGGCCTCGGTCGAGCGGGTCGTCGCCGACCGTGAGCAGCAGGACGCCGCCGGGGTGTTCGGGGCCACCGTGCTCGCGCAGCGCCCCGACGCCGTGGTCGACCTGGTGTGCTTCACCGTCGAGTCCGCGCAGGCGCTGGTCGATGCCCTGCGCGGCCGGGTGGCGCACCTGCTGCACTGCGGGTCGCTGTGGCGCTACGGGCCCAGCCTCGAGCTGCCGATAGTGGAGGGCGCGGGCACGGCGCCCAGCGACGAGTACGGCATCGCCAAGGAGGCGATCGCCCAGCTGCTGCGTGCGGAGACGGCCGCCGGTGGGCTGCCGACCACCTCGATCCACCCCGGGCACATCGTGGGCCCGGGCTGGGCGCCGATCGGGCCGCTGGGCAACCTGGACCCCGACGTCTGGCTGGCGCTGTCCCAGGGGCGCCCGCTGCGGGTGCCCGGCAGCGGTGCGGAGGCGATGCACCACGTGCACGCCGACGACGTGGCCCAGCTCTTCGAGCTCGCCCTCGCCCAGCGTGACGCCGCCGCCGGTGAGGACTTCCACGCGGTGGCCGCCACCGCCCTCACCGTGCGGGGCTACGCCGAGCTGGCCGCGGGGTGGTTCGGCCGGCAGGCCGTCCTGGAGCAGGTCACCTGGGAGGAGTTCCGCGCCGGGACCACCCCCGAGGCGGCGGAGGCCAGTTGGGGCCACCTGCACCGCAGCCACGTGCTGAGCATCGAGAAGTCCCGGGCCCGGCTGGGCTACGCGCCGGCCCACGGTCCGGCAGGGGCGGTGCTGGAGTCGGTGCGCTGGCTGGTCGAGCACGACCGGCTCACCGTGGCCGGCCCCCTGCGCGTCTGACCTCCCGGCCCGGTCAGGCGGGCTGCTCGTCGGCGTGCGCGACGTGCCGCAGCTGGGACCAGATCAGCACCACGAACACCGCGGACCCGGCGAAGGCGAACCAGAACGGCGCGGTGACGCCCCACTCCCGGGCCAGCAGGCCGCCGATGCCCGAGCCGACCACCAGCCCGCCGAACGTGCCGACCAGGTTCACGCTGCCCACCCGGCCCTGCAGCGGCTGCGGGACGGCGCGCTGCCGCACGGTCACCGACGTCGTCCCCCAGACGAAGGCGTGCACGCCGAAGACGAAGAACACCGGCAGCGCGACGGCGGGGCTGCGGGTCAGCGCGAGCGCCAGGTGGGTGAGGGTCTCGACCACCAGGCCGACCCGCAGCAGGTCGCCCAGCCGGACCCTACGGGTGATCCACCCGTAGGCCAGCACGCCGATGAGGCCGCCCGCTGCGCTGACCGCGGTGACCAGCCCGAAGCCGATCGGACCCAACCGCAGCTGCTCGGTGGCGTAGAGGACCAGCACCGACCAGGCCGCGCCGAAGGTCAGGTTGAACACGGTGATGGTCAGCACCAGCGTGCGGACGGCGGCGTGGTGCCGGACCCAGCGGGCGCCCTCGGCGATGTCGGCCCGCAGCCGGGACGGCGGCCCCTCCCGCGGCGTCCGGGGCACCACCACCCGGGACACCAGCACCGCGCCGAGCGCCACCACGACGGCCTGCACGCCGAACGCCCAGGCGGCGCCCACGGCGAACAGCGCGGCGCCCAACGGCGGCCCGGCCAGCTGGTTGACCGTGATGAACCCGGTCTGCAGCCGTGCGTTGGCCACCGCCAGGTCGTCCCGGTCCACCAGCATCGGCAGCAGCGTGGACGAGCTGTTGTCGGCGAAGACCTCCGCCGTCCCCAGCAGGAGGAGCACGCCCAGGACGGCGGCGATCGGGACGGCGTCGGTGGTCAGCGCCAGGGTCAGCACGGTGAGCACCACGGCCCGGGCCAGGTCGACGGTCACCACGATCAGCCGCCGGTCCAGCCGGTCGGTGACCGCCCCGGCCAGCAGCCCGAACAGCAGCGGCGGCAGCCACTGCACGGTCGCCGCCAGCGCGACCAGCAACGCGTCCTCGGTCAGCGAGGCCACCAGCAACGGCCCGGCGGCCAGTGCGATCCCGTCGCCCAGGTTGGACGACCAGGACGACGCCAGCAGCCAGCGGAACCGGGTGCCCAGCCGCCGCGGGACCAGCACCTCCCCGAGACGGCTCACCGCCCGACCCTCTCACCCGGGTCGGGCGGTGAGACTCAGCCCTGCCCGCTCAGCCCTGCCCGCTCAGCCCTGGTGCTCAGCCCTGCCGGTCGGCGTTCGCGACGACGGCCGCGCTCACGTACTGGGCAAGGCCCGGCGCGATCCGCTCGTAGTACGCGGTGAACCGCTCGTCCTGGACGTACATCGCGCCCAGGCCGGCGTGCAGCTCGGGCGGGCAGTCGTACCAGCGCCGGGTGATCTGGCCGCGGTGCTCCTCGGCCAGGTCCATCGCCCGCTCGCCGTCGGCCGGGGCGCCGTCGGCCAGGGCCGCGGCGAACCGGGCCTCCAGGTCGTCGGTCTCGGCCTTGACGTCGAGCCAGTCCTGCTTGGTCATCGACTGCTGCCGGGTCTTCGACTGCGCCCAGGCGTCGGTGTCGCCCCAGCGCTCCTGCGCCTCGGCCTCGTACTGCTCGGGCAACCAGTCCCCGAACACCTCGAAGCGCTCCTGCGGGGTCAGCGGGATCCCCATCTGCCGTGCCTCCATCTCCTTCTTGACGGCCGCCACCATCTGTAAGAGGACCTCGTCCTCCCCACCACGAGCAAGCTCGCGGCGGGCCCCGGGACGAGGCCGTGCCGGCCCGCCTGCAGGGTCCCGCGGCGAGCTCGCGAGTCGTGGGGGGCAGGCGGGTCCTCTTTCTGCTGGAGCCGGTCGACGTCGGTGACGTCGTAGACCCGGTAGCCCGCCGCCGTCCGTCCGGACGGCGTGAGCAGCCCGATCCGGTCGTAGTGGTGCAGCGTGCGCACCGTGACGCCGGCCAGCCGGGCCAGCTCTCCCACCGTGTGGCTCATGCCTCTCCTCCTCCGACGACGACGATGCAACCGCCTGACGCCGCGTCAGGGTCAAGCCCTCTCGCGGATCCCGTCCACCGGGGTGAGGATCGGGGACGTGTTCCCCTCTGCGGACGACCCGTTCCCCCGCTCGCGCGTGCGCGTCCGGGAGCAGGAGATGGCCTACGTCGACACCGGCGAGGGGGACACGGTCCTCTTCCTGCACGGCAACCCCACGTCGTCCTACCTGTGGCGCAACGTCATCCCGCACCTGTCCGGGCTGGGCCGCTGCGTCGCCCCGGACCTGATCGGCATGGGCGAGTCGGCCAAGCTGCCCGACCCCGAGCGCGGCACCTACTCCTTCCAGACCCACGCCGGGTACCTGGACGACCTCCTCGAGGAGATCCAGATCGGCGACCGGGTCACCCTCGTGCTGCACGACTGGGGCTCGGCGCTGGGCTTCCACTGGGCGGCCCGGCACGCCGACCGGGTCCGTGCGATCGCCTTCACCGAGGCCATCGTGACGCCGCTGCTGTGGGCGGACTGGCCGCGGGACGCCAAGGGCGTCTTCCAGGGCATGCGCTCGGACAGGGGCGAGGACCTGGTGCTGGACCGCAACACCTTCGTCGAGCGCATCCTGCCGGGCTCGGTGCTGCGCGGGCTGTCCCCGGAGGCGCACGAGCGCTACCGGGCGCCCTTCCGCGAGCGCGAGGACCGCTGGCCCACCCTGGAGTGGCCGCGGCAGATCCCGATCGAGCACGTGCCACCGGACGTGCACGACGTCGTGGACCACTACGGCCAGTGGCTGGGGCACTCCGACGTCCCCAAGCTGTTCGTCAACGCCGACCCCGGCTCGATCCTGGTCGGCCGCCAGCGCGAGACCGTCCGCCGGTGGCCGGCGCTGACCGAGGTCACGGTCCCCGGCAGCCACTTCGTCCCGGAGGACTCCCCGGACGACATGGGCCGCGCGATCGCCGACTGGCTCCGCACCCTGCCCTGACCCCGCCGGCCGGCCCGCCGGCCCGCCCGCCGGCCCCGCTGCGCGGTGATCATGGAGTTGGGAACGGTGACACGCCGGACGACGGCGTGTCCGCGTGCACCAACCCCGTGATCACCGGCTGAGGTGCCGGCGGGTGGGGGGGCGGGTGGGGGTGGAAACCGGGTGCGGAGGGCGGGGTGCAGGTGGGAGGGTCCGGGCCCATGAGCAGCCCCCTTGGCCCCGGCGGTACCCGGCGGGAGGCGGCCGTGGCCGCGGCCGTCGACGCAGCCCTCTCGGTCGGGGTGACCGGCGCCGACCCGGCGGTGCTCTACGAGGCGTTCTCGGTCGTCGTCCACCTGGCGCCCGAGCCGGTGGTGGCCCGGGTGCCCACGGTCCTGCCGCGCACCGTGCGCGCGGACCTGCCCGCCCGGCTGCGGCAGATGCGCGCCGAGCTCGCGGTGACCGCGTGGCTGGCCGGCCGCGGCTTCCCCGTCGTCGTCCCGGCGCACCCGGAGCCGCTGGTCGCCGACGGACAGGCACTGACCCTGTGGCGGTGGGTGGAGCAGACCGACCGGGAGGTGCCCGAGACCGAGAGCGGGGCCCTCGTCGCCCGGCTGCACGCCGCGCTGGCCGACTGCCCGGTGGAGCTGGACTGGCTGGTCCCGCTGGACGAGTCGGTGCCCGACGCGCTGGGGCAGCTCGTGGCGGACCGGCCCGCCTGGCTGACCGCCGAGGACGTCGTCCGGGCGCAGGGGGAGTGGGACCTGCTGGCGCCCCTGGCGACCGAGCCGGCTGCCTGGGCGGCGGCCTTCCCGGACGCGCCGGCGCAACCGGTGCACGGGGACGCGCCGTTCTACAACGTGATCGCCACGCCGTCCGCGCTGCTCAGCTCGGACTTCGAGCACGTCGGCCACGGGCCGCCCGAGTGGGACCTGGCCTCCGTGCCCGCCGGCGTGCGGGCCGGCTACGACGCCGAGGCCGCCCGGCTGGGCCTGCGCCCGCTGGACGAGCGCGCCCTGCAGGTGGCCGAGCGCGGCCGCGCCCTGCAGCTGCTGGCCGTCCTGCCGCTGGCCGGTGAGCTGCCCGGCATGGCCGATGCCCTGGAGGGCTTCGCCGCCGGCTGGCGCGCGAGCTCCCCGCTGGCCGACCTCCTCCGGCGGTGATCATGGGAGTCGCCCCGCCGACACGCCGGGCGACGGCGTGTCGGCGTGCACCAACCCCATGATCACCGGCGGGCGGGGGTGTGCGGGTGGGCGGGCGGGCGGGCGGGCGGGTGGGGGTCAGGCGGTGATGGTGGCCTTGGCCGTCGTCCAGGCGCGGAGCTGGTCGGTGGGGGTGACGCCGAGGCCGGGGCGGTCGGAGAGGTACATCCGGCCGCCGGCGGTCTCCAGGTGCTCGTGGAAGAGCGGGGTCAGCCAGTCGAAGTGCTCGACCCAGGGCTCGATCGGGTAGGCCGCGGCCAGGTGCGCGTGGATCTCCATGGCGAAGTGCGGCGCCAGGGTGAGGTGGTGGGTCTCGGCGAGGGTCGCCAGCTTGAGGAACTGGGTGATGCCGCCGATGCGGGGGGCGTCGGGCTGGATGACGTCGACCGCGCCGTGCCGGATCAGCTCGGCGTGCTCGGCGACGCTGGTCAGCATCTCCCCGGTCGCGATGGAGGTGTCCAGCGCGCGGGCGAGTTGGGCGTGGCCCTCGGCGTCGTAGGCGTCCAGCGGCTCCTCGATCCAGACCAGGTCGAACTCCTCCAGCGCCCGGCTGACCCGGATCGCCGTCGGCCGGTCCCACTGCTGGTTGGCGTCCACCATGATCGGGACGTCGTCCCCGAGGTGCGCGCGCAGCCGGGAGACCCGGCGGACGTCCTCCTTGGAGTCCGGCAGGCCCACCTTGATCTTGATGGCGCCGATGCCGGCCTCGAGCGTCGCGGTGGCGTTGTCGCAGACCTGCTCGATCGTCTCGTGCAGGAAGCCGCCGGAGGTGTTGTAGCAGCGCACCGAGTCCCGGTGGGCGCCCAGCAGCTTGGCCAGCGGCAGGCCGGCACGCTTGGCCTTGAGGTCCCACAGCGCGATGTCCATGGCCGCGATGGCCTGGGTGGAGGCGCCGCTGCGGCCCACCGAGGCACCGGCCCAGACCAGCTTGGTCCACAGCCGGGAGATGTCGTTGGGGTCCTCACCGATGAGGACGTCGGCGATCTCCTTGGCGTGGGCGAACTGGGCGGGGCCGCCGGCGCGCTTGGAGTAGCCGAAGCCGATGCCCTCGAAGCCGTTCACGGTGGTGATCTCGGCGAAGAGGAAGACGACCTCGGTCATCGGCTTCTGCCGGCCGGTGAACACCTTGGCGTCGCTGATCGGGGTGGCCAGCGGCAGCGTCACCGAGCTCAGCGTCACCGAGGCGATCCGGTCCAGCACGGGGGAGGTGGTCGGGACGGTCATCGGGGTCTCCAGGACGGTCATCGGACGAGGGCGGGGCGCTTGGGGTCGAACTGCCACCCCGGGAGCAGGTGCTGCATGGCGACCGCGTCGTCCCGGGCGCCCAGGCCGTGCTCCAGGTACAGCTCGTGCGCGGCGGCCACGGCGTCCTCGTCGAGGGTGACGCCCAGGCCCGGGGTGCTGGGGACGGCGATCGCGCCGCCGCGGATCTGCAGCGGGTCGGTGGTGAGCGGCTGCCCGTCCTGCCAGATCCAGTGCGTGTCCAGGGCGGTGATGGTGCCCGGGGCGGCCGCGCCGACGTGGGTGAACATGGCCAGCGAGACGTCGAAGTGGTTGTTGCTGTGCGAGCCCCAGGTCAGCCCGAAGTCGTCGCACAGCTGGGCGACCCGGACCGAGCCGCGCATCGTCCAGAAGTGCGGGTCGGCCAGCGGGATGTCCACGGCGGCCGAGCGGACGGCGTGTGCCATCTGCCGCCAGTCGGTGGCCACCATGTTGGTGGCCGTGGGCAGGCCGGTGCGGCGGCGGAACTCGGCCATCACCTCGCGGCCGGAGAAGCCGCCCTCGGCGCCCACCGGGTCCTCGGCGTAGGCGAGGACGCCGTGCAGGTCGCGGCACAGCTCGACGGCCTCGGACAGCAGCCAGCCGCCGTTGGGGTCCAGGGTGATCCGGGCGTCGGGGAACCGCTCGGCCAGCGCGGTGACGGCGGCGACCTCCTCGGCCCCGGCGAGCACCCCGCCCTTGAGCTTGAAGTCGGTGAACCCGTAGCGGGCCCGGGCTGCCTCGGCCAGGGCCACGACGGCGTCGGGGGTGAGGGCGGGCTCGCGGCGCAGCCGCTCCCAGTCGTCGGCCGGGGAGTCCTCGACCAGGTAGGGCAGGTCGGTGGCGGTGCGGTCCCCGACGTAGAACAGGTAGCCCAGCATCGGCACGGAGTCCCGCTGCTGGCCCTCGCCGAGCAGCTCGGCCACCGGCACGCCCAGGTGTTGGCCCAGCAGGTCCAGCAGCGCCGACTCCAGCGCGGTGACGGCGTGCACCGTCGTCCGCAGGTCGAAGGTCTGCAGGCCGCGGCCGCCGGCGTCCCGGGCGGCGAAGGCCCGCGACACCTGCGCGAGCAGGCTGCCCAACCGGGCGACCGGCTGGCCGACCAGGAACTCGGCGGCGTCGGTGATCGTGGTCGCGATCGCCTCGCCACCGGGGACCTCGCCGACGCCCTGCCGGCCCTCGGAGTCGGTGACCACGGCGATGTTGCGGGTGAAGAACGGGCCGTGCGCGCCGGAGAGGTTCAGCAGCATGCTGTCCCGCCCGGCGACCGGGACGACCTGCACCCGAGCGATCGTGGGGGAGACCATCACTGCTCCTCGGGACGGCGGACGACGCCGTCGACGCGGCGGGACAGGCCCCACGGGTTGGCCCGCTGCAGGGACGGCGGGAGCACCTCGTCGGGGGCGTCCTGGAAGCAGACCGGCCGCTGGAAGCGGTGCACGGCCAGCGTGCCGACGGAGGTGGAGCGGCCGTCCGACGTCGCCGGGAACGGGCCGCCGTGCACCATCGCGTGGCTGACCTCGACGCCGGTGGGCCAGCCGCCGAACAGCACCCGGCCGACCTTGGTGGCCAGCAGCGGCAGCACCGGGGCCAGCGCCTCGGTGTCGCCGGCGCCGGCGTGCACGGTGGCGGTGAGCTGGCCCTCGAGGTCCCCGACCGCGGTGAGCAGCTCGTCGGTGGAGCTGTAGCGGACGACCAGGCCCAGCGCGCCGAAGACCTCGGCCTGCAGCTCGGGGCGGGCGGCCAGGTCGGCGGTGGTGGTGGCGTAGACGGCCGGGGCGGGGGCGTGCGGGCCGGAGCCCGGAGTGCCCTCGGCGACCGGCTCGGCTCCCGCGGCGGCCAGCGCCTGCGCGCCGGTCCGGTAGGCCTCGGCGATGCCCGGGGTGAGCATGGTCTGGCCGGTGGCCGCGCCGACCAGCTCGCCGGCCGCGGCCAGGAAGGCGTCGCCGTCCGGGCCGGTGGGCAGCAGCAGCAGGCCCGGGTTGGTGCAGAACTGGCCGGCACCCAGGGTCAGCGAGCCGACGTAGCCCGCGGCCAGCGCTGCCGGGTCGGACAGGCCGCCGGGCATGACCAGCACCGGGTTGATCGAGGACATCTCGGCGTAGACCGGGATCGGCACCGGCCGGGCGGCGGCGGCCGCGACCAGCGCGAGCCCGCCCCCGCGGGAGCCGGTGAACCCGACGGCGGTGATCCGCGGGTCGCTGACCAGCGCCTGGCCGATCTCGTTGCCACCGCCGTAGAGCAGGGAGAAGACGCCGGCCGGCAGGCCGTGCTCGGCGACGGCCTCGGTGACGGCGCGCCCGACGAGCTCGGCGGCACCGGGGTGCGCGTTGTGCGCCTTGACGACGACGGGGCACCCGGCGGCCAGGGCGGCCGCGGTGTCGCCGCCGGCGGTGGAGAAGGCGAGCGGGAAGTTGCTGGCGCCGAAGACGGCGACCGGGCCCAGCGGCACGTGCACCTGGCGCAGGTCCGGGCGGGGCAGCGGGGTGCGGTCGGGCAGCGCGGGGTCGATCCGGGCCTGCAGGTGGTCGCCCTGCTCGACGACGGTGGCCATCAGCCGCAGCTGGCCGGTGGTGCGGCCCAGCTCGCCGGTCAGCCGACCCACGGGGAGGCCGGACTCGGCGACGGCGCGGGCGACCAGGGTCTCCCCGAGGGCCTCGACCCGGTCGGCGACGGTGCGCAGGAAGGCCGCGCGGCGGGCCGGGGACAGCGCGGCGTAGGCCGGGGCGGCCTCGGCGGCGGCCCGGGTGGCCCGCTCGACCTCGGCCGGCGCCAGCAGCGAGTAGGCCGGCTCCAGGGTCTCCCCGGTCGCCGGGTCGATCGCGCGCAGCGTGCCGGCGTCACCGGCGACGGTCTCCCCGGCGATGATCGAGGAGCCGGTCAGGGTCTGGGTGGAGGTCATCAGGACACCTTGTCGATGAGCACGGTGAGGTCGGCGAGCTCGGCCTCGGTGAGGTCGGTCAGCGGCGGGCGGACCCGGCCGCCGTCGCGGCCCACGGCGGTGAGCCCGGCCTTGATGATGGACACCGCGTAGCCCTTCTTGCGGTCCCTGATGTCCAGGTAGGGCAGCACGAAGTCGTTGAGCTTGGCGTAGACCGCGGCCCGGTCCTTGGCGCGCACGGCGGCGAAGAACTCGGTGGCGAACTGCGGCACGAAGTTGAAGACCGCCGAGGAGTACGTGCTCACGCCCAGCTCCAGCAGCGGCAGCGCGAAGGTCTCCGCCGTCGGCAGGCCGCCGACGTAGACCAGCCGGTCGCCGACCCGGGCGTAGGTCCGGGTCATCCGCTCGATGTCCCCGACGCCGTCCTTGAGGCCGATCATCGTGGGGTTGCGGTCCGCGGCCTGCGCGACGGCGACGTCGTCGAGCACGGCGTTGGCCCGGCTGTAGACGACGACGCCGAGGTCGGTGGCCGAGCAGACGGCGGTGATGTGGTCGACCAGGCCGTCCTGGCTGGCCTCGGTCAGGTAGGGCGGCATGAGCAGCAGGCCGGAGGCGCCGGCGTCGGCCGCGGCCTTGGCCATCTCCACGGCTGTCGCGGTGCCGCCGGTGGCCGGGGCGAGCACCGGGACGGCGCCGTCCACCTCGGCGACGGCGGCCCGGACGACCCGGTCGACCTCGGCGCCGGTGAGCGAGAAGCCCTCGCCGGTGCCGCCGGCCGCGAAGAGCCCGGCGACCTCGAACCCGGACAGCCAGGACAGGTGCTCCCGGTAGCGCGCCTCGTCGAAGGCGAGGTCGGCGTCGAAGTGGGTGACCGGGAAGGACAGCAGGCCGGAGGCCAGCTGGGGGGCCAGGTCGGCCGGGGACATCAGGCTCACGGTGGTCCTCGCGTCGGACGGGCGCCGGTGGGTCCAGCGCGTGGCGCAGGCCACGTTAGGAACGGTCGGCGATGCCTGTCCAAGACCGGATCGGCATGCGGCGATGCCCTCCGGGCATCACCGGGTCGGCGGTCGCAGCGGGGCGAGGGCTTCGAGCACCCGCGGGAGCGCCGGGTTGACCGACTCCCGGGACCACAGCAGGTGCAGCTCGACGGGCTCGGCGTCGGCGGGGGCCAGTGGCAGGAAGACCACCCCGTCGATGCCCAGGGCGGTGGCCGAGGCCGGGACGAGGGCCACCCCGCGGCCGGCACCGACGAGCAGCAGCATCGTCAGCACCTGACTGACCGTGTGCACGACGTTCTCGTGCCGGATCGGCACGAGTCGGACGGCGAGGTCGTAGAAGTACCGGGCCTGGCTGGGGGAGTGCATGACCATCGGCTCGTCGGCCAGCACGGCGGGGTCGACCGGGCCGGCAGCCGTGGCCAGCGGGTGGTCGGCCGGTACCGCGACCAGCAGCGCCTCGCGGTCCAGCAGCCGGGAGGCGAACGCGGCCCGGTCGAAGGGCGGCCGGGCCAGCCCCAGGTCCAGCTCCCCGCCGAGCAGCCCGGCGACCTGCTCGCGGGACACGCCCTCCTGCAGGTCGACGTCCAGGTCCGGCAGGGCCTCGGCGACCAGGCCGAGCAGCCGGCCCAGCACCCGGTAGGCCGACGCCGCGGTGAAGCCGATCCGGACCGTGCCCCGCGAGCCCGCGGCGACCCGGCGGGCGAGGTCGGGGGCCGCGTCGGCGAGGGACAGCAGCCGGCGGGCCTCGGTCAGGAAGACCCGCCCGGCCGGGGTGAGGGCCACCCCGCGGTTGTCCCGGTCCAGCAGCTGGGCACCGATGTCGCGCTCCAGCTTCTGGATCTGCCGGGACAGCGGGGGCTGGGTCATCTGCAACCGCGTGGCGGCGCGCCCGAAGTGCAGCTCGTCGGCGACGGCGACGAACCCCCGGAGCTGGTCGAGGCTGAACACGATGCGTCGAGGGTATCGCTCGATGCCTCATCGGGCTTGGACCGGCATCGCTGCGCCGACATACGGTCCCCCGAGTCCCAGGCCCGTGACCGCGCTCACAGCGGCAGGGTGGGCCGTGTGGCCGGGACGACGCTCTCGACGAGGAGGACGACATGACGTGGAACACGACGCGCCGATGGGCCGTGGCGGGGATGGGTGCGACGCTGGTCGCGACGCTGTCGGCCTGTGGGGGCAACCTCGGAGGGGGCGGCGGCGGTGACGACGCTGCGGCGAGCTTCCCCGACGGCCCGATCACCCTGCTCATCGGCCAGGACCCCGGCGGCAGCACCGACCTCATCGGCCGCGCGCTGGCCGAGATCGCCTCCGACGAGCTCGGCGTGGCGATCAGCGTGGAGAACCGGCCCGGCGCCAACGGCGCGCTGGCCGCCGAGGAGCTCGCCGGCTCCGAGCCCGACGGGCAGACGCTGATGGTCTTCAACGGCACGCTGGCCTACATCACACCGCTGGCCGTGTCGGAGGACGAGGCGCAGGACATCAACGACTTCACCGTCGTCACCGGCATCTCCCAGGACGACTACGTGCTGGTCACCGCCGCCGACAGCGGCATCGCCAGCATCGACGACATCACCGCGGCCGGCTCGGTCACCTACGGCACCACGGGCGTGGGCACCGGCAGCCAGCTGTCCACTGCGCTGCTGACCGGCGAGCTCGGCGTCGAGGCCACCCCGGTGCCCTTCGACGGTGGCGCCCCGACCCTGACCGCCGTCCTCGGTGGCCAGGTCGACATCGCCGCCATCCAGCTCGGTGAGGCCTTCAGCCAGATCGAGGCCGGCGAGCTGACCCCGATCGTCACCTTCGCCGCCGAGCGCAACGAGTTCCTGCCCGACGTGCCCACCGCCGTCGAGGAGGGCTACGCCGACGCCGAGGTGCAGCAGTCCCGGGCGATCGTCGCCCCCGACGGCACCCCGGACGAGGTCGTCTCGGCCCTGCAGGACGCCTTCGACACCGCCTTCGCCGACTCCGGCTACCAGGACTTCAACGCCGACCGGCTGCTCACCGCCAACGAGATCGACGGCAGCGAGCTGCAGACGGTCTGGTCGGACAACCTGGAGAACTACCGGTCGCTGACGGAGGAGTACGGCATCGACCTGGGCGGCGGCGCGTGACCTCCCCCTCCTCGGGCTCCACCCAGCACGACGCCACCCAGCACGACGCCACCCGTCCCGCCGTCCCCGGTCAGCCCGGGGACGGCGGGGCGGGGGCCTCCCCGGCGGTCCGGGGGGACGCCGGGTCGGCCCCGCACCACGCGGTCGGACCGGATGCGCTGCCCGACGCCGGGGTGCTCCCCGGTGCGACCGCCGCCGAGGCCGACGACCTGGTCGACGAGGTCGCGGAGGAGGACCGGCCGCCCACGGCGGGCCCGGTCACCAACCTGGCCACCGCGGTGGTCACCCTCGGCATCGGGGTCGCTGTGCTGCTCGGGTCGCTGTCCCTGGGCGTGGGCACCGCCGAGGCCCCGGGCCCGGGCACCTGGCCGCTGCTGGTCGCGATCGCGCTGATCGCGTTGTCGGTCGCCACCGCGGTGGCCTCCCGCCGCACCACCGACGCCGAGGCCTTCACCTCCCGCGCCTGGGGCGTGCTGGCGGGCCTGGCCACCCTGGTCGGCTTCGTGCTGCTGATCGACGTGATCGGCTTCGAGGTCCCCGCGGTGCTGCTGTGCTTCGTCTGGCTGCGGTTCCTGGGCCGGGAGGGCTGGCGGACGTCGGTCCTGGTCAGCCTCGGCGTCGTCGCCGTCTTCTACGCGCTGTTCGTCGTGGCGCTGTCCGTCCCGATCCCGCACCTCTTCTAGGAGGCCCTCCGGTGGACTCCCTCAGCCCGGTCCTGGACGGCTTCCTCGTCGTCATCGAGCCGACCAACCTGCTCTACTGCCTGATCGGCGTCGTCATCGGCATGCTGATCGGCGTGCTGCCCGGCCTCGGCCCGGCCGCCACGATCGCGATCCTGCTGCCGCTGACCATCGGCATCGAGCCGGTGACCTCGATCATCATGCTGGCCGGCATCTTCTACGGCGCCCAGTACGGCGGCACGATCACCTCGGTGCTGCTCAAGCTGCCCGGCGAGGCCTCCTCGGTGGTCACCGTCTTCGACGGCCACGCGATGGCCAAGCAGGGCCGCGCCGGCACCGCGCTGGGCATCGCCGCGATCGGCTCCTTCGTCGGCGGCACCGTCTCCATCGTCGCGCTGTCGTTCCTGGCCCCGGTCATCGCCGGGTACGCGCTGGACTTCGGCCCGCCGGAGTACACCGCGCTGGCCCTGCTGGGCATCCTGCTGGTCTCCACCGTCAGCTCCGGCAGCCGCCCCAAGGCGCTCATCGCCGCCTGCCTGGGCCTGGCGCTGGCCACCATCGGCCGCGACGGGTTCACCGGCGCCGAGCGGTTCACCTTCGACAACCTGAGCCTGGCCGACGGCCTGGACTTCGTGCCGATCGCCATGGGCCTGTTCGGCCTGGGCGAGATCCTCTACAACCTGGAGGAGCGGCACCGGGCGGTCAACGCGCCCACCAAGGTCTCCAACGTCTGGCCGTCGCGGTCGGACCTCAAGCAGTCCCGCGGGGCCGTGGGCCGCGGCTCGGTCATCGGCTTCTTCCTGGGCATCCTGCCCGGCGGTGGTGCGGTGCTGGCCTCGCTGGCCGCCTACGCCATCGAGAAGCGCCGCGCGAAGGACCCCAGCCGCTTCGGCAAGGGCGCCGTGGAGGGCGTCGCCGCCCCGGAGACCGCCAACAACGCGGCCGCCACGTCGTCGTTCATCCCGCTGCTGACCCTGGGCATCCCGGCCAACGCCACCATGGCGGTCATCTTCGGGGCGCTGCTCATCCAGGGCATCACACCCGGCCCGCAGCTGGTCACCGAGGAGCCCGAGCTGTTCTGGGGCGTCATCAACTCGATGTACATCGGCAACGTGCTGCTGCTGGTGATGAGCATCCCGCTGGTCGGGGTCTTCGTCCGGATCCTGCGGGTGCGCCCGGCGATCCTGGCCCCGATCACCGTGCTGATCACCCTGATCGGCGTCTACACGGTCAACAACAACGTCTTCGACATCGTGCTGGTGATCGTCTTCGGCGTCATCGGCTACCTGATGAAGAAGTGCGGCTTCGACCCCGGCCCGCTGGTGCTGGCCTTCGTGCTGGGCTCGCTGCTGGAGAGCTCGCTGCGCCGGTCGCTGCTGCTCTTCGACGGCGACCCCACCGGCTTCTTCACCCGGCCGATCTCCGGCGTGCTGCTGACGGTGTTCCTCGTCGTCCTGCTGCTGCCGGTCGTCCAGGCCGTGCGCAACCGGCGTCGGGCCGCCCGGCCCGCCGCCGCCGACAAGACCGAGGAGCTCGTGTGACCGTGCTCGTGGGCTACCTGCCCTCGCCCGAGGGCGAGGCGGCGTTCGACGCCGCCGTCGCCGAGGCCGCCCGCCGCGGCGAGCCGCTGCTGGTGCTGAACTCCCCGCGCAGCGGTGCCCCGGTCAGCAGCACCGCCGCCGACGACGACGCCGTCACCGGGCTGACCGGCCGGGCCTCGGCCGCCGGCGTGCAGGTGGAGGTCCGCCGCACCGCCCACGAGGGCGACGCCGCCGACGAGGTGCTCCGGGTCGCCGAGGAGGTGCAGGCGTCCGTGCTGGTCATCGGCATCCGCCGGCGTTCCCCGGTGGGCAAGCTGCTCATGGGCAGCAGCGCCCAGCGGATCCTGCTCGACAGCGACCGCCCGGTCCTCGCGGTCAAGCCCGCCCGCTGAGCGCGCTCGAGGCCGGCCTGCTGGTGCTGGCCGGCCTCGGCGCCGGGCTGACCGGCAGCGTCGCCGGTCTGGCGTCGCTGGTCAGCTACCCGGCGCTGCTGGCCACCGGGCTCCCGCCGGTGACCGCCAACGTCACCAACACCGTCGCGCTGGTGCTCAACAGCGTCGGCGCCGTGGGCGCCTCCCGGCCCGAGCTGCGCGGCCAGGGACGGCGCATCGCGCTGCTGCTGCCGCTGGGGATGGCCGGTGGTGTCGCCGGGGCCGCGCTGCTCCTGACCACCCCGCCATCGGCCTTCGAGGCGGTGGTGCCGTTCTTCATCGCCGCCGCCTCGGTGCTCATCCTCCTCCAGCGCCCGCCTCGCGAGCTGGCCTCCGACGGCACCGCCGAGGCCCGCCGGCACCCCCGCCGGGCCCTCTGGGCGATGGGCGCGGGGGTGGCCGCGGTGTCGGTCTACGGCGGGTTCTTCGGGGCCGCATCCGGGGTGCTGCTGCTGGCCGTCCTGCTGCTCACCACGGGCGAGACCGTGGCCCGCGGCAACGCCCTGAAGAACACCGTCTCCGGTGCCTCCAACCTGCTCGCCGCCATCGGCTTCGCCCTCTTCGCCGACGTCGCCTGGGCCGCGGTGCTGCCGCTGGCCGCAGGGCTGTTCGTCGGCGGGGTGCTCGGCCCGCCGCTGGTGCGCCGGCTGCCCGGGCTGTGGCTGCGCCGCGGCATCGGCGTGGCCGGGCTGGTGCTGGCCGCCGTCCTCGCGTCCGCCTGACCCGACCCGATCCCCCTGGAGGTCCCCGTGCCACCCGTCGTGCCCACCGAGGACGTCGACGCCCTGCTCGTCGGAGGGGGCGTCATGAGCGCCACCCTGGGCGTGCTGCTCTCGCAGCTGCAGCCGGACTGGCGGATCGCCGTGCTGGAACGGCTGGACCAGGGCGGTCTGGAGAGCTCGGCCGCCTGGATGAACGCGGGCACCGGGCACGCCGGGCTCTGCGAGTTCAACTACACCCCCCGTCGGGCCGACGGCTCGGTCGACGTCACGGCCGCCGTGCGGATCGGTGAGCAGTTCGCCGCCTCGCTGCGGCTGTGGGCCGACCTGGTGGCCGCGGGAGACCTCGACCCCTCCTTCGTGCGTCCCGTGGCGCACCTGGGGCTGGGGCGCGGCGCGGAGGGCGTCGCCCACCTCCGGGGGCGTCGGGAGGCGCTGGCGCACCACCCGCTGTTCGCCGACACGCGCTTCACGCAGGACCGCGAGGAGGCCGCGTCCTGGGTGCCGCTGGTGACGCGGGGGCGGACCGGCGACGAGCCGTTCGCGCTGACCCGTTCCGGGCAGGGCACCGACGTCGACTACGGGACGCTGACCCGGGGCCTGCTCCAGGTCCTCACCCGGCGCGGCGCCGAGGTCTCCGTCGGCCAGCACGTCTCCCGGCTGCGTCGGCACGGCGCCGGCTGGGCTGCCACGGTGACCGACCGGCGGTCGGGGCTGGCCCGCCGGGTGCGGGCCCGGTTCGTCTTCGTCGGCGCGGGGGGCGCGACCCTGCCGGTGCTGCAGGCCGCGGGCGTGCCCGAGGTCCGCGGTCTGGGTGCGTTCCCGATCAGCGGCCGGTTCCTGCGGACGTCGGACCCGGAGCTGGTCGCCGCACACCGCGGCAAGCTGTACGGGCACGCAGCGCCCGGCGCCCCGCCGATCTCGGTGCCGCACCTGGACCTGCGCACCGTCGAGGGCCGGGAACACCTCCTCTTCGGCCCGTTCGCGGCCTTCTCCCCGAGGTTCCTGCGCACCGGCCGGCGCAGCGACCTGCTCCGGTCGGTGCGGCCGCACGCGGTCCCCACCCTGCTGGCCACCGCCCGGGACAACCGCGCGCTCACCGCACACCTGGTCGGGCAGCTGGCGCAGACCCCGACGGCCCGGACGGCGTCCCTGCGCGGCTTCGTGCCCACGGCGCGGGCGGCGGACTGGGAGCTGGTGACCGCCGGCCAGCGGGTCCAGCTGCTCGAGCGCACCGGGGGACGGGGCGCGATGGTCGGTTTCGGCACCCGGGTGGTCACCTCCGCCGGCGGGAGTCTCGGCGCCCTGCTCGGTGCCTCCCCCGGGGCATCGACAGCGGTGGCGGTCATGGTCGACCTGCTGGACCGCTGCTTCCCGGCCAGGGCCGCCGACTGGGCCGACCGGCTGGCCCGGCACCGGGGGGACACCCTCGACCTGGACGCGGTGGCCGACGCCCGCTCGGTGCTGGGGCTGCCCGCCGTCGGGGCCGCCGCGTGAACGCCGAGCTCGTCGAGCGGCTGCGCGCCGAGCTCGGCGACGCCGGCGTGCTCACCGACCCCGCCGCGACGGCGTCCTACCTGACCGACTGGCGCGGCGCGTGGTCCGGGACGGCGCTGGCCGTCGTCCGGCCCGCCAGCACCGCGGAGGTGTCAGCGGTGCTGCGGCTGTGCTCGGCCGCCGGGGTCGCCGTCGTCCCACAGGGCGGGAACACCGGGCTGTGCGGCGGCGCGGTGCCCGACGCGTCGGGCGCGGAGGTGGTGCTGTCGCTGACCCGGATGCGGGCCGTGCTGGCCGTGGACCCGGCCGAGCTGACGGTCACCGTCGAGGCCGGCGCCGTGCTGCAGGCCGTACAGGAGGCCGCGGCGGCCGTGGGCTGTCTCTACCCGGTCTCGCTGGGCTCGGAGGGCAGCGCCACCATCGGCGGCACGATCGCCACCAACGCCGGTGGCACCGGGGTGCTGCGCTGGGGCAACACCCGCGCCCAGGTGCTCGGCCTGGAGGTCGTGCTGCCCGACGGCCGGGTCTGGGACGGGCTGCGGGCGCTGCGCAAGGACAACACCGGCTACGACCTGACCCAGCTGTTCATCGGCGCCGAGGGCACGCTCGGCGTCGTCACCAGGGCCGTGCTGTCGCTGGTGCCGGCGCTGCGCTCGTCGACGACGGCGTGGGCAGCGCTGCCCTCGGTGCAGGCCGCGGTCGACCTGCTCGGGCTGTTGCGCCGGTCGGCGGGGGACCGGGTGACCGCCGTCGAGCTGGTGTCCCGGCAGGCCCTGGAGCTGGTGCTGACCCACGTCGCCGGCGCCCGGGACCCCTTCGCCGAGGTGCACCCCTGGTACGTGCTGCTGGAGCTGGGCGACGCCCGCCCCGACGCCGGCCTGGACGCGCTGCTGGAGGACGTGCTCGGGCAGGCCGTCGAGCAGGACCTGGTCGCGGACGCCGTCGTCGCCTCGTCGTCGGCGCAGGTCGCGGCGCTGTGGACGCTGCGGGAGGGCATCTCGGAGGCACAGAACCCGGAGGGGCCCAGCCTCAAGCACGACGTCACCGTGCCGGTCGGGGTGCTGCCGGAGTTCGTCGCGGCCACCGACGCCGCGCTGCGGGTGGCGGCCCCCGGCGTCCGGCTGGTCACCTACGGCCACGTCGGGGACGGCAACCTGCACTACAACCTGACCCCGCCGGTCGACGCCGACCCGGACGCGTTCGCCGCCCGCGCGCACGAGCTGGCCGACGTCGTCTACCGCGAGGTGGCCCGCCGGTCGGGCAGCATCAGCGCCGAGCACGGCATCGGCCAGGCCAAGCGCGAGGCCCTGGCGGTGGTCACCGACGAGGTGACGATGGACCTGATGCGCGGCCTGAAGACCCTCCTGGACCCGCGAGGCCTGATGAACCCCGGCAAGGTCCTCTGAGGCCCCCGCCGCCCCTGATCAACCGAGGGCGGCGGGGGCGGGCGCGGGTGCGGGCGCCAGGACGGCGTCGCAGACGGCCAGCAGGCGCTCGCGCAGGGCGGTGCCGCGGGCGGCGAAGCCGCGCTGGGCCTCGGCGTACTCGGCCTTGCCGGCGGCGGTCTCGATCGGCACCGGCGGGAAGCCGTGGTCGGCCAGGTCGTAGGGGCTGGCCCGCATGTCCAGCGCCCGGACGTCGGCGGCGAGGACGAAGCAGTCGGCCAGCAGCTCCCCGGGCACGGCGGGGGACAGCTTGTAGGCCCACTTGTAGAGGTCCATCGTGGCGTGCAGGCAGCCCGGCTGCTCCAGCTCGGCCTGGGTCTCCCGGGTGGGGGTCAGCGCGTTGCGGGGGACGGCGTCGGCGGTGAAGAACCGGAACGCGTCCACGTGGGTGCACTGCAGCCGGTGCCCCTCGACGACGGCGTCGGTGCCGGCCGCGCCCAGCCGCAGCGGGACGCCGCCGTGCCGGACCTCGCCGGCCCGGTAGACCATCGCCCACTCGTGCAGCCCGAAGCAGCCGAACTGCCCGGCCCGGCCGGCGGTGCGGGCCAGCAGCCCGGCGGTCCATCCGGTCGCCGCGCCCCGCTTCGCGCGGAACGCCTCGACGTCCAGCCCGACCGAGCCGTCCTCGAGCCGGGCGTACAGCGGCCAGCCGAGCCGCTCCTGCGCGAGCTCCCCGGTGACCGAGGTGCCGACACCGGCGTGCCAGCGCAGCAGCCGGGCCGGCGGCTCGGAGTAGTAGGTGAACAGGAAGTCCCACACCGGGTGCGCCTCGTGCCGGGACCGCCGCTGCTGGTGGGGCTCGACCCAGGGCGCCAGCCGCTGTCGGTGCGCGGCGTCCCGGGCGGCCGCGACGTCGGGAGGGAGCACGGGCACGCACCGAGGGTAGGTGTGCCACAGCTGTCGTTGCTGCTGCTTCCCCGGTCGGGCGTCATGACGATCGGCGCGGACGACGGCTGCGCTCAGCTGCGCCCAGGGCCGACGACATGGCCGACGAGTGCTCGGATCCGGGTCTGCTGGGCGGGGTCCCTGGTGGCCCGTGCGGTTCCGGGTGAACCCGGGCGACCGAAGTGCTGGCGCAGGACGACGGCTGCGTCCGAGGCCGTCGGTCCAGTCGGCCACGTGGCCGCAGTGACGCCGGCGGCGAGAGCCACCTCCAGCAGCCGCCACAGGTCCACGGCGTCGCGGTCGGTCATCCGCCCGGTGTAGGCGTGGGCTTTGAGGCAGATGGCGGACACCACGTCCGGGAGCGTCAGGTCGGCGACGAGGTCGTGACCGGATGTGAGGCGCACGTCGATCGCCACCGGGGTGCTCGGGCGGGCGAGGGCGAAGGCCAGGCCGGGGGATCTCGTCGACGACGAGCGCCCCGTGTACCTGGTTGGACAGCATGCGCCCCGTGTAGGAGGGGGCGAGAACGTCGATGACGAGTTCCCAGCTCGGCGGCGGCTCGGTGTCGTCAGCAGCGGGCATGGTGTGCGTGCGGACGAACCGGTTGCCCGCCTGTTGGGTGTAGCCGTGCTGCAGCAGGGCTGCGAGCAACCGTGGGTCTGCGATCACGGGGTGCTCGGCGCCGAAGTCGGCGTCAGCGGTCTCGCGGGGCGGGACTCGGTCGCCCACCTCGAACAACGCTACGAGGAGGCTCACCGCGTTCCCGCCGACGAGTCGGTAGGGGGCGTCGAGTTCGGCGGCGATGGCAGCGAGATCAGCAGCGGCCAGGAAGGCCGCATCGCTGGCGCGGCCTGCGGAGGCGAGGACGAGGCGGTCGACGCTCATCGTGTCTGGCCGGTGGCCGCCCGGAACCGGGTGCGCAGCAGTGCACGCAGCGCCGCGACAGCCTGGTCGGTGTCGGATGCAGGGGAGCGCTGGAGGTCCCAGAGCACCTGCACCCCGTCGGCCAACGGCAGCGCGACACGATCGTCGAGATCATCGGGAGCCGCCCAGACGCCAGGATCGGCCGGGACGGTGAGTTCCAACGTGGCTTCGTCGGGGCCGGAAGGGGTCAGCCCGACCGTGCTGAGGTCAACGGGGGTGCTCCGCCCGCTGGGCGCGGCGTAGACGACGGCGCGGAGTGGGCGACGCCAGGCAGCCAGCGCATCCGCGGCGACGTCCCCGGACACTGCGACAGGCACACCTGCGCCGCGCAGAGCGGTCACGGCGGTCCGGGCCTGCTCCGGTGCACTGGCGAACCCGAACCAGTAGGTGGTGATGCCTCCGGGTCCTGGGTAGCGGCCCAGCCACCAGTCGGCCAGGTCGTCCCAGTCCGTCACCGACCAGTGCGACCGCCCTGGATCGGCCCTCCGTGTCACCAGCCCCGCGGTGACGAGGCCGGACAACGTCTGGGAGACCCGCCCCTGACTCACGGCAGCCTGCGACGCCAGTTCCTGTTGAGTCGCCGAGCGACCGGCGAGCAGCCGACGGACGACGGTCAGAGCGCCCCAGGGGCGACGTCCTGGTCGGGCCGGCGCTGAGGTGGTGGGCGACGAGGGTGACGACCCGGACGGGAGGCGGACGACACGGGTCGGCAGCACGATGTGGCCGCTGACCGGCTGGCGCCCGCGGGCATCGGTCACCAGCACCGAGATGCCCGCGGTCTCCGCTGCATCGAGCGCTGCAGGGCTGGCTGAGGGCACCACGAGCAGTGCGGCACCACGGTGAGGCTGTGGCGCCATGTCGTGTACGTGGCTGGGGACGAGTGGCGCAGAGCGCCGCTGCACCCGAGCGAGCACTCGGCCGGGATCGTCGTCGGCACCGAGTTCCACCTCGGAGGGGTTCAGTGGTCGCACGACGATGCCTGCGGCCAGCAGGGACGTCCACGCGTGCGGTGGTATCAGCATCAACTGCCCCTTTCAATGATTGCTGATAATGCCAGTCCGGGCCTTCGCCGTCCTCGATTGAGCTCGATCGCGCCGTGTCATGACCCTCGGAGCAGGTGGGTGGACCAGGGGCACGGTCCCGGCAGCCGTGGGCACGACGAGTCCCGTGACGGCGATCGGGGCGGACCGCGACGGCTGGATCCTGAACTGCCCCTCGAGGCCCGTGCGCGTCGTGGACCCGGCCTCGCGGTGGAGGCCCTGGCGCAGGCCGGCGGTGTGAGGTCGCGGTGCGCTACGGACCTGCGGGGTGACGCTTGACACAGGTGGAGCGCTCAACCAGTGTCCGGCGCATGACGCTCGCAGGCACTCCCACCGTGGTCGACACCGACGTCCTGGTGGTGGGCACCGGCCCCGCCGGGGCCTCGGCCGCGCTGTTCCTGGCGACCTACGGGACGCGGGTCCTCGTCGTCACCAAGTACGGGCGGCTGTCCCAGGAGCCGCGGGCGCACATCACCAACCAGCGCGCCATGGAGACCCTGCGCGACATGGGCGTCGAGCAGACGCTCACCGCGCTGGCCACCCCCTGGGAGCTGATGGGGACGACGACGTTCTGCACCAGCCTGGTCGGCGAGGAGCTCGGCCGGATCCCCAGCTGGGGCACCGACACCGTGCGGCACGCCGACTACGCCCTGGCCAGCCCGTGCACGATGCTCGACGCCCCGCAGACCCTCACCGAGCCGGTGCTGGTCAAGGCCGCCCAGGACCGCGGCGCACGGGTCCGCTTCGACACCGAGTACCTGCGCCACGTCCAGGACGACGAGGGCGTCACCACCACGCTGCGCGACCGGCTCACCGGGGTCGAGTTCGACGTCCGCTCGCGCTACCTGGTGGGCGCCGACGGCGCCCGCAGCGCCGTCGCCACGGACCTGGAGCTGCCCTTCGAGGGCCCCGGTGCGGTGGGCGGCGCGCTGGGCATCGTGTTCCGCGCCGACCTCACCCACCTGGTCGCCCACCGGCCCTCGGTCCTCTACTGGATGCTCCAGCCGGGCGCGGAGAAGGAGGGCGTCGGGCTGGGCGTGCTGCGGATGATCAAGCCCTGGACCGAGTGGATGCTGATGTGGGGCTACGCGGTCGCCGACGGCCCGCCGGAGCTGACCGACTCCTTCGTCCGGGAGCTCGCCGTCGGCCTCGTGGGCACCGACGACTTCGAGATGGAGGTGCTGTCCGGCTCGCCCTGGACGGTCAACCACCACTTCGCGACGACGATCAGCCGCGGCCGGGTGTTCTGCGCCGGGGACGCCGTGCACCGCCACCCGCCGACCAACGGCCTGGGCTCCAACACCTCGATCCAGGACGCCTACAACCTGGCCTGGAAGCTGGCCCACGTGGTGGCCGGCACCGCCCACCCGAGCCTGCTGGACTCCTACGACGCCGAGCGCGCCCCGATCGCACGGCAGGTCGTGGAGCGAGCCAACCGGTCCATCGCCGACACCGGCCGGATCATGGCCGCCCTCGAGCTCACCGACACGACCGACGTCGAGGTGCTGGAGCGTCAGCTCGCGCTGCGCCGGGCGCCGGGGCCCGACGGCGACCGGGTCCGGGCCGCTGTCCGGGAGGCGATCGCGCACAAGGCCTACGAGTTCGACGCCCACGGCGTCGAGCACAACCAGCGCTACGCCTCCGCCGCGGTCGTCCCCGACGGGACGCCGATGCCGCCCTACGAGCGGGACGCCGAGCTGTACGCCCGGCCCACCACCTGGCCCGGCGCCAAGCTGCCGCACACCTGGGTCACCCGGGCCGGGCACGAGGTGTCCACCCTGGACCTGGCCGGCACGGGCCGCTTCGCCGTCGTCACCGGGGTCGGTGGGGACGCCTGGCTGGCCGCCGCGGCCGAGCTGGGCGCCCAGCGCGGGCTGACGATCACCCCGGTCGCGATCGGGCCGGGGCTGCCGGTCGACGACCCCTACGGCACCTGGGCCGACCTGCGGGAGACGGCTGACGGCGGGGTGCTGCTGGTGCGGCCCGACCTCTACGTCGCCGCCCGGCACGCGGCCGCCCCGACGTCGCCGGAGCAGGCCCGGGAGTGGCTGGCCGGCGCGCTGGACGCGGTGCTGGGCCCGGTCGCGACGGGCTGACCGACGGGGAGGCGGCCCGCGGACTAGCGTGGTCGCCTCCCGCGCCGCCGCACCACCCCCAGGAGACCTGCCCGTGTCGAGCTCCACCCCCGACCCCGCACTGGTCGCCGAACAAGAGCACGTCACCGGTCTCTACGCCCGGCTCGACGCCGCCCGCGAGCTCGCCGTCCGCCGCCGGGAGCAGGCCATCTCCGCCCCGCTCGTGGACAACGCGCAGGCCATGGGGGAGAAGGAGGCCGCGGTCCGCTTCCACGGCACCCGGATCGTGCAGCTGGACGCCGCCGAGGCCGGCCTGGTGCTGGGCCGCCTGGACCGCGAGGACGTCGCGCAGCCGCTGTACGTCGGCCGCACCGGGCTGCCCGCCGACGACGCCGGCGGCGACCCCGCACTGGTCGACTGGCGTGCCCCGGCCAGCCGGCCGTTCTACACCGCCACCCCGTTCCGGCCCGAGGGCGTGAGCCGTCGTCGGCACATCCGCACCCTGGGCCGCCGGGTCACCGGGATCGACGACGAGGTGCTGGTGCTCGCCGAGGGCGAGGAGGCCGACGAGCACGGCCTGACCGGTGAGGCCGCGCTGCTGCGCGCGCTCACCGCCGACCGCACCGGCCGGATGACCGACATCGTGCGGACCATCCAGGCCGAGCAGGACCAGATCATCCGCTCGGACTCCCGCGGTGTGCTCGTCGTCCAGGGCGGGCCGGGGACCGGGAAGACCGCCGTCGCCCTGCACCGCGCGGCCTACCTGCTCTACACCCACCGTGACCGGCTGGCCCGCAGCGGTCTGCTCGTCGTCGGGCCGACCCCGACGTTCCTGCGCTACATCGCCGACGTGCTGCCCGCCCTCGGTGAGACCGGCGTGCTGCTGGCCGGGCTGGGCCAGCTGCGGCCGGGCCTGGACGCCCGCGCCGAGGACCCCGCCGACGTCGCCGAGGTCAAGGGCCGGCTGTCGATGGTCGACGTCGTCGCCGCGGCCGTGAAGGACCGGCAGGGCGTGCTGCGCGGCACCCGGGAGGTCGTGGTGGACCGGGAACGGATCCGGCTGCGCGCGGGGGACGTCGCCCGGGTGCGCACCCAGGCCCGCCGGGCGTCCCGGCTGCACAACCTGGCCCGCCCGGCGTTCTACCGCGGACTGGTCGACCTGATCGCGCAGCGGGTGGCCGACCGGATGGCCTCCGACGTCCGCGGCGGGGAGGACCTGCTCGACGCCGAGGACCGCCGCGCGCTGCGCCGGGAGATCGCCGGCGAGCCCGCCGTCGCCGACCTGGTCGAGGAGCTGTGGCCGCTGCTCACCCCCGAGGAGCTGCTGCGCGACCTGTACGCCTCCCCGGCCCGCATCGCCGCGGCGACCAAGGGGTGGTCCGAGGAGGACCGGGCGCTGCTGGTCCGCGAGGCCGACGCGTCCTGGACCGTCGCCGACGTCCCGCTGCTGGAGGAGGCCGACGAGCTCCTCGGCGTCGACGACAGCGCCGAGCGGGCCGCCGCGCAGCGTCGCCGCCAGGCCGGGCTGGACGACGCCCAGCGCACCCTGGACCTGCTGCACGGCTCCCGCTCGCACGACGCCGACGACGACGAGGAGTCCGAGGAGCTCACCGCCGGCGACCTGCTGGACGCCGAGGGCCTGGCCGCCCGCGAGGAGGAGGCCGACTACCGGTCCACCGCCGAGCGCGCCGCCGCCGACCGCACCTGGACCTTCGGGCACGTCGTCGTGGACGAGGCGCAGGAGCTGTCCGCGATGGCCTGGCGGGTGCTGGCCCGCAAGTGCCCGACGCTGTCGATGACCGTCGTCGGCGACCTGGCGCAGACCGGCAGCGCCGCCGGTGCCTCCAGCTGGGCCGAGGTGCTCACCCCGCACGCCCGCACGCAGTGGCGGATGGCCCAGCTGACGGTCAACTACCGGACGCCGACGGAGATCATGGAGGTCGCCGCCGACGTGCTGGCCGCCTCCGGGTCGCAGCTGGAGGCCCCGCGGTCGGTGCGCTCGGCCGGGGAGTTCCCCGCCGTGGAGCTGCTGACCGAGGCCGAGCTGACCGACCGGGTCGCCGCCGTCACCGCCGACCTCGCCGGCAAGAGCGGGACGACGGCCGTCATCGCCCCGGTCAGCCGGTTCGACGACGTCGTCGCCGCCCTGACCGCGGCGCTGCCCGCCGTCACCTCCGGCGGGGCCGCGGACTCCTCCGCCGGCCCCGTGGTGCTCCGCCCGCACGAGGCCAAGGGGCTGGAGTTCGACTCGGTCGTGCTCGTCGAGCCCGCCCGGGTGCTCAGCGAGGGCACCCGCGGGTCCAGCGACCTCTACGTCGCCCTCACCCGGGCCACCCAGCGGCTGGCCGTGCTGCACACCGAGCCGCTGCCGGAGTCGATGCACCGGTTGCAGGGCTGACCGGACCGCGCGCACCCTGGGTGGGGATGAGCTCAGCAGCCGACCTGCTCGCCGCCGCCCGCGCCGTGGCCGCCGAGGACGAGGACCGGGCCGGGGTCGCCATGCTGGTGGCCCTGGCCGACCGCACCCGACCGGACACCGGACCGCCCGACCACCCGCTGCCCGCCGACCGCGAGCTGGCCTGCGCGGTCGAGCAGGCCTGGGCGGTGCTGCGCGGCGCCGACCCCGACGTCACCGTGCAGGACGCGCTGGCCGCGGTGGCCTGGCTGCGGTTCCGGCCGCCGTCGGCCCCCGTCGGGGGTGCCGACCTGCCGCTGGCCGCGTGGCGGCCGGGGGACACCCCGCTGCCGCCGGCGGCGGCCCGGGACGAGGAGGCCGGGCGGGTCCGGGACGCCGTGCTGGCCGGGCGGCACCTGCGGGTCGTCAACTTCCACAACACCCCGGCCTCGCACGCGGCCGAGCTCCGCCGGGAGCTGGCCTGGTACGCCGAGCGGTTCTCCCCGGTCACCGAGGCCGAGCTGCACGCCGCGCTGGACACCGGCGTCTGGCGGGACCCGCGGCCCGGCGTCGTCCCGGCCTTCTTCGACGGGTTCGCCAGCGCCGCGCAGGTCGCCGCCCCGCTGTGCGAGGAGCTCGGCCTCGTCGGCTGGTTCTACCCGCCCACGGAGTTCCTGGACTGCCCCGTCGACCAGCAGCGCGCCTTCGCCGCCGAGCACGACCTGGGCGTGCTGGCGGAGGACCTGCCCGGGGACGGCCCGCTGGCGATGAGCTGGGACGCCCTCGCCGACCTGGCCGGCCGGCACGTCGTCTGCGGGCACTCCGCCACCCACGCCAGCTCGGCGTCCGTGCGCACGGCCGGCGACGTCGAGCGGCAGGTGACCCGGCCGCTGGCCCGGCTCACCGAGGTCCTCGGCCGCCGTCCCGCCGCCTGGGCGTGGCTGGGCGGCACCCCGTTCGACCCGACCGCCCCCGGCGACGCCGCCGTGGCCGCCGCCGGCGTCCGCCTCTGGACCAGCAACGCCGCCGTAGAGCGCCTCGCCTGACCCCGCCCCCCACGTGAGGCAGAGGAAGCTCTACACCCCCTCTGCGAGCCACGAGGGGGTGGAGAGCTTCCTCCGCCGGGGGCGGGGCCGCACACCCGCACGGGGTGGCCCGGCCGCGCACCCGCCCCGGACACGGGAGACTGGGCGCATGCGCTTCGAGTCGGTCTACCAGCACGGCTTCGCCCGGGTCGCCGCGTGCACCCAGCGGACCGCCCTGGCCGACCCGCCGGCCAACGCGGAGTCCGTGCTGCGCCAGGCCCGGGCCTGCGCCGAGGACGGCGTCGCTGTCGCGGTGTTCCCCGAGCTGACGCTGTCGGGCTACTCCATCGAGGACCTGCTGCTGCAGGACCCGCTGCTGGACGCCGTCGAGGTGGCGCTGCAGACCGTCGTCGCCGGCAGCGCCGACCTGCTGCCGGTGCTGGTCGTCGGCGCCCCGCTGCGGCACCGCAACCGGGTCTACAACTGCGCGGTCGTCGTCCACCGGGGGCGGGTGCTGGGCGTCGCGCCGAAGTCCTACCTGCCCACCTACCGGGAGTTCTACGAGCGCCGCCAGCTGGCCCCCGGCGACGACCAGACCGGCACCATCCGGGTCGGCGGCGCCGAGGTGCCCTTCGGGCCCGACCTGCTCTTCGCCGCCACCGACGTGCCCGGGCTGGTCGTGCACGCCGAGGTCTGCGAGGACGTCTGGGTGCCGATCCCGCCGTCGGCGGAGGCCGCGCTGGCCGGGGCGACCGTGCTGCTCAACCTGTCCGGCTCGCCGATCACCGTGGGCCGGGCCGAGGACCGCCGCCTGCTGGTGCGGAGTGCGTCGTCGCGCTGCCTGGCCGCCTACGTCTACGCCGCGGCCGGTGAGGGCGAGTCGACCACCGACCTGTCCTGGGACGGGCAGACGATGGTCTACGAGAACGGCGTGCTGCTGGCCGAGACCGACCGCTTCCCCGACGGCGACCGCCGCGCCGTCGCCGACGTCGACCTGGACCTGCTCCGCCAGGAGCGGGCCCGGATGGGCACCTTCGACGACAACCGCCGGCACCACGCACCCGCCGCGCGCACGGTCGAGTTCACCCTCGACCCGCCCGACGCCGACCTGGGCCTGCGCCGGGAGCTCGAGCGCTTCCCCTTCGTGCCCAGCGACGACGCCCGGCTCGAGCTGGACTGCTATGAGGCCTACAACATCCAGGTCGCCGGGCTGGCCCAGCGGCTCTCGGCGATCGGTGACCCGAAGATCGTCATCGGCGTCTCCGGCGGGCTGGACTCCACCCACGCGCTGATCGTCGCCGCCCAGGTGATGGACCGGGCCGGCCGCCCGCGCAGCGACGTCCTGGCGTTCACGCTGCCCGGCTTCGCCACCAGCGACCACACCAAGGGCAACGCCTGGGCGCTGATGCGGGCCCTGGGCGTGACCGCCGCGGAGCTGGACATCCAGCCCACGGCGCGGTTGATGCTCGACGAGATCGACCACCCCTTCGCCGACGGCGAGCCGGTCTACGACGTCACCTTCGAGAACGTGCAGGCCGGCCTGCGGACGGACTACCTGTTCCGGATCGCCAACCAGCGCGGCGGGATCGTGCTGGGCACCGGCGACCTGTCCGAGCTGGCGCTGGGCTGGTCGACCTACGGCGTCGGTGACCAGATGAGCCACTACAACGTCAACGGCGGCATCCCCAAGACCTTCATCCAGCACCTGATCCGCTGGGTGATCGGCACCGGGCAGTTCGACGCCGAGGTCGGCGCCACGCTGCAGGCCATCGTGGACACCGAGATCAGCCCCGAGCTCGTGCCGGGGGAGACCGCGCAGTCCACCGAGGCCGCCGTCGGCCCCTACGCGCTGCAGGACTTCACCCTCTTCCACGTGCTGCGCTACGGCTTCCGGCCCTCCAAGATCGCCTTCCTGGCCTGGCACGCCTGGCGGGACGCGAGCACCGGCGACTGGCCGCACGGGTTCCCCGAGGCCAAGCGGGTCGCCTACGACCTGCCCGAGGTCCGCCGCTGGCTCGAGGTGTTCTGCCAGCGGTTCTTCGGCTTCAGCCAGTTCAAGCGCTCGGCGATGCCCAACGGCCCGAAGGTCTCCGCCGGCGGCTCGCTGTCCCCCCGCGGGGACTGGCGGGCGCCCTCGGACGGGTCCGCCGCGCTGTGGTTGGCGGAGCTGCGCGCGAACGTCCCGGGGTGAGCGTCCGGCCGACCGCGGCCGAGCGGGCCGCCGTCCTCCCGGGGGACGACGTCGTCCCGGACGCGACGATCGCGATGGACACCGCCTTCTCGCTGCCGGCACCCCCGGACGCCCTCTGGCCGTGGTTCGTGCAGCTGGGCAAGCGGCGCGGCGGCTACCCCCTGCCGCGGTGGGTCGAGGCGCTCACGCCACCGGACCGGCGCGGGTCGCGGCACCTGGAGCCGACCCTGCAGGGCCTCGCCGTCGGCGACGTGATCCCGGACTGGGGCGGCCGGCACGCCACCTTCACCGTCCACGAGATGCGACCCCCGCACACGCTGGTGCACCGCTCGACCCGCGACCACGTCCGGCTCAGCTGGGCAGTCGTGCTGGCCCCCGAGGGGGCCGGGACGAGGGTCCAGCTGCGCCTGCGGCTGGCCGGCGTCCGGCACCGGCGGACGGCGGTCGTGCTGGGCGGCGCGGCCGACCGGCTCACCGTCGCCGGCCTCGCCGTCGGACTGCGGGAGAGGCTGTCAGCGCCCGCCAGCGTAAGCGGCGCTGCCGGTGCCGGCGCCGCCCGAGGCCCCCAGGATGGGGGGATGGCCACCGTCGAACGGCACGTCGCCGCCCCGCCCACCGCCGTCTGGGACGTCCTGGCGAACGGCTGGACGTACAGCAACTGGGTGGTCGGCGCCTCCCACATGCGCGCCGTCGAGGAGGCCTGGCCCGCGGCCGGGGCCAAGCTGCACCACAGCCAGGGCACCTGGCCGGTCACCCTGGACGACGAGGCCGTCGTCGAGGTGTCGAAGCCCGCCAGCCGACTCGTGCTGCGCGCCAAGGGCCGCCCGTTCGGCGAGGCCCGGGTGGAGCTGGACCTGCGCGCCGAGGACGGCGGCACCCGCATCACCATGACCGAGGTGCCGATCAGCGGCCCCGGCAGGTGGGTGCACAACGCGGCCACCGAGCTGCTCCTGAAGCACCGGAACACCGAGGCACTGGAGCGGCTGGCCGCGATGGCCGAGCGCCGCACGACGCCCGGTCACTGAGGGCGCTGCGGCGGCTGCACGGCGGTGCTGTGCCGCACGTGGCTGATCCAGACCGGCTCGGGGTGGGTGTCCTCGCCGGCGGCGACGTCCTCGGCGGTCCGCAGCTCCGCCACCTTGTGCACCAGCACCCCGAAGCCCACCTTGGCCAGCACGTCGGCCGCCGAGTAGGCGACCTGCATGCCGGCGAACCAGGCCGGGGTGACGTCGAGGAACACCGGCACGCTGTAGACCAGCGGGTACACCCCGAAGCTGCCCAGCAGCACGATCGTCGCGTTGCGCAGGCTGACGGCGGCCTCCCGGCCCATCGTGGGCATCGACGCCCGGACGGCGCCGATCAGCGCGACGTACAGGTAGCCGTAGAAGACCGTGCTGACCAGGCCCCAGGCCACGAGCGCGGTGGTGCTGCGGCCCTGGTCGGCGACCTGTGACCCCAGGTGGCCGGTGAGGATCATCAGCGCGGCCGCGGTCATGGTGGTGGCCCGCAGGGTGCGGGCTCGGGCGCCGGCCACCGAGCAGACCGCGAGCAGCTCGACGGTCAGCAGCGGCACCGTTACGGTCCAGTCGACGTAGCGCGTGGCCAGGGTGGACCGGGCCCCCTCCTCCGGCACGTGCTCGTCGCCGGACAGCGTGAAACCGGCGTCCCAGTCGCGGAAGAGCAGCAGGTAGGACAGGGCGGCCACCGCACCGATGCAGGTCCCGGCGTGGACGGCCGGGCGGTAGCGGACGCCCACCTCGTCCCGGCTGGTCGCCGACCAGACGGTGTAGGCCAAGAGCGCGAAGCCGGCGCCCAGGATCGCGTAGGTGACCAGGTCGTAGAGGCCCAGGGGCATCGTCTGCAGCTCGGGCGGGCGGGTGTCCACGGTGCTCCCGGCCGGCCCGCCGGTCGCCCCGGCCCCCGGCAGGTCGCCGCGGCCCGGGGACCGCGGGGCGTCTGCGGCCGGGGCTGGGCCGGGGCCCTCCTACCGCGTGGTCGCCGACGACAAACGGGTCAGAGCCCGGCGGCCAGCCGCTGTGGGGCGTGCCGGGTCGGCTCCCGGTAGAGCGGGTAGAGCGCCCCGACGGTGCGCCGCACCTCCGCGGTGTCCAGCCAGGCCGGGCCGCCGACCCGCTCGGTGGCCTCCCGGGTCAACCGCACCGGCAGCCGGTCGGCCGTCGTCGGCACCCCGAGTCCGACCAGCGGGCTGTCCCGCTCCAGCAGCCGGCGCAGCACCCGCTCGCCGATCCGGCCGTAGGACAGCGTCTCCACCTCCAGCCCGGGCACCAGGGTCTTGGCCACGTGCACGTCGCCGACCTGCGCGTGCGCCACCAGCAGGTCGAACCCGGTCAGCCGTTGCTGCCACAGCGCCAGGGTCCCGGCCGGCCCGGTCACCTCCGAGGTCGGCAGGTCGGTGTAGGCGACGGTGTCCCGGCGCACCCAGGCCGGGGCCATCAGCTCGGACAGCTCGGCGGTGGACAGCCCGGTCCAGCCGGTCATCGCCTCCAGCGCCCTGGTCTCCTGCGGCGGCAGCGGGTGCTGCAGCTCGGCGGCCAGGTAGGCCGGGTGCAGCGCACCCACCCGGTCCAGGGGGCCGAAGGCGAACGCCCGCCGGGCCCGGGACGACGCCAGCTCCAGCACCGCCTTGCGGACGGCCTCGGCCCGGTCCGGAGCGGCCGCCTCCCCGACGGCGCTGACCACGACCGGCACGTCGGTGGCGGGGTCGGTGGCCACCGCGTGCACGACGACGGCGAACTCGGTGCTGGCCAGCCGCACGCTCACGCTGAGCCCGGCGTCCTCGAGCGCGGCGATCGCGGCGCAGGCGTCCGGGTCGTCGATGCCGGTGACGACGGTGCCGCGCTCCAGCGCGCGGAAGTCCACGGTGTTCCCGTCGCGCTGCAGGAGCTCGCCGATGCCGTGGGCGACGGCCCGCTCGGCGGTGTCCCCGGCGCCCATGCCGTTGGTGATCGGGGTGACCAGCCAGCCCCCGGGCGGCGGGTCGCCGGCGATGCCGGTGGCGTGCGGGGCGACCAGCTCGGCGGGCACCAGCACCTCCTCGCCGGTCGCCCAGCGGGTGGTGGGCAACCAGCGCAGCGGCCGGTCCGGGTCGGCCCCGGCGGGCAGCACCAGCGTGCGGGGGTCGGCGACCCGGTCGGCCCCGCGCTCGGCCAGCAGCTCGGGGTACGTGGCCGTGCGGGGGGTCACGCGCAGCAGTGCGTCGTCGAGCAGCACCTGCTCGGCCAGCTCACCCCAGGCGCCGGTGGCGGCCGCGGCCTCGGTGGCCCCGTAGCCGACGCCGTGCCCGGCCCGGTCGCCCGAGCGCCAGACCGTCGCCGTCGTCGGGACGCCGGTGCGGTCGTGTCCGCGCAAGTCCAGCTCGAACAGCTCGCCGGGCGGCAGTGCAGCGCGGTACGCGGCGGCGGGATCGGTGCTCACCGGGCCAGCCTGCCCGGGAACGGGCCCGGCCACCTCCCGGCGGGCTCAGTCCCGGCGCGAGGACCCGCGGCGGGCCCGCTTGACGCGGTACATGTCCTCGTCGGCAGCGGTGAGCACGGTCTCGGGGGTGGTGCCGGGGCTGCTGAGCGCGATGCCCACGCTGACCCCGATGGAGTGCGTGCCGGTGGCGGACACGAACGGCGCGGTCATCGCCGCGACCACCCGGCGGGCGATCACGTCCGCCGCCCGTGCGCCGTCCACCCCTGCGCAGACGAGCACGAACTCGTCGCCGCCGATCCGCCCCACGGTGTCCCCGGGCCGGACGACGGCGGCCAGTCGTGCGGCGGTCTGGGCCAGCACCGCGTCGCCGGCGGCATGGCCGTGGCCGTCGTTGACGGCCTTGAAGCCGTCCAGGTCGCAGTAGAGGACGGCGACGGTCCCGCTGTCCCGGGCTGCGGTGGCCAGGGCGTGCTCCAGCCGGTCGACCAGCAGACCGCGGTTGGGCAACCCGGTGAGCACGTCGTGCAGGGCCGCGGTGCGCAGCCGTTCCTCCAGGGCCCGCTGGTCGGTGACGTCGGACATCGTCACCACGGCGCCCAGCGGAGCCCCGTCGGGGTCCAGGACCGGGACCCCGGAGCAGGCGATCAGCCGCTCGGGGGCCCGGTGCGGGCGGAGCAGCAGCTCGGCGGAGGCGGGCCGGCCGGTGCTGAGCACCCGGACCAGCGGCAGCTCCTCCACCGGGAAGGTGGACCGGCCGTCGGGGCGCAGCAGCGTGTAGTGCCGGGACAGCTCCTCGGGGGACAGGTCGACCAGCACGTCGCCGCCGTGCCAGCGCCGGCTCTCCCGGTTGAACAGCGTGACGGTGCCCTCGGTGTCGCACGCGGCGATCCCGGCGGGGAGCGCGTCGAGCAGGGTCTGCTCGAACGCCCGGGTGCGGGCCAGCTCCGCCCGGGCCTCCTCGGCCAGTCGGTGGTCCCGGCGCCGTTCGAGCAGGGCGACGACGACGGCGGCGAGGTCCTCCAGCCGGGCCAGCTGCGCGTCCGACAGCTGCCCGGGCCGGTCGTCCAGCACGCACAGGGTGCCGATGGTCGTGCCGTCGACGACGAGGGGGGCGCTGGCGTAGAGCCGGACGGCCTGCCACCGGCCGTCGACCCAGGGGCTGTCGGTGAAGCGCGGGTCGAGGGACAGGTCGGAGGAGGAGAACACGCCGGGCAGCCGGGCGGCGCGGTCGCACAGCGAGTCCGCGCGCGGGGTGTCGGCGCCCACGAAGCCGGAGGTCGAGATCTGGCACTGCCGCTCGGTGTCCAGCAGGTCGACCGTCGCGTACGGGGTGCCGGCGAGGGTGGCTGCGACCCGGGTGAGCGCGTCGAGTTCGCTGTCGCCGGGGACGTCGAGCAGGTCGATCTCCTGCAGCAGCTCGTGCTGGCGCTCGCGCAGCCCCGGGTCGTCGGGCGGCAGGGGCGGGTGCCACGGCTCCTGCGACCTGTCGTGCACCGGCCTGTCGCCCGTCACCGTCACCCGTCCTCACCGTGCCATCGCCTGGAGCCTCGGGGCGCGACACCCCCACCCCTTCAACGGACGAAGTGGTTCCGCACTTGAGGTGGCCCCGGGGGACGTCCCCCGTGTGGGTGTGGCGTCAGCCGGCCAGCGTGCGGACCGTCTCCACGACGGCGATGACGGCGAAGACCAGGAACAGGCCGGCGGCGACCCGGCGGATGAGCGCGATCGGCAGCCGGTCGGCCAGCTTCTTGCCCAGGAAGACGGCCAGCCCGGAGACCACCAGCAGGGCCGCCCAGGCGCCGACGAAGACCGACAGCGGCTCGTCGTACCGGGCGGCGAGGCCGGCGGTGGCCAGCTGGGAGAGGTCGCCCCACTCGGCGGCGAACAGCACGCCGAAGCTGATCGCGGCGGCGCGCAGGAACGGGGTCTGCTCGCGCCGCTCGGCGGCCTCGCCGCCGTCCTCGGGGCCGCTGCCCGCGCTGCGCCACAACAGCACGGCGCCGACCAGGAACAGCAGCGCCACGACGCCGGTCACCAGCGCCTCGGGCAGCAGGGACAGCAGCGACCCGGCGGTGACGGCGATGGCCACCTGGACGGCGAACGCCGTCCCGACGCCGACGAAGACCGGCAGCGGCGCGAACCGGGTGGCCAGCACCAGGGTGGCGAAGAGCGTCTTGTCCGGCAGCTCGACCGGGAGGATGAGGATGAAGGCGGCGGCGATGACCGACAGGACCAACGGAGGGGCTCTTCTCTGCTCGGCACGACCGGGCAGGGGCACGCAGCCTCCGACCGGCCGCGCCACGGGTGGGTGGACTGCAGCGGTCGAAGGTCTCGCCCATCCGGTTCGCACCGGACCCGCTGACCGGGTGCCCGGGGGCACCAGCATGTCGACCAGCGGACGGGGGGCTACTCCCCTTCTCCGGGCGACACCCTAGCCCAGGCGGCGGCCGTGGCGGCGCGCAGCACCTCCTTGGCCGGCAGGTCGAGTGCCCTGGCCAGCGCGGCGACGTCCTCCCACTCGACGCTGACGTTGACCGGGGTGCCGTCGTCGGTGCGGGCGGTCTTGGTGCCGACCCGCCCGCCGAGGACGGCGACGTCGGACTGCTCGCGGTCCAGGGCGACCTTGCCGACCGGGGTGACCCGCAGCCCGATGGTGGAGGTCTGGGTGAACACCGCCCGCTGGACGGCGGCCGCCGTCTCCGGCCGGGTCAGCACCGACAGGGTGTGCGCCGGGCGGCCCTTCTTCATCACGATCGGGGTCAGCCAGGCGTCCGAGGCGCCGGCGGCGAAGAGCTGCTCGAGGACGGTGGGCCACAACCGCGGGTCCAGGTCGTCGATGTTGGTCTCCAGCAGCAGCGGGGTGCCCGGCTGGGTCACCGGCTCGCCGAGCACCAGCCGGACGGCGTTGGGCAGCTCCCGCGGGTCCCGGCCACCGGCGCCCGATCCGGTCCGGTCCGGGCGCATCGCCGGCATCGGGCCCCAGACGTCGACCAGCTCGGCGACCAGCGCGGCCCCCGTCGGCGTGCAGCACTCGTGCGGGACGGGCCCGGCGTGCACCGGCAGGCCCCTGAGCAGCTCCAGGACGGCCGGGCCGGGCACCGGGACCACCCCGTGCTCACCGTGGGCCGTGCCGCTGCCCAGGGCGACGGAGGAGGCGGTGAGGGAGTCCAGGCCCAGCCACCGGAGCCCGGCCACCGTGCCGACGACGTCGGCCAGGGCGTCCAGGGCGCCGACCTCGTGGAAGTGCACCTGCTCGGCCGGCACCCGGTGCACCCGGCCCTCGGCGTGGGCGAGCCGGGCGAAGACCGCCAGTGCCCGGTTCCGCACGGCCTCGTCCAGGGCGGCTGCCCCCAGCAGCGTCCCGACGTCGTCCCAGGTGCGGTGCACCCCGGTCTCCGGTGTGTGCACGTGCACCCGGGTGGCGCCCAGGCCGTGCCGGGTGACCTGCTCGGTGGTCAGCGTGACCGGCTCGACCGGCAGGGCCGCGACCGCGTCCTGCAGGACCGCGAGCGGGACCCCGGCGTCCACGAGGGCGCCGAGCAGCATGTCCCCGCTCGCCCCCGCGGCGAGGTCGAGCCACCCGATCACCGTCTAGTCGAGGTAGTCCCGGAGGGACTGCGAGCGGCTGGGGTGGCGCAGCTTGGACATCGTCTTGGACTCGATCTGACGGATCCGCTCGCGGGTGACCCCGTAGACCTGGCCGATCTCGTCCAGGGTGCGCGGCTGGCCGTCGGTGAGGCCGAAGCGCAGCCGGACGACGCCGGCCTCGCGCTCGCTCAGGGTGGCCAGCACCGAGGTCATCTGGTCCTGCATCAGGCTGAAGCTGACCGCGTCGACGGCCACGACGGCCTCGGAGTCCTCGATGAAGTCACCGAGCTGGCTGTCGCCCTCGTCGCCGATGGTCTGGTCCAGGCTGATGGGCTCCCGGGCGTACTGCTGGATCTCCAGCACCTTCTCCGGGGTCACGTCCATCTCCACCGCGAGCTCCTCGCGGGTGGGCTCGCGGCCCAGCTCCTGGAGCATCTCGCGCTGTATGCGGCCCATCTTGTTGATGACCTCGACCATGTGCACCGGGATGCGGATGGTGCGCGCCTGGTCGGCCATCGCGCGGGTGATGGCCTGGCGGATCCACCACGTCGCGTCCGACCATGTGCACCGGGATGCGGATGGTGCGCGCCTGGTCGGCCATCGCGCGGGTGATGGCCTGGCGGATCCACCACGTCGCGTAGGTCGAGAACTTGAAGCCCTTGGTGTAGTCGAACTTCTCCACCGCGCGGATCAGACCCAGGTTGCCCTCCTGGATCAGGTCCAGGAACGCCATGCCGCGGCCGGTGTAGCGCTTGGCCAGGGACACCACGAGGCGCAGGTTGGCCTCCAGCAGGTGGTCCTTGGCGCGCTGGCCGTCCCGCTCGACCATCGACAGGTCGCGGCGGGTCTGCGTGGGCAGCCGCTCGCCGGCCTCGGTGGCCTCCATCAGCTTGTGGGCGGCGTACAGGCCGGCCTCGATCCGGCGGGCCAGGTGCACCTCCTCCTCGGCGGTGAGCAGCTTCACCCGGCCGATGAGCTTGAGGTAGGCGCGGACCGTGTCGGCCGAGGTGGTGGCCTCGGCGTCCTTACGGGCCTTGAGCAGCGCCGCGGACTCGGCCTCGTCCTCCCAGTCGGTCTCGGGGGCCTCGGTCGTGCCGGTGGTCGCAGCCTCCGCAGGCGCCTCGTCGTCGGAGTCGTCGTCGGTGGTCGTCGTGTCGAGGGCGTCCTCGCCCTCGACGACGTCGGAGACGGAGATGCCCTTGGCGGTGCCCGGGCCGGTGCTGGGGGCGGCCTTCTTCGCAGCCGGGGTCTTCGGCGCGGCCTTGGGGGCCGCCTTCTTGGCGGCGGCCTTCTTGGCCGGGGCCTTCTTGGCGGGTGCCTTGGCAGCGGAAGCGGTGGGGGCGGCAGTCACGAACGCCTCTCCTGACGTGGTCGTCGGCGTCGCGGGGACGACGGGCGTCCCGGCGGAGAGGCCGGTGGTGGTGCGGCGGCGGCCGCACCGGTCCTGAGGGGGGAGTGCGGTCCGCCAGGGCGGTCAGCCCCACAGGGTAGTCGCCGTCGGGCGCCGGGTGTGCCAGAACCCGTCGCGAGGTCCTCCGGGAGGGGTGCTCTCACGTCAGTCGCAGGCCCAGGGCCAGCGCCATCGGCGCTGCCAGGCTCATCAGGGTGACCTGGTCGACGTGCGCCCCGGACAGGGCGGGGACCCCGTGGGCGCCGTCCAGCTCGCAACGGACGAACTGGGCCCGTTTGACCGTGGTGCCGACGAACCGGGCGGCCGGCAGCCGGCAGTCGGTGAAGACCACGCCGTCCAGGGTCGCCGACGTCAGGTCCACCGAGTCCAGGTCGCAGCCGGTGAAGCGCACCCGGCGCAGAGTGGCGAACCGGAGGTCCAGCCGGGCGGCCCGGACGTCGTCCAGGGTCACGTCCTGCCACATCCCGCCGGCCACCGACGTCCCGGCCAGCCGGGTCTCGGCGACCGCGACCCGGTGCCACCGCCCGTCGGGGACGTCGACGCCGGACAGGTCGGAGCCGGTGATCTCCACGTCGGTGAAGGAGCACCGGGTCAGCCGGCCGCCGATGAGCCGCAGCCCGTCGAGCCGGCAGCCCTCGAGCTCGACGTCGTCGGCGTGCAGGTCCTCGGCGTGCCCGGAGACCGACCGGCCCTCGACGAGGCCGTCGAGGTCCAGGTCCTCCAGCGCGACCGGGACCAGGTCGGGCAGCTCGGGGGCGGCGGTGAGCGGGGTGGCGGCCCGGGCGCGGGGCGGCACGCTCAGCGGGGGAGGGACCGGCGGGCGATGCGGGCGGCGAAGACGCCGGCGGAGTACCCGTTGTCGATGTTGGACACCACGACGCCGGGGGCGGCGGAGTTCAGCATCGTCAGCAGGGCGCCGAACCCGCCGAAGGAGCTCGCCTGGCCCGTCGAGGTGGGCACCGCGACGATCGGCACCTCGGTCATCGAGGACACCACCGTGGCCAGCGCCGCGTCGAGCCCGGCGACGACGACCAGGCAGTCGACGTCGGTGAGCAGGGAGCTGTCGGCCAGCAGCGGGCGCAGCCGGCTGCCCCCGACGTCGTCGACCCGGACGACCTCGGTGCCGGTGACCTTGGCGACGAAGGCGGCCTCGGCGGCCACCGGGGTGTCCCCGGAGCTGGCGCACAGCACGCCGACCCGGCCGCGCGGCTCGGGCAGCGGGCCGACGGCGGCGGCCATCGCGGCGGCGTCCATGGTCGTGTACGCGTCGTGCTCGCTGGCCAGGGCGACCAGGGTGTCCGCCGTCGCACGGACGACGACCGCGGCCCGGTCGGGGTGCTCGCGGCGGGCCTCGCGGACCAGGGCCAGCACCTGCTCGGTGCTGCGGCCGGTGCCCCAGATGACCTCGGGGCCCGGGGTGGAGACGGGCTCCCGGGTGGCCGGGCTGCTGCTCACCGGGCGGGCCGACGGCCCGGGCTCGGCGGGCGGGTCGACGGGGCCGACGGTGCGCCCGCGCTGGGTGCGGGGGCCACCGGCGCCGGGCAGCGGCTCGACGAGCAGCCGGGCGAAGCCGCCGGCGCCGTCATCGGGGTCGCCGGAGCCGGAGCCGGTGGCGGTGTCGCTGTCGGTGTCGCTGTCGGTGTCGGTGTGCTCGTCCTCGACCGGGGCCTCCTGGGGCGCGGGCGCCCCGGGGCCGTCGCCGAAGAGCACGTCGGTCGGGCGGGACCGGCGGGTCCGGCCGGCCTCGGGCTCGTCGTCCTCGGCTCGCTGCGGATGCACGTCAGTGACACTAACCGGCCCGGGCCCCGACCCCGGGTCACCGTCGGGGGCCGTGTCGGCCGGCAGCAGCTCGCCCTCCAGGACGGCGGGGGCGACCGGGTGTGTGGTCGCCGGGTCGCCGGCGGAGCCCTCCGGGGCGCGGGTCTGGGTGACCCCGGACAGCCGCACGACGCGGTCCCGGCCGCTGCGCTTGGCGTCGTACAGGACGCCGTCCGCGGCGGCGAAGAGGGTGCGCCGGTCGTCGCCGCGGGCGGCCGAGGCGATGCCCACGCTGATCGTGACCGGCACGTCGATGCCCAGCGCGGACCAGTCGTTGCCCGAGATGGACAGCCGGATGCGCTCCATGGCGCGCTCGCCCTGCTCGGCGGTGGTGTCGGGCAGCAGGACGACGAACTCGTCCCCGGCCCAGCGGCACACCTCGTCGGTGTCCCGGACGCCGTCCACGAGCAGCTGCGCGACGGCGCGGAGCACCGCGTCTCCACCGGGGTGGCCGGCGGCGTCGTTGATGGACTTGAAGTGGTCGATGTCGACCACGGCCAGCGCGGGGGCGGCCCCGGCGGTCAGCAGCCCGTCGAGGCGGGCCTCGGCGTACCGGCGGTTGGGCAGGTGGGTCAGCGGGTCCTCGTAGGCCTGCCGGCGCAGCTGCCCGGCGGCCCGCTCGGTCTCCAGCAGGCTCTTGCGTCGTCCGAACAGCTCGACCCAGCGGGTCCGGCGCTCGTCGACCCGGTCCAGCTCGTCGGCCAGGTAGGCCTGCAGGTAGGGCAGGGCCCGGACGGCGTCGTCGAGGTCGGCGTGCAGCGTGCACAGCTCGCGCAGCGCGGAGCGGCGCAGCCGGGGCAGCCCGTGCTCGGTGGCCAGCGCCAGCGACTGCGCCAGCGGCTCGTCGGCCTCGGTGCCCAGCCCCTGCCGGCGCAGGGCCCGGCCCAGGGCCAGCAGCGCGGAGGCCAGCAGTCCGCGGTCGCCGTCGGCGGCGGTGACGGTGACGGCGTGCCGGAGGGCGGGGACCGCGTCGGCGCACTCGCCCAGACCGACCAGCGCCCAGCCGAGCACCACCTCCGCGGCCACCCGGCGCGGGTCCCCGGTGGGCAGCTCGTCCTGGGCCCGCTCGGCCAGCGCCAGGGCCTCGGCGAAGTGCGGCAGGGCGTCCTCGGGGGTGCTGTCGTCGAGCAGGCTCTCGCCGACCTCGGCGCACAACGAGGCCAGCCTGGAGGCGCTGTCCCCGACGAGGGCCGCGGAGCCCGCGCCGGGCACGTCCTCGGCCAGCCGCCGGGCGGTCAGGTGCGCGCGGCGCTGGTAGTCCAGGGCCAGCGGCATGAGCTCCAGGTCGGCCAGCACGGCGGACAGGGCGCCCAGGGTGTGCACGAGCAGCGGGCTGACCGGCAGTGCCGGGTCCAGCAGGCTGGCGGCCTCGACGGCCTCGTCCATGGCGGCGTCGACCCGGCGCGAGAGCAGCTCGATCCGGGCGTGCCGGGTCAGCCCGGCCGCGCGCTGCAGGTCGTCGTCGGAGGCGTCGAAGGCCGCCCGGGCCGACCGGACCAGGGCGATCGCCCGTGCCGCGTGGGCCGCGGACTCCGACCGGGTGCCCAGGACGACACCGGGGTCGACCTCGGCGTCGGGGCCGCCCGCGTCCAGCAGCTCGGCGACGCCGTCGTGCAGGTCGAGGGGCTCCTCGGGGTCCCGGCCGGGCTCGTCGATCGGGTCGCCCAGCAGGGTGAACCCGGCGACCCGCAGCCGGCGGACGAGCAGCTCGGCGCGCAGCGTGTCCGCCCAGGCCCGGGCCAGCGAGGTCAGCGGGGCCGTCGAGGGCGGTCCGGCGGGGGTGGCCGTGGGGTCGCCGGCAGCATCGACGTCGGCGAGCAGCGACTCGGCGAGGTCGAGCTGCCAGTTCGCCAGCGCGGAACTGACCTGCTCGTGCAGGACCCCGGGTGGCACCAGGGCACTGTGCACTCTGGTGGGCCCGCTGTCACGCACCGGGCCGGGGGCACGCCGGGCGTGCCCGTCCCGGCCGGCACCCCAGGCGGGCCGGTCGGCCGGGGTGCGGCGGGGCGGGGCCTGCCCGGCGGAGGTGGCGCGCGGGGTCACCGGCGGCCCGGACGGGGGCGGGCGCCGGTCACGGGGCGCCCTCGTCCTCGACGTCGAAGGCCCAGCCCGACGGGCGCACCACGCGGGCACCGAGGAGGTCGGCGACCAGCTGGTCGACCGAGGCCTGCGGTGCGCGCGGCGTGCCGGCGGCCGAGGACGCGGCGCCGGCCTGCTGGGAGGGCACCCGGGTGGACCCCGGGGAGGCGTCCGCGGGCGTCGGAGCCCCGGTGCGCACCCGGTCACGCCCGGCGCGCTTGGCGGTGAACAGGTGCAGGTCGGCGGAGTCGAACACCTCGCGCCAGGTGCGCGTGCCCGGGGACCCGGCGGTGCCCGGGTGCGAGGTGGCGATGCCGATGCTGACCGTGACCGGGTCGGCGATGCCCAGCTCGGACCAGTCGCAGTGCACGACGGCGTGCCGCAGCCGCTCCATCGCCAGCACGGCCTGGGCCTCGGTGGCGTCGGGCAGCAGCACCAGGAACTCGTCCCCGGCCCAGCGGAAGACCTGGTCCCCGGTGCGGCAGTGCAGCCGGAGCAGCTCCGCCAGCCTGCGCAGCACGGCGTCCCCGTGCAGGTGGGAGTTGTCGTCGTTGACGGTCTTGAACCGGTCGACGTCGACGACGGCCAGCGACAGCGGCCGGGTGGCCAGGTCCAGCTCGCCGAGCCGGCGCTCCGCCGAGCGCCGGTTGCCCAGCCCGGTGAGCGGGTCCTCGAGGGCGTGCCGGCGGGCGACCGCGGCCTGCCGCTCGGCCTCGCGCAGCCGGCTGCGGCGGACGAACATCTCGGCCCACAGCTCGCGTCCGCGCAGGTGCATCCGGCTGGCGTCGGCGCGGTAGGCCTCCAGCCAGTGCAGCGCCTCGGCGGCCCGGCCCAGCTGGGCGGTGGTCTGCCCCAGCTCCAGCAGGCACTGGCGGTGCCGGCGGTGGTCGCCGACGGCCGCGAAGGCGCCGGCCGCGGCGACCAGGAGGTCGGTGGCCTCGTCGGCGGCCGCAGCGGCCGCGGGGTCCGCGGTGACGCCGGCGAGTGCGGGGCCGACGGCGTGGGCCGCGGTCCGGGTGAGCAGCCGGGCCAGGGCCAGGTCGGCGTAGCCCAGCAGCCACAGCCCGCCGGTGGCCTCCACCCGGCCGCGGACCCGCCGCAGTGCCGGCAGGGTGCCGTCGAGGTCGTCGGCCAGGGTCAGTGCCCAGGCGTGCACGACGGCCAGCAGGTCGGCCTCGGCCTCCGGCGGCTCCCAGTCCAGGTCCGAGGCCGCGAAGGAGCAGCGCAGCGCGATCGCGGCGAGCCGGGCGGCGCGGGCGTCGTCCCCGCGGCGGTGCACGGTCTGGGCCAGCTCGGCGTGCTGCTGGGCGCACAGCCGCAGCAGCCGCCAGCAGTCGGCCGGGTCGGCGAGCGCGGAGGCGACCCGCTGCCCGCGCAGCGCCTGGGCGACGGCGAGCTCCTCGAGGTCCAGCCGGGTCAGGGCCAGGGACAGCCAGTGGTGGGCCTGGTGCAGCTCCCGGCTGGGCTGGTCGGCGGGCACCTGGTCGGTGAGCAGGCTGGCGTCCACGGCCAGGTGGAGGGCGGCGTCGAACCGGTCGCCGCTGACCTCCAGGTGGGCCAGGTAGGCCAGCACCAGGGCGCGCTCGGCGTCGGCCGGGCAGGCCTCGGCGGCGGCTCGCGCGGCGGCCACCTCGTCACCGGCGGCGCGGACCTCGTCGCCGACCAGCAGCCGCCGGGCGGTGAAGGCGTGCGACCACGCGGTCCACCGCGGGGTGCCGGCCTCGGCGAACTCGACCTCGACCTCGGCGAGGGAGTCCACGAAGGCCCGGGCGTCCTCCCGGTCGCTGGCCTCCAGCAGGGCCCACCGGGCCGCGGCGAGAGCCGCGTCGTCCACGAGGGCCGGGGTGCCGGTGGTCACGCGGTCCTCCACTCACCTGTGGGACGCCGGTCCGAGAGGTGTCCCCTCGTCCGTGCGTTCGGCCGGTGGCGAGGCAGCTCCCCCCGGGGCGGGGACTGGACCCGACCCGGCCGCACTACCCTGCTCGGATGCCGTCGAAGCCCCCGACCAGGTTCGCCTATCTCGGGCCCGAGGGTACCTTCACCGAAGCGGCCCTCCGCAGTACCGGTGCCTCCTCCGAGGGGGAGTCGGTGCCCCTGGCAAGCGTGCCCGCGGCGCTGGCGGCACTGCGTTCCGGCGAGGTCGACGCGGCCTTCGTGCCGATGGAGAACTCGGTCGAGGGTTCGGTCTCCCCGACGATCGACGGGCTGGCCGCCGGGGACCCCGTGGTGGTCACCCGGGAGGTCTTCCTGGAGGTCGACTTCGTCCTCGGCGTCCGTCCCGGGACCGGCCTGGGGCAGGTCCGCACCGTGGCCAGCCACCCGCACGCGCTGGCCCAGACCCGCGGGTGGGTCGCCGAGCACCTGCCCGGCGCCGCCGTGGTCGCCGCCGCCTCCACGGCCGAGGCGGCCCGGCTGGTCGCCCTCGGCGAGGGGGACGCCGCGGTCTGCCCCGCGCTGGCCGCCGCCCGCTACGGGCTGGAGGTCGCCGCGCAGCGGCTGGCCGACGCGCCCGGCGCCGTCACCCGGTTCGTCCAGGTGGAGCGGCCGGGCCGGCTGCCGGCGCCGACCGGGGCGGACAAGACCACGCTCAACTGCGTCGTCGCCGACCGCACCGGGGCACTGCTGGACCTGCTGTCCGAGCTGGCCTCCCGCGGCATCAGCCTGACCCGGCTGGAGTCCCGTCCGCGCCGGGAGCGGCTGGGCGTCTACTCCTTCTCCCTCGACGTCGAGGGGCACCTGGCCGACCGCCGGGTGGGCGACGCGCTGGTCGCCCTGCACCGGCTCTGCGACGAGGTGCGCTTCCTGGGCTCCTACCCGCGCGCCGACGGCCGGGAGGTCAAGCCGGTGCTGGCCGCCGCCGCGGACGGGTCCTTCGCCGCCGCCGAGCAGTGGCTGGCCGACGTGCGCGCGTCGGCCGGCTGACCCGGTCACCGGGGGCGGCACCGGCGCAGGACGGGCCGCTGGAACGGCACCACCCAGACCGGTCATGGTGACCCAGTGTGCGGCTCCAGGAGCAGGACGCAACCCCCTCGACCGGCCGGCGTCCTCACCCCCAGCCGAGCTCGTGCAGCTTCTCCTCGCCGATGCCGAAGTGGTGCGCGATCTCGTGCACCACGGTGATGGTGACCTCCTCGGCGACCTGCTCCGCGGTCTCGCAGACGTCGCAGATCGCCTCCCGGTAGACCATGATCCGGTCCGGCAGCTGACCGGAGAGGTCCCAGCTGCGCTCGGTCAGCGCGTAGCCCTCGTAGAGGCCCAGCAGGCTGGGCTCGTCGGGGTTGCGGTCCTCGACCAGGACGACGACGTTGTCCACCAGGGCCATCAGCTCGGCCGGGACCTGGTCCAGGGCGTCGGCGACCAGGTCCTCGAACTCCTCGACCGGCAGCGGCCTCACCAGCTGGTGGGCAGCGGGCGGCCCTCCTCGTAGCCGGCCGCGGACTGGACGCCGAGCACCGCGCGCTCGTGCAGCTCGTCGACCGTGCGGGCGCCGGCGTAGGTGCAGGAGGACCGGACGCCGGCGACGATGCCGTCGACGAGGTCCTCGACGCCGGGGCGGGCGGGGTCCAGGTACATCCGGGAGGAGCTGATGCCCTCCTCGAACAGGCCCGCGCGGGCCCGCTCGAAGCCGGACTGGGTGGACGTCCGGGCCTTGACGGCGCGGGCCGAGGCCATCCCGAAGCTCTCCTTGTAGAGCCGCCCGGTGCCGTCCTCGTGCACGTCGCCGGCGCTCTCGTAGGTGCCGGCGAACCAGGAGCCGACCATGACGTTGGCCGCGCCCGCGGCCAGTGCCAGCGCGATGTCGCGGGGGTGCCGGACGCCGCCGTCGGCCCAGACGTGCCTGCCGGCCTCGCGCGCGGCGGCCGCGCACTCCTCGACGGCGGAGAACTGCGGGCGGCCGACGCCGGTCATCATCCGGGTGGTGCACATGGCGCCGGGCCCGACGCCGACCTTGACGACGTCGGCGCCGGCCTCGACCAGGTCGCGGGTGCCCTCGGCGGTGACCACGTTGCCGGCCACGACGGGGGTGCTGCCGGCGACGGCGCGCACCGCACGCACCGCCTCGACGGCCTTGGCCTGGTGGCCGTGCGCGGTGTCCACCACGAGGACGTCGACGCCGTGCGCGAGCAGCGCCTCGGCCTTGCCGGCGACGTCGCCGTTGATGCCGACCGCGGCGGAGGTGAGCAGCTGGCCCGCACCGTTGACCGCCGGGGTGTAGAGCGCGCTGCGCAGCGCGCCCTTGCGGGTGATCACGCCGACCAGCTGGTCGCCGTCGACGACGGGGGCGGCGTTGACCCTGGCCTCGGACAGCACGTCGAAGACCTCGGGCAGGTCGGTGCCGACCGGGACGGTGAGCGGGTCCGGCGCCATGACCTGGGACAGCTGGGTGAACCGGTCCACGCCCTGACAGGCGCCGTCGGTGACCACGCCGACCGGCCGGCCGCCCTCGACCACGACGACGACGCCGTGCGCGCGCTTGGTGAGCAGCTGCAGCGCCTCGGCGACGGTGGCGGTGGGCGCCAGCGTGATCGGGGTGTCGTAGACGGTGTGCCTGGCCTTGACCCACTGCACGACCTCGCCGACGACGTCGGTCGGGATGTCCTGCGGCAGGACGGCGAGGCCGCCCCGGCGGGCGATGGTCTCGGCCATCCGGCGGCCGGAGATGGCGGTCATGTTGGCCACCACGACCGGGATGGTGGTGCCCACCCGGTCCGGCGTCGTCAGGTCGACCTCCAGCCGCGACCCGATGGTCGAGGAGCCGGGGACCATGAAGACGTCGGCGTAGGTGAGGTCCGTGGCCGGGCGCTGGTCGTTGAGGAACCGCATGCCCCCATGGTCCCGCACGCCGGGGTCTGGTGTGCCGGGCCGGCAGCCGCTAGGTTTGTTCCATAAGCACTCACTTATGGAGAGGGAGACCGACGTGATCGAGGACCCGGTGGGCGTGGCGGGACTGGTGGCCCGCGAGGTGCGCCGCTCGACCAGGGACGGCGTGCCGACCCGGGTGGCCGTCGCGCGGCGCACCTACGGCACCGACCGCGGCGACCTGTGGCAGGCACTCACCGACCCCGAGCGGATCCCGCGTTGGTTCCTGCCGGTCACCGGCGACCTGTCGGTGGGCGGGCGGTACCAGACCGAGGGCAACGCCGGCGGCGTCGTCGAGCGGTGCGCGGAGCCCGAGTCCTTCGCCGTCACCTGGGAGTTCGGCGAGATGGTCTCCTGGCTGACCGTCTCGCTGACCCCGGCGGCCGCGGGCACCGTCCTGGAGCTGGTGCACGAGGCCCCGGTCGACCCGGCGACGTGGGAGCAGTTCGGCCCGGGTGCGGTCGGGGTGGGCTGGGACCTCGCGTTGATGGCCCTGGGCCTGCACCTGGCCGCGGACGGCGCCCCGGTCGACCCGGCCGCGGGCCTGGCCTTCCCGACCACCCCGCCGGGCCGGGCCTTCGTCGAGGCCGCCGCCACCGGCTGGGCCGAGGCCGCGGTCGCCGACGGGGACCCCGCGGAGACCGCGCGCGCCGCCGGCCGGGCGACGACGGCGTTCTACACCGGCGACCCGCACGAGGCGTGACGGCGGCCGCGGCGGCCCTGGACGCACTGGGCGACCCCACCCGGCGGCGGGTGCTGGAGGTGCTGTCCGGCGGGGAGCGACCGGCCGGAGCGGTCGTCGACGCCCTCCGCGAGCACGGGCCCATCTCCCAGCCGGCGGTCTCCCAGCACCTGCGGGTGCTCCTCGACGCGGGCCTGGTGACGGTCCGTGCCGAGGGCACCCGCCGGGTCTACGCGCTGGGCGCCGAGGGGCTGGTCGCCGTCCGGGAGTGGCTGGTGCGGTTGACCGACCCACTGGCGCCCTTCGCCCAGCCGCTGGACGCACTGGCCACCGAGGTGGCGCGCGGTCGCCGGGCCCGGCGGCCGGAAGGGCCCGGGGGGCAGGCGCGGCGGGCCTGAGCGCCGGGGGCGGGGAGCGTCCGTGTCGAGATCGGGCCGGCGGTTCCGTCCCCGGGGTGGAGGCGGCCACGATGGGCCGCACCGGACCGAGGAGACCCGATGCCGAAGTACCTGTTGCTCAAGCACTACCGCGGCGCACCCGCCCCGACCAACGACGTCCCGATGTCGGAGTGGACGCCGGAGGAGGTCACCGCGCACATCCGCTACATGGAGGAGTTCGCCGACCGGCTCCGCGCGAACGGGGAGTTCGTCGACGCCCAGGCGCTGTCCCAGGAGGGCACCTGGGTCCGCTCGGACGGCCCCGGCCGCCCGCCCGTCACCGACGGGCCCTTCGCCGAGACCAAGGACCTCGTCGCCGGCTGGATGGCGATCGACGTCGACGACCACGAGCGGGCGCTGGAGCTGGCTGCCGAGCTGTCGGCCGCACCCGGCGCCGGGGGCGAGCCGATCCACGAGTGGCTGGAGCTGCGGCCCTTCCTGCAGGCCCCGCCCACGGTCCGGGAGTGACCCCGGTGGACGAGGGCCTGCTGCGCGAGCTGACCCCGGTCGTGCTGACCGCCCTCGTCCGCCGCGGGGCGGACTTCGCCGCCGCCGAGGACGCCGTCCAGGAGGCGCTGCTGGAGGCCTGGCGGGTGTGGCCCGCCGACCCGCCGCGGGACCCGCGCGCCTGGCTGGTCACCGTGGCCTGGCGCCGGTTCCTGGACGCCACCCGCTCGGACGCCGCCCGCCGGCGCCGGGAGGACGGGGTCGGGGAGGAGCCGGCGCCGGGCCCGGTGTCCGGGGTCGACGACACGCTGCGGCTGTACGCGCTGTGCGCGCACCCGTCGCTGTCGCCGTCCTCGGCGGTGGCGTTGACGCTGCGCGCCGTCGGCGGGCTGACCACCCGGCAGATCGCGGCCGCGTACCTGGTGCCCGAGGCGACGGTGGCGCAGCGGATCAGCCGGGCCAAGCGGAGCCTCGCCGGGGTCCGGTTCGACCACCCCGGCGACCTGGGCACCGTGCTCCGGGTGCTGTACCTCGTCTTCAACGAGGGCCACTCCGGGGACGTCGACCTGGTCGTGGAGGCGCTGCGGCTGACCCGCCAGCTCGCGGCAGCGGTCGACGACCCGGAGGTGCACGGGCTGCTGGCCCTGGTGCTCCTGCACTCGGCCCGCCGGGACGCCCGCACCGACGCCGACGGCGCCCTGGTGCCGCTGGCCCGGCAGGACCGCAGCCGGTGGGACACCGCGGCCGTCGCCGAGGGGGTCGCGGTGCTGCAGGCGGCGCTGGCCCGGGACCGGCTGGGGGAGTACCAGGCGCAGGCCGCGATCGCCGCGCTGCACGCCGACGCCCGCAGCGTCGAGGAGACCGACTGGGTGCAGGTCGTCGAGTGGTACGACGAGCTGGTCCGGCTGACCGGCTCCCCGGTCGCACGGCTCAACCGGGCGGTCGCGGTGGGGGAGGCCGACGGGCCGCAGGCAGGACTGGCCGCCCTCGCCGAGCTCGACGAGGCGCTGCCGCGGTACACGGCGGTGGCCGCCCACCTGCACGAACGCGCCGGTGACCCGGTCCTGGCGCAGCAGCTGTACGGGCGCGCCGCGGCCCTGGCCACCGACGCCGCGGAACGGCACCACCTGACCCGGCAGGCCGCCCGGCTGCACGGTGACCGCACCGTCCAGTGACGCGGTGGCGGGCCGGGTGCGGCGGCCCGAGGTGCGCCGCCGGCCCGGCCGTGGTCGGCTGCGCGCGCAGGCGGTGAGGGGACGGTCGTCCCGCCGCCCGGTGTCTGCGGCGAGAATTGCGGACACAGCCAGCGTAAACGTCGTTGGGCGTGGGTAGGGTCGCGGTCGCCGTGCCGGGCACCAGCCCGGCAGACGCCCCTCACGACGGAGTCGCCCGTGTCTGCCCTGCTCTTCGGTTCCATCAGCACCCTCGCCGACACCTCCGAGCTGCAGCGGGAGTCGTTCAACGAGGCGTTCGCCGCCCACGACCTCGACTGGCGCTGGGACCAGGACGACTACCGCGAGATGCTGCGCGGCAACGGGGGCGCCGACCGGATCGCCGGGTACGCCGCCGAGCGCGGTCAGGACGTCGACGCCGCCGCCGTGCACGCCACCAAGTCCGAGCTCTTCCAGCAGAAGCTGGGCCGCGGCGGGCTGACCGCCCGCCCGGGCGTGCTGGAGTCCCTGCGCAGCGCGAAGACCGCCGGCGCCAAGGTCGCGCTGGTCACCACCACCTCGCCGGAGAACGTCGTCGCGCTGGTGCAGGGCGTCGACGAGCTGTCCCTGGAGGACTTCGACCTCGTCGTCGACAACTCCGTCGTCACCGAGTCCAAGCCCGACCCGGCCGCCTACGCCTACGCGCTGCGCACCCTGGGCGAGGACGCGGCCGACGCCGTGGCCGTCGAGGACAACGTGGGCGGCGTCGAGTCCGCCAACGCCGCCGGCGTCACCGTGCTCGCCTTCCCGAACACCAACACCGCCTCGCACGACTTCAGCGCCGCCTCCCGGGTCGTCGACCGGCTGGACCCCGCGCAGCTGCCCGCCGGCCTGCAGGCCTGACGGACACCCCGACCGCGATCCCCGAGACCAGGAGAACCGCATGAGCACCGTCAGCTCCACCGTCACCCGCACCGCCGGCGGATTCCACGTCGAGGCCGTGCAGAAGACCGAGTACAGCCTCGTCCCCGTGGACGGCGTCTTCGCCCCGCACAACCCGCAGCTGGCCGACTGCTACCGCGCCGCCGGTCGCTGCCTGGCCGTCGTCGACGAGAACGTGCTGGCCCTGCACCGAGAGGCGATGCAGGCCTACTTCGACCACCACGGCATCGCCCTCACGGTGATCCCGGTGGCCATCGCCGAGACCGACAAGACGCTGGGCACCCTCGAGCGCCTGGTCGACGCGTTCTCCGCCTGGGGCCTGCTGCGCACCGAGGCCCCGCTGGTGGTCGGCGGTGGCCTGGTCACCGACGTCGCCGGGTTCGCGTGTGCCTCCTACAAGCGGTCCACGCCCTACATCCGGATCCCCACCACCCTCATCGGGCTGATCGACGCCAGCGTGTCGATCAAGGTCGCGGTCAACCACGGCAAGGCCAAGAACCGGCTCGGGGCCTACCACGCCTCCTCCACGGTCTTCCTGGACTTCTCCTTCCTGGCCAGCCTCGCCGAGGACCAGGTCCGCAACGGCATGGCCGAGCTGATCAAGATCGCCGTGGTGGCCAACCGGACGGTGTTCGACCTGCTCGACGAGCACGGCGAGGACCTGCTGCGCACCCGCTTCGGCCACCTCGACGGCACCCCGGAGATCCGCAAGGTCGCCGACCAGGTCACCGACGAGGCGATCGACACGATGCTCCAGCTCGAGGTGCCCAACCTCGCCGAGCTGGACCTGGACCGGGTCATCGCCTACGGCCACACCTGGAGCCCCACCCTGGAGCTCACCCCCGAGGTGCCCTACTTCCACGGGCACGCCATCTCGGTGGACATGGCCTACTCGGCGACCCTGGCCGCGGCCCGCGGCTACATCTCCGTCGCCGACCGGGACCGGGTGCTGGCCCTCTTCAGCCGGCTGGGCCTCACCGTCGACAGCCCGTACCTCACCGACGACCTGCTCCGGGACTCGACCAGGTCGATCCTGCAGACCCGTGACGGACTGCTCCGCGCCGCGGCGCCGAAGCCGATCGGGGAGTGCACGTTCATGAACGACGTCGACGACGACGAGCTCGTCGCCACCCTCGCCCTGCACCGCGAGGTCGCCTCCGCGCTGCCCCGCGGCGGTGCCGGGATCGACGCGTTCATGGTCCCGCGCACCAGCCCCGTCGTCTCCGCCTGACGTGGCACCGGTGAGCAGGCTCCGACCGGTCACCCCGCTGGGCATCCTGGCCCAGCGGCTCGACGACGTCGCCGACCGGCTGGACGGCGTCGACGCGGGTCTCGCGGCCGAGCTGCAGGCCCTGCGGGACCTCGCGGTCGGCTTCGAGCCCTACCTGGAGGAGCACACCTCGCCGGAGTCCCCGGCGCTGGCCAGGCTGGCCGAGCGGACCCGCTCGGCCGCCTGGACCGGCTCGCTGGAGGCCGAGATGCTCTCCGGGCACGTCGAGGGCCGGTTCCTGTCCTTCCTGCTCGGGATGACCCGGGCCCGGCGGGTGCTGGAGATCGGCATGTTCACCGGCTACTCGGCGCTGGCCATGGCCGAGGCGCTGCCCGCCGACGGCGAGGTGGTGGCCTGCGAGCTGGACGCCGACGTCGCCGCCTTCGCCCAGGAGTGCTTCGCGGAGTCCTCGGCCGGGGCCCGGATCGACGTCCGGGTCGGCCCGGCGGGGGAGACCCTGACCGCGCTGGCGGCCGAGGGGCAGGTCTTCGACGTGGTCTTCATCGACGCCGACAAGGCCGGCTACGGCGACTACCTGGCCACGCTGCTGGACGGGCACCTGCTCGCCCCCGGCGGCCTGGTCGCCGTGGACAACACCCTGATGCAGGGCCAGCCCTGGACCGGGGCGGCCACCCCCAACGGCGAGGCCGTGGCGGCGTTCAACGCCGCCGTCACCGCCGACCCCCGGGTCGAGCAGGTGCTCGTCCCGCTGCGCGACGGGATCACCCTGATCCGCCGCACCGACACCTGAGGAGCTGCTGTGCAGACCACCACCTGGGAACCCCTGGGTGCCGAGGTCACCGACCTCGACATCGCCGCGGCCACCGACACCGACGTCGCCGAGCTGCGGGCACTGCTGGCCGAGCGGGGCGTCGTCGTGCTCCGCGACCAACACGTGGACGACGAGGTCTTCCTCGCCTTCCTGCAGTCCTTCGGGCCGCTGGCCTTCACCGCCGGGGAGACCCCGGTCGAGGGGTTCCCCGACCTCAACGTGATCAGCAACGTGGGCCGGGCGGAGCCGCCGCGCAGCACCTTCCACGTGGACAGCTCCTACCTGTCCACCCCGCCGGCCTACACGGCGCTGCGCGCGGTGCAGATCCCCTCGCAGGGCGGGGAGACGGTCTTCACCAACCAGTACCGCGCCGCCCGGACGCTGCCCGCCGAGCTCCGCGAGCGGGTCGAGGGCCGCAGCATCCGGCACGTCGTCACCGGCATCGACCCGGCGCTGCTGACCGCCGAGGACGAGACCGAGGCCGAGCACCCGGTGCTGCGGCCGCACCCGCTGTCGGGCCGGACGGCGCTGTACCTGTCCACGCCCAAGCGCTGTGCCGCGGTCAGCGGCCTGGACGACGCCGAGGCAGCCGACCTGGTCGCGCAGCTGTACGCGCACTCGACCAGCGAGGACAACAGCCTGGCGCACGCCTGGGCGCCCGGCGACGTCGTCATGTGGGACAACGGCTGCGTGCTGCACCGCGGTGACCACTCCGTCGTCGTCGGCGACCGGGTGATGCACCGCGGCATGGTCGCCGACTACGGCCCCGCCGCCGCCGCCGCCGCCGCCGCCGCCGCCGCCGCCGACGACGACGGGTCGGGCCGCTGACCGCCGTCGCCACCCCGGCCGCCCGGCCGCGGCCGACGCCCTGGCGCTCGCTGGGTGCGCTGGCCGCGCTGACGCTCACCCTGCCGGTCGACCTGGCGGTGACGGCGGCCGCGCTGGTCACCACCCGGCCGCGCCGTCCGGTGCCGGCGGCCGAGCCGAGGACCGTGCTGATCAGCGGCGGCAAGATGACCAAGGCCCTGCAGCTGGCCCGGTCCTTCGCCGCTGCCGGGCACCGCGTGGTGCTGGTGGAGAAGGCCACCTACCGGTTCACCGGGCACCGGTTCTCCCGCGCGGTGTCCGCGTTCCACGTCGTCCCCGACCCGCGGGACCCCGGCTACGCGCAGGCGCTGCTCGACGTCGTCCGGGCGGAGGGGGTGGACCTGTACGTGCCGGTCTGCTCGCCGGTGGCCTCGGAGTTCGACGCCGCCTCGGCCGAGCTGCTGGCCGGGGAGTGCGAGGTGCTGAGCCTGGACGCCGAGCAGGTGCGCACGCTGGACGACAAGCACCGGTTCACCACGCTGGCCGCCTCGCTGGGCCTCAGCGTCCCGGACACGCACCTGGTGACCTCGCCCGAGCAGGTCCTCGACCACGACTTCACCGGTGCGACCAGGCCCTACGTGCTGAAGTCCATCGCCTACGACCCGGTGCACCGGCTGGACCTGACCCCACTGCCGCTGCCCACCCGCGCGGCGACGGAGGCGTTCCTGGCCGGCAAGCCGATCACCCCGGACAACCCGTGGATCCTGCAGGAGTTCGTCACCGGCGACGAGGTCTGCACGCACTCCACCGCCCGGGACGGCGAGATCACCGTGTGGTGCTGCTGCCCGTCCTCGGCGTTCCAGGTGAACTACGCCCAGGTCGACCTGCCCCGGGTGCGGGAGTGGGTGTCCACGTTCGTCCGGGAGCTGGGCCTGAGCGGCCAGGTGTCCTTCGACTTCCTGGTGGCCGAGGACGGCACGCCCTACGCGATCGAGTGCAACCCGCGGACGCACTCGGCGATCACGGTGTTCCACGACCACCCGGCCCACCCCGGGCTGGCCGACGCCTACCTGCACGCCCGCGACACCCCGCTCGAGCCGCTGCCCACCAGCCGGCCCACCTACTGGCTCTACCACGAGCTGTGGCGCGCGATCAGCGCCCCGCGGACCGCGCGGGAGCGCTGGCGGGTGGTCCGGGAGGGCAAGGAGGCCGTGTTCGACCGGGCCGACCCGCTGCCCCACCTCGTGCTGCACCACGTGCAGGTGCCGGTGCTGCTGGTGCGGAGCCTGCTGGCCCGCGGGGCGTGGATGCGGATCGACTTCAACATCGGCAAGCTCGTCCAGCCGGCGGGGGACTGATGACACTGCGCGTGCTGCACCTGGTCGGGTCGCCGACCAGCGCCTTCTTCGACGACCTGTCCCGGCTGTACGCCACGGACTGCCTGGCCTCGGTCGCCGACCCGGCCCGGTACGAGATGGTCCTGGCGCACGTCTCGCCGGACGGGTCGTGGCGGTTCCCGACCTCGCTGGACGCCCTCGCCGACGCCGAGCCGCTGCCCATCGGGGCGGCCGTCGCCCGGCTGGTCGACCTCGACGTCGACATCGCCCTGCCGCAGATGTTCTGCATCCCCGGGATGACGCACGTCCGGGCGCTGCTGGACACCCTGGGCATCACCTACGTGGGCAACCCGCCGGACCTGATGGCGCTGGGCGCGCACAAGGCCCGGGCCCGCGCGGTCGTGGCCGCCGCCGGGGTCGCGGTGCCGGCCGGGGAGGTGCTGTCGCCGGGGGAGGCGCCCACGCTGGCGCCGCCCGTCGTCGTCAAGCCGGTGGACGGCGACAACTCCGTCGGCGTCACGCTGGTGCGTTCGGCCGGCGAGTACGGGGCCGCGCTGGCCGCCGCCTGGGCGGAGTCGGGTCAGGCGCTGGTCGAGGACTTCGTGCCGCTGGGCCGGGAGGTGCGCTGCGGCATCGTCGTCCGGGACGGCGAGCTGGTGGCCCTGCCGCTGGAGGAGTACGGCTTCGCCGCCGGGCACGAGGTGCGCAGCGCCGAGGACAAGATCCGCCGTTCCGACGACGGGCAGCTGGGCCTGATGGCCAAGGACACCCCGACGGTCTGGATCGTGGACCCGGCCGACCCGGTGACCACCGCCGTCCACCAGGCCGCCCGGGCCGCGCACGTCGCGCTGGGCTGCCGGGACTACTCGCTGTTCGACTTCCGGGTCGACCCCGACGGCGTCCCCTGGTTCCTGGAGGCCGGGCTGTACAACTCCTTCGCCCGGCAGAGCGTCATCCCCACCATGGCCCGCGCCGCCGGCATCGAGCTGCCCGAGCTCTTCGCCGCAGCCGTGGCCGCGGCGCTCTCCCGCTGATCCCCGTCGAGTGCGCAGCCGTGCCGGTCACCGGGACGTGACGACCGGCATGGCTGCGCACTCGGTGCCGCCGGGACGCCGCCTCCTACGATCGACCCTGTGATCGACCTGCGCCTCGTCCGCGAGAACCCCGACCTCGTCCGCGCCAGCCAGCGTGCCCGGGGGGACGACGAGTCCCGGGTCGACGCCCTGCTCGCGGCCGACACCGACCGTCGGGCCGCCGTGCACCGCGCCGACGACCTGCGCGCCGAGCAGAAGGCCGCCTCCCAGGCGGTCAAGAAGGCCACCGCGGAGGAGCGTCCCGCCGTCCTGGAGCGGGCCAAGGCGTTGGCCGCCGAGGTCAAGGCCGCCGAGGAGGCCACCCGCACCGCCGACGAGGCGCTGCGCACCGCGCACCTGGCGATCGCCAACGTCGTGGCCCCCGAGGTCCCGCCCGGCGGTGAGGACGACGCGGTCACCCTGCGCACCGTGGGCGAGGTGCCGACCTACGACTTCGAGGTCCGCGACCACCTGGACATCGGCACCGCGCTGGGCGCCATCGACATGGAGCGCGGCGCCAAGGTGTCGGGCTCCCGGTTCTACTTCCTCACCGGCCCGGGCGCGCTGCTGGAGTTCGCGCTGGCCCAGCTGGCCATCACCCGCGCCGTCGCGGCCGGCTTCACCCCGGTCGTGGCCCCGGCCCTGGTCGGGCCCAAGGCGATGGAGGGCACCGGCTTCCTCGGCGAGCACGACGAGGAGGTCTACCGCATCGAGCGCGACGACCTGTACCTCGTGGGGACGTCGGAGGTCGCGCTGGCGGGCATGCACGCCGACGAGGTCCTCGACCTGTCGGCCGGGCCCAAGCGGTACGCCGGCTGGAGCTCCTGCTTCCGGCGCGAGGCCGGGTCCTACGGCAAGGACACCAAGGGCATCATCCGGGTGCACTGGTTCGACAAGGTCGAGATGTTCAGCTTCTGCGCCCCCGAGGACGCCGAGGCCGAGCACCTGCGCCTGCTGCAGTGGGAGGAGGAGTTCCTCCAGGCCCTCGAGCTGCCCTACCGGGTCGTCGACATCGCCGCCGGGGACCTCGGCACCAGTGCCGCCCGCAAGTTCGACATCGAGGCCTGGTTCCCCACCCAGGGCACCTACCGCGAGCTGACGTCGACCTCGGACTGCACCACGTTCCAGGCCCGCCGCCTCTCGATCCGCTCCCGCGACGCCGACGGCAAGCCGCAGACCGTCGCCACCCTCAACGGCACGCTGTGCGCGATCGCCCGCACCATCGCCTGCCTGCTCGAGGTGCACCAGCGCGCCGACGGCTCGGTGCACGTGCCGGCCGCCCTGCGCCCCTGGCTGGGCGGGCACGCCGTCCTCACGCCGGGCATGTCGCTGGTGCCCACCGCAGCACCGACCGCGTGACCGCACACGTCCCGGCCCGCGCCGCCAACACCCTCCCGAAGCACAGCGGCGGCGAGGGCAGCGACCTCGTCGTCGACCTCGGCGACGTGGGGCCGTGGCGGCCCAGGCTGGTCGCCACCGACCTCGACGGCACCCTGCTGACCAGCGAGGGCGTCGTCAGCGACCGCACCCGGGCCGCCATCGACGCCAGCTGGGCCGCGGGCGTGCCCGTCGTCGGCGTCACCGGCCGTGGGCCCCGGCTGCTGGACAGCGTGCGGACCGCACTCGGCGGGCGCGGCATCGGCGTCCTGGCCCAGGGCGGGTTCGTCGTCGCGTTCGGCGACACCCCCGCCGACGACGAGGTGCTCCGCACCGTCGGGCTGCCCCGGGACGAGGCGCACGCCGCCATCGCCGCCATCGAGGCGGTCACCGGCGAGCTCGTCGTCGCCGTCGAGGACGCCGCCACCCAGAGCGGTGCGCTGTCCCCGCTGCGGGTGCAGCACGGCTTCGACTGGCCCTACCCGGAGCCCGCCGACCTGCTGCCGCGGGACCAGGTGCTGCCCGACGGACCGGTGCTCAAGGTCTTCCTGCGCTCGCTGACGCTGGGACAGGACGAGCTGCTGTCGCTGGCCCGCTCGGTCACCGACCCGTCGTCCGCCGAGGTCACCCACGCCGGGCTGGGCTTCATCGAGGTGCTGCCGCCGGGGATCACCAAGGCCAGCGGCCTGGCGATCGCCCTGGAGCGCTTCGGCGTCGCGATGTCCGACGTGGTCGTGTTCGGCGACATGCCCAACGACCTGCCGATGATCACCGCGGTGAACGAGGCCGGGGGCCGGTCGGTCGCCGTCGCCAACGCGCACCCCGCCGTCGCGGCCGCCGCCACCGCGCGGACCAGCGGCCACGACGTCGACGGCGTGGCCCGCTACCTCGAGGCGCTGGCGCTGTGAGTGACTGGAAGCCCGGGCTGATCGCCAGCGACATGGACGGCACGCTGCTGCGCAGCGACGAGACCGTGGCACCGGCCACGCTGGCCGAGATCGCCCGCTGGGGTGAGGCCGGGGTGCCGTTCGTGCTGGCCACCGGCCGCCCGCCGCGCTGGATGGTGGCCATCCGCGAGGTGGTCCCCACCGGGACGGCGGTGTGCTGCAACGGGGCGGTGATGCTGGACCTGGGGGCCTTCGAGGTCACCCACGAGCGCACCGTGTCCGTCGAGGTGCTGCAGCGGGTGACCGCGGGCCTGCGCGCGGCCCAGCCGGGCACCTGGTTCGCCGTCGAGTACGGCCTGGAGTTCCGGCACGAGCCGGTGTACCAGCCGCGCTGGGACGTCAACGCCGCCGGCGTCGCCGAGGCGACCCTGGAGGAGATGGTCGCCGAGCCGGTCGCCAAGCTGCTGGCCCGGCACGAGCAGCTCTCCCGCGAGGAGTTCATCGCGCTGGTGGACGACGTCGTCGGTGACCTGGCGACGGTCACCAACTCCTCCTCCGACGCGCTGGTGGAAATCTCCGCGAAGGGCGTCACCAAGGCCACCGGCCTGGCCGACGTCTGCGCCCAGCGGGGGCTCACCGCCGCCGACGTCGTCTTCTTCGGGGACATGCCCAACGACGTCGCCGCCTTCGAGTGGGTCCGCGACGGCGGCGGTCGCGCCGTCGCCATGGGCAACGCGCACCCCGACGTGCTCGCCGCCGCCACCGACGTCACCGACACCAACGACGAGGACGGTGTGGCCAGGTTCCTGGCCTCCCTGCACTGACCCTCGACCGAGTTCCCGATGCTCGACCTGCGCCTGTTCGCCTCGGGACCTGCGCGAGGCGCGGCCATCACCCAGATGGCCGCGGCCATCACCATGGCCAGCGTCCTGTTCGGGCTGATCCGGCACTTCCAGTACGCCTACGGCTGGAGCCCGGTGCGAGCCGGCCTGGCCGACCTGCCGCTGATCATCACCATGCTCGCCGCCACCCCGCTCTCGGAGTGGCTGGCCGCACGCTCCGGGCACCGCACCGCACCGCCTGCCTGACCGGCGCCGTGCTGCTCGCGGTGTCCCTGCTGGGCATGGCCTGGGCCGTCGAGCACGGCTACCCCGCGATCGCCGTCGCCATGGTCGTGCTGACCACGGGCCTGCGCATCATCATGACGATCTGCGCCGTCGCCCTGGTCGAGGCGATGCCGGCGAACCGCACCTCCATCGGCGCCGCGCTCAACGACACCGCCCAGGAGGTCGGCTCGAGCCTGGGGACGGCGATCGTCGGCACCATGATCGCCGCGCTGGTCACCTCGACGCTGCCCGCCGGCGTCTGGACCTCCGAGCTCGTGCACTCCTCCTCCAGTGGGGAGCGGACCACCTACCTGGTCCTGGTCGGCGTCGTCGGTGTCCTCGCCACGTACGGCGCGCTCTCCCTCACCGACTCCCGCGCCACCGACGCCCCCTGACCCGGTGCGTGGTCCTGGTGGGCCACCGGGGTGGCACCCGGGAGGTGCTGCGTCCGCGACAGTCGTCCGGTCGGCCACCCCGCGGTCCGGCTCGCCCCTGGGGTGGCCGACCCGGACACCCCCCGTCACGCGGCTCGTCCCTTCGGGAACGGCCGTTCGATGTGAACATCAGCTCACATCGATCGGGACGGTGTGACAGGCGAACGTAGGCTCGCCCGGTGTCCGACCCGAGCGCTCCCCTCGTTCCGCCCGCCGTCCAGGCGCGGAGTCGCGAGACCGTCGACAAGATCGTCGCTGCCGGGCTGCGCCTCCTCCAGGAGGGCGGTGCTGGCGCCCTGACGATCGCCGCCGTCGCCCAGGCGGCCGGCGTCGCGGTGGGCAGCGTGTACCGCCGCTTCGGTGACAAGGAGCGGCTGTTCGCCGTGCTGCAGTCCCACTTCACCGCTGCGTTCCGCGCCGAGTACGCCCAGCGGGTCGCCGACACCGGCCTGGACGCGACCACCACTGCGCGGGAGGTGATCGACACGGCGGTCTCCGGCGTGGCCTGGACCTTCGAGGCCCACGCCCCCCTGCTGCGGGTGTTCATGCTCCTGGGGACCCAGGACGAGGCGGTGTTCGCGACCGGCTCCCAGGCCAGCGTCGCCGGCGGCCGGGTCTTCCGGGACACCGTCATGCTGGCTGCGCCCGCCCTGCGCCACCACGGCGACGTCGAGGCGGCCATCGACTTCGCCCACCGCCTGACGTACGCCACGTGCGCCCACCGTGTGGTGCAGGGGGAGTTCCTGGAGTCGGCGCGGCCGCTGCCCTACGACGCGCTCGTCCGCGAGCTGCAGACCGCCGTGGCCGGCTACCTGCTGGGGCCACCACCCTCCTGACCCGGGGCGGCGGGGGAGCCCTTGACTCTCCGTCGCCGTTCTGTGAACCTCTCCTCACATTTGCTGTGGTGCACGCCACGGCAGCGCCGCCAACGGAGGCGGTACTCGAGGAGTGGAGGCTGGCGTGGACGACGTCTACGACGTGGCGGTCATCGGATACGGGCCCACCGGGATGGCGGCCGCGTCGCTGCTCGGCCGGCTCGGACACCGGGTGCTGGTGTGCGAGCGGTGGCCCTCGCTGTACGGGTTGCCCCGGTTCACCCACATCGACGACGAGACGGCGCGCGCGGTACAGGCCTGTGGTGACGTGGCGGCAGCGCTGGCCGACTCCACCCCCGTCGAGTACCGCTGGGTGAACGGGGCCGACGAGGAGCTGCTGCACCTGCCGGCGACCGTGGGCACGATGGGCTACCCCACCCACATCTCGATGTACCAGCCCGACGTCGAGGACGCCGTCGACGCCCGCGTCCGGTCCCTCCCCGCCGTCGACGTCCGGCAGGGGTGGTCGGTGACCGCGCTGACCCAGACCGCCGAGCACGTCGAGCTGGACCTCGAGCGCTGGAAGGCGGCCGGCCCCGGCTCGCAGCAGTCCGTCCGGGCCCGGTACGTGATCGCCTCCGACGGCAGCAAGAGCGCCGTCCGCGAGCTGCTGGGCATCGGGCGGGAGGACCACGGCTTCAACGAGCGCTGGCTCAACTTCGACACCGAGTGGCTGACCGCCCCGCCGGCCGAGTACGGCGTCAGCAAGCAGTACTGCGACCCCGCCCGCGGGCACATGTACATGGGCATCGGGCGGAGCCGGCAGCGCTTCGAGTTCGCGCTGCTCCCCGGCGAGGCCACCAGCGACTTCGAGCACCCGGACAAGGTCTGGGAACTGCTGCGCGACGCCCACGGCCTGGGGCCCGACGACGTCCGGGTCATCCGGCAGATCGTCTACACCTTCGAGTCCCGGGTCGCCCAGCAGTGGCGGGACCGCCGGGTCCTGCTCGCCGGCGACGCCGCGCACACCATGCCCCCCTACCTCGGCCAGGGGGCGTGCTCGGGCATCCGCGACGCCACGAACCTGGCCTGGAAGCTCGACCTCGTCCTGCGCGGCGAGGCGCCCGACGACCTGCTGGACACCTACGAGCAGGAGCGCCGTCCGCACGCCACCGCCCTGGTGCACATGTCCGTGGGCCTGGGCGGGGTGGCGAACACGCACGACCCCGCTGCCGCCGCGCACCGCGACGAGGCGTTCCGGACCGGTTCGGCGCCCCCGCCCCCGGCGATGCCACCACTCCTGAGCGGGGTCCTCCGGCCCGGGCAGGGGCCGGAGCAGGGCGTCGGCGGACTCGTGCCGCAGGGCAGGGTCTCCACGGGTGCGGTTACGGGCCTGCTCGACGACGTCGTCGGGCCCGGCTTCGTCCTGGTCACCACCGCCGATCCCGCGGTGGTGCTGGGGGAGGAGGCCGCCGCGGTGCTGCGGCGACTGGGCTGCCGGGTGGTGCACCTGGGGGCCGACGTCGTGGACCTGGACGGCGTGCACACCCGCTACCTCGACGAGCTGGGGGCGTGCGCCTACCTGGCCCGGCCGGACTTCGTGCTGTTCGGCACCGCGTCGTCCCCGGCGGACGTCGAGGCGCTGGTGCTGGACCTGCGGGCCGCGGTGTCCGCGCCGTCGGCTGCGGCGGTCCTGTCGTGACCGCGCCGTCCACCGGCACGGTGCCCCCGACGGAGCTGGACCCGGCGACCGCGGCCATGCACCGGGCGGCGCCCGCCACCCGCCTCGTCGACTACGGCATGGACCCGGCCGAGGCCCGCGCCCTGCTGGCCCGCACGGCCGGCGGGGAGGACTGGACCACCGTGGCCGAGTCCTTCGGGACGGCGCAGCGGGTGCGCTCGGGACGGGCCGCGGACATGGGCCATCCGGTCACCGCGACCGAGGCCGCCGGCTTCGCCGCGGCGGCCTTCACCGTCGCCCAGCTGGCCCTCAACGCCGACGACGACCGCAAGCGTGACCTCTACCGCGCCCACGTCGAGGCTGTCGCCCGGGTGGCCACGCTGCGTGGACCGGCGATGGAGCGGGTGGTCGTGCCGTACCGGGGTGGTGAGCTGTCGGGCTGGTTGTGCCTGCCGCCGTCCGGGACGGCGGACGCCACGGTCGTGGTGTGGGGCGGCATGTCCGGCTGGGGCGCGAGCTTCCTCGGGGTCGCCGACGCCTACACCCGCCGCGGGCTGGCCTGCCTGCTCGCCGAGGGCCCGGGGCAGGGCGTGCCCCGCCTGGAGCACGGCCTGCACGTCGACGAACACGTGGCGGCGGGGTTCGGGGCCTTCCTGGACGTCGTCGAACGCCACCCGGCGCTGGGGGACCGCGTCGGCGTCCACGGCAACAGCTTCGGTGGCCTGTTCGCCGCACTGCTGGCCGCCTCCGACGACCGGGTCGGGGCCTGCGTGGTCAACGGCGGGCCGCCCGCCCCGGGCGTCCCGGAGTTCCGCGCTGCCCGCGAGCAGCTCCTGGCCGCCACCGGCACCGACGACCTGGACCGGTTGGCGCAGGTCCTGGCCGCGCTGGCCTTCGACGGCTCGACGGCCCCGGTCCGCTGCCCGCTGCTGGTGCTGCACGGCGGCCGCGACCCGCTGGTGACCCAGGAGCAGCAGGAGCTGTTCACCGTCGGGGCCGACCCGCGCACCACGATGGTCCGGGTGTGGCCCGACGGCGAGCACACCCTCTACGGCCACTCCGCCGGCCGCAACGCCCTCACCGCGGACTGGACGGCCGACCAGCTCCTCCGCTGACCCGCCCTCCCGCACCACCCCACCACCACGCCGACCCGGACCCGGGCCGGCGATCCCGCCCTGCCCACCGGACGACGAGGTCCCGACATGTCCCACAGCACCACCGCACCCGCCCCGACGACGGCCGGCGTCCCACGCACGGCCGGTCGCCGCCAGCTGCTCCTCCTGCTCGCGGTCTCCTGCATGTCCCCCCTGGGGGCCGTCCTCATCGCACCGGTCCTCCCGCAGATCGCCGCCGAGTTCGCCGCGACACCCGGCGTGGGGACGCTGGTCCCCGTGATGCTCGCGATCCCGGCGCTGCTAATCGGGCTGGGTGCGCCCTTCGCCGGGTTCGTCGTCGACCGGCTGGACCGCCGACGCCTGCTCGTGGTCGCCCTCGTCGGCTACGCCGTCGCCGGGACCGCACCGCTGTACCTGACGACCCTGTCCTCGATCATCGCCAGTCGCGTGGTCGTCGGGGTCTTCGAGGCCGCGATCATGACCTGCGCGACCACGCTGCTGGGCGACTACTGGTCGGGTCGGCAGCGCAGCCGGTACCTGAGCCTGCAGGTCCTCGTGACCGCGCTGGCGGCCACCGTCTTCCTGCTCGTGGGCGGGGCCCTGGGCAGCGTGGGTTGGCGGACGCCCTTCTGGCTCTACGCCGTCGCCCTGCTCCTGGCCGTCCTGGTCGTGGCACTCATCTGGCAGCCCACCGCGACGCGGGAGGCAGGGGACACGCGGGGCACCGGGGACGCCGTGGCTGCCGCGCCGATGCCGTGGCGACGGCTGCTGGTGCCGTGCCTGGTCACCCTGGCCGGCGGCACGGTGTTCTTCGCCCTGATCGTGGAGCTGTCGTTCCTGCTGACCGGTGCGGGCATGCCCTCCCCGGCGAGCATCGGTGCGGTGAGCGCCGTCATGGCGCTGGCCACCGCGGCCGGCTGCCTCACCTTCGCCACCAACGCCCACCGCACCCCGCGGACGCTGCTCCCACTGGAGTTCGGCCTCACCGGGCTCGGTTTCGCGCTCGTGGCGAGCACCACGACCGTGCCGGTGATCGTCGTCGGCGCCGTCCTCTCCGGCCTCGGCACCGGGATGCTGCTGCCCACCCTGCTGACCTGGTCGGTGAACCAGCTCGCCTTCCACCACCGTGGACGGGGCACCGGGGCGTGGACGGGAGCGCTGTACCTGGGTCAGTTCGCCGCCCCCGTCCTGATCTCCGCCGTGGCGGCCGGCGTCGGTGGTCTCCGCCAGGCGTTCTGGGTGCTGGCCGTCCTCTCCCTGCTCGTCGCAGCGGTCACCGCGGTGGTCACCCGGCACCACGACGTACCGCTGGACGTCACCCGGGACTGACCGGACCCGGCCGCGTCGCGCCCCTCGACGAGCGGAGGACGACCGCCCGCCGCCAGGCTGTGCTCCTCGTCCCCGCGTGCACGACCAGCACCCCGCTCCCCCCGGCCAGAGAGGAACGTCGTCATGACGCAACACCCACCCACCTCCAGCGACGAGCTGTTCAGCGAGGAGCGGTCGGCCGAGGTGGTCGCGGCGTCCTTCGCCGGCACCCCGGACCCGCGGCTGCGGGAGGTGCTCACCTCGCTGGTCCGCCACCTGCACGACTTCGTCAAGGACGTCGAGCTGACCGAGGCCGAGTGGGAGGCCGCGATCGGGTTCCTCACCGAGACCGGCCAGACGTGCACGCCGACGCGGCAGGAGTTCATCCTGCTCTCGGACGTGCTGGGGGTGTCGATGCTCGTGGAGACGGTCAACCACCGCACCGGCGGGACGGCGACCGAGTCCACCGTGCTGGGCCCGTTCCACATGGTCGCCTCCCCGGTCCGGGAGCTGGGTGAGGACATCGCCCTGGACGGCAAGGGCACCCCGTGCCTGGTCTCCGGGCAGGTCACCGGGCCCGACGGGGCACCGCTGGCCGGGGCGACGGTCGACGTCTGGCAGACCAACGAGGACGGCTTCTACGACGTCCAGCAGCCCGACGTGCAGCCCGCCGGGAACCTGCGGGGGGTCTTCACCACCGACGGCGAGGGCCGGTTCTGGTTCCGCTCGGTCGTCCCGCGCTGGTACCCGATCCCCGACGACGGCCCGGTCGGTCGGCTGCTGGCCGCCACCGGCCGGCACCCCAACCGGCCCGCGCACCTGCACTTCATCGCCTCCGCGGCGGGGTACCGGCCGGTGACCACGCACGTGTTCGTCGCCGACAGCCCCTACCTGGACTCCGACGCCGTCTTCGGGGTGAAGGAGTCCCTGGTCCGCGAGGTCCTCGAGGTCGACGACCCGGCCCGGGCCGCGCAGGTCGGGCTGGCCAACCCGTTCCGCACGCTGACCTTCGACCTCTCGCTGCTGCCGGCGGTGTCCGACCAGTGAGGTCCTTCACCCACACCGCGCTGCCGATGCGGGTGGTCTTCGGGCCCGGGTCGCTGACCCGGCTGCCCGAGGAGGTCGCCGCGCTCGGGCTGACCCGGGTGCTGGTGCTGTGCTCCCCGGAGCAGGCCGCCACCGGGCAGCTGGTCGCCGATGCGCTGGGGGATCGGGCCGCCGGGGTGCTGGCCGAGGCGCGGATGCACGTGCCCGTCGAGGTCGCGCACCGGGCCCGGGGTCTGGCCGCCGAGCTGGGCGCCGATGGCTGCGTGGCGGTCGGCGGCGGGTCGGCGGTCGGGCTGGGCAAGGCGATCGCGCTGGAGCACGGCCTGCCGGTGCTCGCCGTCCCGACCACCTACGCCGGGTCGGAGATGACCCCGGTGTGGGGCCTGACCGCCGAGGGGGTCAAGAAGACCGGCCGCGACCCGCGGGTGCTGCCGGTGTCGGTCGTCTACGACCCCGAGCTGACCCTCACCCTGCCGGTGGCGATGTCGGTGACGTCGGGCTTCAACGCGATCGCGCACGCCGTCGAGGGCCTCTACGCCCCCGACGCCACCCCGATCGTGTCGTTGACGGCCGCCGAGGGCGTGCGCGCCCTGGTGTCGGCCCTGCCGCGGATCGCGGCGGTGCCCGACGACCTCGAGGCCCGGGGGGACGCCCAGTACGGCGCCTGGTTGTGCGGCGCGGTGCTCGGGGCGACCACGATGTCGCTGCACCACAGGCTCTGCCACGCCCTGGGTGGCACGCTTGACCTGCCGCACGCGTCCACCCACACCGTGGTCCTGCCGCACGCGCTGGCCCACAACGCCCCCGCCGTCCCCGACACGATCGCCGCGCTGTCCGCGGCGATGGTCGGAGTGACCGACCCCGCCCGGGCCCTGTGGGACCTGGCCGGTGACCTGGGCGCGCCCCGCTCGCTGGTCGAGCTGGGCATGACCGGGGACGACGTCGACCGCATCGCCGACCAGGTGCTGGCCACGCCCTACGCCAACCCCCGCGCGGTCACCCGCGACGGGCTGGTCGCCCTGCTGGGTCGGGCGCTGGACGGCGGTGCCCCCGTCGCCGGGTGACGGTCACCTCACCAGGCGCGCCCCACGGCCCGGCCCTCGGGCGCCCGGTCCTCACGCTCGCAGGGACGCGGCGTACAGGCCGGTGGCGGCCAAGGCTGCCACGGTCCGGACGGTGTTGCGGGTCGTCCAGCTGTCCGACCACGCCGCCCAGCCCTCCGCCGTCGTGCTGTCGGACGCGGTCGCGGCGAGAGCGTCGTTGAGGGGCACGTTGGCCGCGATCGTGACGCCGACGGTGCCGACCAGGTAGACGCCGGCACCCAGGAGGACCAGGGGTGCAGCGGGTCCACCTGCGCGGGCGGCGACGACGGCGGTGGCGAGGCACACCGCGGCGGTGCCGAACAGGGCCCCCAGTAGCGGGGGGCGCAGTGCCGCCTCGTTGACCGCCTGCATGGCCGCAGCGGCCTGCTGCGGGGCCAGCCGGTCCAGCGCCGGCATCACCAGGCCCGAGAAGGAGGCGAACACCCCGCCCACCAGTCCGGTGCCCACGGTGGCCGCGACGGTCAGCGCCGTGGCGGCGTTCATGCCGGCGCGGCCCAGCACCCGGTGGCCGCGGCCGCGGGCAGGTGGGCGGTGAAGTCCCGCGGCGGGCGACCGAGCGCTCGGACCACGCCGTCGGCCAGGTGGGTGTTGCGTCCGTCCAGGACCTCGGTGAACAGGTGGTCCATCAGCCAGCTGACGTCGTCCCCGACGCCGGCCTCCTGCAGTCCGCGCAGGTGCTCCGCGCGGGTCAGTGTCTCCAGCCGCAGCGGCCGGCCGGCAGCGGCGGCGACGTGCGCCAGCGCCTCGCCGAAGGTCAGCGCCCGCGGGCCGGTGACCTCGTACACCTCGCGGTCGTGGCCGGGGTCCAGCAGTGCGGCGGCGACCACGTCGGCGACGTCGTCCACGTCGACGAACGGCTCCCGGACGTCGTCCACCGGCAGGCGGACGACGCCGCTGCGGACCTGGTCCACCAGGAACGACTCGGCGAAGTCCTGGGCGAACCAGGCCGCCCGCACCACCGTCCAGGAGGCCCCGCCGTCCTCGGCGGCGGCCCGCACGAGCTGCTCCCCGCGCTGGGCGCCGGGCTCGCCGCGGCCCGAGAGCAGGACCAGGCGGGGGACGCCGTGCGCGGTGGCGCACCGGGCGAACTCCGCGACGGTGTCCGCGGCGCCGGGCACCGCGAGATCGGGGGAGAAGCAGAGGTATGCGGCGGTCGCTCCCTCGACGAGGTGCGACCAGGTGGACCGGTCCTGCCACGAGAAGGCCGGGTCGCCGGCCCGGGAGGCGACCCGCGTCGTGGCACCGCGGGCGCGCAGCCGGGCGTCGACGCGACGGCCGGTGGTGCCGGTGCCACCGGTGAGCAGGACCAGGGGGTTCCGGGGTGGGTGCGTCATGTCGTCCACGCAACCGCAGGCGCGTGCGGGTCTCCATGGTCGATCAGCGCGTTCCCATGTCCCTGCGTCTAGGTTGTGCGCGTGGATGCCGTGTCCGGACTGCTGGACGGCCCGCGGGCGCGGGGCGCCTTCGTGCTGCGCTCGGTGCTGCGGCCCCCGTGGTCGCTGCGGATCGCCGACGGCGCCCCGTTGTCGGTGATCGTCGTCGTCTCCGGCGAGGCCCACGTGCAGACCGACGCCGGCGGGTCGGTGCACGCGGCCACGCCGGGCACGGTCGTGGTGGTCAGCAGTCCCGCCCCGTACGTGGTGTCCGACAGCCCCGGGCGGGCGCCGTCCGCGGTGATCGGGCCCGACCAGGTGTGCGCGCACCCCGACGGCGGACCGCTGACCGGGTTCAGCGAGCTGGGTGTGCGCACCTGGGGTCACGACCTGGAGGGCCCGCACGTCCTGCTGACCGGGACGTACCAGCTGCCGGCGGAGACCAGCCGGCGGCTGCTCGACGCGCTCCCGCCGCTGCTCAGCCAGCCCTTGGCCGGTGACGACCTGGCGTTGCTGCGGTGGCTGGAGCGTGAGGTCGGCCGTGACGGACCCGGGCAGGTGGCGGTGCTGGACCGGCTGCTGGACCTCGTGCTGGTCTCGGCGGTCCGCAGCTGGCTGGACCGTCCCGACACCCCGACCCCCCGCTGGTACGCCGCGCACGCCGACCCGGTGCTGCGCCCGGTGCTGGCCGTGATCGACGACCGACCCGGCGACCCCTGGACGGTGGCCTCGCTGGCCGCCGTCGCCGGGGTGTCCCGGGCTGCGCTGGCCCGCAGGTTCACCGAGACCGTCGGGGAGCCGCCGATGGCCTACCTGACCGGACGCCGGCTCGAGGTCGCGGCGGACCTGCTCCTCGAGCCGGGCGCCACCCTCACAGCCGTGGCCCGCCGGGTCGGCTACGGCACCCCGTTCGCGTTGTCCGCCGCCTTCACCCGGGTGCGCGGCCTCAGCCCCCAGGACCACCGGCGGACCCGACCGAGCGCCTGGGGTCAGGCGGTGGGGTCGCCGGTGTAGCTCGGCTGCCACATGGCGTCCTGCACGGCCTGGATCAGGTCGGGGTGCTCGTTGGTGGCCACACCGTCCTCGGCTGCGGCCCGGGCCACGGCGACGGCGACGGTGGCCGAGGAGGCCCGCAGGTCCCGCACCGGCGGGAGCAGGGAGGCGCCCCGGGGCGTGGGGTCGACCTGGCCGGCCACCGCCCGGGCGGCGGCCAGCAGCATGCCGTCGGTGACGTGGGTGGCGCCGCTGACGATCGTCCCGAGCCCCAGGCCGGGGTAGAGCAGGGCGTTGTTGGCCTGGCCGATCACGTAGTCGACGCCCTGGTGCGTGACCGGTGCGGTGGGGATGCCGGTGGTGACGAGTGCCTTGCCGTCAGACCAGGCGATGACCTGCTCGGGCATGACCTCGATGCGTTCGGTGGGGTTGGAGAGCGGCAGGACCACCGGTCGGTCCACGCCGCGGCACAGGGCCTCCACGATCGGCTGGGTGAAGGCGCCGTGATCGGTGGAGGTGCCGATGAGGATCGTGGGGCTGGTCTGCTCGACGACGGTCAGCAGCGTGACGGCGCCGTCCTCGCGGTCCCAGTCGGCGGCCTCGTCGGCGGGGCGGGCGTAGGCCTGCTGGTAGGCGGGCAGGTCGTCCATGTCGTCGGTGACCAGGCCGTGCACGTCGATCAGCCAGACGCGGGCGCGGGCCTCGTCCTGGCTCAGGCCGTCGCGCACCATGGCGGCGGAGATCTGGTCGGCCATGCCGGTCCCCGCAGTGCCGGCGCCGTAGACCACCAGCCGCTGGTCGGACCACGTCTGCCCGGTGACCTCCAGGGCGGAGAAGACGGCGGCCATGACGATGGCGCCGGTGCCCTGCATGTCGTCGTTGAAGATCCGGTGGTCCGCGGCGTTGTCCTCGAGGATCCGGCGGGCGTTGGCCGGGCCGAAGTCCTCGAAGTGCAGCAGCGCCTTGGGGAACAGCCGGCTGGTGACCTCGAGGTAGGAGGCGATGAGGTCGTCGTAGCGCTTGCCGGTGATCCTGGCGTGTCGGTTGCCCAGGTAGCCGGGGTCGTTGAGCAGCACCTGGTTGTCGGTGCCGCAGTCGAGGTTGACCGCGATCACCCGCCGGGGGTCGATGCCGGCCGCGGCGATGTAGACGGCCAACTTGCCGATCGAGATGTCGGTGCCGTTGACCCCCCAGTCGCCGATGCCGAGGATCTCCTGGGCGTCGGAGACCACGACGAGGTCGACGTCGTCCGGTCCCAGGCCCAGGGTGTCGAAGGACGCCTCGATGTCCTGCGGGCGGTCGATGGAGAGGTAGACGGCCCGGGAGCGGCGGTAGTCGTGGCTCCACTGCTTGATGGCGTCCCCCACGGTGGGGTCGTAGACGACGGGCAGCAATTGCTCGATGTGGTCGGTCAGGACCTTGAAGTAGAGGGTCTCGTTCCGGTCGTGCAGCTGGTCGAGGAACACGTACTCGTCCAGCGCGGTGTCCAGCCGCTCGAGCTGGGCGTGGGCGCGGGCTGCCTGCTGCTCCAGGGTCTCCACCGCAGCCGGGAGCCGGCCGGTCAGACCCAACGCGGCCCGTTCCTCGAGGGTGAACGCGGTGCCCCGGTTGCGCAGCGGGTCGTTGAGGACGGGCGGGGTGTGGACCACAGCGGGAGCTCCAAGATCGTCGGGAGAGCAGCCACTGGTGTCTACTCGGGACGTCCGGGGAGCGCGCCTTGCGGCCATGACGTGCGCTCCTTTTGGCCGTGACGTTCACGACGGGCCCCGGCGCTCGACTGGATCTCGGTGCTTGGGCGGGCGCAGCCGTGGTCTGCGGCCGAGCCCGCCGCAGCGCGGCCATCCGGGCGGTCGGCGGTGACGCCCTGAGACCGCGCCTGTGGGTGGCGAGCCGGGTGCAGGGGTACGGCTGTTCGTCTGGGTGCGCAGGAGGTGTGCGTGGGCAGGCGAGGCGGATGCGGCGTCGGCGGGTGCCGGTCGGGTTGCTCCCGATCCTGCGCATGCCACCCGCACGCCTTCTCTCCCAGGTTCTCGATGCGCCGCACCCAGCGAAGGGATGACGGGAGGAGCCACCCGATGAGCTGCCGGGTCGTTGTTCGGCGACGACGCCCACCGACTGCCGCGGCGCTGGTGGTCCCCGGCCAGGACGCGAGCCTGGTGCACGGCCGGGTGGAGCCAGGACATCGGCAGGCCTGACGGGCTGACCAGCCAGGACGGCGCCCCGTACGGGTAGCCGCGCGTGGGCGGGCTGCAACCGATGCTGCGGGACCGGCGTGCGCTGAGCGCGCTGGTGCAGGTCGCCGAGGACGTGCGACGGGCAGGCGACGCGCTGTCGCTCGGGACGGGCGCCGAACGCCTGCTGCTCCGTGGCCGGTACGCACACCGCTCGGCGCTGCCCACCGACCCGCACCGACCGCCTCCCCAGCCCCGCCTCACCCCCCAGGGTGAGGCGCATGGACCACTCCTCGCCCCCGCCCGCCTCCACGACGGGACTGGTCCCGGCAGCGACGCCCGGTGTCGGGCCGCCCGCAGGCGAAGTCTCGGTCGGGATCTGGGCCACTCACCAACTGCGGCGCGTCCACGACGACAGCGTCATCAGCACCCACTGCGGGCTGGCTGCGGACTCCAGGCCCTCGAAGAGCTGACGCTGGACCAGAAGATCGGCCCGAACTCCCCGGGACCCCTCGAGCGCATCCGGGTCTCGCTCGTCGACGTGGCCACCGGCGAGGCGGGAGCCTTCACGGTGGGGATGCCCCCTCGACTACGAGCCATCCGACATCTGCACCTGGCCCTGACTCCACACCCCTTGCCGGACCGGCGGGACTACGGGGTGGAGCCCGTCGGCGACGACCTTGCGGCATTCACAACAGGCATGCCCGTATAGCCAGAAAGGTCGTGGATGCGCCATGGTGTCCCGGCTAGAAGCCAGGACATCTTGACGAGCTTCTGCGTGGCCCATTCTCAGGTCGGGCTGTCGAGCGAGCAGGTCGCCACTTGCCTTCGTGGGAACGGCGACCACGCATCGTGGGGACTGCCCAGACTTCAGTTGACCCTGGTTCGGTAGGTGGGTCAGGCCGCGTGGGCGGCGTGGGTGAGTGTGTCGAACTCGATGGGGGTCAGTCGACCGAGGGTGTCTTGGCGTCGGCGCCGGTGGTAGGTGGTCTCGATCCAGGTGACGATGGCCAGGCGTAGTTGATCGCGAGTGGTCCAGCGTCGGCGGTTGAGGACGTTCTTTTGCAGGGCGAAGAAGGACTCCATGGCGGCGTTGTCTGCGCTGGTGCCGACCCGACCCATCGAGCCCTGCAGCTGGGCGTCTCGAAGGGCTGCGACGTAGGCGTGGGAACGGACTTGCGACCCCCTATCCGAGTGCACGATCGCCCCGGCCTCACCGCGGAGCGCCAGGGCGTTGGTCAGGGCGTCCACCGCCAGTTGGGAGGCCATGCGGGCGTCGATGGAGTAGCCGACGATCCGCTTGGTGCAGGCGTCCTCGATCGCGCAGAGGTAGAGCTTGCCCTCGGCGGTGGGGTGCTCGGTGATGTCGGTGAGCCACAGCTTGTTGGGGCATCGGCGGTGGACTCCCGGCGCACCAGGTCCTCGTGCACCGGGGGCCCGTGCCGGCGCCCGGTGCCGGGCTCGACCGAGCGCACCGACCAGATCCGTTGCTGGGTGCACCGCCGGTTGACCCTGTTGGGGGAAGCCTTCACACCGGCGGCGGCAAGCTCGTCGGTGAGAAACCGGTAGCCGAGTTCGGGGTCGTCGTGGTGGATGTCGAGGGCTGCGTTGATCAGGTGCGCGTCGTCCCAGTCCCGCTGGCTCACCGGGTTGGCCAGCCGCGTGTAGGAGGCTTGCTTCGAGAATCCGAGCACCCGGCAGGTCACCGCGACGGAAAGACAGGACTCCGACACCCCGAAGCTCTTGGCGACCTGGGCGATGGACTGTTCACCATGACGGGCAACAGCGATCACGTCAGGCCGGAACTCCAACGGGAACGGCTTGGGCACGATGACGATCCTTCCAGTGAGCCCAAGAGCTCACAGGTGAGTGGTCATCCGAACCCTGGGCAGTCCCTAGGTGTACCCGGCCAGGACGTTGGTGACGTACGGGCGGGTTGATCTTGGGAGGACCTCCGGGTGAGGTGTGGCTTGTCGAAGGCCCGCACACCCCGGAGGTCCTCATGGCCCACGCTCATGCCCGCACCACCGTTCATGGCCGCCTGCTGATCGTCCAGCGCGTTGCCGCAGGCATGCCCCAGGCTCACATCGCGGCGGCGATGGGCGTGTCGCGCAAGTGCGTGCGCACGTGGATCGCGCGGTTTGCAGCCGAGGGCGCCGCCGGTCTGGTCGACCGGTCCTCCCGCCCGCACACCATGCCCACCACGACCTCCCCGGAGGACGCCGAGCGGGTGCTGGAGGCCAGGAAGCAGCTGCGGTGCGGGCCCGACGGGCTCGCCGCCGCCACCGGGGTCCCTGCTCGCACCGTGTCGCGGTGCTGGCCCGGGCGGGCATGCCCAGGCTGGCCCTGCTGGACCGGATCAGCGGGGAGGTGATCCGGTCGTCCAAGCAGACCGCCATCCGCTACGAACGGGAGCGGCCAGGCGAGCTGGTGCACATGGACGTCAAGAAACTCGGGCGCATCCCCGCCGGCGGTGGCTGGCGCGCCCACGGCCGAGCCGCCGGCCACCGAGACCGCGCAGTCAAGATCGGCTACGACTACGTGCACTCGATGGTCGATCACCACTCCCGGCTGGCCTACTCCGAAGTCCTGCCCGACGAGAAAGGCACCACGTGTGCTGGGTTCCTCACCCGCGCAGCGGCCTACTTCGCCGACCACGGCATCCCCACCATCGAGCGGCTGATGACCGACAACGCCTGGGCCTACCAGCACTCACTCAAGGCCGTCTGCGCCCAGCTGGGCATCGCACAAAAGTTCATCCGACCGCACTGCCCCTGGCAGAACGGCAAGGTCGAACGCCTCAACCGCACCCTGGCCACCGAGTGGGCCTACCAGCAGCCCTTCACCAGCAACGACCAGCGCACCGCAGCCCTTGCCCCCTGGATCGAGCACTACAACAATCACCGCCGTCACTCAGCACTCGGCGGCAAGTCCCCGATCAGCCGACTGACACCAACCTGATGGCCGGGTACACCTAGGGGGTTCGGATAACACGCACAGGATCACGGTATGCCGCAAGAGTCGCTGGCCCGGTCGCAGCCAGGACACTTGTGAGAACTGTCAAGATGTAGACACCCAGAATGAACTCCACCGGGGGTGCTTGATCCGTGCGCAGTCCATAAAGCACGCCAACCGTTGTACCCATCAAGCCGCCCAGCACTCCACCGAATACCGTTCTAAGAACGACAAGGCTCATGATTGCGGTACGCGTTGCGCCCAATGCTCGGCGCCGCCCGAGATCAACTCGCCGGACGATAGTGTCGGCAAGCACGACAACCCCCGTCAACATCGCGCCCGCCACTAGTACGAGTAGAAGTACAGAGCGGCCATACGAACCAACGTCGGAACTCACTCCATCCTCAAGGCCAGCGAGCTGAGAGGGACTCTGTACGGTTATGTCAGCAGGATTCGGCGGGGAGACCAGCCGTAAGATCTGATTCTCGGTGGGCGCTACTTGCGCTGCACTGCTGATGACCGCCAGAATGGTGGAGACGTCCTGGGGGAATATCGGATCAGGCGCTGTGACTGTTCCTGCACCTATCTGGTCAAAAGGGGATGCAGACTCGTATATGCCTACAACGGCGTACTCTGCGCCGGTCGCGGAAACAACGAAGCCAAAGGGGCCATCCAGTCCAAGCGTTGCAGCTGCTGGCGCAGACACGGCGACCTCGGAAGCCAGCGGCCAGCGGCCAGCCGTGAGCGTGGCGGCCTTGGATGGATCACCGAAGAGCGTCCACAGCGCTACAGGGCTCCCACCGCCACCTTTGAGTGTCCCAGCGGTCACGTCTCGCGGTAATGACAATCCGATGGCTGACTCAACTGTGCTCAATGACTCCGTCACCCTTAGGGTGCCGGGTGACAGAAGGCCTTGCGCGCGCGTGTCGGTAACCGTTAAAAAGCGGCTCCCGGCCGCCTGTAGCCGCTCAGCGACGAGCTGCTCGGCTGCGGCTGTTTGGCCTACCGTTATAAGTGAAGTACCGGTCATTGATGCCGTGAGAAGTAATATGAGGAAAAGTGACACCTTTTGACTGAGTGCCGAAATGACTATCTCGCGAAGGAGCATCGTGGGGTGCACTGGTCAGTCTAAAGTGTCAGTGTCTGATCGGACTGGTTGACCACAAAGGGATCGTGGGTGGCGATCACTATCGTACGACCGGTACTGGCAGCTGCCCTGAGCGATCGCAGGACCTCGAAAGTGTTCGCGCGGTCGAGGTTGCCCGTCGGTTCATCGGCTAACACAACCTTAGGGTCATTGATCAAGGCTCGACAGATTGCAACTCGCTGCGCCTGTCCACCAGATATCTCGCCAGGTCGATGCGTTGCACGATGATCTACGCCCATCATCGTGAGGAGCTCCATTGCTCGGTCTCGTGTCTCTGGTGACCTGGTTCCGCTGTACAGGGCCGGCTCACAGACCGAGCTGAGGATGGACCGACTCGGTTCAAGTACGGCATCTTGAAAAACGAAGCCGATGCTGCGGGCGCGGATGCGAGACCGCTGCGCGTCCGAAAGGTCCGAAGATGGTGTCTCGAGGACACGGACGACTCCGCTGCTAGGTGTCAGCAATAGACCAAGAATGTATAGGAGGGTCGATTTTCCTCGACCTGATTCACCCGTGAGGGCAGTTACAGACCCTGGCACGAATCGATGAGTTAGACCAGCGAATAAGTCCTCCCCGTTGCGGCTGTAGCGAAAGGTCAAGTCGCTGACCGACAGCGCTGCGAGGGGTTCTCTAGTCAACCGTTGCCGCCTGGTTCGTCACGACCACGACCTCGCCCGTTGACACTCCTCGGACAACGGCTAGTCCTTGTCCCGTGCCCAAGACCGAGACGGCTCGCTCCTCCATGGTTTCCTTGATCACCACGTAAGCGGAGCCGTCGACGGCCGTCCGGACGGCGGAAACAGGAACCGCCGGACCTGCGACCTCGGGGACGATCTGAGCAGCACCTCGGAGGCTTACGGTTCCGCCGGCGGGAAGCCGCGTGCAATCTGCTCCGCAGATGGGTGTCGCCGTGCCGTTCGACAAGACCAGGACGGTATTACCGTCCTGGTCTGCGGTAGACCCACCGGTCGTGGCTTGCCAGGTGAGATCCTCGTACGCCATGTCCACAATTGTGCCTTCGGGGATCTGACTGGCCTGCTCATCACTCAGGACCAGCGTGAATGCTTGTTCCCCGCTCGGTCCAAAAACAGCATCTTCGCCACCCACGAGAGTGCGGGCGGGTTGGATGTCGTCAGACAATGAAAGGGCAACTGGCAGTGTAGGTACAGCTATGATCTCGCCCAGCGTGACTGCGCCTGACTGCGGGATGTTGAGCATCCGCTGCCAGGTGCGCACTGCGGTCGCCGTCGCGGAGTCAAACTTCTCATCAGGAGAGGGGCGGAAGAAACCAAGACCCTTCAAGCCGGCTTCCAGCTGGGTTACGTCGACCCCGACGGTGCCGAGCTCCAGTGTCCGATAGAACGGCACTTCGCCTTGGATGGCACGCACAGGCAGGCCCGAAACCTCGTATACTGTATCGCCAGCTCCGAAAGAGTCACTGTTGTTCACGCCTGTGATCACACCGACCAGTTGATTCGTCGCGATTAGTCTCAGAGGCTGCGAGACGGTGACGCCAACTTGCAGTGTCCGGCCGACGGCCGCTTCGGTGACCGTCGCATAGATGGGCCTCGCACTGGATTGAGAGGGCGATGACTCGGGAGCTAGCGCAGCTTGGGCAGCCCACCACCCTGCGCCAGCGGAACCGCCCAGAAGCAGCATCAGCAGCAGTGTGCCACCGATGCGGTTCCGGGTGGAAACGGAGCGGGGGGCTGCGGACGCCTCTCGTCTAAATCTCATCATTCGCCCTCATTGCAGGCATGCAGAACGTTAACCGGTACGTTGGCTGGTTCACGCCGGCTGGTGCGTCAATTCGCGTCCGGAAACAGTAAGTTGGTTGGCGCAATCTGCGGGCACCTCACCTCGAGCGCGTTCCACTCCGCATTGCTCAATTGCAGGTCGAACAACTCGGCAAATGGATAAAAGGGGTCGGTCGTGTAAGTCTCGATGAAGACTTCGCGGCTTGGGGGGTCACTTATCGTGTATCCCTCGGCGCGCAGACATGGAATGACAGAATCAACAGTCCAGTCGTACTGGATGCTGATCTGCCGATCCGTGTACGCGCCCATGAAATCGGGGTTGATCGGATAACTCGCCGCGCAGACATACTCGGCTAGGTTATAAGCTGCAACCTGGTCTGAGGGCAAGCCCGAATCGATAATCTCGGCCGTGTCAAACCCCTGCTCGAGGAGACAGTCGGCAACGAGCTGTTGTCGATCCTCTGGGGTGACCAGCCTGATCACCTCTACTGGAGGCGGGTCAGAGATTCCGAAGCCCGCCGCCAACTCCTGCTGCTGCTGCTCGATGGAGACCGAGTCGTCGTCAGCACTGTCGTGCTGGGCAGGAGAATCGGGCAAACTGTCGCTCGAACACGCCGAGGTGAGAAGCAGCAATAGGGTCAGCATCGGTACGGCCAGCGGCCGGGGCGAAGTGGTCAACTTCGTCCCGGCCGCGGATCCGTTCGGCGTTCGCACGTCAGACGCAGCGCGCCGAGCCAGTGTTGTTGAGCGTCCCATTGGACGTGTAGACCTCCCAGGTCCCGCTCTTGATCGCGAAGTTCGCCGAGTGAGCTCCACCGGAGTACCAAGTCACAGGGGTGGTGTTCACCTTGTGACGGACGTAGAAGTTTCCGTTGAATGCGGTGGTCTTGCTCGAAACGTTGATCTGGTTGCTGCAGCTGATGTTTCCGCTCTTGGACTCCGAAGCCGATGCAGGTCCAGCTACGGCCAGGGTGGCGAAGAGCGCCGCCATGCCGATGACGGCGCCGCGCTGCAGGGAGGACTTCACATGGACTCCTAGGTGGGGGAGGGGGACGAACGAATGCACGGGCACAGTGGCAGACAGCAAGCGGGTAATCAAGAGCGGTGAGTCTCTGAAAGAGAACACTTGGTGACGCATCGCCTGAAGGGCGGGCCGGCGGCCGTTCGACCAAGGCGGCAGATGCTCGGCTGCTGGCACCGTCGGTCGGGTCCTCTGCGCCGCGCCGGCTTAGGCCCACTCGTTCTGCATTGTGCGGTTGAACCGCTCGGCCTTGCCGTTGGTCCAGGGGCAGCCGGGCTTGATGCATCGGCGGGCGATGGTCAGGGTGGTGCAGGCGGTGATCCACGCGGCGACGCGGCGGTAGCTCATGGCGTTGTCGGTGAGCGCCCGGGTGACGGTGACCCCGCGGTCGGCGAACCAGGCCGCGGCGCGGGTGAGGAAGCCTGCGCAGGTGGTGGTGCGCTCATCGTCGAGGACCTCGGCGTAGGCCAGGCGGGTGTGGTCGTTGATGGCCACGTGCACGTAGTCCCAGCCCAGCCCCCGGCCTCGGACTTCCTCGGATCGGCCGTGCGCCCGCCTGCCGCCACCGTCGGGGATGCGGCCCAGCTTCTTCACGTCGACCTGCAGGAGATCGTCGGGGGCATCGGGTTCGTAGCGGACCTCGCTGTGCCGCCGGCCGCGCAGCAGTTCACCGGTGAGCCGGTCGACCTCAGCCAGTCGAGGTAGGCCGGCGCGGTCGATCACCGCCCCGATCGTGGAGGCAGCGACTCCCATGATCGGCGCCAGCCGCCGTGGCCCGGCGTGGTGGGCGTGGCGGGCGGCGATGATCTCGACGGTCTTGCCGGCGGGGTCTGGCGTGGCATGCAGTGCGGTCGGGAGGAGTGGTCGGCCAGTCCGGCATCGCCCTCGGCGCGCCAGCGGCGCACCCACTTGTAGACCGTCTCGCGGCTGACTCCCAGCTGCCTGGCTACCCGGCAGGGCCGGTGACCAGCGGCGACTCGGGAGACGATCAGCTTGCGGGCGTAGACGGTGGTGCGGGCATCAGCGTGGGCCACAGAGACCTCCGGTTGGGAACGGCGACGTCAAGCAGCGCCACTCCTCCCGGAGGTCTCACTCGCGAGCAAGCCGCCACGCCGACTGTCAACAACGTCTCCGGTCCCGACATCTAGGTGGTCCAGACGGGCTACGGGGGCATGTCGGGTGGCGTCGCCGGCCCCGGTGGGTCCTTGCCGTCGGGCCAGCGTTCCGCCCTGCTCACGCGCGAGGTCGGAGTCGGTCGCCCTGATGGCCAGCCCGTGGGCCCGGTCACGACCACCGGCCACGCCGACGGAGGTCGTGAGCTGGTACCGCAGTGCGATGATGGTCTGGTCGAGGACGTCGACGTCGAAACGCGCCCGCAGCAGTCCGGCGGCGAAGTCGGTCCAGGTCGTGGAAGCGTCGTCGACCAGGTGGGACACGACGTCGTGGACGGTCCAACCGGGACACAGCGACGGGGTGGGGTCACCGCAGGCCTGTCGGTGAGCCCGAGCCCTTCGCCGTGGGTGCGGTGCGGAGCCTTCGTCGCGCTGGGGTGGGGGGCAGTGCGGCCACCGCGGCGGCCAGGGCTCCCAACGACCAGGGCCAGCCAGCCACCAGGTTGGCGCTCGCCTGGAGGAAGGGGGTCGAGGTGGCACCGACGAGTCCGGCCCGACAGGCCAGCAACGCCAGCGTGCAGGCCACGAGCCAGCGGACGGCGCGCCGCGTGGGGAAACTGCGGCTCCGCAACGCCAGCGTCGGTGGAGCTGCCACGGCCCACAGGGAGCCTGCCAGGAAGACCCATCCCACCACCGCTGCCACCACCCACACGTGCACATCATGACTCGTGTCGAGATGCGTCCGGGGCGGGTCGGTCACGGTGTCTGCGCCGGCAGCGAGTGGGCAGTCGGAAGGGCCGGCCAGCACCCGAGGGCGGGATGGGTGAGCAGGTCGTCGACGAGTCGGTGGCTGCTGGCGACGACGGTGGAGCCGACGCCGATCCCCGTGCCGATGACCCTCGCGCGGCCACCTGCCAGCCGTTGCCCGCACCTGCTTCCGGGGGTCCGTCTGCCGAGCAGGTGACCGAGGCCTGCGAGGGGCAGTCGTTCGGCGGGCCCTGGGCCCCACGGCCCGGCGAGGAGGTCAGCGAGGTACTGGGCGGAGGTGGGGTCCTGCCCGTGGACCGGTCCGGGTGCGATCACGCGGTCACAGCCGGCCGCTCCGAGGTCGGGCGTCGGTTCCCTGGAGAGGACGACCCTCGGTGGGTCGCCAGCGTCGTCTGGCGGCCGCGGCCCCGTCAGCCCAGGTCGGCGAGTGCCGCCCGCGCGTCAGCGAGGTCCGTGGCGACGTCTGCTCGCCGGTCCTGGGCCCAGGCCTCCAGCTGCTGGCTCAGCACCGCGCGGGCCTGGAGGTCCTCCCAGCCGAACTGCGCCCGGAGGCCGGTGACGGCGGCGGCGCGATCGGCTGACCGTTCGACGATGCCCAGCACGGCGGCACGGTGGTCGCCGGCCTGGGCCAGGGCGGACAAGAAGTAGACGCGCTGTTCCAGGCGGCGGCGGGTCTTCGCTGGCGTCGTCATGGGGCTGATCATGGTGGACGGGGCTGACTGCCGGACGCGACGGCGAGTCGAAGACCGGTCGTCCTCCGTCTCTGGGAAGACCACGGGCGAGGAAGCAGGACGTCCACCGCCGAACCGGCGTCCTGGACGGCTGCTCGTGGGAGTCTCCCCTGGTGAGAGACGCGGGAGCCCCTGGCGGTCGATGGTCCCGGTGGCGTGGGCGCGAGGGGGCGGACAGCAGCAGGCGGCGCTCGCTGCTGCGCGAGCTCCCGGTCCTGCTGGTGGTCGCCCTCGCGCTGGCGGTGCTGGTGAAGACGTTCCTGGTGCAGGCCTTCTTCATCCCCTCGGGGTCGATGGAGACCACGCTGCACGGCTGCGCCGGCTGCACGGGGGACCGGGTGCTGGTGCTCAAGCCGCCCTACTGGTTCGCCGACCCGGAGCCGGGCGACATCGTGGTCTTCGAGGGCCCGAACACGTGGACGTCGCAGACGCAGGCAGCTGAGTCGGAGGGCGTGGTGAGCGCTGTCCTCACGTTCCTGGGGCGGGCCGTCGGGGTGGGGCCGCCCGCCGAGGACGACTTCGTCAAACGGGTGATCGCGGTCGGCGGGCAGACGGTGCAGTGCTGCGACGAGGCGGGTCGGGTCACCGTGGACGGGGCGCCCCTCGAGGAGCCTTACGTCTTCCAGGACAGCCCGCTCACCGATGGCCCGGGCGGACGGGCGTTCGGGCCCGTCACCCTGCTCGAGGATCAGTTGTGGGTGATGGGTGACCACCGCTCCCAGTCCTCGGACTCCCGCGTCCACGGGCCGATCGGGGTGGCCGACGTGATCGGCAAGGCCTCGGTCGTCGTGTGGCCGCTCAGTCGGGTCACCGTCCTCGACGACCCGGACATCCAGGCCGTCGCCGGGGGAGCGGGCACCACCGGGGCACTCGGCGGGGGGCTGCTCCTCGCGACCGCCCACGCGGTCGCCCGACGTCGGGGTGAGCCGCGGGCCGGCGGCGGCGGGACGGCCGACGCGCGAGCGCCGCCCCGCCCCGCCCCGCTGCTCGACCGGTGACTAGAGGTACTGGCCCCCACCGGGCTGCTGCGGCATCCCGGGCTGCTGCCCACCGGGCAGGGCCTTGCGGCGCATCTCCTCCAGCTGGGCACGGGCGGCCATCTGCTGGGCGAACAGCGCGGTCTGGATGCCGTGGAAGACGCCCTCCAGCCAGCCGACCAGCTGGGCCTGGGCGATGCGCAGCTCGGCGTCGGAGGGGGTCACGCCGTCGGTGAACGGCAGGGTGATCCGCTCCAGCTCCTCGCGCAGCTCGGGGGCCAGGCCCTTCTCCAGCTCGCGGATCGAGGAGGCGTGGATGTCGCGCAGCCGGTTGCGGCTCGCCTCGTCCAGGGGGGCCGCCCGGACCTCCTCGAGCAGCTGCTTGATCATGGTGCCGATCCGCATCACCTTCGCGGGCTGCTCGACCAGGTCGGCGACACCGCCCTCGCCGTCGGCGGGCATCGGCATCGCGCCGACGGGCTGCCCGTCGGGTCCGACGACGACGACCTGCTGCTGGCCCGGGGCCCCGTTCGGTGTGGGTGCGGTCATGCCCCCCATCCTGCCCTCTGCCGGCCGCGACCGAACGTGACGGACTGACCCCTCACCGGCGCAGCCGCCCGTTAGGGTGCGCACATGTCATCGGGGGCCGCGGCGCTGGACGTCGCGCGTGTCCGCGGGCTGTTCCCCGGCCTCTCCGACGGCTTCGTGCACGCCGACGGCCCGGCGGGCGCCCTGGTGCCCGAGAGCGTGCTGCGGGCGGTCTCCCAGGCCATGCGGGTGCCCATCGCCAACCGCGGCGGGGTGTTCCCCTCCTCCGCCCGTGCCGAGCAGCTGGTCAGTGCCGCACGGTCCGCCCTGGCCGACCTGGTCGGCGGCGTCCCGAACGGCGTCGTGCTGGGCCCCAACACGACGTCGCTGACCTACACGATGGCCCGCACGCTGGCCAAGACCTGGCGCCCGGGCGACGAGGTCGTGGTGAGCCGGCTGGACCACGACGCCAACATCCGGCCCTGGGTGCAGCTGGCCGAGGAGGCCGGGCTGCTGGTCAAGTGGGCCGAGGTGGACATCGAGTCCGGCGAGCTGCCCGACTGGCAGTACGACGAGCTGCTCACCGAGCGCACCCGGCTGGTCGCCGTCACGCTGGCCAGCAACGCGATCGGCACCCGCCCCGACGTCCGGGCGATCGCCGACCGGGCGCACGCCGTGGGTGCGCTGGTCTACGTGGACGGCGTGCACGCCGCCCCGCACGGCCTCATCGACCTGGCCTCCACCGGCGCCGACTTCCTGGCGCTGTCGGCCTACAAGTGGTGCGGCCCGCACCTGGGCGCCGTCGTCGCCGACCCCGCCCTGCTGGAGACGCTGAGCCCGGACAAGCTGACCCCCAGCTCCGACCGGGTGCCCGACCGCTTCGAGACCGGCACCCCGGCCTTCGAGCTGTACGCCGGGGTCGCGGCCGCCGTCGAGCACCTCGCCTCGCTGTCGCCGGAGGCCACCGGCACCCGCCGACAGCGGCTGGCCACCTCGATGGCCGCGGTCGCCGAGTACGAGGGTGCGCTGTTCGACCGGCTGGACCGGGCGCTGCGCGGCATGGCGCACGTCCAGGTGCTGGGCAGCCCGCTCTACCGGACGCCGACGCTGTCCTTCACCGTCTCCCGCATGCGCCCGCGCCAGGTGGCCACCGAGCTCGCCCGGCGCAACATCTGCGCCTGGGACGGCGACTACTACGCCCGCGAGCTCTTCGACGCCCTGGGCGTCAACGAGCAGGGTGGTGCCGTCCGCCTCGGGCTGTTGCACTACAACACGGCCGAAGAGGTCGAGCACATGATCGAGAGCATCTCCGACCTGCGTTAGCCCTCGTTGACCAGCAGGACCTTGCCGATGTGCGAGCTGGCCTCCAGGACAGCGTGGCCCTCACCGGCGCGGGTCATCGGCAGCCGGCGGTCCACGATCGGGCGGACGGTGCCGCGCTCGACGTCGGGCCACACGTCGTGCCGGACGGCGGCGACGATCTCGGCCTTGGAGTGCGGGCCGGTCGCCGGCCGGCCACGCAGCGCGGTGGCGTGCACGGTGCCGCGCTTGCGCAGCAGCTTCCCCAGGTCCAGCTCGCCCTTCACCCCGCCCTGCATGCCGATGACGACGATCCGGCCGTCGGGGGCCAGCACGTCCACGTTGCGGGGCAGGTACTTCGCGCCCATGTTGTCCAGCACCACGTCGGCCTGCCCGACGACCTCCACGAAGTCCTGCTCGCGGTAGTCGACGAGCACCTCGGCGCCCAGCTCCCGGCAGAAGTCCAGCTTGGCCTGGCTGCCGGCCGTCGTCGCCACCCGGGCGCCGGCCCGGACGGCGAGCTGGATGGCCATGGTGCCGATGCCGGAGGACCCGCCGTGCACCAGGAAGGTCTCCCCGCGGCGCAGGCCGGCGAGCATGAAGACGTTGGACCAGACCGTGCAGACCACCTCGGGCAGCGCGGCGGCGGTGGCCAGCTCGACGCCGGCCGGCTTGGGCAGCACCTGCCCGGCCGGGACGGCGACCTTCTCGGCGTACCCGCCACCGGACAGCAGCGCGCACACCTCGTCGCCGACCGACCACTCCGTGACCCCGGCGCCGACCTCGGAGACGATCCCGCTGCACTCCAGCCCCAGGATCTCGCTGGCGCCCGGCGGGACCGGGTAGGCGCCCTGCCGCTGCAGCAGGTCCGCGCGGTTGACCGCGGCGGCGACGACGTCGATCACGACCTCGCCGGGCTGGCAGACCGGGTCGGGGGCCTCGCCCCAGACCAGGACCTCGGGACCGCCGGGGGACTCCATCGTGATCGCTCGCACGGGACCGACCGTAGGCCGCACCCGTCCGGCGCGCGCGGCCGGGAACCCGCAGGGTGGAGCGGTGAGCCAGCTCCCCGTCCCCGCCGTCGCCGACGTCCCCACCTGGGTGGGTGAGCACCTGGGGCACCTGCACCGGGACGACGCCGTCCGCCCCTCGGGCCGGTTCCGGGGCGGTCAGGCGGCCGCGGACGCCGCGCTGGCCACCCTGGACGTCGCCGGGTACGCCGGCCGGCGCAACGAGGTGCTGCCGGAGTCCCGCCGGGGCGCCTCGGCGATGAGCCCCTACATCCGGCACGGCCTGCTGCCGCTGCCCGAGGTCTGGGACGCCGTCGCCGACGCCCCGACCCGGGACCGGACCAAGTACCGCGACGAGCTGCTCTGGCAGGAGTACTCCCGGCACCTGTACGCCCGGCTGGGCACCCGCACCCGGACGGCGCTGCGGGCCGAGCCGGCCCGGGCCCGGGCGCGCTGGCAGGAGCCGTGGCCGCGCGAGATGGCCTGCCTGGACACCGTGCTGGGCGAGCTGGACGCCGACGGTTGGCTGGTCAACCAGACCCGGATGTGGGTGTCCTCCCAGTGGACGGTGCGCGCCGGCCACGACTGGGCGGCGGGGGAGGACGAGCTGTACGCCCGGCTGCTGGACGGGTCGCGGGCGGCCAACCGGGTCGGCTGGCAGTGGACGGTGGGTGCCGGCAACGGCAAGGCCTACGGCTTCTCCCGCTGGCAGGTGCGCAAGCGGGCGCCGGGGTTGTGCGAGCGCTGCCCGCTGGCCGCCGACTGCCCGATCGAGCAGTGGCCCGACGACCAGCCCACCCGCTGGTTGGAGCGCGAGCCGCTGATGGCCGCCGACCCCGCGCCCGACGTCACGGGTGGCCCCGCGGAGGTGGAGACGACGGGGGAGCCCGACGCCGTCTGGCTGACCGCCGAGTCGCTGGGCGCGGCCGACCCCGCGCTGGCCGCGCACCCGGACCTGCTGGTGGTCTTCGTGTTCGACGAGCCGCTGCTGGCCCGGCTGCGGCTGGCCTCCAAGCGGCTGGTGTTCCTCACCGAGACCCTGGCCGAGCTGGCGGAGGACCGGGACGTGCAGCTGCACCTGGGGGAGCCGGCCGCCGAGCTGGCCGGCCGGTCGGTGGCGGTGACGCACGCGCCCGTGCCCGGGTTCCGCCGTCGGGCTGCCGACGTGGAGCCGGTCGAGGTGCACCCCTGGCCGTGGCTGCACCGCCCGCACGCCGGCCCGGTGAGCTCCTTCAGCGCCTGGCGCAAGGGCCTGCCTCGCCGCTGACCCCGCAGGACGGCGACGGCGACACCCCGTGCACCGGGGTGTCGCCGTCGCCGTTCTGCAGTCTCGACCGGGCGGTCAGCCGACGGGGCGCTCGAAGGTGACGAGCACGCCCTCGGTGCTGCCCGGCCCGATGCGGCCCTTGACGTCGGCCGTGGTGACCGACTTGACCTGCCAGCCGTCGGCGGCGTGCTCGTTGAGGACCTTCTCCAGCTTGTCGCCGGACATCTTGCCGCCGATCATGCCCTCGCGGAGCTCGGCGACCTTGTACTCGTAGCGCTGCTTGGCCATGGTGCTCCGTCCTCGTGGCCCCGGTGCCCGGGGCGCCCGTCGGACAGCATGCCGCCCGACGGCCGTCGCGACGTGCCTCTCGCGTGAGACACGCAGGTCAGCGGGCCCTCAGCTCCTTGCGGAGGATCTTCCCGGCCGCGGACTTGGGCACCGCGTCGATGAACTCCACGATCCGGATCTTCTTGTGCGGGGCGACCTTCTCGGCCATGTAGTCCTTGACCTCGTCCTCGCTGATCTCGGTCCCCGGTGCCCGGACCAGGAACGCCTTGGGCAGCTCCTCGCCGGACTCGGCGTCCTTCACCCCGATGACGGCGGCGTCGGCGATCTGCGGGTGGCCGATCAGCACGGCCTCCAGCTCGGCCGGGGCCACCTGGTAGCCCTTGTACTTGATCAGCTCCTTGACCCGGTCGACCACCGTGTAGCGGCCGGCGTCGTCGACGATCGCGACGTCGCCGGTGTGCAGCCAGCCCTCGGCGTCCAGCGTCTCGTCGGTCGCCTGCGGGTTGTTCAGGTAGCCGGCCATCACCTGTGGGCCGCGGACCCACAGCTCGCCGCGCTCGCCCTCGGCGGCGTCGGCACCGGTGGCCGGGTCGACGAGCCGGCACTCGGTGTTGGGCAGCGCGTAGCCGACGGTGCCCTTGGGGGTGGCGCCCGCGCCGGCGGGCTCCAGGCCGTGGTCGGGGGTGGTGTGGCTGACCGGGGACAGCTCGGTCATGCCGTAGCCCTGGGCGACGGTGACGCCGTCGTCCCCGGTGCCGGCCAGGGCCCGCAACCGGTCCTGGGCCGCGAAGGCCAGCGACTCGTCCAGCGGGGCCGCACCGGAGGTGACCGAGCGCAGCGAGGACAGGTCGAACTGCTCGACCAGCGGGTGCTTGGCCAGCGCCAGCAGGATCGGCGGCGCCACGAACGCGCGGGTCACCCGGTGGTCCTGGATGGCGCGCAGGAACTGCTCCAGGTCGAAGCGCGGCAGCGTGATGACGGTGCCGCCCCACTGCAGGCCCTGGTTCATCAGCACGGTGAGGCCGTAGATGTGGAAGAACGGCAGGACGGCGATGATCCGCTCGTCGCCGTCGTGCAGGTCGATCAGCGGCACCGTCTGGGCGACGTTGGCCACCAGGTTGCGGTGGGTCAGCATCACGCCCTTGGGCAGGCCGGTGGTGCCGCTGGAGTAGGGCAGCGTGACCAGGTCGGTGGCCGGGTCGATGTCCGGGGTGACCGAGGGCGCCTGGGTGCCCAGCAGGTCGCGCAGGCTGTCCGCGCCCTCGGCGCCGTCGAGCACCACCAGGTCGGTGACGCCGGCGGCCTCCATCGCGGGGCGGGCCCGGTCCAGGAACGGGGAGACGGTGATCAGCGTCCTGGCGCCGGCGTCCCTGAGCTGGAAGGCGATCTCGTCGGGCGTGTAGAGCGAGTTGATCGGGCTCATCACGCAGCCGGCGGCCGCGATGCCGTGGAAGACCACCGGGAACCAGATGGTGTTCGGGGAGAAGACGGCGACGACGTCGCCCTTGCCCAGCCCGCGGGCGTGCAGCGCGGCGGCGAAGCGGTCCACGTACGCGAGCAGCTGGCCGTGCGTGATGGTCTCGCCGGAGAGCCCGTCGACCAGGGCCGGGTGGTCACCCAGCTCGCGCGACCGCGCCAGGACGTAGGTCGGGACGGCGGCGTCGGGGATCTCGACGTCGGGGAAGCGGCTGGCGTACGCCACGGGGGGTCCTCCTCGAGAGCTGGGTGGTGACCCCAGTCTCACACCCGGCGTGGCCCTCGCCACAGCGGGGCTACCGGTCAGTAGGGGTCAGCGCGGCCAGAGCACGGACTGCGTGCAGCGGAACAGCGCCATCGTCTTCCCGGAGTCCGCGTTGCTCACCACGGCGTCCCAGACCTGGGTCGTGCGTCCGGCGTGCACGTTCGTGGCGACGCACTCCACCCGGCCCTCGCGCGCCGTCCCCAGGTGGTTGCTCTTGAGCTCGACGGTGGTGAAGCCGGTGGCGCCCTCGGGCAGCAGGGCGCGGGTGGCCAGGCCGCAGGAGGTGTCCGCCAGGCCCACGACGGTGGCCGCGTGCAGGTAGCCGTTGGGTGCCAGCAGCTCGCCCCGGACGTCGAGGTGGCTGGTCAGCCGGCCGGCCTCGTGGCTGTCGATGACGATCCCGAGCAGCCCCGGGAGGGTTCCCGGCAGCAGCGCGTTCAGCTCGTCGGCGGTGTGGAACCCGGTGGCGGCCATGAGCGTGACGTTAAGCGAGGCCGCGGGTGGTGCGCAGGGGTGGGCGGTCGCCCCGGATGCTCGCGACCGTGTCCAGCGTCTGCCGGGTGGGGGCGACGTCGTGGGCCCGGAAGACCCGCGCGCCGAGCCAGGCGCTGACGGCGGTCGCGGCCAGGGTGCCGGTGAGCCGCTCGTCCAGCGGGACGCCGAGGGTCTCGCCGATGAAGTCCTTGTTGCTCAGCGCCACCAGCACCGGCCAGCCGGTGTCCACCAGCTCGCCCAGCCGGCGGGTGGCCTCCAGCGAGTGCCGGGTGTTCTTGCCGAAGTCGTGCCCGGGGTCGATGAGCACCCGCTCGCGGTCGACGCCCGCCGCGACGGCGGCGTCGGCCAGCGCCGTCGTCCGGGCGACGATGTCGGCGACGACGTCGGGGTAGGCCACCCGGTGCGGGCGGGTGCGCGGGGGCAGCCCACCGGCGTGGGTGCAGACGATGCCGGCCCCGGCCTCGGCGGCGACCTCGGCCAGCCGCGGGTCGACCCCGCCCCAGGCGTCGTTGACGACGTCGGCGCCGGCGGCCAGCACCTCGCGGGCCACCTCGGCGCGCCAGGTGTCGATGGAGATGGGCAGCTCGGGGTGGGCGGCGCGGATCGCGGCGACCAGGTCGACGGTGCGGCGGATCTCCTCCGCCGGCGTCACCTCCGCACCGGGCGCGGCCTTCACGCCGCCGACGTCGACCATGTCCGCGCCCTCGGCGACCACCTGGTCGACCCGGTCCACGGCGGCGGCGAGCTCGAAGGTGGCGCCGCGGTCGTAGAAGGAGTCGGGGGTGCGGTTCACGATCGCCATCACCACCAGCCGCCCGTCGGGGACGTCGAGGGCACCGATGCGCAGCACGGGTCCACTCAACCAGCCCGGTCGCGCGGGCCGTGTCAGCCTGGGGTGTGCCGCCTCGCCCCGCCGACCTGCCCGACGACCTCACCGACGCGCTGGACCGGGTGGCTGCCGAGGCCCGCCCGCTGGCCGGGGACGACGAGGTGCACGAGCCCGGGCAGGGCCCCGAGCGGTTCGGCCTGGCCCTGAGCGAGCTGGACGGCACCGAGCACGTCGCCGGGGACGCCGACGTCGGCTTCCCGGTGCAGAGCGTGGTCAAGGTCTTCTCCCTCACCGCCGCGCTGCAGCTGGTGGGCGAGGACGTGTTCGAGCGGGTCGGCCGCGAGCCGTCCGGGGACCCCTTCGACTCCCTGGTGCAGCTGGAGCGCGAGCACGGTGTGCCGCGCAACCCGTTCATCAACGCCGGCGCGGTCGTCGTCTGCGACGTGCTGGTCGGTGCCACCGGCTCGGCCGAGGCGGCGACGGCCGCGGTGACGGACCTGCTGTCGGACCTGGTGGGCGAGCGGCTCGAGCCCGACCCCGAGGTGCTCGCGCAGGAGCGGGACGGCGCCGACCTGGCCACCGCGATGGGCTGGCTGATGAGCTCGTTCGGGAACTTCCACCACCCGGTCCCCGAGGTCGTCGACGCCTACGCCCAGCTCTGCTCGCTCACCGTGACCGCCCGCCAGCTGGCCCGGGCGGCCCGGTTCCTGGCCGCGGACGGGGTCGACCCGGCCACCGGCGAGCGGGTGCTCCCCGAGCCGCTGGCCCGCCGGGTCAACGCGGTCATGCTGACCTGCGGCACCTACGACGCGGCCGGGCAGTTCGCCTACGACGTGGGCTTCCCGTGCAAGAGCGGTGTCGCCGGTGCGGTGATGGGCGACGTGCCGAACCGGTTCGGGGTCTGCGCGTGGTCGCCGCCGCTGGACGCGGCGGGCAACTCCCGGGCCGGCCGGGCGGCCCTGCACCTGCTCAGCGAGCGGCTGGGCCTCTCGCTGCTCTAGTCGCTGCTCTGGTCACTGCTGCAGGAGCCGTCTCGGTGGCAGCAGTGCGTGCACCCCCACCACCTCGTTGACCACCTGGGTCACCCGCAGGTCCACGACCATCGAGGCCAGCGCCAGGGCCTCCGACCGGCCGAGCCCGTGCAGGGCGCCCATCAGGTCCAGCACCGTGTCCAGGGCGTGCCCGGTGGCGGTGTCCAGGTCGTCGGCGACCCCCATCGCCACCCAGCCGGCCGGGGTCTCCGCGACGGGCGTCCGCAGCCGCAGGCCGTGCAGGTCCTCGAGCACGTCGAGGGTCAGGGTCGCCTCGACCGGGCACTCGATCGCGGTGCCGCTGACCTCGCCGTCGCCCTGCGCGGCGTGCCCGTCGCCCACGCTGAGCAGCGCGTCGGGGACGGTCACCGGCAGGTACAGGGTCGACCCCGCGACCAGCTCCCGGCAGTCCAGGTTCCCGCCGTGCCAGCGCGGCGGCACCGTCGAGTGCCGGCCGGGCTCGGCCGGCGGCAGGCCCACCACGCCCAGGAACGGCCGGACGGCGACCCGGTGCCCGTGCTGCTCGGTGGCCACCCCGTCGGCGATGGTCCAGCGCAGCACCACCGGGTCCCCGAGGACGCCGAGCCGGCGGTTGAGCGCGGTGTCCCGCAGCCCGCAGTACGTCGTCCCGAACGCGCCGGGGACGACGTCGTCCACCCGGACGGCGATCACCTGGCCCGGCCGCGCACCGCGGACCGCGATCGGGCCGGTGAGCGCGTGCCCGGTGCCCGGCTCCCACGCCGGGTGCCGCTCGCGCGCGGCCAGGTCACCGCCGTCGAACGGGCCGGTCGACCAGCCGGAGTCCAGGCAGCCGACGGTGACCGTGGCACCCGGGTCCACGGTCAGTGCGGGCGGGAGCGACGCGTCGAACCAGCCGTGCAGCGTCTGCGCCGTGGGGTCCAGCCTCACACCAGGGCCTGGTTCACCAGCTGCCGCAGGTACGAGCGGATCGGCAGTGTGCTGGAGGGCAGCAGCTGGGTGTAGAAGCTGACGGTCAGGTCCTCGACGGGGTCGACGTAGAACGCCGTCGATGCCGCGCCGCCCCACGAGTAGTCGCCCACCGAGCTGACGACGCCGTAGCGGGCCGGGTCCAGCACCATCGAGAAGCCCAGCCCGAACCCGACGCCGCGCAGCGGGGTCTCGGCGAACAGCGGCCGGCCGTAGGTCTCCAGGTCGGCGTTGCCCGGGATGTGGTTGCGCACCATGTGTGCCAGCGTCCGGGAGCCCAGCACCCGGGTGCCGTCGGGTGCAGCGCCCCCGGCGCGGAGCATCTCCACGAACCGCAGGTAGTCCCCCGCGGTGGAGACCAGCCCGCCGCCGCCGGACAGGAACGCGGGCTTCTGCCGGGCAGCCGGCTCGAAGGCGGCCAGCGGGACGACGCCGGGGCCGTAGAGCCGGGCCAGCAGGGCGGGGTCGTCGTCGGGGCGCAGGCCGAAGGAGGTCTCGGTCATGCCCAGCGGGCCGAACACCCGCTCGGCGAACACCTCGTCCAGCGGCTTGCCGGCGATCACCTCCACCAGGCGGCCCAGCACGTCGGTGGACACGCCGTAGTTCCACTCGCTGCCGGGCTGGAAGACCAGCGGCATCGCGGCGAACTGGCGGGTGACCTCGGCGGAGTCGGCGCCCGGGGGCGTGCCCCACTCGTGGCCGGCGGCGCGGTAGGCGGCGTCGACGGGGTGGGCGTGGTGGAAGCCGTAGGTCAGCCCGGAGGTGTGGGTGAGCAGGTGCCAGACCCGGATCGGCTCGATCTGCGGCACGGTCACCGGCTTCGCGGCCGAGCCGGCCACGTACACGCGGGTGTCGGCGAACTCCGGCAGCCAGCGGGTGATCGGGTCGGTGAGCTCGAAGGCACCCTCCTCGTACAGCGACATCGCCGCCACCGAGGTGATCGGCTTGGTCATCGAGAAGATGCGCCAGATGGTGTCCGGGGTGACCGGCAGGCCGGCCTCGACGTCCCGCACGCCGTGCGTGCCGACGTGGGCCAGCCGGCCGTGCCGCGAGACGGTGACGAGGAACCCGGGCAGCTGCCCGTCGTCCACCCAACGGGCCAGCCGGGCGTCCAGCCGGCGCAACCGGCCGGCGTCCAGGCCCACCTCGGCGGGGTCGGTGACGTTCTCGAGCACTGTGCCTCCTGGTCGCGCGGCCCCGTTCGTCGGTGGACGGGGCGCTCGCCCGCATCCTGCCCCCGCCGTCCGACAGGCGCCCCGTGCGGCGTCGTCCCCCCACGCGAGAGGCCGCCCTCCCCCACGAGTTCTCGCGGGGGAGGACGGCCTCGGACCAGCTCAGCCGGTCGACGCGCGGTGCGCGTCCTCGGTCAGGAGACGGGGACGGCGGCAGCGGCCTTCTTCAGGTTCGAGCCGGCCGACAGCTTGGCGGTGTTCGACGCGGCGATCTCGATCGACTCACCGGTCTGCGGGTTGCGGCCGGTGCGGGCGGAGCGCTGACCGCGCTCGAGGGTCAGCAGGCCCGGCAGGGCGATCTTGTCGCCGCGGGTGAGGGCCTCGACGAACTCCTCGCCGAGGGCGGCGATGACGGAGTCGACGGTCGAGGCGGGGACGTCGGCGCGCTTGGCGATGGCGGAGACGAGTTCGGCCTTGTTCACGGGGGGTTCCTCTCGGTGGTCTGGTGGCCCACTCGGGTGGGCCTCCCCGGTCGTCCGGGCGGACGGTCGGGGCCTCCGCGGGGTGCGGGGACGAGCCGTTCCCGGCTCCTCCCGCCGCCTCGCGGGCGGTCTGGCCGACCACGTCGTCGACCAGGGACGTCAGGCACGGTGCCATGCCGACCTGCGGTTCCGCCAGCGACAGGCCCGTCTTTCCGGCGTTTCGAGCCCTCATCCGGGTCGCAGCGGGCCCGTCGAGCCCGCGCCCGCCCCACCGGCCGGCCTGCGTGAGGGACCGGTCCGGCCTAGCGTCGGGGCATGCCACAGCTCCCCGGGACCGACCTGACCGTCAGCGACCTCTGCTTCGGCGGCAACGTGTTCGGGTGGACCGCGGACGAGGCGACGAGCTTCGCCCTGCTGGACCGCTTCCACGACGCCGTGCCCTCGACCCAGTCCCCGTTCGTCGACTCCGCCGAGATGTACGGCAACGGCCTGTCCGAGCAGATCCTGGGCCGTTGGATGGCCGAGCGCGGCGCCCGGGACCGGGTGGTGGTGGCCACCAAGGCCAGCCCCGGCGAGAAGGAGCACCCGCTGTCGGCTGCCGAGGTGCAGGCCGCGTGCGAGCGCTCCCTGCGCAACCTGCAGGTCGACACCATCGACGTCTACTACGCGCACTACGACGACGAGACGACGCCGCTGGAGGAGACCCTGCGGGCCTTCGACGACCTGGTGCAGGCCGGCAAGGTGCGCCACGTCGCTGCCTCGAACTACTCGGCGGCCCGGCTCACCGAGGCGTTGGACCTGCAGCGCGACCTGGGCCTGACGCCCTACGTGGCACTGCAGCCGCACTACAACCTGATGGAGCGCCCGGTCTACGAGGACGAGCTGCGCGACGTCGTCGCCGACCGCGGGCTGGGCACGCTGCCCTACTTCTCGCTGGCCAAGGGCTTCCTGACCGGCAAGTACCGGGCGGGGGAGACCATCGACAGCCCGCGCGCGAAGGGCGCCTCGGCCTACGTGGGGGAGGAGGGCGACCGGGTGCTGGCGGCGCTGGCGCAGGTCGCCGACGCGCACGGCACGACCGGGTCGGCGGTGGCGCTGCGCTGGCTGGCCGACCAGCCCACGGTGGTCGCCCCGATCGCCAGCGGCCGGTCGGTGGAGCAGCTGGCCGACCTGCTCCCGATGCTGGACCTGGTGCTCACCGACGACGAGCGCCAGGCCCTCACCGACGCCTCGGCCCAGCCGCGCTGACCCCGCCGGCGGGCCGGGACACCGGGCCCGCGGTTCCCGCGACGCCCGCGGTCCGGTGCTGGAGCTCCACCCGCTGACCCCAGCCGGTGCCGGCCAGCACCAGCGCGGCGCCCAGGCCGACGGCCCAGGTGAGGTGGTCCCCGGCCAGGCCGATCCCGACGGCCACCGCCCAGACCGGCTCGGTGCCCATCAGCAGGCTGGCCCGGGCGGCCGAGGTGGCCCGCACCGCCCACAGCTGCACCAGGAACGCGAACACGGTGCAGGCCAGCCCGAGCCAGGCGACCGCCCACCAGGTCCCGGCACCGGCACCCACGACGGCGCCGGCGAGGCCGGCCGGCAGCGCCAGGGCGGTGAACCCCAGTGCGCAGACCCAGGTCTGCACCAGGGTGAGCGTCAGGGTCCGGACCGGCCGGTCCCTGGTCAGCGACCCGCTGGCGGTGACGTGCACCGAGCGGACGAACGCGGCCAGGAGCATCACCGCGTCCCCCACGGTGGGGGCGCTGAGCCCGTCCCCGGAGACGAGCACGGCCACCCCGACGACGGCGACCACGACGGCGACGAAGAACCGCCGGGGCAGCCACCGCCGCCCGGCCAGGGACTCCAGCACCGGGGTGAGCACGACGGTGAGGCTGATGAGCAGACCGGCGTTGGTGGCCGTCGTCCGGGTGACGCCCCAGGTCTCCAGGACCAGGACGAGGGCCTGCGACCCACCCAGCACCACGCCCAGGCGCATCTCCCCGCGGCTGGGCCGCCCGGAGCGCAGCACGGCCGCGACGAGGGCCAGCACGACGCCGGCGACGAGGAAGCGGACCGCCAGCAGGGGGAGCACCCCCAGCTGCGCGGCGGCCTCCTGGGCGGCCCAGTAGCTGCTGCCCCACACCGCGGCGACCGCGAGCAGGCTGACGTCGGTCCGGGACGGGTGCACCGGACGAGCGTCGCCGTCGCCACCCTGAAGAACCAGGGTCACTTCGACCAAGCACGCTTTAGCATCGCCTTCATGGACGTGCGACAGCTCCAGCTGCTCCGGGAACTGGGGGAGCGGGGCAGCCTGTCCGCCGTCGCCGAGGCCGCCCACGTCAGCCCGTCGGCGGTGTCCCAGCAGCTCAAGGTGCTGCAGCGGGGTGCCGCCGTCCCGTTGACCGAGCGGCGTGGCCGGCGGCTGGTCCTGACTCCCGCGGGACGGGCGCTGGCCGCCGCGGCCGTCGACATCGCCGAGGCCCTGGCCCGGGCCGAGCACGCCGTCGCCGACCACCTGGCCGACGCCGCGGCGCCCGTCCGGGTGTGTGCCTTCCACAGCGCCGGACTGGCCTTCTTCGGGCCGCTGCTGCAGTGGTCCGGGCAGCCGGGCCACCCCCCGGTGCACTGCCGTGACGAGGACACCGCGCAGGACGCCTTCCCGGCGCTGGTCGCCGACCACGACCTGGTGTTGGCCCACCGGCTGCGCCACGGACCCCGGTGGCCCACGGGGCCCGGGCTCGTCGTCACCCGGTTGCTGACCGAGCCCATGGACATCGCCATGGCCCACGGACACCCGCTCGCCGGCCGGGCGCAGGTGACCCCCGCGGACGTCGCACGGCACCGCTGGCTGGCCGTGCACGAGGGGTACCCGCTCACCGGTGTCCTCGGCGCGGTCGGCGCCGCCGCCGGCCGCCCGCTGGACGTCGTCCACCGGGTCAACGACTTCGGGCTGGCCAGTGCCGTCGTGGCCACCGGAGACGTGCTGGCCCTGGTCCCCCGCCACCTGGCCCAGCAGGACCTGCACCCGGGGGTGGTCACCCGGCCGTTGCACGGCCTGACGGTGACCCGCGACGTCGACGTCCTGGCCCGTCCCGACCACCTCGCGCGGTCCGGTGTGCGGGCGGTCCTGGACCGGCTCCGGGAGGCCGGCGCCGCCCTGGTCGCCGGCCCGGCGGTCAGCTGAGCGGCACCGCCGTGGCCGCCTCGGCCAGGTCCTCGACGCGCGCCAGGCCGACGACGGTCCCCGCGGCATCGGTGCAGGGCACCGGGTCGAAGCGGTGCGCGGGGCGGCGGGCCAGTGCCCGGTGCAGGGCCTCGCGGACCTCGGTGTGCGCGGGCAGGGTGAGCGTGGCGGGGACGTCGAACCAGTCGCCGGTGCGGGCGTCGACCAGGGTCAGCCCGGCCGGTTCGCCGGTGGGCTCCAGCTGGACGACCGGCGGGGTGAGCTGGCGGTCGTCCCGTCCGGGCGTCCAGGTGCGCACCGGCCGCAGCAGGGCGGCGACGGTGGTGTCCCGGCGCTGCTCGACGGCCCGGCCGCGCAGCATCCGCAGCACCTCGGGTGCGGCCGGGCCGAACCCGGTGGACGGGCGACCCAGCTGCCAGCCGCGGGCCAGCGGCACGCCCAACCGGCTGAGCCCGGACAGCTCCGCGGTGGTCTCCACGCCGTCGGCCAGCACGGTGGCGCCGGTCCGCTCGGCGTAGGCCAGCAGCCCGGCGACCACCGCCGTGCGGCGCGGGTCGCCGGCGACGCCGGCGGTCAGCCCCTGCGGCAGGACGACGACGTCGGCCGCGAGCTGGGGCACCCGCAGCAGCAGTGCCGCCGGGACGGCGATCCGGGCCCCTCGCGCGGCCAGTCGGGCGCAGCGCTGCAGCAGGGTGGCCTCGTCGTCCACGGGGGAGTCGGTGAGCTCCACGACCACGTCGGTGAGCGGCACCTGCAGCGCCTCGTGCACCGCGGGCGCGCCCAGCAGCCACGGGTCCACGGCCACGTGCACCAGGCCGGAGTCGGGACGCCGGGCCAGCGCGGTCTGCAGCAGCAGCGCCTGCAGCGGGGCGGCGAGGCCGGCGTCCGCGGCGGCGGCGAACCAGACGTCGGGGGTGGCGGTGCCGGGGAAGCGCGCCTCGGCGCGCCAGCCGGCCACCGTGCCGGTGGTCAGCGCCACGACCGGCGCCCAGACGACGGTGAGGTCGTCGGGGTCGGCCAGCAGCGGGCGGCAGTTGGCTCGGCGGGTCGGCTCGAACAGGTCGGTCACCCCACGGTGATCGACGTCCCCGGGCACGGCCTTGACCGGGCCCCGGCCCGGCCTGACCCCTGCGAGGGGGTCAGCCGACGGCGGCGAGGGGGTCAGCCGACGGCGACGGCGCGGCGCTCGAGCAGCTCGGGGACGTCGTCGCCGTCCATCGGGCGGCCGAGCAGGTACCCCTGGGCGAACTCGCAGCCCAGTGCCCGCAGCTGGCGGACCTGGCTGGGCCGCTCCACGCCCTCGGCGACGACCTGCAGGCCGATGTCCTCGGCCAGTCGCAGCACGGCGCGCAGGAACGTGGCCTGCCGGGCGTCGGTGTCGATGGCGGCCAGGAAGGACCGGTCGATCTTCACCGAGTCCAGCGGCATCGAGTTCAGCTGGGCCAGCGAGGAGTAGCCGACCCCGAAGTCGTCCAGGGAGACCCCGACGCCCAGGTGGCGCAGCTGGGTGACGGTGCGCTTGGCGGCGTCCAGGTCGGCGAAGATGCCGGACTCGGTGATCTCCAGGACCAGCTGACCGGGCAGCAGCCGGTAGCGGCTGACCAGCTCGCCGACGATGGCCACGAAGCCGGGCGCGATGACCTGGCTGGGAGCGACGTTGACGTGCACGGTGAGCGGCTCGTGGCGCCCGGTGGTCCACTCGGCCAGCTTGCGGCAGGCCTCGGCGAGCAGGTCGGCGGTCAGCGCGGGCATCAGCCCGGTGCGCTCGGCCAGCGGGATGAACACGTCCGGGGGGACGTCGGTGTCCTCGTGCCGCCAGCGGGCCAGCGCCTCCAGGCCCAGCACCCGCCCGGTCTCCAGCTCCACGATGGGCTGGTAGGCCAGCCGCACCCGCTTGTCGTCGATGGCCGTGCGCAGTGCCTGGCGCAGCTCCTGGTCCTGCAGCTCGGCCAGGCTCATGCCCACGCTGTAGGCCACGATCCGGTCCTTGCCCGAGCGCTTGGCCGAGTACATGGCGGTGTCCGAGCGGGCCAGCAGCTCGTCGGCGGCGACCGGGGCGTCGTCGGCGTCCAGGGCGCAGATGCCGACGCTGGCGTGCACGTCCAGGGTGTTGCCGCGCACCGTGAACGGCGTCCGCAGCCCGCCGGCGATCTTGGCACCGATCTGCAGCGGGTCACCGCCGTCCTCGAGCAGGACGGCGAACTCGTCGCCGCCCAGGCGGGCCACGGTGTCCCCGGTGCGGACCGCGCCGGTGAGCCGGTCGGCGACCCGGACCAGCAGCTCGTCGCCGGCGGCGTGGCCCAGGGTGTCGTTGATGACCTTGAAGTCGTCGAGGTCGAGGAAGACGACCGAGACCGGCCGCAGGTCGCGGGCGTGCAGCTGCAGGGCGTGCTCCAGGCGGTCCAGGAACAGCGCCCGGTTCGCCAGCCCGGTCAGGCCGTCGTGGAAGGCCTGGTGGCGCAGCTCGGCCTCGCGGGTGGCCAGTTCGGCGGCGAGGCGGGTGTTGTCGCGCAGGGCCAGGTACTGCCGGGCCAGCAGCAGGCCGACGACGATGGCGGCGGTGAGCAGCTCCCCGCCGCCCAGGACCCGGCCGGAGACGGCCAGCCCCGCGGTGACGACGAGCGCGACCGCGACGGGCACGTAGGGGAGGAAGGCCGACCGGGTGCTCGGGACGCCGGCCGGGCGCTGGCGGGCGGCGCCCTCCACGGCCGTGCCGGCGACGGGGTCGCGGCGGGTCAGCGCGGCCAGCCCGATGAGCAGGAAGCCGGCGATCCAGCCCAGGTCGATGGAGCTGCCCACGTAGGCGCCGGTGGCGGCCACGTAGGCGAAGCCGCTGTCGGCGACGCTGAAGGAGGTCAGGCCCAGCCCGACCAGCACCAGCGGGGTCCGGCCGGTGGTCGTGCGGGCCAGGGTGAGCACGGTCAGCGTGATGACCAGGACGTCGAGCACCGGGTAGGTGACGAGGAGGGCGGAGGTGAGCGTGTCCTCGGTGATGTCGTAGCTGACGACGGCGCCCAGGGCGGTCTCCCAGCTGACCAGGCCGACCGCGGTCGAGGTCATCAGGGCGTCGAGGGTGCGCTGCCAGCGGCCGGTGCGGCCGTCGTCGGTGGGGTGCAGCAGCAGGGACGCGGTGGCAAGCAGCGGGAAGGCCACGAAGCCGACGTCGGCCACCGACGGGAAGGGGGCCTCGCCGCCCTGCACGACCTCGACCCAGGACCAGTACGCCTGGCCCAGCGTCCAGCAGCCGGTCCCGGCGCTGAGCAGCGCCCAGGACCAGCGGGTCCGCCCGGCGTGCCGGGTGGTCCGCCACGCGGTGAGACCGGTCGCGACCAGCCCGGAGCCGAGCTGTGCGAGGTTGGAGGTGAAGCGGTCGAAGGACTCCGCGGGGCTCCACAGAGCCGCGATCTGGCAGCCGACCAGCACCAGCACGACCGCCACGACGGCAGCACGAGGGGGGGCCATCGGCCACCGGTGCGATCCCCGCTGCATGAGGAGTCCTCTCGACACGGACCCGAGTGGTCCGCACGGAGATCATCGGCCGACCGGGCTCGGCGGCTCATCCCCCGCAGGGGTGACTCCCGGTGACGTCCCCACGACAGGTGGTGCTGGTCAGCGCCGCCCCAGCCGGCGCCGCCGCCGGGCCCGTTCGGCCGTGGCGTCCGTCGCCGGTCGGGGACGCCGCACCCGGGACAACCGGCTCCGGGCCCGCAGCGGCAGGTCGATCGCCACGGGCGCGGCCCACCCCCGCCAGACCGACAGCACCCGGAGTCCCGCGACCAGCACGATGACCAGGGCCGCCACCGGCAGCGGCGGCAGGTCCAGCGGACCGGCGAGCACCGTGAGCGCGCTCGCGCCGAGCAGGGCGGCGACCGCGTTGTACGGCCCGGGCTGCACGATGTCGGCCCGCTGGGCCAGCAGGACGTCCCGGATGACCGCGCCGCCGACCGCCGTCACCACGCCGATGAACACGACGCTCGCGCTGGGCAGCCCGGCCAGCTGGGCCTTCTGCGCACCGATGACGGTGAAGAAGCCCAGCGTGAGCGCGTCCAGACCGACCAGCAGCCCGGTCGCCCGGGACAGCCAGCCGGAGAAGAAGAACGTCACCATCGCGGTGATCGCCACGGTGGGCAGGTAGGCCGGGTTGGTCAGCGCCACCACCGGGACGCCGAGCAGCACGTCCCGGATCAGCCCGCCACCGAGCCCACCGGAGACCGCGAGCAGCAGCACCCCGGACACGGCGAAGCCCTCACGGGCGGCCAGCAGGCCGCCGGTGAGGGCGCCGATCACGATCGCGGTGAGGTCGACCGCGGCGGGGACCCGCAGCGCCTCGTCGGCCGCGACGTCCGCGGTGACCTGGAGGAGGGCTGCCGTGGTGCTCACGGTGGCCCATCCTCCCGCCCCGCCGCGGCAGAGGAAGCTGTACACCCCTCATTCGGGCCAGGAGGGGGTGTAGAGCTTCCTCTGCCGAAGCGGGTCTTGCCGAGGCGGGTCTTGCCGAGGCGGGCTACTGGGCGGGGGCCATCTCCAGGTCGATCGCCGTCGCGTCCGGGGTGTCGACGGCGGACTCGCCGGCCGGCGCGGCGGCACGCACCCGCGCGTCCTCGGCGGCCATGACGTCCTGGCGCTCGCCCTCGCGCTCGACGATGGAGGACTTGACCCACGCCTCCGGGATGGCGAAGGCGTCGACCAGCGTGCGCATGTGCGGGCGCAGCTCCTTGAGCAGCTGGTTGACCGCGCCGGTGACGGCCTTGGACCGGGTCGGGGTGAGCCGGCCGTGCTCCAGGAACCAGCCCTTGTCGGCCTCGATGGTGCTCAGGGCGTACAGGTCGCAGACCTTGGACAGCAGCGCCCTGGCCGCCGGGTCCGTCGTCCGCTCGATGCCGGCGACGAAGCCCTCCAGCACGATCCGGTCGATGTGCGTGGACGCCGTCCGCAGGACGTGGTCCTGGACGTCGTTGAAGATGTCGAAGGGCTTGATCCCCTTGGTCGCAGCACCCTTGCGCAGCCGCTTGATCGCGCCGTCCAGGGTGTGCTTCTCGCGGTCCTCGAAGGTCCGCAGCTGCCAGCCGCGGTCCAGCAGCGAGACGTCCTCGTCCCGCCCGGGGACGGCGTCCACCAGCCGGGCGATGAGCGACCGGGCGGCGGTGCGCTCCAGCACGGTCTCCCGGACCTGGTCGGCGACGAACTGCGCCTTGCCCCAGCCGTCCAGGGAGCCGAAGGCGTCCCGGTACCCGGTGAGCAGGCCCTTGGCGACCAGCTGGAGCAGGACGGTGTTGTCGCCCTCGAACGTGGTGAAGACGTCGGTGTCGGCCTTGAGCGCCGGCAGCCGGTTCTCCGCGAGGTAGCCCGCGCCACCGCACGCCTCACGGGCCATCTGGATGGTGGACGTGGCGTGCCAGGTGTTGGCCGCCTTGAGCCCGGCGGCGCGGGACTCGAGCTCCCGCTGGGCCCCCTCGTCGACGTCCTCCGCGCCCTGCACGTCGTGCATGGTGGAGACCAGCTCCTCCTGGGCGAAGTGCAGCGCGTAGGTCTTCGCCAGTGCCGGCAGCAGCTTGCGCTGGTGCACCAGGTAGTCGTTGACCACGATCTCGCGGTCCTCGCCGGGGGCGGCGAACTGGCGGCGGACGTCGCCGTAGCGGACGGCGATCTCCAGCGCGAGCTTGGTCGCCGAGCCCGCGGACCCGCCGACGCTCACCCGCCCGCGCACCAGGGTGCCGAGCATGGTGAAGAAGCGTCGGGTCTCGTTCTCGATGGAGGAGGAGTAGGTGCCGTCGGCGGCGACCTGGCCGTAGCGGTCCAGCAGCATGTCGCGGGGGACGCTCACGTGGTCGAAGGACAGCCGGCCGTTGTCCACGCCGTTGAGGCCGGCCTTGGCGCCGTCGTCCCCGATGGTGACGCCGGGCAGCGGGGCGCCGGCCTCGTCGCGGATGGGCACCAGCCAGGCGTGCACGCCGTGCCGCTGCCCGCCGCTGACCAGCTGGGCGAACACGACGGCCATCCGGCCGTCCGCCGCGGCGTTGCCGATGTAGTCCTTGCGGGCGGACTCGTGCGGGGTGTGCAGGTCGAAGGTCTCGGTGGCCGGGTCGTAGGTGCACGTGGTGCGCAGCTGCTGGACGTCGGAGCCGTGCCCGGTCTCGGTCATCGCGAAGCAGCCCATGAGCTCCCCGGAGATGATGTCGGGCAGGTAGGCGGCGTGCTGGCGCTCGGTGCCCAGCAGGTGCACCGCTCCGCCGAACAGGCCCCACTGTACCCCGGCCTTGACCATCAGCGACAGGTCGCCGAAGGCGAGCATCTCGATCGAGGTGACCGAGGCGCCGGAGTCCTCCTGGCCGCCGAACGCGCGGGGGAAGCCCAGGCTGGTGCGGCCGGTGGCGGCGAGGTCCTTGGTCAGGGCGGTGATCCGCTCGCGGGCCTCGGCGTTGGTCTCGCCGTAGACCGGGGCGTACTTGGCCTCGCCCAGCTGCTCGCGGGCGTCCCGGCGGACCTGGGCCCAGCGGCCGTCCAGCACCTCGGTGAGGCGGGCCGGGTCGACCGTGGTGGGGAGCGGGGTGCTGGTCATCGGTTCTCCTCCGTGGGGTGCTGCTGGGCCTGCGGGACGGTCGTGACGACGCCGGACAGTCCTGCCCAGGCGAGGTCGGTGAGGTGGGCGGTGAGCTCGGCGCGCGGCATGGGGTCCGGGGAGCGCAGCCAGCGGTCGGCAGCGGCGCGGACCAGGCCGACGAGCCCGTGGCCCCAGGGCTCGGCGGCGGCGGTGTCCCGGCCGGCCTGTTCCAGGGCGAGCGCGACGAGCCCGGCGGCCTGGTCCCCGACGAGCTCGGAGAGCCCGGCGATCGGGTCGGCGTCGGCGGCGCGGTCGGTGGGGGAGTGCACGACGAAGCGGTAGAGCTCCGGGTCGGCCTCGATGAAGGCGAGGTAGGTGTCGACGGCGGCGGCCACGAGCTGACGCGGCCGCTCGATGCCGGTCATCGCCTCGCGCAGGGCCCCCAGCAGCTGCTCGGCGACCTGGGCGCAGACCGCGAGGTGCAGCTCGCCACGGTCGGCGAAGTGCCGGTAGACGACGGTCTTGCTGGTGCCCGCGGCCTGGGCGATCTCGTCCATGCCGACGCCGGAGCCGTGCTCGGTGACGGCGGCCACGGTGGCCTGCACGAGCTGCTCGCGCCGGGCGCGGCGGTGCTCGTCCCACCGGGAGTCCCGGCGGTCGCGTGGCGGCGTCACTGCCGGCGCCGCGATCGTCTCGGCTTTCATGTGAACAACGGTACCTGGTACTTTCGGTACCGACAACGGCACCCACTCTCCCGGAGGCCCCTGTGACTCGCCAGGCCGCGATCGTCGGCGGGAACCGCATCCCGTTCGCCCGCTCCAACTCGAAGTACGCCCGCGCGTCCAACCAGGACATGCTCACCGCGACCCTCGACGGGCTGGTGGCGCGCTTCGGCCTGCAGGACCAGGCCGTCGGCGAGGTCGTCGCTGGCGCCGTCCTCAAGCACTCGCGCGACTTCAACCTGACCCGTGAGTCCGTGCTGGGGTCGCGGCTGTCGGCCGCCACGCCGGCCTACGACGTGCAGCAGGCCTGCGGCACCGGGCTGGAGGCCGCCGTCCTGGTGGCGAACAAGATCGCCCTGGGCCAGGTCGAGTCCGGCATCGCCGGTGGGGTGGACACCACCTCGGACGCGCCGCTGGCCGTCAACGAGGACCTGCGGCACGCCCTCATCGCGCTGAACAACGCGAAGACCCTCCCGCAGCGGCTCAAGGCGCTGTCCGGGCTGCGGCCCGGTCAGCTGGTGCCCGACGTCCCACGCAACGTGGAGCCGCGCACCGGGCTGTCGATGGGCGAGCACGCGGCCATCACGGCCAAGGAGTGGGGCATCACCCGGGAGGCCCAGGACGAGCTGACCGTCGCCTCCCACCAGCACCTGGCCGCCGCCTACGACCGGGGCTTCTTCGACGACCTGGTCACCCCCTACCTGGGCCTGACCCGGGACCAGAACCTGCGCCCGGACTCCTCGCTGGAGAAGCTGGCGACGCTGGAGCCGGTCTTCGGCAAGGGCGAGGGCGCCACCATGACGGCGGCCAACTCCACCCCGCTCACCGACGGCGCCTCCGCGGTGCTGCTGTCCAGCGACGAGTGGGCCGCCGAGCGGGGCCTGCCGGTCCTCGCACACCTGGTCGACGCGCAGACCGCCGCCGTGGACTACGTGCACGGCGGGGAGGGCCTGCTGATGGCCCCGGCCTACGCGATGCCGGTGATGCTGGCCCGCAACGGCCTGACGCTGCAGGACTTCGACCTGTACGAGATCCACGAGGCGTTCGCCTCCACCGTGTTGTCGACGATGAAGGCCTGGGAGGACCCGGCGTTCTGCGCGGAGAAGCTGGGCCTGGACGCCCCGCTGGGTCCGATCGACCGGAGCAAGCTCAACGTCCACGGCTCGTCCCTGGCCGCAGGGCACCCCTTCGCCGCCACCGGCGGACGGATCGTCGCCTCGTTGGCCAAGGCCCTGCACGAGATGGGCCCGGGCAAGCGGGGCCTGATCTCCATCTGCGCCGCCGGCGGCCAGGGCGTCGTCGCGATCCTCGAGTCCTGAGAGAGAGAAGGAGCACCCCCGTGAGCGACTGGTACCGCGACTTCGCCAACTCCGGCGTCGGCACGACCATCACCAAGCAGTTCGGCCTGCCCCGCCCCGCGGTGCTGCGCCGGTACGCCCCCGGCGACCCGCTGCTGCCGGGTCCCGCCGTCATCGGGTCCGCCGGGGAGGGCCGGCTGCGCGAGGAGCTGACCTCGCTGCTGACCGAGGCCGGGGTGACGGTGCTGTCCCCGGCCGCGGACACCGAGAAGCTGTCCGCCGTCCTGCTGGACGCGACCGGGCTGACCACGCCGGCCGACCTGGCGTCCGCGCACGACTTCCTCGCCCCGGCGGTCAAGCGGCTGCGGCCCAACGGCCGGGTGCTCGTGCTGGGTGACCCGCCGAGCGAGACGACGTCCCCGGCGCAGTCGGCCGCTCGGCAGGCCCTCGACGGGCTGGTCCGGTCGATCGGCAAGGAACTGCGGGCCGGCGCCACCGCCAACCTGGTGTACGTCCCGTTCGGTGCCGAGGCCTCGATCGCCAGCCCGGTCCGGTTCTTCCTGTCCGGCCGGTCGGCCTACGTCGACGGCCAGGTCGTCACGGTGTCCCCGGCCGACCTGCCCGCCGGTGAGGACGTCGACCGGCCGCTCGCCGGCAAGGTCGCCGTCGTCACCGGGGCCGCGCGTGGGATCGGCGCGGCGATCGCCCGCACCATCGCCCGGGACGGCGCCCACGTGGTCGCCGTCGACGTGCCCGCTGCCGGGCAGGCGCTGGCCGGGGTCGCCAACGAGATCGGCGGGACGGCGCTGCAGCTGGACATCACCGCGCCCGACGCGGCCGCCCGGCTGGTGGAGCACCTGCGGGAGCGGCACGGCGGGGTGGACGTGGTGGTGCACAACGCCGGCATCACCCGGGACAAGCTGCTGGTCAACATGGACACCGCGCGCTGGAACTCGGTGATCGCGGTGAACCTGCAGGCCCAGCTGGACCTCACCCAGGCCCTGCTGGACGCCGACGGCGTGCTCCGGGACGGCTTCCGGTTCGTCTGCGTCAGCTCGACCAGCGGCATCGCGGGCAACCGCGGGCAGACCAACTACGCGGCGTCCAAGGCCGGGATCATCGGCATGGTGCGGGCTTTCGCGCCCGGGTTCGCCTCCCGCGGGGGCGCGATCAACGCCGTCGCACCGGGCTTCATCGTCACCGAGATGACCGCGAAGATGCCCTTCGGCACCCGCGAGGTCGGCTCGAGGATCAACTCGATGCAGCAGGGTGGGCTGCCGGTCGACGTCGCCGAGACGATCGCCTGGCTGTCCCAGCCGGGGTCCGGCGGGGTCAACGGCCAGACCGTGCGGGTCTGCGGCCAGAGCATGCTGGGCGCCTGATGGGCACCCCCGTGGTGCTGTCCTCGGCGCCGTCGATGGCCAAGCTCTTCGCCCAGGCGGCGGTGACCGCGCGCGGGCGCGGTGGGTCGCTGCCCGACACCCACCTGGCCCGGGTCGCCGTCGAGGTGGACCCCGGGCAGGTCGCGGACTACGCGCAGGTGTGCCGGTTCCCATTGGCCGACACGCTCCCCCCGACGTTCCCGCACGTGCTGACCTTCCCGCTGCAGGTCGCCCTGATGGCCGACCGGGCGTTCCCGCTGGCGCTGCCCGGGCTGGTCCACGTGCGCAACCGGGTGGACGTCGTCCGGCCGGTCGGGGTGGGGGAGCGGCTGGACCTGGAGGTGTGGGCGGACGCGTTCGCCCCGCACCGGTCGGGTGCGACGGTCGACCTGGTCGCCTCGGTCCGGTCCCGGGGCGACGAGGTGTGGCGTGGGCGCTCGACGTACCTGGCCCGTGGCGCGACGGCACCCGGTGCGCCGGCCGACGTCCCCGAGCTGACCATCGGCGACGTGTCGGAGGCGGCCGTCTGGCGAGTGCCCGACGACGCCGGCCGGCGCTACGCCAAGGTCTCCGGTGACGTGAACCCCATCCACCTGTCCGGCCTGACCGCCAAGGCCTTCGGGTTCAAGCGGGCCATCGCGCACGGCATGTGGGTCAAGGCCCGAGCCCTGGCCGCGCTGAGCGGGCGGCTGCCGGAGGCGTTCTCCGTCGACGTGGCGTTCCGCAAGCCGCTCTTCCTGCCCTCGACCGTCGCGTTGTCGACGGGTGCGCGAGAGGGCGGGTGGGACCTGGCGGTGCGGGCGCAGGCGGCCGGGACCGACCACGTGCTGGGCAGGGTCCGTCCACTCTGAGCCCTCACGCCCGTGCGCCGGCGGGCCTGGGCAGCGGCATCAATCCAGATCCAATCGGTCTCATAACGATCTGGTGACGTCCTGCACCAGGCCCGCGGCGAGGGTGCCTCACCGCCCCACCTGCGTGGTCTGGTCTCGCAGCTGTCGCACGGCAGCGCGCGCCCGGCGTCCCGGGCCGACCGGGGGAGCCCGCCCATGCCCGTCTCGTCCTCGTCCCGCCGCGTGCTCGGCCTCCTCGCCGCCGGCACGATCGGGGTGTCCGGCGCCCTGCTCGGGTCGATCGGTGTCGCGTCCGCCGCTCCGGCCCCCGTCCCCACCCCCGTCGTGGACGGGAGCGACGGTGACCAGGTGCTCGCGGAGACGACCGCGGCCGCGTCCACCGTCTCCTTCGCCGTGCCCGCGGGCGTCTGCGCGGTGCGGTTCGCCGTCGCGGGCGGCTCGGGCGCCGTCGCCGGGTCCCAGGGCGGCGCCGCCGGACTGGTCGCCACCACGGTGCGGGCGAGCGTCGGCCAGTCCTTCACCCTCGTCGGTGGCGACGCGGCGATCCCGCCCGGGGTGGACGGGCAGCAGTCCACCGTCACCGGTGGCAACGGGTTCAGCATCACCGCCGCCGGCGGGTCCGGGACCTCGACGCCCAGGGCCGCCAACTCCCTCAGCCCGAACGCCGTCTCCATCGAGGCCGACAACGCCGTGGACGGCTCGACGGCCGGGACCCAGTTCGCCGGTGGACCCGGCGTGTCCCTGGCGGTGGGCGTGGCCTGCCCGAAGGCGCCGGAGTCCGTCTCGGCCCGTGGCGCGGACGGTTCGGTGCAGCTGCGGTTCTCCGTGCCGGTGGACGACCCGGACGAGCCCCTCGACGACGACCTCTCCTTCATGGTGTCGGTCGACGGCGGGAGCTTCCGGTCGCTCCCCGTCACGTCCGTCGACCCGACGATCCGCGAGGTCGCCGGCACGGTCGGCGGGCTGACCAACGGCACGCCGCACACGTTCGCGGTGCGGACCGTCTCCTACATCGGGTCCAGCGCACCGACGACGACGCGGACCGCCACCCCGTACCTGCCCATCGGGGCGCCGCAGGGGCTGACGGTGACCCGCACGGACACGACGGCGACGGTGTCGTTCTCCGCGCCGACCACTGCGGGGACCTACGCCCTGGATGGCTACAGCGTCGGGTACGGCGGTCGGGAGATGGGGGACGAGGCGTGCCGTCTGCCCGTCGGGGTCACCACGTGCACGTTCCCGCTCCCCGCAGGTGCTGACGTGAGCATCACGGTGTTCGCCCTGGATGCCGGGTTCCAGTCGAGCCTCCCGGCCACCGTGCAGTCACCTCCCGTCGTGCCGGCGACCGTGCCGACGAAGGACGACGGCGACATCACGGGCCCGGCGGGCCCGATCACCGCGGTGCAGGCCGGGCAGGAGCTGACCCTGCAGGGGCTCGGGTTCGCGCCGCTCTCGACCGTGCAGCTGACCCTCTTCTCCGCTCCGGTCAGTCTGGGGACCACCGTCACTGACGCCGACGGCAGGTTCTCCGTGCGGGTGACGCTGCCGGCGGGTCTCACGGCGGGCACCCACACCCTGGTGGCCACGGGCATCAACCCCGACGGGACCACCCGCTACCTGGTCACCACGGTGACCGTGGCTGCCTCCGGCGACGGTGTCGCCGGGGCCCCCGCTCTGGCCGCCACCGGCGCCGACACCGCCGTCCCGTTGGCCGGGGGTGTGGCGGCGTTGCTGGTCGGTGCCGGCCTGCTCGTCGGTGCGCGCCGCCGCAGCTGACCCACCCGTAGGCCCGACGGCCCCGTCCCCATCCGGGGGCGGGGCCGTCCTCGTGTCCTCCTTCGGCCGGGACGGGGTGAACCGGCCGTTCCGCTCGATCCCAGCTGAGAACTGGGCACGTTGCGCCGAGGAGTGCGGAGTCACGGCGCCTGATGACGGCCTCTCGTCGGCAGCCTGTGGGCAGAACATGACCGTGGATCGCCGATTCCCTAGGCAGGTAACGATCGCATAACGCGACATCCCACCTGTGCGTCGCGTGAGCGGCCGGTGACGAGCCGCATGGTCTGGTTCCTCCGCCACCGGGTCCCGGCGGCACGAGCCCGGGGTCCCCGGGTCCTCACGGGGGAGCCCCGCACACATGCGCTTCACATCTCCGTCCCGTCGTGCGCTCGGCCTGCTGGCCGCCAGCACGATCGCGATGTCCACCGCCGTGCTCGGCGTCTCCGGTGTGGCCTCGGCCGAGCCCGACACCACGGTGACCAGCCCCGCGTCGGAGCCGACGGCTGCTGACGAGGAGACGGAGAGCCCGGTCGAGGCCGCTCTCCCGAGTGCGCTGTACCTGAACCCGATCGCCGCGCGTGACTCGGCGCTCGAGCTGAACTTCGTCGACCAGAACACTGGGGCCGACGTCTCGACGGGCTACCAGGTCAGCCTCAACAACAACGACTGGGTCGCCCTTGCCGGGACGACCGTCCGCAACGGCCGGACGTTCGCCACGGTCAACGGCCTGGTGAACGGCACGAGCTACAGCGTCAAGGTGCGGGCGGTCAACGCCACGGGCTACGGCCCCGAGAGCAACGCCGAGACCGGCACGCCGGTCGCGGCCCTCGCCGCACCGACGAACGTCGTCGCCACCGCCGGCCCGGGTTCGCTGCGCGTGACCTGGGACGCTCCCGCCGGTTCCACCGGGTGGATCGTCTCGGCCCTGCCCGGCGCCGACCCCCAGAGCTCGCAGGGTCTGGTCCTCTGCGAGGCCACCGGCACCGAGCGGGCCTGCACCCTGGCCGTCCCCGCGGGCACCGAGTACTCCGTGGGTGTCCGGGGCAGCGACGCGAACGGCACCGGCCAGGCTGCGTTCGTCCTGTCGCCGGTCGTGCCCGCGCTGACGACCCCCAGCGCGGTGCCGACCAAGGACGACGGTGACATCAAGGGCCCGGCCGGCCCGATCACCGCCGTCGGGGCTGGCCAGAGCCTGGTTCTCACCGGCGACGGCTTCCTCGCCGGGTCGACCGTCAAGCTGACGGTCTTCTCCACGCCGGTCGACCTGGGCTCGGTCCTGGTCGCCTCCGACGGGACCTTCAGCGCCACGGTGACCGTGCCCACCTCGCTGACGAACGGGACGCACAGCCTGGTCGCGACCGGTGTCGCGGCCGATGGATCCACCCGCAACCTGGTCATCACGGTGACCGTCTCCGGCGGCGTCGCGGTCGTCTCCGGGCCCCAGCTGGCGAACACCGGCTTCGACACGGCCGTCCCGCTGACCGGTGGGGCGCTCGCCCTGCTGGCCGGTGCGGGGCTGCTGGTCGGCGCCCGTCGCCGCAGCAACTGACCCACCCGTAGGGCCGACGGCCCCGTCTCCCACCCGGGAGGCGGGGCCGTTCGGCGTCCGGGGCGCGCGTCGAGAGGGCAGAACGGCAACGGCGCCACGCTCGGGGACGGCGTGTCGACGGTGTCGACCTGCGGTCTCAGGCGGACAGCGTGCGGACGTCGGAGACGCCCAGGACCCGCTCGTAGTGGCCGATGAGCTCGTCACCGAGTCGGCCCCACGTGCGGTGCGCGACGGAGGTGCGGGTGCGGGCGGCGGCAGCGCGGAGGGTGAGCCGGTCGTCGCGCAGGCCCTCCACCTGGGCGGCGAGCACGTGCGGGTCGTCGCCGGCCCACAGCCAGCCGTTCTCGCCGTGGCGAACCAGGTCCAGCGGGCCGCCCGAGGCCGCGACCAGCGCCGGGACGCCGGCGGCGAGCGCCTCCTGCACGGCCTGGCAGAACGTCTCGTCGGCGCCGGGGTGCACCAGCAGGTCCAGTGAGCTGACCAGGGCGCCGAGGTCGGAGCCGGTGACCCGGCCGGCGAACACCGCCCGGGGGAGGGCGCGCTGCAGTGCCCGGCGCTGCGGCCCGTCGCCGACGACGACCAGCCGGACGCCCGGCAGCTGCGACAGCGGTCCGAGCAGGTGCAGCCGCTTCTCCACCGCCAGCCGTGCCACCGTGCCGACCAGCAGCTCGCCGCGCGGGGCCAGGTCGGCGCGCAGCTGCGCCGATCGCTGGCGCGGTGCGAACTGCTCCAGGTCCACCCCGCGCGCCCACAACGCCAGCGGCCCGATGCCGTGCGCCCGCAGCAGGGCCAGCGTGGCCGAGGAGGGCGCCAGTGTCAGCGCCGCCCGGTCGTGCACCGAGCGCAGCCACCGCCACGTCGTCGTCGAGCCGCCGGGCACTCGGTAGCGGCTGGCGTAGGCGGCCAGGTCAGTCTGGAACACCGCGACGGCCGGGATGCCGCGCTGCTGGGCGGCCCGCGCCGCGGCCGAGCCGAGCACCGCCGGCGAGGCCAGGTGGACGACGTCCGGGCGGACCTCGTCGAGCAGGTCGCCCACCTCGGAGGTGGGCGCGGCCAGGGGCAGCTCCCGGTACCGGGGCAGCCGCACCGCCCGGACGGCGTGCACCGGCACCCGAGCCCCGCAGCGGGACTCGTAGGAGGCGCCCGACGGCGCGATGACCACGGGTTCGTGGCCGCGCAGGGCCAGGTGGTCCGCGGCGCGCAGCACCGAGGTGACCACGCCGTTGACCGCGGGGGTGAAGGTCTCGGACACCAGGGCGACGCGCATGGCACCACGACACCGTCCCCACATCGCCGGACGGTGACCAGCGGCTGACGCGTCAGCGCCGACCCGGCGACGATCACGGGCCCCCGGGCCGGCCGCGGCCGCGGGATAGGGTCGTCGGCGCCGGGAGGGCTCGCCTAGTGGCCGATGGCGGCGGTCTTGAAAACCGCTATGGGGTAACACCCATCGTGGGTTCGAATCCCACGCCCTCCGCTCTGACCTGCGACTTCGTGGGATGTATGTCGGTGCCGACTCGGCGGATCGAGGGTTGCGCTGACGGATGCGCTGACGCCGGACACCGTCTGGACGGCTAGGCAGCCGTCTGATCGACCCGCGCAACGAGCGGTCCTTGGCAGACAGTGGCCGAGAACACGTGGCCGGGGAGCCGTCGGCAGATAGGTTGGCGAAGTGGCGGTTGACTACCCCTTTCACTCGCTTGAGGACTTCCTGACGGCCACGAACGCGCACGTGGATGCCCAACTTGATGACGGTTGGGGTGCAACGTTCCCCGTCAAGGGCAGGGAGATCGAGGCGACCGTTCTCTTCGCCGACATCGCAGGCTTCTCAGGCCGGACCGTGGACCTCACGCCCACGGAGACGCTGATCTTCGTGAACAACTTCTTCGCCTGGGTGACGGCCGAAGCGCTCCGTGGCAGGCCCGGGATCGTAGACAAGTACATCGGCGACGAACTGATGGTTGTCTTCTCGACCGAGTTCGGCTCAAGCGACCCGTTCGCGGACGCGATCAAGGCCGCCCACGCGATGAGCGAGAACGACTTCCTGGCCTACAGGCCCCACATCGGGATCGCGTCCGGTCCCTGCATTGTCGGGTACGTGGGCACGCCGCTTCGGTACAGCGCATCGGTCTTCGGCGCCCCCGTGGCGATGGCCGCACGGTGCGCGGGCGTGAAGCCTCAGGCAGACAAGTACTACTCGACCTCGATAGTGAGCCCGGCCAGCGAGTGGGAGGGCCGTGATCTCGAAGATTTGATCGTCCGCAAGACGTTCGAGAATCTGGATGGCTCGGTAGAGACCGACGACAGTTGGGTCCTCGAAGAGGCGCGGCTCGTCCCGATGAAGAACCTCCCCGACACGACCATCCGCGAACTGGTGAACTATGGCTTCAGGAGCCCCACCCAGAGCGCCACTGACCGTGCCCGGGCCTCGCTCAGGTCTCTCCAGGAGAACAACCGGTACTGGCCAAAGGCACCTTGAGCCAGGAGAACCTCTGAGCCCGGATGTCGGTTCGCTAGCGCCTTCCGTCACCCTCCCCAGCGCGGGTAGATGCGCTAACCAGGGCCACCGCCCAAAGCCCAGTCGACCCGCACGTCTGCCTTGGCTCCATTGAGCGCGCATAATCACGCTCCGTGAGCGTGCCTTTCCGCGAGCGGGTCGGCTGGATCCCCACGGACGCCGAGGTTCTCGACCACGGCTTCGACTTTCGACCGGCCTGGTGGCAGCACCGGCCACAGGACCGGTCTTGGGCGGACTTCCTGACCACGCTCCCTGCCGCCCGCAAGCAGCGCCGTAGCCCGGATTGGCGGCACGTCACTCGCGGTGACCTCTTGCGCGCGCCCGAGACCGGTCCCCGCCCATACGGCGCACTGCTGCTCGGCGGATACGTATGGGGCACCGGTGATCTCGGCTTCCGGGTTGGACGCCGCGCCCAGGTGTTCACCGACGCGAGGACCACGGCCAACGACGTCACGAACCGGCTGGCTGGGGCGGTGCAGGGGATGCGTAACGACGGCCCAGGCGCCGGGTACTCCACGCTGCTCCGACATCAGGACAACTGGCTCCGCCACCTTGGCCCGTCCTTCTTCACCAAGTTCCTCTACTTCGCCGATGCTGATGGGGCCACCGGAGACGTGGGGCGCGCCCTGATCCTGGACCAGTTCGTGGCCATCGGGCTCAACTACCTGGAGGGCTGGAACCTCGACGAGACCGGTCCCTGGCCGGTCTCGTCCTACGAGCGGTGGTTGGACTACGCCCACCACGCGGCGGCGGAGCCGGATGGGCCAGGGAGCGGCGCTGTACGCGCAGATGCCATCGAGATGGCCGTCTTCCTGCTCGGTCGTCGGATCAGTAATGTGCGTCGGGGCCGGTCAGCGGGGTAGTTGATCGGTGGATGACGGCGGCAACAGACGGAAGTCCATCGGCGGCTTCGACGTGATCCCTCACCGACGCCGTGAGTCTGCCGGGCGATGTCTCTGGGGGTGGATAGCGTGCCAGTCATGACCTCGGTTGTTCGCGAGCCCGCTGTGGAGTTGAGCGCCGACAGGATCGCGGAGGCGTGCGCGGCCGCTTGGCAGCGACTCGGTGAGAGCGTTCAGCGGCTGCGGCTCACGGGGGATCAGTGGTCGGCGGAGGACGAGGATCCCGCAGACCTCGCACATGACGCTGGCACGCTGCACGCGGTTCTCGTGCCCGCGCTACGTCGGGTCGAACTGGTGCTGGACGAGCAGGCCCCTTTCGCTGCGGTGCGCCATGACTTGAGCCGCTGGTTGGAGTCGGGCTGGGAAGTATCGGCCCTCACGCCGTTGGACCGCCTAGGAGAGGCCCACACGACGCTCCGGGGGTTGGCCCTTGTCCTGCAGGGCTGCTGGCTGCGCGACAGCCAGGTGCGCTTCACGTCGGGAGAGACCCCCTAGCGATGCCCCCACCCCTCTACATCCAGACGACCATCGCGTTCATCTGGGACTTTGACCGGACCCTCATCCCGGGGTACATGCAGAATCCCCTCTTCGAGACTTACGGCGTCGATGCCAGCCTTTTCTGGAAGGAGGTCAACGGCCTCGTCGATCACTACGGCGATCAGGGGCTGATGGTCTCCAAGGACACGGCCTATCTGGGCCACATCCTGTCCTACGTGGCAGCGGGAAAGTTCCCCGATCTGAGCAACGAGCGCCTCCGCGATTTCGGCGCCCAGATCGAACTGGCGCCCGGCATGCCGGACTTCATGACCCGGACTCGAGCCTTGGTGGCTCGCGATCCTTACGCCCACCACGGGATCAAGGTCGAGCACTACATCCTGTCCACGGGGCTTCGGCAGATGATCTACGGGACCCCGTTCGCCGACGTCGTTGAGGGAGTGTGGGGCTCCGAGTTAATCCCCGACCCCCCGCCGCCCGGCTACCTCACCCACCCACCGTCAGATGATGCTCGTACCGGCGTGGTGTCCCAGGTCGGGTACACGATCGACAACACGACTAAGACCCGGGCGATCTTCGAGATCAACAAGGGGGTCAACCACGACCCGGAGATCGACGTGAACGGGGTCCTGGCCCCCGAGGAGCGTCGCGTGCCGTTCAAGAACATGATCTACGTCGCGGACGGGCCCAGCGATGTCCCAGTGTTCTCCCTCGTCGGCAAGATGGGCGGGAAGACCTTCGGCGTCTACACCCTTGGCGAGCACAGCAACTACGAAGGCGTGAAGACGCTCTCGGCCCAGGGCCGCATCATGGGGATGGGGGAGACGAACTACAACGAGGGCAGTCCGTCGGACCTGTGGCTCATGTCCACGCTGAAGGAACTCGCAGACGAGATCGTTCACGATCGTGAGCGGGCACTGGCCAGCGTCCCCGGCGTTCCGGGGCATGTGACCTAAGGCTTCTCCCCGGTCGGTGCGAGCCCCTCGTGCTGACAGCCAGCGCCCTCTGAGGGCTCGTGCGGGGGGCCGGTGCCCGGCCGCCGCCGAAGGGCTGCGCGATGCTCGTGTACGAGCCGACAGCAGGCCCATGGCCACTGTGCTCGGGCGAGCCCGCCCGGGCCGGAGGTAGGGAAACACGGTCCGCAGGCACAACGAGACGTCGACGCTATGCCGTGACCCATGGGTAGCCGTCGAGAGACGCAGCGACCAGCCTCACGACCCACGGGTGCGTGAGATCTCGGAACCGCGCAGAGGCATCCTGGAGCGGCCTTCCGGTGGCTTCGGCTACTGCCCAAGCGCGTACGGCTCCGACGACCACATCGGCTACTTGGAGACGTGCGTGCTCCTTGGAGTCCGCATCGGCCACCAGTTGGCCCGGAGCGATGCGGAGCCGAGCCAGATTCTGCCCTGGCCTGACCGGATCGGGGAACTCATCCAGGCGGTAGAGGACCTCCATCCATCGCTCCATAACCTCGGAGTGATCATGCAGCACGGCGAAGTCCTGTTCGAGGGAGTCACCCCAGGATCGGGCTAACTCGACGAAAAGGGGGAGCGCGGGGTCGAGGGGATCATTGAGCGGGTTGCCGTCCTGTGCAAGCAGCGCGTCGGGGAGGTACCTAGCCGCGAGCGGCAGCATCGTCGCCCAGTAGCCCATGCTTCCTGCGGTTGCACCCCAGGCGTCCACCGCTTGCTCGAAGGCCTGGAACTCGGCGGCCTGCGGTCGCGCGCACGCCCGGTTGAAGGCGTCGAGCACATTGGCCCACTTGCCGCGATCGCTGTGGTCCGGCGCGGTCGTGTAGAGCAAGTTGGAGGTTGCCAGGGCAGCGCCATTCTTGTAGAGGTCCACGCCTCCCTCGTGCAGCATTGGCTCTACCGTCAGGTCGACGAGTTTGCAGACCGCAGTGAATGGCTTGTAGGCCAAGGCCGCACGCACGGTCTCAGGCGTGAGGACGTCCGAGCGCAGGAGCGCTTCGACCCCTTCGCGGCTTCTGGGGGATTTCAGCCCGGAGAACTTGATCTCCGTCGTCGGATCTTGCTTGGTCACCGCGCGAAGTCTGGCCAGGCAGTCCTGGGCTTCCTCCTCTGTGAGGAGCACAGAGGCCACGACCGCTATGGGCTGGTCGGGGTCTAAGAGGTTGCCTCGCGAGTTTCCGGACTCATCGAAGGCGACAACGGGAACCGTCACGATCCCAGGAGGGTACTGACGGTTCCCGTCGTCGCACGCGCACAGGGCGGGCTACCCCGTGGCCGAGTCGAGCCGGTCGGGGCCTGGGCGCCGGTGCTTCCTGTACTGGGCTGCGATGGATTTGGCCGCCGCCCGGTGGATGCCAGCGTGGACGTGCTGATAGCGCTGGTTGGTGGCGAACTTGGTGTGACCGACGCGCTCCAGCATCACCTGCTGCGGTACGGGACTGCCCCGGGTTCGGTTGACTCCTTGCCTGTGAGACCTCGGGTCTCGCTGGAAGGATCAGAAGCGTGCCCAAGCCGTTCCCGCCGGAGTTCCGGCGCGACGTGATCGCCGTGGCCCGCAAGGGCGAGGCCTCT
>NZ_LMQC01000007.1 GCF_001424485.1 Modestobacter sp. Leaf380
AGAGCCGCCGACAGATCTCAGCCAAGACAGCAACCGCGTCGGTCAGCACACCGGGTCAGACGACCCCCGATGACGCCACCCCCATCCTCACTGTCAGCCGGACAGTCCCGCCAGCCGCCGGACCACCAGCAGCCCCGCGTCCCCGCCGGGCCAGTGCCGCACCAGGGCCTCGTCCCCGGCGCGGCGGACCACCGAGCGCAGCGCCCAGGCGACCACCACCACGTCGTCGGCGTAGCCCAGCACCGGGACCACGTCGGGCACCAGGTCCACCGGGGAGAGCAGGTAGGCCACCAGCAGCCACAGCCGGACCCGCACACCCCGCGGCAGCGTCCGGTCGCCGGCCAGTCGGCGCACCAGCCGGACCAGGTCGGGCAGCAGACGCAGCGCGTCCCGCACGGTCAACCCGTCGGGCCGGCGCACCCACAGCAGGGCGAGCGCCACGAGCCACAGGGAGAGCAGACCACCCAGCAGGGCGAGCGCGCCCAACCACCAGGTCACCGGTCCGCCGCCGGTCGCTGCAGCGGCTGTGACGGGCTGCCGCACGCGCCGCGGCACGTGACGTGCCGGGACCCGACCCCGGCGCGGGTGCGGTGGATGGCGGGGCGGGCGGGCAGCACGTGGTGAGCATGACGGCCCACGGGCCCCAGGGGGCACACCACACCCCGGGGACTCGATGTGTCGGGGCACCCGCCGTAAGGTCCTCACCCGTGCCAACCATCGCCCCGCTGAAGGTCCAGGTCGTCGCGCAGACGCAGTTCACCCCGCCGGCCGACGTGCCGTGGGAGACCGACGTCGACGGGGGACAGGCCCTGGCCGAGTTCGCCGGCCGCGCCTGCTACCAGTCCTGGACCAAGCCGAACCCGGCCACCGCCAGCAACGCCGGGTACCTGAGGCACATCCTCGAGGTCGGCCACCTGTCGGTGCTCGAGCACGGCACGGTGTCCATGTACCTCACCGGTGTCTCCCGCTCGCTGACCCACGAGCTCATCCGGCACCGGCACTTCTCCTACAGCCAGCTCTCCCAGCGGTACGTCCCCGAGCGGGACGCCGCGTTCGTCGAGCCCGGCGTCATCGCCGAGGACCCCGAGCTGCACCGGCTGTTCACCGAGGCGGCCGACGCGTCGCTGAAGGCCTACACCGACCTGCTGGAGGGCCTGGAGACCCGGTTCGCCGACGTCCCCAACGCCACGCTGCGCCGCAAGCAGGCCCGCCAGGCCGCCCGCTCGGTGCTGCCCAACGCCACCGAGACCCGCATCGTCGTCACCGGCAACTACCGCGCGTGGCGGCACTTCGTCGCCATGCGCGCCAGCGAGCACGCCGACGTGGAGATCCGTGAGCTCGCCGTCCTGTGCCTGCGCGAGCTGCAGCGGGTCGCCGGCAACGTGTTCGACGACTTCCGGATCAGCTCGCTGGCCGACGGGACCGAGGTCGCCGCCAGCCCGTACGTCAGCGAGGGCTGAGCCGGCGGCTCACCGGGTGGGGACGGCGGCTCCGGCCGCAGCCCACAGCGCCTCCACCCGGGCCGCGACCTCGGTCGCGGTGCCGGAGGCGTCCACCTCGGCGTCGACGTCCCGGACCACGGCGCTCTCCGCGTGCAGGGCCTCCAGCTCGGGCCCGGTGAACGGGGAGCCGGCCGAACGGGCGCGGGCGACGTCCAGGGGCACCCGCAGCGCCACGACGAACGGCGTGGCCGCAGACGTCCGGTAGACCTCGGCGACGGGAGCCCGGACGACGTCGACGAGGACGACCTCGACGCCCGCGGCGACGAACGAGGACGCGAGCAGGCACGCCTGCACCGCGGCCAGCCGGTGCTGGCCCTCGCCGGCGCCGGGGCGCCACGGGTCGACCGCCCCGGTGCGCACCAGGGCGCGGACGTCGTCGACCTCCACGACGGCGCACAGTGCGCGGCCGGCGGCGAGGGTCGCCGCGAGCGTCGACTTGCCCGCCGACGGGGGGCCGGTGACCAGCAGTGGCCGGCGCAGCGGCGGCACCGGCGTCCCGCCGTCGGTGGTGGGGGCGGCGGGGGCGTCCGGGGGGAGGGTCACGGCCGCATCCTGCCCGGGGCGTCCGAGGGCCGCCCGCCCGGGCAGGAGCGGCCAGCTGCCCGGCAGCGGCCCGGCAGCGGCCCGCGACCGGTCGGTAAGTTCGACCCATGTCCTCACCCGTCCCGGCCACCGGAGCCCGCGACCCCCGGCGGCCCTTCGGTCGCGTGCTCAGCGCCATGGTCACGCCGATGACCGAGGACGGCACGGTCGACCTGGCCGGCGCCCAGGAGCTGGCCGCGCACCTGGTGGACCGCTGCGCGCACGACGGCCTGGTGGTCAACGGCACGACGGGGGAGTCCCCGACGCTCAGCGACGCCGAACAGCGCTCGGTGCTCGAGGTGGTGCTCGACGCCGTGGGCGACCGGGCGGTCGTCGTCGCCGGGGTGGGCACCAACGACACCGCGCACTCGATCGACAAGGCGCGGGACGCCGAGCGTCTCGGGGCGCACGCGCTGATGGCCGTGACGCCGTACTACAACAAGCCGCCACAGTCCGGGCTGCTCCGGCACTTCACCTCGATCGCGGACAGCACCGACCTGCCGGTGATGCTCTACGACATCCCGCCGCGTTCGGTGGTGCCGATCGAGGTGGCGACCCTGGTCCGGGCCGCTGAGCACCCGCGGATCGTCGCGGTCAAGGACGCCAAGGGCGACCTGCCGGCCGTTGCCTGGACGCTGGCCCGCACCGACCTCGCCTACTACAGCGGTGAGGACGCGCTGAACCTCCCGCTGCTGGCCCTCGGTGCGGTCGGCGTGGTGAGCGTCGTCGGGCACCTCGTGGGGCCGCGGCTGGCCGAGCTGATCGCTGCCGTCGAGGCCGGGGACCTGGTGCGGGCTCGCGAGGTCAACACCTCGCTGCTGCCGGTCTACACCGGGGTCTTCCGCACCCAGGGCGCGATCCTGGTCAAGGCCGCGCTGCGGCTGCAGGGCCTGCCCTCGGGTCCGGTCCGCCCGCCCCTGGTCGACGCCACCGAGGAGGAGGTGGCCCAGCTCCGCCGCGACCTCGCCGAGGGCGGCGTGCAGCTGTGAGCGGCCCGCTGCCCAGCACGGCCCACCTGGGGCTGACCGACCCGCCACCGCTGCCCACGGGCGCGTTGCGGGTCGTCCCCGTCGGCGGGCTGGGCGAGATCGGCCGGAACATGGCCGTGCTCGAGTTCGACGGCGCGCTGCTGGTCATCGACTGCGGCCTGCTGTTCCCCGAGGCCGACCAGCCCGGCATCGACCTGGTGCTGCCCGACTTCAGCGTCATCGCCGACCGGATCGACGACGTCGTGGGCGTCGTCCTCACCCACGGGCACGAGGACCACATCGGCGCGGTGCCCTACCTGCTGCGGCTGCGGGCGGACCTGCCGCTGATCGGCTCACGGTTCACCCTGGCCCTGGTGGCGGCGAAGCTCCGCGAGCACCGGATCGAGCCGGTTCTCGTCGAGGTCACCGCCGGTGACCACCATCAAGCCGGGCCGTTCGACACCGAGTACGTCTGCGTCAACCACTCCATCCCCGACGCGCTGGCCGTCGCCGTGCACACCCCGGCCGGCACGCTGGTGCACACCGGTGACTTCAAGATGGACCAGCTGCCGCTGGACGGCCGGGTCACCGACCTGGCCACCTTCGCCCGGCTCGGGGACGCCGGGGTCGACCTGCTGCTCAGCGACTCGACCAACGCCGAGGTGCCCGGCTTCGTCACCAGCGAGCGGTCCATCGGCCCGGTCGTGGACGGCGTGTTCGCCCGCGCCGGGCAGCGGCTGATCGTCTCCAGCTTCGCCAGCCACGTGCACCGCATCCAGCAGGTGCTCGACAGTGCCGTCCGGCACCGGCGCAAGGTCGCCCTCGTCGGACGCTCGATGGTGCGCAACATGGGCCTGGCCCAGGAGCTGGGGCTGCTGCACGTCGAGGCGGGCCTGGTGGTCACCCTCGAGGAGGCCCTGCAGATGCCGCCGGCCCAGGTGGTGCTGGTCAGCACCGGCTCCCAGGGTGAGCCGCTGAGCGCACTGGGCCGGATGGCCCGCGGCGACCACGCCCAGGTCACGATCACCGCCGGGGACACCGTGCTGCTGGCCAGCTCGCTGGTGCCCGGCAACGAGACCGCGGTCTACGGCGTCATCAACGGGCTGACCCGGCTGGGCGCGACCGTGGTGCACAAGGAGACCGCCCGGGTGCACGTGTCCGGCCACGCGCCCGCGGGGGAGCTGCGCACCCTGCTGCAGGTCACCCGGCCCAGGCACCTGCTGCCCGTCCACGGGGAGTGGCGGCACCTGCGGGCGCATGCCGCGATCGCCGCCGAGACCGGGATGCGGGCCGACCAGGTGCTGCTGGCCGAGGACGGCGTCGTCGTCGACCTGGTGGACGGCCGGGCCTCGATCGTCGGCCGGGTGCCCATCGGCGACGTCTACGTCGACGGGCTCGGCGTCGGCGAGGTGGGCGAGGAGTCGCTGCAGGCCCGCCGGATCCTCGGGGAGGAGGGCTTCGTCGCCATCACCGTGGTGGTGGAGCCCACGACGGGCACCCTGGTGCGACCGGTGCACCTGACCGCCCGCGGGTTCGCCGACGACCCCACGGCCTTCGACCCCGCGCTGGCCCTGGTGGAGACGGCGCTGCGGGCGGCGCTGGCCGACGGCCCGGTGGAGGCCCAGAAGCTGTCCCGGGTCGTCCGCCGCACCGTCGGCACCTGGGTGGCCCAGACCCACCGCCGCCGGCCGATGATCGTGCCGACGGTGCTCGAGGTCTGACCCGGGGTCTGACCGCCCCCGACCTCAGCGGACCGTGATCGGGGTGATCCCCTCGGCCGCGGGCAGCTCGAAGCCGAAAACCTGAGCGTAGAAGGACAGCTCGCCGTCCAGCGCCGCCCGGATGTTGGCAGCCTGCCGGAAGCCGTGCTGCTCCCCGGGGAAGAGCAGGTAGGCGTGCGGCACCCCCTTGTCCCGCAGGGCCGCGACCATGGTCTCGGCCTGCTCGGGCGGCACGATCCGGTCCTCCGCACCCTGGAAGACCGCCAGCGGGGTGGAGAGCCGGTCGACCGCGTGGATGGGGGAGCGCTCGGTGTAGACGGCCTCGCCCGCCGGCCAGGGGGCGATCAGCCCGTCGAGGTACCGGGACTCGAACGAGTGCGTGTCCGCGGCCAGGGCCGCCAGGTCGGCCACGCCGTAGTGGCTGGCACCCGCGGCGAACACCCCGGGGCGGAAGGTGAGCGCGGCCAGCGTCGTGTACCCACCGGCCGAGCCGCCGCGGACGACCGCCCGGGCCGGGTCGACGCGCAGCGCCCCGGGCGCGTCGGGGGAGGACAGGTACCGCACGCAGGCCACGACGTCGTCCAGGTCGGCGATGCCCCACCGGCCCTGCAGCGCGTCCCGGTAGGCCCGGCCGTAGCCGGTGGACCCGCGGTAGTCGACGTCGGCGACGGCGAACCCGCGCGAGGTCCAGTACTGGGTGCCCAGCGTGAGCACCGGCGAGGCCGCGGACGTCGGACCGCCGTGCACGACCACCACCAGCGGCGGGAGCTCGCCGGGCGGCGCGGTGACGTCGGGGTTGGTGGGCGGGTAGACCAGCGCGTGCGCCTCCGTGACGCCGGAGCCGTCGTCGGTGGTCGGGAAGGTGACGTGCACCGGCCGGGAGAACCACGCCGGGTCCAGCTCCTGCGGGGCCGGGCGGAGTTCCTCGACCGTGCCCGCGTCGACGTCGACCCGGGCGACGACGGGCTTCGTCGTGGGGCCGCCGGCGACACACACCACGGCGGTGCCGTCGGCGCGCAGCTGGCCGAAGGAGGCGTACGGGGTGTCGACCTCGCGCAGCCGCCCGTCGGCGGTCAGGACGGCGAGCCGGTCGGCGCCGTCCCGGCCGACGGCCAGCACCAGCCGGCCGTCGGGCAGCTCGGTGAAGCGGCTGGCACCGAACACCCACTGCGGACCGGTCAGGTCGCTGCCGGTGTCCAGCAGCAGCTCGGGTCCCGTCCCCGGGCGCCACCGGTACAGCGCCCACACCCCGGTGCGGTCGGCGGTGAAGAGCAGTGAGCCGTCCGCGGACCAGACCGGCTGCACGACGGACTCCGGACGGGCCCCCGACCGACCGCCGGCGACGACGGTGTCCCGCCCGTCCGGTGCGCGCACGACGAGCTCGGCGGCGTCCCAGGGCATGTCCGGGTGCTGCCACTGCAACCAGCACAGCGACCCGTCCGGGCCCAGCCGCGGGTCGGACACGAAGTCGGGGCCGGTGACCAGCACGTCGACGGTGCCGTCGAGTGCGACGGTGACGACCTCGTGCACCACCTCGGCGGCGTCCCCGGAGGCCGTGTGGGTCTCCCGCACGGCGAGCACCAGGCCGCCGGGGGTGACCGTCAGGTCGGCGAAGCGCACCCCGGCCGGGATCTCCGGGGCCGCGGTCAGCGCCTCGGGCTCCCCGCCGCCGGGCAGGACCCGGTACAGCCGCTGGTCGCCGAAGTCGGTGAAGAAGACCGTGCCCCCGTCGACCGCCCAGGAGCCACCGCCGTACTCGTGCACCCGGGTGCGGGCGTTCCAGGGCGCCGGCAGCAGGTCGGTGGTCGTCCCGTCGGCCGCACGGTGCACCAGCACCGTGCGCCCGCCCTCGGACGCCCGGCCCTCCGCCCACCAGACGCCGTCGTCCACCACGGCCACCTCGCCGAGGCGCGCCGCGCCCTGCACCACCAGCTCGGAGGTGATCGGGGTGGGCCAGCTGCCGAACGGGTGCGTCTGCATGCCGCGACGGTAGCCAGCGGGTCCGACAGGAGCGCCCGGCAGACACGCAGTCCCGCCTGCCACACGAGCACCACGCACTCGCCTACCGTCGGCGACATGCCTGCGCGCGCGTCCACCCCGAGCCGGCGGCCGGCGGCCGGCGGCTCGTCGCGGAGCCGCCCGGCCACCACGTCCGCCAAGAAGAAGGCGCCCGCCAAGCGGGCCACGGGCACCCGTGCCCCGGCCAAGCGCGGCTCCACCACCGCGGCCCGTCGTCCGGCCGCGAAGCCGCGCCGCTCGATCGGCGCCGGGCTCTGGTCGGCCGCCAGCGGCAGCTGGTCGTTGCTGGCCCGCGGCGCCGGTGGCCTCGCCCGCTCCGTCGCCCGGCCCGACGAGGCCGAGCCGCTGGCCCCCGAACACCGCCGTGACGGCGTCGGCCTCGCCGTCCTCGGGCTGGCGATCGTGCTGGGCGTCACCGCCTACGTCGGCGACGTCGGCCCGGTCGGGTCCGGCATCGCCGGTGCCTTCCGCTGGGCCTTCGGCGCGCTCACCTACGTGCTGCCCGTGGTCCTGCTGGTGGGTGCGGTGCGGCTGCTGCGCCACGGGCCCAAGCCCGAGGCGCGCGGCCGGCTGGTCATCGGCTGGGTCTGCGTGGTGCTGCCGGTGCTGGGCATCGCGCACCTGGTCACCGGTTCCCCGGCCGACGACGCCGGTCGCGACGCCGGCGGCGGTCTGGTCGGCTGGGCCATCGGCAACCCGGTGGGGGCCGGCGTCGGCCCCGTCGTGGGCGTCGCCCTGCTGCTGCTCGCGGTCTTCTTCGGCGTCCTGGTCATCACCGCCACCCCCGTGCACCAGGTGCCCGAGCGGTTGCGCGGCTGGCTGGACCGGGTCACCGGTCGCGCCGAGGACGACGAGGAGTACGACGAGGACGAGTACGAGGAGTTCGACGACGGCCTGGACGTCGTCGAGCCCGAGCCGGTCGTCAAGCCCCGCCGCAGCCGCGCCAAGGCCGCACTGGAGACCCTGACCGGGGCCGACTCGACGGACACCGGCGTCGTGGACACCGGCGCCCTGGACGGCGCGGCGGACGCCGTCGCCGTCGAGCCGGTGGGCACCGCCTCGCTGCGCCGTCCCCCCGTGGTCGACCGCACGCTCAAGCCCGTCGAGCTGGAGCCGATGCCGCAGGGCGACTCCGAGCAGCTGCAGATCGAGCCGGTCGAGGGCGACTACGTCCTGCCCTCGCTGAACACGCTGCGCGCCGGCACCCCGCCGCGCGCCCGCTCCAAGTCCAACGACGTCGCCATCGAGGCGATCACCGGGGTGCTGGAGCAGTTCAACGTCGACGCTGCGGTCACCGGGTTCACCCGCGGACCGACCGTCACCCGCTACGAGGTCGAGCTGGGGCCCGCGGTCAAGGTCGAGAAGATCACCGCGCTGACCCGCAACCTGGCCTACGCCGTCGCCAACGACAACATCCGGATCCTGGCGCCGATCCCCGGAAAGTCCGCCGTGGGCATCGAGGTGCCCAACACCGACCGCGAGACCGTCAGCCTCGGCGACGTCATGCGCTCGGGGGCGGCCAAGCAGGACCCGCACCCGATGCTGGTCGGGCTGGGCAAGGACATCGAGGGCGGCTTCGTCTGCGCCAACCTGGCGAAGATGCCGCACCTGCTGGTGGCCGGTGCCACCGGTGCCGGCAAGTCCTCCTGCATCAACTCGCTGCTGACCTCGCTGCTGCTGCGGGCCACGCCCGACCAGCTGCGGATGATCCTCATCGACCCCAAGATGGTCGAGCTCACGCCCTACGACGGCATCCCGCACCTGATCACGCCGATCATCACCGACCCCAAGAAGGCCGCCACCGCGCTGGCCTGGCTGGTCGAGGAGATGGAGCAGCGCTACCAGGACATGCGCGCCACCGGCGTCCGGCACATCGACGACTTCAACAAGAAGGTCGAGCGCGGGGAGATCACCGCGCCGCCCGGGTCCGAGCGGGTCTACCGGCCCTACCCCTACATCCTGGCGATCGTCGACGAGCTGGCCGACCTGATGATGGTCGCTCCCCGCGACGTCGAGGAGTCGATCGTCCGGATCACCCAGAAGGCCCGTGCGGCCGGCATCCACCTGGTGCTGGCGACCCAGCGGCCCTCGGTCGACGTCGTCACCGGGCTGATCAAGGCCAACGTGCCCTCGCGGCTGGCCTTCTCCACCTCCAGCCTCACCGACAGCCGGGTCATCCTCGACCAGCCCGGCGCGGAGAAGCTGATCGGCATGGGCGACGCCCTGTTCCTGCCGATCGGCGCCGGCAAGCCCATCCGCGTGCAGGGCGCCTACGTCTCCGACAGCGAGATCGAGGCGGTCGTCGAGTTCACCAAGCGGCAGGCCGAGCCCGACTACCGGCAGGAGGTCGTCGAGAAGGCCGGCGGCGAGCAGAAGGAGATCGACGAGGACATCGGCGGGGACCTGGAGCTGCTGGTCCAGGCCGTCGAGCTCGTCGTCACCAGCCAGTTCGGGTCGACCTCGATGCTGCAGCGCAAGCTCCGGGTCGGGTTCGCCAAGGCCGGCCGGCTGATGGACCTGATGGAGAGCCGCGGGATCGTCGGCCCGTCGGAGGGTTCCAAGGCCCGCGACGTGCTGCTCAAGCCCGATGACCTGCCCGGCACCCTCATGCTGCTCCGCGGCGGCGGAGAAGGATGACAGCGGCGCCTACGATGTCCGGGTGACTGTTGTGCCCGCTGGACCTGCCCTGCCTCTCGCCGACCTCCCCGCCGGAGCCCGCAAGGTCGCCATGGTGACCCTGGGCTGTGCCCGCAACGAGGTCGACTCCGAGGAGCTGGCCGGCCGGCTGTCGGCCGACGGGTACGAGCTGGTCACCGACGCCGAGGACGCCGACGCCGTCCTGGTCAACACCTGCGGCTTCATCGAGACGGCCAAGAAGGACTCCGTCGACGCGATCCTGGAGGCCACCGGCAGCGGTGCGCACGTGGTCGCGGTGGGCTGCATGGCCGAGCGGTACGGCACCGAGCTGGCCGGGGCGCTGCCCGAGGCCACGGTGCTGGGCTTCGACGACTACGAGGCCATCGGCGACCGACTGGACGACGTCCTGGCCGGGCGTCCGCTGGTGCCGCACACCCCGCGTGACCGTCGCACCCTGCTGCCGATCAGCCCGGCCGACCGCACCCGGGCCGCGATCTCGCCGGAGGCACCCGCCATCCCCGGGCACGACTGGCTCAAGCGCACCCGGCTGGCCAGCGGCCCCTCGGCCGCGCTGAAGCTGGCCAGCGGCTGCGACCGGCGCTGCGCCTTCTGCGCCATCCCCACCTTCCGTGGCGCGTTCGTCTCCCGCCCGGTCGCCGAGGTCCTCGGCGAGGCGCACTGGCTGGCGGGCCAGGGCGTGACCGAGCTGGTCCTGGTGAGCGAGAACTCGACCTCCTACGGCAAGGACATCGGCGACCTGCGCACGCTGGAGAAGCTGCTGCCCCAGCTGGCCGCGATCGAGGGCCTGGTCCGGGTGCGGGTGGCCTACCTGCAGCCGGCCGAGCTGCGGCCGGGCCTGCTGGAGACCATCGCCGGCACCCCGGGCATCGCGCCCTACTTCGACCTGTCCTTCCAGCACAGCTCGCCGACCCTGCTGCGCCGGATGCGCCGCTTCGGCGGCACCGAGGACTTCCTCGCCCTCATCGACCGGGCCCGCGCCATCGCCCCCACCGCCGGCTTCCGCACCAACGTCATCCTCGGGTTCCCCGGCGAGACCGAGGCCGACGTCGCCGAGCTGGAGCGCTTCCTGACCGCGGGCCGCCTGGACGCCGTCGGGGTGTTCGGCTACTCCGACGAGGAGGGCACCGAGGGTGCCCGCCTGGACGGCCACCTGCCCCAGCACGAGGTCGACGCACGGGTCGCCCGGATCACCGACCTGGTCGAGGAGCTCACCGCGCAGCGCGCCGAGGAGCGGATCGGCGAGGACGTCGAGGTGCTGCTCACCGAGCCGCTGGCCGGGGAGCCCGGCAGCTGGACCGGCCACGCCGCCCACCAGGACCCCGACGCCGACGGCCAGACCACCGTCGTCGGCGTCCCGCTGGACGCGACCCCCGGCCAGGTCGTGCCGGCCCGGGTCACCGGCACCGAGGGCGTCGACCTCGTGGCCGCCTGTCTCGTCCCCGCGGCCGCCTGACCCGGCAGTGACCCCCCGATGAGCAGCGTCGTCCCGGACCCGGCCGCCACCCCGCCCTCCACGGCGCGGTTGGTGAACCTGCCCAACGCACTGACCGTGCTGCGGCTGGCCGTGGTCCCGCTGTTCGCCTGGCTGCTGCTGGCCGACGGCGGCATGGACGAGGCCCGCCGCTGGTGGGCGACGCTGTTCTTCGCCCTGGCGATCATCACCGACCGCTACGACGGGATGATCGCCCGCCGACGCAACCAGGTCACCGAGTTCGGCAAGCTGGCCGATCCGATCGCGGACAAGGCGCTGACCGGGTCCGCGCTCATCGGGCTCTCGGTGCTGGACCTGCTGCCGTGGTGGGTGACGCTGGCGATCCTGGTCCGGGAACTGGGCGTCACCGTGCTCCGGTTCTGGGTCATCCGGCACGGGGTGATCGCCAGCAGCCGCGGCGGCAAGGCCAAGACGGTGCTGCAGGCGCTGGCCATCGGCTTCTACCTGTCCCCGCTGACCGGGTTCATGGGCACGGTGCGCTGGTGGCTGATGGCTGCGGCGCTGGCCCTGACCCTGGTCACCGGGTTCGACTACGTCGTCCGGGCGCTGCGGCTGCGGCGGACCAGCGCCCGCGCCATGCGGTCCGCGGCTGCGCGGCGCGCCGCAGCGGCCGGCGAGAACGCCACCGAGCGCCGCGACACCGCGGCCTGAGCCCGTGACCACGCCGACCGCCGCCGACCTGCACGCCGCCCTGCTGGGCCGGGGCGAGACCGTCGCGGCCGCCGAGTCGCTCACCGCCGGGCTGTTCTGCGCGACGCTGGCCGGCGTGCCCGGGGCCAGTGCCACGCTGCGCGGGGGAGCGGTGGTCTACGCGACGGACCTCAAGGCCACCCTCGCCGGGGTCGACGCCGACCTGCTGTCCCGGGTGGGCCCGGTGGCCCGGGAGACCGCGGCCGCGCTGGCCGAGGGGATCGCCGCCCGCTGCGGGGCGACCTGGGGCGTGGGGCTGACCGGGGTCGCCGGCCCCGACCCCGTCGACGACCACCCGCCGGGCACCGTGTTCCTCGGTCTGGCCGGGCCCGGGGGCACCATCGTGTCGCTGCTGCGCCTGACCGGCGACCGGGCCGCGGTGCGCGAGGCCACCGTCCAGGCCGCCGTCGCGGGGCTGCTCGACCGGCTGGGGTGAGGGCGGGAACGCCCGCCCCCGCCGTGGCGTTACGCCATCAGCGGACGCGGCACGGCCCACCGGGTCGAGGACCCGTCGTCCGCGTAGCGTGAGAGCACGGTGACACCGACGGCCCGACCGTCGTGTCGCCACTGCATCCAGCGAGACAGGAGACGGCCATGACGCTGCTGCGCACCCAGCTCGGCGACACCCTGCGCGGCCACCGCCTGCGTCAGCGCCGCACCCTGCGCGACGTCTCCGGCGCGGCGCGGGTCAGCCTCGGCTACCTCTCGGAGGTCGAGCGGGGCCAGAAGGAGGCCTCCTCGGAGCTGCTGGCCTCCATCTGCGACGCCCTCGACGTCGAGCTCGCCGACCTGCTCGCCCAGGTCAGCCAGGAGCTCCGCACCGCCGACGAGGCCCGCCGCCCGGTCCGCCCGCTGGTCCCCGCGGCGACCCCCGCCCCCGAGCCTGCGCTCGCGCTGGTCGGTGTGGACGGTCCGGTCACCACCCGGCGCCGCGGCGCGGTCGCGCTCGCCGCCTGAGTGGTCAGGTCGAGGTCATCCGGCCAGTGACACCGCCAGGTCGGGGTCGAACTGCCCCGACACGGTGCCCGCGCCGATGCCGCAGTCCCCGTCGGACTCCCCGGGGGGCTTGACCCACAGCAGTGCGTCGACGTCGTCCCCCAGGCCGGGGGAGGACGTGGGCGGCTGACCGGTCCGCTGGCCCGCGGGGTTGCACCACACCCGGGTGCCCGTGCCGTTGCGGCTGGTGTCCACGACGAGGCCCAGCCGCTGCCCGGTCCGGTCGGCGAGCTCCCGGGCGGTGGCCCGGCCGAACTCCACCGCTGTCGACGTCTCGGTGTAGTTGGACACGCCGAGTGCGATGCCGTGGGCGTCGGCGATGCCCGCTGCGACCAGCCGGTCGGCCAGCTCGGCGGCGGCGATGGACCAGTTGGCGGCCGAACCGTCCAGGTAGACCCGTGCCCGCGGTGCCCGCTGCGCCAGGACGGCGGTGGCGTCGGCCAGCAGGGCCTCCCGCTCGGTGACCTGGTCGCCGGTCAGGCAGTCGAAGTGCACCAGGGAGTCCGGCTCCAGGACCACGACGGCCCGACGGCCGCCCAACCCGTCGGCAAAGGACCGGATCCAGGCGCGGTAGGTGTCGGCGTCGGCGGCCCCGCCGGAGGAGTACTGGCCGCAGTCCCGGTCGGGGATCGCGTAGGCGACCAGGGTGGGGGTGGCGCCGACGATGGAGGCCGCGTCGACGTAGGCGTCGACCTGTGAGCGCACGGCCTCGGTGGGGTCGGTGAACCAGCGGGCGACCGGCCGGGCGGCGACGGCGTCGGCGACGGCCGGGGTGCGCGGGTCGTCCGGGTGGGCGGCCACCCACTGGAGGGCCTGGGCGTCGGGGTTGCCGTAGAGCCGGGTGCCCGGGGCCAGGGTGGGGGAGTCCCCGCCGGCGAGCTGGCGCAGGGCGAAGGCCCCGGTGTCCGGGCGGGTGCCGAACCACCCGAGGGTCCCCAGGACCGCCACCAGCAGCAGCACCAGGAGCCGGCGTCGGGGACGGCGGCCGTGGTCGGGACGCCGCTGCGGACGGCGACGGTCGGTGCGGGACACGGGGCTCCTCCGGGGGCGCCCGTGGCCGGTCCACCGAGCCCACCCACGCTAGGTGAGCGGGCCCGCTGGGCGCGCCACCCGGGCGGGTGACCCCGTCCCGGGCGGTCGGCCGGGGCCGCGACACGGTCGTCGTCCGAGGCCCCGGTCCTTGACCCTGGGTAGGGGCAATGAGACACAGGGTGCATGCAGCCGATCCCGTTGCCCGACCGCTACGCCCCGCGCCCCGTGGCCGACGCCTCGACGGGCGTGCTCTCGGCCGTCCGCGACCTCGACGGGCCCGCCACCGACGCCGGCGAGGACGCCCCCACCGGCACCCACGCCACCGTCGTCTTCGAAGGCCTCCCGCCGCTGCGCCCGGCCGCCCCCGGCCACCGGGCCGGGGAGCACACCCGCTCCGGCAACGCCATGGGCCGCACCCGCCGCGGCCTGCTCGCCGGCGCCGCCACCGCCTTCGCCGACCAGGGCCTGCGCAAGACCACGATGCAGCACGTCGCCGCCGCCGCCGGCGTCGCCAAGGCCACGCTGTACAACCACTTCCGCACCAAGGACGACGTCGCCGCGGCCCTGCTCGACGACGAGCTGCAGCGCCTGGTCGGCCTGGCCGGCGAGCTGCCCCGTGGGGCGGCCCTGGGCCGGCTGGCCGAGGAGGTCGGCGCGCACCCGGTGCTGCGTCGGCTCGCGGTGAGCGAGCCCGAGGTGCTGGCCCGGCTGCTGCTGGCCGAGGACCGGCTCGTGGTGGCCGACCTGGCCCGCGCCCTGCAGGTCGAGCGGGACGCCGCCACGCTGGTGCTGCGCTGGCTGTCGGGCCTGGTGCTCCGCCCGGGCACCGCCGCCGAGCGGGCCCGGCAGGCCGCGGCGCTGGAGCACGTGCTCGGCTGACCCGCGCACCGCGCGCACCGGGCCCGGGCGGCAGCTGCCGCCCGGGCCCGTGACGTGGCACCGTCGTCCCGGGCCCCGTTCGACCGGCCCGTTCGACCGGCCCGTGCGGCCGGCCCCGTCCGACCGACCCCGGAGTCCCCATGCGCTTCCTGTTCCGACCGCCGGCGACGGAGGCAGCGGCCCTGCTGCACCTGCCCTGGGACTCCCCGTTGTCCGAGTGGGACCCCTCGGTGCTCCTGGACGTGCCGCAACGGGGCATCTCCCGGCACGTGGTCCGCTTCGTGGCCACCGAGGGCCGGGTGTACGCGCTCAAGGAGATCACCGAGTCCCTCGCCCGGCGGGAGTACCGCCTGCTGGGGGAGTTCGAGTCCGACGGGCTGCCCTCGGTCTCGGTGCTGGGGATCTGCGTGGACCGCCCCGACGACCAGGAGGCGATCCTGGTGACCCGGTACCTCGAGTACTCGATGTCCTACCGGCACCTGTTCTCCAGCCCCCGCAGCCAGCACTCGACGTCCCAGCTGCTGGACACCCTGGTCGTGCTGCTGGTCCGGCTGCACCTGTCGGGGGTGTTCTGGGGCGACTGCTCGCTGTCCAACACGCTCTTCCGGCCCGACGCCGACGGGCTGACCGCGTACCTGGTCGACGCCGAGACGGCCGAGCGGCACCCGCAGCTGTCCCGCGGGATGCGCCAGCACGACGTCGAGCTGGCCCGGGAACGGGTGGGCGCGGAGCTGCTGGACCTGCAGTTCGGCGGGCTGCTGTCCCCGGAGATCAGCCCGGTCGACGTCGCCGACGCCCTGCCGGAGCGCTACGCCGCGCTGTGGGACGCCGTCACCCGTGAGGAGGTGTTCCGGCTCGACGAGCAGCGGTACCGGGTGGCCGAGCGGCTGCAGTGGCTCAACGAGCTGGGCTTCGACGCCGGTGAGGTGGAGCTGGTGCACACCCCCGAGGGCGCCCGGCTCCGGGTGGACACCCGGGTCGCCGAGCCGGGCCAGAACCGTCGCGAGCTGCTGCGGCTCACCGGCCTGGAGGTGCAGGAGAACCAGGCGCGGCGGCTGCTCAACGACGTCCGCAGCCACCGGGCGTGGCTGGAGCAGAAGGAGGGCCGCCCGGTGCCGGAGGCGGTGGCCGCGCACCGTTGGCTCGCCGACGTCTACGTGCCCGTGGTGGAGGCGATCCCCCCGCACCTGGCCGGTCGCCTCGCCCCCGCGCAGGTCTTCCACGAGGTGCTGGAGCACCGGTGGTTCCTGTCCGAGCAGGCCGGCCGGGACGTCGGGACGACGGCCGCGCTCGCCTCCTACCTGGACCACGAACTGCCCAAGACCCCCGCGGACCAGACGACGCCGTCGGTGCTGGCCTCGCCCGGTGGCGCGTCGTCCTGACCTGACCGATCAACCGGGTCGACGCCCGGCGCGCAGCGTGATCGACAGCTCCGGACGGGGCTCTGACCAGGCCGGACCGAGCACACCCGGACGGGTCCCCACGGACTCCCACACGGCGCTGGCAACGAACTGGCAACAGCCTGGACTCCAGCTTGACGGCGCACTTGACCTGGGTCACAGTCGCCGGACCGGGTGGTGATCAACACGCCGCCCGGCCCGCCGCGGCCCACCGGCCGCTGGACGTCGACGGAGGCGGTTGCAGGGTGCCTGAGAGCGCAGACCAGACCAGGGGACGGCGAACCGCCGTGCCGCGGGGGAGGGCCCGGCGGGCGTTGGGGGCGGGCGCTGCGGCGGTCGTCCTGGCGTCCGGGCTGGCCGCCTGCGGCAGCGGCGACAGCGGGGTCCCCGAGCTCGTCTGGTACACGAACCCCGACTCCGGCGGGCAGGCCGAGCTGGCCGCCCGGTGCACGGAGGCCGCTGGTGGTCGGTACACGATCACCACCTCGGTGCTGCCCCGCGAGGCCAGCGCGCAGCGCGAGCAGCTGGTCCGCCGGCTGGCGGCCAACGACGCCTCGATCGACATCATGAGCCTGGACCCGCCGTTCATCCCGGAGTTCGCCCAGGCCGGCTTCCTGGCCCCGGTGCCCGAGGACGTCGCCGAGCGGGTCACCGAGGACGTCGTGGAGAGCGCCATCGAGGGCTCCACCTGGGACGACGAGCTGGTCGCCGTCCCGTGGTGGGCCAACACCCAGGTGCTCTGGTACCGCACGTCGGTCGCCGAGGCCGCCGGGCTGGACATGACCCAGCCGGTCACCTGGGACCAGCTGATCACCGCCGCGCAGGACCAGGACGTGCTGCTGGGTGTGCAGGGCATCCGGGCCGAGGCGCTGACCGTGTGGTTCAACGCCCTCATCGAGAGCGCCGGCGGTTCGATCATCGCCGAGAACTCCACCGACCCCGAGCAGATCCAGCTGGGCCTGACGTCGGAGGAGGGCATCCGGGCCGCCGAGGTCATGCGCGACATCTCGACCTCCGGCCAGGTCGGGCCGGCACTGTCGACCGCCAACGAGGACTCCACGGCCACCGGCTTCGAGTCCGACCAGGGCGGCTTCATGGTCAACTACCCGTTCGTCTACCCCCGCGGCCTGGCCGCGGTGGAGGCCGGGACGCTGGACCAGTCCGTCGTCGACGACTACGCGGCCGCGGTCTACCCCCAGGTCGACGAGGGCGTCGAGGCCGCCCCGCCCTACGGCGGGATCAACCTGGGCGTCGGGGCCTACAGCGAGCACACCGACCTGGCCTACGAGGCCACCGAGTGCATCACCACGACGGAGAACCAGGCCTACTACTTCGTCAGCAACGGCAACCCGGCCTCCGACACCGCGGTCTACGACGACCCCGAGGTGCTCGAGGAGTTCCCCCAGGCGCCGGTGATCCTGCAGTCCCTGCAGCAGGCCGCACCCCGCCCGCAGACCCCGTACTACAGCGAGGTCTCGGGCGGGCTGCAGCGCGAGTACCACCCCACCGCCGCCATCGACCCCGAGCAGACGCCGCAGGACGCGACCGAGCTCATCGAAGCCGTCCTGCGGAAGGAGCAGCTGCTGTGAGTACGACGACGCTCCCGCCGGCGCCGAAGACCGAGCCGGTCTCCAAGCCCAAGGCGTTCGTGAGCGACCGGGCCAAGGCCGAGCGCAAGCTCGGCTGGATGCTGGCCGGCCCGGCGCTGGCGGTGATGCTGCTGGTCACCGCGTACCCGATCGCCCAGGCGTTCTACGACTCGCTGTTCGACTACCGGCTCACCGACCCGGAGAACCGCTCGTTCACCGGTCTGAGCAACTACCTGGTGATCCTCACCGACTCGCTGTGGTGGACCGCGATCCTCGTGACGGCCTTCATCACCGTGGTCACCGTGGCCGTCGAGCTGGTGCTCGGCTTCGCCCTGGCGATGGTGATGAACAAGGCGCTGAAGGCGATCCGGCCGTTCCTGCGGGCGGTCATCCTCATCCCCTACGCCGTCATCACCGTGGTCTCGGCGTTCGCCTGGCAGTTCGCCTTCGACATCAACACCGGGTTCGTCAACAGCTGGTTCGCCTGGATCCCCGGTGTCGGCGCCGACACCGACTGGTTCGGTGACACCGGGACGTCGCTGTTCGTCATCTGCCTGGCCGAGATCTGGAAGACCACCCCGTTCATCTCGCTGCTCCTGCTGGCCGGTCTGGCCCAGGTGCCCGAGGTGCTGCAGGAGGCCGCCCAGGTCGACGGGGCCACCTGGTGGCAGCGGATGCGCCGGGTGACGCTGCCGAACATGAAGGCCGCGATCATGGTCGCGCTGCTGTTCCGCACGCTGGACGCCTTCCGCGTCTTCGACTCGATCTTCGTGATGACGGCGGGGGCCAACAACACCGAGTCGGTGTCGTTCCTGGCCTACCGGCAGACCATCTCCCGGCTGGAGATCGGGCTGGGTTCGGCGGTCTCGGTGCTGCTGTTCATCGTCGTGGTGCTGATCGCGTTCATCTTCATCAAGGGCTTCAAGGTCGACCTGGCCCAGGCACGAGGGGACGGCTGATGTCGACCAAGGAGAAGAGCTGGTGGATCGTCGCCGGCGTCGCGATCGCCCTCTACGCGCTGTCGCCCATCGCGTGGATCGTGTCGCTGTCGTTCAAGGCGCCCAGTGACCTGGCCAACGGCTCGTTCTTGCCGACGGTGTTCTCCACCGAGAACTACGGCCTTATCCTGAACGGGGAGGCCAGCGACCTGTTCCTGCCGGCGCTGCGCAACAGCTTCGGCATCTGCCTGATCGCGACCTTCATCAGCTGCGTGCTGTCGATGTTCGCGGCCTACGCGATCGCCCGGCTGGACTTCCCGGGCAAGAAGTTCATCCTCGGGACGGCGCTGGCGGTGGCCATCTTCCCGGTCATCTCGATCGTCACGCCGCTGTTCAACCTGTGGCGCCAGATCGGGCTGTACGACACCTGGCCCGGGCTGATCATCCCCTACCTGTCGCTGACCCTGCCGCTGTCGATCTGGACCATGTCGGCGTTCTTCCGCGAGATCCCCTGGGAGATGGAGCAGGCCGCCCAGGTCGACGGGGCCACCACCTGGCAGGCGTTCCGCAAGGTGATCGTGCCGCTGGCGGCGCCCGGGGTGTTCACCACCGCGATCATCGCCTTCTTCATCGCCTGGAACGACTTCGTCTACGGCATCTCGCTGACCTCGACCGGCGCCTCCCGGCCGGTCCCGGCCGCGCTGGGCCTGTTCTCCGGGGCCTCGCAGTTCGAGGACCCCACCGGCGCGATCGCCGCGGCCGCCGTCATCGTGACGATCCCCGTCGTCGTGCTGGTGCTGGTCTTCCAGCGCCGCATCGTCGCCGGCCTGACCAACGGTGCCGTCAAGGGCTGACCGGCCCACCCCTCAGCCCGACCCCCGACCTCGCAAGGAGTCCACGATGGCCTCGATCCAGATGAAGAACATCGTCAAGAAGTACGGCGACGGGTTCCCCGCCGTGAACGACATCAGCCTGGACATCGCCGACGGCGAGTTCATGATCCTGGTGGGCCCCTCCGGCTGCGGGAAGTCCACGCTGCTGCGGATGATCGTGGGGCTGGAGGACATCACCTCCGGCGACATGGTCATCGGCGGCGACCGGGTCAACGACAAGGCCCCGCGGGACCGCAACCTGTCGATGGTCTTCCAGAACTACGCCCTCTACCCGCACATGAGCGTCTACGAGAACATCGCCTTCCCGCTGCGGCTGGCCAAGACCCCCGACGACAAGGTGGACCGCCTGGTCAAGGAGGCCGCCGACGTCCTGGAGCTGCACGAGCACCTGGAGCGCAAGCCGGCCAACCTCTCCGGTGGCCAGCGCCAGCGGGTGGCCATGGGCCGCGCGATCGTACGGCAGGCCGAGGCCTTCCTCTTCGACGAGCCGCTGTCCAACCTGGACGCCAAGCTGCGCGGGCAGATGCGCACCGAGATCGCCCGGCTGCAGCGCCGGCTGGGCATCACCACCGTCTACGTCACCCACGACCAGACGGAGGCCATGACCCTGGGCGACCGGGTCTGCGTGCTGCGCAAGGGCTCCATCCAGCAGGTCGCCTCCCCGCGCGAGCTGTACGAGCAGCCGGTCAACCTGTTCGTCGCCGGGTTCATCGGCTCGCCGCCGATGAACTTCCTGCCGGCCACGGTGCAGGGGTCCACGCTGACGACGCCCTTCGGCACCATCGAGCTCGACGAGCGCCGGGCGGCGGCGGTCGCCGGTCACGACCTGCTGCTGGTCGGCATCCGCCCGGAGTACTTCGAGGACGCCTCGCTCGTCGACGACGCCAAGAAGCACCTGGGGTCCACGTTCACCGCCCGGGTCGACGTCACCGAGTGGCTGGGCGACCAGCAGTACGCCTACATCCCCTACGACGCCCCGGACACCATCCGGGACCGGCTGCGGGAGCTGTCCAAGGAACTGGACAGCGAGGAGCTGCGCACCCAGGCGATCGTCTCGATCGACGCCTCGAGCCGGATCCGCGAGGGCCGGGACGCCGAGTTCTGGCTCGACAGCCGCAAGGTGCACGTCTTCGACCCGGAGTCCGGGGTCAACCTGACCCGCGACGAGCAGGCCGGGGCCGAGCTGACCCGGATGGCCGACGAGGACCGGCAGGAGCAGGTCGCCGAGGCGGCCGGCGGACTGACCGGTGAGCGCACCGGCGGGTCGGGCAGCACCGCCGCCTGACCGGCTGCACGACGAAGGCCCCGCACCTGCCGGTGCGGGGCCCTCGTCGTGCGTGCGGGTCCTACCCGCGGGCGGCGTCGAGCTCCGCCCGGGTCGGCGGGTCCGCCCCCACCCGGGTGCAGCACAGTGCCGCCACCAGCGCCGCGTCGGCGACGACCCGCTCCAGCAGGTCCTCCGGCACCGCGTCCAGCGCGGCCCGGGTGGTCACCCCGGCCTCCAGCAGACCGGTGAGCAGGCCCGCGGCGAGGGAGTCCCCGGCCCCCACGGTGTCGGCGACGGTCACCGTCGGCGGGGTGTGCCGCAGCAGGGGGCGGCCGGGCCGGGCCACCCGCAGCGGGGCACCGCCATCGGTCAGCACCAGCAGGGCCGGGCCACGCTCGGCCCACCGCTGCGCGGCCTCGTCCAGGCCGGCCTCGTCCTGTGCGGTCCCCGGCTCCAGCCAGGCCAGGTCCTCGGCGCTCACCTTGACCACGTCGGCGACGGCGAGCAGGCGCTCCAGCCGCGCCCGGACGGCGTCCCCGGTGTTGCCGAAGCCCTCGGCCAGCGAGACGCGCACGTTGGGGTCGACGCTGACCAGCGCGGACCCGTCGGCGTGCAGGCGCTCGGCCAGCCCGGCGACGGCCTCGCTGCCCGGTGCGGTCCAGGAGGAGATCGACCCGACGTGCAGCGCGTTGCTCCCGGCCGGCCACGCGGCAGCGACCTCGTCGTCGGTCCACTGCCAGTCGGCGGCGCCGAGCACGTGGAAGCCGTAGTCGGCTGACCCGTCGGGAGCCAGACCCACCACGGCCAGGCTGACCGGGTCGCCGGAGGTGACCGACCGGCTCACGTCGACACCGGCGAGCTCCGCGTGCCGCCGCAGGTTGCCGGCCAACGGCCCGGTGCCGAACCGGGCCAGCAGGTGCACCGGGTGCCCCAGGCGCCCGGCGGCGACGGCGACGTTGAGGGCGTTGCCGCCCGGGCGGGCCACGAACTGCGGGGCGGTGCCCTCGTCCCCGGCGTCGGCCCCGGGCACCGGGATGAGGTCGACGATGAGCTCGCCGAGGACGGTCAGCATGGGCCGGACCCTAGCGGCGCGCCACCCTCCGGGGTGCCGTGGTGGTGCGGGGCCGCGGTGTGCTGGGACGATGGAGGACGACGTCGTCGCCCGCGGCGCGCGCCGGCCCGCCCGGGACGTGTGCACCGGACCAGGAGGAACCATGCCCAACCCGTTCGTGAAGTTCTGGAAGTACCTCACGGCGTCGGCGAACGCGCAGATCGACGAGCGTGCCGACCCCAAGATCCAGATCGCACAGGCGATCGAGGGTGAGCAGCAGCGTCACCAGTCGCTGGCCAACCAGGCCGCGGCGGTGCTGGGCAACCAGCGTCAGCTGGAGATGCGGCTCAGCCGCCAGCTCACCGAGGTCGAGCAGCTGCAGGGCTCGGCCCAGCAGGCCCTGGCCCTCGCCGACCAGACCCGCTCCGCCGGTGACCCCGCCAAGGCCGCCGAGTACGAGAACGCCGCCCAGGCCTTCGCCACCCAGCTGGTCAGCGCCGAGCAGTCCGTCGAGGACCTCAAGCGCAGCCACGACGAGGCCCTCCAGGCCGCCGAGCAGGCCAAGGGCGCCGTCGAGCAGAGCCGGATGCGGTTGCAGACGATCCTGGCCGAGCGCACCAAGCTGCTGTCCCAGCTGGAGCAGGCCAAGATGCAGGAGCAGGTGTCCGCCTCGATCAAGAGCGTCAACGAGCTCTCCGCGCCGGGCAACACGCCCAACCTGGGCGAGGTCCGCGACAAGATCGAGCGTCGGTACGCCAACGCCCTCGGTCAGGCCGAGCTGGCGCAGAACTCGGTCGAGGGCCGGATGCTCGAGGTGCAGAAGGCCACCCTCGACGTCGCCGGTGCCTCACGCCTGCAGCAGATCCGCGCCGGGATGGGCGGGGGTGCCGGAGCGGGCCAGCAGGCCGTCACCGGTGGCACCCAGCCGGCCGGCGCCATCGGCCAGGGCACCCCGCAGGGCCAGCCGGCCGAGCAGCCGGTCGCCCAGCCCGTGGAGCGCCCGGAGTCGCACAGCTGACACCGGTACCGCCCGCGCCGACGGCCGTCGTCCCCTCCGGGGGACGGCGGCCGTCAGCGTCTCAGTACCGGGCCCGACGGGCCTCGGTGCCGGGCAGACCGGTCCGGGCCCGCGGGTCCACCGGCTGTGGCTCGGCCTGGCAGCGGGGGCACCACCAGGTGACCCGCTCCTGCAGGTCCGGGCCCTGGTCGCCGAGCTGGATCGTCGTCCCGCAGCGGCGGCAGGGGCGGCCCTTGCGGCCGGCCACCCAGTGGTCCTGGCCGCGGCGCAGGTCCCCGGTGGTGGCCTGCTCGGGACGGTCGCGGTTGAGCAGCATCAGCGCGCGACCCCGCTCGACGAGCCCGGGCAAGTCCGGGACGTCGGCCACCCGGGCCCACGGGTTGACCCCGGCGAGGAAGAGCGTCTCGACCTTGTAGAGGTTCCCCAGTCCGGCGAGGTTGCGCTGGTCCAGCACGGCGACGCCGATCTGCTCGTCGGGCCGGGCGCGCAGTCGGCGCAGCGCCTCCTCCAGGTCCCAGTCCGGGCCCAGCACGTCCGGGCCCAGGTGGCCGACGACCGAGGCCTCGTCGGCGGTGGGCACGATCGTCATGTCGTGCAGCCGGTACCCGACGCACTGCCACTCGCTGGTGGTCAGCAGGGCCCGGATGCTGAACGCCGGACCACCGCGCCAGGGCGTGCCGGGCCGGTAGAGGTGCCAGCTGCCGTCCATCCGGTAGTGCGTGCGCAGGGTGCGGCCGTCGGCGAAGCGGATGAGCATGTGCTTGCCCCGGGGGACCACCTCGGTGACGGTGGCGCCCGCCAGGTCGACCGCGGCCAGCTGGGGCACACGCAACTCGCCGCGGGTGAGGGTGGCGCCGTGCAGCACCGCGTCCATCCGCTTGGCCGCCAACCAGACGGTGTCTCCCTCGGGCACCGCCCCATGGTCCCCGGGTTGTGAGCCCCCCGACACCCGGGAACGGATGAGGGTCTCTCAGCGCTGAGGCATCTCGTGCGCACCCGATTCAGCGAGAACACCGTGGCGGCCCAGCCCGTCACCGTGACGGCGGCCCGGGTCGTGCGGCCCGAGCGTCGCGAGGCCTTCGAGCAGTGGGCCACCGAGGTGCAGGCGCTGGCCGCCACCTTCCCCGGTCACCTGGGGTCCTCGACACTGCGCCCGGGACCCGGCAGCGACGAGTACCACTTGGTCTACCGGTTCGCCGACGCCGATGCGCTGGCCGGCTGGGAGCGCTCGCCGGAGCGGGCCGCGATGGTCGCCCGGCTCGGCGGGCTGGTGCAGGACGAGCGTTTCGCCCGGGTGTCGGGCCTGGAGGGCTTCTTCGCCGCCGCGACGCCGCCGGCCCCGGCCTGGCGGATCGTGCTGCTGACGGTGCTCGGGGTCTTCCTGCTCACCTCGACGTTCCACCTGCTGCTCGAGCCGCTGGTGGCCGACTGGCCGTGGCCGGTCCGGTTGCTGTCCTCGGCGCTGGTCGTCGTCACCGGCCTGCGCTTCGTGGTGATGCCGGCCCTGACCCGGGTCTCCGGCCGCTGGCTGCGTCCGGCCTCACGCTCCTAGACCCTCCCGGGGAGGTCCGTGCTGGGGGACGCTGTCCGGCGTGCCCCGCCGCCGCTCTCCCGTGCCCGACACCCAGCCGGTCACGGTGACCGCGGCCCGGCTGGTGCGCCCGGACCAGGCCGAGTACTTCGAGCGCTGGGCGGCCGAGATCATGGCGCTGGCCGGCACCTTCCCCGGTCACCTGGGCTCCACCCTGCTGCGCCCGGGGGCAGGTAGCACCGAGTACCACCTGGTCTACCGGTTCCACGACCGCGACGCCCTGGCCGGGTGGGAACGCTCCCCGGAGCGGCACGAGGCGCTGGCGCGGTGCAGCGGCATGGTGGACCGGTCGCGGTACTCCCGGGTCAGCGGCCTGGAGAGCTTCTTCACCGCCCCCGACCGCGCCGACGGGCCCTCCCGGACCCGGCTGACCCTGCTGACGATCACCGTGGTCTTCGGGCTGCAACTGGTGCTGCAGTCCCTCGTCGCACCCGTCGTCGGCCACTGGCCCCTCGTGCTGCGGGCGCTCTTCTACGCCTGCGTGGTGGTGCTCTCGCTGGGGTACGTGTTCATGCCCTTCCTGACCCGGCGGCTGGGTCGCTGGTTGCGTCCCCGACGGTGAGTCGACGGGTCGCCGGACGAGCCCGGTGACGGGCGGTCGGCGGGGGAGCAGTGGGTCCCTCGGGGCCGGCGGGGCACCTGGGGGGAGACGGAGCGCCGAGTCGCCGAGTCGAGGTGTCGAGGTGTCGACTCGGCGCCGGCGGTTCAGCCGCGCAGTCGCAGCCCCCGGGGGGTGGCGGAGAACCCGGCCGCCTGCAGTGCCTCGGTGAGCGGACCGGACTCGTGCACCGAGGCCCCGTCGGCCTTCTGCACCGTCATCCGGCCCAGCGCGCCGGCGGCGACCGCGTTGGACAGCGCGGTCGCGGCCTCCTTGAGCCGCGTCTCGTCCTCGGTCCAGGACAGCAGGGTCTTCCCGCCGCGCTCGACGTAGAGCGTCAGCTCGCCGTCCACGAGGACCACCAGGGCGCCGGCCTTGCGCCCGGCGCGGTGGCCGGTCTGGGCCCGCTTCTTCGTGGTGCCCTCGCCCAGGTCGACGGCCTCGACGTCCGGGTCGGCAGCACCGGGGGCGCCCGGGGCGCCGGGCCGCTCGGGCCACGGCAGGGCCGCGCCGTAGACGTTGGCCGGGTCGGTCGCGGCCAGCACGACGGCGGGGACCGGGTTCCGGTCGGGGCTGGCGAAGCTGCGCAGCCGGTCGATCGAGCCCGGGGTGCCGAACTGGGCGGCTCCGAGGGTCTCGACGAAGTAGCCGCGGCGGGCCCGGCCGTTCTCCTCGTGGGCCCGCAGGATCGGGTAGACCGCGGAGAAGCCCCCCAGCACCTGCTCGGCCATGACGGCGCCCCGGGTGAGCACCCCGTGCCGCTCCAGCAGCGACTCGGTGCGGGCGTTGTTCCGCTTGGTCGAGTTCGTCTCCAGGTCCGGCAGCCGGGACCAGCGGCCGGCGACCATGGGCGGCCCGGTCCGGCTGGGCATCGCCGGGCGGCCGACCCGGGTGCGTCCGTACCGGGTCCGGTCCAGCCTCGGCCGGGGCGCCGCCGGGGCCTTCTTGTGCGCTCCGCCGCCGGCCAACCGGGCCCGTAGCGGGGCCAGGGTGTCGTTGGTCAGCGCGCCGGCCCACACGAGGTCCCAGACCGTCTCGGCGAACGCCTGGTCGTCGGTGGCACCCACCCGGTCGGACAGGCCGCGGAAGAACAGCGCCTGCCCACCGGCGAGCTCCTCCAGCACCTGCTGGCCCACCCCGCCCTCGTCCTGGGCGCCGAGCGGCGGCTCGGGCAGCAGCAGGGAGGCCAGGTCGGCCGGGACCAGGGTGATCCAGCCGTCGCCGCCGGCCAGCCCGCCGGCGCCGGCCCACAGCACCTCACCGGCGCTGGTCAGCTCGTCGAGCATCCCCGGCTGGTAGCCCTGCACCCGGGAGGGCAGCACCAGCGACTCCAGCGCCGAGGCGGGCACCAGCGCGCCGGCCAGCTGCTCGACGACGGCCAGCACGCCGTCGACCCCGCGCATCCGGCTGCCCACCGACTGCCAGGACGGCGTGTACCGGGCCAGCGTCTCGATCGGGACGGGCTCGACCTCCTGACGCAGCTTGGCCAGGCTGCGCCGCCGGATGGAGCGCAGCACCTCGGCGTCGCACCACTCCTGGCCCACGCCACCGGGCCGGAACTCCCCGGTGACGATGCGGCCGGTGCCGACCAGGCGCCCGATCGTCGTGGTCACCACCGCGACGCCCAGGCCCAGCCGGTCGGCGACCTCACCGGGCACGAACGGGCCGTGCGTCCGGGCGTACCGGCCGACCAGGTCACCCAGGGGGTCGGCGACCGGCTCGGTGAACACCTCGGGCACCCCGACCGGGAGCGCGGTGCCCAGCGCGTCCCGGAACCGGCCGGCGTCCTCGATCGCGATGTGCCGGTCCTGCCCGGCGATGCGCACCCGCAGCGCGCGCCGGGACACGACCAGTTCCTCCAGCCACTTCTGGCTGACCCCCCGGGCGGCCGCCTCCTCGGTGGTCAGGTCGCCGACCACGCGCAGCAGGTCGGCGCCGGCGTCGACGTCGCGGGGGTGCCGATCGGTGGGCAGTCGCTGCAGCTCGGCTTCGATCTCGGTGAGCGCGTCGCCGTCGAGCAGCTCGCGCAGCTCGGAGCGGCCCAGCAGCTCGGCCAGCAGGCCGGTGTCCAGCGCCAGTGCCTGGGCGCGCCGCTCGGCCAGCGGGGCGTCGCCCTCGTAGATGAACTGACCGACGTAGCCGAACAGCAGCGACTGGGCGAAGGGTGAGGCGGACTGGGTCTGCACGTCGGCGACCCGCACCCGGCGGGAGCGCACGTCGCTCATCAGCTCGACCAGGCCCGGCACGTCGTAGACGTCCTGCAGCACCTCCCGGACCGCCTCCAGGGTGATCGGGAAGGAGGAGAACTCGCTGGCCACGCTGAGCAGCTGGGCTGCGCGCTGGCGCTGCTGCCACAGCGGGGTGCGCCGGCGCGGGTCGCGGCGGGGGAGCAGCAGCGCCCGGGCCGCGCACTCCCGGAAGCGGCTGGCGAACAGCGCCGAGTTGCCGACCTCGGCGGTGACCTCCCGCTCGACGTCGTCGGGGTCCAGGATCGCGAGGTCGGCCTCGGGCGGCTCGCCGGTGGTGTCGGGCAGCCGCAGCACGATGCCGTCGTCGGCGTGCATCGAGGCGACGTCCACCCCGTAGCGCTCCCGCAGCCGGGCGGCCAGCACGAGGGCCCACGGGGCGTTGACCTGGGCGCCGAAGGGGGAGTGCACCACCAGCCGCCAGTCGCCCAGCTCGTCGCGGAACCGCTCGACCAGCAGCGTGCGGTCGTCGGGCAGGTGGCCGGTGGCGGCCTTCTGCTCGGCCAGGTAGGCCTGCAGGTTGGCTGCGCCCCAGTCGTCCAGGCCGGCGGCCCGGGCCCGCTCGAGCCCGGCGGCCGGGGTGGCGCCGCCGACCTCGCGCAGGAACGCGCCCAGCGCCCGGCCCAGCTCCAGCGGGCGGCCCAGGGTGTCGCCGTGCCAGAACGGCATCTTCCCGGGCTGCCCGGGCGCGGGGGTGACGAGCACCCGGTCGTGGGTGATCTCCTCGATCCGCCACGAGGAGGAGCCCAGCAGGAAGACGTCGCCCACCCGGGACTCGTAGACCATCTCCTCGTCGAGCTCACCGACGCGCCGTCCACCGGTCTCCCCGCCGCCGGAGACGATGAAGACGCCGAAGAGCCCGCGGTCGGGGATCGTGCCGCCGCTGGTGACGGCGAGCCGCTGCGCGCCGGTGCGGGGGGTGAGGGTGTCGGTGACCCGGTCCCAGGTCAGCCGGGGCCGCAGCTCGGCGAAGGCGTCGGAGGGGTAGCGGCCGGCGAGCATGTCCAGCACCGCGTGCAGGGCGGAGTCCGGCAGCGAGGCGAACGCCGCCGAGCGGCGCAGGATCCCGGCGACCTCGTCGACCGTGACGCCCTCGCCGGTCTGCGGGGGCACCGCCACGATGGCGACGATCTGCTGGGCGAGCACGTCGAGGGGGTTGCGCAGGTAGCGGATGGACTCGATGTCGCCGGACTTCATCCGCTCGGCCACGACGGCGGACTGCACCAGGTCGCCGCGGAACTTGGGGAACAACACCCCGCGGCTGACCGCGCCGACCTGGTGCCCGGCCCGGCCCACCCGCTGCAGGCCCGAGGCCACGTTCGGCGGGGACTCGACCTGGATGACCAGGTCCACCGCGCCCATGTCGATGCCCAGCTCCAGCGAGGACGTGGCGACGACGGCAGGCAGCTGCCCGGACTTCAGCGCCTCCTCCACCACCGCGCGCTGCTCCCGCGAGACCGACCCGTGGTGGGCGGAGGCGACCGGCTTGGCGTCCGGCGGCAGCCCGCCGCCACCCCCGGACTGGGCCATCAGCTGCGCCGCGTCCGCCCCGGCGGGGACGGTCTCCCCGGTGGCCCGCTCGTAGGCCAGCTCGTTGAGCCGGCTGGTGAGCCGCTCGGCCAGCCGGCGCGAGTTGGCGAACACGATGGTGGAGCGGTGCGCCTCGATGAGGTCCAGCACCCGCTCCTCGACCGCCGGCCAGATCGAGGTCCGGGGCTGCCCCCCGGCGGCCGAGCCCTCCAGCTCGCCGGCGGGCTGGCCGAGCTGGCTCATGTCCTCGACCGGCACGACGACCGAGAGGTCCCACTTCTTGGTCGACGGCGGGGCGACGACCTGCACGGGCCGGCCACCGGCCAGGAAGGTCGACACCTCGTCGATCGGCCGCACCGTTGCCGACAGCCCGATCCGCTGCGCCGGCTTGTCCAGCAGCGTGTCCAACCGGTCCAGCGAGACGGCCATGTGCGCCCCGCGCTTGCTGGCGCAGACCGCGTGCACCTCGTCGATGATCACCGTCTCGACCCCGCGCAGGGCCTCCCGGGCCTGGCTGGTCAGCAGCAGGAACAGCGACTCCGGGGTGGTGATCAGGATGTCGGTGGGGCGGCGGACGAAGGCCCGGCGCTCGTCGGCGGGGGTGTCCCCGGACCTGATGCCGACGGTGATCTCCGGCCGGGGCAGGCCCAGTCGGGCGGCCGCCTGGCCGATGCCGGTCAGCGGGGCGCGCAGGTTGCGTTCCACGTCGACGGCCAGGGCCTTGAGCGGGGACACGTAGAGGACGCGGCAGCGGGTCTTCTCGTCGGCCGGTGGGGTGGAGGCCAGCCGGTCCAGCGACCACAGGAACGCCGCCAGGGTCTTGCCCGAGCCGGTCGGGGCCACGACGAGGGCGTGCTCACCGCTGCTGATCGCCTGCCAGGCACCCTCCTGCGCCGTCGTCGGGCGGTCGAAGGCGCCGGTGAACCAGGCCCTGGTGGGCTCGGAGAACCGGTCGAGCGCGGACGGCTGCTGTGCCACGTCCTCCAGTGTCCACAGGGGTACGACAGGACCGCCTGGTGGAGGGCTGGAAACAGTCAGCGCTGTCTGTCACTCTCGGGCCATGCGCCGTCACCTGTACGAGGCCGACCACGATGCCTTCCGCGACACCGCGCGGACCTTCCTGGCGAAGAACGTCGTGCCCTTCCACGACCAGTGGGAGCGCGACAGCATCGTGCCGCGCGAGGTCTGGACGGCCGGTGGCGCCCAGGGCCTGCTGGGGATGGACCTGCCCGAGGAGCATGGCGGGGGCGGGGTCCGGGACTTCCGCTACAACGCCGTCCTCGGGGAGGAGCTGCAGCGGATCGGCGCCAGCGGCGTCGGCTTCACCCTGCACAACGACGTCACCGGCCCCTACCTGCGGGACCTGGCCACGCCCGAGCAGCAGGCCCGGTGGCTGCCCGGGGTGTGCAGCGGTGAGCTCATCACCGCGATCGCGATGACCGAGCCGGGCACCGGCAGCGACCTGCAGGGCATCACGACCACCGCCCGGCGGGACGGCGAGGGCTGGGTGCTCAACGGCTCCAAGACGTTCATCACCAACGGCATCAACGCCGACCTGGTGATCGTGGTGGCCCGCACCGACCCCGACGCCCCGGCGTCCAGGGGCACCAGCCTGCTGGTGGTCGAGCGGGACCAGCCCGGCTTCGTGCGCGGCCGCAACCTGGACAAGGTCGGGCTCAAGGCCCAGGACACCGCGGAGCTGTTCTTCGAGGACGTGCGGGTGCCGGCGGAGAACCTGCTGGGCACCGAGGACAGGGGGTTCCTGCACCTGATGGAGAACCTGCCCCAGGAGCGGCTGTCGATCGCGGTCGGCGCGGTGGCGGCGGCCGAGACCGTGCTCGCGCAGACCGTCGAGTACGTCTCCACCCGCACGGCCTTCGGCAAGCCGGTGGGCAGCTTCCAGAACAGCCGGTTCGTCCTGGCCGAGCTGCAGACCGAGGTGTCGATCGCGCGCACCTTCGTCGACGAGTGCATCACCCAGCTCAACGCCGGCGACCTGACCGCCACGGACGCCGCGATGGCCAAGTGGTGGACGACGGACCTGCAGAACAAGGCCGCCGACCGCTGCCTGCAGCTGCACGGCGGCTACGGGTACATGACCGAGTACCCGGTGTCCAAGGCCTGGCGCGATGCCCGCGTGCAGTCCATCTACGGCGGCACGAACGAGATCATGAAGGAGATCGTCGGCCGGTCCATGGGCCTCTGACGCACGTCGCTGCCCGGGGCGCCCGGGTAGCGTGTCGGCGTGCGACTGCAGGAGTTCTGGACACGGATGCGGGAGCAGTTCGGCGACCTGCGGGCCGAGAGCATCAGCCGGGACCACCACTTCGCCGAGCTCGGTGGCCGCAGCGCGGTGGGCGCCATCGACGCCGGTGTCCAGGTGCGGACGGTCTGGTTGGCCGTCTGCGAGGAGTTCGACGTCCCGGCGCGGGTGCGCTGACCCGCACCGGGACGCCAGGGCTCAGCGGCCCAGGACGATCGCGACGTGCTCGGCCAGCGTGCGGGTGGGGCGGCCGGTGAGGGCGGAGATGCCCTTCCCGCCGGTGTCCAGCTCGCCGGCGGCGATGCCGGTGTCGATCGCGGCCACGAAGCCCGCGGTGCCCTCGTCCAGGCCGACGCCGGTCAGCAGGGCGACGTGCTCGTCGGTGGGCAGGTCCTGGTGGGTGACCCCGGTGCCGGTCTGCCGGCCGATCTCGGTGGCCAGGTCGGCCAGTGCCATGGGGGAGTCCCCGTCCAACTCGATGGTCGCCGGGGCGACCTCGGGGGCGGTGAGGACGGCGACGGCGGCCGCGGCGAAGTCCGCGCGCGACGCCGGCCAGACGACCCCGCCGTGGGTGCTGCCGGCCAGCCGGCCGGTGGCCGCTGCCTGCCCGATCGTGGCGTCGTAGTTCTCCCAGTACCAGTTGTTGCGCAGCACGACGACCGGCAGCCCGCTGTCGGCCAGCAGCTCCTCGGTGGCCTTGTGCTCGGGGGCCAGGACGAGGGAGCTGGTGAGCGCGCGGGGGGCGGAGGTGTAGGCGAGCAGCTGGACCCCGGCGGCCTTCGCAGCCTCGATGACGTTGGTGTGCTGGGCGACCCGCTGACCGACCTCGCTGCCCGACACCAGCAGCAGCCGGTCGGTGCCGGCGAGGGCGACGTCCAGCGAGGCGCGGTCGCTGTAGTCGGCGACGGTGACGACGACGCCCAGCTCGCTCAGGTCGGTGGCCCTGGCGGCGTCGCGGACGAGGGCGGTGACCTCGGCGGCCGGGGTGCCGGCCTCGAGCAGGCCGGTGACGACGAGACGGCCGAGCTGGCCGGTGGCTCCGGTGACGGTGATCATGGCACTTCCCTCTCGATGTGCACTAACTCCCGGTTAGTGCTTTCGACGAGAACGTACACTGGTCTGCACACCCGTCGAGAGGAGGGCGCCGTGAGCGTCAGCACGTCCGGCCCGCGCCCGTCCCCGGACCGCGCGGCGGACCCCGTCGAGCAGCTCGCTGCCGACGTCTTCTCGCGTCGGTGCACCTCGCGCGAGGCTCTGGAGCACGTCACCGGCAAGTGGTCGCTGCTGGCCCTGACGGCACTGCTGGACCAGCCGCACCGCTTCGGGGAGCTCCGCCGCCGGGTCGACGGGGTGAGCGAGAAGATGCTCTCCCAGAGCCTGCAGACCCTCGAGCGAGACGGCTGGGTGCACCGCGAGGTCCGCTCGACCATCCCGCCGCACGTGGAGTACCGGTTGACCGATGCCGGCCGCGAGCTGGCCCCCCGGCTGCTGGCGCTGATCACCTTCGTCGAGGCGGCCGTGCCCGCGGTGCACGCCGCCCGGGCGGAGCACGACACCCGGGACTGAGCTCCCGCTCCCTGGGCGACACGCCCGTCCGGCGTGTCGCTGGATTCGAACAGGTGTTCGTCCTACCGTTGTCGTCCACAGGCCGATCGTGGATCCACAGATCCCTCCGACCGTCCGGTTTTGTCGGACCCCCGCCCTAACGTCGGTCCCGACCCGCTCAGCAGCTGGACGACTCACCAGCGCGACGAACCCGAAGGTGGACCCCATGGCAACCCTGGACCGCGACAAGGCCCTCGACATGGCCCTCGCCCAGATCGACAAGCAGTTCGGCAAGGGCTCCGTCATGCGCCTGGGCGACTCGCCCGAGGTCGCCATGAAGGTGATCCCGACCGGCTCGATCGCCCTCGACATCGCCCTGGGCGTGGGCGGCCTGCCCCGCGGCCGCGTGGTCGAGGTCTACGGCCCCGAGGCCTCGGGCAAGACGACGGTCGCCCTGCACGCGGTGGCCAACGCCCAGGCCTCCGGCGGCATCGTGGCCTTCATCGACGCCGAGCACGCGCTGGACCCCGACTACGCCCGCGCCATCGGCGTGGACACCGACGCCCTGCTGATCAGCCAGCCCGACACCGGTGAGCAGGCCCTGGAGATCGCGGACATGCTGATCCGCTCCGGCGCGCTGGACCTCATCGTCATCGACTCGGTCGCGGCCCTGGTGCCCCGCGCGGAGATCGAGGGCGAGATGGGTGACAGCCACGTCGGTCTGCAGGCCCGCCTCATGAGCCAGGCCCTCCGCAAGATCACCGGTGCGCTGAGCAACTCGGGCACGACCTGCATCTTCATCAACCAGCTGCGCGAGAAGGTGGGCGTGGTCTACGGCTCGCCCGAGGTCACCACCGGTGGCCGTGCGCTGAAGTTCTACTCCTCGGTCCGGCTGGACGTCCGCCGCATCGAGACCCTGAAGACGGGCACGGACGCCGTCGGCAGCCGGGTCCGGATCAAGGTCGTCAAGAACAAGGTGGCCGCGCCCTTCAAGCAGGCCGAGCTGGACCTCATCTGGGGCACCGGCTTCAGCCGTGAGGGCGGCCTCATCGACATCGGCGTCGAGCAGGGCTTCGTGCGCAAGTCCGGCGCTTGGTACACCTACGACGGCGACCAGCTGGGCCAGGGCAAGGAGAACGCCCGCGGCTTCCTCCGGGACAACCCGGACCTGGCCGACGAGATCGAGAAGAAGATCAAGGAGAAGCTCGGCATCGGTGCGCGGCTGGACGCGCCGGCCGCCGCCGCTCCCGCCGACTTCTGAGTCGGTCCGTGGCTCCCTCGGACCACGACCCCGCCCGGGACGTCGACAGCTGGGACCCCTGGGCCGACGAGAGCCAGGACCCGGCACCGTTCGCCGACCGCGACGAGGACCAGAGCGCGAGCTCCCGTCCTCGTCGCGGCGGGGAACGGGCGGTCGAGCGCGACGCGGACGTGTTGTCCGCCCCGCTGACCCCGTCGGTGTCCGCCGGCGGGGTGGTCGACCTCGACCAGCTCACCGGGGACACCCCGGCGCCCGAGCGGCCGGCCCGGCGTCGCTCGGCCGCGGGCGGGACGACGCGGTCGCGCAAGCCCACCGGACGTCCACCGGCGGCCCCGGTGGACGCGGGGGCAGCGGGCACGTCGGAGGAGTCCGGTCAGGAGGAGCCGACCGCCGCGCAGCGTCGCACGAGCTCCTCCCTCGGCAGCCCGAAGCGGGGCTCGGGCAACAGCTCGTTCGGGAGGCCGAAGCCCGGCTCCGGCAACAGCTCCTTCGCCCGGCCCGAACCGGGTGGCGCCTCCAGCTCCTTCGGTCAGCGCAGTGGCGCGGGGAGCTTCGGCAAGCGGTCCTCGGGCGGCAGCTCGTTCGGTGACGGCGGGTCCTCCGGGTTCGGCCGCAGCGGTGGCAAGAAGAAGTCGCGGCAGAAGACCTGGGGCATCCAGCTCGACGCCGAGATCGAGGAGCCCACCCCGGTGGACCCCGACGCCCCCCGCGTCTTCGACGCCGCGGCCGCTGCCGAGGAGGAGGCCGCCGACGAGCGGCGTCGTGCCCGGGCCGCCGGCGGTACCGGCGCCGCCCGCGGTCGCTCAGGTTCCTTCGACCGGCCTCGACGACCCGCCGGGGAACCGGCCCCCGAGCTCGAGGACCCCGAGGCCACTGCCCGCCAGCTCTGTCTCACCGCACTCACCGGTGCGGCGAAGACCCGCCAGCAGCTGGCCACCATGCTCGCCGAGCGCGACGTCCCCGAGGACGCCGCCACCGCCGTCCTGGACCGGTTCCAGGAGGTCGGGCTCGTCGACGACGCCGCCTACGCCGCGGCCTGGATCAGCTCCCGGCAGACCGGACGAGGGCTGTCCAAGCGGGCGCTGGCCCAGGAGCTGAAGACCAAGGGCATCGACCCCGAGGTGGCCGCGGTCGCCCTGGAGGCCGTGGACCCGCAGGACGAGTGGGACACCGCTCGCGCACTGGTCGCCAAGAAGGTGCCCTCGATGCGGCGGCTGGACACCGTGACCGCCACCCGGCGGCTCGTCGGGATGCTCGCCCGCAAGGGCTACGGCGGCGGGCTCGCGGCGATCGTCGTCCGGGAGGCCCTGGAAGCCGACGGCCAGGCCGAGGACGCCGCAGCCGTCGCCGACGACGCCCCGCCGGAGCTGCCCGACACCGGCGCGCCGACCGGGGACGTCGACGAGACGCCGGTGCGACTGGGTCGCTGGTCGGGCACGCCGCTGCTCGACGACGACACCGAGGTCGGCGAGGGCCTCACCCAGGACGCGGCCGCCCGGTCGGGTCCGGCGGCCCGGCGACGCAGCAGCTTCGGCAACCGCGGCCGCTGACGCCCGACCCCGCCCCAGGTGGGAGGGCGTCAGCGCTGCGCCCCGTCCGGCCGATCAGCTGCCGGCGGGGCGGAGCGGGATCAGTGCGCCAACCAGGCCGCGACGTCGACAGCGGTGCCGGCGGGGGAGTCCTCGTCCGCGACCAGCCACAGCGGGTCGGAGGGGCGGCCCTCGGTGAGCCACTGCTGGATGGCCACGTCGAACGCCGACGTGGTCGCCGCGAGCGCAGCCGTCCCACCGGCCGCCCCGACCGGAGGCGCAGCGGCAGCCGGGCCCAGGAACGTCACGTCGGACTCGTCGCCGTCGGACCAGCGCAGCACCACCCGGCAGCGCGAGCGCCGGTGACGGGCCGGCGGTACCGCTTCGCGGACGACCGCGGACTGGGCACCCGCCGCCGAGGCGAACCCCGGCGCCGCCGACCGGAGCCGGCTGACGAAGAGCTGCTCGGGATCCGCGACCGACCGGCTCGAGAGGGCCACCTCGTCGGTGGCGTGAGCGGGCAGGTCGTGCGGGGGCTGGGCGTGCGTGGGCTGGGCGCGCGGGGGCGGGGCGTGAGCGGGCAGGGCGTGCGCTGCTGGGTCGTCGTCCATGACCGGTCCAGTCTCACCCCGGACACGGCTCGGCCCCGGGAGCGGCGCGCTCCCGGGGCCGAGTGTGTGGCGTCAGACCCGCTGGGTGTCCCCGGCGACCGGCGGCGTCCCGGCGGTCATGTCCACGGCCGTGGTGGCGGCGACCTTGGCACTGCGGTCGGTCCGCTTCTCGATGGCCTTCGCCAGCTGGGACAGCAGCACGTTGACCACGATGTAGATCAGGCCGGCGGCCACGTAGAGCTGGAAGGTGTAGATCGGGCCGAACTGGAAGTTCAGCGTCTCCACCAGGCTCCGCGCGGTCCGCAGCAGCTCCAGGTAGCCCACGATGAAGCCCAGCGAGCTGTCCTTGAGCAGCACCACCAGCTGGGCCACCAGCACCGGCAGCATCCGGCGCACGGCCTGGGGCACCAGCACCGACGTCATGACCTGCCACTTGCGCAGACCCAGGCCGTAGGCGGCCTCGCTCTGCCCGCGGTCCACCGACAGGATCCCGGCCCGGATGATCTCGGCCAGCACCGCCATGTTGTAGAGCGTCAGGCCCAGCGCCAGCGCACCGAAGGCACTGATCGAGACACCGACCTGGGGCAGGAAGAGGAAGCAGAACAGGATCAGCACCAGCAGCGGCACCGCACGGAAGAACTCGATGACCACGGTCACCGGCACCCGCACCCACACGTGGTCCGACAGGCGGCCCACGGCGAGGAACGCGCCCAGCACGGTCGCGGCGACCATCCCGACGGCGGCCACCTGCAGGGTGTTCAGCAGCGCCTCCAGCAGCCGCTGGGGCACGTTGGTGCGGGTGTCGAAGAGCACCGCCCAGCGGGAGGGGTCCAGCTGGCCGTTGCTGCCCAGCCGCCAGAGCACCAGGCCCACCAGGACGGCCACGACGACGCCGCCCAGGACGGTGCCCAGGCGCTGCCGGCGACGGGCCTTCGGGCCGGGGACGTCGAACAGGACGCTGGTCATCGCAGGACCGCCAGTCGACGCTCGAGGACACGGATCCCCCATGCGGAGGGGAGCGTGATGATCAGGTAGCCGACCACCACCGCGGCGAAGACCAGCACGAGCTGGTCGGCGTTGGCGTTGGCCAGCCGCTGCAGCGTGGCGGTGAGGTCGGTGACCGCGAAGCCGGCGGCGATGGAGGTGTTCTTCGCCAGCGCGATCCACACGTTGCCCAGCGGCGGCACGACGGTGCGGAAGGCCTGGGGGAGCACCACGGTGGTCAGGCTCTGCCGGAAGTCCAGCCCGAGTGCCCGCGCGGCCTCGGCCTGCCCGGGCGGCACGGCGTTGATGCCAGACCGCAGCGCCTCGCAGACGAAGGCGGCGGTGTAGAGCGACAGCGCGGCGACCGCGGTGATGAACCGGCTGGGGAACTGCAGGTCGATCTGCACGATCCCGAACGCCAGGAAGAAGAAGACGACGGTGAGGGGCGTGTTGCGGAAGGTCTCGACGTAGAACGTCGCCAGCCCTCGCAGTGCCACCACCGGGCTCACCCGCATGGCCACCAGCACGGTGCCCAGCACGAGGGCCAGCAGTCCGCTGACCACGGTCAGGGCCAGGGTGGTCAGGAAGGCGTCCCGCAGCAGCGGGAAGTTGTCGGCCAGGAACGACACCCGGGCTCCTCTCGGTCAGTGGGGGTGGCGCGACCGGGGCCGCCGACGACCCGTCAGGTCGCCGGCGGCCCCGGTCGGTGGATCAGTAGCGGTCGACGGCCGGCGGCTCGGGCGCCGGCTCACCGGTGATGGCACCGGCGGTGGCGTCCCAGGCGGCCTCCCACGAACCGTCCTCGAAGGACTGCTCGAGGGTGTCGTTGAGGAAGTCGCGGAACTCGGTGTCGCCCAGGGTCAGGCCGATGCCGTAGGGCTCCTCGGTGAACGGGTTGCCGACGAGCTCGAAGGCGTCCGGGTTCCCGGCGACGAGGCCGGTGAGGATGACGTTGTCCGTCGTCACGGCGTCGACGTTGCCGTTGAGCAGGTCGTCGGCGCACTTGGAGTAGACGTCGTACAGCGTGAGGGTGGCCTCGGGGTAGTTCGTCCGGATGTTCTCCGCGGGGGTCGAGCCCTCGACCGAGCAGACGTTGAGGCCGGCGAGGTCGTCGGGGCCCTCGATGCCCTCGGGGTTGCCCGAGGCGACCATGATGTCCTGCCCGGCCTCGTAGTACGGCCCGGCGAAGTCCACGACCTGCTTGCGGGTGTCGTTGATCGTGTACGTCGCGATGACGATGTCGACCTGGCCGTTCTGGATGAAGGGCTCGCGGTTCGCCGACACGGTCTCGGTGAACTCGATCTGGTCCTCGGACAGGCCCAGCTCGGCGGCGATGATCTTCGCCATCTCGACGTCGAAGCCCTCGGGGGTGCCCTCGGTGTTGGCCAGGCCGAAGCCGGGCTGGTCGATCTTGGTGCCGACGCGGAGCACGCCGGCCTCGTTGATCTCGGCCATGGTGGTGCCGGCCTCGAAGGAGACGTCCTCCTGGACCTCGACGGTGTTCTCCGCCGCGTCCTGGGCCTGGTCGCCGGCTTCGCTGGAGCAGCCGGTGAGCACGACGCCGAGAGCTGCGGCCGCAGCCGCGTACCTGGTGAGACGCATGTGTCCTCTTCTCGTGGGGGTGCGGTGGGTCAGTGGTTGAGGATCTTGGACAGGAAGTCCTTGGCCCGGTCGCTGGTGGGGGCCGTGAAGAAGGTCTCGGGGTCGCTGGACTCGACGATCCGGCCGCCGTCCATGAACACGACCCGGTTGGCGGCCCGGCGGGCGAAGCCCATCTCGTGGGTGACCACGACCATCGTCATGCCGTCGGCGGCGAGCCCGACCATGACCTCGAGGACCTCGTTGATCATCTCGGGGTCCAGGGCGGAGGTGGGCTCGTCGAAGAGCATCACCTTGGGGTCCATGGCCAGTGCGCGGGCGATGGCCACGCGCTGCTGCTGCCCGCCGGAGAGCTGGGCGGGCACCTTGTCGGCCTGGTGGCCCACGCCGACCCGGTCCAGCAGTTCCCGGGCGCGCTTCTCGGCGGCTGCCTTGGACTGCTTGCGGACCTTGATTGGGCCCAGCGTGACGTTCTCGAGGATCGTCTTGTGGGCGAAGAGGTTGAAGCTCTGGAACACCATGCCGACGTCGCTGCGCAGCGCCGCCAGCTCCTTGCCCTCGGCGGGCAGCGGGGTCCCGTCGATGGTGATCTCGCCCTGCTCGATGGACTCGAGGCGGTTGATCGTGCGGCACAGGGTCGACTTGCCCGACCCGGACGGACCGATGACGACGACGACCTCGCCGCGGTCGATGGTCAGGTCGACGTCCTGCAACACGTGCAGATCGCCGAACCACTTGTTGACACCGGTCAGGCGGACGAGCGGATCTGTCGTGGTCGGGCTGGTCACGATCGCCGACCCTAGGGTGGCCCCGGTTCCGGGAACGGGCCCTGGCGATCACGAAGCTGTAACGAAGCTGCGGCGTCGTCGTGAGTTCCCGGTGACCACGAGGCGTCGGTCACGCTCTCCCGCCCACGGCTGGGCGCCGTACCCTCGCTGTCGTCATGACGAGCACCCAGACCGAGCCGAGCCACCGCACCTACCGGGTCCGCACCTACGGCTGCCAGATGAACGTGCACGACTCCGAGCGCCTGTCGGGCCTGCTGGAGGACGCCGGCTACACCGCGGCCGGTGACGGCGACGAGGCCGACGTGGTCGTGCTGAACACGTGCGCCGTGCGGGAGAACGCGGACAACAAGCTGTACGGCAACCTGGGTCAGCTGCGGCCGGTGAAGGCCGGGCACCCCGGCATGCAGATCGCCGTGGGCGGCTGCCTGGCCCAGAAGGACCGGGCCACCATCGTGGACCGCGCCCCCTGGGTCGACGTCGTCTTCGGCACCCACAACGTGGGCTCGCTGCCGGCGCTGCTGGACCGTGCCCGGCACAACGCGGAGGCCCAGGTCGAGATCAAGGAGGCATTGGAGGTCTTCCCGAGCTCCCTGCCGGCCAAGCGGGACAGTGCCCACTCGGGCTGGGTGTCGATCAGCGTGGGCTGCAACAACACCTGCACGTTCTGCATCGTGCCGGCGCTGCGCGGGAAGGAGCGCGACCGCCGGCCCGGGGACGTGCTCGCCGAGGTGCAGGCGCTGGTCGACCAGGGCGTGCTCGAGGTGACCCTGCTGGGGCAGAACGTCAACGCCTACGGCGTCGAGTTCCGCGAGCGGGGCGCCTTCGCCGACCTGCTGCGCTCCGCCGGCCGGATCGAGGGACTGGAGCGCATCCGGTTCACCAGCCCGCACCCGCGCGAGTTCACCGACGACGTCATCGAGGCGATGGCGCAGACCCCGGCGGTCTGCCACCAGCTGCACATGCCGCTGCAGTCCGGCTCCGACGACGTGCTGCGCCGGATGCGGCGCGGCTACCGGGCCGAGCGCTACCTGGGGATCATCGACCGGGTGCGGGCCGCGATGCCCGATGCCGCGATCACCACCGACGTCATCGTGGGGTTCCCCGGGGAGACCGAGGCGGACTTCCAGGGCACCCTGGACGTCGTCGCGGCCAGCCGGTTCTCCAGCGCGTTCACCTTCCAGTACTCCAAGCGACCCGGCACGCCGGCCGCCGACATGGAGGGCCAGCTGCCCAAGGAGGTCGTGCAGGAGCGCTACATGCGCCTCACCGCTCTCCAGGACGAGATCAGCTGGGCCGAGAACCAGGCCATCGTCGGCCGCACCGTCGAGCTGCTGGTGGCCTCGGGGGAGGGCAGCAAGGACGCCGACCGCGGCCGGCTGTCCGGCCGGGCCCGGGACGGCCGGCTGGTGCACTTCGCCTCGGCGCCGGGCGTGCGCCCCGGTGACGTCGTCGAGACGGTGGTGACCGGCGGCAAGCCGCACTTCCTGCTCGCTGACGGCCCCCTGCTCTCGCACCGCCGCACCCGCGCCGGGGACGCCGGGGAGGCCGGCGTGCGCCCGACGACGACGGGGGTCGGGCTCGGCATGCCGGGCATCGGGCTGCCGGCCCCGCTGCCGGCGGCCGTCGGCTGCGCCTGACCCCGGAGACCGACGAGCCCCCCACCGGCATCCGGTGGGGGGCTCGTCGGGCAGTGCGGGGGATCAGCGGCGGGAGCCGGCCTTCTCCGCGGCGGCCAGGAACTCCTGGCGGCTGGCGAGGTTGGCCTCGGCGTCGGCGATCCGCTTGGCGTCACCGGCGGCGCGGGCCTTGGTGAGCTGCTCCTGCGCCTTCTCCGCCGCCGCGCGCAGCGAGGTCAGCATCGGGTTCTCGGCCACGGCCCGGGGGCGGAAGCCCTCGGCGGCGCCGCGCACCTTCTCCTCGACGGCCTGCATGCGGTCCTCCAGGGAGCGCATGACCTCGCGCGGCACGTGGCCGATCGCGTCGTAGCGCTCCTGGATCTTGCGCAGCGCGGCCTGGGCGCCACGGAGGTCGCGGGTCGGGTCGATCTTCTCGGCCTCGGCCAGCAGCGCCTCCTTCTGCTCCTGGTTGCCCTTCTGCTCGGAGTTGCGTGCCTTGTCGGACTCCGCGCGGGCGGCGAAGAAGACGTCCTGGGCGGCCCGGAACTTCTTCCACAGGTCGTCGTCGGTGTCCCGGCCGGTGCGGGGCACGGCCTTCCAGCGGTCCATCAGCGCCCGCATCGCGGCGCTGGTCGGGCCCCACTCGGTGGAGGTCGACAGCTTCTCCGCCTCGGCGATGAGCTCGCTCTTGGCGGCGCGCGACTCCCCGCGCTGCACGTCGAGGGCGGCGAAGTGCGAGCCGCGACGGCGGCCGAAGGCGTCCCGGGCGGCGGCGAAGCGCGTCCACAGCGCCTCGTCGGTCTTCCGGTCGATGCCCTTGATCGTCTTCCACTCCTCGACGATCGCCTTCAGGCGGTCGCCGGCGGCCTTCCACTGGCTGGACTCGGCGGCGATCTGCTCCGCCTCGGCGGCCAGGGCCTCCTTCTTGGCGATCTGCTCGACGCGGGCGGCGGCCTTCTCGGCGCGGCTCACGGCGGCAGCGCCCTCGGCGGCGTCGATGATCGTGCCGAGGCGGGAGGCCAGGGCCGGGAGGTCACCGACGACGTCGGCGGTCGGCACCTGCTCGGCCAGCGCCTGCGCCTTGGTGCGGATCTCACCGGGGTTGCCGGTGTGCGCCCGCAGCCGGGCCTCCAGCAGGCCGACCTCGGTGGCCAGGTCGTCGTAGCGACGGCCGTAGTGGGCCAGGCCCTCGGCGGGCTCGCCGGCCTGCCAGGACCCGACGACGCGCTCGCCGCCGTCGGCGGTGCGCACGTAGACGGTGCCGTCGTCGTCGACCCGGCCCCACGTCGAGGGGTCCGAGGCCGGGGCGCGGGGCTGCGGCGGGGTGGGCACCCGGGCCGGGGCGGGGGTGGCGACGTCGGCGGTCTCGCCGGTCACCTCGGCGGAGGCGGTCCCGGTGCCCTCGGTGGCCGTGGGGTCGCCGGCGGCACCGTCGGGCGCGGGGGAGGCGACGGCGTCGGAGGCCTCGGTGACCTCGGCCTCGGAGGGGACGACGACCGGCTCCTCGACGGCGGCGCCGTCGGGGGCCTCGGAGGTGGCGTCGGTGGTCTCGGCGGTCTCGCTGACGTCGAGCAGGTCACCCTCGGCGGGCACGTCGGCCGCGGCCAGCACCTCGGCGGCGTCGGGGACCTCGACCGGGTCGGCCGGGGCCTCGGTCGCGTCCTCGGACGAGGCTCCGGTGGAGGCCTCGGTGAGGGCCTCGGTGGAGGGCGGGGCGTCGCTCGTCGGGTCGGCCACCGCGGCGTCCGCGGGGGCGTCCGCGGACGGGGTGCCGGCCTCGGGGGTCACCGCCTCGGACCCGCCCGGGGTCGCCTCGGACGCCGGCGTCACCCCGGTCGTCGACTCCTCGTTCGGCTGCTGCGCTCCGTCTGCGGTGTTCTCCGTGCTCGACACACCCCGAGTCTCCCACGTGCGATCGGCGACACTCCCCCCGTGAGTCCCGACGCCACGTCCTCCCGCCCCGTGGCGGTCGCGTTCTGTCCGCACCCGCCGCTGCTGCTGCCCGCGCTGGAGGGAGCACCGACCCCGGCGACCGACCGGTTGCGGATCGCGTGCTCCGACGTCGTGGCCACCGTCCTGGGGGTGGACCCCGACGTCGTCCTCGTGGTGGGGGAGGGCCCCAACGGCGTGCGGTACGGCGACGGGGACGCCGGGGACCTGCGGCCCTGGGGCGCCACGGGCCGCCAGCCGTTCTCGGGTCGGGTCCGGCCCGGGGGCCGCGAGCTGCCGCTGGCCCACACGGTCGCCGCCTGGCTGCTGGACCGCGCCGGGTACGCCGGGACCCGGTTGGGGGTGGCCCCCGACGACCTGGACGCGGCGTTGCTCGACCTGCCGGGACCGGTGGCGCTGCTGGCGATGGGCGACGGGTCCGCGCGCCGCTCCGACAAGGCCCCCGGGCACCTGGACCCGGCCGCCGAGGGCTTCGACGCCGCGGTCGCCGACGCCCTCGCCGCCGGGGACGCCGGTGCCCTGGCAGCGCTGGACCCGGTCGAGGGGGACCGGCTGATGGCCTCGGGCACCGCGACCTGGCGGGCGGTCGGGGCGGCGCTGGCCGGCGTCCCCACCACGGCCCGGCTGGTGCACGCCGCCGCACCGCACGGCGTCGGCTACCTCGTCGCCGACTGGGTGCTGGCGCACGTCCCGGACGGCGTCCCGGGCTGGCTGACCCGGGGGGAGGGGTGAGCGGGCCGCCGGTCGTCGCCGTCGTCGGGCCGACCGCCACGGGCAAGACCGCCCTGGCGGTGGCGCTGGCGCACCGGCTGGGTGGTGAGGTCGTCAACGCCGACTCGATGCAGCTCTACCGCGGCATGGACGTCGGCACCGCCAAGCCGACCCCGGCCGAACGGGACGGCGTGCCGCACCACCTGATGGACCTGTGGCACGTCCGGGAGCCCGCCAGCGTGGCCGAGTACCGGGACCGCGCCCGGGCCGAGATCGACCGGCTCCGCACCGCGGGGACCGTGCCGCTGCTGGTCGGCGGGTCCGGCCTGTACGTGCGGGCGGTCCTCGACGAGCTGGACTTCCCCGGCACCGACCCGGCCGTCCGCGCGCGGCTGGAGGCCGAGCTGGCCGACGTCGGGTCGGGCGTGCTGCACGCCCGGCTGGCGCAGGTCGACCCGGCCGCGGCGGCCGCCGTCCTGCCCAGCAACGGACGCCGGCTGGTGCGGGCCCTCGAGGTCGTCGAGATCACCGGGCGCCCCTTCACCGCCTCGATGCCCCAGCCGCGCCCGCACTACCCGGCGGTCACGATCGGCCTGGACCGGGAGCCTGCCGAGCTCGACGAGCGGGTCGCGGTGCGGGTGGACCGGATGTGGGACGCCGGTCTGGTGGAGGAGGTGACGGCGCTGGCGGCCGACGGCCTCCGGGAGGGGCCGACGGCCTCCCGGGCGCTGGGCTACGCGCAGGTGCTCCGCCAGCTGGACGGCGAGCTGACCCCCGAGGCGGCCCGGGAGGAGACGGTGCGCACCACCCGGCGCTTCGTCCGCCGGCAACGGTCCTGGTTCCGCCGTGACGCCGCCACGACGTGGCTGGACGCCGGCGACCCGGACCTGCTGTCCCGGGCGCTCTCTACGATCGGGGCGTGACTGGACCGCGGGTGCTCAAGGGGCACGGCACCGAGAACGACTTCGTCGTGCTCCCCGACCCCGACGGTGACGTCTGGCCCGAGAGCCGGCTGGACGGCGCGCTGGTCCGCCGGCTGTGCGACCGGCAGGGTGGGCTGGGTGCCGACGGCGTGCTCCGGGTCGTCCGCAGCGAGCACGTGCCCGACGCCGCCGCCGTCCTGGGGGACGCCCTCGGTGACTGCACCTGGTTCATGGACCACCGCAACGCCGACGGCTCGCACGCCGAGATGTGCGGCAACGGGATCCGGGTCTACCTGCACGTCCTGCTCACCGAGGGGCTGCTGTCCCGCGCGGAGGCCCTGGCCGGGGTGCTCGTGGGCACCCGCGGCGGGCCGCGCCGGGTCGGGCTGGGGGAGTCGGGCTACCGGGTGGAGATGGGTGCGGCGCGCCCCTTCGGCCGCGGTGAGGCCCAGCTGGGTGGCCGGCTGTTCCCCGGGATCGGCGTCTCCATGGGCAACCCGCACCTGGCCTGCCTGACCGACGTGGCGGTCGACTCGCTGGACCTGACGGTGCAGCCGCGGGTCGACGCCGCGCTGTTCCCCGAGGGCGTCAACGTCGAGCTGGTCAACGTGCTCGACGCGCAGGAGGGGCCGGCGGGCACCACCGCCCACGTCCGGCTGCGGGTCTTCGAGCGGGGCGTGGGGGAGACCCGCTCGTGCGGCACCGGTGCCTGCGCGGCGGCGTACGCGGCCCTGGAGGCCGGCGGCCGGGACGCCGGCACGGTCACCGTCGACGTGCCGGGCGGCCGGCTGACCGTGGAGGTCGCCCCGGACAGCACGGTGCTGTCCGGGCCGGCCGTCGTCGTCAGCAGCGGGACGCTGACTGCGGAGTGGCTGGGGGCCTAGACCGCGTCCGCGCCGTCCGCGGGGGGCTTGTCGCCGGCCCGGTCGGCGTCGTCCCCGGGGGGCGGGCTCTGCGCGGGACGGCGCTGGCTGCTGCCCGGGTCGTAGCTGCCGTGCTCGGGCAGCGTGCCCGCGGCGGAGAACAGGTCGCGCGGCGGGTCCAGGCCCGCCGGGTCGCGGCCCGGGTCGTCGTCGGTGCCGGGTGTGGTGTCCGGGGTGGTGTCCTCGGTGGTCTCGTCGGTCATGCCGGGGGGCTACCCGGTGACGCCGCGGACGACTCCTGCACCGGCCCGGCGTCCCACTCGTCGGGCAGGTCGCGCATGCCCGCCAGCGGGCTCAGCAGCACCGGCAGGGCGGCCAGCAGCTGGCCGGCGACGGCCACCCACAGCGCCGGGACGACGCCGACCGCCGTCCCCAGCACCCCGCCCAGCAGCCCGCCGACCGGCATGGTGCCGAAGACCAGGAACCGGACCGAGGCGTTCATCCGGCCCAGCAGGCCCGGTGGGCACAGCCGCTGCCGGAAGCTGACCTGCACGACGTTGTAGACCACCACCGCCCAGCTGCCGGCGATGCTGCCGCCCACGAGCAGGGCCAGCCGGACGGTGCCCTCGGCCAGCGACGCGAGCGGGGTGAGGGAGGCGGCGAGCCCGAAGGCCACCGCGGACAGCGGGATGGTCCGGCCGTCCCCGACCCACCGGGCGAACGGCGCCGCCGTGCCGGCGCCGAGCAGGCCGCCGGCGGCACCGGCGGACAGCACCAGACCGAGGGTGGACTCCGAGAGCCCCAGCGTCCGCAGGACGTAGATCGCCAGCAGCGTGCCGGTGATCGCCCCGAAGAGGTTGCCGGTGCCGGTGCACGCCACGATCCGGCGCAGCAGCGGGTGGCCCACGACGAAGGCCAGGCCCTCCCGGACCTCGACCCGCAGCCGGCGGCGGGAGCTGCGCGCGGGCACGACGTCCCCGTGGTGGATCCGGCCGACCGCGGCCGCCGACAGCAGGTAGCCCACCGCCGTCACCACGATCAGCAGCGGGGCGGCCACCACCCGCAGCAGGACCCCGGCCAGCCCGGGCCCGGCGACCTGGGCGACGGCCCGGCTGATCTCCAGCTTCCCGTTGCCGTCGGTGAGTTGGCTGCGGTCGACCAGTGAGGGCAGGTAGCTCTGGTAGGCGACGTCGAAGAAGACGGTGGCGGTCCCGACGACGGCGGCCACCACGAACAGCTGCCCGAGGGTCAGCGCGTCCAGCAGGTACGCCACCGGGATGGTCAGCAGCGCCAGCGCCCGGACGACGTCGGCCCGCACCAGCACCCGTTGCCGGCGCCACCGGTCCACCCACGCACCGGCCGGGAGCGCGATGAGCAGGAACGCCGCCGTCTCCAGCGCCGTCAGCACGCCCATCTCCAGCGGGCTGGCCCCGAGCACCGCGACGGCGACCACCGGGAGGGCGACGCCGACGACCTGGGTGCCGACGTGGCTGGCGGTCTCGGCGACCCACAGCTGCCGGAAGCCGCGGTGCCGCCAGAGGCTGCGGGGGGCGGTCACGGGGGCAGCCTGCTGCGCCGGTCCGGCCACGGTCAACGGGGTCCCCTGGGCTCCGGGCACCCGCTGTACGGGCGCGAGATGCACCCCGTGGGATGACCTGGGAGCTCCCCGGCGTTGTCACCAGCAGGAAGTCAGGTGCCCCGGAGGCCGGGGCGTGACACGCTGGGAGACGATGACGACAGCACAGAACCGGGCCATCCTCGAGGACGCCGCCGCACGCGCCGACAAGGCAGCCGTGACGGCGCTCCCGACCGAGACCCGGCCCGCCCCGCGCGGGCAGTGGGACACCCCCGACGAGACGACCGGCTCCTACGCGCTCGAGGAGCGCGGGGCCCTGCGTCGCGTCGCCGGGCTGTCCACCGAGCTCGCCGACGTCACCGAGGTCGAGTACCGCCAGCTGCGCCTGGAGCGCGTCGTGCTGGTCGGGGTCTGGACCGAGGGGACGGCCGCCGACGCCGACCGGTCGCTCGCCGAGCTGGCCGCCCTGGCCCAGACGGCGGGCTCCGAGGTGCTCGAGGCGGTCAGCCAGCGCCGGGACAAGCCCGACGCCGGCACCTACGTGGGCTCGGGCAAGGCCGCGGAGATCCGCGAGATCGTGGCCGCGACCGGCGCCGACACGGTGATCTGCGACGGCGAGCTGACCCCCGGTCAGCTCAACCAGCTGGAGAAGATCCTCAAGGTCAAGGTGGTCGACCGGACCGCGCTGATCCTGGACATCTTCGCCCAGCACGCCTCCAGCCGGGAGGGCAAGGCCCAGGTCGAGCTCGCCCAGATGCAGTACATGCTGCCGCGGCTGCGCGGGTGGGGTGAGTCGCTGTCCCGGCAGGCCGGTGGTCGTGTCGCCGGCGGTGGCGGCATCGGCACCCGTGGTCCCGGTGAGACCAAGATCGAGACCGACCGGCGGCGGATCCGGGCCCGGGTGAGCAAGCTGCGCCGGGAGATCGCCGGCATGGCGACCGCCCGGACCACGCAGCGCAACAGCCGGGACCGCAACCAGACCCCCTCGGTCGCGATCGCCGGGTACACCAACGCCGGGAAGTCGAGCCTGCTCAACCAGCTCACCGACGCCGGTGTCCTGGTCCAGGACGCGCTCTTCGCCACCCTGGACCCGACGGTCCGCCGGGCCGAGACGCCCGACGGCCGGGACTACACGCTCACCGACACCGTGGGCTTCGTGCGGCACCTGCCGCACCAGTTGATCGACGCCTTCCGCTCGACGCTGGAGGAGGTGGCCGCCGCCGACCTGCTGGTGCACGTCGTCGACGGCTCCGACCCCGACCCGCTGGGCCAGATCGACGCGGTGCACGTGGTGCTCTCCGAGATCGACGCGGCCTCGGTGCCCGAGCTCATCGTGGTGAACAAGATCGACGCGATGGACGAGGACGACGTCCTCACCCTGCGTCAGGCGCTGCCCGGTGCGCACTGGGTCTCGGCCCGCACGGGGGAGGGGATGGCGGCCCTGCGCGACGTCATCGCCGCCCGGCTCCCGCACCCCGACGTGGACGTCGACGTGCTCGTGCCCTTCGACCGGGGTGACCTGGTCGCCCGGGTCCACCGCGACGGCGAGGTCCTCAGCGAGGACTTCTCCTCCGAGGGCACCCGGTTGCACGCCCGTGTCGACGGCGCCCTCGCCGCCGCCCTGGGCGAGTTCGTGGCCCCGGTCGCCTGACGGCGACCGGCTGACCCCGGCACCTCCCCGCCGTCGCCCGGCGGCGGGGAGGTCACGGGATGGTCACGGAACTGCCGGTACGGTGGCGAGGTGACGACCGCCCCTGCCGCTGCCCCGTCCCGGGGACCGGCGGTCATCGGCGTGGGCCGGCCGGCCTGGTGGTCGGTGGGGCTGGCGGTCGTGGTCACCGTGCTCGTGACGGTCGACCTGCTCGCGCGGGGCACGCTGGAGCGGATGGACCTGCAGGTCTCGGAGGTCGTCAGCTCCTGGGGGCTGCGTGACTCGGTCCTCTACTGGCCGGTGTGGGTCCTCACCCAGGCCGGCGGGCGGGTCACCATCCTGCTCGTCCTCGCCGTGCTGGTGGGGTGGACCTGCATCCGGCAGCGGACGATCGTCCCGCTGCTCCGGGTGCTGGTCGCGCTGGCCCTGCTGACCGCGGTGGTCTACGCCTTCAAGTTCGGCACCGGCCGCACCGCGCCGGCCTACCCGGGGTCCTTCTTCCACCGCGACGGCGCCTCGTACCCCTCGGGGCACGTCGCCAACGCCGTCCTGATGTGGGGCGTGGCCCGGTGGCAGGCGGTCGAGTCCGGTCTTCCCGCAGCGGTCCAGCGTGGCCTCTGGGTGCTCAGCGTCTTCGGTCCCGTTGTGACGGGTGTGGCCATGGTGGCCCTTGACTTCCACTGGGTCACCGATGCCGTGGTCGGGGCGGCTGTGGGCCTCGTCCTGCTGGGCGTGGTGCACGCACTCGACGCAATCGTCCTGTCACGCTTCGTACGTGCCCGAGCCGGTCGACCGACTGTCTGAGGCCCCCGTCCGCCGGTCGAGGGCCCTGGTGGCGACCCTCGCGGCCGCCGGCCTCCTGCTCGGCCCCTTCCTCCCCGGGTCCTTCCTCTCCCCGGGGCTGGCCCAGGCGCCCGGCGAGGTCGTCACCGCCGCCGCCGAGGAGACCGTCGCGCCCTACAGCGAGCCGACGACACCGTGCTCGGTGACCGACGCGCGCCTGCCGGAGATCTCCGGGCTGGCCACCTCCGGTGACACGACGCTGGCGATGAACGACGGCGGGGACGCCGTCACCGTGTACGTGCTGGACGCCGCCTGCACGGTCGTCGCCGAGCGCACGGCCGCCGTGGACCCCTACGACCCCGAGGACATGGCGCTCGCCGCCGACGGGACCGTCTGGATCGCCGACACCGGCGACAACCGGGCCACCCGGGAGACCGTCGCGCTGATCGCGCTGCGCCCCGACGGTGCCGCGGAGGTCTTCCGGCTCTCCTACCCCGACGGCGCGCACGACTCCGAGGCGCTGCTCCTCGCCCCCGACGGCACCCCCTACCTGGTGACCAAGGAGGTCCTGGGCAGCAGTGGCGTCTACCGCCCCGCCACGGCCCTCGACGCCGGCACGACCGTCGCGCTGGAGCGGGTCGGGGACCTGACGCTGGAGCTGACCGGCACGTCGGGCGGCCCGGTGGGCCGCGCCGGGCAGCTGATGGTGACCGGTGGCGCGGTCAGTGCCGACGGCGCCGCTGTGGCGGTGCGCACCTACACCGACGTGCTGGTCTGGCCCCTGGCCGGTTCCGACGTCGCAGGCGCCCTGGCGACGCCGCCGGCCCGGGTCGCGCTGCCGGACTCCCCGCAGGGCGAAGCCGTCACGTTCGCGGCCGACGGGCGCAGTCTCGTGGTCTCCGGCGAAGGGCTCCCGGCCGCGGTGACCGTCGTCCCGGCTGTGGGCGCGCTCGCCCCGGCTGCAGCCACCGGCCCGGCAGCCGTCTCCGCGCAGGCCCTGACCGAGGACGGCAGCACCGGCCTGTCGCCCTGGACGGCCGGGCTCATCGCAGCGGTCGCCGCGGCGGTGCTGGTCTGGACGACGGGCAAGCTCCGCCGCCGCTGACCTCCTGCGCCACGGGGCGGACGCCGGTCGAGGCGCCCGACCCGAGGCCGGTGGGGGTGGTCCAGCTGCCTCAGACGCGACGCAGGACGGTCACCACACGGCCCAGGACCGTGGCGTCGTCCCCCGGGATGGGCTCGAAGGCCGGGTTGTGCGGCATCAGCCACACGTGGCCGTCGCGCCGCTTGTAGGTCTTGACGGTCGCCTCACCGTCGATCATCGCAGCGACGATCTCGCCGTTCTCGGCCGTGGCCTGCTGGCGGACGACGACCCAGTCGCCGTCGCAGATGGCGGCCTCGATCATCGACTCGCCGGTGACCTTGAGCATGAAGAGCGTGCCCTCGCCGACGAGCTCCTTGGGGAGCGGGAAGACGTCCTCCACGGCCTGCTCGGCCAGCACCGGGCCACCGGCGGCGATCCGGCCGACGAGGGGGACGTAGGTCGGCACCGGGGCGCTGGGGTCGTCGACGCCGCTGCCGGCGCCCGCCCCGGCGAGCGCGGCGGGGGAGGAGTCGGCGTCGGGGTGGTCCCCGGGCAGCCGGACGTCCAGGGCGCGCGGCCGGTTGGGGTCCCGGCGCAGCCAGCCCTTCTTCTGCAGGACCGAGAGCTGGTGGGCCACCGAGGACGCCGAGGACAGGCCCACGGCTTCCCCGATCTCGCGCACGGAGGGCGGGTAGCCGCGACGCTCGATCGAGTCGCGGATGACCTCCAGGACGCGGCGCTGACGCTGGGTCAGGCCGTCGCCGGCCTCGCTGCGGTCGGGGAACTCCCGCACCGACGCGCCGGTCGCCTCCTCGGCGGCCCCGGTGGTGGCCGGCGTGCGGGCCGCCTTGGCCCGCCGCGTCGCCGTCGACCGCTTGGTCGTCGCCGTGCCGCCGTCGCCCGGTGTGCCCTCGACCGCCACGTGTCCTCCTCGCCGGCTGCGTCCCCGCAGCTCTCTGGCCGACGGCCGGACACCCGTCCTCCGGGCGCTCCCGTGAGGGTCCGCCCGGCGCGACGGTGGCCGTCGTGATCGACACGGACAGTAACCCCCTCGGCGCCGTCGTTCAAACAGGTGTTCGAAGGACACGCCGTGTCCGCTCGATTTTGTCGGACCCCTCGGGTAGACATCGCACAGACGTTCGAATCGACACCCGTTCGATCACCTTCCCCCGACGTCGGCGACCCACCAGGAGCGATGACGATGGCCACCACGCAGCGCAGCACTCCCTCTCCCCGCGGCAACCACCCGGCCGGCCGCGCCCTGCTCGCCGCGGGGGACCGCCCGGGCGGGGTGCGCGCGGTCGGGTCGGCCCGGGCGGCCGGGGAGTCGCCGGTCGAGCTCCCGGAGCAGGCGGCCCCGGGTGGGGCTCCCGGGACCGGTGAGCGGCTCGCCGAGGTCCTGCCCTTCCCGGTCCGCAGGTCGGACCGCGGGTCCCGGTCGTCGGTCGAGCACGAACCGGTCGCACCCCTGCGACTGACCCGCCGTGGTCGCCGGGTCGTCGCCGGCCTGGTCCTCGTGGGCGGTCTCGGACTGGCGGCCCTGCTGGGTCCGGCCGTCGTCGGCCCGCAGGGCCCCGGGCTGGCGCTGGCGGGGGAGAGCAGCGTCGTGGTGCAGCCGGGGGACACCCTGTGGTCGATCGCCAGCGCGATCGCCCCGGACGAGGACCCGCGCGGCGTCGTCGACGCGCTGTGGGCGGCCAACGACCTCGAGGGTGCGGGCCTCGTGCCCGGGCAGGTGCTGCTCGTCCCCTGAGTCCGGCCGGCACCCGCGCGCCGCCCGGTCGGCGCTCCGATCGGGGTTGGAGGAGACGCTGTCACGAGGGCGTGGCCGCGCTGCTCACGAGCCGGGTCCCGGGCCAGGTGAGGCCCCCGGTCACCACCACGTCCTGTCGCCCGCCCTCCCGTGCTCCCGGCTGCCCCACGCTCGCGGCCTGCGCCTCCCTCTGGGAGCACACCTCCACGCGTCCCCGCCACTGGTGCTCGTCCGTCCCGTCGCCGTCCTCGGCCCGGCTCGGGTCCCCGCAGGAGGGCGCTCGGATGGCTGCGATCCAGGCCCCGCTGCTCCGTCCCGCCTCGTTCCGACCCGCCGCGCACCGGCCGCCTCGCTCAGGCCCGCCTCTTTCCGTCACGCCTCGCTGCCTCGCCTCGCCTCGCCTCGCCTCGCCCCGGTGTGCGCTGTGGCCCGTCGGCCCGGCCCCTCCTCCGGGCGTCGGTCTCCTGGTGGTCACACGTGCCGTCCGCCGTGGGCCTCGGGGTCGGTCCCCGGGGCACACCGGCTCGCCTGATGACCGCCCCGGCGCGCGACGCGCCGACGTCCGCCACGGTTCTCGCCAGCCGCGGCGGGGGCTGCTGTGAGGTGCTGTGCGAGCTGCGGTGCAGGTGGGGTCGGGGTGCCTGGCGGGGCGGGTCGACCACAACAGGTAGTGGTGGAAGACGACACGCGCACCAGGGCTTGCACACCAGTAGGGGTGCGGGGCTACTCTCACCACAACATCTAGTAGTTACACAGATGTCGTTCCATCCACAGGGTTGTCCCCAGGAAGCCCCCGGGTTGTCCACCGGATGTCCCCGGGATCGTCCACAGACGCCCCGCGGAGTCGCCCGGGCACGGTGCCACGGCACCTGCCGGAGGACCTGCCCGACACGCCCCCACCGACCCGCCCGGACCCGAGAGGAGACACCGCGATGCGCTGCCCGTTCTGCCACAACCCGGACAGCCGGGTCGTCGACTCCCGGGAGACCGACGAGGGTGCGACGACCCGTCGCCGGCGGTCCTGCCCCGGCTGCGGTCGGCGGTTCACCACCGTCGAGGAGGCCGTCCTCGCCGTCGTCAAGCGCTCGGGGGTGACCGAGCCCTTCAACCGGTCCAAGGTCATCGCGGGTGTGCGACGGGCCTGCCAGGGCCGCCCGGTCGACGAGGACCAGCTCGCCGTGCTGGCCGCCCAGGTCGAGGACGCGGTGCGCTGCACCGGGTCGGCCGAGGTGCCCAGCAACGAGGTGGGCCTGGCGATCCTGCGGCCCCTGCGGGACCTCGACGAGGTCGCCTACCTGCGCTTCGCGAGCGTCTACCGCTCCTTCACCTCCGCGGCGGACTTCGAGAAGGAGATCACCGAGATGCGGCGGGCGCACGCGCTCGCCGCCACCGGGAGCTTCGTGCCCGGCACGGGCCGGCCACGGGCCGTCCCGGACCCCGTCGTGGCCGACCCGGCCGTCGGTACGGACTTCCCGGCCGGGACCACCACGCCGTCCGACCGCCCGTCGCCGGAGACCGCCGCCCCGCCCGGCGCCGGAGGCCCCGGCTCCTGACCGCGCCGGACGTGGACCTCTTCCCCGCCACGTCCGCCCCGGCACCGTCGCCGGGCCAGCACCTGCACGCACGAGACCAGCACCGCAGCGCGCCCGCTCCACCGAAATGTCAGCAGCACCCGCTAGAACACCAGCCCGGGGCCCCACCCCGGTGCGCCACACGACCCCAGGGGGAGTCTTGACCGAGACCACCGACCGCATCTCGTCCGGCCGCAAGCGTGCGAGCAAGGCGTCCGACCGCAAGGGCCTGAAGATCGCCCGGGTCTTCACCACCGAGGGCGTCCACCCCTACGACGAGGTGACCTGGGAGCGTCGTGACGTCGTCATGACCAACTGGCGCGACGGCTCGATCAACTTCGAGCAGCGCGGCGTCGAGTTCCCGGCCGAGTGGTCGATCAACGCCACCAACATCGTGACCACGAAGTACTTCCGTGGCGCCGTCGGGACCCCGCAGCGGGAGACCAGCCTGCGTCAGCTCATCGACCGGGTCGTGCTCACCTACACCGAGGCCGGCCGCGAGCACGGGTACTTCACGACCGAGTCCGACGCCGAGCTCTTCGAGCACGAGCTGACCTGGATGCTGCTGCACCAGGTGTTCAGCTTCAACTCACCCGTCTGGTTCAACGTGGGCACCTCGAGCCCCCAGCAGGTCAGCGCCTGCTTCATCCTCGCCGTCGACGACACGATGGACTCGATCCTCAACTGGTACCGCGAGGAGGGCCTGATCTTCAAGGGCGGCTCCGGTGCCGGCCTGAACCTCTCCCGCATCCGCTCCTCCAAGGAGCTGCTGTCCTCCGGTGGCACGGCCTCGGGCCCGGTGTCCTTCATGCGTGGGGCCGACGCCTCCGCCGGGACCATCAAGTCCGGTGGCGCCACCCGCCGCGCGGCGAAGATGGTCGTGCTGGACATCGACCACCCCGACATCGAGGAGTTCGTCGAGACCAAGGCGCGCGAGGAGGACAAGATCCGCGCGCTGCGCGACGCCGGCTACGACATGGACCTGGGCGGCCGGGACATCACCAGCGTCCAGTACCAGAACGCCAACAACTCGGTCCGGGTGAACGAGGAGTTCATGCGCGCCGTCGAGGACGGCACCCCGTTCGGGCTGCGCTCGCGCACCGACGGCTCGGTCCTGGAGACCGTCGACGCCAAGGAGCTCTTCCGCAAGGTCACCACCGCCGCGTGGGAGTGCGCCGACCCGGGCATCCAGTACGACGACACGATCAACGACTGGCACACCAACCCCGAGACCGGGCGGATCAACGCGTCCAACCCCTGCTCGGAGTACATGAGCCTGGACAACAGCTCGTGCAACCTGGCCTCGCTGAACCTCATGAAGTTCCTGCGGGCCGACGGCACGTTCGACTCCGGGCGGTTCACCCGTTCCGTCGAGCTGATCATCACCGCGATGGACATCTCGATCTGCTTCGCCGACTTCCCGACGGCGCCCATCGGCGACACCACCCGGGCCTACCGCCAGCTGGGCATCGGCTACGCCAACCTCGGCGCGCTGCTGATGGCCACCGGCCACGCCTACGACTCCCGCGGTGGCCAGACCCTGGCCGCGGCGATCACCTCGCTGATGACCGGCACCGCCTACCGCCGCTCGGCCGAGCTGGCCGGTGTCGTCGGTGCCTACGAGGGCTACGCCCGCAACGCCTCGGCGCACGCCCGGGTCATGCGCAAGCACTCGGCCGCCAACGACGCGATCCGCCCCGTCGGCGCCGACGACGCCGACGTGCTCAAGGCCGCGACCGCCCAGTGGCAGGACTGCCTGGCGATCGGTGCCGAGAACGGCTGGCGCAACGCACAGGCCTCCGTGCTGGCCCCCACCGGCACCATCGGCTTCATGATGGACTGCGACACGACCGGCATCGAGCCGGACTTCTCGCTGGTCAAGTTCAAGAAGCTGGTCGGCGGCGGCTCCATGCAGATCGTCAACCAGACGGTCCCGAGGGCGCTGAAGAGCCTGGGCTACCAGGACGAGCAGGTCGAGGCGATCGTCGAGTACATCGCCGAGCACGGCCACGTCGTCGACGCCCCCACGCTGCGCCCCGAGCACTACGAGGTCTTCGACTGCGCCATGGGCGAGCGGTCCATCTCCCCGATGGGCCACGTCCGGATGATGGCCGCGGTCCAGCCCTTCATCTCCGGTGCCATCTCCAAGACGGTCAACATGCCCGAGTCGGCGACCATCGAGGACGTCGAGAACATCTACTTCCAGGGCTGGAAGCTCGGCATCAAGGCCCTCGCCATCTACCGCGACAACTGCAAGGTCGGCCAGCCGCTGTCCGGGGGCAAGGGCAAGAACGACGGCACCAAGGCCGAGGTCGCCGAGGTGGCCGCCCCGGTCGCCGCGACCATGGCCCACCCGGTGCGCAAGCGCCTGCCCAAGAAGCGGACCAGCGTCACGACCTCGTTCTCCGTCGCCGGGGCCGAGGGCTACATGACCGCCGGCATGTACGAGGACGGCAGTCTGGGCGAGGTCTTCCTCAAGCTGGGCAAGCAGGGCTCGACCCTGGCCGGCGTCATGGACGCCTTCTCGATCGGCATCTCGCTGGCGCTGCAGCACGGTGTGCCTCTGGAGACCTACATCTCCAAGTTCACCAACATGCGCTTCGAGCCCGCCGGCATGACCGACGACCCGGACATCCGGATCGCCCAGTCGGTGATGGACTACATCTTCCGTCGCCTGGCGCTGGACCACCTGTCCGTCGAGAAGCGCGCCAACCTGGGCATCTTCACCGCCGAGGAGCGCGCTGCGCAGGTGTCGGGCTACGGCTCGGCCTCCACCACCTCGGTGGAGGAGGAGGTCGACCTGGAGGCGCTGCGCGGCTCCGCGCCGACCGAGGTCGCCAAGGTCGAGGCGCCCGCCGCCAAGGCCCCCACCTCGATCAAGGAGGCCCACTCCTCGGCCGAGCTGCTCGAGCTGGTCACCGGGACTGCCACCGACGCGCCGCTGTGCATGACCTGCGGCACGAAGATGCGCCCGGCCGGCAGCTGCTACGTCTGCGAGGGCTGCGGCTCCACCAGCGGCTGCAGCTGATAGCGGATCTCAGGATTCTGTCACCAGAATCTCAGGATTCTGACACCGCGTTCTCAGGATTCTGTCACCAGTGATCTCAGCACTTTGTCACCAGTGACGGAGCGAAAGTAAGAGGGGCGGGCGACCGGTTGGTCGCCCGCCCCTCTGGCTTTGCTGTAGGCGCTACTCGATGTCGGGAAGTACGAGACGCATGTCGAAGGTCGGCCGGTACTGGGCTTGGTCGTCGAGTTCGATGCAACCCATGTTCCCGAGCGCGCCGAGCGGGAGTTTCTCCTGCTGACCGACGTTGCGGTGGAACACCGGCTCGCTGTTTGGTGATGCGCCGGAGGGTGTGGGCCTGCGATGCCTTGAGGCCGGAGGTCGTGGTCTGGAGCCGACCGATGGCCTGGCCCAGCGACTTTGCTGAGTCTTCCAGGAGTTCGAGGACCGCGCCTAAGGGGCCGAGGCTGCGATCTTGCTGCTGCAGCAGGACATGAGCCCGCGCTCCGACGCGCCTCGCATCCTCTTCCCGCGTCTGGACAAGCAGATCCAGCCGCAGCCGTTCACTCTGTCTGACGTTGCCGATGACGACGCCCGCCTCGGTGGCCTGAACTATCGGTCGGAGATCGCCAGCCCGCTCGACCGGGTCGGTCTCGTCGCTGAGCGCCGCGGCGAGGTCATCGACGTCACCCCGCGCAAACAGGCCGAAGACATCGCCGCCAGCCAGGAGATGCTGCCGGTCATCGACCTCATCACCGAGATGACCGGCCGAGTCCTCGGAAGCGGACTCGTCATCCCCGAGACGAAAGAAAAGAACGCCGTCCGCCGCCTCACCCGGGCGTTCCTTGCGGGGGCCGGAGTGGACGACCCTGAGACGGCCGAGTGGTCACAGCGCCGCGTCCAGGCCGCCACTGACGCGTTCCTTCACCTGGCCCGGGAGAAGCACAAGAACCGGCCTAGCGGCATTGTCGAAAAGATCGAGCCGATCGGCTACCCGCCGAGCACCCTGCCGTCGATCACCGAAACCCTCGACCGGTACACCGTCAAGAACGCGGCCACCTTCGTCCCCGGCAAGCCCTACACCGGCTGGACCAAGAGCATCCTGCCCGCCGCCGCCTTCGACGCCTACAGCACCGAGTACCGGCTCGCCGACCTCCTCGACTCCGCCCCCGAGATCACCTGGTGGGTCCGCGTCCTGCCCAACTACGGCGCCTACCTCAACTACGGCGCCAACCAGCGCTACATCCCAGACTTCATCGCCGTCGCCATCGCCATCGCCATCGCCATCGCCATCGACATAGACGGCATTCACTGGCTCATCGAAGGCAAGGCCGACGTCCGCGCCAGTGACAGGGACGTCCTCGCGAAAAAGGAAACAGCCGAACGCTGGGTCCGGCACGTCAACGACAGTGGTGAAGTCGATGCCGAATGGCGATACCTGTTCGCCACCGAGACCAACGTCAAGCACGCCGCCGGATCATGGACCGGACTTCGGCAGGTGACCGGCTCGTGAGCCCGCGGCTAACGGTTTATCGGCGCACCCGATGCGAACTCGGCGACAGCGGATGACCGCTACACCGCCATGTACGCCAGCCACGAGCGGCGAGTCCGACGCCTTCACGGTTCAGGCCCGCTGGCTGTTGGAGTGGCACAACAAGCGCAACGACGGCTTTTCCACCCGCTCGGTCGCCATCCTCGGCTTCGCCGGCGTCATTCTCGCCTTGCTGCCCCGAGGTCTCGACCTCACCGGTCCCCTGGAGATGACCGGGGGTATCCGGGCCTGCCTTATCGCGACCGCCGGATTCCTGCTCCTGACCGCGACGTTCTGCCTCCTCGTGCTGGCCCCGCAGAAGTCGAATGCCCCGAGTATCCGGCACCTGCGTGAGCAGTGGCGCAAGTACATCGACGCTAAGGACGGCCCGCCGCCGCAAGCGCAGATCACCGAGGGGCTCCTCCATGGCCAGTCAGTGGAAGCGAGCAGTCCACTCGACCTGGTGTTCCGCGAGGCGAACCGGCGGGGCCGATGGTTCGCCGTCGCCGTTCTGTCGCTGGGCGCGGCCCTCTTCAGCCTCGCCGCGCTGGTCGTACAGGTCTTCTGGCAGATGTGAGGGGGTGTCACATGAGCGCGCAGCAGCCGAAGCCGGAGCCGACTCCGCCGCCCCGCGAGCCGATGAAACTCGATCCGCCTGAAGTCGACTGGTTCACCAAGAACAAGAACCCGCGAGACATCGAGCGTCGCTGAGAACGGGCGGGCTGCCCACCGTGCGCGGCGCAGCCCGCCCGCCTTGCGAACCGGCAGGTCAGCCGCTGTTTGCTCCGGCTGCCCGATTCTGTCGGTGCCCTGCTCTAGCGTCCCGACCGTCAGCGTCACACCGCCCCGGCGGTACGGAGCAGAGGGGCACCCACATGGCTCGATCGTCGTTCGTCAGTTTCCACTACCAGAACGATTACTGGCGGGTCCAGCAAATCCTGCGGATGGGCGCCGTCGAAGGGCAGGAGATCCTGCCCGCCCAGAACTGGGAAGCCGTGAAGGCGCGCGGTCGCCAGGCCGTCCAGGACTGGATTGACAAGGAGATGTCCTACAAGGGCGCTGTCGTCGTCCTCATCGGTTCCCAGACCGCGTCCCGCGAGTGGGTGAAGTATGAGATCAAGAAGGCATGGGCATCCCGGAAGCCGCTCCTCGGGATCAACATCCACGGACTCAAGGACAAGGACGGGTACACCTCTACCGCCGGAGCAAACCCCTTCTCCCAGTTCGGCTTCAGCGACAGCAACAAGACCTACGCCGACTACGTGCCGGTCAACAACCCGACGGGCTATGACAGCACCCAGGTCTACGCCAGCATCAAGAACAACATCGAGTCGTGGATCGCCAGCGGCTACAAGCGGCCCTGACAATGCGCGCCGACCCCGACTGCGACTTCTGCCAGATCGTCACCCATGAGGAACCAGCCCGCGAGGTCCTCCGGACGGGCAAGGTAGTCGCGTTCTTCCCGCTAGAACCGGCCACCCTCGGGCACACCATGATCATTCCTCGCGAGCACATCCCCGACATCTGGTCACTCGACGACCAGACCGCCCGCGACCTGGCCGACGCCACCCTGCGCGTCGCCCGCGCCATCCGAGCGGCTGTCCCATTGGACGGTCTCAACATCATCCAGTCCAACGGCGAGGCAGCCACACAGAGCGTCTTCCACCTGCATGTACACGTCGTTCCCCGCCGTACCGACGACGCGATGGGTCCCATCTGGCCAGCAGAAACCCACTGGAGCGAGAAGAACAAAAGCGACGCTCAAGGCAGAATCCGCGCCGCCCTCGCCCTGGGTGCAGGGGAAGAAGGCTCCCCATGAGCAGCAGCCCCGTCGCTCGGGCTTCCGATCCCGAGGACCGCAGGAAGCATCTGGACTACGTCCAAGCGGTCATTGCCCGACTCTCGCAATCTTCAGCGACTGCCAAAGGCTGGAGCCTTACTATCGCCGGAGCCGCTTTCGGGTTCTCCGCAGTCATCGAGCGCTGGTACCTCGCACTCCTGGGCTTGGCCATCATCATCTCGTTCTCGATCCTCGACATGTATTACCTCTACGAGGAACGCCTGTTCCGGTGCCTCTACAACGGCGTCGTTGCCGGAACCGTCCCGTCGTACTCCATGGACAAGAACGTGTTCAAGGACCAAGCGTCCAGGCTGGACACCTACACGTCCTGGTCAGTCCTCGGGTTCTACGCCCCGCTTACGGTCGCCGGGACCGCCGTCACCGGAATCTCAGTCCTGACCGGATGACCGGAAGCGGCGATGATCCCTGACGCCTACACGCTCACATTCCTGCTCGTACTCGCCGAGTTCAACTCCGACGACGGGCATCACTCCATCATGTGGATGGATGAGGAAAGCGCCGAATACTGGGAGGCGCCGTACGCGGGTGCATGCTGGCCGTGCAAACGGGTCCGTGACGACGCGGTCTACCGGGGCCGCCCGGTCCCTGGCATGACCGTCCCAGAGGCGCACGCGATTCCCTACTGGCGTCCCGTGCACGACGGAGCCGACGCTGTCGCCTTTCTCCGCGAGCACAGCGGCTGTGGAGAAACCCCGCCGGCGCTGCGGTCGAGCGGGAGTGTTGGTGACGCGCCGTAGGTGCACACCTGGCGAAGGCCAATCAGCATCCGCCTCGGTCGGCGACCTCCGCGAGAGACGTGGGCGAGCCGGTGGAGCCGCCGGAGTCGAGCCGCTCCGCCAGGTCTCCAGCCGTACGAGGCATGAACGTCGCCGCCTGCCGGTCAAACCGCATGCTGACGATGGCGTTCCGCGCCGCCTTATCGGTGAGTGCCGCATCCCCGTACGGGACCGCCACCGCCAACGCGTCGATGTCGTGAATGTCGTTGGCCGTCCAGTTGCTGGACGCCGCATCCCGTCAGTCGGCGAGTTGCCACTGAAGAATGATCTCCTCGGCATCGAGCGATGATGTGACCCCCGCCTGATTGACCGCGTCCCGCACCAGGTCCAGCCAAGTGGTCAACGCCTGATCACGGCCGCCGTCAACCAAGACGGGTCCGTCCACCGGTGCATAGCCGAGCACCCGGTGCGATTCGTCGAAGGGCAGGAACTCGTTGATATGCGGGTCGAGCCGCCGGAACACTTGCGTCGAAGGCTCGACGGCGATTCGTGCGCTGTAGTCACCGGTGACGCCAAGTGCCGTTCTCGCGGTCCAGAGCAACGCGAAGAACTCAAGGCCGGTCTGCTCGATGTCGGCGAGGGCGACTTCGCCCCGCTGCGTCTCGCCGCGAAAGAATCCGTCCCGGGTGAATGCCATCGCGACGGTTCCGTCGCCGTGAACCTCGACCCGAGCCCGCGGAGTAGCGCCGCCTGCCTGGGAGACCGGCTGACGACCGAAGCGGTAATACCGCTGAAGTCCACGGCGGGTGACCTCATTGCCAGTAAGCAACCTCGGACCCATCTTCTGACCCACCGGCCAACGCCAAGCCCGCTCGATGATCCGGTTAGCCCGGTCCAACCGCAGGTCCCGTGGCCGGTGAAGCGGCGTCTCCGGCACCGCCATCGCCACGATCCAGTTCACCCCCTCGGCGACGCCACATGAAGCGACGAACCGGTCAAATCGATCGTTGAAGTTCTCCCGCCGCTTTCGGTGTCCCGCCTCACGGGCCCGGTAGGCGTCCGCGATCTGCCGCTCGACCATCCATTCGGTGTCCGGCCCATGTCGGTAAGGGACGCCGAACCAGTCGTCGGTGTTCCTCGGGTGGACAAGGTGAGGCGCATCCGGGCTGTCCGGAACAAGGAGAATCAGGACGCCCTGCTCAGGGTCGTCTGCCGGGGCAAGTGGCCGCAGATCCAGGCCAGTGACCGGCGGATAGATCAGGTTCCCGGCGACCTGACGAATCGAGCGGGACGTGCCCTCATCCACCGGACCCGCAGGGACCACATGGTCCGCAGCCGAGGTTCCCTCAATCCGAGCCTCCGCTACGCCGTAAACAATCATCCCGCCGCCGCTGTTCGCCATCGCCGCGATGTCCTTGGCCAGTTCAGCCTGCTGGGCCACCTTCTTCTGCTTGTCCTCCGACGTGGCGGTTAGAGGGAGTTGCTGCTTCCAATCCAGATCGGCGCGCTCGGTCACCCGGTTCTCGCAGGCCCGCTCGATCAGCCCGAAGTCCAGCGTGGTCCCGACATCTCCCAATGCGGCGTGCAGCGGCGTCCGTGGCATGAGGGCACGGTAGGGCCCGCGCCGACGTCAGCCCGACCTTGAGGCGAGTCGCTGTCCTCCACCTTCCCCGAAAGGGCCGCCAACTGTCAGTACCCGCCGCTACGGTCCTGGCTGGGGCACCATCCAACGGCGAGGAGACGCAATGATCGACATCGACTTCCTGTGGGTCGGGGAGAAGCAGAAGACAGGGGACGCCATCACCTGTCAGTTCACCGACCCCTCCACGGGGCAGGACGTCGTAATCGTGATCGACGGAGGGTTCGCTGACGACGGCTCACGCATCGCCAGCCACGTCCGCAGGTACTACGGAACAGACCGGGTCGACCTGGTGATCTGCACCCATCCCGATGACGACCACATCCGCGGGCTGTTCGGCGTGATTGAGGAACTAGACGTTGCCCGCCTCCTCATCCACCGACCCTCGGCCTACGGTTACACCGGGGACGACGTCAAAGCCACCCTTGTCGATGACCTCATCGCCACCGCGCGCGGATGCGGAACCGCAGTCGATCACGGTTTCGCGGGGACGACCTACTTCGGTGGGGCACTGACGATCGCTGGACCGTCGGAGTCCTACTACCGGCAACTGCTGGAGGAGCAGGTCCAATACGGCAGTCTGACCGCGTCCATCGGCCGTGCGTTCTCCAAGGCCGCGAGCAGCGTCATGGAGGCCATTCGCAGCCTCGTGAGCGACCCGGGCGAAACGATGACCGACGACAATGGTGGAACCACGCCCCGCAACAACAGCAGCGTCATTACGAACCTGGCCGTCGATGGATACCGAGCACTGTTCACCGGGGACGCAGGGGTGCCCGCCCTCAACCAAGCGGCCGACCACCTCGACCTCGCAGGAAAGTCAGCCACCATCGACTTCTTGGACGTCCCCCACCACGGTTCCCGGCACAACCTTGACCCACAGACGCTGGACCGACTCCTAGGGCCAATCGTCGGGGACCTCCAGTACGGCTCCGCGTTCGTCTCCGTAGGCAAGGAGGCTGACGACTTCCCGCGGCCCGAGGTGGCAAACGCCATCAGACGCCGCGGATACCCGGTGTCCGCAACTCGGGGACAGAGCATCAGGTGGAACCGCGGCGGCTACCTGAGACCGGACTACAGCGCTCTCACGCCGATCGGCTGGCTCGCCGAGTGACCCGCTGACAATGGATGCATACGAGCGCAAAGCACGCCTCTACCCGGCAGCCGTGGTCATCTTTCCTCTGACCCTCCTTGGCCTTCTACTCTTCAGCCTCCCGGATTGGTGGAAGGGTCTCGCCACCTTCGCCGCGGCTGGCGGACTTCACTTCCCCGTCATGCACCTGGTTCGAGACCGAGGGAGCAGCAAGCAGAGCGCTCTTTGGGTGTCCTGGGGCGGCCCGCCGACGACCGCGCTGCTCCGCTGGACGGGGAAGACGAACACCATCCAGCAGCAGCAGCGTCATGCGGCAGTCGCCAGAGCGACCGGCTACAGCCTCCCGTCGTCCGAGGATGAGGCCGCAAACCCCACTGAGGCAGATGCCATCTACGAGGCTGCGGTCGATGCACTGCGCACTAAGACTCGGGGTGAACTCTTCGGCCTGGTGCAAGCCGAGAACGCCAACTACGGGTTCCGCAGAAACCTCTACGGTTGTCGCCCATTTGGCATCGCCGTATCACTGCTCGCGATGGCCGCCGAGATCCTCCTCGCTGTACTCGGCCTCCGGAATGTGATCGAGGTGTCCCCAGTGCTCATGTTCGTCGCAGCAAGTTCCAGCGTGCTGTGGCTCGCGGGGTGGGTCTTCGTCGTAACGCCAGCCTTCGTCAAGCGCGATGCAGACAGGTACGCCCTCGCGCTGGTACTCGCGGCATCCTCCATCGCAAAGGATTGATCGGAACCAGTGACCGCGCCACCGAAGCCGCATGACTTGCGGGAAGCGATCGCAGATTCCATCGCTGAGCACGTGAAGGCGTACGACGTGGCTGCCTGGTGGGACTCGCTGGGCCTCACACCAGCGGCGCCGGACGCGGACCCCCACCGAAGCAAGAGGGTCTATGTGACCGGTCGACTGGCCGCGGCAGCCTCTGAGACTTGATTCGCCCGAGGTGGACCGGGTCACGAAGGGGAAGGATGGGGGCGCCGCCGAGCGCCGGTAGCGCCAAAGCCCAACGGAACGCAGACCGGGGGATGAACATAACCTTGCGTCATGGTTTGGCTACACGCCTCCCCGGCTCGCATCCCTGCCGGTGCGTTCGTGACGCCAGCCAGCGAGCGCGGCGGTACGTCTCGCACGCATCCCAACGGCTACGGGGCCCCAGAGTTGCAGTGGTACGACCCAGGTCGGGTTTACGTCTTCGACAGCGGCGACACCGAACCACTGCATCATCTGGGGCGCTTCGCCTTCACACGGAACGACTACTACTTGTACGAGGTAGAACCGCACGGCCCGCTGGGGCCCGACCGTGACCTCGGCTCTTCCGTGATGCGGTCAGCAACATGTAGCCGAGCCCGGGTCATCCGCTGCCTGCACCGGCCGAGGGGGCCAGAGGGTGACAGGCAAGTCCCAGAGGCGTAGGCGCTTTTGTCCAACGTCCGGTGGGAGATCAGGGACCGACTACTGGCCGCCCTGTCCGCAGCCTGGGTCAACGCACCGGGTGAGGAGTCTTCGGGACGCGGAACATCTCAGCAATGATCAACAGCATGAACGGGGTCGGCGTGGCATTGCAGTTCCCCTCGGATGACGAGGTTCTCGGTCAATGGTGTGACTTCAGGGCCGCCTGGTGGGAGAAGTACGTCCCCGCCGAAATCTGGCCCGACACGCTCAAGCGACTGCCTCCCTCAGATCATCGCCGCGGCTACCAGCGCATCACGCGGCGAGACGTATTCGCCCTTGCGTCCAACGACACCCCGCGCGGCCGGGTCGGACTCCTGCTGGGCGCCTACATCTGGGGCACCGGGCCAAGTGCCTTCTTCGTCGGCCGCCGCGCCCGGACCTTCACTCGCACCGACATCGACACGATCGGGCAGCGTCTCCGCGCCGCCGATCGACTGCTTGCCGACACGGGACCCAGCGCGGCCTATGCCAGCCTCACACGGGGCGCAGCGAACTCCATCCCGTTCCTCGGCCCCGCCTTCTTCACGAAGTACCTGTACTTCGTCGCCGGGCACCGAACAGACGTCTCACCCGCTCCACTCATCCTCGACCGCAAGGTTGCCCGGGCCCTTCGCAAGACCAGTCCCGACTGGCTGCTCGGAAACACCGGCTGGTCGTCGGACACCTACGGGCGCTACCTCGCCTATGCAAACGACCTGGCCGCCACTCACCAGATCAGTCCAGGGGCCGTGGAACTGGCGCTCTTCCGCAATTAGCCCTCAAGTGGCCGTCGCGCGGGGCCACAGCGCCGCCCGCAACCCATCGCCGGGCGGGGAGGCTGTCGCGGAGTCATGAGATTCGAAGTGACATTCGAATGAGACTCGACAGCTGACCTCCTGATCGACCGGCGCCCCCGGTCCCGCGACTGCGGGACCGGGGGCGCTGTCGTGCGCGGGTCAGGATGACGAGGCCGCGCGATCGGCGGGGTCCGTCGGGCCGAGGTCGTCGAGGGATCCGGTGACCTCCGCGGTCTGCTGCTGCCGTGCGCCGCGTGGTGGGACCGGTCAGGTCCCGGTGACGGCCGGTGCCACGACGTACGCCAGCACCTCACCCGCCGGCAGCCCGCACTCGCGGGCAAGCGCCTTCACCAGGCCCTCCCGGGTGGTGAACCCGGAGGCGTCCAGCGCCGCGGGCACCCCGCGGCCGGCGCGCAGCCGCGCGATGGCGGCGTTGAGCCGGGCCCGGGTCCGCCAGGTCGCGAACGACAGCCCGGTCTGGTCCAGGAAGAGCCGCTGCACCTGCCGGGCGGACAGGAACTCGCGGTCGGCGAGCTGGGCCAGCGTGCCGCGCGACCGGACCACGTCCGCCGCGATCGCCCGGGCCGCCGGGTGGGTGGGCAGCCGGAGCGAGAACTGCTCGCCGGTCGCGGCCACCAACGCGATCTCCAGGGCCCGGCGGAACACCTGCACCTCGTCGCCGTCCCGGGGTGCGACGCTCAGCAGGGTCACCAGCACCCGGCGGACCCCCGGGTCCGCCACGCGCCGCGGAGCGCCGGACGGCGGGTCCAGACCAGGGGACAGCAGAGGCCCGAGCACGACCCCACCGGCTTCCAAGGTGAGCGCGTGCTCGACCCCGGCAGGTACCCAGACCCCCTGACCCTCGGCCAGCTCCACCCGCTCTCCGGCGATGTCGAGCGTCGCGCGGCCCAGCACCAGGTGCACCAGCTGAGAGCGGTCGTGCCGGTGGGGGGGATGGCCGTCGAACCGGACGACGTCGTCGGTGCCGGGCCCGTCGGCGGCGCGGCGGCGGCCCACTTCGGTCAACAGCACAGGCCCTCCGGTGACGTGTCGTCCTGGTCGACGGACACGTCACCCCCGTCGACTTAGGGCAGCCTAACGTCAGGTCGTCCGCCCCCTGGGGCCTGCCCGACCAGAAGGTCACATGCCTGCCACTCCGCGCCCCCACCCCACCCCGAGCGCGGCCGCCGACGAGACGCGCGTGGTCACCACCGACCAGGGCGAGGTCACCGTCCCGGCCGATCCGCAGCGGATCGTCGTGCTGAACTCCGCGCTGGCCGGCTACCTCTACGCCCTCGATGTCCCGGTGCACGGCGCGATCCCGCTCAACACCCAGACCGACGAGTTCCCCGAGGCCTGGGCCGAGGAGGCCGCCGAGGACGGCACCGTGATGATCCCGTGGACCGACGCCGGCTTCGACATCGAGGCCCTCGCCGCCGAGGCGCCCGACCTGATCATCGGGGGCGGCCAGGGCTTCCCGGCCGTGCAGGCCGAGCAGGTGTACGGCCAGCTCAGCCAGGTCGCGCCCACCGTCCTGGTCAGTGCCGACCTCACCACCTGGCAGGGCCAGCTGGACCACCTGGCCACCGACGTCCTGGGCGTCCCCGACGCCGAGCAGGAGCTGCTGGACGCCTACGACGAGAAGGTCGCCGAGGTCCGCGACGCCATCGACCTGCCGGCCACCCCGGTCGGCTACCTGCTGATGCTCGCCGACGGCACCCCGTACTCGATCCCCGAGGACGCCCAGCTGCCGCAGACCCTGGCCGAGGTGGGCCTCGAGCCCGCGCCGGTCATCGCCGACAACCCCGACTTCCAGACCTACGGCTCGGGGGACTCCTTCGAGTTGTCCCGCGAGCAGGTCGGCATCGTCGTCACCGCTCCGACGGTCTTCGTGCTCGGCTTCCAGGCCGACACCGTCACCGCGGAGTCCCTGGCCGCCGACCCGGTCTTCGCCGCGCTGCCGGCCTTCCAGGCGGGCTCGGTGTACGACCTGCCCTCGACGGCGAACCGGGCCGACTGGTACGCCACGATGGACCTGCTCGACGTCGTGCAGGCCCAGTTCGGCTGACCGGCATGGCCCACCACGCGTTGCGCACCCACCCGTTGGTGCTCCGGCGTGTCCACGTCGTGCGCGCCGTCGACGTCACCCCGCGGATGCGGCGGGTGACCGTCGCGGGCCCGCAGCTGGGGCCCTTCGTGCACGAGGGGCTCGAGCTGCCCGGCTTCGTCACCGAGTCCTTCGACGACCACGTGAAGCTGGTCTTCGCCGCCGACGGCGACATCGCCGCCGTCCTGCCGGTGCAGCGGGCCCGCAGCATCGACTGGCCGACCGCCGAGCACCGGCAGGCCCGGGACTACACGCCCCGCCGCTTCGACCGGCTCACCCAGGAGCTCGACCTGGACTTCGTGCTGCACGGCGACGGGCCGGCCCAGGCCTGGGCGCGGACCGCGAGCCGTGGCGACCCGTTGTGGTTCGCCGGGCCGAAGTCCTCCCTCGTCATGCCCGACGGCGTCGACTGGGTGCTGCTGGCCGGGGACGAGACGGCGCTGCCCGCGATCGGCCGGTACCTGGACGAGCGCCCGCTCGACGTCCCGGTGCAGGTGGTCGTCGAGGTCGGGGACCCGGCGGCCCGTCAGCCGCTCGCCGTCCGGGACGGGGACACGCTGACCTGGCTGACCACCCCGGACCGGGCGCCCTCCCGGCTCGCCGACGCGGTCCGCGACGTGACGTGGTGGCCGGGCGTCCCGTACGTGTGGGCGGCAGGGGAGAGCCGGTCGCTGCTGCCGCTGCGCCGGTGGCTGCGCGTGGAGCGGCACGTTCCCCGGGACCACCTCGACGTCACCGGGTACTGGCACGCCCAGGTGGAGGCGACCCCCGACGCAACCGCGGTCGACGTCGAGACGCTGCTGAGCCCACTGCCGTGGGCCACCACCCGGATCGCCGTCCGGACCGGGCTGCTCGACACGCTCACCGACACCCCCGTACCGGTCGCCGAGTTGGCCTCCCGGCTCGGGCTGGACGCCCCGGCGCTCGGGGTGGTGGCCGCGCAGCTCGCCGTCGACGGGGTGGTCGTCGCCGGCCCGAGCGGGCTGTCGTTGGGACCGGTGGGCGCGCAGCTGCTCGACGACGACCACCTCCGCCAGGAGCTGTTCGGGTCCGGCTGGGACGCCCGGGTGCTGGCCGCCGTCCTCCGGCTGTCCGACGGGGTCCCGGCGGGGACGTCGGCGTGGGCACAGGTGCACGGAGCCGCAGCCGCTGAGCAGCTGGACGCCGACGCCGGGCTGTACGCCGACCGCGCTGCCGCGGCGGGCGGGTTCGCCTTCGTCGCTGGCGGCGTGCCCGACCTGCCGGCCTGGACGTCGGCCTCGACCGTCGTCGTCGGCGGCCCGGGTGCCGCAGTGCTGCTACGCGCAGCTGCCGACCGCGAGGCCCTGCCGGAGGCGGCGCTGACCGGCTCGGCGACGGCGGTGCGGGTGCTGACCTGCGAGGTCGCCGACCTCCCGGTGTCGGACACCGCGCCCGACCGGTCGGACCTCGCAGTCAGTGCCCTGGACACCGCGCACCGCACCGACGACGAGGTGCTCGAGCTGCTCCGCGTGCTCGCCTGCCGCTCCGACCGGGCCCTCGTGGTGGACGTGCTCACCCTGACCGGCCCGGGGGGTCCAGAGGCCGCGGCTGAGCACGCCGTCGCCACGCTGGCGGTGACCGGCCGCCCACCGCGGACGGTCGCCGGACTCGAGGAGCTGGCCCGCCGGACGGGATGGGAGCCGGTCGGCGTCACCGCACTGGGCTGGGACCACCAGGTGCTCGACCTGCGCCGGTGAGGTGCCCGGGTGGGGAGTCCACCCGGGCACCGCTGCGGGCAGGCCCGGTCAGGGCTTGAGCAGCACCTTGGTCCAGCCCTCGTCCCGGGCGTCGAAGTGCTGGTACCCCTCGACCTCCTGATCCAGCGGGAGCTCGTGGCTGACGATCGCCCCGGGGTTGGCCTTCCCGGCGATGATCAGGTCGCGCAGCTGCCGGTTGTACCGCTTCACCGGGGCCTGCCCGGTGCCCATCGACTGGCCCTTGGTGAAGAAGGTGCCGTACTGCCAGGGGATGCGGCCCTCCTTGGCCAGGTCGCTGCTGGCGCCGGGGTCGGAGGGCATGTAGACCCCGACGACGCCGATGCCGCCGGTCGCCCGGACGACCTGGGTGAGGTTGTCCAGCACCAGCTCGGGGTGCTCCTCCCCGGTGCCGTCGTGCGCCTGGTAGCCCACGGCCTCGACGCCGCGGTCCACCCCGCGCCCGCCGGTGGCCTCCAGCAGCTGCTGCACCGGGTCACCGGCGGAGAAGTCGACCGCCGTCGCGCCGAAGCCCTCCGCCAGCCGCAGCCGGTCGGGCTCCTTGTCGACCAGGAACACCTCCGAGGCTCCTCGGATGACGGCGCTGTGTGCGGCCATCAGCCCGACCGGCCCACCGCCGAAGACGGCCACCCGGTCCCCGACCTGGAAGCCGGACAGCTCGACGCCGTGCCAGCCGGTGGGGAACACGTCGGACAGCATCGTGAAGTCGTTCTCGTGCTCGGTGCCCGGCGGCAGGGTGAGCAGGTTGACGTCGGCCCAGGGCACGCGCAGGAACTCGGCCTGCCCGCCGTCGTAGGGCCCCATGTTGGCGTAGCCGTACGCGGCGCCGTCCATGCCCTCGGTGGGGTTCGCACGCAGGCAGAACGACGTCCACCCGGTCTGGCAGTTGCGACAGGTGCCGCAGGCGATGTTGAACGGCACCGACACCCGGTCGCCGACCCGGATGCGGTCGACGCCGTCGCCGACGGCCTCGACGACGCCGGTGTTCTCGTGCCCCAGGACCTTGCCCTCCTCGACGGAGGTGCGGCCCTCGTACATGTGCAGGTCCGAGCCGCAGATGTTCGTGGTCGTGAGCCGCACGACCGCATCGGTGGGGGACTGGACCGTGGGGTCCGGTCGTTCCTCGACGGCGACGGTGTGCGGTCCGCGGTAGACGACGGCCTTCATCAGGGGCCTCCTCGTGTGCTGGACGCGGCTCGACACGGTCGGGAGCTGCCCGGGGCTGGGGCCGTCGACCGGCGCCGCGCGTCCGATCGACCCCTACCCGGTCGCCCGGCACCCACGCGGAGGGTGGGCGTCGGGGACCACGGGTAGGGGACGGTGCCGACGGGTGCCGGTCCGCGCGCCGGGCGAGGATGGGGCGATGACCCGCGCACACGACGTCGTCCTCTACGGCGCGAGCAGCTTCGTCGGCCGGCTCGTCGCCGCCCACCTCGCCGAGCACGCCCCCGCCGGCACCCGGATCGCCCTGGCCGGTCGCAACCGGGCCCGCGTCGAGGCCGTCCGGGCGCAGCTGCCGCCGGGCGGCCGCGGCTGGCCGGTGCTCACCGCGGACTCCGACGACCCCGCCTCGCTGGCCGACCTGGCCGGCAGCACGGCGGTGCTGGTCACCACGGTCGGGCCCTACGCCAAGTACGGCCTGCCGGTGGTGGAGGCCTGTGCCCGCGCCGGCACGCACTACGCCGACCTCACCGGCGAGGTGCTCTTCGTCCGCGACGCCATCGCCGCCACCGACGCCGTCGCCCGGGAGACCGGCGCCCGCATCGTGCACGCCTGCGGCTACGACTCGATCCCCTCCGACCTCGCCGTCGCCGAGCTCGCCGCCCGGGCCGCGGCCGACGGCGCCGGTGGCCTCACCGACGTGCAGACCGTGGCGACGGCGAAGGGCGGTTTCTCCGGCGGCACCGTCGACTCGCTGCGCACCCAGGTCGCGGCGATCGCGGCGGACCCGTCGCTGCGGCGCGTCGTCGGGGACCCCTTCGCGCTCAGCCCCGACCGGGACGCCGAGCCCGCCACCCGTCAGCCGCGAGACGGCGCCAAGCCCTCCCGCGCGGCCGACGGCCGGTGGTCGGCGGCGTTCGTGATGGCACCGTTCAACACCCGCGTCGTCCGACGCAGCAACGCGCTGCAGGACTGGTCCTACGGCCGCGGCTTCTCCTACGGCGAGGTCATGGCCACCGGCCGCGGCGTCCCGGGGGCCGTCGCCGCGGGCGTCGTGACGGGTGGGCTGCTCGCCGCGGTGTCGGCGATGGCCTTCGGCCCGACGGCGTCCCTGCTGGACCGGGTGCTGCCCGCCCCGGGCTCCGGCCCGAGCGAGGAGACCCGGCGCAACGGCTTCTTCCGGATGGTCACCACCGGCGCCACCGACTCCGGACGCCGCTACCGGTCGGTCGCCTCCGGCCCGGGGGACCCCGGCTACGCGGCCACCGCGGTGATGCTCGGCCAGACCGCCCTGGCGCTCGCCCTGGACGCCGACCGGTTGCCCGAGCGCGCCGGGTCCCTCACCCCGGCCACCGCGCTGGGTCCCGTCCTGGTCGAGCGACTGCGCGCCGCCGGGCACACCTACGAGGTCACCGAGGTGGGGTGACCCAGCAGACGGGTTGACCCGAGACGGGGCGGGGCAGGAGGAGGGTGTCGCAGTGCCGCGGCGCCCACCCGCACCCGCTGTCGAGGAGCACGTCATGAGCCAGTCCCGCCCGGTGGTCGTCGTCGTCGGCGGGGGGTTCGCGGGCTTCCACGCCCTCCGGAAGCTGGAGAAGACGCTCCCGCCCGACGCCGCGGAGCTCGTCCTGGTCAACCCCAGCGACTACCTGCTCTACAGCCCGCTGCTGCCCGACGTCAGCGCCGGCGTCGTCGAGCCCCGGCACATCGCGGTCTCGCTGCGCCAGCAGCTGCGCCGCACCCGGGTCGTGCTGGGCAGCGTCACCGACATCGACGCGCAGACCAAGACGGTCACCGTGCGCACCACCGACGACGGCGGGGCCACCGACGGCACCCTCACCCAGCCCTACGACCGCCTGGTCCTGGTGCCCGGGTCGGTCACCCGCCAGTTCGACATCCCCGGGGTGGCCGAGCGCGCCCACGGGGTGAAGACCCTCGTCGAGGCCCAGTTCCTCCGCGACCACCTGCTCCGCCAGCTCGACCGGGCCGACGCGCTCCCGGAGGGCCCCGAGCACGACGCCGAACGCCGCGAGCGGCTCACTGTCGTGGCCGTGGGCGCCGGGTACACCGGCACCGAGATCGTCGCCCAGCTGCAGTACTGGCTGGGCACCATCGCCTCCCGCTGGGCCCGGGTCCGCCCGCAGGACATCCAGTGGGTGCTCATCGACCTGGCCGAGTCGGTGCTGCCCGAGCTCGGCCCGGACCTGGGCAAGGTAGCGATGGACGCGCTGCACCGCCGTGGCATCGACGTCCGGCTCGGTGTCACCGTCAAGGAGGCCCGTGAGGGCGAGACCCTGCTGACCGACGGGTCCACGATCCCCAGCCGCACGCTGATCTGGGGTGCCGGCGTCGCCGCGAGCCCGCTGGTCGGGGCGCTGGACCTGCCGCTGCAGAAGGGCCGGCTCGTCGTCGACGCCGACCTCGCCGTCCCTGGAGCCGACGGCGTCTTCGCCGGTGGGGATGCCGCCGCCGTCCCCGACCTCGCCAGCCCGGACTGGTCGCCGGCCGGCACCGGCCAGCCGCAGCCGGTCACCCCGCCCACCGCGCAGCACGCCCAGCGTCAGGGCACCGCCCTGGGCCGCAACGTCGCGGCCAGCCTCGGCTTCGGCCGGGCCAAGCCCTACAAGCACCGCGACCTGGGTCTGGTCGCCGACCTGGGCGGTCGGGACGCCGTCGCCAAGCCGCTGGGGATCAAGCTGCACGGGCCGCTCGCCAAGCTGGTCGCCCGCGGATACCACCTGTACGCGCTGCCCTCGATGAACAACCGGGTCCGCGTCGGCACCGACTGGCTGCTGGCAGCCCTGCTGCCGGCCCAGTCGGTCGAGGTGTCCCGGATCAGTCCGGACCAGGCGCTGGTCAGCACCGCTCAGCAGTCCCAGCCGCACCTGACGCGCTGACCTGCTTCCCCGCCGTCCCCCGACGTGGCACCCTCCAGGCTCGGAACGGGTCACGGGGGGTCACGTGCGGGGTGCGGCGCTGCGGTCCCTGGGTGCGCTGGGACTGGTCGGGGTCCTGACGTCGGGCTGCGGCTTCGCCTCGGCGCTGGCCGACCCGCAGGCGGCCGCGGCGTCCCGCGCCGCCGAGGCGTCGGCGGCCACGCCCACCCCGATGTCGCCGGCGGAGCCCGTGGCGCCCCTCGGCCCGGTGACGCTGGCCGGGGTGGACATCGCCACCGCGGACGGCCGGCAGTCCGACCACCTGTCCGTCGTCCGGCGACCCACCCAGACCGGGCTGGTCCCTCCTCTGGAGGGGTTCACCGAGGACTGCGACCTGGACTCCACGACGCTCCAGTACGTCGCCGTCACCATCGACTTCGACCGGGACGAGCTGGCCGGGCACCTGACCGTCGAGCCGACGGCGGAGACCCCCACCGACATCGGGCCGATCGGTGTCTTCTTCGACGGCGCCGCGGAGCCCTACTGCCAGGACGACCCGCCGCTCCAGCTCACCGACACCTTCTGGTGGCACGGCTCCTCCGGCGGGGAGGTGGTCGCCTACCTGGTGCTGCAGGACGCCGTCGACGCCACGCACCCGGAGGGGCGGCCCGAGGTGTTCTCCACCCTCGACGTCCGCATCGACCAACTCCGGGTGCACAGCCGGGACGACGAGCCCTTCCGGCTCTCCCCGCCGCAGCAGGGCCAGCTCTGCGCCGACGACCCCGACGCGCTGTGCCTCTCCCTGCCTTGAGCGTTGCCCGCCTGATCTGACCGCGAGCTGGCTGGTGGTCGCCGGGCGCCGCTGGGTGTGACATCGGGCTGGGTCGTGGCTGCCGGGTACTGCCCGATGTGACATCGAGCTGGGTCGTGCCAGCTCGTCACCGCTCGATGTGACATCGGACGAGGTCCCGGCTGTCGGGCATCGCCGGGTGAGCGGTCGGTTGGGGCGCGGCTGCCGGGTACCGCCCGATGTGACATCGAGCCGGGAAGTGGCTGTCGGGCACCGCCCGATGTGACATCGAGCCGGGTCTCGACTGCTGGACGCCGCTCGATGTGACATCGAGCTGTTCTGCGTCGGGCACACCGGTGGCCCGGTCGTCCCTGGGTGGGACGGCCGGGCCACGGGTGCCCTGTGGGGGTCTTACTGGTGGGTCACCCGGCGGCGGGTGCCGAGGGTGAGGGCGGCGCCGAGCAGGAGGGCGAGCAGGCCGGCGATGGCGGGGGCGGTGAGTTCC
>NZ_LMQC01000008.1 GCF_001424485.1 Modestobacter sp. Leaf380
CTACGCGCTGCACGTCATCGCCCTGGTCAGGCTCTCCGCCCACCAACCCACCCGCGACTACGCCGAACGACGACGAGCCCAAGGCCTCAGCAACCTCGAGATCATCCGCTGCCTCAAGCGCTACATCGCCCGCGAGATCCACCACGTCCTGACCACTTGACGAGGCATAGGAGCATCTCTGGGGACCGACTCCCGGGAACGACTCCTGGGAACGACTCAGCCCGGCAGCCCGAGCACCTCACCCAGCACCCGGACCACGAGTGCGTGGTCGGCCAGCTGCGGCAGCCCGGACACCGCCACCGTGCCGACGCACCCGGTGCCGCGGACCAGCACCGGGAACGCGCCCCCGTGCGCGGCGTACACGCGCGGGTCCAGCCGGGCCGAGTCCTCGAAGCTGCTGCCCTCGGCGCGGAACCGCTCGCCGACCAGCAACGAGGAGTGCCCGTACCGGTCGACGACGGCGCACTTGCGGTCCAGCCAGCCGTCGTTGTCGGCCGAGGCGCCGGGCAGCGCGCAGTGGAACAGCCGCTGGCCGTTGCGGCGCACCGACACGGCCACCGGCAGCCCCTCGGCCAGTGCGGCGTCGCGCAGGGCGCTGCCCACCTGCCACGCGGTGGCCTCGTCGAAGGCGTCGAAGACCAGCCGGTCCTCCTGGGCGTGCAGCTCGTCCAAGGACGGGCGGTCGGTGTCCACGCGCCCAGTGTGGCCGACGTCCCCGGTTCTCCCGGGGCCGAGCTGGGCAGGTGCAGTCGTGCCCACCGCCGTCCGCCGCCGCCTGTCCCACCTCGTCCGGCGGCTGGATGCCGACCGGTACCTGCAGCTGCTGCTGCTCGGGTTCGGCGGGTCGATCGTGGTCACCCGGCTGTACCTGGAGGCCACCGACTACCCGACGGTCGGCGGGGACACCCTGCACATCGCGCACGCCGTCTGGGGCGGGCTGCTGCTCTTCGTGGGCGGCCTGCTGCCACTGGTGCTGGCCAACCGCTCGGCGATGCCGTGGGCCGGGCTGCTCACCGGCATCGGCGCCGGCCTGTTCGTGGACGAGATCGGCAAGTTCATCACCACCGACAACGACTACTTCTTCGCCGCCGCGGCCCCGGTGGCCTACGCGGTCTTCGTGCTGGCGATGTGGCTGTACTTCCGGGTCCGCGGCCAGCGCGACGACAGCCCGCGCTCGCAGCTGCACGCCGCCCTGGAACTGCTGGGCGACGTGGTGGACGGCGACCTGTCCCGCGGCGACCGCCGGGAGCTGGAGCGCCGGCTGGAGTCCGCCTGCAGCTCCGGCGTCGAGCGGCACGCCCGGCTGGCCGGGGACCTGCTGGAGCTGACCCGCAGCGGCGCCCTGGACGACGCGGTCGCCGAGCCGGGTCGGCTGCGCCGGCTGCTGGACCGGGCCGACGGGTGGCTGGACCGGCACCTGCACGCGACCCGGCTGCGCCGGATGACCACCGGGGCGCTGGCGGTGCTGGGCGTCGTGGCCGTCAGCGACCTGGCCGTCGTGGGCTTCATCGGCGTCGACCTGCTCGACGGCACCACCAGCGACCTCGCCGACGCCGCCAACGACTACGCCGCCGTCGGCATCCAGGACGCGCTGGGGACGACGCTGCTGCTGTCCCGGGTCGCCCTGGACCTCGTGGTCGGCGTGCTCCTGCTGACCGCCGCCGTCGCACTGCTCCGCGGGAGGGACCGGCGTGGCATCGAGATCGGCCAGGCCGGCCTGCTGCTGGCCCTGACCGTGGTCAACGTGCTGCTCTTCTACACCCAGCAGTGGGTCGCCTCCGGCGCCGCCGTCCTGGAGCTCGCGGCCCTGGGCCTGGTGTGGCGCTTCCGCCGGGAGGCGCTGGGGGAGACCCCGGACGGTGCGGACCACCGGCCCGACGACCGCTGAGGGCCGCCGGGCCGGTGCTCAGCCGCGCCCGGTCCGGGACGGCGGCAACGGCACCTCCCCGGTCCGCACCAGCTCCGCGGCGGTGTCGCGCAGCGTGCGGTTGCTGTTCTGGCTGGCGATCGCCAGCAGCCCGAAGACCTCGTCCGGGGTGACCCGGAACCGCTCGAGCACCGATGCCCTGGGCCATCCCGATCTCGCGGCTGCCGGCCAGCGCGCTCTTCAGCGACTCCACCTCCTCGGTGAGCCCGCCGCCCCACACCGCCAGCGCGGCGTACGTCGCCAGGGTCGCCAGGGTCGCCGCCACCTCGGGGTCGGCGAAGGCGTCCCGCTGACCGGCGTAGAGGTCGAGCCCCCCGATGACGTCGTCCTGCCCGCCCCGGTCCAGCGCGGTGCGGGTGACCGAGCTCGCGGCGTCCATCCGGTCGCCGAACCGGCGCAGCCGGCTGCCGATCTCGGCGTACAGCGCGGCCAGGTGCCGGGCGTCGGCGACCTCGTCGTCGGATCGGGTCACGAGGTCAGCCCTCGACCGGGGTCGGCCGCGCCGACGGTGGGACCCGGTTGCCGGGTACGACAGGGGAGTGGGCACGGGGGCTCCTTCTCAGCGGTGCGACGAGGGCGTGCTCGCGTGCCACCGAGGTGGGTCAGACGAGGTCGAACTGGTCGATCAGGCCGGTGATCCGCAGCGGGTGCAGGACGGCCCGCCGGGTGCCGCAGCGCAGCCGCAGCCGGCTCCCGGCCGGGGACTCCCTGGCCAGGTGGGCCAGCGCGGCCAGCCCGCCGGCGTCCAGGAACTCGACCCCGGTCAGGTCCAGCACCGGGCGCTGCGACACCCGGCAGGCGGCGCAGGCCAGCAGCAGGGGGCCACTGAGGTGGTCGAGCTGGCCGGCCGCACGCACGACGAGGTCAGGGGTGCGCTCGACGACCACGTGGCAGTCGGGGGTGGTGACCTCGGTCGGTCCGGTGTCGGTCCGGCCGGCACGCCGTGGGCGCACCTGCCGGGTCCTCGTCATGTCGGGTCCGGGTCGTTGGGCCCGTGCCGGGGGCCGGTCTCGGAGACCACGCCGTCGACCCCGGCGTAGGGCTCACGGCCCTTGTGGTGGCCGGCGTAGGCCTCGTCGTGCAGTCGCTGCTGCATCTCCGGGTGGTGCAGCTCGAACGCCGGGCGCTCCGAGCGGATCCGTGGGATCTGGGTGAAGTTGTGCCGCGGCGGCGGGGACGACGTCGCCCACTCCAGGGAGTTGCCGGCCCCCCACGGGTCGTCGCGCATGGCGAGCTGCCCGTGCAGCCAGGACTTCCGCAGGTTGTAGGCGAAGGGGAGCACGGAGGCCCCGAGGACGAACGAGCCCACCGTGGAGATCGTGTGCAGCACGGTGAACTGGTCGGTGCCCAGGTAGTCGGCGTACCGGCGCGGCATGCCCTCGGCGCCCAGCCAGTGCTGCACCAGGAAGGTGGTGTGGAAGCCGATGAAGGTCAGCCAGAAGTGGACCTTGCCCAGTCGCTCGTCCATCATCCGGCCGCACATCTTGGGGAACCAGAAGTAAACGCCGGCGAAGGCCGCGAAGACGATCGTCCCGAAGAGCACGTAGTGGAAGTGGGCGACGACGAAGTAGCTGTCGTTGAGGTGTCAGTCCAGCGGCGGCGAGGCCAGCAGCACCCCGGTCAACCCGCCCAGCAGGAAGGTGACCAGGAAGCCGATGGAGAACAGCATCGGCGTCTCGAAGGTCAGCTGGCCGCGCCACATGGTGCCGATCCAGTTGAAGAACTTGATCCCGGTGGGGACGGCGATCAGGTAGGTCAGGAAAGCGAAGAACGGCAGCAGCACCTGGCCGGTGGCGTACATGTGGTGCGCCCAGACGGTGAAGGACAGGAACCCGATCGCGATGGTGGCCGCGATCATCCCCTTGTAGCCGAAGAGCGGCTTGCGGCTGAAGACCGGGATGACCTCGGTGACGATGCCGAAGAACGGCAGCGCCACGATGTAGACCTCGGGGTGGCCGAAGAACCAGAACAGGTGCTGCCACAGCATCGGGCCGCCGTTGGCCGGGCTGTACACCTGTGCCCCCAGGTGCCGGTCGGCCAGCAACGCCATGAGCGCCGCGGTGAGGATCGGGAACGCGACGATGATCAGGATGCTGGTCACCAGGATGTTCCAGGTGAAGATCGGCATCCGGAACATCGTCATGCCCGGGGACCGCAGGCAGACCACGGTGGCGATCATGTTGACCCCGCCCAGGATCGTGCCCAGGCCGGAGACGGCGAGCCCGGCGATCCACAGGTTCGCGCCGGCACCGGGGGTGTGGGCGACGTCGTTGAGCGGGGCGTAGGCGTACCAGCCGAAGTCCGGTGCCCCGCCCGGGGTGATGATCCCGGCCATCACGATGAAGGCGCCGAAGAGGTACAGCCAGTAGGAGAACGCGTTCAGCCGCGGGAAGGCGACGTCGGGCGCACCGATCTGCAGCGGCAGGACCAGGTTGGCGAACCCGAACACCAGCGGCGTCGCGAACAGCAGCAACATGATCGTGCCGTGCATGGTGAACAGCTGGTTGTACTGCTCGTTGGACAGGAACTGCAGTCCTGGCCGCGCCAGCTCGCCCCGGATCAGCAGGGCCATGAACCCGCCGATGAGGAAGTACGCGAACGTGGTGGCCAGGTACATCAGGCCGATCGTCTTGTGGTCGGTCGACCGGATCAGGGCCAGGAAGCGTGAGCCTCGCGCGGCCGGCGGCTGCTCGGGCGGCCGGCTGACGACCGGCTGCGGGACGAGGGCGGTCATCGGGGGACCAGGGGCACGGGGCGGCTCCCAGGGAGACCTGCGCCGCGGTCCACCGGGCGCAGGTGCGAGGCGCTCCGGTGGCTCAGAGACCGATCGCAGACCAAACAGTTCCGCAGCCGCTGCGCAACAGCGGTGCCGGCGTCAGGGTCGCGGGTCGGTGCGCACCCAGCCGCGGTCGTCCCGGCGGCTGCCCTGGGCGGCCTGGCAGCGTCGGCAGACCAGCTGCACCTCCTCGGCGTGCCGGCCCGAGGACGGCTGCACGTCGCTCCAGCTCACGTGCGGGAACCGGGTCAACCGGGAGCGGCTCAGCGACAGCCCGCAGCGCGTCTCGTTGCGGCCGCGCTCCCAGGCGTGCACCTCACCGGCCGGGTACCGGACGCCGTCGTCGGGGTCGCGCCACTGGCCGGTGGCCGCGACCGTGGTGCCCGACACCCTCACCGGTGGCGCCGGGACAGCTCCCGCCAGAGCACGCGGCCGCCCAGCGTGACGGCGCCGGCCACCGCGGCCCAGGGGCCGGCGGCGACGAGCGGGTCGACCACGTGGTGCCGACGGTCGCTGCGCCCGGACCGGGAGGACAGCCCACCGGCGGTGACCTCGCTGCGCAGCCCGGTCGCCGGGACGTCGGGACGCCGGGAGACCAGTGAGCGCAGGTGCGCCCCGCCGGCGTCGACCCGGTCCCCGACGACCAGCAGCAGCCAGTGCGCCAGGCGGGCCTCGCTGAAGCGCCGGTAGGCGTAGCCCCGGATCGCCCCGGAGACCCCGTGCAACGGCTGGGCGGTGCCGAAGACCGGGGTGACGAACGCGTGCTCCACCGATCGCTCGCGGCCCTCCCACCCCGGCTGCCGTTCCGGGAAGTCCCAGTGCGCGCCGGTGGAGTCCGGGGCGTACTGCAGCTTGGGCGAGGACGGCCGGTCGGCCGGGTCCAGGTCCACGCCCCAGCCGGGGATGCGGGCGCGCAGCTCCTCCCGGCTCGGGGCCGGGGTCCGCTTGTCGCGCACGTAGGCGCTGGGGATCTGGTCGTCTGTCACGGGGCCCTCCTCAGGCCGGTCCGGGCACGACGAGCGGCTTGATGCAGCCGTCGAGCTTGGCGGAGAACACGTGGTAGGCCTCGGGGATCTCCTCCAGCGGGAAGCGGTGGGTGACCATCGCCCGCGGGGTCAGGTGGCCGTTGCGTACGTGCTCGAACATCCGCGGCCACTGGCGCTTGACCGGGGTCTGGTTCATCCGCAGCGTGAGCCCCTTGTTCAGCGCGTCGCCGAACTTCACCGCGTTCGGGATCGGCCCGTAGGCGCCCACCACCGACACCGTGCCGCCCTTGCGGACGCCGTCGATCGCCCAGTTCAACGCCGTCGCCGACCCGCCCTGCAGCTTCAGCTTCGCGCCGGCCAGCTGCTGGGTCAGGTTCCCGTCGGCCTCGGCACCCACCGCGTCGATGACGACGTCGGCACCGAGGAAGTCCGTCTGCCTCTTCAGCTCCAGCACGACGTCGTCGACGGTGTCGTGGTCCAGGGTCTCGGCGTGGGCCATGGTGGCGGCCTTCGCCAACCGCTCGGCGATGTGGTCGACCACCAGCACCCGGCCCGCCCCCATCAGCCACGACGACTGCGCGGCGATCAGCCCGACGGGACCGGCGCCCAGCACGACCACCGTGTCGCCCTCGGCGATCTCCCCGAGCTGCGCGCCGAAGTAGCCGGTGGCCGCGGCGTCGGTGAGCAGGACGGCGTCCTCGTCGTGCATCCAGTCCGGGATCGGCACCGGGCCGACGTCGGCGAAGGGCACCCGGACGTACTCGGCCTGGCCGCCGTCGTAGCCGCCGGTGGTGTGCGAGTAGCCGTAGATCCCGCCGACCGCGGTGGCGTTGGGGTTCACGTTGTGGCAGTTGGACAGCAGCCCGCGGGCGCAGAACCAGCAGCTGCCGCAGGAGATGTTGAACGGCACCATCACCCGGTCGCCGACCGACAGCCGCTCGACCGACGGCCCGACCGCCTCGACGACGCCGACGAACTCGTGGCCGAACGTGTGACCGACCCGGGTGTCGGGCAGCAGGCCGTGGTAGAGGTGCAGGTCAGAGCCGCAGATGGCGGCCAGGGTGACCCGGACGATCGCGTCGTTCGGGTGCTCGATCGCGGGGATCGGCTTGTCCTCGACCCGGACGGAGTACGGGCCGCGGTAGACCATCGCGCGCATGGGGGCCTCTCGGCGTCGGCGCGGGCCGGACGGGTCTCACCGGCCCCCCGAGCCTGCCCCCGGACGCCCCGACGGGCCACCCGAGCCCGCACCGACCCGTCCCCGTCCCGACGCGAGACTGCAGGACGGCGACGGCGACGGCGACGCGCCGGGGGACGGCGTGGCGACGTGTCCGTCCTGCAGGGTCGTCCCCGGCATCCCGGTGGCGTCAGGGTCTGGCGAGCAGGGCCTCGACGGCGGGGGAGCGGCGCACCCGGATCTCGCGTCCGCGCAGTGCGGCGGCGTCCAGGTGGTCCAGCACCAGGTCCAGCCCGGCGGGGGACATCGCGGTGACCGACCCGGCGTCGATCGCGGCGACCGGGACCGGCTCGCGGCCGTGCCGGGCGTGGAAGTCCGCGACCACCTCGGCGGTGACCGCACCGGCCAGGCACAGCACGCCGCCCTCGGAGGTGTTGAGCAGTCGCACCAGCCCCGGTGCCCCACGCAGGTCCATCCGCCCAGTGTGGCCGCCCGCAGCCCGACTAGGTTCACCGTGACGGACACGGGCGTGCAGCAGGGAGTGGTGGCGTGGGCAGGTCGGTGCTGGTGACCGGTGGCAACCGGGGGATCGGGCTGGCGATCGCCCGCTCGTTCGCCGAGCAGGGCGACGCGGTGGCGGTCACGCACCGGGGCAGCGGGGCCCCCGAGGGCCTGTTCGGGGTGCAGTGCGACGTCACGTCCAGCGCGGACGTGGACGCCGCCTTCACCGCGGTCGAGGAGCACCAGGGCCCGGTCGAGGTGCTGGTGTCCAACGCCGGCATCACCCGTGACGGGCTCCTGATGCGGATGAGCGAGGACGCCTTCACCGACGTCGTCGACGCCAACCTCACCGCCGCCTACCGGGTGGCCAAGCGGGCCGCGGCCAAGATGGTGCGCGCCCGCACCGGGCGGATGGTCTTCGTGTCCTCCGTCGTCGGGCTCACCGGTTCGGCCGGCCAGGTCAACTACGCCGCCAGCAAGTCCGGCCTGGTCGGGCTCGCACGCTCGATCAGCCGCGAGCTGGGCGGCCGCAACATCACCGCGAACGTCGTGGCGCCGGGCTTCGTGCGCACCGACATGACCGCGGAGCTGCCCGAGAAGCGGCAGCAGGAGATCCTGGGGCAGGTCCCGCTGGGCCGGTACGCCGAGGCCGACGAGATCGCCGGCGTCGTGCGGTTCCTGGCCAGCGAGCACGCGGGGTACATCACCGGGGCGGTCGTCCCGGTGGACGGAGGACTGGGGATGGGGCACTGATGGGCATGGCGGAGTCAGGGATCCTGGCGGGCAAGACGATCCTCGTGGCGGGTGTGCTGACCGAGGCGTCGATCGCCTTCTCGGTCGCGCGGATCGCGCAGGAGCAGGGCGCCACCGTCGTCCTGTCGAACTTCGGGCGGGCGCTGAGCCTGTGCCAGCGGATCGCCAAGCGGCTGCCGCAGGAGGCCGCCGTCGTCGAGCTCGACGTCACCGACACCGAGCACCTGGCCACCCTGGCCGAGCGCCTGAAGGCGGTGCTGCCCGAGGGCGCGCAGCTCGACGGCGTCGTGCACTCCATCGGCTTCGCGCCGCAGGAGGCCATGGGCGACGGGTTCACCGAGGTCGCGTGGGAGCACGCCGCCACCGCCTTCCAGGTCTCGTCCTGGTCGCTGGCCTCGCTCACCCAGGCCTGCCGGCCGCTGTTCGGCGACACCGCCTCGGTGGTCGGGCTGACCTTCGACGCCACGGTCGCCTGGCCGGTCTACGGCTGGATGGGCGCGGCCAAGGCCGCGCTGGAGTCCACCTCCCGCTACCTGGCCCGCGAGCTGGGCCCCGAGGGCGTCCGGGTCAACCTGGTCGCCGCCGGCCCGCTGCGCACGATGGCCATGAAGTCCATCCCAGGCAGCAAGCAGTTCGAGGAGGCCTGGGAGGGCCGGGCGCCGCTGGGCTGGTCGGTCACCGACACCGAGCCCGCCGGCAAGTCCGTGGTGGCGCTGCTGTCGGACTGGTTCCCGGCGACGACGGGGGAGATCGTGCACGTCGACGGTGGCTTCCACGCCGTAGGCGTGTGATGTCACAGTCACGCGGTCGGGGACTCATCTGATGCCGCAGGCACTCGACGTCGCGATCACCCCTGCCGGGCAGGCCCCGGACGAGGACCCCTCGCTCGCCGTCCGGAACAACGGGGGCGTCGACCCCTCGTCGGCCCCGGCGCCCGCGGGCCGCAGGGAGGCGGTGCTGTTGCTGTCCTTCGGTGGTCCCGAGGGCCCCGAGGACGTCATGCCGTTCCTGGAGAACGTCACCCGCGGCCGCGGCATCCCGCGGGAGCGGCTGCTCGACGTGCAGGAGCACTACCTGCACTTCGGCGGCGTCAGCCCGATCAACGAGCAGAACCGGGAGCTGATCGCCGCCATCGAGGCGGACTTCGCGGCCAACGACCTGGACCTGCCGGTCTACTGGGGCAACCGCAACTGGGCGCCCTACGTCGAGGACGCCTGGGCGCAGATGGCCGCCGACGGCATCGAGCACGTCTACGTCTTCCCGACGTCGGCGTTCGCCTCGGCCTCGGGCTGCCGGCAGTACCACGAGGACGTCGCCCGGGCCCGTGCCGTGCACCGCAACGAGGCGCCGACGGCGGAGAAGATGCCGCACTACGGCGACCACCCGGGCTTCGTGCGGGCCAACGCCGACGCGCTGCGCACGGCGCTGGAGTCGCTGCCGGCCGACGTGCGGGACACCGCACGGCTGGTGGCCACCGCGCACTCCATCCCCGACGTGATGGCCGCGGTCGCCGGACCCGAGGGCGGGCAGTACCAGCGCGAGCTGCTGGCCTCGGCCCGCCTCGTCGTGGACGAGGTCGTGCCCGGCCGTGACTTCGACCTGGTCTGGCAGTCCCGCAGCGGACCGCCGTCGGTGCCGTGGCTGGAGCCCGACGTCAACGACCACCTGGAGGCGCTGGCCGCCGACGGGACGCGGGCGGTCGTGCTCTTCCCGGTGGGCTTCGTGTCCGACCACATCGAGGTCATCTGGGACCTGGACAACGAGGCCAAGGAGACCGCCGAGCGGCTGGACCTGGGCTTCGCCCGGGCCAGCACCGCCGGCACCCACCCCGGCTACGTGTCGATGGTGCGCGAGCTGGTGCTCGAGCGCCGCGGCGGCAGCGAGCCGCGGCTGGGCACGAACTGCCCGGCGGCGTGCTGCTACGTCGCCCGGCCGGCCCGCCGCCCGAGCTGAACCCCGGCGGCAGGTGACCCGGTCACCTGCCGCCGGTCCACCCGGCCGTCATGGCCTGGACGACCGACCACTGGGCCGGGCTGAGCCACGACGGGTTGCTGCCCGCCGGCATCCGCAGGACCTCGGCGCTGCGCGCCACCGGGTCGGCGAGCAGCGCCTCCCGGGGCACCGGCTCGGGCAACCGCCGCCAGCGCGCCGGGAGCACCGGCCCGTCCTCGCCGGGTTCCACCGGCCCGGTCACGACGCCGACCGCGTGCACGCCCGGGTCGGCCCGGCCGCTGACCCACAGCACGCACGGCTGGCCCGCCGTCACCAGGTCCAGCCGGTAGGACGGGCGCACGCACCGTGCCAGGTCGACCTCGGTGTCCGACGCCCAGCCGGCGTCCAGGGCCCGGGCGGACTTCAGCAGCCAGGCGCCGATGTCCGCGCGGGTCAGCCGCGCCGTCACCCCAGCGCGTCCAGCCGGCTGCGGTGCTTCTCCACGGCCCGGACGGCGATCCCCGGCTGTCGGGCGTAGAGCTCCAGCTGGGCCCGCGCGATCTCGGGCCACGGCACGTCCCGGCCACCGATCGTCCAGCCCGGCCGGGGCGTGCCGTCCAGCCCCAGCGCGTCCAGCACGCCGGGGTGCAGCGGGGCCAGGCTGCCGCCGAGCATCTGGTGGTCGGGCACCGCGGGCTCCCCGGACCAGCCCAGGGTGGACAGCACCCCGGCGCCGACGGCGTGCAGGGTGGCGTTGGCCGGGTGGTTCACCGTCCACATCGCGGCGGCACCCCCGGCCACGACGGCGTCGGTGGTGTCCACGTCCAGCGCGGCGTTCCGGCGGCGCAGCTCGGCCTGGGAGGCGGCGGCCAGGTCCCGGACGGCACCGGGGTCGGGGGTGGCGTCCTCCAGGTGCTCGAGGGCCGCGTCGACGTCCAGCCCGCGCACGGCGGCGTCCAGCAGGCGCAGGTCGTGGTAGTCGGTGACGGGGGCGTCGACCCGGGCGCCGGCCTCGTCGTGGGCGTGCACCTGCCAGGGGAACAGGCCCTCGTAGTAGGTGGTGGGCACCCGGACGACGCGGGACCCGCTGCCCAGCAGGGCGACGAGCTGCTCGCTGCCGCAGCCGGGCACCCGGTACTCGTCGCGTACCGGCTGGGTCACCAGCACCCCGGCCAGCGGCAGCAGGGCGTGCAGCCGGGCGACCTCGGCCTCGTCCATCTCGAACACCGGGGGCAGCCGGACGAACTCGACGCCGTGGCCGGCGCCGGTTGGGGCGACCATGCGGCGGATCGACTCGGCCTGGCAGTTGCCCCAGACGAAGCCGACGGTGCCCGCCTCGACGGTGTCCGGGGAGAGCTCGCTCCAGCGGCGCAGGTGCTCGGGGACGCTCGGCGCCTCGACCTCGTGGGTGGTCACCGGTCCATCCTGGGGGCCCGGACGTGACATCGGCGACCCCGGCTGGCCCCGGGGGCCGTCGCTGACGCAGGGTGGGCCACGTGTCGGTGACGGTGGAGCTGCCCGAGGGACACCGGGCGGGGGAGCGCGGGCTGCACCGTGCCTCGCTGGCGGTCTTCCTGGCCGGCGTCGCCACGTTCGCGATGCTCTACGAGCCGCAGGCGCTGCTGCCCGAGCTGGCCCGGGCCTTCGACGTCACCCCGGCCGGGTCGACGCTGTCGATCTCGGTGGCCACGGTCGCCCTGGCGATCGGGCTGCTGGTGCTCGGTCCGCTGTCCGACCGCCGCGGCCGCACGACGATCCTGCAGGTCAGCCTGGCCTCGGCGGCGGTGCTGGCGGTGGCGATCGCGCTGTCGCCCAGCTGGGAGCTGCTGCTGGTGCTGCGCGGCGTGCAGGGCTTCGCGCTCGCCGGGCTGTCCGCGGTGGGCGTGGCCTACCTGCGCGAGGAGCTGCACGGCTCGGTGAGCTCCCGGGCGATCGGGCTCTTCATCGCCGGCAACGCGATCGGCGGCCTCACCGGCCGACTGCTCGGCGGCTTCCTCACCGACCTGGGCGGCTGGCGGTTGGCCCTGGGCGGGGTCGCCGCACTCGGGGTGGCCTGCGCGGTCGCCGTCCGGGTCCTGCTGCCGGCACCCCGCCGCTTCGTACCGGTGGACCGGCAGGGCTCGCTGCTGCGCTCGCTGGGCAGTGCGTTCACCGACCCGGCGCTGCTCATGCTCTACGGGATGGCGGCGTGCCTGATGGCCGCGTTCGTCGCGGTCTACAACGCGGGCACGTTCCGGCTGGAGTCCGAGCCGTACCTGCTCTCGCCGTCGATCGCCTCGCTGGTGTTCCTGGCCTACCTGCTGGGCTCGGCCAGCTCACCGACGGCGGGCTGGCTGGCCGACCGGCTCAGCCGCCGCCTCGTCGTCCCGGTCTCCATCGTGGTGATGGGCGGTGGGGTCGCGCTGACCCTGCTGGCGCCGCTGTGGTGCTTCGTGCTGGGGCTGTGCGTGCTGACGGTCGGCTTCTTCTCCGCGCACGCGGTCGGCAGCGGGTGGGTCGCGGCCCGGGCCTCGCTCGGTGGCCGGCCGGTCGGGCAGGCCGCCTCGCTGTACTCGTTCTGGTACTACGTCGGTTCCTCGGTCGGCGGCACGCTGGCCGGGCGCGCCTGGCAGGGGTCCGGGTGGCCCGCCGTCGCCCTGCTGGCGGGCGGGCTCACCCTGGCCACGCTGCTGCTCGCGCTGGCGCTGGTCCGCACCAGGTCGCTGCACCCGCAGCTGCGTTAGGTCACGCGGTCGCGTCGTGCTCGTCGGCGCCACCGGGCGCGGCGTCGTCGGAGCCGACGGCCTGGCGCTCCTGCTCGGTGCGGTGCTCCAGCACCTCGTCGGTCAGGTGCGGGGCCTTGGCGTGCTCCTGGCGGTCCTTCGGTGCGTTCTCGGTCGGGGTCATCACGTCGTCCAGGGACGGGGTGTCGGGTGCGCTCATGCGGGAGGCCCTTCCCGGTGCCGCGGGGTGCACACACCGATGAGTCCGGGAGCGGGAGGCAGTCTGTCCCGCGACGACCCCTGACCGGAGGACCCATGGCGCAGCAGGTGCGGGTGCAGAACTTCACCGTCTCCACGGACGGCTACGGCGCGGGGGAGGGCCAGAGCCCGGAACGCCCCTTCGGGCACGCGGACCCCGGTGAGCTGATGGCCTGGGCGCTGGGGACGGCGAGCATGCCCGGCATGTCCCGGCCCGACGGCAGCCGCGGCCTGGAGGACCGGCTGGTCCGCGACTTCGGCAACGGCATCGGCGCGGAGGTGATGGGGCGCAACAAGTTCTCCCCGCACCGCGGCCCGTGGACCGACCTGGAGTGGCAGGGCTGGTGGGGGGAGGACCCGCCGTTCCACACCCCGGTGTTCGTCATGACCCACCACGAGCGGCCCTCCTTCACGCTGTCGGACACCACGTTCCACTTCGTGTCCGGTGAGCCCGCGCAGGTGTTGGAGCAGGCGCTGGCCGCAGCCGGCGGGGGCGACGTCCGGCTCGGCGGTGGGGCGCAGACCATCCGTGCGTTCCTGGACGCCGACCTGGTCGACCAGCTGCACGTCGCCGTCGTGCCCCTGGAACTGGGCGGCGGCAGCCGGCTGTGGGCCTCCCCGGCGGAACTGGACGACCGCTTCCACCACGAGGCGGTGCCCAGCCCGACCAGCGGCGTCGTGCACCACCTGCTCTGGCGATGGTGACCGGCCCCGTGCCCACCGACGCCGAGCTGTGGCGCGCAGCGGCGCGGGAGCGGGCGGCGCTCGCCGACGACCTCGCGACGCTGACCCCCGAGCAGTGGCGGCAGCCCAGCCTCTGCCGGGGGTGGGACGTCGAGGAGGTCGTGGCGCACCTGACCGCGGCGGCCAGCCTGGGCCCGGCGGCCTGGGTGCGCAGCATGGCGCGGGCCCGGTTCCGGTCCGCCGAGCACAACCGGCGGCAGGTGGCGCGGCACCGTGGGGCGACGCCGGCGGAGACGCTGGAGCGCTTCCGGGCGGTCGTGGACAGCACGACGGCACCGTCGGGGCACACCCCGGCCTACGTGGGCGAGGTGCTCGTGCACGCGGAGGACGTCCGCCGCCCCCTCGGGCTGACCCACGACCCGGACCCGGCTGCGCTGGCCGCGGTCTTCGGCTTCGCGGTGGGTCGGGACTTCACGGTGGCCGGCCGCACGACGTCGGCCGGGCTCGCCCTGCGGGCCGACGACGGGCCGTCCACCACCGGGGAGGGCCCGGAGGTCACCGGTCCGACGCTGTCGCTGCTCATGGCGGTCGCCGGCCGGGCGGCCCACCTCGTGGACCTGCGCGGGCCGGGGGTCGCGGTCCTCCGGGGACGCCTGGAGACCTGACCGGTCAGTCGCCCGCGGGTGGTCCCGACGACCGGCCCTGGTCCAGGGCGTAGCGCTCCAGCCACCGCACGACCACCTGCCGGGACCCGGCGTCCAGGCGGCCCGTCGAGACGGCGCGGCCGTCCAGGAGCACCTGGCCCGTGGGCAGCAGGTGGAGCTGCCCGGGGTCGGCCCCGCTCGACAGCAGCCAGCCCACCCGCTGGGTGCGCAGCGCCGGGCCCGGGACGAGGACCGCCCCCGGGTTGCCCAGGGACCGCAACCGGTCCAGGGCCGAGGCGATGAGGGCGTCCAGCTGAGGATCCGCGGGAGAGCGGTCGCGTCGTCGTCGGAAGAGGTCCACGGGCCACTCTCGGCGCACCCCGCCGGACCTGCAGCCGAGCGGCAGGACCACCTGGATCCGGAACCTCAGCCCTGTTTGAGCTGCTCAGCGGACAGCCAGGCCTCGACCAGCACCGGCCCGTGCTCCCCGACGACGGCGTAGGCGACCCGGCCGTGCCAGCCGTCCTCGCGCTGGCGCCACTCGACCAGCAGGCCCGGCCAGATGCCCGGGGCGTCGGGCGGGTCGCGCACCCAGCAGTGCCGACCGTGGCCCGACCCGGCTGGGCGTCCCGGGGGGCCACCCAGGCCGCCGTGCAGGGTGGAGGGGCCCGACGAGGGCGGCACCCCCGAGCTCGCCGCCCGGTCGGCGAGCGAGGGGCCGTGTCGTCCTCGGTTCATCCCTCCGGCCATGCCCGACAGCATGGCACGGGCTCGAACACGTGTTCGAACCACAACGGTGCAACTTGCGTGTCGGCTGCCCGAGGTCAGTCGAGCGCGTCCCCCAGCACCCGGGCCACTGTCTGCACGCCGCGGTGGCCGGCCAGCTCCTCGACCGGCACCGGCAGCGGGATCCGCCAGTTCGCCCGCTCCATCGCCCCGGGCACGTTGGGTCGCCGCTCGACGCCGAGCGCGTCGTCCAGCGTGGCCGACAGCAGCAGGCTCGGCGCGGTCGCCAGCAGCCGGTGGGCTGCCTCCACGGCCTTGGCCGGGGTGGCCCGCTTCGCCGGCCCCTCGGGGGCGTCGGTGAGGTGCGCCAGCAGCTGCTTGCGGTCCCGCTTCAGCTGCTTCTCCTCCCCGGTCCCCAGCTCCACCTGCTCGCGCACGTCGGAGCCGGTCCAGAGCCCGGCCACGGTCGGCAGGTCGTGCGTGGTGATCGCGGCCATCGCCTCGGCCGGCCACGCGGCGGGGGCGTCGTCCTCGAACCAGAGCAGGCGGTAGGACAGCACGCCGTGCTCGGCCATGGCCTCCCGGACGCCGTCCTCGACGGTGCCCAGGTCCTCCCCGACGACGACGGCCTGCGCGCGGTGGCTCTCCAGCGCGACGATGCCCAGCATGTCCTCCGAGGGGTACCGGACGTAGGCGCCGGCGGTGGCGTCGTCCCCGGCGACCCACCACAGCCGAAACAGGCCCATGACGTGGTCGATGCGCAGCCCGCCGGCACCGGCCATGGTCGAGCGGATCGACTCGATGAAGGGCGCGTAGTCCGCGGCACGCAGCTTCCAGGGCACCAGCGGCGGGGAGCCCCAGTCCTGGCCCTTGCTGTTGAAGGCGTCCGGGGGAGCGCCGACGCTGACCCCGGTGGCCAGCACGTCCTGCCAGGCCCAGGCGTCCGCGCCGCCACCGGAGACGCCGATCGGCAGGTCCTGGATGACGGTCAGGTCGCCGGTGGCCGCGGCGAGCTGGGTGTCCAGCAGCCACTGCAGCCAGGCGTGGAAGGCGACCTGCTGCTCGTGGTCGGCCACCCAGGCACGGACGCCGTCCGACCGCGGGTCGCGCAGCTCGGCCGGCCAGTCGGGCCAGTTCGCGCCGTGCGCGTCGGCGACCGCGGCCCAGGTGGCCCAGTCCTGCAGCGGCTGGCCCTGGTGCCACCACCAGTCGCGGAAGCCCGCGGGGGAGTGGTCGGCGTCGAAGGTGCGCTGCAGGACGGCCCGCTTGAACGCCCAGACGGCGTCCCGGTCGGTCAGCTCGCGGCCGTTCAGCTCGGCGGCGGTGGCCCGGTCCTGGTCGCTCAGCCGTGCCCCGGGGACGTCGTCCAGGCGCAGGTAGAGCGGGTTGCGGAAACGCCGGGTGGCCGGCAGGTAGGGGCTGTCCTCCTGCTCGGGGCCGGGACCCACGGCGTGCAGCGGGTTGACCAGCACGAAGCCGGCGCCCTGCTGCTGGGCCGTCTCGCGGACGGTGCGCAGGTCGGCCAGGTCGCCGATGCCGGCGCTGCCGTGTCCGCGCGCGGCGTAGAGCTGCACCGCCCAGCCCCAGCTGCGCTCGTCGGGCAGCCAGCAGCGGCCCGGGGTGACGACGAGGAGCCGGTCCCGGCCGTCGGGGGTCTGCAGCCGGTGGTAGCCGAGCGGGAAGTCCTCGTCGAGCTCGCCGTCGACGTCGCGGCGCCCGCCGCCCTCCAGGACGACGACCGCGTGGTCGACCTCCAGGGCGTCGCCGGGCCGGGCGACGATCGGGGCGGTGTCCTCGAGGTCGGCCGGGGGTTCACCGACGACCGCGCGGATCGCCTCGATCGTGGACTGCTCGACGGTGTGCACCTCGTCGAGGGCGTCGAGCCAGGTGGCGTCGATGCCCCAGCGGTCGGTGGTCACGCGGTGGTCACCTGGAGGAGTCGTCACGGGTCGATCCTCGCCGACCCGTGACGACCTCGCAGGGTGCTCAGGCGGGCTGGATGCCCAGCGCCGTCGCCAGCGTGGTGATCTTGCGCGCACGACCCAGCCGGGGCAGGTCGCTGCCGTCCCGGATGACCTGGCCGCGGGCCTCGAAGTCGGCCAGGAAGTCGGTGGCCCAGGCGACGTCGGAGGGGGTGGGGCTGATCACCTCGTTGATGACCGGCAGCTGCTCGACGTCCAGGCAGAGCTTGCCGGTGAGGCCGAGGGACACGGTCACACCGGTGGCCTCGCGCAGCACGCCGTGGCTGGAGCCGACGGTGGGGCCGTCGATCGGGCCGGGCAGGCCGCCGATCCGGCTGCCCACGACCAGCCGGGAGCGCGGGTAGGCCATCGCCAGGTCGTCGGCGGCGGTGCCGGTGTCGCGGCGGTAGTCGCCGGACCCGAACGCCAGCCGGAAGGCACCGCGCGCGGAGGCGATCCGGACGGTCTCCTCGATGCCCAGTGCGGACTCCACGAGCGCCAGCACCCGGGTCGAGCCGCCGAGGCGGTCGAAGGTCTCGGTGACGTGCTCGGCGGCCTCGGTCTTGGCCAGCATCACGCCGGCCAGGCCCGGGAGGCCGGCCAGGGCGTTGACGTCGTCGGCCCAGAACGGGGTCGAGTGGTCGTTGATCCGGACCCAGGCCTGGCGGTCGCGGGCGGTCGAGAGGTACTCGACGACGGACGCGCGGGCCTGCGGCTTGGCCTTGGGGTCGACGGCGTCCTCGATGTCCAGGATCACCTGGTCGGCCCGCGAGGCCAGGGCCGCGTCGAACTCGGCGTGGTCGCGGGCGCCGTTGACCAGCAGCCAGGAGCGGGAGATGTCGGCTTCCACGTGTCGTCTCTGCACGCGGCGATCATCCCCGTAGGACCGTGGTCACTCAGGGGCGGGGCTTGGCGCGTCTCGTCGGGACCGCGCGGGCGGGGTCCTCGGGCCACGGGTGCTTGGGGTAGCGGCCCTTGAGCTCGCTGCGCACGGTCGGGTAGCCGGTGGTCCAGAACCCGGCCAGGTCCCCGGTGGTGGCGACGACGCGCCGGGCCGGGGACAGCAGCTCCAGCCGCAGCGGCCGGCCGGCGACGGTGGGGGTCTCCGACCAGCCGAACGCCTCCTGCACCCGCATGGACGCCGTCGGGCTCTCCGGGTTGGCGTAGTCGACCCGGTGACCGGTGCCGCCGGGCACCACCACCTTCTCCGGCACCGCCTCCTCCAGGGTCCCGGCGACCTGCCAGGGCACCAGCGCCCGCAGCGCGGCGACGACGTCGAGCCGGCGCAGGTCGGCCCGGCTGCGCGCGGCCTGCACCTGGGGGGTGGCGCCCAGCGCGCTGCGCAGCGCGCCGTCGTCGACGTCGGGCCACGGGTCGCCCAGGCCGGCGTGTGCTGCGGCCAGCCGTTCCCGCAGCGACGTCGCGGCCGGGGTCCAGCGCAGCAGCGACAGGCCCTCGGCGCGCAGCCCCTCGGCGACGGCGGCGGCCACCAGGGCCGGGTCCGGGTCGGGCAGCGGGCGCTCGGTGAGCACGATCGCGCCGAGCCGCTCGACCCGGGCGGCCCGCACGTCGCCGTCGCGCCAGAGGACCTCGGGGCCGTCGGTGTGGTCGCCGGCCTCCAGCGCGGTGCCCTGGTCGAGGGCGACGGCGAGCCGGACCCGGGCGTCGCGTCGGCCCGGGGCCCGGTCGGCGGCGGCGACGGCGATCCACTCGGCGCCGGCCAGTGCCGTCCCCTGCGGCAGCTCGGCGCCGGTGCCGGCGGCCAGCAGGTAGGTGCGTTCGGTGCGCGGCCGGCGGCGGGCCAGCCACTCCGGGTGCGCGAGCGCGGTGACCAGCCCGGCGGCCTGGTCGTCGGTGAGGTCGGTCCGCCGGACGTCGGGCACGGCGCGCTCCAGCCGGGCCACCTCGTCCCGCCATGCGCCCGAGTCCCGCCCACCCCGGCCTCCCCGCGCCTCGCGGAGCGCGGCGACCAGGTCGTCCGAGCGCGGGCTGCTGTCGGCCGACAGCAGGGCGACCACCTCGGCGGCCCGGCGCCGGCCGGCCAGCGGGGCGCCGTCGACCAGCGCCCGGGCCAGCCGGGGGTGCGCGCCGACCGCGGCCAGCCGGCGGCCGCGGTCGGTCACCCGGCCCTCGGCGTCGACGGCGCCCAGGGTGCGCAGCGTCTCCCCGGCCACCGTCATCGCCGCCTCGGGCGGCGGGTCCAGCAGGGCGAGGCCGGTGCCTCCGGGGGCGCCCCAGGACGCGAGTTCCAGGGCGACCGCGGTCAGGTCGGCGGTGGCCATCTCCGGCTCGGGGGCGGCGGGACGGCGGGCGTGCTCGGTCTCCGACCACAGCCGGTAGACCCGGCCCGGGCCCTCCCGCCCGGCCCGGCCGGCGCGCTGCGTGGTGGCGGCCTGCGAGGCCGGCACGGTCACCAGGGCGCCCAGCCCGCGGGACAGGTCCACCCGCGGCGTGCGGGCCAGGCCCGCGTCCACGACGACCCGGACGCCGGGGACGGTCAGGCTGGACTCGGCGACGTCGGTGGCCAGCACCACCCTCCGTCGGGGCCCGGAGGTCAGCGCGGCGTCCTGCTCGGCGGCGGGCAGCCGACCGTGCAGCGGCCGGACGTCGACGTCCAGCCCGCCCAGCCGGCGCTGCACCCCGCCGATCTCCGCGGCGCCGGGCAGGAAGACCAGCACGTCGTGGTCGGTCTCGGTGAGCGCACGCCGGACGGTGTCGGCGACGGCGTCCAGCAGCCGGGGGTCGACCCGGGTGCCCAGCGGCGGCTGCACCGGCGGCCGCGGCGGGCACCAGACGGTCTCGACGTCGAAGAGCGCACCGGTCGCCTCGACCACGGGGGCGTCCCCGAGCAGGGTGCTCAGCCGCTGCGCCTGGGCGGTCGCCGACATGGCCAGCAGTCGCAGCTCCGGGCGCAGCGTCGCCCGGACGTCGAGGGCGAAGGCCAGTGCCAGGTCGGTGTCGGTCTGCCGCTCGTGCACCTCGTCGAGCACCACGGCGTCGACCCCGGGCAGCTCGGGGTCGGCCTGCAGTCGGCGCAGCAGCAGGCCGGTGGTGACGACCTCGACCCGGGTGGCCGCCGACCGCCGGGACTCCCCGCGGACGCTGAAGCCGACCCGGTCGCCCACCCGCTCACCGACCAGCGCGGCCATCCGGCGGGCGGCGGCGCGGGCGGCCACCCGGCGGGGTTCGGCGACCAGCACGGTGCCGCCCGCGGCCAGCTCCAGCGGCACCAGCGAGGTCTTGCCGGTGCCGGGGGGAGCGACCAGCACCGCGGTGCCGTGGGCGGTGAGGGCGGCGGTCAGTTCCCCGAGGACGGCGCGCACCGGCAGGTCGGTGCCGGGCGTCCCGGGAGGTGGCAGCACGCCCCCAGTGTGGCCGCCCCGCCCCGCCCCGGCCCCCGACGAGGGAACGGGCCCGGCAGCTGGTTGGGCAGCGCAACCCGGGATGCCCGGAACCAGACCAGCCGATAGACAGACGCCATGACCGTGATCGGCTTCCACGCCTCGCACGAGCAGATCCCACCGCGGGACCTGCTCGCCGCCGTCCAGCACGCCGAGCAGGTCGGCTTCACCGCGGCCATGTGCTCCGACCACTTCGAGCCCTGGAGCGTCCGGCAGGGCCAGTCCGGGTTCGCCTGGGCCTGGCTCGGCGCCGCGATGGCCACCACCTCGCTGCCCTTCGGGGCCGTCAACGCCCCCGGTCAGCGGTACCACCCGGCGGTCATCGCGCAGGGCATCGCGACGCTGGACCAGATGTTCCCGGGCCGGTTCTGGATCGCCCTGGGCAGCGGCCAGCTGATGAACGAGCACATCACCGGCGGCAAGTGGCTGCGCAAGGAGCAGCGCGACGCCCGGCTGCGCGAGTGCGTCGACGTCATCCGCGCCCTGCTGGCCGGTGAGGAGGTCACCCACGACGGGCTGGTCACCGTCGACCGGGCCCGGCTGTGGACCCTGCCCGAGCAGCAGCCCGCGTTGATCGCCCCCGCCGTCACCCCGGACACCGCCCGCCGCGGCGCCGACTGGGCCGACGGCCTGATCACCATCAACCAGCCGCACGACCGGCTCCGCGAGGTCCTCGCCGCCTACCGCGACGCCGGCGGCCAGGGCCCGGCCACCCTGCAGCTGCACCTGTCCTGGGCCCCGGACGCCGACCAGGCCATGGAGACCGCCTACGACCAGTGGCGCTCCAACGTGCTGCCCCCGCCGCTGTGCTGGGAGCTGGAGGGCGCCAAGAGCTTCGACCAGGTCGCCGCCCTGGTCAGCCGGGAGGACGTCGCCCAGGCCGTGCGGGTGTCCGCCGACCTCGGGCAGCACGCCGCCTGGATCGCCGAGTACGCCGAGCTGGGCTTCGACCGGGTCGTGCTGCACCACGTCGGGCAGACCCAGACGCCGTTCCTGGACGCGTTCGGTGAGCACGTGCTCCCGCAGCTGGACGTCGAGGCGCCCGAGCCGACGCTGGCGATCGACCCGCCCGGCCCGCCCGGGCCGCGCCGCCCCGAGCAGGAGCCCCAGCCGGCCGTGCTGGCGTGAGGATCACCGACACCGCGGACCTGTGGTGGAAGAACGCGGTCCTGTACTGCCTGGACGTCGAGACGTTCATGGACTGGGACGACGACGGGGTCGGTGACTTCACCGGCCTGGCGCAGCGGCTGGACCACCTGGTCGACCTCGGCGTCACCTGCCTGTGGCTGATGCCCTTCTACCCGACCGCCGAGCGCGACGACGGGTACGACATCACCGACTTCTACGGCGTGGACCCCCGGCTGGGGAACCACGGCGACGTCGTCGAGGTCATCCGGACCGCGCACGACCGGGGCCTGCGGGTCATCGCCGACCTGGTCGTCAACCACACCTCCGACCAACACCCCTGGTTCAAGGAGTCCCGGAAGTCGAAGGACAACCCGTACCGCGACTGGTACGTCTGGCGCTCGGACACCCCGCCGGACACCAGCGACCAGGTGGTCTTCCCCGACCAGGAGGACTCGATCTGGGAGCTGGACGAGAAGACCGGCGAGTACTACCTGCACCAGTTCTACAAGTCCCAGCCCGACCTCAACGTCACGAACCCGGTGGTCCGCGACGAGATCGCCAAGATCGTCGGCTTCTGGACCCAGCTGGGCCTGGACGGCTTCCGGATGGACGCCGTCCCCTTCCTGCTGGACACCTCCGGCAACGGTGACGGCGAGGCCGGCCGGCTGCCCGACCCGCACGCCTACCTGCGCGACATCCGGGCGTTCCTGGACCGCCGCACCAACGGCGGGATCCTGCTCGGTGAGGTCAACCTGCCCTTCGAGGAGCAGCTGACGTTCTACGGCGGGACCGACGGCGACGAGCTGACCATGCAGTTCGACTTCATCGGCATGCAGGCCACCTACCTGTCGCTGGCGCGCGGTGACGCCGGCCCACTGGTGACCGCGCTGCAGGGCCGACCGACGACGTCCCCGGACTCGCAGTGGGCGACCTTCGTGCGCAACCACGACGAGCTCACCCTGGACAAGCTGACCGAGGACGAGCGCCAGGAGGTCTTCGCCGCGTTCGGTCCGGAGCCGGAGATGCAGATCTACGACCGCGGCCTGATCCGGCGGCTGCCGCCGATGCTGGACGGCGACCCGCGGCGCATCCGGATGGTCTACAGCCTGCTGTTCTCCCTGCCCGGCACCCCGACGCTGTTCTACGGCGAGGAGATCGGGATGGGGGAGGAGCTGTCGGTGGGCAGCCGGCTCGCCGTCCGCACGCCGATGCAGTGGACCTCGGGCACCAACGGCGGGTTCTCCCGGGCGAAGGCCGCCAAGCTGCCCGGCCCGGTGGTGACGGGGGGCTATGCACCGGAGTTCGTCAACGTCGCCGACCAGCGCAAGGACCCGGACTCGCTGTTGTCGTTCTTCCGGAGGTTGATCAGCCGCCGGCGGGAGTGCCCGGAGCTGGGCTGGGGCGACTTCCAGGTGCTCGAGCAGCCGCACAGCGCCGTCCTGGCGCACCTGTGCTCCTGGGACGACGGGGCCCTGGTCGCGGTGCACAACCTGGGCGCGGAGCCGGTGACGGTGCCGTTGCAGCTGGCCGACTGCGGGCCCGAGCACCTGCTCGCCGACCTGCTCGTCGACGGCACCACCGCGATGGACGCCGACGGCTGCGCCGAGCTGACGCTGGAGGGCTACGGCCACCGCTGGCTGCGGGTGGTGGCCCCGGGGACCCGGCGGATCCGCTGAGTACCCGGGTCGGCATGTCGACACGTCGACATGCCGACCCGGCACCGGTGCTTGCCGCTCTGGCACGCTGGGGCGGTGAGCACCTCCGAACCGGCCCTGGACGTCGTGCTGGCCGGGGTCGGCCCACGGCTGCGGGCGCTGCGGCTGCGCAAGGACCTGACGCTGACCTCGCTGTCGGCGACCACCGGCATCTCGGTGAGCACGCTGTCCCGGCTGGAGTCCGGTGGCCGCAAGCCCACCCTGGAGCTCTTGCTGCCCATCGCCCGGGCGCACGGTGTGGCCCTGGACGAGCTGGTCGGGGCACCGCCGGTGGGCGACCCGCGGGTGCGCTCGGCGCCCATCGAGCAGCACGGCATGGTCATGTGGCCGCTGTCGAACCAGCCCGGCGGGCTGCAGGCCTACAAGCTCCTGGTCAGGCCGGGGGAGCCGCGGGCGGAGCCGGAGCAGAAGGTGCACGAGGGCTACGACTGGCTCTACGTGCTGTCCGGCCGACTGCGGGTGGTGCTGGGCGAGCACGACCTGGTGCTCAAGCGCGGCGAGGTCGCGGAGTTCGACACCCGCACACCGCACTGGTTCGGCGCCGCCGACGACCGGCCGGTGGAGCTGCTGGCGCTGTTCAGCAAGCAGGGGGAACGGGTGCACGTCCGTGCCCGCCCGAAGGGCTCGGCCTGAGCTGCACGCTGGGTCACCGGGCGGGCGCGCCCCGCACCGACGTCCCGTGCGGGAGTCGCGGGTGACCGACCCTCCGGCGGACCTCCCGGGGGTGTCGGGGGTCCCGCCTACGGTCGCCGCGGAGGTGCCACCCATGACCGAACGACCGCTCGAGCAGACCCCGCGGCCGCTCCCGACCGCGCCGCCCTTCCCCACCGACCCCCCGCCCGCCGTGGGGGAGACCGCCGAGCCGCCCTACGACCCCGCCGCCCCACCCCTGCCGACCGCGCCGGTGCCCGGGCCGCCCCCGCGCCGGGCGGCCTCGGTGCAGCCCCGGGTGTCCTTCGTCCGGATGGGCCCGTGGGCACCGGTCGCCGGCGCCGTGCTGGGCCTCGTGGTCGGCCTCGTCGTCGTCCTGGTCGGTCTCGCGCCGGTGGACCTGTCGTTCGCCCAGCGGCTGGCCTCGGTGTTCCTGTGCCTGGGCCTGGCGCTGCTGGGTGCCGGCGGGGTGCTCTTCGCCGACGAGGTGCGGGTCCGCCGGCGCAGCGTCGGCGCGCAGTCGGCCGAGGTCGTGGCCGGCCTGCTCAACGGGCTGACCCCGGCGCGCTTCCTGGTCGGCTCGGCCGGCTTCGTGCTGCTGCTGGCGGCGTACGTCGCCCGTTGACGGTCCGGGGCCGTTCCGCCGGGTCGGTCCGTGACAACCTGACCGGCGTCCCGACCGCCGTCCCTGGAGGCCCCGTGCCCGTCCCGTCCCTGGCCCCCGGCCGCACCGCACTGGTCGTCGTCGACCTGCAACGCGGACTGGTCGGCCGCGACGTCGCCCCGCACCCGGCCGACACGGTCATCGAGAACGCGCTCCAGCTGGCCGAGGCGTTCCGGGCGGCGGGCGGCACGGTCGTGCTGGTGCGGACGGAGCCCCGGGAGGGTGCCGGGCAGCCGGTGGACGTCGGGGGCGGCCCGCAGCCGACGATGGGCGACGTCGTCGACGAGCTGCGGCCCCTCGGTGACCTGACCGTCGTGAAGCACACCTGGGGCGCCTTCCACGGCACCGGCCTGGACGCCGGGCTGCGTGCCCGCGGGGTCGACACCGTCGTGCTGGCCGGGCTGACGACGAACCTGGGCGTCGAGTCCACCGCGCGCGCCGCCCACGAGCACGGGTACGCCGTGGTCGTGGTGGAGGACGCGATGAGCAGCCTGGACGCCGCGATGCACGAGTTCGCCGTGGGCCGGGTCCTCCCGCTGCTGGCCCGCGTCACGACGACGACCGCCGCGATCACCGCCCTGACCGCCTCCGCCTGACACGACCCCGGGCTCAGCCGAAGGCCTGGAACCCCAGCTGGAGGGCCAGACCCAGGCCGACGACGGCGATCACCCGGCGCAGCACCGTGCCGTTGACCCGGCGGACCACCCGCGGGCCCAGCCGCCCGCCGACGAAGAGCCCGATCGCCAGCGGCAGCGCCGACCACCAGGCGATGTCGGCGAAGACCGCGTAGCCCAGCGCCGCGATCCCGTTGGCCGACCCGACGACGACGTTGCGCAGCGCGTTGCCGCGCGGCACGGTCTCCCCGGTGGCCAGCAGAAGCAGCGCCAGCATCAGCACGCCGGCGGCCGCACCGAAGTAGCCGCCGTAGACGCCCACCGCGCAGGTCGCCGCGGCCAGCCCCCAGGTGTGCCGGCGCGGGCGGTGGGCCTGCGCGACGGCGCCCTCGACGGCCAGCTCCCGCGGTGGGCGCTGCACCAGGATCGCCAGTGCGGCCGCCCCGATGAGGAAGGGCACCACCTTCTCGAAGACGCCGTCCGGGGTGGTCAGCAGCAGCACCGCGCCGATGACGCCACCCACCGCGGCGGCCGGGACCAGCAGCAGGACCCGGCTCTTCTGCCCGGTCAGCTCGACCCGGGAGGCACTCGCGGCACCCAGGGCGTTGGTGATCAGCGCGACGGAGTTGGTCACGTTCGCCGTCACCGGGGGCAGGCCGGTGGCCAGCAGCGCCGGGTAGCTGACCAGCGAGGCCATCCCGGCGATGGAGCCGGTCAGCCCACCGCCGACGCCGGCGACGAGCAGGAAGAGCCACTGCCAGACGCTCACCGGGTCACCAGCACCACGATGGCGACGACCCCGAGGACGACGATCGCGGTCCGCAGCACCGTCGAGGGCAGCCGCCGGCCGTAGCGGGAGCCCAGCCAGCCGCCGACCAGCGAGCCGGCGGCCACCAGGCCCGCGGCCCGCCAGTCGATCCGGTCGGTGGCGACGACGACGTAGGTGACCGCGGCGACGGCGTTCACGCCCAGGGTCAGCACGTTCTTGATCGCGTTGAGCTGCTGCAGGGAGTGCGGCAGCAGCAGGCCGAAGAGCCCGATCTGCAGCACGCCCTGGCTGGCGGCGAAGTAGCCGCCGTAGGTGCCGGTGGCGTAGGCGCTGCCGAACAGCGCCGCGGTGCGGCCGGGGCCGACCCGGTCGGTGGGCGAGGGGCCGGTGCCGGTGCGGCGGCGGGCCAGCCACCGGGCCAGCAGCGGCTGGGTCGCGACCAGCACGACGGCGAGCGCGACCAGGCCGGGCACCACGGCCTCGAAGGCGGAGGCGGGCAGGTGCAGCAGCAGGAACGCCCCGGTCAGCGCGCCCAGCACCGAGGCCGGCAGCAGCGTCAGCACCAGCCGGCGCTGCCCCCGCAGCTCCCGCCGGTAGCCGATGGCGCCGGTCAGGTTGCCCGGCACCAGGCCCAGGGAGTTGGACACGGTGGCGGTCACCGGGGGCAGCCCGACGGCCAGCAGCACCGGGAAGGTCACCAGCGTGCCGGACCCCACGACGGCGTTGATGGAACCCGCGGCCAGCCCGGCGAGGGCGACCGCGACCATCTCCCACCCGCTCACGTCGGCATCGCCGCGAGCGTCGCACAGGACCCCGCTGTGACCGGGCACACGGTTGCCCCGGTCAACGGGTCAGTCCTTGCGGCCGGCCTCCACCAGGCGGATGACCGCCGTCCCCTCCTCGTCGGAGGCCTCCAGGTCGACCTCGACCTCGAAGCCCCAGTCGTGGTCACCGGCCGGGTCGTCCAGGATCTGGCGCACCCGCCAGAGGCCGGGCTCGGACTTGTCGATGACCAGCAGTGCCGGGCCGCGGGCGTCGGCGCCGGTCTCGACGGTGGCGTGCTCGGCGAAGTAGGCCTGCACGACCTCGCCCCAGGCGTCGGCGTCCCAGCCGGCGGCGGCGTCGAGCTGCCCCAGGTCGTACCAACGGCGGCGGGCCCACAGCTCGACCCGGCGGAAGAGCTGGTTGCGCACCATCGCGGTGAACGCGCGCTCGTTGCCGGTGACCGGCCGCGGCCGGGCCGGGACGGCGACCGGGGCGTCCAGCGGCGCCGAGGGGTTGGTGAGCTCCTCCCACTCGTCCAGCAGCGAGGAGTCCACCTGCCGGACCAGCTCGCCCAGCCACTCGACGATGTCGGTGACGTCCTCGGTCCGGGCGTCGGCGGGCACCCCCGAGCGCAGTGCCTTGAACGCATCGGACAGGTAGCGCAGCACCGCACCCTCGGAGCGGGTCAGCTGGTACTCGTTGACCAGCTCGCGGAAGGTGAACGCCTTCTCCCACATGTCCCGGACGACGGACTTCGGCGAGAGCTGGGCGTCCGCGGCCCACGGGTTGCCCGCCCGGTAGGTCTCGAAGGCGTACTCCAGCAGCTCCTCCAGCGGCTTGGGGTACGCGATCTCCTCGAGGAGCTCCATCCGCTCCTCGTACTCGATCCCCTCGGCCTTCATCTGCGCCACGGCCGCGCCCTTGGCCTTGTTCAGCTGGGCGGCCAGGATCTGCCGCGGGTCGTCCAGGGTGGCCTCGATGACCGAGACGACGTCCAGGGCGTACGTGGTCGCCCCGGTCGAGTCCGGCACCGACGGCGAGGGGTCGGTGGTCGTGGGGTCCAGCAGCCCGATCGCGGCCAGCGCGAAGGTGGACAGCGGCTGGTTCAGCGCGAAGTCCGGCGGCAGGTCCACGGTCAGCCGGTAGCGCCGTCCGTCGGGCTCGGGGACCTCGAGCCGCTCGACCACCCCGGCGGTCAGCAGCCCGCGGGTGATGCCGATGGCCTCGCGGACCAGCCGCAGCTGGCGCTTGCGCGGCTCGTGGTTGTCGGTGAGCAGGTGCTGCATCGCCGCGACCGGGTCGCCCGGGCGGGCCAGCACGTTGAGCAGCATGCTGGTGGAGACCCGCAGGTGGCTGCTCAGCGGCTCGGGCTCGGCGGTCACCAGCCGCTGCTGGGTGGCCTCGCTCCACGGCACCATGCCCTCGGGGGCCTTGCGGCGGACCAGCTTGCGACGCTTCTTGGGGTCGTCGGCGACCTTGGCGAACTGCTTGAGGTTCTCCACTTCGTGCTCGGGCGCCTGGACGACGACCGTGCCCGCGGTGTCGAAGCCGGCCCGGCCGGCGCGCCCGGCGATCTGGTGGAACTCGCGGGCGTTGAGCAACCGGGTCCGGGTGCCGTCGTACTTGCTCAGCGCGGAGAACACCACGGTGCGGATCGGCACGTTGATGCCCACGCCCAGGGTGTCGGTGCCGCAGATGACCTTGAGCAGACCGGCCTGGGCCAGCTGCTCCACCAACCGCCGGTACTTGGGCAGCATCCCGGCGTGGTGCACGCCGATGCCGTGGCGCACCAGCCGGGACAGCGTCGTCCCGAAGGCGCTGGAGAACCGGAACCCGCCGATCAGGTCGGCGATGGCCTGCTTCTGCTCCTTGGTGGAGACGTTGACGCTCATCAGCGCCTGGGCCCGCTCCAGGGCCGAGGCCTGGGTGAAGTGCACGACGTAGACCGGGGCCTGCCAGGTGTCCAGCAGCTCCTGGATCGTCTCGTGCATCGGGGTGGTGGCGTAGTAGTGCGTCAGCGGGACCGGGCGCTCGGCGTTGGCGACCAGCGCGGTGTCCCGCCCGGTCCGCCGGGTGAGGTCCGCGCGCAGCTCGGTGGTGTCGCCCAGCGTGGCCGACATCAGCAGGAACTGCGCCTCCGGCAGCTCGATGAGCGGGACCTGCCAGGCCCAGCCGCGGTCGACGTCGCCGTAGAAGTGGAACTCGTCCATGACGACGAGGCCGATGTCGGCGCCGGCGCCCTCGCGCAGGGCGATGTTGGCCAGCACCTCCGCGGTGCACGCGATGATCGGGGCCGAGGCGTTGACCGAGGCGTCCCCGGTGAGCATGCCGACGTTCTCCGCGCCGAAGACCCCGCACAGCGCGAAGAACTTCTCGCTGACCAGTGCCTTGATCGGTGCGGTGTAGAAGCTGACCCGGTCGGCGGCCAGCGCCGCGAACAGCGCCCCGGTGGCCACCAGCGACTTGCCCGACCCGGTGGGGGTCGCCAGCACCACGTTGGCCCCGCTGACCAGCTCGATCAGCGCCTCCTCCTGCGCCGGGTACAGCACGGTGCCCGAGCGGGCGGCCCAGCCGGCGAACCGCTCGAAGAGCCCGTCGGGGTCGGTGCCCAGGTCCAGCAGGTCCAGCAGGTCGGCACCGTCGTCCAGCAGTGGGACGGCGGTGTCGGAGGGCAGCGCGGTGGCCGGTTCGTCAGCGGGGGAGAGCGTCATCGTGGGGAACAGCGTCCCCTACGGCCCAGACGTTCCCGCGCCAACTCCCCCACGCCAACTCCTCCACGCCAACGCCCCCGCGTTCGGACGACGGGACCCCGGGTAGCCGCCCCGCACGACGCGAGACCAGCGCGCCGGCAGCACCGCAGCACAGGAGGACCCCGTGAGCGAGCCCCGTCCCGACAGCCAGCCCGCCCAGCAGCAGACCCCGCCCGGGACGCTGGGGCAGATGGACCCCCAGCCCGACCACGGTGAGGAGAGCTACCGCGGCTCCGGCCGGCTCACCGGCAAGGCCGCCGTCGTCACCGGGGGCGACAGCGGCATCGGCCGCGCCGTGGCGATCGCCTTCGCCCGGGAGGGCGCCGACGTCCTCATCGCCTACCTCGACGAGGACGACGACGCCCACGACACCGCCCGGTGGGTGGAGGAGGCCGGCCGCCGCTGTGTGCTGGTCCGCGGCGACCTCGCCGACCGCGCGCACGCCAAGACCGTCGTCCCGAAGGCGGTCGAGGAGTTCGGCAGGATCGACGTGCTGGTCAACAACGCGGCCTTCCAGATGACCCGGGAGTCCCTGGAGGAGACCCCCGACGAGGAGTTCGACCACACCGTCGCACTGAACCTGGGGGCGATGTTCACCCTGTCCAAGGACGCCGTGGCGCACATGGGCGCGGGCGGGTCGATCATCAACAGCTCGTCGGTGAACTCCGACATGCCCAGCCCGACGCTGGCCGTCTACGCGATGACCAAGGCCGGCATCGCCAACTTCACCGCCAGCCTGGCCCAGCTGTACGCGGAGAAGGGCATCCGGGCCAACAGCGTCGCGCCCGGCCCGGTGTGGACGCCGCTGATCCCCTCGACCATGCCGGCGGAGAAGGTGGAGTCCTTCGGCGAGCAGGTGCCGATGGGCCGCGCCGCCCAGCCCGCCGAGCTCGCACCGGTGTACGTGCTGCTGGCCAGCGACGAGGCCAGCTACGTCTCCGGTGCCCGGGTGGCCGTCACCGGGGGCAACCCGATCCTCTAGCCGGCGCGCACCGCTGCGGCGACCTCGGCGATGTCGGCCGGCCGGACCCGGCAGCAGCCGCCGACCAGCCGGGCGCCCGCGGACAGCCACGCGGAGACGTCACCGACCCCGGGCGTGCCCGTCCACGCCCGGGCGTCGGCGTCCCAGGCCTCGCCACTGTTGGGGTAGACCACCACCGGCTTGCCGCTGGCCACCCGCGCCCACACCACCGCCGGGACGACGGCGGCCGGGTCGGTGCAGTTGACGCCCACGGCGACCACCTGCTCCACCCCGCGCACCATGCCCAGCACGTCGGACAGCAGCTCCCCGCGCCGGGTGCGGGCCACGCCGCCGGCCCCGGTCACCGCCGACACCGAGAACCACGCGGGGACGTCGAGCGCGGTGACCTCGGCCAGCAGTGCCTCCACCTCGGCCGCGGCGGGCAGCGTCTCGCAGGCCAGCACGTCCACCCCGGCCTCGGCCAGGGCCTGCAGCCGGGGCCGGTGGAAGGCACGGAGCTCCTCGACCGTCACCTCGTCGACGTACGCGCCGGTGTACTCCGAGCCGTCGGCCAGGTACGCCCCGTACGGGCCCACCGACCCGGCCACCCAGCCCTCGGGCGCCCCTTCGCGGGCCAGCTGCACCGAGCGGGCGATGAGCGCCCGGGCCTCGTCGGCGTCGATGCCGGCGGCGGCGAAGCCCGGCACCGTGGCCTGGTAGCTCGCCGTCGTCGCCACCTGGGCGCCGGCCGCGGCGAACGCGGCGTGCGCGTCCCGGATCGCGCCCGGGTCGTCGCGCAGCAGCCGGGCCGACCACAGCGCGCTGGTCACGTCGTGCCCGCGGGACTCCAGCTCGGTGGACAGCCCCCCGTCCAGGACGACGGGACCGGTGGACAGTGCGGCGGCGAGGGTCGGGGGCACGGGAGGATGGTCCCGTGCCCACCGACGACGCCTCCGGCGACCTCCCGGTCACCGCCCGGCTGACGGTGCCCGCGGCGATGCTGGGCTGGCGGTTCAGCCGGTCCTCCGGGCCGGGCGGGCAGGGCGTCAACACCGCCGACAGCCGGGTGGAGCTGTCGGTGCGGGTGCTGGAGGTCCCGGGGCTCACCGAGCACCAGCAGGCCCGGCTCGCGGAGCGGTTGGGGTCCCGGCTGGTCGACGGCGTGCTCACGATCGCGGCGTCCGAGCACCGGCAGCAGCTGCGCAACCGGGAGGCCGCCCGCGCCCGGATGGCGATGGCGATCGGCCAGGCGCTGGCGCCGCCGGCCCCGCCGCGGCGCAAGACCAAGCCGACGCGGGGGTCCAAGGAGCGGCGGATCACCGCGAAGAAGCAACGCGGTCAGCTCAAGAAGCAGCGCGGCACCCTGGACTGAGCCCGGCTCAGTGCCAGTCGAACGCCTCGGGTGACCCGGGCCACCAGCAGGGCTCGCCGTCGGCACCGCGGGCCCACAGCCGGGCCACCGCGCCGTCGACGACCACCGCCCGCTTCTCGTCGCGGACCAGCGACGTGCAGCCCATCGGCGGCATCGGTGCCTCCTCGGCCGAGGGCGCGGGCTCGTCGGGCAGGTGCACCCGGGTCAACACGGTCCGGGTGCCCAGGAACGTCCCGGTGGCCTCGTGCCGGACGTCCAGCACGGCCGGTCCGGGGCCGGGCCAGTCGCCGAACACCGGACCGGCCGCGATCAGGCCCTCGGCCGCGGCCAGGTCCTCGGCGGCCCAGGCGTCGGTGTCACGGGTGTCGTAGCGGGAGCGCGCCACGCCGGCCATGCTGCCCGGTGGGGTGAGCGGGTCAGGAGGCGGCGAGGTGCACCCGGCCCGGACGGGCCACCCGGCGGTCCCCGCGGCCGGGGACGGCCACCTCGCGCAGTTCGTGGGTCGCCACGTCGTGCACGAAGCCGCGCACCGCCTCCGGGTAGAGCAGGAAGGCCGAGCGCCGCAGCCGGCGGACCGACTGGGCGACGTCGGCCTCCAGGTCGGTGAAGGACTCGATCGCGAAGGACGGCGCGACCCCGGAGTCGGCCAGCAGCTCGGCGCGGAACCCGTCGTCGGTGATCTTCTGCATGCCGCAGTCGGTGTGGTGCACCAGCACGACCTCGACGGTGCCCAGCCGGCGCTGGGAGATCGCCAGGGACCGCACCACGTCGTCGGTGACGACGCCGCCGGCGTTGCGCAGCACGTGCGCCTCGCCCGGAGCCAGCCCCAGCACGTCGAAGAGGTCCAGCCGGGAGTCCATGCACGTCACCACGGCCACCCGCAGCCGCGGCTCGATCGGCAGGTCGGCCGGTGCCTGGGCGGCGGCCCAGCTGCGGTTGCGGACGACGAGGTCCTCGGTGGCGGTCACGGTGTGGCTCCTCGGGGTGCGGCGGTGCTGTCCTCCTGGTCATCGGCACGGCCTGGACCAGGCACGATCCCCAGGACGGGGGAGCGCACGACCGTCCCCCGACACCGGTGAGGTCCCCGGAACGCGACCTTGACGCGGTGGTCTCCACCCCGACACGGGCGGCCCGCAGGCTCCCCCCGTGACCACCTCCGCGCCGTCCCGCACCCGGACGACGCAGACCCACTGCCCGTACTGCGCGCTGCAGTGCGGGGTGACGATGACGGCGGGGGACCGACCGGCCACCCTGGTGCCGGCGGACTTCCCGACCAACCGCGGCGGGCTGTGCTCCAAGGGCTGGTCGGCGCCCGAGCTGCTGGACCACCCGGAGCGGTTGACCCGTCCGCTGGTCCGCGCCGTCCCCGGCGACCGGACCTCGGCGTTCGTGGAGACCAGCTGGGACGCCGCCCTCGACCTGGTGGCCGCCGCGATCGGCCGCACCCAGGCCGCGCACGGCCGGGACGCCGTCGGCTGCTTCGGCGGTGGCGGGCTGACCAACGAGCAGGCCTACCAGTTCGGGAAGTTCGCCCGGGTGGCGCTGCGCACCTCCCAGATCGACTACAACGGCCGGTTCTGCATGTCCTCGGCGGCCGGCGCGGCCAACCGGGCGTTCGGCCTGGACCGGGGGCTGCCGTTCCCGCTGGCCGACATCGGCGACGCCGACGCACTGCTGCTGGTGGGCAGCAACCCGGCCGACACCATGCCCCCGGCGATGCAGTACCTGGACGCCTCCCGCGAGCGCGGCGGCCGGCTCTTCGTCGTCGACCCCCGCCGGACGGCGACCGCCCGCGCCGCGGAGCTGCACCTGCAGGCCCTGCCGGGCACCGACCTGGCGCTGGCCAACGGCCTGCTGCACATCGCGATCACCGACGGCCTGGTCGACGAGCAGTACGTCGCCGCCCGCACCACCGGCTGGGACGCCGTCCGCGCCGGGGTGCAGGCGTACTGGCCCGACCGGGTGGAGCGGCTGACCGGGGTGTCGGTGGCCGACCAGCGCCGCACGGTCCTGGCTCTGGCCCGGGCCGAGAACGCGGTGGTGCTGACCGCCCGCGGCGCCGAGCAGCACCGCAACGGCACCGACACCGCCCAGGCGTGGATCAACCTGGCCCTCGCGCTGGGCCTGGTCGGCCGACCGGGCAGCGGCTGGGGCACCGTCACCGGCCAGGGCAACGGACAGGGCGGGCGCGAGCACGGCCAGAAGGCCGACCAGCTGCCCGGCTACCGGATGCTCGCCGACCCCGTGGCCCGGGCACACGTCGCCGGCGTCTGGGGGGTCGACCCCGACTCCCTGCCGCAGCCCGGCAAGAGCGCCTTCGAGCTGCTGGACGCCCTGGGCCGGGAGGTGCGCACCCTGCTGGTGCTCGCCAGCAACGTCGCGGTGTCGGCGCCCGACGCCCGCCGGGTGGTGCGCCGGCTGGGCGACCTGGACTTCCTCGCCGTCAGCGACTTCTTCCTCTCCGAGACCGCCGAGCTCGCCGACGTCGTCCTGCCCAGCGCCATGTGGGCCGAGGAGGACGGCACGATGACCAACCTGGAGGGCCGGGTCATCCGCCGCCGCAAGGCCCTGGACCCGCCCGGCGAGGCGCACGACGACCTGGCCCTGCTGGCCGACCTGGCCGACCGGCTCGGCGCGGGCGCGCACTTCAGCGCCGACCCGCAGACCGTGTTCGCCGAGCTCGGCCGGGCCAGCGCCGGCGGCAAGGCCGACTACGCCGGCATCACCTGGGAGCGGGTGGACGCCGAGCAGGGCGTCTTCTGGCCCTGCCCGACCCCCGACCACCCCGGCACCCCGCGGTTGTTCCTCGACCGCTTCCCGACGCCGGACGGCCGGGCCCGCTTCGTCCCCGTCGACCACACCGACGCCCACGAGACCCCGGACGACGCCTACCCCTACGTGCTCACCACCGGCCGGGTGATGGCGCAGTACCAGTCGGGCACCCAGAGCCGGCGCAGCCGCAGCCTGCAGCTGGTCGCCCCGGCCCCGCGGGCCGAGCTGCACCCCGACCTGGCCGCCCGACTGGGCATCGCCCACGACGACGTGGTCGAGCTGACCACCCGGCGCGGGGCGGCCCGGTTCACCGCCACCGTCACCGACGCGATCCGGCCCGACGTCGTCTTCGCGCCCTTCCACTGGGGCGGCGGGTCCAGCGCCAACGCGCTCACCGACGCGGCCCTGGACCCGATCAGCCGCATGCCGGCCTTCAAGACCTGCGCCGTCGCCGTCGCCCGCGTGGGCGGACCCGTCGAGCAGGTGCCCGCCCCCACGTCCCAACCCGTGCCCCTCGTCCTCGAGACCGCACCCCGCACCCCGCTCACCCCGTCCCGGAGGAGAACCACAGCCGTGAAGAGCACCCCGAGGTTCCTGCAGGGCGTCTTCCCGATCGTCGGGGAGGGCCTGACCAAGCCCGGCCCGGTCGACCCGGCCCTGACCTACACCGTCCCCTCCGGGGCCAGCGCCCAGGCGCTGTACTTCCGCGGCGGCAACTCCACCGCCGAGCTGGTCTACGTGCTGCTGGTGCGCGACGGCGAGCCGGTGCGCTGGTTCCCGATCGGGGCCAAGGGCGACGTGCACGTGCCGCTGCGGGTCGTGGAGGACCTGCCCGGCGGCAGCGTCGTCACCCTGCACGTGGCCGCCCCCGAGGGCGTCACCGGCGAGCTGGTCGTCGACCTCGGGCTGGTGGAGGTCTGATGACGGTCCTGGAGAACGCGGTCCTGGGTGGCCGCCCCGCCGGGCTCACGACCCTGGCCTTCGACGAGACCGACACCCGGGCCCGGGTCGTCGTGGTCGGCAACGGCATGGCCGGGGCGCGGTTCGTCGAGGAGGTCCTGGACCGGGACGGCGGCGAGCACTTCGCCCTCACCGTCTTCGGCGACGAGCCGCACGGCAACTACAACCGGATCATGCTGTCCCCGGTGCTGGCCGGGGAGGCCGACGAGGCCGACATCGTCCTCAACAGCCACGACTGGTACGCCGAGCGGGACGTCGACCTGCGCGCCGGCGTCCGGGTCGAGCGGATCGACACCGCGGCCAAGGTCGTGCACGCCGCCGACGGCACCGCCACGCCCTACGACCACCTGGTGCTGGCCACCGGCAGCCACTCCTTCATCCCGCCGATGACCGGCGTCCGCACCGCCGACGGGTCGCTGCTCGACGGCGTCGTCGGGTTCCGCACCATCGACGAGACCCGGCAGATGCTGGCCGCCTCGCGCACCCACCGGAAGGCCGTCGTCATGGGCGGCGGGCTGCTCGGGCTGGAGGCCGCCCGCGCCCTGCAGGCGCAGGGCATGGAGGTCGAGCTCGTGCACGCGATGGGCTGGCTGATGAACGCCCAGCTCGACGTCGAGGCCGGCGGGGTGGTGCGGCGCAGCGTTGAGGAGCTGGGCATCACGGTGCACACCGGCGCGATGGCCACCGAGGTGCTCTCGGCCCGGGTGCAGGGCACCGACCGGGTCGCCGGGGTGCTGCTCAAGGACGGCCGGCGGCTGGACTGCGACCTGCTCGTCGTCGCGGCCGGCGTCCGCCCGCACACCGACGTCGCCGTCCGGTCCGGCATCGAGGTCGAGCGGGCGGTCCTGGTCGACGACCACCTGGCCACCGACGTGCCCGACGTCTACGCGATCGGCGAGTGCGCCCAGCACCGCGGCACCGTCTACGGCCTGGTGGCCCCGGCCTGGGAGCACGCCACCGTGCTGGCCGACCGGCTCACCGGCACGGACCCCGACGCTGCCTACACCGGCTCCCGGACGGCGACCAAGCTCAAGGTCGCCGGTGTCGACGTCGCCGTGATGGGGGTCAGCACCCCCGAGCGGGACTCCGACGAGTTCCTGGTCATCTCCGAGCCCAAGCGCGGGGTGTACCTGTCCGTCGTCGTCCGCGACGACCTGCTGATCGGCGCGACGTTGGTCGGCGACACCCGGAAGGTCGCCTTCCTGACCCAGGCCTTCGACCGCGGGACGCCGCTGCCGCCCGAGCGGATCCGGCTGCTGGTCGACCTGTCCGACGGCGACGCCGAGGTGGGCGTCGCCGAGATGCCCGCGGACTCCCAGGTCTGCAACTGCAACGGGGTCTCCAAGGGCGCCATCTGCGGCGCGGTCGCCGAGGGCTGCACCTCGCTGCCGAAGGTCATGGACGCCACCCGGGCCGGCAAGGGCTGCGGTTCCTGCAAGGGCCTGGTGCAGAAGATCATCGAGTGGGCCGCCGACGGCGAGCTGACGGTCGAGGAGTCCGCGTCCTGGTACGTGCCGGGGGTGCCGATGCCGAAGTCGGAGCTGATCGCGGCCATCCGCTCGGAGGACCTGCGCAGCGTGTCCGCCGTCTTCGAGCGGCTGGCGCCCGGCGGCGCCGACGACGCGAAGTCCAAGATGGGGCTGGTCAGCCTGCTGCGGATGGTGTGGGGCAGCGAGTACGTCGACGAGCCCGACGCCAAGTTCGTCAACGACCGGGTGCACGCCAACATCCAGCGCGACGGCACGTTCTCCGTCGTCCCGCAGATGAAGGGCGGGGTGACCACGCCGGCCCAGCTGCGCAAGATCGCCGACGTCGCGGAGAAGTACGAGGTGCCGATGGTCAAGGTGACCGGCGGCCAGCGGATCGACCTGCTCGGCGTCCGCAAGGAGGACCTGCCGAAGATGTGGGCCGACCTGGGCATGCCGTCGGGCTATGCCTACGGCAAGTCGATGCGCACGGTGAAGACCTGCGTGGGCAGCGACTTCTGCCGGTTCGGCCTGGACGACTCCACCCAGCTGGGCATCGACCTGGAGACCCGCTTCCAGGGCGTGGAGAGCCCGGCCAAGATCAAGATGGCCGTGGTCGGCTGCCCGCGGAACTGCGCCGAGGCCTACGTCAAGGACGTCGGCGTCGTCGCGGTCGGGGCCGGCCGGTGGGAGGTCTACGTCGGCGGCGCCGCCGGTGCCTCGGTGCGCAAGGGCGACCTGCTGGCCACCGTCACCTCGACCGAGGAGGTGATGACCCTGGTCGGCCGCTTCCTGCAGCTGTACCGGGAGAACGGCAACTGGCTCGAGCGCACCTACGACTTCGTGCCCCGCTGGGGCCTGGACCGGGTCAAGGAGACCCTGCTCGAGGACGCCGAGGGCATCTGCGCCGACCTGGATGCCGGCATCCAGCGCTCGATCGACGCCTACACCGACCCGTGGGCCCAGGACCTGGCGACGCCGTCGTCCCCCGGGCAGTTCCGCACGTCGCTGCCGCTGACCGTGCTGCCGCAGGTGCCGGTCCGATGACCACGGCCCTGCAGTCCCACGTCGTCGGGCGGGTGGACGAGGTGCCGGTGGGGGAGGGCCGGGCGTTCACCGTCGGCGACACCTCGGTGGCGGTCTTCCGGCTGCGAGACGGGTCGCTGCGCGCGGTCGCCGCGTCCTGCCCGCACGCCGGCGGCCCGATCGCCGACGGCCAGTCCGACGCCCGGGTGGTCGTCTGCCCGCTGCACCTCAACGCCTGGCGCTGGGACGGCACCCCCACCACCGGCGCCGCCCCGCTGCCGGTCTACGCCGTCCGCGAGCAGGACGGCGACCTCGTCGTCGAGGTCTGACCACTCAGCGCCAGAAGACCGCCCGGCGCAGCGTCCAGACCCGACCGTCGGCGTGCACCTCCACGACGGGGCGGAGCCGACGGCGGAGCAGGCTCCGGCGGTGCCGGATCGTGAACGCCCCGTCGAGGTGGGCCCGCGCCGCCCGGGCCATCTGACGGACCGCGTCGGCCTTGTGCGCCTCGACGTCGTCGTACTCGAAGGACATCGCGGAGGCGTCGAGGTCGTCGAACACCCACACCTCCACGACCTCGTCGGAGACCTGCAGACCGGCGTGCCGTGCGCCGTCCGCGGAGGTGAGCACCACCTGATGGGTGTGCCGGTCCGGCTCCCGGTGGTCCCGCAGCACCTCGGGCCCGAAGACCTCGTCGACCACCTGACGGAGGACCGCGCCGATGTCGATCACGGCGGCCGCCGGCGTCCACCGCGGCTCCTCCAGGACCCGGGTGTCGGCGGCCGATGGCTGCCGTCGTCCCGCGGCCTTCTCCACCCTCCGGCGCGCCGCCACCTCCGCGACCCGCTCGAGGTGTGCCGCCCGGGACGCCTCGATGTGTTCGAGCGCTCGCAGCAGCTCGGTCTCCCGCCACCGACGGCCGGTCGCCCCCACGCGTGACCGCAGCGCCGCGCGGGTGGCGAGGAAGCCGAGCGGCGCGTGGTGGTTCGCGAGGAGTGAGTGGAGGGCAGCGACCCGTTGGCCGAGCGGCCGGTCGGCATCGAGCACCCGACGCACCGTCGCCGACCAGCTCATCGGGTGACGGTGACCAGCTGTCAGGCCAGCGCGGTCAGCGCGGCGGTGACGTCGTCGGCGCGGACGAAGTCCAGGGCCAGCAGCCGGTGCACCAGCACCCCGCGGCGGGTCAGCCGCAGGTCGGCCGGGCGCAGCCGGGGCACGGCCGAGCCGCCCGGGCGGGGAACGGCGACCGGTGGGTCCAGCAGACCGGCCTGCTGCAGCTCGACCAGGTCCTCCAGCGCGCCCCACGTCGTCCAGGCGCGGGGGTCGGTCGGCAGCGGGGTGAGCGGCAGCGGGTGCCGCTCACGGCGGCCGACCGCGGCCAGCAGCGCGAGCTGCCGCCAGCTCAGCCGCTCGACGGTGCGCAGCGTGCGGTCGGCGAGAGCGGCGTCGACGTCGGGGGAGGTGACCACCTCGGCCAGCAGGCAGCCCAGGTGTCGGACCCGGCGCTCGTCGGCGGACGCGCGGGCGGCCAGCAGCACGGCCTCGCCCACCTCGCGGGCGGCGACCCGACCACCGGCGCGCTCGGTGAAGAAGCCGTCCGTGCGCACCCGGCGGTCCCGGTGGGACAGCGTCACCCCGTGCTCGACGGCGAAGGCCAGCGCGGCGCCGGCCCGGCCGCGCTCCCGGCGGGGCAGCGCACCCTCGGCGAGGTCGTCGGCCAGCTCGCGCAGGCACGCGGAGAACCGGTCGTCCAGCTGCATCGCGGCGTCCGCGGGGGAGTAGACGACGGTCGCCGCCGGGCCGGTCATCGACCCGGCGATCGCGAACCCGGACTCGATGAGCGCGCGGCCCGGGGCAGTGCTGGCGTCCGTCACGCCGTGATCATCCTGTCCCGCAGCGCGGACCGCAGCCCCGCGTGTCCAGGTCCTCACCACGTCGGGTCACCACCCGTGCGGGGAACGGAACACAGGTCTCCCGCGCGGGCAACGGCCGGGTCACCGGGGACCGCCAGGGTCTGCCCATGGCCGCAGGCACCGACGTCACCCCCACCACCTCCGACCCGGTCCCCGTGCCGCCGACGACCCACCGTGGTCGCTTCGGCGGTCGGTGGATCGACGACTGGCGCCCGGAGGACCCGCAGTTCTGGGCCGCCACCGGCAAGCGGGTCGCCCGCCGCAACCTGTGGTTCTCGGTGTTCAGCGAGCACATCGGCTTCTCGATCTGGAGCCTGTGGTCGGTGGTGGTGCTCTTCCTCGGCCCGGCCTACCTGGCCGCCGGCACCTTCACCGGCGAGCCCCCGGAGGTCGCGGCGCAGAAGTTCCTGCTGACCGCCCTGCCCACCGCGCTCGGCGCCTTCGTCCGGTTGCCCTACACCTTCGCGGTCGCCCGGTTCGGCGGCCGGAACTGGACGATCGTCTCCGCGGCGCTGCTGCTGGTGCCGACGGTGGTCACCGCGCTCGTGCTGGAACCGGGCGTCAGCTACTCGACCCTGCTGCTGGTGGCCTGCCTGGCCGGCGTCGGCGGCGGCAACTTCGCCAGCTCCATGACCAACATCAACGCCTTCTACCCCGAGCGGGAGAAGGGCTGGGCGCTGGGCCTCAACGCCGGCGGCGGCAACCTGGGCGTGCCGGTCATCCAGCTGGTCGGGCTGCTGGTGCTGGCCACCGTCGGTGCCGAGCACCCCCGCGTCGTCCTGCTGGTCTACGTGCCCTTCATCGTGCTGGCCGCGGTCGGTGCGGCCCTGGTGATGGACAACCTGACCACGATGTCCAACCAGCCGCGGGCACTGCGCGACGCCGCCCGCGAGCGGCACACCTGGGTGATGTCCTTCCTCTACATCGGCACGTTCGGCTCCTTCATCGGCTTCAGCTTCGCCTTCGGCCAGGTGCTGACCAACCAGTTCGCCGACTCCTTCGCCACCCCGCTGGCCGCGGCCTCGCTGACCTGGCTCGGCCCGCTGCTGGGGTCGTTGATCCGACCGGTCGGCGGGAAGCTGGCCGACCGGTTCGGCGGCGCCCGGATCACGATGGGCAACTTCGTGGCCATGGCGGGCGGCGCGCTGGTGGTCTTCGTGGCCAGCAAGGTGGGGTCCCTGCCGCTGTTCGTCGTCGGATTCGTGCTGCTGTTCGTGCTCAGCGGCCTGGGCAACGGCTCGACCTACAAGATGATCCCGGCGGTCTTCCGGGTGCAGGCCATGGACCGGGTCGCCGCCGGGGAGGACACCGTCGTCGCCGACCGGTACGCCCTGCGGATGTCCGGCGCCGTCATCGGCATCGCCGGCGCGGTCGGTGCCTTCGGTGGGGTGCTGGTCAACCTGGCGTTCCGGCAGTCGTTCCTGACCACCGGCACCGGAGACAGCGCCTACCTGGTCTTCATCGCCTTCTACCTGGTCTGCGTCGCCGTCACGTGGGCGGTCTACCTGCGCCCGGGGACGACGGTCCGCGTCTGATCACACCGCGTCTGATCACACCGCGTCTGATCACACCGCGTCTGATCACACCGCGTCTGATCACACCGCGTCTGATCACACCGCGTCTGGTGACAGCGCTCGATCACACCGCCAGGCGGTAGCCGCGCTTGACGACGGTCTCCACGACCGGTGCGCCGAGCGCGGCCCGCAGGCGGGTGACGGCCATCTCGACGGCGTGCGCGTCGGTCCCGCCCGACAGCTCGGTGAGCAGGTCCGGGCGGGACACGACGGCACCGGGACGGCGGGCCAGCGAGCGCAGCACCGCCATCGGCGCCGGGGCCAGCTCGACGAGGCGGCCGTCGACGACCGCGGCGTGGCCGCGCACCTGCAGGTCGTGCCCGCCGCAGCGCAGCACCGGGTCGCGCTCGGGCAGCCGGGCCACGACCTCGCGGGCCAGCGCGCCCAGCCGGGCCCGCTCGGGCTGCACGGTGGCGATCCCGGCGGCCTCCAGCGGCCCGGCGGTCACCACGCCCACGGCCACGGCCAGGACGCCGTCCGCGAACCCGGCGAGCACCCCGGAGCGGACGCCCTCCTCGGCGGCGACCTGCAGCAGGCTGGCGGCGGCCGGGGCGGAGGTGAAGGTGACGGCGTCGACGGACCGGGCGGCGATGGCGTGCACCAGCCGGCGCAGCGGCGCGGTGTCCTCGGGCAGCACCCAGCGGTACACCGGCACCTTCAGGACGACGGCGCCGGCCTCGCCCAGCCCGGTGACCAGGTCCGGCAGCGGGTCCCCGTGCAGCTGGACGGCGATCCGCCGTCCCTCCAGCGGGCCCTCGGCGCCGGAGAGCAGGTGCTCGAGCACCTCGGCGGAGCTCTCGGACTCCGGGGACCAGGCGTCGACGAGCCCGCCACCGCGGATCGCGCCCCGCGCCTTGGGGCCGCGGGCCATCACCCGGGCCCCGGTCAGGTGCTCGACCAGCGGCAGGTCCCAGGCGTCGGCGGCCTCCAGCCAGCCGCGGAACCCCACCCCGGTGGTGGCGACGACGAGGTCCACCGGGGCGCGGAGCACCTCGCGGGTGGCGGCGACCAGCTCGGCGTCGTCGGACAGCGGGACGATCCGGATCGCCGGGGCGCTGACGACCCGGGCACCGCGGCGGTCCAGCAGTGCGGCCAGCTCCTCCGAGCGGCGCGCCGCGGTGACCGCGACGGTGTAGCCGGCCAGGGGGAGCGGCCCGGGGGCCGGGGCGGTCTCGTCGCTCACGGTCACCCGTCCATGGTGTCGCGTTCGTGTTCCGGGGGTGTGTCCAGACCCTGGTCAGCGGCCCGGCCGGGCTGTGCGGGCCGCCCGCGGGTCACGTCCCGGGGTCTGGCGAGGCGGCGTGCCGGGCGATCGCGCCGGCGGTGGTCAGCCAGACGTCGTCCCGGTGGGCGGCGACGTGCTGCAGGGCCGCCCGCAGTGGCCGCAGCCGGTGCGGCTGGCCCACCACGTAGGGGTGCAGTGCGATGCCCATGACCAGCGGCGCGCTGCGGGACTGCTCCAGCATCTCGTCGAAGGTGGCGACCACCATGTCGGCGAACTCCGGTCCCGACACCTGCCGCGCGACGACGGCCGGGATGTCGTTGAGCTCCTGCGGGTAGGGCACCGACAGCACACGCCCGCCCCCGCGGGTGGCGAACCAGGTGGGCTGGTCGTCGTGCGACCAGTCCAGCAGGTAGGAGTAACCGGCCTCGGCCAGCAGGTCCGGGGTGACGTCGCTCTGGGAGATCCACGGGCCGAGCCAGCCGGCCGGGGGGTGCCCGGCGCGGGCGGTGAGCTCCGCGGTCACCTCGGCGATCAGCGCGCGCTCGTCGTCCTCGGTGAGGTCGGCCTGCCGCTCGGCGTTGGTGCGGCCGTGCCCGACGAGCTCGTCACCGCGGGCCAGGAACGCCTCGACCAGGCCGGGGCAGTCGGTGAACACCCGGCTGTTGGCGATCACGCTGGTGGGCAGGCAGAGCGCGTCCAGGGTCTCCAGCAGCCGCCAGGCACCGACCCGGTTGCCCCAGTCCCGCCAGGCGTAGTTGAGGACGTCGGGGTCCCCGCCGCCGGGTGCCAGCTGGGCGCCGCGGCCGGACCCGAAGTCGAAGGTCTCCAGGTTCAGCCCCAGGTAGACGGCCAGCCGCTTCCCGCCGGGCCAGTCGTAGACCGGGCGGTCGGGGAGCGCGCTGTAGCCGTAGCGGCCGTGCCGGGGGGTGCTCACCGCCCGAGCATGCCGGGGTCAGCAGACGCTGTCGCGCGGGGCGGGGACGCCGAGGCCGAACGCCCGCCGGGCGCGCAGCCCGACCCAGGTGCCGCCGAGGGCGGCGATGCCCCAGACCCAACCCGACGCGCTGCCCGAGGCGATGCCGGCCAGGTAGGCGCCGATGTTGCAGCCGCTGGCCAGCCGGGCCCCGATGCCCATCAGGACGCCGCCGAGGACCGCGGCGGCCGCGGTGCGGGCCGGGATGCCGCGGTGCAGCACCCACGCGCCACCGGCCGCCGATGCCAGCGCGGCGCCGACCATGATGCCGATGTCGGTCAGCGAGACCGTGTCGGTGAGCACCGGGGCGGCCAGCTGACCGGCCCGGGACCCCGACCAGTACAGCCACTCCTCGGGGTGCAGCCCGACCAGCTGCAGCAGCTTGGAGCCCCACAGGGTGAAGGCGCTGGTGATGCCCCACGCCCCGCCGGACACCAGCAGCACCCCGGCGCCCAGCACCGACAGCACCAGCGCGCCGACCCACAGCGGCCACGACCCGCGCAGCACCCGGGCGGCCCCGGTGGCGGTCGGTGGGGGCTCGGTGGGCGGGGGCACGCGGCGCCGCTGGACGGCGGTCGCGACCAGCCAGACGAGGGCCAGCAGCATGATCGTCACCGCCCACGACCCGGCCCAGCCGATGTGCTCGGACAGCACGAGGGCGGGGAAGGCCGGCAGGTCGTCGACCAGCGGGAACGCCCAGGCGTAGAGCACCGTGCCGGTGATGAAGCCCGCCAGGGTCAGCAGCACCGAGGACTGCCCGGAACCGACGGCGAACAGCGTGCCGGACGCGCAGGCGCCACCGAGCTGCATGCCGACGCCGAACAACGCGGCCCCGGCCACCAGGCCGACACCCAGCGTCCCGGCGGAGGGTCCCGGTGTCTCGCCGAACAGGCCCGTGCCGGTGCCCAGCACCAGCGCGAAGAGCGTCGCCGTCGTCCCCAGCAGGAGGGTGTGCGCCCGCAGTCCGCTGCCGTTGCCGACCGCGACCAGCTGGCGCCAGGCCGAGGTGAACCCGAACCGGGAGTGGAACAGCGCCGCACCCAGCCCGAGCCCCAGCAGCAGCAGGACGGCGCGCTGCGCACCGTGCTGGCTGCCCACCCACGCCGTCAGTGCGACGGCCAGCGCGGCGGCCACGGCCAGCGGGACTCGGCGGACGGCGGGCGCCGGCGGTGCGGTCGGGACGGGGGAGGAGGTGGGGGGTGGGGCGAGCAGAGCGGGGAGAGCCACGCCCGGCCACGGTAGTCACCGGGCGGACCGGACGGTCCTGGGTCACCCTGCCCGCATGAGCCTGCGACTGCGTCGTCCCCTGACCGTCCTCGTCACCGGTCTGGCGGTCCTCACCGCCGGCGGCACCCTCACCGCCTGCGGCGGCGGGGTGGCCGACAGCGTCGAGGAGCAGCAGGAGGAGCAGCAGGACGACCAGGAGGACCAGCAGGACGACCAACAGGACGACCAGGAGGACCAGCAGGACGACCAGGACGACGACGACTGACCCGGGGTCAGAGCAGCGCCCAGCTCCCCGCCGGGGGCGGGGCCGGCGGGTCGCCGTCCACCGCGAGGTCGGCCCGCCCCCGGGTGTCCTCCCGGGCGAACACCTCGGCCTCGGCCGCCGCCCAGGCCGGCTGGAAGGCCGCCATCTGCGCGCCACCGCGGGCCGCCCACCGGCGGGCGCACACCCCCGGCGGTGCCTGCACCCACACCAGCAACGACACCCGGTCGGCCAGCCCCCGCGCCCCGCAGCCGCAGCCCTCGACCACGAGCACCTCCCCGGCCGGCACCGTCGTGGGCGTCGCGAACTCGGCCCGCGCCCAGTCGTAGGCGGGGAACACGGCGTCGCGCCCCGCCGCGACCGGTTCCAGCACCCACTCGGCCAGCCGCCGGGTCACGCCCTCCAGCGTCCAGCCCTCGTACAGGTCGTCCAGGTGGACGACGGGCGCGCCGAGCTCTGCGGCCAGCTGGTCGGCGAACGTGGTCTTGCCCGAGCCCGCCGGCCCGTCCACGCAGACCAACCGGGTGCGGCCCAGCCGGGGCGTCGCCGTCCGCACCCGGGCCGCGAGGTCGGCGAGCGCGACCGTCCTCACCGCTGGGCGGCGGTCCACCCGGGCACCGGACCCGGCGTGGGGACGACGTCCCCGCGGCTGGCCAGCAGCCGCACGTGGGCGTCGGTCTCGGTGACCGCGAAGACCCGCATCCCGCGCTCGTAGGAGGACCAGGGCCGGGACCAGGTGAGGTGCGCGGCCAGCTCCCACGGGGTGCTGCCCGGGTGTGCCCGGACGGCGGCCAGCAGCTCGGCGAGCCGGGTCTCGTGGTGGTCCAGCAGCTCCTGGGCGCGGGTGGCCAGCCCGGTGAACCGCCACTCGTGGGCGGGCAGCACCTCGGTCGGCTCGGGCCGGTCGCGGACGGCGCCCAGCGAGGACAGGTAGTCGCGCAGCGGGTCCGGTGCCCCGCCGGACTCGGTGGAGATGTTGGGGCTGATCCGGGGCAGCACGTGGTCCCCGGACAGGAAGAGGCCGGTGCGCTCCTCGGCGAAGCACAGGTGCCCGGCGGTGTGCCCGGGGGTGTGCACCGCCCGCAGGGACCAGCCCGGGAAGTCGGCCACGTCGCCGTCGAGCAGGTCGCGGTCGGGCACCGCCATCTCGGTGAACCGGGTCCACCGCTCCGGGCTGCCCACGTCGGCCGCCGCGGTGTCGGTGTCGGCACCCAGGCCGACGAGGAACTCCACGTTGCGGGCGACCGCCTGGGCGCCGTCCCGGCGGTTCCAGGCGCGGACGACGTCGCCGTCGGCCGGGTGCATCGCGATCCAGGCACCGCTGGCCTCCCGGACGCGGCCGGCCAGGCCCAGGTGGTCGTAGTGCATGTGGGTGACCAGCACGCCGCGGACGTCCCCGACGGAGCTGCCGATGCCGGTCAGGCCGCCGGTGAGGGCCTCCCAGCCGGGCTCGGAGAGCCAGCCGCAGTCGACCAGCCCGATGCCGCCACCGGTGAGCGCGAAGGCGTAGACCGACACGTAGCGCAGCGGGCTGTGCGGGATCGGCACCGGGATCGACCACAGGTCCGGGCGCAGCTGCTCCACCGGGGGGAGCGCCCTGGCCTGCCACGCGGCGTGCTGGGCGGTCCCGGTGATCTCGCTGGCGGTCGACACGACTGGGACAGTAGGGGGCGTGAGCGCACCCACCGTCCCGGCCACGATCGAGGCGACCCCCCGGCGGATGCGGATCTGGTTCGCCCTCATGGCCGTGCTGGTGGTGGCCGTGATGGTGACCGTGTCGATCCTGCTGAAGTCCTCCACGACCGGCGTCGTGGCCTTCCGGACGTCGGACCAGGTGGCCACCACGGGCATCGGCCTGGCCATCGGCGGGGCACTGCTCTACTGCGCCCGCCCGCGGCTGCGGGCCTCCGCCGAGGGGCTCGAGGTGCGCAACATCGTCAACACCGCGCTGGTGCCCTGGGACCAGGTGCGGGCGGTCCGGTTCGACGAGCACTCGCCCTGGGCGAGCCTGCTGCTGAGCAACGAGGACGAGATGTCGGTGCTGGCCGTGCAGGCCGCCGACGGCGAGCGCGCGGTGCGCGCGGTGGAGGGCATGCGGGCCCTGCTGGCCGCCAGCCGTGTGTGAGGGGTAGTCTTGGCGACGCCTCACCCCGCTACATGAGGCGCACCAACCGCGACGGCCCCGCCCCGGGCTGTCGCACCAAGAGGAGCCCGCTCCCACCTGGCGCCGTCACAGGCGCCCAGGTCCCCGGAAGAACGGGGCCGGTCCGCCGGTCCCGTCTCGCCCCACCTGCTCACGCGGGTCGAGGGCGTGACCGGACGAGTGGGCCCCGTCGGCACAGCCGACGGGGCCACCACTCGTTCGGCCAGTGACCTCCCGGGTCGGGACGCTGACTCCTCATCGCTGAACGCAGAGGAGAGGCCATCACCGAGCCCCGCATCAACGACCGCATCCGCGTCCCCGAGGTCCGCCTCGTCGGACCCGAGGGCGAGCAGGTCGGCATCGTGCCGATCGGCGAGGCCCTGCGCCTGGCCCAGGACTCCGAGCTCGACCTCGTCGAGGTCGCTCCCATGGCCCGGCCGCCCGTCGTCAAGCTGATGGACTACGGCAAGTACAAGTACGAGGCCGCTCAGAAGGAGCGCGAGGCCCGTCGTAACCAGACGCAGACCGTCATCAAGGAGATGCGTCTGCGGCTGAAGATCGACCCGCACGACTACGAGACCAAGAAGGGCCACGTCGTCCGCTTCCTCAAGGGCGGCGACAAGGTCAAGATCACCGTGATGTTCCGCGGTCGCGAGCAGTCCCGCCCGGAGATGGGCTACCGGCTGCTGCAGCGTCTGGCCGGCGACGTCACGGAGCTGGGTGTCGTGGAGTCCAACCCCAAGCAGGACGGCCGCAACATGGTCATGGTCATCGCGCCGCACCGGAACCAGGCGGCGCAGCAGGCCCAGATCGTGGAGCGCAAGAAGGCCAAGGCCGCCGAGGCCGAGCCCGCCGCCGCACCGGCACCCGCACCCGCAGCGGCCCCGGCCGCGCCGGCGCAGCCCGCCGAGGCCGACCAGGCCTGAGCCGGCCCGACCCAGACCACCGAAGAGGACCGAGGACATGCCGAAGAACAAGACCCACAAGGGCACGGCCAAGCGCATCCGCGTGACCGGCTCCGGGAAGCTCGTCCGCGAGCACACGAACAACCAGCACAAGTTCGAGGTGAAGTCCTCCTCGCGCAAGCGCCGTGTGAAGGGGACCGAGGTGCTGTCGCCCGCCGACGCGCCCCGCATGAAGAAGCTGCTCGGCATCTGAGCCGGCCCCCCACCCACACACGATCTAGAGGAGTACTCACGTGGCACGCGTGAAGCGGGCGGTCAACGCCCAGAAGAAGCGTCGGACGACTCTCGAGGCCGCCAGCGGCTACCGGGGGCAGCGTTCGCGTCTGTACCGCAAGGCCAAGGAGCAGCTGCTCCACTCGGCCACCTACGCCTACCGCGACCGCAAGGTCCGCAAGGGCGACTTCCGCAAGCTGTGGATCACCCGGATCAACGCCGCGGCCCGCCAGAACGACATGACGTACAACCGCTTCATGCAGGGCCTGAAGCTGGCCGGCATCGAGCTGGACCGCAAGGTCCTGGCCGAGCTGGCCGTCAACGAGCCCGCCGCCTTCGCGGCCCTGGTGGAGTCCGCGCGCGCCGCGGTCGCCGCCGCCCCGAACCAGACCGGCGTCGCCGCCTAGTTCGAGCAGCACCCCACGACGCCGCCGGCGCCGGGCAGCCGCCCGGTACCGGCGGCGTCGTCGTCTGTCCCCCGAGAGGACCCCGTGACCGAACCGCTGACCGAGCGCAACGCCCGCGTCGCCGCCGCCCGCAAGCTCACCCGCCGGGCCGGTCGCGACGCCGCGGGGCTGTTCCTGGCCGAGGGCCGGCAGTCCGTGGTCGAGGCGCTGGACACCGGGGGAGCGGTCGAGGTCTTCGCCACCGAGGCCGCCGCGCACGCCCACCGCGACCTGCTCGCCGGCGCCGGGGTGCCGGTGCGGGTGGTCACCGAGAAGGCCGCCGCCGGGCTCAGCGAGACCGTCACCCCGCAGGGGCTCGTCGCGGTCTGCCCGCTGCGTGACGTCTCCGCGGGGACGCTGGCCAGCGACCCGCCGCGGCTGGCCGTCGCGCTGGCCGAGCTCAACGACCCCGGCAACGCCGGCACCGTGCTGCGCACCGCCGACGCCTGCGGGGCTGGCACCGTGGTCTTCGGCGCGGGGTCGGCCGACCCCTTCCAGGGCAAGGTCGTGCGCAGCTCGGCGGGCAGCCTCTTCCACGTCGACGTCGTCCGCTCCGCACCGCTCGAGCCGCTGCTGGACGACGTCCGGGCGGCCGGGGTGACCGTGCTGGCCGCCGCCGGGGACGGCGAGGTCGCCCTGGACACCGCCGGGGACGACGGCCTGCTCGCCGGGCCGGTGCTGTGGCTGTTCGGCAACGAGGCCCGTGGGCTGGACGCCGGCCTGGCCGCCCGCGCCGACCACCGGGTCCGGGTGCCGATGCGCGGTCGGGCGGAGTCGCTGAACCTGTCCGTCGCCGCCGCGATCTGCCTGTACGCCACCCAGCTCGCCCAGGGCTGAGGGCACCGCACGTCCACCTCTGCCTGAGCAGATGCGCAGTCGTTGATGCGAACTCCTTGCAGTTAGGGTCGGGTCTCACCCACCCGAGGAGCCCGCTCAGTGCTGCACGTGCACGACCTGACCGTCCGGGTCCCCGGCGGCCCCCTCGTGGACGGCGTCTCCTTCGCGGTGGCGCCCGGCGAGCGGGTCGGCGTCGTCGGCGCCTCCGGGGCCGGGAAGTCCCAGCTGGTCGCGGCCCTGCTCGGCCTGACGCCGCCCGGCCCGACGGTCAGCGGCAGCGTCCGGGTCGAGGGCACCGAGGTCGTGGGGGCGTCTGCCGCCGCCTGGCGCCCGCTGCGCGGCCGGGTCACCGCCCTGGTCGCCCAGGACCCGGGGACCGCGCTGGACCCGCTCACCCGGGTCGGCCGGCAGGTCGCCCTCCCGCTGCGTGCCCAGGGGGTGGCCCGCGGGGAGGCCCACACCCGGGCATGGGCGCTGCTGGCCGAGGTCGGTCTCGACGGGCTGGCCCGCCGGTACCCGGCGCAGCTGTCCGGTGGGCAGCGGCAGCGGGTGGCCCTCGCGCTGGCCCTGGTCGGCGCCCCGCGGCTGCTGGTCGCCGACGAGCCCACCTCGGCCCTGGACGTCACCGTGCAGGCCGGCGTGCTGGACCTGCTGGACCGGGTCACCGGCCCGGGGCTGGCGGCGCTGCTGCTGGTCACCCACGACCTCGCCGTCGCCACCCGGCTGTGCTCCCGGCTGCTGGTGCTCGAGGGCGGCCGGCTGGTCGCCGACGGGCCGGTCGCCGACGTGCTGGCCGATCCCCGGCTGGCCGACGTCGTCGCCGCGTCCCGGGCCCTGGCGGTGCACCGGTGACTGCCCCGCTGCTCGTCGCCGAGGGCCTGGGCCGGCACTTCGACCGGTCCGCGGCCCCCGCGCTGGACGGCGTCTCGCTGCGCCTGCACCCCGGCGAGCGGCTGGCGGTGGTGGGGGAGTCCGGGTCGGGCAAGACCACCCTGGCCCGGCTGCTGCTCGCCCTGGAGACCCCCGACGCCGGCACCGTCACCCTCGCCGGCCGGCCGGTCCGTCCCGGGTCCCCGCGCTCGCTGCGCTGGTTCCGGCGGGCGGTGCAGACCGTGCCGCAGGACCCGGCCCGCTCCTTCCACCCCCGGATCCGGGTCGGGGACGCCGTCGCCGAACCGCTGGCGTGCCTGCGGGTGCCCGGCGACCACACCGCCCGGGTCGCGCAGCTGCTGGTCGCCGTGGGTCTGGAGCCCGATGCCGCCCGCCGGTGGCCGCACGAGTTCTCCGGCGGCCAGCGGCAGCGGCTGGCGATCGCCCGTGCGCTCGCCCCGCGCCCGCAGGTGCTGGTCGCCGACGAGCCGGTGAGCGCGCTGGACGTCGTCGTCCGGCTGCAGGTGGTCGACCTGCTGCGCGAGGTCAGCGAGGCCGAGGGCCTGGCCCTGCTCGTCGTCTCCCACGACCTGGGCGTGGTGCAGCACCTGGCGCACCGGGTGCTCGTCCTGGACGCCGGCCGGCCGGTCGAGGAGGGCCCGGTCGGGCAGGTGTTCGGGCACCCCGCCAGCCCGGTCACCGCCCGGCTGTTGGACGCCGTCCCGACGCTGGCGGAGGTGGGCTCGTGACCCGGGCCGGGCGCGGGTGGGCGCCGTGGGTGCTGGTCCGCCGGCTGCCCGCCGTCCCGCGGTTGCTGCTGGCCTCCCAGCTCGCCTTCAACATCGGCTTCTACCTGGTCGTGCCGTTCCTGGCGGTGCACCTGAGCGAGGACCTCGCGCTGGCCGGCGGCGTCATCGGGCTGGTGCTGGGCATCCGCACCTTCAGCCAGCAGGGCCTGTTCTTCCTCGGTGGCGGGCTGGCCGACCGGTTCGGCGTCAAGCCGGTCGTGGTCGTCGGCTGCGTCATCCGGATCGCCGGCTTCCTCGTGCTCGCGGTGGTGCAGAGCCTGCCCGGGGTGCTGCTGGGTGCCGTGCTCGTCGGGTTCGCCGCCGCGCTGTTCTCCCCGGCCGTGGAGTCCGCGCTGGCCGACCAGGGCCGCCAGCTGGAGGAGGCCGGCGTCGCCACCCGGGCCGAGGTGTTCGGACTCGACGCGATCGCCTCCAAGCTCGGCTCGGTCACCGGCCCGGTGCTCGGTGCGCTGCTGCTCGCCGTCCCGTTCGGGGTCACCTGCGTGGTGGCCGCCGGGGTCTTCGTCGTCGTCCTGGTCGCGCACCTGGTGCTGCTGCCCCGGGACCTGCGCACCGGCGTCGGCGAGGTCGAGCCGATGACCGCGGGCTGGGGCCAGGTGCTCCGCAACCGGCGCTTCCTGGCCTTCACCGTCTGCTACTGCACCTACCTGCTGTCCTACAACCAGCTGTACCTGGCCCTGCCGGTCGAGCTGACCCGGGCCACCGGCGGCCAGGGCGCGCTGGGCTGGCTGTTCGTACTGGCCGCGGTCAGCGTCCTGGCCTTCCAGCTGCCGGTCACCGCCCGGGCCCGCCGCGCCGGGGCCCGCCGGGCGCTGCCGCTGGGCTTCGCGCTGATGAGCGCCGGGTTCCTGCTGGTCGCCGTGCTGGCCCCGCTGGCCCCGGCCGACGGCGTGCTGGCCCTCGCCCCGGCCGTCGGGTTCGTGCTGCTGCTCTACACCGGCCAGATGATCGCCGTCCCCGTCGCCCAGGACCTGGTGCCCCGGCTGGCCGGCGAGCGCCGGCTCGGCGCCCACTTCGGGGTGCTGGCCTCGGCCGGCGGGCTGGCCGTGCTCGTCGGCAGCACCGGGATCGGTGCGCTGCTCGACCTCGCCGAGACCCCGCAGCCGGCGGCCGCCGTCCCCTGGCTGGTGCTCGCCGCACTGCCCGCGGCCTCCGCCGTCGGCCTCCTCCTGCTCACCCGCCGCATCGTCCCCGCCCCCCAGCCCGTAGGAGCCCCGTGAAGCGCCGCACCGCCCTGCTCGCCGCCCCGGTCGTCCTGCTCGGCGGCTGCTTCTCCGGCAGCGGTGACGCCGGTGCTGACGGCGCCGACCGGATCCGGCTGGCGCTGGCCTTCCCGCCGGTGGCCGCGCTCTCGCCGTGGACCGACGACGCCGTGCTGCTGACCCGGATGGGGGCCGCGGAGAGCCTCGTCGTCTTCGACGCCTCGGGCACCGCGCAGCCCCAGCTCGCCACCTCCTGGGAGTCCGTCGACGAGCGGACCGCGCTGGTAGACCTGCGCGCGGACGTGGTCTTCCACGACGGCACCCCGATGGACGCCGAGGCCGTCGCCGGGTCGCTCAACGCCGCCGCCGCGGCCGCCGACCCGCCGCTGCGGGTGCTCGCCGGTGTCGGCCTGACCGCCACCGCGGTCGACGAGGACACCGTCCAGGTGCAGGCCGCACAGGCCGACCCGCTGCTGGTGCAGCGGCTGGGCGCCCCGGCGCTGGTGGTGCTGTCCCCGGCGGCCTACACCGACGGTGCCGCCCCCGACCCGGTCGGTCACGGCACCGGCCCCTACGCGATCACCGCCGTGCAGGGCGCCGAGTCGGCCACGCTGGACGCGGCCACCGGGTACTGGGACGGCACCCCGGCCGCCGACGGGGTGGACGTCCGCTTCGTCGACGACGCCGGCGCGCGTGCCGCCGCGCTGCGCGCCGGTGAGCTCGACGTCGTCCAGGGCATCCCGATCGCCCAGCTGGCGACCCTCTCCGACGACGAGCGCGTGGTGACGACGTCGCTGCCGCGGGTCACCGCGCTCTCGCTGAACACCGCCTCCGGCGTCTTCACCGACCCGGGCCTGCGGGCCGCCGCGGTGGCCGCCGTGGACCCCGGCCCGGTGGTGGACGGCGTCTTCGAGGGGCAGGCCGACGAGGCCCCCGGCCTGCTCACCGACGCGACCCTCGGCGCCGCCGCCCGCCCCGCACCCTCGCTGCCGGCCGCGGCCGACCCGGCCGGGGCGTCGATCCGGCTGGCCACCTACGACGACCGGCCCGAGCTGCCCGAGGCCGCCGCGGTGCTCGCCGAGCAGCTGCGCGGTGCCGGGTTCACCGTCGAGGTGGTCGTGCAGACCTATGCCACCCTGGAGCCCGACCTGCTCGCCGGTGCCTTCGACGCGGTGCTGGGCAGCCGGCTCACCCTGCTGGACACCGGTGACCCGATCGGCTACTTCGGCACCGACCACACCTGCGAGGGCGGCTACAACCTCGCGCGGCTGTGCGACCCCGCCGTCGATGCCGCGGTGGCCGCCGCCGGGGAGCTGACCGACCCGGTCGCGCGCCGGCAGGCCGCCGCCGACCTGGAGGCCGCGGTGCTCTCCACCGGGGCGGTCGTGCCGGTGCTGCACGAGCAGAGCCGGACCGGGGTGGCCCAGGCCGTGCAGGGCGTGGGGGAGGACCCCTTCGAGCGGCAGGTCGTCACCGTCGCCACCACGACCGGCCGGTGACGCCGGTCCTCTCCCGGCTCACCCGCCCGCTCGGCGTCCTCGGCGCCCTGGTCGGCGCCGCACTGCTGGTCGGTGCGCTGCCCTGGTTGTCCGGGGACGACCCGGCGCTGGGCGTGCTCCGGGCCCGGGAGGTCGACCGAACCGCCGACCCGGCGGCCCTGGCGGCCGTCCGCGACCGGCTGGACCTGCCGGCCGACCCGGTCACCGGCACCCTGGGCTTCCTCGGCCGGCTGGTCACCGGCGACCTGGGCACCTCCTGGGTGTCGGGTGCACCGGTTGCGGACACCCTGCTGCCGGCCCTCGGCGTCTCGCTCACCGTCGCCGGCACCGCCAGCCTGGTCGCTCTCGTCCTCGCGGTGCTGCTCACCGTGCCCGCCCTGCTGCGGGCCGCCGACGGACGGCTCACCGGGGGCGGCGCGGGGGCCGCGGTGGGCGGCGCACTCGCGGCGCTGCCCGAGTTCGTGCTGGCTGTCCTGCTGGTGTCGGTGGTCGCCGTGGGCTGGGGCCTGCTGCCCACCTCGGGCTTCACCGGGCCGGCGAACCTGGTGCTGCCCGTGCTGGCCCTCGGCGTCCCCGCGGCCGGGGTGCTCGCCCGGCTGCTGGCGGGGGCGGTGGCCGCGGTCGCGGGGGAGTCCTGGGTGCGCACCTGGCGGGCCGCGGGGGTGCGGCGCGGGGCGGTGGTGACGGCGCTGGGCCGGCGGGCGCTGAGCGTCGTCGTCCCGCAGGTGTTGCTGCTGCTGGTCGGCACCCTCGGCGCGGCCGCGGTGGTGGAGGCGGTCTTCGACCTGCCCGGCCTGGGCGGGCTCGCGCTGGACGCCGCGCTCGTGCCCGACGTGCCGGTCGTGCAGGCCGCCGTGGTGCTGCTCGTGGGCCTCGGGCTGCTCGTGGGGGGCGGCGGCGTGCTCGCCCACCGGCTGCTGCTGGGCCCGGCACTGACCGGCAGCGGGTTGACCCCCGAGGTCGTGCCCGCCGGACGGCGTCCCCGGCGCGCGGCGCTCGCCGTCGCCACGGTGCTCGCCCTGGCCGTGCTGGCCGGGCTGCTGCGCGACCCGGCGGCGCAGGACGTCGGCGCCCGGCTGGCGGCACCGTCCTGGGCGCACCCGTTCGGCGCCGACCCGCTGGGCCGGGACGTGCTGGCCCGGTTCGGGCACGGTGCGCTGGTCTCGGTGGGCCTCGCCGTGGCACTGGCCGCTGTCGCGCTGGCGGTCGGGCTGGCCGTCGGACTGCTCGGGCGCGCGGACCGGACCGGGACCGCGGACGTGCTCAACGCGCTGCCCGCCGTCGTCGTCGGCATCGTCGTCGCCGCGGTGGCCGGACCGGGACTGCTGTCGGCCTGCCTGGCCGTCGCCCTGGTGGCCTGGATCCCGCTGGCGGTGCACACCCGCACGCTCGCCGCACAGGCCCGGGCGTCGGGCTTCCACGTCGCCGCGGTGACCGGGGGAGCCGGGCACTGGCACTTGCTGCGCCGGCACCTGCTGCCCGTCGTCGGCCCCCCGGTCGTGCGGCACGCGCTGGTGCGCGTGCCGCACGCCGCACTGGCGCTGGCCGGGCTGTCGTTCCTCGGCCTGGGAGCCGGCGCGGAGTCCCCGGAGTGGGGACGGGCACTGGCCGAGACCACCGGCTACCTGGAGCGCGCGCCCTGGGTGGTCGCGGCACCGGCGCTCGGGCTGGTGCTGCTGGGTGTGGTCGCGGCGCTGTCAGACCCGCGCCCGCAGTGACCGGCCCAGCACCAGCACCAGCACCCCGGCCAGCACCACCGACAGCAGCGCCACCCGCAGGCTGAGCACGTCGGAGACGAACCCGATCAGCGGCGGGGACACCAGGAACCCGATCCGCAGCAGCAGGTTGACCGCGGTCAGCCCGACCCCGGTGGGCAGGCCGGGCAGCGCGTCGGCGGCGGCGTAGACCGCGGGCACCAGCGTCGCCACGCCCAGCCCGGCGAGGGCGAACCCGACCACCGTCGTGGGCACCGACGGCAGCGCCAGCGTGAGGACGAAGCCGGCGGCGATGACCGCGCCGCCGACCCGGGCGACCCGGCGCTGGCCGAACCGGTCCACCACCCGGTCCCCGGTGAGCCGCCCGGCCGTCATCGCGACCTGGAAGGCCACGAACCCCAGCCCCGCGGTGACGACGGTGGCGCCCAGGTCGTCGCGCAGCCAGATGGCGCTCCACGAGGCCGCGGAGTCCTCCACGAACGCGGCGCCGGCGGCCAGCAGCCCGAGCACCACCAGCGCCCCGACGGCCGACCGGCGGGCACTGCGCACCCCGGCGACCGGTGGTGCCGCCTCGGTGGGTGTGGCGTCGACGTCGTCCCGGCCGGGGAGCATCCAGGCCCGGATCAGCACGGCGACGACGCCGAAGACCACCGCCGAGACGCCCAGGTGCACCTCCAGCGGAACGCCCAGCCCGGCGATGCCGGCACCGAGCAGGCCGCCGGCCACCGCGCCCAGGCTCCAGAACCCGTGCAGCGCGTTGAGGATCGACCGGCCGTAGCCGCGCTGCACCCGCAGCCCGTGCGCGTTCTGGGCGACGTCGACGATCGCGTCCAGGGCGCCGACCAGCAGCAGCGCCAGGGCCAGTACCCACCACGCGGGTGCCGCGGCCGCACCGGCCACGCCGACGCCCAGGCCCAGCAGCCCCAGTGACGCCACCGGTCCCGATCCCAGCCGGGCGATGAGCACCGCGGCGACCGGGCCGACGACCAGGGCACCGAGCGGGGCGGCGGCCAGCGCCGTCCCCAGGGCCGCGTTGGACAGGCCGAGCTCGTCACGCAGCTCGGGCAGCCGGGGCACCAGGTTGGCGTAGAAGACGGCGTTGAGGGCGAAGCAGGCCGCGACCGCTACCCGGGCGTGCTGCAGCGCCCGGGTGGGGGTGGTGACGGCGGCGCTCACGGGGTGAGCTCCAGGACGCGGGCCAGCACGGTGCGGGTCTCCTCGGGGGTGGGCGGGGCGGTGGTGAGGATCGCGTGCATGGTCAGGCCCTCCATGACGCCGTCCAGGGCGCGGGCGAGCTCGGGGTCCAGGACCCGGCCCAGGCTCTCGCGGCTGCTGTGCATCCAGGCCTCGGTGACCTCGCGCAGCGCCGGCTCGCGGAGGGCGGCCAGGTAGAGCTCGTAGGCCACCGCCCAGTCGCGCGGGGTGGCGCAGTGCCCGTCGTGCACGAAGTCCACGGCGGCGTCCAGCATCGAGGCGCGGTCGGTGGCCCGGGCGAAGTGCGCCCGGAACCGGACGGCCATCTGCTCGGCGTGCCGGGTGAACGCGGCCCGCAGCAGGTCGGCGAGGCCGTCGAAGTGGTAGGTCACCGAGCCCAGCGGGACGTCGGCGGCCGCGGCGATCCGCCGGGCGGTGGTGCCGGCCACCCCGTGCTCGGCGATCACGTCGATGGTGACGTCGACGAGCCGGTCCCGGCGGTCGGGGTCGACGCGGCGGGTCACCGGCGCGGTGGTCACTCCGACGTGCCGATGTGCCGGACGACGCGGGCCGGGTTGCCCACGGCGACGACGCCGGCCGGCAGGTCCCGGGTGACGACGGAGCCGGCCCCGACGACGGTGTCCCGCCCGACGGTGACCCCGGGCAGCACGACGACGCCGCCGCCGAGCCAGACGTTGTCCCCCAGGGTGATCGGGGCCGACCCCTCCCACTTGTCCCGCCGCGGGCCGGGCTCCACCGGGTGGGTGGCGGTGAGCAGCTGGACGTTCGGGCCGATCTGGACGTCGTCGCCGATGGTGATCCGGCCGACGTCGAGGGCGACCAGGCCCCAGTTGGCGAAGGTCCGGGCACCGACGGTGGTCTGGTACCCGTAGTCGCAGTGGAACGGGGCGCGGATGGTGCTGCCGGGCCCGAAGGCGCCGAGCAGGTCCTCCAGCAGGGCGCGCCGGGCGGCGCCGTCCAGCGGGTCGATCGCGTTGTACTGCATCGTCAGCCGCTGGGCGCGGCCGTTCTCCTGGGTGAGCACCGGGTCGTCGGCGACGTAGGCGTCGCCGGCCAGCATGCGCTCGCGCATCGTGCGGGGGTCGTCGTCTCGGGCGGTCACGGCGGGGACCCTAGCCGACGATGTGTACGTACGTACACAACAACGCGCCGTCCCGCCTGGGAGACTGCCGGGGTGACCCCAGCCGGACGCTCCGACGGCCGCTCCTCCCGGTGGACCGAGCACCGCCGGCAGCGCCGGCTGGAGTTCGTCACCGCCGCGGTCGAGTCCGTGCGCCGCACCGGACCCGAGCTCGCCGTCGACGACGTCGCCCGAACGGCCGGGGTCAGCAAGACCGTGATCTACCGGTACTTCGCCGACAAGGACGAACTGGTCGACGCCGTCCTGGCGCAGATCAGCAGCGACATCCTGCTGCCCCGGCTGCTCGGCGAACTGGCCCTGGACCGTGCCGACGACGTGGCGCGCGTCCGCGCCGTCGTCGCCGCGTTCGTGGCGATCATCGAGGACGAACCCGCGCTCTACCGGTTCGCCTACGCCCAGGCGGGCCGGGCCGGCCGCGCGGACCTGGTGGCGCAGACCGAGCGCGAGGTCGCCGAGGCGCTGGCCTGGGTGATGGGGGAGCGGCTGACCGACGCGGGGCTCGACCCGGCCCCCGCCCGGACCTGGGCCTACGGCACGGTCGGCATGGTCCAGCTGGCCGCGCACTGGTGGTCGACCGCCCGCACCGTCCCCGCCGAGGCGCTCGTCGACCAGCTCACCGCACTGGCCTGGGGCGGCCTGTCGACCCTGCTGCCACCGGCGCCGCAGGACTGAGGAGGCCGGGAGGGCAGAATGGCCTCCCGTGTCTGGCGCCAACGACCCCTACGACCCCAAACAGGTGGCTGCGCTGTCCGCAGACGCCCTGGACGCCGCCGTCGCGGCCGGGGTGGCCGCCTTCGACGGGGCCGCCGACCTGGAGGCCCTGGCCGCCGTCCGGCCGGCGCACCTGGGTGACCGTGCCCCGGTGCTGCTGGCCCGCCGCGAGCTCGGCGCGCTGCCCCCGGCCGCCCGCAAGGACGCCGGCCAGCGGGTGAACGCCGCCCGGGTCGCGCTCACCGACACCCACGCCGCCCGGCTGGCCGTGCTGGAGGCCGAGCGCGACGAGCGGGTGCTCGCCGAGGAGCGCGTCGACGTCACGCTGCCCTTCGACCGCGCACCCCGCGGCGCCCGGCACCCGCTGACCACGTTGCAGGACCGGATCGCCGACGTCTTCGTAGGGATGGGCTACGAGGTCGCCGAGGGCCCGGAGCTGGAGAGCGAGTGGCTGAACTTCGACGCCCTCAACACCGGCCCCGACCACCCGGCTCGCTCGCTGGCCGACACCTTCTTCGTCGCCCCCGAGGGCTCGGGCCTGGTGCTGCGCACGCACACGAGCCCGGTGCAGGCCCGCACCATGCTCGAGCGCACCCCGCCGATCTACGTCGTCGCGCCGGGCCGGGTCTACCGGACCGACGAGCTGGACGCCACGCACACCCCGGTCTTCCACCAGGTCGAGGGCCTGGCCGTCGACCGCGGGCTGACCATGGCCCACCTGCGCGGCACCCTGGAGGCGCTGGCCAAGGCGCTCTTCGGGGACGACGCACAGATCCGCTGGCGGCCGCACTTCTTCCCCTTCACCGAGCCCTCGGCGGAGTTCGACGTCTTCTTCCCCGAGCACCGCGACGGCCCGCAGTGGGTCGAGTGGGGCGGCTGCGGGATGGTCAACCCCCGGGTCCTCACCGCCTGCGGGATCGACCCGGAGGTCTACAGCGGCTTCGCCTTCGGCATGGGCATCGAGCGGGCCCTGCAGTTCCGCCACGGCGTCGGCGACATGCGCGACATCGTCGAGGGCGACGTCCGGTTCACGCGAGCGTTCGGAGTCGAGCAGTGAAGGTCCCCGTCAGCTGGTTGTCCGAGCACGTCGACCTCCCCGCGGGGACGGGCGTCGAGGAGCTGGACGCCGTCTTCGTCCGGCAGGGCCTCGAGGTCGAGGAGGTGCTGCGCGTGCCGGAGACGACGGGCCCGCTCGTCGTCGGCCGGGTGCTGGTGATCGAGGAGCTCACCGGCTTCAAGAAGCCGATCCGCCACGTCCAGGTCGACGTCGGCGACCCCGAGCCCCAGGGCATCGTCTGCGGCGCCCGCAACTTCGCCGTCGACGACCTGGTCGTCGTGGCCCTGCCCGGTGCCGTGCTGCCCGGTGACTTCGCCATCGCCGCCCGGACGACGTACGGGCGCGTCTCCGACGGGATGATCTGCAGCAGCCGCGAGCTCGGCGTGGGCGAGGACCACGACGGCATCCTGGTCCTGGGCCGCGGCACCGACGGTCCGGCCCCGGGCACCCCGGCCGGCCCGGTCGTGGGCACCGACGACGTCGTGTTCGACCTCGAGGTGACCACCGACCGCGGGTACTGCATGGCCATCCGCGGCATCGCCCGCGAGGTCGCCGGCGCCCTGGGCGTCGACTGGCGCGACCCGGCCGCGGCCACCCCGCCGGCCTGGCCCGGCGAGCCCGCCTGGACCGTCGAGGTCGCCGACCCGGCCCGCTGTGACCGGTTCTCCGTGCTCGCGATGGAGGGGCTGGACCCGACCGCGCCCAGCCCCTGGTGGCTGCGGCGCCGGCTGGCCCAGTCCGGCATCCGGTCCATCTCGCTGGCCGTCGACGTCACCAACCTGGTGATGGTCGAGCTCGGCCAGCCGATGCACGCCTTCGACCGGGACGCCGTCCGCGGCCCCGTCGTCGTCCGGACGGCGGCTCCCGGCGAGCGGCTCACCACCCTGGACGGCGTCGACCGCGCCCTGGACGCCGACGACCTGCTGATCACCGACGACTCCGGCCCCATCGGGCTGGCCGGTGTCATGGGCGGGGCCTCGACCGAGATCTCGGGGACGACCACCGCGGTGCTGCTGGAGGCCGCGCACTGGGAGCCCACCGGCATCGCCCGGGGCGTCCGCCGGCACAAGCTGCCCAGCGAGGCGGCCAAGCGCTTCGAGCGCGGCACCGACCCCGACGTCACCGTCGTCGCCCTCGCCCGGGCGGCGTCCCTGTTGGCCGAGCACGGCGGTGCCCGGGTCGTCGGCGGGGTCGTGGACGTCGACGCCCGCGCCCCCCGGCCGCAGATCGTCTTGGACGCCGACCGTCCGGCCCGGGTCGCCGGCATCCCGATCAGCAGCGACCAGGTGATCGACTCGCTCACCACGGTCGGCTGCACGGTCGGTGCCGAGGGCGGCCGGCTGGCCGTCACCCCGCCGTCCTGGCGCCCGGACCTCACCGACCCGGCCGACCTGGTCGAGGAGGTCGTCCGCGCCGTCGGCTACGACGAGATCCCCTCGGTGCTGCCGACCGTGCCCCCGGGCCGCGGCCTCACGCCGACCCAGCGCCGCCGACGGGCCGTCGGTCGCGCCCTGGCCGAGGCCGGCTACGTGGAGGCCCCGGCCTACCCGTTCGTCGGCCGGACCGCCCTGGAGGCGCTCGGGCTGCCCACCGAGGGCCTGCTGACCCTGCGCAACCCGATCTCGGAGCAGGAGCCGGCGCTGCGCACGTCCCTGCTGCCGGGGCTGCTGGCCACGCTGGCCCGCAACCTGGGCCGTGGGCAGCGCGACCTGGCCGTCTTCGAGCACGGTGCGGTCTTCCCGCCCGGGGACGGCGCGGTCGCCCCGCTGCCCGCCGTCGACCGCCGTCCTGACGACGAGACGCTGGCCGCCCTGCTCGGCGCCGTCCCCGCGCAGCCCTGGCACGTCGCCGTGGCGCTGGCCGGCAACCGGGAGCCCCGCGGCTGGTGGGGCCCGGGCCGCCCGGCCGTGTGGGCCGACGCCGTCCAGGCCGCCCGGCTGGTCGCCGACGCGGCCGGGGTGGAGCTGACCGTGCGCGCCGGTGACCAGGCGCCCTGGCACCCGGGCCGCTGCGCCGAGCTGCTGGTCGGTGACACCGTCGTCGGCCACGCGGGTGAGCTGCACCCCCGGGTGTGCGCCGCGCTGGAGCTGCCCGCGCGCACCTCGGTCATGGAGCTCGACGTCGACGCGCTGCCCGACCGCCCGGTCGCGCAGGGCCCGGCCATCTCGGCGTTCCCGCCGGTCCGGATGGACGCCGCCCTGGTCGTGGCCGAGGACCGCCCCGAGTCCGCCGTGCGGGCCGCGCTGGTGTCGGGGGCGGGGGAGCTGCTGGAGGGCCTGCGGCTCTTCGACCTCTACACCGGCACCCAGGTCGGGGAGGGCAACCGGTCGCTGGCCTACGCCTTCGTCTTCCGTGCCCCGGACCGGACACTCACCGGCGAGGAGGCGCAGGCCGCCTTCGACGCCGCCGTCGCCGCCGCGACGCAGGCGACGGGAGCCGTCCTCCGTGGCTGACCTCGACGGCACCGTCGCCCTCGTCACCGGGGCCTCCACCGGGATCGGCCGGGCCCTCGCCGAGGGCCTGGCCGCGCGCGGGGCCTCGGTGGCCGGCCTGGCCCGCGGCGCCGAGCGGCTGTCGGCGGCGATGGCCGACGTCGCCACCGCCACCGGGTCGCGCACGCTGGCCGTTTCCGCCGACGTCGCGGACCTCGCCGCCGTCCGGGCCGCGGTGGCCCGGGTGGAGGCCGAGCTCGGCCCGGTCGACCTGCTGGTCAACAACGCCGGGCTGATCGACGCCGCCGAGGTGCCGGTCTGGGAGGCCGACCCCGAGCAGTGGTGGTCGGTGGTGGAGAGCCAGGTCCGCGGACCGTTCCACCTGGTGCAGGCCGTCGTCCCCGGGATGGTGGCCCGCGGCACCGGACGGGTCGTGGACATCGCCTCGGGCATGTCGACCCGGTCGAACCCGGACTACACCGCCTACTCGGTCGGCAAGACCGGCCAGCTGCGGATCACCGAGGCCCTCGCCGCCTCCGGGGTGCTGGCCTTCGACGTGGCCCCCGGCGTGGTGGACACCCCGATGACCCGCTCGATGGCGATGTGGGACGGCTACGAGGAGTGGACGCCGGTGGAGGCCGTCGTCGACCTGGTCGCCGCGATCGGGGCCGGCCGGCTGGACGCCTGGTCGGGCCGCTTCGTCCGGGCCGGCAAGGACACCGTCGAGTCGCTGTCCCGGGTCACCCCGGCCGCAACCCAGCGTCAGCTCCGACTGCTGCCCCACGGGGACGACGACCCGGTCGCCTGAGAGGTGTCCCCGCGGGCGGCTCAGAACAGGGTGCGCAGCGCCCCCGCGGCGATGTCCACGGTGATCCGGGTGTCGGCCTCGACCTCCACCAGCTCGCCGTCCATCTGCAGCGGCATCGGGGTCAGCACGGTCAGCTCGTGGTGCGTCGTCGTCGGCTGGGGCCCCAGGCCCACGGTCGCCGCCTTGACCGCGGTGGCCAGCACCCGCAGCTTGCCGGCGCGCTTGTTGACCACCAGCTCGAAGTGGCCGTCGTCCGGGCGGCCGGAGTCCGACAGCTTGGCCACCTTGGCCATCTGGGAGATGTTCGCGTAGAGCACGCTGTCGATCTCCAGGACCGACCCGTCCTCCAGTCGGACGGGGAACGGGTGGAAGGCCCGGAAGCCGCGGACGACGGAGACGATCTCCCGCCAGGAGCCCTTGCCGCCGGCCTCGATGTCCACGGCCACGACCGGGGTGATGCCGATGCCGATGTAGGAGTGCGCGTACCGGACCTCCTCGGTGTCCCCGTGCACGAGGGTCATCCGGAGCAGGTCCATCCGGGTCACGTCACCGGCGACGATCGCGTCGGCCAGCGGCCGGGTCCGCGTCGTCCGGCGGTGGTCGTTGGCGTTGCCGGCCGCCCGGACGGCGGCGACGGCGTCGGGGTTGCCGGCCTGCATGACGCCGTCGACGACCTCGTTGTACCCGCCGTCGCCGCTCACCGAGACCACCAGCGGGCGCCCGGTGCGGGCGGCCTCGCGGGCCAGGTCGCGGGCGTGGCCGGCGTGCTCGGTGGGGGCCAGCTCCACCGGGGTGTCCGGGAGCCGGTCGGACAGCTCGGCGCGCAGCTCGCGCGCCGAGGTGGGGGCGTCACCGGTGCTGTGCGGGTTGAACACGATCACGATCCGGTCGAACGCGGACACCGTCGGGCCTCTCGTCGGGGTGGGGCGGGGGACGGCGGCGTCCCGGCGGGCTGATCATGGCCGACGCGGGGGCCGGGCGCGCCCCGACCCGCCCACCCCACGACTGCACAGTCATCCACGGTCGTGCATACTCATGCACTGTGAGCGGACAACGGACGTGGACGGTCGGGGTCACCGGCGCCACCGGGTACGCGGGCGGTGAGGTGTGCCGGCTGCTGGCCGGGCACCCGCAGCTGCAGCTGACCGGGGTGCACGCAGCATCGAGCGCCGGCCGACGCCTGGGGGAGTCCCAGCCGCACCTGCTGCCCTACGCCGACATGGTCGTGCAGCCCTCGGACCCGTCGGACCTCGCCGGCTACGACGTCGTCGTGCTGGCCCTGCCGCACGGCGCCTCCGGGGCCATCGCCGCGGGCCTCCCGGACGACGTCCTGGTGCTGGACTGCGGTGCCGACCACCGGCTCGCCGACGCCGCCGCCTGGGAGCGGTGGTACGGCAGTGAGCACGCCGGCACCTGGCCCTACGGCCTGCCGGAGCTCCCCGGTCAGCGGGGGAAGATCGAGGGCGCCCGGCGGATCGCGGTGCCCGGCTGCTACCCGACCAGCGTCTCGCTCGCCATGGCCCCGGCCCTGGCCGCCGGCCTGGTCGAGCCCGAGGTCGTCGTCGTCGCGGCGTCGGGCACCTCGGGTGCCGGCCGGGCCGCCAAGCCCGATCTGATCGGCTCCGAGGTCATGGGGGCCGCCAGCGCCTACGGCGTGGGCGGCGTGCACCGGCACACCCCCGAGATGATCCAGAACCTGTCGGAGGCAGCCGGTAGGACTGTCGGCGTGAGCTTCACCCCGACCCTCGTACCCATGGCCCGCGGCATCCTGGCCACCTGCTCGGCCAAGGTCCGCCCCGGTGTCGACGCCGCGGCCGCCCGTGCCGCCTACGTCGAGGCCTACGCCGACGAGCCCTTCGTGCACCTGCTGCCCGAGGGCCGGTGGCCGACCACCGCCGCCGTCCTGGGCGCCAACACCGTCGCCCTGCAGGTCACCGTCGACCCCGACGCCGGCCGGCTGGTCGTCGTCGCCGCGGTGGACAACCTGACCAAGGGCACGGCCGGCGGCGCCATCCAGTGCGCCAACATCGCCCTGGGCCTCCCCGAGACCCTCGGCCTCCCGCTGGTGGGGGTCGCACCGTGACCGTCACCGCGCCCCAGGGCTTCCGGGCTGCCGGCGTCGCCGCGGGCCTCAAGTCCTCCGGCGACCCCGACGTCGCCCTCGTCGTCAACGACGGTCCCGACGACGCCGCCGCCGCCGTCTTCACCACCAACCGGTTCCCCGCGGCGCCGGTGCTGTGGAGCCGGCAGGTGCTGAGCAACAGCCGGGTCCGCGCCGTGGTCCTCAACTCCGGCGGGGCCAACGCCTGCACCGGGCCCGAGGGCTTCGCCGACACCCACGCCACCGCCGAGCACGTCGCCGACACCCTCGGGCTGGGCGCCATCGACGTCGCGGTGGCCTCCACCGGGCTGATCGGCGTCCGGCTGCCGATGGACCGGCTCACGGCCGGGATCAGCGACGCCGCCACCCAGCTGTCCGGCGACGGTGGCGCGGCCGCCGCCCGGGCGATCATGACCACCGACTCGGTGCCCAAGACCACGGTGCAGACCGGGGCCGGCTGGACCGTCGGCGGGATGGCCAAGGGCGCCGGCATGCTGGCGCCCAGCCTGGCCACGATGCTCGTCGTCCTGACCACGGACGCCGTGGTCCCGGCCGAGCTGCTGGCCCCGGCCCTGGCGCACGCCACCGCGCACTCCTTCGAGCGCGTGGACAGCGACGGCTGCCTGTCCACCAACGACACCGTGCTCGTGCTGGCCAACGGCGCCTCCGGGGTCACCCCGTCGGCGGCCGAGTTCGAGGCCGCCCTGGACGCCGCGTGCCTGGACCTGGCGATGCAGCTGCTGGCCGACGCCGAGGGCTCCACCAAGGACATCGCGATCACCGTCTCGAACGCCGCCAGCGTCGCGGACGCACTGACCGCGGGCCGCGCCTGCGCCCGCAACAACCTGCTCAAGACCGCGCTGTTCGGCAACGACCCCAACTGGGGCCGGGTGCTGGCGGCGATCGGCACCACCGACGCCGCCTTCGAGGCCGACCAGGTCGACGTGACCATCAACGGGGTCACCGTCTGCCGGGCCGGTGCCATCGGTGACGACCGGGACGGCGTCGACCTCACCGGCCGGGCCATCACCATCGACGTCGACCTCCGGGCCGGCACGGAGTCCGCGACCATCTGGACCAACGACCTGTCGATCGCCTACGTCCACGAGAACTCGGCGTACTCGACGTGAGCACCCAGGACCCCACGCCGCCCGACGTCCGGCCCGACGAGGTCCCGCCGAAGCGGCGGGTCGGCACCAGCCGGGTCATGCGCACCCCGGACCCGACCGGTGACGCCGCCAAGGTCGCCGTCCTCACCGGGGCACTGCCGTGGCTCAAGGAGTTCCACGGCAACGTCGTCGTGGTGAAGTACGGCGGGCACGCCATGGTCGACGACGAGTGCCGGGCCGCGTTCGCCGAGGACATGGTCTTCCTGCGGACCTGCGGCATCCTGCCCGTCGTCGTGCACGGCGGCGGCCCCCAGGTCAGCCGGATGCTGTCCCGCCTGGGGGTGGAGAGCGAGTTCCGCGGCGGCCTGCGGGTCACCACCGAGGAGACCATCGGCGTCGTCCGGATGGTGCTGGTCGGTCAGGTCGGCCCCGAGGTCGTCGGGCTGATCAACACCCACGGCCCGCTGGCCGTCGGGCTGTCCGGCGAGGACGGCGGCCTGTTCACCGCCGAGCGCACCCAGGCCCTCGTGGGCGGCGAGCCGGTCGACGTCGGGCTGGTCGGCGACGTCGTCGCCGTCGACCCCGCCCCGGTCACCGCGCTGCTGGAGGCCGGGCACATCCCGGTCGTCGCCACCGTGGCGCCGGATGCGAGCGGGCAGCTGCACAACGTCAACGCCGACACCGCCGCCGCGGCCCTGGCCGTCGCGCTGGGTGCGGTGAAGCTCGTCGTGCTCACCGACGTCGAGGGGCTCTACTCCGACTGGCCCGACCGGGACTCCCTGGTCGAGCAGATCGACAGCGCCGAGCTGGCCGAGATCCTGCCGACCCTGGACGCCGGGATGATCCCGAAGATGGCCGCCTGCCTGCGCGCCGTGGAGGGCGGGGTGGACCGGGCGACCGTCGTCGACGGCCGACTGCCGCACGCCCTGCTGCTGGAGATGTTCACCACCGAGGGCACCGGGACGATGGTCGTCCCTGCCGCACCGACCCCTGAGGAGGGTTCAGCATGACGCACACCGAGGAGCTGACCCGCCGCTGGTCGGCGGTGATGATGGGCAACTACAAGACCCCGCCGGTCGCCCTGGCGCACGGGCGTGGCGCCTCCGTCTGGGACGTCGACGGCCGCGAGTACGTCGACCTGCTCGGCGGTATCGCCACCACGATCCTGGGCCACGCCCACCCGGTCGTCGTCGCCGCGATCGCCGAGCAGGCCGCGGTGCTGGGCCACGTGTCGAACCTGGCGATGCACGAGCCCGGGGTGACCCTGGCCGAGCGGCTGCTGGAGCTGGCCGGCCGGCCCGGCCGGGTCTTCTTCTGCAACTCCGGCGCCGAGGCCAACGAGGCCGCCTTCAAGATCAGCCGGCTCACCGGCCGGCCCGAGGTGGTCACCGCCCTGGGGTCCTTCCACGGCCGCACCATGGGCTCGCTGGCGCTGACCGGGCAGCCCGCCAAGGCGCAGGCGTTCGCGCCGCTGCCCGGCGGGGTCCGGCACGTGCCCTACGGCGACCCCGACGCCCTGCAGCTCACCGACCGCACCGCGATGGTGCTGCTGGAGCCGATGCTCGGGGAGGGCGGCGTGCTGCCCGCCCCGGCCGGCTACCTGGCCTCCGCCGCGGCCCAGGCCGCCGAGGCCGGTGCCCTCTTCGCCGTCGACGAGGTGCAGACGGGCAGCGGACGCACCGGTCAGTGGTTCGCCCACGCCGCCGACGGCGTCACCCCCGACGTCATCACCATGGCCAAGTCGCTCGGCGGCGGCCTGCCGCTGGGCGCCACCCTGGCCTTCGGCGACGCCGCGGAGCTGCTGGGCGCCGGGTCCCACGGCTCCACGTTCGGCGGCAACCCGATCGCCGCTGCGGCCGCGCTGGCGGTGCTGGACACCATCCGCGACGAGGGCCTGCTCGAGCGCGCCAAGGACCTCGAGCACCGGTTCACCACCGGCATCGAGGGCCTGGGCCACCCCGCCGTCTCCGGCGTGCGGGGGCGGGGCGCGCTGCTCGGCGTCGTGCTCACCGCAGACGTGGCGCCGCAGACCGAGGTCGCACTGCGCACCGCCGGCTTCCTCACCAACGCCGTCGCCCCGGACGTCGTCCGGCTGGCGCCCTCGCTCGTCGTCACCGACGCGCAGGTCGACGCCTTCGTCGAGGCCCTCCCCGCAGCCCTCGACACCGCCCTGGAGACCCAGTCGTGACCCGGCACTTCACCAAGGACGACGACCTCTCCCCGGCCGAGCAGGCCGAGGTGCTGGCGCTGGCCGCCGACCTCAAGGCGACCCGGCACACGGCCGGCGCCCCGACCCCGCTGGCCGCCCCCCACGGCGTCCCGAAGGCGGTGGCCGTGCTGTTCGACAAGCCCTCCACCCGGACCCGGGTGTCCTTCTCCGTCGGGATCGCCGAGCTCGGCGGCTACCCCCTGGTCATCGACGCCGCCGGCAGCCAACTGGGCCGCGGTGAGCCCGTCGAGGACACCACCCGGGTGCTGGACCGGCAGGCCGCCGCGATCGTCTGGCGGACCTTCGGCCAGGACCGGGTGGACACCATGGCCTCGGTGAGCCGGGTGCCGGTGGTGAACGCCCTGACGGACTCCTACCACCCGTGCCAGATCCTGGCCGACCTGCAGACCATCGCCGAGCGGCGTGCGACGCTGGCCGGGCTGACGCTGACCTACCTGGGCGACGGCGCGAACAACATGGCGCACTCCTACGCCCTGGGCGGTGCCACTGCCGGCATGCACGTGCGGATCGGCTCTCCGGAGGACTACCGGCCCGACCCGGCGGTCATGGCCCGCGCGGCGCAGGTGGCCGCGGAGACCGGGGGCTCGGTCACCTGGACCGCCGACCCGGCCGCCGCTGCCGACGGCGCCGACGTGCTGGCCACCGACACCTGGGTGTCGATGGGCCAGGAGGGCGAGTACGACACCCGGGTCGCCCCGTTCCTGCCCTACGCCGTCGACGAGCAGGCCCTGGCCCGCGCGGCGTCGGACGCGATCGTGCTGCACTGCCTGCCGGCCTACCGCGGCAAGGAGATCGCGGCCAGCGTGATCGACGGCCCGCAGAGCGCGGTCTTCGACGAGGCGGAGAACCGGCTGCACGCCCAGAAGGCGCTGCTGGTCTGGCTGCTGGGGCGATGAGCCGATGACCTCGGCGCTGAACCGGCCGGCCCGGCACGCCCGGATCGCCGAGCTGATCACCGCGCAACCGGTGACCAGCCAGGCGCACCTGGCACGCCTGCTGTCCGAGGCCGGCGTCGAGGTCACCCAGGCCACGCTGTCCCGGGACCTGGAGGAGCTGGGCGCGGTGAAGCTGCGCGGCTCCGACGGCGCCCCGGCGTCCTACGTGCTGCCCCCGGAGAACGCCCCGCTGCGCCCGGCGCAGTCCGCACCGGGCCGGCTGACCCGGATGCTGGGGGAGCTGCTCACCAGCGCCGAGGGCAGCGCCAACCTCGCGGTGCTCCGCACCCCGCCCGGGGCGGCGCAGTTCCTGGCCTCGGCCCTGGACAAGGTCGGCCTGCCCGACGTGCTGGGCACCATCGCCGGGGACGACACTCTCCTGGTCGTCTCCCGCGACCCGGTCGGCGGCGCAGCGCTGGCCGACCGGCTGCTGGCGCTGGCCGCCGGCAGCGCCCCCTCCGACCCCGAAGGACGTCCCGCACCGTGAGCACCGCACCCACCGGATCCGACACCAGGCTCTGGGGAGGCCGGTTCGGCGGTGGCCCGTCCGCCGCGATGGCCGCGCTGTCCAAGTCCACGGACGTCGACTGGCGGCTGGCCCCCTTCGACCTGGCGAGCTCCCGTGCGCACGCCCGGGTACTGCACCGCGCCGGCCTGCTGGACGCCGCCGAGCTCGATCAGATGGTCGGCGCGCTCACCGAGCTGTCCGCCGAGGTCGCCGACGGGACCTTCACCGCCATCGAGGCCGACGAGGACGTGCACGAGGCCCTCGAGCGCGGCCTCACCGCCAAGCTCGGCACCCTGGGCGGCAAGCTCCGTGCCGGCCGGTCCCGCAACGACCAGGTCGCCACCGACCTGCGTCTGTACCTGCGGCACCACGTCCGGGCCCTGGTCGGCTCGCTCGCCGACCTCGAGGAGGCCCTGGTCGGGCTGGCCACCACCTACCGGGACGTCGCCGCCCCGGGCATGACGCACCTGCAGCACGCCCAGCCGGTGCTGATCAGCCACCAGCTCCTGGCCCACGCGCACTCCTTCGCCCGCGACGTCGACCGGCTGCTCGACTGGGACCGCCGGACCGCGGTCAGCCCGCTGGGCGCCGGCGCGCTCGCCGGGTCCTCGCTGCGGCTGGACCCCGACGCCGTCGCCGCCGAGCTGGGTTTCGACCGGGCCGCCGACAACTCGATCGACGCGGTCAGCGACCGCGACTTCGCCGCCGAGTTCTGCTTCACCGCCGCCCTGCTGGGCGTCCACCTGTCCCGGCTGGGGGAGGAGGTCGTGCTCTGGACGTCGACCGAGTTCGGCTGGGCCCGGCTGGACGACGCCTGGGCCACCGGTTCCTCGATCATGCCGCAGAAGAAGAACCCCGACATCGCCGAGCTGGCCCGCGGGAAGGCCGGCCGCTTCGTCGGCAACCTGACCGGCCTGCTCACCATGCTCAAGGGCCTGCCGCTGGCCTACGACCGGGACCTGCAGGAGGACAAGGAGCCGGTCTTCGACTCCATCGAGCAGCTCGCACTCCTGCTGCCTGCGGTCACCGGCATGGTCGCCACCTTGACCCTGCGCCCCGAGGTGCTGGAGGCCGCCGCCCCCCAGGGCTTCGCGCTGGCCACCGATGTCGCCGAGTGGCTGGTGTCGGCCGGGGTGCCGTTCCGCTCGGCGCACGAGATCAGCGGCGCGATGGTCGCCCGGTGCGAGTCCCTGGGCGTCGAGCTCGACGAGCTCACCGACGCCCAGCTGCTCGAGGTCTCCGAGCACCTGACCCCCGAGGTCCGCACGGTGCTGTCCGTGCCGGGCGCACTCGCCGCCCGCAAGGCCCGCGGCGGGACGGCGCCCGAGCGGGTCGCCGAGCAGCTCACCGCGCTCACCGCCCTGGTGGGGGAGCACCGGACCTGGGCCGGGGCGTCCCCGGTGGCCCCGGCGCTCTGACGCCGTCGCCACAGCCCCTCCACCGACCCCGTGACCGACGTCGACCGGCCCGGCCCGCTCGTCACCCCCGAGGAGCTGGTCGGGCCGCTCGACGCCGTGGCGCCGTCCCTGCTGGGCTGCTGGGTGGTGACCGACCGGCCGGAGGGCACCGTCGCCGTCCGGCTGACCGAGGTGGAGGCCTACTCGGGCGCCGGTGACGACCCGGCGGCGCACTCCCACCGGGGCCCGACGCCCCGGTCCGCGGTCGTGTTCGGGCCGCCCGGTCACCTGTACGTCTACTTCAGCTACGGCGTGCACTGGTGCGCCAACGTCGTCGTCGAGCCCGAGGGCCACGGTTCCGCGGTGCTGCTGCGGGCCGGTGAGGTGGTGGTGGGGGAGCCCCTGGCCCGGAGCCGTCGCCCCGCTTCGGCCCGCCCCCGAGACCTGGCCCGGGGCCCGGCCCGGCTGACCTCCGCGCTGTCGATCGGGCCCGACGACCGGGACCGGTACCTGCTCGACCCGTCCTCGCCGGTCCGGCTGCACCGGGGACCGGCGCCGGCCTCGGTGACCGCCGGCCCGCGGGTCGGCATCACCCACGCAGCCGAGCTGCCGTGGCGGTACACCGAGACCGGTGCCCCCACGGTGAGCGCCTTCCGTGCGGGGGTGCGACGACGCCGTCCGGCCGCCGGGCAGGATGGGACCCCGTGACCAGTAGTGCTGACGTCGTCGACGAACTCCACCGCCGCGGGTTGATCGCCCAGAGCACCGACGAGGGCGAGCTCCGTGCGGCGCTCGCCGCCGGTCCGGTCACCTACTACTGCGGCTTCGACCCGACCGCGCGCTCGCTGCACGTCGGGCACCTGATCCAGTTCATGGTGCTGCGTGCCCTGCAGCGTGCCGGCCACCAGCCCATCGTCCTGGTGGGCGGGGCGACCGGGTTGATCGGCGACCCCCGGCCCTCCGCCGAGCGGACGCTCAACTCACCGGAGCTGGTGGGCGAGTGGGTGGAGCGGATCCGGGCACGCGTCGCGCCGTTCCTGGACCGTCCCGCCGCCGAGCAGGGTCTGCTGGCCCCGGTGTACGTCAACAACCTGGAGTGGACGGCACCCCTGTCGGCGATCGACTTCCTCCGGGAGCTGGGCAAGAACTTCCGGGTCAACCGGATGCTGGCCAAGGAGGCGGTGTCGGCCCGCCTCAACAGCGACGCCGGCATCAGCTACACCGAGTTCAGCTACCAGATCCTGCAGGCCAACGACTTCAAGGAGCTGCACGAGCGGCACGGCTGCACGCTGCAGACCGGTGGCTCCGACCAGTGGGGCAACCTGACGGCCGGCACCGACCTGGTCCGCCGCACCCACGGGGTGTCGGTGCACGCCCTGGGGACACCGCTGATCACCCGGGCCGACGGCACCAAGATCGGCAAGACCGAGGGCGCCACCGTCTGGCTCGATCCCGAGGAGACCAGCCCGTACGCGTTCTTCCAGTACTGGCTGGGCATCGACGACGTCGACGTCCGCGCCTGGTTGCCGCTGTTCTCCGAGCGGTCACCCGAGGAGGTCGCGGCGCTCATCGCCTCCTCGGAGGAGAAGCCGCAGGCGCGGGAGGCGCAGCGAGCCCTGGCCGAGGAGCTGACCCGGCTGGTGCACGGGGAGGACGAGCTCCGGCAAGCCGAGGCCGCCGGCCGTGCGCTCTTCGGCCGGGCCGAACTGGCCGAGCTGGGCGCCGCGACGCTCGAGGCCGCGCTGTCCGAGGCCGGGACGACGACGGTCGAGGGGGAGTGGCCGACCCTGGCCGCCCTCCTCCAGCAGAGCGGCCTGTGTTCGTCGCTCTCGGACGCCCGCCGCACCGTCAAGGAGGGTGGCGCCTACCTGAACAACGTCCGGATCGCCGACGGCGAGGCCCGACCGGTGTCCTCGGACGTCCTGCCAGGGGGATGGCTCGTGCTGCGTCGCGGGCGTCGCACGGTGGCCGGGGTCCGTCGGGCCGAGGTCTCCGCCGTCTGACCTGCGCGTCCGCCCCGTGTGAACAGCACGTGACGGGGACGTTCCGGGCGGGTGGCCGGCGTCACCCACGAGCGGGTTTGACAGCCCCGCCCCGGACACGTAACTTTCTCTCTGCGCCGGGAACGACCGCAAGGCCGGGCCCGCCGCCGAGCAGGACAAATCAAGCTGGGAAGCGAAGGCCGCGAGGCTGGAGTTCCTGCGCGTCCGCTCCTTGAGAACTCAACAGCGTGCCGAAAGTCAGTGCCATATGTTCAACCCCAGTCACGGGGTGCCTTCGGGTTTGCCGTGATGGGTTCCTTTGGTTGA
>NZ_LMQC01000009.1 GCF_001424485.1 Modestobacter sp. Leaf380
CCCATGGCGAACTCCAGCCGCTCGGCCAGCGCACTGACCCCGTCAGCGGCCCCGATCGGCAGTCGACGGTCCACGGCGAAGGTGACGCTGAGACAGGCCCCATCGACCGGGAGCACCTGGGCGCACGCCGCCGCGAGCCGGTCGGGGAGACCCGACGCCGTCACCGCACTGTCCGCCGGGTGCCGAGCGCCCGCATGATCGCTGCCTCGACGTCGTCGCCAGGCCCGATCACGGGCCGACCCCAGCCCCCGTGCAGGGCCGAACGAAGCAATCGTGATCGAGCCGTTCCCGATTCGATTCGGGTGTGTGCCGGTTGCCCGGACGGTCGGACCGGGACTGGGTCACGGGCTTGAGTGTGTTCCGGGTCTACGCCGTCCGCATCTCTGCTCTGGTCAGCCCCGGCTTTGAGCACCGACCGCCGGTCGACCGCGCCTCCCAGCAGGTCGACGTCAGCCGAGCCGCCGCGGGGGCAGTCTCACCCCGACCGGGGAGTGCACCGTCGCGGGCAGGTCGTAGGTGACGGTGACGACGTCGGTGTCCCACTCCTCGCTGGCTGGCCGCCCCGCCAGAACGCCGAGGAGTTCAGAGACGAGGCCTTGCCCACTACGCCGCGCTGACAGCGTCAGGAGCAGAGGCTGACGTCCACTGGCCCACCGCTGTAGTCGCACGTGTTCGAGGCACCACCTGAGGTCACCCGGAACGGTTCACCTCCGGGGCCAAGGACCGTCTCGGTTCCCGATTCACCCTGGCTGCTCCACCGCACGTCGAGTTCGAACGTGACCGTCCCGTCGTCGAGGTCCGCGTGCACGGCAAACTCCTCCGCATCCGTTGAAGAGACCTCGTAGGGGAAGGTCAGGGGCGTGAGCGCCCAGGCCGGCGCCCCAGGTGGGGGATCGAAGTCGTCCTGGCCGGCGGGAGTCAATATCGGGTTCTCCGCCGCCAGGTCCACGGTGCTGAACCGGTACGCACTGGGCGAACCGCAGGCGCCGGCGACCGCTACGCCCTCGAGAGGGGCACTTCGGTCGACGACGCGGACCGAGATGTCGTCGATGACGAGTTGGGCATCCGAGGCGGCATCGATGGTGAGTGTGAGCAACATCTGGCTGTAAGCAGCACCGCGGGTGGTGGGTCCCCAGTCGAGCCAGCCTTCGTCCTGCCCCTTCGGGGGCGCGGCGACGAGGTCGTCCAACGTCCCAGGCGCCAGCCAGCCGTAATTCCCGCAGTTCCCATCGGCGACCTGAGCATCGATGCGTGGGCCCGGCGGTGCGTCAGCAGCAGCGGCGGCGGGGACCTGCCCGATGTCGCGCCCGGCGAAGAAGTAGAGCACCAGGACGGCGACGAGGATGATCGCGACAAGCGCGACCATGGGCCCTCCCTGCAAACCGATACGGTTGCCGACGTGGACGTTCCGTCCGACGTGACTGATATTCCACACCGTCACGGCCCGCGCAATGTCAGCAGGCACGGTATCCGGGACGGGGGGAGTCTCAGGTCGGGGGCGAGCCCAGTAGCTCACGGCACCACCGACCAGGGTCAGCAGAACCACTGCTGCCCACGCACGCCAGTCGTGCTTGAAGTCGGTGGCCACGTTGATCACGATGGCCGTGGCCGTTGCGATGGCTGAGATTCCGACGCTGAAACCGAAACGCATACCTGCACCCCCGAGTTGCACCGAGGGTGGCAGTCGGGTGTGGCCTGGGCAAGGTCGCCAGCGGCACCAGCTATGGCGGAGCTCCGGAGCGGTCGTAGGGCGCTGTACCTGATCGAGGGCTGAGGTCAGCCGAGCCGCCGCGGGGGCAGTCTCACCCCGACCGGGGAGTGCACCGCGCCGGGCAGGTCGTAGGTGACGGTGACGACGTCGGTGTCCCACTCCTCGCGGGCCGGGCGGCCCGGGTGCCACCACGGGCGGGGCCGGTCGGCGCGGGCGGTGATCCGCAGGCGCAGGTCCGGTCCGCGGTCGCTCTGGGCCAGGGTGACCCGCACCTGCCGCTGGTCCCCCACCCGCATCGGCCCGGGGAGCACGATGGTGTCCAGCGGGGTGCCGCGCCCGGTCTCCATGAGCTGCCCGGCGGCCCGGGTGCCGGCCAGGGGCGGCAGCACGGAGAGGGTGAGCTCGGCGAGCAGAGGGCCATGCTCGTGGACCAGGACGACGTGCGGCGGCCCGGCGGGCCCGTTGAGCCGGTAGCCGCGGGCGGTGATCCGCGGCCGTCGCTGCTCGTGGTGCTGGGCCTCCAGGATGCCCTGGGAGCGCTGACCCAGGCGGTAGGTCAGCCCCGACATCCCCAGCCCGACGACACCGACCACGATTCCGACGACGACGCTTGCATCCACGCTGGCCCCCCGACTCCCGGGCCACCTCGTGGTCGGCCCGACCGGACAGCCTAGGGCTGACTGAAAGCAGTAACCTCGGCACGCAGTGTGACGTCCACTGGGATCGTTACCGCGTGCCGCACCCCAGAGGCCACGGCTGTGAGCGTCCCCAACGGGGGCGCTTCTACCGTCGTCGCGGTGGACAACCGTGCCGGTGACCCGCCGCACGCGATGTGGGTGACCACTCCACCGTTCTCCGCCGGCGATGACGTCCAGCCCGGGTTGCTCTGCGCCTGGGAGCGCGACGTCGATGACGCGATCTGGCGGGCGCGGGTGTGGTGCCTGCGGGAGACCCGCACCCGGGTTCCCTGGTCCTGACTTCCGGGCACGGTGCCGGCGACCCGGGGTCGAGCCTCGGGACCGTGACGAGTTCTGGTACGAGCGGATCGACGGCGTTGACGTCGGCCACGGCGGGGATGGCCCGGTGGGGCTGGCGCCGGCGTGGGCGGGCGTCGAACGTGGGGCCGTGGGGCCATGGGGCTCTGACGGTCGCGTCTGAGGTGGGTGGCTGAAGCGGGGCAGGATGATGTGCCCCTGCCCGCGGGTGCGCTGCCGGGGTGGCCGGGGAGGCTCGCGGTCCAGGGAAGAGTCGGGGATCTGGGCCGGGATGGAAGCGACCCCAGGAGCGCCTGGCCCGAGATCGTCGGCGGCCCTGGACGGCGAGATCGGCCGCCCTACGCGCCGCCCACCGGCACGGGAGGGGAGGGGCGCGATCCGTGGTCTCTACATGGACGCGTCGAGTGGTGGCCCGCCGTTGGGCCGCCTCGGCCGCCGCAGTTGGGGGCGTTGGCCGGCGGAGCGGACTCGCTTGATGGGCGTGGCCGTGGCCGGCCCGCTGTAGCCGCCGGGGATGCGTACTGCGCCCTCGGGGCGCCATCGAACGTCGGTGGGGTTCGGGAGGTCAGCTCCACGGAACGTGATGACGGTGTCGGCGTTGCCGACGCACAGGCAGGGGTGGGTCAGAGGCCCGGTCCAGGCGTAGACGGCACCGCGGCCTGCGGTGAGGGTGGTGATGATGGTCAGCCGGCCTATCTGGCGGCTGGCGAGATCGGCATCTCCGGCGATTCCGGCGGCGGGGATCTGGTCGACGTTCATGATCTGGGCCGCTGCTACGGCGGTGGTGTAGTGGCACAGCGTTGCTGCATTGAGCTGTTCGAGCTGCTCCGTACTCAGGGGCGAGTACCGGGCGGCGAGGAGTCGGAAGACCCCGACAGCCACGACGGCGAAGATCACCACTCGGACCGTGAGGCTGAACGGGCCAGCCGAGGGAGGTGCCTGGACCAGCACGACCCAGCCGACCACCAGGGCGATGACGCCCGCTACGACGGCCCCGAGGAGCTGAACGAGCGGTCGGGGCCGCGGTAGCCGCTTCATGCCCGGTCACCCTGGGGGTTCTCGGCGCGGGTGGCGCGGGTGGCGCGGGTGGTGGCTCCTTCCAAGGCGCGGCGGACGGTGGCCAGCTCGACGGCGAGGTCGGCGCGCTCGTCGCGGGCCCGCTGAGCGCTCTCCTCGGCGCGGTCGACGGTGGACTCTGCGCGCTCGGCCCGCCGGTTGGCGGCGGTGACCAGGTCGGCCTGGGCGGTGGCGCGGGCCTCGGCGAGCTCGGCGCGGCCCTCGGCCTGGGTGGCGGCCCGCCGGGCGGCGGCGGTCTGCTCGGCCTCGGCGATCGCGAGCCGGCTGGCGGTCTGCACCTGGTCGACCAGCTGGCGGGCTTCCCGCTCGGCGGCGAGGGCCTGGTCGCGGGCGGTGTCGGCGGCCAGCCGGGCGGCGTGCTCCTCGGCCCGTACTGCTTCGGCGCGGTCTGCCTGCTCCCGGGCCGCGGCTGCGGCAGCGTCGGCGACCGCGCGGGCGGTGTCGGCGACGTCGCGGGCGGCGACTGCTTCGGCGCGGGCGGTCTCGGCCGAGCCGCGGGCCACCTCGGCGGCCGCGGTGCGGGCTAGCGCGTCGGCCAGGTCGGCCTGGGCGCGCTCGGTCTGGGCGCGGGCGGTCTCGACCAGGGCCAGGGCCTCGTCCCGTTCGGCCCGGGCGGTGCGGGCGATCTCCTCGGCGCGTTCGGCGTCGGCCAGGGCTTCAGCGGCGGTGACGTCGGCGGCGTGTCGCTGGCGCTCGGCGGTGGAGGCGCGCACCTCGGCCTCGGCGACGTCGCGCCGGGCGTCGGCCTGCACCGAGGCGCGCTCGGCCTCCACGCTCTCGGCGTCGGTGGCCTCGGCCAGTGCGGCGCGGGCGACGTCGAGCTGGTCGGTGACGGCGGTGAGCAGCTGCTGCAGGCGGTCCACCGAGGCGCCCAGGGTGGCATTCGCGATCGACACCGGGCGCTCGGTGGCCGCGGCCGCCGGCAGCCCGGCCACCGCGGCCCGGGCCAGCTCCCGGTCCCGGCTGCGCGCGGCGGCGTAGAACGCGGTGCGGTTGTGCTCCCCGCGGGTGCAGAACGTGCTGGGCCGGCCCCCGCTCGGGGGCGGCGGGGCGACCGGGTTGTCGCACTCCCCCAGCTCGTGGAACCGGCACAGCACCGGGCCGGCCGGGCCGGTGGTGTACGTCGACTGCCCCGGTGCGCTCATGCCCGTATCGCAGCGTCACCGTGTTACGCACGCAACCGGTTACGTACGCAACATGGTGACGCTTGCTTGCCGGTGCCGACGGGCGGGGCCTTCTCAGCCCTCGTTGTCGGCCTGGCCGCTGGGGCCTGGATGGCGTCGGCGAGCCGGTGGTGGGCGGCACGGCAGCAGCTCTGCCCGCTCCGGGCTCACACGGACAAGGGTCTGCCCCCGTCGATGTTCGACGGGGGCAGACCTGTCACCGCGGGGTGACGTTGATGTCGGCTGGGATCAGCTGACCGAGCAGACGCCGTCGCCGGTGGCCGAGCCGTTGGCGTTGCCCCGCATCCGTGCACACGGGGTCGGGCTCTGCACGTCGATGCCGGCCGCACCCAGGATGAACTGGAACTGGGTGTAGACGCGACCCTGGCCACCGAAGACACCAGACCCACCGGTGCGGACCCCGGCGTACCGCCATCCGGGGGTGCTGGTCTCCCCGCCGCGCTCGACGAGGCGGGCGCTGGTGACGCTGCTGCCGTTGGAGCACCAGCCGCCGGTCGTGAAGTAGGTGTAGAGGGTGTTACCGGCGGCGGCCTTGGCCGAGCGGTTGATCTTGGACGTCCAGCAGCCACTGGCTCTGGCTGCGGATGTGGCGTTGAGCGTGGGCACCCCGGAAGTCCGGGCGGTAGCCCGGGCTGTGGCGTCGGCAGGAGTGATCACGACACTGGTCGCCGAGTCGGCGACGAGCTGGGTGTCGATGAGCTGCTGGGCCTGGGCCTCGCTCATCGTGGCGAAGACCGCGGCCAAGCCGGCCTCGTCCACCGGGAGCGAGGACACCTCGACGGCCTGGGCGACGAGGTCGTCGACCGGGGTCACCTCCTCGGCCATCGCAGCGGGGGCGCTGCTGATGATCGTGGCGGCGACCAGCGTGGACAGGCCGACTGTGGACCACATGCGTCGCTTCATGGACTACCTCTTCGGATTAGGAGTGGGGTGTATCCGGAAGCTCGGCCGAGCGGCATGAAGGTGACACAAGGATTCTGGTCTCACAAGACTCTTGCGTCGCAAGGTACTGTGCAGGCGTGGGAAGCAACGACCGGGCACTGCTGCTCGCCAACCTCCGGCGCGGGGCGCTGGAGTACTGCGTGCTGGCCTACCTGCGCAACGGCCCCTCCTACGGCCTGGACATCGCCCGCGGCCTGGGCGCCGGTGCAGTACTCATCGAGAGCGAAGGGACGCTGTACCCACTGCTGTCCCGCCTGCGCAAGGGCGGCTTGGTGACCACCGAGCTGCGCGAGGCCAGCGGTGGGGCAGCACGCAGGTACTACGACCTCACCGACCTGGGCCGGTCCCAGCTGGAGACCTTCACCGACACCTGGCAGGAGTTCACGAGCAGCGTGAACTCGATTCTGATGGGAGAGCCCCTGTGACCAGAACGGCACCACGAGCGGTCGAGTCCTACCTCGACCACCTGCGCGTTCTCCTGTCCGGGGCCGACCCGGCCGACCGGGAGGACATCGTGTCCTCGGTGCGCGAGCACATCGAGGACTCCCTCGCCCAGCTCGACCACCCCGCCACCGACTCCGACGTGGACCAGGTGCTCACCCACCTGGGTCCGGCCGAGGACGTGGTCGCCTCCTGGGCCGACGGGATGCCGGCCACCTGGCCACCCGGGCCGCCGGCCCCAGCGCCGGGGAGCCTGCTGTGGGCCGTGGCCTGCGTGCTGCTGGCCGTGCTGTCGGTGATGGCGCTGGCCGTGCCCCTGGTCGGGCCGGTGTTCCAGCTGGTCGCCCTGGCCATCACCGTGATCGCCGCCCGCCGCGCCGTGGGACACCGCGGGGTGCACATCGCAGCAGCCGCCCTGACCGCCGTCTCCCTGATCCTGTCCCTCGTGGTGCTGCTGTTCCTCACCGCCGCCAGCGACGGACCCGCCGACGGCGAGGTCCCTACCCCCACCTCGGTGAGTTCCATCGGCTGACCCTGCGGTGAGCGTCGGACGGCGCCGCCGAGGAGCAGGTCCGCGCTCAGAGCCAGGCGGGGACCCTCGGCAGCCCACCGGTGAGCCCGGCGCCGTCCGAGCGCCCGGTCACCCAGGCCACCAAAGCCGGCAGCGACCCGGTGACGACGGTCGAGCCGCTCCCCCAGCTCGCCTCGCCGGCCCGCAGCGTGAGGTCGGGCTGCTCGCCGCGGTGCGCCCACATGGCCAGGACGTCGTCCAGCAGCGCCGCGAGGACGTCGTCGGGCAGGTCCTCGAAGCCCACCCCGGCAGCCAGGTCGACGGCGTGCACGTACACCTCGCGGCAGCGCATCCAGACCACCTCGGAGGCCGGCACGGTGCGCCCGGAGAAGGTGGCCACCTCGTGCTCCCAGGCGTCGGCGGGCAGCTCCTGGACGGCGGTCACGAACCGGACCACCGAACCCAGCACCTCCGCCCGCAGCGCGGCCGGGGACAGCGCCGTCGCCGACTCGATGCCCGCGGCCCGGTCCTCGGGCGAGGCGTACATCGGCGTCCGGTCACCGGTGCGCGCCCAGGTCAGCAGGTTGACCAGGGCGTCGGCGTTGCGGGCGACGTGGGCCAGCAGCTGGTGCCGCGACCAGCCCGGCAGCAGCGAGGGGTCGGCGAACTCCGGGTCGGTCAGCCGGCCCAGCGCGGTGGCCAGCAGCTGCTCGCCCTCGGCCCAGCTGTCCAGGGTGTCCGGGAGGGTCACGGCCGGGGGCCGGCGAGCCGGCGGGCGGTCTCGGCGGCGCCGTCGTCCAGACCGTCGGTGCCCGTGCTGCGGTGCAGCGCGACCTGGTCGGCGATCCACTGCTGGTGGGCGTCCCAGGCCTGCCCGGCGTCGCCGTCCAGGGCAGTGGCGACGTCGGCCCAGCCGGCCCCCTCGCGCAGCGCGGCGTGCATGCCCAGGTGCCGGCTGTCGTGGGCCTTGCGGAAGACGACCTCGCCCAGGGCCAGCAGCTCCAGCGCCTCGTGCCGGTCCAGCGTGGTGCCGGTGTTGCGCAGGTCGGCCAGGAAGTCGTCGGCGTCGGCCGGGGTGGTGGCCTCGACGACACCGGCGTCCCGGCGCGACAGGAAGTCGATCCGGTTGGCCGCGGTGACCAGGGTGACCTCGTCCTCGAGTTCTCGTGGCGTGATGCTCATGCCCCCACCCTCCCGCAGGACGACGACGGCCGCCGTCCCCGGGGGGACGGCGGCCGTGCGTGCGGAGCGGGGTGGGTCAGGCCTTGCGGCCCTTCTTGGCCCGGGCGTCGGCGATCATCTGCTTGGCCTTGGCCTGGTTCTCGGGCTTGCGGGCCGCGGCGATGACCTTCTGCGCCGCGGCTCCCTTGAGCAGTCCACTGAGCATCCCCACGGGAGGCCTCCTCGGTCGTGTCGGGTCGGAGAGAGCTGTATGCCCGGTGCGGACGAGGTGCACACGTCAACCACTCTCAGCGCACGCACGGGATCGTCTGCGGCCCCACCGGGAGCACGCAGACCCTGGCCGAACGGCCCAGCCGGGCGACTCCGCGGCGATGGTCGCGGCGATGTCCGTCGTCCGGGTCAGGTGGGCCTGCGCGAGCTCGTGGGCAGTGAGCCCCACCACCGACGTGGCGGCCCGGTGGGTGCCGGAGGCGACCGGGTCCGCAGTCCTCCCCCGGGTCAGGCCGCGGTCGTCCCGCGGCCGCGGTGATGCTCCAGCCAGACGGCGACCAGCTCCAGGACGTCAGCCTCCAGGTGCACCGGCCGCCGCTGCGCCTCGGCCCGGCGGCTGACCAGCCCGGCGTCCTCGAGCACCCGCAGGTGCTTGGAGACCGCCTGCGGCGTGACGTCGTAGTGCCCGGCCAGCTCCGTGACAGTCGCGTCCCCGTGCCGCAGCCGCCCGACCAGGTCCCGCCGGATCGGGTCGGCCAGCGCCGACAGCACCCGGGACAACGCATCCGCCACGCGGGTAGCCAACCACCCGGTTGCGCACGACGCCGGGAGATCGCGGGGCGGACCTGTCGATCGACGGCGGGGCCGTTCGTGGAGAGGGTGGGACCGGCACCGCGCCGGCCCACCCACCCCGACCCACCCAGGAGACAGTCATGGCCCAGTACCTGCTCAGCGTCGTCACCCCCGGTTCCGGCACCGGGGAGCACCCGGTGCCCACCCCCGAGCAGCTCGAACCGATCATGGCCCGGGTCGCCGCACTCCAGTCGGACATGCGGGAGGCCGGGGTGTGGGTGTTCTCCGGCGGGCTGGAGGCGCCCTCGACGGCGACCGTGCTCCGCCCCGCCGACGACGGCGGGCTGCTGACCGTGGACGGCCCGTTCGCCGAGGGCAAGGAGTACCTGGGCGGCCTCACCGTCATCGACGTCGCCGACCTGGACGCCGCCCTGGACTGGGCCGGCCGCACGGTGGCCGCCATCGGGCTGCCGATCGAGGTCCGGCCCTTCGCGTGGTGACGCCCGACCCGCTGGCCGAGGTGGAGCGGGTGTTCCGCGCCGAGCACGGCCGGGCGGTCGCCGGGCTGACCCGGGTGCTGGGCGACCTGGACCGGGCCGAGGACGCGGTCGCCGAGGCGTTCACGGTCGCCGTCGCCACCTGGCCGCAGCGCGGGGTGCCGCCGAACCCGGGCGGCTGGGTGGTGACGACGGCGCGCAACCGCGCGGTCGACCGGCTGCGCCGGGAGGCGGTCGGCGCAGCGAAGCTGGCGGAGGTCGCCCGCCTGCAGCACGAGCCGGAACCGGTGGAGGAGGGCGTGGTGCGCGACGACCAGCTGCGGCTGCTCTTCACCTGCTGCCACCCGGCGCTGGCCCCGGCCGCGCGGGTCGCGCTGACCCTGCGGCTGGTCGCCGGGCTGACCACCGCCGAGATCGCCCGGGCCGCGCTGGTGCCCGAGGCGACGGTGGCGGCCCGCATCACCCGCGCCAAGCACAAGATCCGGACGGCCCGCATCCCCTGGCGGGTGCCGGCGGAGGCCGACCTGCCGGGCCGCTGGGCCTCGGTGCTGGCCGTCGTCCACGCGGTGGGCACGGAGGCGCACTCCCCCGCCGCGGGTGCCGAGGTCAGCCGGGACGACCTGCTGGAGGAGGCGGTCCGGCTGGCCCGGTTGCTGCTCGAGCTGCGCCCCGCCGACCCCGAGGCCACCGGCCTGCTCGCCCTGCTGCTGCTCACCGCGTCCCGCCGGCCCGCCCGGGTGGCTGACGGCGCGCCGGTGCCGCTGGACCGGCAGGACCGCCGTTCGTGGTCCCGGCCGCTGGTCGAGGAGGGCCAGGCGCTGGTGCGGGACTGCCTGCGGTGGGGCCGGCCGGGCCCGTACCAGCTGCAGGCGGCGATCGCGGCGGTGCACGCGGACGCACCCACCTGGGCGGCCACCGACTGGTCGCAGGTGGTGGCGCTGTACGACCAGCTGCGGGTGGTGGCGCCGTCGGCGGTGGTCGAGCTCAACCGGGCGGTTGCGATCGCCGAGCTGGACGGCCCGTCGGTCGGGCTGGCCCTGGTCGACCGGCTGGACCTGGACCGCTCGCCGGTGCTGCACGCCGTCCGGGCGGACCTGCTGCGCCGGCTGGGCCGGGACGACGAGGCCTGCGCCGCCTACGACGCCGCGCTGGAGCGGACGGCGAACGCCGCCGAGCAGGCCGACCTGCGCCGCCGCCGCGCGGGACTGCCCGGGGTCAGCTGACCGCTTCGCGGACCGCCAGCCAGAACTCCTCCGGGCCGTCGTGCGGGCCGGTCATCAGCCGCTGGGTCAGCAGCACCGCGGCCAGGTCCAGCGAGGGGTCCACGTAGCCGGTGGTGCCGGTGCCACCGGTCCAGCCGAACCGGCCCGGCGTCGTCCACGGGTCGGTGACCTCCAGGGTCAGCTCCAGGTTCCCGGCCGCCCACGTGCGGCCGGGACCCAGGAAGGCCTGGGCTGCGGCCCGCTGACCGGGGGTGAGCCGGTCGGCCAGCACGTCGGCGGCGGCGACACCGGGCAGCCGGTCGTCGGCGATCGCGGTGAGCAGCCCCAGCACGTCACCGGCGGTGGACACCAGCCCGCCACCCAGGGAGGGGAACACCGGCGGTCGGGTGAAGACGCCGTCCGGGCGGTCGAGGACGTCGAGGCCGTGCTCGCCGGGGGCGTACGCGGTGGGCAGCGGATCCGTCGTCCAGAAGGCGGTGTCGGTGAGCCCGAGCGGTCCGGTGACGCGCTCGGCGAGCAGTGCGCCCAGGTCGCGGCCGGTCGCCCGGGCCAGCAGCACGCCCAGCACGTCGCTGCTCGTGTGGTAGCGCCAGCCCTCGCCTGGCTGGTCGGTCAGCGGCAGTGCACCCAGCCGGGCCAGCCACTCCCCCGGCTCGAGCGCCGGTGGCAGCGGACCCGGGCTGACGCCCCGCTCCCACATCGCGTGCGCCAGCGGCGAGGCGTCCATCCGCAGCCCCGACCCGGCCGTCATCTGCAGCAGGTCGGCCACCGTCACCGGGGCGCGGGCCGGCACCCGGGTGCCCAGGTCGGCGTCCGGGACCACCAGCACGTGCAGGTCGGCGAGCTCGGGCAGCCACCGGGTGACGTCGTCGTGGAGCGCCACGGTGCCGTCGGCGACCAGGCCGAGGGCCAGCACCCCGCCGAACGGCTTGGTCAGCGAGGCGATCCGGAACGGCGTCCGCGGGGCCATCGGGCGCCCGCCGCCGACCTCGTGCGTGCCGACGGCGTGCACGTGGGTCCGGCTAGCGTGCCGGACGGCGGCCACCGCGCCCGGGTAGCGGCCCTGCGCCACGTGCCGGTCCAGCAGGCGGGTCAGTGCGGTGAGGTCCACGGGGTCAGGACCGGCGCGGGCCCGCGGACTCACCGGCGAGGTCGTTGATGCCCTCCGTCGTCACCACGCCCGGGGCCCCGCCACCGGTGACCGCGGCGAGGAACGCCCGCCCGACCGCCTCGGTGCTGGTGACCTGGCCGGGGACCACCCGGGTGAGCACCGGGAACAGCGGCCGCAGGACCGCGTACAGCGCGCCGTAGAGCCGGGTCTTGGTGCGGATGCCGTGCAGCGGCTGGATGAGGCCGGGCCGGAACGACCAGGCACGCAGCGGCAGCGCGGCGACGGCGTCCTCGGTCTCGCCCTTGACCCGGGCCCACATCAGCCGGCCGTGCCGGTCGGTGCCCGCGCCGGAGACGTAGACGAACGCCGACCCCGGCGAGGCGTCGGCGACCGCCCGGGCGACGCCCACGGTGAGGTCGTGGGTCAGCCGCCGGTACTCGGCCTCGCGCATCCCGGTGGAGGAGACGCCGACCGAGTCGAACGTGGCGTCGACCCCGGCCAGGTGCTCCCCCGGCGTCGCCAGGTCCCCGACGACGACCTGCGTCAGCTTCGGGTGCGCGACGTCCAGCGCGGTCCGGACGACGACCCGGACCGCGGCCACCCGGTCGTCACGCAGGCACTCGCGCAGCACGCCCTGCCCGACCATCCCGCTCGCCCCGAACACCAGCACCGTCAGCCCGTCGCCCATGCCGGTCAGTCTGGACCCGGCAGAACCCGGTTGCCCCCTGCCCGAGACTGACCGGGTGGACGGGGAAGCGATCGGGACGACGACGGGCATCGAGGCGGGCATCGAGGCGGGCATCCAGACGGGCATCCAGACGGGCCGGAGGACACGACCCGGTGCCCTGGACGTCGTCGTCAGCCGGCCGGCGGACGTGGGCGAGGCGCTGGTGGCCCGGGCGCTGACGGACGGGCTGCTGACCGTCCAGCGCAGCGGCTCGACCACCGGCGCGGTCCCGGACCTGGCCGCGCTGGCGCCCTCGGGCGCACTGACCGTGCTGGACCAGCGGTCCGCGGGGTCGCACGCCCTGGTGGTGGAGCTGCCCGGGCTGCTGGTCCGCCTCTCGTCCTACCGGGAGGTGCTCGACGTCGACGTCGTCGGGGAGGACGTGGCCACCACCGAGGCCTGCCTGCGCCAGGTGCTGGGGTCCGCCCGGGAGGCGGCCCGCCAGCCCGACGGGTGGGTGCGGATGCGGCTGTGGTCCTACCGCGGTGACTACGCCGACATGTCGACCCGGCAGGTGCTGGCGCCCTCCTGGCCCGCGGTGGCCGGCAACTACGCGGCCCCGACGGCCACCGCGTTGGCCCCGCTGATGACCGCCCCGGACGTGGACGACCGGGCCGGCCGGCTCGTGCTCTGGCACGGGGCACCCGGGACCGGCAAGACGACCGCCGTCCGCGCGCTGGCGCAGCAGTGGTCGTCGTGGTGCGAGCCGCACTACGTGACCGACCCGGAGAAGCTCTTCGCCGAGACGGCCTACCTGCTGCAGGTGGCCGGGGTGGACGACGTCGACGACGACGACCGGCAGGCCCCCTGGCGACTGGTCGTCGCCGAGGACTGCGACGAGTACCTGCGGGCCGACGCGAAGCAGCGGTCCGGGGCGTCGCTGGGGCGGCTGCTCAACCTGTGCGACGGCATCCTCGGCCACGGCCTGAAGGTCGTGGTGCTGCTGACGACCAACGAGGACCTGGGCAGCCTGCACCCGGCGATCACCCGGCCCGGCCGGTGCCTGAGCCAGGTCGACTTCGCACCGCTGTCCCCCGCCGAGGCGGACGCCTGGCTGGGCGGTGCGGGGCCCACCCCGACCCGACCGACCACCCTGGCCGAGCTGTACGCGCTGCGCGAGGACCGCCGCTCCGGCTCCACCGGGCCCCCGGAGCAGGGCGGCTACCTATGAGCCTCAGCAGGCAGCGGTCACCGGGCGCCCGGCGGCCACCGCGGACAGCCACAGCCCGAACGGGACGACGCTCTGCACCCCGCCGGTGACGTGCTCGGCGGGCAGCAGGTCCAGCCGGGTGGTCACCCCGGCGGCGCACCAGGTGTCGTGCAGCTGCTGGGCCTGCCCGAGCGCGACGACCTGGTCGAAGGCGGCGTGCGACTGGTAGGTCGGCACGGTCGGGGCCGGCCGGTCGGCGAGCCGGTTCTCGGCCAGCACCGCGGCGATGGCCGGCTCCTGCAGCAGCTCGGCCACCCCGCTGCCGTCGGTCGTGTAGTCCGACAGCGAGGTGCCGGCGGTGGCGAGCATGGTCGGACCGCCGACGCACTCGCTGCGCAGCCCGGCCACCACCTGCCGGCCCCGGGGGTCGAGCCGCTCGTCCAGCCGGACGGCGTCGGGGTACGCGGCGTCGAGCCCGACGATGCCCAGCAGCCCGAAGTAGGCGTTCGGGCCGCCGTCCAGGCCCTCGGAGACCGACTGCAGGTCGGCCGGCACCCCGCCGACGGCGACCCCGCGCAGCGCGAGGTCCGGAGCGTACTCGGCCGCCAGGGACGCCGCCCACGCGGCACCACCACCGCCCTGGGAGTAGCCCTGCAGCAGCACCGGGGAGCTGTCCGTCGTCCGGGCGCCGGGGACGGCGGACGCGGCGCGGGCCAGGTCGAGGACGGCGTGCGCCATGGCCGGACCGGTCGTGTACGTCGGCGAGCCGCCGGTCAGGTACCCGTCGTAGTCGGTGACGGCGACGCTGAACCCCCGGGCGAGGGCGGCCGCGACGGGCGCCGCCTCGTACTCGGTGCCGGCGACGAACTGCCGGCTGGGCGCGCACTGCGGACCCAGTCCCTGGGTGCCCGGGGCCAGGGTGAGCAGGGTGCCCGCGGTCGACGACGGGGCCAGTGTCGGGGTGAACACGGTGCCGGAGACGACCTGCGGCGTGCCGTCGACGGTCGTCGAGGTGTAGAGCACCGTCGTCGCCCGGAACGGCAGCACCCCGGCCAGCGGGACGGCGGCCGGGCGGGTGCGCAGCACGGTGCCGGGGGCCCCGGTGGCGGCCGGCGGGTCGTAGAACGGGTCGGCGGCGGCGAGCGGCGCGGGCACGACGGTGGCCGGGCTGGCGGGCCCCTCGGCCGCGGCGGGGCCGGCGGTGGACAGCACCACGGCGGCGACGGCGGCGAGCAGGACGGACGGGCGACGGGACACGGGGACCTCGTTGTCGTGGGTGTCTGTTGTCGGGGTTCACACACACCATGGCACGCGGTCGACCTCGGCGTCAGCCCCCGACGGCGTCCACCAGCCGGTCCAGGAAGGCCAGCTGGCCCTTCACGAGCTTGGTGCGGGCGGTGTCCAGGTCCAGCCAGGCGGCCCGGTCGATCTCGGGGAACTCCTGCACCCGGCCCGAACGCGGCGGCCACTCCAGGGAGAAGGTGTTGCTGAGGACGGCGTCGGCGTCCAGGTCGCCCTCGGCGGCGAAGACGGTCAGCGTCTTGGACCCCTTCACCACACCCAGCGGCAGCAGGTCGGCCGGTGCGGGTGAGCCGGTCTCCTCGGCGAACTCGCGGCGGGCGGCGGTCTCGGCGTCCTCGTCGGCGGTGTGCTCGCCCTTGGGGATCGACCAGGCGTGCTCGTCCTTCCTGGCCCAGAACGGGCCGCCCATGTGCCCGAGCAGCACCTGCAGCTCCGGTGCGCGGCGGTACAGCAGGACCCCGGAGCTCAGACGTGGCGGCACGCGCCCATGCTGCCCGATGAGTCCGGGCCGGTCGGGCAGTCTCCCGGGCATGACGCAGACCCTGGACGCACCCGGCGCGACGTTGAGCTACGAGGTGCGGGGCACCGGGCCCGTGCTGGTGATGATCGGCCACCCGATGCCCTCCGGCGGGTTCGACGCCCTCGCCGCACAGTTCCCCGACCGGACGGTCGTGCTGCACGACCCGCGCGGCACCGGGGAGAGCACCATGGCCGACCCCACCCAGGCACCGGACCCCGAGGTGCTGGCCGACGACCTGTCCCGGGTGATCGCGGCCGTGACGTCCGAGCCGGTCGACGTCTTCGGCTCCAGCGGCGGCGGGATCACCGCGCTGGTGCTGGCCTCCCGGCACCCCGGGCGGGTGCGGACGGTGGTCGCGCACGAGCCCCCGCTGACCGGGTACCTGCCCGACGCGGCCGCCGTCCGCGAGCAGCTGGCCGGGGTCGCGGCGACCTACCGGGAGCAGGGGCTCATCCCGGCGATGGGTGCGTTCATGGTGGTCGCCGGCTTCACCCCGCCCGCGCCGTCCCCCGACGCCGCCCCGCCCGCCCCGCCGTCGGAGGCCGACCAGCGGTCGATGACCCGGATGGTGCTGGGCATCGAGACGGTGCCCACCCACCGCGTCGACGCGGCGGCGCTGCCCACCGAGCGGGTGCGGGTCGGGGTCGGCGCGTGGTCCGGGGAGGCCCTGACCGGCCGGACCTCCCGGGCGGTGGCCGCCGAGCTGGGGGTGCCGCTGGAGGTGTTCCCCGGTGGGCACGGCGGCTTCCACCCCGACCAGGGCGGTGACCCGGTGGCCTTCGCCGCGGTGCTGCGGTCGCTGCTGTAGTCAGGCTGTGGGCGACCAGCCCAGCGCCGGGCCCAGCCGGCCGGCCATGTCGGTGAGGATCTGCACGTAGTCCTCGTGCTCGAAGCTGAACGGCAGCGCGAAGGCCACCTCGGTGACCTGCTGGAAGCCGGCGTGGGCGTGCAGCTGCTCGGCGATCTGCTCGCTGGTGCCCACGATGTCGGGGGCGAAGAGCAGCTTGCCCGGGCCCTGCGGCTCCCGGGTGCGGGGCAGCCGGGCGGCGGCGTAGGCCGCGTACTTCTCCCGCTGCGCCGGGGTGGCCGAGTCGGTCGGGATGACGACGAGCCCCTGGGACACCCGGCCCTCGGGGAAGGCCTCCCGGTAGGCGGCGATCTGCGCGCCCTGGACCCCGGCGAAGTCGGCGTCGGTCGCGCCGGTGAGGACGCTGGAGGTCAGCAGGTTCAGCCGCTGCTCGGCCGCCCACGCCGCCGACCGGAAGCTGCCCGCGCCGTACCAGACCCGGTCCCGCAGCCCGGGCGAGTGCGGCTGGATCTGGCCGGAGAACACCTCGATGCCCTGGGTGGTCTCCGTCGTCACCGACTCACCGCCCACCATGTCCAGGAAGCGGCTGACCCGGCCGTAGGTGAAGTCCTCGACGTCGGCGGTGTCGGGGTAGAGCGCGTCCTTGACGTCGTCCCAGCGCATCGGCTGGCTCACGCTGATGCCGGGGTTGATCCGGCCACCGGACAGCAGGTCGACGGTGGCGAGGTCCTCGGCCAGCCGCAGCGGGTTCTCCCACGCCAGCGGGGTGACGGCGGTGCCCAGCTCGATCCGCGACGTCCGCTGCGACGCCGCGGCCATGATCGCCACCGGGCTCGAGACGCCGTACTGCAGGTGCCGGTGCCGCAGCCACGCGCTGTCGAACCCGAGCTCCTCGCCCAGCTGGATCTGGGTCAGCAGCGCCTCCATCCCCGGCGCCGGGTCGGCACCGTCGAAGGTGCCGATGGTGAGGAAGCCGAGCTTGGCCAGGGGCGCGTCAGACGTGGGCACGTCCCCGGCAACCCCCGGGGTGCCCGGCTGCTTCCCGCCGGGCGACGACGAGGGCAGGGTCCCGCCGTCCAGGCGCGTTGTCACGCTGCAGCGCGGCAGTCGGCCTGGACGGCGGGAGGATGCCTCAGGACCAGCGCGGGTCCGGGGGCAGCCGCGGGTTGAGCAGGTGTGCCACCAGCGCGGTCCAGCCGGTCTGGTGCGTGGCGCCCAGGCCCTCGCCGGTGTCGCCGTCGAAGAACTCGCTGAACGTGGGGTGCTGGGACCACAGCGGGGAGTCCGAGGACTCGATGCGGTCACCGTCGGCGGGGCGCTTGCCGTCGACGGGGCGGAAGAGCGCGGTGAGCCCGTTGTCGATGAGGTCGGCGGCGTCGACGAGGGTGCAGCGGTTCCCCGACCCGGTGGGCAGCTCGATGGTGAACGAGTCGCCGTAGTGCCGGCCCAGGGTGCGCAGCTTGTCCGCCAGCAGCACGTTCACCGGGAACCAGACCGGGCCGCGCCAGTTGGAGTTGCCGCCGAACAGCGCGGTGCGGGACTCCCCCGGCTCGTACTCGATGCGCGCGTCCCGGCCACCGACCCGGGCGATGACCTCACCGGTGGACTTGGACAGCGACCGGATGCCGAAGGGCGAGAGGAACTCCTCGGTGTCGAACATCCGGGTGAGGATCCGCTCGAGGCGGTCCCGGTCGACCAGCGACAGGATCATCTTGCGGCCCTCGGGCGCCGACCGGCTGCGCAGCGGCGCCACCAGCTCGGGACGGCGGCGCTGCAGCCAGCGCAGCCGCTCGGTGACGTCGGGGACCTCCTGGGTGATCCAGTGCGGCACCTCGGTCACCCCGAGGATCGGCAGCAGCCCGACCATCGAACGCACCCGCATCGGCTGCGGTGTGCCGTCGGGGGCGACCAGGACGTCGTAGAAGAAGCCGTCCTCCTCGTCCCACAGCGACACCTCGTGCGAGCCGAACGCGTTCATCGCCTCGGCGATGGACAGGAAGTGCTCGAGGAACTTGGTGGCGGTGCCGTCCCACGCCTTGTCGTAGCGGGACAGCTCCAGCGCGATCTTGAACATCTGCTGGCAGTAGAACGCCATCCAGCTGGTCGCGTCGGACTGCTCCAGCCGGTACCCCGGCGGCAGTGGCGCGGACCGGTCGAACAGCGCGATGTTGTCCATCCCGAGGAAGCCGCCCTCGAAGACGTTGGAGCCGTCGGCGTCCTTGCGGTTGACCCACCAGGAGAAGTTCAGCAGCAGCTTGGTGAACACCCGGACCAGGAACTCGCGGTCCCGGTAGCCGTCGATCCGGTAGACGTGCCAGGCGGCCCAGGCGTGCACCGGCGGGTTGACGTCGCCGAAGGCCCACTCGTAGGCCGGCAGCTGGCCGTTGGGGTGCATGGCCCACTCACGGCACATCAGCACGAGCTGTTCCTTGGCGAAGTCGGGGTCGACGTGCGCCAGCGGGATGGTGTGGAAGGCGGTGTCCCAGGCGGCGAACCACGGGTACTCCCACTCGTCGGGCATCGAGATGACGTCGGCGAGGGCCAGGTGCCGCCAGGTCGTGTTGCGGCGCCCCTTGGCGGCCCGGCCGGCGGGCGCGGGGACGTCGGGGTCGCCGTCGAGCCACTGGGAGACGTCGAAGCGGTACAGCTGCTTGGTCCACAGCAGCCCGGCGTAGGCGCGGCGCGCGACGTGGGTGTCGTCGGCGGACAGCCCCGGGTGGATGACCGAGCGGTAGAAGTCGTCGGCCTCGGTGCGCCGGGAGGTCATCACCTCGTCGAAGCCGCCGTCGAACATTCCGTCGACGGGCTCCTCGGTGGTCAGCCGCAGCTTGACGGTGACCGTCTCGCCGGGGGCGACGGCGTCCCACTGGTACCAGAACGCGGCCTTGGTGCCCGAGTCGCTGGGGTTGATCGCGGACTTGTCGCCGTGCACGACGCGGCGGTTGATGCCGTCCTTGGGGTACTTGCTGGCGTTGCGCCGGTCGCCGAACAGCCGCACCGAGTCGGTCTCGTTGTCGCAGCACAGCACCTTCGGGGAACCCTCGGCTGCCAGGACGTACCTGCCCAGGAAGCCGTGCTCGGCCTCCACGGCCTCCAGCCCGGACGCCGTCAGGGTGGGCGCGAGCAGCTGGGTCAGGTGGCCCTGGCGCTTGTCCCCGCCCCAGGACCAGGTGTTGCGGAACCAGACCTGCGGCAGCAGGTGCAGCGGCGCCGGGTCCGGGCCGTGGTTGGTGGCGGTGACGGTGATGCAGACGTCGTCCGGGGCTGCCTTGGCGTAGGTGACCTGGACGTCGAAGAAGCGGTCCTCGTCGAGCACGCCGGTGTCGGACAGCTCGTACTCGCGCTCCATCCGGGACCGCTTCTCGTTCTCCTCGCGCAGCTTGGCGTAGGGGTACTCGGCCTGCGGGTAGCGGTAGAGCCACTGCACCCAGGAGTGTGTGGGGGTGCCGTCGACGGCCCACCAGTGCTCCTTGGCGTCCTCGCCGTGGTTGCCCTCGTCGTTGGTCAGGCCGAACAGCCGCTCCTTGAGGATCGGGTCCTTGCCGTTCCACATCGCGACGGAGAAGTTGAGGAACCCGTAGCGGTCGCAGAACCCGCCCAGCCCGTCCTCGCCCCAGCGGTAGGCGCGGGCGACGGCGTGGTCGAAGGGGAAGCCGGCCCAGGCGTCGCCGTCCTCGGAGTAGTCCTCGCGGACGGTGCCCCACTGGCGGCCGGCCAGGTAGGGGCCCCACATGCGCCACGGCGCGTTCATGTCGGTGGACTCGGCGAGCCGGGCGTGCTCGGCGCTGCGCGGCTCGACCGCGTCCTGCGGTCCCGGCGGGGCCAGCGGGCGGGGTTTGGGGTGCGGTGCGCGGGCTGACACGGCGAGGAGCGTGCCACGCGCGTGTGACAGAACGGGTGACCCCTGGCCGGGAGGGGACGAGGGTCACCCCGCCTACTGTCGGCGTGTGCGTGGACCACTGAGCCAGGACGACGTCGAGGCCGCCGGCGGTCACCACTCCCCCGAGGGCCACCGGGCGCTCGCCGAGACCGTGCTGGGCTGGGCCGCCGACCCGCACCCGGACGACGAGGTCACCCCCGCGGAGCTGCTCGTCGACGCCGGGTGGCACCTGGACCTGGCCGGGGACACCGACGCCGCACTCGCCGTCTTCCGGCGCGCGCTGGAGGCCGGCCCGACCGTGCCGGACGCGCGCTGCTCCATGGCGGCGGTGCTGCTGGCCTCCGAGCGGACCGCGGAGGCCCGCGAGGTGGCCGACGAGCTGCGCCGGGCGAAGCCGCCGATCGCGACCTGCTCGGCGATGGCCGGGGTCTTCGAGACCGCCGGCGACCTGGCCCAGGCGGCGCGCTGGACGGCGATCGGGCTGGCCCGCCTGGAGCTGTCCACGGACTTCGACGTGGTCGACGGCGAGGCCGAGCTGCTGCTGACCACGCGGGCCCGGGTGCGCGCCGCCCAGGGCCTGCCCCCGGACCGGCCGCCGGTGGAACCCGCTCCCTAGCGTGGGGGCATGGGCCTCTTCAGCCGCACACCCCGCGCCGCACTCGACCTGCCCCCGGTGCCGGCGGCCTGGGCACCGTTCCAGGCCCGACTGCGCGACGCGATGACGGTCTGCGAGACGCACCAGGCCGAGGCGTGGCTGTTCCTCACCCCGCCGGCGCGCAACGCCCCGCACGTGGGGGTCATGCACATGCGGGCGACGCGGAAGTCGTTCTCGGGCTGGGGCGTGAGCGTCAACGGCATCACCGTCCCGCCGGAGGTGGCGGTGCACTTCCCGCCGTCGGTGGACCGCTGGGAGACCCCGCACGACCTCTCGACCACCGAGGCCTCGGCCGCGGCGACCTGGTTCCTGGCCTGCCACGTCCCCGAGCCGGCGGACGTCGTCCCCAGCCTCAGCGACGACGCCCCGATGGACCTGCCGCCGGCGACCGCACAGGCCGTGCTCCGCTCACTGGCCGGCTGAGACGAGCGCGGCCCCGCCCGCAGCTGCGGGCGGGGCCGGAGGCGACTACTTCTTCTTGGCCTTCGACTTCGCCTTGGCCTTGGCCTTCTTCGCCTTCAGCTTCACCTTGGCCTCCTTGGCCTTGGACTTCAGCTTCGACTCGGCCTTCTTGCCGGACTTCTTGGTCGCGGTCTTCGCCATCCCTGCTCCTCAGTCGGTGGTCTCCCGTGGGCCGACGAGAGTAACGGGCGTCTCATCTCCACCTGCCGGACACCTCCCGGTCACTCGCAGGCGAGGCCGTCGCCGTCGCCGTCCATGTCGGTGCGGTAGCCCGGCTCACCGACCCGCAGGGGTGCCGCACCGGCCGCCCGGACGGCGGCGCAGTCGGCGTACTCCCCCGCCGGAGCCGGACTCGGAGGCGGAGCCGGAGCCGGAGCCGAGGCACCGGTGTCGAGAGGGACCGTCGACGAGCCGGGAAGCGGCTGGTCGGGGCACTCACCCAGGACCCGGGCCATCGCGTCGTGCTCGGGCTGTGTGGTCCAGAGCCCGTACCCGGCCTTGACCGCGACCTGGCGGGCCACGTAGTCGCAGCGGTAGCCGCGGTCCGGGGGCAGCCAGGTGGCGGCGTCGCCGTCGCCCTTCTGCTGGTTGAGCGGGCCGTCGACGGCGAGCAGGTTGAGCGGGTCGTTGGCGAACGCGGCGCGGGTGTCGTCGTCCCAGCCCTGCGCGCCGGTCTGCCAGCCGTTGGACAGCGCGACGACGTGGTCGATCTGCACCAGCTCGCTGGTGCCCTCCCCGCGGGTGAAGGTGATCGTGGTGCCGGAGTAGGGGTCGGCCAGGGTCCCGGTGAGCACGACGCAGTCCCGGGTACCGGGCTTGAACGTCTCCTCCACCAGGTCGCGGGCCAGCACGTCGTTGCGGGTGTCGCAGCCGTTGCGGTCGGTGTCGACCCAGCCGGCCCCGAACCGGTCGCGGTCGTAGCCGGTCTGCGGCGCGCGGCCCTTCACCGGGATGGTCGCCAGCGCGGCGAGCGCGCTGCCGGGCGCGGCGTTGACAGCGACCGGCGGGACGGCGGCGGACGGGACGGCGGCCGAGGCGTCGGGCGCCGCCGTCGTGTCCTGCGCGGCGGCGGGCTGGTCCAGGACGGCACAGCCGCCGGTGGTCAGCGCGACGAGGGCGGCGGCGGTGGCGAGCAGGCCGCGGGACGGCATGGGACTCCCGGGGTGGGCGGACGGGGACGTCCGATCCTGCGTCGCCGGACGGACCGGGTGCGGCCGCGACACGCACCGGACCGCGTCCACCACCAGGCCCTTGCCGCCGGCCGGCGGGGCGAGCACGCTCGTGGCGTGCTCGCTGCCGGGGTCCAGCCGTGACGACGGCCGTGGGCGCGGTCCGCCGCCTCGGGGTCCGGCCGGTGGTGGCCGGGGCCGCCGTCGTCGGGGTGGCGTCGGCGACGGCGCTGCACGCGGCCGGCGACGGTGGGTTCGCTACCGCCCCGGTCGGGGTGCTCGCGCTGGGCGCTGCCGCGGTGGCCGCTGCCTCGGTCGGCTCTCGGGCGGCCGCGGGGTTGGCCGGCTGGCTGGTGCTCTACCTGGCTGCCTCGGTGTGGGCGGTGCTCGCAGCGCGCTCCGGTGGCGGTGCGTTCGCCGTCGCCGTCTGGAACGCCGCATGGATCCCGCCGCTGGGCGCCGCGCAGCTGACCGTGGCCGCTGCGGTGCGCCGTCGCGCCGGTGCTGCATGGGACGCCCGGCTGCTGACCGCTGTGCTGGCCGCGGCGGTGCTGGCCGCCGTGCTGCTGACCTCGGCCGGCGACCCGTTCGCCGGGCTGCCGACGGTGGCGCCCGAGGCGTGGCGCAGCGCGCTGGCCCCGGTCGGGGATGCGCTGACGGTGGCCGGCCTGGCGGCCCTGCTGCTGCTCCCGGTGCGGCTGGGCCGGGCCGCCAGGTCGTCGACGGGGCCGTCCCGGGCTGCGTTCGGGGTGGCGGCGGCCGGGGCGTCGGCGGCGCCGCTGACCGTGGTGTTCTGCCTGCTGCTCGCCGTGGCCCGGGACCCGGGCGCGATCGACCCGGAGCTCGGGTCGATCGCCTTCCTCGTCGCGCTGGCCGGCGGCTGCGCGTTCGCCTGCGGGTGCGCGGTGCTCGCCCGCCGTCCCGACGTGCCGGCCCGCACCCTGCTGCTGGTGGTCCGGGCGACCGGGCTGGGGTCGGCCGTGCTGGTGGTGCTCGGGGTCGGCACGCTGCTCGCGGCACCGGCGGTCGCCCTGGGTCCGACGGCGACCGCGCTCGTCGTCGCCGTCGTGACGCTGGTGTGCGCAGGCGTCGCGTGGGCCGTCGCGGACCGGCTCGCCGGTGCCCTCACCCGGCTGCCGGAACCGGCGGCCCAGCCCGCGGACGAGCCGGATGCGGGGCCGGTCCAGGTGCCCGGGCTGACCCCGCGGGAGAGCGAGGTGCTCGGGCTGCTCGCCGAGGGTGCGAGCAACGCGGGCATCGCCGCGGCCCTGGTGATCTCCGAGCGGACCGTCGACGCGCACCTGCGTTCGGTGTTCACCAAGCTCGACCTGCGCCCGGACGGCGCCGGCAACCGGCGGGTGCAGGCCGCGCGCATCTGGTTGTCCACGGGACGCTGAGCAGGGTGTTCGCGGAATAGGTGCTGAGGCCGATGCGTCGGGAGGCGGCGCTGGCGACGGTGGACACCCCGTCCCGACGTGCCCCTGGAGGCCCCCGTGTCCGCGAGCGTCCTGACTCCCCCGACCACCGTCCACCGTCGTCCCCCGGCCGCGCTGCTGGTCCTCTTCGGCCTGCTCGTGCTCTCCCTGGTGGCGCGACTGGTGTTCACGCTGACCGAACCGCCCTTCGACGGCTCACTGCGCTACGACGACCTGATCGCGATGGACGGCGCCTACTGGCCGCTGAACCTGTACCTGGGCGGGCCGGGCTACCTGGTGTCGTTCGTGTCGACGGCGGTCTTCCTGGTGCTGCTCGGCCGTGGCCACGGGTCCGCTCTGACGCTGGCCGGCGCACTGCTGGTCGGCCTCGGCGGGACTGTCTTCTCCCTGGCGATCACGGCAGAGGCGCTGCCCTTCGCGCACGCCGTCGACCCCACCCTGTTCGGCGAGGCCGAGGGACGGGCGTGGGTGAGCACGCTCAACGGCCGGCTGGACCTGCTGGCCCCGGCGATCGTCGGTTCACAGGTCGCCATCGGCGTCGGCGGCCTCGTCGGGCTGGTCGGGGTGTTGCTGTCCCGGACCACACCGCGCTGGGCACCGGTCGCGGGGATCGTGGGCATCGTGGTGTCCCAGGTGCTGCCGCTCGCGGCACTGGGTTACCTGCTGCAGCTGGTGGTGCTGGCCGGGATCGGCTGGGCCGGGTCGCGGGTCCGCCGATGAGTCCGGCCGCACACGGCAGTCCTACCCGCAACGCCCACCCCGCAGGAGGCCCCGATGACCGTCACGCACGCCCTGGCCAGCCTCGTCGTCACCGACCTGGCCCGCGCCGAGGACTGGTACGCCGCGCTCCTCGGCCGCGCCCCCGACGCCCGCCCGATGGCGGGCCTGCTCGAGTGGCACCTGGACTCCGGTGGCGTGCAGGTGTTCACCGAGCCCGACCGGGCCGGCCGCTCCGGCGTGACGCTGGCCGTCGACGACCTGGACGCCCTCGCCGCGACGCTCACCGCGGCGGGCGTCGAGCACGGCGGACCGACCCGGGCGACGTCGTCCCGACTGCTGCAGCTGAGCGACCCCGACGGCAACCGCGTCGTGCTGACCGGTCCGTGACCAGAGAGGACGAGAGATGGCCAACGCCTTCCAGGTGACCTTCGACGCCGAGGACCCGTTGCGGCTGGGGCGCTTCTGGGGTGCGGTGCTGGGGTACGTCGACCAGCCCCCGCCCGACGGGCACGAGTCGTGGCCGGCGTTCCTGACCTCGGTGGGCGTGCCGGAGTCCCAGTGGGACTCGGCCTGGTCGGTCGTGGACCCGGACGGCGTCGGCGCACGCCTGCTGTTCCAGAAGGTCCCCGAGGGCAAGGCGGCGAAGAACCGGGTGCACCTGGACGTCACCGTCGGCGGTGGCCGCGGCGTCCCGCTGGAGGAACGGCAGCGCCGGGTCGACGCGCGGGCCGCGGAGCTGGTCGAGCTGGGCGCGGAGCTCGTCGGCCCGGGCGCGGAGCCCGGGGGCTACTGGGTGGTGCTGCGCGACCCGGAGGGCAACGAGTTCTGCCTGCAGTGACCCAGGCTCAGAGGTCGGGGACGCACTCCCCCGCGCCGAGCCGGGCCAGCCCGGCCAGGTCGCCGTCGGCGAAGTCGAGGACCGACCCGTCGGTGGTGGCGTACATCAGCTGGTCGGTGTCCCAGACGTGCTGCAGCCCGACGACGTGGCCCAGCTCGTGCAGCAGGATCGACCGGGCGACCTCCGAGCCGCGCTCGGAGGTCACCAGGTCGGCGAACTCGGGCCCGTCCAGGGTGACGTTGCCGCTGACGTAGACCTTCGTCCCGTCGACCGACGGCGAGGCCCACGCGCTGCCGCCGAGACCCGCGACCTGACCGGCGAGGGCGGGCTGCTGATCCGGGGTGCGCCAGCCGATGAGCACCGGTGCCCACCGGTCGCCGTAGACGTCGGGCTGGAAGACGCCGCGGCCCTCGACGGGCACCTCGGCGGTGGTGCCCTCGTAGTCGAACTGCAGGCCGGTGACCTCCGACAGCCGGGCCAGGGCGTCGGTGACCATGGCCTCCGCGCCCTCCGGCGCGCCGTCCAGGCTGAGGACGACGTCGACCGGGCGGCACGGGTCGTAGGCGACCGGGCTGGTGCCGTCGGCCTGCAGCTCGATGAACCCGAACGCGCCGGGGTCCTCGGGGGCCGGCGGCGGGGTGCCCAGCGGCTGGCCGGAGGCGCCGACGCCGGGGGTCGGGAACCCGCTGGGCGCCGCGACGACGGCCGGCACCTCGGCGGCGGCCTGCGGGATCTCGGGACTGCGGTCGGCCAGCTCGGGCAGGTACACGACCCCGGCGACGACGGCGGCCAGCGTGACCAGACCGAGGACGACCCGGCCCCGGCGGCGCTTGCGCGGCGGGGGCGGCGGCTCCTCCACGAACCAGTCCCGCCCGGTGACGCCGACCGGTTCGCGGCCGGCGGCCTCGTCGAGCACCCACTGCGGCACACGTCCCGACGGCGACACCCGGTGGATCGGTGCGGTCTCGTCCGGCTCGCTCACGTGTCCCCGTCCTCGTGGTGCAGAGGACTCAGTGTGCCTGGCCCGCCGTCGGTGGGGCCCGGAACACGCAGCGCGGGCCGCTCGCACGGGTCTGTCGGACCGGCAGGGCAGGCTGTCCCCCGTGCAGCACATCGGGATCGACCTCGCCTGGGGACTCAAGTCACCGACCGGCCTGGCGGTGCTCGACGACGCCGGGGCGCTGGTGCACGTCTCCGCCGTCCGCACCGACGAGCAGATCGAGGCCGCCCTCGCCCCGTTCACCGCCGGCCCCTGCATCGTGGCGATCGACGCCCCGCTGCTGGTGACCAACGCGACCGGCAACCGGGGCGCGGAGAAGGCGCTGAACCTGGACTTCGCGAAGTTCCAGGCCGGGGCGCACCCGACGAACCAGGGCAAGCCGGAGTTCACCGACGGCGACACCCGCGGCGGCCGGCTGGGCAAGCGGCTGCGGCTGGACCTGGACCCCCGCTCGGGCCGGGAGCGGCGCGGCATCGAGGTCTACCCGCACGCGGCGACCGTCGCGCTGTTCCGGCTGGGCAAGACCCTGAAGTACAAGAACAAGCCGGGTCGGGAGTTCCCGCAGCTGCAGGCCGAGCTGCTGGTGCTGATGGACCACCTGTCCGCGGTCGCCGAGCTGACCCTGGGGCCGCTGTTCGCCGACCTGCGCGCGCAGGTGGTGGCCGCGACCAAGAAGTCCCAGCTGCGGGTGGTGGAAGACCAGGTCGACGCGGTCGTCTGCGCCTACGTGGGGTGGATCGCGGTCCGCCGTCCGGACGACGTCACCACCTACGGGGACGCGACGACGGGGGCGATCGTGACCCCCACGCTCCCCTCGGACCTCACGCCGCTGGCGAAGGCCCCGGCACCCGTGCTGGACCCGGTGCAGCAGGCGATCCAGGCCTACGCGGACTCCTGGCCCGAGACCGTGACGGCGGCCGAGGCGGCACTGGCCCTGGTGAGCAGCCTGCTCGACGAGGCCGGCATCAACTACCTGTCGGTGACTGGCCGGGCCAAGACGGTGGCCTCGTTCGCGGAGAAGGCGGTGCGCGAGGTCGACGGGGTGCGGCTGTACTCCGACCCGCTGGCCGAGATCGGCGACGCCATCGGGGTCCGGGTGATCACCTACGTGCAGTCCGACGTCGTGGTGGTCGCGGAGCTGCTGGGCGACCAGGTGGTGGTCCTCGACGACCGCGACCTGGGCTCGCAGACGGCGCGGGAGGGCCGGTTCGGCTACGCCAGCCGGCACCTCCAGATCGCGGTGGACCCGGCGCGCGCCGAGGAGTGGCCGGCGCTGCGCGACCGCCGCGTGCAGGTCCAGGTGCGCACGGTGCTGCAGCACGCGTGGGCCGAGTTCGAGCACGACATCCGCTACAAGGGCACGGTGCCCGCCGAGCACGCCTCGGAGTTCGACCGCCGGTTCACCCTGGCCGCCGGGCTGCTGGAGCTGGCCGACCAGGAGTTCACCGCGATCCGCGAGCGGCTGCGTGCCCCGGTGCCCGCCGCCGAGGACGACGACGTCGACCCCGACGACCCGCGGATCGCCCCGCGCGAGCTGGCCGCCTTCCTGGCCGGGCAGTACGCCGACGCCGACTGGTCGCGCCCGGACCACTACGACTGGATATCCGGGCTGCTGCTGGAGCTGGGCGTCACCTCGCTGGTGGAGCTGGGCGACGTGCTGCGCGCCGCGGAGGACGACTCCTCGATCGCGGCCCGGATGGGCTACAAGTACCCGCCGGGTGCGGTCCGCCGGCTCGACGACGCCCTGCTGGCCGGGTTCGGCCAGCGGTACGTGGAGCTGCACGGCAACGCGCACCGCTCGGCGGCGCTGCGGGCCCGGTTGGCGAAGCTGGTCGCGCCGGGCGGCTGATCAGTCGGAGCCGCCGCCACCGCCTCCGCCACCGCCGTCGGAGCCGCCTCCTCCGCCGCCGTCACTGCCGGCACCGCCGTCGCTGCCGGCACCGCCGTCGTACCCGCCGTCGTGCCCGTGGTGTCCGCCGTGCCCGCCGTGGCCCCGGTCCGGGACGGGGTCGCTGTACCCCGTGTAGCCGACCGCACCGCCGGTGCCGGCGTCAGCGGCTCCGGAGCCCCGGCGCGCCGGTGGGGTGGCCTTCTGCCGTTGCTGCCAGGCGCGGAAGACGATGGCCAGCACGACGACCAGGACGACGACGGCGATGAGCTTGCCCATGCGCACACCCTGGGACCTCGGGGCCCGCAGCGCCAGACACCCGGCCCGCCGACCTGCAGCCGAGCCCATCCGCGTCGAGACCCGCGTGGCCGCGCGCAGCGGTCACCGGTGCGCGCCCGGGCCGCGTACCGCAGCCCCAGCGGCGCCTCGGCGCGCACTCACGGACCGACGGCGCGCCGGCGCCTCAGCCCCAGCTGCCGGCGCGGGCCGCAGCGACGTTCGGGTCCTCCAGCGTGTGCGTCCGACGGCGGGGACCGCGGTCGGGGACCACAGCCGGGACGACGTCGTCGTCACCCGGGTCGGCGGCGCGCACCGCCCGGCTGAGGCCGGACACCACGAAGGTGGCCATGCCGATGACGAGCCACAGCAGCGCGACGCCGCCGAGCTCGGGCACGGTGGCGCCCACGAGCAGCGGCGCGACGATGCCCCAGAGCACCACCCGGTGCGGGGCGGGGTACGCGCGTGGGTCCATGGCGTCGGTGTCGGCGCCGGGGTGGTCCGGGTTGAGCCGGGCTCACCTCTCCGAGTGGGAGACACGGCATCCATCGGTGGCTACGTTCGACATCTCCATGGTGGGCACAGGGGGCTGCGAGTGACGAGCATGGGGATCCGCGAGCCCCGGGACGGGCCCAGCAGGCGCAACGCGGAGGTCCGGGCCGGCCAGACCATCACCGTGACCGACCACGGCACCCCGGTCGACCGGCCGACGGCGCTGGAACGTCTGGTCGCCGAGGGCATCGTGCAGCCACCGGTCCGGACGAAGACGCCGGCCGCGGACCCTGTCGACGGCGGTGTCGCGCTCTCCGAGATCGCGCCGTCCGACCGGCGGTGAACCCGTACCTGGACACGTCCGCTCTGGTCCCCCTGCTGGTGTGCGAGGCGTCCTCACCGCTGTGCCGACGCCTCGGGGAGTCGGCGACGGCGTCCCTGCGGCACGGGCTGCGGGGCCGTGGTGCGGTGCACTGCGCGGGGCCGGTGTCGGTCGCCGACGCGGAGCTCGCCGCCGCCACCGGTGATCGGGAACTGCTCACGGCCTGGCGGCGCGAGGGCCTGTCGATCGTGGGCACCGGGGCATGAACGATCCCGCAGCAGCCACCGACCGGCTCAGGCTCTTCCGGTACGTGAGCGACACCGAGCACACGGCCGACTACCTGGCCGTGATGCGGCTCTTCAGCTCAGGACTGCTCATCGACCTGTCCGCGTCCGAGATCGCCGAGCGGCTGCGAGAGCAGTCCGGCATCCACCTGGACGTCGACACCGTCGAGGACCGGTGTGACTCCCTGGTGGGCTGGGGGAACCTGATCCGGTCGGTCCGGGACGCCCGGGTGCGGACGATCGCGGACTGGCAGCGTGCCCGCACCCGGTACCAGATCTCCAAGCTGGGCGGCCGGGTGCACCGCCAGGTGGAGGAACTGCTGGCCACCTCCGAGGGTGCCCGCGAGGTGGCCCGCGAACTGCTCGCCGGGACCGCCGACCGGCTGCTGCTCATCCGCGAGCTGGCGGTGGCCGATCCCACGGACCCCGAACGGCTGGCCGCCGAGGTCACGACCCTGTTCAGCAACCAGCGGGTCTTCCTGGACAGCCTGGCCGACTTCTACGCCTACCTCGCCACCGTGCTCAGCCGGTACGACCTGGCCGGGGACGAGTACGCCACGTTCAAGGGCGTGCTGTTGGACTACGTGGGGTTGCTGGGGTCCGACGTCGGACGACACGCCCCGCTCGTCGGCGAACGGCTGACCGGGCTCGCTCCGCACCTACCGGCGGTCCTGGGCCAGCTGGCGGCGCTGCCCGGGCTCTCCGGAGGGGCCGCCGCGGTCGAGCGGCTACCCGGGCGCACCGAGCGCGACTGGACCGAGTTCGCGGAGTGGTTCACCGGCGCACGGTCGGGTCCCGAACGCCTGCGCGCGGCTGCCGAGCAGGCCCTGGGCCAGCTGCTGACCAACGCCAAACGCATGGTCTCCTCGGCCGGGACCGGGCTCTCCCGCCGCGACGACCTCCTCCGGCTGGCCGCGGTCTTCGCCACCGACGGGGTCGACGACGACACTGCCCACCGGCTGTGGGCCGCGACGTTCGGCGCAGCTCCTGCGCGACACCTGGCGCTGGGGCTGGAAGACGACGACGGTCGCACGCCGCCGTCGACGTCCTGGTGGGACGCGCCCCCGGTCGACGTCCCGGTGTCCGTGCGGGAGCAGGGTGACCGGACCGCCCGGGGCCGGTCGGCACGGGTCCCCGACCCCGGACTGGACCGGGTCCGGTTGCTCGCCGAGGCAGCGGCGGAAGCCGCGGCGCTGCGGGCGGCCGCCACCGAGCTCGCAGCCGCGGGACGCCTGCACGGCGCGCGGCTGTCCCCGGCGGCCCGGGACCTGGTGCTGGACCAGTTGGCCGCGGTGATCGCCGTCGACCAGCTCCTGGTCGGCCCGGCCACACGTACCGACTCCGACCTGGGACTGGTCCTGCTGGTGGAGCCCGGCGGGGAGACCGTCGTCGAGTCCACGGACGGCCGGACGACGGTGCACGGGCTGACCCTGAGCGCGCGGCCCCTCGTCGGGGAGGCGACCCCGTGAGCGCCGTGACCACCTCTGCGCACGATGCGGCCGAGCGCCGGACGGCGGCCCGTGCGCTGCTGCTGACCCCGGTGCTGACCACTGCCCAGCAACCGGAGGTCATGCGCCTGGTCCGCCGGCACGCCCCGGCGCTGCGCACCCTGTTCGGCTCTCAGCTGGGGTACACCCTCGTCGTCGAATCGACCTTCGCGCGGCTGCTGAAGACCCCGCCGGAGGCCGGCATGCCGGTCCGCCCGGCCCGTCGCGCCGACGGCGCACCCTTCGCCGCCCGCACGTACGTGCACCTGTGCCTGGTGACCGCAGCCCTGCTCGCTCCCTCGGCCGGCGAGCAGGTCCTGGTGTCCACCCTCATCGAGCAGGTGCGGGCCGACGCTGCGGGGTTGGGTCTGGAGCTCCCCGACAGCCTCACCGAGCGCCGGTCTCTGGTCGCGGCGCTGGACCTGCTGGTCCGCTGGGGCGTGCTGTCCGAGACCGACGGCAGCACGGCAGGCTGGGCAGAACACCGCGAGGAGGCGCTGCTCACCGTGCACCGCCCGCTGCTCCCGTACCTGCTCAACCGGCCGCTGCCGGCCGGGGCCGACGTCGACGCCCTGCTGGCGCCTGCCGAGGACCACCAGCCGCGCCGGCGGCTGCGCCGGCTGCTGTCCGAGAACCCGGTCGTGCTGCGTTCGGACCTGGACGCGGAGACCGCCGACGTCCTCTCCCGCGAGCGTCCCGTGCTGGCCCGGCAGCTGGACGAGGCATTCGGTCTGGTGCTGGAGACCCGCGCCGAGGGCGTGCTCGCCCACGACCCGGACGCCTCGCTGTCCGACGTGACCTTCCCGGGCACGGGCACGGTCCGACAGGCCGCGCTGCTGCTGGTCGAGCACCTGGCGATCGACCACCTCCCCGACCCCGACGCGCGGGACGCCACCGGCGCTCACCCGTCGTCGGTGCTGGTGTCCTGGTCCGCCGTCGACGACTGCCTGGGTGTCCTGCTGACCCGCTACGGCCGGGGGTGGCAGCAGCGGTTGCGCGAGGACCCGCTGCGACTGCGCGGGGAGGTGCTCGACCTGCTCACCTCGCTGTCGCTGACCACACCCTCGGCGGACGGCGTCCTCGTGCACGCCGTCGCCGCCCGGTACCGCACCGAGGTGACCCACCACCGGGCCACCCGGCGCGCACCCGACCCCGAGCCCGAGCCCGATGCCGGCCTGTTCGACCTGGAGGACCCGCAGTGAGCGACTCGAACCGCTGGCGGCTGCACCGCGCCGGCATCCAGAACGTCTGGCACTACTGGGACGCCGAGTTCGTGCTCTCCGGGGGGCGCATGGTGCTGCGCGGCACCAACGGCTCCGGCAAGTCGCGCGCCCTGGAGCTGTTGCTCCCCTTCCTGCTGGACGCCGACCGGCGGCGGATGGACTCCAGCGGCTCCGGGTCGGTCAGCCTGGACCGGTTGATGCGCGTCGGTGGCCGGGAGGTCGGCAACCGGGTCGGGTACCTCTGGGTGGAGCTCGCCCACGGTGACGGGACGGGCGTCCCCGTCCGGTTCCTCACCCTGGGCGCCCACCTCAAGTGGTCCGCCGCGACCGGCACCGTGAAGGTGCACTGGTTCACCACCGACCACCGGGTCGGGCACGACCTGCACCTGCTGGACGGCCAGCGGCAGGCCCTGCGCCGGGAGGACCTCACCCGTCAGCTCGGCCCGGAGCAGGTCACCGATTCCGCCGACACGCACCGGGAGAAGGTCCGCAGCCTGGTCTTCGGTCTGGTCGACGCCCGGGCCGAGGAGCGGTTCGAGGGACTGACCCAGCTGCTGCACACGCTGCGCTCACCCGACGTCGGCAACCGGATCGACGAGGGCCGGCTGCCGGCCCTGCTCTCCGATGCCCTGCCGCCGCTCTCCCAGGCCACGCTGGATGCCGCCGGCGCCAAGCTCGACGAGATCTCCGAGACGCGCGCCCTGCAGGAGCGGCTGGAACGCAGCGTCGCGGACCTGGAGACCTTCCTGGCCTCCTATCGGCGGTATGCGCAGGGTGAGCTCGGCGCAGCGACGGCGCAGGCCCGGTCCGCCGTCCGCGATCGGGGCCGGGCCGACCGGGCCGAAGCCACTGCCCGGGTGGCACTGACCACCGCCGAGGAGGCCGCTGCCCAGGGAGCTGCCCGCTACGCCCAGTGCACCGAACAGCTGGCCGAGGTGCAGGCCACCCTGGCCGGGCTGCGGCAGTCCGCCGAGCGGCAGGACCTGCTGGAGCGTGCCCGCACGGTCACCGCACTCCGCACGTCTGCGGACGGCGCGGCCGACCGGGCGTGGGACGCCCGGGCCGGGGAGGAGCAGGCCGCGACGCGGGTCGCGGGCGCCGTCGACGACGCGGAGGCCGCGGGCGCCCGGGCCAGCGGTCAGCTCACGGCACTCGCCGAGAAGGCAGGCGTGGCCGGCGTCCCGGACCCGCTGCCCTCCGAGGTGCCGCTGCGCCGGGTCGAGCTGGCCGGTGCCGTGGATGCCGTCCGGCTGCGGCCGGACCGGGACGCGGAGCCACTCGCTCGACCCGCGATGGTCGACCTGGACCTCGGCGATGCCGACCTGGAGGCCTGGCGGACCACCGCCGGGGCCGTCCGTCAGGCGGCACGGGACCGCCGCCACCAGCTGGAAGGGCGGCTCGTCGAGCACCGTCGGCTCCGCGACGCGGAACGAGCAGTGCTGACCGCGGAGAACAGACGCGACCAGGCCGCCGAACGCGAGCAGGCGGCCCGCGTTCGGCGGGAGGCCGCCGTCGGCACGGAGAGCGCGGCCGGTGGGGACCTGCGCGGGCAGTGGCTGCGCTGGGCCCGCTCGCCGGACACCACGGAGCACCTGGGCGACGTGGAGTGGTCGGGGACGGTCGGCGGGTGGCTGGGTGCAGCGGCACCTGACGACGTCGACACCGTCGTTCCAGACACCGCGGCTCTGGGGGCCACGGTCCTGGACGAGTTGGACGGCGCCGCACAGGACGCTGCGGCCGATGCCGCCGAACGACTGTCCACCCAGCGAGCCGACCTGCGGCGACGAAAGACGATCCTGCTCGACCGGGCCGCGGACCTCGGCTCCCGACGGGACCGGTTGGTGGCCGAGCAGGACCCGGACCCCACGGCGCTGGGCTGGGTCACCGCGGCGGCGGGCACCCCGCTGTGGCGGGCGGTGGACTTCGCGCCCGACGTCGACCCGGAACAGCACGCCGGCATCGAGGCCGCACTGATCGGGGCCGGCCTGCTCACTGCCGCGGTGGGCGCCGCGGGCGCGACCGGTCCCTCGGTCGGTGAGCTCCTGGTGGACGCCTCCAGCCCACGCGCCCAGCATCCGCTGTCGACGGTGCTGGTCCCCGATCCCGATGGTGGCCTGCCCGCCGGCCAGGTGACCGACGTGCTGGACCGGATCGGGTGGGCGGACCGCTCGGGATCGTGTTGGGTGGACGTCGACGGCAGCTTCCGGCTCGGCTCGCTCACCGGGCGCCACGACGTCCCGCACGCCCGGCACATCGGGACGACCGCCCGGGCCCGGCACCGGGCCGAGCAGTTGGCCCTGCTGGAGACCGAGCTCCGCGAGGTCGCGGCGGAGACAGCGACCGTCGCCGCCGGACTGAGCGAGGCCGCGGACCGCACCGAGGCGCTGCGCCGGTACGTCCGCACAGCCCCCCGGACGACGGCGCTGCGCGAGGCCGGCACCCGGCGGCGCAGCGCGGACGCCGACCTCGCGCGTGAGGCCGCCGAGACCGTGCGCCTGTCCCAGGTGGCGACGGGATCGCGCTCGGCGTGGGACGTGGACCACCTCCGCCACACCGAGGCATGCGGCCGACTGGGCCTGCCGGCCGACGACGACCGTCTGGCGGCGGCCCGCGACCGCGCGGGGGACACGGTCACCGCGGCCGAGAACGTGAGTGCTGCCCTGGGTGACCTCGCCCGTGCCGTGCGCCGGGTGAGGGCAGACCAGTCGGTTGTGCAGACGGCGCGGGCGCACCGGGTGGCGGCCGAGACCGGCGCCGAGCAGGACCGGTCCCGCTGGCACGAGGCCGCCACCGAGCTGGCGGCAGCCGAGCTGGTCGCGGGACTGGACGCCGACGCGGCCCGCGCCGAGCTCGCGGCGGCCGAGCGGGAGGTCGGACGAGCTCGGGCAGCACACACCGCTGCCGACGCGGAACGACTGGACACCGCCCAGGCGGCGAGCAGCGCGCGCCGGGACGCCGAGAACGCCGCCGTCTCCGCCACGGCGACCCGGACGGCTGCTGCGACGGCCGAGGACCGGTTGCGCCACCGGGCCGAGTTGCCCGGGCTCGCTGAAGCCGCCGGGCTGTCCGAGCTGCCGACCGCCGGCCCTCTGGTCGACGTCCTGACCGCAGGGCTCCCCGACCCGGTGCCCGACCGCGACCCCGACGGCTACCAGAAGGCGCTGCTGGAGTTGAACCGCCGGCGTGACCCCGGGGACTACGACCTGCTCCCCTCGGTGGCGGACGGGGTGAACCTCGTGGAGATCGGCGAGGCCGCCGGCCGGCGCTCGCTGCCGGGCGCCGTCGCCGAACTGGTCCGCCGCCGAGACCTCGGCCGGGCCGCGCTCACCGAGAAGGAGCAGCGGGTCTTCACCACCTTCGTGCTGGGCACCGTCGCCGACGAGCTCCGACAGCAGCTGCTGTGGTCACTCGAGCAGGTCGACCGGATGAACGACCGGCTGGCCGGCATCCGGACCAGCCACGGGATCGGGGTGGAGATCCGTTGGCCGTTGGCCGAGGACGCCGCCGGCTCGGCCGCACGGATCGAGGAGCTGGTGCTGACCCGCGCCTCGGCCCGGTCCGTGGACGCCAACGCCGAGCTGACCACGCTGCTGCGTGGCCGGGTCGAGGAGGAGCTGCGCGGGGACCCTGCGCAGGGGTACGCGACCGCGCTCCGGGCGGCCCTGGACCACCGCTCCTGGCACACCGTCGAGGTCTACATCCTGGGGCCCGGCAAGGACGAACGCCGCAAGATCAGCCGCCGGGCCCGCCTGTCCCAGGGCGAGACGCGGGTCGTCAGCTACCTGGCGCTGTTCGCGGCCGCCGACGCGTTCTTCACCGGGCTCCCCGACCCGGAGGCACTGCGGCTGATCCTGCTCGACGACGCGTTCGCCAAGGTGGACGAGCCGACGATCGGGGAGCTGATGGCCCAGCTGGTCAGGCTGGACCTGGACTTCGTGATGACCGGCCACGCGCTCTGGGGCTTCGGGCCCGGGGTGCCTGCGCTCGACGTCTACGAGGTACGCCGAGCCGAGGGAACGTCGGCGATCACCACCCGGGTGCACTGGGACGGTACGAGCAGGCACGTGTTCGGGTGAGCCTGCTCGACGAGCTTGGGGACGCGGCGCTGGCCGGTGTGTGGCGTGCCGTGCGGCGTCAACTCGAGACGACCGGGCTGCAGCCCTCCGGTGCGGTCACGGTGCAGGTGGACGGGGTCGCTGCGGACCTGCTCGGTGGGCTGCTCGGACGACGTCCGCAGGTGGGGCGGTGGAGGATCGGTCTCGCCGATCTGGATGCCGCGCTGCGTGCCTCTCCCGCCGCGGTGTCCCTGGTCGAGGCCACCGTCGTCCTGCACGGCCCACTGCGGGACCGGCCCGCCGAGCGGCGTGCGGCCGAGACGGCCAGGATCGCAGCAGGCGGGGTCTGGGCCGAGTCACTCGTGGCCGCGGGACTGCCCGCGGAGCCCTGGGTCGTTGACTGGACGGCGGGGCTCCGGACCACCGGCTTGCTCGGGTCGTCGCCGGCGTCGCTGCAGGCCGCGGTGTCGGCGGTCGCCACCGTCCTCGCCGATCCCCGGCCGCGGACGTTGGGCGAGCTCGCGGCCGCGGTCACCGGCGACGCCCACGGGCTGGACCCGGGCCGGCGAGCAGGTGCGGTGGCCCTGCGCGGACTGGCCGCGCGGAGTGGACAGCCACCGCCCGGCCAGGCCGACGCCCGGTCCCGGCTGTGGGCATCGGTCGGGGTGGCCGTCGACGACGTCTCGGGGACGGTGCTGGTGCTCAACTGGCGTCCTCCCTCGAAGGACCGATGGGCAGTGACGATGCGGGAGCGGGCCGACCTGGGGCTGCCGACCCACGTGACCGTGCGGGAGCTGCGCACCGCACCGGGCCCGTGGGCGCTGCCGGGCCATGTGGTGCACGCGTGCGAGAACCCCCAGGTGCTCCAGGCCGCCGCCGACCGTCGCCTGCCCGGCGCGTTGGTCTGTCTGCAGGGCAACCCGTCCGCTGCAGCGGCGCTGCTGGTGCAGGGGCTGGCCTCCGCGGGGGCCGTCGTCCGGTACCACGGGGACTTCGACTGGCCGGGGGTGGCGATCGCCGGCCGGGTGTTCGCGCTGGGCGCCGCGCCCTGGCGGTTCGGGGCTGCCGACTACCTGGACGTTGCACCCGCTCTCGGCGTGCCGCTCACCGGACGCCGGACCCCCACCCCGTGGGACCCCGGGCTGGCAGAGGCGATGCAGTCGCAGGGCAGTGCCGTCCACGAGGAAGCCGTGCTGGAGGAGCTCCTGTCCGACCTGGTTCTCTGAACCTGTGGACAAGATCATCGCGAAGAGCCGGCCTCCCGGCAGGCTCCCCGGTGTGTCGACTCCGCCGCTGCCCACCACCCCTGTCACCACCGACCCCGAGTTGACCGAGCGCTGGCGCACGCTGCTCGGTACGGACGGCGTGCCGACGAGACGCACGCTCTTCCTGAGCTGGCTGCGTGCCGACGGGACCTCGGTCCCGATGCTGATCCCGGTGGAGGACATGCCGGCCGAACCGGATCGGCAGGCCATAGACGGCCTGGTGCGGATCCACGACGTCGTCGCCGAATCCGAGGGAGTCCCGGCCGCCGGTCTGCACCTGGCGATGTGCCTCGAGCGGCGTGGTCCAGCGGGCCTCTCCCCCGAGGACGCCGCGTGGGCGGCAGCCGTCGACTCCGTGGTGCGGGGGCGCGACGGGCTGGACTGCAGCCTGTCGGTCAGCGACGGCCGCCGATTGTTCTCGGTCCTGCCTCGGCAGTCGTGGAGCCGGTGATGCTTGCAGAGTGCGACACTGCAGTGGACGATGGCCACATGCCGACGCTGTACCTGCGCAACGTCCCCGTCGAGGTCCTCGCCCGCCTCGAGCGCATTGCCGCGGTCGAGCGGTCCTCGGTCAGCGCAGTGGCACTGCGGGAGTTGGAGCAGGTGTCCCGACGAGCCGACAACGCCGAGCTCCTCGACGCCCTGCCCGACACCGGTGTGGGGATGGAGGCCGTGCTGGACCAGGTGGACGCCGGCCGAGCCGACCGGTGATCGTCCTCGACGCATCTGCTGGTCTGGCTGCGCTGCTCCGGTCCGGACCGGCGCGGGCCGCTGTCGCATCCGAGCAGGTGCACGTCCCCCACCTGGCAGATGTCGAGGTCGTCCACACCCTGCGGAGGCTCCTGCTGTCCGGGCAGCTGGAGGGTCCCCAGGCTGAGGCGGCCGTCCGGACGTGGTCACGGCTGGGCCTGGTCCGCCACTCGGTCCACCCACTGCTGGGCCGCGTGTGGGAGCTCCGGGACAGCGTCACGGCGTACGACGCGAGCTACGTGGCCCTCGCCGAGTCGCTCGGCTGTCCGCTGGTGACGGCCGACCGTCGACTGGCGCGGGCCGGAGCCGCTCGCTGCCCGGTGACGGTCGTCCCGAACTGAGTCCCGGGCAGCTCGTCAGTCGAACCAGAGGTCCCACTGCGGCCGGACGGCGAGCTGCTCGGCGACCGCGCGGACGCTGTCCAACCCGGACTGCCACAGCACGTCGGGGCACAGCGCCACGATCTCGGCGGCGGCCCGCTCGGCGGCCGCGCCGGTCGGCGGGGTGGGCACGAGCCGGTGAGGACGTCGGAGGACAGCCCGGCGACGACGGCGCCGTAGCGGTCCTCCCAGCTGCGCAGCACTGCGGAGACCTCGGCGGCGCTGCGGGCGTTGATCGCGCCCACCCAGCCGGTGAGGGCGACCGCGTCGGCCGGGCGGGAGCAGCTGACCAGCCCGAGCCGGGCGCCCTCGCCGAGGACGGTGGGCGTGGACAGCACCCGCGGCCCCTCCGGCGGCGCCGGCTGCAGGCCGGGGAAGCCGGTCTGGAAGGGCGCCAGCTGCGGGTCGCCGGCGGTGAACTGCTCCTGCCAGGCCCGGGCCAGCAGGGCTGCGGGGTCGACGGCGTCCACGGCCGAGACGGGCACCGGGTCCAGCTCGCCGATCGCCCAGGGCCGCTCGGGCTGCCCGGGGTTGCCGGTGAGCACCAGCGGCCAGAGCCCGGTGGTGGCGTGCGCGGCGGCGAACCGCGGCCAGAGCCCCCGGATGTGCGGGACGTCCTCGTCGGTGGCCCACAACGCGGTCGGGGTGGGCCCGCGGCCGAAGTCGGCGACGACGGGACGGCCGGGCGGGACCGCGAGCCCGATCAGCTCCAGCGGCCCCGCGGGCGGCAACGGCGCGAGCTGGGGCTGCGGGCGGGAGCGGCGGGAGAAGCGCACCGCCTGATCCTGGCGCATGCGCGGGGCCCGGAACCCGAACGGACGCCACACGCCGTCGGCCCTGGACTCCGACCCCCTGGGCCGGTAGGACGGGGGGATGGACGACGAGAAGACCCGCGGCTCGACCGTCCACGACCTGCGCGTGCCCGGCGCCCGAGTGACCTACGAGGTGCTGGGCTCGGGTCCGGTGGTCGCGCTGGTGGGCCAGTCGATCGGCGCCGACGGCTTCCGCGCGCTGGCGCAGCGGCTGGCCGACGACCACACGGTGGTGCTGCACGACCCGCGCGGCACCGGCCGCAGCTCGCTGGAGGACCCCGACGAGGGCGCCGACCCCGAGCTGCTCGCCGACGACCTGGCCCGCGTCCTGCGCACGGTCACCGACGGCCCGGCCGACGTGTTCGGCGCCAGCGGCGGCGCGGTGACCGCGCTGTCCCTCGCGCTCACCCACCCGGAGCTGGTCGGCACCACGGTGGCCTACGAGCCGCCGCTGGTGTGGTGGCTCGACGACGGCCCGCAGGCCGCCCGGCAGGTGCACGGCGTGGTCGAGGCGCACCGCTCGCACGGCCTGGACGCCGGCCTCGACGCCTTCGCCGCCTTCACCGGCTTCACCTCCCCGCGGCGGGAGCGCCCGCTGCCCGGCTCCCCCGGCAGCGACGTCCGGGTCACCGAGCGGCTGGTGCTCAACGCGCTGGAGCCGATCTGCCTGTACCGGCCCGACCTGGGCACCCTGCGCGGCACCGACCGCCTCGTCGTCGGCGTGGGGACGACGTCCGGCGGCGAGCTGGCGCACCGCTGCGGCCGGGCCCTGGCCCGCGCGCTCGGCACGGAGCCGGCGGTCTTCCCCGGACACCACGGCGGGTACGGCGGCCCCGAGGTCGGCGGGGTGGCGGAGGCGTTCGCGGTGCGGTTGCGGGAGGTGCTGGCCGGGACGCGGTAGCGCCGCCGGCCCGGTTGGATGGGGCCGATCGGCGGTGCATCGGCGCCGCCCCCTTCCCGGGAGGCGGCATGGCCCTGGACCGTCCTGATCGAGCCGCCGGCGCCGTCCTCGGCTCGGCCGTCGGTGACGCACTCGGCGCACCGTTCGAGTTCGGCCCACCCGGGCGCTACTCGGCCCGTTTCCCGGTGGACGCCGACGGGCCGCTGGACGAGATGTGCGGTGGCGGCGCGCTGGGGTGGGCGCCGGGTGAGTTCACCGACGACACCCAGATGGCGCTGCTGGTCGGGCAGTCGCTGGTCGAGTCCGGCGGGCTGGACGAGGCCGACCTGTTCGGCCGGTTCGCCCGGTGGGCTGCGGGCGACCCACCGGACATCGGCAACCAGACCCGCGCGGTCCTGGGCTCGGGGCGCCCGTGGGACGTCGCCGCCGCCGAGCACTTCGCCCGGTCCGAGCACGCCGCGGGCAACGGCTCGCTGATGCGGACGACGCCGGCCGCGGTCTTCTTCGCGCCCCAGGGCAGAGCCGCGACGATGGACGCAGCCCCCCGGATCTCGGACCTGACGCACGGCGACCCGTCCGCCGGCGAGGGCTGCGCGGTCTTCCACGAGCTGGTGCGGGTCGCACTCGACGGCGGTGACCCGCTCGGGGCCGTCGACGGTGCGCTCGACGAGGTGGCGCCCGAGCACCGGGACCGGTGGGCGACCGTGCTGACCGCGGACTGGACGCCGGCGGACGCCACCGAGACGAACGGCGCGGTGTGGCCGACGCTGGGCCAGGCGGTCTGGGCGCTGCGCGGGGCGTCGTCGTTCTCCGAGATGCTGCGGCGCGTGATCGACCTGGGCGGCGACACCGACACGGTGGCCGCGGTCGCCGGCGGTATGGCCGGCGCCGTGTTCAGGATGGACGGCATCCCGGCGCGGTGGGTGGCCGTGCTGCACGGCCGGGTGCCCGGGTTCGGCGACCACCGCTGGGACGTCGGCGACCTCACCGGGTTGGCAGCCGAGCTGGCAGGCGGCGCCCACTAACGGTCCGGCTCGTCGACGCGGACGCAGACGACGGTGTGGTCGTCCCGCCGCGGCGCGCTGCCGCCGAACCGCATGCTGGCCGCGGCGAGGGCGGCCACCAGTCGCCCCGGCTCGGCGCCGGGGTGGTCGGCGGCCGTCGCCAGGACGCCCTCGGTGCCGAACTCCTCCCCCGCGGGGCCGCGGGACTCGGTGACCCCGTCGGTGAAGACCAGCAGCACGTCGCCGGGGTCGGTGCCCACCGTCTCGGTGCGCCAGCGGCGGCCGAGCATGGCCGAGGACAGCAGCGGCCCCGTCGTCCCCAGCTCGAGGTGGGTCGGCGCGCCGTCGGTGGACCGGAGGAGCAGACCGGAGGGGTGGCCCGCGTTGGCGTGGGCGAGCGTGTGCTCGGCGGCGTCGAGGACGGCGACGAACACGGTGGCGAAGCGGCCGACGGGCACCTCGGCGAGGTCGGTGCAGACAGCGGTGAGCGCGTCGCCGGGGCTCAGGCCGGCGCGCAGCGCGGCCAGCAGGGTGTGCTTGAGCCGGAGGGCGAAGACGGCGCTGGCCGGCCCGTGCCCCGCGACGTCGCCGACCACGAGGGCCAGCCGGGTCGGGGACAGCGCGACGGTGTCGAACCAGTCGCCGGCGAGGACGCCCTCGGCCGGGTCCAGGCGCCCGGCGACCGTCATCCCGGGGACGTCGTCCTCGGCGGGCTCCAGTGCCTCGCGCAGCGCGGAGACCGCAGGCCCGGTCTGCTCCAGGGCCCCCAGGGCGCGGCGGCTGCTGTGCAGGTCGGCGGCGAGCCGGTCGCGCATGGCGGTGACGTCGGCGGCCAGGCTGCGCATCTCCTGGGCACCGGTGACCGGCAGGGTGGCGCCCAGGTCGCCCGCGGCGACGGCCCGGGTGGCCTCCGCGAGCCGGGACAGCGGCCGGGCGAGTGCCCGCCACAGCACCACGCACCCGACGACGGTGACGAGCAGCAGCGTGGTGAGCGTGGCGGAGAGCAGCATCGTGAGGCGGTCCTGCAGCTCGCCGAGCCGGTCCGCGGTCGCGTCCCGGGCGGTGGTCAGCCAGTCGGCGACCGCCTGCTCGCGGACCCGGATCGTGTCGAAGAGCTGCTTGCCGCGCTTGGTGCCCACGACCGACGAGGCGTCCTCGCCTCGCCCCGCGGCCACGGCGTCGATCTGCGACTGGGCGTACGCCACCCAGGCCGCGTGCGCCTCGTCCAGCCGGTCGACGAGCTCAGCCGGTCCGCCGACCTCCGCCCAGGACACCCGCAGGTCGTCCGTCAGCGCGGGGACGGCGTCCGCCGCCTCCCGGTACGGCGTGAGGAAGTCCGGCGCCCCGGTGAGCAGGTAGCCCCGCAGCCCGGTCTCCTCGTCGACGTAACCGGTGAGCAGCCGCGCCTCGATCCGGTCGGCACGGCTCAGCTCATCCTGCCGCGCCTGGGTCGCCTGCACCTGGTCCTCGGTGGCGAAGACGGCGGTCGACGCGGCGACGATCAGCACGAGCAGCAGGGCGCTGAGGACGAGCACCCAGCGCGTCAGGCCGTGCCGTCGCACCGGTGCGGCTCCTGTCGTCGGGCGTCCGCTCGCGTGGCGAGCGCACGGCGAGGCTAGCGAGTCGAACTGGGTGCTTGGTCCAAGTTCAGGGTTGTCGAGGAGGCGGGCGGCGAGGCGGGCGACGCCCACCTCGGCCACGGCGACTTCCGCCATCTCGCGGGCTTGGTGCTCCCGCTGCTCGCGCACACCCTCGAAGTCGACACTCAAGGACCCGGCGAACCCGGGGATGGCCGCGATAGCCGCTCGTGCAGCGATGATTCTCAGCGATGGCGGATGATCTGATTTCCGGCCATGCCTCATCGTGGCAGACGGGTAGCCCTCAACTACACCCGATCATCTGGCTGGGTAGTTGCTCGGTCACAGTCCGAGACAGGTTCGCGCCCCTCGGGTAGGAATGACCCGTGGCCGGGCACGTCCGGCATCCAGCGTTCGGGGGGCACTAGTGCAGGCCGACCAAGTGTCCGGGTTCGAGGGCAAGGTCTCCTTCGTCTGGCAGGTCGCCGACCTGCTGCGCGGTGACTACAAGCCCGCCGAGTACCGGGGCGTGATCCTCCCGCTGCTGGTGCTGCGCCGGATGGATGCCGTCCTCGCCGACACCAAGCAAGCGGTGCTCGACCGGGCCGAGAAGCTCAAGGGCGTCACCGACACTCCCGACCTTCTGCTCAAGCAGGCGGCTGGCGGTTTGCCGTTCTACAACACCAGCAAGCTCAGCTTCAACACCCTGCTGGACTCCCCGAACAACCTGGCCGACGCACTGCGCGCCTACATCGGGGCCTTCTCCCCCGGGGCGGCCACAGTGCTGGAGAAGTACCGGTTCGACGAGCAGATCAGCCGGCTCGACGAAGCCGGGCTGCTCTACCAGGTGCTCGGCAAGTTCGCCGACCTCGACCTGCGCCCCTCGGTCGTGCCGAACCATGCCATGGGCTACATCTTCGAGGAGCTGCTCCGACGCTTCTCGGAGCTCTCCAACGAGACGGCGGGCGAGCATTTCACCCCGCGGGAGGTCATCCGGCTCATCGTCGACCTGCTGCTCGCCGAGGACGGCGACGTGCTCACCGGCAAGGCCCCGGTTCGGTCCATCTACGACCCAGCGTGCGGCACCGGCGGCATGCTGAACATCGCCGATCAGTGGCTGACCCGCCGCAACCCCGCCGCCAAGCTGGAGATGTTCGGGCAGGAACTGAACCCCGAGACCTGGGCCATCGCACGGTCCGACCTGCTCATCCAGGGCCAGGACCCCGAGCGCATCGTCCTGGGCAACACGCTGACCGCCGATGGCCACGCAGACAAGCGATTCGACTACCTGTTGGCCAACCCGCCGTTCGGTGTCGACTGGAACAAATCCGCTACGGCGATTCGCGCCGAGGCGGCCCAACCCGGAGGTCGGTTCTCCGCCGGACTCCCCCGCGTCTCCGACGGCAGCCTGTTGTTCCTGCAGCAGATGATCGCCCGCATGAAGGCCCCGGACGACGGCGGCTCCCGCGTCGCCATCGTGTTCTCCGGCAGCCCGCTGTTCGCCGGCGCGGCCGAGTCGGGCGAGAGCAACATCCGCCGCTGGATCATCGAGAACGACTGGCTCGAAGGCATCGTCGCACTGCCCGACCAGCTTTTCTACAACACCGGAATCAGCACCTACGTCTGGATCGTGACCAACCGCAAGCGCCTCGAACGCAAGGGCAAAGTCGCGCTGGTAGACGCCCGTGGCGAATGGTCAAAGATGCGAAAGAGCCTCGGAGACAAGCGCAAGTTCCTTGACGACGACCACATCGCCAAGGTTGCCCGGCTCTATGCCGACAGCGCCCACGGCACAAACGACGAGCGGGTCAAGGTGTTCGACAACGACACCTTCGGGTTTCGACGAATCACGGTCGAGCGGCCACTCCACCGCCGCTTCCGCGTTTCCGCTGAAACAGCCGAGCAGGTCGCGCTCGCCAAGCCAGTAGTTGCGCTTGCCGCTGGGGACGACGACGCCCGCAAGTGCTTTGAGGCAGTCATCGGCGCGTTGCGCGACCTGGAAGGCCTGGTCGAAGACGACGAGAAGCTCTTCACCAAGCGCCTGCTCAACGCGTGCACCGCAAGGGGTCACATTGGCCTGGCTCCGGCGCTGAAGAAGGCAATGTTGCTGGCTGCAGTGGAGACAATCCCGGCCGCGCCGCTAGTGCGGGACAAATCGGGTGCGCCGACGCCGGACCCGGACTTGCGGGACAACGAGAACGTCCCGCTAACCGAGGACGTGGACGCTTACATCGAGCGCGAGGTCCTACCGCACGTAGCCGACGCCTGGGTCGACCACGCCAAGACCAAGATCGGCTACGAGATCCCCTTCACCAGGTTCTTCTACAGGTATGTTCCCCCGCGCCCCCTGGCCGAGATTGACGTTGAGCTGGATGCCGTCGAAGCCGAGATCCAGCAACTCCTCGCCGGACTGAAGCGTTGAGAACAGTCCCCCTCCGGTCAGCTGCGGACGTACTCCTTGGGCGTATGCGCAGCCCCGAGAATGCCGACGGGGAGCACATGACCCCCTACCTCCGCGCTGCGAATGTGGCCGACGGCAGCCTGCTGCTCGATGACGTGAAGACGATGAACTTCACGCCAGCCGAGCAACGCCGGTACGCGCTTGAGCCCAGAGACGTCCTGGTCACCGAGGGCTCCGGAAGCCGCGGCACAGTCGGCGCTAGTGCCGCGTGGCCGGGGTCAGACGAACCGACGATGTGTCAAAACACGCTGATACGACTCCGGGCACGTGCTCATGTCGACCCCAGCTTTCTTTACTGGTGGTCTCGGCATGCCTACGGAAGCGGAGTTTATGCAGCCGCAGCTCAGGGTCTGGCCATCTGGCACCTGAGCGCTGAAAGGGTCCGAGCTCTCCCGTTCGTAGACCTCGCAATCGACGAGCAGCGGCGGATCGCAGACTTCCTCGACGACCAGGTCGCCCGCCTAGACAGAGCACTAGCCGTCCGCAGCAATCAGGGCTCGTTATTGCGCGAACGTGTGCTGGAGGCATTGGAGTCTGCGTACTCACCTGCGCTGAACCGGGCGTCAGCCGTTCCACTGGGCCGCCTGTTGAAAAGCTCGCCCTGCTACGGAGTCCTAGTGCCCGTATTTGAGGAAGCAGGTGTCCCGTTCTGCCGGGTGGGCTCACTGACAGACCTGGACAATGGCTTCCTGCCCGAGGTCTTCATTTCATCAGCCCAAAGCCTGGAATACCGCCGCACGCAGGTCGAGCCGGGCGATGTCTTGACCTCTGTGGTGGGAAGCCTAGGAGTCTCAGCCATCGTCCCTGACCACGCGAAAGGCGTGAATGTGGCTCGCGCGGTTGCTCGACTACAACCGGCCCGGGGGGTTCCGTCCTGGTTCTTACGGGGTTACCTTTCGACCCGATCCTTCAGGGACAGTGCGGCACTGGCCACCGGCGGTGGCACCGCGCAGCCAACTCTCAACATGGGAGATCTGGTGAAGTTTGCAGTTGGCAACGCGACCGATGTTGACATGATGCGCAACGTCGCATTCGCGGCGGAATCTTTGTCGCGGCAACAAGCAGCTGGACTTTCTGCGATAGGCCGCTCCGCCCGACTCCTGGAGGAGCGGAAGCAGGCGTTGATCACGGCTGCCGTCACGGGTCAGTTTGACGTCACTGCGGCTCGGAGCGTGGCCTGATGGCCGGCACTAATGAGGAGGCGTTCGAGGCCACCATCGAGGTGCATCTGCTCGCGCACGGGTGGCGACACGGTTCCCCGACCGACTACGACGTCGTCCAAGGACTCGATCCCGTCCAAGTCTTTGGCTTCTTGCAGGAGACGCAGCCGAAGGAGCTCGCCAAGCTCACCACCCAGCTCGGCGCCGCCACCGAGACCAAGGTGCTGCAGCGAATCGCCAGCGAGTGCGACGCTATGGGCGTCGTCCACGTTCTTCGTCGCGGCGTCCGCATGAACGGAGTCCACCTGCGGCTGGCGTTCTTCCGGCCGACCACCGGCCTCACCCCTGATCTCGCCAAGGCGTATGCATCCAACCGCACGCTCGTCTACCGGCAGCTGCACCACAGTGAGTCCAGTCCGCACCAGTCGCTGGACTTGATGCTCGCGGTCAACGGCATCCCGGTCGCCACCGCCGAGCTGAAGAACCACTTCACCGGGCAGACCGTCGAGCACGCCAAGACCCAGTATCGGGACCCTGCCCAGCGCAATCCGAAAGACCGGATCTTCGCCAAGCGCGCGCTGGCGCATTTTGCCGTCGACCCGGACCTCGTCTTCCTGGCAACGAAGCTCGACGGCGACCAGACCGTCTTCCTCCCTTTCAACCAGGGCTCGAACGGTCCCGGCCGCAACGGCGGCACCGGCAATCCGGTCAACCCGCATGGGCACCGCACCGCCTACCTGTGGGAGCAGGTCTGGGCGCGGGACACCTGGCTCGACCTGCTGCACCGCTTCGTGCAGGAGAACGCCGCCTCGTCCAAGCGCAACGTCCTGTTCCCTCGCTACCACCAGTGGGACGTCGTCCAGCGCCTCACCCGGCACGCCGCCACCCACGGGGCCGGTCACTCCTACCTGCTGCAGCACTCCGCCGGGTCGGGCAAGTCGAACTCCATAGCCTGGCTGGCCCACCGCCTCGCTGACCTGCACACCCCCGGCCATCCAACCGAGCTGGCCGGGGACGCCAGCATCGGCGTCGACACCCTGGTCTTCGACAAGGTCGTAGTAATCACCGACCGGAAGGTTCTCGACCAGCAGCTGCAGGCAACCATCTCCGGCTTCGAGCACGTCCCCGGGTTGCTGCAGCGGATCGACGGCAACTCCGAGCAGCTGCGCGATGCGCTCACCGACACCCAGACAAAGATCGTCATCACCACGTTGCAGAAGTTCCCGGTGATCGCGGCAACCCAGCTCGAGGACAAGCGCATCGCCGTCATCGTCGATGAGGCCCACTCCTCGCAGTCCGGGGATGCTGCACAGAGCGTCAAGAAGGTGCTCGGCTCAGCCGCCGAGGACGAGGACGTCGACGACCAGGACCTGCTGGCGGCCGAGGTGAACGCGGTGCTGGTGTCGGCGAAGGCGCGCGGCAAGCAGGGCAACCTGTCGTTCTTCGCCTTCACCGCCACCCCGAAGACCAAGACGCTGCAGCTTTTCGGCCAGCGGCGCGCCGACGACCCCACGCAGTACGAGGCGTTCCACCTGTACTCGATGCGACAGGCCATCGACGAGGGCTTCATCCTCGACGTGCTGGCGCACTACCTCACCTACAAGCGCTACTACCGGCTGGCCAACGGCCTGACCAACGACGACCCCGAGGTGGAGAAGGGCAGAGCGTCGGTCGCGCTCGCCCGGTTCGTCGACCTGCATCCCTCCAACCTGGAGCAGCGCGCCGAGATCGTCGTCAAGCACTTCCAGGCGGTGACCGCCGGAAAGATTGGCGGGCGCGGCAAGGCGATGGTGGTGACCCGCAGCCGGTTGCATGCCGTCCGGTACGTGCGGGCGATCCGTGCCTACCTGGACAAGCACGCCATCACCGACGTCCATGCGTTCGTGGCGTTCTCCGGGTCCCTCACCGACCCCGGTGTTTCCGCGGAAACACCCGTGACCGAGTCGAGCCTGAACGGCTTCCCGGAATCGCAGACCAAGCAGCGCTTCCACGACGAGGGGCAGCTGCTGATCGTCGCTGAGAAGTACCAGACCGGCTTCGACGAGCCGCTGCTGCACACGATGTACGTGGACAAGTCACTGGCCGGGGTCAGGGCCGTGCAGACGCTGTCCCGGCTCAACCGGACGACGCCGGGCAAGGAGGACACCTTCGTCCTGGACTTCGTGAACACCGCGGAGCAGATCAAGGATGAGTTCGCGCCGTTCTTCGAGACCACCTGGACCGAGGAGACCGACCCCAACCTGCTCTACAACCTGCTGACCCGGATCGAGTCCCACGCGGTCATCCACCCAGCCGAGCAGCAGGCGGCCGTCACCGCACTCCTGGCCGGTGGATCGGGCACGCACGCCCTGGTGTCGGCCAACGTCGACCCGGCGGTTGTACGGGCGCACAACCTCCCTGAGCACGCGCTCGACGATCTACGGGACGCACTCAAGGCCTTCGTGCGGGCCTATGCCTTCCTTGGCCAAGTGGTGCCGTTCACGGACACCGACCTGGAGTCCACCTACCTGTACGCCAAGCTGCTGCTCTCGAAGATCAAGTCAGCTGCCGTCGACGCCGGAGCCATCGACCTGGGCACCACCGATCTGGAGTTCCTCGGTCACAAGGGCGGGCTGATCACCTCGGGGAGCAACGTCCCCGGGGAGGACGACGGCGAGATCGAAGGGTTCACCGGTGGCGGGCGCGGGAGCTCGATCGAGCAGGCGCTGACCATCCGGCTGTCCGAACTGATCACCCAGTTCAACACTCTCTTCGACATCGACATCTCCGAGAACGACGCACTGGAGATATACGTGGGTCTGCCGGCCGCGCTCTCCGACGACCCGGCCGTGCAGCAGCGGGCTGCCGACAACACCGAGGAGCAATTCGGCCTCACCCTCAAGCACGAACAGATCGCCGGCGCCCTCTACGACCGGCAGGAGGCGTCGATGCAGCTGCTCAAGCGGTTGCTCGAAGACCCCAACCTCGCGCAAGCCGCCTGGCAGGTCGTCATGCCTGAGACCTACCGCGCCGCCCGACGGAAGTTCGAGGAGACGGTGGCGTGACCGGTCCGCGTGAGGTGGCCAACTGGCAGGCCAAGATCGACGATCTGTCCGCCGAGTGGGGGTCCATGCACGTCCCCTCACCCGATCTCGGCGACTGGAATCGACTGATGACCGTCATGACCTCAGAAGTCGGCCAGCTCCGGGCCACGTCGCAATGGCGTTCCGGGCCCAGGACGCTACTAGAAGCACTCGGTCTCCACCACCGCGAGCTGGCGCTCACAGCGGGCCTGGGCTGGCTGCTCGACCCCGACGGCCACCACGGTCTCGGGTCCGCATTTCTCGAAGACTTTCTCGCTGCCCTCGGAGTTCCGATGCCGGCACCTGGGCCCGTCAGCATTCAGTTGGAAGAGCAACGCAACATCACCAGGGCCGACCTCGTGCTCCGCTGCCCCCAAGTGACGGTGCTCATCGAGGCCAAGGTGTGGGCGCTGGAGCAACCACAACAGTGCGCCAGGCTCGCCAGCGAGTGGGCGGACGAGAGCCCCGTTCTCGTGTACCTAACTCCGCGCGGCGTCCACCCGACGACCGCCGGCAGCTCGCTGGACGAGTGGCGCACCCTCAGCTGGGGGGACGTCGCCGAAGCAGTGGCGCGGGCCGCCGCTCGTTCCGACGCAGCGCCCGGTGTGCACGACTACCTGAACACGCTCACCCACGACGTCGGGAGAACTCGTTGACAGCCGCAGACCCGAAGGCCGACTTCTACTTCCGGCACCGCGCTGCCATCGAGGAGTGGGCCGCACTCCGGTCCACGGCGCGGGCGGCGTTCAACGACGGTCTCAGTTCGGCATTGTCCGTCTTCGACCCGGACGAGGTCCTCGGCGCGAGCGAGGTCGTGGAGCAAAGGGGGAGCTGGCACAACGTCGGACTGCGGAGGCCGGAATGGCCGGCGAACGGCTGGCCTGTTGCCGTCGTCCTCGGCTGGAACGCGGGGACGGTGCTCGACCCGGCCAGGAACGAGCTGCCGTTCGTAGGGGTCTACCTGGAACCCGGCGACGACCGGAAGGAGATGTCCAAGGACGCCGCGCTCGCCCTGGCCACGGTTGCCAGGAACCAAGGATGGACCGGCCAGCGGGAGGACGCCTATCCCCTGTGGACGCAGGTCCCCCAGCCCGAGGGCGATCCGTCCATGGCGAGCTGGGTGCAAGCCAGCTATGAGGCTCTCCATCAGGCATGGACGGCGTTGTCCCCCGCCATCTCCCACTTCGTGTCGACATCGACTCCATCGACGGCTCAGGACGGATGAGCGAGGAGATGTGGGTCGTTCGGGCAGGGGAGCGAGCCCGCTACGTCGAGGAGTTCCTGAACGGTTCATACATAGCGGTGCACTTCACGGACGTGGCTCCCGACGACCTGCGCCTGACCGACGAGGCCGACCTGAAAGCGCGAGCCAGTTCACCGGCGGAGACCGCGTACGCGCGCCAGCTGGTGTCGTTCGGTTACCGCATCGAGGTCGGTGATCTGGTCATCGTCCCGCGCCTCACCAAAGGCCATCGGGACTACCTCGTCGCTCGGGTGGTCGGTGCCTATGAGTACACGCCGGATGCGCCTCAGTCGGGCCCGCATCGGCGGCGGGTGGAGTGGCTGGGTCGCTTCTTGAGGGACGACATCAGCGAGGCAGCGGCAAACACGATGGGTTCGTTGTCGACCGTCTTCCGGCCAACAGCAGTCGAAGCCGAGTTCCGGGGCCTCCTCACCGCCCTGGCTCCCATCTCTGACGCTGCCATAGCCGCAACCAGGTCGCAGCCGAGCCACGCACCCACCCCGTCAGCTGCACTTGCCCCGACCGCCGCGGTGACCTCGAAGCCCGACAACACATCTCGCCCCACCAGCGTTGCCCAGTTGGACATCGACGTCGACGAACGCGGCCGGGCGCGGATCACCTGCCCATACCCGGCCCTCGTGATGGAGCAGACCCCACGCCACGTCGACCTGGGCCGGGATTGGGCAGGCGTGCCAGGCATTTACGTGCTGACCGGCACCGAGTTGCAGCAGTCCTCCTCACGAACCGGCCACGAGAGAACGCTGACCACCACCCTCATCGTCCGGCCCTGGGCCTACGTCGGCCTGAGCGAGGACTTCTTCGGGCGTCTCAGCAGCCATCGGCAAAGCAAACCGGAGTGGCGTCGGGCGCTGCTGGTCCGGAGCGGTGGGCAGCCGTTCAGCAGCGATGACATCAAATACCTCGAAGAACGGGTTCACGCGGTCCTGGCCGACACCGATGAGGTGGCCCTTGATCAGTCCAAGCCGCGAGGGAATCTCTCTGCCCGCCCCAGGAACCCCGCGCTGCTGGATGCGTGCGCGAACAGCGTGGTGGCGGTGCTGCGCCTCACCGGAACATTGATATGACCGCTCCGAGTCGACTTCCAAAAATCGTCGATCTGCATCGTCGACCCGAAGGACAACTGTGATGGAGAACGTTGATCGACCCGACGGCATCGTCGTGCCGATGGATCCCGCCGCCAGGGACATTGCGGAGCGCAATCCGTGGCAGGCTCTAGCGACCAATCGGGCCGCTTTGATCACGTGGACCGGCGATCCCGGGCCGCAAACGGCCTGGGGGCCTGCACTAAGGGCTACCAGTGCGGTTTCGAAAGGCTTGACCGAGTTGGTTGGCAAGGGGGGCCTGGCCTCCAACGCCTCAACACTTTTCCGGGTTGAGTTGCCGACGGGAGCCACGTTGGAGAACCTCGTCCCAGCGCTCGGCGGTGGGTTCCGCGGGCTCGTCCGCAACGACAAAGGCATTTCAGGTCATGCTCGACTGGTGGCGGCCGGAGGTACCGGCGCCGTCGGTCTCGCGGCACTGGGCCCGGTGCTTGGGCTGCTCGCAGTCACCGTCGGAGCAGAGATGCTGGCGCAGCATCAGCAAGACAAGAAGCTGAAGGCAATCAGCGACGGAGTCCAAGCCCTGGTATCGGCGCAGGAGGAGTCCACGGCCGCCCAGCTCGCGAGCGCCGAGACGGCGATCAGGCTGGCCGCAAGCGCCATGCTCGACCAACTCACCATTCCGTCGACGATCGGATTCGGCAGCGCCCGTGACGGTCTACGTCAGGTCCGGGCTCGAGCCCTAACCTGGCTGGAGAACTGGGAGAAGGGAGCCAAGAACCTGCCGAACAGCGGAGGCGTCAACGTCGAGAAGATGCAGACCATCCTCGCGGGGGAAGGTCCCGTCAGCCAGTGGCGATCTTTTCCACGCAGACTCGAGACGCTCTACAGAGCGCTCGCCCTGGACAGCCGCGCACAGGTACTGACGCACGCCGAGGCCACAGCTCAGGAGCCCGGCCGGCCGCTGCACTACCTCGAAGCAGAGGTCGGGAAAGACTTGGCGGAGAACGCCGCCGCCCAGCAACGCGTCCAGTCGCTTCTCTGGGAGCTGGCTGCACATCCATTGACGTACAAGATGCCCTGGTCCGGCACCGAGTCCATGGGCCTGGACCGCGCCATAGCGGCCCTCGCATCCGGGATGAGCCGCCTGCCCGACGCGCCCCAGCTCATGAGCACCAGTGGTCGCCAAGTGATGGAGCTGGACCGCACCAATGGCGGCGATCTGAGATTGGTCGCCCCGACCGCAGACGCGGCAGGCTTGTGAGGAACAGCCTCGAGCCAGTACCTCGCTCCGCTCTTCAACCCGGCTCGTGAACCCTGGGCTGGGCGTTTTGCCGAGGCAGGAGTCGATGAGAACCGCGGCGATCGCCTGGGTTCAAGGGGAGACTCTCGATGGCGTAAGCCCCATCTCCCGCGATCGTCTTGCGAACGACTTCGTCGTCGATGGTGCCCTCTTCCCTCTCGCGGACCGAGGCCGCGGCATTCGCCGACCGGCGGGGTGGTCAGCGGCGCTCAGCATCCTCACGGCGGTGCCGAAGAGCGGGCAGCCCCGACCGTACGACGACGTCGAAGCAGCCGACGGACTGCACCGGTACAAGCTTCGCCGCGACGCCGGCGGTTCAGCTGAGAACGCTGGCCTCCGTGCAGCAATGCTGCAGTCAGCTCCGCTGATCTGGTTCTACGGAGTGCGGCCCGGCCTGTTCCAAGCAATCTTCCCGGTCTACCTCGTCGGAGAGGAGCCGGCAGCCGACCAGTTCGTCATGGCGCTCACTGAGGAGCAGCGCGTCATCCGACCGGGCAGTCGCATCGAGGAGAACCTTCGCCGCTACCTGATCGGCATGACTCGCCACAGGCTCCACCAGCCCGTCTTCGCCAGCCAGGTCATGGCCGCCTACGGCACGCGGTGCGCCGTCTGCTCTCTCGGCCACCGAGAACTCTTCGATGCAGCGCACATCATCCCGGACTCGCAGCTCCGTGGAGAGGCCGTCATCGGCAACGGGATTGCGCTCTGCAAGATCCATCACGCCGCCTACGACCGGCACATCCTCGGCATCCGTCCAGAGCTCGTCGTGGAGATCCACCATCGGCTGTTGGACGAGATCGACGGCCCGATGCTTCGGCATGGCCTCCAGGATCATCACGCCCAGTCCCTCATGACCGTGCCCGCCGCTCGCGCCGATCGGCCCGACAGCGATCGCTTGGCGGAACGCTACGACCAGTTCCGCGCTGCCTGAAGTGGGCCAGCCCGCCAGGACAGGACCAGTCGCGTGCCAAGCCGAGGCTGCCCGAAGCTAGCTGAATGGAGCCCGGCAGCCCTGGCGGTCGGCGCTGGTGAACAACTACCGAGAGACGGAGAGGCGCACATGAACACAGAGGACGTCATCACGTGGGCAGCAACTGCCATCGCGCTCGTGGGGTTGTTCTTCGCCGGATGGCAGCTGCGGCTGCTGCGCGCTCAACGGGATCGCGAACGAGAGGTCGAGCAACGCGGCGTCGCCGTGATGTGGCGCGCCAAGGATGTACCCACCACGGCCGACGCAGATGGTTCATCGGCTGCGAGCTACGAGTTCACGGTCTACAACCCCGGGAAGCTTCCTGTTCGTGATGTGGTGGTGAGCGTGGAGCTCCCCATAGAAGTTCGACGTGAGCACTACGACAGCAGCGTCGACCCCACTACCTCGACCCTGACCTTGGACACCCCCGTCATCGCTGGAGGACAGCATCGCGTCTGGGTTCGGAGATTGCGGATGCAGTTCGACGACAGAGATCGCATGCGGCGCATGCAATGCACCGTGACTTTCGCCGACCTGGAAGGCAAGACGTATACGAATCTGTGGGGGCGGGGTCCGAGAGAATGACGATCCCCAGTGGCAGACGAGATTTCGAGCCCAATCGGCTGCGGCGCAGAGAGGCATCCGTAGCGACGGGAGGGTGTTGCCATCGTCATTGGCATGGGTGTACGTCTACGTAGCCACCATCGCGTCCGAGGTGTCGCGGACCCTTGTCGGACACGCCGACCGCCGGCAGCTAGCTGCCCAGCCGCTCCATCGTCCGCGGGTCCGCGATCAGAGGCTTGACCTCGCGATACCAAGGACCGCCACGCGGTCAACCCACGCGTATTGCCTTGAACTCCGCCACCTGCCCGGCGATCGCCCGCTCCGTCGGCAGCCGTTCCATGGACCACGCACCGAAGAACCCGGCAACCCCGGTCGTGTGCTCCAGCACTTACTTCGCGTCGGCGGGCTCGGCGATCGGTCCGCCGTGGCACAGCACCAGCACGTCGGGGCGAACCGCCACCGCCGCGCCGCGCAGCTCCTGCACCAGCGCGACCGCGTTGTCCAGGGTCATCGCCGTCTGCGCGCCGATGGTCCCGCTGGTCGTCAGGCCCATGTGCGGCACGAGCATGTCCGCCCCGGACTCGGTCATGGCCACCGCCTGCTCGGCGTCGAACACGTAGGGGGCCGCTACCAGCCCGCGCTCGTGCGCGGCGTGGATCATCTCGACCTCCAGGCCGAAACCCATGCCGGTCTCCTCGAGGTTCGCCCGGAACGTCCCGTCGATCAGCCCCACCGTCGGGAAGTTCTGCACCCCGGCGAACCCGATCCGCACCAGCTCGTCGAGGAACGGACCCATCAGCCGGAACGGGTCGGTGCCGCACACCCCGGCGAGCACCGGGGTGTCGCGCACGACCGGCAGCACCTCGCGGGCCATGTCGACGACGATCGCGTTCGCGTCGCCGTAGGGCATCAGCCCGGCCAGCGAACCGCGCCCAGCCATCCGGTAGCGGCCGGGGTTGTAGATGATCGGCAGGTCGACCCCGCCGGCCTCGGCGGCATTGGCCGACAGGCCGGTGCCGGCGCCCGCGCCGATGATCGGCCGGCCCGCAGCGGCGGTCCCAGCAGACGGGCTCGTGCTGTCGCGGCGTCCATCAGTTCCCTCGGCGGTGATCAGGGCGTGCAGTCGCTCGGCGGCCAGCCTGCCGAAGCCGGGGTCGTTGATCGCGCCGTCCCAGTCGGTCACGGGCACGTCGGTGCCGGCCAGCCCCTCCCGTACGGCGGTGAAGAGGGCCTCGTCCGCGTCGGGGTCGGCGAACGGCCCACCGGGGACGTCGATCCCCGACACCCCACCCACCGGCAGCAGCACCTCGGCCGGGCCGGTGGCAGCGCCGACCTTGGCCGCCACCCGACGTCCCAGCTCCGCGCTCTCCGCCGCCGTGGTGCGCATCAGCGTGACGGTGGGGTTGTGCACCAGGAACTGCCGATCGTCGAACTCCGCCGGCACCGTCTCCCGGCCGCCGAAGTTGACCATGTCCAGCGCACCGACGCTCACCACCTGCGGGATGCCGCGCCGTCCGGCCGCCTCCAGCCGGTGCGGACCGACCGTGAGCACCCCGCCCACCAGGTCGTCGGCGAGCTCGGTGGTGGTCAGGTCGAGCACACCGGCGAGCAACCCGGCATCGGCCAGGCCCTCCATCGCGCGCCCGCCGGCGCCGGTCGCTTGGAAGACCAGCACCTCGTAGCGGAGCTCGGTGAGCCGGGCCCGGGCCTCGTCGACCGCGGGCGTGGTCAGCCCGAACATGCTCGCGCCGATCAGCGGCCTCTCGTCTGCCGCCGGCTCCGCCGTCCTTCGCTCGTAGGCGGCAGCCATGCCGGCCGCGGCCGCCGCCGCGTTGCCGAGCACCGCCCGCGAGATCGAGTTCAGCCCCGAGATGTCGACGACGGAGTACATGAGCGTGACGTCGGACTGCCCGACGTAGGGCGCGACGTCCCCGACGCCATCGTCGACACCAGCAGCTTTGGGACGCCGACCGGCAGCGCCTGCATCGCCGGCGCCGCGATCGACGAGCCACCGGACCCACCGACAGCGAGAACGGCGTGCAGCCTTCCCTGCTCGAGCAGACCGAGCGTGCACTTCATCACGTCCAACAGCTCCCTGGCCGGGAGGTTGACAGCTCCCCTATCGATAGTGAAGCTGTCAGGTGTGCGAATTGCAAAGCTAGTCAGCGCGAGCGGGGTGAGCGCCGCCTCCGTCAAGTGGTACGTCAGTGAGGGCCTCCTCCCCGCCGGCGAGCGCACGGGCTACAACCAGACCGAGTACACCGAGGACCACCTCACCCGGCTGCACCTGATCCGCAGCCTCATCGAGGTGGGCGGGCTCAGCGTGGCGGCAGCCAAGGACGTGCTCACCGCCGCCGACGACCCGGGCCACCCGTTCGGGAACACCCTGGGCATCGCGCAGGCCTCGCTCCCCTGGCAGGCCTCGCCGCCGTCGGAGGAGTCGGTGCAGCAGGTCACCGACATCGCCCGGGAGCGCGGCTGGTCGGTCTCCCCCGGCAACCCCGGGGTCGCCGCGGCCGCCGCGGTGCTGGACCGGTACCGCGCCCTGGGCCGGGAGGACCTGGCCGCCACGCTGCCCGGCTACGCCCGCGCGGTCGAGGTGGTCGCCGAGGCCGACCTGGACTGCGTCACGAAGAACCTCGACGCAGGCCCGGTGACGGCGGCACAGACCGTCGTCGTCGGCACCGTGCTCGGGGACGCCCTGCTCGCCGGACTGCGCCGCATGGCCCAGGAGAGCGAGTCCGTCAGCCGTTTCGGACCCACCCCCGGGAGCCCCTCGTGACCACCGTCCTCGCACGTCCCACCCGCACGAGCCTCAACCGTCCGCTGATGGCCCTGGCCGCCGTCATGGTCGGCACCGCCCTGGTCACCGGCCTGCTCGCAGTCGTCGCCCCGGTCGAGATCACCGGCACCAACGGCTGGCTCAAGCCGCTGAAGTTCTCGATCTCCATCGCGGTCTACGCGGTCACCATCGCCTGGCTGGTCGACAAGCTCCCCGAGCACCGGCAGCGCCTGGGCCGGGCCGCCGCCTGGGTGGTCGTCGTCGGACTCGTGCTGGAGATGGTCGTCATCGTCGGTGCCGTCGCCGCGGGCACGACCAGCCACTTCAACGTGTCCAGCCCCCTGGCGGGTGGCCTCTGGGCGCTCATGGGCTTCTCGATCGCCGCCGTCTGGCTCGTCACCCTCGCCCTCGCAGCCCTGCTCTGGCGATCCGCCGACGCCGACGCCGCCCGGCTGCTGGCCATCCGCGCCGGCCTCGTCATCGGTCTGGCCGGCATGGCCGTCGCCTTCCTGATGACCTCACCCACCCCCGACCAGCTCGACGACTTCGCCGGGATTGCCGGCGCCCACGCCGTCGGCGTCCCCGACGGCGGGGCCGGCCTCCCGCTGCTCGGCTGGTCCACCACCGGCGGCGACCTGCGCGTCCCGCACTTCGTCGGCATGCACGCCCTGCAGGCCCTGCCACTGCTGGTCCTGGCGCTGGAGGCGCTGTCCCGGCGGGTGCCGGCGCTGCGGGACGCCGCCCTGCGCCTCCGGGTCGTCGCCGTCGCCGCGGTCGGGTACGCGGTGCTGGTCGTGCTGCTCACCCTGCAGGCTCTCGCCGGAATCCCGGTCACCGACCTCCTCGGCTGACGGCCGGTCCTCACCGCGAGCCCACCGTGCAGCCCCCGGCCTGATCGTCGGGGCCGCGGTGGTCGTGGGCTGCCGGGTGCTCCCCCCGGGTCCTGCCGCGACCGGGTCAGCGGCCGGCTGACCGCGCCGCCTCCCGCCACCGCCGCCGGGCGTCGGAGACGAACCCGTGCAACGGGTGCCCGGAGTTGTCCGCCAGGTTCAGCGGCGGCTCCAGCTCGCCGATGACGGCGGCCTCCACCGTCCACGGCTCCGCGTGCTCGGCCCAGCTCACCCGCAGCGTCGACGCCATCCACTCCGACAGCGCGAGCTCGTCCCGGTTGACCAGCACCGGCCGCGACGTCCACCGGCCGTGCCAGCCCTGCTGCTCGCTGAGCAGCGCCGCGAGCGACCGGCGCAGCGTCGACGAACCCGTCGTCCCGCGGATGTGGTCGTCCACCACGCGCTTGCGCACCGTCGCCGAGGACGCCGGGCCGTTCGGCGCGATCCCGACGTAGAGCAGCTGCACCGGAGCCGTCGGGTGCCGCGGGCCGGAGATGCCGGGCAGCGCCCCGAACCGGCCCCACCAGGCGTACAGGCCGGGCACCGCCGGCACGTCCGTCCGGGCCTGGTCCAACGGCACGGGCAGCGAGCGCAGGGCGTCGACCACGGAGTCCATGCCGCCATCCAACCCGGCGGAACCCAGCACCGGCCCCGCACGTCATCACCGCATGCGCTCCCTGGCGGCCGTCCTCGGCCTCGGCCTGCTCCTCACCGCCTGCGGCTCCCCTGCCGGTGACGACGGCGACGGCGGCACCGCCCTGCCGGCCGAGCCCGGTGCGCTGGTCCTGCGGGTCGCCTACACCGGCGGCTACGTGACGCCGGAGACCACGGTCAGCCGGCTGCCCCTGGTGAGCGTCTACAGCGACGGCCGGGTGGTCACCGAGGGGCCGGTCCCGGCGATCTACCCGGGCCCGGCCTGGCCCAACGTGCAGGTCGCCGACCTGCACGTTGGCGGGGTGCAGGAGCTGGTCGACGCCGCGCTCGCCGCCGGGGTGGCCGAGACCGGCGACCTGGGCGAGCCGCCCCTCGCCGACGCCCCGACCACCCGGTTCACCCTGGTCACCGACGGCGAGACGCACGTCCGCGACGTGTACGCCCTGGACGTCACCGACGGCGGCTACACCGCCGAGCAGCAGTCGGCCCGGGACGCCCTGACCGACCTGGTCGAACGGCTCACCGTCCTGGACGGCGGGACCGCCGCCTACGAGCCCACCGCGGTGGCCGCGATCGCCTCGCCCTACACACCCGGAGACGCGACCCTGCCCGACCGCTCCCCCGTCGAGTGGCCCGGCCCCGACCTGCCCGGGGAGACCGTCGGCCCCGGGGTCGCGTGCGCCCTCGCCACCGGGGAGCAGGCCACCGCCGTCACCACCGCCGCCCGGGACGCCGACGGCCTGACCCCCTGGACCAGCGGCGGGCAGCAGTGGGCGGTCACCTTCCGGCCGCTGCTGCCCGACGAGCAGGACTGCGCCGATCTGACCGACTGACAGTGAGGATGGGGGTGGCGTCATCGGGGGTCGTCTGACCCGGTGTGCTGACCGACGCGGTTGCTGTCTTGGCTGAGATCTGTCGGCGGCTCTCGGTGGCGCTGTTG
>NZ_LMQC01000010.1 GCF_001424485.1 Modestobacter sp. Leaf380
AGCGGTTCCTAGACAGCTCCACTTCACACCGGAGGCCCTCCCCGTCTCAACGACAGGCCCCGATCACCTCAGCTCGGGACAACGTCCCTGGACATCACATCTAGCGCGCCGCCAGCACCTCCCGGACGCCGGTCCACGGCCGGCGTCCGTAGCGGTCCCGGTCGTCGCCCAGCAGGGTGCCGTCGCCGCTGAACATCGAGTCGAAGTACTGCATCCCCTGCCACGCCGGGTACAGCGCGTCCTCGTCGCCGAAGGTGCGCCCGACCCGGGCCATCAGGCGCAGCAGCGGCACGGGACCGGCGAAGGTCGGCCTGAAGGTGCGGCCGGTCAACCCGGTCATCGTCTCGGCCAACGACCGGGCGGTGACGGTCTCCCCGGCGACCTGCAGCCAGCGCGGGGCGTCGTCGTCCAGGGCGGCGTCGGCGGTGAACGCGGCGACGTCGTCCTTGGTGGTGAAGTCCAGCGGCTGGTCCGCGCTGCCCCAGAACAGCACCCGGCCGCGGTCGAAGAGCACCAGCGGCGCCTGACCGGTGAGCATGTCGGCGAACGCGCCGTTGAGCACCGACGTCGCCCGCACCGGCGCCGCGTCCACCCGCGCCGCGAACTCCCGCCGCAGCTCCAGGTTGCGGTTGGTGCCGGCCGGCAGCCGACGGAAGTCCGCCGCGTAGTCGCTCGGCACGAACCGGGGGACGCCGGCAGCGACGGCCGCGTCCAGCAGCTGGGTCTGCGCGTCCACGACCACGTCGCGGAGCCCCGCCAGCGTGGACACCACGACGTCGACGCCCGTGCACGCCTCCTGCAACGCCGCAGCGTGGGCGTAGTCGGCCCGCACCACCGTCGTCCCGGGCGGCGGGGTGGAGGTGGAGTCGGTACGGGTCAGCGCCCGGACCTCGGCGCCGCGCGCCAGCAGCTCCCGGGCCACGCGCTGCCCCAGGTCACCGCTCGCGCCGGCCAGCAGGATCGTCGTCGTCACGGGTCGACCGTAGGAGCCGGGGCGGTGGGCGGCCTGCCGAGGGAGCTGGTGGTCGAGGCACGGCAGCCGGGAGGCGTCGGGCCGTTGGGCCCTCGCCCTCCCCCTCGCAGGGTGATCCGTCCCCCTGACTCGTCAGGGACGGTGATGATCACGTGTGCTGAGGACGCATTCCTGGCCGGGAGTGCGTTGTCATCACACCGACTCCCCTGGGTGGGGGTCCCGCCGTCTGTGGATGGGTCCGGGCCGTGCGGCGACCCGGTCGAGGTGACACTTCCGTCCGAGAAGGGGTCGCTGACCTGTGGATTCACCTCCGACCAGGGCTCGAGGTGCGGTAGACTTCGAACACGTGATCGAACGACCTGGGGGGTGTGGTGAGCGAGATCCGATCGGCGCTCGACGCCCTCGCCGGTGATGACCTGCACGCCCTCACCGACGGCGCGGTGCTGGACCGTTGCCGTGAGCTGGTGGTCTCGATCAACCGGTTGCAGGCCGAGCTGACCCGCACCGTGCGGCACGCCGACGTGGTCGGGTCGGCCGAGCACGACGGGCTGACGACCATGGCCTCCTGGCTGCGCGGGCACGCCCACTGGTCCGCCGCAGCAGCCGCCGGCGTCGTCCGCGTCGGACGCGCACTGGAACACCTCCCCCACCTGGAGACGGCGTTCGCCGACGGCGCGGTCACCGCAGCGCAGGTCGGGGTCGTCGCCAACGCCCTCGGGCCCACCGACGTCGCCCGCGCGCTGGAGCAGGACGTCGACCTCGACCCCTTCGACCAGGCGTGGACCGAGGTCGCCGCGACGCTGCCGCACGCGCAGCTGGCCACCGCCGTCGGCGCGTTCGCCGCCGCACTGGACCCCGACGGGCCCGAACCGGACCCGACCGAGACCCGGCGGCTGTCGATCAGCCGGCACACCGACGGATCGATCACCGGCCGCTTCGACCTCGACGCGGTCGGCGGGGAGAAGGTGCAGGCGGCACTGGAGTCCCTCGTCCAGGCCTCCCGCCCCCAAGGCGACCTGCGCACCCGCGGGCAGCAGCAGGCCGACGCGCTCGTGCAACTGTGCGACAACCAGCTGGCCCAGGGCGACCTGCCCTTCCTGCGCACCGTCGAGCCGCACGTCGTGGTCACCGTCGACATCGAGGACCTCCTCGACCCGGCCACCGGTCCCGCCACCGCCACCACCGGGTTCGGGGCCACCGTGTCCGCCGCCCGGGCACGGTGGATCGCCTGCGTCTCCGCCGTCCCCCGCATCGTGATGGGCCCCGACGGCGTCCCCCTCGACGTCGGCCGCAGTCACCGGGTCGTACCCCCACACATCCGCCGCGCCGTCGAACAGCGCGACGGGCACTGCGTGTTCGCCGGCTGCGACGCCCCCACCCACTGGTGCGACGTCCACCACCTGCTCGAGTGGGCCCTCGACCAGGGCGACACCTCACTGGAGAACTTCGCCCGTCCGTAAGGCATCCTTCACCAGTTACTGTCCGACGGTGTCTTGAAGCGGGTGACGACGAAACGTGGATTTCGAAGCCGTAGCGAAGGCCGTGATCTCGATTGCGACCCCGTTGGCTGCAGTGGTGGGTATCGGTGGTCGTCGTCGCCGACTTCGCGCGGAAGTGCGCGACAACTTGAGTCTGCTTGAAGAATTAAAGAAGGACGAGATTCTTTCAACCCACACGCCGGCCATCGGCTGGATAGCGGGAAAGATTGCACTAGACGTTGCACGGCTATCTGGGCAGCCGCTTGGAGCTCGAAAGAAGCCCGTTCCGCGTGGCGCCGTTATATTTGCGGCTCTGTTGACAGTGGGGCTGGGCTACTGGACGTACGTCTTAACGCGAGATGGGTTCGTTTGGTATTCGGTATTTCCAGGTACGGGTGCAGCCCTATTCGCAATATCGATCTTGGGCATGTTCACGAACCGTCAAATCCCAGACGATCCTGACCTGCCCGACGGGGCCACTCCAGTCCAGTCCAGCTCCGCCCAGGAGAGGATCGCTAGCTCTGTGCAGCTGGCGGCGTCAGGAGCCGACCAGTCGATGTTCGATGACGACGGGCAAGCCGGCGTCGCGTTGAGATTCGTTGAATTAATGCGGAAGGGCCAGTACGAGCTGGCGCTCGATCTGGCCGACACCAACTGGAATCTTTGTCGCATACAGGCTCGGCTTTGGAACATGCATCAGGTTGGCAATCTACCGAGAAATGGGCTTGAAGACTTAGCGTCGAGCCTGCTGGCCGAGCGCAAGCCAGAGGATTTCTGGCGCGGCTACGTAGAGGCCGAAGCAGAACAGTTTGCGGAGGCTTGGTCGCAGTTCTCGTCATTAGGTGCTGCGAGCCGCCGCCGACGAGTTGCCCGCGACTACGATTTGGTGGTGCTAGCACCACTGGGATCGACCGGTGGATACTTCGTTACGACGGCAACAGCCGTACCTAACGCACTACCAATCCTCATGCATAGGGTTGAAGGCCGTTGGCTAGTCGCCAATCACGTTGGAGGCGCACCACCGACGCCTGGGTGGCCACCGACCTGGTGGGCGCCAGGTGACCAGACATTCGCGAACCTCCCAGCCGACGCTGACGCAACCGGCGCGACTGCTGCACCCGCAAGCTGACCGCTTGGCGGTGGGGGTTCGGGGGCGTTCTTCCCCCGGGCCCCCGTCTGCCGGGTGCGGTCGTACCGCTTCGCCCACTGACACCGAGGAGCGGCGGTCAAGGGTGCCGCAGGCATCGCGCAGCGACGCGCAGCGCCCTTGACGGTCGCGCAACAAGGTCGGGGACGCGTGACGTGCCGAAGGCGAGCCTTGGTAACCATGCGAACAAGTCTTCCGCCTGCGCAACTCTAGTTGCGCTAAAGTCGCGTATGCCCAAGTCAGCGGCTCGTCCGCGCAAGCAACCAAAGCGGCGGCCGGTGCCACCGGCGGCGCGCGCAGCGCGCACGTCGTTACCCCAACCTGCTACCTCCCCGTACGAGCCAGATGACGTATCAGAGCACGATGACGACGTCGACGACGCTGCGTCAGAGGTGCAGCCGGGTGCGTCGGGCCGGGGGTACGTGCGGACAGCGACTCTGCGGCTGGGGCGGGTGCCGTACCTGCTTCGCGACGTGATCGACGCACGTCACGAGGTAGCGGTGGCAGAGCGGAAGCTCACCAGGTCCGTGGAGTCCGCCCGCGACCACGGTGCCAGCTGGGAGGACATCGGGGTCGCGCTAGGCATGTCACGACAAGGTGCGGCTAAGCGGTTCGGCTGACGAGAGCTATCGTCAACGCAGGCACGGAGCAGTCGTCGGCTCACCCACTCGGATCCGACGGCGGGTAGGACCCCAATCCCCGTGCCTGCGACTTCTTATGTCGAGTGGGCGGCACCCTGCTGAGGCCGAAGCAGGACACAGAGCCGAGGGCGTAGGCGCCGGGGTCGATCCCTGACTGGATCGACGCCTTGGAGCTCGTCATGCACCACCGCATCGTCTGCCCGGTGCCCACTTCGGGGGCGTTGTGGGCAAGGTGACCCCGGCGCAGGTCCGCGAGTGGCTGGCCGCCTCCTGCGCCGCGCAAGGCGTTCCTGTCCGGGTGAGTGATCGGCGTGTGCTGGCGCAGGTGGTGGATCTGCTGCCGCCGGATGGCACGCCCGCGCAAGCGCGGAGCGCGAGCGGGCGCGGCGCCGGTCGGCCTCAGACCCGCCAGATCGCCTCGACCCGGGATGGGTCCAGCGAGCGGGCGCCACGCTGACCCGGGCCGATCACCGCGTGGTCGATGACGGCGGCGACGATGGCCGCCTGTCGGGAGAGGCTGAGACCACCCCACTGCGCGCGGAGCTGCCCTCCGCCGGGTAGGTCTGCGAGGGCGTCGGTGCGGGTGAGGACGGCGAGCTGTCGTCGCCGATCCTTCATGCGCCGCTCGATCGGCTCCCGCGCTGCGCGCCACTCCTTCGCGCTGATCTCCTGCTTGCCGAACATCTCGGCCAACTCCTGCAGCTGGGCTTCATCGCCGGCCAGGCCGTCGCTGAGTTCGCCTGCGCCGGCGTCTCCGCGCTGGCCGGCCATGACGTCGGCCAGCTCGGGACCGTCCAGCCGTTGCAGTACCGCCTCCACGAGGAAGTCCTCGAGCGGTTCGGCGACCACGGTCAGTCGTCCGCAGCCGCGATGGTCGGGCCCCGGTAGGCAGACGTAGCGCCGACTCGCCTCACGCGGGGAGGCAAAGAGCTTGCCGCCGCAGCGGCCGCAGCGCAGCAACCCGGACAGCACGTAGCGCCGGGGGGTGCGTCGGCCGCTGGTTGCTCGCTCGGTCATGCGGGCCAACACCCGGTCCCGATCGGCCGGGCTGATGATGGCCTGCCACTGCGCCGGTCCCACGACCTCGCCGCGGTGCTCGCGCAGCCCGGCGATCCGGCCCGACCGCAGCAACCCCCGCAGGGTTGGTGAGCGCCACTGTCCCCCGGTCACGGTCGGGACGTTCTCCTCACCTAGCCATGTGCACAGCGAGCGCAGGCTCTCACCGGCCAAGTACCGGGCGACCACCTGCCGGACCACGTCCGCCTCATCGGGTCGAACCGTGATCCGGTCGGCGTCGAAGCCGAATGGTCGAGTGCTGCCGCCGTGCGGGAGCCCTTGGGCGGCGTTCTGGTCCCACTTCCGGCGCATGCGGCGGCTCTTGGCCGCCGACTCGTTCGCTGCCACCGCCGCCATGATCCTTCCGATCAGCAGACCGTCCCCGGTGCCCAAGTCCATGTTGCCGGAGACGAAGCGGACCTGGCGGACCCCGGCAGCATCGACCGTGGCCACGAACTGCTCCAGCTCCACCGGTCGGCGGGTGAGCCGATCCACGTGATAGCAGACCACGGCATCCCGGCGACCTTCTGCCAGGTCAGCGAGCATCTGCTCGTAGGCGTGACGCCGCTTGCCCGAGTACGCCGACAGGTCGTTGTCGACGTACTCCTGCCCGATGGTCCACCCCACCCGCTCGGCCAGGCGGCGACAGTCCTCCAGCTGACGCGCGACCCCAAGGGCCTTGCCCTCGGTGTCGCTGCTGATCCGCGCGTAGATCGCCGCTGCTCTCACCCCTGACACAAGGGGGCACATTAGCGAAGGGTCGTAAACTCCGCCCTGCTCTGCGAACGGCACCACACCGAGGTCCACCACGGCTACCGGGTCACCCGCGACGACAGCGCGCCACCGGGACGACGGTGGCGCACCCACCGCCCCGACGGCAGCGAGATCCACACCGCACCCCTGCTGGTCTGAGGTCACGCCCGCCGTGTGACGTCCGACGGCGACCAGCGCGCACCTGGTGGGTGCCCTGCCTCACCCGGTCCGCAGCGGGCCCGCCAGCTCCCAGACGTGACCGGCCGGGTCGGCGAAGGCAGCGGTCCGGACGCCCCACGGGCGGTCCTGCGGGCCGTTGCGCAACGGCACCCCGAGCTCGGCCAGCCGCGCACACTCGGCGTCGACGTCGGCGACCGCCACCGTGAGCAGCACCCGGCTCCCACCGGGTGCCGCCACCTCCCCCGGCGTCACCAGTTCCGCCGCCTGGTCGACCTGCAGCAGGTTCACCACCACCCCCGGGCCGGCCTCGAACGCCGTCGACACCTCGTCCTCGGCGACCACCCGGCCACCGAACACCGAGGCGTAGAACTCCCGCGCCGCACCCAGGTCCTCCACGAACACCGTGACCGCCCGCACCTCGCCCAGCTGCACGACTGCACCTCCCATTCGGGTTCCTGCACACCAGACCTTGCCGACTGCGCAGAGTCATCGGACTAACCTGGGGTGTACATCGAGCCAGCCCGTGTTCGAACGACCGTGAAGGCTCCTCCTTGGCCCTGATCACCTGCCCGGAATGCTCCTCCGAGGACATCACCGGCACCCCGCAGCCAGACAGCCGCCTCCTCATCCACTGCGCCGCCTGTGGTCACGAGTGGCTGCGTGGCGAGGCCCGTCGCGACCCGGCCCGCCCGCACGCCCGCACCGCCGAGACGCTGGCCGCGGAGTTCCCGCAGGCCGCCGACGTGCGCCCCGACGTCCGGGAGCGCATCGCCGCCCTCGAGGCCGAGTTCCTCACCGTCGAGCGCGAGCCCGACCCCGACGCCGAGGGATTCGCCACCCGCTACCGGGAGCAGTTCGCCGCCGAGAACCTGCGCGACGCCTCCCCCGAGGTGCTGCTGCACTTCGTCACCTCGCCGACCGTCGCCAACTGCGGCAACACCTCCGGGTTCACCCGCGCCTGGAAGACCGCCGGCGACCACACCGCGGCCCAGGGCGTGCGCGCCTCGATCAACCACCTGCTCTACGGCACCGAGAGCCTGACCCTCGAGGACCGCTTCACCCAGCTCGTCGAGGGCAAGAAGGGCATCGGCTTCGCCTCCTTCAAGGAGCCGATGCTGGCCAAGGTCCTCACCGTGGTCCAGCCCGACCGGTTCCTTCCGCTGCTGCGCTACTCCGCGGCCGCCGACGGCAAGAAGGAGTTGACCAAGGAGGTCTTCGGCCTCGACCTGCCGCCGGTCGACAAGTCCGCGTTCACCGTGGGCCGCGTCGCCGTCTGGAGCAACGACCTGCTCCGCTCGCTGGTCGGCCTGGAGAGCACCGCGGACACCGCCGCGTTCCTCCGCTGGGCCAAGGGCCGCCCCGCCAGCTGACGCCCGACCGCCCGGACCGCACGCAGCTCAGCGGTCCGGGCGGGCCCGCCTCTGCGCTCAGCGCGGGACGGGCTCCCAGTCGGTCGCCGTCCGCAGCGGGCCCTTGAGCACCTTGCCGCCGGCGTTGCGGGGCAGGGGACCGTCCAGCACCCGGATGAACTGGGGCACCTTGAAGTCCGCCAGCCGCTCCCGGGCGAACGCGACCAGCTCGGGCACCAAGGCGGTGGCTCCCGGTCGGGGCAGCACCACGGCCCCGACCTTCTCCCCCATCACCGGGTCCGGCACGCCGACGACGGCGACCTCCAGCACGTCGGGGTGCTCGGCCAGCACGTTCTCCACCTCGACGGAGTACACGTTCTCCCCGCCCCGGTTGATCATGTCCTTGGCCCGGTCGACGATGCGGACCAGACCTCCGGTCAGCGTGGCCAGGTCCCCGGTGTGCAGCCAGCCGTCCCGGAACGTCTCCGCCGTCCGGGCGGCGTCACCCCAGTAGCCGACCGCCACGTTCGGTCCGCGGACCAGCAGCTCACCCACCCCGGTGTCGGGGTCCGGGCGGTCCAGCGCGACGTCGACCACCGGCGCGGGGAAGCCCACCGAGTCGGCGTGCGCGTCGGTCCAGGCGTCGGGCAGGAAGGTCGCCAGCGCGCTGGTCTCGCTCAGCCCGAACCCGTTGCCCAGCCGGGCACCGGGGAACGCCGCCCGCAGCCGGTGCACCAGCTCGGGGGCGATCGGGGCACCGCCGTAGCTGAGCACCTGCACGCTGGACAGGTCGGTGGTCGCGACGTCGGGGTGCCGCAGCACCAGCTCGTAGATCGTCGGCACGCTGGTCAGCAGGGTGACCCGGTGCTCGGCGACGGCCGCCAGGAACGCCTCGGGCCGGAAGCGCGCCATCAGCACGCTGGTCCCGCCGATCCGGACCTGGGTGACCATCTGCGAGCAACAGCCGGTGACGTGGAACAGCGGCACCGAGACCAGGGTGGTGTTCCGCGCCGAGGGGTCCAGACCGCGGCAGCGCAGGACGTTCTCCGTCGAGCTGACCAGCGCCTCGTGGGTGAGCATCGCGCCCTTGGGTCGGCCGGTGGTGCCCGAGGTGTAGAACAGCGCGGCCAGGTCGGTGGGTGCGGGGTCGGCGGGCTCGACCGGGTCGCCGTCGGGCAGCTCGCCCAGGGTCAGCCGGGCGCCGCTGTCAGCCACGACGAACGCCGACTCCGCCGGGGACAGCCGGGTGTTCAGCGGCACGACGACGGCCCCAACCAGCTGGGCGCCCCAGAAGGCGAGCATCCAGGCCAGCCCGTTCGGCAGGCCCACCGCGACCCGGTCCCCGGGCTGCACCCCCGCCGCCCGCAGACCACCGGCCACCCGCTGTGCCCGGGCCAGCAGCTGCGCGTAGGTGACGGACTCCCCGCCGAGCTCGACGACCGCGGTCCGCTCCGGGTGCCCGACCGCAGCGTCCAGCAGCAAGGCGACGGCGTTGCGCGGCAGACCGACGTAGCGGGCGACCCCGTCCTCCCCGCGCTGGATGCCGCTGGTGTCGAAACCGCTGCCGTCGGAGCCAGTGCCGTCAGAGCCTGCGTCGTCGTCCACGTGGTCCCCGTCCCGGCAGCACCGTCGCCACCTCGTTGCATCCTGCACCTGCTCCCTGGGTGGGTAGCGTCCGGACCGACCTGGTGACGACGCGAGGGGCGGCACGTGGACTTCCTGGAGCTGCAGGACCGGCTGCGTGCGGTCGGCTCGGACCCGCACCTGGCCTGGTCCCCGCGACACGACGGGCTGCCGGCGACCCGGCACTGCCGGGGTGCCTGGAACCTGCTGGAGCACCAGGGCCGGCTCCTCGTGACGGTGCGCGAGCTGGGTCGACCACCGCAGTACCCGCCGGACACGACCGGACCCGAGCCGGTCGAGGTGGCCGACGAGGCCGAGGGCTGCGCACTGCTGTGGGAGCTCGTCACCCGGGAGTCCCCGCCCGGCACCCACCGGCTCGTCGGTCCGCCGCCGGACCTGCTGACCCGGTTCGCCGACATCTGCGGAGCGCCGCCGCGCCCCCCGCTGTTCGGCAACCCGTTCCTGGCCACCCGGCGCGACGAGTCGTGGTGGGTCGCCGAGGTCGGGGGTGCGGTCGAGCTGCGGGCCCGCAACTCCCGGCCCGAGGTGGCGACGGCGGTGCGGGTCCCCGTCCCGAGCGTGGCGGACGCCCACCGGCTGCTGCTCCTGGAGCTGGCGTCCGGCGACCGGCACCGCTGGTTCGGGGCACCCCGGCTCGGTCTGCCCGAGGGGCTCAGCCGCGAGCAGCAGCTGGCCCGGGTGTCCGGGGTGCCCCTGGACGTGCTGGCCACGGCCCTGCTGTCCGAGCGCGGCGACGGGGTCCTCGACGTGCTGGCCGAGGGCATCGCACTGCACCTGCTGACCCCGGACCTGGTGCGGGTGGTCGAGGAGTGCACCGGGTCGCCCGCGGGCCGGTACGGCGACGGCCGGTCCGCGCAGCTGGGCGGCAACGGCAGCAGAGGCCCGAGCTGGACCCTGCGCGAGGAGGGTGGCTCCTTCGAGCTGCTCCGCACCGAGGAGCGGTCGAACACCGCCCGGACGGTGGCCAGGTCGGCCTGGCTGGCCGAGGTGCAGGCCCGGTTACTCACCGAGGTCGGCTTCGCCGGGCGGCCGGCCCGGACCGGTTCGGCCGGTCGGTACCTGAGCAGCCCCGGTGGCTGCGTCGCCACCCCGTCGGTCCTGGCGGGTGTCCCGGTGCTGTGGGCCCAGCGCGAGCCCTCGGTCGCCCCGGAGGACTGCGGGTGGCGGTTCTTCTCCGCCGCCGACACCGGCGAGCTCGGTGCCGAGGACGCCGTCGTCGTGGACGTCAACACGGTCGTGCACCTCAGCCCGGCGGTGCTGGCGGTCTACCCGCTGCCGGTGGGCGCCGACGTCCAGCTCGTGCAGCTGGCCGGGCGGGCCCACTGGTACGACAACCGCACCGGCCGGCCGGTCGACGTCAGGGGCTGAGCACGGCCCAGCCGTGCGCGGGCAGCTCCAGCCCGCGGCCGCGCGGGGTCGCCTGCCCGGCCAGGACCGTCCCGGACGCCGGCACGACGGCGGGCGCGTCGGCCAGGTTCAACGCCACGACCAGCGCCTCGCCGTCGGCCGCGGTCCGGTAGACCAGCGCGGTGTTGGTCAGGTGCAGCTGCGTCGTCCGGGCGCGGTGCAGCCAGCGGTGCCGGCGGCGCAGCCCGATCAGCTCCTGGTGCAGGGCCAGGACCTCACCGCCCGCGACGGAGAGCGGGTCGGCCGGGAACTCGGGGCGGATCGCGTCGTCGCCACCGGCGCGGTGCTCCTTGATCCCGTGCCAGCCGAACTCGTCACCCGACCAGACCGCGGGCGTGCCGCCGACGGTCGCCCAGACGACCAGCGCGTGCGGCAAGTGTTCGGGGCGACCGACCTGGTCCACGATCCGGGTGACGTCGTGGTTGCCGACGAACGTCCACGGCGCGAAGGCGTCGAGGAACCCGTCGTGGCGCTGCAGCGCGTGCGCGGTCTCGAACAGGTTGGCCTCGGCGATGCCGTGCCACAGGCCCTGCCACAGCTCGTACTGGGTGACGGCGTCCACCGTCGAGGCGCCGACGATGCCGGCGTAGTCGCCGTGGATGACCTCGCCGACCACGTAGACGTCGGGGAACCGCTCCCGGACCGCGGGCAGCACCTGCGCCCAGAACGCCGGCGGCACCGCGTAGGCGGCGTCCAGCCGCCAGCCGTCGACGCCGCGCTCCAGCCAGTGGCACATCACCTCCACCACGTACGCGACGACGTCGGGCTGGCTGTGGTCCAGCGCGACCAGGGCGTCGTGGCCCTCGAAGACGGCGGGCCGGTCACCCTCCCAGCGGAACCAGTGCCGGCGGGCGGGGTCGGTGAACGCGGGGTGCGCGCGGCCGACGTGGTTGAACACGCCGTCCAGCAGCACCCGGACGCCCCTGTCGTGCGCCGCCGTCACCAGGTCGCGGACGTCCTGCTCGTCACCCAGCCGCGGGTCGATGCGCAGGTGGTCGACGGTGTCGTAACCGTGCGTCTGACTGGCGAACACCGGCCCGAGCGCGAGCCCGTTGCAGCCCAGCGCCAGCAGGTGGTCCAGCCACCCGGTGATCCGCGGCAGCCGGTGGCTGACCGTGGGGACGGCGTCCCGCTCCGCCCCCACGAACCCCAGCGGGTGGACCTGCCACCAGATCGCGTCCTGCACCCAGTCGGGCACGTGTCTCCTCCGTGATCATGGGGTTGTGCCGGTCGACGCGCCGGCCGACGGCGCGTCCCCGGCGAGAACCCCATGATCACCGGGGGACGCGCTCGCATCAGACGAGGGTGGTCAGGACCGCCCAGGGGGCGTCGGTGGCTACGGCGGCGCCCAGCACGCGGGCCCAGGTCAGCTCGTTGCCGGCCTCGTCGCGCCAGGACCACATCCGCTTGGTGAGGTGGTGCAGCCGGTGCTCCTGGGTGAAGCCGATCGCGCCGTGCACCTGGTGCGCCTGGCGGGCGACGACCTCGACCGCGGCACCGGCGCGCACCTTGGCGGCGGCCGCGGCCAGCTCGAGGGGTTCGCCGCGGTCCAGGCGCTGCACGGCGGCGTCGACCAGGGCGGCGACGGCGGTGACCTCGCCGGCCATCTGCGCCAGCTGCATCTGGATGCCCTGGAACCTGGCCAGCGGGCGGCCGAACTGCTGCCGCTCCCCCGCGTACTGCACGGTCCAGGCCAGCACGGTCTCCGCGGCCGCGGACAGCTGCACCGCCCGGGCCAGCGCGTACCGGGCCCGCAGGTCGGCCGGCAGCGGTCCGACCTGGGCCGGCACCCCGTCGAAGACGTAGGAGCCGCGCGGCTCACCGGCCAGGTTGGCGGCGTGCGTCGCCTCCAGCCCGGAGACGTCGACCAGCGCGAGCACCTCGCCGTCCCGGCCCTGCGCGACGACGGCCAGCCAGTGCACGACCCCGGCCCAGGCCACGTCGGTGGCGGTGCCGGTCAGCCGGCCCCCGTCGTCCACGGTCAGCGCGCCGGACACCGCGACGGACAGCGGCTGCGACGGGTCGGGCAGCGGCAGTCCGGCGGCCAGCACGGCGGGGCCGGCGACCAGCAGCTGCTCGGCGGCCGGGACCGCACCGGCGCCCGAGGCCAGCGTGGCGACGACGGCGACCGCGTCGGCCAGCTCGCCGCCGGAGCCGCCGGCCTCCTCGGGCAGCCCGACGCCGGTCAGCCCGGCCTCGGCCAGCTCGGTCCACAGGGCGGCGTCCCAGCGGCGCTCGGGGGTCAGCTGGGTCGGCTCGTGCCCGGTGAGGATCTCGCGCACGGTGGAGACCACCAGGTCGGTGTCGTAGACGTCGTCGCTCATCGGAGACCCAGCCCGCGCGCCACGATCCCGCGGAGGATCTCGTTGGTGCCCCCGCGCAGCGTGTAGCCCGGCGCGTGGAGCACCGCCTCGGCCAACGCCCTGCCCAGCGGGTCCGGTGAGTCCAGCGACGCGGGCACGTCGACCACCTTCCGCACCTCCTCGGCGACGTCGGCCTCGAACGTCGTCCCCACGTCCTTGACCAGCGCGGCCGGGATGTCGGGCAGCTCGCCGCGGTCCAGCGCGGCGGCGATCCGCAGCGAGAGCTGACGCAGCGCCAGCAGCCGCGCGGACAGCCGGCCCAGGGTGGCCAGCTGGGCCGGGTCCTGCGTGGCGGCGGCCCGGCGGGCGAACTCGGCCAGCAACGGGAAGGTGGACAGGAAGCGCTCCGGGCCGCTGCGCTCGAAGGCCAGCTCGGCGGTCACCTGGTGCCAGCCCGCGCCCTCCTCGCCCAGCAGCATGTCCCCGGGGATCACGACGTCGTCGAAGACGACCTCGTTGAAGTGGTGGCCGCCGTCCAGGATGCGGATCGGGTTGATCGTGATGCCCGGTGTCGACAGGTCGACGAGCAGCTGGCTCATCCCGGCGTGCCGGTTGGTCGGGTCCGCGGGCGCGGTGCGCACCAGGGTGATGGCGTAGTGGCTGTGGTGGGCGTTCGACGTCCACACCTTGGCGCCGTTGACGACCCAGTCGCCGTCGCCGTTGCGCACGGCCTTCGTGCGGATGGAGGCGAGGTCCGAGCCGCTGTCGGGCTCGCTCATGCCGATCACGAAGAAGCACTCGCCCGCGGCGATCTTGGGCAGGATCTCCCTGCGCTGGGCCTCGGTGCCGTAGCGCAGCAGGTTGGGCCCGGACTGCCGGTCGGCGATCCAGTGCGCGGCGACCGGGGCGCCGGCGGCCAGCAGCTCCTCGGTGACGGCGTAGCGCTCCATCGCGGTGCGCTCGTGGCCGCCGTACTCCTTGGGCCAGGTCATCCCCAGCCAGCCCCGCGCGCCCAGCTTGGCGCTGAACTCCGGGTCCACACCGGACAGCCAGGTGTCCACGTGCGTGCTGAACGAGCCCGCGGCGAGCTCGGCGGCCAGGAACTCACGGACCTTCAGGCGCACCGCCTCGGCGGCCTCGGAGGGTGGGGCGGGGGCGAGCGTCAGCGTCGACGGCATGCCGCCGATGGAACCACGACGCTCACCGCACCGTGAGCAGCATCGGCCCCTTCGGCTTGGGGATCGGGATCGGGGAGATGACGACGCCGGCCGCCGGGTCCGCGGTCACCCGCCGGGTGGCCAGCAGCCGGGCGACGATCGCCTTCACCATCACCTCGGCCACGTGGTTGCCGATGCACAGGTGCGCGCCGCCACCGAAGGGGACGAAGAGGTGGCTGTGCTGCTTGTGCTCGTCCCGGCCGGGGGCGAAGCGGTCGGGGTCGAAGGCCGCCGGGCGGGTCCACCAGTCCGGGTGCCGGTGCAGGGCCAGGCTGGACACGCTGACGCCGGTGCCGGCCGGCACGTGCACCCCGGCGATCTCCACGTCGGCCAGCGCCCGCCGCGGGGAGAACGGCACCGGCGGGCTCAACCGCAGCGCCTCCGACATCGCCCGCGAGGTGTGCACCAGCCCGCCGTGGTCGGCCGGGGTGACCGGGGCACCGTCCAGCGCGCGCACCTCCTCGGCGACCCGGTCCTGCTCGGCCGGGTGCAGTGCGAGCTGCCAGAGCAGCACCGCCAGGGTCGACGTCGTGGTGTCGTGCGCGGCCAGCATCAGGAAGACCATGTGGTCCACGACGTCGCCGACCGGCAGCAGCTCACCGTCGTCGGTGGTGGCGTGCGAGAGCCGGGACAGCAGGTCGGTGCGCGGCTCCTCCCGGCGGCGGGCGGCCACCAGGTCCCCGAAGACCCGGGTCAGCTCGGCCCGGCCGCGCAGCCCCCGGCGGTACGGCGTGCCCGGCAGGGCGACCCGCAGCGGGGTGATCGAGGCGGCGACGGCGTCGGCGAAGGCCCGGTTGACCCGCTCGGACTCCTCCCCCAGCGAGACGCCGACGAAGACCTCCGCGGCGATGTCCAGGGTCAGCCGCTTCATCAGCAGGTAGACGTCGACGTCCCCGTCGGGCAGTGCGCGCAGGTGCCGGTCGGTGACGTCGTGGATGGCGTCGACGTACCCGGTGAGCGCCGCCCGGCTGAACGCCTGCTGCATGACCCGGCGGTGCCGGTGGTGGTCGTCGAAGTCGCGCAGCATCAGCCCGTTGCGGAACAGCTCGCCGATCGTGTTCGACCAGCCCTGCTCGCTGGAGAGCACCTTGCCCGGGTCCAGGAACACCTCGCGGGTGGCCTGCGGGGTCAGGAAGGTGATGCCCTCCCGGCCCAGCACCCGCATCCGGAAGACGTCGCCGTGCTGCTGGCGGCGGCGGTCGATCAACCCCGCGGCGTCCCGGACGAACATCAGCGTGTGGCCCACGACGGGCCACCCCCGGTCACCGGGGACGTGCGCGAGCGGGTCAGCGGCCACGGGCCAGCACCTCCACCGGGCCGCACCGTTGCGGCCCGCACCGACCCTAGGGCCGCGCGGACGCTGAGACCAGCATCACCTCAGGACGGCGTCGACCAGGTGCGGGCCCGGCTCGGCGAACGCCCGGCGCAGCGCGTCGGCGAGCTCCGGGCCGGTCGTCACCCGCTCACCCGGCACGCCCATCCCGGCGGCGAGCGCGACGAAGTCCAGCGACGGCGACCCCAGGTCCAGCAGCCGGCCGGCACGCTCGCCACCCGCGGTGGCCCCCACGTTCTCCAGCTCACCGGCCAGGATCGCGTAGGCCCCGTTGTCGCAGACCAGCACGGTGACGTCGAGCTGCTCGCGGGCCATCGTCCACAACGCCTGCACGGTGTACATGGCCGAGCCGTCGGCCTGCACCGCGAGCACCGGCCGGTCCGGGCAGGCCACCGCCGCACCGACCGCCATCGGCAGGCCGTCGCCGATCGCCCCACCGGTCAACGACAGCACGTCGTGCCGGGCCGCCCCCGCCGTGGCCGGGAACAGCGCGGGACCACTGGTCAGCGACTCGTCGACGAGCACCGCGTCCGCGGGCAGCACGGCGGCGACGACGGCGGCCAGCACCTCCGGGTCCAGCGCCCGGTCCGGCACCTCGGGGACGGCGGGCTGGGCCAGCACCGGGTCCCCGCCCACCTCGTCGGCCAGCGCGGTGAGCGCGGCCAGCGCCGACTCCCCCGGCTCGGTGAGCACGTCCACCCGGCAGCCCTCGGGCACGAAGGACCCGGGCACGTCGGGGTAGGCGAAGAAGGCCACCGGGGCGGGGGCGCCGACCAGCACCAGCTGCCGGACGCCGTCCAGCGCGGCCAGCGCCGGCCCCGGCGGGTAGGGCAGCTTGGGGACGTCGGGCAGCCCGGCGCCGCGCGCCATCCGGGCCGGGAACGTCTGGGCCATCAGCCGCGCCCCGGTGCCGGCGGCGACCCGGGCGGCCGCGTGCAGGGACTCGGCGGTGAGCGCGTCCCCGCCCAGGAAGAGCACCGTGTCCCGGTCCAGCGTGCCCGCCAGCGCGGTCGGGTCGGGCACCTGCGGGCGGGCCCGCCGCCGGAGCGCCACGCCGGGCGAGGCGCCGCGGGACCAGGAGACGTCGGCGGGCAGCACCAGGGTGGCCACCTGGCCACGGCCGGCGGCGGTGACCGCGTCGGCGACGTCGTCCCCGACCGTGCCGGGGGTCAGCGAGCGGCGGAGCCAGCCGACCGCGCCGGCCAGCGCGTCGAGGTCGGACTCCAGCGGGGCGTCCAGCCGCTTGTGGGCCAGCGCGTGGTCACCGACGACGACCACCACCGGGGCCCCGCCGCGGCGGGCGTTGTGCAGGTTGGCCCAGCCGTTGGCGAACCCCGGGCCCAGGTGCAGCAGGGTGGCCGCCGGCCGCCCGGCCATCCGCGCGTACCCGTCGGCGGCCCCGGTGGCCACGCCCTCGAAGAGCGTCAGCACCGCCCGCATCTCCGGGACGTCGTCGAGCGCCGCCACGAAGTGCATCTCCGAGGTGCCCGGGTTGGCGAAGCACACGTCGACCCCGGCGTCGACGAGCGTGCGGATGACTGCCTGGGCACCGTTCACGCCTCGCACCCTGGCACCTGGCCGGGCCGCCCGCGCGGTGGTCTGATCAGCGCAGGGGCCGGCACCGACGCCGGCCCGGAGACCGGAGGTACCCGTGACCCACCGCCTGCTCGTGACCTACGGCCAGCCCACCGACCCGGCCGCCTTCGACACGCACTACCGGGACGTGCACGCCGGCCTGGCCCAGGCGATCCCGGGCCTCGTCCGGTTCAGCACCGGGCACGCCGAGACGATGGACGGCTCGCCGTCCCCGGCCTACCTGGTCGCCGAGCTGGACTTCGAGTCCGCCGAGGCGATGGCGTCCGGGATGGGCTCGGAGGCCGGGCGGGCGGCCGGTGCCGACGTCGCCACCTTCGCCTCCGGCGGGGCGACGATGGTGCACTTCGACGTCGCCGAGGTCGCGGTCTGAGCTGCCGCCCGCCCCGGCAACGCCGGGGCGGGCGTGCCCCGGAGCGCACCGGGTAGGGGCCCGGCCGACCCTGGAGGCCCCATGAGCGACACCCGTCGCGAGCTCGGCAGCACCGACGACCCGGTCGAGGACGAACTGGGCGACGCGTTCGACGCGATCGTCAGCGAGGGCGCCCAGCGCCTGCACCGGACCTGGCGCGAGGTGCTCACCACCGGCCTGGCCGGCGGCCTCGAGGTGGGCACCGGCGTCCTGGCGCTGCTGGCCGTGCTGGCCGAGACCGACAGCCACCTGCTGGCCGGACTGGCGTTCAGCATCGGCTTCATCGCCCTGCTGCTGGCCCGCAGCGAGCTGTTCACCGAGGGCTTCCTGGTCCCGGTCACCGCGGTCGCCGCCAAGCGGGCGAGCGGGGCGCAGCTGGCCGAGCTGTGGAGCGGCACGCTGGTCGCCAACCTCGCCGGCGGCTGGCTGGTCATGTGGCTGGTCGTGCAGGCCTTCCCGGACCTGCACGCCACCGCGGTGGAGTCCGCGGTGCACGTCGTGGACGCCCCGCTGGACCTGCGGTCGGTGTGCCTGGCGGTGCTGGCCGGCAGCACCCTCACGCTGATGACCCGGATGCAGCACGGCACCACCTCCGACGGCGCCAAGATCGTCGCGGCGGTCGCCGGGGCGTTCGTGCTGGCCGGGCTGCAGCTGTTCCACTCGGTGCTGGACAGCCTGCTGGTCTTCGCCGCGCTCATCGCCGGCGCCCCGTTCGGCTACGGAGACTGGCTGGCCTGGTTCTGGTACACCGCCCTGGGCAACACCGCGGGCGGGCTGCTCGTGGTCACGCTGCTGCGGCTGGTGCGCAGCAAGGACCTGCTGCAGCAGGAGCGGGCCGAGGTCGACGCCGGCCGCTGAGGAGGACGATCAGGGGGTGGCCGCCGACCTCGTCCTGCCCAGCGCCGGGCCCGACCCGCTCCCGGCCGCGGTCGCCCGCGCCGCGGTGCGCGGCTACCAGCAGGGACGGCGCCCGCTGTGGTTCCGCCCACCGGGCACCCGGGAGGGCCGTTGGGTGCAGCTGCCCGCGTTCGGCTGGGCCCGCTTCGACCAGGCCCCGACCGGCACGGACGACGCCGACCTGCTGGCCGCCGAGGGCCTGCACGGCCGGCTGGACCCGGCGGGCTGGGCCGCCGCGACCGACGCGCTCACCGGGCTGCGACCCCGGGTGGACGCAGCCGTCGACCGGGCCGCGGGACGGTCCTTCGAGCAGCTCCCGCCCGACGAGCTCTCGGTCCTCGGCGAGCCCGGCACGGTCGGCGCCGCGTTGCGCGGGGTGCAGCGCGAGCCGCTGTACCCCCACGTCAGCGCCGCCCTGCACCACCGGCACCCGGGTCTCCTGCCGCATGTGGACCGGGTGACCCGGCTGCAGCTGCTGCCGCACGTGGAGGAGGGCGACAGCGACCTGCACGCCGTCGTCCACCGGGAGCTGCAGGCCAACGCCGCGGCCTTCGCCGAGCTGTCCGGCGACACCGGGCTGACCCCGCTGCGGCTGCACGACGTGCTGGTCTGGCTGGCCGGCAGCCTGCGGCTGACCCACGCCGTCGCGCTCGGCGGGGGCCCGGGGGACAGTTGAGCCCATGCCCCTGATCAGCACGCAGTTCGACGCCACCAGCACCGCCCTCGACGTCGTCGCCGGGCACGACCTCACCGGCCGCCGCGCGGTCGTCACCGGCGGTGGGTCCGGGATCGGCGTGGAGACCGTGCGCGCCCTGGCCGCCGCGGGCGCCGAGGTCACCATCGCCGTCCGCGACCCCGAGCAGGGGGCGGCCGCCGCGCAGGACGTCGTGGGCACGACGGGCAACACCACGCTGCGGGTCGCCCGGCTGGACCTGCTGGACCTGGACTCGGTCGCGGCGTTCGTCGCCGACTGGGACGGCCCGCTGGACCTGCTGGTCGACAACGCCGGCGTCATGGCGCTGCCCGCCCTGACCCTCACCGACCGCGGCTGGGAGACCCAGTTCGCCACCAACCACCTGGGCCACTTCGCGCTCACCACCGGCCTGCACGGCGCGCTGGCCGCCGCCGACGGCGCCCGCGTCGTGTCGGTGTCCTCCGCGGGCCACCTGCGCTCCCCCGTGCACTTCGACGACCTCCACTTCGCCCGGCGCGAGTACGACGCCTGGGCGGCCTACGGCCAGTCCAAGACGGCCAACGTGCTGATGGCCGTGGAGGCCACCCGCCGCTGGGCCGACGACGGCATCGTGGCCAACGCGCTGATGCCCGGCGGGATCATGACCAACCTGCAGCGCCACGTCTCCGCAGAGGTCGTCGAGGGCTGGGAGAAGGCCGACCGCGAGGGCACGATCACCCTGAAGACCCCCGCCCAGGGCGCCGCGACGACGCTGGTCGCCGCCGTCGCCCCGGAGTTCGCCACCGGCGGGCACTACCTGGAGGACTGCGTCGAGGCCCCGACGGTCGCCGACGACGCCACCGGCGTGCGGGCCGGGGTCCGCGAGTACGCCCTGGACCCCGGGAACGCGCAGCGGCTGTGGGAGGTCAGCGAGGAGCACCTCGCCCAGCGCCCCGACGCCGACTGAGCCCGTTCCCGGACTCGACCTGCAGGTCCGCGCGTCATCGCGCAGGCTGGGCCGGTGAGCAACGAGAAGGGCTACGTCGAGCCCGGGAAGTCCTTCGAGCGCGACACCAACTACATCCCCGACCGGATCCTGGCCGATGGGTCGCAGGGCTGGCCCGTGGCGGCCGACCGGTACCGCCTCGTCGTCGCCCGGGCCTGCCCGTGGGCGAACCGGGCGACCATCGTGCGCCGGCTGCTGGGCCTGGAGTCCGCGTTCTCGATGGGGATCTGCGGGCCCACGCACGACCAGCGGTCCTGGACCTTCGACCTGGACCCCGGCGGCCGGGACCCGGTGCTGGGCTACGAGCGGCTGCAGGAGGCCTTCTTCGCCCGTGACCCGGAGTACCCGCGCGGCATCACCGTGCCGGCGATGGTCGACCTGCCGACCGGGGCGGTGGTCACCAACGACTTCGCGCAGATGACGTTGGACTTCTCCACCGAGTGGACGGCGTTCCACCGCGACGGCGCCCCCGACCTCTACCCCGAGCACCTGCGGGACGAGATGGACGACGTCATGAAGCGGGTGTTCACCGAGATCAACAACGGTGTCTACCGCTGCGGGTTCGCCGGCTCCCAGGAGTCCTACGCCAGCGCCTACGACCGGCTGTTCACCGCGCTGGACTGGGTCAGCGAGCGGCTGGAGACCCGCCGCTACCTGATGGGCGACACGATCACCGAGGCCGACGTCCGGCTGTTCACCACGCTGGCCCGCTTCGACGCCGTCTACCACGGCCACTTCAAGTGCAACCGGACCAAGCTGACCGAGATGCCGGTGCTGTGGGGCTACGCCCGGGACCTGTTCCAGACCCCGGGGTTCGGCGACACCACCGACTTCCCGCAGATCAAGCGGCACTACTACGTGGTGCACGCCGACATCAACCCGACGCAGATCGTCCCGGTCGGGCCGGACACCTCGGTGTGGCTGACCCCGCACGGGCGCGCGGAGCTGGGCGGCTCGCCGTTCGGCGACGGCACCCCGCCCGGGCCGGTGGCCGCGGGCGAGGAGGTCCCGGAGTCCGAGGGCGCCGGGGGCTCCACCTCGTACTGAGGCTCAGTCCAGCAGCGGGGCCAGGGCGGCGGCGCACTCCTGCGCCGCCGCCAGGTACTCCACCGGCACGACGCCGCGGGCCGAGCTGACCGCGACCGCGGCGACCAGCAGGCCGGTGGCCCCGCGCACGGGCACCGCGAGGCACGCGACCCCCTCGTGCAGCTGACCGCTCTGCCCGGCCCAGCCGTGCGCCCGCACCTGACCCAGGCAGGCCTCGACGTCGGCGGGGCGGGTCGGGGTGGCAGCGGTGAGCGCGACCAGCCGGCCCGGGTGGTGCACCGCGTCCCGCCAGTCGTCCTCCTCGGCCAGCACCAGGTGGCCGACGGCGGTGGCGTGCAGGTGGCCCTCGACGAGGCCCACCGAGGCCAGCGGCAGGTCGGGGTCGACGTCCGCGCAGCGCAGCGTGGCCCCGGCGACCAGCACCAGGTGGACGCCGGCCCGGACCTGCCCGCGCAGGCCGCCGAGGACGTCGCGGGCCGCCGTCGGGACCCGGGCGGGGGCGATGGCGCCGGCCAGCCCGGCGACCTTGGCGCCGAGCGCGAAGCCGTGCAGGTCGGGGAGCCGGACCAGGTACTCCTCGCCGACCAGCAGGTTCAGCAGCCGGTACGTGGTGGCCGGGGGCATGCCGAGGGCCTCGGCGACCTCCTTGGCGTTGACCCCGGCACCGGCCCGGGCCACCTCCTCCAGCACGGCCAGCGCCGAGCGCACCGCCTGGGGCTGGCGGCCGGTGACACCGCGGTCGACGTCGGTCACCGCCGCACCCCCTGCCCGGGCAGCAGCGAGGACGCCGTCGCCTGGTCGTAGACGCCGACCCGGGCCAGCCGCTCGGGCGCCCGCCGCGCCAGCACCGCCCACAGCACCGGTCCGGGCAGCCAGGCCACGGCGAAGACCACGACCATCGCGCCGCTGCCGGCCCACGACGCCCCTGCCAGCGCGACCACCAGCACCCCGCTGGCCAGCGCGGCGGCCGTCACCCCGCCCGCGAGCGCCGGCCGGGTGAGCTCGCCGATCCGGTGCAGGAACAGCGGCATCGCGGCGGCGGCCAGGGCGTAGGCCAGCACGTAGCCCAGCGCCGAGACGGTCAACGAGGCCGCCAGCACGTCCCGGGCCCGGGCACCGCTGCCCAGCGCGACCGCGGGCACCCCGACCAGCACGGGCAGCACGACCGCCAGCGCGACCGCCGGGGTGCTGAAGCGGCGGTGCGTGCGCCCCAGCGCCCGGGGCAGCACGCCCTCCCGCGACATCGAGAACAGCACCCGGGACAGCGCGTTGGTGGAGCCGGTGACGCAGGCGAAGAACGAGGCCGCGATGCCGGCGTCCAGCAGCCGGGACAGCGCGCCGAGACCCTCGGCGTCGGCGAGCCGGGCGACCGGCACGTCGCTGGTGAGCACCTCCACCGGGGCCGCGCTCAGCAGGACGACCTGGGCCAGCCCGGCCGCCAGGAACAGCACGCCCGCGGCGACCGGCGTCCACAACACCGCCCGGGGGACGACGACCAGCGGCCGGCGGGCCTCCACGCCCAGGGTGGCCGCGCTCTCGAAGCCCATGAAGGCGGCCACCGCCAGCACCACCCCGGTCGCCACCCCACCGGCGGTCACCGGGCCCTCCACGACGGCGGCACCGGTGCCGGTGCCGCCGTCGTGGGCCACCAGCAGCACCCCGAGGACGACGACGACCACCGCGACCGAGACGACCTCCAGGGCCAGCGCGACGCGCGCGGACAGCCGGATGCCGCGCACCGTGGTCAGCGTGGCCAGCGCCCCGATGCCCAGCGCGAGCAGGGCCGGCGACCAGCCCGTCGGCGGCAGGCCGGTGGCCGAGGTCAGGTAGGCGACCGAGCCGACCAGGGCGGACACCGCCACCGCCGCGTAGCCCACGACCAGAGCCCACCCGGCCAGCAGCGCACCACCGGGGCCCAGGCCCTTGGCCGTGTAGCTGTAGACCCCGCCGACGGCGGCCATCCGGCGGGCGAAGTGGGTCAGGCACCAGCCGACCAGCACCACCAGCGCCGTCCCGGCCAGCATGACCGGCAGCGTGGCCGCGCCGGCCTGCACCATGACGATGGAGGGCACCGCGACCACGGCGGCCGAGGGGGCCAGCGCGCTCACCGACTGGGCGAGCACCTCCGCGACGCTCAGCCCGCGCCGGCGCAGACCCGCTACGGGCGAGCGGACGGGGAGCTCACCGAGCGGAGCACGCTGGGTCACGGTCCTCCTCCGGGCGGCACGGCGACGACCCGGGGGCAGCCGGGTGGAGGCGCAGCGTAGCCAGCCCGGGGCGCGGACAGGTGTCCCCCAGCGTGTCCCCGAATGAGAATCACCGGGCCCCGCCGTCCCGTTCGGTGTCACGGGGATGTTGCGCACAGATGACGGGCGTGTAACCGGGGTCACGCCTGGGAGGGCCAGTCTCGGCAGCCACCACCCGCCGTCCCCGAGGAGCCCCGTGTCCACCGTCTCCGACCCCGCTCCCCCACCGACGACGTCCTCCGGTGACGGCCCCGGGGGCCACCGGCTCACCGGGAAGCTGGGCGTCGGCGCCATCGTCTTCATGGTGGTCGCCGCGGCCGCGCCGCTGACCGTCGTCGCCGGCACCGTGCCCATCGGCATCGCCGCCGGCAACGGACCCGGCTTCCCGGCCAGCTACCTGGTGTCGGCGATCGTGCTCGGGTTCTTCGCCGTCGGCTTCACCGCGATGACCCGGCACGTGCCGAACGCCGGCGCCTTCTACTCCTACGTCGGCGTCGGCCTGGGCCGCGGCTGGGGCCTGGGCAGCGCCCTCGTGGCCCTGGTCAGCTACGTGACCGTGCAGGGCGCCGTCTACGGCTACCTCGGCTTCGCCCTGGGTGGGCTGGTCGAGTCCTACGGCGGGCCGTCGCTGCCCTGGTGGCTGTGGACCTTCGTCGTCCTCGCCGTCACCGGGCTGCTCGGCTTCCGGCACATCGAGCTGTCCTCCAAGGTCCTCGGGGTCCTGCTGGTCGCCGAGGTCGCCATCGTGCTGGTCCTCGACGCCGTGGTCGTCGGGAAGGGGGGCACCGAGGAGGGCCTGTCGACGGCGTTCCTGACGCCCTCGGAGGTGCTGTCCGGCGCACCCGGCCTGGGCCTGATGTTCGCCATCGCCGGGTTCATCGGCTTCGAGGCCACCGCGATCTTCCGCGACGAGGCCCGCGACCCCGACCGGACCATCCCGCGGGCCACCTACGCGGCACTGGCCATCATCGGCGTCTTCTACACCGTCAGCGCGTGGGCAGTGGTGAGCGCCTGGGGCGACAGCCAGGTGGTCGCCGTCGCCGCGGCCGACCCCGGCAACATGCTCGTCGTCACCGCCCAGGAGTACCTGGGCACCGCCGCCGGCGACGTGCTGCAGGTCCTGTTCATCACCAGCCTGTTCGCCGCGGTGCTCAGCTTCCACAACGTGCTCAGCCGGTACTTCTTCTCCCTGGGCAACACCGGCGTGGTGCCGGCCTCCTTCGGCCGCAGCCACCCCCGGCACTCCTCGCCGCACGTCGCCTCGCTGGTCACCAGCGTCGTCGGCGCCGCCGTGATGGCGGTCAGCGCGATCGCCGGGCTGGACCCGGTGCTGGAGGTCTTCACCTGGCTCGCCGGGATCGCCAGCGTCGGGATCGTCGCGCTGATGCTGCTGGCCTGCGTCGCGGTCCTGGTCTTCTTCCGGCGCACCGGGGTGGACCGCCGGCCGTGGCAGACCCTGGTCGCGCCCGTCCTGGGGGTCGTCGGGCTGACCGCGATCCTCGTGCTGCTGGTGGAGAACCTGCCGCTGCTGATGGGCGGCTCGACCGCCCTGGGCATCAGCGCCGGCGTCCTGCTGCTCGTCGCCCTCGCCGCCGGGTTCGTCCTGGCGAAGGCCCGCCCGTCCGCCGCCCGTGACCTCGTCCGCGCCACCCGCGCGGACGCCGCCCCGCAGATCTGAGGAGACCAGCGATGACCACCACCGAGAACCGCACCGCCACCCACCCCCTGTCCCGGATGACCGCCGAGGAGATCGAGATCGCCCGCGCGCTGGTCACCGAGGCCGGCTTGGTGCAGCCCAGCACCGTGTTCGTCTACGTCGGCCTGGCCGAGCCGCACCGGCGCGACGTGCAGGAGTTCACCCCCGGCAGCCCGGTCGAGCGCCGGCTGCGCCTGCTGCTGCTGGACCGGGCCACCGGGGACGGCCGCGACGTGCTGGTGTCCGTCACCGGCGGCACCGTCGTCCTCGACACCGAGATCGACGGGGTGGCCGACGGGCAGCTGCCGATCACCGACACCGAGTTCGAGGCCATCGAGCCGATCCTGGCCGCCGATGCGGGCTGGGTCGCCGCGATGGCCAAGCGCGGGCTGGACGTCGCCGACGTCCGGGCCGTCCCGCTGTCCGCCGGCTCGTACTACCCGGAGGAGCACGGGCACCGCGTCGTCCGGGTGCTCGGCTTCCACCAGGCCGACCCCGACGACCTGCCCTGGGCGCACCCCGTGGACGGCGTCGTGGCCTACGTCGACATCACCCGCGGCGTGACGACGGCGGTGCACGACCACTTCGACCTGCCGGTCCCCGCCGAGCGGGTGTCCCTGGAGGGCACCCCGCGCGACCTCAAGCCGATCGAGATCACCCAGCCGCAGGGCCGCTCGTTCACCGTCGAGGACGACGTCGTCCGCTGGGCCGGCTGGGAGTTCCGCGTGGGCTTCGACGTCCGCGAGGGGCTGACGATCAACCAGCTCTCCATCGACGGCCGGTCGGTGGTGCACCGCGCCTCGATCGCCGAGATGGTCGTGCCCTACGCCGACCCGTCACCGGTCCGGTTCTGGCAGAACTACTTCGACACCGGCGAGTACCTCTTCGCCCGCTACACCAACAGCCTGGAGCTGGGCTGCGACTGTCTGGGCGACATCCAGTACTTCGACGCCACCATCGCCGACGAGACCGGCGCCCCGCGGGTGATGCGCAACGCGATCTGCCTGCACGAGGAGGACTTCGGCGTGGGCTGGAAGCACACCGACCTGTTCACCGGGATGGCCGAGACCCGGCGCTCGCGGCGGCTGGTGATCAGCTTCTTCACCACGATCGGCAACTACGACTACGGCTTCTACTGGTACCTCTACACCGACGGCACCATCCAGCTGGAGTCCAAGGCGACCGGCGTGGTGTTCACCTCGGCCTACCGCGGCGAGGAGCACCCCTACGCCACCGAGATCGCCCCGGGCCTGGGTGCCCCGTTCCACCAGCACCTGTTCTCCGCCCGGCTGGACATGGCCGTGGACGCCGCCGACGGCTCGGGCAACACCGTGCACGAGGTGGACGCCGTCCGGGTGCCGATCAGCGACACCAACCCCCACGGCAACGCCTTCACCCGCTCGCTGACCCCGATCACCCGGGAGTCCGAGGGCGGCCGGCTCACCGACGCCACCAAGGGCCGGACCTGGCACGTGGTCAACCCGGGCAAGACCAACCGGCTCGGCCAGCCGGTGGGCTACGCGCTGCACCCGGAGAACGCGCCGGTGCTGCTCGCCGACGAGGGGAGCTCCATCCACCAGCGCGCGACGTTCTCCACGAGGTCGCTGTGGGTCACCGGGTACGACCCGGCCGAGCGCTACCCGGCCGGTGACTTCGTGAACCAGCACCCCGGTGCCGCCGGGATCCCGGCGTTCATCGAGGGCGACGCCCCGCTGGAGGACACCGACGTCGTCCTCTGGCACACCTTCGGGCTCACCCACTTCCCACGCCCGGAGGACTGGCCGGTCATGCCCACCGACTACGCCGGCTTCGTGCTCAAGCCGGTCGGCTTCTTCGACCAGAACCCGGCGCTGGGGGTGCCCGCCTCGACGTCCTCGCACTGCGCGGGCCAGGGGTGAGCGCCCTCGGGGTCGCCCCCCGCGTCCTGCCGCTGGGCCAGGCCGCCGCCGTCCTGGCGGTCGGCTCGGCGGGGGTGCACCTGGCCCTCGCGGGGTCCGGCGATCTGTCGGCGCTGGCGATGGCGCTGATGGCGCTGGTCTGCCTGCCGTGCTCGCTGCACCTGTGGCGGGCGCCGACGGCCTCGGTCTGGGGGCTCACCGCACTGGTCGACCTCGGGATGCTGGCCGTGCACCTGCCGATGGTGGTCGGGACGGGCCACGCCGGGATGCACGGGGCACACACGGCGGCCTCCGGGCCCTCGGCCCTGGTCGTGGGCGGCCTGGTGCTGGTCGGCGGTCAGCTGCTGCTGGCCGGGACGGCGCTGCTGCGCCGCTGAGGTGGTGTGGAGGTGGGCCCGCCGCGGTGCGGGTCCACCTCCCGCGGCGTCAGTGCCGGGTGGTGCCGCACTCGGTGCAGCGCTTGCGGTGCACCTCGTTGGTGGTGGGGCAGTTGGCGCAGGTCCAGGCGCCGCGCTCGAGCGTGCGTACGGCCACGGGGTCCCCCTGGGGGTCGACGTCGGGTGTGACGTGCACGACGGTAGGCACTCGTCATGACGAATCGGTGAACCCACGGTTGCGATCCGGCGCCGTCCGCCCCGCGGGTCGCCCCCGGGCCAGCGAGGATGGGCCCATGCGCCGACCCCCGCTCCTGCTCCTGGCCGGCGTGCTGCCGCTGACCGCCTGCACCTCCTTCGCCGCCTCGAGCCCCGCCGCGAGCACCCCGTCCGGCTCGTCGGCGACGACGACCGCGACCCCCACGACCCCCACGACGCCCGCGGGCGACCTCGAGGTCCTCGACGAGACCGACCTGGGCACGGCCGCCACCGGCGTGACGGCCGCGCGGGTCGTCGTGTCCCCGGACGGCACGCCCACCACGCTCGTCGTCAGTGCCTCGACCTCCGCCGTCCGCACCGGGGGCACCACCACGCTGGTGGAGGGCACCGTGCTGGCCGACCTCGTCGCCACCGCCCGGGGCACCGTCGCGGTCACCCTCACCGCGGAGGCCGCACCCACCGACCCGGTGCTCGGCGTGCTGCCGCTCGCCGCTGCCGAGGCACCCAACGGCGACGGCGTCACCGCCGCCCCGGTCCCGCTGTCCCCCGAGCAGACCGCCCCCCGCGGGCTCCCCGTCTTCGCGGCCCTGTCCCCGGGCGGCGACGTGCTCTACGTGCTGGCCGAGTCCACCGACGCCGTCGGCGCCACCGTCTACGCCGTCGACCCGACCACCGGTGCCCTGCAGGACTCCGCCGAGGTGGACACCGGCTTCACCGACGTCACCGCACTGGCCCTGGGCGGCCTGGCCGTGACCGGGGACGGCGACCTCGTCGTCGGGCTGAGCCTGGACAGCGACGACCCGCTGGCCGGCGGCGGCACGGCCGCGCCGCTGCTGCGCCTGGACGCCGACCTGCGGCCCAGCGGCGTCCCGGTCGACACCCAGGAGGGCGCCGAGCGCGCCGAGGTCCTCGCGGTGACCGCCGACGCCGGCGGCGGCCCGCTGGCCGTGGTCTCCGACGCCCGGTCGGGCCTGCGGCTCGTCGACCCCGACCTGGACGCCGGCACCACCACCGACGAGCAGGTCGCCGGGGCGGACGTGGCCACCCGCGCAGGCTCGCTGGCCGCGGACGCCGACCGGGCGGTGGTCGCGCTGCTGGACCAGGAGCAGCCCACGGTCGCCGTGGTGCCCTCCGACGGGTCGCCGGCCACCACCCTGCAGCTGTGCGCCGACGCCGGGGACGCGCTGTCCGTCAGTACGACCGGGGACGGGTTCGTCGTCCTCGGGACCTGCGACGGGGCGACGGTGCTCTGGACGCTGGGCTGAGCCGCCTCACCCTGGGTCGTACCGAGGGGTCAGATGCGCTGCAGGCCGCCGCAGCCGCCGGCACCGCACGCACAGCCGCCGCACCCGGCGGGGGCGGCCGGGGCGGGACGACGGGAGAGCCGCAGGGTGCTGACCGCGGCCACGCCGGTCGCGACACCCAGCACCAGGACGGCGACGGCCACCGCGACGGTCGCGACCTGGGGCAGCCAGCCCGGACCGGCGAGCACGGCACCGGCGACCACCGCGGCCGCGACCACCGCGACGAGGACCCCGACCCGCACCCGGCGGGCACCGGCGCGCGCGACCATCGCACCCAGCGCGAGGGCGGCGAGCACCACGAACGTCCAGCCGGCGACGGCAGCACCCAACAGCGAGAGGCCCAGGCCGACCAGGCCCAGCCACAGCGCGCCGGCGCCCACGACCGCGCCCTGCCGGTCGACGCGACCGGCCCGCGCGCCCCGCAGCGCGGCCGCCCCACGGGCCACGCCGACCAGGCCGAGCCCGGCCAGCAGCACCCGCGGACCGCCGTCGGCCCACACCACCGCGACGACGGCCAGCAGCACCAGGAACGCGCCCTGGACCGCGAGCCAGGGCCAGGCCCGGCCGGCCTGCTCGGGGGTGACCGGCGCGGTGGCTGCGGTCGCGCGCGCGGAGGCAGACGTACTCGAGGCAGACGTACTCACCCGGCCAGTGTCCCCCATGGCAGGTCGCTCCCGGCGGGGCAGACTGGGTGACGATGCGAACCCCCGACGACGCAGACGCGGTGCGCAACGTGCCGGCCCAGCAGGCCCTGGCCGCCTTCGCCGCCCACCGCGACCGGCAGCACTGGGTGCTCGCCGTCCGCACCCTGCTGCAGGGCCGGTTGCTCACCGACGTGACCCAGGCCGTGCGCGACCCCGAGGACGGCACCCCGGCCTCGGTCAGCGGCGGCCGGACCACCGGCGGGGTGCCCGTGGTGTTCGCCTACACCGACCTGTCCGCCGTCGTGGCGCACACCGGGGTGGCCCGGCCCGACGTCGCCCCGGTCACCGCGGTGGGGGCCTTGCAGCTGGCGGCCGCCGCCGGTCCCGGCACCGGTCTCGCCGTCGACCCGGCCGGCGCCGGCCTGGTGGTCGACCCGGCCGAGCTCGCCGCGGTGCTGCGCAGCCACCGGAACGGCCCGGTCAAGGAGGCCCTCGTCCTGGGCGACCGCGACCTGCTGCTGCGGGTGCTGGCGGCCCAGCTGGCCGGCGACGCGGTCCTGCTGGAGGCGGTGACCGCGCCCACCCCCAGCGCCCCGGTGGTGACCACGCACCTGCCCGACGGGCGGGCCGCGGCCCTGGCGTTCAGCTCCGCACTGGAGGTCGAGGCCGTGCTGCCGGGGTCGGCCTCCGCCGTCCGGCCGCTGCGGGCGTACCTGGAGCACCTGCTGGCCGTCGGGCGGCCGGGGCTCGTCCTGGACCCGGCCGGGCCGTCGGTGACGGTGACCCCGGACGAGCTGCGCCGGGTCCTGGGGGCCTGAGGGCCACCCGGACCCACCCGGACCTCAGCCCCGGCGGCGCTGCTCGTCCAGGCGGCGGTCGGCCGGTGAACGGACGTCGACGGTGGACTGCGGGGTGCGTTCGGTCGCCGCGTGCCGGGTGCAGGCAGCGAGCGCGTCGAGCTCGTTGGCGTCGTCCCGGCGGCCGCTGCTGTGCAACCACCGACCGGTCGCCTCGTCCCCGCGCACGGTGACCGCGATGGGGCCCTGGGACCACGGCACCGCGTAGGACAGCCCGGCACCGATGTCGTCGATGACCCCGGCGACCGGGCGCGGCGACCAGTCCTGGTGGGCTCCACCGCACAGGTCGGTGACCCGCCCCTCGCCATCGCGGTGACAGGTGAACACGAAGCGCGTGGATCGCACGGGGTCCTCGGGACTGGGGGGCGGTGCCACCCGACCGGGCGACGTGTCCACTGTCCCACCCCGGCCCGCCCGTCGCCGGGCGGCTGGGTGCCCGCTGTGCCACGCTCGCCCACGGCACGGGGCCGTTCGAGGAGGACCACAGATGAGTGCCCAGCAGTCGGCCCAGCGCGCCGCGTCGTCGAACACCCTGGAGCGCCTGGCGCGGGTCGGCCTGATCGCCTACGGCGTCGTCCACCTGCTCATCGCCTGGCTCGCCCTCCAGCTGGCCTGGGGCGGCGGCGGTGGCGAGGCCTCGCAGTCCGGCGCCATGCAGACCCTCGCCCAGGAGCCCTACGGCACGCCGCTGCTGTGGGTCCTCGGGCTGGGCCTCATCGCCCTCGCGCTGTGGCAGGCCGGGTCGGTGCTGGCCTTCGTCGGCCGGCTCGGCGGCGGCGGTGACGCGAAGAAGAAGGCCGTCACCGGCATCGTCAAGTGCGTCGCCAAGGTCGTCGTCTACGGCTTCCTGGCCTTCACCGCGCTCCGGTTCGCCACCGGCAGCGGCTCCTCCAGCTCCGACCAGCAGCAGCAGACGACGTCCGGGGTCTTCGCCCTGCCCGGCGGCCGCTACCTGGTGGGCATCGCCGCCCTGGTCGTCATCGGCGTCGGCGTCTACCAGGTGGTCAAGGGCGTGCAGGCCTCCTTCATGAAGGAGATCGACACCTCCGAGGCCTCCGGCTCGCAGGTCCGGGTCGTCCGGCGGCTGGGCCAGGTCGGGTACGTCGCCAAGGGCATCGCCTTCGTCGTCGTCGGTGGCCTGCTGGCCTACGCCGCGATCACGTTCGACGCCTCGGAGTCCACCGGGCTGGACGGCGCCATGCGCACCATCCTCGACGCCCCCTTCGGCACGTGGCTGCTCACCCTGGTCGCGCTGGGCATCGCCGCGTTCGGCGTCTTCTGCTTCGCCCGCGCCCGCTGGCCCCAGCGCACGTGAGCCCCCGGCTCCACCCCGGGGTGCTCCCCCGGGTCCTGGACCGGGTGCGCACCGCCGTCGCGCACGCCCGCGAGGTCACCGACCACCCCTGGCTGGAGCGGCTGGCCCGCGTCGGGCTGGTCGCCTACGCGGTCATGCACTTCACCATCGCCTGGCTGGCGTTCACCGTCGCCTGGCGGATCGACCCCGACGCGGCCGACGCCGACCAGGCCGGCGCCCTGAGCACCCTGGGCTCCAGCCCGGGCGGGCTGCTGCTGCTGTGGGTGCTGGGCCTGGGGCTGCTGAGCCTGGCCGTCTGGCAGGCCGGTGAGGTGCTCCGCTGGTGGACCGGGCTGCTGGACCCCGACCACCGCCTCCGCGCTGCGTTCGTCTGCATCAAGTGCCTGGCCAAGGCCACCGTCTACGGGGCGTTCGGGCTGCTCGCGCTGGTGTTCGCCGTCGGCGCCGAGTACGACGCCGCGGAGAACACCCAGGAGCTCACCGACGACGTCCTCGGCGTCCCGCTGGGCAACTGGCTGGTCGGCGCCGCTGGCCTCGTCGTCATCGGTGTCGGCGGCTACCTGGTGGTCCGCGGGGTCACCGGCGGCTTCATGAAGGACGTCGACCTGCACGCCGCCCCGGACCGGTACGAGCCGACCATCGAGGGCCTGGGCCGGGTCGGCTACCTCGCCAAGGGCGCCGCCTTCGCCGTCGCCGGCGGCCTGCTGGTCTTCGCCGCCGTCACCTCCGACGTGGCGACGGCGACCGGCCTGGACGGGGCGGTCAACGCCATCGGCGCCGTCCCCACCGGGCAGTGGCTGCTGACCGCGGTCGCCCTGGGCTTCGCCGCGTTCGGCGTCTACGCCCTGGCCCGCGCCCGCTACCCCGACCGCGACCCCAGCAGCTGAGGCTGCGGCGCAGGCGGTCCGCTGCTACCCCCGCCCGTCCCCGGCGGCAGCAGCGCGCACCCGTGCCACCTGCGCGCGCCGACACGGCCCTCGACCTCCCGTCACCCGCCCGGGCGCGCACCCGCGGCGGGAGTGCGCGCCTGCGCGCGCCGACGGTCCGCTCCCCCGGCCTGGGCACGCAGCCACACCACCCCGGCGCGCCGCCGCCGCCGCACAGCACAGCGGCCGGCCTCCCCGAGGGGAGACCGGCCGTCGTGGTGGTGCGGACCGGGGCGTCAGCCCAGGTCGACCTCCTCGTAGCAGGGGCCGGTGAACTCGTAGCCCTCGGCGGTCGAGCCCTCCAGGTCGGCCTCGGCCACGGTGACGCCGGTGGAGGCGTCCGCGCTGACGTCGGAGAGCTGGGTGGTGCGGACCGCAGCGGCGTCCCCGCCGTTGGCGTAGTTGCCCGAGCCCTCGGGCAGGATGCCCTCGTAGTCCACGGACTCCAGCGCGGCCGAGGCCTCGGCCAGACCGGCGCGGGTGAGGTCGCCGTTCTCCGCGGCCGCCTCGAGCGCGGCCTTCATCGGGTAGGACCAGACCCAGCCCGACAGGAAGAACTCGTTGGGCGTGGTGTCGCCGGCGGCCTCACGCATGGCCTCGTGGCCCGGGGTCTCGGTGTCCCAGGGACCCCACGGCCCGAGCAGCTGGTAGGCCGCGGTCAGCGCCGGGGCGGCCGGGCTCTGCAGCAGGGCGACGTTCCAGGTGGGCGAGGAGCCCAGGAAGCGGCCCTGGAAGCCGGCGGCGACGGACTGGCCGACGATCGTGGCCATGTCGGCCGGGCCGGTCGAGACGACGACGACGTCGGGGGCCTGGTCGACGATGGCGGCGACGGCGGCCGACTGGTTGTCGGTGCCGGCGGTCGTCTCGACGTTGGCGAACTCCAGGCCGTTGGCCTCGGCCGCGACCGAGGCACCGGCGGCGGCGTCCCCGCCGTAGTCACCGGCGTAGTGCACGGCCATCACCGACTCCGCGGAGTAGGTCTCGGCCGCGTAATCGACGCCGTTCATGGCCTCGGCGCAGTAGGTCGGGCCGGACTCCAGGATGACGTCCTGGAAGAGGTACAGCGACGTCCAGCCGGCGGGTGCGGCGACGATGTCCTCGGCGGCCAGGTCCTCCACGATGGAGGCGGTGGGGGGCGAGCCGAGGGTCTGCGCCAGGCCCAGGATGTCGGGCTTGATCTCCTGGTACACCTGGTTGGTGACCTGCGGGTTGTACTGGTTGTCCCGCACGTACTCGCTGACGTCCACGTCGTAGCCACCGATGCCGCCGGCCTCGTTGACCCGGGCCCAGAACGCCTCCTGGCCCGCGACGATCGTCGGGCCGGCCGCGGCGAAGGGGCCGACGGTGAGGTCGGACAGGGTGCCCAGGTAGATGCACCCGTTGTCCGGGTTCACCGCCTCGGGGCAGGCCTCGCTGGTGACGCCGACGTCGGTGGCGATGCCGCCCTCGCCGCCGCCGTCACCCGGGTCCTCGCTGCCGCCGCGGCAGCCCGCGGCGAAGACGGCGAGACCGGCCAGGGAGGCCGCCGCCACCCGCCGGCGTGTCGTGGTGCTGCTCATCTGTCGTGCTCCCTTCGTGCCGGCGTCGGTGCCGGTCGGGTGACCCTCCCGGCGTCGTCGCCGAGAGGGAGTTCAGGGGCGGCCCCGTCGCAGGGTCCCGCGGCGTGCGGAGCACGTCGCGGGGGGCGAGGGGGTCCTTCTAGTAGGAGAAGGGCCAGGACTTCCAGTAGTTCCGGGCTCGGACCCACACGCCGAACAGGCCGCGGGGTTCGAAGATCAGGAAGGCCACGATGAGCAACCCGTAGAGCAGCGTCTCCACCTGGAAGACGTTGGGGAACTCGGTGGCCGAGGAGGAGAGGAAGGGCAGGTACTCCGGCAGCTCGCGGGTCAGCCGCGGCAGGATCGCGATGAAGTAGGCGCCCATGATCGAGCCGGAGATCGTGGCGACCCCGCCGATGAGCACCATCGCGACGAACTGCACGCTGACCAGCAGCCCGAACGAGCTGGGGTCCAGGTAGCCCGAGATCGAGTACAGCAGCGCCCCGGCGCAACCGGCGTAGAAGCCGGAGATGACGAACGCCAGCCGCTTGGCCTTGCGGACGTCGACGCCGGTGACCTCCGCGGCGATGTCCCGGTCGCGGACGGCGGCGAAGCTGCGGCCGATGGCCGAGCGGGCGATGTTGCGCCCCAGCAGCGCGAAGAGCACCAGCAGCCCGGTCATCAGCAGGTACAGCTGCTGGTCGGCGGAGAAGGACGCCGTGCTGCGGGACAGGTCCACCCCGAACAGCACCGGGTCCGCGGCCGGGCGGCCCACGCCGACGCCGCCGGTGACGGCGTCCCACTCGCGGAAGACGTGCTCGCCGAGGAAGACCAGGCCCAGGGTGACGATGGCGAGGTACAGCCCGCGCAGCCGGGAGGCCAGCGGGGAGACGACCAGCCCGACCAGTGCTGCCATGGCGCCACCGGCCAGCAGCCACACCGGCAGGAACGTGATGCCGAACCCGTAGAGGTCCTCGTCGCCGGTCTCGCCGCTGACCACGGCCGCGGTGTAGGCCCCGATGCCCAGGAAGAAGGCGTGGCCCAGGCTGACCTGCCCGGCGTACCCGGTGACCAGGTTCAGCCCGATCGCGCCGATGGCCAGCACGGCGCCGGTGGCCAGCAGCCGCAGCAGGTCGTCCTCCAGGACGAAGGGCAGCAGCAGCGCCAGCACCATCAGCACGCCGAGGGCGGCCTTCTTGGCACCGGTGTTGAGCAGCGCCATGTCCTGGCCGTAGCCGGTGTAGAGCGCCGGGCGGCCCCAGGGCCGGCGGCCCTTGGCACCCGGTGCGGCGGAGCGCGACGGCGACGTCGTCGTCGGCCGGTCGTCGGTGGTGGTCACGCGGTCCCCCCGGGGAGCGTCAGGGTCAGGTGGGCGGTCACACGCGTTCCACTTCTCGGGTGCCGAAGAGGCCGTAGGGCTTCACCAGCAGCACGACCAGCAGCAGCACGTAGGGCGAGACGAGGGAGAAGTTCTGGCCCAGCCAGGGCAGGTACTCGCCCTGGTAGGTGGCGAAGAAGGACTCCACGACGCCGACCAGCAGACCGCCCACGACGGCGCCCTCGATGGAGTCCAGGCCGCCGATGATGATCGCCGGCAGCGCCTTGAGCGCGATGACCCAGGTGGACTGGTCCACGCCACCACCGGCACCGACGAAGGCCCCGGCGACCGCGGCGAGACCGCCGGCCATCGCCCAGGACAGGGCGGTCATGGCACCGACCGAGACCCCCTGCACCAGCGCCGTCTCCTGGTCCAGCGAGGCGGCACGCATGGCCAGGCCGTAGCGGCTGTAGCGGAAGAAGGCGAACAGCGCGCCGACGACCACGACCAGCACGACGACCATCGCGATGTAGCGCTCCTGGATCGGGAGCCCGGCCACGCTCACCGTGTCCAGCCCCCACGGGTCACCGACGTTGCGGACGTCGGTGCCGATGAAGACGTTCACCACGACCCGGATCGCGATGTCCAGGCCCAGGGTGATGATCGCGACGACGAACACCGGCCGGCCGATCATCGGCCGGATGGTGGTGCGCTCCAGGCCCAGTCCCAGGGCGGCGATGCCCAGCGCGGCCAGCGGCACGGCGAGGTAGAAGCCGACCGGTCCGGCCAGGTAGGAGACGAGCACCGCACCGGCCAGCATGAGCGCCGGCTGGGCGAAGCTGATCACCTTGGAGGACTTGTAGATGATCACGAAGCTGACCGCGAGCATCGCGTAGACCGAGCCGAAGCCCAGCCCGCGGATGGTGGTCAGCAGGACGTCCCTCATCGGGCGGCACCTCTCGTGGCTGCAGCACCGACGTACATCCCCTCGACGAGGGGACCGAAGCGCTCGGCGAGTGCGGAACGACGGACCTTCTGGGTGGCGGTGAGCTCGCCGTCCTCGTGGTCGAGGAGCTTGGGCAGCAGCCGGAACGCCTTGATCTGCTCGACGCTGGCCAGGGTCGCGTTGACCTTGTCCACCTGCTCCTGGACCAGCGCGACGACCTCGGGCTTCTCGGTCAGGTCGCGGTAGGTGGTGAAGGAGATCTTGTGCCGCTGGGCCCAGTCGGAGACGGTGTCGGGCTCGATGCCGATCAACGCCACCAGGTAGGGACGCCGGTCGCCGATGACGACGGCCTCCTTGATCAACGGGCTCACCTTGACCGCGTTCTCGATCTCCGAGGGGGCGATGTTCTTGCCACCGGCGGTGATCAGGATGTCCTTCATCCGGTCGGTGATCCGCAGCCGACCGTCCTCCAGGACGCCGACGTCCCCGGTGTGCAGCCAGCCCTCGGCGTCGACGGCCTCGGCGGTGGCGTCGGGGCGCTGCCAGTAGCCCAGGAAGGTGGCCGGCCCGCGGGTCAGCACCTCACCGGTGCCCTCGGCGATCCGCAGCTCGACCGAGTCGTGCGGCTCCCCCACGGTGCCCAGCCGGATCCGGCCGGGCCGGTTGGCAGTCGCCGACGCGGTGTTCTCCGTCATCCCGTACACCTCGTGCACCGGGACGCCCAGGCCCATGAAGAACTGCAGGACGTCGGTGGCGACGGGGGCGGCACCGCAGCCGGCCCAGCGCACCCGGCGCAGGCCGAGGCGGTCGCGCAGCGCCCGGACGACGAGCACCCAGGCCAGCGCGTGCTGCACCCGGCTGCCCAGGGTGTGCGTGCCGCCGGTGCGGACCAGGGTCTCCCCCACCCGTCGGGCCAGCGCGAGGCCGGCGTTGCCGACGTTGCGCTTGAGCGGGCTGGCCGAGGCCTGCCGCACCTGCACGGTGGCCAGCAGCTTCTCCCAGATCCGCGGGACGGCGAAGAAGAAGGTCGGCTGGATCTCCCGCAGGTTCTCCGGGACGGTGTCGATGGACTCGGCGAAGTTCACCTGGATGCCGGTGGCGGCGTTGTTCCAGGTGGTGAAGATCCGCTCCGCCACGTGGCACAGCGGCAGGTAGGACAGCGTGAGGTCCTTGGGGCCGGCCGGCGGGTCGAGCAGGCCGCCGTCCCCGGTGAAGGAGGCGATGGTGGCCTCGGCGTTGGCCACCGAGAGCATCGCTCCCTTGGGCAGCCCCGTCGTCCCCGAGGTGTAGATCAGGGTCATCAGGTCCCCGGGCGCGGTGGCGGCCAGCGAGCGGTCGACGGCGTCGGGGTGGGCGGCGCGGTGCTCCCGGCCCAGGGCCAGGAAGTCGTCCCAGTGCAGCAGCCGCGGGTCGGTGTAGCGGCCGCGGATGCCGCGGTGCTCCAGGTAGACCAGGTGGCGCAGAGCCGGGGTGCGGTCGGCGACCTCCAGGGCCTTGTCCAGCTGCTCCTGGTCCTCGGCGACCAGCACGACCGCGCCGGAGTCGGCGAGCACGTGCACGACCTCGGCCGCGGGGTTGGTCGGGTAGAGCCCGACGGTCACCGCACCGGCGGCGACGGTGCCGAGGTCGGCGGCCAGCCACTCCCGGCGGTTCTCCGACTGGATGGCCACCCGGTCCCCGCGGTCGACGCCCAGGGCCATCAGCGCGTGGGCGACGTCCTGCACGTCGTCCCAGTACTGCGCCCAGGAGGTCTCCCGCCACAGGCCCAGCTGCTTGCTGCGCATGGCCACGCCGGTCGGCGTCTGCCGGGCCCGGTCGCGGACCCGGGTGACGATGGAGGTGGTGCCCTGCGTCGTGGTGTCGAGGGTGGCCGTCACTGGTCGCCTCCGGTCGGGACGGGCTCGGCGGCGTTCTTCTTGCGCCGGCCGCCGGTGTCGTGGTCCTCGCCCAGGTAGGCCTTGACCACGTCGGGGTTGCGCTGGACCTCGGCGGGGACGCCGGTGGTGATCGGGACGCCGAAGTCGACGACCATGATCCGGTCGGCCAGGTCCATGACCAGGCCCATGTCGTGCTCGACCATGACCATCGAGATGGCCAGCTCGTCGCGGATGTCGAGGATGAACCGGGCCATGTCCTCGGTCTCCTCCAGGTTCATCCCGGCCACCGGCTCGTCGAGCAGCAGCAGGGTGGGCTCCATGGCCAGCGCGCGGCCCAGCTCCACCCGCTTCTGCACGCCGTAGGGCAGCAGGCCCACGGGCATCCGCCGGTAGGGCGCGAGCTCCAGGAAGTCGACGATGTCCTCGACGGCGGCCCGGTCGCGCAGCTCGCTGCGGCGGGCCTTGCCGAACCAGGCCGCGGCGCTGAAGACGCCGTAGGAGACCTGGTGGGCCCGGCCGAGCATGAGGTTGTCGACGACGGTCAGGTTCTCGAAGAGCTCGATGTTCTGGAACGTGCGCGCCAGGCCCTTGCCGGCCAGCACGTGCGGGCGCTGCCCCAGCACGTCCTCGCCGCGGAAGCGCACGCTGCCCTCCTGCGGGCGGTAGACGCCCGAGAGCACGTTGAAGATCGAGGTCTTGCCGGCGCCGTTGGGACCGATGACGGCGAAGAGCTCCTGCTGGCCGACGGTGAAGGAGACCCCGTTGATCGCCGTGACGCCCTTGAACCGCAGGGTGACGTCGGAGACCTCCAGCACGTTCTCGGTGGTCGCGTGCGTCATGAGAGCCACCGCTTCCGGCGCCGGTAGTGCTTCACGTCGCGGAAGCTGCGTTCTGCGCCCTCGGCACCCAGGCCGAGGTAGAACTCCTTGATGTCGTCGTCGTCGAGCAGCTCGGCGGCCGGCTTGTCCATCACCACGCGGCCGTTCTCCAGCACGTAGCCGTGCTCGGAGATCGACAGCGCCATCGAGGCGTTCTGCTCGACCAGCAGCACCGTGGTGCCCTGCTCGTTGATCGTGGTGATCAAGTCGCGGATGTTGGCCACCAGCTGCGGCGCGAGGCCCAGGCTGGGCTCGTCCAGCAGCAGGTAGCGCGGGTTGCTCATCAGCGCGCGGCCCATGGCGAGCATCTGCTGCTCACCGCCGGAGAGGTAGCCGGCAGCCTGGGTGCGGCGCTCGAGCAGTCGGGGGAAGAGCGTGTAGACGCGCTCCAGGTTGGCCGCGCGGTCCTTGGGCTTGGTGTGGGCGCCGACCCGGAGGTTCTCCTCGACGGAGAACTCCCCGAAGACCCGGCGGCCCTCGAGCACCTGGCTGACCCCGCGGGCGACGACCTGCTGGGGGTCGAGGTGGTCGATCCGCTCGCCGTCCAGGGTCACCTGCCCGCGGGTGACGGAGCCGTGGTGGATGTCCAGGAGGCCGGACAGGGCCCGGAGCAGGGTCGTCTTACCGGCGCCGTTGGCGCCCAGGAGGCCCACGACCTGTCCCTCCGGGACCTCGAGGCTCACCCCCCGGAGCACCAGCACGACGTCGTCGTAGACGACCTCGAGGTTGCTGACTGCGAGCACGTGCCGCCCTTCGTCGATGGAGGTGCACGCACCGACGCTGTGAGGTGACTCACGGGGCCGGCGTGAGGCAGGACACTAAGTGCCACCTGTGACAGAGCGGAAGACCCGACGCGCCGTTCGGCATCCGGAGGGGTGTTTCGTTATGCGCCCGTTATCCACGACGGAGTGACGGCACGGGGCCGTCTCGGGTGGAGCACGTGCAGTCGCTCAGCGGACCCCGGGCAGCTCGCGTGCGGCCGCCAGCGCCGTCTCCAGGGCGGCGGCGCAGGCCGGGTCCAGCGCCGTCAGGTGCGCGAACCCGTGCGGGACGCCGGGCAGCTCCAGTGCGGTGACCGCGCCCCCCGCGGCCGCGAGCCCCTCGGCGTAGGCGCGCCCGGAGTCGCGCAGCGCGTCGACGGCGGCGGTCACCACCAGCGCCGGGGGCAGCCCGGCCAGGTCGCCCTCCAGCGGGCTGATCCGCGGGTCGGTGAGCGCGGTGCCGCGCGGCACGTAGGAACGGCTGTAGAAGCCCATGTCGGCCAGTGCCAGGAACGGCGAGGAGCCCCACTCGGCGACCGAGGGCCAGTCGGCGCCGGCCCCCACCGAGGGGTAGAGCAGCAGCTGCGCGGCCGGCTGCGGTCCCCCGGCGTCCCGGAGCAGCTGGCAGGCGACGGCGGCCAGGTTGCCCCCGCCGCTGTCACCGGCCACCACGACCCGTCCGGCGTCCCCGCCCAGCTCACCGGCGTGCGCCAAGGCCCACCGGACAGCAGCCACGACGTCGTCGACGGCGGCCGGGAACGGGTGCTCCGGGGCCCGCCGGAACTCCACGGCCACCACGTCGGCGGACAGCCCCACCGCGAGCCGGGCGACCAGCCCGGCGTACTCGGCGACCGTGCCCACCGTCCAGCCGCCGCCGTGGCAGAACACGACCGTCGCGCCGTCCCGCTGCGCCGGTCGGGTCAGCGTGGCGGCCGGCCCGTCCCCGAGGTCCAGCGCCGTCGTCGTCACCGCGGGGGCGCCGGCCGTGCCGAGGGCGAGCACCTCGGCGAACCGGGCGCGCGCGGCGTCCAGGCCGACCTCGCGTGCCGAGGGGACCAGCAGCGGGCCGAGCCGGTCGGCGAGGGCGTGCAGGTGCGGGGGCAGCGGGGTGGTCACCCCCGCATCCTGTCGGTCAGTCCGCGGTGTGGCCCAGCACGTCCCACAGACCGGTGATCTGCAGCGGGCGCAGCACCGCCCGATTGTCCCCCGCGCGCAGCAGCAGGGTCCGTCCGGTCGACCGGACGTCGCGGTGCGCGGCGGCCAGCGCGCACAGGCCCGCGGAGTCCAGGAACGTCACCGCCGCCAGGTCGACCACGACCCGGACGGCACCCGGCCGGGCGAGCACCTCGGCCAGGCTCTCGCGCAGCCCCGGCGCGGTCATCGAGTCGACCTCGCCGGAGACGACGACCACCAGGTCCTCGCCGGCACCCTCGACGTCGACACGCATGGCGGTCGTCGCACCGACGACGGGTCCGGGGACGGTCCGGGGGCCAGGTACAGCCGTCATGAGGTCACTGCTTCCACTCACGCGGAGCCCCGGGTCGTCCGACCCGGTCCGCGGGGACTACCCGACGACGGCTGGCGACTCAACCGTTGGACAGGACCGTAGGGCCCCTCACGACCCGGTGTCCAGCAGTGCGCGCACCGTCACCCCCGGCGACGGCAGATCAGCCCCAGACCTCCGCCGCGGTCTCCACCACCAGCTCCAGCTTGGCCCGCTGGTCGTCGTGGGTCAGCGCGTTGCCCTCCACCGTGGAGGAGAACCCGCACTGCGGGGACAGCGCCAGCTGCTCGATCGGGACGTACCGGGCGGCCTCGTCGATGCGCCGCTTGAGGTCGTCCTTGCGCTCCAGCTCCGGGCGCTTGGTGGTCACCAGGCCCAGCACCACCCGCTTGCCCGGGGGGACGAAGCGCAGCGGCTCGAACCCGCCGGAGCGGGCGTCGTCGAACTCCAGGAAGAAGCCGTCGACCTCCAGCCCGCCGAACAGCGCCTCGGCGACGAAGTCGTAGCCGCCCTCGGCGACCCAGCTGGACCGGAAGTTGCCCCGGCACATGTGGGTGGTGACCGTCAGCCCCTCGGGCCGGTCCCGCAGCGCGGCGTTGATCTGGGCGATGTAGCGCTCGTGCTGGTGCTCGGCGTCCCGGCCCTGACCGGCCAGCTCGGCCCGCTGCGCCGGGTCGTTGAGGTAGGCCAGCGAGGTGTCGTCGAGCTGCAGGTACCGGCAGCCCTGCGCGGCGATGCCGGCGACCTGCTGGCGGTAGGCACCCGACAGCGCGTCCCAGAAGGCGTCCTCGTCGGGGTAGACGGCCGGGTCGATCGCCGCGGCACCGCCCCGGTAGTGGACCATCGAGGGCGAGGGGATCGTCAGCTTCGCCGTCTGGGCGGGCTGCACCGCGCCCTGCAGGTGGGCGAAGTCGTCGGCGAAGACCGGCTCGTCGATCGACAGCGGACCCTCGACCCGCAGCCCGGCCGGCGTGTAGTCCAGGGACCCGTCGGCGTTCTGGAAGTGCACCGTGATGTTCTCGGTGACCTTCGTGATCCCACTGATCCGGTAGATGAAGTCCATGTGCCACGACGCGCGGCGGAACTCCCCGTCCGTGGCGGTCTGCAGGCCGACGTCGGCCTGCATGCGCACCACCTCGTCGACGGCCTCGTCCTCGGCGGCGCGCAGGCCGTCGGCGTCCAGCTCACCGTCGGCGAACCGGGCCCGCGCGGTGAGCAGCGAGGCCGGGCGCAGCAGGCTGCCGACGTGGTCGGCGCGGAACGGGGGGCCGTCGGTCGGGCTGGTCATGTCCTGATCGTCACGCAGTCCCCGCCGACGTGCCCGCCGGGGAGCGCGGATACTCGAGGGCATGAGCAAGCGCGTGCTGACCGGCGCCGTCACCTGGGTCGTCCTCACCGTCGGGGCCTTCCTGCTGGACCCGATCCTGGGCGCCGCGGTGCTGGTCTTCGGCGGCATCCTGGTGACCATCGGCCACGTCGCCAGCACCTGGGGGGACGCCTCCTCCTACGAGGAGCGGGAACTGGTGCGCGCCCGCCGCCGGGCCGAGGCCCGGCAGGCCAACTCGGGCAAGCGGGAGAAGGAGCGGGCCCGGTACCGGGCGGCGATGGAGCGCAAGGCGGCGCGGGCGGCCCGCAAGGGCGCCTGACCCAGCTGCGACACCGCAGCCTGCGACGACAGATCGGGTTACCCGCCGGTAACAACCGGCGTAGTCTCCCGCGGCATGACCCTGGTCGAGTCGCCGGTCGGCAGCGCCGCCACCGACACCTTCGAGTCCACCTCCCCCGCCACCGGCGCCCGCATCGGGCAGTTCCCGGTGCACACCGCCGAGGACGTCGACGCCGTCGTCGCGCGGGCCCGGGTGGCTGCCGAGCGGTGGGCCGCCCTCGGCTTCGCCGGGCGCAAGCAGCGGCTGGCCGCCTACCGCGGCTACCTCGCGCGCCGGATGCACGAGCTCGCCGACCTGGTGCACCGGGAGAACGGCAAGCCGCACGCCGACGCGATCCTGGAGATCACCCTCGCCGTCGACCACCTGGCCTGGGCCGCGGCGCACGCGAGGAAGACCCTGGGTCCCCGGTCGGTCGCCCCCGGCCTGCTCGCGGCCAACCACCAGGCGACGTTGGAGTACCAGCCGCTGGGCGTCGTCGGGGTCATCGGGCCGTGGAACTACCCGGTCTTCACCCCGATGGGCTCGATCGCCTACGCGCTGGCCGCCGGCAACGCCGTGGTCTTCAAGCCCAGCGAGTTCACCCCCGCCATCGGCGCGTGGCTCGCGCAGGCCTGGTCGGCCGCCGTCCCGGATGCCGCGGACGCCTTCCAGGTGGTCACCGGGCTCGGCGCCACCGGCACCGCGCTGTGCCGCGCCCGGGTCGGCAAGATCGCCTTCACCGGGTCCGCGGCGACCGGCCGGAAGGTGATGGCCACCTGCGCCGAGACGCTCACCCCGGTGCTCATGGAGTGCGGCGGCAAGGACGCCATGATCGTCGACGACGACGCCGACGTGACCGCTGCGGCCGACGCGGCCGTGTGGGGCGCGATGAGCAACGCCGGGCAGACCTGCATCGGCATCGAGCGGGTCTACGCGACGTCGGCGGTCTACGACTCCTTCGTCGCCGCCGTGACGACCCAGGTGCAGGGCCTGCGCCCCGGCGCCGACGACGGCGCCTCCTACGGCCCGATGACGATGCCCGCGCAGACCGACGTCGTACAGCGCCACCTGGACGAGGCCGCGGCCACCGGTGGGCGGGCGGTCGTCGGCGGCACCGTCGACGGCGGCTACGTCTCCCCCACCGTGCTGCTGGACGTGCCGGAGTCCTCGTCCGCGGTGCAGGAGGAGACCTTCGGCCCGACGATCACGATCACCCGGGTCGCCGACGCCGAGGAGGCGCTGCGGCTGGCCAACGGCACCTCGCTGGGCCTGGGCGGCTCGGTGTTCAGCGGCTCCGCGGAGCGCGGGATGGACCTGGCCCGGCGGATGCGCAGCGGCATGACGTCGGTCAACTCGGTGATCACGTTCGCCTCGGTGCCCGCGCTGCCCTTCGGCGGCGTCGGCGAGAGCGGCTTCGGCCGGATCCACGGGGAGGACGGGCTGCGCGAGTTCACCCGGGCCAAGGCGATCACCCGACAGCGCTTCCCGTTGCCGGTGGCGCTGATGAGCTTCGGCCGGCCCGCGTCGGCCGCCGACGCCCTGGCCCGGGTCATGGGCCTGGTGCACGGACGCCACCGGTGAGCGAGGACCGGTTCGACGTCGTCGTCGTGGGTGCCGGCTCGGCCGGCTGCGCGCTGGCCGGGCGGCTGAGCGAGGACCCGTCGCTGCAGGTGCTGCTGCTGGAGGCCGGCGGGTCCGACGACGTCCTCGAGGTGCAGGTGCCGGCCGCGCTCTACAAGACCTTCCGCACCCGGCGGGACTGGAACTACAGCACCGAGCCGCAGCCCGCTGCGGCCGGCCGGTCGGTGTTCTGGCCGCGCGGCAAGCTGCTGGGCGGGTCCAGCTCGATCAACGCGATGATCTACGTCCGCGGTGCCGCGGCGGACTACGACGAGTGGGCGCAGCTGACCGGGGACCCCCGCTGGTCCTACGACGAGGTGCTGCCGGTCTTCCGCCGGATGGAGGACAACGCCCGCGGCGCCGACGCCTTCCACGGCGTCGGCGGACCGCTGCGCGTGGAGGACCCGCGCAGCCCGCACCCGTGGAGCCGCGCCGTCGTGGAGTCCGCGGTGGCCGCCGGGTACCCGCGCAACACCGACTTCAACGGCGCCGCACAGGAGGGCGCCGGGCTCTACCAGCTCACCCAGAAGCGCGGCCGGCGCTGGTCGACAGCCGACGCCTACCTGCGCCCCGCGCTGGGCCGGCCGAACCTCACCGTCCGCACCGGCGCCCAGGCCACCCGGGTGGTGCTGGAGGGTGCCGACGGTGACCTGCGAGCCACCGGCGTCGAGTACCGCTCCGGCGGGTCCGTGCACCAGGTGCACGCCGAAGAGGTGGTGCTCTCCGGCGGCGCGATCAACTCCCCGCAGCTGCTGATGCTCTCGGGCATCGGGCCCGCCGAGCACCTGCGCGCCGTCGGCGTCGAGGTGCGGCACGACCTGCCCGGGGTCGGCCAGGGCCTGCAGGACCACCCGCTGGTGCCGACCATCTGGCACGTCCGGAGCGGGAAGTCGCTGTTCCGCGGCGAGTCCCCCGCCGGGTACGCGCAGTGGTTCGCCGCCCGCCGCGGCCCGCTGACCTCCAACCTGGCCGAGGCCGGGCTGTTCACCCGCTCCCAGGACGGCCTCGCCGAGCCCGACCTGCAGTACCACTTCCTGCCCGTGAAGTACTGGCAGCAGGCCCTCGTCGACCCCGACGTGGACGCCTTCACCGCCTGCGCGGTGCTGGTCCGGGTGGCCTCCCGCGGGTCGGTGACCCTGCGCTCGGCCGACCCGACCTGGGCACCGGCCATCGACGCGGGTTACCTCACCGAGGACAGCGACCTCGAGGCGCTCGTCACCGGGGTGGAGAAGGCCCGGGAGATCGCCGCCGTCGGACCCCTGGCGCGGGTGCTGGCCGACGAGTGGTCACCGGGCGGCACCGTCTCCACCCGCGCCGCGCTGCGGCAGAGGGTGCGGGAGACCCTCGAGTCGCTGTACCACCCGGTCGGCTCGGCCCGGATGGGCACCGACGAGGACGCCGTCGTGGACCCCGAGCTGCGGGTGCGCGGCGTCGCCGGGCTCCGCGTCGTCGACGCCTCGGTGATGCCGACGCTGGTCCGCGGCAACACCAACGCCCCGACGATCATGGTCGCCGAGCGCGGCGCGGACCTGGTGGCGGCGTCCCTGGGCGCCCGGAGCGCGGCCACGACCCGCTGAGGGTCGCCGCACACTGCGCCCCTTGCCCGGGGCATAGGAAGCTCTACACCCCCTCATCGCCCCCGCGGGGGGTGTGGAGCTTCCTATGCCGCCGAGGGGGCGGCCGACGGGTCAGAGCCGCAGGGCGGTGCGCACCAGCCCGGCGACGGCGAGCGACCGGCTGTGCGGGGGCCAGGCGACCACCGTCGTCACCGGCTCGGCGTCGAGCACGGGCACGGTGGTCAGGCCCTCCCCCAGCTGCGAGCGCACCGACTCCGGGAACACCGCGAAGGTGCGGCCCAGCGCGACCAGTTGCAGCAGCTGGGCGTGGTCGCGGACCTCGGGGCCGGACCCGTCGGGGCGCCCGGCCGGCCCGGACCAGCGCGGGGCGGGCAGCCCGGGCAGGTCCGCGAGGTCGGCCAGGACCACGTCGGTGCGCCCGGCCAGCGCGTGCCCGGCCGGCAGGACGGCGACCTGCCCCTCGGTGCCCAGCTCCTCCACGTCGAGGCCGGTCAGGTCGTCGTAGGGGCGGTGCAGCAGGGCGACGTCGGCCCGACCGTCACGCAGCACCGCGCCCTGCTCGCCGACGCCGACCAGCAGCACCTCGACCGGAACGGCGTCGGGTTCGGCGGCGTGCGCGTCCAGCAGCTCGGCCAGCAGCTCGGCCGACGCCCCGGCCTTGACCGCGAGCACGACCTCGGCCCGGCCGGGGGCGGCCCGCCGGGTGCGACGCTCGGCGGCCTCGACGGCGGCCAGGGCGGCTCGGCCCTCCCTCAGCAACACCGCGCCCGCCGGGGTCAGCGCGACCACCCGGCTGGTGCGCTCCAGCAGCGCGCCGCCCAGCCTGCGCTCCAGCTGGGCGATCGCCCGGGACAGCGGCGGCTGCGCCATCCCGAGCCGCTGGGCGGCACGGCCGAAGTGCAGCTCCTCCGCGACCGCGACGAAGTACCGCAGCTCCCGGGTCTCCACGTCCTCGACGGTACCGATACCCACAGGGCATCGGTGGGCACCGGACCGGTCCTGGCCCCCCGGCCGGGACGGGACGACGCTGGAGCCCGTGAGCACACAGACGACCGCGCTGGTCACCGGCGCGAACAAGGGCATCGGCTACGAGATCGCCGCGGGGCTGGGCCGGCTGGGCTGGGCCGTCGGCATCGGTGCCCGGGACGACGAGCGCCGCGAGGCCGCGGTGGCACGGCTGCGGGAGGCCGGGGTGGATGCGTTCGGCGTCCCGCTGGACGTCACCGACGACGCGAGCGTCGCGGCCGCGGCCGCGCTGCTGACCGAGCGGGGCGGGCTGGACGTGCTGGTGAACAACGCCGGCGTCACCGGCGGCGGGGTGCAGACCCCCAGCGAGGTCGACATGGACGCCGTCCGGGCCGCCGTGGAGGTCAACGTCTGGGGTGTCGTCCGGCTGACCAACGCGGTGCTGCCGATGCTGCGCCGCTCGCCGTCCCCACGGATCGTGAACGTGTCCAGCGGGGTCGGGTCGCTGACCCGGCAGAGCGCCGACGACGGCACGACCGGCCCGCTGTCGGCGGCCTACTCCCCGTCCAAGACCTACCTGAACGCGATCACCGTGCAGTACGCCAAGGAGCTGGCCGGCGCCGGCGTCCTGGTCAACGCGGGCTGCCCCGGCTTCGTGGCCACCGACCTCAACGGCTTCCGCGGCACCCGGACCCCCGAGGAGGGTGCGCGCACGCCCATCCGGTTGGCCACCCTCCCCGACGGCGGACCGACCGGCACGTACTCCGACGACGACGGCCCGATCCCCTGGTGAGCACACCGCTGGTGTCCTACGGTCGCGGCACCGAGCTGGGGAGGGACCGTCGATGACCACCCGTGAACGCGCCGACCTGATCGAGTCGCTGCAGACCCACCGCTGGTTCCTGGTGCGCACCGTCGAGGGCCTGACCGACGAGCAGGCGAGCCTGCGGCCGACGGCCAGCGCGCTCTGCCTGGCCGGGATCGTCAAGCACACGTCCTGGACCGAGGCGGGCTGGGCCCGCTTCACGACCGACGGCGCGGCGGGGATGGCCGACACCACCGACGACCGCGAGGACCAGTGGGACCTCGCCGACGGCGAGGCCCTGGCCGACGTGCTGGCCCGGTACGCCGAGGTGGCCGAGCACACCGACTCCCTCGCCGCGACGCTGGACCTGGACGCCGAGCACCCCCTGCCCGAGGCGCCGTGGTTCCCGCCCGGGGCCGGCCGCTCGGTGCGGCGGGTGCTCCTGCACCTGGTCGGGGAGACCGCGCAGCACGCCGGGCACGCCGACGTGCTGCGCGAGTCGATCGACGGTCGGCGGACGATGGGCTGAGGCCTCACCCGCGGGTGACGGCGTCCTCCGCGGCGGCCAGCTCGGGGTCGGGCGCCGGGGCAGGCGCGGGGGTCCGGCTCTTCGCGATGGCGAAGGACAGGCCCGCGGCGACGACGCAGAGCAGCGCGGCGCCGTACCAGGCGGCGTCGTAGGTGCCGGTGACGTCGCGGACCACGCCCGCGGAGTAGGCGGCGATCGCCGCGCCGACCTGGTGGGAGGCGAACACCCACCCGAAGACGACGGGGGCCCGGGCCCCGAAGTGCTGCCGGCACAGCGCCAGGGTCGGCGGCACGGTGGCCACCCAGTCCAGGCCGTAGAAGACGATGAACGCGATCATCGAGGCCTGCAGGTCCGACCCGAACAGCGGCGGCAGCAGGGACAACGACAGCCCGCGCAGGCCGTAGTAGGCGACCAGCAGCAACCGGGGGTCCACCCGGTCGGTGAGCCAGCCCGAGGCGATGGTGCCAGCGATGTCGAAGAGCCCGACCAGCGCCAGCAGGGACGCCGCCGTGGTCACCGGCATGCCGTGGTCGTGCGCGGCGGGGATGAAGTGCGGCTGGACCAGGCCGTTGGTGGTGGCCCCGCAGATGGCGAAGCCCGCGGCCAGCAACCAGAACACCCGGGTCCGTGCGGCCAGCGCCAGCCCGGCCAGCGCCGTCCTCGCGGCGTTGCCGGTGACCCGGGGCGGCTCGTCGGCGGCGGTCCCGCCGTAGGGCACGGCGCCGACGTCGCTGGGCCGGTCGCGCAGCAGCCAGGCCACGAACGGGGTGACGACGAGGGCGGCGGCCGTCGTCCCGAGCGCTGCCGGGCGCCAGCCGTACGCCTGGCTGACCTGCGCCACGATCGGCAGGAAGACCAGTTGCCCGGCGGCCCCGCCCGCGGTCAGGACGCCGGAGACCAGGCCGCGCCGCTGCACGAACCAGCGTCCGGTCACCGTGGCCACCAGCGACATCGCCATCGACCCGGTGCCCAGCCCCACCAGCAGTCCCCAGCACACGACCAGCTGCCACGCAGAGGTCATGAAGACCGTCAGCCCCGACCCGATGGCCACCACCAGCAGCGCGGCCACGACGACCCGGCGGATGCCGAAGCGCTCCATCAGCGCGGCGGCGAAGGGCGCGGTGAGCCCGTAGAGGGCCATGTTCAGCCCGACGGCGGCCGAGATGGTCGAGGTCGACCAGCCGAACTCGGCCTGCAGCGGCTCGATCAGCACGCCGGGCACGGCCCGGAACGCGGCGGCGCCCACCAGGGCCAGGAAGGTCACCGCGGCCACCCACCAGGCGGGGTGGACCCGGCGGGCACGCTGCTGCGGGGCGGTCTCCTGCGTGGTCACGGCGGAGAGCATGACGGCCGGGGACGCCGCACGACCAGTGGCCGGACAGCCAACACGTGCAAGGATCCGGCCATGTCCGTCCACCGGGTCGTCGTGCTGGCCCTGGAGAACACCGTGGCCTTCGAGCTGGGCCTCCCGCACGCCTTCCTGGCCGGCGCCCGCGACGAGCACGAGGCCGCGCTCTACGACGTCGTCACCGCCACGGTCGACGGCGGCCCGGTCACCACGAGCGCGGGGTACCGGGTGCTCCCCGACGGCGACCTCTCGCTGCTGGGCGGCGCGGACACCGTCGTCGTCCCCGGGGTGGCCGGCGGGCCGGCGATGCGCGGCGAGGGGCTGCCGGAGGAGCTCACCGCCGCACTGCACGGGCCCGCCCGGCTCGTGTCGATCTGCACCGGGGCCTTCGTGCTGGCCGCCGCGGGCCGCCTCGACGGGCGCCCGGCGACCACGCACTGGATGCACGCCGAGCGCTTCGCCGCGCTGTACCCGCGGGTCCGGCTGGACCCCGACGTGCTCTACGTCGACGACGGCGACGTCCTCACCAGCGCCGGCAACGCCGCCGGCATCGACCTGCTGCTGCACGTCGTCCGCCGGGACCACGGCAGCGCCGTGGCCACCCGGGTGGCGAGGCGGCGGGTGGTCTCCCCCTGGCGGGACGGCGGGCAGTCCCAGTTCGTCGACCGGCCGGTCCCCGAGCCCACCGGCCCTGGGACCGCGACCACCCGGGCATGGGCCACCCGGCGGCTGGACCAGCCCCTCACCCTGGACCAGCTCGCCGGGCACGCGGCGATGAGCGTGCGGACCTTCACCCGCCGCTTCCGCGAGGAGACCGGGCTGAGCCCGTCGCGGTGGCTGACCCAGCAGCGGGTCGACCTGGCCCGGCACCTGCTGGAGACCACCGACGCCAGCGTGGACCGGGTCGCCGAGCAGGCCGGCTTCGGCACCGCCACCTCGCTGCGCCAGCACCTGCACGCCGCGATCGGCGTCGCCCCGCTGGCCTACCGGCGCACGTTCCGCGGGAGCGTCGCCACGGGCAGGTGAGGGTCGGTGCACGTCGTCCGTGGACGTGGTCGCTGGACGTGGTCAGTGCACGTGGTGGCCGTGCGCGTGCTCGTCCTCGCGCCGGTCGGCCTGCTCCTGCTGCTCCTGCTGCTGCAGGGAGGGCCGGTCCCGGCGCCAGTCCAGCACCGCGATGACCAGGGCGGCCAGCGCCCCGAGCACCGCCGTCCCCAGGGCGACGCCGGCCGCGACCGGGTACTCCCCCGAGCCGGACAGCACCACGTAGAACAGCCCGGGCAGCACCGCCGAGCCCAGCGCGGCGCCGAAGCGCTGCATGGTCTGCAGCCCACCGCCGGCCGCCCCGGCCATCCGCACCGGCACGTCGCGCAGGGTGAGCGTGATGTTCGGGCTGATCACGAAGCCGCCGCCCAGCCCGGCCAGGAAGAGGGTGGGCACCACGACCCAGCCCAGGATCTCGGTGGGCACCAGCCAGACGACGACCGCGGTGGCGGCCAGTCCGGTGGAGACGACGCTGAGCCCGATGACGGTCAGCAGCCGACCGAACCGGCTGACCAGCCGCCCGGCCAGTGCCGCGGACCCGGCCGCGCCGATCGCGAAGGGCACCACCGCCAGCCCGGACTGCAGGGGCGTCCAGCCCAGACCGGTCTGGAAGAACAGCGCGAACACCAGCCAGATCCCGCTGAACCCGATGAAGTACACGGTGCCGACGGCGACCCCGGAGGCGTAGCCGCGGGTCTCGGTCAGCAGCCGGACGTCGAAGACCGGCTCCCGGCCACGGGCGACCACCCGCCGCTCCCAGACGGCGAACGCGGCCAGCGCGACCGCACCCAGCAGGAAGAGCCACCAGAGCCGGGCGATGCCGCCGGACTCGGCCTGCACCAGCGGCAGCAGCACGAACGTCGCGCCGACACCGAGCAGCAGCACCCCGACGACGTCGATGTCGGTGCTGGTCCCGGCGGGCTCCGCCTTGGGCAGCAGCCGGGTGGCCAGCACGAACGCGACGACGCCGATGGGCACGTTGACGAAGAAGATCGCCCGCCAGCCCAGGTCCTCCCCGAACAGCCCGATCAGCAGCCCGCCGACGACCGGGCCGATCGCCGTGGAGACACCGACGGTGGCACCGAAGAGCCCGAACGCCTTGCCGCGCTCGGGCCCGCGGAACAGCTGCTGGATGAACGCCGAGTTCTGCGGGGCCAGGAAGCCGGCGGCCACGCCCTGCACCAGCCGCGCCACCACCAGCAGCAGCACGCTGGGCGCGGCACCGGCGGCGGCACTGGAGAGCACGAAGACCACCAGGGCGACCAGGAAGATCCGGCGTCGTCCGAACGCGTCGCCCAGCCGCCCGGCCGGCACGAGCACCAACCCGAAGGTCAGCGCGTAACCCGACACCACCCACTGCACGCCCGACGCCGTCGTCCCCAGGGCGTCCTGCATGGAGGGCAGCGCGACGGAGACGATGCTGACGTCGAGCAGGGTCATGAACCCGACGACCAGGGTGACCGAGAGCGCCTTCCACCGCCGGGGGTCCGGTTCGTAGGGCGGGTCCTGGCGGTCCTGCTGCTGGGGGGACGCGCTCACGCTGCACTCACCCCGCCGTTCTACGCCGCGACGGCGGTGCGGACGACTCGGGCGGTTCGGGTGTGACCACCGACTCGCCCCGCACCGGGCCGTCCGGCGTCCCGGGCGTGGCAGAGTGGTGATCACCGGCGTTGCCCCCCGCTCATCCGAGAGCAGGTGGACTCGACGTCGGCGCGACAGGCTGCGCCACCGAGGCGCGCCGGCGACCCGACGTCCGACCGGACGGTGCGGCCCCAGGTGTGACCACCGCGGGCCCCGCCCTGGCGACGGACGGTGGCCACCACACGGTGAGGACCCCCGACGTGAACGCAGAACAGCCCGCAGGCGAGCGCCCCCGCCGCCGCGCCACCCGCCCCGCCGGCACCGCCGACGGCCGCACCACCCCCGCCTTCCGCGCCCCCTCGGCCCCCCGGCCGCAGCCGCTGGTGACCACCCACGAGCCGCACCGGCCCGAGGTGCAGGGCGAGCCGGGCACCGGCCGTCGCCGTCGCGGCGGCCGGGGTCGCGGGAACGCCTCTGGCTCGGCCCCCGCCGAGCAGGGCGCCGGCACGCAGGCCGCGACCACGCCGCCGGCCGAGGCGCCGGTGGCCAACCCGCGCGCCCAGCAGCCGGTCGTCCAGCCGCGGGTGGAGACGGTGCCCGCCGGCGCCGACGCCACCGTGCTGCCCACCGACACCACGTTCGCCGCCCTCGGCGTCCCCGCCCCGCTGGTCGAGGTGCTGACCGCCAGCGGGATCGCCTCGCCGTTCCCGATCCAGGTCGCCACGCTGCCCGACACGCTGGCCGGCAAGGACGTGCTGGGGCGCGGGCGCACCGGCTCGGGCAAGACGCTGGCCTTCTCCATCCCGCTGGTGGCCCGGCTCGCCGGCTCCACCGCGAAGCGCCAGCCGCGCAAGCCGCGCGCCCTGATCCTGGTGCCGACCCGCGAGCTGGCCAACCAGGTCTCGGCCGTCGTCGACCCGCTGGCCCGTGCCCTGGGCATGAAGACCACCACCGTCTTCGGCGGCGTCGGCCAGAACCCCCAGGTGCAGGCCCTCATGGGCGGCATCGACGTGCTCATCGCCTGCCCCGGCCGGCTCGAGGACCTCATCAAGCAGGGGCACTGCGACCTGTCCGCCATCGAGGTCACCATCCTCGACGAGGCCGACCACATGGCCGACCTGGGCTTCCTGCCCGGCGTCAAGCGCCTGATGGACCGCACCCCGAAGGTCGGTCAGCGACTGCTGTTCTCGGCCACCCTGGACAACGGCGTCGACGTCCTGGTCAAGCGGTACCTGGACCACCCGAAGACGCACTCGGTCGACCCCGCCGTCGCCCCGGTCTCCACCATGACCCACCACGTGTTCCGGGTCGACACCCTGGACAAGAACCAGGTCGTCAAGGAGCTGGCCTCCGGGCTGGACCGGGTGGTGCTCTTCACCCGGACCAAGCACCAGGCCAAGAAGCTGGCCAAGCAGCTCACCGCCGGCGGTGTGCCCGCCGTCGACCTGCACGGCAACCTGAGCCAGAACGCCCGCGAGCGCAACCTCGAGGCCTTCACCAACGGCTCGACCCGGGTGCTGTGCGCGACCGACATCGCCGCCCGCGGCATCCACGTGGACGACGTCGCCATCGTCGTGCACGTCGACCCGCCGGCCGAGCACAAGGCCTACCTGCACCGCTCCGGGCGCACCGCCCGGGCCGGCGCCGGCGGCACCGTCGTCACCATCGCCACGCCCGACCAGGCCGGCGAGGTCCGGCTGCTGGCCCGCCAGGCCGGGATCACCCCCGAGGTGACCGCGGTCAAGCCCGGCGCCCGCGAGATCGTCGCGCTGACCGGCCCGGCTGCGCCCTACGTGGAGCCGGCGCCCGTCGTCGAGCAGCCCCAGGGCGGCGGCGGTGGCGGCAACGGCGGCCGACGTCGCAGCCCGGCCGGTGGCGGCGCGACCGGTGCCCGCTCCGGCGGGCGCTCCGGCGGCTCGGGTTCCGGCGGCGGCCAGGGCCGCTCCTCGGGTCCGGCCCGGACCCGCGCCGAGCTCGCCGCCCGCGCCGGGCAGCAGCCCGCCGGGCGCTCGCGTCGCGCGAGCCGCTGACGCACGCACCGCACCACCCACACCGCCCCGCGGACCGCTCCGGTCCGTGGGGCGGTGTGCTGCGGGGTGCGGGAGACTCGGACCCGACGATCCACCACTGCTGAACGAGGTCCCATGCGCCTGCCCATCACCCCCGCCGAGATCGCCCCCCGCATCGCGACCGGGGCGTTCATCCTCAACTCCGGTCTCGGGAAGCGGAACGCCGACGAGGGCACCGCGGCCGGCCTGCACGGCTTCGCGACGGGCACCTACCCGTTCCTGTCCAAGGTCGCCCCGGCCACCTTCGCCAAGGCCCTGTCGACGGCGGAGATCGCCATCGGCGCCGCGCTGCTCACCCCGTTCGTGCCCACCGCCGTCGCCGGCGCCGCGCTGACCGCCTTCTCCGGCGGCCTGCTCGGGCTCTACCTGCGCACCCCGGGGATGACCAAGCCGGGCACGTCGGTCGCCCCCACCCAGGACGGGCTGCCGGTCTCCAAGGACGTCTGGATGTTCGGCATCGGCCTGGGCCTGCTGACCCAGGCCGTGCTGGACCGCCGCGCGAAGTAGCGCCGCAGCACCCACCACAGCACCGCAGCACCCGGGGCCGATGGTCCAGGTCCCCCGGCGTCGCTCGGCGGAGGCCAGCGAACGCTCGTGGGCGTCGACCAGCCGCTGGGCCAGGTCGCGCAGCTTCTCGTTGCTCTCCTGGCTCTGCCGCTTGAGCGCCATCAGGGCGGTGTCCGAGCTGCACCGGGCGCGCTCCATCAGCATGCCCACGGCCTGCCCGATCACCTGCCGGCTGACCAGCGCCTTCTGCAGGTGGTCGACCTCGGCGTCGTGGTCGCTCATCCGCAGCGCCACCGACAACGCGCCGGTGGCCTGCGCTGCCCAGGCCTGGGCGGCCGAGGCGTCGGCCTCGGTGAACGCCCGCGGCCGGGTCGCGTACAGGTTCAGCGCCCCGCGGGCGGTGCTGCCGATCTGCAGCGGCAGCGAGAGCGTCGACCGGATGCCGGCCTGCACCGCCCGCTCCGGGTAGGGCGCCCACCGGGTCTCGGTCGCCATGTCCGCGACGCTCACCATGCCCCCCGTGCGGAGGGACTCCAGGCACGGGCCGGCGTCGAGCTCGTACTGCCGCTCGTCACCGACACGTGCCAGTTCACCGCTGTAGGCGATCGTCTCGCCCCGGCCGGCTCTCTCCAGGCTCAACCCGCAGGCCTCGGCCCCGGGCGTGGTCTCCACGGCCCTCTGCAGCAGCTGCTGCAGGAAGTCCGCGCTGTCGCTGGCGGAGTCCAGGATGTCCCCGAAGTCCACCGACCCGTCGACGACGGGCTCCCCGCCGGTCATGCAGTCCTCCACACGCACGAACCCGCCCCGCTGTCTCGAGGTGGCCCGAAGTCACTGGGGGAGAATCTAGACGACCGGCGGAACCAGAGCGGACGGTGGCGCGACACACCGCGGCGGGGCAGGCTGTGCGCAACGTCGCACGCACGGTGGACGCGCAGGTCGCACACGTCCCGTGCCGCCACGCGCGGCGTGGGACGATGGAGACATCATGACGACATCCGGAGCTGCTGTGCCCACGAACCAGACCACCGGCCACCGACCGCGGGTCGTCATCATCGGTTCCGGATTCGGCGGGCTCTTCGCCGCCCAGCGGCTCCGCAAGGCCGACGTCGACGTCACCCTCGTGGCCAAGACCGGCCACCACCTCTTCCAGCCGCTGCTCTACCAGGTGGCCACCGGGATCCTGTCCGAGGGCGAGATCGCCCCGCCCACCCGGGACATCCTGAAGAACCAGGCCAACGCCAAGGTCGTCCTCGGCGAGGTCGTCGACATCGACCTGTCGGCCAGGACGATCACCTCCTGGCTCCTGGGCCGGGAGACCGAGCACCCCTACGACCACCTCATCGTGGCCGCCGGTGCCGGGCAGTCCTACTTCGGCAACAGCCAGTTCTCCCAGTACGCCCCCGGCATGAAGAGCGTCGACGACGCCCTCGAGCTGCGCGGCCGCATCCTGGGCGCCTTCGAGATGGCCGAGGTCGCCACCGACCCGGCCGAGATCGACCGGCTGCTGACCTTCGTCGTCGTCGGCGCCGGCCCGACCGGGGTGGAGATGGCCGGCCAGATCGCCGAGCTCGCCCGCCGCACGCTGAAGAAGAACTTCCGCAACATCGACCCGAAGACCGCCCGGGTCATCCTGCTCGACGCCGCACCTGTCGTGCTGCCGCCGTTCAAGGAGAAGCTGCAGAAGAACGCGCACCGGCAGCTCAACGAGATCGGCGTCGAGGTCCAGCTGGGCGCGATGGTCACCGGCCTGGACGCCAACGGCCTGGACGTCAAGGACACCACCTCGGGCGCCACCCGCCGGATCGTGGCGGCCACCAAGATCTGGGCCGCCGGCGTGCAGGCCTCGCCGCTGGGTGCGCTGCTGGCCCAGCAGTCCGACGTCACGATCGACCGGGCCGGCCGGGTCGAGGTCCAGCCCGACCTGACCATCCCGGGTCACCCCGAGGTCTTCGTGGTCGGGGACATGATGAGCCTGGACAAGCTGCCCGGCGTCGCCCAGGTCGCCATCCAGGGTGGGCGCTTCGCCGCCGACCGGATCGCCGCCACGGTCTCGGGCAAGAAGGGCAAGGAGAAGTTCCAGTACTTCGACAAGGGCTCGATGGCCACCATCAGCCGGTACCACGCGGTCGCCGACCTCGGGAAGTTCAACGTCACCGGCTTCCTGGCCTGGGCGATGTGGCTGCTGGTCCACCTGGTCTACATCGTGGGCTTCAAGAGCCGCGTGGTGACCACCTTCAGCTGGATCGTGTCCTTCCTGGGCAAGGGCCGCGCGCAGCGGGTGGCCACCCAGCAGCAGGTCTACGGCCGGCTCGCGCTGGAGAAGCTCGGCCCGGACTTCGAGGTGTCCCAGACCGGCGGCCTCGGGGCCGCTGACGCCGACGACGTCCAGGGCGCGCTCGACGTCGCCGACGGTGCCCCCGTGGGCGGCGCCCGCAGCTGACGGCCGCACCCGACCCGCGACGGGCGGTCCTCCCCACCGGGAGGGCCGCCCGTCGTCGTCGGTGGGTGGTGGCTAGCGTCTGAGGGCGTGACGTCGCCCCGCACCCGCTCGCTGGTCACCGGTTCCTCCCGCGGCATCGGCGCCGCCGTCGCGCAGGCCCTCGCCGCTCGAGGCGACCGGGTCGCCGTGCACTACGGCAGCAACGCCGACGCCGCCCGCGAGGTGCTCGCCGGGCTGCCCGGCGACGGGCACGTGCTGGTGTCCGGCGACCTGGCCGACCCGGCCGCCGTCGCCGACCTCGTGGCCGCGGCCGTCGAGGGGCTGGGCGGGGTCGACGTGCTGGTGAACAACGCCGCGGCGCACGACCACCTGGTCGTCGAGGACTCCGACTACGACCAGTGGCAAGCGTCGTGGCAGCGGGTGCTGTCGGTCAACGTCCTCGGGACGGCGAACGTCAGCTGGCAGGTGGTCCGGTACCTGCTCGACCGGCCCGAGGGTCCCGAGGGAGGGCGGCTCGTCACGGTCGGCTCGCGCGGGGCGTTCCGCGGGGAGCCGCAGGCGATGGCCTACGGGGCGTCCAAGGCGGCAGTGCACTCCCTCACCCAGTCCCTCGCGCTCGCGCTGGGTGGGCACGGCATCGGGGTCAGTGCCGTCGCCCCCGGGTTCGTGGCCACCGACATGGCCACCACGCTGCTGGCCGGCCCCGTCGGTGAGGGCATCCGCGCGCAGAGCCCGTTCGGTCGCGTGGGCGAGCCCCCAGAGATCGCCGCCGCGATCGCGTTCCTGACCGGCCCGGACGCGCTGTGGTGCAGCGGAGCGGTGCTGGACGTGAACGGCGCCTCCTACCTGCGGTGACGGTCCGCCGGGTGCAGGTCGAGGTGCACGACGTCGAGCTGTCCTGTTGCGGGGGGCCGCTGGGCATCGGCGACCGGGTCGGGTGGAGCCTGCTGCTGTCGACCGACCCGGACGAGGCGCCGGGGACGCCGTCGACACGGTGTGGACGGTGACGGCGCTGTCCGGGTCAGCCCGCCACCTGGACGGTGGCGACCTCTGCGCGACCTGGGTCGGGTCCGGGCCACCGCCCCCGCTGGGCATCTCCCGGCTGAGTGGTCACCTCTCCGCCACCTGGCACGGCGGGACGACCGACGAGGACCTGGCCACCACGGCGGCGCGCATCGAGCGCATCCAGGTGGTGAGCCGGGAGTGGGAGGAGGTCGCCGTCGTCCCCGCGGGCCGGTCGGCCGCGCACGGCGGGCGGTCCTTCGCCGCGGTGCCCGAGAGTGTCGGACTGCGGGACGTCGACACCGCACCCGGCGGCCTCGTCGACTCCTCTCCCCCCGGACGACGGGACACCTCCTACCGCGACGAGTCCGGGTGGCTCGTCGACCTCCGCATCGAGGGCTGACCCCGGCGGGCCAACCTGCCGACGGCGGTCGTGACGCCGGGGACGACGGGTAGGCGCCGGGGATGACGACTCCCACGAAGCCCCTCGCCCTGGTGACCGGCGCCTCCTCCGGCATCGGCCTCGAACTCGCTGACCAGTTCGCCCGGCACGGCCACGACCTGCTCATCGCCGCCGATGACGCCTCCGGGCTGTCCACCGCCGCGCACCGGCTGACGGCGCTCGGCGCTCAGGTGACCGAGGTGGTGGGCGACCTCCGCCGCGGTGCGGAGGTCGAACGGCTGGCGGCCGCGGTCGGGGACCGCCCCCTGGACGCGCTCGTGCTGGACGCGGGGATCGGGGCCGGCGGCGCGTTCGTCGAGCAGGATCTCGCGGACGTGCTCTCGGTGGTCGACCTCGACGTCCGGTCGACCGTGCACCTGGCCAGGTTGCTGTTGCCGGCGATGGTCGAGCGGGGCAGGGCCGGGTGCTGGTGCTGTCACCGATCGCTGCGACGATGCCCGGCTCGTACCAGGCGGTCTACAACGCGTCCAAGTCGTTCGTGCAGTCCTGGACGGAGGCGCTGCAGTCGGAGCTGTCGGACTCCGGGGTCACGCTGACCGCACTGACGCCCGGACCGGTGGACACCGACTTCTTCCGCCGCGGTGGGCTGCTGGGCACCGGCATGGGCCAGGGACCCAAGGACGACCCGGCCGACGTCGCCCGGCACGGCTACGAGGCGCTCATGGCCGGCCGCAAGAAGGTCTTCTCCGCGTCGATCCCGACGCGCGTGATGGGGGCCGTCAACGCCGTCGTGCCGGACACCGTGAAGGCCGCGCTGCACAAGCAGATGGCCAAGCCGAGGAGCTGATCCACCCGGGGGGCCTACGGAACGTGACCGGCCGGTTCCATCGGTCCACCCCATCGGAGGACGTCTGCCCCCGTGCCTGGAACCCCTTGGTTCCGTTGTACTGGGTGTCGTCGTCCGTCGACCCTGGGTGGAGGTGTGCACTGTGTCTTCTCGTCGTGGTGTGCGTCTGTCCCGGGTCGCCGGGCGGGCCCTGACCGTTGCTGGGCTGGGCGTGGGGGTGTGGCTGGCCGGTCAGGCGACCGCGCAGGCCGATGAGGCCCCCTCGCTGGGTTCTGCGCTGGCCGGGGTGACGGCACCGGTCGCTGACCTGGTGACGACGGTGACGGCGCCGGTGGCGCCGGTGGTGGCCCAGGTGGCTGCCCCGGTGGCTCAGGTGGCCGCCCCCGTGGTCGCGGAGGTCGCGGCACCGGTGACGCAGGTGGCACTTCCGGTGGCGCGGGTCGTGGCGCCGGTCGCCGAGGTGGCTGCGCCCGTGGTGGCGCCGGTCGCCGCAGTGGTGGCGCCGGTCGTGCAGGCCGCGGCACCGGTGGTGACGCCGGTCGTGCAGGCCGCGGCGCCGGTGGTGACACCGGTGGCCGGTTCCCTCGCCCCCGTCACCGCCCCGGTCCTCGTCCCGGTGGTCGACCTCGTCTCCCCGGTGACCGACGCCCTCGCGCCGGTCCTGTCGGCGCTCTCGCCGGTGACCAGCGCGTTGTCGCCGGTGGCGGGTGCTCTGGCGCCGGTGGTCGGGCCGGTCGTGGGGCCGCTGGCCCCCGTTCTCGGGCCGCTGGCCCCCGTCATCGGGTCGTTGGCCGTGGTCCTCGCTCCCCCGGCCGCCCCTGCTGACGGGTCCGCCATCGAGCTCGTGACGGCTCGCACCGCGGGCCCCGTCGCCCTGTCCTCCCCCGCCTCCGGCGCGTCGCCGGCCGATGCTGCTCTCGGGTCCGCCATCGCCGTCCCCGCTGCGGCTGCCGCTGCCGGAACCCTGCCTGCTGGTGCGGTCCCCGCGCCGTTGGCTCCGGTTCCCGCCGCCCCGGTCTCCCCGCTGCACGGCTCGGCCGCCGGCGGTTCTCCCTCCTCCGACCAGACGGCGGCCGACCTGTCGGACGCCACCCTGGCCGCCCTCGGCGCGGGCCTGTCCGCCGTCGCCGACACCGCCCGCTCTGCTGCGGGCAACACCGCGTTCGACCCCTCTTTCTCCCCCGACTGACACCGCCGCCCGCTCAGCCTCTGCGCGCTGAGCCCGGCAGTCCCCAGCCCCCCGCCTCTCGTGCGGGTGCTGGTCCACCTCAGT
>NZ_LMQC01000011.1 GCF_001424485.1 Modestobacter sp. Leaf380
TGGGACGCCTCACACCCATCGAGTACGAGACACTCCAACTGGCCGCTACCGCGGCTTGATAACCACACCCGACGAGTCAACTGAAGTCGGGGCAGTCCCGTTCATAAGATCAGTCGGCTAGGCGTGCGGAAGACTGCCCGTCGTGGACTGGGGCATCGTCGTGGGCATCATTGGGTCAGTCATCGGAGTCGGCGGCATCCTGGCGGCTCGCCAGTACGGCAACCGGCGTCGCAAAGTGATGTTCGAATGGACGGCCTCGCCTCTCGTCCCGGCAGCAGAACGCGACACGGGCTCTCGGCTCGCCGTCACGTATCGCGATATCGAGGTCAAGAACCCGTACCTCTTGACGCTTCGCCTGGTGAACGTCGGGCCGTCCGACATCGCGTCGGAGCACTTCGACGGCGGTAGGTCCATCGTGATCGACCTCGGCTGTCAGATGTTCGGCACCCTTGCGCGTCCCCGGGGCGACCTCGTGACGACGGTAGAAGCGTTGGGCGCGCCAGGGGTCGTCAGGCTCAGTCCCGGTCTGCTGCGTCGAGGCGACGAGTACGCCGTCGAGGTCATCGTGAGCGGTCGGCCCGCTCCGACGCTGACGTGTCCGTTGGTCAACACCGACGTTGTAGAGCCCCCCGCGCTGCGAGCGCAGTTGGCGGGGAGCGTCACCCTTTCATTCGCCAATGGACTTCTGCGGGTTGTCCTCCCGGGGTACGCGGGTGCACTCGACGGCCTTCGTGGTGCCCGTCGCAGCTCGCCGCCGGAGGGGCAGATTGGTAACTCCGAGACGTAGGGCATAGACGCGCCTACTTGCTGCGGGTCCCGCTGCCCGACGTGGTGGCGATGCAGACCCGCCAGCCCAACCTCGAGGGCGCCGGGGAGACCCCGCTGCGCCGCCTGGTGAAGAAGGCGCTGCGGATGCGGCCCTCGCGCCTGGTTGTCGGCGAGGTGCGCCAGGAGGAGTGCCTGTACCTGCTCATCGCGCTGAACTCCGGGCTACCGGAGTTCACCGGTGTGCAGTACCTGGGCCAGCTACCTTCCGTATGTGTCCTGGACCGCTCCAACCGTCATCGTTGCCCTGGCTGCACTCGCACTCAGCATCTACAACACGGTCGTCGCCCGTCGGGCGCCCGCCATTGCGCGGCAGCAGCAACTGTGGGATGAGCTGCGGACCGTATTAGAGCCGCTGGGCCCGGTGCTTGCGGAGGCGCGCTCCGCCCTTCGGATGGGTCACGACGTGCCCGAGGAGTCGCAATTGGTGAACGACAACACCCGGCGACTGCTGGCTCTCGCTCCCCGCTTTACGGAGGCGGGCATGGAAGTCGGGCTAAATCTGCTGCATGTGAAAGTGACGGGAGTCGAGCTGCCGTGGAGGACGTCAATCCACCACCAGAAGATGATCGCCACTGCTGACTCCCGGCCGCTCAACGAGATGTTCGCGGAGGAACAGGCGCGCGAACGGGAGCGGAATGTGCGAGCCCGGGATGCAGCCCACCGGACGCTGGAAGCCGCCATCGACGTGGCGCAAGCCGAGATCAAGAAGTGGATTGCAAAGCTTGACGTCAAGGACCGAGGGACTACACAGAGATAGAGTCGGTGACTCTCCGTAGCTAGTTTGTGCAACGGTGTAGCCGGCCCCGAAACCAGGGCGGCCCGTAAGTCCAGTGCCAACTGGACTTACGGGCCTTGGCTTCACCCCCACTACAGGGAAGAACCCACAATGATCATCGCACCCGCCGTGCAGCTCTCCGAGCCCGTCACCAACTGCCTGGGCTGCGGCGGCGCCTGACTCACCTCTCGCGGGGACACCGCGGCGGCCGAGGCCGCTGGCCGTCTCCTCCACGCGGGGCTGTTGGCCGAGGTCCGCCGGGAGCTCCCCTTCGTCCTGGCCGCCTTCGACATCGTCCCGGTGCTGGCGTGAGCGGCGCTGACACGGCGCCCATTGACTGGGCGCTTCTGCACGGCTCCCTCTTGCTCGTGAAGCCCAAGGGGGACATCTCAGAGGCGGAGACCCGCTTCGGTCCCACCTCCGCGGTCCGAGCGAACGTAAGGGTCCTGGATGGTCCCCTTGCGGATGAGGAGTGGAAGGACACGCCGATTCTGCCGCGGGTCGTGCAGTCACAGGTCCGGCCAACCGCCTTCTCTGGCGGCATGGTGCTCGGCCGCTTGGGCTGCAGCTCGGCCCGGGAGGCTCATCTGGCCTTCTGGAGTCTCCAACCGGCCTCTGAGCAGGACAAAGCAGTCGGCCGCGCATGGCTAGCACGCCGAAACGCGTCCCCTGGACCTGCGCTACTCGGCGGATGACCCGACACGCCCGAGGCTCGAGTCCTAGCCCACCACCCCTAGTGGTGGAAGACGACACGCGCACCGGGGCTTGCACGTCAGTAGGGGGGCGGGGTTACCGTTCGGGCGGGACCAGTGGTTACACGAATGTCGTTCTGTCCACAGGCTTGCCCCCGTTCCGGCGCGGGCGGGGCTGACGGATGTGCTCTCAGGCCTACATGTTGTGGTTTGTGCGAGATTGACCCACAACATGTAGTGCCAAGACGACGCTAGTGAACTACCCTGCGTCTACCCATCGCGCCGCGATGGGTGGTCTCCGCCCCCGGGAGTTACCGCTCCCGAGGGCCGGAGTCCAACTACTGCACCAGTCCTTGGAGTACGCCTTGCCAAGCAACACTCAGAACCACGCAGCAACCACAAGCTACATCTCCGCGACGTCGCGCGGAACGTCAGTACTGACGTTAGATGCCTCTCGTGACGCTACTGACGAGTTTGTGGCGTCGATGCTGGCCGCCGCGAACATCGTCTCGAAGCGCCTGACAGACATCGTGGACGAGCGTGTGTTCGTCAACGCGGTCACCGGTCTGACCCCGCGGTGCACTGGCTGCGGTAGTCGTCTCTGCGGTTGCGACCTTCGGCCGTAACGCGGGTCCAACGACAGAACGCCCCCGTCCTCGTTCCCGAGGGCGGGGGCGTTGTCGTGCGCGGGTCAGGCGGGCGGGGTTCCAGTGAGCGCGGGGACCACCGGCGTGTTCCTCGGCCTCGCAGCGGCCACCGGGCTGGTGCTGCTGCTGACCTACGCGCCGCCGTTCCGGGCGGTGCGGCTGGTCGACCGGCTGGCGCCCTGCGTGCAGGACACCCCGCCCCCGTCCCGGCTGCTGGGCACGGCCACCGAGGCCGGCCTGCTCAGCGCCGCCCGCCGGGTCTTCGGCCCCACGCTCGCCGACGGGGCCCGGTTCGTCGACCGGGTGCTCGGCGGTCGGGTCGCCGTCCGGCGGCGGCTGGACGCGCTGGCCACCGACACCACCGTCGAGGACTTCCGGGTCGAGCAGGTCGTGTGGGGTGGCCTCGGGCTGCTCGGCGGCGCCGTCCTGGTCGCGGGCGGGTCCGTCGTCGCCGGCGGGGTGAACGTGCTCTCCGGCGTCCTGCTGTGCACCGCCGGCCTGGTCGGCGGAGTCCTGGGCCGGGACTGGTGGCTGACCCAGCAGGTGCAGCACCGCGAGGAGCTGCTGCTGGCCGAGTTCCCCGTGGTCGCCGAGCTGCTGGCGCTGGCGGTCACCGCCGGGGAGAGCCCCGTCGCGGCCATCGCCCGGGTCACCCGGCTGTCCGGCGGGGAGCTGGCCCGCGAGCTCTCCGGGGCGCTGGGGCGCGCCCGTGCCGGGGTGCCCCTCGTCGACGCCCTCCAGCAGCTCGCCGACCGCACCTCGCTGGAGGCGCTGGCCCGGTTCGTCGACGGGGTCGTCGTCGCCATCGAGCGGGGCACCCCGCTGGCCGAGGTGCTCCGCGCCCAGGCCGCCGACGTCCGGGAGGCCGGCAAGCGCCGGCTGCTGGAGGCCGGCGGCGCCAAGGAGATCCAGATGATGGTCCCGGTCGTCTTCCTGGTGCTCCCCGTGACCGTCCTCTTCGCCACGGTGCCAAGAAGGGAGGGACGGCTTGCCGTCCTGCCGAGCCGACCCACTCGGAGGTCAGTACCTGCCAGGATCTCGGCGTGAATGCTTGGCCGTTCCCCGAGTCCCCCGACACGTTGATCTTCACGACGCAGCCGATCCTCGACGGGGCCCCGGTTGTGGATGTGCACCACGACGACGACGGCGACTGGCAGGTGCTCTGCGGAACCACGCTGGATCCCCAGGACGCCCGGATGGTCCACTTCGGTCACCTGGTGGAGATGCACCCCGGCCTGGTCGCCTTGGCAGATCTGCCCCCGGCTGGTCGGCCACCGTCTGCGGCGACCCAGGTCATGACGGTTGGTGCCGGTCGGTGGCGACCGATTCGTGACCCTTTCGCGCGGTCCGCTGCCGTGCGCACGGTCTTGGCGACGGTGCCGAAAACGGCACCAGCAACTGCGAGCCCGGGCTGGCCAGCTTGGGGCGGTGCGGGGGCGGCTGGGGGCTGACGTGGCGACACGCTGGGGGTTTTAGTAGGCCTTGTCCCGGGGGTCGGCGCAGCCAGGTTTCTAGATGCGAATGTGCTCGAGGCTGGGCAGAACCATGTCCCCACTCTGGTGCAGGGAAATCACTATCTGCGCGAGATGTGACGCCGCTTGCCAGGCGCCCGTGCGATCGTTGGTGCAGTCGGTCGACAGCCAATCGTGGCAGACGGTGAAGGTTGCGACGCCACCTTTCCTCCTCTTGGCGGGGAAGATGTCGATCTCCCGCGCGCCTGGAGCAATATCGAGAACGATGAGCAGTTCTTTTATCCCAGGGTTGAGTCTGCGCAATTCTTGATCTATCGGTCGGAATATCAAGACGCGCGCTCGGAAGAAGTTGTCCTGCAGTCGTACCATTGCGGCTCGGTCGATGGTGTGCCCAGCCTCGGGCGATAAGTCGACTGCCGAAGAAATGGTCAGCCAGTCATCTGAAATCACAAACCCTCCTCGCCCCGCACATCGAACTGGGAGTGCGCAGTCTGCCCGAAAGTGGCGGGTTTCTCGCGCAGGGCGGCTACCGACGGGCCGGCTTGCAGAAACAACCTGCTCTAGGTGCTGCCGTGTTCAGGCTGTTGGCGACGGTGCCAAGAACGGCAGCACCGTCGCCCAGGATCAGGCCTTACTCGTCGAGCTGGTCGATGATCTGGGTGATCTGAGGAGCCAGCGAGTACTGCTTCAACCAGTTGACGTGGAAGGGCACCGCGCCCAGGTTGTTCCGCATGACCTGGGCGATCGCCATGACGTCCGACGGGTCCGTTGCACTTGCCACCAGGCGAGCGAAGACCATGCCCACGTGCCAGCGGTTGTGGTAGTAGCCAAGCTCGAGCAGGCATTCGATGATCCCGCGTCGGATGCCGGTGTCCGGGATGACGGTGAACGCGTTGGCCAAGAAGTCGGCGATCAGATCGGTGTAGGAGAACGGGTGTGACCCCTCCGACAGGACGAGGAACCGGTTGACGACGGCCTTCACCCCGTCCGGGCGCTGCGCGTACAACTGCTCGAGGACTGGAACGGGCAACGAGACGACGAACTCCTTGTACAGAACCTCGTCATCCTGGTTCGTCGTGAGGAGCTGATCCAGAGCAGCGACGGCCTTCGAGTCCCCGGCCTCTGCTTGCTGCAGCAGCCGCTTGGCCTGGTCGATGGGCACGGTCAGCGTGCTCGAGCCCGTGACCTGCAGTTCCAGCTCTGCGGCCAGTGCAGCCACGGTCCGGTACCGCCGGTCGGGGTCGTTGTCCGTGGCGCAGGTGACGATCCAGCGGAACTTCGATGGCACCAGCGACATGTCCATGGTCGGGAACGGCAGGTCACCCGTGAGCAGCTCGTAGAAGATCTTGCCGAGGGCGAAGACATCCGCTCGCTCGTCGACCGAGTGCAGGTCTCGGAACTGCTCGGGCGCACCGTAGGCGAGGGTGCCCATGCCGACGTTGGTCATCGTGATGGTGGTGCTGCCTGAGAAGGCTCGCCGACTGAGGCCGAAGTCAGCTACGGCCCATCGGCCGTCGATCTGCAGCACGTTCTCGGGCTTGAGGTCTCGGTGCAGTACGCCCTCGGAGTGAGCGAAGTCGATGCCGCTCAGCACCTGCCGAAAGATGTCCACAGCCTCGTCCTCTGGCACGCTGCCCGTCTGCAGGCGCTTGCGGAGGCTGCCCGCGGCCAGCGGCATCACGAACCATGGAGGGTCAGCAGCTGTGTTGGCCGAGATGATTTCGGCGATGCTGGCATGACGGAGAGTGGTCTGACAGCGAATCTCGCGGCTGAAGCGCGCCTTGTCGCCGGCCGGGTCGGGGCTGTTGGGATCGGCGTCCATGATCTTGAGGGCGAAATGCTGACCGTCGGCTTCGCGGCGGGCCCTCCACACCTGCCCCTGCCCGCCGGCCTCGCCGATCCTTTCGATGCGGATGTACTTGTCGGCCAACGTGATCCCCGTCTCATGAGTGGTGAGACGACACGGTAGCGGAACGGTGTCGCTGTCCTGAGTTCCTCATGTGGTGATCGTGGGTGGGGACTGTGCGGCAGCTGCTGCCGTGTTCGCGATCTTCGCCCAGTTCCCGGGCCTGATCAGCATCGTCACCCTCGCGCAGTGAGGGTCCACCGCACCACCTCGAGGAGACCGCCCGTGCCCGTCCTGACCGTCCTGCTCACCGCTCTCGCGGCACTCGCGACCCGCCTGCGCGGGCCCGACCCGGAGCGTGGCGACGTGCCCGGCTGGGTGATGATCACGGTGATGACCGCAGCCCTCGTGCTGGCGATCCTCATCCCGTTCCGCGAGGCGATCGTCACGGCGGTGGAGAACGCGCTGAGCTCGGTCACCGCCGGCGGTGGCTGAGCCCGGGCCGCGCGAGGACGGCGAGCGGGGGAGCGCCGTCGTCGACTTCGTCTTCGTGTCGGTGCTCGTCGTCGTCCTGCTGCTGGCGGTGCTGCAGGTCGCGGTCTACGTGCACGTCCGCAACGTGGTGACGGCGTCGGCGCAGGAGGGCGCCCGCTACGCCGCCAACGCCGACGTGCCCGCCGCGGTCGGGGCCGACCGGGCCCTGGAGGTGGTGGCCGCGGCGACCAGCGTGCAGACCGCCCGCGGGCTGCGTTGCACCAGCGTGCAGGAGACCGACCCCAGTGGTCTGGTGCTCGTGGTCGTGCGGTGCGAGGGCTCGGTGCCCAGCCTGCTCGCGGCCCTCGGCGACCTGCTGCCGCTCCAGGTGACCGGCAGAGCGGTGGAGGAGGCGTCGTGAGCGCGGCGGTGGAGGAGGGGCGCCGGGACGACGGGGAGCGCGGCTCGGCGATCGTCGAGTTCGTCTTCATCGCCCTGGTCGTCTTCGTGCCGCTGGTCTACCTGGTCGCCGGGTTCTCCGCGGTGCAGCGCGGGGTCTTCGCCGCCGACGCCGCCGCCCGGGAGGCCGGTCGGGCCGTGGCGACCGCACCGGACCCGGCGACGGGGCTGGCCCGCGCGGAGGCGGCGGCGGCCCTCGCCGTGGCCGACCAGGCGGTCGACGCCACCGACGTCACCGTCGCCTACGTGCCGGCCGGCGTGGAGTGCTCGGCGACCACCGGCGGGTACCTGCCCACGCTGGCGCCGGGGGAGGAGTTCAGCGTCTGCGTCACCGTGACCGTGCGGGTCCCGCTGCTGCCCGAGTTCATCGACGCGAACACAGCGACGGGGCAGTTCGTCGTCGAACGCGACCGCTACGTCGACGCCTGACTGTGACAGGTGGGACGGCTGGGGTGACCGACCCGCGACGCGCCCGGGCGACACACCGGCGGGTGGTCCGCGCGAGGACCGTCACGCAGCGCGAGCGTCGGCGTGTTCCCTAGTCTCTGCTGTGTGTCGTCACCCGCCGTCCACCTGCCGGACGGGCCCCGACTGGGTGGTCACCGGTCACAGCGGGTGGTCCCCGACGTGGCACCCGCGGTCGGCGCCGTCCTGGACGCGCTGCCCGCCCCCGCCGTCCTGCTCGACGCCGACGGCACGATCGTCCTGGTCAACGCTGCCTGGACCGAGCAGCTGCGGCACCGGCCCGGTCTCCCGGTCTCGGTGGGCGGGGACTACACCGAGGCCGTGCTCGCCGTCCGTGACGACCCCGACGTGCGTGACCTGCTCGCCGCGCTCGGCGAGCTGTCCTCCCGCGGCGGCCCGATGGTCTCCGTCGACGTCCCGCTCGCCCCGGGCCAGGCCGGCCGCTGGGTGCACGTCCAGGCCACCCGCGTCGACGACGCCGGCCGGCTCGTCGTCACCCACACCGACATCACCGCCCGGGTCGAGGCCGTCCGTGGCGCCGCCCGCGCCTCCCGGTACGACGACCTCACCGAGCTGCCCAACCGGGTGCACCTGCAGGAGCTCATCGACGACGAGCTGGCCGCCCCCGGTGGGCTCCCGGTCGCGGTGCTCTTCCTCGACGTCGACGGCTTCAAGGCCGTCAACGACAGCCTGGGCCACGACGCCGGCGACGAGCTGATCCGCGAGGTCGCCCTGCGGCTGGCCGCGCACACCCGCACCGAGGACACCGTAGGCCGGCTCGGCGGCGACGAGTTCGTCGTCCTGGGCCGCGGTTGCGACGAGGCCGACGCCGCCGCCCTCGCCCTGCGCTGCCAGGGCGCGTTCGCCGAGCCCTTCGCCGTGGACGGCCAGACCGTGCCGTTGACGGTGAGCATCGGCATCGCGGTCACCGACGGCTCCGGGGACGGCCGCGCCGGCGACCTCGTCCGGGACGCCGACCTCGCCATGTACGCGGCCAAGTCCGCCGGCCGCAACGCCGTCCGGCTGTTCTCCCCGGAGCTGCGGGTCGCCGCCCAGCGCCGGCTGTGGGTCGCCGGCGAGCTGCGCGAGGCCATCGCCACCGACCAGCTCGTCGTCCACTACCAACCGCTCATGCACCTGCGGACCCGCGCCGTCACCGGCGTCGAGGCCCTCGTCCGCTGGCAGCACCCCACGCGCGGTCTGCTGCCCCCCGGGGACTTCGTGCCCGTCGCCGAGGCCAACGGCCTGGTCGACGAGCTGACCCGCTGGGTGCTCGGCACCGTCGCGCGGGACGCCGCCGCCTGGGACGCCATGGGCCTGCCGCTCACCGCCGCGGTCAACATCAGCGCCACCCACATCGGCTCGGGCACCCTCGTCGCCGACGTCACCGCCGCGCTCACCGCCTCCGGGCTGCGGCCCGAACGGCTGGTCGTCGAGCTCACCGAGACCAGCGTCGCCGAGGACCCCGAGCGTGCCGCCGCCCAGTTCGCCGAACTGCGGGTCTCGGGCATCGAGGTGTCCATCGACGACTTCGGCAGCGGGTTCTCCTGCCTCGGGCAGATCGTCTCCATGCCCGCCGGCATCCTCAAGATCGACCGCAGCCTGGTCGCCGGCGTCGCCGCCGCCGACCACAAGGAGGCCAGCCAGTCCGCGGCCGCCGTCGAGACCGTCGTCGGCCTGGCCCGGGCCTGCGGCATGCGCAGCGTCGCCGAGGGCATCGAGACCGAGGCCCAGCTGGCCCTCGTCGCGGCCCTGGGCTGCACCTACGGCCAGGGCTTCCACATCGCCCGGCCGATGCCCGCCGAGGACCTGCCCCGCTGGCTGGGCTCGCGCAGCCGCCGCCGCGCCGTCGTCCCCGGCTGAGCCCCGCAGCCCGGCTGGTCGGCTGACCAGCGGCTCAGCCCGGTTCGCCGCGGGCCTTGCGCCGGGCGACGACGCCGATGTCGATCAGCGCCACCAGGGCCAGCACCCACAGCGCGACCGCGAACACCGCGGGAACCGGCGTCCGCCACAGCAGGAACCCGCCCCCGGTGCAGACGACGAGGCCGAACAGGGCCAGCACCAGCCGCAGCGTGAGCGCGGACTGTGCAGGCGCGGCCCCGCCGATGCCCGCCGTCGGGTCGTGGTGGTCGGGCCGGCCGCGCTCGACGTCGGCCCGGGTGCGCTGGGACTCCCGATCGCTCATGGCGACCCCCGGTACCCGGCGCCCCGGAGGACACGCGTCCTCCGGGGCCTCGTGCTCGAGCCGGTGCTCAGGCCCGGCGGCGGGCCACCCGGGTCAGCCACGCCCCGCCGACGAGGGCGGCGCCGGCGACCAGGAGCAGGGTGAGCACCTCGACCGCCGGACCGGTGCGGGCCAGCAGCCCCGGCGCCGGCAGGGTGCCGGTGCCGGTCGACCCCGGCGGCGGGACGGCGACCACCGTGGTGGTCGAGGACAGGAAGCGGACCCCGCCGTCCAGGCCCGTGCACCCGCTGACGAGGACCCGCTGGCCGGGGGCGTCGCCCAGGGACACCGGGGTGCTGAAGACCCCCGAGGCGTCGGCCGTGGTCCGGGCCAGCTCGACGGCGCCCGGGTACAGCGCCACCGTGACGACCGCGCCCGGCGCGCACCCGTCCCCGCTGACCACGACGGGAGCCCCGCGCGGGGTCGTCGCGGCCAGTCCCAGCAGTGGGGCCGCTGCGGCCGGCGCCGTCGGCGGCAGGGTCACCGCGGCGGCCACGGCCACCCGGATGGTGAGCTGCTGGGTGGCCGCGGGGGCCAGGCCGTTGCTGGCGCTGTAGGTGACGACCGTGGTGCCGTCCGTGGTCGGGACGCCGCTGAGCACAGCGGTGCCGTCACCGACGTCGGTCGACGTCAGGCCGGCCGGCAGCGTGGCGGGGTCGACCGTCACGGCGACCGGCCCGGCGGGGCGCCCCGCGCTGGTGGTCACGACGAAGCGGGCCGGGGACCCGGTGCTGAGGACGATCCGGTCGGTGCTGGTGAACGCGGGCGGCTCCAGCACGGTCAGCTCGAGCGGGGCGGTCGCCGGTGCCGCCGTGCCGCCGGGGGTGGCGGTGACGACGACGCGGTAGACCCCGCCGGACCCGGCACCGGGCGTGCCGCGCAGGGTCGCGGTGCCGTCCCCGGCGTCGACCAGGGCGAGGCCCGCCGGCAGGGCGGGGGTGCTGGTCGCCGTGAGGGCCGGGGGCGCCGGGAAGCCGCCGGACGTGCTGACGGCGACGGTCAGCGCGCTGCCCACGGCCACCGAGGCGGTCGCCGGCACGCTCAGGGTGGGGGACTCGTCGACCCGGACGGTCAGCGTCTGGGTCGTGGCCCCGGCGGAGCCGCCGGTGGTCCGGGCGGTCAGCGTGACCGTCGAGGTGCCCCCCGACCCGGCCGGCGGGGTACCGGTGAGCAGCGCGGACCCGTTGCCCTGGTCGGTCAGCGTGAGCCAGCCCGGCAGCGCCGCGCCGGTGACGGTCACCGGGGTGGGGTGCCCGCCGGTCGTGGCGACCAGGACCGTCCCGGCGGCGCCGGCGGTGAACGTGGCCGTGCTGCCCGAGGTGAACCGGGGCGACTCGTCGACGACGAGGGAGAAGCTCTGCGTCGTCTCCTGCCCTCGGTTGTTCGCGGCGGCCAGGCCGATCGTCAGCACGCCACCGGCGCCCACCGGCGGGGTGCCCGACAGGGTCGCCCGGCCACCGCCCTGCGGGGTCAGGGTGAGCCAGGAGGGCAGCGCCGTGGTGGCCCGCACGGTGGCCGCGGGGCTGCCGCTGACCTCCAGCGGGACCGAGCCGGCGGTGCCGACCCGCAGCGTGCCGGTGGCGGGGGTGACGAACGCCGGTGCGGTGCCCACCGAGACGGTGGCCGCCCGGGTGGTCGCGGTGTCCGCGGGGTTGGTGAACACGGCCCGGAACCGGACGCCGTCGTCGGCGAGGGCGAGGGTCACCGTCAGCGACGTCGAGGTCGCACCGGGCACGTCCGCGAAGGCCCCGCCCGGAGCGGCCCGCTGCCACTGCACGGTCGGCGTCGGGGAACCCGAGGCCGCGGCCGTCAGCGTGACGGGCCCGGGGGCGACGTCCTGGTCGGCGGGCTGGGTCGTGACGACCGGGGACCCCTGCACGGTGACCACCAGGTCCTGCACGGCGTCGGGGGCGAAGCCGTTGGTCGCGGTGAAGCGCAGGACCGACGCGCCGGCCGTGGTCGGCGTCCCGGACAGGGTGCGGCCGGCGCCGGTGCCCGAGAGCGTGAGGCCGGCCGGCAGCGTGCCCGACACCAGGGCCACCGAGGTGACGGCGGGGGCGGCGCTGGTGGTGACGGCGACGGTGGCCGGGGTGCCGGCCACCAGGGTCGCGGTGGCCGGGCTGGTGAAGGCCGGGCTGCGGTAGACGGTGAGCGTCAGGGTCGTGGTCGCGTCGGTGGTCCCGTTGGCCGCCTTCAGGAGGACCGGGTAGGTCCCCTCGGAGCCGGCGGCGGGCGTGCCGGACAGGGTGGCCGTGCCGTCGCCGGCGTCGCTGAGCAGGACGCCCGCGGGCAGCGTCGAGGCGGTGGTGATCGCCGGGGCCGGGTAGCCGGTGGTGGTGACGGCGACCGAGGCCGGGGCCGACACCGGCAGTGCGGCGGTCGTGGCGCCGGTGAAGGCGGGCGCACGCTGGACGACGACCGAGCCGGAGCCGGTACCGGCGTCCAGGGTGGCGGTGACGGCGCTGGGTCCCGACACCGTGCCGCTCTGGTAGCCGACCTCGGCGACCCCGGCGGCCAGCGGCACGACGCGGGGACCGGCCGAGCCGCCGACGGTGGCGTCGCCCGGCGGGTCGGCGAAGGTCACCGGGAGGCCGCTGAACGCGGTCAGGTCGGCGGGCGCCACCGCGGAGCCGCCGCTGTCGGTGGTCAGTGCCGCCCGCACCGTGCTGCTGGCGCCGGGGCCCTGGACCGTGGGCGGGGCCGCGGTGACGAGGAGGGTCAGCCGCGGGGTGACCGTGGCGGGACCGCGGACCGTGTCGCAGCCCGGGGTGCCCGGCCCGGTCGAGCAGCCCCACCAGTTGGAGGTCGCCACGGCCGCGGCGTTGCTGGACAACGCCGAACCGTTCGCGGCGGTGTTGGCGGTGAAGCGGTTGAACCGCAGGTCGGCGGTGCCCCCGGCGACCGCGACGGCGCCCCCGGAACCCGCGGGCCCGGCGGCCTGGTTGCCGGTGAAGGTCGAGTGCCGCACCGACAGCTGGCCGCTCTGCGCCCAGATGGCAGCGCCGGTGCCGGTGCCCGCCGTGGCGTCGGCGGCGTTGTCGACGAAGCGCACCCCGTCCACCGTGGCGGTGCCGGCACCGCGGACGACGAGGGCGCCACCGTTGTCCAGGCCCGCCGTCGGGCTGGTGCTCCGGTTGGTGGAGAAGGTCCCGCCGGTGATCGTGAGCGCCTCACCGGGGGTGGCGCCGGTGGCCTCGTAGGCGACGCCGGAGCCGGCACTCGCCCCGGAGGTGTTGCCCGCGACGGTCGTCCGGGTCAGGGTCAGGCGGCCGCCGATGAACTGGATGCCGCCGCCGGGGGCGTTGCTGCGGGTGGTCGAGCCGGTGTTGGCGCGGTTGTCCCGCACCACGGAGTCGACCAGGGTCAGCGAGTCCGCCTGCGCGGCGTCGACGGACCCGCCGAGCACCCCGGCCCCGCCGAACGTGTCGTCGGCGCCCTCGGCGAGGGTCAGGCCGGTCAGCGTGAGGGCGACCCCGCCGGTCGCCGAGGGGTCCATCACCACGACCCGGCTCAGGTACCCGGCGGTCACCACGGTCGAGGCGGCGCCCGCCCCGACGACCCGGACGTCCCGGCCCGGCGCGGTGCCCACGACGAGCGGCCCCGAGGTGAGGGAGTACGTCCCGGCGGGGACGGTGATGGTCACCTCGCCGCCGGTGTTGTCGGCCAGGCAGGTGGCCTCGCGCAGGCTCAGTGGCGAGGGCGCGGTGGTCGTCGCGGGGTTGCCGCAGGCGCCCGTCCCGGCCGGCACGTCGGCGGTCGTGCTGACCGTCAGGGCCGTCGCGGCGACCGCCGTCGAGGCCGGCAGCAGCACGAGCTGCCCGGCCACCGAGACCCCGGCGACGGCGAGCACCAGGGCCGAGCGGGCGGACCGACGGGACGAGCGGGACACGGTTCCTCCACATCGTGCCGCCGCGGGTCGTGGCACGCAGGCCACCCTGCCGCGCGAGCCGGGACGACGTCCGGGACCACGCGGTGGAGACTCGACAGCGCGAGCACGGAGCCACGCCGACATCTGCCAAATGGCCGCGCAGCCCTGCCGCGGCTGGGCAGACTCCGCAGCTGACCGGCCCCGCCAGGGCCCGGCGTGCCCCGAGGAGTCGTCGTGGTCCTGGTCAGTCGCCGGCACGTCCTCGCCGGCGCCGGTGCCCTCGGCCTGGCCGGTGCCCTCGGACCGCTCGTCGCTCCGGCTGCGCTCGCCGTCGACGCCTCCGCGGTGCGGGGGCCGCTCCCGGTGCCCGGGCGCTCGGCCTACCTCGGCGTCGTCGGTGCGGTGTTCACGGCCGTGACCGGGGACGCCGTCGCGCACGAGCTGCGTCTGCGCGCCGTGCTGGACCCCACCACCGTCCCGGCCGACCCCGAGTCCGCCTTCACCCTGGCCCTGGAGGACCTCGGTGCCGGCACCCGCCCGCTGCAGGAGGGCATCGTCGAGCTCGCCACCCCGGGCGTCGGGACGGCGGTGCTCTTCCTCTCCCCGGTGGGTGCAGTCGGCGAGCGCGAGCTGCACGCCGTGGTGCGGCGGGGTGCCTGAGGTGGTCGACGTCCGGCCGGCGGGACCCGGCGACGAGGAGTTCCTCCGCGACCTGTCGGCCGCGGTGCTGGCCGAGCAGTGGGCGCCGGCCGGGCTGCCGGACGCCGTCGCGCGGCCGTTGGCCGAGCAGCAGGTCCGCGCCCGGGACGGGCAGTACCGGGCGTCCTTCCCGGTGTCCACCGACCACGTGCTGCTGAGCGGGGGCCGCCGCGTCGGCCGCTGCTGGACGGCGGTCACCGGCGACGCACTGCACGTGCTCGACGTCGCGGTGGCCACCGCCGACCGCCGCCGCGGCGTGGCGACGGCGGCCCTGTGCGTCGTGCTCGCCGAGGCGCAGGTCCTCGGCGTCCCGGTCACGCTCAGCGTCTGGGCCGACGACCCCGCCGCGGGCCGGCTGTACGCGGGGCTGGGCTTCCGGCCCGTGCCCGGGTCCGCCGGCGCGGACGGGCGCCTGCAGCTGCGCCACGACGGGCCGGTGCCGGCATGCACCCGGTGACCGTGGCGGACTGGTCGTCGCTGACCGGTCTGGACGTCGACATGGTCGACGAGGCGGGCGTGGGGTCGACGGCGCGGTTGGTGTCCTGCCGCCCCTCGGGTCCCGACGCTTTCACCCTGGTCTTCTCCGGGGGACTGGCCCCCGACACCGCACAGGGCACCCGCCTGGTGTCCGGTCCCGGCCTGGCGCCCACGCCGGTCTTCCTGGTGCCGCACCCCGGCACCGACGGCATCGAGCTGCAGGCGGTCTTCACCCGCCTGCCGAGCAGAGACGAGCACTGATGGCCCAGCCCTACATCGGGGAGATCCGGTTGTTCGCGGGCAACTTCGCACCCGTGGGGTGGTCGTTCTGCGACGGCAGCCTGCTGTCGATCGCCGACGCCGACACCCTCTTCGCGCTGATCGGCACCACCTACGGGGGTGACGGGCAGGAGACCTTCGCCCTGCCGGACATGCGGGGTCGCATGCCGCTGCACAGGAGCCAGCAGAGCCAGCAGAGCCAGCTCGGCGTCGCGTCGGGCGTCGAGTCGGTGACGCTCACCGCGGCGCAGCTCCCGCAGCACACCCACCAGGCCATGGGCTCCGCGGCGGCCGCGACGGCGACGTCGCCCGAGGGGGGTGTCTGGGCCACCTGGGCCGACCAGCAGTACTCCTCGGGGGTGCCGGACGTGGTCCTGGCCGGCGCGGCCCTGGCGCCTGCCGGTGCGGGCCAGCCGCACGAGAACATGTCGCCCTTCGTCGCGATCCACCACATCATCTCGCTGTTCGGCATCTTCCCGAGTCCGACGTGAGCGAGCCCTTCCTCGCCGAGATCCGGATGGTCTCCTTCGACTCCCCGCCCAGGGGCTGGGCCTCCTGCAACGGCCAGCTGCTGCCGATCAACCAGAACCAGGCGCTGTTCGCCCTGCTGGGCACCACCTACGGCGGGAACGGCGTCACCACCTTCGCGTTGCCGGACATGCGCGACCGCATCCCCGTCCACACAGCGGAGGACCTGCCGCCCGGCCAGCGAGGCGGGCTGCCGACGGTGACCCTGTCGCTGAGCGAGGTCCCCCTGCACACCCACCAGGCACTGGCCCGGCGGACCGCCGACAGCACCACCGCCGGGGGCTCGACCTGGGCCTCGGCGCCCGCGCCCGCCTACGGCCCGCCTGCGTCGTCGGTGCCGATGTCGACCTCGGCCGTCGAGCCCGTGGGCGGCGCCGTCCAACCGCACGAGAACCGCCCGCCGACGCTCGTCGTGCACTTCGTCATCGCCCTCCAGGGCATCTTCCCGAGCAGGAACTGACCATGGCCGACCCGTTCGTCGCCGAGATCCGGCTCTTCCCGTTCGCCTTCGCCCCCACGGGCTGGGCGCTGTGCAACGGCCAGGTGCTGCCCATCTCCCAGAACACCGCGCTGTTCTCCCTGCTCGGCACCGTCTACGGGGGGGACGGGAGGTCCACGTTCGCGCTGCCCGACCTCCGCGGGGCCACCCCCCTCGGGCCCGGCCAGGGGCCCGGGCTCAGTCTGCGCACGCAGGGGGAGACGGGCGGCCAGGCGACGGTCGCCCTGACCCCCGGCGAGATGCCCGCACACACCCACACGGTCCGCGGTGCGTCGGGTCTCGGGGACCAGAACTCGCCGCAGAACGCGGTCTGGGGCAGCGCGGCCTGGGGACGTCGGCGCGACCGCACCTACGCCACCGGGGCTCCCGATGTCCCGATGCACCCCGCGGCACTCGCCCCCGCCGGGGGCGGTCTGCCGCACACCAACATGCCGCCGTACCTGGTGGTCACCTTCTGCATCGCGCTGCAGGGGGTCTTCCCGCAGCGTCCGTGAGGCGGTGCCCGGCACGCCCGGGCACCGGCCTTGCCCCTGACCACTACCGTGGTCAGACGTGGCTGCCGACTTCTCCTCCCGCCTGGACGCACTCGACGGGACCCTGAAGTCCATCGAGGCCGTCCTCAAGCTCGACGACCTGCGCGACGAGATCCGCGACCTGGAGCAGCAGTCGGCCGCCCCCGACCTGTGGGACGACGTCGAGAGCGCCCAGAAGCTGACCTCCCGGCTGTCCTACCTGCAGGGCGACCTCCGCCGGGTCGAGGACCTGCGCTCACGCATCGACGACGTCGGCGTGTTGTGGGAGATGGCCGCCGAGGAGGACGACGAGGCCACCCGCGCGGAGGCCGAGCGCGAGGTCGAGGCGTTGCACAAGACCATCGAGGAGCTCGAGGTCCGCACCCTGCTGTCGGGGGAGTACGACTCCCGCGAGGCCCTGGTGACGATCCGCTCGGAGGCCGGGGGCATCGACGCCGCGGACTTCGCCGAGATGCTGCTGCGCATGTACCTGCGCTGGGCCGAGCGCAAGGGCTACCCGACCGAGCTCTACGACACCTCCTACGCCGAGGAGGCCGGCATCAAGTCGGCCACCTTCGCCGTCAAGCAGCCCTACGCCTACGGCACGCTGTCGGTCGAGCAGGGCACGCACCGGCTGGTGCGCATCTCGCCCTTCGACAACCAGGGCCGCCGGCAGACCTCCTTCGCCGGGGTCGAGGTGCTGCCCGTGGTCGACCAGACCGACCACGTGGAGATCCCCGAGAACGAGATCCGGGTCGACGTCTTCCGCTCCTCGGGTCCCGGTGGCCAGTCGGTCAACACCACCGACTCCGCCGTCCGGATGACCCACATCCCCACCGGCATCGTCGTGTCCTGCCAGAACGAGAAGTCCCAGATCCAGAACCGGGCCGCCGCGCTCAAGGTCCTGCAGGCCCGCCTGCTCGTCGTGCGCCAGCGCGAGGAGAAGGCCGAGATGGACGCCCTCAAGGGCGAGGGCAGCAGCTGGGGCAACCAGATGCGCTCCTACGTGCTGCACCCCTACCAGATGGTCAAGGACCTGCGGACCGAGGTGGAGTCGGGCAACCCGAGCACCGTCCTGGACGGCGACCTGGACCCCTTCATCGAGGCCGGGATCCGCTGGCGCAAGCAGCAGGAGCAGGAGGCCGCCGAGGCGGTCTGACCGCCCCGGACGCGCCCGGACCCTGGGAGCGGCCTGGTCGGCGCGTCGTCCCGGCGGGGTCGGTGAGCGCTCACGGAAGTGTCCCGGCGCGCCGCCGCAACGGGACATCATGGGACGCCGGACGGGTAGCGTGGCGCCTCGTGATCGAATTGCAACACGTCACCAAGCTGTATCCGACGAGCCCTCGGCCGGCGCTGGACGACGTCTCCATGGAGATCGAGAAGGGCGAGTTCGTCTTCCTCATCGGGTCCTCGGGCAGCGGGAAGTCGACCTTCCTGCGCCTCCTGCTGAAGGAGGACGACCCCACCAAGGGCACGATCAAGGTCAACGACAAGACCCTGAACACGATGAGCAAGTGGCAGGTGCCCAAGCTGCGCCGCACGATGGGCTGCGTCTTCCAGGACTTCCGGCTGCTGCGCAACCGCACGGTCGCGGAGAACGTCGCGTTCGCCCTCGAGGTGATCAACAAGCCGCAGAAGACCATCAAGCGCGTCGTCCCCGAGGTGCTGGAGATGGTCGGCCTGGAGGGAAAGGCCGAGCGCCTGCCCACCGAGCTCTCCGGTGGCGAGCAGCAGCGCGTCGCGATCGCCCGGGCCTTCGTGAACCGGCCGCTGGTGCTGCTGGCCGACGAGCCCACCGGCAACCTGGACCCCGAGACCAGCCAGGGCATCATGCTGCTGCTGGAGCGGATCAACCGCACCGGGACCACCGTGGTGATGGCCACGCACGACTACCACATCGTCGACTCGATGCGGCGCCGCGTGATCGAGCTCAACGACGGCACCGTGACCCGCGACCAGTCGCGCGGCGTCTACGGCGTCGGTCGCTGACGCCGGCCCCGACCAGGAACGACTGAGGAACACATGCGCGTCAACTTCGTCCTCTCCGAGGTGGCCACCGGGCTGCGTCGGAACCTGACCATGACGGTCGCCATGATCCTGACGACCGGCATCTCGCTGGCTCTCATGGGGACCGGGCTGGTCATCGCCAACATGATCAGCGACATGCGCGCGATCTACTACGACAAGGTCCAGGTCTCGATCTTCCTGGCCGACGACGTCACCGAGGAGCAGCGGCAGACCATCTCCGACGAGCTCGCCAGCTCACCGGAGGTCGCCGACTTCATCTACGAGTCCAAGGCCGAGGCCTACCAGCGCTTCACCGAGCAGTTCAGCCAGCAGCCCGCCCTGGTCGAGAACACCGACCCCGACGCGCTGCCGGAGAGCTTCCGGGTCGAGCTGGTCAACCCCGAGCGCTACTCGGTCATCGCCCAGGAGTTCCCGAACGGGGAGAACGGCGTGGACCAGGTCCGCGACGAGGGCGACTTCCTCGACCGGCTGTTCAGCCTGCTCAACGGCGCGCGCAACGCCACCATCGCGGTGGCCGTCGTCCAGGCGCTGGCCGCGTTGCTGCTGATCTCCAACACAATCCAGCTCGCGGCCTTCAACCGGCGCAACGAGACCAACATCATGAGACTCGTCGGGGCCTCCCGCTGGTACACGCAGCTGCCCTTCATCCTGGAGGCCGCCCTCGCCGGCCTGCTCGGTGGGCTGCTGGCCACGGTGGGCCTGGTGCTGACCAAGGTGCTCTTCATCGACCGCACCCTGGCCGGGCCGATCCGCGCGGGCATCATCCCGCCGGTCGACTGGGGCGTGATCGCCACGATCAGCCCGGTCATCACCGGCGCCGGCATGCTGCTGGCCGCGATCGCGGCCTACGTGACCCTGCGGTTGTACGTCCGGCTCTGACCGACGCCGCCCCACGACGGCCACCCTCCCCACCCGGGGCGGGTGGCCGTCGTCGTCCGTGCCGGGAACCGGGTGGCGCGCCGCCGGTAGCCTGGTGGCATGCCGCGTGAACAGGGGCGGAAGTTCATCGCCCAGAACAAGAAGGCGCGGCACGACTACTCGATCCTCGACACCTTCGAGGTCGGCCTGGTGCTGACCGGGACCGAGGTCAAGAGCCTGCGGATGGGTCGTGCCTCGCTCGTCGACGGGTTTGCCATGGTCGAGGGCGGTGAGGTCTGGCTGCACCACGTGCACATCCCGGAGTACACCGAGGGCACCTGGACCAACCACACCCCGCGCCGCAAGCGGAAGATCCTCATGCACCGGTCGGAGATCGAGAAGCTGATCGGCAAGACCAAGGAGGGCGGGCTCACGCTCGTCCCGCTGGACCTGTACTTCAAGGACGGCCGCGCCAAGGCCACCCTCGCCCTGGCCAAGGGCAAGAAGAGCTACGACAAGCGCCAGGACCTCGCGGAGAAGGACAGCCGCCGGGAGATGGAACGCGCGTTCGGGCAGTACGTGAAGAGGGGTGGACGGCGATGAGGGGGATCTCCTACGACCGCTTCGGCGGCGTCGAGGTGCTGACGCTGCGCGAGGACCTGCCGACCCCGCCGGTCGGGCCGGACGTCGTCCTGGTCCGGGTGCACGCCGCCGGGGTCAACCCGGTCGACGTCGGCATCCGCTCCGGCGGGCTCGCCGAGCTCTTCCCGCACCACTTCCCGATCGTGCCCGGCTGGGACGTCTCCGGGACCGTCGAGCAGGTCGGTCCCGCCGTCACGGCGTTCGCCGTCGGCGACGAGGTCTTCGGCTACGTCCGCCGGGACGACGTCGGGCTGGGCACCTGCGCCGAGCTGGTCGCCGCCCCGCAGCGCTGCCTGGCCCACAAGCCCGAGTCGCTGTCCTTCGCCGAGGCCGGCGCGCTGCCGCTGGCCGGGCTGACCGCCTACCAGGCGCTCACCGAGGCCCTCGACGTCGGCGAGGGCGACCGGGTGCTGGTGCACCGGGCCGCCGGCGGCGTCGGGTTCAACGCGGTGCAGATCGCCGTCGCGCTGGGCGCGCACGTCATCGGCACCGCCTCGCCCAAGAACCACGGGTTCCTCCGCGAGGCCGGCTGCGCCGAGGTCTTCGACTACTCCGCCGGGCCGATGAGCGGGCAGCTGACCGAGCCCGTCGACGCCGTCCTGGACCTGGTGGGCGGGCCGGTGCTGGCCGACGCACCGGACCAGGTGCGCGACCGGTCCCGGATCGCCTCGGTCGTCGACCCCGCCGTCAACGACCTCGGCGGCCGCTACGTGTTCGTCCGGCCCGACGCCCACGACCTCGAGGAGCTGGCCCGCCTCGCCGACGACGGCCAGCTGAGGGTGCCGATCGCCAAGGCGTTCCCGCTGGAGCGCACCGGGGAGGCGCACGAGCTGGTCGCCGCCGGGCACGTGCGCGGCAAGGTCGTCGTCACCCTGCGCTGAGGGGGTCGGTCGACCTAGGGTCGGCCGGGTGCTGACCCCGCCCGCCGACGACGTCGACGTCCCCCGCTGGTGGACCGAGCTGGGCGTGCCCGGCCTGGTCGACGTACACGTGCACTTCCTCCCGCCGCGCGTGCAGGAGAAGGTGTGGGTCTACTTCGACCAGGCGCAGACCCACTACGGCGCGCCCTGGCCGATCACCTACCGGGGCTCGGTGGAGGAGCGGCTGGCGCAGCTGGAGCGGCTCGGCGTCGCGGCGTTCACCACGCTGCCCTACCCGCACAAGCCGGGCATGGCCGCCTGGCTGAACGACTGGTCGGCCGAGTTCGCCCGGGCCCACCCCCGCGCCCTGCGGTCGGCGACCTTCTTCCCGGAGCCCGAGGCCGCGCGCTACGTCGCGCAGGCCCTCGAGGGCGGCACCCGGGCCTTCAAGGTGCACGTCCAGGTCGGCTCCTTCGACCCCAGGCACGAGCTGCTGGACGCCGTCTGGGCGCAGCTGGAGTCCGCCGGCACGCCGGTCGTGATCCACTGCGGTTCCGGCCCGCTGGCCGGGGAGCACACCGGCCCGACGCCGATGGCCGGGCTGCTGGAGCGGCACCCCGGGCTGCAGCTGGTCATCGCGCACCTGGGCATGCCCGAGTACGCCGACTTCCTCGACCTGGCCGAGCGGTACGAGGGCGTCCACCTGGACACCACCATGTTCGCGACCGACTTCACCGAGCGGCTGATGCCCTTCGACCGCTCGCTGCTGCCCCGGCTGGGTGCGTTGCGGGACAAGGTGCTGCTGGGCAGCGACTTCCCCGCCATCCCCTACCCCTACGCCCACCAGCTGGCCGCACTGCAGCGCCTGGAGCTGGGGGAGGACTGGCTGCGGGCCGTCGTCTGGGGGAACGGGGCGCGGCTGTTCGGCCTGGGGAACTAGCCTCGGGACCCGTGATCTTCCCCGCCGGCCTCACCACCGCCCCGCTCACGCGCGACGACCTGCCCGCCGTCACGGCCCTCTACGCCGCCGCCGAGCGGGTCGACGCCACCGGTGAGCACATGGGGGAGGAGGACTTCGCCGAGTACTGGTTCGCACCCTTCGCCGAGCCCGCGGACACCCTCGCCGTGCGGGAGGGCGACACCCTCGTCGCCGTCGGGACGGCGATCGCCCCGCCCACCTTCCGGGACGCCTACGGCGTGCACCTGGACGGGCGCGTGCACCCCGACCACCGCGGCCGCGGGATCGGCCGCGCGCTGCTGGCGTGGCAGCTGGAACGCGGCGCCCAGGTGCACGCCGACCGGCACCCGGAGGCACCGGCCCGGCTGACCGTGCTGGCCCAGGACTCCGTCGCCGGCCTCACCTCGCTGCTGCGCCGGGCCGGGTTGGAGCCGGTCCGCTGGTTCCAGCAGATGACCCGCCCGCTCACCGACCTGCCGCCGGCCCGCACGGTGGACGGCGTCGAGCTCACCGCCTTCGACTGGGCCCGCGACGAGCAGGTCCGGCACGCCCACAACGCCGCGTTCACCGAGCACTACGGCTCCAGCGAGCGGGACCGGACCTCGTGGGAGGCCATGTTCACCGGCCGGGCCGCGTTCCGCCCGGACCTCACCGCCCTCGCCGTCCTCGACGACGAGGTCGTGGCCTACGTGCTGGCCTACGTGCACGAGGCCGACACCGCGGCCACCGGCCGGACCGACGCCTACTACGGGCAGATCGGCGTCGTCCCCACCGCCCGGGGGCGCGGACTGGCCAAGGCGGTCATCGTCGCGGCGCTGCGGGCCGCGGCCGCGGCCGGCTGCGACTCGGCGTCCCTGGAGGTCGACACCGACAACGTGACCCAGGCACTAAGGCTCTACGAGTCGCTGGGGTTCGCCACGAAGCACACCCAGGTGTCCTGGTCCCGGCAGCTGCCCGCCCGCTGAGCCCGGCGGACAGTAGTGTCCGCACATGGTCAGCGTGGATCAGCTCACACCCCCCGTCGACGGAGCCGTCGACAGCAGGCTCGTCAGCCGGGCGCACCGGACGATCGAGCCGCTGCACTCGCACACCTACTTCGCCCCCGAGCTCGACGAGCACCTCACCGCGATCGGACTGCGGCCCGGGCGGATGACGTACTTCGCCGGGCGGGCCGCGCCGATGGGCGCCGTGGGGCCGGGCGTGGTGACGGCGACGTTCTACAACTTCGCCCCCGGGCTGGTGGCCCGGCACGTGCCGCGGGCCTGGACGCTGGCCTCGCCCGAGGCCGTGGTCGAGGCCCGCTTCGCGTGCGCCCGGGCCTCGCTGACCCGGCTGCTGGGCGACACCCCCACCGAGGACGTCGTCGAGCTCGGTGACCTGCTGGCCGAGGCGACCACCGCGCTGCGGCCCGAGGCCAGGGCGCTGTACGCCGGGCACGCCGACCTGCCCTGGCCCACCGACCCGGTCACCCGGCTGTGGCACGCGGTCACCCTGGTCCGCGAGCACCGCGGCGACGGGCACCTGATGGCGCTGCAGGAGCACGGGCTGTCCGGCCTGGAGGCGCTGGTGACGCACACGGCGTCCGGCCGCGGGTTCACCGAACCGGCCGCGCAGAAGACCCGGGGCTGGTCCCCGGAGGAGTGGGCCGAGGCCACGCAGCGCCTGGCCGACCGGGGTCTGGTCGACGACGCCGGGCTCACCGACGACGGGCTGGCCCAGCGCGCCGCCGTCGAGGACCGGACCGACCAGCTGTCCCGCCAGCCCTTCGACCACCTGGGCACCGAGCGCACCGAGCGGGTCGTGGAGCTCGCCCGGCCGATGGCCCGCACCCTCACCGCCCACGGCGCGTTCCCCGCCGACGTCTTCGCAGGAGGCCGCAAGTGACCGCACACGAGCACGAGGCGACGGGTCCGGCCCGGCTGCCCTTCCCCGAGGTCGGCGCGGACGCCCGGCCCATCGCCGACCGGATGGCCGCCCGCCGGGGCGGCGAGCTGTCCGCGCTGGACCAGCTGCTGCTGCACAGCCCGCCGGTCGCCGACGGCTGGAACGAGCTGCTGGGTGCACTGCGCCACCGCTCGTCGCTGGCCGCCGACCTCCGCGAGCTGGCCATCCTGCGGGTCGCGGTGTTGAACAACGCGGCCTTCGAGTGGGTCGCGCACAAGGACGCCGCCCGCCGCGCCGGGGTCACCGACGCCCAGATCGACGCCCTCTACGAGCAGGACCCCTCCACCCACTTCGACGCGCGGCAGAACCTGGTCCTGGAGCTGACCGACGCCTCCACCTGGGGCATCGAGGTGCCCGAGCTGCTCTTCGAGCAGGTGCGTGCCGAGTTCAGCGAGCGGGAGATCGTCGAGCTGATGGTGACCATCGGCGGCTACGCGATGGTCAGCCGGTTCCTGGTCGCGCTGCAGGTGCCCCCGCCCGAGGGCGAGGTCGCCGGCTGAGTCACGGGACCAGGTCGGCCGGCACCTCGCGCGTGGGTGCCGGCAGCGCGACGGCAACCAGCGGCAGGAAGAGCTGCACGAGCGGACCGATCGCGACGGCGTAGAGCACGGTGCCGACACCGACCGTCCCGCCCAGCAGCACGCCCAGCGCCAGCACGGTCAGCTCCAGGCAGGTGCGGACCAGCCGGACGCTGCGCCCGGTGCGGGTGACCAGGCCGGTCATCAGCCCGTCGCGCGGGCCGGCCCCGAAGGAGCTGCCCAGGTAGGCGGCGCCGGCCAGCCCGTTGGCCAGCACCCCGCCCAGCAGCAGGGCGGTCCGGACCGGCAGCGACTCCACCGGCGGCAGGACCGCCAGCCCGGCGTCGACGGCGAGCCCGATGACCACGACGTTGCTGACCGTGCCCAGGCCCGGCCACTGGCGCAGCGGCCCCCACAGCAGCAGCACCAGTGCACCCACCACGATGGTCACCGCCCCGAAGGACCAGCCCAGCTGCTCGGCCAGTCCCTGGTGCAGCACGTCCCAGGGGTCCAGGCCCAGCCCCGCCTCGATGACCATCGCCATCGAGAAGCCGTAGAGCACCAGGCCGGCGTAGAGCTGGACCAGGCGGCGGGGCAGCCGGCCGGCGCGCAGCTGCTGCAGCGGGGTCAGCGAGGGCAGGAGCGTGGACACGCCGTCCAGCCTGACGCAGTCCACCGGTGCGCCGAGCAGTCCACTCCGGCCGGTGGACCGCAGTCCACTGGCCGGAGCGGGCTCAGCAGCTCGTGACCCGGGACCAGGAGGTGGCGCTGTCCTGCTGCACGGCGACCGCGGTCTGGCTGATCGTGTAGCCGAGCCGGTCCCGGCTGCCGCGCGCGTAGGCGACGCCGTAGACCGACACCGCCCGGCCGGCGTCCACGTGCGCCCGGGGCGTGGCGCTGACGCAGGACGACGACGGGGGCGTGGTGGGCGGGGTCGTGGGCGTGCCGGCCGCCCGGACCCGTGCCGCGGCGAACCCGGCCCCCGCTGTGGTCGCCCCGTTGCCGGCGTAGCTGAGGTGCCCGCCGGTCCCGGTCTTCGGCTGGCTGCCGCAGACGCTGTCCGAGCTGTTGCAGTAGTCGACCGACCGCGGCCCGTAGGTGGTGCTGGACGTGGCGATGGTCCGGCCGCCGGACAGCCCCAGCGGGTTGCCGAAGACGACGACCGCGGCCACCCGGTCGGCCAGCGCCGCCGGGATCGGCGTCCCGGTGGTCGTGCCGGTGCGGATGCCGACGGCGATGTCGGTGACGGTCGCCCCCTGGGAGTAGCCGCCGATGACGAAGCGGGTGCCCGGGCACTCGGCGGCGACCTGGCTGATGTGCCGGCTCATGTCGGTGGCACCGGGCCCCGCGCTGGTCTGGGCGGTGTTCGCGGCGTAGTCGACGGCGTAGGAGCTCACCGTCCGGTCGCCGAGCTGGCTGGTCAGGGCGGACACGAAGGGGCGCCCGGTGATGCCCAGGCCGGGCGTCTCGCCCGTCCCGCGGGCGAAGACGACGTCGACGTCGGCGCAGGCGGCCGCCGCGGGCGCGGCGGTGGCCACGACGGCGCCGGCGACCGCCGTGCCGACGACGGCGGTGGAGGTGAGGAGGGACAGGGTGGTGCGCCGCAGGCGCTGGGCGAGCATCGTCACGAGGGGTCTCCGCAGTCGAGGGGGCGGACCGGGTCCCGGTGCCTGGGTTCGACGGGACCGGTGACAGCCGGTCGCGGGACGCGCACAGTCTGCCCACAGCTGCGCCCGGGCGGCCAGGCCCCGGGAGAGTCGCCCGCCCGGGCGGGACGTGACGGAGAGTGGTGTTCACCTCGTCGACGTGCGGCGGCCGTGCGTGCTGCGGACCGGGCGTGTCACCATGGTCGACGGCCCACACGACAGCCCGCACGACAGGGCCCCGACACGACGGGAGGTGGCGCGCGGTGCGCAGCGAGCCCCCCAGTCACAGTCCCGAGGTCCCCGCCGCCTGACGCGGTGCACGGGGGACCTCTGCCGACGTCCCCAGCCGCACCACCCAGGGAGTCCGTCGTGGCCGACCGCCGCCGCACCCAGCTCACCGCACCGCTCACCGCGCTCACCACGCTGACCCGCCGCCCCCGGCACAACGGGGTCCCGCACGCCCCCGAGGCGCGCCTGGAGCTGCCCGGCCGGGCCGCCAAGATCATCGACAACGCCGTCTACAGCAACGGCAAGCGGATCGCCACGCCGGACTCCCCGGCCGAGAGCCACGCCTGGCTGACCGACGACCTCGCCGAGGGCCGGCTGGTCTGGCTGGGGCTGTACCGGCCCGAGCCGCACCAGGTGGGCGAGCTGGCCGAGCAGTACGACCTGCCCGAACTGGCCGTCGAGGACGCCATCCACGCCCACCAGCGGCCGAAGTTCGAGCGCTACGGGGACACGCTCTTCGTCGTCCTCAAGGCGGCCCGGTACCTCGACGCCCGCGAGGAGGTCGAGTTCGGCGAGCTGCACCTGTTCCTGGGCCGGGACTTCGCGATCACCATCCGGCACGCCGAGTCCCCGGACCTGTCCCGGGTGCGGCGCCGGCTGGAGAGCGACCCCGAGCTGCTGGCCCGGGGGACCGAGGCGGTGCTCTACGCGATCCTGGACGCCGTCGTCGACGGGTACGTGCCGGTCGTCGACGGGCTGGACAAGGACATCGACGAGATCGAGCTCGAGGTGTTCCGCGGGGACCCGCGGGTGTCCCGGCGGATCTACGAGCTGTCCCAAGAGGTCCTCGACGTCCAGCGGGCCTGTGCCCCGCTGGCCGGCATCTGCGCGGCGATCACCGCGGGCTTCGAGAAGTACGGCGTCGACGAGGACCTGCGGGCCTACCTGCGCGACGTCGCCGACCACGTCACCGGCATCAACGAGCGGGTCGACGGCTTTCGGCTGCAGCTGCGCGACATCCTCACCGTCAACGCCACCCTCGTCGCCCAGCGGCAGAACGAGGAGATGAAGACGCTGTCGGAGACCTCGATCGCGCAGGGCGAGGAGGTCAAGAAGATCTCCGCCTGGGCGGCCATCCTCTTCGCCCCGTCCCTGGTCGGCGGCGTGTACGGGATGAACTTCTCGCACATGCCCGAGCTGGGCTGGGCCTTCGGCTACCCGTTCGCGCTGGCCCTGATGTTCGCGGTCAGCTTCACCCTGTACGTGGTCTTCAAGCGCCGCGACTGGATCTGAGGCGTCGGCGGGCGCCGACCCGCCGGGTGCGCGCCAGGACCGGACTCGACGGGAGCACGCCGGCCTGGGCGCGCACCCCAGCGTGTGCCGCGCTGCCTCGCCGTCCACGCCGCGGGATGAGCGGCACGAGCGCGCATCCGTCCCCTGGCGGCGCGTCGAGTACGCCGACGTCCCACGTGGATCGCCTCGCGGCGCGAGGAGCGGGAAGACGCGGCGCCCCGGGGCGGTTACAGTGCTCGTACAACTGCACAGGGGGTGATTGGTCTCGACTTCGGTCGTGGCATCAGGGGAAGCGGGCCGAGGAAGGCAACGATGAGCTCGTTAACCACGCGTTGCACAACACACAAGCGCCGACTCCAGTCAGCGCGACTTCGCACTCGCTGCCTAAGCAGCCAGTGTGAGTCTGTCAGCCCGGGTTCTGTCATCGGCCCGGATCCTGGCATCAGCTAGATGACTCCACCTCGCGGATCGGTCGCGGATCTGCGAGGGACACCAAACAGCGACTGGGCCTGTCGTCCTGACTTGTTCGTGGGATCAGGAAGGTCGAGTAGGGACAGAGCGGACTGCGCTCGGAGAAGCCCTGGTGATGCGTCGAAGGACGCGGGTTCGATTCCCGCCACCTCCACCAGCAACAGCCACCACCCCTGGCAGGACAGAGCCCGTGCGGTCACCGACCGCACGGGCTCTGTCACGTCCGGGGCCGGGTCAGGCGGCCAGCCCCACGGCGAGCAGGACGACGCCCAGCAGCGGCGGGGTCAGCTGGACCAGCGCCGGTCGGGTCTTGGTCCGGTCCGAGGTCAGCAGCACCAGCCCGGCAGCGACCATCGAGCCCGCGCCGGCGAACACCAGTGACGCGCCCGCCGCGGTGGCCCCGGTCGCCAGCACGACGGTGCCCACGGCGACCAGCACGGCCAGGAAGAGGTTGTAGAAGCCCTGGTTGTAGGCCATCGAACGGGTGGCAGCGGCGTCCTGCGGCGTCGTGCCGAAGGTGGCGCGCGCCCGGTCCGTCGTCCACAGCAGCGACTCCAGCACCCAGATGTAGACGTGCACCAGGGCACCCACCCCGGTCAGCACCAGCCCCGCGGTGGTCACAGCTCGCCGCGCACCACGGCCGCGGCCTGCGCGAGGGCCGCCATCTTGCCCTCGGCAGCGGCGCGGGGCAGGTACTTGAGCCCACAGTCGCTGGAGAGGACCAGCTTGTCGACGTCGACGTGGTCCAGCGCCCGGCGGACCCGGTCGGCGATGGTCGCGACGCTCTCCACCTCCGGCGTGGACAGGTCCAGCACGCCCAGTGCGATGCCCTTCCCGCGCAGTGGGGCCAGCGAGGCCGGGTCCAGGTGCGACTGGGCGGTCTCCACCGAGATCGCGTCGGCGGGCACGTCGGCCAGCTCGGGCAGGAACGAGTAGCCCTCCGGACGCTCGGCGACCATCGCGGCGTAGCCGAAGCACAGGTGCACGTGGACGGTGCCCGCGGCGCCGGCCAGCGCCCGGGACAGCACCTCGACGCCGTACCGCTTGGCGACCTCGGGCCGGGCCTGCAGCCACGGCTCGTCCAGCTGCACGATGTCCGCGCCGGCGGCGAACAGGTCGGCGATCTCCTCGGCGACCACGTCGGCGTAGGCCAGCGCCAGCAGCCGGTCGTCGCCGTAGTGGTCGTCCTGGGCCTGCTGGGCCATGGTGAACGGCCCGGGGACGGTGATCTTCACGGCCCGGTCGGTGTGCGCCCGCAGGAACCGGACGTCGTCGACCTGCACCGGGCGCGAACGCCGGATCTCCCCGGTCACCCGGGGCACGTGCACGTCCAGCCCGGACCGGTTGCGCACCGTCCCCGGGTGGTCCAGGTCCAGTCCGGCCAGCGCGGTGGCGAAGTGGTTGGAGTAGGACTCCCGGCGGATCTCGCCGTCCCCGACGATGTCCAGCCCGGCCTCCTCCTGCGCGCGGATGGTGACCAGGGTGGCGTCGTCCTGCGCCTCGGCCAACCGGTCGACCGGGATGCGCCACAGCTCGGCGGCCCGCACCCGGGGCGGGAACTGGTGGCTGAGCCGGTCGCGGTCGATCAGCCAGTCCGGCTGCGGCAGGCTGCCGACGACGGTCGTGGGCAGCGGCGGGAGCGTCGGTGGCATGTCAGGGATCCTGCCGCACGTACGGTCCCCGGCGTGGCCGGTCGGTTGTGGGGCAGACGTGCGCAGCGGGACGCGGGACCGGGCGTGCACCCGGTGACCGCCTTCTGGCAGTGGTGGGCGGCAGGGGGCGAGCAGGAGCTCACCGCAGCCGTCACGGCGGGGGAGTACGGCCGGCTGCCCGACCGGATCAGCGCCCTGGTCGCGGCGGTGCACCCGGAGCTGGAGTGGGAGCTCGGTCCGGGCGCCCGGGCGCAGCACGCGCTGTGCGTCACCGGCGCCGGGGTCGCCGAGCTCCGGCCGGTCGCCGAGCGCTGGCTGCGGGCCGCACCCGCCGAGACACCGACCTGGGAGTTCCACGCCGCGCGTCGGCCGGACCCCGACGTCCTCGACCGGACCCTGGGACTCGGCGGCCGGTCGGTGCCCCTGGGTGACGTCCGGGTCGCCCTGGACGTCACCGGCGACCGGGTCGACGTCGCCCTGTGGCACCCGGCGGCGGCCGGCCTGCGGGAGCAGGAGCGAGCCCAGGTCGCCTTCCTGACCCTGGACTGGACCCTGGGTGAGGACGACGTCGAACGCTGGGTCGGTGCGGTCGCCGCACCCGCCGAGCAGCCCGCCGACACCGTCCCGCTCACCTCGCTGCGGGCGGCGGTCGCCGAGCTGGCCGCCCGGCCCGACGAGGGGAGCTGGGCGCTGCTGGAGGGTCCGGGGCCGGACGGGACGCGGGTGCTGGTGAGCGTCCAGCGGCCGCTGCGCTGGATCGACCGGCCGCTGCTGGACCTGCACTCCGAGGTCGTCGTCCCGGTGGGCGACGTCCGGTCCGACGGGCTGCCCGGACCCGCGGGGCTGGAGCGGCTGCGTGCCCTGGAGGACGACCTCACCGCCGCGGTCGGTGGTCGCGCGGAGCTGCTCGCGCACGAGACCCGGGGCGGTGTGCGGGTCCTGCACCTCTACAGCGACGGCGAGGACCAGAACGCCACCGACCTGGTCGCCCGCTGGGCCGCCGAGCGCGGGCTGCGCGTCGACCAGCGACCCGACCCCGCCTGGCGGGACCTGCGCGCCTTCTCCTGAGGGCGCGTCCGGGGGGCGGGCGGCCCGGTGCCGCCTCGAGGCTGCTGGCCCGGGAGGTCTGGAACACGCTGGCCCCGGGCGGCGGGGTCGGGCAGGGTCGCGGCATGGACCGCGAGCACCTCGTCCCCGTCGCCCCCGGCGTCGACCTGTGGGTCACCGAGCGTGGGGACCCGGGCGCACCGGTCGTGCTGCTGGTGATGGGCGCGGCGTCGTCGGGGCTGCTGTGGCCCGAGGACCTGGTCGACGACCTGGCCCGCGACCACCGCGTCGTCCGCTACGACCACCGGGACACCGGTCGGTCGACCCGGGGCAGCAGCTACGCGCTGCGCGACCTGGCCACCGACGCCGTCGCTGTGCTCGACGCCCTGGAGGTCGACCGGGCGCACGGGGTCGGCATGTCGCTGGGTGGTCTGCTCGCCCAGCTGCTGCTGCTCGACCACCCCGACCGGCTGGTAGCGCGACGCTGTTCTGCACCGGTCCGCTGGGCGGTGCGGCGGGGGAGCCGGCACCCGGTCCGTCGGCGGAGCTGCTCGCCTTCTGGGCCACCATGGCCGAGCCCCGCGACGACGACGCCGAGCTGGCCTGGCGGGTGGAGCACTGGCGCCTGCTGAACGGCACCGGCACCCCGTTCGACCCGGCCGAGTGGGCGGACACCGAGCGCCGGGTCGCCGCGCACTCCGGGGGCCTGCTGTCGGCCACCGCTGGTCACGGTGCCCGGGATGGGCCACGCGCTGGCCGCCACGGTGCTGCCGGACCTGGTGGCCGCGCTCCGCCCGCACCTGGCCCGGCACACCTGGGTGCTGCCCGAGGACTGACCCTCAGACGCGGGGCTGCGGCCGGGTCTGGGGCCCCGCGGGCATCGCGAAGCCCTGGGTCGGCGGACGCCCGGCCGGGGTGACCCGGGGCAGTTCGCTGGTCAGCAGCCGGACGTGCTTGCGGCGTCCGGGGCGGCGGGCGGCCAAGAAGTCCAGCGCGATGGCCGCCGTCCAGGACTGGTCCTTGCTGCCCAGCTGCTCACCGGTGACCGGCTCGTAGTACTCGGCGAAGTCGCAGTCGACCAGCTGGGCCAGGCCGGCCAGCCGCAGGGCGTTGGCCGCCTCCTGCTCCCCGGACCGGTTCAGCGCCCAGGCCATCAGCCAGTTCAGGACCGGCCACTGCGGGCCGCGCCAGTAGGTGCGCTCCCGGAAGTGCGGGGACGCCGGGGACACCGAGGGCACCACCGGCCACCGCAGCCGGGAGTGCCCGCACCAGCGCGGGCCCAGCAGCAGGTCCCGCTGGCGGCGGATCAGGACGTCGTCCCCACCGCAGACCAGCGGGGCGAACCCGGCCGCGGAGTCCACGTCGAGGTACCGGCCGGTGCGCAGGTCCAGGTCCCGGGCCAGTCCGGTCTCCGGGCTCACCGAGCGCAGCACGCCGGTGCGGAACCGGCGGGCGATCGCCCGGGACTCCTCGATGGCGGCCGGGTCGGCGCCCAGCTCGGCACCCATGTCGGCCAGCAGGTCCGACGCGGCGGCCAGCAGCGCGGACACCAGCACGTCGCCGACGACGAAGTCCCCGGTCGACCGGTACACGGCGTCGTCGTAGCGGGCACGGACCTTCTGCTCCAGCAGCCACAGGTACTTGGCGTACTCGGCGTCCGAGGGGCGCTGGGTGGGGTCCGAGACGTGCGCCAGGTCGCGGCGGACGAAGGGCGGCAGCTCGGGGCCGGGGTGCACGTGGGAGTAGGGCTCGTCCCAGCGCGGTGAGTCGTCCATCCCGGACTCCCAGCCGTGGTGGATCTCCACCAGCCCGTGCGCGTGCGGGTCCCGGGCGGTGGCCAGGTAGCGGTGCCAGGCCAACCACTGCGGGAACGTCTCGACGACGAACGCCTCGGCCAGCCGCTGGTCCTCCCCGCCCTTGCGGCGGGCGTCGTGCAGGATCCGGGACAGCGCGATGACGTGGATCGGCGGCTGGGTGATCCCCGAGGTCAGCACCCCGGCGGGGCGGGCGGCGGCGACCTGGGTGCGCCAGCGCTCCGGGTCGGGGAAGTAGTCGCTGGGGGAGTGGAACAGGATGTGCGGGATCATCCCGGTCGACCACTGCCCGGTCAGCAGGGTGCGCAACTCCTCCAGCGCGCGGGGCACCGAGACGGTCGCGATGCCCAGGGCCACGAACCCGGCGTCCCAGCTCCACATGTGCGGGTAGAGGGTGGGCGAGGCGACGGTGAAGTCCCCGCGGTCGTTGCCCTTGAGCACGTAGCCGGCGCGGCCGGCCATCAGCGCGATGTCGTTGGGCGTGGGCTGGTGGACCGACATCGTCGAGCTCCCTCACGGTGGCCGAGTGCCCATCCTCACCTGCCGTGGCCCGCCTGCCGACCCGGCTCGCCTGCGAGCCGGGTCACGTCCCGGCCGTCTCCCGTTCACCCGCGCGCCGCTGGGCGAGGCTGGCCAGCAGGTACAGGCCCACGCCCACCAGCAGCATCAGCCCGGCCCGTAGCCAGGTGCCCGCCTCCTGCTGCCACAGCAGCAGCACGCACGAGGCGATCGCCAGCACCGGCAGCACGACGGGGGCGCGGAAGTGGTCGGCCTCGACGTGGTCGCGCCGCAGGACCAGCACGGACACGTTGGTGGACAGGAACACCAGCAGGAGCAGCAGCACGACGGTGGTGGCCAGGGTGGCCAGGTCCCCGGTGAGCGTGAGCCCGATGGCCACCACCGTGGTCACCACGATCGCCACCCACGGGGTGCGCCGGTGCGGCAGCACCCGCCCCAGCACCGAGGGCAGCAGCCGCTGCTCGGCCAGCCCGAACACCAGCCGGCTGGCCATGATCATCGTCAGCAGCGCCCCGTTGGCCACCGCGATCAGCGCGATCAGGCTGAACAGCCAGTCCGGGACGCCGACCCCGCTGGCCTGCACCACCGCCAGCAGCGGCCCCGACGACGCCGCGAGCTCGTCGGTGGGCAGCACCACCGAGGCGGCCAGCCCCACCAGCACGTACACCGCACCGGCGGTGACCAGCGCGCCGATGAGTGCCCGCGGGTACACCCGGCGCACGTCGCGGACCTCCTCGGCGAGGTTGGCCGAGGTCTCGAACCCGACGAAGGAGTAGTAGGCCAGCACGGCCGCGGCCAGCACCGCCGACCCGGCCGAGACCCCCTCGGGGAACTGGGTGACCCGCGACGGGTCGCCGTCCCCGCGGCCGAAGACGACCGCACCCAGGACGACGACGAGCACCAGCCCGGACACCTCGATGCAGGTCATCACCAGGTTGGCCCGCATCGACTCCTGGATGCCGCGGGCGTTGAGCAGCCCGACCAGCACCAGGAAGACCACCGCCGCCGGGACGGCGGGCACGTCGAGGAAGACCGTCAGGTAGTCACCGCTGAACGCCAACGCCAGCCCGGCAGCGCTGGTCACCCCGGCGGCGAGCATGCAGAACCCGACCAGGAACGACAGCAGCGGCTTGCCGAAGGCGCGCTCGGCGAAGACCGCGGCACCCCCGGCCCGGGGGTACTTGGTGACCAGCTCCGCGTAGGACGCCGCGGTCAGCAGTGCGAGCACCAGCGCGACCAGCAGAGGCACCCACACCGCTCCGCCCACCTCGCCGGCGACCTCGCCGATCAGCGCGTAGATGCCGGCGCCGAGCACGTCGCCGAGGATGAAGACGTAGAGCAGGCGCCCGCTGACGGCGCGCTTGAGGGAGGTGTCGGGAGCCGGGTCTGGGTCGGTCACCGGTCTGCCCTGCCCCTCGCGCCCGGCGACAAACGGCGCCCGCCGGCGGATCGATCCGGGGGCCCGCTCGTTGGTCGGTCCGTGATCACCCGCGCGCTGCGACCGCTCGCCGGCACGGCGTCCGTGCTGCTCCGCGGGGCGGTCGGGACGGCCCGACGGGTGGTGCCCGCGAGCCGGGTCGTCGTCCCGGCGGTGGTGCTGCTGGTGGTGCTGGCCAACCTGGTGGGCGTGGCCACCGTGACCCTGCTGCTGCTGGGGGTCAGCGACGACGGCGGGGTCGGCCGGCTGGTCCTGCTGGTCGTCGCCGGGGGCTACCTCGTGCTCGCCGTGCCCGCGGGCACCGTGGCCGGGCTCCGCCGCCAGCGGGTGACCAACGCCTGGCTGTGGTCGGACCGGTCACCGACCCCGGCCGAGACCACCATCGCGCTGCGGCTGCCCGCCGACGTCGCCCGGGTCTCCGCGATCACCTGGGGCGTCGGTGCGCTGGCGCTGGGCGTCGTCGGTGCCGCGGTCTACCCCGACCCGCTGGTCGGGCTGCGGACCTTCCTGGCCGTCGTGCTGGGCGGCGTCGTCACCGCCGGCATCTCCTACCTGCTGGTCGCCCGTGCGGCCCGCCCGATCACCGCCCGCGCCCTCGCCGCGCACCCGCCCGACGACCCACGCACCCTCGGGGTGCGGGCCCGGCTGCTGCTCACCTGGGGCCTGACCAGCGGGGTGCCGCTGGTGGGCCTGGTCCTGCTGGTGCTGGACCCCTCCAACCCCGACGGCCCGGGGCTCTTCGTGGTGCTCTTCCTGCCCGGGGTCAGCCTGGTCGTCGGCCTGCTGGCCGCGCTGCTCAACGCCCGCGCCGTCGGGTCCCCCCTGCGCGACCTGCGCCGGGCCGTGCAGCGCGTGGGGGAGGGCGACACCGACGTCCGGGTCGTCGTCGACGACGCCGGGGAGATCGGGCTGCTGCAGACCGGGGTCAACGCCATGGCCGGGGGCCTGGGCGAGCGCGAGCGGCTGCGGGACCTGTTCGGCCGGCACGTGGGCACCGACGTCGCCGCCCGGGCGCTGCGCAACGGTGTGGAGCTGGGCGGGGAGACCCGCACCGTGGCCGCGCTGTTCGTCGACGTCTCCGGCTCGACGTCGCTGGCCGAGGAGCTGGGCCCGGAGGCGATGGTCGCGCTGCTCAACCGGTTCTTCGCCGTCGTCGTCGTCGCCACCTCCGCCGAGGACGGCCTGGTCAACAAGTTCGAGGGCGACGCCGCGCTGTGCGTCTTCGGGGCCCCGAACACGCTGCCCGACGCCGCGGGCTCGGCCCTGCGGGCGGCCCGGGCGATCACCGACGCGGTGGCCGCGGCAGGCGAGGTCGACGTCGGGGTGGGGGTGGCCTTCGGCGACGTCGTCGCCGGGCAGGTCGGTGCGGCCAGCCGACTGGAGTACACGGTCATCGGCGACGCGGTGAACGCCGCGGCCCGGCTGACCGAGCTGGCCAAGGACCACCCCGGCCGTGCGGTGGCCTCGGACGCCGCCGTGCAGGCCGCCGACCCCGGCGAGCGGGCGTGCTGGGAGCGCGGCGCGGACGTCGTGCTGCGCGGGCGGTCCGCGCCGACGGGCACCTGGGTGCGGCGCCGCCCCGGCACCAGCACCTAGGCGTGCGAGCGGACCACCACGAGCACGTCCTCGCTCTGCAGGGTGCCGATCGCCGGGTCGTCGAAGCGCAGCGAGCGCCCGCCCCGGGTGACCGACAGGACGACGTCGCGCAGCTGTCGGGCGCCGAGCCCGACCTCGGAGGCCGAGACGGTGCGCTGGGTCAGGTCCAGGCCGTGACCGGAGGTGAGCAGGTCCTCCACCACGGCGACGACGCGCGGGCTGTCGGTGGCCAGGCCCAGCAGCCGCCCGGACGTGGAGGACGACGTGATCACCGAGTCGGCGCCGGACTGGCGGAGCAGGCTGGCGTTCTCCTCCTCGCGCACGCTGGCGGTGATCGGCACGCTGGGGTTGAGCTGGCGGACGGTGAGGGTGATCAGCACGGCGGTGTCGTCCCGGTTGGCGGCCACGACCACCGCGCGGGCCTTCTCGATCGAGGTCCGCTTGAGCACGTCGGCGCGGCCGGCGTCCCCGACGATGCCGGTGAGGCCGACCGAGTTGGCCTCCTCGATCGCCGCCGGGCTGGGGTCGACCACGATGATGTGGTCCGGGGCGGTGCCGGTGGACAGCAGGGCGCGGATGGCGCTGCGGCCCTTGGTGCCGTAACCGCACACGACGACGTGCTGACGCACGGAGGACCTCCAACGTCGGACCCGGAACTCCTCCCGCGAGCGCGCGGTGAGCGCCTCGAGGGTGGTCCCGATGAGGATCAGCAGGAACAGCACGCGCAGCGGCGTGATGAAGAGGATGTTGACCAGCCGCGCGCTGGGGGTGACCGGGGTGATGTCGCCGTAGCCGGTCGTGGAGAGGCTGACCGTGGCGTAGTAGGTCGCGTCCAGCAGCGACAGCTCGCCGCCGTTGTTGTCCTTGTAGCCGGCCCGGTCGAAGTACACGATCAGCACCGTCGTGACCAGCACGACGGTCGCGATCAGCACCCGGCGGCCGACCTGCCGGAACGGGGACTCCTCGGTGTGCGCGAGCTGCACGCCGCCGTGGTCGCTCAGCACCGTGGGTCGCTCAGCACGTCAGGGTCCCCGTCACCGGTCGGACAGTAGTGAGCCCGCGGGGGGTGGGCCCGCCCGGACACCCCGTCCGGGTCAGACCAGCCGTTCCCGCTCCCGGGCCGCCAGCTCCCGCTTGAGCACCTTGCCCGCGGCGGACACCGGGATGGCGTCGGTGAACACGACGTCCCGCAGCCGCTTGTAGGGCGCCACCCGCTCGGCGACGGCGGCCAGCAGGGTGTCCCGGTTCAGCGCCTGCCCGGCGGCGTCCGCGCGGCGGACGACGTAGGCGACCGGCAGCTCGCCGACCGCGTCGTCCGGGCGGCCGACGACGGCGGCACCGGCCACCCCGGGGACGCCGAAGAGCACCTCCTCCAGCTCGCGCGGGAAGACGTTGTAGCCCTTGTAGATCAGCATGTCCTTGGTCCGGTCGACGATGGACAGGTAGCCGTCCTCGTCCAGCACGCCGACGTCGCCGGAGTGGAACCAGCCCTCCGCGTCGATCGCGTCCCCGGTGGCGTCGGCCCGCCCGGCGTAGCCGCGCATCACCTGCGGGCCGCGGATGCAGACCTCCCCGCGCTCGCCGGCCGGCAGCGGGTCGCCACCGCCCAGGGGCTTGATTGCGATCTCGGTGTCGAACACGGGCAGCCCGACGGTGCCGGGCTTGCGGAGCCCGGACACGTGCACCGGGTTGCCGGTGGCCTGCATGGTGACCTCGGTCAGGCCGTAGCCCTCGCCGATGACCGCCTGTGGCAGCAGCGTGCGCAGCCGCTCGATCAGCGGGACCGGCAGCGGGGCGGCGCCGCTGGAGACCCCGCGCACGCTGGACAGGTCGGCCTCGTCGATGCCGGGGACCTGCAGCAGGGCGACGAAGACCGGCGGGGCGCCACCGATCGACGTCACCCGGTGGGCGACCGCGTCGGAGACGTAGAGCGCCGGGTCGAAGCGGTCGTGGATGACGACGCTGGCGCCGCTGAGCACCTGCCCGTTGAGATAACCGATGACGCCCATGGCGTGGAACCACGGGGTGAGGTTGATGGTCACCGCCGTCCCGAGCCGGGTGGGGAACTCGGCCGCCTCACCGACCTGGCGCAGCGTCACGTCGCCGGCGTCGTCGACGTCGGGCAGCGAGCCCGAGCTCCAGCACGCCGACTGCAGCACGTTGGTGACGACGCGGTCGTGCGGCAGCTCCACGCCCTTGCTGACCCCGGTCGTGCCGCCGGTGTAGGCCAGGTGCGCCAGGTCGACCGCCGGGTCGACGCCGGCGTCGCGGCGGGCGTCGGTGGGGTCGGCGCGCAGCAGCTCGCCCAGGCTCACCGGCCGGTCACCCAGGCCCAGGTCGGGCAGGGCCACCTCGGCGTCGGGGTCGGCGACCTGCCCGGGACCGGTGACGACGACGGTCTGCACCGCGGTGCCCCCGATCGCGGCCTGCACCACGGGCAGCACCGGTTCCCAGGTGACCAGCGCGCGGGCCCCGGCGTCGGTGAGCTGGTGGGCCAGCTCGCCGGGGGACAGCAGCGGGTTGGTGGGGGAGAAGGTCGCCCCCGACAGCAGCACCCCGTAGTAGACGGCCGGGTACTGCAGGCAGTTGGGCAGGTGCACCGCGACGACGTCGCCCCGGCCGATGCCGCGCTCGGCCAGCCCGGCTGCGACGGCGTGCGCCCGCCGGCCCAGCTCGGTGTAGGACAGCTCGACCCCGTGGTGGGAGAACGCCGTCCGTGAGCCCCAGCGGCGGACCGCGGCCCGCAGCACCGAGCCGACCGGGACCCGCGGGTACTCCAGCTGGTGGGGGAGGCCGGGCGGCCGGTGGTCGGTGCGGTGCGCGGGGTCAGCTGCGGTCGCCGTCATGCCGCCCAGGGTGGCCCGCGTCACACGCCGTGTCGAGTGCTCCGCGCCGGTGCCCCAGGATGACGGGATGAGCAACGGGCGCACGGCACTGGTCCTCGGCGGCGGCGGCATCACCGGCATCGCGTGGGAGGTGGGCCTGGTCGCCGGGCTCGCCGACGCCGGGGTGGACCTGCGCACCGCCGACCTCGTCGTCGGCACCTCGGCGGGGTCGGTGGTCGGCGCCCAGCTGCGCAGCGACGCCCCCACCGAGGACCTCTGGGCCACCCAGCTGGGTCCCTCGGTCGAGACCGGCCCGCCGGCCCGCATGGGCCGCCGCCAGCTGCTGTCCTTCGGGCTGGCGATGCTGCGCACCCGTGGGGACGACGTCGTCTTCCGTCGCCGGGTCGGCGCCCTGGCACTGGCCGCGGAGGCGGCCGGCCGCACCCCCACCGAGGCCGCCCGCCGGGCCGCGATCACCTCCCGGCTGCCCTCCACCGACTGGCCGGAGCGGCCGCTGACGGTGACCGCCGTCGACGCCGCGACCGGGGCGTTCGAGACGTTCACACGCGACTCAGGCGTGGACCTGGTGTCCGCGGTGGCGGCCAGCTGCGCCGTACCGGGCGTCTACCCGCCGATCACCGTCGGGGACCGGCGCTTCGTGGACGGCGGGATGCGCTCGGTGGCCAACGTCGACCTGGCCACCGGGTACGACCGGATCGTCGTCGTCGCCCCGATCGTGCGTGGCATCGGCCCGATGACCAGCGTCGACGCCCAGGTGACCGGGCTGGTGTCCCGGGTGACCGTGGTGAGCCCCGACCCGGCCAGCGTCACCGCGATCGGGCGGAACGTGCTGGACCCGGCCGCCCGGGAGCCGTCCGCTCGGGCCGGGCGCGCGCAGGCGTCGGCGGTCGCCGAGCGGGTCCGCGAGGTGTGGCTCGGCTGAGGGTCCGCTGTACGGCGGCGCGCACGGAGCGTGACGGCCCGCGAGGGACCGGGTGAACGACCGGCAGGTGGTCCACCTGTTCGCGCCCATCTGGGTGGATCTTGCCCGCCTGTGATGTCACGTTCCGTGTGCGTCGGGCCGCTCGGCCCCGCGCACGTGCCCCTCGCGGGGCAGACGAGGGGACGGGTACGTGCGGGATCTCGCAGTCAGGACAGCGGTTGCGGCCGTGGTGTCGGCAGGTCTGCTGTTCGGCAGTGCCGGAGTGGCCGCAGCGACCGAGGACGGGGTGGTGACGGAGCCGGCCGCCTCCTCCTCGACCTCGTACCCGGAGGAGCCGGCGTACCCGTCGGAGCCGTCGGAGCCCGCCGAGCCGTCTGAGCCGTCGGAGCCGACCGTGCCGTCGGAGCCGACCGAGCCGTCGACCCCGGCGGAGCCCACGCAGCCGTCGGAGCCGGCCGAGCCGACGCAGCCGACCGAGCCGACGCAGCCGACCGAGCCGACGCAGCCCACTGAGCCCGCTGAGCCGACCGAGCCGTCCACGGGCGCGGTGACCGCCACGGCCACCGTCGGGTGCCTGGGTGAGGTCAGCGTCGTCGTCCGTGTGCCCGGCCTGCTCGTCGGGACCACCGTGCAGGTCGTCGTGTCCGGCAGTGCGCCCATCGAGGCCGAGGTGCTGCCCAACGGCGACGTCGTCGTCCAGGGCATCGGCGTCCCCGAGCTCGAGCAGCCCGTCCTGGACGTGACCGTCGTCGTCGAGGGCGACATGGTCTACCAGGCCACGGCCACGACCACCCCCGCGCCGGAGAGCTGCGTGGACGAGGCCGCCAGCATCGTGCTGAGCCGCGACTGCGCCACCCCCGACCTGGTTCTCGCCAGCGTCGACGTCGTGCTGCCCGACGGCACCTACGGCGTCGCCGTGGTCGGTGCCTCGGGGAACCGCGACGTGGTGCTGGCCAGTGCCGACATCGAGGTCACCGGTGGTCGGCTGACCGGGACCCTGCCCCTGGTGAGCGCGGACGGCATCCTGCCGTTGGACGCCTTCACCGGCATCGCCCTGGTGATCGACGGGGCGACGTACGCCTCGGTCGCCGGTGACGACGTCTCGCTGCCCACGTGCGTCGTCCCGCAGCCGCAGCCGCAGCCGCTGCCGGTCGCCCCGGTCCACCCGGCCCCCTCCGTGCCGACCCAGCCGGCCGCCACGCCGTCCACCCCGGTGCACCCGGTCGCCACCCCCACTGCGGCGAGCACCACAGCCCGGTCGACCACCACCGCCGCACCCACCGCGCTGGCCCGGACGGGCTCGGAGTCCAGCAGCCTGCTGCTGCTCGCCGGCGCCTTCCTGGTGCTCGGTGGCCTCACCACCCTGGCCGCCCGCCGCACCGCCCGCTGACCCCCACACCCGGACGGCTCCCCTCCCCGGGGGAGCTGTCCGGGTGATCACCCCGTCTGCGGATGCCGGACCGCGCGAGCGGGCGGATGATCACTTGGTTGAGAGTTGCAACCGCACTCCGGGGAAGAAGGCAGCATGAGCGACACCGGTACCGAGGCCTCCCGCCAGGCGAGCAGGGACTCGGCCACCCACCGGCGGGCGGTGACCAAGGCCTCGGCCCTGACCGCCGTCGGCGGCATCCTGTTCGGCTACGACACCGGCGTCATCGGTGGCGTCCTGCCCAACATCAGCGACGACTTCACGTTGGACACGCCCTTCAGCCAGGGCACGGTCGTCTCGATCCTGCTCATCGGGGCCGCGGTCGGGGCGCTGGTCGCCGGCCGGGTCGCGGACTCCCTGGGCCGCCGCAAGGCGATCATCGCCACCTCGCTGGTCTTCGTCGTCGGCCTGCTCCTCTCGATCTTCGCGCCCACGTTCTGGGTGCTGCTGCTGTCCCGGTTCCTGATCGGCGTCGGCGTCGGCTCGGCGTCCTTCGTCGTCCCGGTCTACATCGGGGAGATCGCCCCGCCCGAGCGGCGCGGTGCGCTGGTCAGCCTCAACCAGCTGTCGGTGACCATGGGCATCCTGGTCAGCCAGCTGGTCGCCTACTTCCTGGCCGGCAGCGGTGACTGGCGGATCAGCGTGGGCCTGGCCCTGCTGCCCGCCGTCGTGCTGGGGCTGGGCATGATCCGCGAGCCCGAGAGCCCGGCCTGGCTGGTCCGGCAGGGCCGCGAGGACGAGGCGCGCGAGGTCCTCCGCACGTTGCGCGACTCCGAGGAGGCGATCTCCACCGAGATCGACGACATCCGCGGCACCGCCACCGAGGAGGAGAAGGGCGCCAAGCGCTCCCTGCTGGCCGCCAAGCTCCGCCCGGCGCTCATCCTGGGTGTCACCCTCGCCGTGGTCCAGCAGATCACCGGCGTGAACACCGTCATCTACTTCGCCCCGACCGTGCTGGAGAACGCCGGCCTGGGCTCCTCGGCCGCGCTGCTCGCGCTCATCGTCGTCGGGCTCACCAACGTGCTCGCCACGATCGTCGCCATCAAGGTGATCGACCGGGTCGGCCGGCGGGCGCTGCTGATCTGGGGCATGAGCGGCATGACCCTGGGCCTGGCCGGGCTGGCCGTGGCGTTCCTGTTCGACATCGCCGGGGCCGGCGCCGTCGTCACCACGATCGTGCTGGCGTTCTACGTGGGGTCCTTCGCCATCAGCCTGGGGCCGGTGGTCTGGCTGCTGATCAGCGAGATCTTCCCGCTGGCCGTCCGGGGTCGGGCCTCGTCGGTGGCCACGATGGCCAACTGGGTGGCGAACTTCGTGGTCGCGGTCAGCTACCTGTCGATCATCTCCGCGATCGGGGAGACCGCGACCTTCGGCATCTACGCCGTGGTCACCGTGCTGTCGCTGGTCTACGTGGTGAAGGCGGTCCCGGAGACCAAGGGCCGGAGCCTGTCCGACATCGAGCGGGAGCTTTCCCCCTCGCACTGAGTCGAGGCGGCCGGGACGGTCAGGGTTGACCGTTCCGGCCGCACCTGGCAGAACTCACCCCATGGCAACGGTGCTGACCGAGGTGTCCGAGGGCGTCGGCGTCCTGACGATCAACAGGCCGGAGGCGAAGAACTCCGTCGACCTGGCGACGACGGAGGAGCTCGCGGCGGCCGTCGACGACTTCGAGGCCAGGAACGACGTCGTCGTGCTGGTGCTCACCGGCGCCGGGGGGACCTTCTGCGCCGGGATGGACCTCAAGGCCTTCTCCCGCGGGGAGCGGCCCTCGCTGCCCGGCCGCGGGTTCGCCGGCCTCACCGAGGCCCCGCCCACCAAGCCGCTGATCGCCGCCGTCGAGGGCTGGGCGCTGGCCGGCGGGTTCGAGCTGGTGCTCACCTGCGACCTCGTCGTGGCCTCCCGCGAGGCCCGCTTCGGCATCCCCGAGGTGAAGCGCTCGCTGGTCGCCGCCGGCGGCGGGGTGCTGCGGCTGCCCAAGGCGCTGCCCTACCAGCGGGCCATGGAGATGGCGTTGACCGGTGACCCGATGGGCGCCGAGGAGGCGCACCGCTTCGGCCTGGTCAACACCCTCACCGAGCCCGGCGGCGCGCTCGAGGGCGCCCGCGCCCTCGCCTCCCGGATCGCCGCCAACGGGCCGCTGGCCATCCGGGCGACGAAACAGCTCGTCGCCGGCGCCGTCCGCTGGACCGACCGGGAGCTGCTCGACCACCAGGCCACCGTCACCGAGGCCGTGTTCTCCTCCGCCGACGCCCAGGAGGGCGCCCGCGCCTTCGCCGAGAAGCGCGCCCCCGTCTGGCGCGGCGTCTGAGCCGCATCGAGTGACACGCCAGCGTGGATGTCGCGGTCCTGCATCCACGCTGGGCTGTCACTCGGCGAGCGCCTCGCGGATGCGGCGGAGCAGCTGCTGCGGGTGGTGGAGGTCGGCGGCGGTCACGAAGAGGACCCGCCACCCGGCCTGCTGCAGTGCCTCGATCCGCCGGCGGTCGGTGGCCACCTGCCGGGTGTGCCACGCGCCCTCGTACTCCAGGGCGACCCGCTGCTGCGGCCAGGCGAAGTCCGTGCGGGCGAGGAACCGGCCGTGCGCCCGCACCTCGAACTGGGCGACCGGCGTGGGGACGTCGGCGGCGCGCAGGAGCAGGCGCAGGCGGGTCTCCTGTGGCGAGCCCGCCAGGCCGTCCGCCAGCGCGAGCGCCGAGCGCGCCCGCCGGCAGCCGCGGCCGGTGGCGCCGCCCGCCGCGTCGTGGAGCCAGTCCAGGCGGGTGACGCGGGCGTCCAGGAACCGGTCCAGCAGGACCACGCCCTCGACCAGCGGCAGCCGCGCCGCCAGCTCGAGGGCCGTCACCTCGGCCGTGGTGAGGGGGACGCCGGCCCGCGTCGTCACGGCACCGGTCGGCAGGGTGCGGCGCCGGACCGAGACACCTGCGCAGGCGCTGCGGCGGGCGCTCGGTGGGACGGTCAGTTCGACGGGGTCGTCGTCCCCGGCGAGGTCGGTGAGGCCCCAGAGCACGGCAGCGCTGGCGCCGGAGGCCACCGCGCCCGGGACCAGCAGGTCGACGGCGGCCCGCACCCGCAGCCCGTGGTCGACCGTGAGGGCTGCGTCGCAGTAGACGTCCGGGAAGAGACGCAGCCAGGCGGGCCCGCGCAGGTCGTTGGCGGACACCAGGCCGTCCCGGACGGCCGTGCTGCCACGGAACACCAGCCCCCGGAGGGCCGGTCGGGGGCTGGTGGGTGGCACCAGGGGAGCCAACCGCAGCGCCGTCCCCGCCGGGTCGGGCCTGTGGACGACGCCGAGTGGCACGTCAGCGTGGACGACGAGGCTGCACGTCCACGCTGACGTGTCACTCGGCGCAGCGCGGGGCGGTCAGACGGCCGGGTCGGCGACCAGGCTGCCGGCGGAGTGCTGCTGGCGGAGCTGGGTCTTGAGCACCTTGCCGCTGGGGTTGCGGGGCAGGGCGCCGACGACGGTGAACTCGCGCGGGCACTTGTAGCCGGCCAGCCGCTCGCGGCACCAGGCGGTGAGCTCGGCCGGGGACGGCGGTGCGGCCGGGTCGCGCGGGGCGACGACGGCCAGCGGTGCCTCGCCCCAGCGGGCGTCGGGCACCCCGATGAGGGCGACCTCGGCGACGTCGGGGTGGGCGGCGAGGACGTCCTCGACCTCGGCGCAGTACACGTTCTCCCCGCCGGAGATGATCATGTCCTTCTTGCGGTCGACGACGAAGAAGTAGCCGTCCTCGTCCTGCCGCACCAGGTCCCCGGAGTGGAACCAGCCGCCGGTGAACGCCTCGGCGGTGGCGTCGGGCTTGCCCCAGTACCCGCGCATGACCATGGGGGAGCGGTAGACGATCTCGCCGACCTCGCCGCGGGGGACGTCGACCATCGCCTCGTCGACCACCCGGACCTCGACGTTGAGCATCGGGGTGCCGACCGAGCCGATCTTGCGCAGGGCGTCCTCCCCGCGCAGGAAGCAGGTCACCGGCGCGCACTCGGTCTGCCCGAAGGCGGTGACCAGCTCGGCGGCGGGGAAGGCCGCCATCATCGACCGCAGCAGGGTGGTGGAGGCGGGCGCGGCACCCCAGGAGATGCGGCGCAGGGCCGAGAGGTCCCGCTCGGCGATCCCGGGGACGGCGACGACCGCCTGCCACGCCGCGGGCACGAAGAAGCACGAGCTCACCCGCTCGGCGACGATCTCGTCCAGGGTGGCGGCCGGGTCGAAGGCGCCCGAGCGGGTGAACACGAACGTGCCGCCGTAGAGCAGGGTCGGGAGCATCCCGGAGACCGCGGCGATGTGGAACAGCGGCGCCCCGTAGAGGCTGACCCGGTCGTCGCTGCTCCAGCCGAGGTGGGCGACGTGGCTGAAGGCGTGCATCAGCAGGTTCCGGTGGGTGAGGACGGCGCCCTTGGGCTTGCCGGTGGTGCCCGAGGTGTACATCAGGAACGCCGGGTCGGACTCCTCGACGGCGCGCTCGACCGGGGTGGGGTCGGCGCCGGCCAGGGCGGCCTCGTAGTCGGCACCCACGGTCAGCACCGTCGTCAGGGCCGGGGCACGGTCCCGGGCCTTCGCGGCGGTCCCGGCGGTGGCGGGGTCCACCACGAGGGCGACGGCGCCGGAGTCGGCCAGCACGTAGGCCACCTCGTCGGCGACCAGCCGGAAGTTCACCGGGACGGCGATCGCGCCCAGCCGGACCGTGGCCAGGAAGGTCTCCACCACCTCCAGGCCGTTCAGCGCCAGGACGGCGACCCGGTCGCCGTGGCCGACCCCGCGGTCGGCGAGGACCGCGGCCAGCCGGGTCACCCGGTCCTCCAGCTCGCGGTAGGTGCGCCCGGTGCCGGCGAACCGGAGGGCCGCGGCGTCGGGGGTGGAGCGGGCGTGCCGGGCCAGCTGGTCGGAGATCGTCATGCCGCGCCAGGTCTGCTGGTCGGTGGTCATCGGGGGCTCCCTGCTGCGCGGCGGGTGGGTGGCGTGGGTCATGCTGTCGGCACCGCCGTGGACGGTCAACCCTGACTGTCATCGATCGAGAGGAACGCCCGTGGACGTCACCGATGCCGTAGCAGTCATCACCGGAGGGGCCTCGGGCCTGGGCCTGGCCACCGCGAAGCGGCTGCGTGCGGCCGGTGCGCAGGTCGTTCTGCTGGACCTGCCCAGCTCGGCCGGCGAGCAGGTCGCCGGGGAGATCGGCGGGCACTTCGTCGCCGCCGACGTCACCTCGCCCGAGCAGGTCGAGGCCGCCCTGGACCAGGCCGTGGAGCTGGGCCCGCTGCGCGTGGCCGTCAACTGCGCCGGCATCGGCAACGGCATCAAGACCGCCGGCAAGAAGGGCGCCTTCCCGCTCGAGGCGTTCCAGAAGGTCATCCAGGTCAACCTGGTCGGCACCTTCAACGTCATCCGGCTGGCCGCCCAGCGGATGCTGTCGGTGGACCTGCTGGGCGAGGAGCGCGGTGTCATCGTCAACACCGCCTCGGTCGCGGCCTTCGACGGCCAGATCGGGCAGGCGGCCTACTCGGCCTCCAAGGGCGGCATCGTCGGCATGACCCTGCCGATCGCCCGCGACCTGGCCAGCGAGGCCATCCGGGTGGTCACCATCGCCCCGGGCCTGTTCAACACCCCGCTGCTGGCCGGGCTGCCCGAGGAGGCCAAGGCCTCCCTCGGTGCCCAGGTGCCGCACCCGGCCCGGCTCGGCGAGCCCGACGAGTACGGCTCGCTGGTCGCGCACGTCGTGGCGAACCCGATGCTCAACGGCGAGGTCATCCGGCTCGACGGCGCCATCCGGATGGCGCCCCGCTGACAGTGAGGATGGGGGCGGCGTCATCGGGGGTCGTCTGACCCGGTGTGCTGACCGACGCGGTTGCTGTCTTGGCTGAGATCTGTCGGCGGCTCTCGGTGGCGCTGTTG
>NZ_LMQC01000012.1 GCF_001424485.1 Modestobacter sp. Leaf380
GGCGTCATCGGGGGTCGTCTGACCCGGTGTGCGGCGTCATCGGGGGTCGTCTGACCCGGTGTGCTGACCGACGCGGTTGCTGTCTTGGCTGAGATCTGTCGGCGGCTCTCGGTGGCGCTGTTGCGCACGTCCGGGCGGGTGGCCGTGACCTCATAGGAGCCTGTGCAAGAGGCACCCATCACTGTCTTGTCCGACCGGCCCGCCCGGACGCGCRTCGCCATCACCGGTGCGAGCGGGAGACGACATGACGAGCATGACCAGCACCCGGCGGGTTGTCACCGTCGGGGTGGACACCCACAGCGACACCCACCACGCGGCAGTCATCGACGAGGTCGGGCGACCTGTGGCCGACGCCGGGTTCGCCACGACCCCGGAGGGTTACCGGGCGCTGCGGGCGTGGGCCAGTGAACACGGTGAGGTCGCCGCGTTCGGGGTGGAGGGCACCGGCGCCTACGGCGCCGGCCTTGCTCGAGACCTTCGGGCTGCCGGTCTGTTGGTCATCGAGGTCGACCGGCCCGACCGCAAGACCCGCCGGCAGCGGGGCAAGAGCGATCCGATCGATGCCTACGCCGCTGCGGCCGCCGTGCTCTCCGGTGCTGCCGCCGGCACCCCGAAGACCCGCGACGGGCGGGTCGAGGCCATCCGCACTCTGCGGGTGGCCCGGCGCAGCGCGATCAAGGCCCGCACCCAGGCGATCAACCAGCTCAAGGCGGTCGTGCTCACCGGCCCGGCCGAGCTGCGCCAGGCCCTGGCCRGGCAGTCCACCCGAGAACTGCTGGCCACGTGCAGGCGGCTGCGCACCACCGACCAGCCAGCCCGGGCTACCGACCCGGTCACCGCGGCCACCAAGATCACCCTGCGTCGACTGGCCCGACGCATCCTCGCTCTCACCGAGGAGATCACCGAAGCCGACAGCGACCTGCGGCCCCTGGTCCAGGTGACAGCCCCGGCGCTGCTGGCCGTCTACGGCGTGGGCACCGAAGTCGCCGCCCAGCTGCTGGTCACCACCGGGGACAACCCGGACCGGCTGCGCTCGGAGGCAGCCTTCGCCCAGCTCTGCGGCACCGCACCGCTACCSGCSAGCAGCGGCCGCACCACACGGCACCGGCTCAACCGCGGCGGTGACCGGCACGCCAACTACGCGCTGCACGTCATCGCCCTGGTCAGGCTCTCCGCCCACCAACCCACCCGCGACTACGCCGAACGACGACGAGCCCAAGGCCTCAGCAACCTCGAGATCATCCGCTGCCTCAAGCGCTACATCGCCCGCGAGATCCACCACGTCCTGACCACTTGACGAGGCATAGGAGCATCTCAGCCCACTGCCCGGGTCAGCTCCGGCCCTCCTCGTGGGAGACCGGCACGGTGCGGGTCACGTTCTCGGTGACGACGTGCTTGCGCAGCCGGGCCCGGCCCGCCTCGACCGACTCGGTCCCGACGTCGAGCCGCTCCTCGGAGCGGGTCATCGCGTCGTCCGTCGTGGGGCCGGAGGTGTCCCGCCCGACGGTGCCGCGGGAGTCGTCGTCGCGGGTGTCGGCGCTGTGCTGGTCAGCAACCTCGAGATCATCCGCTGCCTCAAGCGCTACATCGCCCGCGAGATCCACCACGTCCTGACCACTTGACGAGGCATAGGAGCATCTCAGCCGGCCAGTTCCCGGGCGGTCGCGGCGGCGAAGGCCCAGCGCGGCGGCAGGTCCCACTCGCCGTCCCAGTCCTCCCACTGCTCGTCGGTGAGGTCCAGGCCGGTCTCCTCCTCGCGAAGCGTCGTCCCGCGGAGGTACCAGGCGGTGCTGGCGTACTCGCTCTCGCAGGTGGTCACCACGTGCACCACGACCCCGGGGTGGGCCGCCGACAGCGCCCGCAGCACGTCCGACGGCGGGGCGAACGCGGTCACCAGCCGGTAGACGAGCCGGTCGGGCGTCCGGACGTCGAGGGTCGCGTCGGTCTCAGGGCGGGCGGTGCCCCACAGCTGCACCGCCCGCTCCCAGTCCCAGGCGTCGACGTCCATGCCGCTGGGCACGATCGTCTCCAGGGAGAACACGCTCCCGGGGGACGTCGTCCGCCGCAGCAGCCCGCGTCGGTCGACGTCGGGCGCGGCGACCGCGGCCTCGACCCGGGCCAGCGCGCCCGGGTCGGGCGACCAGACCGTCACCGTGCTCACCGCGTTGTTCGCCACGTCGGGAAGCGTGCCAGCTCAGCCGGCGCCCGGCGGCAGCGCGATCCCCTCGTCCTTGAGCACGACCCCGGAGGCACCCAGCTCCCGACTGGCCTGCAGCAGCCCGACCAGGGTGTCCGCGGCCTGCGCGTAGCCCAGCCCGTGCGGCGGGCGCACGTTGGAGATGCAGTTTCGCTCGCTGTCGGCGCGGCCGGTGCGCGGGCCGAAGGTCAGGTACAGCCCCAGGCTGTCCGCCGAGGACAGGCCGGGCCGCTCCCCCACCAGGACGACGACCATCCGCGCACCGAGCGCCTCGCCGACCGGGTCGCCCAGGGCCACCCGGGCCTGGTGCGCGACGACGATCGGCGCGATCGACCAGCCGGGCAACCGCTCCAGCACGGCGGCGACGGTCCCGGCGGCGTGCTCCTCGACGGCCCGCGGGGACAGCCCGTCGGCCACCACGAGGGCGAGGTCGTGGTCGCCGGCGGGCAGCTCGGTGTCCTCAGCCAGCCGCCGGCCGAGGTCGGGGCGCTGCAGGTAGGTGGCCCGGTCGGGGGCGGCCGAGCGCACCTCCAGCACGTCGAGCCCGGTCTGCCGCAGGCCCGCCACGACGGAGGCGGCGTCCAGCGGTGAGTGGACGGCGTCCCGGGCGGCGGCGTGCGCGGCCTTGAACTCCAGCAGCCGCGCGGTGGGCAGGCCGTCCCCGGCGCGGCCGAGCGCGACCCGGGCCCGGGTGGCGTTGCGCAGCACGTCCCACGGGTCGGGGTCCTTGGGGTGCGAGGAGGGCACGACGTTCACCGGGTCCTCCGCAGCGGACGCAGGGTGCTGACCAGCAGCCGCCAGACCACGCGCCACTCCCCCGCCTGGTGCGGGTGCCGCCGGCTCACCGGGCGGCCGCCAGCAGCGCGCGGGCCTGCGGGGCGTCGGCGGTGAGCTCGCGGACCCGGCCGGCGCCGTCCACGAGGTCCATCCGCTGCAGCCACGCCTCGAACTCCGGCGCGGGCCGCAGGTCGAGCACCTGGCGGGCGGTGAGCACGTCCTGGAAGGACAGCGACTGGTAGTGCAGCATCACGTCGTCCGAGCCCGGGACGGCGATGACGAACGAGCAGCCCGCGGCCCCGAGCAGCAGGGTCAAGGTGTCGGTGTCGTCGCCGTCGACGTCGGTGTGGTTCGTGTAGCAGACGTCGACGCCCATCGGCAGGCCGAGCAGCTTGCCGCAGAAGTGGTCCTCCAGGCCGGCCCGGATGACCTGCTTGGCGTCGTACAGGTACTCCGGCCCGATGAACCCGACGACGGTGTTGACCAGCAGCGGGTCGTAGTGGCGGGCGACGCCGTAGGCCCGGCACTCCAGGGTCTGCTGGTCCACCGGCGCCCCGCCCACGCCCAGGTGCGCACCGGCCGACAGCGCCGAGCCCTGCCCGGTCTCGAAGTAGCTGACGTTGGTCCCGACCGTGCCCCGCTTGAGCTCGCGGGCAGCGGTGACCGCCTCGTCGAGCAGCGCGAGGGTCACCCCGAAGCCCTCGTTGCCGCCCTGGGTGCCGGCGACGGACTGGAACACCAGGTCGACCGGCGCGCCCTGCTCGATGGCCCGCAGCGTCGTCGTCACGTGGGCGAGGACGCAGGACTGCGTGGGGATCTCGTACCGGGTGATGACGGCGTCGATGAGCTCGAGCAGCGCGATGGTCTGCGCCGGGGAGTCGGTCGCCGGGTTGATCCCGATGACGGCGTCCCCGCAGCCGTGCAGCAGCCCGTCCAGCAGCGAGGCGGTGACGCCGACCGCGTCGTCGGTGGGGTGGTTGGGCTGCAGCCGGGACGCCAACCGGCCGGGCAGCCCGATCGTGGAGCGCAGCCCGGTGACCACCCGGGCCCGCCGGCCGACGGCGATCAGGTCGGCGTTGCGCATCAACTTGGAGACGGCGGCGACCATCTCCGGGGTGAGACCGCGGGCCAGCCCGGTGATGGCCGCCTCGTCGCCCTCGGCCGCGCGGGCCAGCAGCCACTCCCGGAACCCGCCGACGGTCAGCGAGCGGACCGGCGCCAGGGCGTCGACGTCCAGGGTGTCCAGGACGAGGCGGGTGACGTCGTCCTCGTCGTAGCCGACGACCTGCTCGTCGAGGAACGTGGTGAGCGGCAGGTCGGCGAGCACCACCTGGGCGGCGACCCGTTCGGCCTCCGAGGAGGCCGCACACCCGGCGAGGACGTCGCCGGAGCGCGCCGGCGTCGCCTTGGCCATGACCTCGACCAGGGACGGGAACTCGTGGGTGTGGCCCGACAGCGTCGTCCGGCGCGCGGTCATCGGACGTCGTCCGCGGCGGCGGCGAGTGCCTCGAACTCCTCCTCGGGGGCCGACGCGACCAGGTGGTGCCGGCTGTAGAGGGCGAAGTAGGCCAGGAAGGCGAGCAGCGCGAGCAGGGTGAGCCCGGCGGCGAGCGGGTCGACCAGGAAGGTGGCCAGCACGGCGAGGACGGCGAGCACCAGCGCGATGCCGGTGGTGACGGTGCCGCCGGGGGTCCGGTAGGGCCGCTCGAGGTCGGGCTCGCGGCGGCGCAGGACGATGTGGCTGACCATCATCAAGACGTAGGACACCGCCGCCCCGAAGACCGCCATGTTGAGCAGCACGGCGCCCTGGCCGGTGAGGGTGAGCAGGAAGCCGATGACGCCGGGGACGATCAGCGCGAGCACCGGGGCCTTGCGGCTGTTGGTCACCGACAGCGAGCGCGGCAGGTAGCCGGCGCGGGAGAGGGCGAAGGTCTGCCGGCTGTAGGCGTAGACGATGGAGAAGAAGCTGGCGACCAGGCCGACGAGGCCCATGTAGTTCACGACGGTCTGCAGGGTGCCGGGGGCGAGCCCGTCGACCGGCGGGTTGGCGGAGGTGGAGATGACCTGCGCACCGCCGGCGCCGGTGGTGAAGACCAGCATCAGGACGGCGAGGGTGGCCAGCACCGCCATGGCCGCGACGATGCCCTTGGGCATGGACCGGGCCGGGTCCTTGGCCTCCTCGCTGGCCAGCGGCACGCACTCGACGGCGAGGAAGAACCAGATCGCGAAGGGGAACGCGGCCCAGACGCCGAGGATGCCGAAGGGCAGCCACTCGGAGGCGCCGGCGGCGTCGGTGGGGGCGATGTCGGTGAGGTTGGCGGCGTCGAAGGCGGGGATCGCGCCGAGCAGGAAGAGCACCAGGCCGACGACGGCGACCGCGGCGATGGCCATCATCACCTTGAGCGCCTCGCCGACGCCCATCAGGTGGATGCCGATGAACAGGGCGTAGACGGCCAGGTAGACCCACCAGCCGTCGGTGATGCCGAACAGCCCGAGGGACTCCACGTAGCCGCCGATGAAGGTGGCGATGGCGGCCGGGGCGATGGCGTACTCGATGAGGACGGCGATGCCGGTGGCGTAGCCGCCCCACGGGCCCAGTGCGCGGCGGGCGAAGGTGTAGCCGCCGCCCGCGGTCGGCAGCGCGGCGCCGAGCTCGGCCAGGCCGAACACCATCGCGGTGTACATGACCCCCATCAGGACGACGGCGATCAGCAGCCCGCCGAACCCGCCCTCGGCCAGGCCGAAGTTCCAGCCGGCGTAGTCCCCGGAGATGACGGCAGCGACGCCGAGGCCGGCCAGCAGCACCCACCCGGCGGTGCCGGTGCGCAGCTGTCGTTTCGCCAGGTACTCGCTGGTCCCGGTGGTGGTGCTGGGCGGGGCGGTGGGTTCAGCGGTCACGTCGGGCCTCCGGGACGCCGGCCCCCTCGGACCGGATGCGGCTCACCTTGGACCGCCGACGTCACAGGGGCAATGCCCCGGTGTTACGGACTCCGGAGCGGGCGCGCGACGCCGTCCCGTCGAGGTGTGTAACCGTTCCGCGGGAGCCGGACACTCCCCGGGTGTGAGCACGCTGAGAGGTCTCCGTGGCTGAGTCCGGCGACGCGCGGTTCGACCGCCTGTGGGCCGACCACGCGGCAGCCGTCGTCCGCTACGCCCGGTCCCGTGTCCTGCCCGACGACGTCGAGGACGTCGTGGCCGACACCTTCACCGTCGCGTGGCGGCGGCTGGAGGAGGTGCCCGAGTTCGGGCTCCCGTGGCTGTTGGGGGTGGCGCGCGGGGTGGCGGCCAACGCCCGCCGGACCCGTCGGCGTCAGGGCGCGCTGTCCGAGCGGCTGCTCGCGTTGGCCGACGGCGCCCATGGTGGCGACGTCGCGGACGACGTCTGGCCGCTGCTGGACACCGACAGCGCCACCTTCGCCGCGTTGCGCGCCCTGTCTGATGCCGACCGCGAGCTGCTCACGCTGCTCGCCTGGAACGGCCTCACCCCCGAGGAGGCGGCGGAGGCCCTGGGTTGCTCCCGCGGGGCACTGCGGGTGCGACTGCACCGGGCCCGCCGCCGCTTCACCCAGCTCGTCGACGTGGCAGGCGAGATCGACTTCGACCGGACCCCAGCCCCGCACCGTGGAGGCACCCCGTGACCGACCCCCTCATCGACCGGCTGACCCACCACGCACCCGCCGACCTGGACACCGCCGAGCTGAGCGCACTCCTGACCCGAGCACGGGCCCGGGTCGACGCCGGACGCACAGCCGCTCCCCGGTCCGGGGCGCGACGGCTGCGCCCCCGCACCCGACTGGCCCTGGTCGCGGCTGCGGCGGCCGTGCTGACGGCGGTCCCCATCGTGGTGGACGTCGTGGGCCAGGACGAGGACGGCACCGCGCCACCCGGCCTGTCCCTGGCGGTCGCGGTCGCGCAGAACGGCGAGTTCGCCTGCGCGAACGGCTTCGCCACCGCCGTCGACCCGGCGCAGGCTGAGGTCCGCCTGCTGCCGGACGAGCTGCCACCCGGTTGGGAGTACAGCGAGATCTTCGTCCGGCACGAGAGGTCACAGAACTGCGACGTCCCGTCCTTGGTGGCGCTGCAGCTCGACTCCACTGGCGTGGTGACCGGTCGGCTCGCGATCCGAGGTCCGGTGGAGGCCTACGTGAACGCACCGGTGGTCGATCGGGACTCGGTCCCCGACACCGTCTTCGGCGCGTCGGCCCGCCGTTTCGACTACGCCGTCGACCCTGCCGGCCCGATCGACGCCGAGATCCACCGGTGGTTGTGGACCGACTCCAGCGGTCGGCAGTGGACCGCTGAGGTCGTCGGTCTCGGACTGGAGGAGGCGCGCCGCCAACTGGACGGTGTCACGGTCGATGGACCGGACGTCACCTGGCAGGCGGTCGATTCCGCCTGGTCGCTGATCCACCTCCGCACCGGCGACCCGTACGTGCTCCCGACCGGTGGGACCAGCTGGACCGTCGGCGCTGACGGCGGGCTCGGGGGTCGTGGCTTCGACGTCCACAGCAACCCCGAGCCGCACGTGCCTGCGGCCGCGTCCGCCTGGGTCGACGACCGGCTGACCGAGCTGGACGGACGGCCGGCTGTGGTCAGCCCGGTCCGCGGCAGCGAGGCCGAGGGCGGGCCTCCGGGCTCCCCTGGGTACATCACCCTCGCGGTGGACGTCGAACCCGGCGTCACGGCCATCAGCCGATTCGTCCCCGGCGACCTGGCTTCGGTGGAGGCCATGCTGGGCTCGCTGCGCCAGGTGCCGCCGGACGACCCACGGATCGAGGCGTACGGGGAGGAGTAGCCGGGCCCGCCTCAGACGGCGGTGCGCCCCACCCGCAGCAGGTCCCGGACGACGGCGCCGGGGTCGCCGTCCTCGGCGAGGACCCGCCGCTGGCGGGCGGCCGACGTCCCGCGGGCGAGGAGCTGCTCGGCCAGCGCGGTGACCTCGGCCAGCTCGCCGCGGCTGTCCAGGTCCTCGCGCAGTTCGGCGAGCAGTGCCCGGACGGCGTCCGCGGCGTGCACGCGGGTGCCGGTGAGCGGGTCGACGAGCTGGCCGCCGAGGCCGTGCCGGGCGGCGTGCCAGCGGGCCGCGCGCAGCAGCTCGGGCCGGACGACCGGTGCCGGGGTGTCCAGCCGGCCGGCCAGGGTGCTGACCAGGGAGCGGCACAGCGCGGCGTGCAGGACGGCGTCGTCGGGGTCGGTGCAGACGTCGCCCATCCGGAACTCGACGGTGGGCACGTGGGTGGAGGGACGCAGGTCCCAGTAGACCTGCGAGCCGTCGGGGACCATGCCGGTGCCGACGAGGGAGGCGATGACGGCGCGGTAGCCGTCGGCGTCCCCCATCGGCTCGGGCGGGCCGGACACCGGCCAGCGGGACCACCAGACGGTGCGCCAGGACTCGTGGCCGGTGTCGGCGCCGGTGTGGAACGGCGAGCTGCCGGTCATCGCCAGCAGCAGCGGGAGATACGGGCGGGCCCGGTCCATGACGCCGACGGCGACGTCGAGGGAGTCGACGCCGACGTGCACGTGGGTGCCGCAGATGTCCTGGCCGAGCGCGAGGCCGGCCCAGCGCTGGACCATCGCGCGGTAGCGGGGGGCGTCGGTGAGGACGAGGTCGCTGACGGCGGCCGTGGGGTGGGTGCTGGCGGCGAGGACGGTGAGCCCGTCGGTCTGCGCGGCGGCGACGGCCTCCAGGCGGGTGGCGACCAGGGCGGCGCGGACCTCGTCGAGGGTGCGGCACACGCCGGTCGCCGTCTCCAGCTGGGTCGTGGAGATCTCGGGCTGGACGTGCGGGCCGGCCTCGCCGCGGACGGCGGCGTCGGCGACGGCGGAACTGGCGGCCAGCGCGCCGGTGGTGGGGTCGACGAGGTGGAACTCCTCCTCGACGCCCAGGGTGGAACCGGTCATGCGGGGACTCCAGGTGATCGTGCAGGGCGCGGCGGGGAACGGTACGGGGTGCGCGAGACTGGTGACGTGGACCTCTCCCTCGGTGACGACCTCCGCGCGTTCGTCGACGCCTCGCCCTCCCCCGGCCACGCGGCCGCCGAGATCGCCCGCCGGTTGACCGCGGGCGGGTTCCGAGAGCTGGCCGAGACCGACCTGTGGGAGCTGTCGCCCGGGGCCGCCGTGTTCACGGTGCGCGGGGCGAGCGTGGTGGCCGTGCGGGTGGGCACCGAGCCCACGGCGGAGGCCGGGCTGCGGATCATCGGCGCGCACACCGACTCCCCCACGTTCAAGGTGCGCCCGCGGTGGGACGTGCGGCAGGCCGGCTACCGACTGGTCGGCGTGGAGCCCTACGGCGGCGGCCTGTGGCACACCTGGCTGGACCGCGACCTCACCGTCGCCGGCCGGCTGGCGCTGCGCGGTGGGACGACGACGCTGGTCACGCTCCCCGGTGCACCGCTGCGGCTGCCCTCTCTGGCGATCCACCTGGACCGCTCGGTGCGGGAGGGCCTGACCCTCGACCCGCAGCGCCACCTGCAGCCCGTGTGGGGCGCCGACCTGGGCACCGAGCCCGGCCTGCTGGAGGCCCTGTCGACTGCCGCCGGCGTCTCGGCCGGGGACGTCGTCGGCCACGACCTGGTGCTCGCCGACACCCAGCCCGCGGCCCGCGCCGGGGCAGACGGCTCGTGGATCGCCGCGCCCCGGCTGGACGACCTGGCCTGCTGCCACTCGGGGCTGCTGGCGCTGCTGGGCGTTTCCGCGGAAACGCGTCACACCCAGGTGCTGGTCTGCAACGACCACGAGGAGGTCGGCTCCGGCTCGGCGTCCGGTGCGCGCGGCTCGTTCCTGGAGGACGTGATCGGCCGGCTGGCCGGACCGGAGCCGCAGGCGTTCGCCCGGACCATCGCGGCGTCCAAGTTGGTCAGTGCGGACATGGCGCACGCGGTGCACCCGACCCGCTCGGAGCGGCACGAGCCCTCGCACCAGCCGGTGCTGGGTGGTGGGCCGGTGCTCAAGCTGAACGCAAACCAGGCCTACGCGACGGATGCGGTGTCGGGTGGGTGGTTCACCGAGCGGTGCGAGGCGGCCGGGGTGCCGGTGCAGCACTTCGTCACCCGCGCCGACCTGCCCTGCGGCTCCACGATCGGACCCCTGACGGCCACGCGGCTGGGGCTGTCGACGGTGGACGTGGGCGCTCCGCAGCTGGCCATGCACTCCGTACGGGAACTGGCGTCAGCCGAGGACGTCCCGCTGATGGTCCAGACCTTCCGCAGCTGCCTGGGGACGACCGGCTGACCCAGCGGCGGATCGACTCGCGGCTGCGAGCACGCTGACCCCCGGTCCGCGCAGGTCGTCCAGCGAGACCCGCCGCGCGCAGGCCACCAGCAGCAGCGTCAACACCGGGCCCTGCACCTCCGGCCCGCCGCCCACCGCTACGTCGGCATCAATCGCGCGCAGGCGGACGGCCGCCACCAGGTCCTTCGCGCCGCCGAGCGAGGCCGGGGTGCGGGCCTGCAGGAGGAGGGCCCGGGTGAGGACCTCTGACGGATGGGTGCGGGAGAGGCCGAGGGGTTGCCGGATGTCCTCCCCGTGGACGACCTCCTCCACCAGCCGACTGTCCAACGGAGCCGGCGGGGTCGACCGCCGTGACGCGACCTGGCGCAACCGGTCGAGCGTCTGCTGCGGCGTGGCGCCGCGCTCGCGCTGCACGCCGCGGGCGTTGAGCCGGTCGAAGTCGAAGCGCGATCGGACGAGACCGCCCACGAACCCGAGCCGGGTCGTCCGGGCCGAGTCGATCAGATGGGCGACGACGTCGTGCACCGTCCAGCCCTCGCAGAGGGAAGGCTCGTCCCACCGTGCCGGGTCGACCTCGGCGAGGTCGGCGATCAGCGCGGCACGCTCAGCGTGCACCAGCGGCCAGACGTCGTCCACGGTCTCCTCCATCGGTCAGCAGGCGTCGATGACGGTGAGACCCGTACGGGCCGGGGAACTCATCGGTGGACTGGTCGGTCAGCCCGATGTCGGCAGACGCGGAGTGAGGAACCGGGCGGTCGGGCTCCCCGCCGCGGCCACCTGCTCCGGTGCCCCGCGGGCGACGACGCGGCCGCCGGCGTCGCCACCACCCGGCCCCATGTCCACCACCCAGTCCGCCTGGGCGACGACGTCCATGTCGTGCTCGACCAGCACCACCGTGTTGCCGGCTTCCACGAGCGACTGCAGCTGCCGCATCAGCACCTCGACGTCAGCGGGGTGCAGCCCCGACGTCGGCTCGTCCAGCACGTAGAGCGTGTGCCCGCGCCGGGCGCGCTGCAGCTCGCTCGCCAGCTTCACCCGCTGCGCCTCCCCGCCGGACAGCTCGGTCGCCGGCTGGCCCAGCCGCAGGTAGCCCAGGCCGACCTCGGCCAGCGCGGCCAGGCTGCGGGCGGCCGCGGGCACATCGGCGAAGAACCCCTGCGCGGCCTCGACGGTCAGGTCGAGCACCTCGGCGATGGTCTTGTCGTCCAGCGTGACCTCGAGCGTCTCGGCGTTGTACCGGGCTCCCCCGCACGTCGGGCAGGGCGCGTAGGTGCCGGGGAGGAACAGCAGCTCGACGGTCACCGCACCCTCCCCCTGGCACGTCGGGCAGCGGCCCTCGACGACGTTGAAGGAGAACCGGCCCGCTGACCAGCCCCGCGCCCGGGCCTCGGCGGTGCCCGCGAACAGCTTGCGGACGACGTCGAACAGTCCGGTGTAGGTCGCCAGGTTCGACCTCGGCGTCCGGCCGATCGGCTTCTGGTCCACCCGCACCAGCCGGTCGATCTGCTCCAGCCCTCGCGCCTCGACACCCCCGATGTCGAGCACCTCGTGCTCCTCGTCGTCCGACGGGGTGCCCAGGTGTCGGGCCACCACGTCGGCGAGCACCTGGCTCACCAGCGTCGACTTCCCCGACCCGGACACCCCGGTCACCGCGGTGAGCACGCCCAGCGGCAGCACCAGCTCGACCTCGCGCAGGTTGTGCCGGGTGATCCCCCTCAGCACCAGCTCGCCCGACGACGAGCGCCGGACCCGGGAGACCGGCGGCCGGTCGACCAGGAACGGTCGCGTCACCGACTCCGCCACGTCGGCCAGGCCGGCGACCGGGCCGCTGTAGAGCACCCGCCCACCGTGCACCCCGGCTGCGGGGCCGACGTCGACGATCCAGTCCGCCCGGCGGGCGATCGCCATGTCGTGCTCGATGACGAACAACGAGTTGCCCGCCGCGGTCAGCTGGTCCAGCACGGTGAGCAGCTGCTCGGTGTCCGCCGGGTGCAGACCCGCCGACGGCTCGTCCAGCACGTAGACCACGCCGAACAACCCCGAGCGCAGCTGGGTGGCGATCCGCAGCCGCTGCAGCTCCCCCGGCGACAGCGTGGGCGTCGTCCGGTCCAGCGCCAGGTAGCCCAGGCCCAGGTCGATCAGCACCGCCATCCGGGCCACCAGGTCCGCGACGATGCCCCGCCCCACCTCGGGCAGCTCCGCCGACTCCAGCACCGGGGTCAGCTCGGTCATCGGCAGCTCGGTCAGCTCGGCGATGCTCCGCCCCGCCACGGTGACGGCGAGGGAGTCCGGCCGCAGCCGGCCGCCGCCGCACACCGGGCACGGCCGCGTCGTCACGTACTGCATCACCCGGCGGCGCAGCGTCGGGCTCTTCGTCGCCGCCAGCGTGTGCATCACGTAGGCCCGGGCGCCCTGGTAGCGGCCGACGTAGTCGCGCTGGATCTGACCCGGCCCGCGCACCGGGTGCACGGTGACCTCGGGCTGCTCGTCGGTGAACAGGATCCAGTCCCGCTCCTGCGCGGGGATGTCCCGCCACGGCCGGTCGATGTCGTGGCCCAGCTCGGTGAGGATGTCGCGCAGGTTCTTGCCGTGCCAGGCACCGGGCCAGGCCGCGACCGCGCCGTCCCGGATGCTCAGCGACGGATCGGGCACCAGCGTCTGCTCGGTGACCTCGTGCACCGAGCCCAGCCCCGAGCACTCCGGGCACGCACCGGCCGCGGTGTTCGGGGAGAACGCGTCGGAGTCCAGCCGCCCGGCACCGGCCGGGTAGGTGCCCGCCCGGGACAGCAGCATCCGCAGCGAGTTCGACAGCGTCGTCACCGTGCCCACCGTCGAGCGGCTGCTGGGCGTCCCCCGGCTCTGTTGCAGCGCCACCGCCGGCGGCAGGCCGGTGATCTCCTCCACCGCCGGGGCACCCACCTGCTGGATCAGCCGCCGCGCGTAGGGCGCCACCGACTCGAAGTACCGGCGCTGCGCCTCCGCGTAGATCGTGCCGAACGCCAGCGAGGACTTCCCCGACCCCGACACCCCGGTGAACACGACCAGCGAGTCCCGCGGGACGGCGACGTCCACGTCGCGCAGGTTGTGCTCCCGGGCCCCGCGCACCCGGACGAAGGGGTCACGGTCGTCGGTCACCGACCCAGGCTGCCTTGCCGGCACCCGGCCCGGCGGACCGGGGCCCTCAGGTGAGCCAGCGCTGCCAGCGCGACAGCTCGGGCGCCGTCCCCGGCTCACCGCCCAGCGAGCGGGAGGCCTCGGCGACGTCCTCGGCGGTCAGGGTGGTGACGTCGGACCGGTCCAGCGACCCCATGTCCCGGCTCTCGTCGCGGGCCAGCCGCAGCGCCTGGCGGTTCAGCGCCTGCTCGAACAGGGTGCGGGCGAAGCGCGCGTTGCCGGTGTCCTCACCGGCCTGGACGCCCGCCAGGGTGCGGCGGAGGGTGTCCAGCGCGCCGGCCTCCAGGACGTACTCCTGCTGGGCCACGATGCTCACGAAGATCGCCTCGAGCTCGGCCGTGGAGTAGTCGGGGAACCGGACCTCGCGGGCGAAGCGCGAGCGCAGACCCGGGTTGGACAGCAGGAACGACTCCATGAGCCGGGGGTAGCCGGCCACGATGACCACCAGCCGGTGCCGGTGGTCCTCCATGCGCTTGAGCAGCACCTCGATCGCCTCGGGCCCGAAGTCCTGCCGCCCGTCGCCCTCGGGGGCCAGCGAGTAGGCCTCGTCGATGAACAACACGCCGTCCAGGGCGCTGCGCACCACCCGGTCGGTCTTGATCGCCGTCGCGCCGACGTGCTGGCCGACCAGCGCGGCCCGGTCCACCTCCACCAGGTGGCCCTTCTGCAGCAGCCCGACCGCCCGGTACATCTCGGCCAGCAGCCGGGCGACCGTCGTCTTCCCCGTGCCCGGGTTCCCGAGGAACACCAGGTGTTGGGACGTCGCCGCCTCCGGCAGACCGTGCTCCTTGCGGCGGGCCTGCACCTGCAGGAACGCCACGAGCGCCTGCACCTGCTCCTTCACCGCGGCGAGGCCGACGAGCCCGTCGAGCTCGGACTGGACGACCTCCAGGGGCCGCCCCGGCGGCGTCCGGCCGCCGAAGAGGTCGCCCACGAACTCGTCCACACCCCGTCCGCCGGGCCGCGGGAGCTGCTCGCCCAGGCGGCCGACGGTCTCGCGGAGTTCGTCCAGTGGCCTGCGCCCGAGAGGCATGCCGCGAATGTAGGCGCCGTTCAGCGCTGGCGAGATCCGCCAGAATCCGTCTCACCCTTCTGGTGAGCTGGGCCACAGGTTGTCGGCCCGGGCTGCCGATGACGGAGTCATGGCACCCCGGCTGGCAGCGCTGCCGTCCCCCACAGCGCCCGCGTCCGAGCTGGAGTGGTGGCGCTCCGCCGTCGTCTACCAGGTCTACCTGCGCTCCTTCGCCGACTCCAACGGCGACGGCATCGGTGACCTGGCGGGCCTACGGTCCCGGCTGCCCTACCTGTCCTGGCTGGGCGTGGACGCGCTGTGGATCAACCCGCACTACCCCTCCGGCGGTGCCGACGGCGGCTACGACATCAGCGACTACCGGGCCGTCGACCCCGACTACGGCGACCTCGCCGACCTCGAGGCGGTCATCGCCGACGCCCGGCAACTGGGCCTGCGCGTGGTCCTGGACGTCGTCCCCAACCACACCTCCGACCAGCACGCCTGGTTCCAGGCCGCACTGGCCGACCCCGACGCCCCCGAGGCGTCCAGGTACCACTTCGCACCGCCCTCGGAGGAGCCGCCGAACAACTGGCAGTCCCTCTTCGGCGGGCCGGCCTGGTCACGCACCCCCGACGGCCGCTGGTACCTGCACCTGTTCGCCCCCGAGCAGCCCGACCTGAACTGGCGCGACCCCGCCGTCGCCGACGACTTCGACACCACCCTGCGGTTCTGGCTGGACCGCGGCGTCTCCGGCTTCCGGGTCGACGTCGCCTACGGCCTGATCAAGGACGCCGGCCTGCGGGACAACCCCGGCGCCTACTCCCCCACCCTCTTCGGGCACGGCCCCGAGCAGGCCATGACCTGGAACCAGCCCGAGGTGCACGACGTGTGGCGCCGGTGGCGCGCGATCTGCGACGAGTACCCCGGCAGCATGCTGGTCGGCGAGGTCTGCCTGGCCGACCTCGACCAGGTCGCGAAGTACTCCCGCCCCGACGAGCTGCACCAGTCCTTCTCCTTCCGGCTGATCAAGTCCGGCTGGGACACCGCCGCCTTCGCCGACGGCGTGCAGACCGCCCTGGACGCCTTCGCCACCGTCGGCGCCCCGGTCTCCTGGGTGCTCGGCAACCACGACAAGGACCGTCAGGTCAGCCGGTTCGGCGGCGGCGCGCTCGGCACCGCCCGCGCCCGGGCCGCGGCGCTGCTGATGCTGTCGCTGCCCGGCTCGCCCTACCTGTACGCCGGCGACGAGCTGGCCCTGCCGCAGGCCGTCGTGCCCGACGAGGCCAAGCTCGACCCGATCTTCCACCGCAGCGGCGGCGCCCGCGCCGGCCGCGACGGCTGCCGCGTGCCGATGCCGTGGAACGACACCGAGGGCGTCGGCTTCTCCCCCGAGGGCGCCTCCCAGCCGTGGCTGCCGATCCCCGCCGACTGGGCGCAGCACGCCGTCTCCCGGCAGGCCCGCGACGGCAGCTCCACCCTCACCCTCTACCGCCGGGCCCTGGCCCTGCGCGCCGCGCACCCCGCCCTCGGCTCCGGGCAGGCCACCGTCAGCACCGCCGGCGACGTCCTCGTCATCCGCAGCACCGGGGACGACGAGACCGTCGTCTGCCTGCTCAACATGGGCACCGAGACCGTGCTGACTGCGAACCCCGGCACCGTCCTGCTGGCGTCGTCCACGCACGTGAAGGCGACCGCCGGGACTCTCGCGTTGCCCGCGGACACCGCGGTCTGGGTCGTCGAGGATGCACACCGTTCTGCGCCATTCCCAGATGGGTTCGGTGACCCGCATTAGCCGAAGTGACGGAAAGCGCGTATCGGGCTTAGCCTGAGACCAGCCACTTGCGTCAAACCCCGGAGGAGCGCCATGCTGCCAAGCGAGACAACCCGTGGCCGCGCGTGGTTAACAAATTTCTCCGCCTTAGATCAGCCAAGTATGCGGTTGTTGATCGACAGCCTCCAGATTGCCAGTCCCAGTCAAACTCACGTCGGTGTTCGAACGCAACTTGAATTACTCGAAACCAATCTCCAGGACGGAACCGGGTTGCTCTTGCCAGTTCTTTCTATCGAGGATCTCGAACGATCCTTGGCAGAGCTTGCTCGACTTAACAGTCCGACACCCTTGGAGTCGAGCGCGCAACCCGGCACTCGTGGACGGAGCGCGTCAGGCAACGTGCATACCGCCTGGGAAACTTATCAACCAGGAATGCCTATCCTTTCCACTCCGGGAAGCGAGGGCGCCACCGGCAACTTGATTCGCGAACTCACCGGTGATCGACCCGGCCGCGAGCCAAGTTGCTGGCTCCACCCCGCGAGCAGCATTGCGACATTGAGGCGGCAGCACTGTCGCCTCGTCGTTCTGGTCACCGACTACTCTGGGTCCGGGAGACAAGTCGTGGAATTTGCCCGCACCATTCTGCGCAATCCACGGATTAGAAGTTGGCGGTCGCTCGGGTGGCTCCGAGTCGCAGTTGCTAGTTATGCAATATCGCAGACCGCACGCGCAGCTATCGTCAAGTCGGGGTTCATCGATCAGATATCGGTCACTGTGCCCGCACAATCCCTGAATAATGCCCCGTGGACAGATGGCGAGCGCAAGGAGATTGAACGGGTATGCCGTCAGTACGCGCCTCGAAGGCAGCGGAATTCGGCATTGGGCCACAAGGGAAGTGGAGGCCTGTTCATGACCCACATCTCGGTGCCGAATAATCTGCCCAAAGTGCTGAGCCGCCAACCTCCGGGCTGGCAGCCCTTTCTGGACGGCCCCACAGGAAGGATTGTGCCCCGCGAGCTCATTGAAGAACTTGCGGATTTTGCCCCCTCGCACCGTGATCCCGCGGACATCGCGGAAGCAGCTAACCAACTTCGCCTGTCACGCGCCTTGAAATCCGGTCGCCTGAGAGCGCCCGCTGATCAGCTACTCGCACTCCTCGCTCTGCTTGCCCACCGGAATCACGCGGTTCTCGACCTTTCACGCATCATGGGCCTAAGTGAGACACAGTTGCAAGCTATGGTGGCATTCTTGGAACACGTTGGTTTCCTCTCGGAGGACTTGACAGTGACCAAACGGGGCCGAGACGAACTCAAGAACTCGAAACGACTCAAACGCATCGCGACGGCAGGCCTAGACGGGTCCCAAGATCCCTACTACCCTCAGTCCTTAAGGTGAGGTGGCGGGAGGCGCACCTAGTGAAGCCGGTGCCTTGCACCGGTCGGTCGGGCCTTCTGGCCCGAGGACCACGCCTTGGCGTGGTCATCGGACGAGCTGCCGCTACGCGTGGCTGGGCGAGCACACTTCGCCGACGACGACTGGCTGTGCACTCGCCCATCCCTTCGGGAATACACCAAAAGTAGATGAGCCAACCGCCACCTCACCGATATCTTGCTCGCGGAAGAGCCGACGGGGTATCCGAAACCGTCCTCCGCGCAGCGGTTAAAAACACGACCAAGACCGATGCGCATGATGCGCTGTCGATTCTCAGCTTGGGTCACTTGTCTCATCTCACGGGCGCACCGTATCTCTACCTGCGGGGTATTGTTCAGCGGACATCTGACCCTTACGACGACATCATGCGCAAGAAGCAGACCGGCGGAAGTCGGCTGATATCGGCCCCCGAGCCCGTCTTGATGGACGTGCAACGGCTGATCCTAGAACGAGCCCTGACGGGCACACCTATGCACCCAGCGAGCTTCGCATATCGCAGGAAGCGCTCCACCCTGATGTGCGCGCAACAACACGTTGGCGCGAGATGGATGCTCAAGTTTGATCTTCATGACTTTTTTGGGTCCATCACAGAAGTGCAGGTCTATAAAGTCTTCCGCTCACGTGGCTATGAGCCGCTCGTTTCTTTCGAGCTCGCTCGACTTTGCACCCGCTCAACAACCATGCCAAGTTGGTCCACCCGCCATCAAGTCCGATACCCGGTGATTCAATCTTACAATGGCCGTACCCTCGGCTCCCTACCCCAGGGTGGACCCACGAGCGGGGCTCTCGCAAACGCGGTGGCTACACCCCTCGACAACTCTTTAAGCGATCTGTCACACGACCACGGCTTCACCTACACCCGCTACTCAGACGACCTCGTCTTTTCCTCGGCAAACAAGTTTGATCGAACTGTGGCGCGGGCAATAATCAATGCGGTGAGAAGATGTGTTAGCGGTCAGGGATTCCGCCTTCACGCCAAGAAGACACGCATCATTCCGCCCGGTGCGCGGCACATCGTACTAGGCCTCATGCTTAGCGACGACGGCGTCAGGTTGACGCCCGAGTTTCGCCGGCGTATTGAAGTGCATGTGCATGGCGTCTCGACTTTCGGACTACTTGCACACGCGGAGTTTCGGCGCTTTCGGTCCGTATTTTCGTTCATCAATCATGTGGATGGGTGTTTGGCTTTCGCCGAGAGCGTCGAATCCCCCTGGGCGCTGCGACTAAGGGGGGAGTGGCAGCGCGTCCTGCGCAAGGAGGGATTTCCAGCGATGTAGCGTTTCACCTTTCCCCGGTCGATATGTTCAGGGCACCAAAGTAGGGTGTCGGCGGCCGGGTCACCGGACCCGGAGGTCGCGCGTGCTGATCGGTGAGAGCTTCCAGGGCGAGGGCGTCGACGCCGCGCACGTCAACACCGTGCTCGGCCCGCGGACGGGCCCGGTCGGCACCGCCTGGGCGACGGCGCTGGCCACCCCGTCGCAGGGGCACGCGCCGTTCGTCGTCTGCCTGCGGCCCGGGACGGCGGTCAAGCCGTTCACCCTCTTCGTCACCAAGTCCGCGCCGCAGAGCGAGACCCACCAGCGGCTGACCTGGGGTGCTGCGCAGGCCGGCGTCGCCGCCGGGGTCGCGGACGCCGTGGCCGAGGGGGTGCTCGCCCCCGAGCAGTGCGACGACGACGTCGTCATCGCCGCCGTGTGGGTCAACCCCGCCGCCGGCGACGCGGACGCCGTCTTCCACGCCAACCGGGCGGCGACCCTGGAGGCGCTGCGCGACAGCGTGCACCGGCTGCCCACCGCCGACCAGGTCGCCCAGGCACGACTCGGCGTCTCCAACGGCTTCTACCCGGGCCCCGGGGTCAGCTGACCGCGAGCAGCCGCAGGTCCCCCGCGGCGCGGTGCACCGGGGCCAGGTCCAGCACCGGCAGGGCGGGCAGCGCCGGGAGCGCGGGCAGCCGCACCCGGGCGCCGTCCAGGCAGAGCACCAGCACCGCGGCGACCAGGGCCAGCAGCGCCACCGTGCCCAGCGCGACCGGCAGCCCGGCGTGCGAGGCCAGGAACCCGATGACCGGCGGCCCGCCGAGCAGCCCGGTGTAGCCGACGGTCGTGGACAGCGCGATCCCCGAGGCGCCGCCGAGGGCGCCGGCCCGGGCGATCGCCAGCGGGAACACGTTGGCCAGGCCGAGCCCGACGACGCCGAAGCCGGCCAGCGCGACCGGCACCGAGGACGTCGTCACCACGACCAACGCACCGACGGCGGCCAGCAGCGAACCGCCCACCAGCAGCCGGCGCTCACCGATCCGCGTGACCAGCGTGCCGCCGGCCAGGCGGCCCAGCGCCATGGTCAGCGCGAACCCGGCGTACCCGGCGGCTCCGAGCACCGGAGAGGCGGCGAGGTCCTCGCGCAGGTGCAGGGCACCCCAGTCGGTCAGCGCGCCCTCGCCGTAGGCGGTGGCCCCGGCGATCGCGCCGAGCACGACCAGTGCCGCGGTGGGCCGGGAGGCAGCCGCGGCCCGGCGGACGACGGGCTGCCGGGCGACGGCGGGGTCGGCGTCCGCACCCACCAGGACCGGGACCACCCAGGCGGTGACCAGCAGCCCCAGCCCCGCGACGACGACGAAGTGCGGCAGCACGTCGAGGAAGGAGGCGGCCGCCCCGCCGAGGAGGGCACCGCCCAGCCCGCCGAAGCTGAACGCGGCGTGCATGCCCGACAGCAGCGGCCGGCCCGCGCGGGCCTCCACCTGCACGCCGACGCTGTTGGCCGCGACGTTGACCATCCCGGTCACCGCACCGAACGCCAGCAGCGCGGCGCAGAGCCCGGCGACCGACGTCGCCAGGCCGGGCAGCACCGCGCCCACGCACAACGCGATCGCCGCCAGCGACGCCACCAGGCCGGCGCCCAGCCGGGCGGCGAGCGCACCGGTGAGCTGCATGCAGGCCAGCGCGCCGACCGACAGGCACAGCAGCGCGATGCCCAGTGCGGTGTGGTCGGCGCCGACCTGCGCGCTGACCCCGGGCACCCGGGCGGCCCAGGAGCCGAAGACGAAGCCGTCCAGGGCGAACAGCGCGCAGACGGCGGTGCGCAGCCGGCCCAGCGAGGGCAGCGGCGCCCGGCCGGCGGCCGTGCGCACGAGCCCGGCGACCGGTTCGCGGGCACGCAGGAAGGAGGGAGCAGACACGGGGGTACCTCGACAGAGAAGAAGGAGGGGCGCGGGTGGCGGGGGCGGCACACGACCTCGGGCGCTGACTCCACCGTGCCAGCCGGACCTGGACGGCGCCCCCGAAACGCCCTCATCCGGCCCGTGATCGTCCGCACGTGACGGCGCCCACCGGGTTGCCGAGCGGCCCCGGCGACCGCACGGTCGGACCATGACCGGGTCCTTCACACGGGGGTTGGCCGCGGGCGCGGCCGGCACCACCGTCCTCAATGCCGTCACCCACCTCGACATGGCCCTCCGCGGCCGCGACGCCAGCAGCACCCCGGAGGAGACCATCGACGCCCTCGCCGACGCGGCCGGGCGCAAGGTCCCGGGCAAGCGCGGCGAGAAGGACAACCGGCGCACCGCGCTGGGCGCACTGTCGGGCATCGGCAACGGCGTCGCGGTGGGCGTGCTCGCCAGCCTGGCCCGCACCGCCGGCGTCCGGCTGCCCGCCCCGGTCGGCGCGGTCGCCGTGGGCGCCGCCGCGATGGCCCTCACCGACGGGACGACGACGGCCCTGGGCGTCAGCGACCCGCGCGACTGGTCGGGCACCGACTGGGTCTCCGACGCCCTCCCGCACCTGGCCTACGGCGCCGCCGTGCACGCCGTCGTCGAGGCCATCCCCTCCCCCTCGGACAAGCCGAAGCTCAAGGCCTCCGCCGGGCTGACGCTGCGCTCCGCGCTGCTCGGCGTCGCCACCGGGTGCCGCAGCTCGCTGGGCCTGTCGGCACCCGCGCTGACCAACCCGGCCGCGGGCGCCGTCCGCAAGGTCGGGGCGCTGGCGGCCATCGGCGCCGAGCTCTACGGCGACAAGCAGCCCGGCGTGCCCGAGCGCACCAGCGCCTCCGGCCTGCCGGTCCGGCTGGCCTCGGCCGCCGCGGGTGCCGGGGCGCTGTCCGCCCGCGCCGACGCCAACGCCGCCGTCCCGATGCTCGCCGGGCTGGCCGGTGCCGCCGCCGGGTCGTGGGGCGGGCTGGGCTTCCGCCGCTGGGCGGGCAACCGGGTGCCCGACTGGCAGGCCGGCCTCCTCGAGGACGGCGTCGCGCTCACCCTGGCCCTCGTCGCCACCCTGCCCGGACGCCGCCCGGCGCCGCGCCGGGTCACGCTGACCGCGGTCTAGTCCAGCACCGCCCACAGCCACCCGGGGCCGACCGTCTCGGCCCCGGGCAGCCGGGCCCGCAAACCCCGGTCGGCGGTGACCAGCAGGACGTCGGACTCCCCGGCGGCGGTGGCGACGATCGCGTCGTCCCCGCTGCCGGGCGCCCGGACCAGGCGGACGCCGGCCGGCTCGGGCACGTCCCGCGCCCGGCCCTCGACCACCGCCACGACCGCGTCGACCGGTGACCCGGACGGCGTCGCCACGGCGGGCCAGTCGACGCCCGCCACCCGGTCCAGCAACCGCGCGGTGGCCCCGGCGCGGTCCCGCCACCAGCCGTCGGGCCGGGAGCCCAGCACGTTGGCGGTGTCGATCAGCAGCACGGTCAGCCGCGCGCACCGACCTTCCAGTAGCCCATGAACGCGACCGAGTCCCGGTCGACGCCCAGGTCGCGGACCAGGCGGCGGCGCAGCGCCTTGACCACCCCCGCCTCACCGGCCAGCCAGGCGTAGCAGCGGGTGTGCGCGCCGGCCTCCGGGACCTCCCAGACCATCTCGTCCTCGACGTCCTCCACCTCGGCGCCGGACGCCGGCCGGGCGATGCCCAGCTCGGTCAGCGCCTTGTGCACCGCGGGCTCCATCAGCTCCCCGCGGGCGCGGCTGCCGCGGGCCAGCCAGCGCACGTCCACGCCCGGCGGCAGCCGCAGCGACAGGAAGTCCGCGGCCCCCGGCACCTCGAGGACGGCGACGACGCGCTGCCCGCCGGTCAGGTTCTCGATGATCCCGGCGATGGCCGGCACCGCGGTCTCGTCACCGGCCAGGAAGAGGGTGTCCGCCTCGACCGGCGGCGCCCACTCCACACCCCACATCCGGCCGGTGCCCGGCCGGTCGGGGCCCAGCAGCACGACCTCCGAGCCGGGGACGGCGGTCGCGGCCCAGGTGGCGGCCGGGCCGGCGTGCGGGTCGGGGGTGCCGTCCTCGGCGATGCCGTGCAGCACGACGTCCACGTCGAGCTCGGCGACCTCGGGACGGAAGGCCCGCGCGGTGTAGGTGCGCAGGTACGGCCGGCTGTCCTCGGGCATCGCGCAGTAGCGGGCGTACCAGTCCGGGCCGGCCGAGGCGAGGAGGTCGGCCACCGACGCCCCGCCGTTGGCCAGGATCAGCTTGAACCGCTGGTCGTCCCCGGCGAACCCGAAACCGGCCATGTCCGGACCGGTCAGCGTGATCCGCAGGAAGCTCGGCGAGAGCCGTTCGGTGCGCACCACGGAGGCGGTGAAGAACCGGTAGCTCATCGGGACTGCGGCGGCGGTCTCGGCGACAGTGGTCTCGGTGGCGGTGCTCATGGCCGCTCCTCGGCTGGGGGCTGCGGGGCTCGCGGACGACGGGGGCGTTCAACTGAGGCTAGCCTAACCAACTGGTCCTGGGCAGCCCCCCGCCGGAGGTGAACCGATCACCGGCCCGGGGGCGAACCCCGGGCAGCCGTTCTCCACCGCGAGCACGGTGGGCCTCTGTGGGGGGTCCGGTGCCCGGCGGCCGGGAGGTCTCTCCCCCGGCCGCCGGTCGCCTCACCCACGACCGAGTGCCGCGCAGATCGCATCGGCCACCTGCTCGGGGTCCTCGTGCTCCCAGAACCGGAGCACGCGCCAGCCCTCGGCGCGGAGCACCGCGTCGGTGCGGGCGTCCCGCGCGGAGCTCGCCGCCAGCTTCGCCGCCCACCACCCGGCGTTGGCCCGCGGCAGGTGGCCGCACGTCGGGCAGGCGTGCCAGAAGCAGCCGTCGAGGAAGACCACCAGCCGGCGGCCCTTCCACACCAGGTCCCCACGGGCCCGGGTGCCCCGGCCGGGTCGGACGTCGACCCGGTACCGGACCCCGCGGGCGTGCAGCCGGCGGCGCACGGCGAGCTCGGGTGCGGTGTCCCGGCGTCCCTGGCGGCGGAACCGGTCCCGGACGGCGACCGAGGACGCGGCCGGCGCGCGGGAGAGGTCCACGACGGGCTCGTCCGGGTTCGGTGCCGACACGGTGCCTCCTGCTCGAACGGGGTGCTCCGACCCGGTGATGGTGGACCGGGGGTACGACGGTCCGGACCTCGGATCCACACCATGACCAGCGGGTTTCGCATCTCCTGGGGGTTTGGGAGATCACGGGGACCGGTAAGAAGGACCCGTGCCCGTCACCCTCAACGCCGTGGCGGCGCACGCCGGTGTCAGCACCAGCACCGCCAGCCGCGCGCTGTCCGGCCACCCCGCCGTCCTGCCCGACACCCGGCGGCGGGTCGCCGCCTCGGCGGTCGAGCTGGGCTACCACCCCAACCGGATGGCCAGCGCCCTGCGCACCCGCCGCTCGGGCCTCGTCGGGCTGGTGGTCAACAACCTGCGCAACGCGACCTTCCACGTCATCGCCGAGACGCTGCAGGCCTGGGGCGCCGAGAACGGCCAGCAGGTGCTCATCTGCACCACCGGCGGCGACCCGGTCCGCGAGGCCGCCTTCCTGCACACCGTCCGGACCCACCGGCTCGACGGCGTCGTCGTCGCCGGGTCCGGGGCCAACGGCGACCTGGTCAACGGCCTGGTCGGCGCCGGCTGCGCCGTGGTGACGATGAACCGCGAGGTCCCCGGCGCCCGGGCCCCCTCGGTCATGAGCGACTACGCAACGGCTGCGCGGCTGGCCACCGAGCACCTGATCGCCCTGGGGCACACCCGGATCGCGGCCATCGAGGGTCCCCCGGACGTCACCTCCGGCCGGCTCCACCACGAGGGCTTCGCCGGCGCGATGGCCGACGCCGGCCTGCCGGTGGACGACGACCTGGTCTGCCGCGGCGCCTTCCACACGACCTTCGGGGTGGACTCCACCCGGCGCATGCTGCAGCTGGCCGACCCGCCGACCGGTCTCGTCGTCACCAACCACGAGGCGTCCTTCGGGGTGCTACCGGTGCTGGGCGAGTTCGGGATCGACGTGCCGGGCCGGTTGTCGGTGGTGCTCACCGAGGACGAGCCGTTCTGGGGCTTCTGGTCCCCGCCGCTGACCGTGGTCGACAACCGGGCTGACGTGCTGGCCAGCCGCGCCGCCGACCTGCTGCTGACCCAGCTGGGCACCGGCGACGACAACGAGCCCGAGGCCACCGAGGACCTCATCGCTCCCGTCCTGCGCGAGCGCGGCTCCACCGCCCCGCCGCCGGGCTGAGACCCGCGGTCAGACCACCCGCTCGAACACGGCGGCCAGACCCTGGCCGCCGCCGATGCACATCGTCTCCAGGCCGAAGCGGGCCTCCCGGCGCTTGAGCTCGTGCGCCATCGTGGCCAGGATCCGGGCGCCCGTGGCACCGACCGGGTGACCCAGCGAGATGCCCGAGCCGTTGACGTTGACCCGGCCCCGGTCGCCGCCCTCCAGGCCCCAGGCGCCCAGGCAGGCCAGCACCTGGCTGGCGAAGGCCTCGTTGAGCTCGATCAGGTCCATGTCGGCCAGCGTCAGGCCGGTGCGCTCCAGGACCTTCGCCACCGCGGGCACCGGGCCGATGCCCATCGTCTCCGGCGGCACCCCGGCGACCGCCCAGCCGCGCAGCGCCAGGAACGGCTCCCAGCCGCGGCGGTCGGCCTCGGCCCGGGTGGTGACGACGCACATCGCGGCGCCGTCGTTCTGCCCGGAGGCGTTGCCCGCGGTGACGGTCGCGCCCGGGTCGACCCGGCCCATGACCGGCCGGAGCGCCGCGAGGTCGGCCATCGTGGTGTCCGGGCGGGGGTGCTCGTCCTCGGTGACGGTGCGGGCCGGGACCTTCCGGGTGCCCGGCACCTCGACGCCGACGATCTCGTCGGCGAACCGGCCCTCCCGCACCGCCGCGCCGGCGGCCTGCTGCGAGCGCAGCGCCCAGGCGTCCTGCGCGAGCCGGTCGATGTCGTGCTCACGCCGCACGTTCTCCGCCGTCTCCAGCATGCCGCCGGGCACCGGGTGGTGGACCCCGCCGGCGGTCTCCCTGGCCCGGGCCAGCCGGTCGTGCAGCATCGTGCCGTCGCCGCGCACCCCGGTGCGCAGGCCCAGCGCGTAGTGCTCGACCTGGCTCATCGACTCGACCCCGCCGGCGACGACGACCCGGCCGGCACCCGAGGCGACCTGCATGCAGGCGTACAGCACCGCCTGCAAGCCCGAGCCGCAGCGCCGGTCCACCTGCAGCCCGGGCACGTCGACCCCCAGGCCCGCGTCCAGCGCGGCGACCCGGCCGATCGCCGGGGCCTCGCCGTTGGGGTAGCACTGCCCCAGGACGACGTCGTCGACCTCGCCCTCCCCCAGCCCGGTGCGGGCCACGAGCTCGCGCAGCACGGTGGCCGCCAGCGACGTCGCGGTCAGCCCGGCGAAGACGCCGCCGAACCGGCCGACCGGGGTGCGCAGCGGGGAGCAGATGACGACCGAGTCGGGTCCGGAGTCCATGCCCGCGACCCTGCCACGGCCGGGGCCGTGGCGGCTCGGATCAGACGCGTCCGATCAGACGGGTCCGATCAGGCGGCGATCAGGCAGAGCACCCGGCCCGGCAGCGTGGTGGCCTCGCCGTCGAAGTAGCTGGCCGTCGTCTGCGGGTAGGCGGCCGCGCAGGCCGGCTGGGACTGCGCGCCGCGGGTGTCCTCCAGGACCCCGACCACCCGGTAGGCCGCGGCCGGCTCATCGCAGCCCACCACCTCGATCCCGCCGTCCCCGGCCTGGGCGATGCAGTCGTCGACCCCGGCGGCGGGCGAGTCGCTGATCAGGAACAGCCCGACCACCGACGCCACGATGACGGCCAGCGCGACCGGGACCAGGAACCGCGACGGGCCCGCCGCCGGGGGACGCGGTGCCGGGGGTCCTGCGGGCAGGGTGCTCATCGGGGCCTCTCTGGATCGGTGACGACGACTGCCCCGACGGTAGGCCGGGGTGTGCGGCGACACCGGTTGAGCCCCTCCCCACCAGGGCAAGCAGCGCTTGGTCGTTCAGCCACCAGCGGCCCGCCCCACCCGCTCAGCACCGGAGGCAGACACCCGTGTCCGACCAGTACACCTTCACCAACCCTGTCGACCAGTACCGCACCGACGGCTACCCGGAGAAGGGCATCGACGCCCCCGGCCTGGAGACCGAGCTCGACGTTCGCGCCGACCACGGGGAGAAGACCTACCGCGGGTCCGGCCGCCTCGAGGGCCGCAAGGCCCTGATCACCGGCGCCGACTCCGGCATCGGCCGGGCCGCCGCCATCGCCTACGCCCGCGAGGGCGCCGACGTCGTCCTGAACTACCTGCCCGCGGAGCAGTCCGACGCCGAGGACGTCGCGAAGCTCGTCGAGGAGGCCGGCCGGAAGGCCGTGCTCGCCCCCGCCGACCTGTCCGTGGAGTCCGAGGCGCGCGCCCTGGTGCGCACCGCCGTCGAGGCCCTCGGCGGGCTCGACGCGCTGGTGCTCGTCGCCGGCAAGCAGACCTGGGTCGACGACCTGGCCGACCTGACCAGCGAGCAGTTCGACGCGACGTTCAAGACCAACGTCTACTCGGTGTTCTGGGTCGTCCAGGAGGCCGTGCCGCACCTGCCCGCCGGCTCCACGATCATCACCACCAGCTCGATCCAGGCCTACTCTCCCGCCCCCGGGCTGGTCGACTACGCGACCACCAAGGCCGCGATCAACACGATCAGCAAGGCGCTGGCCCAGCAGCTCGCGCCCCAGGGCATCCGCGTCAACACCGTGGCCCCCGGCCCGTTCTGGACCCCGCTGCAGGCCTCCGGCGGGCAGCCCCCGGAGAACCTGCCCGAGTTCGGCAAGGAGACCCCGCTGGGTCGCGCCGGGCAGCCCGCCGAGCTCGCCGGCGCCTACGTCTACCTGGCGTCGGCCGAGTCCGGCTACACGATCGGGGAGACCCTGAACGTCAACGGCGGCATGCCGACCCCGTGACGACGACGACGGACCCCGGCGCAGGCACGTCCCGCCTGCGCTGGGGCACGGCCGAGACCACGGCCGTCACCGAACGGGACGACGCCGGCTACGCCGACCTGCGCACGTACGCAGCCATCGGCGACGGCCGCACCATCGCCCTCATCGCCCGCGACGGCTCCATCGACTGGCTGCCGCTGCCCGAGATGGACCGCACCCTCGCCTTCGGCGCCCTGCTGGACGCCGAGAACGGCGGGTGCATCGAACTGCGGCCCACCACCGACTTCACCGTGCAGCGGGCCTACGTCGACCACACCAACGTGCTGGCGACGACGTTCCACACCGCGACCGGCAGCGTGCGGGTCACCGACTCCCTCAACACCGGCGTCGCCGGCCGGCTGCCCTGGGCCGAGCTGGGCCGGCGCATCGAGGGGCTGACCGGCACGGTCACCCTGCAGGCCGCCGTCCGGCCGGGGACCGGCCTGAACCGCTTCTCCCCCTGGGTGCAGGACACCGCGCACGGCCCGGTGCTGCGGGTCGACGGCCTGACCATGGCCGTGCGCACCAGCGGCGCCGACGAGGTCCGGGTCGCCGACCAGCGCATCGACGTGGCGTACACGACCGCGCCGGGCTCACGGCACCTGCTGGGCCTGGTCGCCACCGAACGCGAGCCGCTCTTCCTGGCCGCTGCCGAGGACGTCGACGCGGGCATCGACCGCACCGTGGCGAACTGGCAGGCCTGGCACCGCGCGTTCTCCTGGGACGGGCCCTGGGACGAGGCGGTGCGCCGCAGCGCGTTGATGCTCAAGCTGCTCATCCACTCCCCCAGCGGATCGATGGTCGCCGCGGCCACCACCTCGCTGCCGGAGTCCCTGGCCGGCGGCAAGAACTGGGACTACCGGTACGCCTGGGTGCGCGACTCCGCCTACGCCCTCACCGCCCTGTTCCGCTTCGGGCTGCGCGAGGAGACGCACGGCGCCATCGGCTGGCTGCTGTCGACCATCCGCCGGCACGGCCCCGAGCCGCACGTCTGCTACACCCTGGGCGGCGACGTCCCCGACGGCGTGGACGAACCCGACGTCCCCGGCTGGCGCGGCAACGCACCGGTCCAGGAGGGCAACGGTGCGTCCCACCAGCTGCAGCTGGGCGTGTACGGGGACCTGTTCTCCATCGTCGCGCTGTACGTCGAGCACGGGAACGTGCTGGACGCCGACACCGGCCGGATGCTCGCCGCCATCGCCGACACCGCCTGCGACCGGTGGCAGCAGAAGGACGCCGGCATGTGGGAGCTGCACGACCCGCAGCACTACACGACGTCCAAGCTGGGCTGCTGGCAGGCGCTCACCAAGGCCGTCGAGCTGGCCGAGGCCGGGCAGATCCCCGGCGACCCGGCGCGCTGGCGCGCCGAGGCCGGCCGGATCAGCGCGTGGGTGCAGGACAACGCCTGGGACGCCGAGAAGGGGGCCTACCTCTGGTACCCCGGCAGCGGGATGCTCGACGCCTCGATCCTGCTGCACGCCATCAGCGGCTTCGACCGCGGCGAGCGGATGAGCTCCACCCTGGACGCGCTGCGCGCCGAGCTGGGCTGCGGCCCGCACCTCTACCGCTACAGCGGCGTCGACGTCGAGGAGGGCGTCTTCCTGGCCTGCTCGTACTGGATGGTGTCCGCGCTGACCCTGTGCGGACGGCGGGACGAGGCGGTGGCGCTGATGGACCGGTTGCAGGACGTGCCCAACGACGTCGGGCTGCTGGCCGAGATGGTCGACCCGGACACCGGCGCGTTCCTGGGCAACCTGCCGCAGGCGCTGTCGCACCTGGCGCTGGTCAACGCCGCGATCACCGTCGCGGAGAACTGACCCGGCCCTCCCCCGGGACGCCACCGACCCGCCCGGCAGCTGCCGGACGGGTCGGTGGTGGTGCGCGACCGGTGGGTCAGACGGGGCCCAGGCAGTAGATGTCGCCCTCGGCGTCGTCGTCGTCGAGGGCGCCGATCCAGACCTGGTAGACGACCCCGTCGAACTGGGAGCAGGTGTCGTCGTTGCTCATGAACTCGGACTGGGTGAGGTCGTCGCGCTCCTCGTCCTCACCCACGACCCGGTAGTCGGCGTCGTCGCTGTCGCAGTCCACGACCTCGATGTCGGCGGCGGTGTTCTGCACGCAGTCACCGGGCTCCGGGTCACCCCCGAAGCCGTTGACGAGCAGGCTGACCACCACCAGCAGCCCGACCAGACCCCCGACGATCGGCAGCCACTTGCGGGCACCGGCCTTCTGCGGGTCCAGCTGGTGGAAGGCCTGCTGCCCCGACCAGGGCTGACCGGGTCCGGGTTGGCCCTGCTGCCCCCAGGGCTGGCCCTGCTGTCCCCACGGCTGCCCCGGTCCGGGCTGCCCCTGCTGGCCCCACGGCTGCTGGGGTGCGCCCTGCTGACCCCACGGCTGCTGCCCCTGCGGTCCGGGCTGTCCCCACGGCTGCTGGGGTGGCTGCCCGGGCTGCCCCCAGGGCTGGCCGGGCTGGCCGGGCTGGCCGGGCTGGGCGCTGCCGGGCTGACCCGACTGCGGGGGCTGCCCCCAGCCCTGACCGGGCTGGGGTCCCTGGGGCTGGCCCGACGGGGGCGTGCCCTCGGGCTGGTCGGGGGTGGTCATGCGTCCTCCGAGGTCGGGGCGTGCGACGGGGTCAGGAGATGGACTCCAAGCAGTATCCGGTGCCCTCTTCGCTCTGGCTGTCCGCGTCGACCGCGTAGGCGACCGAGTTCGGCCACTCCGTCAGGCAGAGCGAGTCGTCGGCGCGCAGCTCGTCACCGCTGACGTCCTCGAGGACCCCGGCGATCCGGTAGGTGGCCTCGGAGTCGTCGCAGTCCACGACCTCCAGGGAGGTCAGGCTGCCGTTGGTGCAGTCACCGGCCTCCGGGTCGGAGGCGAAGAGGCCGTTGCGCACGAGCGCGAAGACCGTGACGGCGACGACGGCGCCGATGACGGCGGGCAGACGCTTCTTCCAACCCGACTTCTTCGGCTCCTCGACCTGACCCGACGCGCCGGCTCCGGCCCACGGCTGCCCCGGCTGCTGGCCGTCCCACTGCTGGCCCGGCTGACCCGGCTGGCCCTGCGGGGCGCCGAACTGGCCGGGCTGCTGGGGAGCACCCCACGGCTGACCCTGCGGCTGCTGGCCCTGGGGCTGCTGCCCCTGCGGCGGCTGGCCACCGGGGCCCGGCTGCTGTTGGCCCCATCCCTGCGAGGAGTTCGGGTCCTGGGGCGTGGTCACGGGGTTCCTCCATTGCGACACGGGAATGATCCGCTTGATCATGCCCAACCACGCGCCCAGTCGGCGCACCGGGTACGCACAGCCTCACCCTCCGTGGGGGCACGGACACGGGGAACACCACTGCCGCACCGCTCGTGGTCCTGGTGTGGACGGACTGCGACTCGTGCTGAACCTGGTGTGGCTGGTCTTCCAGGGCTGGGTGCTGGCCCTGGCCTACCTGCTGGCGGGGGTGATCGCCTGCGTCTTCATCGTGACGATCCCCTTCGGCATCGCCTCGTTCAGACTGGCGTCCTTCGTCGTCTGGCCCTTCGGCCGCACCACGGTCCGCGACCCCCGTGCGGGCCTGGCCTCGGCCCTGGGCAACCTGGTGTGGTTCCTCGTCGCCGGCTGGTGGCTGGCCCTCATCCACGTCCTCGCCGGCATCGGGTTCTGCCTGACGGTCATCGGCATCCCGTTCGGCATCGCCAGCTTCAAGCTCGCCCTCGTCGGGCTCTTCCCCCTCGGCAAGCGCGTCGTCGAGACCGGGGCGCCGACGTCCTGGTTCGGCGCGGGCCAGGCCGTGGCCGCCCCCGCCCGCTGACCCCGGCACCCGCCGTGGCATGGGATCCCCCGCATACGGCTGGGCGCTCCTGCGATGTGCAAGGGATCCCATGCCTGGGCGGCCGGAGGTGGCACGGTGACGGGCCCCGGTGACCACCCGAACCGTGCGATGGCGAAGGACCGGTGGCTCGCTGCCCTCACCGTGGCGTGGCTGACCCTGGCACTGGTGCTGTGGGGCTGGGCGGTGACCTCCCCCTGGGCGCCCTCGGGGCAGGCGCCCACGAGCACCGACGTCGCCCGGGCACACACCCGCGTACTGCTGTCGGGTGCCGCCAGCGTCGGCCTGCCCCTCGTGGCGGTGGTCCTCGCCGCTCGTTGGGACCGCCCGAGGGACGCCGCCCTCCTGGCGGCCGGCGCGGTCGTCAGTGCCGTGGTGACGGCGGCTCTGTGGGTGATGTCGAGTTGACCGGACCGGCGTCCTTGCTCCCTGCCGGGCGGCGTCCGCGGGACGGCCGGGCAGCCACCAGCACTCCCACGAACGCCACCGCTGCCACGGCGACGAGCCCGGCCTGCAGCACCGGCACCCAGGCCGGTGCCCCGTTCCCCACGACGACGACGTTCAGCGCCACCGCTGCGCCCCACGCCACCCCGGTGACCCGCGCCCACCGGTCGCCGCGCACCCCGGCCTCCCCCGGGAGTGCCTGCCACGACCGTCGGAGGAAGACCAGGGAGACGAGTCCCAGCAGCGTCCCGGCGGCCAGCAGTACGGACACGACCAGCCCGGTGGACGACCACGCCACCCAGCCCATGGCGACCAGGTGGACGCCGACCGCGAGGACACCGCAGCGTCGCCCGGTGCGCAGCCGACCAGGAGCCGCTGCGACGTCGTCCGCCGAGGCCGCCCCCCGCTTCACCGGCGGGCACCCTCGAACGACGACATCGAAGGCCGATGCGGGGGTTGCCGGACCGCCGTGATCGCGACGGCCGCCAGCGCGATGCCTCCGGTCATCACGGTGAGCTGGGCGTCATCCGTGAGATCGAGCTGACCCGGCGCACCGGCCAGGAGCAGCACGCCGAGGAAGAGCCGGGAGCCCTGCCAGGCGGAGGGGCGAGCCACGTCCGCCGTGTGCGCGGCGACGACCAGCAGCACGCCCAGCGCCCACGTCCCCCACAACGCCACCTCGACCACCCGGTGATCATGCCCCACGCGGAGGCCAGCGCCACCGCTCCCGTGCAGGTCAGCGCCCCGCGACACCCAACCGCACCCCGCTGAGGCAGGGGATCCACCGCATACGGCTGGGGGCTCCAGCGGTATGCGGGGGATCCCATGCCGGAGCGGTCGGGGCGGGTAGGCGCACCATCAGGGCCATGGCCTCCCACCCGCTGCCCGTCCCCGAGGTGTCGGCCCGGTGAACGCACCCGACGTCGTCGTCTGCTCCGCGAAGGGCTGCCGGGCACCGGCGAGGCACACGCTGGTCTGGAACAACCCGAAGATCCACACCCCGGACCGGGAGAAGACCTGGACCGCGTGCGACGAGCACCGGGAGCCGCTGTCCCACCACCTGTCGATGCGTTCGTTCCTGCGGCGGGTCGACCCGCTGCCGCAGGATCGGTAGCGTCGTCCGGGACACCTGGAGGCACCCCATGGCCGCACGGCCTGGACGCTGCGTTGACGACCACCTCGGCTGCCCCTGCGCGGGCGACGAGACCATCCACCAGACGCGGGCCACCGAGGTGCGGCTGGCCCAGGAGGCCAACGACGAGGCCGAGTCCTGCCCCGAGTGCGGCGGTCAGGCTTCCCCGGTGCATCTGCTGACCTGGGGCCACTGCCGGGCCTGCCGGACGGCGGACTCCCGCGCCGTGCAGCCGCTGCGCTGGTAGCGGCGGACACTGGTGGCATGACCACTGCCACCTGGAACGGTTCCCTCATCGCCGAGTCCGACGACATCGTCACCGTCGAGGGCAACGCCTACTTCCCGCTGTCCTCGGTGACCCCCGGGGCGCTCGTCGAGTCCGCGGCGACCAGCAGCTGCCCGTGGAAGGGCGAGGCCAGCTACTTCTCGGTGCAGGCCGACGGGCAGACCAACGCCGACGCCGCCTGGACCTACCGCTCCCCCAAGGCGGCCGCCGCCGAGATCGCCGACCGGGTCGCGTTCTGGAAGGGCGTCGTCGTCTCCTGACCGCGGAGGCTGCGCGCACGGCATGATCGCGCCGTGCGCGTGACCGTGGTGGGTGCCGGGATCGTCGGCCTGGCGTGCGCGCTGCGGCTGTCCGAGGCCGGGCACCGGGTGTCGGTCGTGGCCGCCGCCCGGGGTTCGGCGACGACGTCCAGCGTGGCCGCCGCGCTCTGGTACCCGTACCGCGCGCACCCCGAGCGGGCGGTGACCCGGTGGGCCGCCCTGGGTTACGCGGCCCTGGCCGGCCTGGTCGAGGGCCCGGCCGGGGTGCGGATGCGCACCGGCACCGAGCTGCTGCGCGAGGTCTCCCCCGACCCGTGGTGGCGCGACGCCGTCCCCACCCTGGACCGGGTGCCGGCGGCCGAGCTGCCCGAGGGGTACGCCGACGGCTGGACCCTCACGGTCCCCGTCGTCGACACCGGCGTGCACCTGGCCTGGCTGGAGGAGACCCTGGCCGCCCGCGGGGTGCGTGTGGCCGGTCAGCGGGTGGGGTCGCTGGACGAGCTGTCCGGGGACGTCGTCGTGGACTGCGCGGGCCTCGGCGCCCGCGAGCTGGCCGGTGACCGCAGCGTGCAGGCCGTCCGGGGGCAGGTCGTCGTCGTCGAGCAGGTGGGGCTGACCCGGTGGCTGCTGGACCAGTCCGACCCGCTGACCTACGTCGTCCCCCGGTTGCAGACGATCGTGCTCGGCGGCAGCGCCGACGAGGGCGACGAGGACCGCGACGTCCGCCCGGTGACGGCGGAGGCGGTGCGGGCCCGGGCGGTCGCGCTGGTGCCCGCGCTGGCCGGGGCACGCGTGCTGGCCCACCAGGTGGGTCTGCGACCGGCCCGCCCCGCGGTACGGGTGGAACGGGTCGATGCCGGGGCGCGGCCGGTCGTGCACTGCTACGGCCACGGCGGTGCCGGGGTGACGCTGGCCTACGGCTGCGCCGAGGACGTCGTCACCCTCGTCGGCTGAACCGCAGGCCGCGGGGTCAGGCGGGGGCTCGCTCGGCAGGCACCCACACCGGCGGCGCGTCGGGCAGCAGGCCGGCGAGCTCGGCGGCGCTGGGGCCCTCGTCGGGCTCGGCGAGCTGGGGGCCTTCCCACGGGGAGGGCTGGGCCAGCAGCACCATGGCGTGCTGGGCCAGCGCGAGGCTGGGCGCGGCCTCGGCGAGCACCAGCAGGTCGGCGTGCAGCTGACGGTGCACCTTGGCCAGCCGGCTGATCGCCGCGCGGGAGGCGGCCCGGTCGCCGGTGGTGTCGAAGACCAGCTGGTCGACCACGGTGCGCTGCTCGAGCACCGCGTCGGCGAGGTCCGCGCCGGCGGAGAGCCGGTGCAGCAGGTCCAGGTGGGCCTGGTGGCGGAACGCGGCGGGTTCGCGTCCGGGTTCGCGGGTGGTGCCGACCCAGCTGCGGTGCGCGGCCAGGCCGTGGGCGGCGAAGCGCTTCTCGGCGCGGGCGGCGAAGCGGGGGTCCCGCAGCTCCCAGGTCGCGTGGCTGTCGTCGATGCGGAAGAACAGCAGGGCGATCCCGCGCCGGCTCAGCTCGCGCATCCGGGTGAAGGGCAGCGGGACGACGTCGGCGTCCCCGACGCTGCAGTACAGCGAGCGGTCGGTGAGCACCGCGGTGCGCACGGCCTGGTCGGGCGGTCCCTCGAGGGACTCGCTGAGCGGGACGCAGTCGGACACGGCGACGACGGACTCGCCGTCGGCCAGGGCGGCCGCCAGCTGTCCCGGCGCTCGTCGCGTCACCCAGCTCACGGTGAGGTCATCGGCTCCGGCGGGCCGTTCTACACCTCGAACGCTCCTCGACTCCTCCGCCTGGGTGAGCAGGTGGCCACGCGCGGCCACGCTGGAACGGTGTGGCGACACCCGATGGCCTGAAACTGCTGGACACCACGAGCGACCTGTGGTGATCACGCGGACCCTGGGACGGTGACCATCACCCCCGAGGTCCTCGACGACGAGCTGTCCCTGAGCGCCGCCGCCAACCGGCTGTCGTACCTCACGCGCAAGGACGCCGAGGCCACCTCCCGCAACGTCGTCGCCGTCCTGCCCGACGAGGACGACGCCGCGCCGCCCGCCGTCTGGGCCGACGTGCACGCCCAGGACACCTCGCTGGACTCCGAGGAGGCCCTCGAGCTGCTGGCCCTCGGCGAGGCGATCTCGCGCAAGGCGCACGAGCACGACTCGGCCGCCGTCCTCGCCGCCCGCCGTGCGGGCGCCGACTGGGCTGACATCGGGCTGGCCCTGGGTGTCGACCCGGCCACCGCCTGGGACCAGCACCGCGATGCCTTCGACGACGACGAGCTGCGGGGCGAGCGCCCCGCCTGAAAAGGGGAGGCGCTGCCTGCCCTTCTCGCGTTCACTCACTCCTCGGCCGGCGCCGGCCCGCAACAGCCCCTGAGGAGTGGAAGGACGATGGAGAAGATCAACGCACGCCTGGTGAACTGGGCGTCCATCCTGGAGGACAACACCCGGGAGCAGGCCGAGCGCACCGCGACCATGCCGTTCGTGTACCCGCACGTGGCCCTGATGCCCGACGCCCACCTGGGCCGGGGCGCGACCGTCGGCTCGGTGCTGCCGACCGACGGCGCGATCATCCCGGCCGCTGTGGGGGTGGACATCGGCTGCGGCATGGCCGCCGTCCGCACGCAGTTCACCGCCGCCGACCTGGCCGGGCGCGACCTCGCGGTCCTGCACGAGCAGATCAGCCGCTCCGTGCCGCTGTCGGCCGGGCGGCAGAACACGTCCGTGCGGGAGAGCGCCGCGCCGCGGGTCGAGGAGCTGCGGGCGATGGCCGGGGTCGAGCAGGCCGACGCGGTCGCCCGGCACTGGCCGCTGCAGCTGGGCTCGCTCGGCTCGGGGAACCACTTCATCGAGGTGTCCCTGGACGAGCAGGACCGGGTGTGGTCGTTCCTGCACTCGGGCTCCCGCGGGGTCGGCAACAAGCTCGCCGGCCGGCACATCGCGGTGGCCCAGGAGCAGTGCCGCACGCGCTTCATCCCGCTGCCCGACCGGGACCTCGCCTACCTGGTGGAGGGCGAGCCGGAGTTCGACGCCTACCTGGAGGCGCTGTTCTGGGCGCAGCGCTTCGCCTTCCTCAACCGCGAGGAGATGATGGACCGGGTGCTGGACCAGCTCGGGCGCTTCCTGTCGGTCGACGTCGTCCGGGAGGAGGAGGTGGGTTGCCACCACAACTACACCGCCCGGGAGACCCACTTCGGCCGGGAGGTGTGGCTGTCCCGCAAGGGCGCCATCTCCGCCCGGGCCGGTGAGCTCGGGTTGATCCCCGGGTCGATGGGGGCGGCGTCCTACGTGGTGGTCGGCAAGGGCAACGTGCCCTCGCTGCACTCCTCGCCGCACGGCGCGGGCCGCAGCCACTCGCGGTCCGCGGCGCGCAAGCTCTTCGACCGCGCCGACCTGGACACCCGGATGGCCGGGGTCGCCTGGGGTCACTCGGACGCGTTCCTCGACGAGCACCCCGACGCCTACAAGCCGATCGACCAGGTGATGGCCGACGCCGCCGACCTCGTGGAGGTCCGGCACACGCTGCGCCAGGTCGTGAACGTCAAGGGCGACTGAACGCCGAACGCCCTCCCCGTCGATGACGGGGAGGGCGTTCGTCGTGTGCGGGCGGCGTCAGCTGATGCCGACGGCCTCCTTGGCCAGCGCGGCCAGCCGGGTCTGCGCGGCGGAGACGACCGAGGTGCGGTCCTTGTGGGTCTCCTCGAAGCGGATGACGGCCTCGATGTCGCCGGCCGCGGTCAGCTCCTTGACGGCCTTGACCGCGTCGGCGCCGGTGAGGGCGTCGTAGCCGGCGATCGGCAGCTCGGCGGCGTCCAGGGCGCCCAGCTCGGTGCGGGTCTCGTGGATGGTCTCGGCGACCTCGCGCTCGCCCTCGCGGCGGGCGACCTTCTCGCCCTTCTGCAGGGAGGCGTCGCGGCCCACGGCCAGGGACTCGCGGACGGCGCCGGCGAAGGTGGTGGCCCGCGCGGCGGCGGCGTCGACCTTGGCCTGGACGGCGTCGGTGGCCTGGCTGGTCGAGTCGATGACCTTGTTCACCGAGTCGGCGACGTAGCGGGCCGGCATCGAGGCCAGCCGGGTGGCGCCGCCGGTGACGCGCTGCAGCGGGGTGGCCTTGAGCGCGGCGGGGCCGCCGAGGGCGGTCTCGGCCAGCACGACGGTCAGCCACTCGACGGTGGCGGTGTGCGCGGTGACCAGGCGCTCGGCCAGCCGGACGACGCGGGGCAGCTCGGCGGTCTGGGCCAGCACCTTGAGGTAGGTGGCGCGGTCGAGCAGCTGGTGCTCCAGGGCGAGGTCGCCCAGCAGCGCCTCGTCGAGCGGGCCGGCCTGCTCGACGGTGGCCTTGACGATGGCGCCGAGGCGGCCCAGCGCCGGGGTGACGACGTCGGGGACGCCGCCGAGCTCGCGCAGCTGGGCGGTGATCGCCTCGGTGCGGGACGCGGCGTTGTCGGCGTTCTGGGTCAGCTCGCGTCGGACGGCCTCGGTGCGGGCCTGGGCGACGCGGGTGCGGGCGACCTGCTCCTCGGTCTGGGTCAGGAGCATCAGGGCGCGGAGCTGGGCGGTGAGGACGGTGGTGTCGGCCATGGTGACCTCCGGGGGTCTCGACAGTGGGGCCTGCACCTCTCGTGCCCACTGCTCGCCAGAGCAAGCACACTGCTAGCGGTGTGATGGCTCACGTGAGCCGGGCCACCAGCTCCTCCCGCTGGCCGGCCAGCGCCCGGGCCACCCCGCTCCAGTCCGGCAGCACCGGGCTGCCCGGCCACAGGCAGCGGTCCAGCGCCGCGTCCAGGGCGGCGGCGTCGACCTCGTCGGCACCCAGCAGCACCGGCCAGCCCAGCGCGTGCGCCTGGGCGGTGACCTTCGCCCCGCCCAGCACCGGGTCCAGCGCGATCACCGGCCGGCCCCGGCCCAGCCCGAGCACCAGGCCGTGCAGCCGGGAGCTGACCACCACGTCGGCCCGTCCCAGGGTGGCCTGCACCTGGTCCACTCGCCGCGGCAGGCCGGCGCGCGTCAGCAGGTCGGTGGCGACGTCGAAGGACCCCAGTCCGCGGTCGGCGACCCACTCCTCGACCGCCCGCTGGACCTCCAGGTGCCGGCCGCGGTCGCCGTACTCGGGCTGCACCGGGGCGAAGACGGTCGCCACCACGGCCGGGCCCTCCTGGACCGGGTGGATCGCCAGGTCCGGGCGGGGTGCGGTGTCCTGGCCGTCCCGCGACCAGACGGCGTCGAACCGGGCGGCCGCGGCGGGCTCGACCACCGACACCCCGACGGCGTACCGGCAGGCGTGGGCGAACCGGTCGAGCAGACCGTCCAGCAGCTCGTTGGCCATCACCGGCCCGCAGACCCACACCAGGTGGCTGTACGGGGCCGGGTCCATCTGCGCCAGGTCGACGCCGCGGTGCAGGTAGTCGGCGTAGGCCAGGTCGTGGTCGATGCCGGCGCTGGACAACCAGCCGCCGACCACCTGCGCGGCGCGCTCGTCGCCGACGGTGGCGATGACCTCGGTGAAGCTGAACCACCCGGCGACCAGCACCCGGGTCACGCGGTCGCCACCGGGTACTTGGGCGCGCTCCCCGGCGGCAGGCCGGCGAGCCGGGCGGCGTCCCAGGCGGCGAAGCGGCGCTCCTCCAGGGTGCGCAGCCCGGCGTCGACGTCGTCGGGCAGCGGCCGGCGGCGGGCCAGCACCCACGGCACGCCGCGCAGTGCGAGCCCGACCCCGCGGACCAGCTCGGCGTCCCGCGGGGAGGACCGCAGCACGAAGCCGGTCCAGCGCAGCGCACTGCGCCAGGGCCGGTGCAGCCAGCCGTTCCACAGCGTGTTGCGGATGCCGAAGTGCCGGATCCGGCCGAAGTTGGCCTGGCTGGGGTGGTGGTGCATGACGACGTCGTCGACGTACCGCATCAGCCAGCCCTCCCGCAGCAGCGGGTGCGCGAGGGTCTCCTCCTCACCGCCGATGAAGAACGCCGGGGCGTAGCCGCCGACCTGCTCGTAGGCCTCGACCCGGACGACGGAGGCGCCGCCCATGAAGCTGTGGAGCACGGTGCCGGGCACGCCCTCGGTCTCCGGGAGCGGGCTGTCCGCCATCTCCGCGGAGATCGGGTCCGGTGCGCACTCCTCGCCCACCACGATCCGGGCGTTGACCAGGGCCAGCCGGGGGTGGGCGTCCAGCAGGGCGACGGCGCGCTCGAGGCCGGCCCGCTCCCACCAGCCGTCGTCGTCGCAGAACACCACGTAGGGCGTCAGCGCCGCCCGGACGCCCTCGTTGCGCCCGGCCGCGCCGGTGTTCGTCGACAGCGCGCGCAGCTGCACGAACGGGCGCTCGGCGAGCAGCTCGCGGGTGCCGTCGGTGGAGGCGTTGTCCACCGCGACCACCGGCAGGTCGAGCTCGGCGAGCCGGTCCAGGGTGTGCGGCAGCCAGGCCGTGCAGTCGTGGGTGAGCAGCACGACGGTGAGCCGGTCGGCCAGCGCGGTCACGCCGACACCTCCCGCGCGCAGGCCAGCACCTGGTCGACGGTGGTGCGCAGCAGCACCGGGTCGACGTCGCGGCCGTGCGGGTCGCCGCGGTACCCGGGGTCCGCGGTCGGCCAGAGCACCCGGTGCCGACGGCGGGCCGGCGGGCCCCAGCGCGCCGGGGAGACCGGCCCGGAGAGCACCACGGACGGCGTCCCGAACGCCGAGGCCACGTGCGCGGTGCCGGTGTCCCCGGACAGCACCAGGCGGGCGGCCGCGACCAGCCCGAACAGCCGGTCCACGCCGAGGTCGGTGGCGGTCTCGGCACCCGACGGGCCGGCCACCGCGTCGACCAGCGCCTGCTCCCCCGGCGTCCCGGTGACCACCACCCGGTGCCCGTCGGCGACCAGCGCCCGGGCCACGGCCGACCACCGCTGCGCGGGCCAACGGCGCGAGCCGGACGCCGCACCGGGGTGCACGACGGTGGCACCGGGCAGCACCGGCTCCGGCGGCGGCAGCAGGGTCCAGACCGGTGGCGGGGGGCCGACGCCGGGCAGCTGCTCGGCCAGCAGTCGGCCCCAGCGGGCGACCTCGTGCTCGTCGTCGTCCCAGACGGAGCGGTCCGGGGCGGCGGGCTCCCCGGGCCGGACGAACCCGATCAGCCGGCGCGGGTCCAGGGCCTCCAGCGGCGCCCGGGACGCCGGGCCGTTGCCGTGCAGGTCGACGGCGAGGTCGGGTCGCCACGGCAGGCCGGACACGTCGGACAACCCGGCGGTCGGGACGACGTCGTCCACCAGCCCGGCGCCGGTGAGCACGTCGGCATACGCCCCGGGCGCGGCGGCGACCAGCCGCCAGCCGGGCAGGGCCTGGCGGAGCAGGGCCATCGCGGGCAGCCCGGTGAGCATGTCCCCGAGCCCGATGGCACGGAGGACGACAGCGGTGGTCATGCGCGGGCGACCGCCAGCTCGGCCAGCCGGGTGGTGGAGCGGCCGGCCAGGAACGGCACGGTGACGACCCGCCCGCCCCACCCGGCGAGCACCGCGGCCTCCGGGACGGCGACGCCGGAGTAGTCGCCGCCCTTGACCCACAGCTGGGGGCGCAGGGTGCGCAGCACCTGCTCGGGGGTGTCCTCGTCGAACACCACGACGTCGTCGACGCAGGCCAGTGCCCGCAGGATGCGGACCCGGTCGGCCTGCGGCTGCAGCGGCCGGCCCGGGCCCTTGAGCCGGGCGACCGAGGCGTCGGAGTTCACGCAGACGACCAGCCGGTCGCCCAGCGCCCGGGCGGCCTCCAGGGTGGCGACGTGGCCGGCGTGCAGCAGGTCGAAGCAGCCGCCGCTGGCCACCAGCACCCCGCTCCCGGCGGGCGCCGGGGCCGGGGCGGCGACGTAGGCCGACGCGGCGGCGACGGCGACCGCGACGGCCTCGGTGGGCAGCGACCCGGCGGCCAGCGCCCAGCCGGCGGCGGAGGCGAACCGGTCCCCGGCACCGCAGGTGTCCCCGGCGACGACCGGTGGCGCGGGCACCGCGAGCACGCCGTCCTCACCGACGGTGGCCAGCGCCCCGGCCGGCCCGAGGGTGACGACGACGGTGCCGGCGGCCCACTCCCGGCGCAGCTCCAACGCCCGGTCGGCGACCGCGGCGACGTCCGGGCGGGGGCCCGGGTCGGCGCCCAGCGCCTCGGGTGCGTTGGGGGTGACCAGCCGGCAGCCGGGCACCGGGGCCGCACCGCGGGGGTGCGGGTCCCACACGACCGGACGGCGGCGGGCGGTCGCGGTCAGCAGCTCGCGCAGCGCGGGGTCGGCGGTCGTCCCGTAGCCGTAGTCGGCGACCACGACGGCGTCCGCCCCGGCGAGGGCCGCGGTCACCGCGGGCGGCAGCGGACCGACGGCGCCGGTCGCACCGCCGCGGTCGACCCGGGCTACGGTCTGCCCGCCGGCCCGGATCCGGTGCTTGACCGGGGTGGACCCGGCCCACGGCACGGCCACCAGCTCGACGGCGTCGGGGAGGACCGCGCGCAGCGTGGCGGCGTCGGCGTCGTCGGCGAGCGGGGTGACCAGCACGACCCGGCCGCCGTCGGCGGCGGCCAGTGCGGCGGTGAGGCCCGCTCCCCCGGCCCGGGTCTCCTCGGACTGGGTCTGCACGACGGGCACCGGGCCGTCGGGCGACAGCTTCGCCGCCCGGCCGACGGTGTCGACGTCGAGCAGGCTGTCGCCGACGACCACCAGCGTCCTCACGACGTCCCCGCCATCAGCCGGGCATCGAGCTCGGCGTCCAGACCGGCGCACAGCACGTGCAGCAGCACCAGGTGCAGCTCCTGCACGGTGGCGGTGAACGGCGACTCGACGGTCAGCGACTCGTCGGCGACCTCGGTGAGCGGGTTGGGGCCACGGCCGGTCATCGCCCAGCAGGTGACGCCGCACTCCCGGGCCCGCTGGGCGGCGCGCACCACGTTGGGGCTGCCGCCGGAGGTGGACATCAGCACCGCGACGTCACCGGGCCGGGCGTGCGCCTCCAGCTGGCGGGCGAAGCCCTCCTCCAGGCCGTAGTCGTTGGTGATCGCGGTCAGCGCGGACACCTCGGCGTGCAGCGCGACCGCGGAGAAGGGCCGCCGGTCGTCCCGGTAGCGGCCGACCAGCTCGGCGGTCAGGTGCGCGGCCTGCGCGGCGCTCCCGCCGTTGCCGGCGGCGACGAGCCGGGCGCCGCCGGTCAGCAACCCGGCCAGCTCGCGCCCCCACCGGGTCGCGGTGTCCACGGCCGGGCCGACGGCGGCCAGCGCGGCGGTCAGGTGCTCGACGTGCTCGGCCCCCACGGGGGTCGGCGGCCGGGTCACCGGGCCACCGCCCGGGCCGCGGCGATGCCGGGACGGCGGGCGGCCCGGGTGAAGCGGCGGTACGCGGACTCGGTCATCGAGGCGACCTCCTGCCAGTCGTAGGTGGTGACGACGCGCTCCCGCCCGGCGGCGCCCATCGCGGCGCGGCGGTCGGGGTCGGCGAGCAGTGCCTGGATCGCGGCGGCCAGCTGCCCGGGTTCGCGCGGGGGCACGAGCAGGCCGGTGACGCCGTCGACGACGGTGTCGGTGAGCCCGCCGACCGCGGTGCCGACGACGGGCACGCCGCAGGCCATCGCCTCCAGCGGCACGATCCCGAACGGCTCGTACCAGGGCGCGCAGACCACCAGGTCGGCCGACCGGATCCAGCCGGCGACCTCCTCCCGGTCGGCCCGCCCGGCCAGCCGCACCCGGTCCAGCACGCCGCGGGCCGAGGCCTCGGCGAGCAGCTCCGCGGCGGCCGGGTCGGCGACCAGCTCGGCGGCGTCGGGCCCGCCCAGCACGACCAGCTCGGCGTCCGGGACGTCGGCCAGCGCGGCCAGCACGTCACCGACCCCCTTGCGCGGCACCAGCCGGCCGATCACCAGCAGCCGCGGGGCGTCCGTGCGCGGGGCGCGCGGGCCCTCGGGGGTGAAGGCGGTGGTGTCCACCCCGCTGGGGACGACGGCGACCCCGGCCGGGTCCACGCCCAGCTCGGCGAGCTCGCGCACCTCGTCGGCGCAGGTGGCGACGACCCCGGCGGCGGTGCGGGCGACCGCGGTCTCCACCCGCACCCGCGGGGCCGGGCTGGTGTCGGCTGCGCCCTGCCAGCGGCGCTTGACCGAGCCGAGGGCGTGGAAGGTCTGCACGACCGGGATGCCCAGCCCGCGGACGGCGTCGACCGCGGCCCGCCCGCTCATCCAGAAGTGCGCGTGCAGCACGTCCGGCGGGTCGGCCAGCAGCTCCACCCGCAGTGCGGCGCCGAGCTCGCGGACGTGCGGCCACAGGTCGTCCTTGGGCACCGGCGCGGCCGGCCCGGCGTCCAGGTGGGTGACGACGACCCCGGGGGCGAAGTCGACGCTGACCGGCAGGTCGGGGGCGTCGCGGCGGGTGTAGACGGTGACGGTGTGGCCGCGGGCGGCCAGCGCGCGGGCCAGCATGGCGACGTGCACGTTCTGCCCGCCCGCGTCGACCCCGCCCAGGGTGGCCAGCGGGCTGGCGTGCTCCGACAGCATCGCGATCCTCACCGGGCCACCCCCTCGAGCACGGCGTCCAGGTCGGTGAGGAAGCGCTCGAGCCCGAACCGCTCCAGGGCCGCGGCGCGGGCCACCTCGCCGGCGGCCCGGGCAGCGTCCGGGTCGGCCAGCAGCCGGCGGGCGCCCTCGACCAGGGCGTCCACGTCGGCGGCCACCACCCCGGCGCCCGCAGGCACCACCGTCGGCGCCTCGGTCGCGGCCAGTACCACCACGGGGACCCCCATCGTCATCGCCTCCACCAGGGACAGCCCGAGCGAGGTCCACCGCGTGAGGTGCAGGTAGACCCGGCGTCGGGCGAGCTCGTCGTGCATCACGTCCTGCGGGAGGTCCTCGAACTCCCCGACCGGCACGCCCAGCGCGTCGGACAGCCCGGTGACCCGCATGCCGAACACGTCCACCCCGAGCGGCGCGAACGGCGCGATCAGGTCCGTGCCGACGGTCCGCCCGCGGGTCACCGGGTCGTTGGTGACGACGGCGGCGCGGGCCAGCTCCCCGGTCCACCGGTGACCGGGGTCGACCACGCCGTGCTCGACGACGTGCACCGGTGCACGGCCGGCGTCCCAGGCGACCCGGTTGAAGTGCGTGACGTGCACCAGCGGGACGTCGGTGCGGTCGGCCAGCAGATGGCGGCTGTCCGCCGGGGCGGGCGGGGTGTCGTGCTCGACGTAGACGGCGGGGACGTCGACGCCGGGCTCCCAGCCGGTCCAGGCCCGCAGCAGCTCCAGGTCGCGGGGGCGCTGCAGGACCACGACGTCCACGGGGGTGTCGCGCAGTTCCTCCGGGGTCACCTCGACGACGGTGGACGGCCAGTCCCAGGTGCGGGCCCGGCCCAGCCCGTCGCCGGAGCGGTCCGGGACGACCGGCACCAGGTAGCGGTGCGGGCCCTGGACGAGGGCGGTCAGCCAGGAACCGTGCACGTGCCAGACCAGGACGTTCACGCCGCCACCCCCACCAGCTGCGCGACCGCGGCGACCACGGTGGTCGGCGCGACGTCGGCCAGGCACGGGTGGCCCGGCACCGGGCAGGCCCGCGCCCGGCTGCCGGCGCAGGGCGCGGACTGGTCGCCCAGCACCACCCGGTGCGGGGTGTGCGGCGCCCATCGGGTCAGCGGCACGACCGGGGAGAACAGGCTCACCACGGGGGTGCCGACGGCGGCGGCCAGGTGGGCGGGCCCGGTGTTGCCCACGGCCAGGACGTCGGCCTCGCGCAGCACGCCGGCCAGCTCGGCGACCGACAACCGGCCCCCGAGGTCCAGCGCCCGGCCCCCGGCCACGGCGGCGGTCAGCTCCCGCTCGTCCGGCCCGCCGGTGACGACGACGTCGTGGCCCTGGTCGGTGAGCAGCGCGACGACCTCGGCCCAGCGCGGGTAGGCGCGGGCCTCGGCGTCGGCGCCGGGGTGCACGACGACGGGGTGGGCGGGCAGGCCGGCGACGGCCGGGAGGTCCTCGACCAGCCGGAGGGCGCCGTCGTCCCCCGGTGGGAGGTGGAAGCCGGCACCCCGCGCGATCGCCGTCATCCGGACCGGCTCGGGGTCCTCCCCCGGCTCGGGCAGCCGGACGTCGAGCAGGCTGCCCGGGTAGTCGGTGCTCACCGCGGCGACCCGCGGCACCCCGGCCAGGCGCAGCAGCAGCGCCGTGGGCAGGGCGCTCTGGTGGAAGGAGGTCAGCACCAGCGCGGTGTCGAACCGGCCGCGCAGGTCCCCGACCAGCCGGGCCACCAGCACCGGGTCGACCGGCCCGGCGTCGGCGGTGATCCAGGGCGCGTCGAAGACCCGCACCTCGTCGACCCCGGGCAGCAGCGCCGCGGCGGCGGCACCGCGGGGGCCGGCCAGCACGGTGACGCGGTCGGCGGACGCGGCGACCGCGCGGACCGCCGGCCCGCAGACGACGACGTCACCCAGGCTGTCCAGCCGCACCACCAGGGCGCGGGTCACGACCGGCCGCCGAGCACCGTGGCGACGGCGGTCTGCAGGTCCCGGGCGACGACCGGTGCGGCGGCGACCTCGGCGGTGCGGGTGACCGCGGTGGGCACCAGCACCGAGCGGGCCCCGGCCGCCCGGGCGGCCTGCACGTCGGCGCCGATGTCGCCGACCAGCACGCAGTCCTGCGGCTCGACCCCGAGCGTCTCCGCAGCGGCCCGGACCGAACCGGGCGCGGGCTTGCGGCAGGCACAGCCGTCCTCGGGCCCGTGCGGGCACACCGACCACGCGTCGAAGGCCCCGAACAGCTCCTCGACGCGGGCGTGGACGGCGGCCAGCTGGGCTTCGTCGAACGCGCCGCGGGCCAGCCCGGACTGGTTGGTGACCACCCCGACGGGGAGCCCGGCGGCCCGTGCGGCGTGCACCGCCTCGACCGCGCCGGGCAGCGGCTGCACCCGGTCGGGGTCGCCGTTGTAGGGCACGTCGACGACCAGGGTGCCGTCCCGGTCCACCAGCAGCGCCTTGGCCTCGGCGGCCTCCGCGACCGGCCGGGGCGGGGTGCGGCGCAGCAGCGCGCGCAGCCACCACCAGGTCGCGGCCGGCGGGATGGCGAGGCTGGTGGCCAGCATCGTGGTCACCTCGGCGCGGTCCCGGGGGCCGGGTGCGATGCGGGCCCAGGCGAACTCGGCGGTGCCCGCCGCCCAGACCGCGGCAGCGACCCGGCTGCGCGTGGTCAGCGCGAGCAGCCCGGCGGCGGTGATCGCCACGTGCCGGGGACGCCGGCCGGTGGTCGCACCGGCCCGGTCGGCCCACAGCCGCCCGTGCACCCGGACCATCAGCACGTCGTCGGCGTTGCCGCGCTGCTGGCGCAGGCTGGTCCAGCGGCCGGTCGGGCGAACCGGGTGGGTGGTGTGCCGGCGGCCCACGACCAGCCGGCGGCCGGTGTCCTGCACCCGCAGGGCCAGGTCGGCGTCCTCCCGGAAGGCACGCGGGAACCGCTCGTCGAACCCGTCGACGGCGACCAGCGCGTCCCGCCGGTAGGCCATGTCCGCGGTGATCCACCAGGCGCCGGACAGGCCCGCGGTGCCGCGCTCCCAGTCGGTGGGGCGGCGGTCGGCCGGCAGCGGCACGTCGATCTCGGCCTGGCTGGCGGCCAGCCCGTGCCGGTCGGCGGCGGCGAGGTCGGCGGCGAGCGCGGCGCACCAGTCCGGGCCGACCAGCACGTCGTCGTCGAGGAAGGCGATCCAGTCGACGTCGGCGGGGACGGCCCGCCAGCCGGTGTTCCGGGCCGCGGCCGGCCCGCGTCCGCCGCCGTGCAGCACCAGCACGTGCCCGGCGATGTCGTCGGGCAGGTCGCGCACGTCGACCACCGGGGTCTCCCCCGGCGTGGCCCGGTCGTCGACGACGACCAGCCACTCCGGGCGCGGGCCTGTCGCTGCGGCCAGCGCGTCGAGCAGCACCCGCAGGGACGGACGCCCCAGCGAGGGCACGACGACGGCGTACCGGGGCGCGCTCACTCCCGGGCCAGCCCCTCGTGCGCCCACCGCCGGTGGACCACGAACGGCCCGATCGCCAGCAGGTCCACCGGCCCGGAGCCGAAGCACTCCAGGGCGTCGCGTGGGCTGTCGACCATCGGCCGGCCCGCGGTGTTCAGGCTGGTGTTGACCACGATCGGCAGCCCGGTACGCCGCTCGAAGCCGGTCAGCATCGCCGCGACCAGCGGCTCGGTGGCCGGGTCGACGGACTGGATGCGCGCGGTGCCGTCGACGTGCACGACGGCCGGGATGCGGTCCCGCCACTGCGCGGCGACGTCGTGCACGAAGAGCATGTACGGGCTGGGCACCGGGCCGCAGGAGAACACCTCGCGGGCCCGGTCCAGACGCACCATCGGGGCGACCGGGCGGAACTGCTCACGGCCCTTGACGTCGTTGAGTCGCTCCAGGTTCTCCGCGCGCCCGGGGTGCGCGAGCAGCGACCGGTGGCCCAGCGCGCGCGGGCCGAACTCGCTGCGGCCCTGGTACCAGGCCACCACGCCGTCCTCGGCCAGGCACTGGGCGACCTCCTCGGCGACGTCGTCGCTGCGCCGGTAGGCCACCCGCGCGGTCTGCAGGACGGCCTCGATCTCGGCGTCGGACCAGCCGCTGCCCAGGTCCGCCCCCGTGAACGGCGCCGTCGGCTCCCCGCCCCGCCAGGACAGCTCCAGCGCACCGCCCAGCGCGGTGCCGGCGTCCCCGGCGGCGGGCTGCACCCACAGCTCGGCGAACCCGGACCCCGCAGCCAGCCGGCTGTTGGCCACGCAGTTCAGCGCCACCCCGCCGGCCATCGCCAGCCGGGTCTCCCCCGTGGTCTCCCGCAGCCAGCGGGCCAGGTCCAGCAGCACCTCCTCGGTGACCAGCTGGACGCTGGCGGCGAGGTCGGCGTGCTCGGCGGTCCACTCCTCGTCGGGGTGCCGGGGCTTGGCCAGCGCGCCGAAGTCGGCGCCGGCGGTGACGAAGCCGCCGTCCCCGGTGGCGTGCACCAGGGAGCGCAGCGCCTCGGCGTGCCGGGGCTTCCCGTAGGAGGCCAGCGCCATCACCTTGAACTCGTCGGAGCTGCGCAGGAAGCCCAGGTGCGCGGTGACGTCCTCGTAGAGCAGGCCCAGGGAGTGCGGCAGCTGCTGGGAGGCCAGCACCTCCAGCACGCCGTCCCGGTAGACGCCGGCCAGGTGGCTGTGCCGCTCGCCGCGGCCGTCGAGCACCAGCACCGCGCAGCTGCCGCCCCACGGTGCGGCCAGCGCGGCCGAGGCCGCGTGCGCGACGTGGTGCGGGACGAAGCGGACCTTGTCCGGGTCCAGCCCGGGCACCCCCTCGGCGAGGAAGCCCGGCGCCTGCTGCGCGTAGGTCAGCCGCAGGTGGTCGAAGGGGTCGTGCACCCCGGCCTCCTCCGGGCTCAGGTGCAGCGCCGGGTCGTAGGAGTAGGCGATCGCGTCCAGGTCCTCCGCGCAGACGCCGGCCTGCCGCAGGCACCAGGCCGCAGCCAGGTCGGGGGTCTCCCAGGCGGAGAACGGGACCGGGCGCTTGCCGTGCTTGCGCCGGCTGAAGCGCTCCTCCTCGGCGGCGGCCACGATCGTGCCGTCGACGACGAGGGCTGCCGCCGGGTCGTGGAACAGGGCGTTGATGCCGAGCACGCGCACGCGTCACCTCGCAGGCGTCACGGGGCCCCACCTGGGTGGGCCCCGGTCGTCAGCGCGCTCTGGCTCGGCTCGCGCCATGATCAGAACACGGGCGTCACCACCCCCGCACGTCGGCTCCGGGTCGCCCGCGCCACAGCAGGGGGTTACCGTCGCCGACGGCCCCAGATCCGGGCCCCGTCGTCGGCGGAGAGGTCCCCCCGATGCGCGCACGACCCACCCGGCACGCCCTGGTCACCGGCGGCGCCGGCTTCCTCGGCTCCCACCTGTGCGAGCAGCTGCTCGCCGACGGCGCCCGCGTGACCTGCATGGACGACCTGTGCACCAGTGACGGCAGCAACGTCGACCACCTGCGCGACGACCCGCGGTTCAGCTTCGTGCACCACGACGTCAGCGAGCCCTTCACCACCGCCGACGACGTCGACCTGGTGCTGCACTTCGCCTCCCCGGCCTCCCCCGCGGACTACCTGCGGCTGCCCGTGGAGACCCTGCGGGTGGGCAGCGTCGGCACCTGGCACGCGCTGGAGGCGGCCCGCCGGACGGGCGCGCGCATGGTGCTGGCCTCGACGTCGGAGACCTACGGCGACCCGCAGGTGCACCCGCAACCCGAGAGCTACTGGGGGCACGTGAACCCGGTCGGCCCGCGCGGGGTCTACGACGAGGCCAAGCGCTTCGGCGAGGCGATCACCACCGCCTACCGGACCGCGCACGGCGTGGACACCGCGATCGTGCGGATCTTCAACACCTACGGCCCGCGGATGCGCCGCGAGGACGGCCGGGCCATCCCGACCTTCATCGCCCAGGCGCTCAGCGGGCAGCCGATGACGGTCGCCGGGGACGGCTCGCAGACCCGGTCGGTCTGCTACGTCGACGACACCGTGCGCGGCGTCCTCGCCGTGGCCGGCTCGGACCTGCCGGGGCCGTTCAACGTGGGCTTCCCGGAGGAGCGCTCGGTGCTGGACATCGCGCGCGCGGTGGCCGCCGCGGCCGGGGTCGACGTCCCGGTCGAGTCCATCGGGCGCCCGGTCGACGACCCCACCGTGCGCTGCCCGGACATCACCGCGATCCGCACCGCGCTGGGCTGGGAGCCGCAGGTGTCCTTCGCCGACGGGCTGGCCCGCACGGTGGCCTGGTTCCGGCAGACCGCGCCGGCCTCACTCGCCACCGTGTGACGGCTGGGGCGGGTGGGGCGTCCGGGTCTGGGACACGGCGCCGCCTGCCCGGCCGGGGCACGATGAGCGGTCACCCTGTGGCGCATGGGTTTCCGCTACCGGACGGCGCGCGCCGAGATGATGGTCGGCTCCCTCGTCGGTGCCGGCTCGCGCCCGACCCTGATCGGCCCGGCGCACGCCACCATCGGCAGCTCCGCCGGCGGCCGCCGGAACTCCCTCTGCGGCGCCTACGTCACCCACGACGACGACGTGGCGTGGCCACCGGAGCCCGAGGAGATCGCGCACCTGTGCCCGACCTGCAGCCAGCTCGCCGAGTGGTGACGAGCCGGCCGCGGGAGCAGATGACCGCCTGACTAGGCGGCGACGGTCTCCATCGCCTCGGCCAGCAGCTGCACCGAGCGCAGCCGCTGCTCCACCGTGCCGGAGGCGTGACCGACGATGACCTCGTCGGCGTCGGCGAACCGGCGGAAGTCGACCAGCTGCTCACGCACCTCGGCGGGGGTGCCGACGGCGGAGTGGGTCATCATCGAGTCGATCTGGGCGCCGGCGCCGGAGTCCAGCAGCAGCTGGGCCTCCTCGTCGGTGAAGGTCTTGCCGCGGCCGAAGAGCAGGGTCGCGCGGGCCCGGCGGACGACCTCGAACTGCTCCCGAGCGTCCTCGGCGGTGTCGGCGGCGATGACGTTCGCGCCGGCGATGACGTGCGGGGCGTCCAGCTGCAGCGAGGGCTGGAAGTCGCGGCGGTAGATCTCCACGGCAGCCTGCAGCGCCTGCGGGGCGAAGTGCGAGGCGTGCGCGTAGGGCAGGCCCAGGGCGGCGGCGAGCTGGGCGCCGAAGGTGGAGGAACCCAGGATGTAGAGCGGGACGCGGCGGCCCTTGCCGGGGGTGGCGTCCACGCCCGGGACGCGGGTCTCGCCGGCGAAGTAGGCCTGCAGCTCCAGCACGTCCTGCGGGAAGCGCTCGCTGGAGCGCGGGTCGGTGCGCATCGCGTGCATCGTGTTCTGGTCCGAGCCGGGCGCGCGGCCCAGGCCCAGGTCGATCCGGCCGGGGTACATCGCGTCGAGGGTGCCGAACTGCTCGGCGATCACCAGCGGCGAGTGGTTGGGCAGCATCACGCCGCCCGCGCCGAGCCGGATCGCCTTCGTGTGCGCGCCGACGTGGCTGATCAGCACGCTGGTCGCCGAGCTCGCGATGGCGGCCATGTTGTGGTGCTCGGCGTACCAGACCCGGGTGTAGCCGTGCTCCTCCGCGGCCTGCGCCAGGGCGACGCTGTGGGCGATGCTGTCGGTGACGGTCTCGCCCGGGGCGACGGGGGCGAGGTCGAGGACGGAGAGCGGGAAGGACACGGGGCGGGCCTCTCTGGTCGGAACACGGAGCCTCGCGGCTCCTGTCAGGTCGAACGTCCCGGGACCGTCCGCATTCCCTGGGTCCGTGCGTCGATCCTCGCGGCAGGCACCCCAGGACCGCTGTCGATCCCGGTGCCGTTGCCGGCGGGAGACGGCGCACGGGAGGGCTCGCGTCGGGTCGACCACGGCCGACGCCGCCGCAGGTCGCGCGCGGGAGGGCGATCGGGTGGAACGTTCCCACCCGACCGGGGGTCGGCACGGGTCCCAGCGCTACCTTGCCGGGCATGGACAAGACGACGGTGTTCGACCTCGGCGGCGTGCTCGTGCCGACCGACGGTGCGACGACGGCGGTGTCGGCGTCCCTGGGGCGCGCCGAGACCGATGTCGCCCCTGCCTACTGGGCCTTCCGGGACGACTACGACCGCGGTGGCCCGCTGGGCGGGTTCTGGTCGGCGGTGCTCGCCCGGGTGGGGGTCGAGGGCGACCCTGAGGTCCTGGACGCCATCGACTGCGCCCGGTGGTCGACCCCGGCGCCCGGCGTCGTGGAGCTGATCGCCGATCTGAACGCCGCAGGCTCCCGGGTGGTCGTGCTGTCCAACGCACCGCGCTCCCTGGCTGCGACCGTCCGGGCCGCCGACTGGAGCCGAGGCATCGACCAGCTCGTCTTCTCCTCCGACCTGGGCCTGATGAAGCCCGATGCCGCCGTCTACGCCGCCGCCGAGCAGGCCTACGGCTGTGACCCCTCCGAGCTGGTGTTCTTCGACGACCGCCCGGTCAACGTGGCCGGTGCTCAGGCCGCCGGGTGGGGTGCCCACCTGTGGGCGGGGGTCCCGGCCGCGCGCGAGGTGTTGGGACTGGCCGCACGGTGAGAGGTGACGGTCGGCCGCCGACCATCATCGACGTCGCCGCCCGGGCTGGGGTGTCCAAGTCGATGGTGTCGCGGGTGTACAGCGGTCGGGGGAGCGTCTCTGCCGACACCCGGTCGAAGGTCCTGACCGCGGCCGCGGAGCTGGGTTACGTGCGCAACGCCATGGCCGCATCGATGTCGTCCACCCGGACCAACACGCTGGGGGTCTTCGTCCGCGACGCCTCGACCCCCTTCTACGGGCGCCTCCTGGTCACCATGAGCGAGCGGGCGGCCGAGGTCGGCTACCGGGTCGTGGTCGCGACCGGGTCGGGCACGTTCGACCTGGACGACGAGCTGCGCGCCCTGGACCACCTGGTGGAGATGCAGGTCGAGGGGCTGCTGGTGTGCAGCGGCCTGCTGTCCTCCTCGGACCTGGTCATCCGGGCGGCCCGCACCCCCCTGGTCGTCGCGGGCCGCCCGGAGACCGCCGAGACGGTGACCAGCGTCTACTGCGACGAGGTGCACGGAGGTCGATCACTGGCCGACCACGTCGCGGACCTCGGGCACCGGCGCGTCACCGTGCTGCAGCCCGGGGAGCACCAGTCGTTGACGATGTCCTCGCGTGCCCGCGCGATGGCCGACCGACTGCTCGAACTGGGCGTCACCGTCGACCCGGTGCGCGACGTCCGGATCGAGGACGTCCAGGGGCCCGTCGACCGGCTCCTGGAGTCGGGAGGGAGCACGGCGGTGATGGCCCCCAGTGACCGGGATGCGCTCGCGGTCATGGCCGCCCTGCGACGGCGGGGGGTCCGCGTACCCGAGGACGTGTCGGTCTCGGGCTACGACGGGGTCGCGCCGCTGGACAGCCCGGCCATCGGACTGACCAGCTGGGCGCAGCCCCTGCGCGAGGTGGGCCGGCGGGCTGTCGACGCCCTGCTGGCGCGCCTGGACGGCGGTGCACCAGCCGCGCAGCACCAGGTCCTGCTGGGCACGCTGCAGGCCGGCCGGACGGTGGCACGCGTGCACTGACACGTTGTTCACCTGCTGTTCCGTCTGAGCCGCCTACATCAGACTTGTTGGTGTGGAACGTTCCACACATGCGATCACCCTCCTCCCCGACGGCGGGACGGGACCTGCGCGCCGGCGTGGTCTTCGTCTTCCCGTGCCTGGCCCTGCTGGCGGTGTTCTCCTACTGGCCGGTCGTGCGCAGCGCGTGGCTGAGCGTGCACGGCAGCGACCTGGTCGGGAACGCCACCGGCTTCCTGGGACTGTCGAACTACGCGGACCTCCTCACCGACCCCGACCTGCGGTCGGTCCTCCTGACGACCCTCACCATCGCCGCCCTCGTCGTCGTGATGGCCACCGGCGGTGCCCTGCTGGCCGCCCTCCCCCTGCGCCGGGCCTCCCAGCGCGGCGGTCGGGTGGTGACCGTGTTGCTGTCCCTCCCCTTCGCCTACTCCGCGGCGGCGGCGTCCGCCGCGTTCGCCGGACTGCTGGCGCCCTCGGTCGGCCAGCTCAACGCGCTGCTCGCCGACCTGGGGGTCACCGGTCCACCGTGGCTGGAGTCCCAGGGCTGGGCCGTGCTCAGCATCGCGGTGACGACGGCCTGGTACGAGTTCGGCTTCGCCTTCCTCGTCGTGCTCGCCGCACTCTCCCGGGTCGACCGGTCCGTGCTGGAGGCCGCCTCCCTCGACGGTGCCGGCGAGTGGCGGTCGGCCTGGTCGATCGTGGTGCCCGCCATCCGGCCCAGCCTGCTGTTCCTCGTCGTCACCCAGACCATCGCCGGCCTCCAGGTGTTCACCCAGGTGCAGGTGCTCACCCGCGGCGGGCCGTCCGGGGCGACCACGACGTTGGTGTACGAGCTCTACCAGCGGGCCTTCGGCACCGGCCTCCCCCAGTACGGCCAGGCCTCGACCATCGCACTGACCCTGCTCCTGCTGGTCGTGCTGGTCACCGCGGTCCAGATGCGGCTCACCCGGGACCGGGCATGACCGCCCCCGCACGCCGGCGCCCCGCCCCGGCGCTGCGCGTGGGGTCGGCGCTGCGCTGGACGTGGATCGCCCTGGTCGTCGCGGTCGTGGTGTTCCCGGTCTGGGTGACCGTGGCGACCGCCGTGTCACCCCCGGGACGCACGGGTCTGGCCGCCATGTTCCCGGCTCCCGGCGACCTGACCCTGGACAACGTCCGGACCGCCCTCGCCGGCTTCCCACTGGTCCGCCAGTTCGGGGTCAGCGTGATGGTCACGGCACTGCAGACCACGGCGCAGGTGGTGCTGGCCGCCGCCGCGGCCTACGCCCTGGTCTTCCCGACCTGGCGGGGGCGCACCGTGGCCTTCGTGCTCATCCTGGGGACGTTGGCCATCCCCGGGGAGAGCTCGGTCATCCCCAACTTCCAGCTGGTCAGCAGCCTGGGACTGCGCAACACGGTGCTGGGCATCGTGCTGCCCTTCCTGGCCGTCGGTTACCCCGTCTTCCTGCTCCGCCAGGCCTTCGGTCAGCTGCCCCGCGAGGTGTGGGAAGCAGCCCGGCTCGACGGCGCCTCGCACCTGCGCTGCTTGACCCGGGTGGTCCTCCCGATGGCCGCCCCCCAGGTGGTGACGGCGGCGCTGTGGTGCGCGTTGGCCGCCTGGAACGGGTACTTCTGGCCGCTGCTGATCACCGACACCCCCGAGCAGCGGACCGTGCAGGTCGGTCTGGCCCAGCTCGCCGCCGGGGAGTCCACCACCCCGGCCGTGGTCTACGCCGGGACGCTGGTCGTCCTGCTGCCCACGCTCCTGCTGGTCCTCGTGGGCCAGCGCTTCCTCGTCCGAGGACTGGCCACCCGTGCCCGGTGAACCGGCCCGCACCCCGGCACTCCCGTCCCATCCCCACTCACCCCGCGAGGTCCCCGTGTCCCGTTCCCGACTGCTGGCCGGCGTCGCCGTCGGCGTGCTGACCCTCGCCGCGTGCGCCCCCGGTGGTGCCGTGACGCCGACGTCGTCCACCGGTCGGGCAGCACCCGGGCCCGAGGCCCTGGCCGAGGCGGACGGGCCGGTGCAGGTCACCGTGTGGCACGGCCTGGGCAGCACCGCGGGCACGGCCCTGGAGTCGGCGATCGCGGACTTCAACGCCCAGCACGAGGGCCGCATCGAGGCCACCGCTGTCTTCCAGGGCACCTACCAGGACACGCTGGCCAAGTACACGTCGGCGGTCCGGGACCAGGCCACGCCGAGCATCCTGGTGATCAACGACGTGACCACCGGGTACCTGCGGGACGTCGGCCAGACCGTCCCCGCGCAGGACCTGGCGGCGGCCAACCCCGACGGACTCGACCTGGACCAGCTGCGGCCGGCCGCGCGCAGCTACTACAGCGCCGACGGAGAGCTGCTGGCGGTCCCGCTGGCGACGTCGATGCCCCTGCTCTACGTCAACGACGACCTGCTCGACCGGGCCGGGGTCGACCGGGCCACGCTGTCCACGCTCTCCGGGGTCACCGCGGCTGCCCGACAGGTGGCCGACCGGGTCCCCGGCGTCGCCGGCCTCGTCCAGCCCTTCGACGGCTGGTGGTTCGAGCAGCTCACCGCCGCCGCGGGGACGACGTGGTGCGGGCCGGACAACGGCCGCGCCGACTCCGGCGCCGACCGGGCCACGTTCACCGACCCGGCCCAGGTCTCGGCCATCCAAGCGGTGGCTGACCTCTACACCAGCGGTGCCGGCCTGGACACCGGCATCAACGGCAACTCCGCGGTGTCGGCCTTCGCAGCCGGGGACGTTGCGATGATGTTCAACTCCAGCGGCGCCATCGGCGGCCTGGCCGCCGGGGGCACCGAGTTCTCGGCACTGCCCTACCCGGTGTCCGGTGACCCGGCCGTTGCCGGCGCGCTGATCGGCGGTGCGGCGATGTGGGTGTCGGGCCCCGGACACCCCGACGCCGAGCAGGTCGCTTCCTGGCAGCTGGTCTCCCACCTCGCCTCGGCGCAGGTGCAGGAGGGCTTCTCCCAGATCTCCGGCTACGCCCCGATCAACACCGCGGTCGACGACAGCCCCACCCAGCAGGCGTTCCTGGACGACAACCCGGCCACCCAGGTGCTCATCGACCAGTTCGCCGACACCCCCGTCACCACGGCCACCGCCGGCTGCCTGACCGGGGCGATGACCGCGATCCGACTGGAGGTCGTCGACCTCATGCAGTCGGCCTTCGACGGCACCACCTCGGTGCCCGCAGCGCTGGACCAGGCGCAGCAGGCCGCCGACCAGATCCTCACCGACTACCACGAGATGGGCGGACGATGACCACCCCACGACCCAGCCGACTCCCCGCCGACCCCGGCGACCCGCACCGCTACGGGGTCTACCTGCGTCCGGACCCGGCCACCTGCTGGGCGGTGACCCAGGTGACCGCCGCCGTCCGCGCCCAGTACGGGCTCGTGTCGGCCGGGGCCTTCCCCCCGCACGCCACGCTGGTGGGCAGCCAGCACGTCCCCGGCCCCGTCGAGGACCTCGTCACCGCCCTGGACGAGGTCCTGCGCGACCGACCGGCCTTCCCGGTCACCAACGCCGGCCCGGTGGCGATGGGGGACGGCGCGGTCTACGACGTCGACCACCACCCCGACGGCTCCCGCAACACCGCCTTCCAGCACCTGGCCTCCGCCGTCGACCGGGCGGTCGCCCCCCTGACCCGAGCCCCGGCCTCGCCCGAGCCGCACCCCTACGACCCCGACACCTGGGCGGCCCACCTGTCGCTGGCCTCCCACGACCTGCTGACCCGCCCGGACCTGGTCGGTGAGGTCCGGGAGTTCATCGACCGGCTCCCGGTCGCCCACCCCGCCGGCTTCCTCGGCGACACCGTGGCGCTCTACCGCACGACCAGTGCCGACTGGACCGGCCGCTGGTGGCAGACCCTGACCTGGCAGCACCTGCGCACCTGGCGGTTGCGCCCGACCGAGGACGAGGTGGCCTGATGGCTGCGATCAGCTACGCCGGCGCCACCCTGACCCACCCCGGAGCCGAGCGCCCCTCCGTCGACGGTCTGGACCTCGAGATCGCCGACGGGGAGTTCCTCGTCCTGGTCGGCCCCTCCGGCTGCGGGAAGTCCACCTCGCTGCGGATGCTGGCGGGCCTGGACCCCGTCACTGCCGGCAGCATCAGGATCGGCGGCCAGGACGTGACGTCCACCCCCGCGCACCAGCGCGACGTCGCCATGGTCTTCCAGTCCTACGCGCTCTACCCGCACATGACCGTGCGGCAGAACATGACCTTCGGGCTGAGGATCGCCGGGCTGGCGAAGCCCGAGGTCCGCAGCCGGGTCGAGCAGGCGGCGACCATGCTGGACCTCACCCCCTACCTCGACCGCAAGCCGTCCTCGCTGTCCGGCGGGCAGCGACAGCGGGTGGCCATGGGGCGGGCGATCGTCCGCCGTCCCCAGGTGTTCCTGATGGACGAACCGTTGTCCAACCTGGACGCCGCACTGCGCACCCGGACCCGCACCGAGATCGTCCGGCTGCAGCGGGAGCTGGGCACCACCACCGTGTACGTCACCCACGACCAGGTGGAGGCCATGACCATGGCCGACCGGGTCGCCGTGCTGGCGGACGGGGTCCTCCAGCAGGTCGACACACCACAGGCGCTCTACGACCGGCCGGTGAACACCTTCGTGGCCGGCTTCATCGGCTCGCCGGCGATGAACATGCTCGACGCTGCGGTCACCCCCACCGGGCTGCAGTGGGGCGTCAGCCCCCTCGACATCGCCCCCGACCTCCTGGCCGGGGTCCTCGGTGCCGGACACCGACGGGTCACCGTCGGGGTGCGCCCCGAGGCGCTCGTCCTGTCCGGCACCGCCGGCATCCCGGCGCAGGTCGAGGTCGTCGAGTCACTCGGGGCCGAGGGCCAGGTGCTCGCCCGGCCGTCGGACGCCACCGTCCAGGCAGTCTCCGAGCTGCTGACCGTCCGCGTGCCCGGCCGCGGACTCCCGGCCGTGGGCGACCACGTCCGGCTGGGGATCGACCCCGGGCAGGTGCACCTCTTCCACCACGAGACAGGTCGACGGCTGCCGTGACGACTCCTTCCTCCGGATCGCCTCCAGCTGGTCTGCAGCGGCATCATCCACCTGATCGGCACTGCCGCCCAGCCCCGCCGGGGCGGCCTCAGCGTGGGGTTCGTCCTCGCCGGCATGGTCTGCACTTCGCCTGGGACGACGCGGGCGGCCTCAGCGGCGGCAACGGGCTGTAGGTCTTCGGGGCCTGGCGCTCTCATCGTCGTCAGGTTCAAGGAGTTGACCCTTTTCGGACCAAGTTGTGACACATGATCTGTACATCCGAGTACCGGGGGTATGTGGCACTCATCCAGGTTGGACTCGAGAGGTGTCAGCCCCGTCGCCATGGGCCAGCTCGTCTGGGGAACCGTCCGGCGACCGTGCCGATCAGCGACATGCTGATGAACCAGATGACGGCGCGCCGCCATAAGAACACCTCGCCCAGGACGAAGACGAGCAGCGCGTGATAGGCCACGGTCGCGAGGAATCCGAGCAGCAACCCGAGTGCCCAGCACTGGGGCCACGTCCGCTCTCGGTCAGGCACCGCGACAACTTCCCACACAGGGCTAAGCCCCGACCAGCGGGTACCGAGCCATGACATGCCCCCACGGTTACCGGGCGCCGGGCGCCGGGCGATGGGCGCGGAAAACGATGGTTCGTGAGGGGTCGGTCTGGATGGTTCGGGAGCGGCCCTAGTGCCTGCACCGTGGTTGGGGTGCTGAGCGGGAGCGATGCCCCGGGGGACCGCGACGCGGTCAATGACGTCCCCAACGCCGACCGAGTGCCGGTGACCTACGACCGGTGTGACCACGTTCCCGGCCCGTTCGTGCACGGCAGGAAGGCGGTGTTGTCCGTCGGCGAGGAGCTGGTGGCCGGCCGAGGATCGAACTTCCGGACCGGGCGGGTGATGAACCACGTCTACCTGACCACCGAGGCGCCCCACCGCGTCGTGGGGTGCCCAGCTGGCGAGCGCGCTGGCCGGCCTCGACGGGCCGGGCACGTCTACGTCGTCGAGCCCACCGGCCCCTTCCAGGACGACCCGAACGTGACCGACAAGAAGTTCCCCGGCAACCCCACCGGCTGCTACCGCACACGGCACCCGCTCCGGGTGGTCGACGAGCTCACCGACTGGTCGCCACACCCACCCAAGGCGGTGCAGAGCATGCTCGCCGGCCTGGCCCAGCTCCGCGAGCAAGGCCGCGACGTCATCGAGGACTGACCAGAGCCTGCAGCCGCCTGCGACCGGTGGAAACGGAGCAGCCCCGGCCCGGCGGCACCTGATCACCCGCTCACAGCCCCCGAGGAGGCGTTTGCGATCCTGTCCAAGGAGTCCCAGGACACCAACACCAAGCTGCGCGAGGTCGCCGAGCAGGTCGCGGCCCGGGTGGGGCGGTCCACCGAGCGCTGCACCCGTGCACGGCCATCAAGATGCCCTTGGCCTGCTCGATGCCGGCGCGGGTCTGCAGCGCGGCCTGCAGGTTGGTGACTTCGCTGCGGGCGGTCTCCAGGTCGTGCATGTTCGCGATCGATGGGCACCGACAGCGTGGACCCCACCCCCTGCCGGGCCGCCAGGGCCACGAACTCCGGCCACCGGGTCTCGGTGGCGGTGTCCTCGATGACGACGACCCTGTTGGTGCGGGCGGCCTCCAGGCACGGCCCGTACCCCGTGCCGTGTTGGCACTCATCCAGCTCGAAGGCCAACAGCCCCGTCCAGGCAGCCGATGCCCGGTGCCCACCCGAGATCAGCGACACCGACACCTCCTGGGCCATCGACAACGCCCGGTGGGCGTAGCTGGCCGCCCGGTGCAGCACCGAGGCGATCGACTCCGACCCCAGCAGCAGACGCGCCAGGGCATCCAGGCCGGCGACGTCGACCGACCCCAGCTGCGGTGAGGCGATCGGCTGCCCGGCTGCCCGATGCGTCTCGCGGTCCAGCGCGTCCGGATCACCGGACACCGAAGACACCCGGTCATCGGCGGCGCGGTCATCGGCGGTGTCGTCGGCGGGGATGTGACTGCTCATCGGGGTCGCACCGATGTCCGGATCACCGGACACCGAAGACACCCGGTCATCGGCGGCGCGGTCATCGGCGGTGTCGTCGGCGGGGATGTGACTGCTCATCGGGGTCGCACCGATCCCGGCGTGCTGCCGGGCAGCTACGCCGTGACGGTCACACCCGGCAGGGGTGTGACGTGGGTGCGCCCTTGATTGGACGAGCACCGCCGGAGCGGCCTGACCAGCACCGTAGCCCTCTGGGCCGCGTACGCCKGGTTCGGGTTCACATGGAGGGCAGCTCGCCACCGAGGACACTGGCTGCTGCTGACTCCAGGTCCACCGAGTGGTGGAAGGCGTGGCTGCGGARCAGGGCCAGGGACTCATCGCTGCGGACACCGCGCTGCCCGTTGAGGTACCCGATGGCYTGCCACACCTGCTGCCGACGCCGGGTGCTCGGGGTGTCCAACCACGTCGGGACACCCAGCACCAGATCATCGCCGCCACCCAGGTCGCGGGCCAGGATCCCGCCGACAGCGAACCCGGCGGCCGCCGCGGCCGCCACCACCGCCCGGGGCGGGTCCTCACTGGACTTCAGGAAGAGCCCCAGCACCGCGACCCCGGACAGCGGCGGACCCACGGGCACGGCCACCGCACTGCGATACGGGGTGCCGGCGACCAGCCCCGACCAGTACACCGGCCACCGACGGGCCAGAACCGCCGCCGAGGCGCTCACCGGCCGCCCACCGTGCTGGGCGTCGAAGCAGGGACCCTCACCCATGGCGAACTCCAGCCGCTCGGCCAGCGCACTGACCCCGYCAGCGGCCCCGATCGGCAGTCGACGGTCCACGGCGAAGGTGACGCTGAGACAGGCCCCATCGACCGGGAGCACCTGGGCGCACGCCGCCGCGAGCCGGTCGGGGAGACCCGACGCCGTCACCGCACTGTCCGCCGGGTGCCCCGCTGAGACAGGCCCCATCGACCGGGAGCACCTGGGCGCACGCCGCCGCGAGCCGGTCGGGGAGACCCGACGCCGTCACCGCACTGTCCGCCGGGTGCCCGAGCGCTCGCATGATCGCTGCCTCGACGTCGTCGCCAGGGCCGATCACGAGCCGACCCCAGTCGCCCCCGTGAAGGGTTCAAGGGCGCGAACGGGATCGAGCCGTTCCCGATTCGATTGAGGTGGGTGCCGGTTCCCCGGATGGTCGGACCGGGACTGGGTCACGGGCTCGAGTGTGTTCCGGGTCTACGCCGTCCGCATCTCTGCTCTGGTCAGCCCCGGACCTGAGCACCGACCGCAGGTCGACCGCGCCTCCCAGGAAGTCGACGTCAGCCGAGCCGCCGCGGGGGCAGTCTCCGGGCTCACCCGAGTCGCCGCGACCGACCTGGATCTCTCATCTACCTGGTCGACGGCTCCGCCGACCAGGTAGACGAGGAACTGACTGCACGAGCGATGTTGCCTCCGCGTCTTGGGCGCACCGCAGCCTGCGTTGCGACGCGCGGGGTCCGCCACCCGCGATCCCCCGCCACCCTCCCGCTCTGTCCCGCGCGTACCGGCGGGACGACGGACGCGTGGGCGGCGCAGCTCAGACGCCAAGCCGGCCTCGCGGACCTGACACGACCGCCCACGTCGCAGCGCGCACGGGAGCGTCGATCCCCAGGGTGTCCCCTGGCGACCAACGTCCCGGGAGTGAGAGCGCACCACTCAGACTGCGTGCAGGCGGACATCCCAGAGGTCGGTCACCACCCGGACCCAGCGGCGTAGACCCTGGCGGCATCCCGGGCCTCGTGGTCGTAGTCACCACGGGCACCACCTCGAGCAACGGCTCAACGGTCACCGTTCCCGGTGGGTCCGACGAACACGGTCGCCCCATGGCCCCTCTCGAACGAGCAGAGCCAGCCGTCCGCGGGTTTGCCTGCCTCGTGGGCTCGGGCTCAGCGTCCGGCGGGCTCCTCGCTGTCCTCGACCGGGCGGCCTGCCTCCGTCGCGGCCCAGCTGGCCAGCACGGACAGGGCGTCAGCAGTCGGCGAGCCGGGTTCGCCGGTGTAGACGGTCAGGTTGAGGCCCCAGAGCTCGTCGGTGGGCAGCGCGATGGAGTCGAAGGCCAGGTCCAGGCGCCCGACCACGGGGTGCACGAAGGTCTTGGCGCCGGTGTGGTGCAGCCGCACGTCGTGCCCGGCCCACCGGCTGCGGAACTCCTCGCTGCGGGTCGCCAGCTCCCCCACCAGGTCGGTGAGTGCCCGGTTGTGCGGGTCGCGCCCGGCCGCCGTGCGCATGATCGCCACGGTGGTGCTCAACGCGGCAGGCCAGTCCTCGTGGAAGTCCCGCGCGCGAGGGTCCAGGAACTGGAAGCGGGCGATGTTGGCGGTCCGGCCGGCGGCGAACTCGTAGACCGGCGAGTACAGCGCGCGGCCCAACGCGTTGGCGGCGACCAGGTCCATGCTGCCGTTGGGCACGATGGCGGCAGCGCCGGTCATCGCGTCGAGCATCCACTGGACGCTGGGCCGCACCCGCTGGCTGGCCCGGCGCCGTGGTGCCCTGCTGGGGCGGGCGGCGCGGGCCAGGTCGTCGAGGTGGGACCGCTCGGCCTCGTCCAGGCGCAGCGCCCGGCAGACCGAGGCCAGGACGTCGTCGGAGACCTCGGCGATGTGGCCGCGCTCCAGCCGGGTGTACCAGTCGGTGCTGACCCCGGCCAGGACGGCGACCTCCTCCCGGCGCAGGCCGGGCACCCGTCGTCGGCCCGAGGTGGGCAGGCCCACCTGCTCAGGGGTGAGCCGGGCCCGGCGGGTCGCCAGGAAGTCGGTGATCTCGGCCCGGTTGTCCATGGCCTCGACGTTAGAGCCCCTCCGATGCGGATGGGAGGGAGAACCTGTCCCCCCATGGACCCGTCCCATCGCCGCGGCCGTGCCGAGGACCTCTCCTGGGACCGACCTGGCCGCGGGCCGTCCCCACCGACCCTGGCGAGGACTCGGTCAGCCCTGCCGCACGTGCGTCGACGGCCCGCGCCGACCGGCCCCGGGAGGGGGCGGCACCGGACGCACCAGAGTGGTCGCGGCCACCACCCCCACCACCACCAGGACGGCGTACCCACAGGCGATCTGGAACAGCGTGAACGTCGTCGTGAGGCGACCGGCCACCAGACTCGGGATCGCGGCGCTGCTGTAGTTCAGCAGGAAGACGGTGGACAGCAGGCCGGCCCGCTCCCCCGGCGCCGTCCGGGCCAGCAGGGTCTGCATCCCACCGGTCTGCGCCACTCCCTGGGTGATGCCGGCGGCCAGGCTCACCACCAGGAAGGCCGCGGTCGCCTCGGCGTGGAGCGCCCACAGGACGCCGGCCATGCAGGCTGCGTAGCCGAGCATCCCGGCCTGCAGCGCCCGGTGTGGTCGGACGCGGGCGGTGAGCGGGCCACCGAGGAACGCCAGCACGGTGAAGGAGGCGAACACCGCCCCCGCCGTCAGGGCCGCTGTCGATCCCAGCTCCTCCTCGGCGATCGAGGGACCGAAGGCCTGGTAGAAGCCGCCCATCGACCACGTCGCCAGGATCAGCCCGGCCATCGCCAGCAGGGGGCGTCGAGCGCCGGCGGGGACCAGGACCCTGGGCCGCAGCGACGCGACAGCCCGGCGGGCCCGGTCGGCCTCGGGCAGCACTGTCTCGGGTCCCAGCGCCACCAGGACCGCCGCCACCACGAGGAGGACAGCGACCACGACGAAGTTGAGGTGTCGGGGCGCGGGACCGTGGTCGACGAGCGCGCCGGACAGCAGCGCCCCCAACGGGATGCCGAGCATCGGCGAGGCACTGGTCACCACCGCCGGCAGCCACGGCCGCCGCCGCGGGGCGATGTCGACGACGTAGGCGCCCAGCGCGCTGGAGGCGAGCCCGGTGGCCAGGCCCTGGAACGCGCGTCCTGCGGCGAGTTCTGCCACCCCGTCGACGTCCAACAGCACCAGCAACCCGGTCGTCGAGGCCGCCAGGGCGGCGATCCCGACGGCCCGACGACCCAGGTGGTCCGACAACCGACCCAGCACCAGCAGGGACGCTGCCGCCATCGACAGGTAGACCGCGGTCACCACCGACAGGTCGGCGTTGGAGAGCCCGTCCTGCGCCCGGTAGGTGTTGTAGAGCGGGATGGGTGAGCCTGCGGAGACGAAGACGAGCACCAGGGACGCCGCGGCGACGGCGAAGCCGGCCGAGCGGTTCAGCTGGATCCGGCGCGCCCTCACCACCGGGTCGGCGTGGCGGCGGACCGGGGACGGTCGTCGGGCGCGGTCACTGCGGCTCCTGGGACTCCGTCGCCTCTGGCGAGTACGGCATATGGGGGGGCGGACACGACGGGCGGTGCCGAACCGGTGCTGGTCACCGGAGCGGCGGTGGCCACCCCGGGGATCATCCCGGGACGGCCACCGCCATGAGCACCTACCGGCCAGATCAGGGTCGGATCAGGACCTTGAGCGCCTTGCGCTCGTCCATCAGCCGGTAGGCCTCGGCGATGTCGGCCAGCGGCAGCTCGCGGTCGAAGACCCGGCCCGGGTCGATCGTCCCGTCCAGGACCTGGGGCAGGACGGTCTCGAGGTAGGCACGGACGGTGGCCGGCCCGCCAGTGAGGGTGGCGTTCTTGCCGAAGAGGCTGGTGAAGCCGATCGGGGCGTCCTCGTACTGCGGGACGCCGACCCGGCTGATGGTGCCCCCGGGCCGCACGATGCCGTAGGCCTGCTCGTAGGCCGGCATGTGGCCCACGGCCTCGAGCACCACGTGCGACCCCTCGCCCCCGGTGATCTCCATGACCTCGGCGATGCCCTCCTCGCCACGGGCGGCGACGACGTGCGTGGCGCCGAACTGGCGGCCCAGGTCGGTGCGGTCGGTGTGCCGTCCCATCAAGATGATCGTCTCGGCACCCAGCTGGGCCGAGGCGAGGACCGCGGACAGGCCGACCGCGCCGTCGCCGATGACGGTGACCGTCTTCCCCGGCCCGACGCCGCCCTGCCGGGCGGCGTGGTAGCCGGTCAGGTACACGTCGGACAAGGTCAGCAGCGAGGGCATCAGCGACTCGTCGGTGCCGGCCGGGATGACGACGGCGGTGCCGTCGGCCTGCGGCACGAGCAGCTTCTCGGCCTGCGTGGCCGACGGGGCGCCGTCGAAGAAGCCCCCGTGCACGCACGAGGTCGTCATGCCGTCCTGGCAGTAGGCGCAGGTGTTGTCCGACCAGGCGAACGGCACGATGACCGTGTCGCCGACGGAGATGGTCGAGACGTCGGAGCCGACCTGCTCGACGACGCCGATCGCCTCGTGGCCCATCCGCCGCCCCTCGGGCGTGTCCGGCAGGTCGTGGTACGGGTGCAGGTCCGAGCCGCAGACGCAGGCGTACGTGACCCGGACGACCGCATCGGTCGGCGCGGTGAGGACCGGGTCGGGGACCTCCTCGACGCGGACGTCTCCGGCTCGGTACATGACGGTGGCGCGCATGGTGGTCTTCTCTCTGTTCGGGAGGGGTGGTGGGTCGGTCGGGTCAGGCCAGGTAGCCGTACTCGGCATCGGTCACGTGCTCGCCCCAGGCGGTCTCGTCGCCCTCCCACAGCGCGTGGTGGGCCATCACGTGGTCGGGGGCTGCGCCGTGCCAGTGCTCCTCGCCGGGCGGGGTCCAGATGACGTCGCCCTGGCGGATCACCTGCACCTGTCCCCCGCGTGCCTGCACCAGACCGACCCCGTCGGTGACCACCAGCACCTGACCGCGCGGGTGCGAGTGCCAGGCGGTGCGGGCGCAGGGCATGAAGCGGACCAGGTTCATCCGCACCGCCGAGGGCTGGGGGTTGCGGACCAGGACGTCCATGTACACGTCGCCGGTGAACCACTCGGCCGGGCCCTTGGTGGTCGGCTGGGGGCGGGACAACTCCACGGTCGTGCTCCTCGGTCTGCTCGTCGGTCTGCTCGTCGGTGCCGGGCCGCGCCGGCACGGGGAGTCCGGTCGGCACGATCGCGCACACCCGCGGAGGGGCTGGCGCGACCGGGCGGGGGCGGGGCTCGACCTCGCATGCGAGATCGAGCGTCTCGACGGTAGGGCCCGCCGGGTGGCCGGGCAGCCGCTCACAGGGGGTCAGTTTCTCCCCCCATCGCGGCTCCCCCCCTCCACCGCGCGAGCGTCGACCGGGACCGTCTCGGGGTGGACTCCTTGACAAGTCGGCTGGCTGTCAGACAGATTGCAGACATGTCCAACAAGGTGGCTGTCGTCACGGGTGCCGGGCGTGGGCTCGGGCTGGCCATCGCCGATGATCTCGCCGCCCGCGGAGTGCGCGTCGTCCTCGCCGGACGGTCCTCGGAGCACCTCGAGTCCGCTGCCGCGGGCATCACCGCCGCGGGCGGCACGGCTGTCGCGGTGCCCACCGACGTCACCGACGCCGACTCGGTGACGCACCTGTTCGCCACCGCCAACGAGGCGTTCGGCCGGGTCGACGTGCTGGTGAACAACGCAGGCATCACCACCCAGGTCAACGTCGTCGACCTCGACGAGACCGAGTGGGACCGGGTGTTCGACACCAACGTGCGCGGCATGTTCCTGTGCACCCGGGCCGCCGGGCGGCTCTTCGCCGAGGCCCGCTCGGGCCGGGTGGTGAACGTGGCCTCGGTCTTCGGTCTGCTGGGCCGCCCCGGCTTCTCCGCCTACTGCGCCTCCAAGGGCGCGGTCATCAACTTCACCCGCTCGGTTGCCAGCGAGTGGTCCCGCTTCGGTGCGCAGGTCAACGCCGTCGCCCCGGGCTACATCTCCACCGACATCAACGCCGCGATGCGCGCGGACGAGGCCCTGATGGCCCGCGTCCTGCAGCGCATCCCGGCGCGCCGGATGGGCGAGCCGGCTGAGCTCGCGAACGTGGTCGGGTACCTGGCGCTGGACGCGCCGGACTTCCTGACCGGTCAGACCGTCGTCCTCGACGGCGGCGAGTCCAGTGTCTAGACGAGCGGGTGTGGTGGAGATGGACGCGGTCATCTGTGAGCCGGTGCGGACCCCGGTGGGTCGCTACGGCGGCATGTACAAGGACGTCCCGGTGACGACGCTGGCAGCCACCGTCGTCCGCGGCCTCGTCGAGCGGACCGGCATCACCGGCGCGGACGTCGACGACGTCGTGTTCGGCCAGGGCTACGCCAACGGCGAGGCCGCGGCGATCGGCCGCATCGCGGCCCTGGACGCGGGCCTGGACGTCTCGGTCCCGGGCCTGCAGATCGACCGGCGCTGCGGCTCGGGGCTGCAGGCGGTGCTCTACGCCTGCATGCAGGTGGCGACCGGTGGCTCGGACCTCGTGCTGGCCGGTGGCGCCGAGAGCATGAGCCAGGCCGAGTACTACGTCCCGGACATGCGGTGGAACGCCGGCGGCGCGCCCCAGCTCAAGGACCGGCTCGCGGCTCCCCGGACGAACTCCGGCGGGCACCGCTTCCCGGTGCCCGGCGGGATGATCGAGACCGCGGAGAACGTCCGCGCCCAGTTCGGGATCAGCCGCGAGGAGCAGGACGCCTGGGCGGTGCGCTCGCACGAACGGGCGGTCGCCGCGATCGAGGGCGGCCTCTTCGAGGCCGAGACCATCCCGGTCGCCGTCCCGCAGCGCAAGGGCGACCCGGTGCTCACCACCCGCGACGAGCACCCGCGGCCCGGGACGACGGTCGAGTCGCTGGCCCGGCTCCGACCGATCCTGGCCGGGACGATCGACGGTGCCACCGTCACCGCCGGCAACTCCAGCGGGCAGAACGACGCCGCAGCCGTCGCCATCGTGACGACCCAGGCCAAGGCCGACGCCCTCGGGCTGCGTCCGCTGGCCCGGTTGGTCAGCTGGTCGCTGGCCGGCGTGGAGCCCGAGGTGATGGGGCTGGGCCCGGTGCCCGCCGCTCAGCGCGCCCTGGCCCGGGCCGGGCTGTCCTGGTCGGACATGGACCTCATCGAACTCAACGAGGCCTTCGCCGCGCAGGTCCTGGGCTGCTTCCGCGGCTGGGAGCTCACCGACGCCGACCTGGACCGGGTCAACGTCAACGGTTCGGGCATCTCCCTGGGCCACCCGATCGGGGCCACCGGGGGCCGCATCCTGGCCAACCTGCTCCGCGAGATGGACCGGCGCGGGTCGCGGTACGGCATGGAGACCATGTGCATCGGCGGGGGCCAGGGCCTCGCCGCGGTCTTCGAGCGGCTGTCCTGACGTGACCCGCATCCTGTACCTGAGCATGTCGCGCGAGGAGTACTCGCCCAACTACTTCCCCTTCCTGCGGTCCTACCTGGAGCAGGTCAAGTCCCCGGACACCACCATCGACCTCCGTGGCACCCGGGTCGGGCTCATCGACAGCTACCGGTTCTTCGAGACGCTGGACTGGATCTCGATCCTGGACTCCGTGCTCGACGCCGAGCAGCAGGGCTACGACGCCGTCGCCATCGGCAACATCCTGGACCCCGCCCTGCGCGAGGCCCGGTCGATGGTGGACATCCCCGTCCTCGGTCTGGGCGAGACCTCCATGCTCACCAGCTGCATGATGGGCGCCACGTTCTCCCTGGTAGGGGTGAACCCCTGGTTCGGCGGTCGCTTCGAGGAGAACGTCGCCAAGTACGGGTTGCGCAACCGGCTGTCCAGCATCGAGTGCATGGGCCTGACCCCGCACGAGCTGGACGCCTGCTTCTCCGACGAGGACGGCCGCGCCCGGGCCATCGAGTCCTTCACCACCGCCGCACGGGCCTCGCTGGACAAGGGCGCCGAGGTCGTCGTCCCCGCCGGCGGGCGGCTGACCGCGTTCCTCAACGCCGTCGGCATCCGCGAGGTCGACGGCGCGCCGTTGTTGGACGGCACCGTCTCCCTGGTCGCCGCGACCGAGGCCGCGGTACGCATCCGCCGGCAGTCGGGCAGCTTCGTCAGCCGGCGACGGCTCTACGCCCGGGCGCCACAGGCCTCCATCGCCCGGGCCGGCGCCCAGTACGCCGACGACTACAACCTGCCCGCGCTGCGGCGCCTCGCCGACGCCCCCACGGAGGACTGACCCATGGCCTACGACTACCCGCTCAGCAAGCAGCCGACGTTCGTGTCCAACCTGGACCGGTTGCGCGAGACCTCCCCGGAGATGGCGACCGCCTTCCGGGGCCTGCGGGTCGCCGCCGACGCCGCGGGGCCGCTGTCCGCGCTGCAGCGGGAGCTGACGTTGTTGGCCGGCTTCGCCTCGACCAGGAACGAGGGCGGGTTCCGGGTGCACTGCACCCGGGCCGTGGAGGCCGGCGGCAGCCTGGCTGAGATCGAGCAGGTCGTGCTGCTGCTGCTGGGCACCACCCTCGGGCTGGCGCCCGCCGTCGAGGCGCTCAGCTGGGCCCACGACGAGCTCGGCTGACCCTCTCCAGCGCGACCCCGACACACGACCGCGCACACCGCCGTGCCACCCCCAGGAGGACCCGTGACCGACCCTGCCCCTGCCCCGACGGCGCTCGTGGTGGGTGCCGGTTCCGGCATCGGCCGAGCCACCGCCATCACCCTGGCCGACGCCGGGCTCCGGGTGGTGGCCGCCGACCTCAACCCGGCCGCGGTCACCGCACTGGCCGCCGAGCACGAGGGGATCGTCGACCTCGGCGGTGCCTGGGACGCCACCGACCCCGAGGCGTGCCGTGCGCTGGTGGCCGCCGTCGTCGCCGAGACCGGCCGCCTGGACCACCTGGTCACCACCGTCGGGTGGACCGCCATCACCCGGTTCCTGGACGAGACCCCGGACTACTGGCGTCGCATCATCGACGTCAACCTGATGTCGGCGATCCACCTGGCTGCCGCGGCCGGTGAGGTCATGCGCGAGACCGGGGGCAGCATCGTGCTCACCGCCTCGGAGGCCGGCGTCGTGGGCACCTCGGGCGAAGCCGTCTACTCCGCGGCCAAGGGCGGGGTGATCGCGTTGGCCAAGTCGCTGGCCCGCGAGTGGGCCCGCTTCGGCATCCGGGTCAACGTGGTCGCCCCCGGGGTGACCGAGACCCCGCTGCTGGTCGAGCAGGGCGGGGAGGCGCTGCTGTCCAGCATCGTGCGCGGCATCCCCCTGCGCCGGGCAGGCGCCCCCTCCGAGATCGCCGATGCCATCGCCTACCTGGTGTCGGCGCGGTCCAGCTACGTCACCGGCCAGACGCTGTGCGTCGGCGGCGGTCTGACGATGAGCTCGTGAGCAGCAGCACCGTGGCCGACCGGTCACCGCAGGACCGACCAGAGCACCGAGGACAGGACGAGGCAGTGGGCATGCGCGACAAGACGGTCGTCATCACCGGCGGCTCCCGGGGCATGGGCCAGCGACTGGCCCTCAAGCTCGGCGCCGAGGGCGCCAACGTGGTCGTCAACTACCGACGCGACGACGCCGCCGCGGCCGAGACGGTCGCCGCGGTCGAAGCGGCGGGGGGTCGGGCGATCGCCGTGCAGGCCGACGTCGCCGACACCGCCGCGGTCGAGGCGCTCGCGACTGCGGCGGCTGAGCGGTTCGGCCGCATCGACGTCGTGGTGGCCAACGCCGCGGCCAGTGCCTTCAAGCCGCTGATGGACATCCGGGCGCACCACATCGACAAGACCATGGGCATCACCGTCCAGGGCTTCCTGGACCTGGTCCGCACCTCGCTGCCGCACATGCCGCCCGGCGGCCGGGTGCTCGCGGTCAGCGGGTGGGACAGCTTCCGTGCGCTGCCCGGGCACGGGCTGCTGGGTGCGGCGAAGGCGGCGATGGAGAGCATCGTGAAGTACCTGGCCATCGAACTCGCCGGTCACGGCGTGACCGCCGTCGGGGTCTGTCCCGGCCCGATCGACACCGACTCCTTCCGCTACTACGCGGGCCCGGCCTGGGACGACTACGCCCGCCAGTGGCTGGCCCAGACCCCGTCGGGTGCCTACCCGACCCCCGATGAGGTCAGCGACGTGATGGCGTTCCTGTGCTCCCCGCAGAGCGCGGCGATCAACGGCCAGACGATCGTCGTGGACGGCGGGCTCTCGCTCGCCACCATGCCGATCGGCTTCGGCCAGGCCTGACCCGTGAGCACAGATCGGACGGCGTTCGCCCAGACGGTCGCCCAGCTGGCCAGCCAGGTCGAGCGCCGCCCCGGGCACCAGGTCGCCGTCGAGGACGCCGACGGCGGGCGGCCACTCACCATCGCGGGGCTGTCCGGCTCGGCCAACCGGCTGGCGCACGCCCTCACCGGGCTGGGCCTGCGGCCCGGGGACCGGGTGGCCTACGTGGCGCAGAACCACCCCGAGTACGTGGTCCTGGAGTTCGCGCTGCTCAAGGCCGGGTTGGTCAAGGTGCCCCTGAACCACCGGTTCGCACCGCTGGAGCTGCGCCGCTGCCTGGAGCTCGCCGAGGTCCGCCTCGTGGTGGCGGACGACCCGGCGGCCACCGTGCTCGACGAGGTCCTCGAGGGCTCCGACGTGCTGCGCTGCGTCGTCGGCTCTCGACCGGGGTGGCTCGGCTTCGCCGACCTCGTCGCCTCCGGGGCCCCGACCCGGGTGCAGGCCCCGGTGGGACCCGATGACACATACCACATCAGGTTCAGTTCGGGTTCCACCGGCAGCCCGAAGGGCATCGCGATCTCGCACCGCGGCGCCCGTGCGGCGATCCTCGGGAACACCTGGGTGATGTCGACGAGCGGTCCGGTGGCGGCGCCCCGCACGCTGCAGGTGGCACCGCTGGTCTACGCCGGCGGGTGGAGCGTGCTGCCGACCCTGTTGTGCGGCGGCACCAACGTCGTGGCCCGCCGGTTCGACGCCGACGAGATGCTGGACACCATCGCCGACCGGGGCATCACCTGGCTGTTCGCGGTGCCCACGATGCTCCGCCGGTTGAGCACGTCCTCGCAGCTGCACCGGCTGCGCGCGTCCTCGTTGAGCTGCCTGATGCTGGCAGGCGAGGCCGCCGCGCTCCCCGCGCTGGAGGTCGTCGGCCAGCACACCGACGCGCTCGTGCAGTGCTGGGGCCAGACGGAGGCCCCGGCCTCCACCACCTGGCTCAGCCGCACCGAGATGACCCGCCCCGAGCTCTGGACGTCGATCGGCCGGCCCGTCCCGGGCGTGGAGTTCTCCGTGCTGGTCGACGACGAGGTCGCCGACCGACCCGAGCCCGGTGTGGTCGGCGAGCTGGTGATCCGGACGCCGAGCATCGCCACCGCACTGCTGGGGGCCGAGGCCGAGCGGGAACGCCGCCTGCTGCCCGACGGCTGGTGGCGGACCTCGGACCTGGGGTACGTCGACGACGAGGGCCGGTTCAGCATCGTCGGCCGGTCCAGCGAGACGATCATCACCGGCGGCACGAACATCCAGCCCGCCGAGATCGAGCGGGCCCTGGAGTCCTGCCCGGTGGTGCGCGAGGCGGTCGTCGTCGGCGTGCCGGACGCCCGGTGGGGCGAGACCCCCGCCGCCTACGTGCACGTGGTGCCCGAGCCGTCGGAGGCGGCCGGGCAGATCGACGCCTGGCTGCGGGACCGCCTGGCCGGGTTCAAGCGGCCGGGGCACGTCTTCCTCTCCACCAGCCCGATCCCCCGGGCGTCCGGGGAGTCCAAGGTCGCGCGCGGGGAGATCCGCACGCTGGTGCGCGGGTGGGTGCAGGAACCCGGCACCGTGCCGGCGGACGTGAGCAGAGTGGAGAAGACCCGTGGCTGACATCGTCGTCACCCAGGCCGACGGGGTCGGCACCGTCCGGCTCAACCGGCCCGACCGCGGCAACTCGGTGACCCCCGACGTGGTCACCCGGCTCGGCGAGGCCATCGGCGGCCTGGCCGAGACCGACGGCGTCGGGGCCGTCGTACTCACCGGCACCGGCTCGGTCTTCTGCGCCGGAGCCGACGTCCGGGAGATGTTCGCTGTATGGACCGCCGAGGGCGCCGACGGGCTGATGGACTACCTCGCGCTCACCTGGATGCCCGCGGTCCAGGCCATGGTGCGCCAGCTGTGGGCGGCCCCGGTACCGGTCGTCGCGGCGTACAACGGCGCGGCGACCGCGGGCGGGCTGGACTTCGGGCTGGCCTGTGACGTGCGGATCGCCGCCGACACCGCCCGGTTCGCCGAGAGCTACGTGAACCTGGGCATGGTCCCGGTCGCGGGCGGGGCCTATCTGCTCCCCCGGTTGATCGGGCCGGCGGCAGCGGCGCGGATGACCGCGACCGGCGCCTTCGTGACCGCCCAGGAGGCGCTGGCACTGGGCATGGTCAGCGAGGTCTGCGAGCCGGAGGCACTGATCCACCGCGCCGTCGAGGTCGCCCGCGGGATGACGCACGGACCGGCCGCGACCTACGCCCACGTCAAGCGGATCTCCCGGGCCACCCAGACCGTCGAGCTGGACACCGCCCTGCGGGAGAGCCTGGCCGCCAACGTCGAGCTGATCGCCAGCCCGGAGGTCCGCGGCAGCATCCTCGCGGTGATGGAGCGTCACAGCCTCGCCGACCGCCGGGCCTGAGCGGTGCTCCGTCCCGGCGCCGGGGCCGGGACGGAGCACCGGTCACATCGTCGCGGCCGCGTCCTCCCGGAGCAGGCGGCTGGCCCGGTACCGCGGGTCGCGGTAGGTGTCGTGCAGCTCGTCCAGCAGCTCCACGACTGCGGCCGGCCCCCACTGCTCGGTCCAAGCGAACGGGCCCACCGGGTAGTTGGTCCCCAGCCGCATGGCCACGTCGACGTCCTCGCGACCGGCCACATCGTGCAGGACCGTCTCGAAGGCCTCGTTGGCGATCATCGCCAAGGTGCGGGCGAGCACCAGCCCGGGTGCGTCGGCCACCTCGTGCAGCGCGACGCCGGCCGGCTGCAGGAGCGCTGCGACCGCGGGCAGCGCAGCCGGGTGCGAGGTCGCCACGGCCAGGCCGGTCGCCGTGCCCGGTGTCAGGCACCGGTCCAGGAGCACGACGGGCACCCCGGCCCGGGCGGCGGACTCCGCCCGGGCACTGCGGCCGCGGGTGACCAGCACGAGTGTGCCGTCGGGCAACAGGACGCCCTCGCCGTCCCCGGTGGTCACGATGACGTCGGTGCGCGCCAGCAGCTGGGAGAGCTGCCCGTCCGAGCCCGACAGCTCGACCGCCGCAGGCGCCTCTCCCGGCACCACCGGAGTCAGGGCCTCCCGCGGGACGTCCTGGCCGTAGGGGAAGAAGCCGTGCCCGCGCTTGCGCCCGTAGCGCCCGGCGGACACCAACTCGTCCTGGACCCGTGAGGGCTGGAAGCGCGGGTCGTGGTGGAACGCCGTCCACACCGACCGGGTGACCGCGGCGTTGACGTCGTTGCCGATCAGGTCCATCAGCTCGAAGGGGCCCATCCGGAAGCCACCGGCGGTGCGGACGACCTCGTCGAGCACCCGGGGTCCGGCGACCTGCTCCTCGACCAGCCGCAGGGGCTCGCCGTAGAACGCCCGGGCCACCCGGTTGACGATGAAGCCCGGCGCCGACCGCACCCGCGCGACCTGCTTGCCCCAGGCGACGGCGAGCTCGGCCACCAGGTCGGCGACGTCGGGCCCGGTCTGGAGTCCGGTGACGACCTCGACGAGCTGCATGACCGGGACCGGGTTGAAGAAGTGCATGCCGACGACCCGGTCGGGCGCGGGGGTCGCGGTCGCGATCTCGGTGATCGACAGCGAGGAGGTGTTGGTGGCCAGGACCGCGTCCGGGCCGTAGTGCTCGTACGCCGCCGTCAGGACCGCGCCCTTGACCTGCAGGGACTCCAGCACGGCCTCGACGACCAGGGTGCCCGGCCGCACCGGAGCCGCGTCGATCGACGTCACCGTCGTCAACCGCTCGGACAGGGAGTCGGCGATCTCGGGGGCCTTGCGGGCCAGCCGCGACTCGACCTCCGCGGTGGCCGAGTCCAGCTGCTCCTGGGCCGGGTCGACCAGGGTCACCAGGTGCCCCGCGGTGAGGGCCACCTGGGCGATCCCACGCCCCATCGTGCCCGCCCCGATGACGCACACCGGTGTGCTCGCGGTGGTCATCGACCATCTCCTCGCTGTCCTGGGGCCGCGGAGGGTCCGACGGCCGTGCCTGCTGATCGGATCCTTGCCTACGGCTGTCTGACAATCTACGGTGCTGTTCAGTTCTTTCCAATCAGCCAGCGTCGGTCAGCCGACCCGGGTTGGCTCCTGTGGGGTGGTCCGACATGACGTACGACGACATCGACGTCGCGGTCCGGGACGGGGTGGCGACCATCGCCATCAACCGCCCGGACAACGCGAACAAGCTGCGGTTCCAGACCGCCCGAGAGCTGCTCGACGCCTTCCGGACCGTGCGTGAGACACCGTCGACCGACGTCGTCGTGCTCACCGGCACCGGGGACAAGTTCTTCTGCATCGGCGGTGAGCACGAGGAGCTCAGCTCCCTGGACTACTCCAGCGTGATGCCGGTGATCGACCTCTACGAGTTCATCGACACGATGGCCAAGCCCGTCATCGCCGCCGTCAACGGGTTCGCCGTCGGTGGGGGCAACGTCCTGCAGGTCGTCTGCGACCTGAGCGTGGCCGCCCCACACGCCGTCTTCCGTCAGGTGGGGCCCATGGTCGGCAGCTTCGACGCCGGCTACGGGACCTGGTACCTCGAGGAGACCATCGGGCGCCGCCGGGCCAAGGAGATGTGGTACCTCAACCGCAAGTACTCCGCCGAGCAGGCCCTGGAGATGGGCCTGGTCAACGAGATCGCCGCGGACCCGGTCGCCCGGGCCCAGGAGATCGCCCAGACACTGCGCCAGCGCGGGCCCTTCGCCCTCGGCGCGCTCAAGACCGCGTTCTCCAGCCGCCACACCGGTGTCACCGGACAGGCCCGGATGGCCCACGACCTGCTGCTCACCGCCTACCGGAGCACCAGGGAGGCCGAGGAGATGTCCCGGTCCTTCGAGGAGCGTCGCGCGCCCGACCGCACGACCTTCCACCAGTGAGGGCGGTCGGCGCGGACCTCCGCGACTTCCTCGACGCCGTCGCCGGGATCGCCGGCCAGGTCGCCGGCTCCAGCGGCCCGATGGCCGGGTCGCGGGTCGCCCTGGAGGCCACCGGCCTGCTCGACCTGGCCCGGGACACCCGCGAGGAGCCCGACGGGCTGACCTGGCTGGCGCACACGGTGCGCGTCACCGCCCACGCCTCGCCGTCCCTGGCCTACGTGCTCGCGTCGCGGTACGCCGCCGACCTGGCCCTCGGTCCCGACACCACGGCCACCGATGCGGTCTTCGCGGTGGCATCCCCCGGCGCCCGCCCCGTCGTCCCGACCGCCCTGGCTCCGCAGGCTCTCGTCGTCACCGGGCCGGGCGCGGTGCGGACGTGGCCTTGGGCCGAGGTGGCCGGGACCGTCGACGACGCCGCCCGCACCGGACTGGGCACCGCCGGGTTGGTCGCGGTGCACCCCGCCGACGTCACGGGCACCGCTCTGCCGGCGACGACCGCAGGAACCACCGCCGCCTGGGACGTGCTCCTGGGCGCCTGCCTGGCCGGGGTGGCCCGTCGTGCCCTGCAGGAGAGTGAGGCCTACGCGCAGGGACGCCGCCAGTTCGGCGTCCCGATCGCGGACTTCGCCGGTCTGCGTGCCCTCGTCGCCGAGATGCGCCTGGCGGTGGAGGGGGTCGACGCACTCCTGGACGCGGCCCTGGACGGTCAGCCGGTCGAATCGGCACTGGTCTCGGTCGCCGGCCGGGCCGCGGTCAGCGTCTGCGTCGACGGCATCCAGACCCACGGCGGCTACGGGTACAGCGACGAGTACCCGCTGACCGGGCTGCTCCGGGACGCGACGAGCCTGCAGGCCCGGACGGGCGGACGGCGGGCCTCACTCGCCCGGGTGGCCACCGTCGGCCTGGGCGCACGCTCGGGTGTGGCGTCGTGACCCTCCAGGACGTGCACCCGGCGACCGGCGCTCCCCGGCGGGGCGGCCGGCCGCTGGAGGGCATCCGCGTCGTGGACATCTCCTCGTCCTACGCGGCGCCGACCGCCTCCATGTACCTGGCCGACATGGGCGCCGACGTCGTCAAGGTCGAGCCGGTCCGGGGGGACGACGCCCGGGGCTGGGGTCCGCCGTTCCTCAACGGCGAGGCCGCCTGGTTCCTGTCGGTCAACCGGAACAAGCGCAGCCTGTGCCTGGACATCCGGCAGGAGGCCGGCCGGGAGGTGCTGTTCTCCCTGCTGGCGACCGCCGACGTGTTCGTCGAGAACATCGTCCCCTCCAAGTTGGCCAAGCTGGGCCTGGACCTCGATGACCTGCGGGCCCGGTTCCCGCACCTGGTGGTGTGTGCCTTCTCCGGCTTCGGGCTGGACGGTCCCGACACCTCACTGCCCGGCTACGACCTCATCGCCCAGGCCCGCTCCGGGATGATGAGCGTGACCGGCGCAGACGGAGTGCCCCAGCGGGTCAGCACGGCACTGTCCGACGTGGCCGCCGGGACCGTCGCGGCCTTCGCGATCGCCGCAGCGCTGGTCCGCCAACAGCGGACCGGGGAGGGCGAGGTCGTCGACATCGCGCTGCTGGAGGCCGACCTCGCCTTCATGTCCCCGCGCATCGCCAGCTACCTCGCCGGTGACCCCGAGCCCAGCCCCTGCGCAGGAACCGACTCGGTGGTCGCGATCTACCAGTCGATGCCCACCGCGGACCGCCCCATCGTGGTCGCGATCGGCAACGACGGGCACTGGCGGAAGGCCTGCGCCGCGCTGGGACTGGACGCCCTCGGCGCCCGGGAGGACCTGGCCACCAACGCCGGCCGGCGTTCGAGGCGGACCGAGGTCGTCGAGGCCTACCGGACCAGACTGCAGACCATGACCGCGGACGAGGCACTCGAGGTGCTCCAGTCGGTGGGCGTGCCGTGCTCCCTGATCAACTCCTTGTCCGAGGTGGTCGCCGACCCCCAGGTCACCGCCCGGGAGGCGATCGTCGAGTACGACCACCCCACCGCGGGTCCCTTCCGTGGCGTGGGTGCGCCGTGGCGGTTGGCCACCGACCCGGCCGACCGCAGGCCGCGGCTGCCTGCCCCGCTGCGTGGCGAGCACGGCCACGAGATCCTCGCCGAACTCGGCCTGGACGCCGCCGCGACCGACACCCTGGTCGCCGATCGGACGGTGTGGCTGCCGTGATCGTCACCTCCCAGGAGGGCCGGGTGCTCACTGCGGAGCTGTCCCGGCCCGAGCGTCTGAACGCGCTCAACAGCGCCGTCCTGCAGGAGCTGCGCGAGGTCGTCGAGGGCGCGGCCAGCACCGCTGGCATCGGGTGCATCGTCCTGCGCGGCGCCGGTGACCGGGCGTTCTGCGCGGGCGCCGATCTCGAGGAGATCCGGGGGCTGGACGTGACCGCCGCACAGGCGTTCATCCGGCACGGCCAGCGGACGATGACCGCCGTCGCCCACTCCCCCGTGCCGGTGGTCGCCCACGTGGACGGTTACGCCCTGGGCGGGGGCTTCGAGCTGGTGCTCGCCAGCCACCTCGTCGTCGCCTCCGACCGCAGCCGTCTCGGCCTGCCCGAGGCGCGCATCGGCTGCATCCCCGGGTTCGGCGGCACCCAGCGCCTGCCCCAGGCGGTCGGCAAGGCCGCCGCCCTGCACCTCATGCTCTCCGGCGAGCCGGTGGATGCCGACCGTGCCTGGCAGCTCGGCCTGCTCTCGGTGCCCCCGCTGCCTGCCGAGGACGCCGCACGGGAGGTGGACCGACTGGCCCACCTGATCGCCTCCGGCAGCCGCGGGGGGCTGGCCAACATCCTGGACGCCGCCCGGGCCGCGCTGGACCCCGCGGCCCTGGACCACGAGGCCGCCCTGGCCGCCCTGTCCATCGCCTCCCGGGACGGCCAGGAGGGCATCTCCTCCTTCGCCGAACGCCGCCCACCCGTCTTCACCGAGGAGAACTCGTGACCACCACCTGGGCGTCCGTGGACCCCGCCGTCATCGCCAGTGTGGACGACGTCGTCCGGCGGGTGATCGGCCCGGCCGCCGCCGGCGTGGACCGTGGGTCGACCTTCCCCGCCGAGGGCCTCGAGGGGCTCGCCGCCGCCGGCTGGGGGGTGCTGCAGCTGCCCACCGACGTGGGGGGCGCCGGTGCCTCCAGCGCCACCTACGCCGAGGCGCTGGCCCGCATCTCGGCCGTCTGCGGCTCCACCTCGACGGTGTACATGACCCAGATGCACGCCGCCCACCCGATCCACCTGCGCGGCACCCCCGACCAGGTCGCCACCTGGGTGCCCCGGTTGTGCGACGGGTCGGCCATCGGGTCGATCGCTCTCACCGAGCCCAGTGCAGGCTCGGACGTGTCGGCGATGCGCACCGTGGCCCGCCGCGACGGAGACGAGTACGTGGTCGACGGGGAGAAGGTCTTCATCTCCAACGGCGACCGGGCCGACGTCGTCGTCCTCTTCGCCTCGGTGGACCGCTCGCTCGGCAAGGACGGCGTGACCGCCTTCCTGCTCGACACCCGGTCGCTGACCGGCTTCGAGGCGGGCCCGCCGCTGCACAAGCTGGGCCAGAAGGGCGCATCCACCGTGGCGCTGTCCTTCGTCGACTGCCGGATCCCGGTCTCGGCCCGCCTCGGCGAGGAGGGCGAGGGCTACCCGCTGCTGTTGCAGTCGGTCGTCAGGTCCCGGATCAGCGCCGCGGCGCAGGGCGTCGGTTTCGCCCAGGGTGCCTTCGACGCCGTGGTGGCGTGGGCCGGCGCCCAGGACCTGCTCTCCTCGCGCAACCCCGACGCCCAGGACCTGCAGTTCGAGCTCGCCCGGCTCCGCGGCGAGATCACCGCCGCCCGGGCCATGCTGCTGTCGATCTGCGACGACGTGGACGGCAGCGAGGTCGAACCGGTGGCCGAGGTCTCGCTGGCGAAGATGCACTGCACCGCGCTGGGCACCCGGGTCGCCGCGGCCTGCGTGCAGCTGCTGGGCGCCGACGGTGACCTGGTGTCGCTGGGGGCCGAGCGGCTCCTGCGCGACGCCAAGATCGCCGAGATCTACGACGGCACCAACCAGATCCAGAGCATGCTCGTCGCCCGGGACATCCGGCTCGCCGCGGGTCAGGTCCGCTGAGCGCGCACCCGGTGGCCCGACCCGCTGCAGGGCCGCTGCACGGCGTCCGGGTGGTGGAAGCCGCCTCGTTCGTCGCGGTGCCCTCGGCGGGGATGACGCTGCAGCAGCTGGGGGCCGAGGTCATCCGGGTCGACCCGCCCGGCGGGGGCAGCGATGCCGGGCGGTGGCCGCTGGCCTCCACCGGCGCCAGCCTGTTCTGGGCCAACCTGAACAAGGGCAAGCGCTCGGTCACCATCGACCACCGACGACCCGAGGGCCGGGAGCTGCTGATCGCCCTGGCCACGGCACCCGGGGATGACACCGGGGTCTTCCTGGACAACATGGTGGGCGGACGGCGGCTGACCCACGCCGAACTGGCCGACCGTCGTCCCGACGTCATCCACGTGCACGTGGAGGGCCGCCGCGGCGGCCGTCCGGCGGTGGACTACACGGTCAACGCCGAGGTCGGCGTGCCGCTGATGACCGGGTCCGGCGAGGGTCTGGTGCCGGTCAACCACGTGCTCCCCGCCTGGGACCTGGTGACCGGCATGCTCGCCGCGACATGCGTGTCGGCCGCGTTGCTGGGACGCCGCCGGACCGGACAGGGCGCCAAGGTCGACGTCGCACTGGCCGACGTCGCGCTGGCCGGGGTCGCCGAGATGGGGTGGCTCGCCGAGGCCGACGAGGCCGGGGTCGCGCGGGCGGCGCTGGGCAACCACATGTACGGCTGTTTCGGGGTGGACTTCGCCACCGCCGACCGGCGCAGGGTGATGGTCGTGGCCCTGACCCAGGGCCAGTGGTCGGCGCTGCGCGACGTCACCGGCACCCAGCGCGTCTTCAGCGCCCTGGAGGAGGCGCTGCAGGCCGACCTCGACGACGAGGGCGACAGGTTCCGGCTGCGGGAGACGATCGCGTCGATCCTGCGTCCCTGGTTCGCCGCCCGGGACCTGGCCACCCTGCGGGGTCTGCTGGACGGCGCGAAGGTCCTGTGGGCGCCCTACCGGGACATGGCCGAAGTCGTGGCCCAGGCGCGAGCGGACCCCGGGTCCGTCGTGGCAGAGGTCGAGCAGCCCGGGATCGGGCGCATGCTGGGGGCCTCCCAGCCCTGGCGGTGGGATGATGCCCGCCAGCGGCCACAGCCCGCACCCCTGCTGTCCGCGGACACCGAGGCAGTGCTGGCCGACACCCTGGGCCTGGACGGGCGGGAGATCGGCCGGCTGCGGGCTGCCGGCGTCGTCGGCTGAGGAGATCTGCCGACGACGCCACTCAGTCCTGGGACGGCAGGGAGTACTGGAGCACGAAGTCCAGGTGCTCCCGCATCGCCGCCCCGGCCGCCTCGGGGTCGCCGGCCTCGATGGCGTTGGCGATCGCGATGTGCTGCCGGACCGTCTTCTGGGCCACCTCGCGGGTGACGTCGAGGAACTGCGCCGGGTGGGTGGCGTCGTGCACGGCTGCCACGAAGGCCGCGAGCAGCCGGTTGCCGGAGGCCTGCCCGATCGCGGTGTGGAACTGCAGGTCGTACTCGGGGATGTCGGGGTCGTCCCGGGTGATGGACTTCTGCTTGGCGATGACGGCCCGCAGGGCGGCGACGTCCTCGGTGCTGCGGTTGCGGGCAGCAGCCTCGGCAGCCGGCACCTCGAGCACCCGCCGCACGTCGGTGATCTCGGCGATGTCCAGGGCTCCGATCCGCACGATCGTGTCCATCGACTCGCTGAGCATGCGACTGAGGGAGTCCGGGGTCACCGAGTTGACGAAGCTGCCACCGGCGACCCCGGGGATCTTCCGGATCAGCCCCGCGCTCACCAGGACCCCGAGCGCCTCCCGCACCGTCGGCCGACTCACCCCGAACTGCTGGGCGAGCTCCGTCTCTGGCGGCAGCTTGTCGCCCTGGGCGAAGTGGCCGTCCAGGATCGCCTCGCGGAGCTGCCTCTCGACCTGCGCTCGCGGTCGGGTGACCGCCTGCGCCTTGAACGTCTTGCCCTCAACTGCGGTCATCGTCGCCTCCTGGATCTCGGACCTCACGCCAGGCCGTGTTCTCAACCTTCGCGCCTGCACTCGGGTGTCCCGACTTGACTCCGAAGTGCATGTCCCAAATAGTCTGGCAGTAATCATGGCTGCAGCAACAGTGCCACGTCACCCCAGCGGACCAGAGCGTGTCCGAGGTCCTTTCTTCGACGAGCTCCGGGTGGGGCAGGTCTTCGACACGGCACCCGGGGTGACCCTCACCAGCGGACTGCAGGCCCAGCACTCCGCCGTGGTGGGCAACCGCCTCCCGCTGGCACTGGACCACGAGCTGGCGACGAGGGTGTCGGGCGGACCGCTCGCCGGCCCGGCTCTGGTCTGCGACGTCTCCATCGGACAGTCGACCCTGGCCACCCAGCACGTCCGGGCCAACCTGTCCTACCGCGGCCTGCTGTTCTCCCGCCAACCGCTGCTGGGCGACACGCTGCACACCACGACCACCGTGCAGGCGCTGCGGGAGAACGGCCGCCGTCCCGGCCGCCCCGCGACCGGACTGGCGCTGCTGCGGATCACCACGACCGACCAGCTCGGGCGGGCAGTGCTGGACTACCGCCGGTGCGCCATGCTGCTGTGTTCCCCCGACGCCACCCCCACCGGGCACGTCGACGAGCTCCCGCCGGCCGCGGACCTGCCGGGGTCCGCGGATCTCTTCGGCTCCGTGGCGACCTGGGACGTCGGGGCGTGGCCTGCCCGCCCCACGGGCCCTTGGGCGGTGGGCCGGTCGTGGGACGTGCTCGGTGCAGACCTGGTCTCCAGCGCGCCCGAACTGGCGCGCCTGACCGGCAACCTCGCGCGGGTCCACCACGACGCCTCCGCGGCGGGAGGCGCGCGACTGGTCTACGGCGGGCACACGATCGGCATCGCCCTGCACCACCTCACGCAGGCCGTCCCCGGCGTGCTCACCGTCGCCGGCTGGCACTCCTGCGACCACACGGCTCCCGTGCACGAGGGCGACGTGCTCACCTCCACCGTCACCGTGGAGTCGGTGCACCCGGGGCTCGGCGGGTTGACTGCGCTGGGCCTGGACGTGGCGACGTCGACGACCACCGCCCACGACGAGGCACCGGGAAGCCTCGTGCTGCGCTGGCGCCCGGTCGTCCTCGTCGCGTAGCGGCCGTAGCGGGGGGGCCTCGCTCAGTCCTGCGGCGGATCGAACGAGGTGGTGCGTGGCAGCCCCGCAGCGCGGCCCTTGCCGGCGATGACCAGGGCCATCTTGCGGCTGGCCTCGTCGATCATCTCCTCGCCCAGCATCGCCGAGCCCTTCTTGCCGCCGGCCTCGCTGGTGGCCCACGACACCGCCCTTGCCGGCGATGACCAGGGCCATCTTCCGCCCTTGCCGGCGATGACCAGGGCCATCTTGCGGCTGGCCTCGTCGATCATCTCCTCGCCCAGCATCGCCGAGCCCTTCTTGCCGCCGGCCTCGCTGGTGGCCCACTCGTAGGCGTCCAGGATCAGCTCGGCGTGGTCGTAGTCGGCCTGGGAGGGCGCGTAGATCTCGTTGGCGGCGTCGATCTGGTCCGGGTGCAGGGCCCACTTGCCGTCGAAGCCGAGCATCGCCGAGCGCCTGGCGACCTCCTCGAAGGCCGGCACGTCGCGGACCTGCAGGAAGGGCCCGTCGATGGCCTGCACGCCGCGGGCGCGGGCGGCCATCAGGATCTGCATGAGGATGTAGTGGAACATCTTGCGGCTGGCCTCGTCGATCATCTCCTCGCCCAGCATCGCCGAGCCCTTCTTGCCGCCGGCCTCGCTGGTGGCCCACTCGTAGGCGTCCAGGATGAGCTCGGCGTGGTCGTAGTCCTCCTGGGAGGGCGCGTAGATCTCGTTCGCGGCGTCGATCTGGCCCGGGTGCAGCACCCACTTGCCGTCGAAGCCCAGCATCGCCGAGCGCCTGGCGACCTCCTGGAAGGCCGGCACGTCGCGGACCTGCAGGAAGGGCCCGTCGATGGCCTGCACGCCGCGGGCGCGGGCGGCCATCAGGATCTGCATGAGGATGTAGTGGAAGGAAGGCCGGCACGTCGCGGACCTGCAGGAAGGGCCCGTCGATGGCCTGCACGCCGCGGGCGCGGGCGGCCATCAGGATCTGCATGAGGATGTAGTGGAAGGGGTCGCCCGGGTAGTCCGGGTGCAGCGCGCCCACCACGAGGGACTTCATGTTGATCGAGGCCATGAAGTCGGCCGGSCCGTAGATGATCGTCTCGATCCGGGGGCTGGCGAAGGCGATCTGGTTGACGTTGATCAGCCCCTGCGCCGTCTCGATCTGCGCCTCGATGCCGATCCTCCCGACCTCGAGGCCGTTGGCCTTCTCGATCTGGGTGAGCAGCATGTCCAGCGCCTGCACCTGACCGGCGTCSKSGACCTTGGGCAGCATGATCGCGTCCAGCTCGGCCCATGTTGATCGAGGCCATGAAGTCGGCCGGGCCGTAGATGATCGTCTCGATCCGGGGGCTGGCGAAGGCGATCTGGTTGACGTTGATCAGCCCCTGCGCCGTCTCGATCTGCGCCTCGATGCCGATCCTCCCGACCTCGAGGCCGTTGGCCTTCTCGATCTGGGTGAGCAGCATGTCCAGCGCCTGCACCTGACCGGCGTCCTGGACCTTGGGCAGCATGATCGCGTCCAGCTCGGCCCCGGCGCCGCCCACGACCTCGATGACGTCCTGGAACGTCCACTCGGTGGTCCAGTCGTTGACCCGGACGGTGCGGATCTTGTCGCCCCAGCCGCCCTCGTTGAGGGCAGCCACGATGTTCTTGCGGGCGCCGGGCTTGGCCAGCGGCGCGCAGGCGTCCTCCAGGTCCAGGAACACCTGGTCTGCGGGCAGGCCCTTGGCCTTCTCCAGGAACCGGGGGTTGCTGCCCGGGACGGCGAGGTTGGAACGGCGGGATCGGAGCTCGGCCACGGTGCCTCCACGATCGACGATGGTTACCGGACAGTAACCAAGGCCCCGACCAGCGGCCTCAGGTGACCGGCTCGGTCACCGTCCGCGGCCGGGAGGCCCGCACGACCAGGGCCACCCCGACGACGACCAGCACCATCCCGGGCAGCGCCAGCAGCGGCGGGAGCTGCTGCAGGAGGACCAGCGCCACGATCAGCGCACCCGGCACCTCGAGCAGGATCGCCAGCCCCACGACGGTCGGCCCGACCGAGGACAGCACCAGGTTGAACACGGTGTGCCCCAGCAGCTGGGCCACGACGGTGATGCCGGCGATCAGCCACCAGTCCCGGGCGCTGAACCCGGCGAGCGGGATGCCGGCCACCAGCGCGGCGAGGGCCACCACCACCGCGCAGGTGGAGTAGCAGACGACCGAGTACGCCGACGTCGACAGCCGCACCCGGGCCCGGGCGCCGGCCAGCACGTACCCGGCAGCGGCGATCGCGCCCAGCAGCGCCAGCCCGTCACCGGCCAGCGCCCGCAGCGACACGGTGACGTCGACCCCGGCGATCAGCACGACACCGGCCACCGCCAGCGCCAGCCCCCACCAGACCTGGGCCGGCAGCCGCACCCCGGTGAGCCGCGCCGCGAGCGCCGTCCAGACGGGGGTGGTGGTGACCAGCGCGATGGAGGCGGCCACCGACGTCATGGACAGACTGGGCAGCCAGGCGGCGAAGTGCGCGGCCAGGAACAGCCCGGCGACCACCGAGCTGCGCAGGTCCCGCAGCCGGACGCCGGCCAGCGACCGCCGCTGGGTGGTCAGCAGCACCGGCAGCAGCGCCGCCGCCCCCGCCGCGTTGCGCCAGAACGCGATGGCCAGCGCGGGCGCGGCCACCAGCGCCGTCATCGGCCCGGACAGCGAGATGCCGACGACCGCGACCGCCATCAGGGCCACGTCGCGCCCGCCGGGGCGGTGCAGCGCCCACGCCGGCGCGGGCGCCGACGTCGTCACGCGGGGACGGCGATCGTGCCGCGGGCCACCGGGTGCACGTCGCCGGCGACGGTGGCCGAGACGGCCCGGCCGGCCTCGACGGTGACGGTTCCCTCCAGCACGGAGGGGCGGCGGACCGCGGCCCCCTGGTGCAGCCGGTAGCCGGTCGTCCCGTCGGCCACCAGGCCCTCGGCGGCCAGCCACACACCGGTGCCCAGCGCGGCGGACCCGGTGGCCGGGTCCTCCTCCCAGCCCAGGCCGCCGGCGAAGACCCGCACGGTGTGCTCGGTGCCGGGCCCGCGGGCCAGCAGCGAGACCCCGCCCTGCACGTCGGGCAGCAGCGCGGCCAGCGCCCGGCGGTCCGGGACGGCCCGGTCCAGGGCCGCCGGGTGCACCTCCAGCTGGGCGAACTCGATCCCGCAGCCGACCAGGTGGGCCGGCCGGCCGGTGACGTCGTCGGCGGCCAGCCCGAGGGCGGCGGCCAGCGCGGCCGGGTCCGGGCCGGGGCGCAACTGCACCGGGCCGCCGGTGAGCCGGGCGCCGGTGTCGGACACCTCGACCGGGACGACGCCGACGCCGCAGTGCTGCTGCACGGTGCCCGCGGGGAGCAGGCCGAGCCGGACCAGGGTGTGCGCCGTGCCCACGCTGGGGTGCCCGGCGAAGGGCAGCTCGGTGTCCGGGGTGAAGATCCGCACCGTGTAGCCGCCGTCGCCGACCGCCGTCACGAAGGTGGTCTCCGACAGGTGGAACTCCAGCGCCAGCGCCTGGCACCGGGCGGTGCTCAGACCGGCGGCGTCCAGGACGACGGCGAGCGGGTTGCCGGCGAAGGCGGCCGCGGCGAAGACGTCGACGACCTCGTAGGCGAGCTCGAGTTGGGGGGAGCGCACGGCCGCGACGGTAACGTCCTCCCACGGCACCCCCGTCGGTGGTGGCCACCCCGCCGTGAGACCCCGTGGAGGCGCCGTGACCACCGTGACGAGGGCCTACGTGTCCCGCCTGGCCGGACTGACCGTGTTCGACCCCAACGGCGACCGGGTCGGCAAGGTCCGCGACGTCCTGGTGGCCCTGCGGGTGGGCACCGCCGCCCCCCGGGTCCTCGGGCTGATCGTCGAGGTCGTGGCCCGCCGCCGGATCTTCTGCCCGATGGGCCGGGTGACCGCCGTCGACGCGTCCTCGGTGATGCTGGCCAGCGGAACGGTCAACCTCAAGCGCTTCGAGCAGCGCGCCGGGGAGACCCTGGTGCTCGGCGAGCTGGCCGACCGCAGCGTCACCGTGCTGGAGAACGGCCACGCCGCCGCCGTCGTGGACGCCGCGATCGAGCAGACCCGCACCGGGGACTGGGTGCTCTCCCGCCTCGCCGTCCAGGAGCCGGGCCGGCTGGGCCGCCGCGGCCAGCTGCACCAGCTGGCCTGGGACGAGGTCGCCGGACTCGCCCTGCCGCAGACCGGGCAGTCCGCCGAGACGCTCATCGCCACCTACCGCGACCTCAACGCCGCCGACCTGGCGCACGCCCTGCAGGACCTGCCGCCCAAGCGCCGGCACGAGGTCGCGGAGTCCCTGGACGACGACCGGCTGGCCGACGTGCTCGGTGAGCTGCCCGAGGCCGAGCAGATCGCGATCCTGGGCACGCTCAGCGAGCCGCGGGCCGCCGACGTGCTGGAGGCGATGGACCCCGACGACGCCGCGGACCTGCTGGCCGAGCTGCCCAACGTGGACCGCAACCGGCTGCTGGAGCTGATGGAGCCCGACGAGGCCGAGCCGGTCCGCCAGCTGCTGAAGTACTCCGAGGACACCGCCGGCGGCATGATGACCAGCGAGCCGGTGATCCTGGCCCCGGACGCCACGATCGCCGAGGCGCTGGCCCGGGTGCGGGCGCCGGACCTGACGCCGTCGCTGGCCAGCCAGGTGTACGTGTGCCGCCCGCCGTCGGCGACCCCGACCGGCCGGTACCTGGGCCTGGCGCACATCCAGCGGCTGCTGCGCGAGCCCCCCTCGACGCTGGTCTCCGGCGTGCTGGACGACCTGGAGCCGCTGCGCCCGGAGACCCCGCTGGCCGAGGTCACCCGGTACTTCGCGACCTACAACCTGGTCGCGGCCCCCGTCGTCGACCCGCAGGGCCGGCTGGTCGGCGCGGTGAGCGTGGACGACGTGCTGGACCACCTGCTGCCCGACGACTGGCGCGAGCGGTCCCGACGTGGCTGAGGACCGCCGGCCCGAGGCCGGCCGGCTCGACGTCCCGCGCACCAGCCGGAGCGCGTTCGGCTTCCTGCGGCTGGACCCCGACGCCGTCGGTGCGTTCGCCGAGGGCATCGCCCGCTTCCTGGGCACCGGCCGGTTCCTGGCGGTCCAGACGATCATCGTGATCGTCTGGATCACGCTGAACGTCACGGCGGTCCAGCTGCGCTGGGACCCCTACCCGTTCATCCTGCTGAACCTGGCCTTCTCCACCCAGGCCGCCTACGCCGCGCCGCTGATCCTGCTGGCCCAGAACCGGCAGGCCGACCGGGACCGGGTGCAGGCCGAGGAGGACCGCAGCCGGGCCGCCTCGACCCGCGCGGACACCGAGTACCTGGCCCGCGAACTGGCCTCGCTGCGCGTCTCGGTCGGCGAGCTCGCGACCCGGGACTTCATCCGCGGCGAGCTGGCCCGGCTGGTGCCCGAGGACCTCAGCGAGGAGACCGCGGAGCGCCGCAAGAAGGAGCGCAAGCGCAAGCGTGAGCAGGCCCGGGACGCCCGGGACGCCCGGGACAAGGCCGGCGACTGAGCTCAGCCGGCCGCCAGTCCAGCGAGGTTCTGCAGCTGCCGCCGCATCATCACCAGGTCGCCCCAGCACAGCGCGGTGGCCACCGGCCGGGGCAGTGCCTGCACCCGGAGGACGGCGAGCAGCCGGCTGGTGCCCTCCCGGTCACCGGGCAGGGCGAGGTAGCTGACGACCATGTCGCCGCTGGCCCGGGCCGCCGGACCGGGCGGCAGGACCAGGGTGAGCTCCCGGCCGGGCACGAACCCGTGCAGCCGGAACACCGTGGCCACCCGCTGGCCGACCGCCAGCTCGTCCAGGCCCGGGCTCAGCGTCCGCGGGGAGCGCCGGCCCAGGTTGTCGACCAGGTCGTAGCTGTACGGGGCGGCGCGCAGCTGGCACAGCCAGCGAAACGCCGTCGCGGGCGGCGCGGTGACGTCGACACCGCGCAGCCACCGCAGCGGCGCGTCCGGGCGCAGCTCGTCGCAGCCGTACGTCCCGGCCACCTCGGCCGCGCTGACACCCCACTGCTCGGGCAGACCCACCGGCTCAGCGTCGCAGGTACGCCGCCACCCGCTCGTCGAGGAGCTCGCGCAGGTCGGCCTTGCGGATGCTGGCGTGCACGCCGCTGACGACGTCGACGACCTGGGAGACCGAGAAGTCCACCGCCGCCGACATCCAGGCCATCGTCGTGGCGCGGTCGACGTCGAAGCCGGCCTCGACGAACCCCAGCGCCCGGCGCACGCAGTCCCGCATCGCGACGCCGAGGTCCTCGTCGAGCCCGATCGGCACCCACAGGTCCGGGGTCTCCCCGAACGGCAGCACCGCCCGCAAGCCCTCGGGCACCTGCTCGGCCGGGGTGACGCGCAGCCGCAGGGTGGCCCGCAGCGGCGCCTCGAAGGCGGTGAGCGCGACCTCGCCGTCGCCCTGGGCGTAGTGCGGGTCGCCCACGTAGACGTTCCCGCCGGGCACCTGCGCGGTCAGGTGCAGCGAGCTGCCCGCGCCGAGCAGGCTGACGTCGAGGTTGCCGCCGTGCCGGCCCGGCGGGGTGGAGTGCAGCCGCTGCGCGGCGGCGACGCCGGTCAGCCCCAGGAAGGGCCGCAGCGGGAACCGGAAGCCGCGACCGTCGCGGCCGGGCACCGGGATCCGGCCCTCGCCGCCGTCGACGGTGGCGAAGGTGGACACCAGGCCGGGCAGCACCGGCATCTCCCCGGGCAGCGCGCCCTTGCCGTGCCGGTTGGACACCACGCCGTACCCGGCCCGCAGCTGCAGGTCCAGCACGTCCACCCGGACGACGTCGCCGGGCCGGGTGCCGCGGACCGCGATCGGACCGGTGACCACGTGCGGCCCGCCCTCGTGACCGGCCGGGCGCAGGGACGACGCGGCGAGAGCGACGGCGTCCCGCAGCACGTCGCCCTCGGCCACGCCGAGCCCGCCGAACCACGCCAGCGGGTCGCGGCCCTGGTCCTCCAGCACGCCCTCGTGGCTGACCGTGTCGACCACGACGACGTCACCGCTGTCCACGGTGAGCACCGGCCGGTCGTCGGCGCCGGGCAGCCAGCCCCACAGCGCGGTCTCCGGCGTCGTCGGCAGGTAGGTGACGCCGGTGGGCAGGCCCTCGCCGGGCTGCAGGGTCACGACGCGGCCAGGGCGGTGAGGCCCCGGTCGGCACCGGCGCCGCCGAGCAGGCACAGCCCGACCGGGGCGCCGTCGACCCGCCCGGCCGGCACGACGACGGCGGGCAGCCCGGCACCGCTGGCCAGCGAGGTGAGCCGCAGTGTCGCCGCCCGGGAGGACTCGACCGACGCTCCCCCGGCGCCCACGAACGGCGCCGGCCCGCTGGCCGCGGGCATCAGCACGACGGTCCCGGGCGGCACCCGGTCGCGCAGCGCCGCACGCATCGCGGCGACGACCTCCCGGGCCGCGGCGTGCTGGTCGGGCGTGACCTGCGCGGCGGCGGCGAACCGGCCCGCGACGTCGTCGGCGAGGGCGCCGGGGTGCTCGGTGACCCAGTCGCCGTGCACCGCCCAGGCCTCGGCGGCCTGCTGGGTGCGGAAGCCCGCGAACCACTCCTCCCGCTCGGCAGGCGTGGTCAGCTCGACCTCCTCGGGGTCCCACCGCGCGGCGGCGGCCCGGAGCACGTCGGCGGTCCCGGCCTCGGCCAGCCCCAGCAGGTCGGTGGCCAGCAGCACCCGGGTCGGGACGGGCGCGTCGGGCAGCAGGAGCGCGGCGACCCGGTCCAGCAGCTGCGCGTCGCCGGTCAGGAAGCCGACGGTGTCGAAGGACGGCGCCAGCGGCAGCAGCCCGCCGTCGTCCACGGCGCCGTGCGTGGGCCGCAGCGAGAACAGCCCGGTGTGGCCGGCCGGCACCCGGATCGAGCCCGCGGTGTCGGTGCCGAGGCCGAGGTCGGCCTGCCCCGCGGCGACCGCGGCGGCCGGCCCGCTGGAGGACCCGCCGGTGAGCCGGCCGGGTGCGACCGGGTTGACCGGGCTCCCGGAGTGCACGTTGCGCCCGGCCAGGGAGTAGGCGAACTCGTCGGTCTGCGCGATGCCGGTCACGTCGGCGCCGGCGGCCAGCAGCGCGGCGACCACCGGCGCGTGCGCCGGCTGCGGCGCCTGCTCGGCCAGGTACACCGGGTTGCCGCCGCCGGTGGCGTGCCCGGCGACCGCGAAGAGGTCCTTGACCGCCACCCGCACCCCGGCCAGCGGACCGGACCCGCTCCCCCGCACCAGCGGCGTCCCGTGCACCCGCCAGGTCGCCCCGGCCACGGTGGACCGGACGTCGGAGGAGACGTGCGCGGCCGCGACCCGCCAGCCGGCCGGCGTCCGCACCCAGGTCTGGGTCTGCAGGCCCCGGGTGCCGTCGGGGCGCAGGGTCTGCGCGACCGCGGTGGCCGCGTCGCCGGACACCGGGACGACGTGCAGTGCGACGACCTCCCGGGCGGGGGCTCCCCCGCGGCCGCGGCGGAACGCGCTGATGGCGGCGTGCCCGACCAGCACGCCCGTGGCGTCGGCCCGCACGGTGGCCGGGCTGTCCAGGAAGAGCTCGTCCAGGACGTCGAGGTCGTTGCTGCGCAGGGCCTGCTCGTAGCGGGCGACGGCCTCGGCGACCTCGGCGGTCACGGTGTCTGTGGGCTGCACGGCGCACATCAGAGCACGTGTCGGCGGCCGTCACGGGACCGTCACCGGGGCGAAACCGGCGCTGGGTGGGATGGGTCCGTGCGCAACGAGTGGGGGCTGTCCGCGACCGCCGTCGACCTCCGCCGGCCGGTGCTGGAGCCGCGCCCGGTGACCGTCCCGGCACTCCCCCAGCAGCTGACGCTGGACCTGTCCCGCACCGCGCTGCTCGTCGTCGACGTGCAGAACGACTTCGGGCACCCCGACGGCTGGCTGGCCTCGATCGGCGTCGACGTCTCCGCGGTGGGCGCCCTGGTGGCGAGCCTGGCCCCGGCCGTCGACGCGCTCCGGGCGGCCGGCGTCCCCGTCGTCTGGCTGAACTGGGGCAACCGGCCCGACCGGGCCAACCTGCCCCCCGGCGTCCGGCACGTCTACGACCCCGACGGCGCCTCGACCGGCATCGGCACCGCGCTGCCCAACGGCTCCCCGGTGCTCCAGGAGGGCTCCTGGTCCGCCGCGCCCGTCGACGGGCTGGACCCCCACCCGGGCGACGTCCGGGTGTCCAAGTACCGGATGAGCGGCTTCCCGGACACCCCGCTGGACTCGGTGCTGCGCAACCTGCGGGTGGACACCCTGCTGCTGGCCGGCGTCAACACCGACCAGTGCGTCTACGCCACGCTCGTGGACGCCGCGAACGCCGGCTACGACGTCGTCCTGGTCGAGGACCTCTGCGCCACCACCTCGCCGTCCTTCTGCACCGACGCGACGCTCTACAACGTCCGCCAGTGCTTCGGCTTCACCGTCACCGCCCCCGACCTGCTGGAGCAGCTCCCGTGACCACGACCGTCCCCGCCCCCGTCGTGCGCCGCGTCGCCGACGTCACCCCGCACTTCATCGGCGACAACCGCACCGTCAAGCTCGCCGTCCTGGCCGGCCCGGCCGACGGCTCGACCACCACCACGGTGTTCGAGATCTGGGAGCCCGGCGGCGCGCAGCCGGACAACTCCCACGAGGACTCCGCGGAGACCTTCGTCGTCCTGCAGGGGACGGCGCGGGCGCACAGCGACGACCACGTCGTGGACCTGACCGCCGGGGACGTGCTGGTGCTGCCGACGGGCTCCGTGCACCACATCGTCAACACCTCGGCCACCGACCGGCTCTACACGCTGACCGTGATGGCCTCCGACGGCGGTTTCGCCGAGCTGATCGAGACCGGTCCGGTGGCCGCGTTCGACGAGGCCGACCTCGCCGTGCTCGGCCGCGTGGGGTGAGCGGCCTCAGCTGAGCAGGTGCACCCCGGCACCCGCCGCACCGGCCAGCAGCAGGACCACGACGAACGGCGCCCGCAGCGCCAACGCCAGCGCCGCCACGGCCAGCCCCACCAGCCGGCCGTCCAGGACCAGCCCGTCCCCCGCGGCGACGGCCTGCACCGCCACGAGCGCAGCCAGCAGCGCGGCAGGCACGAACTCGACCACCCGGCGGACCGTGGGGTGCTCCACCCAGCTCGCCGGCACGCTCAACCCGGCCAGCTTGAGCAGGTAGCAGCCCAGCGAGGCGGCCAGCACCACGACCCACAGCTCGCTCACCGGGACCGCCGCCAGTGCCCGGCCAGCACGACGGCCACGACGGCGGCCACCACCTGGACCCCGGCCGGGACGAGGGGCGTCAGCACCAGCGCGACGACGGCGCCACCGAGCGCGACCCGGCGCTGCGCGGCCGGCTCGGCCCAGGCCCGCTGCAACCGCGGCCACAGCAACGCCAGGAACGCCGCCGGGACGACGGCGTCCAGCGCGGCCTGCGCGGTGCCGCCCAGGCCGTCGGCGCCCAGCGCACCGACCAGGGTCATCACGTTCCAGCCCAGGTAGATCGTCGCGCCGCCGGCGGTGAACGCCAGCTTCGCCAGCTGCCGGTCCGGGGCGGCGACGGCGAGCGCCGTCGTCTCGTCGATCACCCAGTGCGCTGTCGCGGCCCGGCGCACGGCACCCCGTGGCCGCAGCAGCGGCAGCAGCCGCACGCCGTAGACGGTGTTGCGGGTGCCCAGCAGCAGCGCGCTGCCGACAGCGGCCAGCGCCCCGCCGCCGGCCCCGATGACGCCGACCAGGGCGAACTGCGAGGCACCGGTGAACATCAGCAGGCTCAGCGCGCAGGCCTGCCACGGGTCCAGCCCGGCGGTGACCGCGGCCGCCCCGAAGGCCACCCCGTACAGCCCGACGGCGACCCCGAGACCGACGGCGTCCCGCAGGGTGGAGCCGCGGGTCGCGTCGGTGGCCACGAGCCCGCAGCCTAGGGAGCGCGCGGTCGTACAGTGGAGAGCGGTCCGCCGCGCGGGTCGCCGTCCCTCCCGGGGAGGCCGACCGTGCAGCCCGCGGGCCCCCCGATGCGAGGAGACCCACCACCGCATGTCCGACACGCTCACCGGCTCCCCGGCGCTCGACGCCGTGAACGCCGCCCTGGCCACGGTCCAGGACCCCGAGATCAACCGGCCGCTGCCCGAGCTCGGCATGATCAAAGACGTCCGCATCGGCGACGACGGCCTGGTCGAGGTCGACGTCTACCTCACCGTGTCGGGCTGCCCGATGCGCGAGACGATCACCAGCCGGGTCACCGAGGCCGTCTCCGGCGTCGCCGGCGTGACCCGCGTCCAGGTCGCCCTGGACGTGATGAACGACGAGCAGCGCACCGAGCTGCGCAAGACCGTCCGCGGCACCGACGCCCCCGACGCCGTCATCCCCTTCGCCCAGCCCGGCTCGCTGACCCGCGTCTACGCGGTGGCCTCCGGCAAGGGCGGGGTCGGCAAGTCCAGCGTCACGGTGAACCTGGCCGCCTCGCTGGCCCGCCGCGGGCTGTCGGTCGGCGTCGTGGACGCCGACATCTACGGCCACTCGATCCCCCGCATGCTGGGCGTCGACGACAAGCCCACCCAGGTCGACGCGATGATCATGCCGCCGCAGTCCTACGGCGTGAAGGTCATCTCCATCGGCATGTTCACCCCGGGCAACACCCCGGTCGTGTGGCGTGGCCCGATGCTGCACCGCGCGCTGCAGCAGTTCCTCGCCGACGTGTGGTGGGGCGACCTGGACGTCCTGCTCATGGACCTCCCCCCGGGCACCGGCGACGTCGCCATCTCGGTGGCCCAGCTGGTCCCCAACGCCGAGATCCTGGTGGTGACGACGCCGCAGCAGGCCGCCGCCGAGGTCGCCGAGCGCGCCGGTGCCATCGCGACGCAGACCCACCAGCAGGTGGTCGGGGTCGTGGAGAACATGTCGTGGCTGGAGCTGCCCGACGGCTCCCGGATGGAGCTCTTCGGCTCCGGCGGTGGCCAGGCCGTGTCGGACGCGCTGACCAAGACCCTGGGTGCGCGCGTCCCGCTGCTGGGCCAGATCCCGCTGGACACCCGGCTGCGCGAGGCCGGCGACGCCGGTGCGCCCATCGTGCTGGCCCAGCCCGACGCCCCGGCCGCGCAGGCGCTGGAGAAGATCGCCGAGGGGCTCGCGGTGCGCTCGCGCGGCCTGTCCGGGATGTCGCTGGGGCTCACCCCCGTCCGTCGCTGACCCGACACGACCGAGGCCCGGCCCCCACTGGGGGCCGGGCCTCGGTCGTGTCTGCGGTCGGGGTCAGGTGGCGTCGGTGTCGTAGGGCGCGGGCTGCGTCCGGTCCCGCGGACCGGTGGGCCGAGCGGCAGCGGCACCGGCCACGGCGGCCGAGCCGGCCACCGCAGCCGTCGCCGACCCGGTGCCCGAGGCCCGCTTCACCGGGCTCTCGTCCTCACCCATCAGCTGCTGGCGGAGGAACGTCTTGGGGTTGTACTGCCGCAGGTCCAGGTCGCGGAGCTGGTCGAAGTCCTCGCCCAGGCTGTCGTGCAGCTGACCCCGGACCCCGGTGACCGCCTCGCGCACCCGCTTGAGCCCGTTGGCGGCGTCCTTGGCCAACGAGGGCAACCGCTCCGGGCCGAAGATGAACAGGGCCGCGAGCCCGAGGACGATGATCTCGCCCCAGCCGATCGAGTCGAACACCTGCCCCACCCTCCGTCGAGTTCCCCGGCCACCCTAGGCAGCCGTCCTGGGTCGGCGCCCAGCGCCCGGTCAGGCCGTGGTGAGCGTCGCCTGCACCGTGGTCGAGGAACCGGCGCCGGCGCGGACGAGCTCGACGGTCACCGTGTCGCCCGGGGCCCGGCGGTCGATGGCGACCACCAGCTCCTCCGAGCTGCCCACCGGCTCGCCGTCCACGGCGATGAGGACGTCCTGCTCGGCGATGCCGGCCTCCGCCGCCGGGCTGCCGGGCTCGACGTTGACCACCAGCGCGCCGTCCCGGGTGCCGTCGGACACCGAGCGGGCCTGCACGCCCAGCGAGGCGTGCACGGCCGAGCCGGTGGCGATCAGCTGCTCGGCGATGCCCCGCACGGTGTCGATGGGGATGGCGAAGCCCAGCCCGATGGAGCCCCCGGTGGTGCCGTTGCCACCGAGGGAGGCGATGGCGGTGTTGATGCCGATCACCGCCCCGGTGCCGTCGACGAGCGCACCGCCGGAGTTGCCCGGGTTGATGGGGGCGTCGGTCTGCACCGCGCTGATGACGGCGTTGGTGTCGGTGCCCTCCCCGGACAGCCGCACGGGCCGGTCCAGGGCGCTGACGATGCCGGTGGTGACCGTGCCGGACAGACCCAGCGGGGAGCCGATGGCCACCACCGGGTCGCCGACGACGACCTCCCCCGCCGAGCCCAGCGAGGCCGCGACCAGGCCCGGCTTCTCCACCTTGATGACGGCGATGTCGCTGGCCGGGTCCCGGCCGACGATCTCGGCGGCCGAGCCGCTGCCGTCGCTGAAGACCGCGCGGATCTCGGCGCCGTCCACCCCGTCGGCACCGGACACGACGTGGTTGTTGGTGACGATGTAGCCCTGCTCGGCGTCGACGACGACGCCGGAACCGGTGGCCCCCGACTCGCCCACCCGGACCTCGATCGACACCACCGCGGGGGTCACCGCGGCGGCGATCTCGGCGACCGAGCCAGGCTCCCGGCTGATCCCCGGGGAGACCTCGGACAGCTGCGTGCCCGGGGCCAGCAGCGGCTCCTCGTCGGCGGTGCGGCCCAGGAACCAGCCCAGCGTGCCGCCGAGGGCGGCGACGAAGACCAGCGCCATCAGGGCCAGGGCACCCAGGCGGGCCGGGACGTCGCCCAGCCGCAGCCGTCGGCGGCCGCGCGCGTCGCGGAGGACCGGGCCCTCCTGCTCGTCGTCGGCCGCGTACTGCGCCGGGGGGCCCAGGTGGGTGGCCGAGCGGGGGTCGCGCCACGGGTCGGCGGCGGCGTCGGACTTCCACCACGGTCCGGAGGCGGTGCGGCGCGCACCGGGCCGCCCGGACGGGGGCTCCCCCAGCCCGCTCTGCCCGTCCCGGGGGGCGAAGGCGCGCAGCACGGCCTCGGGAGGCAGGGGCGGCGGGGGGGCCGGGCGCGGACCCGCGGGCCGGTCGGCGGCGAAGGAGCCGCTCACGGTCGGGGGGCGGCCGAAGGCGGCCTGCTGGTCCGACGAGGCGGGCGGTGCCGGCGGGGCCGGGGCCGGGGCCGCGGCAGGACGGTCGAAGGAGCCGTCGGCTCCCGCGGGACGGCCGAAGCCGCCGTCGTCGCCGGGCCGGTCGGGGGTGTCGGTCAGGGGGTCCCGCCGGTGAGCTCGGTGGTGGTGCCCACGGTGACCGTCCGGACGACGGGCGGCACCAGCTCGGTGCGGTCACCGGTGGTGCTGGTGACCGAGCCGCTGTCCGGGCCGGTGCGGGCGACGGGGGTGCTGTCCGGGGCGGGCAGGCTGACGGCCAGGGCGACGACGCCCAGGCCCAGCCCAGTGAGGCCGGCGGCCACCCCGCGACGCAGCCAGCGGGCCTGGCCGGGGCGCTCGGGCGTCTCCGGCGCGGTCAGCGCCGAGGCGAGCAGCGTGCCCCCGCCGAAGGGACCGGTGGCGGACACGTCGGCGGTGAACGGGATCGCGCGCAGCCGGGAGAGCAGGTCGCCGGGCACGGCGACGTCCTGGCTGTCGTGGCTGCCGTGCAGGGCGTCCTTGGCCTCCCGCTGGGCCTGGACGGCCAGCCGGCACTGCAGACAGCCGGTCAGGTGACGGGCGGCGCGGCCGGCGGCACCACCGGAGAGCTCACCGTCGACCAGTGCGGCGATGGCCTCCTGCGCGAGGTGGGTCTCCGGGACGTTCACGCCACGCCCTCCGCGACCGGCCGGCGCTGCGGCGCGAGGTGGGCCAGCGCCTCGCGCAGCTGCACCCGGCCGCGGTGGATCCGGCTGCGCACGGTGCCCAGCTTGATGCCCAGCGTGGCCGAGATCTCCTCGTAGGTGAGGCCCTCGATGTCGCACAGCACGACCGCGACCCGGAACTCCGGGGACAGCGCGTCCAGGGCGGCCTGCACCTGCGGGTCCAGGTGGGTGTCGGCGTAGACCTGCTCGGGCGAGGGCGCGGTGCCGGGCAGCCGCTCGGTGTCCTCGGGCAGCGCGTCGAAGCGGATGCGCTGGCGGCGGCGGACCATGTCCAGGAAGAGGTTCGTGGTGATCCGGTGCAGCCAGCCCTCGAAGGTGCCCGGGGAGAAGTCCGCCAGCGAGCGGAACACCCGGACGAAGGTCTCCTGGGTGAGGTCCTCGGCGTCCTGCGGGTTGCCCGAGAGGCGGTAGGCCAGCCGGTACACCCGCGCGGAGTGGTCGCGGACGACCTGCTCCCAGGTGGGGGCCACCCAGACGTCGGTGGCGGTGGCGGGCTCGGTCACGGCTCCAGGATCGCAGACAGCACCCGAGCCGACCTCCCCGACGCTGGACGCAGGGGTGGGACCCGACCCGGAGGAGGCACGCTTCAACCGCACACCCGTCACAACGGTCGGGGTGCGCCCCCGTGTTCCCCCGTCACGGCTGGTCACAGGCACCCCACAGGGAGGCCCCGCGACACGTCCCGGACCCACCGTGGGGCGCGGGCCCCGCCCGGGCCACTACCCTCGCCGGGTGACCAGCGCCGCCGGACCGCCACCCGTGGGGGGCTCACCGACCGACGCCGCGGCCTACGCGGCCACCTTCGCCGCGGAGTCCCCGGCGTTGGCCGCCGCCCGGCACCGGGCCGCCGCGGCCGTCGGTGCACTGGGCACCGTGGCCCCCGTCGAGCCGGCCGTGGGCGCCACCCTGGCCGTGCTCGCCGCCGGGGTGGGCGCCCGGTCGGTGGTGACCATCGGCGGCGGTGGCGGTGTCGCCGGGCTGTGGCTGCTGCAGGGCATGAAGGCCGACGGCGTGCTGACGGCACTGGACGCCGACCCCACCGAGCTGCGCGCCGCCCGGCGCACGTTCGCCGACGCCGGGGTGCCCAGCGGCCGCACCCGGCTCATCTTCGGCACGGTGGGCGAGGTGCTCCCCCGGCTCTCCACGGAGGCCTACGACCTGGTCACCTGCGCCGGCCCGCCGGCGGAGTACTCCGCCCAGCTGGCCGCCCTCCTGGGTCTGGTCCGACCGGGTGGCTCGCTGGTGCTGCACGGCATCACCGACTCCGGTGTCGCCGACCGCAAGCAGCGCGACCCGCAGACGGTGGCCTGGCGGGAGATGGTGCGGGCGGTCAAGGACGACGAGGCCCTGGTCTGCGCGGTCGTCCCGGTCGGGGCCGGCCTGCTCGTGGCGACCAAGCGCAGCTAGTCCCCGTAGGGGAACTCCGCCACCGGCTCCCACGGCCCGCCGAGGTAGCGCCAGAGGCCGAGCCCTGTCGCCGGCACCCGCTCGGGTGCGAACCCGGCGGCCAGGTCCTCGTGCAGCGCCCGCGCCACCGCGGGCTCGACCTTGTTCTGCACCGTGACGTGCGCGTGTCTCCACGACGAGTCCTGCCGGGTCAGCCACGGCGCCCACGAGGCGGCGAGGTCGGCCCGCAGCGCACTCAGCTCGGGCGCCCGCAGGTCGTAGGCGACCCCCCGGCCCAGCAGCCGCAGTCCGGTGACCTCGACGTCGAAGGCCGGTCGGTCGGCCGCCGTCCGCAGGTCGTCCCGGACCCGGCCCACGTGCTCCCCGGGCACGGCGTGGAACAGCGTGACGTGCGCGGCGAGGTGGTTCCGGTCGGCCGGGAAGTGCCGCGCCCGCAGGTCGTCGAAGCGCTGCTGGGCCTCGTCGGCCAGCAGCAGCGTGACGACCAGCGGGGCGGTCACTCCAGGATGGCGCGGGCGCCCTTGCCCAGGACGGTGACCCCGCCGGCGCTGACGTGGTAACGCTCGCGGTCGGCGTCCAGGTCCACGCCGATCCGGGCGAACGGGGGCACGACGACGTTCTTGTCCAGGATCGCCCGCCGCACGACGGCGCCCTCGCCGATGTGCACGCCGTCCATCAGCACGCTGTCCTCGACGCTGCTGGCCCGGTCCACGCGCACGCCGGGGCTGAGCACCGACCCGCGCACCGAGCCACCGCCGACGATGACCCCGGCGCTGACCATGGAGTCCTCGGCGCGCCCACCCAGCACGAACTTGGCCGGCGGGAGCTGCGGGGGCAGCGTGTAGATCGGCCAGCGGTCGTTGTAGAGGTTGAAGACCGGGGTGACCGAGCGCAGGTCCATGTGCGCGTCGTAGTAGCTGTCCATCGTCCCCACGTCACGCCAGTAGCCGTGGTCGCGCTCGGTGGCGCCGGGGACGACGTTGGTGGAGAAGTCGTAGACCCAGGCCTCGCCCTTGTCGGCGAGCATCGGCATGATCGAGCCGCCCATGTCGTGGACGGAGGACTCGTCCTCGGCGTCGGCGCGCAGGGCCTCGAGCAGGGCGTCGGTGGTGAAGACGTAGTTGCCCATGGAGGCGAAGCTCTCCTCCGGCGAGTCCGGCAGGCCGGGCGGGTCGGCCGGCTTCTCCAGGAAGCTCTTGACCTTGCCCTCGGCCGTGGCGTCGATGACGCCGAACTCGGTGGCCTCGTGCCGGGGCACGCGCAGACCCGCGACGGTGACGCCGGCCCCGGTCTGCAGGTGCTGGGCGATCATCTGCGCCGGGTCCATCCGGTACACGTGGTCGGCGCCGAAGACGACGACGATCTCGGGCCGGGCGTCGTAGATCAGGTTCAGCGACTGGAAGATCGCGTCGGCGCTGCCGGTGAACCAGCGCGGCCCCAGGCGCTGCTGCGCGGGCACCGGGGTCACGTAGTTGCCCAGCAGGCTGCTCATCCGCCACGTGGTGGTGATGTGCCGGTCCAGCGAGTGGCTCTTGTACTGGGTGAGGACGGCGATCTGCCGGATCTCGGCGTTGACGAGGTTGGACAGCACGAAGTCGACGAGCCGGTAGTTGCCCCCGAAGGGGACGGCCGGTTTCGCCCGGTCCTGGGTCAGCGGGGAGAGTCGTTTGCCCTCTCCACCGGCGAGGACGATGCCGAGGACCCGCGGGCTGCCACGCATGTGATCAACCTAATGCCCGGACACGCCCGGCGCGCACCCGGCCTGGGAACTCGAACGCGGCGACCTCCACGAGGGCCTCGGTCAGCCGCGTGCTCCAGCAGTCCACGATGGCCGCGCCGGCCTCCGCCGTCGCCCCGGCCGGGTCGCCCACGACCCCGTTGTCGGTGACGTCGGCGGACACCCACGCGGTCGGGACGGCGCCCTCCAGCGAGAGGTGCACCGTGTCGGCGTAGAGGTCGAGCACCGCGTGACCGCCGGCCTCGGCGCGGTCCAGGTGCACGTCGTCGGGGGCCAGCGCCAGCATCGCCGACGTCTCCACGTACCCGCCGTGGATGCTGAACGCCTCGTCGGGCACGGGGAGGCCCTCGGGCAGCCCGAGCCGGAAGACCGAGACCGGGAAGACCATCAGCCCGGTCTCGACCCGGATGTCGCGGGAGACGGTGTCCAGCAGCGAGGGGTTGCCGCCGTGGCCGTTGACGAAGACGAGCCGGCGGAACCCGCTGGCCGCCACCGACCGGCCGACGTCCCGGCAGACCGCGAGCAGGGTCTCGGTGCTGAAGGACAGCGTGCCCGGCCAGCCCAGGTGCTCGGTGGACTTGCCGATGGTCAGGGTGGGCAGGACGTAGGCCTCGACGTCGTCGGGCAGCGCTGCCACCGCACGGGTGGCGACGGCCTCGGCGACCAGCGAGTCGGTGACCAGCGGCAGGTGCGGGCCGTGCTGCTCCACCGCCCCGATCGGGACGACGGCCAGGGCGCCGGCGGTGTCGACGGCGCCGATCTCGGGTCCGGTCATCCGGTCCCAGCGGCGGGTGCGGGGTCGCGTCATGGCCGCAGGTGTACCGACCGGAGGTGACGGCGACGTTGCCTCCGTCCACAGCGCGTTCACCTGCCCGAACCACACCGGTGACGTGCCCCCCGCACGATGCCGCCATGGACACGACCGCCACCGGCACGGCGATGCTGGCCGCGATGGCCACCGGCGAGGTGTCCGCGGTCGAGCTGACCCGGGCGCACCTGGACGCGATCGCGGGACCCGGCGCGGCGCTGAACGCGGTCGTGGTGGTCGACCCCGAGGGCGCGCTGGCCGCCGCCGCCCGGGTCGACGCCGACCGCGCCGCGGGCCGCCCGCTGGGCCGACTGGCCGGGCTGCCGGTCACCGTCAAGGACTCCGTCGACGCCGCCGGGCTGCCCAGCTCGCACGGCCGTGCGGTGGACCGCCGGGTGGCAGACGTCGACGCCCCCACCGTGCGCCGGCTGCGCGCCGAGGGCTGCGTGGTGCTGGGCAAGACCAACGTGCCCGAGTGGCTGGCCAGCATGCACAGCGCCAACGGGCTCTTCGGCGCGACGGTGAACCCGTGGGACCCGACCCGCTCCAGCGGTGGGTCCAGCGGGGGCGCGAGTGCCGCGGTCGCCGCCGGGCTGGCCGTCACCGACCTGGGCAGCGACCTGGCCGGGTCGCTGCGGGTGCCGGCCTCCTGGTGCGGGCTCTTCGGCCACCGCCCCAGCAACGGCGCCGTGTCCAAGCTGGGCAACATGCCCTGGCCCACCGGCGGCCTGCTGGAGCCGCTGGTGTCGGCCATCGGCCCGTTCGCCCGGTCCGCGGCGGACACCGCGCTGGTCAGCGAGGTGCTCTTCGGTGCCGACGGGCTGGACGCGGCGGGCTGGCAGCTGCACCTGCCGCCGGCCCGGGTCACCCGGCTGGCCGACGCCCGGGTGGCGGTCTGGACCGACGACCCGGACTGCCCGGTGGACGCCGAGACCCGGGCCGCGGTGCGCGGGTTCGCCGACCGGCTCGCGGACGCCGGCGCGGTGGTCACCGAGCTGACCGCTCCGCCGGTCGGCGGCGCTGTGGACCTGGAGCTCTTCCAGCGCCTGCAGGCCGCCGAGGTGGTGCACGGGTTCAGCGCCGACGACCTCGCCGCGATGGCCGTCCGGGCCGAGGCCGGGGACGCCGTCGCCGCCCGGTACGGGCAGTCGGTGTGGTCCGCGCTGCGCGACCTGGAGGCCCAGCGCGCCGCGACGGCCCGCTGGGCCGCGGTCTTCGCCGACGTCGACGTGGTGCTGTGCCCGGCGACCTCGCGGGTGGCGACGTCGTACACCCCCGAGCTCACCGCGCCCGAGCACGTCGCCGTGGACGGGCGGCGACTGCCCATCGACACGGTCTCGGACTGGTCCCGGCTGTCCAGCCTGGGCCGGCTGCCCGCGACCGTCGTCCCGCTCGGGCCCGGGATGCGCAGCGGGCTGCCGGTCGGCGGGCAGCTGCTGGGCGCCTACCTCGACGACCGCACCCCGCTGGCCGTGGCCCGCCTGGCCGAGGAGGCCGGCCTGCTGCGCTTCGTGGCGCCCCCCGCCCGGAGCCGGGCGGCCCTCTAGGGTCTGGCCCATGCGCGTGGGAGTCGTCACCCGAGAGTGGCCGCCGGACGTCTACGGGGGTGCCGGCGTCCACGTCGAGCACCTGGTCGCCGCGATGCGGGGGCTGGAGGCGGGACCCGAGATCGAGGTGCACTGCTTCGGCGGGCCGCGCACCGACGCCACCGGGTACGCCGTCCCCGCGGGGCTGGCCTCGGCCAACGGCGCACTGCAGGCGGTCGGCGTCGACGTCGAGATCGCCGCGGCGCTGGGCGGGGTGGACCTGGTGCACTCGCACACCTGGTACGCCAACCACGCCGGCCAGCTGGCCTCCCTCGTGCACGGCATCCCGCACGTGGTGACCGCGCACTCGCTGGAGCCGCGCCGGCCGTGGAAGGCCGAGCAGCTGGGCGGGGGCTACCGGCTCTCCAGCTGGGTCGAGCGCACCGCCTACCTGGCCGCCGACGCCGTCGTGGCGGTCAGCAACGGCATGCGCACCGACGTGCTGGACGCCTACCCCGAGCTGGACCCCGGCACGGTGCTCGTCGTCGGCAACGGCGTGGACGCGCATGCCTACCGGCCGATCGAGGACCCCGACGTCGTCCGGGCGCAGGGCGTGGACCCCGACCGGCCCTACGCGCTGTTCGTCGGGCGGATCACCCGGCAGAAGGGCCTGGTGCACCTGCTGGCCGCCGCCGAGCAGCTGCCGCCCGAGGCCGGCCTGGTGCTGTGCGCCGGCGCCGCGGACACCCCGGCCGAGCGCCAGCAGGTCGCCGACGCCGTCGCCGAGCTGCAGGCCCGCCGCAGCGGCGTCGTCTGGATCGAGGAGATGCTGCCCAAGGAGAAGCTGGTCCCGCTGATCACCGGCGCGACCGTCTTCGTGGTGCCCTCGGTCTACGAGCCGCTGGGCATCGTGAACCTGGAGGCCGCCGCGTGCGGCACCGCCGTCGTCGCCTCGGCCGTGGGCGGCATCCCCGAGGTCGTCGACGACGGCCGCACCGGGCTGCTGGTGCCCTACGACGAGGCCGACCCGGCCGCGTTCGCCGCAGGCCTGGCCGCCCGGATGGCCGAGCTGCTCGCCGACCCCGACCGCGCAGCGGCCATGGGCCGGGCCGGGCGCGAGCGGGTGCTGGCCGAGTTCGGCTGGCCGGCCATCGCCCGGCAGACCGTGGAGGTCTACGAGCGGGTGCTGGCCTCCCGGGCCTGAGTCAGAGCAGCGCCGTCCCGATGAGGCCCTTGCGCGTGACGAGTGCGGCCAGTGCGGCCTCCTCCAGCGCAGCGGTGCCCTCGGGACGGCGCGGCAGCACCATGTACCGGGACTCCGCCGAGGCGTCCCAGACCGAGATGCGGGTGTCCGCGGGCAGCGTGACCCCGAACTCGGCGAGCACCGACCGGGGGTCCCGGACGACGCGTGATCGGTAGGCCTCGGACTTGTACCAGCTCGGCGAGGGCCCCAGGAGCGCGATCGGGTAGCAGCTGCACAGCGTGCAGACCAGCACGTGGTGCTCGTCCACGTCGTTCGCGACGACCTTGAGCCGCTGCTCCTGCAGGCCACCGGCCATCGACAGCCCGACCTCGGGCAGGGCGGCGTTGGCGTCGGCGAGCAGCCGCTCCCGGAAGCCGGCGTCGACCCAGGCCCGGGCGACGACGCGGGCGCCGTTGGCCGGGGTGCCGCCGGCGGCGAACTCGTCGATGCGGGTGTCGATCTCGCCGTCGGCGAGCAGGCCGCGGGCCTCCAGCAGCGCCTCGACGTGCCGGACCCGCGCCGAGATCAGCGAACTGCCGTGGTCCTCGCTCATGCCGGTCCCTCCAGGTGGTCGTGCCACAACTCGACGGTGACCGTGTGGTCGCCCGCCCCGAACAGGTCCCGGGCCGCGAAGCGCACGTGGTAGACCGGCTGCGGGTCGACCACCAGGCCCCGTGCCCGGTCGTCGGCCAGCGGGTGGGACCCCGCGACCTGGACGACGGTGCCGGTGGCGCCGCGGGCGTACCGCGGCAGCCGGGTGTGCCCGGCCGGGTCGGCGCTGCGGGTACGGACCCGGTCGCCGGTGGCGAACGGGGTCACGGCTCCAGCTCCGCGGGCGTGGCGATGCCCTTCTCCGCCAGCAGCGTGGTGATCGCGGCGAACCAGCGCTCGTAGTAGGAGGACCCGAGGTACTCCGCGACCGGCAGCCGCTCCTGGGCGTCGCGGAACTCGTCGAGGTCGTACACCCCTCGCTTGATCAGCGCGCCGTTGAGCGCGAAGACGTGGGCCTCCCAGTCGGCGTGGAAGCGCGGCTCGTCGGGCTCCTCCACGATCGGCGGGAACCCGGCCATGCCACCGACGTCGTTGATGCGGCTCACCGGTCCGTCCTACCACGGGACGCCCGCGGCGCCGGGCGTTGTTGCACCGGGCATGGACGTCGGACTCTCCCTGCTGGACCGCACCCGCACCCGGGTGGGGCACACCGACGCGGACGCCATCGGGCACACCGTGCAGCGGGCCCAGCGCGCCGAGGCGCTGGGCTACGACCGGTTCTGGGTCGCCGAGCACCACGGCGTCCCCGGGGTGGCCGGGTCGGCGCCGGCGGTGCTGCTCGCCGTCCTCGCCGGGGTGACGTCGCGCATCCGGCTGGGGTCGGCCGGGGTGATGCTGCCGCACCACCAGCCTCTCGTCGTCGCCGAGCAGTTCGCCACCCTCGCCGCCGTCGCACCCGGCCGGGTGGACCTGGGGGTGGGCCGCTCCCCCGGGTTCACCGCGCCGGTCCGCCGGGCGTTGCGCCAGCACGAGACCGACTTCGCCGCCGACGTCGCCGAGCTGCGGGACCACCTGGAGGGCACCGCGGAGATCACCGCGCACCCGCGGCCGGCGTCCCCGGTGCCGCTGTTCGTGCTGGCCACCGGGCAGGGTCTGGACGTCGCAGCGGCACTCGGGCTGCCGGTCGTCGTCGGGGGGCCGGTGCTGCGCGACCCGGACGCCCTGGACCGCTACCGGCAGGCGTTCGTGCCCTCCGCCGCACAGCCCGAGCCGTGGGTCGGCGTCTCCCTCGACGTGCTGGTCGCCGACACCGCCGCGGCCGCCGCGGAGCTGGCCCTGCCCGAGGCCTGGGCGATGGCCCGGGCCCGGACGACGGGGGTGTTCCCGGCGCTGCAGCCGGTGGACTCCATCGGGGAGATGACGGCGACCCAGCGGCGCTACGTCGAGCAGTCCCGTGCGGTCACCGGTACGCCCTCCCAGGTGGCGGAGGAGCTGGCGCAGCTGCTGGAGCGGACCGGCGCGGCCGAGCTGGTGGCCTCCTCCAGCACCCACGACCGGGGCGCCCTCGCCGAGTCCGACGCGGCGCTGGCCGAGGTCCTCAGCCGTGCAGGGTCGCCCGTGCGCGGCTGAGCCCGGCCCCGTCGGGGGCCCGCAGCACCGGGATGTCCCCCAGCCGGTCGACCACCGGACCGCCGACCGTGACGTCGCGCAGCAGGATCTCGGCGACCCGGTCGGGGTGGGCGGTGGCGAACTCCTCGTAGAGGGCGGGGTCGTGCTCGCCGGTGTCACCGACCAGCGTCCAGTCCACGCCGGGCATGTCCTCGGCCAGCCGCAGCAGCGACCCGCGCTTGTGCGCCTGCCCGTCGCGGAACCACCGGTCGGGCTGCAGGCCCCAGTCGGTGAGCAGCAGCGGGCCCGGCGGGAAGCCGTTGCGCTCCAGGAAGCGGGCCAGCGGTCCGATCAGGTTCCACGGCCCGTTGGACAGGTAGAGCACCGGCACCGGCTCCGGTCCCGCGGTCAGCTCACGCAGCAGGTCGGCCATCCCGGGCACCGCCCGCCGGTTGACCGAGCGCTGCAGGAAGGTCCGGTAGAAGGCCCGCAGCGGGTGCGCGATCTCGGTGACCAGCACGGTGTCGTCGATGTCGCAGACCACGCCGCGGTGGGCGTCCAGCGAGGCCAGGTAGGCCGGCGCGGACGCCGAGCGGTGCCCCGACCGCAGCCGGACGTCGACCTCGGGCCGGCCGGCGAGGGGGCGGTCCACCTCCAGGACGGTGTCCACGATGCCGTCGTCGTCGCTGACGACCGTCACGGTCGTGCCGGCGACGCTGACCTCGACCTCGGTGCGCGGCGCCTCCAGGGTCAGGAAGCGCTGCCAGCCGGGGATCCGCAGCCGGGACTCGGGGTGCGTGCCGGCCGGGGCCAGCACCACCCGGCCCAGGGCGCGCACCCGACCACCGCTGCCGTAGCCGGGGAACGGCAGGGCCGCCGGGGACCAGCCACGACGTCGGGCGATCCCGGAGGCGACGTCGCGCAGACCGGTCTCGAAGCGGTAGGCCAGGCCCAGCAGCGAGCTCACCGGCAGAACCCTGCCACGGCGTCGGCGAACTCGTCGGGGCTGGAGAAGTTCAGCCCGTGCGCACCGCCCGGCACGACCTGCAGACGACCCTGCGGCAGGACCGCCGCCAGGTCCTCGCACCACTGCTGACCGGCGACCGGGTCGCGGCTCCCGCGCAGCACCAGCGTGGGGACGTCGACCTCGCCCATCGCCTGCTCCTCGGGCCGGCGGATCGCGTGCCGCAGCACCGACACCATGGCGAGGGGCCCGGCGCGCAAGTAGTCGGTGACCGCCACCAGCAGCAGGCCCGGCCGCTCCCGGGGAGCGTCCAGCAGCAACCGCCACGCCTGGCCCACCCAGGTCGGGGCGCTGGGGTCCCGGGTGGGGCCGCACAGGACCAGGCGCGCGACGCGCTCGGGACGGCGACGCGCCAGGTCGGCGACCACCTGGGCGCCCAGGGAGTGCCCGACCAGGTCGACCTCGGGGAGGCCGACGGCGTCCAGCCAGCGCTCCAGGGCGTCGGACAGGCCGGGGACGCCCAGCGTGCGGGAGGCGCCGCGGGTGCGGCCGTAGCCGGGCAGGTCCGGTGCCAGCACCCGCCGGCTGCGCGCGAGCAGTGCCATCGCCGGGCGCATGGAGCGCCCGGACATGCCCAGCCCGTGCACGAGCACCAGCGGCCGGCCGCCCCGGCCGGCCTCCCGGTGGTGCACCCGCACCGTCGTCCCGGAGCCGAGCTCGACGGGCGTCCACAGGTCCTCGGGCACCGGCGGAGCGTAGGCGACCCCGCCGTGCCCACCCACCGCACCCACCTACCGTGGGCGCGTGGCAACGGTGGTGGTCGTCGGTGCGGGACTGGGCGGTCTGGCGGCCGCCGCGCGGCTGGCCGCGGGCGGGCACCGGGTGACCGTGCTGGAGCAGGGTCCCGAGGTGGGCGGCAAGCTCGGCTGGTTCGCCCGCGACGGGCACGGCTTCGACACCGGGCCGAGCCTGGTCACCCTGCCTCAGGTCTTCCGCGACCTCTTCGCCGCCACCGGCGACCCGCTGGAGGACGTGCTGGACCTGGTCCGGCTGGACCCCGCGGTGGCCTACCGCTTCGCCGACGGCACCCGGCTCGCCGTCCCCGGGGACCTGGAGGGCGTGCGCGCCGAGCTCGGGCCCGAGTGGTCGGCGTTCCTGGACCGGGCGGCCGAGCTGTGGCGGGTCACCGAGCAGCCGTTCCTGCGCTCCCCGCTGGACGGCGCGCGCACCCTGGCCCGGCTGGCCCGCTCGACCGCCGACGTCCGCACCGTCGCCCCGTGGTCCTCGCTGCGCACCCTGGGGGCGCAGTACCTCACGGACCCGCGGCTGCGGGTGCTGCTGGACCGCTACGCCACCTACTCCGGCTCGGACCCGCGCCGGGCCCCGGCGGCACTGGCGACCGTGCCCTGGGTCGAGCAGGCGTTCGGCTCCTGGTACGTCCGCGGTGGACTGCGGCGGCTGGCCCTCGCCGTCGCCGACCGGGCGCTCGAGCGGGGCGCGGAGATCCGCACCTCGACGCCGGTGCGCCGGGTGCTGGTCGAGGGCGGCCGCGCGAGCGGTGTCGAGCTGGCCGACGGCACGCGGGTGGCCGCCGACGTGGTGGTCAGCAACGCCGACGCGACGGCGCTCTACGACCGGCTGCTCCCCGCGCACGCCCCGGTCCGCCAGGCGCGGGCGACGCTGGCCCGGGCGACGCCGTCCTCGTCGGGGTTCGTGCTGCTGCTGGCGTTGCGCGGCCGGACGCCGGACCTGGGACACCACACGGTGCTGTTCCCCGCCGTTTACGACGCCGAGTTCGACGGCCTGTTCACCCGGCCGCGACCGCTGGCCGACCCGGCCGTCTACGTCAGCGCCCCCGACGACCCGGCCACCCGCCCCGACGCCGACAGCGAGTCCTGGTTCGTGCTGGTCAACGCCCCCCGGCACGAGCCCGGCCGCGGCGTCGACTGGGACGCCCCGGGGCTGGCCGACTCCTACGCCGACCACGTGCTGGGTGTGCTGGCCGACCGGGGCCTGGACGTCTGGGACCGGGTGCGCTGGCGCGAGGTGCGCACCCCGGCCGACCTGTCCCGGGCCACCGGCAGCGTCGGCGGCTCGATCTACGGGACGTCGTCCAACGGCGCGCGGGCGGCGTTCCTGCGTCCGGCGAACGTCTCCCCGCTGCCCGGGCTGTTCCTGGTCGGCGGGTCCGCCCACCCCGGCGGCGGGCTGCCGCTGGTGACGCTGTCCGCCGAGATCGTCGCCGGGCTGGTGGGTCCGGCCTAGCCGCGGGCCGCGCCCAGGCCGATCACCGCCGCCAGGCCCAGCGCGCTGCGCGGCGCGTACGGCGTCCGCCACAGCCCGCCGTGCGCGGCCGCGTACGCCTCGTCCTGCCAGGGCTGCTCGTGCCGCGGGCCACCGTCGGTGTGCAGGTCGTGCACGAGCAGCGCGGCCATCAGCACGTTGGAGGTCGCCGGCTCGAAGACCTCGACGCCGAACCGGTGCGCACCGGCGTAGGCCGCGGCCAGTGCCCGGTTCTTCAGCACCGACCGGGTCCGGGTAGGCGGTGCGACGTTCATCGACACCGTGGCACCGGCGGCCCGGGCCACGGTGGCCCGCCAGCGCTGCAGGCGCTTGGCCAGCGCGTAGTTCGGGCCCTGCTGCGGCACCAGAATGTCCGCGATCCCCGGGTCGGTGCCGGGCACGTGGGCCCGCTGCAGCAGCCGGCCCGCCGACAGGGTGCGCAGCGGCCGGCCCACCAGCTTGGCCGACCGCGACCGGCCCGCGTAGGCCTGTACCGACGCCGCCACCGCCTCCCCCGGGACGACGAACACGTCGGTCGGGGTGGCCAGGAAGCTCAGCGCCAGGTCGGGGCGCAGGGCCTGCAGGCGCAGGGTGAGCACGTCGACCGCGGTGGACACCCGGACGTTGGTGGCACCGTCGGCGTAGACGTAGTCGCCCAGCACCGGGACGCCGTCCAGACCGCCCAGCCAGTCCGCGACGGCGGGCACCTCACCGATCAGGTCCGCGCCCCGGCCGCCGTCCCCGGTGGGGACGAGCAGGGTGCCGGCGCCGCGGTGCGCGGTCTCCAGCACCCGGTCCCACAGCTGCGGGCGGGGCAGGTCGACCGCGGCGACGGTGGCGCCCCAGCGCAGCAGCGCGGTGAGCGGGCCCATCTCGGCACCGGCGCCCAGCACGGCGACGGTCCGGCCGGGCAGGGCCAGCCACTCCGGGTGCGCGGCGACGGCGCGGACGGCGTCGGCGCAGCTGGGCTCGACCACCCCGCCGGCGACCCAGGCGTCCAGCCGGTCGGACAGCTCGACTCCGGCCAGTCGACGACCCCGCCACGGCAGGGTCAGCTCGCGCTCGGGCTCGGCACCGCCACGGACGGTCTCGGTGGACAGCGCGCGGGCGGCCGGCGCCGACGCCAGGGTCGAGAGCGGCTCCTCCGACCCGTCCACGACCACCCGCATGCGCTGGTGCAGCGAGTCCAGGCCCGACGTCGCGATCGCCACCGCCGCCTCGCGGGAAGCGAGCCCTGCCTCCGTCGTCCGTCGGACGTGCGGCAGGTAGCCCCCGCGCCAGTTCGTCTCGGCCTCCGCGGCCCGCGCGCCGGTCGGGTCCACCGGCCGCAGCGCGTCGGCGACGACGGCCCGGCCGAGGGACGCGGTGCTCCGGCGTCCGTCCGTGCCGGTGGGGAAGACGACTCCGTGCTGCTGGGGCTCGCTCACCCCGCGCATCCTGCCCGACGGCGGGGCCCCGTGGCCCGGTCTCGACGACCGGGCCACGGAGGGGGTCAGCGGCCCTCGTCGCCGATCTTGCCGTCGGCGAGGTCGCGGCCCTTGGCGACCTGGTCGGCGTGCCCGCCGGCCTTGCCCTCGGCCATGTCGGACCCCTTGTCCAGCGCGCTGTCGCTGGCCTTCTCGCCCTTGTCGCTGTCCAGGAAGTCCTTGGCCTCGTCTCCGATGCCAGCCACGGGTCTCTCCTCCCTCACGGTCGCGTCCGGCGGCGCGGCTCTGCCGGGGTCGTGCCCGCTGCGCACGGTCAGCAACCCCCGGCTTCCAACCACCGCACCAGCGTCCGGACGGCGAACCCAGTCCCGCCCCTGACCCACTCGCCCACGTCACCGGCCGAGCGCGCCGGGCCGGCGATGTCCAGGTGCGCCCAGGGCAGGTCACCGGCGAAGGGCTGCAGGAACAGCGCCGCCGTGGTCGCGCCCGGGTCACCGGGTGCGTTGTTCGCGTCGGCGACCGGGCTGTCCAGCTGGGCCCGCAGGTGCCCGACGTGGTCCTCCCCCAGCGGCATCCGCCACCAGCTCTCCCCGGTGCGTCCGCCGGCGGCGAGCAGCCCGTCGGCGAGGACGTCGTCGGTGGCCCAGAGCGCACCCGTGCGCGCGCCGAGCGCCGTCCGGGCGGCCCCGGTCAGGGTGGCGACGTCGACCAGCACGTCGGCGGCCAGCGCCAGCCGGGCGTGCGCGAGCGCGTCGGCGAGGACCAACCGGCCCTCGGCGTCGGTGTTGCGGACCTCGGTGGTGCGCCCGCCGACGTGGGTCAGCACGTCCCCCGGTCGGTAGGCCGAGCCGGACAGGTGGTTCTCCGCCAGTGGGACGACGGCGCTGACGTGCACCGGCAGCCCGAGCCGGGCGACGGCGTCCACGACCGCGAGGACCGCGGCGCCACCGGCCATGTCGGTCTTCATCTCCCGCATGCCGGCGTTCTTCTTCACCGAGACGCCCCCGGTGTCGAAGGTGATGCCCTTGCCCACGAGCACGACGTGCCTCCCGGTCGCGTCGTCCGGGCGGTGCGTGGCCACGACCAGCCGGGGCGCGCTGTCCGAGCCCCCGCCGACGGCGAGCAGGCCGCCGAAGCCGGCCGAGCGCAGCTGGCGCGGGCCCAGCACCGTCGTCGTCACCCGGGGGTGCTCGGCCAGGCGTTCCCGGGCCCGGTCGGCGATCCAGGCCGGGTCCGCCGTGTCGCCGGGGGTGGCGACCAGGTCGCGGGCCCAGCAGACCGCGGCCGCCGTCGCCAGGCCGCGCTGCAGGGCGTCGACCTCGGCCGCCGCCGCGGGCGGGGCGACCAGCAGGACGTCGGCCAGCCGGGGCGGGTGCGGGGTGCTCGTCAGCCGGAACCGGTGGCCGGCCAGCAGCACGGCCTCGGTGACGACCCGGACGTCCTCGGCGACCGCGCCCTCGGGCAGCGGCAGCACCAGGCGGGTGGCGCCGTGCTCGGCGAGGGTCTGCGCCCGGCGCACCGCGATCGACACGTAGGAGCGCAGGTCGGCGGGCGTGCCGTCCCCCACCCCGACCGCGACGAGGGACCGTGGGTGCCGCCCGGGCACGGGCAGGTTGGTGATGCCACCGGGCCGACCGCCGTTGCCGGTGTCGGCCAGCGCACCGGCGACCCAGTCCGGGTCGACGACGGGGTCGGCGGCCTCGGCCAGCCAGGACGGCAACGCGCCGCGCGCGCCCACCGGGACGGCGAGCACGTCGGCGGGTCCCAGCGCCGGCAGGGTCGCGGCCAGCCGGACCCTGGGACGAGCAGCGGCCCCGGTCGCCGGCGTGGTGCCGGCGGCCGGGGCCGTCTGTCCTCCCGCTGCGCTGCCCGGGGGCGGCGTCGCGGTGCTGGTCAGCTGATCGCGCCCTGGAGCGCCTCGGAGAGCGCCGCTGCCTCGTCGGGCGACAGCTCGACGACGAGCCGACCACCGCCCTCCAGGGGAACGCGCATGACCAGGCCGCGGCCCTCCTTGGTGACCTCGAGGGGACCTTCACCCGTGCGCGGCTTCATGGCCGCCATGCGTGCCTCCTTCACCGGCCACCCGCAGGACCCGTACGGCTGCGGTGTGGCTGTCCGACCTTGTGGAACCAGAGCTGACAGCCATTCTCCCGCATGCCGCCCCGGGGACCAACATGAACCCTCAACCGAGCGGTACGGCGCCGGCCCGGAAACAGTCCGCGACGTGGTCGTCGACCATCCCGGTGGCCTGCATCAGGGCGTACGCGGTGGTCGGTCCGACGAACGCGAACCCGGCCCGCTTCAGCCCCGTGGCCAGCGCCGTGGACTCGGGCGTGGTCGCCGGCACGTCGGCGAGCGTGGCCGGGGCGGGCCGCGGCCCGGACGGCGCGAAGGACCACAGCAGCGCCGACAGGCCGTCGGGGAGCTGCTGGGCCGCGCGGGCGTTGCGGAGAGCCGCCTCGATCTTGGCCCGGTTGCGCACGATGCCCGCGTCGGCCATCAACCGGGCGACGTCGTCGTCACCGAAGTCCGCGACGGCGTCGATGGAGAACCCGGCGAAGGCGGCCCGGAAGGCCGGCCGCTTGCGCAGGATGGTGATCCAGGACAGCCCGGACTGGAAGGCCTCCAGGCACACCCGCTCGAAGAGGGCGTCGTCGCCGTGGACCGGGACACCCCACTCCTCATCGTGGTAGGCCACGTAGTCCGGCGTGCTGGTCGCCCAGGCGCAACGCTGCAGCTCCACCCGACCGAGGCTAGCGTCGCCGGTCATGCGCATCCTCGTGACCGGCGGCGCCGGCTTCATCGGCCAGCACATCGTCGCCGCCCACCTCGAGGCCGGGCACGAGGTGCGGGTGCTCGACGCCCTGCTGCCGGCCGTGCACCCCGCCTACCCCGACGGCCCGCCCGGCCTGGACGGCGTGGAGCTGGTCGTCGGCGACGTCCGGGACGCCGCGACCGTGGACCGGGTGCTGGCCGGCGTGGACGCGGTCAACCACCAGGCGGCCATGGTCGGCCTGGGCATCGACGTCCAGGACATGCCGCTCTACGCCGGCATCAACGACCTGGGGACGGCGGTGCTGCTGGCCGGCATGGCACGGGCCGACGTCGGGCAGCTGGTCTTCGCCAGCTCGATGGTCGTCTACGGAGAGGGCCGCTACGAGTGCCCCGACCACGGTGTCGTCCCGGCGGCGCCGCGGCGCAAGGCCGACCTGGACGCCGGGACCTTCGACCCGCCGTGCCCGCACTGCGGCCGGCAGCTGACCTGGGGCCGGGTCGGTGAGGAGACCGCGCCGGACCCGCGCAACACCTACGCCGCCACGAAGCTGGCCCAGGAGCACCTGTCCTCGGCGTGGGCCCGCTCGACCGGTGGCACCGCGGTCGGGCTGAGGTACCACAACGTCTACGGCCCGCACATGCCCCGGGACACCTTCTACGCGGGCGTGGCCTCGATCTTCCGGTCCTCCCTGGAGTCGGGGAAGCCGCCGCAGGTGTACGAGGACGGCGGCCAGATGCGCGACTTCGTGCACGTCACCGATGTCGCCCAGGCCAACCTCCGCGCCTGGGAGCACCCTCCGGCCGAGTCGACTCTGCGGGTCTACAACGTCGCCAGCGGCGTGCCGCACACCGTCGGGGACATGGCGCAGGCCCTGGCCGAGGCCTTCGGCGGTCCCGATGCCGAGGTCACGGGGCAGTACCGCATCGGCGACGTCCGGCACGTCGTCGCCAGCCCGTCCCGCGCCGAGGAGGAGCTGGGGTACTCGGCCGCCGTGGCGTTCGAGGACGGCATGCGCGAGTTCGCCACCGCCCCGCTGCGGGCCGCCCCCCAGCAGCCCTGATCCGCCCCGGGGGCGTTTCCGCGGAAACGCCCCCGGGTCCTGTCGGACCCTCGTGCCACGCTCCTCCCAGGTGTTCGAACACGTGTTCGAACGATGAGAGGTGGTCGGTCGTGCCGATGTCGGAGCAGCCCGTGGTGGACGCGATGAACTGCGCCACCGACGACCCGCCGGACGGTGCCCTCGCGCTGCCCGAGCTGGCCGGTCGCCTGTGTGCCGGTGCCGTGGCCATCTCGGCGTCCACGGCGGCTTGGCTGCTGCTGGTCGCGGAGTTCGACCGCAGGGAGGGGTGGGCCGTCCCCGGCGTCACCTCGTGCGCGCACTGGCTGTCCTGGCAGTGCGGCATCGCCCCCGGCACGGCGCGGGACCACGTCCGGCTGGCCCGCGCACTGCCCGGTCTGCCCCGGGTCACGGCCGACCTGGGCGCCGGACGGATCTCCTACGCGAAGGCCCGGGCCATCGCCCGGGTGGCCGACGCCGACAGCGAGCCGGCGTTGCTGGAGCTGGCGAGGAACTGCACGGCCGCCCAGCTCGACCGCGTGGTCGCCGGCTGGCGGCGCGCCGACACCGCCGCGACCGAGGCCGCCCGCGCCCAGGCCGAGGACGCCCGCTCCCTCGCCCGGGCTGCCACGGTCAGGGCCGGCGGCACCGACGACGAGGGCGCCGAGGCAGGCCGGGCCGCAGCCGCGGCGGTGTGGACCTCGTGGTGGCCCGACGGTGCCGATCCCGACCGCACCCCGGCGCGGTGGGAGCAGCGGCTGGACTGGACCGACGAGGGCGACGGCAGCGTCACCGTCCGGCTGCGCCTGGCCGCGGAGGACGCCGCCGAGGTCATCGCGGCCGTCGAGCACCGGGCCGAGGTGCTGACCCGCCGGGATCGGTCCGCCCGCCGAGCGGAGGGCGGCGGCGACCGGGTCGTCCCGCTCCGCTGGGCCGAGTGGTCGGCCGGGCAGGACCTGGTCGACGGTGGCGCCCCGGGTCGCCGCGAGGCCGCCGCACTCCGCCGCGCCCGGGTCACCGTCGCCCGCACGGCGGCACTGCTGGACCTCGTGCGAGCGGGCGCGGTGGCGGCGGACCGCCAGCCCACCGACCCGGCGCGCCGGGAGCTGCTCGTCCGGGTCGACGCCGCCGTGCTCGCCGACGACACCGCGGCCGGACAGGCGGTCCTGGACGGGGTGGCCTCGCTCAGCCCGGCGCAGGCCCGCCGGCTGGCGTGCGACGCCGCCGTCACCACGGTGCTCGTCGACCACGGCCAGGTCCTGGCGGCGGGCCGCAGCCGCAGGTACGCCAGCGCAGCACAACGCCGCGCGCTGCTGGTCCGCGACGGCGGGTGCGTGCGTCCCGGGTGCACCGAGACCCGGCCCGAACGACTGCACGCCCACCACCTGGTGTCCTGGCTGGCCGGCGGCCGCACGGACGTCGACAACCTGGTCCTGCTCTGCGACCGGTGCCACGGGCTGGTCCACGACCTCGACCTGCTGCTGCACCGGGACGACGGGCAGCTGGTCGTCCGCACCACGGAGGGGACGGCCGTGTGGACCCAGCTGACACCGGCGGGAGAGGACCCGGGGCCGCCGGTCGACCTGCCCTCGTCCTGGCGCGCCAACGGGGAGCGCCTGGACCTGCGGCACGCCATCGGTGTCGTCCTGGACCACCGTGCCGTCCTCCGCCGGCAGCGCCGGGCCGAGCGGTCCCCAGCGTCGACCGCGGACGCAGCCTGACCGGCCTGCGACGGACGCCCTCGGGCGATGGGCCTCAGGCGACGGGTGCGGCCAGCGGCTCGGGGTCTGCGGTGCGGGTGCGGCGGGTCGCCAGCACGCAGCCGACGAGCACCAGCGGCAGCCCGACGGCGATGCCGAGGGTGAACGGCTCGCCCAGCAGCAACACCCCGAGCAGCACGGCCACCGCCGGGTTGACGAACGTGATGACCAGCGCACGCTGTGGGCCGACCTCACGGATCAGCTGGAAGAACAGCGCGAGGGCCAGCGCGGTGCACACGACCCCGAGGCCGGCAACCGCCAGCAAGGCGTCGGCCGAGGCGTCGCGGACCTGGTCCAGCCGGGGCAGCGCGAAGGGCGCGTAGACGACGGTGGTGATCGACAGGGCCACCGCGCTGGCCGCCACCCCGTTCACCTGGGACAGCTGCCGGCTGATGATCAACGGCGCCGTACCGTAACCGATCACGGTGAGGACGACGGCGCCGATGGCCAGCAGCTGCGCGCCGGCGACGTCCAGCCCGAGCAGCGCCGCGATGCCGAGCACCCCGAGCACCATGCCGCCGATCCGCACCGGCGACAGCCGCTCCTCCTCCCCCAGCAGCCGGGCGGCCAGCGCGGCCACGAACGGCACCGTGGCGACCAGCAGCCCGGTGAGGGAGGAGGACAGCGACTGCTCGGCGATGGAGAGCAGCAGCCAGGGCCCGGTCATCTCCAGCACGGTGAAGGCCAGCAGCGGCTTCCAGTGGCGGGCGATCCCACGCAGGTGGCCGCGGGCGACCACCCAGGGCAGCAGGATCGCCGCGCCGAGCACGCACCGGCCGAACACGACGACGACCGGGTCCAGCTCCCCCACGGCCACCTTGATCAGCAGGTACGGCACGCCCCAGACGACCGACATGGTGACGAACAGCGCCCAGCCCCGACGACTCACCGCGACATCATGGCCCGCCGCGGGGCCGCCGACCGCAGCCGAGGCTGCCGACGTCCGCAGGTTCCCTGCCAACCGCGGCGGTCACCACTCGGTGCGGACGGTCACCTCGATGCCGATCGCCAGGACCGCGCCCAGCGCGAGCCACAGCCGGCGCCGGCGGGCCGGGAGGAACGCCGTCGCGGTGAGCACCCAGACGTAGAACGGCAGCCAGATGCGCTCGGTCTCCCCGCGGACCAGACCGGTGGCGTCGCTGGCCAGGATGCCGACCAGCGCCGCGAGCGGGAGCAACGCGAGCCGGTGCCGGCGCAGCGAGGCCAGCCCGGCGATCGCGGCCGGGCCCAGGGCGAGGGCGGCGGCGGCCAGGTTGGCGAACAGGAAGAACCCCAGCGGCCGGTTGGCGTAGGAGGGGCCGGAACGGACCCGGTCACCGGCGGCGTGGAAGCCGTCCAGCCACCAGTAGCCGCCCACCGCATAGGCGACGACGACCAGGACCACCCCGGCGGTGCCCACCCCCAGGACCCGCACGACGCCGCCCCAGCCCAGCTCACACCGGTGCACCAGCACCACGACGAGCGCGACCAGGCCCAGGGCGGTGAGTCCGAAGCTCAGGAAGAGGGCGAGACCCAGTAGCAGTCCACCGACCAGCGCCCGGACGTCACGACGCCACCCCGGGCCCGCGGTGGCCGCCGTCGCCAGTCCGGCGACTCCCCATGCGGCCACCCCGGCGAACAGCGAGTCGGCGCTGGTGGCCACCCACAACGCGATCGGCGCCAGCACCAGGAAGGGCGCGACCACCCGGGCGCGCGCCTCGTCGGCGACCGCACGCACGGTCAGCAGCACCGCAGGGACGGCGAGCGCCCCGCCGACGATGCACAACGCCGCGTCCCAGCCCAGGCCGTCCAGCCCGAGCCGGTCCAGCAACACGAAGGACAGCAGCGCACCCGGCGGGTGACCGGCGACGTGCGTCGTCCACGGATCGGCCGAGTCGGCGGGCACCGAGGCGGTGAACGTGGACAGGAACTCCCCGATGGACCCGACGCGGGGGACGTCGTGGGGGTACTCGTAGCGCACTGCCAGTGGCTCGGGCAGCCGGTGCCAGCCGCTGGACAGCGCCAGCGCCACGGCCCACCCGCCCGAGGCGACCGCGGACCCGGCCAGCAGCGCCCCGAACCGCACCCGGGCCGCCAGCGCCGGGCCCCACAGCACCCCGGCCAGTGCCACCGCGGCCGGCAGCAGCACCCGGGGCGTGAGGACGACGTCCCACCCGCCGCGCAGCACGTAGCCGCCGAGCAGGTGCAGCACGGTGCCGCCCTCGGCCAGCCGGCGGCCGATCGTGGCCATCAGCCAGACGAAGCCGGCGGCGGCGAGCACGGCGGCCACCGGGAGCCAGCGTCGGAGCGGGGAGGTCGGCGGGGCGCTGCTCATCGAGTCGGAGCGTAGGTGCCGAGGACGAGCGCGGCCGGTCGGGCGCGGTTACCGTCCACGGGTGCCTGACGTCGTCTTCCCCTGCCTGGACGAGGCCGGGGCGCTCCCCTGGGTCCTCACCCGCCTCCCCGAGGGCTACCGGGCCATCGTCGCCGACAACGGCTCGACCGACGGCTCCGCGCAGATCGCCGCCGACCACGGCGCGACCGTCGTGCACGTCCCCCAGCGCGGCTTCGGCGCGGCCGCGCACGCCGGGCTGGAGGCCGCCACCGACGACGTCGTCTGCTTCTGCGACGCCGACGCCTCGATGGACCCCGCCCAGCTGCCCCTCGTCGCGGACCCGGTGCTGGCCGGCGACGCCGACCTGGTGCTCGGCCGGCGCCGACCCAGCTCGCGCGGCGCCTGGCCGGTGCACGCCCGGGTCGCCAACACCGCCCTCAGCGTCATGATGCGCCGCCGGACCGGCCTGCGGCTGCACGACCTGGGCCCGATGCGCGCGGCCCGCCGCACCGACCTGCTCGCCCTGGGCATCACCGACCGGCGCTTCGGCTACCCGCTGGAGATGGTCACGCGGGCCTCGGACGCCGACTGGCGCGTCCTGGAGGTCGACGTCGACTACCACCCCCGCGCCGAGGGCACGAAGTCCAAGGTCACCGGCACCCTGCTCGGCACCGTCAAGACGATCAAGGACATGAGCGGGGTGCTGAACCGGTGAGGCAGCTGCTGGTCATCACCAAGGCCCCGGTCCCCGGGAGGAGCAAGACCCGGCTGACCCCGCCGTGCACCCCACTGCAGGCCAGCACCATCGCCGAGGCCGCGGTCGGGGACACCCTCGACGTCGTCCGGGCCACCCCGGTCGACCGCCGCGTCGTCGCCCTCGACGGTGCACCGGGCGGACTGGACCTCAGCGGCTGCGTCGTCGTCCCCCAGGTCGAGGGTGACCTGGGCACCCGGCTGGCCGCGGCGTTCGCCGGTGCCATGGCCGGCCCGGACGGCGCCGTCCCCACGCTGCTGGTCGGCATGGACACCCCGCAGATCAGCCCCGAGCTGCTGACGTCGTGCCTGGACGCGCTCGTCGACGCCGGCCCCGGGACCGCCGCGCTGGGCATCGCGCCGGACGGCGGGTGGTGGGCCCTGGGCGTGCACTCCCCCGACGCCGCCGCGGTGCTGCCCGACGTCCCGATGTCCCGGGAGGACACCGCGGTCAACACCCGGGCAGCGCTCGAGTCCGCCGGGCTGCGGGTGCTGGACCTGCCCGTGCTCACCGACGTGGACCACTTCCCGGACGCACTGGCCGTCGCCGAGCTGTGCCCGGAGGGGAGCCGGATGCGCCGGGTCGTCGCCGAGGTGGCCGCCGCGCTCCCCCAGGACTGACCCGTCCGGCGGGCGGTCTCGGCACGAACCCCGGGCGGACTCCAGCACCGGGTCCGGACTGCCGATGACCCTGTGCACCACTCCCCCCGAGAGGACGTCCGTGACCCGACCGCTGGACCGCGTCCTCGGCGCCCGCCTGCCCGACCCGCCCGACGCGCTGCGCCGCGGGCCGTTCCGCGAAGGCTCCTTCCCCAGCCCGCTGCACACCGAGCGGCGGGCGTCCCGGGTGGGCGTCTGGCTCGGCAGCGGGTTCGTCGTCTGCTTCCTGACCGGGCTGATCAGCCACTGGGTGCAGCAGCCCCCGAGCTGGTTCGTCTGGCCGGCCTCGCCGGTGTGGCTGTACCGCGTCACCCAGGGCACGCACGTCATGGTCGGGCTGGCACTCGTCCCGCTGCTGCTGGTCAAGCTGTGGACGGTCTACCCCAAGCTCTTCAGCTGGCCTCCGGCCCGCACACCCGCGCAGGTCGTGGCCCGGGTGTCGGTGCTGGTGCTGGTCGGCGCCGCGGTCTTCCAGCTGCTGACCGGCCTGCTCAACATCAGCCAGTGGTACCCGTTCGGCTTCTCCTTCCGGGCCGCGCACTACTGGACCGGCTGGATCGCGGTCGGTGCAGTCCTCACCCACGTCGGGGCCTTCGCCCCGCAGATCGCGCGCGGCCTGGCCCGCCGGGGGACGGCGGCCGCGGACGGCGAGGGGGACGGCGAGGAGGACGGCGAGGAGGACGGCGCCGTCAGCCGGCGGGCGTTCGTCGCCGCGGCCGTGCTGGGCACCGGCGCCGTAGCGCTCACCCAGTGGGGCCAGACGATCTCCCCGCTCGCCCAGGTGTCGGTGCTCGCCCCGCGCATCCCCGGCTACGGCCCGCAGGGGCTGCCGGTCAACCAGACCGGCGCCGGTGCCGGGGTCACCGAGACCGCCGTCGACCCTGCCTGGCGGCTCGTCGTCGAGGGCCCGACGCGGCTGGAGCTGACGTTGGCGGACCTGCAGGCGTTCCCGCAGCACACCGAGCGGCTGCCGATCGCGTGCGTCGAGGGCTGGAGCTCGGACGCGGACTGGACCGGCCCCCGGCTCCGGGACGTCCTCGACGCCGCCGGCCTCGACCGCGGCACCGTCGTGCACGTCGAGTCGTTGCAGACCGGGGGCTCCTACCGGGTCTCCACGGTCGCCGGACCGCACTCGGCCAGCGCGAAGACGCTGCTGGCGCTGCGGCTGAACGGTCAGGAGCTCGCCCTGGACCACGGCTACCCGGTGCGCCTGATCGCCCCCAACCGGCCCGGCGCGATGCAGACCAAGTGGCTGGCCCGGATCGCACCGGGCGCTGCGGGGGTCGGCTCGTGACGGCTCCGTGGTGGCGCTGGCTGTTCCTGGCGCCCGGTCTGGCCGCCGTCGCCTTCGGGGCCTACGGCCTGCTCACCGCCGGCGGGGCCATCCCGCTGGGCTCCTGGCTGACCTGGTTCGTCGGCGGGGCCCTGGTGCACGACCTGGTGATCGCCCCGGTGTGGATCGGTCTGGGCTGGGTGGCCGCCCGCGTGCTCCCCCGTCCGGCGCGTGGCCCGGTCGTGGTGGGCGCCGCGGTCAGCGGCTCGCTGACCCTGGTCGCGCTGCCGTTCGTGCTGGGCATCGGTGGCGACCCCGGCGACGGCTCGTTCCTGCCCCGCGACTACGGGCAGACGCTGCTCGTCGTCGTCGGCGTCGTGCTGGCCGTCACCGCCGTGTGGGCGGTGCTGGCCGTCCGCGCTCAGGCCGGGCGCGTCTCCGCGTAGCGGGCGAACCGCTTCAGCGACAGCCGCACCCCGGCGACGAACCCGGGCTTCACCAGCGGCCAGCCCAGCCGGCCGAGCGCGCCCAGCGGCAGGTCCAGCGTCTCCACCCACACGAAGGTCGACCCGGTTCCACGCGGGCGGACCTGGAAGCTGCCGGTCCCGCGGACGACTCGGCCGGTGTGCACGACGTCCACCGCGTGCGGGGCGTCCCAGCTGGTGATCGTCATCTCGTCCAGGACGCCCAGCCGGCGGCCACCGGGCAGCGGGATGCCGGTGGTGGCCTCGATCCGGCCGCCCACGCCCTGCGCCGCGCCGTCCACGGTGCGGACGTCGGTCAGCAGCATCCACTCGCCCTGCGTCGTCCAGTCCACCAGGGCCGCGAACACCTGCTCCGGCGGTGCGTCGACGTCCACGGTCTCGACCAGCTCAGGCACGGGGTTGCTCCTCGGTCTTGGGGGCGGTCTCGGGTGCGGTGTCGGCCGAGGGCACGACCGACGCCCCAGCCTGCGGGTTCTCGGGCGGCGGCGCAGCGTGGGCACCGGCCGGGACCGGACCGGCCTCCAGCTCGGCGATCCGCACGTCGCGCTCGTCGATGGTCTGGGCCAGCTGGTCCAGCAGCCAGTCGACCTCGGTCATCCGGTAGCCGCGCACGGCCACCGATACCCGCAGTGCCCGGACGTCGTCCCCGACCACCGGGCGGTCGTCGGGCAGCTCCACCGGGGAGCGGTCCAACTCGGCCGGGGGCTGGGTCTCCCCGCGCCCGAGCAGCACCGCGGCACCCAGGAAGAGCAGGCCTCCCACGAGCAGCAGCCCGACCACGAAGACGACGAAGGACACCACCGCCGGCCTCAGCCCTCGGTCGGCGCGGGCTCGCCGCTGGGCTGCCCCGCGGCCTCCCGCTCGGCCTCGGCCTGCTGGATGACCCGGACGGCCTCGGCGACGTCGTCGGTGACGGTGATCAGGTCCAGGTCCTTCGGCGAGACGGTGCCGGCCTCGACCAGGGTGCTGCGGATCCAGTCCAGCAGGCCCGACCAGTACGCCGTCCCGAACAGGATCACCGGGAACTTCGTGACCTTGGTGGTCTGCACCAGGGTGAGGGCCTCGAAGAGCTCGTCGAGGGTGCCGAAGCCGCCGGGCAGGATCACGAACGCCTGGGCGTACTTCACGAACATGGTCTTGCGCACGAAGAAGTAGCGGAAGGCGATGCCGACGTCGACCCACTCGTTGAGCTCCTGCTCGAACGGCAGCTCGATGCCCAGCCCCACCGACATCCCGCCGGCCTCGCAGGCGCCCTTGTTGGCCGCCTCCATCGCGCCCGGGCCACCGCCGGTGATGACGGCGTACCCCGCGTCGGCCAGCGCGGCACCCAGCTCGACGCCCGCGGCGTAGAACGGGTCCTCGGGCTTGGTGCGGGCACTGCCGAACACGCTCACCGCGCGCGGCAGGTCGGCCAGCAGACCGAAGCCCTCGACGAACTCGGCCTGGATCCGCAGCACGCGCCACGGGTCGGCGTGGACCCAGTCCGACGGGCCGCGGGAGTCCAGCAGCCGCTGGTCGGTGGTGGTGCCCTCCTGGCGCGGGTCGGGCTCGCCGCCGCGCAGCTGGACGGGGCCGCGGGTGCGGGCCCGTCGGGTGCCGTTGTCGCTCATGTGCTGCTCCCCGTGAGGTAGGCGACGAGTGCGTCCTCGGCCGGCTGCAGCCGGTCGACGACGACGTGCTCGTCGCGGGTGTGGGCCTGCTGCGGGTCCCCGGGGCCGTAGTTGAGCGCCGGGATGCCGAAGGCGGCGAAGCGGGCGACGTCGGTCCAGCCCAGCTTCGCCCGGGCCGGGCGGCCGACCGCGGCGACGAAGGCCGCGGCGGCCGGCTCGGACAGCCCCGGCAGCGCGCCCCCGCTCATGTCGGTGACCTCCAGGGTGACCCCGGCGGCCAACGCCTCGGCGAAGACCTCGCGGACGTGCGCCTCGGCGTCGTCCTCGTCGCGGTCGGGGGCGAACCGGAAGTTCACCGTCACCCGGCACTCGTCGGGGACGACGTTGCCGGCGACCCCGCCCTCGATGCCGACCGCGTTGAGGCCCTCGTGGAAGGACAGCCCGTCGATGTCGACCTCGCGGGCCTCGTAGCCGGCCAGCGTGGCCAGGATCGAGGAGGCGCCGTGGATGGCGTTGCTGCCCAGCCAGCTGCGCGCGCTGTGCGCCCGGCGTCCCGGCACGGTGAGGACGACGCGCATGGTGCCCTGGCAGCCGCCCTCGACGTCGCCGTCGGTGGGCTCGAGCAGGATCGCGAGGTCGCCGTACAGCCAGCCGCGCCGCTCCCGGGCGACCCGGCCGAGGCCGTTCTTGACGGCCTCGACCTCCTCGTTGTCGTAGAAGACGAAGGTGACGTCGTGCGCCAGGCGCTCCTGGTCGGCGGGGGCACCGAAGAGCCCGGCCAGCCGCAGCATCACCGCGTCCCCGGCCTTCATGTCGCTGGTGCCGCAGCCCAGGAGGTGCTCGACGCCGTCGACGGTCTCCAGCCGGCTGGGCACGTTGTCCGCGATCGGCACGGTGTCCAGGTGGCCGGCCAGCACGATCCGGGTGTCCCGGCCCAGGTCGGTGCGGGCCAGCACGTTGTTGCCGATCCGTTCGACCTCCAGCCCGCCCAGCGCCCGCAGCGCGGCCTCGACGGCATCGGCGAGCGGGCCCTCGCTGCCCGAGACCGACGGGGTGTCGACCAGGGCGCGGGTCACCGCGAGCACGTCGGCGGTCAGGTCCAGGGGCGGGGCGGTCACGCCCGCAGCCTACGGAGGGTGCGCCGGTAGCCTCGGCAGCCGTGACCACTCCCGGAGCCACCGCCGTCGGACTCGCCACCGTGACCACCGCAGGCGTCGTCCTGGACACCTGGTACCCGGCGCCCGAGCTGGGCTCGGCCGGCACGACCGGCACCGAGCCGCTGGGCACCCTGGAGGTCGAGGCCGCGCTGGGCAGTGAGTTCGGCTCGCTGGTCCGCTTCGACGACGCCCGCGGCGTGGAGGTGGTCGGCGTCCGGACGACGATCGCCGACCTGTCCGCCGCCCCCGTCGACGCCCACGACGTCTACCTGCGCCTGCACCTGCTGTCCGCCCGCCTGGTCCGCCCGCACGGGCTCAACCTCGACGGCCAGTTCGGCCTGCTCGCCAACGTCGCCTGGACATCGGCCGGCCCGGTCGAGGCCGCCGACTGGACCCCGGTGCGGGCCGCGAAGCTGCGCGCCGCGCACGGCCACGTCACCGTCACCCACGTCGACAAGTTCCCCCGGATGGTCGACTACGTGCTGCCCACCGGCGTGCGCATCGGCGACGCCGACCGGGTCCGCCTGGGCGCACACCTGGCCGAGGGCACCACCGTCATGCACGAGGGCTTCGTGAACTTCAACGCCGGCACGCTGGGCGCCTCGATGGTCGAGGGCCGCATCTCCGCCGGCGTCGTCGTCGGCGCGGACTCCGACATCGGCGGCGGCGCCTCGATCATGGGGACCCTGTCCGGCGGTGGGAAGCAGGTCGTCTCGATCGGCGCGGGGTGTCTGCTCGGCGCCAACGCCGGTGTCGGCATCTCCCTGGGTGACCGCTCCGTCGTCGAGGCCGGCTGCTACGTCACCGCCGGGTCGCGCGTCACGCTCCCCGACGGCTCGGTGGTCAAGGCCGTGACGCTGTCCGGTCAGCCGGGACTGCTCTTCCGCCGGAACTCGGTGTCCGGCGCGCTGGAGGCCCTGCCCCGGGACGGCGACTGGGGTGCGCTGAACGCCGCCCTGCACGCCAACTGAGGCCTCAGGTGAGCCCGGCCGGTTCGGCGGCCGGGGCGTCCAGGTGCTCCAGCAGCGCGGCGACGAACTCCTGCGGGCGCTCGACGTGCGGTGCGTGCCCGACGTCGGGCAGCACGACCTCCCGGTAGGAGCCGCCGCTGGCGGCGTAGCGGTCCAGCACGGCGCGGGTCTGGGACACCATCGGCTGGGCCGGGAACGCCTCGGCGCCCGGCCAGCCGGGCACCGCGCCGAGCTGGCCCAGGAACGCCAGGTCGAAGGCGGAGGTGTCGCTGACGACCTGGTCGGCGTCCCCCCGCACCCACAGCACCGGCGGCTTGACCGCGAGCTCGGTGATGCCCGAGACGTCGAGCACCGTGGGCGCCATCGTGTTCAGCACCCCGCGGCCGCCGGGTGCCGCACCGGGCCAGGCGTCGGTGGGGGTCGCGTCGCCCGGGTAGTGGTCCGGGCCCGTCCGGGTGGTGAGCATCGAGGTGACGAAGACGTCCTCGAGCGCCGAGTCCAGCGGCAGGCTGCCCGGCGCGACGTAGAAGGTGCGCAGGATCGAGCGCGGGCTGGTCGGTGCGTCGGCGGTGCGGTCCCCGGCGGCCAGGGCGGCGACGAAGTCCGGGTTGGCGGCCCCGCCGCCGGAGCCGGTGCCGTCCTCGTGCACCCGCTGCCCCTCCAGGCCCGTCGTGCCGCCGAAGCCGTAGGGCGACACCGGCGCGACCAGCGCCACCGAGGCGACCCGTCCGGGTGCGTCGACCAGGTGCTGCAGGACGACGCCACCGCCCATGCTCCAGCCCACCAGGTGCACCCGCTCCAGTCCCAGCTCCTCCACCAGCGCGGCCAGGTCCTCGGACCAGTCACGCACCCCGCGGGTGGCATCCACCGGCTCGGGATCGGTGCCGCCGTAGCCGCGCAGGTCGACCGCCAGCACCCGGCGCCCGGCCTCGTGCAGCGCCAGCAGCGGCTGCTGCCAGAACAGCGACGAGCTGACGTTGCCGTGCACGAGGAGCGCGGCCTCGCCACCGGCCCGTGGGTCGACGCCCTCGGCGTGCAGCACCTGCTGGGTCAGCCGTGGGGTCTCGACCAGCGTGGCGGCGACGCCGGGCAGCAGTCCGTCGGTCATGGTGGCGCGTCCTGTCCGTGGGTGTGGTGCGGGGCGGCGGGTGTGGTCGGGGACACCGTAGCCAGCCCGGCCGGGTCCCGGGTCCCTCCCGTGCGCCGACCTACCCTGAGCGGGATGACCAGCGCACGGGCCCGCCCCCGACCGGCCCGCAAGCGCCGCAGCACCGGCCGGATGGCCGGGCTGTGGGCCCCGCTGGTGGTCGTGCTCGTCGCCGTCGTCGGGTTGGCCTGGGACACCGACAGCCAGGGGGTCCCGGCCGTGTCCGGACGCTGCACGATCGCCGACTCCGCACTCACCACGACCACCGAGGTCGCCGCCAACGCCGCCACCATCGCCGCCGTCGCCCGGTCCCGGGGCCTGCCCGAACGGGCCACCGTGATCGCCCTGGCCACCGCGCAGCAGGAGTCCCGGATCCGGAACCTGGCCTACGGCGACCGCGACTCCCTCGGGCTCTTCCAGCAGCGACCCTCGCAGGGCTGGGGCACCGAGGCCGAGGTGCAGGACCCGGTCTACTCGACCGGGGAGTTCCTCGACGGCCTGGTCGAGGTGGACGGCTGGGAGACCGGCCGGCTCACCGAGGTGGCCCAGGCTGTCCAGCGCTCCGGCTTCCCCGAGGCCTACCAGCAGCACGAGGAGATGGCCCAGACGCTCGCCGCTGCCCTGCTGTCGACGTCCCCGGCGCGGTTGTCGTGCACCTTCAGCCCCCCTGACGCCGCCGGGCCGGTCGACGACCGCGCGGCTGCCGTCGCCGACGTCGTCGCCCGCGAGGCCGGGACGCCGAGCGTGCAGCCCGGAGGTGTCGTCTCGGTCGGCGCGGCCGGCTGGCCGGAGGCGACCTGGGCGGTCGCGCACGCCGAGCGGCTGCAGCTCACCCAGGTCCGCATCGCCGACTGGACCTGGACGCCGGGAGACGGCTGGGCGCAGACCGGTGAGGACGCCGGCTCGCTGCTGCTGCAGCTCGCCGTCTGAGACCGCTCAGGCGGTGAGGCGCTCCACCGCGGCGTCGATCCGCTCGTCGGTGGCGGTCAGTGCCATCCGGACGTGCCGCTCCCCCGCAGGGCCGTAGAACGCACCGGGCGCCACGACGATCCCGAGGCCGGCGAGCCGGTCGACGGTCGCCCAGCAGTCCTCGTCGCGGGTGACCCACAGGTACAGCCCGGCCTCGGAGTGGTCCACCCGGTAGCCGGCCGCGGCCACGGCGGCGCGCAGCCGGTCGCGGCGGGTGCCGTAGCGGGACCGGGCCAGCTCGACGTGCGCGTCGTCGGCCAGCGCCGCGGCCATCGCGGCCTGCACGGGGGTGGGCACCAGCAGGCCCAGGTGCCGGCGGACCTCCCAGGCCCGCTGCACCAGGGCCGGATCGCCGGACAGCAGCCCCGCCCGGTAGCCCGCCGCGGTGGACTGCTTGGACAGCGAGTGCACGGCCAGCAGGCCCTCGTGGGAGTCCCCCGCGATCGCGGGGTGCAGCACCGAGCGCGGCTGCACGTCCCAGCCCAGCTCGACGTAGCACTCGTCGGCGACGACGGGCACGCCACGCTCGCGGCCCCAGGCCACCCAGGCGCGCAGCTGGTGGTCGGTGAGCACCCGGCCGTGCGGGTTGCCCGGGGAGTTCAGCCAGACCAGCACCGGGTCGGCGACGTCCTCGGGCGGGGTGTCGCTGCGCAGCACGTCCAGCCCGGCGACGACCGCGCCGACCTCGTAGGTCGGGTAGGCCACCTCGGGGATGACGACGGTGCCGCGGCCGGCCAGCCCGAGCAGCGTGGGCAGCAGCGCCACCAGCTCCTTGGAACCGACCGTCGGGACCACCGACGGCACGGCACCGAGCGGGTCGGCGAGGGTCACGCCCAGCCGGCGGGACAGCCACCCCGCAGCCGCCGTCCGGACGTCGGCCGTGCCCAGCGCGGTCGGGTAGCCCGACGCGTCACCGGCAGCGGCGAGGGCGTCCCCCAGCAGCGCGGGGGTGGGGTCGACCGGCGTCCCGATGGACAGGTCGACCGTCCCCCCGGGGTGCTCGGCCGCCCGCGCACGGGCCGGCCGGAGCGAGTCCCAGGGGAAGTCCGGCAGCGACCGGGCGGTCACTCCCCCTGTGGCGGCAGGGCCGCCACGAGCGGGTGGTCCTTGGCGATCTTGCCGGTCTTGGCCGCACCGCCGGGGCTGCCCAGGTCGGAGAAGAACTCCACGTTGGCGTTGTAGAAGTCCTTCCACTTGTCCGGGACGTCGTCCTCGTAGTAGATGGCCTCGACCGGGCAGACCGGCTCGCACGCACCGCAGTCGACGCACTCGTCGGGGTGGATGTAGAGCATCCGGTCGCCCTCGTAGATGCAGTCCACCGGACACTCGTCGATGCACGCCTTGTCGAGGACGTCGACGCAGGCCTGGGTGATGACGTAGGTCACGGGTGTTCCTCCGGGGGTACGACCAGAGAGTTCTAGGGTCGGGACCAGTATGGCGCGGTCCGGCGCGGCGCGGAGGTCAGGGTCGCCTCACCCCGCCCCGTCGGGGGCAGCCCGGCGCGGGCAGGAGGAGGACCGGTGGGACAACGACGCAGTCCGCTCGACGTCGTCGAGCTGGAACACCTGGCCGCACGGGGTTGGCGCGGCACCGAGACCGAGGCGCTGGGCGGGTGGTTGCTGCGCGCCGGCGGCGGCGGCTTCACCCGCCGGGCACACTCCGCGCTGGCCACCGGTGACCCCGGCCTCCCGCTCACCGACGCCGTCGCCGTCGTCACCGACTGGTACGCCCGGCGTGCTCTCCCCGCCGTCGTCGCACTGCCCGGTCGGCAGGCCCGCCCCGCCGACGCGGCGCTGGCGGCCGCCGGCTGGGGCCCGCCGGAGGCCGAGACCGTCGTGCTGACCGTCCCGCTGGAGGACGAGGAGCCCGGGCCCGGGGTCCCGGTGTCGTCGGCCCCCCGGCCCGACGACGCCTGGCTGGCGGCCGCCCGCCGGGCCGGTGAGCCGTTGCCCGCCGACGCCGAAGCGGTGTTGACCCACGCCGACCGGCTGGCCTTCGCCTCGGTCCGGGACGACGAGGGCACGGTCGTCGGGGTGGCCCGTGGGGTGCTCGTCGAGGACTGGCTCGGCATCGCCACCGTCGGCGTGGACCCCGCCGCCCGCCGCGGCGGCCTGGCCACCGCGCTCACCCGGGCGCTGCAGTCCTGGGCGGTCGACGAGGGCGCCCGGTGGTGCCACCTGCAGGTGCTGGCCGACAACGCACCGGCCCGGGCGCTCTACCGCCGGCTGGGCTTCATCGAGCACCACCGCTACCACTACCGGCAGGCACCGGCGCCGGTCGCGGGACCGGTCGGCTGAGCACCCGCCCGACCGAGAACGACCCGGCCAGCACCCCGACCAGCAGGAAGCCCAGCCCCACCAGCTGGGCGGCCGTGGTCTGACCGGTGATCAGCAGGTCCCCCTCGGGCCGCCGCACCGAGGCACCGATCGCCACCACCACCCAGACCAGCACCGGCAGCAGCGCCACCACCCGGGACCCCGAGTGCCGGTGCACCCAGGCCGGCAGCAGCAGGTTGCCGACCGCTGCCACCAGCAGCGAGAGCGGGACCGGCACCGGCCCCACCCGCAGCGGCAGCCAGAACACCTCGACCGCCGCCAGCCAGGCGGCGGCCAGGACCGCGAGGACCGCCCAGCCCACCAGCCGCAGTGCGCTCACAGGCCGGCGAACAGGTCGGTCTCCCAGCCGTGCTCCCCCTGCCCGGGGCCGCGCTCGCCGCGGACGAGCTGGTAGTACTCGGTCACCAGCACCTCCTGGCCCAGGTTGTTGCTCAGCGCGTAGAAGTCACCGTCCAGCGTGAGCTGGGTGGCGTGTGCGCGCATGGCCGCGGTCTTCTGCGCCCGGTACGCCGCGCCGTCCAGCTCGCAGGTCACGTCGGCGTCCTCGGCGGCGAAGGGGATCTCCCGGGCGTCGGTGACGCCGTCGTAGTCCGCGTCGGCGGCGGCGAGGGCGTCCATGCCGCGCTGCAGCACCGACACCGGGACGACGGTCCAGTACACCTTCGCGACGGCGTGCGGCGTCCCCAGGTCGGGGCGGTAGCCGGGGTCGGCGGCCGCGTCGACGGCGGCCATCGCGACCCGGTGGGCCTGCACGTGGTCGGGGTGGCCGTAGCCACCGTGCTCGTCGTAGCCGACGACGACCTGCGGGCGCACCTCGCGCAGCACGGCGACCGCGGCGGCGGTGGCCTCGTCGGGATCGGCGTTCCAGAAAGCCCGCGGGTGGTCGTTGGCGGGGGTGCCGACCATGCCGGAGTCCCGCCACCGGCCGGTGCCGCCGAGGAACCGGTGGTCGGTCACGCCCAGGGCCGCCATGGCCGCGGCCAGCTCGCCGATCCGGTACCCGCCCAGCTGGTCGGCCTGGTCGGCGGCCAGCCCGGCGAGCTCGGGCACCAGCACCTCGCCCTCCTCCCCCAGCGTGCAGGTGAGCAGGGTGACGTGCGCTCCCTCGGCGACGTAGCGGGCCATCGTGGCGCCGTTGTTGATGGCCTCGTCGTCGGGGTGGGCGTGCACCAGCAGCAGGCTGCGGTCGGCGGGGTCCAGGGTCACGACCCCATGATCCCCGACCGGCTCACAGGACCTTGGCGACCTCGGCGTAGTGGCAGGCGCTCTGGTGGCCGACCCCGCGGTCCTCCAGCAGCGGCTCCACCGTCATGCACTTCTCCCGGCGGGTGTCGTCGAGCTCGTTGGCGAACTTCTGGCACCGGGTGCGGAACCGGCAGCCCGAGGGCGGGTTGGCCGGGCTGGGCACGTCGCCGGTGATGATGATCCGCTGCCGGCTGCGCTCGAGCCGCGGGTCGGGCAGCGGGATCGCCGACAGCAGGGCCTGGGTGTAGGGGTGGGTGGGCCGCTCGAAGAGGTCGTCCCGGTCGGCCACCTCGATGATCTTGCCCAGGTACATGACGGCGACCCGGTCGGAGATGTGCCGGACCACCGACAGGTCGTGGGCGATGAACAGGTAGGACAGGCCCAGCCGGTCCTTGAGGTCCTCGAGCAGGTTGATCACGCCGGCCTGGATCGAGACGTCCAGCGCGGACACCGGCTCGTCGAGCACCAGCACCTTGGGCTCCAGGGCCAGCGCGCGGGCGATGCCGATGCGCTGACGCTGCCCACCGGAGAACTCGGCCGGGTAGCGGTTGGTGTGCTCGGGGTTGAGCCCGACGGTCTCCACGAGGGACCGGACGCGCTCGCGGAGCTCGTCCTCGTCCTTGGTCAGCCCGTGGATGATCAGCGGCTCGGCGACGATGTCGAAGACCGGCAGCCGCGGGTTGAGCGAGGCGTAGGGGTCCTGGAAGACGATCTGGATGTCCCGGCGCAGCGGACGCATCGCCTTGCGGTCCAGGCCGACGATCTCCCGGCCCTGGAAGACCACGGAGCCCGCGGTGGCCGGCTGCAGGTTGAGGATCGCCCGGCCGGTCGTGGACTTGCCGCAGCCGGACTCCCCGACCAGCCCCAGGACCTCGCCCGGGTAGAGGTCCAGGTCCAGCCCGTCGACGGCCCGGACGGCCCCCACGGTGCGCTTGAGCAGCCCCCCGCCCTTGATCGGGAAGTGCTTCTCCAGCCCGCGCACGGACAGGATGGGCTCACGGGTGGCGGTCATCGACGGTCTCCGTCCTGGGGCACGGCAGGGGTCTGGCTCTGGTCCGCGACCTCGGCCGAGTGGTCGGCGGGCACCTCGCTGCCGAGCACCGCGTCGTCCGCGGCCTCGTCGAAGATGCGGGCGGCCTCGCCGTGGGCGCGGGCCACCTCCTCGGTGCGGATGCAGGCCGCGGTGTGCCCGCCGCCGACGTCGAAGCGCTCGGGCTCGGCGACGTCGCACTCGGCGACGTGCAGCGGGCACCGCGGGGCGAACGGGCACCCCGGCGGCATGTTGACCACCGAGGGCGGGGACCCCTTGATCGGGGTGAGGCGCTGCTTGGTGGAGGCGTCCAGGCGGGGCAGCGAGCCGAGCAGGCCCAGCGTGTAGGGCATCCGCGGCTCGTAGTAGATGTCCTCGACCGAGCCGACCTCGACCGGGCGGCCGGCGTACATGACCAGCACGCGGTCGGCGATGCCGGCGACGACGCCGAGGTCGTGGGTGATGAGGACCATGGCGGCACCGGTCTCGGTCAGCGCCGTCTGCAGCACCTCGAGGATCTGGGCCTGCACGGTGACGTCGAGGGCCGTCGTCGGCTCGTCGGCGATGATCACGTCGGGCTGGTTGGCCATCGCGATGGCGATGACGACGCGCTGGCGCATGCCGCCGGAGAACTCGTGCGGGTAGGACCGCACCCGCTCCCGGGCGTTGGGGATGCCGACGAGCTCGAGCAGGTCACCGGCCCGGGCCTGGGCGGCCTTGGAGGACAGGCCCTTGTCGTGCGAGCGCAGCGTCTCCTCGATCTGGAAGCCCACCCGGTAGACGGGGTCCAGCGAGGTCATCGGGTCCTGGAAGATCATCGACACGCCCTTGCCGCGGACCCGCGACATGGTGCGGTCGCTCTGCCCGAGCAGCTCCTGGCCGCGGTACTTGACCGAGCCGGTCACCCGGGCGGAGCCGGGCAGCAGGCCCATGACGGCCAGCGAGGTGACCGACTTGCCCGAACCGGACTCCCCCACGATGCCCAGCACCTCACCGGAGCGCAGCGAGTAGTCCACGCCGCGGACGGCGTGCACCAGCCCGTCCTCGGTGGGGAACCGGACGTTGAGGTCGGAGACGGTCAGCAGCGGGGCCGAGGCGTCGAAGCCGGGCAGGCTGGTGGCGCGGGTGCCGCCCTGGGACAGCCCTCCGCTGGAGGTCGAGGACGAGACTGCAGTGGACAACGTGTCCTCCCTCAGGACCGCACGCGGCGGTTGCTCGGGTCGAAGGCGTCCCGGATCCCGTCGCCGATCAGGTTGATCGACAGCACGATGACCAGCAGGGTCACGCCCGGGAAGTAGAAGAGCCAGGGCCGGGTGGTGGTGGCCTGGACCCCGTCGGAGACCAGGCGGCCCAGCGAGGTCTGGTTGGCCCCGTTGACGCCGAACCCCAGGTAGGTCAGCGACGCCTCCAGGATGATCGCGGTGGCCGCGGCCAGCGTCGTCCAGACGATCAGGGACCCCAGCGCGTTCGGGATCAGGTGCTTGAAGATGATCCGGCTGTTGGAGGCGCCCAGGGCGTGCGCCGCCTCGACGTACTCCTTCTCGCGCAACGAGAGGAACTGGCTGCGCACGATGCGGGCCAGGTCCAGCCAGCCGAACAGACCCAGGATGATGCCGACGCCCAGCGGCGTCCGGCTGGAGGGGAAGTTGCTGGCGACGACGATGAGGACGACCAGCAGCGGCACGGTGAGGATGAGGTCGACCAGGCGCATCAGCACGCTGTCGACCCACCGGCCGAAGTAGCCGGCGAGGGCGCCGACGAGCAGGCCCAGCGGCAGGGCGATGACGACGAAGAGCAGCACGATGAACAGCGAGCGCTGCACGCCCTGCATCATCCCGGCCAGCAGGTCGCGCCCGATGGCGTCGCTGCCCAACGGGTAGCCCTGGACCCCGGGCGCCACCGACTGGGCGTTGCGGTCCTGGGTGGCGTAGTCGGTGCCGTAGAGCAGCGGGCCGAGGAAGCCGAAGGCCAGCAGCAGGACGAAGACGACCAGTCCGGTCATCCCCACCTTGTTGCGGGTGAAGCGGCGGACGATCTGCTGGCGCTGGCTGCGGGCCTGGACGGTGAACTCGCGCTCGACCCCGCCGCCGGAGGGCGATCCGGGCTCGGCCGGGAGGGCCGCCTCGGCGGCGGCCTGGGTGGTGGCCATGGGAGCTTCTCCTCTGCCGGTCAGGCGAGTCGGATGCGCGGGTCGAGGACCGCGTAGAGGACGTCGGCGACGAGGTTGAACACCACGACGAACACGGCGCTGATGAGCAGCCAGCCGAGCACGACGTTGATGTCGTTCTGACCGATGCCGTTCTGCAGCAGGTACTCGCCCATGCCGTGCCAGACGAAGACCTGCTCGGTGATGACGGCGCCGCCGAAGAGCGTGCCGATGCCCAGCGCGACGACCGTGGTGAGCGGGATCAGCGCGTTGCGCAGGCCGTGCTTCATGACGGTGCGGCGGTAGGTGAGGCCCTTGGCGCGGGCCAGGCGCATGTAGTCCGAGCCGAGCACGTCGAGCATCGCCGAGCGCTGGAACCGGCTCCACGCGGCGAAGGACAGCAGCGCGAGGCTGACGGTGGGCAGCACCAGGTGGCCGATGCGGTCCGACCAGAGCTCCCAACCGCTGGCGTACAGCGAGAGTCCCGGCGTCTCCTCGCCGATCGTGTAGAGCACCTGCCGTCCGAAGAGGTCGTTCACACCCCCGGCGACGAACTCCTTGAGGATCGCGGCGAACCAGAACGTCGGCAGCGCGATCAGCACGTAGGCCAGGAAGGTGAAGGCGTAGTCCGAGGGCTTGTACTGCCGGACGGCGCCGATCACACCGACCAGGACCGCCAGCACGACGGCGATGACGATGGCCAGCACGATCATCCGGCCGGTGATGAGCAGCCGGCCGGGCAGCTGGTCGGCGACGGCGGTGCCACCGATCGTGTCCCCGAAGTCACCGCGGACGACCCCGGTGAGCCAGTCCCAGTAACGGATGAAGAACGGGTCGTTGAGACCCAGCTGCTCGCGCACGCCGTCGAGGAACTCCGGTGTCGGCGCAGGACGCAGCTGCCGGTACCGGGACAGCGGGTCGAAGCTCGCCGCGCAGAGGGCGAAGACCAGGAACGAGCTGGCGAGCAACACGAGGACGGACGCCAGGATCCGTCGGATCGTGAAGAAGAACATGCGGGGACCTTACGCCGAGAGCGGAAGTCGTCCTGTCGGAGCGACCAGTCCAGCGGGGTGGTGAGGAGGCAGGTCGAGCCCGGGCGCAGCACGGCCCCCGGGGGTGAGCCCCCGGGGGCCGTGACTGCGGTTCGGTGTGGTGCGGTGAGGGCCCTGGACCGAGGTCAGCGGGCCCTCAGGTCACTGGCTGACGGCCCAGGTCTCGGAGTTCCAGAGCGGCCCGGTCTGCGAGGAGTTGTCCTCGACGCCGGTGATGGTGCTCTGGTAGGCGATGACGGTGGGCTTCTGGAACAGCGGCAGCGTGGCCATCTGGGCCCACAGCGCCGTGTCCACCTGGTTGGCCAGGTCGGCGGCCGCGTCCGGGTCGGGCTCGGAGACCATCTGGCTCAGCAGGTCGTCGATCTCCGGGGTGCCGATCCGGGAGTAGTTCTGGCCCAGGCCGTTCTCCGGGGAGTAGTAGATCGACTGGTTCGAGGAGACGAACGGCGTCGACACCCAGGCGAAGAGCGCGGCCTGGAAGCCACCGGCCTCGAGCGAGGTCGGCTTGTCCGCACCGGCGAAGATGTCCGGGTTGGCGTTGAACGTGGCCTCGATGCCGGCCTCGGCCAGCTGCGGGATCATGACCTCGATGGTGGTCTGACGCAGCGGGTTGTTGGCGGTGGTGTCGATCTGGATGGCCAGTCGCTGGCCGCCCTTGGCGTAGATGCCGTCGGACCCGGCGACCCAGCCGTCGCCCTCGAGCAGCGCGCGGGCCTGGTCGACGTTCTGCTCCTTGTACTCCTCAGGGGCGTTGTCGACGTACTCGGGCTGGTTGTTGACGTACAGGCGGTTGTCCAGGACCTGGGCGTCGGAGGAGAACTGGCCGACGGTCTGGTCGACGATCTCCTGCCGGTCCAGCGCCATCGCGAACGCCTGGCGCACCGGCAGCGAGCTCAGCAGCGGGTCCGAGGTGTTGAAGTCCACGTGCTCGAAGGACAGACCGAAGGTGATCTGGTTCTCCACGTTGGGGGCCAGGCCGTCGAGCTGGTCGATCAGGTCGAGCTGCGGCTGGGGGTAGACGACCCCGAGCTCACCGTTGGACAGGCCCTGGACGGTCGTCGTCGGGTCGTTGCCGATGTTCTGGATGATCAGCTGCGCCAGCTCGGCCGGCTCGCCCCACCACTCGGGGTTCGGCGTCAGCACCACGATCTGGCTGCCGACGTCGATGTTCTCGCGCTTGACCTGGAAGGGCCCCGCGGAGATGTCGTCGATGACGCCCTCGGCGATCGGGAAGCCGTTGGTGATGGTGTCGCAGAGGGCCGTCGGGTCCTCGCTGTCCATCAGGTGGGCCGGCAGGAAGGTGCTGAACAGCGACTGCCAGTCCGAGTACGGCTCGGCGTAGGTCACGGTGACGGTCTTGTTGTCGTCCCCGCTGCCCTCGACCGAGGCGATGTTCGCGTAGCCGTTCGTGGACAGCACCGAGGCGCAGCCACCGTCGGCCGGGTCCGCGCTGCGGTTGGCCTTCCAGGTGAAGGCGAAGTCGTCGGCGGTGATCGGGGTGCCGTCGCTCCACACCGCGTCGGGGTTGATCTCGTAGGTGTTGACCTGGGAGCCCGAGCCGGAGTCCAGCGTGGGCTCGGAGGCCAGGACGTTCTCGTCCCAGGCCACGGAGAAGTCCGCCGCGACGTTGTACGCGCTGGGCAGCACCCGCCCGATGATGGTCTGGGTGGCAGTGCTGTTACCGGCGGCGATGAACGGGTAGATGTTCTCCGGGAAGGCGGTGGGCTCTCCGAAGACGACGCGCCCGGTCCCGGTCTCGCCGTCACCCCCACCACTGCTGCTGCTGCCGCCGCCACACGCGGTCAAGGCCATCGCGCCGGCGACGCCGGTCGCGATGAGCATCGCGCTGCGCTTGCTCAACTTCACGTTGTATTGCCTCCCTCGACCCGCACCTGCGGGGGGACTGACCTGGTCTGCCGCCCTGGGCGCGAGCGACCGGGCGGGCTGGGTACGAGCTCCGGCGAGCCTGGCAGACCGCTGGCCGGCCGGGCTCGTCCCGCTGGACCTTAGGCACCCCCCTGGGGACCGTCCACGACCGTCACCGATTTGTGACCTGGGCTCACGACCTGCCTCACAGCGGGCCTCACGCCTGCAACCACGGGGCAACACAGGCGTCACAGCAGGACTTCTTCCGGTGGTACCCGGCCTACACGAGAAGCTCTTCAGGGGACGGCGTGTCGCGGGTCGGCGAGCGACCCGGCGGGGACTGCCAGCTGATCCACAGGTGGGCGGATGTGTGACCCGACCGGTCCCGGGTAGCCACGACAACGACAGTCCGCCGAGGTGAGGAGCCCGTCATGAGCGCCATGGACAAGATCAAGAACAAGGCCGAAGAGCTGATCGGGCAGGGCAAGGAGGCCGCGGGCGACGCGACCGACAACCGCGACCTCAAGGCCGAGGGCCAGGCCGACCAGGCCAGCGGCAACGCCAAGCAGGCCGGCGAGAAGGTCAAGGACGTCTTCAAGTAGGCCGTCCCGCTCTCGAGAGCGCCGTCCCGGACACCGGGGCGGCGCTCTCGCGCGTGCGGGCCCCGGTCGGCAGCTCAGCCCAGCCGGGCCAGCAGGTCCCGGACCGCGGGCAGCAGCGGCCGATCGGCCGGGATCCAGTCCAGGGCCTCGAGGTCCTCGGCGGGGACCCACCGCAGCTCGGTGTGCTCGTGGTCGACCGGCTCACCCTCGGTGACCCGGCCCCACCACACCCGCAGGGACGACGCCCCCGGCACCCCGCCCGCGACGACGCCGTCCAAGGGCACCTCACCGAGGAACGCCTGCGGGGCGACCTGCACCCCCAGCTCCTCCTGGCACTCGCGCACGAGCGCGGCCAGCTCGTCCTCGCCGCGCTCGACCTTGCCGCCGGGGAACTCCCACAGCCCGGCCAGGGGTCCCGACCCCCGCTGCGCGACCAGCACCCGGTCGTGGTCGACGAGCGCGGCGCCGACCACCTGGACGACGTCATCGGCGCGCCGGGCGGCCGCCGCGGCGTAGAGGTCCTGGTGTGCCTGCATGGCCGCGACGACGTGCCGGCGGACCACGGTCTGGTCCAGCAGCCGACCGGGCGGTCCGGGCACCCTGTTGCGCCAGTCCAGCTGCTCCTCGACCAGGGTGCCGGCCCCGGTGGGGTGGAACGACCGGGTGTGGGTCACCGAGGCGAGCAGCCCACCGGAGCCGCGGTACACGTCAGACCACGGCCGGACGCTGTCCACCTCGGTCAACGACCACGGCCACGGGCGCCCGAGGGTGCGGGCGACGTCGAACGCCACGGTCAGCGGCGCCTCCACCAGCGTGGTGAATCGCAGCCGGTACACGGCCCCACCTTCCCAGACCGGGCAGGATGGGGTCCGTGCGCATCTCTGCCCGGGTCGACTACGCGGTGCGGGCAGCTCTCGAGCTGGCCGCCGCGAGCCCCGACGCCCTCACCTGTGACCGCATCGCCCAGTCCCAGGGCATCCCGTCGCGGTTCCTGCAGGCCATCCTCGGGGACCTCCAGCACGCCCGCCTGGTGACCAGCCAGCGTGGCCGGGACGGCGGTTACCGGCTGGCGCTGCCCGCGTCGGAGGTGTCGATCGCCCGGGTCATGCGCGTCGAACAGGGCTTCCTGGCCGAGGTGCACGGCCAGCGGCCCGAGGACTCCTCCTACCCCGGTGTCGCCCAGGACCTGACCAGCGTGTGGGTCGCCGCCCGCGACTCCTACCGCCGGGTGCTCGAGCAGGTCACCCTCGCCGACGTCGTGGCGGGGAAGCTGCCGCCGGCGGTGGCCGAGCTCGCCGAGGTGGAGAGCGCCTGGCGGTCCTTCGGCGCCGTCCCGGTCGACTGACAGGATCGACGCCATGAGTGGTGTCGCCGTCCTCCTCACCGGGCTCTCGGGCGCCGGGAAGTCCACCATCGCCGACGCCCTGGTGGCCGGCCTGACCGCCGAGGGCACCCCGGTGACCGTGCTCGACGGGGACGTCGTCCGCACGCACCTGTCCAGCGAGCTGGGCTTCAGCCGGGCCGACCGGGACCTCAACATCCGCCGGATCGGCTGGGTGGCCGGGGAGGTGGTCAGGCACGGCGGCACCGTCGTCATCGCCGCGATCGCGCCCTTCGACGAGGCCCGCGAGCAGGCCCGGGCCCTGGTGGAGGCGCACGGCCGCTTCGTGCTGGTGCACCTGTCCACGCCGCTGGAGGTCTGCGAGGCCCGCGACGTGAAGGGGCTCTACGCCAGGGCGCGCAGCGGGGAGATCCCCACCTTCACCGGCGTCAGCGACCCCTACGAGGAGCCGGTGCGTGCAGAGCTGCGGGTGGACACCTCGGTGACCCCGCTGGACGACGCGGTCGCGCAGGTCAGGGCCGCCATGGCCGGTGTGGGAGACTCGCGGGTGTGACCGACTGCGGAGCGCTCCTCGTCGCGCGCCTGCACGTCGACCTGGGCCGCGTCACCAGCGCCGCCTGTCGCCCTGCCTCCTGAGCAGCAGCGCACCCCTCTCCCCCGCAGCAGCGCCGGCGCCACCGCACCGCGGTCGCGCGCGCACCCCTGGAGCCCCGACGTGTCGACACCCACCCGCACCAGCCGCACCCCGCAGAAGGGGCAGGGCCAGTGGGCCCTGGGCTACCGCGAGCCGCTGAACCCCAACGAGCGGATGAAGAAGGACTCCGACGGCCTGGAGGTCCGGCAGCGGATCATCGACGTCTACTCCAAGGGCGGGTTCGACTCCATCGACCCCGGCGACCTGCGCGGCCGGATGCGCTGGATGGGCCTCTACACCCAGCGCGCCCAGGGCATCCCCGGCGGCAAGACCGCCGTGCTGGAGCCCGAGGAGCTCGAGGACCACTACTTCATGCTGCGGGTGCGCATCGACGGCGGACAGCTGTCGGCCGAGCAGCTGCGCGTGGTCGCCGGCATCTCGGTGGAGTTCGGCCGCGGCGTCGCCGACGTCACCGACCGGCAGAACGTGCAGCTGCACTGGATCCGCATCGAGGACGTGCCCACGATCTGGGAGCGGCTGGAGGCCGTCGGGCTGTCCACCACCGAGGCCTGCGGCGACACCCCCCGCGTGGTGCTGGGCTGCCCGCTGGCCGGCGTGCTGGACGACGAGCTGCTCGACGCCACCGACGTGATCGCCGAGACGGTGGAGAAGTACGTCGGTGACCCGCAGTTCTCCAACCTGCCGCGCAAGTTCAAGTCCTCGGTGTCGGGGTGCACGCACCACTGCACCAACCACGAGATCAACGACGTCGCCTTCGTCGGCGTGCGCAACGCCGCGGGCGAGGCCGGCTACGACCTGTGGGTCGGTGGTGGGCTGTCCACCAACCCGATGTTCGCCCAGCGGCTGGGCGTCTTCGTCCGGCCCGACCAGGTCTCGGACGTGTGGGCCGGGGTCTGCGCGGTGTTCCGCGACTACGGCTACCGGCGCTCGCGCACCCACGCCCGGATCAAGTTCCTGATCGCCGACTGGGGCACCGAGAAGTTCCGCCAGGTGCTGCAGGACGAGTACCTGCACGAGACGCTCCCCGACGGCCCGGCCCCCGAGCGCCCCGCCACCGACCAGCGCGACCACGTCGGCGTCCAGCGCCAGCGCGACGGTCTCAACGCCGTGGGGTTCGCCCTGCACACCGGCCGGATCGGCGGGGAGCTGCTGAGCACCGTCGCCGACCTCGCCGAGGAGCACGGCCAGGGCCGCATCCGGACGACGGCGGACCAGAAGCTCGTCGTCCTCGACGTCCCCGACGACCGGGTGGAGGACCTCGTCGCGGCGCTGGCCGAGCACGACCTGCAGGTCCGGCCCAGCGTGTTCCGCCGGCAGACGATGGCCTGCACCGGCATCGAGTTCTGCAAGCTGGCGATCGTGGAGACCAAGGGCCGCGCCCGTGAGCTGACCGAGGAGCTGGAGCGCCGGCTGCCCGGCTTCGACGAACCCGTCACCATCAACGTCAACGGCTGCCCGAACTCCTGCGCCCGGTTCCAGACCGCCGACATCGGCTTCAAGGGGATGGTCGTCGGAGGTGAGGAGGGCTTCCAGGTCCACCTCGGCGGGCACCTGGGCTTCGAGTCCTCCATCGGCCGCAAGCTGCGCGGGCACAAGGTCGCCGCCACCGACACCGCCGACTACGTCGAGCGGGTGCTGCGCGGCTACCTCGAGCACCGCGAGGAGGGCGAGCGCTTCGCCGCCTACGCCACCCGCGCGGACGAGGAGTGGCTCCGCTGACCGCCCCGGGAAGAACGCGCCAGCTGCCGCCGTTCTACTGCCCGTACTGCGGCGAGGAGACCCTCCGGCCGCGGGAGACCGAGGACGAGTGGCACTGCGGGTCCTGCCTGCGGACCTTCGCCCTGCGCACCACCGGGACAGGAGTGCAGCGACCGTGAGCGCAACGCTGGTGGAACCGACGCCCGAGCTGGCCGCCGAGGCCGACGCCCGCTTCGAGGGCATCGCCGACCCGGTCGAGCAGGCCCTCGCCGTGCTGCGCTGGGCCGGGGAGACCTTCGGCGACTCCTTCGCGATCACCTCCTCGATGGCCGACGGGCTGCTGGCCCACCTCGCGTCCCGGGCGCACCCCGGTGTGCAGGTCGTCTTCCTGGAGACCGGCTACCACTTCGCCGAGACCATCGGCACCCGCGACTGGATCGCCTCGGTGATGGACGTCCGGGTGCTGTCGGTGACCGCGGAGAAGACCGTCGCCGAGCAGGACGCCGAGTTCGGTCCCGCCCTGCACGACCGCGACCCCGACCTGTGCTGCGCGATGCGCAAGGTGCAGCCGCTGGCCCGCACGCTGGCCGGCTTCGACGCCTGGGGCTCCGGCGTCCGGCGCGACGAGGCCGACACCCGTCGCGGCACCAAGGTGGTCGACTGGGACGCCAAGCGCGGCATGGTCAAGGTCAACCCGCTGGCGGCGTGGACCCAGGACGACGTCGACGGCTACGTCGCGGCGCACGGCGTCCCGGTGAACCCGCTGGTGGACATCGGCTACGCCTCGATCGGCTGCGCCCCGTGCACCCGACCCGTCGCCCCCGGCGAGGACCCCCGGGCCGGCCGCTGGGCCGGGCGCAACAAGGTGGAGTGCGGACTCCACACCTGAGTGCCAGGGTGTCGTCATGACGCGCCCGCAGGCCCTGCCCGCCGACGAGGTCGCCGCCGCGGTGGCCGAGCTGACCCACTGGGACGGCGACGCCCAGGGCATCTACCGGCGGGTGGACCTGCCCTCCTTCCGCGCTGCCGTCGATGCCGTGGTGGCCATCGCCGACATCGCGGAGGAGATGGACCACCACCCCGACCTGGACCTGCGCTACGACTCGCTGCGCATCGCCGTGGTCACGCACTCGGCCGGCGGGGTCACCGACCTGGACGTCGAGCTGGCCCGCCGGGTCGACGGGCTCTTCCCCGCCGACCCGGCTGCGTGACCCCGCCGGGTCCGGTCAGGCCCGCCGGATGGCGACCACCGAGGACCGCGGGACCGAGCTGCCGCCGTCGGGCCAGTTGCTGGTCGGGGCCGCGAGGGTGCCGCCCTCCCCCGGGTGCTGGACCGAGGCGAACATCGTGGTCTCGGTCGCGTTGAAGAACACCCCGGTCATCTCCGAGCCGTAGACCCCGCCGAAGACCTGCTGGGTCCGGCCGCGCTCGGGGCCGGTGACGGTCAGCCCGAGGACGGCGTCGTTCATGGTGCCCAGCACCCCGGGCGCCCCGTCGGTGGCGATCCACAGCTGACCGAGGGAGTCCACCGCCAGGTTGTCCGGACAGGCCAGCTCGCTGACCTGGTCGGGGCTGAAGGTCCCGTACCGGGCCTCGGGGGTGGTGCGGTCACCGGCCAGCAGCAGGATGTTCCAGGCGAACCGGGTGGCCGCGGCGTCCTTGCCGTCCTCGACGAGCTCGATGACGTGGCCGGCGGCGTTGGCCGAGCGCGGGTTGGCCGCGTCCTCCTGGGCCTCGGTGCGCCGGGTGTTGTTGGTCAGCGCGATGTACACGCTGCCGGTGACCGGGTTGGGCTCGATGTCCTCGGGCCGGTCCATCGGGGTGGCGCCCAGCAGCGTGGCCGCCTGCCGGGTGTGGAGCAGCACGTCGGCCTGGGTGGCGAAGCCGTTGGCCGCGGTCAGCGGGCCCTGTCCGGCCACCAGCGGCAGCCACTCCCCCGACCCGTCGGCGGCGAAGCGCGCCACGTACAGCGTGCCGGAGTCCAGCAGGTCGGCGTTGCGCCGGTCGTTGCGGTTGACCCGGTCCCGGGTGACGAACTTGTAGACGAACTCGAAGCGGGAGTCGTCCCCGGAGTAGACCGCCCAGCGGCCGTCCGCGGTCGTCGTCCCGGCCGCCGCCTCGTGCTTGAACCGGCCCATCGCGGTGCGCTTCTTGGGCGTCGCCCGCGGGTCGTACGGGTCGATCTCGACGATCCAGCCGAAGCGGTTGGGCTCGTTGGGCTCCTGGGCCAGGTCGAAGCGGGGGTAGAAGCGCTCCCACTTGCGCTCGCTGGCACCGGCGGGGATGCCGAAGCGGGCGTTCGCCTCCTTCGCGCGCGGGTCGGTCACCGCTGCCGCGTTGGCGAAGTACTGGTCGAAGTTCTCCTCCGCGGTGAGCAGCGTGCCCCACGGGGTGACCCCGCCACCGCAGTTGTTCAGCATGCCCAGCACCGCACGCCCCGTGGGGTCCGCCGTGGTCGTGACCCGGGGGTCCCCGGCGACCGGGCCGGTGAGGGTCATCGGGGTGGTCGCGGTGACCCGGAAGTTGTCCCGGTGCGGGACGTGGCGCCAGACGCCGTCCCGGCCCTGCTCGATGCGCACCAGCGTGCCGCCGTGCGCGGCGAGCTCGATGTCGACCTGCTCGCGGGTGGGCGCGGCCGGGTCGTAGCCGCGGAACATCATCCGGCCGTCGGTGTACTCGTGGTTGACCCACAGCAGGCCCTCGGTGCCGCGCTTGGTGCCGTTGTCGTTGCGGCGCTGCGGGAAGTAGGCGGTGTAGTCGGCGTTGAAGCCGAACCGGCGCTGCTGCAAGGCGGCGGTCTGGGTGTCCACGTCGAACGGCGTCCCGCCGGGGAACACGTCGTCGCCCCAGCGGATGACGACGTCGTGGGTGTAGCCGGCCGCCACGACCGGGCTGTCGAAGGGCGCCGGGGCAGGCGGGTCGACCGGGGTGATCGGCAGCCGGAAGGCGTTGTCCCGGCCCACCGGGCCCGGGCGCCCGGCCGGTGGGGACGCCGGGGAGGGCAGGGCGGCGGCGGGGCCGGCGATCCCGGCCACCGCGGCCGCACCGCCGACCACGACGCCGACCCGGAAGAGGTCACGGCGGCTCAGCCGGCGGGCGACCAGCTGCTCGAAGGTGTCGCTGGTCGGGGAGTGCTCGGGGCGGTCGAAGTCCATGGGTGCTCCTCGGGGCGGGGGGCGATGGCTGTCACCCGGTCGGCAGCGACGCTAAGGAGCCCGCACCGCGCAGCGGTGACACACAGCCGTCCCCTGGGTGAACCGGGGACCACCCGCTGTTCACCCCGCTGTGTCAGCGGGGCGGGAGCACCAGCAGGTCCAGCAGCCGGTCGGCCTCCGCGTCCGGGTCCGCTGTCAGGCCGGTGTGCACCGCCGAGGGCTGGACGACGGTGGACCGGGGCGCGGTGAGCCACCGGAACCGGGGGCCCAGGGCCTCGCGACCGGCGGCCCCGGCGTCGGGTGCCGCCGCGCAGACGTCGGCCGCTGCCTGCAGCGCCCAGGCGATGGCCACCGGGTCGGCTGTCGGGTCCAGGGCCCGGAGCCGGTCGGCGTCCAGGTGCACGCGGGAGCCGAGGTAGTCCCGCTGCCGGCAGTAGACGAGCACCGCGGCGTTGAGGCACTCCCCCCGCTCGACCCGCGGCACCACCCGCAGCACGGCGTACTCGAAGGTGTCCAGGCCCCGGCTCACCGCTGGGTGACCCCGGGCGGGGGCGGCGGGCCCAGCCAGCCCGGCCGGTTCTGCCCACGCGGCGCGGCCGGCCGGCCGGCGGAGCCCTCGGCCGCGGCCTGCACCAGCGGGGGCAGCCAGGAGTCCCGGGCGTCGAGCCGGGCCAGCAGCTGGGCGACGTAGCGCTCCCGGGTCGTCCCGGCCGGCTCGTCGGGGTCCGGTCCGCGCAACCAGGCGTCGGGCACCTGGGCGAGGACCCGCTCCAACAGCGGGCGGGTGACCTGCGGTCCCAGCGCCGCGTCGGCCGCCCGGACGTCGGGCCGGGACTCGATCAGCGCGTGCTGCGCGGCGTCGTAGGGCCGGGCCACGGCCGCCGGGGCACCGGGCCAGTGGTGGTGGAAGGTCAGCGCGGCGCCGTGGTCGATCAGCTGCAGGCGGCCGTGCCAGAAGAGCATGTTGGGGTTGCGCCAGGAGCGGTCGACGTTGCCGATGAGCGCGTCGAACCAGAGCACCCGTCCGGCCAGCTCCGGGTCGACGTCCGGGCTGCCGGCGGAGAAGTCGAGCGCTCCGGGCAGGTGGTCCATCCCCAGGTTGGTGCCGGCGGAGTGCCGCAGCAGCTCCTGCACCTCCTGGTCGGGCTCCCCCACGGCCAGCTCCGGGGCGACCTCGACGGTGACCAGTGCGGGGACCGGCAGCGACAGCGCGCGGGCCAGCTCGCCGCAGACCACCTCGGCGGCCAACACCGGGACGCCCTGGCCGGCCGAGCGCCACTTGACCACGTAGGTGCCCAGGTCGTCGGCCTCCATGAGGCCGGGCAGGGACCCGCCCTCGCGCAGCGGGAGGACGTAGCGGGTGGCGGTGACGGAGGCGAGCACAGTGCGCTGGACGGTACCGGCGCACAGACTCGGGGGCGTGCCCCCGGACCTCGCCGCGCTCGTCGACGCCCCCTTCACCTACCCCGAGGTCGGGGCCACCCGGGACGGCTCGGTGCCGGACGGCGTGCACGTGGTCCGGCGGGAGGCGGTGGTGGGCTCCGGGCGGGCCGCGTTCGACCGCGCGGTCGCGGCCGTCTTCGACTGGGCGCCCCAGCGCCACGCCGGCCTGCGGGTGCACGCCTCGGGGCCGGCCAGCGAGCTCGGCGCGGTGGTCTCGATGGCCGCCGGGTTCCCACCACTGGGCCTGCGCATCCCCTGCCGGGTGGTCTGGTCCCGCACCGAGGGCGACCAGCAGGGCTACGCCTACGGCACCCTGCCCGGACACCCGGAGAGCGGCGAGGAGTCGTTCCTGGTGACGCTGCGACCCGACGGGGACGTCGTCTTCGCGATGGTGGCGTTCTCCCGGCTGGCCACCCGGGCCGCCCGGCTGGGCGGCCCGGTCAGCCGGCTGGCGCAGTCGGTCGCGCTGACCCGCTACACCGGCGCCGTCCGCCGGGCCGCCCGGGGCTGAGCCACCGGGTCAGCCGGGGGTGCCGCTGGGCCCGAAGCGCTCCACCCGCACGGCGGAGGGGGCGAACCCGAGCCCGACCAGCAGCTGGCTCGCCGACTCGGCGAACCCGGTCGAACCGCAGACGAACGCCGTCTGGCCCTCCTCCCACAGCGGGAGCAGGTCCATCGCGGTGAGCCGGGCGGCCGGGCGGATGCCGTGCGCCTCCCGGGTGGTCACCACCAGCGCTCCCGCCGCGACCAGCTCGTCGGCGTAGGGCAGCTCGGCCAGCGTGCGTGCCGAGACGGCCACCCGCAGCAGGTCCTCCCGGCCGATCGCCCGGGCGTGCCGGACCATCGCCACCAGGGGGACGACCCCGGTGCCCCCGCCGACCAGCAGCGCGGGGGTCTCGCCGTCCCAGGCGAACCAGCCGCCGATGGGACCGCGCACCTCGAAGACGTCACCCGGCTCGGCGACGTCGGCGAGGTAGGTGGACACCTCGCCGTCCTCGAGCCGCTCGACGAAGAGCTCCACCAACGGGTCCGAGGGCGCCGAGGCCACCGAGTAGGAACGCTGGGCGGTGTAGCCGTCCGGCGCGGTCAGGCGCAGCACGTAGTGCTGGCCTGGCAGGTGGTCCACCCGGTCCACGACGTCCAGCCGCAGCGCCACCGCCCGGGCGATCGGCCGGGTGAGCCCGGCGACCGTCGCCGTCGTCCAGGACGTGACCGGGTCAGTCACCCTGGTACCGCTGCTGACGCCACGGGTCGCCCCGGTCGTGGTAGCCGTTGCGCTCCCAGAAGCCCTGCTGGTCCCGCTCGAGGACGTCGAGCTTGGTCACCCACTTCGCGCTCTTCCAGAAGTAGAGGTGCGGCACCAGCAGCCGGACGGGGCCGCCGTGCTCGATGGACAGCGGCTGCCCGTCGAACTCCCAGACCAGCCACGCCTTGCCACCGGTGAGGTCCTCGATGGGCAGGTTGGTCGTGTAGCCCGACTTCGAGGTGGCCATCACGAAGCGGCCCTCCTCGGTCGGCCGCGCGACGTCCCACAGCGCGTCCAGGGACACCCCGGCGAACCGGGTGTCGAACTTGGACCAGGTGGTGACGCAGTGGATGTCGCCGCGGTACTCGCTGCCGGGCAGGGCGTGCACGCCGTCCCAGTCCCAGGTCGTCGGGCTCTCGACCTGGCCGGCGACGGTGATGGACCAGGTCTCCGGGCTGATCCGGGGCGTGGGCTCCGCGGTCAGCACGGGCCAGTCCGCACCGACGTCGTACTGGCCGGGGGGCAGCCGCGGGTCGCGGGGCTGCCGGCTGCGGCCGAGAAAGCCGCGGGTGGTGGGTGGCACGGTGCTCCCCTGTCTGGTCGGGTGTGGAGACCGGTGTGTACCGGTCCCTGGTGCGGGGAACACGGAGCGGGTCCCGCCCGTTCCCCGGGTGAGGCTCCCCTTACATGAGCCGTGTCACGCGGCGTTCACATGGGTCTCACCTGTGCATGGTCGTACCGTGGGTCCGTGGCGACAGTGACGACGCAGCAGGCAGGGCAGTCGGCGGGGGCGAACCCCGGTCCGAAGCGGGATCCGAAGACCGGGCGGTTCGGCTCGTCGGTCTTCAAGAAGGCCGTCATGGCGGTCACCGGCATCATCTTCGTGCTGTACCTCATCGCGCACATGGTGGGGAACCTGAAGGCGTTCGCCGGTGCCGAGACGTTCAACGCCTACTCCGAGTTCCTCCGCGACCTCGGTGAGCCGGTCGTCCCGCGCCTGACGGTGCTGACGATCATCCGCATCGTCCTGCTGGTCGCGGTGGCCGCGCACATCTGGGCCGCGTTCTCGCTGTGGCGCCAGGCCAAGCGCGCCCGGCCGATCGGCTACGTCACCAAGAAGCGGGTCCAGCAGAGCTACGCCTCGCGGACCATGCGCTGGGGCGGCGTCATCCTGATCCTCTTCATCATCTGGCACATCCTGGACCTCACCCTCGGTGCGGTGAACCCGGCCGGCCGCGACTCGCTGCCCTACGGGCGCCTGGTCGAGGGCTTCCAGAACCCGATCGTGACGGTCTGGTACCTCCTGGCCCTGCTCGCCCTGGGCTTCCACATCCGGCACGGCGTCTGGAGCGCGACCCAGACGCTGGGCCACAGCAACAAGCGACGCGAGCGGGCACTGAACGTGTTCGCGACCGCTTTCGCAGTGGTGCTGATCGGCGGGTACATGCTCATCCCGCTGTCCGTCACCTTCGGCATCATCGACTGAGAGGGACGAAGACATGGCACTGGAGCTGTACTTCGACGGCGACCCCATCGCCGACACCAAGGCCCCCCGCGACGTCCCCATCGGGGAGCGGTGGAGCGAGCGGAAGTTCCGCGGCAAGCTGGTGAACCCGGCCAACCGCCGCAAGATGTCGATCATCGTGGTGGGCACCGGCCTGGCCGGTGGCGCCGCCGCCGCGACCCTGGCCGAGGCCGGCTACCGGGTGAAGTCCTTCTGGTTCCAGGACAGCCCGCGCCGCGCCCACTCGATCGCAGCGCAGGGCGGCATCAACGCCGCCAAGAACTACCGCAACGACGGCGACAGCGTGCACCGCCTCTTCTACGACACGGTCAAGGGCGGGGACTTCCGCTCGCGGGAGGACAACGTCCACCGCCTGGCCGAGGTCAGCACCCAGATCATCGACCAGTGCGTGGCCCAGGGCGTGCCCTTCGCCCGCGAGTACGGCGGCCTGCTGGACAACCGGTCCTTCGGTGGCGCCCAGGTCTCGCGCACCTTCTACGCCCGCGGCCAGACGGGTCAGCAGCTGCTGATCGGCGCCTACCAGGCCTTCGAGCGCCAGGTCGCCGCCGGCAACATCGAGACCCACTCGCGCACCGAGATGCTCGACCTGGTCGTCGTGGACGGCAAGGCCCGCGGGATCGTCGTCCGTGACCTGGTCAACGGCGAGGTCACCACCCACCTGGCCGACGCGGTCGTGCTGGGCACCGGTGGCTACTCCAACGTCTACTACCTGTCCACCAACGCCAAGGGCTCCAACACCACGGCGATCTGGCGGGCGCACAAGCGGGGCGCGTACTTCGCCAACCCCTGCTACACCCAGATCCACCCCACCTGCATCCCGGTCTCCGGCGACTACCAGTCGAAGCTGACCCTGATGAGCGAGTCGCTGCGCAACGACGGCCGCGTGTGGGTGCCCAAGGAGCGCGGCGACAGCCGTCGTCCCCAGGACATCCCCGAGGACGAGCGGGACTACTACCTGGAGCGCAAGTACCCCGCGTTCGGGAACCTGGTCCCCCGCGACATCGCCTCCCGCCAGGCCAAGAACGTCTGCGACGAGGGCCGCGGCGTGGGCCCGGGTGGCCTGGGTGTCTACCTGGACTTCGCCGAGGCGATCGAGCGGCTGGGCCGCAAGGCCGTCGAGGCCAAGTACGGCAACCTCTTCGACATGTACGCCCGGATCACCGGCGAGGACCCGTACGCGGCGCCCATGCGGATCTACCCGGCCGTGCACTACACGATGGGCGGTCTGTGGGTCGACTACGACCTCCAGTCGACGATCCCCGGCCTGTTCGTGATCGGTGAGGCCAACTTCTCCGACCACGGCGCCAACCGCCTCGGTGCCAGCGCCCTCATGCAGGGCCTGTCCGACGGCTACTTCGTGCTGCCGAACACGATCACCGACTACCTGTCGGCCGGTCCCTTCGAGAAGGTGCCCGCCGACCACCCGGCGATCGTCGAGGCCGAGGCCGGCGTGCAGGCCCAGGTCGAGAAGTTCCTGTCGATCAACGGCACCCGCACCGTGGCCTCCTTCCACCGCGAGCTCGGCCGTTTGGTCTGGGACTACTGCGGCATGGAGCGCACGGCGGAGAGCCTGCGCAAGGCGCTGGACCGCATCCCGGAGATCCGCAAGGAGTTCTGGACGAACGTCAAGGTCGCCGGCGACGCCAACACCTTCAACCAGAACCTCGAGCACGCGGCCCGGGTCGCCGACTTCATCGAGCTCGCCGAGCTGATGTGCATCGACGCCCTGCACCGCGAGGAGAGCTGCGGCGGGCACTTCCGCGCCGAGAGCCAGACCCCCGAGGGCGAGGCCCTGCGCAACGACGAGGAGTTCGCCTACGTCGCGGCCTGGGGGTGGACCCCCGAGGGGGAGCCCCCGATCCTGCACAAGGAAGCACTCGAGTACGAGTACGTCCACCTCGCACAGCGGAGCTACAAGTGATGAAGCTGACCCTCAGGGTCTGGCGCCAGCCCTCCCCGCAGGTCAAGGGGAAGATGGCCAACTACCACCTCACCGACGTCTCCCCGGACATGTCCTTCCTGGAGATGCTCGACGTCCTCAACGAGCAGCTGATCCTGGAGGGCGAGGACCCCGTCGCCTTCGACCACGACTGTCGCGAGGGCATCTGCGGCAGCTGCGGCCTGATGATCAACGGGATCGCGCACGGCCCGGAGCAGACCACCACCTGCCAGCTGCACATGCGGTCCTTCTCCGACGGCGACACCATCGACATCGAGCCGTGGCGCTCCGGGGGCTTCCCGGTCGTCAAGGACCTCGTCGTCGACCGGTCCGCCTTCGACCGGATCATCTCCGCCGGTGGGTTCATCTCCGCCCCGACCGGGACCGCCCCGGACGCGCACGCCAGCCCGGTGCCCAAGGTCGACGCGGACGCCGCCTTCGACGCGGCCACCTGCATCGGCTGCGGTGCCTGCGTCGCCGCCTGCCCCAACGGCTCGGCGATGCTCTTCACCGCCGCCAAGGTGACCCACCTCGGTCTGCTGCCCCAGGGCCAGCCCGAGCGGGACAGCCGGGTCGTCCGGATGGTCGCCCAGCAGGACGCCGAGGACTTCGGTGGCTGCACCAACATCGGTGAGTGCTCCGCGGTCTGCCCCAAGGGCATCTCGATGGAGACGATCTCCCGGCTGAACCACGACCTGCTCGGCGCCCTGCGCGCCAACGCGGTGCCGACCAGCTGACCTGATCCACCCCGGAAAGGGCGGTCGACCTCCGGGTCGACCGCCCTTTTCCGTCGTCCGAGGGGTCGCACACGACGGATTCCCCATTCGCGGCCGATCGGTGCCACCATGGCGGGGACCGAGCCCTCGTGAGGAGACACCCATGACCGACGTGCTGGACCAGACCGGGCTGCAGCAGCGGCGCCAGCTGGTCACCGAGATCCCCGGCCCGCGCTCCCGCGAGCTGATGGCCCGCCGCAACGCGACCGTGTCGGCCGGTGTGGGCACCACGCTGCCGGTCTTCGTGGCCCGCGCCGGTGGCGGTGTCGTCGAGGACGTCGACGGCAACACCCTCATCGACCTGGGCTCGGGCATCGCCGTGGTGAGCGTCGGCAACGCCGCTCCCCGGGTGGTCGAGGCCGTGCAGGCCCAGGTCGCCGACTTCACCCACACCTGCTTCATGGTCACGCCCTACGAGGGCTACGTGGCCGTCTGCGAGGCGCTCGCGGAGCTGACCCCGGGCACCCACGCGAAGAAGAGCGCGCTGTTCAACTCCGGCTCCGAGGCCGTCGAGAACGCCGTCAAGATCGCCCGGCACGCCACCGGCCGGCAGGGCGTCGTCGTCTTCGACCACGCCTACCACGGCCGCACCAACCTCACGATGGCGCTGACGGCGAAGAACATGCCCTACAAGCACCGCTTCGGCCCCTTCGCCGGCGAGGTCTACCGGGTGCCGATGAGCTACCCCTTCCGCGACGGTCTGTCCGGAGCCGACGCCGCCGCCCGCGCGATCTCCCAGATCGAGGTCCAGGTCGGTGCGGGCAACACCGCCGCCGTGCTCATCGAGCCCGTGCAGGGCGAGGGCGGCTTCATCGAGCCGGCCCCCGGTTTCCTCACCGCGATCAGCCAGTGGTGCACCGCCAACGGCGTGGTCTTCATCGCCGACGAGATCCAGTCCGGTTTCTGCCGCACCGGGCAGTGGTTCGGCGTCGACGCCGAGGGCGTCGTCCCGGACCTGGTGACGACGGCGAAGGGCATGGCCGGCGGCCTGCCCCTGGCCGCGGTCACCGGCCGCGCCGAGATCATGGACGCCGTGCACCCCGGTGGCCTGGGTGGCACCTACGGCGGCAACCCGGTCGCCTGCGCGGCCGCCCTGGGTGCCATCGAGACGATGCGGGCCGAGGACCTCAACGGCGCGGCCCGGGCGATCGGAGAGCGCATGCTGCCCCGCCTGCGGGCGCTGGCAGAGCGCTTCCCGGCCGTCGGCGAGGTCCGCGGCCGCGGGGCGATGATCGCCCTGGAGCTGGTCCGCCCCGGGACCACCGAGCCCGACGCCGCGCTGGCCGGTGCGGTCGCCAAGGCCTGCCACGCGCAGGGCGTGATCGTGCTGACCGCCGGCTCCTACGGCAACGTGCTGCGCTTCCTGCCGCCCCTGGTCATCGGGCACGACCTGCTCGACGAGGCGCTCGACGTGATCGAGGCGGCGTTCGCCGAGGTGGCCGGCGCCTGATCCGCGGGGCGTTGTGCCGCCCTGCGGACGGTCCTAGCCTGCGGGTGCACCCGCCCCTCCCCCGAGGTCAGGAAGCCCCGTGAAGAAGCTCATCAACGACCCCGCCGACGTGGTCGCCGACGCCCTGCGGGGCATGGCGGCCGCCCACCCCCGGCTCCGCGTGGACCACGAGAACCGCGTCGTCTTCCGGGGTGATGCACCCGTGCAGGGCAAGGTCGGGCTGGTCTCGGGCGGCGGCGCCGGCCACGAGCCCATGCACGGCGGCTTCGTCGGCCCCGGCATGCTCGACGCGGCCTGCGCCGGCGAGGTGTTCACCTCCCCGGTGCCCTACCAGATGGTCGCGGCCACCCAGGGCGTCGACGGCGGCGCCGGGGTGCTGCACATCGTGAAGAACTACACCGGCGACGTGATGAACTTCGAGATGGCCGCCGAGCTGGTCGCCGCCGAGTCCGGCACCGAGGTGGTCACCGTCGTGGTCGACGACGACGTCGCTGTGCAGGACAGCCTCTACACCGCCGGACGGCGTGGGGTGGGCACCACGGTGCTGCTGGAGAAGATCGTCGGCGCAGCCGCCGCGGAGGGCCGGCCGCTGGCCGCGGTGGCCGACCTGGCCCGCCGCATCGACGACTCCGGCCGCAGCATGGGCATGGCGCTGACCTCGTGCACCGTGCCGGCCGCGGGCAAGCCGACCTTCGACCTCCCCGAGGGCGAGATGGAGATCGGCATCGGCATCCACGGCGAACCCGGTCGCCGGCGCGTGCCGATCGCCCCCGCCCGCGAGGTGGCGGCGATGCTGGTGGAGCCGATCCTGGCCGACCACGCCTTCACCGACGGCGTCATCTGCTTCGTCAACGGCCTGGGCGGCACCCCGCTGATCGAGCTGTACGTGGTCTACGCCGAGGTCGCGGCGATCTTGGAGGAGTCCGGGATCGGCATCGCCCGCTCGCTGGTCGGGCCGTACATGACCAGCCTGGAGATGGCCGGCTGCTCGGTCACCCTGCTGCAGGCCGACGACGAGCTGCTGCGGCTGTGGGACGCCCCCGTCGACACCCCCGGGCTCCGGTGGGGCGCATGAGCGACACGCCCACCACCGAGCAGCTCACCGCCTGGGTCACCCGGTTCGCCGAGCTGGTCCGCGAGCACCGCGACGAGCTGACCGCCCTGGACTCCGCCATCGGGGACGCCGACCACGGCTCCAACATGGACCGCGGGATGACCGCCGTCGTGGCCGCGGTGACCGAGGCTCCCCCGGCCGACCCGGCGGCGCTGCTGAAGAAGACCGGCGCGACGCTGGTCAGCAAGGTCGGCGGGGCCAGCGGGCCGCTGTACGGGACGTTGTTCCTGCGGATGGCAGGGGCAGTCGAGGAGGGGTTCGCGCCGGCACTGCGGGCCGGCTTCGAGGGTGTGCTGGCCCGGGGCAAGGCCGAGCCGGGCGACAAGACGATGGTCGACGCGCTGGGGCCGGCCTGCGACGTCCTCGACGCCGGGGGGTCGCTCGCCGAGGCGGCCCAGGCCGCCGCCGACGGCCGGGACGCCACCGTGCCGCTGGTCGCCCGCAAGGGCCGGGCCAGCTACCTGGGCGAGCGCAGCGCGGGGCATGCCGACCCGGGCGCCACCTCGACGGCGTACCTGCTGCAGGCGGCCGCGGAGACGCTGTCGTGAGCGTGGGCGTCGTCGTCGTCTCGCACAGCCGCGCGCTGGCCGACGCCGCGGTCGAGCTGGCCCGGCAGATGCTGCCCGGCCGCGAGCTCGCCATCGAGGTCGCCGCCGGGATGGACGACGGCTCGCTGGGCACCGACGCCGTCGCGGTGTCCGAGGCGATCACCGCCGCGGACTCCGGCGAGGGCGTCGTCGTCCTGATGGACCTGGGCAGCGCCGTGCTGTCGGCCGAGACCGCGCTGGAGCTCCTGGACGACGACGTCTCGGACCGGGTGACGCTGTCCGCGGCACCCCTGGTGGAGGGCCTGGTGGGCGCGGTCGTCGTCGCCGCGGGGGGCGCGACCCGGGACCAGGTCGCGCGCGAGGCCGAGCGGGGACTCGCGCCGAAGCAGGCCCAGCTGGGCTGAGGTGTCCTAGCCTCTCCCTGTGACCGCGCTGAGCCTGCCCCGGACCGTCTGATGGCCAGCGGTCTCTTCGCCCTCTTCGACGACGTCGCCGCCCTGGTGCGGCTGTCGGCGGCCTCCCTGGACGACATCGGTGCCGCCGCCGGGCGGGCCGGCATCAAGGCCGCCGGCGTGGTCGTGGACGACGCCGCGGTGACCCCGCGGTACGTGCAGGGCCTGGAGCCCGCACGTGAGCTGTCGATCATCGGCCGCATCGCCAAGGGCTCGATCCGCAACAAGCTGCTGATCATCCTGCCGGCGATCCTGCTGCTGTCCCAGTTCCTGCCGTTCCTGCTCACCCCGATCCTGATGATCGGTGGCGCCTACCTCTGCTACGAGGGCGCCGAGAAGCTGTGGGAGAAGGTCTCCGGCCACCACCCGGAGGAGGCCGCCGCGGCCGAGGACACCGAGACCGACCCGGCGGAGCGGGAGAAGACCGTCGTCGCCGGTGCCGTGCGGACCGACTTCATCCTGTCCGCGGAGATCATGGTCATCGCCCTCAACGAGGTCGAGGACGAGCCGTTCCTCTCCCGGGCGATCATCCTGGTCGTCGTCGCGCTGCTGATCACCGCGCTGGTCTACGGCGTCGTCGCGCTCATCGTGAAGATGGACGACGCCGGCGTCGCACTCGCCGCCAAGCCGCAGAAGGGCATCGCCGCGCTGGGCCGCGGGCTGGTCAAGGCCATGCCGATCGTGCTGGCGACGCTGTCCACGGTCGGGGTCGCCGCGATGCTGTGGGTCGGCGGGCACATCCTGCTCGTGGGCGCCGAGGAGCTGGGCTGGACCTGGCCCTACGGCCTCGTGCACCACGTCGAGGAGATCGTGCACGACGCCACCGGCGCGCTGGGCGGGGTCCTGGGCTGGCTCACCAACACCGCGCTGTCCGCCGTCGTCGGGGTGGCCGTGGGCGCGGTCGTCGTCGCCGTGCTGCACCTGGTGCCCCGGCGCGGCGGCAAGGCCGCCGCGCACTGAGTCGGCGGCGCCGGGTCACCCGCCGCGGGCGAAGAGCTCCGCGGCCTGGGCGTCGTCCACGAAGGGGTACTTCACCTTGAACTGGGCGAGGGCGTCGGCGACGGAGAGCACGTGGGTCTCCCGGCGCCCCCCGGCGTCGACGGTCTGCACCGTCACCATGTCGGTGTTGATCGGCACCCAGTGGGTCTCCGCGTAGTCGGTGAAGACGTTGGCCACGGCGAGGACGGTAGTCGGGCAGGATGCCCCCCGTGGACTTCCGTCTCGAAGTGGTCGTGGTGCCCGTCTCCGACGTCGACGCGTCCAAGGCGTTCTACGCGGACAGGTGCGGGTTCGTCGTCGACGTGGACCGGCAGGTGACCGAGTCCTTCCGGGTGGTCCAGCTGACCCCACCGGGCTCGGGGTGCTCGATCACGATCGGTCAGGGCCTGGCCCCGATGGCACCGGGCGCGCTGAAGGGCCTGCAGCTGTGCGTGACCGACGCCGTCGCGGCCCACGCCGAGCTGGCCGGGCGCGGGGTCCCGGTCACCGAGGTCGTGCACTTCGAGGGCGGCGGCACCGTGCCGGGAGCCGGCGGGGACTTCGAGACGTTCTTCTTCTTCGACGACCCGGACGGCAACAGCTGGGCCGTGCAGCAGTCGCCCGTGCGTTCCTGACCCGGGAACGGAGCAGCCCCGCCCCGGACGCGTGAAACGACCGGGAGCGGGGCCTGTTCCCCCCGCTCATGGCGAGTGGGCGGGAGACGTGGGGACGACGGTACGCACCGCCCCGACGGCTCAGGACAGCGGGAGCGGCACCGGCAGGTCGACGGCCTCGAGGGCCTCGGTGACGGCGGTGGACAGCCAGCCGGCCGCCAGGAACACGTCGAGCAGGCCCTCGGGGGTCGAGGACAGGGTGGCCGCGGAGGTCCCGGCACACCACACGGCATCGCACACCGTCGTCGTCATGGACCCCTTATCGGCACTCCGGGTCCTCCACCGTCTCCCCCGTCCGGGGCACGTACGGTGCCGCCGTGCACCGACGACGCTTCCTGGCCCTCGGTGCAACCAGGGGCCTGGCCCTGACCGGTTGCCGGGCGGCCACCTCGGCCGCCACCCCGGCCGCCACGACCACGACGTCACCGAGTCCACCTACGGCGTGGACCCCCGGCCCTTCTACCGGCCGCCCTACTGTTACCAGGACGCGGCCGCGGTCGGCTACACCTGCTCGGTGCTCCGGTACGGCTCGCTGTCGGACTCGGGCCTGATCACCCCGCAGCAGGTGGTCGACTCCGCCAGCCAGTGGTTCCTGCCCCAGCACATCGTCATCGGGCACCTGGACTGCACCCCGGTGACGACGGTGTTCCCGCAGCTGGCCCAACTGATCGCCGACCGCGGGCTGCAGACGGTCACCCTGGACGACGTCTTCGTGAGCGCCTGATCAGATGCCGGACGCCCCGGTGGGGTGGCGGACCCTCCATCGGACCGCCGTGGTGACGGGGACTGTCTCCACGTCGTCGGGGCGTCGTCCGTGGTGCGGTGCTCCCATGACGATGACAGCTCCCGTGGCGTCGACACCGACGACGACCCACGACGCCGCAGGCACCGCGTTCACCGCCGAGCTCGCCGCCGGGCTGCCGGCCGGCACGGTGCTGACCGACCCCGATGTCGTCGAGGGCATGAGCCGGGACCAGGCCGCGTGGGCGCCGCACGGCCGGCCAGCCGCCGTGGTCCGCGCCACCTGCACCGAGGACGTCGTCCACGTCGTGCGGACGTGCCTGCGCCACGGGGTCCCGGTCGTCGCCCGTGGTGCCGGCACCGGGCTCTCCGGCGGCGCGAACGCGCTCGAGGGCTGCGTCGTCGTGTCGCTCGAGCGGATGGACCGGGTGCTGGAGATCAACGCCCTGGAGCGCCTGGCCGTCGTGCAGCCCGGTGTCGTCAACGACGCGCTGCGCGCGGCGGTGGCCGAGCACGGCCTCTGGTACCCCCCGGACCCCGCGAGCTCGCCCTGGTCCACGATCGGCGGCAACGTGGCGACGAACGCCGGGGGCCTGTGCTGCGTCAAGTACGGCGTCACCCGCGACTACGTGCTGCAGCTCGAGGTCGTCACCGGCCGCGGCGAGGTGGTCCGGCTGGGCCGGCGCACCGCCAAGGGCGTGGCCGGTTACGACCTGATGGGCCTGGTCGTCGGGTCCGAGGGCACGCTCGGGATCGTCACCGAGGTCACCGTCCGCCTGCGCCCGCTGCCCGCCCCGGCCGTGACGGTCGCCGGCTTCTTCTCCTCCGTCGTCGCCGCCGGCGCGGCGGTGCGGGCGGTGGGCGAGGCAGGCCTGGTGCCGTCGGCGCTCGAGCTGGTCGACCGCCACTGCCTGGAGGCCGTCGACGAGTGGAAGAACACGGGTCTGTCCACCGAGGCCGAGGTCGTCCTGCTGGGCCGGTTCGACGAGCCGGGCGAGCTCGGCGAGGGCCTGGCCGAGCAGATGGTCGCGTGCTTCCGCGCCGCCGGCGCCACCTGGGCCGAGCGCTCCACCGACGAGGCCGAGGCCGAGGCGCTCTTCGCCGCCCGCCGCCTGGCCTACCCCGCACTCGAACGCCTGGGCCCGGTGCTCACCGAGGACGTGTGCGTCCCCAAGGAGCAGGTGCCCGAGATGCTGGCTCGGATCGAGCGCACTGCGGTCCGCCGGGGCGTCGTGATCGCCAACATCGCGCACGCCGGCGACGGCAACCTGCACCCGCTGCTGGTGACGCCCCCGGGCGACGAGGAGGCCAGGGCCCGCGCCGAGGCCGCGTTCGACGACATCATCGCCGACGCCCTCGCGCTCGGCGGCACCGTCACGGGCGAGCACGGCGTCGGTCTGCTCAAGCGCGACGGGCTGACCGCCGAGCTGTCCGCCGAGGTGCTCGCGATGCACCGCGCCGTCAAGGCCGCCCTCGACCCCGCCCACCTGCTCAACCCCGGCAAGGTCTTCTCGTGAGCGCCACCACCGAGGTCGTCGAGACCGCGGCCGGACCGTTCGAGGTGCTGAGCCGGCCCGGCACCACCGAGCCGGTGCTCGCGGTGCACGGCGTGTCCAGCAACAACCGGCTGTGGGCCTGGGTGCTGGACGCCGCGCCGGAGGTCGACCTGGTCGCCCCCGACCTGGCAGGCCGTGGCGGGACGCCGGCGCGCCCGGGCCCGTCGTCGGTGCCCGCGCACGCCGAGCAGCTCGTGGCCCTGCTGGACGCACTCGGGCTCGACCGGGTCCACCTGCTCGGCATGTCGCTGGGCGGCTTCGTCGTCGCCGAACTCGCCGCCCGGCACCCGGACCGCGTCCGCACCGTCACCCTGGTCGACGGCGGGCTGCCGCTCGAGGTCGGCGAGCAGGGACCGCCCCCGGCGGCCGCGGTGGCGCCCCGGCTGCGCGCCCAGTACGCCGACCACCGGGTCTGGGCCGACGAGGCTGCGTACCTCGAGCACTACCGGAGCACCGTCGCCCCGCTGACCGGGGCCGACGACCCACGGATGCTCGCCCTGGTGGCTCACGACCTCGCCCAGGTCGACGGCGGGCTGGCTGTGCACCGCGACGTCGACACGGTGGTCGACGACGCGGTCTCGGTCTTCGCCTCGGGCGCCCCGGCGCAGGCCCTCGCCGCCGTGCGGGCGCCGGTCAGGCTGGTCCACGCGCCGTGGAGCAACGGGGCCGGCTCGCCACCGATGTACGCGGCCGCGCACGTGGCCCGCCTGGTCGCCGCGACGCCGTCCCTCGCCTCCGCCGAGCTGGTGCACGGCGTCGACCACGCGGCGATCGTCATGACCGACCACGGCGCCGCGGCCTGCGCGGCGGCTCTGCGCGCCAACCTCGGGGTGTAGACGCACCCACCGTCCCGGAGGGTGTTCCGTGGAGAGGATCCCCATCGTGCGGCCCTCCCGGAGTGCCTAGCGTCACAGCCAGCGGCGGCGGCGAGCCGACCCGGACCAGGAGAGCACCCACACCATGGCGACCAGCGAGATCCCCACCACCGCCCTGCCGGCCGAGCCGACCGAGGCCTCCCCGGCACCCGCCCCCCGGATGCGCCGGATGTCCCTCGGGCTCCTGCTGGTCTACGTCGCCATCCTCGCCGTCAACTCGGGGGGCAACGGGATCCTGCTGCCCAACATCGTGGCGGGCATCGACGAGGCCGGGAAGATCGGCAACCTCGCGATCGTCACCACGGTCGCGTTCGTCGCCAACATCTTCGCCCAGCCGCTGGCCGGCGCCCTGTCCGACGCCACCCGGTCCCGCTTCGGCCGCCGCACCCCGTGGATGGTGGCCGGCGCCCTGCTGACCGCCGGCTTCCTCGTCGGCCTGCCGATGGCGCAATCGGTGCTCACCGTCGCGCTGGTGTGGCTGGTCGTCCAGGTCGGCGTCAACGTGCTGCAGGCGGCCGCGACGGCCATCGTTCCCGACCGCTACCCGGCGGCCCGCCGCGGCGGGGTCTCGGCGATGATCGGCGTCGGCATCACCATCGGCAAAGCGGTCGGCGTCACCGTGGCCGGCAGCACCGCCGGGCAGGGCGCGCTGCCCTACGTCGTCCTGGCCGCCCTCGTGGTCGTGGTCGTGGTCGTCTTCGTCCTGGTCAACCGCGACGAGTCCAGCACCCACCTGCCCTGCGAGCGCACCGGTGCGCGGGAGTTCCTGCGCGGGTTCTGGGTCAGCCCCCGCCAGCACCCCGACTTCGCCTGGGCCTTCGTCTCCCGCTTCCTCATGGTGATCGGGTTCTACGGCGCCCAGACGTACGGCCTCTACATCCTGCGCGACTACATCGGCCTGGGCGACGAGGAGTCCAACTCCTTCGCCGCCACGATGGGCATCGTCCTGCTCGTGGGGGTCCTGCTCTCAGCGTCGGTCAGCGGCTGGCTCTCCGACCGCGTCGGCCGGCGCAAGCCCTTCATCGTCTGGTCCTCGGTCGTCATGTCGGTCGCCCTGGCCGTCCCCCTCGCCGTGCCCACCACGACCGGCGTCCTGGTCTACGCCTTCCTGCTGGGCCTGGGCTTCGGGGCCTACATCTCCATCGACCTCGCCCTCATGACCGAGGTGCTTCCTGCCCGCCTCGGCGGCGGCAGCGCCGGCCGCGACCTGGCCATCCTCGGCCTGGCCACCACCCTCCCGCAGGCGATGAGCCCCTCGATCGCCGCCGGCCTGGTCACGCTCACCGGTGGGTACCCGGTCCTCTTCGTCTCCGGCATCGTCTTCGTGATGCTCGGTGCGGTCGCCATCCGCCCGGTCAAGGCCGTGCGGTGAGCAGGCGCGCGGCCTGACCCCCCGCGGGCGAGGATGGGGACATGGCCCCCGACGTCGCGCCGACGGTCGCCGAACTGCGTCGCCGAGCCGACGAGCTGGTCGTGCTCAACGACCTGGCTCGTCGGCTCGCCGCGTTGCACGACACCCGGGACGTGCTCGACGAGGTGGCGCGACAGGCCCGGCGGCTGCTCGGCGTCGACGTCGCCTACATCATGCTGCTGCGCGGCGACGTGCTGCGGATCGAGGTCGTGGACGGCGCCATGGGCTCGGCGATGCGCGGGATCGAGCTCGAACGTGGCCAGGGCCTCGGGGGGCAGGTCCTGGCCACGGGTCGCCCGCTGTGGAGCGGGGACTACCTCGAGGACGGTCGGTTCCCGCACACCGACGGCGTCGACTCGGCGGCGAGCAGCGAGCAGCTCGGCGGCATCCTCGGCGTCCCCCTCGTCGTCGGGGACGACACGCTCGGTGTCCTGCTCGCCGCGGAGCGCCGGGCCCGGGACTTCGTCGCGCACGACGTCGAGCTCCTCGCCGGGCTCGCCGCGCACGCGGCGCTGGCCCTGCGCACGGCCGACCTCTTCGACCGGGAACGGGCTGCGGCCACCGAGCTCCGGGCGGCCAACGCGGCGCTGCGGGAGGTGAGTGCGAGCCGCGAGCGCGCCAGCGACCTGCGTGACGTGCTCAACGAGGTGGTGCTGCACGGCGGAGGACTCCCGGCGGTCGTGGCGGCGCTCGAGCGGTCGGCCGGCCTCGTCGTGGCGGTCCGCGACCACGAGGGCCGGACCCTGGCCGGGGAGCCGGCTGCCGACGGCGGGCTCGTCGTCCCCGTCGAGCTGCCGGGCGGTCATGGTGGTGACCTGGTCGCGGCGGCCCCGGCCACGGTGCCCGAGGAGGAGGCCGAGCGCCTGCTCCGGATCGGGGCCACCACGGTGGCGGTGCTGCTGGCGTCCGAGCGTGCCGTCGCCGAGGCCGAACTGCGCACGCGCGGGGAGTTCGTGCACGCCCTGCTCTCCTCCGATGCCGACGAGGCCAGCCTGGTGCGTCGGGCCCGCGCCAACGGGATCGACCTGCACGCGGTCGTCACCGTGGCCGTGGTGGACGCCGAGCCGGCCGGGGCCGCTGCGGCCGGGGGGTTCGCCGCCCGTCTCGCCGCCGAGCTGCGCGGGTGGTCCGCCGCCCACGCCGGACAGGTCGTGGTGCTCCTGCCCGCGACCGTCGAGCAGGCACGAGCTGCCGTGTCGCGGCTGTCCGCCGCAGGCGCCGCGACGCCGACGACGGGACTGGCCGCCGGTGCGGGCGGTCCCGCCGGGGTCCGGGCCAGCCACGAGGAGGCCCGGCAGACCGCAGCCCTGCTCATCGCCCTCGACCGGGCCGGCTCCTGCGCCACCGCCGACGACCTGGGGCTCTACCGGTCGCTGTTCAGCCGCTCCGGCCGTGCCGACGTCACGTCGTTCGTCCGCGCCACGGTCGGTCCCCTCCTCGACCACGACCGCGATCGGCAGCGCGACCTGGCGGTGACGTTGGAGACCTACCTCGAGCTGGCCCGCCACCACGCGCGGACCTGCGAGGCGCTGCACATCCACGCCAACACGCTGTACCAGCGGCTCGACCGGATCACCGAGGTGCTGGGGGCGCGGTGGAAGGAGCCGGGGCGGGCCCTGGAGCTGCAGGTGGCGCTGCGCCTGCACCGCCTGATCGCCGAACGGACCGACTGAATCCTCCACCCGCACCGCTGCACCAGGGAGTACCTCTCCATCCCCCGCCGGCCCGGACCCGGTTAGCGTCCGGGCCCATGACGACCCTCCGCCCGACCCGCCCACGCGCATCGTGAGGCTGGCGACGCAGGTCCACGGCGCGGGTCCACGCCAGGTGGCCCTGGTCCACGGGCTGGGCGCCGACGGCGCGACGTGGCGCGGCCTCACCGACCGTCTCGTCGCCGCGGGCGGCGTCACCGTCACCGCGGTCGACCTGCGCGGACACGGGGACAGCGACCGGGCCGAGGAGTACTCCCTCCGCGCGTTCGCCGACGACCTCGTCGAGACCCTGCCGGCCGGGCTGGACGTCGTCGTCGGCCACTCCCTGGGCGGCTCCGTGCTCGAGTGCGCCGTCGCGCGGCTGGCACCGGCGTCCGCGGTCTACCTCGACCCCGGCTTCCGGCTCGGGCTCCCGACCGAGGGGATCGCCGGGCGGCTGTTCTGGGGCACCGCCCCGGTCGGCCTGGCGGTGGCCGCGCTGGCCCAGGAGTGGCGCAGCCGGGGCCGTCCCGGCCCGTCCCCCGCGGACGCCGTCCTGCGCGACGCGGCGGCCGCGCGGTTCGACCGCGGGATGGCCCTGCGCGTCTTCCGCGACGTCGCCCACCACCCGGCACCGATCGCGCCGCCCGCGGTCCCCTCGACGATCGTGCTGTCCGACGACTCCCCCGCCGTGCTCCCGGACGCGACGGCGGCCCGCCTGGAGGCACTCGGCTGGGACGTCCGGCGGGTGACCGGGGTCGGGCACGACTTCTGGCTCCAGGACGCCGACACCACCTGGGCGGCGGTGCGCGACCTGCTGCTGGGCGACCGCGTCCGCTGACGGGCCGACCCCTCAGACGTTGAAGCGGAACTCCACCACGTCGCCGTCGGCCATCACGTACTCCTTGCCCTCGACGCGCACCTGCCCCTTGGTCTTGGCCGCGGCCATCGACCCGGCGGCGATCAGGTCGTCGAAGGAGACGACCTCGGCCTTGATGAAGCCACGCTGGAAGTCGGTGTGGATGACCCCGGCGGCTTGCGGCGCGGTGGCACCGATCGGGATGGTCCAGGCCCGGGACTCCTTGGGGCCGGCGGTCAGGTAGGTCTGCAGGCCCAGGGTGGCGAAGCCGACGCGGGCCAGCTGGTGCAGGCCGGGCTCGTCCTGGCCGACGGCGGCCAGCAGCTCGGCGGCCTCGTCGTCGGGCAGCTCGGCGAGCTCAGCCTCGGTCTGCGCGTCCAGCACGATCGCCTCGGCCGGCGCGACCAGTGCGCGCAGCTCGTCGAGCAGCTCGGTGTTGGTCAGCTCGTCGCTGTCGACGTTGAAGACGTAGAGGAACGGCTTGGTGGTCATCAGGCCCAGCTCGCGCAGCGGCTCGGTGTCCACGCCCGCGGAGAACAGCGTCTTCCCGCTGTCGAGCACCTGCTGCGCGGCGACCGCGGCGTCGTACAGCGCCTTGCGGTCCTTGTCCTTGCGCATCTCCTTCTCCAGCCGCGGGACGGCCTTCTCCAGGGTCTGCAGGTCCGCGAGCAGCAGCTCTGTGTTGATGGTCTCGATGTCGTCGGCCGGTGAGACCTTGCCGTCGACGTGCACCACGTCGGGGTCGGTGAAGACCCGGATGACCTGGCAGATCGCGTCGGACTCCCGGATGTTGGCCAGGAACTTGTTGCCCAGCCCCTGGCCCTCACTGGCCCCGCGGACGATGCCGGCGATGTCGACGAAGGAGACCGTCGCCGGGATCTGCTTGGCGCTGCCGAAGACCTCGGCCAGCTTCCCGAGCCGCTCGTCGGGGACGCCGACCACGCCGACGTTGGGCTCGATGGTCGCGAACGGGTAGTTCGCGGCGAGCACGTCGTTCTTGGTCAGGGCGTTGAAGAGGGTCGACTTGCCGACGTTGGGCAGACCGACGATGCCGATGGAGAGAGCCACGTCGGACCAGAGTACGGACCCGCTCAGACCGAGGCGGTGCTCCGACGCCGTCCCTGGGCGGCACGGTGCTCCGCGGCCCGCTCCCAGGCCGCCACCCACAGCGGCACGGTGTGCTCGGTGAGGTGCCGGTCGAGCACCTGCTGGTGTGCGGCACGGGCCTGCTCCCGACGCCAGTCCGGGTCCTGCACGGCCTTGGTGAGCCCCTTGGCCCAGTCCCGGGCCGACCGGGCCCGCCAGCCGATGCCCAGCCGCTCGTACTCCGCGCTGGGCGACCGGACCGCGTACACGCCACGGGCGGAGTACTCGAGCACCTTCAGCCAGCTCTTGGCCGTGTTGAACCGGTCGATGCGCAACGGGGCGATGCCGATGTCGAACAGCTCCCCCAGCGCCTGCACGTAGCTGTCCACGTCGGGGAGCCACGCCACCTCGCCGGGCTCCTCGCGCAGCCCCAGCCGCTGCTGAAGGTCCCACTTCTGACCCAACACGCTGAACCGGCTCGCCCCTCGGGTCGCCTCCAGGGCCTGCTGCAGGCCCGAGCCCAGCTCCTGCAGGTCGTAGGGGTGGCCCAGCACGTTGCCCGTCCAGCCGATCTGCGCGACGTCCCCGGTCCGCTCGTAGGCCGGCGGCAGCTCCGCCAGGCGACGAGGGACCGCGTTGGGGACGACGACAGCGCGACCGTGCCTGCCGTACTCCACCTGCAGTGCCGGCGTCGTCACTGTCACCACGTCGGCCTCGCGCGCACAGTCCGCGGTCCGTGCGGCGGCACCGCTGGCGATGATCCCGTGGCCCAGCTGACCGAAGGGCACCCCGGACAGCAGATCGTCGACCTCGACGACGACCGCCACCCCCCGGTCCTGCAGGATCCGGGCGCACTGCAGCAGCTCCGCCGTCTTGGGCAGCTGCAGCACCACGACATCGGCACCTTGGTCGTCCACGTCGACGACCACGGAGTCCGCACCGCGGCTCAGCGTGGTCGCGAGGCCCTGGGCGACGGTGACCGTGACCCCGACGGCCGCCTCGGTGACCGCCCGCGCCGGCTCCTCCACCCGGTGGTAGCTGAGCCCGGAGTACTTGGTCTTGCAGATGAGGACGTCCATGACCGGGCCTGACTGTGCGACGACGGGAGCACTGCACCTATCGGCAGCCGCCGTACCCGCCCGCACGGCGACGTCCGATTCCCGCCAGACCAACGTCCTGCCCGCTGGCATGCTCGGTCCCGTGACCGAGCTGCTCGACGGACGCCCGCTGGACGACGAGCGCTGCTACCGCGCCGTGTCCAGCCGGGACGCCCGCTTCGACGGCTGGTTCGTCACCGCCGTGCACACCACCGGCATCTACTGCCGGCCCTCCTGCCCGGCACGCACCCCGCTGCCGGGCAACGTGTCCTTCCACGCGACGGCCGCGGGTGCGCAGTCCGCGGGGTTCCGGGCCTGCCGCCGCTGCCGCCCCGACGCCGTCCCGGGGTCGCCGGAGTGGGACGTGCGCGCCGACGTCGTCGCCCGCGCCGTCCGGCTCATCGGGGACGGCGAGGTCGAGCGCAGCGGGGTCACCGGGCTCGCCGCCCGGCTCGGGTACTCCGAGCGCCAGCTCCACCGCCAGCTGGTCGCCGAGTTGGGGGTCGGCGCGCTGGCCCTGGCCCGCGCCCAGCGTGCGCAGACCGCCCGGGTCCTGGTGGAGACGACGACCCTGCCGATGGCCGAGGTCGCCACGGCCGCCGGGTTCGCCAGCATCCGGCAGTTCAACGACACGGTGCGGGAGGTCTTCGCGACCACGCCGACGGCGCTGCGGGCGGCGGCCACCCCGGCCACCGGGCCCTCGGGGTGGCTCACCCTCCGGCTGGCCGCCCGGGCGCCCTTCGCCGCCGAGGAGGTCCTGCTCTTCCTGGGGGCGCACGCCGTCGCCGGCCTCGAGGAGTGGGACGGCGAGACCTTCTCCCGGGTGCTGGACCTCCCGCACGGTCCCGGCGTCGTCCGGCTGTCCCCCGGCGCCGACGGCAGCTCGGTGACCGCCCGCCTGCAGCTGACCCGGCTGCGCGACCTCGGGGTGGCGGTGGCCCGCTGCCGGCACCTGCTGGACCTGGACGCCGACCCGACCGCCGTCGACGACGTGCTCGCCGCCGACCCCGCGCTCACCGGCCTGGTCCGCGCCGCGCCGGGACGCCGGGTGCCGACCGCCCCCGACGCCGACGAGGCCGCCGTCCGGGCGGTGCTGGGACAGCACGTGTCCCTGGGCGGCGCGCGGACCTTCACCGCCCGGCTGCTCACCGCGGCCGGCACCCCGCTGGCCGAGCCGGTCGGCACGCTGACCCACGTCTTCCCCCGGGCCGCCGCGCTGGTCGACGCCGACCTCACCGCGGTCGGGCTGACCGGGTCACGCCGCCGGACCGTGCACGCCCTGGCCGCCGGCCTGGTCGACGGCGCCATCGCCCTGGGACCCGGCGCGGACCGCGAGGAGGCCGGCCGCGCCCTGCTCGCGGTGCCCGGCATCGGGCCGTGGACGGTGGCGCTGGTCGCGCTGCGCGGGCTCGGCGACCCCGACGTCTGGCTGCCCGGCGACCTGGCGCTGCGCAAGAGCCTCACCGCGCTGGGCAGCACCGACGCCGACGCCGCCACCCGCTGGCGACCGTGGCGGTCCTACGCGGTCCTGCACCTGTGGGCGATGTCGGCCCCGGCACTGTTCACCCGCCACCCCGAGCCCCCGGAGACCCCGTCATGACCGCAGAGCACGCCACCACCGACACCCCGGTCGGACCGTTCACCGTGCTGGTCGAGGACGGGGCCGTGCTGGCCAGCGGCTGGACCGCCGACATCGGCGACCTCCTGCCCGTCGTGCACCGGTCCCTGCGTCCGGACACGGTCACGGCGGTCGACCGGCTGCCGGTGCTCGACGTGGTCGAGGCCTTCCACGCCGGGGACCTCGCCGCGATCGACGGCGTGGCGGTCCGCCAGCTCTCGGGCCCGTTCCTCACGCAGGCGTGGGAGGTGCTGCGCACGGTCCCGGCCGGGGAGCCGGACAGCTACGCGGGGTTCGCCGCCCGCTGTGGCCGGCCCACCGCGGTGCGGGCGGCGGCCGGGGCGTGCGCCCGGAACGCCGCGGCGCTCTTCGTGCCCTGCCACCGGGTGACCGCGACCGGGGGCGGGATGGGCGGCTTCCGCTGGGGGACCACGGTGAAGCGCTGGCTGCTCGACCACGAGGCGGAGCACGCCACCGCACGCGTCTGAACGGGACTGTCGTACCCCTGGGGCAGTCTCCCGGGCATGGACGCCACCTCCCTGCTGATCGGCCTGCTGCTCGGCGCCCTGCTGGCCACCGCGGTGACCCTGGGCGTGGTCGGGCTGCTGGGCCGGCGCACCCCGCGCAGTGACGGGCTGGAGCCGGTGCACGAGTCGCTGGACCACCTGCACCGGCTGCTGGCCGGCATCGAGCGCGACCGGGCCACCGCCCACGGGGAGCTGCGTGAGCAGGTCGGCACCGTGGGGCAGACGTCGGCGCAGCTCCGGCAGGAGACGGCGGCGCTGGTGACGGCGCTGCGCACCCCGCACGTCCGCGGCCGCTGGGGCGAGGTGCAGCTGCGCCGGCTGGTGGAGGTGTCCGGCCTGCTGGAGCACTGCGACTTCGTCGAGCAGCCCGCCTCGGTCAACGACGCCGGCACCGGCGTGCGGCCCGACCTCGTGGTCACCCTGGCCGACGGCAAGCAGGTGGTGGTCGACGCCAAGGTGCCCTTCGCCGGGTGGATCGAGGCCGTGCAGGCCACCGACGAGGCGGTGCGACTCCAGCGGGTGGCCGAGCACGCCCGCCAGCTGCGCGCCCACGTCGACCAGCTCGCCGCGCGCCGCTACCCCAGTGCCTTCGAGCCCTCCGCACCCTTCACCGTGCTCTTCGTCCCCTCGGACGGGTTCCTGATCTCCGCGCTGGAGGCCGAGCCCCAGCTGCTGGAGCACGGGTTCGCCCGTGACGTCGTCATCGCCACGCCGAGCACGCTGCTGGCCCTGCTGCGCACCGTGGCCTACTCCTGGCGGCAGGAGCGGCTGGCCCGCGACGCCACCGCCGTGCTGGAGGTCGGCCGGACGGTCCACGCCCGACTGGGCACGCTGTCCGCGCACCTGACCAGGCTCGGCTCCGCCCTCGGGTCCGCGGTGGGCCGCTACAACGACACCGTCGGCAGTTACGAGCGGTCGGTGCTCGTCGCCGCCCGCCGGTTCGACGACCTGGGGGTCGCCGAGACACCCGTGCCCGCACCCACCGCCCTGGAGCTGCCGGTCCGCACCCTGCGCACGGTGCGGGACGACGAGCGCGGGGAGGACGAGACGGAGGTCGCCCCGACCCCGCTGTCGCGACACGGCGCACGGGGCGGGGGGCACGGCTGACCCTCAGGTGGTGACCCGCCACTCCTGGTCACCTCCAGCTCGGTGACAGCTCCGCCCGTTACCGTGACGCGACCGACGGGCGCACCCCGTCGGAGCGAGGGAGGTGCACCATCGCACCGGTCAGTGCTGTCGAGTCCAGGCGGGAGGGTGCTGTGCGCGTCGAACACGGCCGACCCGACGACCTGGGTGGTGTCGACCCCCGTCCGCGGGCGGGGGCGCCGCGCGGTCGAGCCGCCGAACGCGCCGAGCGCGAACGGCAGGCCCGCCGCACCGCCCGCGAGGGGCGGCCCGACCCCTCGGCGCCCCGCCCGCGTCAGGGCCCCCCGCCGGCCTCCCGGGACCGCCGGGCGCCGGCACGGCCCGCCGCCCCCGCCCGCGGGGTACGCGGCTCCCTGGGGGTGCTGGGCGTCTTCCTGCTCACCGTCCTCGGCGCCGCCGCCGACTCGTTCTTCGGCGTCGGGCTCGGGACGCTCACCTTGATCACGCTCATCGCCGGCTCCGTGGTGGCCGCCCTGCTGGTCCGCCGCCGGGACCTCGGCACGATCGTGGTCGCACCGCCGCTGGTCTTCGTCGGCGTGGCGCTGGTCAACATCATGCTGGCGCCGTCGGCGACGTTGAGCCTGCCGACCCTGGCCACCCTGCTGATCCGCGGCTTCCCGGCGATGGCCATCGCCGTCGCCGCAGCGCTCGTGGTCACCGTCGTGCGGCTCATCGCCCGCCGCTGACCCACCCGGCTCGCAGACGCCAGCGGCCCGCCCCCTGCCGGGGACGGGCCGCTGGTGCGTCCGGGGACTACTCGGCGGCGGAGGTGTCCACGGCCAGGGTCTGCCGGCGCTGCTTGAGCTCGTGGGGCAGCGCGAAGACCAGACGCTCCTCGGCGGCCTTCACCGTCTCCACGTCGGGGTAGCCGCGCTCGCTGAGCCAGTCCAGCAGCTCGCTCACCAGGATCTCGGGCACCGAGGCCCCGCTGGTCACACCCACGGTGGACACCCCGTCCAACCAGGCCTCGTCGACCTCGGAGGCGTAGTCGACCAGGTAGGAGGCCCGGGCGCCGGCCTCCAGGGCGACCTCCACCAGCCGGACGGAGTTCGAGGAGTTCGTGCTGCCCACGACCAGCACCAGGTCGCACTGGCCGGCCATCTGCTTCACGGCCTGCTGGCGGTTCTGGGTGGCGTAGCAGATGTCGTCGCTGGGCGGGGCCTGCAGGCCGGGGAACCGGCCCTTGAGCGCCTCCACCGTCTCCAGCGTCTCGTCGACCGAGAGCGTGGTCTGGGACAGCCAGACCACCTTCTCGGGGTCACGGACCTGGACGTTGGCGATGTCGTCGGCGCCGTCGACGAGCTGGGTGCGCTCGGGCGCCTCCCCCATCGTGCCCTCGACCTCCTCGTGCCCACGGTGGCCGATCAGCAGGATGTCGAAGTCGTCCTTGGCGAACCGCTGGGCCTCCTTGTGCACCTTGGTGACCAGCGGGCAGGTCGCGTCGATGGTGCGCAGCGAGCGAGCGGCCGCCTGCTCGTGCACCGCCGGGGACACCCCGTGGGCGCTGAAGACGACGACGGCACCCTCGGGCACCTCGTCGGTCTCCTCCACGAAGACCGCCCCGCGACGCTCCAGGGTGGCCACGACGTGCTTGTTGTGGACGATCTGCTTGCGCACGTAGACCGGTGCGCCGTGGATCTCGAGGGCCTTCTCCACCGCGATCACCGCCCGGTCCACCCCGGCGCAGTAGCCCCGGGGGTCGGCGAGGAGCACGCGTCCGCGGTCGGCAACCATGCCCCCACTGTAGGTCGGCCCCGCCACCTGCACCGGGCGCCGAGACCGGTCCCACACTTCCCGGGGAGCGTGCCCCCTGCCGTTGGGGCAGGCTGGAGGCATGGCCCGTGAGATCCCCGAACCCGTCCGCGCCGCCGCCGGACTGGCCGCGACCCTGCTGGACGAGGCGCGCAAGCTCCCCCGCACCCTCCCGGCGCTGCCCGTGCGCGCGCTGGGACTGGCCATGCAGACCTCGCTGAAGCTCCAGCAGGAGTACTCCGGGCTGGTCGCCCGCGGCGACGAGGTGCTCACCGGTCTCCGCGGGGACGGCGAGCCCGGCCTGGCCACCTTCGACGAGGACCTCCCCGCCGAGCCGGCCACCCCGCGGGCCACCCCCACCGTGGGCGGCCTGGGCTCCCGCGAGTCGGCCTTCGACCGCGTCGTCGACGCCCCCGACGGCTACGACGACGAGCCCGAGGACGAGCCCGAGGACGAGCCCGAGGACGAGCCCGAGGACGAGCCGGAGCCCCAGACCCCGCTGCAGGTCGTCGACGCGGCGGCCGCCGTCGGGGACGACGACCTGACCGAGGAGACCCTCGCCGAGGAGGAGCTGCTGGCCGAGGGCCTGTCCGCCGACCTGGGCGACGCCGACCTCACCGACGACGAGGTCGCCAGCCTCCCCGACGACCCGGAGGCCGACGAGGTCACCGCCACCGTCGACGAGCTCGCGGTCAACATGAGCGACGACGCCGCCGAGGACGACGCGGTCATCGCCGCCTCCGAGATGGCGATCAACGCCGGCCACGCCGCCGACGACGACCAGCCCACCGAGCCGATCGAGGGCTACGACGGGTTCACGATCGCCCAGCTGCGCGGCCGGCTCCGCGGCTACCAGCCGGTGACGGTCGAGGAGCTGCTGGCCTACGAGCAGGCCACCCGCGACCGGGCGCCGTTCGTCACCCTGCTGCGCAACCGCAAGGAGAAGCTGGACCGCGAGCGCGGCTGACCCGGTACTGGAGCACCCGTGACCGCCCCGTCGTCGCCGGACCAGCCGTGGCCGGTGCGCACCGTGGCCCGCAAGGTCGCCGACTGGATCGGCCGGCTCGGCGAGGTGTGGGTCGAGGGCCAGGTCGCCCAGCTGTCCCGGCGGGGCGGTGCGACGGTCTTCCTGACCCTGCGCGACACCGCTGCCGACCTGTCGGTGCCCGTCACCTGCCACCGGGACGTCGCCGACCGGCCGGGCCTGGCCCTGACCGAGGGCGCGCGGGTGCTCGTGCGGGCCCGGCCGGACTACTACGTCGCCCGTGGCTCCTTCTCCCTGCGGGCCACCGAGATCCGCGCGGTCGGGCTGGGTGAGCTGCTGGCCCGGATCGAACGCATCCGTGCCCTGCTCGCCGCGGAGGGCCTCTTCGCGTCCCACCGCAAGCGGCCACTGCCCTTCGCCCCCGCCGTCGTCGGGCTGGTGACCGGCCGGGACAGCGCCGCCGAGCGTGACGTGCTGGTCACCGCCGCCCGGCGGTGGCCCGCCGTGCGGTTCGCCGTCGAGCACTGCGTCGTCCAGGGACCCTCCGCCGCGGCCGGCGTCATCGAGGGACTGCAGCGGCTGGACCGGGACCCCGCCGTCGAGGTCATCGTCATCGCCCGGGGCGGCGGCTCGGTGGAGGACCTGCTGCCCTTCTCCGACGAGGGCCTGGTCCGGGCCATCGCCGCCTGCCGCACCCCGGTCGTGACCGCCGTCGGCCACGAGACCGACACGACGCTGGTCGACCACGTGGCCGACGTGCGGGCCGCCACCCCGACCGACGCCGCGCACCGGGTGGTGCCCGAGATCGGGGAGCAGCGCCGGCTGGTCGACGGGCTGCGGGCCCGCGCCCGGTCCCTGGTCACCGGCCGGCTGGAGCAGCAGGAGCGCTGGCTGGAGTCGATCCGCAGCCGCCCCGTCCTCGCCGACCCGCAACGCCTGCTGGCCGGTCGCGCCGAGGACGTCGCCGCCCTGCGGCAGCGGGCCACCCGCACCGTCACCCACCGGGTCGACGTCGCCGGCCGGGACCTGGAGCACGCCCGCGCCCGGGTGGCCGCCCTCTCCCCCGCGGCAACCCTGGACCGCGGCTACGCGCTGGTCCAGCGGGCCGACGGCGCCCTGGTCCGGGATCCCGCCGAGGTCGCCGACGGCGAGGCGCTGGTGGTCCGGGTGGCCGGTGGGCGCCTGCCGGTGCGCGTGGACCGGCAGGATGGGACCCCGTGAGCACCCCCGACGGAGCACCCACGGCAGCCACCGCTCCCACCCAGGGCTACGAGCAGGCCCGCGAGGAGCTGGCCGACGTCGTCCGCCGGCTCGAGGGCGGCGGGCTCACCCTGGAGGAGTCGCTCGCGCTGTGGGAGCGCGGGGAGGAGCTCGCCGGGGTGTGCCAGCACTGGCTGGACGAGGCCCGCGAACGGCTGGCCGCCGCCGCCCCCGACCCGTCGGCGCCCTGAGTCAGTCCGCCTCGTAGACCGACACGGCGGCGGCCAGGGTCTCCAGCTCCCCGTCGTCGGCCGACCCGGTCACCACGGCCGTGACGCCGTCCCCCGCGTCGAGCCGGTAGGCCGTCTCCTCGCGGGTCGTGGTCAGCCGCTCCCAGGTGCGACCGTCGATGTCGACCGCGTCCTGCTCCGTGGCCCCGGCCAGCACGTCGGTCAGCGCGTCGGAGCCCTCGTCGTCGCTGACCACGTAGCCGGCGTACTCCTCGCCCGGGGTGAACCAGCCGATCTGCAGGGTGACCGGGTCGCCCTCGTCGACGGCGTCCCCCGCGTCGGTCTCGATGCTGGTCGCGCGCCAGTCCTCGGGCAGGCCCTGGGGCACCAGCAGCGGGTAGGACGCCCGGGCCGCCGCGAGCTGGGTGGAGGACGTGGTCTCCACCGTGCGGATCGGGTCCTCGGGGTTCTGCCGCAGGCTCGTCAGCCCGACCACCAGCAGGACCAGCACCGTCAGCGGCAGCAGCGAGCGGACCATGTTGGCCGCGTTGAACTTCGCCGCGCGGACCTCCGCGGAGGACGCGGCGGGCGCGGCCGGGGCCGGGTCGGGGGTCTGCTGACCCTGGGGTGCGGTGTCGGCCATGGCCCTAGGATCGCAGCACAGCTCCAACAGTCCCGCCGTCCCGCGTCCGGAGCGCTCCCGCGCCGGTCGACCGGTCCGGCGCACCGCCGTCCCGGCGGTCGTCCGAGGAGGTCTCGTTGTCCCTGCCCGTCCCCGACGGTCCGCCCCCCGCCCACCCCTCGGCCTACGGCAGCCAGCCCCCGTCCAACGGGCGGCCCCGGCCGGACCGCAACCTGGCGATGGAGCTGGTCCGGGTCACCGAGGCCGGCGCCATGGCCGCCGGTCGCTGGGTCGGCCGCGGTGACAAGAACGGTGGTGACGGCGCCGCGGTCGACGCCATGCGGGCCCTGATCCAGACGGTGAGCATGCGCGGGACCGTGGTGATCGGCGAGGGCGAGAAGGACGAGGCGCCCATGCTGTTCAACGGCGAGGAGGTCGGCGACGGCACGGGGGCCGAGTGCGACGTCGCCGTCGACCCCGTGGACGGCACCACGCTGATGGCCAAGGGCATGCCCAACGCCGTCTCGGTGCTGGCCGTGGCCGACCGGGGGGCGATGTACGACCCGTCCGCGGTGTTCTACATGGACAAGATCGCGACCGGGCCGATCGCGGCCGACGTGGTCGACATCCGGCTGCCGGTGAAGGAGAACATCCGCCGGGTCGCCAAGGCGAAGAAGGCCTGGCCGGCCGACGTCACCGTCGTGATCCTGGACCGACCCCGCCACGAGCAGCTCGCCCAGGAGGTCCGGGACGCCGGCGCCCGGATCAAGTTCATCACCGACGGCGACGTCGCCGGCGCCATCGCCGCGGCCCGCGAGGGCACCGGGGTCGACCTGCTGCTGGGCATCGGCGGCACCCCCGAGGGGATCATCACCGCCTGCGCCCTCAAGTGCATGGGCGGGGCGCTGCAGGGCCGCCTCATGCCCAAGGACGACGACGAGAAGCAGAAGGCCATCGACGCCGGACACGACCTGGACCGGGTCCTGGACATCGACGACCTGGTCCGCGGGGACGTGTTCTTCGTGGCCACCGGCATCACCGACGGCGAGCTGCTGCGCGGCGTGCAGTACCGCTCCGGGGGCTGCACGACGCAGTCGCTGGTCATGCGCTCCCGCTCGGGCACCATCCGCTCCATCGAGAGCCTGCACTCCCTGGAGAAGCTCAACCAGTACTCCGCGGTGCCCTTCGGCGACTGACCGACCGCACGACGACGGCCCGGCCCCCCTCGTGGGGTCCGGGCCGTCGTCGTACCGCGGGGAGGTGGGTCAGCCCACCCGGGAGGTCACTCGCCGAGGCTGCTGCACAGCAGGGCCGAGCCCTCGTCGGCGGGCACCCGGCCCGCGCACGTGTTGGCGTAGTCCTCGTAGGGCGAGTCGATCTCGGAGTAGATGTAGAGGTCGGTGCACCCGTCCCAGTCACCGTCGAAGCAGGCCTGCGCGTAGCTGTCGAGCTCCGGGTCCTCGCCGAGGCCCTCGGGGGACGTCGGCTCGCCGACGCTGCTGAAGAAGGGGCTGTCCCCGCTGGTCCCGGACCCGCCGTCAGAGCTCGACGACGACGACGACGAGGACGAGGACGAGGACGACGAGCTGGAGGACGGGCCGGCCGAGGTGGTCGGCGCCGAGGACGTCGTCGGGTCCGCCGTCGTCGTGGACTCGTCCTCACCACCCAGCAGCACCACCAACGCCGTCACCACCGCAGCGACCACCACCACACCGCGCCGAGGACGTCGTCGGGTCCGCCGTCGTCGTGGACTCGTCCTCACCACCCAGCAGCACCACCAACGCCGTCACCACCGCAGCGACCACCACCACACCGGCGATCGACAACGCGATCACCGTGTTCCTGTTGCCCTTGGGCGGCTGCTGCCCGAACTGCTGGCCGTACTGGTCCTGCCCGTACCCCGGCTGCCCGTACCCCGGCTGGCCGTACTGCGGCTGCTGCTGGCCGAACTGGTCCTGGCCGTACTGCGGCTGCCCGTAGGGCGGCTGCTGGCCGTACTGGGGCTGGCCGTACGCCGGCTGGCCGTACTGCGGCTGCTGCTGGCCGAACTGGTCCTGGCCGTACTGCGGCTGCCCGTAGGGCGGCTGCTGGCCGTACTGGGGCTGGCCGTACTGGGGTTGCCCGTACTGGGGCTGCTGGCCGTACTGGGGCTGCTGGCCGTACTGACCGGGCTGCCCGTAGAAGTCCCCCTGTCCGGACGATCCCCACGGCTGCTGACCGTCGGAGGGCGGGTGGGGGGGCTGGGACATGGGTACTCCTCGGTTCCGGACGGGCCCACGCATGCTAGAGACACAGCCGACGCCCAGCGACGTACGGCGACCGACCGTGACCGATCAGTGACCTGCGGACCTCAGCTCGGGAACGCGTCCGTGCACAGCAGCCCGGTGCCGACCTCCTGGCGTCCCGCGCAGGAGTCGCCGTAGTCGTTGTAGGCCTGCAGGGAGTCCTCGAAGACCGACTCGCCGAAGAGCTCGTCGCAGTCGTCCATGCTGCCGTCGAAGCAGGACTGGGCCAGCGCGTCCAGGTCCGGGTCCGTGCCCAGGCCGGTCGGCGGGATCGTCGGCGCGGGCAGTCCGCCGGGCGGCGGGGCCTCCGACGTGCCCGCCGAGCTGCTCGAGGACGACGAGCTGGAGCTCGACGACGACGAGGAGCTGGAGCTGGAGCTGGAGCTCGACGTGCCCGCGGACGTGGTCGACGCCGAGGACGTCGTCGGGTCCGCCGTCGTCGTGGACTCGTCCTCACCACCCAGCAGCACCACCAACGCCGTCACCACCGCAGCGACCACCACCACACCCCGCCGTCGTCGTGGACTCGTCCTCACCACCCAGCAGCACCACCAACGCCGTCACCACCGCAGCGACCACCACCACACCGGCGATCGACAACGCGATCACCGTGTTCTTGTTGCCCTTCGGCGGCTGATGCCCGAACTGCTGGCCGTACTGGTCCTGCCCGTACCCCGGCTGCCCGTACCCCGGCTGGCCGTACTGCGGCTGCTGCTGGCCGAACTGGTCCTGGCCGTACTGCGGCTGCCCGTAGGGCGGCTGCTGGCCGTACTGGGGCTGGCCGTACGAGGGCTGACCGTAGGGAGGCTGCTGTCCGTACCGGGGCTGCTGACCCCACGGCTGCTGACCGTCGGACGGGGGCTGGGGCGGCTGCGTCATCGGACGGGACTCCTCGATCCGGCACGTGGTCGTCCGCAGCGTAGGGACCACCGGGCCGGTCCACCAGACCGGGCGGTCGGCGGCCGCGGGGCAGGTGCCCGCGGCGGTCTCCCGGCGGCGCGTCCGACCCGGTGTCTAGGGTCTCGGGAGACACCTCCCGACCGCGGGGACGACGCCCGGGCGGGATCCAGCCAGACACACCGGGAGCGCAGCGTGGCCACCGAGCAGGACTTCCGCATCGAGCACGACTCCATGGGCGAGGTCCGCGTGCCGGCACACGCCAAGTGGCGCGCCCAGACCCAGCGGGCGGTGGAGAACTTCCCGATCAGCGGCACCCCGATCGAGCGCGAGCTCATCGGTGCCCTCGCCGCGATCAAGGGCGCGGCCGCCCGGGTCAACGCCTCCCTGGGGGTCCTGCCCGAGGACGTGGCCGGCGCGATCCACGACGCCGCCCAGCAGGTCGCCCGCGGCGACTGGGACGAGCACTTCCCGATCGACGTGTTCCAGACCGGCTCGGGGACCTCGAGCAACATGAACACCAACGAGGTCATCGCGACGCTGGCCGGCGAGGCCTCCGGGCTGTCGGTCCACCCCAACGACCACGTGAACGCCTCGCAGTCCTCCAACGACGTGTTCCCCTCCGCGATCCACATCGCCACGACGCGGGCCGTCGTCGTCGTCCTGGTGCCCGCACTGGAGCACCTGGCCGCCTCGCTGGAGCGCAAGGCCACCGAGTTCGCCGACGTCGTCAAGAGCGGCCGCACGCACCTGATGGACGCCACCCCGGTGACCCTGGGGCAGGAGTTCGGCGGGTACGCCGCCGCCATCCGCTACGGGGTCGAGCGCCTGCAGGCCTCGCTCCCCCGCATCGGTGAGCTCCCGCTGGGTGGCACCGCCGTCGGCACCGGCATCAACACCCCGCCCGGGTTCGCCGCGCAGATCATCTCCACGCTGGCCACCGAGATGGACCTGCCGCTCACCGAGGCCCGTGACCACTTCGAGGCGCAGAGCTCCCGCGACGGGCTGGTCGAGGCCTCCGGGCAGCTCAAGACGATCGCCGTCGGCCTGGTCAAGATCTGCAACGACCTGCGCTGGATGGGCTCGGGCCCGCGCACCGGCCTGGGCGAGATCGCCCTGCCCGACCTGCAGCCGGGTTCCTCGATCATGCCGGGCAAGGTGAACCCGGTGCTGCCCGAGGCGGCCATCCAGGTCGCCGCCCAGGTCATCGGCAACGACGCGGCCGTCACCTTCGGCGGGAGCACCGGCTCCTTCGAGCTCAACGTGACGCTGCCGATGATGGCCCGCAACGTGCTGGAGTCCATCCGGCTGCTGGCCAACGTCTCGCACCTGCTGGCCGACCGCTGCATCGACGGCATCACCGCCAACGTCGAGCGCTGCCGGGAGCTCGCCGAGTCCAGCCCCTCCATCGTCACGCCGCTGAACAAGTACATCGGCTACGAGGAGGCCGCCATCGTGGCCAAGACCTCGCTCAAGGAGCAGAAGACGATCCGCCAGGTCGTGGTCGAGCGCGGCTACGTCGAGGCCGGGAAGCTCACCGAGGCCCAGCTCGACGCGGCTCTGGACGTGCTGTCGATGACGCACCCCTGACCCGGTCGCCGCTCGGCCCACCGGTCCTCACCAGGTGGCCGCCACGTGCAGCCCCTGGACCACCTGCTCGTTGAAGGTGTCGGACCCGAAGGCGAGCGCTCCGCCCAGCACGGCCGCCGGCAGCTCGAGCCCAGCGAGCTGCTCGGCGGCCGCCCTGTGGGCACGCAGGGTGTCTGCGGTGGGATCGGCGAACGTCGGTCCGGCGAAGACCGCGACGTCCACCAGCTGTGTTCCCTCCCGGACGAGCCCCAGTCGCGTCACCACCGCGGCCGCCACCTCCGCGGCAGCGCCCTCGGCCACGTCGTGGGCCAACTCCACGCAGAAGACGCGGGTACCGGAGTCGTCAGCCGGGGCCGGCGTGACCCGGTAGGCCGGCACGTCGGCGTCCACGACGTGCACGAACCCGGGCGTCTCCCGGACGTCGTCCTCACGGGCCGCCACCCACGCGATCACCGACCGGACGCGGGCCGGCCGGTAGTCGATGTCCAGCGCGCCGAACAGCTCGCCCGCCGACAACGCCAGGACCGGGCGCGTGGCGAGCAGGTCGGTCCCGTCCGCCAGGGTGATCGCGACGGCCGAGCCCGAAGGCGCCAGCGCACGGACCCCGTCGTGCTGGTGCACGTGGACGCCGCGCCGTCGCAACCGCGCGAGCAGGGCGACCACCACCGGGCCGATCCCCCCACCCTCGCGCACCACGACAGCCGGCCGGTGGGGACGGAAGGCAGGTCGTTCGCCGCCGAAGGCCTCTGCGACGGTGACCGGCCAGAAGAGCGGCACCCACAGCTTGCGACGCAGCTCGGCGGCGACGTCCCGTCCACCGGCGGGACGGAGCTTGGCCAGGAAGGGCTCCATCAGGAGGCGGTGGAACGTGGGCCCGTGCTGGTGGATCGATGCCGTCTCCAGGTCCGCGCCGGCCAGCTGCGCCGACGCGGAAGGGGCCAACCACCCCGCTGCCCCCCCGTCGGCGACGCGTGCCGCGGCCTCCGCAGCCACCCGGTGCGCCACCGCGCCCGGCACCCAACGGTGTGCGCCCGTCAGGTCCGAGCTGATGAAGGCCTCCGGAACGGACCTGCCGGCCAGGAACATCCGCGCCGGCGGGAGCTCGACCAGGGCGTCCGGGGGCACCAGGTCGCGTACCCAGGCATCGATCATCGAGACGAAGGGCCGGTGTCCCCCGTCGCGGACCCGGTAGCTCGCCAGTGGGGGCGCCGTCGTCCCCTCGTAGTCGAGCTCCAGCGCCCGCAGGCCCAGCTCCAGCGACCGGCCGCCGCGCTGGCGCGGCATGAAGCCACCACCGACGCCCGTGCGCGGGAGCAGCAGACGCACGGGCTCTCCGCGCGCAGCCAGCCCGTCCGCTGCCACCAGGGCGGCCACCGTCCCCCCGACGACCACGCGTTCCCCGGGCCGGTTCACCGCGCACCGTCGTCGTCCGGCTCGTCCACCAGGTCCCGGACGAAGACCTTGCGCGTCCCGGGCACTGCACCGACGGACCGCTTGAAGGCTGCGAGCCCGGAGTTGGGTGATCCGTCCTTCTCACTCGACGGGCCGAGGTCGACCAGGCGCGCCCCGGTGGCCATCGCCTCCACCGTGACCAGGTGGGCCAACAGCTCCATCACCGGCGCGGCGGTGGGCACTCCGTCGACGTCGGCCCAGTGGACGACCTGGTCGATCCCGTCCAGGACGCGGTAGACGACGGCTGCGGCGGCCGGCTCCCCCTCCACCAGCAGCAGGCGCATGCGGACCCGGTCGGGGAACGCCTGGCGGATCGCCTCCAGGTAGTCGCGCGGGAGTGGAGGCGGGCGGCCGTGCGCCGACCTGTTGGCGGCCAGGACCTCGTGCAGCCTGGTCAAGGGCTCCCCGGTCACCACGTCCAGGAGTTCGTGCGGGCGGGCCGACGCAGCACGGACGTAGCGCCGCTTGCGGTCCTTGAGCAGCGTCAGGGGGTCGCGGCCACCAGAGACGTCCAGGTGGTGGTTCAGGTCGCAGTGCTCGATCCGGAAGCCCAGGTGCAGGAGCACGTACTCCAGCAGCGGTTCGACCCCCGAGTACACCGGCGGCCGGGCGCGGATGCGGAGCTGCCGGAGCCCGTCGGCACGGGCGGCGAGCACCACGGCGCGGACCAGCCCGACGGCCTCCGGGACGCCCAGGTCCTCGCGGACGACGTCGAGACCCCCGAACGGGGCACGGTGACCGGAGACGAGGACGTCGCCCTCCACGACCCCGTCCAGCACCCCGACCAGCCGGCCCTCGACCCGGTGCTCGTAGCGGCGGCGGGAGGGACCTGGGACCCCGTTCAGGTCGTGGAAGGCCTGCTGGCAGAACAGCAGCCCTCCGCCCAGGAGCCGGTCGTCGGACGGGCGGCCCGTCACCGGGCCCGACGCGCCCGGACGGCGATGTTGGCGGCGGTGTCGGCCGGGAGCTCGTCACCCAGCACGTTCATCGCGGCGACCAACTCGGGCGAGAAGTCCAGCATCATGCCGTTGGGCAGGGGCTTGAACTGCAGACCGGTCCGTTCGACCACCTCGAAACCACCCGCCCGCAGGTCCGCCTCGAGGCCCTCGAGGTCGTAGACGCGCTGGTGGCCCACGAGGTGGTCCCGAGGACTCAACGTGTCCAGCTCTGGCTGCAACCCCATGATCACGGCCAGCCGCCGGTGCAACGACCGCTTGTTCGGGACCACGACGACGATCTCGCCGTCCGTCGACAACCAGGTGCTCAGGTGTCGCAGGAGCGGAACGGGCTCGTCCACGTGCTCCAACACGTGCAGAGCCATCAGCTTGTCGCACGGCCGATCCGGGACGTGGTCTTCGAAGAGGGCCTCCACCACGCTGACCGAGGGGTGCTCGGCGCGCACCAGCGCGGCCAGGCTCGGCGCCCCCTCCACCACCACGTACTCCCGCGACAGCGGCGCCAACCGCCCGAGCGTGACACCCTCGCCGTAGCCCAGCTCGATGACGGCGTCGCCGGGGTCGATCAGGCTCGCGAGCCAGTCGCAGCAGTGCAGCTGGGCGGCGTCCTCGATGAACTTGTCCGGCACCTCGTCGTTGAGGTGGTACTGGTGGGCGATGCGTTCGAGCTCGTCGGTGCGGGTGGTCACCACGGTGGGCGCTCCTGTCGGGGGTGGGGCGATCGGGTGCGGCTGTCAGGCCGGGGACGGCACGGCGTCGACCCACAGCTCGGAGCCGAGCTCGGGGGACGAGAGGGCCAGCGCATCGAGGCCGTCGAGCAGAGCGGGGGTCAGGAACCCGTCGTCGAGGAGCCGTTGCATCTGGGCGTGGGTGAAGGGCTTGACGAAGATGCTCCCCGCGTCGATGACGTCGAAGCCCGCTCCCTGCACGGTGCGGGTGAGCGCCTCGGCGTCGTAGATGCGGTCCTGTTGCATGTCCCGCTGGGTCACCGACTGCGCGGTGACATCGGGGATGAGACGCATCGCCACCGCGAGCAGACGGTGCAGCGAACGGGCGTTGGGCACGTTGACGTGCAACACGCCCGCCGAGCCGCACAGGGCCCGCGCTGCACGCAGGAGAGCCCCCGGGTCAGGCACCTCGTGCAGCAGGCAGCTCAGCACCACGACGTCGAAGACACCGCCGACGGCGTCCGGGGTGACCCGCTCACCGAAGTCCTGGACGACGAGCACGTCCTCCCGGCCGCCCACCAGCCGGCGAGCGGCTTCGACGAACACGGGACTGGGCTCGACGACCACGCAGTGGGTCCCTGGCAGGTCCGTGAACAGCGGCGCGAGGCCGCACCCGATCTCGAGCACCCGGCGAGGCGACCTCGCCGCCACCTGCTGCAGCACGCGCCGCCGACGGAAGGCCGCCTGCCTGGGTTCGAAGGGCATCGTCTCGTACCGGCGGACGTAGTCCTCGAGGTCTCGACCGGCGGGGTCGTCCCGGTCACCGGTCACAGGTCCTCCTCCTCGTCGTCGTCCCCGGGGGCCCGAGCCGACGACCGAGATGCTCACACGTCCGTCCCGGGGTTCGGGGACGAGCGGCCCGACGTGCCGGACCACCCAGGCGGGTGCCCGTCTGCCCGCGCCGTTCCCGGGCTGCCGATAGTCCCGGGGTGACCACTCTCGAGCGCCGTTCCGCGGTCCCTGGCCGGCGGCTGTCCGACTTCGACGACCAGCCCCAGGGCGAGCGTGCCGGGTGTCGCATGATCGACTTCCCCCGCATCAGCGACCCTCGCGGGGCCCTGACCTTCGTCGAGGGCCGCTCCCAGGTGCCCTTCGACATCGCCCGGGTGTACTACCTGTACGACGTACCCGGCGGTGAGTCCCGGGGCGGGCACGCCCACAAGGAGCTCCAGCAGCTCGTCATCGCGGCATCGGGCAGCTTCGACGTCCTGGTCGACGACGGCCACGAGACCGCCCGGTTCCACCTGAACCGGTCCTACAACGGACTGCTCCTCCCCAGGCTGACGTGGCGCGAACTGGGCAACTTCTCCTCGGGCAGCGTGTGCCTCGTCCTGGCCTCCCTGCCCTACACCGAGGACGACTACTACCGGGACTACGACGAGTTCCTGGCCGCCCGCCGGGTCGTGGACCACGAGACCGCCCCCGACACGCCGCGATGACGACGTCCGGGGACTCCGTCCCGTTCCTCGACCTGGGTGCGCTGCACGCGGAGCTCGGACCCGAGCTGGAGGCGGCAGCCCTGCGGGTGATCCGCAGCGCACGGTTCCTGCTCGGTCCGGAGCTGACCGGGTTCGAGGTCGCCTGGGCGGCAGCCGTGGGGGCGGACCACGCCGTCGGCGTCGGGAGCGGGCTCGACGCCCTGACGCTGGGGCTGCGCGCCCTGGGTGTCGGACCCGGTGACGAGGTGCTCGTCCCGTCGCACACCTTCATCGCCACCTGGCTGGCCGTCGTGCAGGTGGGCGCCGTCCCGGTCCCGGTCGACGTCGAGACCCCCGTCGGGGACTGGGCCCACGGTGCACTGGAGGCCGCGGTGACCCCACGGACCAAGGCCGTCGTCCCGGTCCACCTCTACGGTCACCCGGTCGACCTGGACCCGGTCCTCGAGCTGGCCCGACGCCACGGCCTGTGCGTCCTGGACGACGCTGCTCAGGCCCACGGCGCCCGCTACCGGGACCGCCCGGTCGGAGGGCTCACCCACGCCACGGCCTGGAGCTTCTACCCCGGGAAGAACCTGGGCGCCTTCGGCGACGGCGGTGCGGTCACGACATCGGATCCGGAGACGGCCCGCCGACTGCGTTCCCTCCGCAACTACGGTTCGACCCAGAAGTACGTGCACGAGGAGATCGGCTGGAACAGCCGTCTGGACGAGATGCAGGCAGCCCTGCTGTCGGTGCGTCTGGAGCACCTGGGGGCGCACAACGCGCGCCGCGCCCGCGCGGCCCAGCGCTACGACGAGGCCCTCAGCGACGTCGGCCACGACCTGGGCCTGCCGCAGACCGCAGAGTGGGCCACCCCCGCGTGGCACCTGTACGTCGTCACCTCCGCCCACCGGGACCAGCTCGCAGCCCACCTGGCCTCCCAGGGCGTCGAGTGCAACGTGCACTACCCCGTGCCTCCCCACCGGCAGCGGGCGTTCGCCGGCACGTCGGCAGCGAGCGCGGACCTGCCACGCGCGGACGAGCTCGCCGGGCAGGTGTTGAGCCTCCCCATGGGCCCGCACCTGACCGACGCCCAGCAGGACGTCGTCATCGAGGCCGTCCGGGGGTTCCGGCCGTGAGCCTCCCTCTGGTCAGCGTCCTGGTCCCCACGTACAACGGCGAGCGGTACCTGTCCCAGGCGCTGCACTCGGCCCTGACCCAGACGCACCGCAACATCGAGGTGCTGGTGGGCGATGACTGCTCGACCGACTCGACCCCGGCGATCGTGGCCGAGTTCGCGGCGCGGGACCCGCGCGTCCGGGTCCTGAGCCACGAGCGCAACGTGGGGCCCCGGGCGAACACCGAACTGCTCCTCCGCGCGGCGCGGGGCCCCTTCGTGAAGTACCTGCTGCACGACGACCTGCTGTCACCCGCCTGCATCCAGGTGCTGCTCAAGGGCATGCGGTCGCCCCAGGTGTCCCTGGCGTTCAGCCAACGCACCCTCATCGACGGGGACGGGCGCGCCGTCCCGGGCCACCAGTTCCCCGTGCCGGCGACGAACGCCGGGGTCATCGACGGGCGCACGCTCGGCAGCGCGATGCTCGAGCAGTTGTGCAACGTCGTCGGCGAGGTGACGACCGCGCTCTTCCGCACCGCTGACGTCGACCTGGACGAGCTGTGGACCGTGGACGGCCGCCGTCTCCATGCCCTGGAGGACCTCAGCCTGTGGCTCCGGCTGCTGAGGAAGGGCGACGCCTGGTACGAGCCGCGCGCCCTGAGCTCCTTCCGTTCCCACGACTCGCAGCGCTCGCGGCTGACCGACGTGCGCGGTGGCGCGGCCGTCGACTGGCCGAGGATGTGCGACTGGGGACGACGCCACGGCTACCTCACCGACCCGTCCCAGGAGCGACGGGCGTACGCGAGGGCGTTGGTCAACGCCACGGCCGTGCACGCTCAGTTGACCGACTCCCCGTGGCGCACGCTCCCCCTGGAGGCTGCGTTCCTGGCCTTGTCCCGCCTCGCCGAGATCGACGGCCCGACCCCGGACCCGGTCGACCTCCCCCTGCAGTACCGGGCCCACCACCCCAGCGTCCTGCGCGGGTGGACCCAGTCTGCCGACACCCGGGGGCGGGAGTTCGCCGTTGCCGTGGCCGCGCCGGGGCCGACGGACGAGCAGGTCACGAGGGTGGTCGAGGAGTTCCGCCGACTCCGTGCCGCCGGTGTGACCCGCCAGTTCGTGGTCGCCGTGACCGAGGAGGGCGTCACTGCGCTCGCCCCGGTCCTCAGCGCGGCGATCGAGGCAGGTCCCGACATCGACGTGGACCTGGTGCCCACGCCAGAACCCCGGGCGCTCCTGTCCGAGGACTGCCTCGCGGTGTGCGAGCCCGGGGACACCTGGCACCAGGGCCGGGCCGGTGCCGTGTGGGTGGTCACGTCGCCGTGCACGGTGCAGACCGCAGGCAGTAGCGTCACCGTCTGATGAGCGCCACAGCAGACCCCGACGCCCCCCGGCCGGCCACGCTGCACCACGCGGGGGGTGAACTCGAACTCCCGGTGCGACAGGCCACCGAGGGCGCCGACGGCATCGACACCAGCAAGCTGCTGGCCGCGACCGGCAAGGTCGCCCTGGACATCGGCTTCGTCAACACCGCCGCCTGCAGCTCGGCGATCACCTACATCGACGGTGACGCCGGCATCCTGCGGTACCGCGGCTACCCGATCGACCAGCTGGCCGGCAAGGCCAGCTTCATCGAGGTCTCCTACCTGCTGATCCACGGCGAGCTGCCCACCCCGTCGCAGCTGGAGGACTTCGACCAGAAGATCCGCCGGCACACCCTGCTGCACGAGGACCTGAAGTCCTTCTTCCGCGGCTTCCCCCGGGACGCGCACCCCATGCCGGTGCTGTCCTCGGCGGTCAGCGCGCTGTCGACCTTCTACCAGGACTCGCTGGACCCCTTCGACCACGCCCAGGTCGAGATGAGCACGTACCGGCTGCTGGCCAAGCTGCCGACCATCGCGGCCTACGCCTACAAGAAGTCGGTCGGGCAGCCCTTCCTGTACCCGGACAACTCCAAGGGCCTGGTGGAGAACTTCCTCCGGATGACGTTCGGCTTCCCCGCCGAGCCGTACGAGGCCGACCCCGAGCTGGTCAAGGCCCTGGACATGCTCTTCGTGCTGCACGCCGACCACGAGCAGAACTGCTCCACCTCGACGGTGCGCCTGGTCGGCTCCTCGCACGCGAACCTCTTCGCCTCGGTGTCCGCGGGCATCAACGCGCTCTTCGGCCCGCTGCACGGCGGGGCCAACCAGTCGGTGCTGGAGATGCTCGAGGGCATCAAGGCCGACGGCGGCGACATCGGCAAGTTCGTCAGCCGGGTCAAGGACAAGGAGCCCGGCGTCAAGCTGATGGGCTTCGGGCACCGGGTCTACAAGAACTACGACCCCCGCGCGGCGATCGTGAAGGCGACCGCGGACAACGTGCTGGACAAGCTCGGCGGCAACAGCGAGCTGCTGGACCTGGCCCGCCAGCTCGAGGAGGTCGCCCTCACCGACGACTACTTCGTCCAGCGCAAGCTCTACCCGAACGTCGACTTCTACACCGGCCTGATCTACCGCGCGATGGGCTTCCCGACCCGGATGTTCACCGTGCTCTTCGCGCTGGGGCGCCTGCCCGGCTGGATCGCCCAGTGGCGCGAGATGATCGAGGACCCGGCCACCAAGATCGGCCGTCCCCGCCAGCTCTACACCGGGCCCACCGAGCGCGCGTTCGTGCCGCTCGACCAGCGCTGACGGCTCGCCGACACCGCACTCCCGAGGCCCCGTCGTCCCCACCGGGACGGCGGGGCCTCGTCGTGCGCCCGCGCACGGCGCCACTGCACGACACGACACGACACGCCGTACCGTGCCGCACGGGGGACGAGACCGAGGAGGACCCGATGCCCGACCGCGACGGCGAGGTCGACGCCTTCGTCGTACCTCCTGTCCCACTGGCATCCGGGTCGCGGCTGCCCGACCCCGACGGACGCCGGGTGGCCGGCGTCGCCCTGGTCGTCACCACCGAGGACGGCGGCCGGCGGGAGATCCGGCTGCGCCAGGAGCACGGCGCCTGGTGGGCTCCCCCGGAGGGGTGACGCGCACCGCCTGATCGGGGCCCGGCCTCAACCGGCGCCCCGGCGCTCCCGATGACCCTCGTGCGGACCGTCCGATCCCCGCCCACCCCCGGCGTGGGCACGGCACGGTCTGCGAGGGGAGCGCCGTGCCACCGCCACGCGTCCCCCCGGCCGGCACGACCCCCCGCCCCCGCACCGCCGAGGAAGCCCGGCAGCTGGCCCGCGCCCGGGCCCGCGCCCGAGCCCGCGCCCGAGCTGCTGCACTGGCCCGCAAGGAGGCCGCCCGCCGCCGCCGGCGCGCCGCGCTGGCCCGCGCCACCCGCCGCGCCGCGACGCTCACCGGGGTCCTGGCCCTGGTCCTCGTCGCCGCCGTCGCCGTGGCCGGTGTCCGGCCGCAGACCCCCTCCCCCACCGCCGTCGCCCTGGACCTGGCCTCCCGTGCCGGTGAACTGCGCGACGCGCTGACCGCCACCGCCACGGGCCTGCGGGACGCCCGGACGGCCGTGGCCACCGCGCGGGCCGAGCTGGCCGCCGCGGAGTCCGAGCAGTCCGCTGCCGCGGGTCCGCCGGCCGGCACCCAGGGCGTCGCCGGGTCCGGCGCGGGCCTGCGGGTGGCCACCGCCCGGGTCGCCCTGCGGGCCGCCGAGGACCGGGTGACCGCCGCGACCCGCGAGGCGCGCCGGCGCGCCGCCGACGCCGACCTGACCGTCGCCGGCGCCCTCGCCGGACTGACCGCCGGACCCACCTCGCCGGACCAGCAGGCCGCCGACGCCGCCGCCCGCGACCGCTGGCAGGCCCAGCTCGCCGGCCTGACCACGGCCGGGATCGCGCTGCCCACCACGGCGCAGCTCGCGACCGGCGACCTCCCCGAGGGCCTCACCCCCGCCCGGGACGCCACCGGCCAGGTGGTGCCGGGCGTGGCTGCGGGCGTGGTCGACGGCCGGGTGGTCGTCGTGCCGTCCGCGGAGACCGCCACCGCCACCAGCTACGCACTGGCCCAGCTCGGGGCGCCCTACGTCCCCGGCGGGAGCGGCGCCGCCGGCACCGACTGCACCGGGCTGACCGCCGCCGTCTGGACCGCCGCCGGCCGGCCGCTCGGTGCCACCCTGGCCGAGCAGTGGGCCGTCGGGACCGTCGTCCCGGCCGGTCAGGTGCAGGTCGGGGACCTCGTCTTCGGCTCCGACCCGACCGCCGGCCTCGACGACGTCGGCGTCTACGTGGGCGAGGGCCAGGTGGTGACCGCATCCGCGGTGACCCACCAGGTCGCCGTCCTCCCGGTGCCGGCCGGGTCGTCGGCCGTGCGGGTCACCCTGCCGCCCACGACGCCCAACACGCCACCGGCCGGCGACGGCTCGGCCGCGACCCTGTGCGGGGCCGTCCGACCCCCCGTGGTCAGCGCCCCGGTCGACCCCGCCTGGGGCGGTTGGTCCAACGGCCAGGTGCCGACCTCGGCCCTGTGCCCGATCGGCGGTGGGCACCTGCTCCGCTGCGACGCCGCGGCCGCCTTCCAGTCGCTCGCGCAGGCCTGGCAGAACGCCTTCGGCACGCCGATGTGCCTCACCGACTCCTACCGGTCCCTCGCCGCGCAGGTCGACGCGCACGAGCGCAAGCCACGGATCACCGCGGTGCCGGGCACCTCGAACCACGGCTGGGGCCTGGCGGTCGACCTGTGCGGGGGCATCAACGTCGCCGGGACACAGCAGTCGGCCTGGATGGCCCGCTACGCCGGGCAGTTCGGCTGGGTACACCCGGACTGGGCCCAGCCGGGCGGGCAGAACCCCGAACCGTGGCACTGGGAGTTCGGGATGCTGCGGGACTGACCGCTCAGACCCAGGGGAGGTCGGCCAGCGACCGCCAAGGCAGCACGGCGCACGGCTCGACCGTCTCGCCGGCCAACCGGGCGGCGACGGCCGGGTCGGCCCACGCGACGGGTCGACCGGGGGTCACCACGACCCGGGCGTCGGTGAGCCGGAGCCCGGCGCGGGAGGCCTGGGCCAGCACGTGCTCGGGTGCACTGCACGCTGCGGTGGCCAGCAGCGGGTCGTCGGCGTCCAGCAGGAGCACCGGGCCCTCGACGCTGCACCGCACGACGACGTCGGCGGCACGCTCCGAGGCCGCGGCCCGGACGGTGAGCACCTCGGCGGCGGGGGTGAAGGGGTGCGGCACCCAGCCGACGACGTCGTCGCCGCGGTGCACGACGACCTGCCAGGCCAGGGCCGACTCGGCCGCGTCGGCCCAGCTGAGGACGGCGATGCCGCGCCGCAGGGCCTCGGCGTCGGTGACCGGGCGGGTGTCCAGCCAGCGGAGCAGGGCCGCGTCCAGCCCGGTGGGGCTCATGTCCTGCTGGCTGCGGGCCACGGCGACGGCGAGGTCGTCCAGGTCGGCCCGCGCGGAGCGCTCGGCCTCCTCGACGACCAGGGCGGTGCCGCGGTCGTCGGTCCGGAGTTCCAGGTGCAGGCCGGCGCGGCCGGCGGCACACAGCCTCCGGGCCGCGGCCAGCAGGTCGGCCGGGTCGCAGGTGGGGCGGGTGAGTCGGGGCAGCAGGCGCAGGGCAGGGCCCAACCGGGTCATGGACGGGCGGTCAGGAGGAGCTGCGGCCACCGGTGAGCGACTCGCGCACCGTCGCCGGGAGTTCGGGCAGGCTCAGGGTGCAGGCCAGCTCCATGGCCGACAGCCGCACCGGGAGGGTGTCGGAGTCCCAGCCGGTGACCAGGCGGACCCGGGCGGCCGAGGTCGGCCACACGACGTCGCGGGCCCGGGCCACGTGCAGCTCGGTCAGCACGTCGACCAGCCGGTCGGCCGTGGAGGCCGGCAGGCCCGGGCGGACGAGGGCGGCCTCGAGGGCGTCGGTGAGACCGTCGCGGTCAGCGGAGGACAGCCAGTGGGGCACCAGGACCACGTGGGTGATCGGCTCGGACACCATGGTCATCGGATGCTCCTGCTCACTACGAGGGCGGGTCGCCCTGGTCTCTCCTGTCACACCTGTATCGGCAGTTCACCCGGATTGTGGAGTCAGGTCACCCGGCGAGTTCCAGCAGCCGGTCCTTGAGGACCCGCTCCGCCCGGTCGGCGTGCACGTTCATGTTGCGCACGGAGGTGCCCAGGTCCGCCGACAGCTGGGTCTTGGTCTGGCCACCCCAGGTCGTCAGGTACCAGGTCACCCAGCCCAGCACGTTGGGCTGACCGGCCCGCTGGTCCGGTCGTGCGGTCGGGTCGGGGGCGCATGCGGCCGTCAGGGCGTGCGAGAGCAGGGTCTGCTCGGCCTCCCCGAGGATCTCGTCGGGCGCCTGGGCGGTGTCGGGCAGCAGGTGGTCGGCCCCGTCGGGGACGCCGTCGAGGGACTGCAGGTTGCGCAGGCCGTTGAGCGTGGCGACGCTCTGCGCGTTCTTGCGCAGCACCGCGACGCTCTGCCCCAGCAGGTCGGCGAGCTCGCGCTCGGAGGGACGGCGCTGATGGGTGGCCACGAAGGTGGCGATGGCCTTCTGCTGCTTGTTCTCGGTGTCGGTCGCGGTGCGACCGAACGCGGCACGGCCCAGGTCGTGCACCCACTTGGACAGCTGGGTGGCCAGGAAGGCCCCGAACGGGACGCCCTTGCTCTCGTCGTACTGGGCGACGGCCTTGAGCACCCACTCGCTGACCTGCTGGACGACGTCGTCGTTGTCCGGGATGTGCAGCCGGATGGTGCTCATGTTGCGCTGCAGGCGCTTGAGGGAGACCGGCCCGTAGTGGCGGCACAGGTCGGCCAGGAACTGCGGGGGCAGGTCCCGCGGGGCGCGTCGACGCACGCCGCTCTCGGCCCGCAGCCCCACCGTGCGGTGCTCGTGCACCGCGCACCAGGCCTTGACCAGGGCGGAGAGGGCGGCGGCCTGGCCGGCGGCGCCGTCGACCCGGTAGAGCCCCTCCCCCTCGTCCAGGGTGACCGTGACGCCCTCGGGCAGGGCCTGGCGGAACTCGGCCAGCGGCAGCTCCCGCTCGGTGCGGAAGTGCACCCGGTCGCGCAGCGTGATCGGCGTCGTCGCCCAGGCCTCGTCCTCGGTGATGCCACCGAACACGAGCGGGCCGGACGGTCGTCGGGACGGTTCTGACACCGGGGACTCCTGTCGTCGGGTCGGATCTCGGGGGAAGACGACGGGGCCGGGTGCCGGTGGTCCGTCGCGGGATCGCGTCTCGGTGAGAGGACGAGCTGCGAGTGGTGCCGTGCCGTGGTGGTGGAGCGGTGGTCAGGCGCTGACGGCCTCGAGGACCTCGGCGGGCCACACCGGGGTGCTGGCCCAGCCGCCCCGCTCGACGTCGCCGGACTGCAGGAACGGCGCCACGACGGCGCTCTCCTCGACGGTCGGCTCAGCCGCGTAGACCGGCATGTGGTCGTACAGCACCGTGAAGAGGTCGCTGACGAACCCGTAGGCGGCCTGGGCCGAGGCCGAGAAGCGCGCCACGTCGGCGCGCGGGCCGAGGTCGACGGCCACGGTGATGCGCAGGACGCGGTCGTCCTTGCTCAGACCGGCCAGCGTCACCGGGACGCCGGCGTGCTCGGTGGCCAGCTGCGCGAGTGCCGCGAGGCACTTGCGGGCCGCGGCGCGGCGTGGTCGCAGCTGGACGTACAGCAGCAGGCTCGCCTGCTCGGCCTCGGTGGTGCCGGGCAGGTCGAGGACCACGGCGGTGTCCCGGGAGGACACCTCCCGGACCGTCGTGCCTGCGGTGTTCGTCGCGCTGCGTGCCATCTCCGTTGCCCCCTGTCACGTGCTCAAGGAGAGGATTGCGCACCGTGGGGCGTGAGTTGAGCCAAAACGGGGTTCGTGTCGCCCAACCGCCAGCGGATTCGTGGGCAGATCACGCCAAGGCGCGCGCCGCCGTGTCGTCCTCGTCGCGGACGGCCGGTGTGCCAGGGGCGGACCCCTTGGTCCCACCGAGCGCGGCGGTCAGCGCGCCGACGGCGTCGGCCGCGACCCGGACGGCCAGGGCGCGGGCCGCGGCGATCTGCCGGTACACCTCTTCGCGGTGGATGGACACCTCGCGGGGGGCCTTGAACCCGAGCCGGACGGTGTTGCCGCGGACCTCGACGACGTGCACCTCGATGTCGTCGCCGATGCGGATGGTCTCGCCGATCGTGCGGGTGAGCGTGAGCACCAGTACCCCTCCATGGGTCTCGGTGACCGGCCGTCCTCGGGCCGGGTGGGGCGCGAGCTGCGTCCTCCCCACCATGATCGGCAGCCCGGCAACCGGCCGGTACACCCCTGGGGTGGGTGGGACGTGGTGGTGCAGATGAGTCAGCGGAGGTAGTCCACCAGGGACGTCTGCAGGGTCTTCGCCGAGGCCGACAGGGCGGCCTGGTAGCCGTACTCCCGCATCGCCAACTCGGTGTAGGTCTTGGCCTGGTCGATGTTCATGACAGAGGAGAGCTGCCCGGACAGGTCGAGCTCGGTCTCGGCGTTCAGGACCACGACGGTGTCGAGCCGGGCGGCCCGGACACCGACGACCGTGCGAGCGTCCGACAGTCGGGTCAGGGCCTGGTCCAGCTGCGCCAGTCTGGCCGACAGCGCGCCAGGGTCGGTGCGCAGGTCCGAGGCGATGTCCGCCACCAGGTCGAACACGTTGGCGCCGTCGGGACCGAGGGCCGAGGTCCCGGTCACCCCGGTCTGGACCACCTCGGTCGGGGAGACCCGGACCTCGGGGACGTCCAGGCGGCCTCCGAAGGTGACCACGCCACCGGCGCCCGCGGTGAAGGCCTGAGAGCCCGACGTGGTGCCACCGAAGACCGGCCGCCCCCCCACCTGGCGGTTGGCCATGGCCAGGATCCCCTGCCCCAGGGAGTCGACCTCGAGAGCGAGGGCCTCGAAGCCCGACGCGGTCAGCGACCCGGTGTTGGCACCCTGCACGACCCGGTCGCGGACCATGCTCAGCTGGTCGTGCATGGCGTCCAGAGCGGCGTCCGCGCTGGACAGCGTGGTCTTGGCCAGGCTGGCGTTCGCGGCGTAGCGGCCGTTGAGCGCGAGGTCTCCCTGGGTGCGCATCGCGGTCGCGGTGCCCGACGGGGAGTCCGAGGGCCGGTTCAGGGCCACCCCCGAGGTGGCCTGCTGCTGCAGCTTCGCCACGGCCACGAGGTTGGCGTTGATGCCGCGCAGGTTGCTGTCTGCGATGGAGCGGTGTGTCATGCGCACGGGGTCACCTACCGACCAATCCGGTTCTGTTGATCAGGACGTCGAGCATCTCGTCGATCGCGGTGACGAGTCGTGCGGCCGCAGCGTAGGACTGCTTGAAGACCATCAGGTTGGTCATCTCCTCGTCCAGGTTCACGCCACTGACCGAGGCGCGGGCCAGGTCGACCTGAGCCGCCACGGCGGAGGCCGAGGCCACCGCCCGGGTCGCACTGCCGGCCTCGACACCGAGCCGGGTGACGGCACCGCGGTAGAGGGTCTCGGCACTGCCGGGGGCCTGCCCGAGCACGGAGAGGCGGTCGGCCAACCGGCCGTCGGAGGAGGCGTCCGCACCGACCGGGCCGGCAGCGGCAGCGGCGATCCGGGCCGGGTCGGTGAGCGCGACGGTCAGCGTGGCGGCCGTGGTGCCGGTGAACATCGGTCCCCCGGCCCCGCCGGTCTGGTCGAAACCGGTGCTCAGCGCCGTGTTCACGGTGCTCGCCAGCTGGGCGGCCACCCCGTCCAGCGCGGTGCGGTAGGACGGGAGCACCTCGTTCATGACCTTGATCTGCCCACCGACGCTGCCCCCGGGCGACAACGGCGGACCGCCGTTCCCCAGCGTGAGCACGACCGGCGTGGCCGGCACGGCACCCAAGGAGACGCCACCACCCAGGGTCACCGTGCTGGCCCCGTTGCCGGTCACGACCGCGGTGCTGCCCACGACGACGTTGACCGTGCCGTCGGGACCGTCGACGGTCGATGCGCCGATGGTGGCGGCCAGCTTGGTGACCAGCAGGTCGCGCTGGTCCAACAGGTCGTTGGTGTTCAGGTTCTGGACGGTGGCCGTGCGGATGGCGTCGTTGAGCTCGGCGACCTCGCGCAGGGAGGCGTTGACCTCGGTGAGCACGTCCACCGTTCCGCCCCGGGTGTTGGACCACTGCTTGTCAACCGAAGCGGCGAGCCCGTTGAGGCTCGAGGCCAGCGACCGGTTGGAGGCCAGCACCGCCTCGCGGGCCGCGGAGTCCTTCGGGGTCGCCGACAGCTGGCTCCACGCCGAGGAGGTGGCGGTGAGCAGGCTCTGCACACCGGTCTTGCTGGGCTCCCCGAAAGAGGTCTCCAGCTGGTCGAACGCGGTGTCGACGGCCGTGGTGGAGGCCACCGTGCCGCGCTCGGCCAGGCCGCGACGCTCCAGGAAGGCGTCCCGGATCCGGGAGACGGTCTCGCTGTTGACGCCGTCCCCGAGGTTGTCGGACTGGGAGTAGAAGGTGTAGGTCTGCGCGGTGTTGCCGGCGCGCAGCTCCAGGCGCTGACGGGTGTAGCCCTCGGTGTTGACGTTGGCGATGTTCTGACCGGTCACCTCCAGCGCCCGCTGGTTGGCGGTGAGCGCGCTGTTGGCCAGGTTGAGGGCGGAGAAGCCGCTCACATCGCACCGTCCAGGGTGACCGAGCGGTGCGAGCGGCCCGCGGTGCGGCCGGCGGCGGTGTAGGTCTTGGCCTCGTCCGGGCGGACGCTGAGCAGCGCCTCGTCGATGGCGGCCAGGCCGCTGGTGATCAGCTCACGGTTGGCGTCGGACAGCCCGCGCAGCTCGGTGACCAGACCCAGCAGGGTCTCGTGGTGACCGACGAGCAGGTCGTTCCACGGGGCGGCGGCGTGCTCGGCGATGGTCCGCAGCGAGGGGTTGGGCTCCAGGCCCAGGTTCGTGGCGATCACCTCGGTGACGGCGCCGCGCTCCACCTCGAGGGTGCGCATCTGGTCCAGGACGACCTCGATCTCGTGGGCGATCCTGGGCAGCCAGCGGTTCTTGCCGCTGATGATCAGGTACTGCTTCTCCTCGGCCTTGAAGAGCAGCAGGTCCAGGAGTTCCTGCTCACGCCAGAGCAGGGTCGACAGGTGCTGGTAGTCCACCGCTGGCTCCTCTCGTCGTCCGATCGCGGTGCACGACGTGCACCCGGGTCTGGCTGTGTCTTCGGCATCCCGGACAGGCGCTCAAGTCGAAGGGGGAAGTTGCCGAGGAAGGGTCAGGTGTGACTCGTGGGACGCCGAGATAGGACTTCGTGAACCCCCCTCGCCCGTCGCCTCCCCAGGCGGGTGCCCCGGCTGCTCCGGTCCGTGACCGTCGGAGCGTCGACGCCCTCGTCACCGAGCACCTGGCCCTGGCCCAGTACGCGGTCAACGCGGTGGCAGCCCGGATCTCGCTGCCCAGCCACGTCAGCCGCGAGGACCTGTCCTCCTGCGCCCAGGTGGCCCTGGTGGAGGTCGCGCGCCGCTTCGACGCGACCGCCGGCGCCTCGTTCGCCACCTACGCCCTGCCGCGACTGCAGGGTGCGGTGCTCGACGAGCTCCGGTCCGGGGACTGGGCCAGCCGTTCGGTGCGGGCCGCCGCCCGTCGCTCCGACGCCGCGGCCGACGTGCTGGCCGCCCGGCTGGGCCGGCCGCCGACCCGGGCCGAGCTCGCCGCCGAGCTCGGCGTGCCGGTGGCGGAGCTGTCCTCCCTGCAGGTGGACGTGCACCGCGCGGTGATGGTGAGCATCGACGCAGAGTCCGGTGACGACGGCGGCACCTTCGACCTGCCCTCGGCCGCCGACTCCCCCGAGAAGGCGGTGGTCAAGAACGAGCGCGCCCGCCACCTGCACACCGCCATGGCTGCGCTGCCCGACCGGCTCGGCGAGGTCGTCGAGCGCAGTTTCTTCGGTGACGAATCACTGACCGACATCGCGGCCGACCTCGGGGTGACGCTCTCCCGGGTCTCCCAGATGCGGGCCCGGGCCCTGACCCTGCTGCACGCCGCGATGAGCGAGGTGTGGGACGAGCGCCCGGTGGCCGCCGAAGGCGGCGTCCGGGCCCGCAACCAGCAGGCCACCTACGTGGAGCAGGTCGCCACCCGCAGCCGCCCCCGGGCCTCGCGGGCCCTGTGGCCGCCACCGCCCCGCTCGGCCGCACAGGTCCGCGCGGCCTTCACCCAGCCGGCCTGACCCCCCTCTCGGGGGATCTCGAAGATCCTCCGCGGTTTGACTCAAGAAGTCGGCCCCACCAGCCGTTATCAGCTCTGCAACCCCCGCAGCACGGATGCAGCGGGAACCACCAGCACAGCCTTTATCCAGGAGGATCACCATGGGCATGCGCATCAACACCAACACCGCCGCGATGAACGCCTACCGCAACCTGTCGGTCAACGACTCGGCGATGAACAAGTCGCTGGAGAAGCTGTCCTCGGGCTTCCGCATCAACCGCGCTGCGGACGACGCGGCCGGTCTGGCCATCTCGGAGGGCATGAAGTCCCAGATCGGTGGCCTCAAGGTCGCCGTCCGGAACGTGCAGGACGGCATCTCGGTCGTGCAGACCGCTGAAGGCGCGCTCACCGAGACCACGAGCATCCTCCAGCGCATGCGTGACCTGTCGGTGCAGGCCAGCAACGACGGTGGGCTCTCCACCGACGCCAAGAAGAACATCCAGTCCGAGATCGGCCAGCTCAACTCCGAGCTGAACCGCATCGCTGCCTCGACGACCTTCAACGGCAAGAAGCTGCTGGACGGCTCCTACACCGGCACCTTCCAGGTGGGCGCCAACGCCAACGAGACCATCAGCGTCGGCGTCGGTACCGCGATGAACAGCACGGGCCTGGGTGTCGACGGCGTCGACGTCACCGGTGTCGGCTCGTTCAACGCCAACGCGGCCAGCGGCGTCGCCAGCACCGTCTTCACCACGAACGCCACCTCGGCGGCCGCGGCGACGGTCAAGTTCACCTCGTCCGCTGCCACGAACTCCTCCTTCGTCCAGGGCGCCTCGGCCACCGACGCCCAGGCCGTCGCGGAGTTCGAGCGGCTCGACGGCACCATCTCCTACGGTGGCAAGTCCTTCAGCCTGGGCACCGTCGACTACTCCGGCGCTGCTGCCGGTGGAGCCGATGGCGTCACCACCGCCGGCGAGGCGCTCACCGCGCTGAACAAGGCCGCCGTCGCTGCGCTGGGTCTGACCTCCGGGTCCACGCCCTTCGCCTCGGCCACCAACCAGCTGACCTTCACCGCCCCCGCGGCGGCGACGTCCGGCTCGGCCAAGGCCATCAGCGACGCGACCCCGACCTTCGCGTCGGCGTCGGGTGCCGACTCGGCGATCGCCAAGCTCGACCTGGCGATCCAGAAGGTGTCCTCCACGCGGGCCGACCTCGGTGCGCTGCAGAACCGGTTCGAGCACACCACGGCCAACCTGAACGTGGCCGTGGAGAACCTGACCGCCAGCAACTCGCGCATCGTCGACGTCGACATGGCGTCGGAGATGACCGAGTTCAGCAAGAACCAGATCCTGGTCCAGGCCGGCACCGCGATGCTGGCCCAGGCGAACCAGTCCTCGCAGGGTGTCCTGCGTCTGCTGCAGGGCTGACCCGACGCGGGAGAGACACCCGCAGCACAGCACTCCCGGTGAGGGGGCGGCCATCCGGCCGCCCCCTCACTGCTGTCGTCCTCCTCCCCCGGAGGGGGTGGTCACCCCACTCGGCTCAACTCCCGCCCGGGGCAGCCGATCACAGGAGGGCACACCCGACACACCCACCGGCACGGAGGAGGACACGACGAGATGGTGACCCTGGGAGTCGACGGTCTGGTCTCCGGGCTGGAGACGTCGTCGATCATCACGAACATCATGAAGGTCGAGGCACAGCCGCAGGCTCTGCTGAAGACCCAGCTGTCGGCCACGCAGGCCAAGGCCGCCGCGTACCGCGCGGTCAACACCCGCTTCGACGCGATCCGCACGGCCGCCGAGGCGCTCACCAGCACCAGCCTCGCGGCCGCCCGGACGGCGACCAGCTCGAGCAGCTCGGTGACCGCCAGCGCCACGCCGGCCGCCGTCCCCGGGTCCAGCGTCAGCTTCCGGGTGGAGCAGCTGGCCACCAGCAAGCAGGTCACCAGTGACGTGAAGTGGACCTCGGCGACCGCGCCCGTGCGCGAGCAGAGCAAGCCCGCCTGGCCGATCACGGTGCTCGACAGCGCCGGGCTCACCGTGGGCACCATCGACCTGCCGGCCGGCGCGACCCTCGCCGACGCGGTCTCGGCCATCAACGCCAGCGGCTACGGCGTGCACGCCGCGATCCTCCAGCTCGGGCCCGACGAGTTCCGGCTCCAGCTGACCAGCGACGCCACCGGCCAGAGCGGCGCCCGTCGCCTCCAGAGCAGTGACGAGACCGCCGACACGGCCGAGACCGGCTTTCTGCTCAGCCGAGCCGGCCAGGACGCGAAGCTGTCCCTCGAGGGCGCTGGCGGGCTCGTCGTCACGTCGTCGTCCAACACCTTCTCCGACGTGCTGACCGGCCTGTCCATCACCGTCAGCAAGGCCGACCCCACCGCCGACGCCACCACCGTGCGGATCGGTGCCGACACCTCCGCCATCACGACCAAGGTCAAGGCGCTCGTCGACGCGGCCAACGGGGCGCTGGGCGTCATCAAGGGCTTCACGGTGTCCACGGCGGGGGCCGCGACCGCCACCCTCCAGGGCGACCGGGCCCTGGTGCAGTTGTCGGACTCCCTGCTGTCCGCCGTCTCCACCGCCATCGGGGGCAAGAGCGCGGCCTCCATCGGCCTGCAGCTCAACCGCGACGGCACGATCGCCTTCGACAGCGCCGTCCTCACCGCGAAGCTGGCCAGCGATCCCGCCGGGGTCGCGAAGCTGCTCAGCGGCAGCGCCGAGAGCACCACCGCCGGGGTCACGACCCCCGCCGTCACCGGCATCGCCGGCAAGCTGGCCGCCCTCGCCAGGACCGCGAGCGACTCATCCACCGGCACGCTGGTCGCGCTGGCCAAGGGGCGCGAGACCCTGGCCGACACCATCAAGGACCGGATCGACGGCTTCGAGATCCGGCTGGCCGCCCGCCAGGAGACGTTGACCAAGCAGTTCACGGCCCTCGAGCAGGCGTTGAGCCGGATCAAGAACCAGTCGACGTGGCTGACGTCGCAGGTCAACCAGCTCTACAACCCCAACGCATCGTGACCACCACCGCCCCCGAAGCCCAGGAGTCCTCCCGATGACCGCCGCCCTCCGTGCCCGGTACGTGAACGAGTCGGTCGCCACCGCGTCCCCGCAGCGCCTGCTGGTCATGCTGTACGACCGCCTCGCACTGGACCTGGAGCGGGCCCAGGCCTCACTGTCGGCCGGCGACCGGCCCGGCGCGAGCGCTCTGCTCATGCACGCCCAGGACATCGTCCTGGAGCTGCACAGCACGCTCAACGTCGAGGACTGGGACGGCGGCCCGGCCCTGTCCTCCCTCTACAACTGGGTCTACGGCGAGCTGGTGCTGGCCAACGTCAAGGGCGACGCCCGCCGGGTGGCCGACTGCCGCACCGTCGTCGAGCCCCTCCGGGACGCGTGGGTCGCTGCCGCCGCCAGCCTCGCCGCAGACCCGGTGTGAGCCTGCCCGGCCTGCGGGCCATCAGCTCCACCGAGTACCGCGCCGCCCCGGCCACCCGCGCCGAGGACGGCGGCCAGGGCCGGCGCCAGTCCGACCGCCCGGCGCAGTCCTGGGCCGAGGCCCTGGACGGCATCGAGGCCGACACCCACGCCGCCGAGCGCACCCTGGCCGGCGCCACCCCCGACGAGATCGCCGCCTGGGGACGCCGGTCCACCGACTGGGTGCCGCCCTCGGGCCTGGGCCCGCTGCCGGCTGACCTGCGCGAGCGGGCCGCCCGGCTGCTGCAGCACCAGCTCGCCGTCGCCGAGGCCCTCGTGGAGGGCATCACCCAGTCCCGCCGCCAGCGCGACGTCGCCGCCCGGATGTCCCAGAACCCGACCCGCCCGGTGTCCTCGTTCATCGACCGCCCGGTTTGAGCGCCGGCACCGTCCCAGCGCCCCACCAGCACGGACCCACCGAGAGGGGGGAGGCCACCGGCCTCCCCCCTCTCGGCGTCCCACCCCCCGCGCCCCGGCCGCCCCGTCGGGGGTCAGGAGCCCCGGCGGGCCCGTCGGCCCCCTTCGACCCACGAGTCACACGGGTCAGATCGGCCCCGGTGGTCACGTCCCGGTCAGGCACTGCCGATGAACGACTCGCACGAGGAAAGGCCCCTTCCCCGGGGCCTCCCGCGGACCAGTCGGAGGCAAGAGATGATCGCGGACGCCACCATGACGTCGCTGCACGCAGCGTTGTCAGGCCTCTCCCAGCGGCAGCGCGTCAGCGCCGACAACATCGCCAACATCAACACCCCGGGCTACCTGGCCGGGCGCACCGACTTCGAGTCGACGCTGCGCCGCCAGGTCGAGGACGGCGACACCCCCACCGTGGGCGCCGGCACGACGTCCCGCTCGCTGGCCGCCACGCGCACCGACGGCAACAACGTCGACCTGGACTCCGAGACCGTCATCGCCACCGAGACCGGCCTGCGCTACCAGCTGGCGCTGTCGGCCCTCAACGGCAAGTACGACCTCCTGCGCAGCGCCCTCCGGACGCAGTGATGGCCGTCTTCGACTCCATCGCGATCTCGGGCTCCGGGATGACGCTGCACCGCAAGTACCTCGACGCGGTCTCGGACAACATCGCCAACATCAACACCGCGGCAGCCCCGGACCAGGAGGCCTTCAAGGAGCGCTTCATCGTCGCCCAGGCCGTGGACTACGGCTCGGGCACCGGCGGCGTCCGGGTCGCCGGCGCCGCGTTCGGCAGCGCCGAGGGCAAGCTCGTCTACTCCCCCGACAACCCGCTGGCCGACGACGAGGGCTACGTGCGGATGCCCGACATCGACCTCGGCACCCAGATGACCAACCTGCTCATCGCGCAGCGTGGCTACCAGGCCAACATCAGCGCGATCTCGCGGGCCACCGACGCCTACCAGGCGGCTCTCCAGCTCGGGAAGAACCTGTGACGATCAACCCGGTCGCGATGACCACCGGCTACGGCATCGGCGTCAACAGCGGCTACTACAACAACGGCGCCAGCAACAGCGTGCCGGCCACCGACATCAGCGGGATGCTCACCCAGGGCACCGGCGCGCTGGGCGGCGGCTCGGCGACCTCCGCGGTGCAGGCACCCACCAACGCCGACGGCAGCACCTTCGCCGACGTCCTCACCGCCTCGATCGGGCAGCTGCAGGGCCTGCAGAAGACCTCCGACACGATGGCCACCCAGGCCGCCACCGGCGACCTGCAGGACGTGCACGACTACATGATCGCCGCCAGCGAGGCCCGCCTGTCCACCGAGGCCGTCGTCACGATCAAGAACAAGGCCGTCGAGGCCTTCAACGACATCATGCGGATGCCGGTCTGATGCCCGCCGCCCTCGCCGGTCCGCTGGACCGCGCCCGCGCCGCCCTGGCCACCATGACGGCGGCCCAGAAGGCCACCCTCGTGGGTCTCGTGCTCGTGCTGGTCCTGGGCGGCTTCTTCTTCGTGCGCTGGGTGACCGCCCCCACCTACGAGCCGCTGTTCACCAACCTGTCGGCCACCGACGCCTCGGCCATCACCGACGAGCTCACCGCCGAGGGCGTGGACTACCAGCTCCAGGGCGCCGGCACGATCCTGGTCCCCAAGGACCGGGTCTACGCGCTGCGCCTGTCGGTCGCCGGCAAGGGCCTCACCCCGCAGGAGGGCAGCGACTCCGGCTACTCCCTGCTCGACGAGCAGGGCATCACCACCAGCGAGTTCGAGCAGCAGACCACCTACCAGCGGGCCCTCGAGGGCGAGCTCAACAACACCCTCGAGGCGATGGACGGCGTCCGGACCGCCTCGGTGCACATCGCGATGCCCAAGGACGAGGTCTTCGTCACCGACGAGAGCCGCCCCACCGCCGCCGTGCTGCTGGCCCTCACCCCGGGCACCTCGCTGGCCGGTGAGCAGGTGCAGGCCGTGGTCAACCTGGTCTCCAGCTCCATCCAGGGCATGGACCCCGCCGACGTCACCGTCTCCGACACCACCGGCCGGGTCCTCTCCGCCGCCGGTGGTGGCGCCAGCACCGACAGCCAGGCCGACGCCACCGCGACGTTCCAGCAGACCCTGCAGGCCAACGCCCAGGCGATGCTGGACCGGGTGCTGGGCCCCAACAACTCCATGGTCACCGTCGCCGCGACGATGAACTTCGACCAGAGCAACAGCACCAGCACCACCTACAGCTACCCGGCCGAGATCCCGGCGCTGGCCGAGGCCTCGACGACCGAGCAGTACACCGGCACCGGCGGCGCCGGCGCGGCCGGGGTGCTGGGCACCGACGGCACCGCCACCACCGCCGGCGGCGGAGACGGCTCGTACACCAAGGAGGACACCACCTCCAACAACGCGGTGAACACCGAGGTGCGGACGACGATCGCGGCCCCCGGCCAGGTCGAGCGGCTCACCGTCGCCGTCGTCCTCAACAGCGCCGACGGCGCCGCCACCATCGCCCCGGGCACCGTGCAGGACCTGGTCGGCAACGCCGTGTCCCTGGACCCGGCCCGCGGCGACGCCATCACGGTCGCCTCGGCCGCCTTCGACACCGGCGCCGCCGACGCCGCCACCGCCGACATCGCCGCCCAGCAGGCCGCGGAGGCCAGCGCCCAGATGTGGTCGCTGGTGAAGACCGGCGCCATCGTCGGCGGCCTGCTGCTGCTGGTCCTGCTGGTGTGGCTGAAGAACCGCAAGAAGAAGGACGAGTTCGACGAGGACTACGAGGCCCTGGAGCTCGAGGGCGCCGACGACCTGGACCCGCTCATGGTGTCCAGCACCCGCGACCAGGCCCTGGGCCTGCGCACGTCGGCGGCCATCGAGGCCCTGGAGCGGCAGCGGCTGCGCGGTGAGATCACCTCGATGATCGAGGCGCAGCCCGACGCCGTGGCCTCCACCCTCCGCGGCTGGTTGGCCGAGAGCCGCACATGAGCCTGACGAGCGTCGAGCAGATGGTCGGCCTGGGCCCCGGGAGCGAGCTGGACCGGGCGCCCGTCCGGCTCCCCCGCCGCGACATGTCCGGCCTGCGCAAGGCCGCGCTGTTCCTCGCCCAGATGTCCCGCGAGGAGGCCGGCGCGGTCATGGCGCAGCTGACCCCCGACGAGATCGACGCCCTGACCGGTGAGCTGATGCGGCTCAAGGACGTGGCGCCGACCGACGTCGACGACGTCCTCTACGAGTTCCACGAGCGGATGGTCAACCCCACCCACCTCGGTGCCGGGGGGATGGACTTCGCCCGCGACGCGCTGACCGCCGGCCTGGGCGACGCCGAGGCCGAGGCGGTGCTGGGCCGGCTGCAGGCCGTGTACGTCGACCCGCCGTTCACCTCGCTGCGCAACGCCGACACCCGGCAGCTGCTCTCCTTCATGCGCGAGGAGCACCCGCAGATCATCGCCCTGGTCCTGGCCCACCTGCCGGCGACCCAGAGCGCGGAGCTGATGAGCCGCCTGGAGCCCCAGCGGCAGGCCGACGTCGCGCTGCGGATCGCCATGATGGACCGGACCTCCCCCGAGGTCGTCCGGCTCGTCGAGGACGAGATCAGCCGCCGGATGGGCTCCCTGCTGGCCTCCCCCGAGCTGTCCTCGGCCGGTGGCGTCGAGACCCTGGTCGAGATCATCAACCGGGCGTCCCGGCCGACCGAGAAGTCGATCCTGGAGTCGCTGTCGGCCAGCGACCCGGAGCTGGCCGAGAAGGTCCGCTCGCAGATGTTCGTCTTCGAGGACATCGTCATCGTCGACGACCGGTCCATGCAGCTGGTGCTGCGCGAGGTCTCCACGGCCGACCTGGCCGCGGCCCTCAAGGGCGTGCGGGACGACGTCCGCGACAAGGTCATGCGCAACCTGTCCGAGCGTGCGGCCCTGGACCTGGGCGACGAGATCGAGCTGCTCGGCCCGGTCCGCGCCGCGGCCGTCGGCGAGGCGCAGGCCCGCGTGGTCGCCGCCCTGCGGGCGATGGAGGAGTCCGGGCAGATCGTGATCGACCGGGGTGGCGACGATGACCTCATCGCCTGAGGGCGCGGTGCTGCGCGGGGAGTCGACCGCGCGGGCCGTCGCCTGGGACCGCACGGTCCGCCCCGGCCGTCCGGTCCGGGTCGTGCCGGACCCGGTGCAGCTCGACGAGCTCACCGCCGACGCGGCGACCGACGCGCTGGGCCCGGTCCGCAGCGTGCTGCGCGGCGGGTCCGCCCGGGCCACCGCGTGGGCACCCGGGCCGACGGCCGAGCGGACCGTCGACCGCCGGGCACCCGGGTCGACCGGCCGCCGGGCCGGGGACGCCCCCGCGCCCCGGCTCGAGGAGGTCTACGCCGCCGAGCTGGCCCGGCTGCGCCAGCAGGCCCGGGCCGAGGGCTGGGCCGCCGGGCACGCCGAGGGCCTGGCCACCGCCACGGACGTCGTCGACCGGGTGGAGGCAGAGGCCGCCCAGCGGCTGGCGCTCACCCAGCAGCGCTGGGAGGCCCGCACCGCCTCGGCCGTCGCCGCGCTCACCGCGGCCTGCGCGCAGGTCGACGCCACCCCGCCGCTGGGCGGGGAGACCTTCGACGGCCTGGTCCTGGGCGCCACCCTGACCCTGGTCGAGGAGGTCTTCGCCCGCGAGCTGCAGGTCGCCCGCCGCCCCGGCATCGACGCCCTGCGGCGCGCCCTGGCGCTGTCCCCGACCGACGGTCCGGTCGTCGTCCGGCTGAACCCGGCCGACCTCGAGCGCATCCCCGAGTCCGCCCTCGCCCAGGTCCCCGACCACGTGCGCGTGGTCGGCGACCCCGCGGTCGAGCCCGCCGGCGCGATCGCCGATGCCGGGGTCAGCCGGGTCGACGCCCAGCTCGGCCCGGCGCTGCAGCGGGTCCGCGAGGTGCTCGGCGCGTGAGCGTGCAGGACGTCCTGGACCGGGCACGAGCCGCCGGCCGCCCGCTGTGCACCGGCGCCGTCACCGGCGCCATGGGCCTGACCATCACCGTCGAGGGCGTCACCTCCGCCGTCGGCGACATCGTCGAGATCGGCGGCGACGGCCCGTCCGGGGTGCGTCCGCTGCAGGCCGAGGTCGTCGCCCTGCACAAGGACCGGCTGACCTGCATGCCCCTGGGCGAGGTCGCCGGGGTCACCGTCGGCTCCCGGGTCCGCCCCACCGGCCGCCCGCTCCAGGTCCCGGTCGGCACCGCGCTGCTGGGCCGGGTCCTGGACGGGCTCGGCCGCCCGGTGGACGGCGGTCCCCCGCTGGCCGGCCGCGCCCGCTACGTCGACCTCGCCACCCAGACCCCGCACGCGCTCACCCGCACCCGGGTCGACCAGCCGCTGTCCTTCGGCGTCCGGGCGCTGGACACCCTGGTCCCCGCCGGCCGCGGCCAGCGGCTGGGCATCTTCGCCGGGTCCGGCGTGGGCAAGTCCACGCTGCTGGCCCAGATCACCCGCGGCACCGACGCCGACGTCCGGGTCATCGGCCTGATCGGCGAGCGTGGCCGCGAGGTCCGGGAGTTCCTGGAGGAGAACCTGGGCGCCGAGGGGATGGCCAACACCGTCGTCGTCGTCGCCACCTCCGACGAGCCGCCGCTGGTCCGGCTGCGGGCGGCCTTCGTGGCCACCCGGATCGCCGAGGACTTCCGCGACCAGGGCCGCGACGTGCTGCTGCTGATGGACTCCATCACCCGCACCGCCATGGCCCAGCGCGAGGTCGGGCTGTCCGCCGGGGAGCCCCCGGCGACCCGCGGCTACCCGCCGAGCGTCTTCGCGATGATGCCGCGGCTGCTGGAGAAGGCCGGCACCGGGCAGGTCGGCTCCATCACCGGGCTGTACACGGTGCTGGTGGAGGGCGACGACCACAACGAGCCCATCGCCGACACCGCCCGCTCGATCCTGGACGGGCACGTCGTCCTCACCCGGGCGATGGCCACCGCCGGGCACTTCCCGGCCATCGACGTGCTCGAGTCGATCTCCCGGGTCGCCTCCTCGGTGACGGCACCGCACCGGATGGCCGACGCCCGCGAGGCCCGCCGGCTGCTCGGCGCGCTGCGCGACGTCAAGGAGCTGATCGAGATCGGCGCCTACCAGGCCGGCAGCGACCCGCTCGTCGACCGGGCCCGTGCGCTGGAGCCCCAGCTCACCGGGTTCCTCCGGCAGACCGTCGAGGACAGCACGCCCCCCGACGAGGCGTGGGCCCGCCTGCACGCCATCGTCGGGTCGGCGTGAAGCGGACCGCCTTCCGCCTGCAGCCGGTGCTCGAGCTCCGCCGCGCCCAGGAACGCACCGCCGGCCTGGCCGCCGCAGAGGCCGAGCGCCGCGCGCTGCGCAGCGCCGAGCACGCCGACGAGGTCGCCGCCGCGCTCGGCGGTGCCGGGCTGCCGTCGGGGCTCACCGGCGCGGGTTTCCTCGCCGCGGTGGTCGGGGTGCGCGCCCTGGCTGCCGATGCAGGGGAGGCACGGGCGGCCGCGACCGCGACCGCCCAGCAGTCCGACGCGGTGCGAGCCGCCTGGACCGCGGCCGCCCAGCGGACCGCGGCACTGGAACGACTGGCCGAGCGCCACCGGCTCAGTGCACTCCGGGCCGAGCTGGCCGCCGAGGAGCGGGCCGTCGACGACATCGTCACCGGCCGTCACACCCGCAGCAGGGAGGAGGACACGTGGACGGACTGACCACGGTCCAGGGCCGGATCGCCGAGATCCAGACCCGGGTCGCCGCGTTCGCCGGCAGCAACCCGGTGGCCGCGCGCGCCTGGATCGCCGCCGCGGCCCAGGCCGGGCTCGGCACCACGGCCACCGCGTCCACGGCCGCCGCGACCCCCACCGCCGGCAACGCCGCGAGCGAGAGCGCCGTGGTCGACGCCGCGAAGAACTACCTCGGCGTCCCCTACGTGTGGGGCGGCACCGACCCGGCCAAGGGGCTGGACTGCTCCGGGTTCACCCAGCGCGTCTTCGCCGACCTCGGGATCAGCATCCCCCGCACCTCCAGCCAGCAGGCCACCGCCGGCACCGCGGTCGCCGGCCTCGCCGACGCCCGCCCCGGCGACCTGGTCTTCTTCGACAACAGCTCCTCCCGCTCCGGCATCGACCACGTCGGGCTCTACCTGGGCGGCGGCAAGATGATCGCCGCCCCGCAGGCCGGCGACGTGGTCAAGATCCAGGACGTCGGCAACCCCTCGGTGATCCGCCGGGTGCTGCCCAGCAACGGCGCGACCACCGCGGCGCCGGTCCCGGGCGCCGGCCTGTCCGGGGTGCCCTACAGCGACCTGTTCACCGCCGCGGGCGCCCGGCACGGCGTCTCCCCCGCCCTGCTCGCCGCGGTCGCCAAGACCGAGTCCGGCTTCGACTCCACCGCCACCAGCGGCGCCGGGGCGCAGGGGCTGATGCAGTTCATGCCGGCCACGGCCGCCGGCCTGGGCGTCAACGCGATGGACCCGGCCTCCGCCGTCGACGGTGCCGCCCGGTACCTCAGCCAGCTCACCGCCCAGTTCGGCTCGACCGACCTGGCGCTCGCCGCCTACAACGCCGGCCCGGGGACGGTCTCCCGGTTCGGGGGCATCCCGCCCTACCCGGAGACGCAGTCCTACGTCCGCAAGGTCACCGCGGCCGCGGCGGCGTACGCGTGACGCTGTCCGTGGGCGCACCGTCCACCCCCGCACCCTCCGCCCGTCCCACGTCACCGTCCTCGACCGCCGGGTCCGCCGACCGCTTCGCCGGCCTGCTGCGCGGCGAGGTCGCCGACCGGGCACCCTCCGGGCGGGGCGCCCCGACGACGACCGCCGGGACGGAGCCGGCCGAGGAGACCGCCGACGCCGTCCTCGCCCCCGGCGACGACGACGCCCGCACCGAGGACGGCTCCACCGCACCCGCGGCCCCGAGCCTGGTCCCGGCCTGGCTGGCGCTGGCGCTGGCGGCCCAGGCACCGACGGCGCAGACACCCACGGCGCAGACACCCACGGCGCAGGCACCGACGGGACCCGTCGCCGGCGACCCGGCCGCGGTCCCCGCACCTGTCGCCGGCGTGCTCGGCACGGCCGTCCCCGCCTCCGTCCCCGCCTCTGTCCCCGCCGTCCCCGCCTCCGGTGCTCCCGGCGCTGCCCCGGCCGGTCCGGCCCCCGCCGGGGTCGGCGCGATGGGGACGCTGCCCGACCAGGCCTCCCCCGTCGCCGTCGCCCGGACCGCGCACCTGCCCGGCACCCGGCCCGAGGGGCCCGCGGGCACCCCCGCGGCCGATCCCCCGGGCACCGCCGTCGGCGGACCGGACCCGCTCTCCGGCCCGCTCGCGGCCGCGCTGCGCGCCGCGCTGGGCGCGGCCGGCGGCTCGGGCGCCACCACCACCCCGTCAGCCACCCCGCCCGTCACCCTGCCAGTCACCCCGGCAGCGACGGCGCCTGCCGAGCCGACCGCAGCACCCGCGACGCCGGCCCCCGGCGCCCTGCCCGCCGCCGTCACCGAGGGGGTCGCCGTCCCGGTCGCGGCCCCGACCACCGGGGAGCCCGTCGAGGGCACGACCGGCGGTCCCGGCACGGCCACCACGGACCCGGCCGGCACCGCGGCGCCGGCCGCCCCGACGTCCGGCGCCCAGACCGGCACCGGTGCCGGCACCGGACAGCAGCAGGACGGGGCACCCACCGGCACCGGGACCGCCCCGGCCCGGGCCTCCGCGCCCTCCGCTCCGGGCGACGGCGCCCCCGCCACCGGCCTCCCGGTCGACACCGCGGTCGTCCGGGTCGCCGAGGGACCCGTGCGCGACGCGGCAGCGCCGCCGGCCGTCGCCGACGTCACCCCGGCCGGCGACGAGCAGACCGTCACCGGCCCGGCGCCCGCGCCGACCGTCACCGCCGGTGCAACCGCCGGCGCGACCCCGGCGGCACCCGCTGCCGCCCCCGCACCCCCCGTCGCCGCGCAGCTGGCCCCCCAGCTCACGGCGATGGCCTCCGGCCCCGACGGCAGCCACACGGTCACCGTCGTCCTGGCCCCCGAGTCCCTCGGCGAGGTGCACGTCCAGCTGGTGGTCACCGGCGACGAGGTGACCCTGAGCCTGGCGGCCGGCCACGAGCACGGCCGGGCGGCGCTGACCGAGGCACTCCCCGAGCTCCGTCGGGACCTCGCCGCGGCCGGCCTGACGGTCACCTCGGCGGAGGTCTCCCCCGACGCACCGGACCCCTCGGCGCCGTCGGGCAGCTCGGGCGGGCAGCAGTCGACCGCCCAGGGCTGGGCCCAGGGACGTGACGACCGGGCCTGGGGGACCGACCGGCGGTCCGGGACGGTACCGACCGGCACCGGGACTGCCGATGAGGACTCCGACACCACACGCACCACTCGTCACACCCGTACCGGCGGGCCGTCGACCGGTGTCGACGTCCGCGTCTGAGGAGGAACCGTGACCACCCCGATCACCAACGCCACACCCATCGCCAGCCTGATGGGCAGCACCCCGACCACCTCGGTCGGGGACACCGGGATGGACAAGGACACGTTCCTCAAGCTCCTGGTCGCCCAGATGAAGTACCAGGACCCGCAGGCCCCCACGGACTCCAGCGCGCTGATCTCGCAGAGCGCGACCTACTCCCAGGTCGAGGCGCTGCAGACCATCTCCGAGCAGAACACCGCGATGCTGGCGATGCAGCGGGCCTCCAGTGCCGGCGCCCTGGTCGGCAAGACGGTGAGCTACACCGACACCGACGGCAGCACGGTCACCGGGCAGATCAGCTCCGTGACGATCCCGACCGCCTCCACCGAGGCCGTGGCGACCATCGGCGGGACCACCGTCCCCGTCGGCCGGCTCACCGCCATCTCCGCCTGACCCACCTGCCCGACCGACACCCCAGGAGCCACCGTGCTGCGTTCGATGTTCTCGGCCATCTCCGGCCTGCGCGCCCACCAGACCAAGATGGACACCGTCGCGAACAACATCGCGAACGTGAACACCGTCGGGTTCAAGACCCAGAACACGGTCTTCGAGACCACGCTGACCCAGGTGCTGCGCAGCGGCAAGAGCCCCGACGGGCTCGAGGGCGGCAGCAACCCGGCGCAGGTCGGGCTCGGCGTCAAGCTGGCCGCCATCACCACCGACTTCGGCCAGGGCAAGACCCAGAACACCGGCCGCGCACTGGACTTCATGATCCAGGGCGACGGGTTCTTCGTCACCGAGGCCGACGGGCAGCAGCTCTACACCCGCGCGGGCTCCTTCACCTTCGACGGCTCCGGCAAGCTGATCACCGCCGACGGCGCCCGGGTGCAGGGCTGGGCCGCCGATGCCTCCGGCGTCGTCAACACCAACGGCGCGCTCGGCGACCTGGCCATCCAGTACGGCGCCGCGCTGCCCCCCAACGCCTCCACCTCCGCCACCCTGAGCCGCAACGTGCAGTACGTGGCCGGGACGACGGGCAACTCGGTCAGCACCGTCGCCACCCTCTACGACGAGGCCGGCACCGCCCAGCGGATGGTGCTCACCTACACCCAGGCCGCCACGTCCGCCGGCGCGAACAGCGACTGGACGCTGACCGTGGCCAACGAGAAGACCCCGAACACCCCGATCGTCTCCACGACCGTCTCGTTCCCCGGCGGCCAGAACCCGACCTTCGGCGCGGTCACCAACGGCACCTCCAGCGGCTCGGCCGCCGACTCCGTCCTCACCGTGGCCATGCCCTGGGGCGACGTCGACTTCGACATGAGCCAGGTCACCGCGTTCGCCGCCGGCACCCCGGTCGCCACCACCAAGCAGGACGGCTACGGCTCGGGCAGCCTGCAGAGCTTCTCGCTGCTGGAGGACGGCACCATCACCGGCGTCTACACCAACGGCGAGCGGCGCTCGGTGGGCAAGCTGGCGCTGGCCACGTTCGACAACCCCTCGGGCCTGGTCAACATGGGCAACACGTCCTACTCCAAGGGCGACAACTCCGGAGTCGCGCTGATCGGCACCGCCGGCAACGGCTCGCTGGGCACGCTGACCTCCGGCGCCCTGGAGATGAGCAACGTGGACCTCTCCGAGGAGTTCACCGGCCTGATCATCGCCCAGCGCGGGTTCCAGGCGAACAGCCGCGTCATCACCGCCTCCGACGAGCTGCTGCAGGACCTGGTCAACCTCAAGCGCTGACCCCCCAGCCGCTGCTGCGGCGCCAGTACCAGGACGGCCCGGTCACCCCTTCGGGGGGGCCGGGCCGTTCGGCTTCAGCACCTCCGCGCAAGGGCCGACAACACAACTGCCCACCCCGGGCAGCCCTTCGACCCAGGAGCAACCGGTGATCTGCCTGACCCGCCTGAACGGGGAGGCCTTCGCGCTCAACCCCGATCTGATCGAGCGCGTCGAGGCCCACCCCGACACCGTCGTCACCCTGACCGACGACGTCCGCTTCCTGGTCCGCGAGAGCGTCCACGACGTCCTCCGCGCGATCCGCGACTACCGCGCCGACGTGCTCGCCACGGCCTACGCGATGGACCGCGGCGCCTACCCGGTGCTGGAGCTGACCCCCCGTCCCACGGCCACCGCGGACCACTCGGTCCTGGCCTTCCCGATCCGCCAGGAGCGTTGACATGGACCCGGCAACCCTGATCGGTGTCGCGGTCGCGCTCGTCGCGATCGTGGCCTCGATGATCATGGAGGGCTCGTCCCCCATGGCCATCATCCTGCTCCCGCCCATCATCCTGGTCTTCGTCGGCACCTTCGGCGCCGCGATCGCCGGGTCCACCATGGCCGACGTCAAGAAGCTCGGCGGCTGGTTCAAGATGGGCCTGATGCCGGTCGCGGTGCCCCCGGCCACCGAGCAGATCCAGACCCTGGTGACGCTGGCGGAGAAGGCACGCAAGGAGGGCCTGCTGGCCCTGGAGGCCTCGATCAAGGCCATCGAGGACGCCTTCCTGCAGCGCGGCCTGCAGATGGCCGTGGACGGCACCGACCCCGAGGACCTGCGCACGGTCCTGGAGAGCGAGATCGCGGCCAAGAAGGCCGAGGACAAGGTCGCCGCCAAGTTCTTCACCGCGATGGGCGGCTACGCCCCGACCATCGGCATCATCGGCACCGTCATCGGGCTCATCCACGTGCTGGAGAACCTGAACAAGCCCGAGACGCTGGGCCACCTCATCGCCGCCGCCTTCGTCGCGACCCTGTGGGGCGTGCTGTCGGCCAACGTCTTCTGGCTCCCCATGGCCGCCAAGATCACCCGTACCAGCGACCTGCAGGCCGCCCAGATGACCCTGCTCGTCGAGGGCATCTCGGAGATCCAGGCCGGCACCAGCCCGCGCACCGTCCGGCAGAAGCTCACCAGCCTCGTGCCCCCGAGCGAGGCCGCTGCCGCGGCCGCGGCGGCGTGAGCGGGCACGCGCCCTCCGGTCGCCGGCGGGCCAAGCCCCACGAGGAGGAGGAGCACGAGAACCACGAACGGTGGCTGGTCTCCTTCGCCGACATGATGACGCTGCTGACCGCCGTGTTCATCGTCCTCTACTCGATCAGCCAGGTCGACCAGCTCAAGTTCGCCGCGCTGGCCGAGGGCCTGTCGGAGAGCTTCGGCTCGCCGACCAGCGTGCTGACCGACGGCTCCCCCACCAACGACCCGGGTGTGCTGGACGCCATGTCCGCGCCGATCCCGGTGACCACGGACTACGACCCGACCGAGCGCGCCGACCAGCGCTCGGTGGACCTGGCCGCCGCCCAGGCGGCCGCCGACCACAGCGAGCAGGTGCAGGCCGAGGCGCAGGCCACCTTCGACCAGCTGCGCGCGGCACAGCAGGCCATCGAGGCGGCACTCGCCGCCGCGGGGCAGCCCGACGCGGTCGAGTTCACCATCGACGAGCGCGGCCTGGTCGTGCACGTCGTGGCCGACCAGGTGCTCTTCGGCCCCGAGCAGGCCGGCCTGCGCACCGAGGGGGCCGGGGTGCTCGACGCCCTCGCCCCGACGCTGGCCGCACTGCCCAACCAGCTGCGCATCGAGGGCCACACGAACTCCCTGCCGGTGACGCCGGGCGGTCCGTTCCCCAGCAACTGGGAGCTGTCCACCGCCCGGGCGACGACGGTGCTCCGGCACCTCGCCGAGACCGACGGGCTGCCCGAGGCCCGACTGTCCGCAGCCGGCTTCGCCGCCACCCGGCCGCTGCTGGCCGACTCCGACCCCGCGTCGGTCTCGGTCAACCGACGGGTCGACATCGTCGTCCTGTCCGACGCCTCCACCGAGGCCAACGCCCAGCTCCCCGGCCTCGCCGCCGAGGCCGCCCGCACCGCCGGGGCCACCCCCACCACCACCGTCGAGCCCGCCACCGTCAACGCCGTCACCGCCCAGGAGAGCACCCCGTGAGCGCACCCACCAAGACCAAGCCCAGCGCCAAAGCCGCCGAGGCCGCGGTCGACGAGGAGTCCGCCGGCGGGGGCAAGAAGAAGCTCATCGCGATCGTGCTGGTGGTGCTGCTGGCCGCCGGTGCGGCGGCGTGGTTCTTCCTCTTCGCCGGCAGCGGCGAGGCCGAGGCCGAGCCCGCCCCGGTCGCCGGCGCCGTCCTCCCCCTGGAGTCCACGGCGGTCAACCTGGCCGGCAGCGGCTACCTCAAGATCGGGGTGACCCTGCAGCTGACCGAGGAGGCCGGCGAGGAGGCCCCCGACGGGTCCCGAGCCACCGACATCGTCATCGAGACGTTCTCCGGCGCCCAGCTGGCCGACGTCACCGGCAACCGGGAGGCGATGAAGGCCGAGCTCGAGCAGCGCATCGAGGAGGCCTACAACGTCGACGGCGAGCACCTGGTGATGGGCATCTACTACACCGAGTACGTCACCCAGTAACCCGCTCCACCTCCCAGGCAGGGGAGGCCCAGCACACCCTCGGGACGCCGAGAGGGGGTGCCGGGCCTCCCCTGCCTCGTCGGGTGGGTGTGACGTCCGGGGCAGGGGTGGACGGTCAGGTTGCCCCCCGGCACCGCCGATGAGGGGGGCGTGACCCTCGCCGACGCCGCACCCGCCCCCCGCGGGGCAGCGCTGATGGCGGCGCGACGGCGCCGCGGCGAGCCCCGCAGCTACGACTTCCGACGGCCCACGAAGCTGTCCCGGGACCACGTCCGGGTGCTGCAGAACGCGCTGGAGACCTTCGCGCGGCAGTGCGCCACCAACCTGACCCAGGTGCTGCGCACCGAGGTCAAGCTGGAGCTCGGCGGCATCGACCAGTTCGCCTACGACGACTACGTCGCGCACCTGGACAACCCCTCGTTCATGACGGTGCTCAACTTCGAGCCGCTGCAGGGCCGCGGTCTGCTGACCTGGTCGCTGGACATGGCGATGGCGATGATCGACCAGCTGCTGGGCGGGTCGGGCGCCTCCGAGCAGCCGCAGCGACCGATGACGGGCATGGAGACCCGGCTGGCGCGCTACCCCCTCGAGCGGGTGCTGCACGAGCTCGCCCTGGCGCTGCGTCCCATCGTGCGCGTCGACTTCGGCCTCGAGGGCTTCGAGTACAACCCGCACCTGGCCCAGCTGGCGGTGAGCTCGGAGACCGTCGTCGTCGCCTCGTTCTCGCTGTCGCTGGGTGACCGGGAGACCGAGGCGACGGTCATGCTGCCCTTCGCCCCGTTCGCCCCCGCCCTCCACGACGCCACCTCCCCGCAGCTGTCCGCCCAGGCGGTCCGCGACCGCAAGGCCGCCAGCGAGGCCCTGTCGGCGCGGCTGGGCGCGGTGCCCGTGGAGGTCAACGCCCGCTTCCGGCCGCTGGCCGTGCCCAGCGCCGACCTGCTCAGCCTCGCCGTCGGCGACGTGCTGCTGCTGCGGCACCCGCGGGACAGCCCGCTGGAGGTCACCACCAACGACGTCGTCTTCGCCCACGCCGTCGCCAGCAACCACCGCCGGCGGCTGGCCGCCGAGATCGTCGCCGCCCCCGGCCTCACCACCACTGCATCGAGGGACGCCCTGTGAGCACCAGCACGAGCGGACGCACCGACGACGCCGCCACCATCAGCGCCGCGGTGGTCAGCGCCGCCCAGGCCGCCGGCACCCTGCTGCCGGCGCCCTCCCCGCTGAGCACCGGCTCGGCCGTCGACGACCCCGACATCGCCCCGCTGCCCGGCAGCAGCCCGGCCGCGATCACCGCCCGGCTGTCCGGGGAGGTCAGCGGGGACGTCGTCCTCGTCGTGGCCGGCCCGCTGGTCGAGGCGCTGGCCAACTCCCCGGTCGGCAAGCTGGACGTCGCCGCGGCGATGCGCCCGGCACTGGAGGCGGCCGCCGCGGTGCTGGGGCGGGTCACCGTCACCAGCGAGCGGATGGAGGAGCCCGAGGCGGCCCTGGACGGCCTGCGCGACAAGGGCGTCTTCCTCGCCGTCCCGCTGCTGGCCGGCGGCGAGCACCTGGCCACCTTCGCCCTGCAGGTGACCCTCCCCCGGCCCCAGGGCCAGACCCAGCGCGGCAGCCTGGAGCTGCTGCGCAACGTGGCCATGGAGGTCACGGTCGAGATCGGCCGGACCCGCATGACGGTGCAGGAGCTGCTCTCGCTCTACCCGGGGGAGATCGTCGAGCTCGACCGCGCCGCCAGCGCGCCGGCGGACCTGCTGGTCAACGGCACCCTCATCGCGCGCGGCGAGGTCGTCGTCGTCGACGAGGAGTTCGGGCTGCGGATCACCGAGGTGGTCACCGACGCCGCCGCCGCCGAGCTGGGGCAGCAGTCGGCATGACCTGGATGGTCATCCGGCTGGTGCTGACGCTGGCCTTCGTGGGCGGCGTGCTGTGGTTCGCCGCCCGGCTGGCCAAGAAGCGCGGCCTGGGCGGGGGGAACGGGCTCATCGAGGTCGTCGCCCGGCAGCGGATGGGCCGGTCCAGCACGGTCAGCGTGCTGCGCGTGGCCGACCGGGTGCTCGTCGTGGGCACCACCGAGGAGCACGTCACCCTGCTCGCCGAGATGGACGGCGAGGTCGTCGAGGACGCCCTGGCCGACATCGAGTCCGAGCGCGAGCAGGCCCAGGCGGCCCGCCGCGCTGCGGCCGCCGCCCGCAGCGCCGCCCGCCGTCCGGCCGCGGTCGGCGCCGGGCTCGACGAGGACCCGTCCGCCACCCGCAGCCTGCCCCCGGTCCCCGGCGTGCGCCGTCCCAGCGGTGCCGCCCCGGCCGTCGGCCGGCACGGCGGGACGACGGGCGCCACCGGCGGCACCGGCCTGCTCGCCGGCTCGGTGTTCGACCGCGGCGCCTGGACCTCGGTCGTCGAGGGCCTGCGCGAACGCACGGTCCGCAAGTGACGGCGCGCGAGCGCACCGGTCGCTGGGCCACCCGGGTCGGGGTGGTCGCCACCGCCGGCACCGCCCTGCTGACCCTGCTGGCCACCGCCGCGCTCGCCGCCCCCGTGGACCCGACCGACCCGACCGCGCCGATCGCCCCCGTGGTGGACGGCTCCACCGGCGGGCTGGACATCAACATCGGGGGCAACAGCCCCTCCAGCGCCATCACCCTGATCCTGGCGATCACGGTGCTGTCGATCGCGCCGTCGCTGCTGCTGCTGGTCACCTCGTTCACCAAGATCATCGTGGTGCTCTCGCTGACCCGCAACGCCCTGGGCCTGCAGAACTCCCCGCCCAACCAGGTGCTGACCGGGCTGGCCTTCTTCCTGACGGTCTTCGTCATGGGCCCGGTGATCGCCGACATCAACGACCTGGCGGTCCAGCCCTACCTGGACGGCCAGCTGTCCATCGGACAGGCCTACGACGTCGGGGTGGAGCCGCTCAAGGACTTCCTGCTGGCCAACACCCGCGGGGACGAGCTCAAGCTGATGGTCGGGCTGTCCGGCGAGCAGATGCCCGCCGACCCCGCCTCGGTGACGATGCTGACCCTGGTCCCGGCGTTCGTGCTCAGCGAGCTCAAGAGCGCCTTCATCATCGGGCTGGTCGTCTTCATCCCGTTCCTGGTGCTGGACATGCTGGTCAGCGCCGCACTGATGGCGATGGGCATGATGATGGTCCCGCCGGTCATCGTGTCGCTGCCGTTCAAGCTGCTGCTGTTCGTCGTCGTGGACGGGTGGGCGCTGATCACCACCGCCCTGGTCGGCTCGTACGGGACGTACGGCTAGTGGACGACGCCCAGATCACCGACATCGCGGTGCAGACGATGATCGTGGCCGCCAAGGTGTCGGCCCCGATCCTGCTCACCGCCCTGCTGGTCGGCTTCGCGATCTCGCTGTTCCAGGCCGCGACCCAGATCCAGGAGCAGACGCTCTCCTTCGTCCCCAAGATCATCGCGGTGGCCCTCGCGCTGGTGCTGACCGGCAACTGGGTGCTCTCGGAGCTGGTGAGCTTCACCGAGTCGCTGTTCGCCTCCCTGCCGACCCTCCTCGGCCGGACCTGACCCGGTGGACCTCCAGGTCCCCGAGGCGACCCTGGCGGCCCTGCTGCTGGCCACTGCACGCACGGCCGGGTTCGTCCTGGTCGCCCCGCCGTTCAACTCCAAGGCCATCCCCGCGCCGGTCAAGGGCGCTCTGTCGGTCGCCCTGGCACTGGTGGTCTTCAACCAGGTGCAGGCCACGCTGGGGGTCGTCTCGGTCGGGTACCTGGTGCTCACCGCCTTCACCGAGGTCGTCATCGGGGTGGCCTTGGGGTTCGTCGTCCAGCTGTTCTTCAGCGCCGTGCAGCTGGCCGGGGACGTGCTGGACCTGGCGGGCGGGTTCTCCCTGCAGCCGGCCTACGACCCGCTGATGATGAGCACCAGCTCCACGCTGGGCCGGCTGCACAACCTGCTGGCGATCGCCCTGCTGTTCACCAGCGGCGGCCACCTGCTGCTGGTCCGCGGGCTGCACACCTCCTACGAGGGGCTGCCGCTGGGCGCCGTGCTGCCCACCGACCAGCTCGGGGAGACCCTGGTCCACGCCGTCTCGATGATGTTCCTGGCCGCGATGCAGATCGCCGGGCCGATGGTGGCGGTGCTGCTGCTGGCCGACGTCGCGCTGGCGTTGCTGTCCCGGGCCTCCCCGGCGATGAACGTCTTCGCGCTCGGCTTCCCGGTCAAGATCATGCTGACCCTGGCGATGCTGGGGCTCACCTTCCCGCTGCTGCCCACCGCACTGGACGCGCTGATGGAGACCGCCGTCACCGCGTTCCTGGCCCTGCGGAGCTGAGGGCGTGGCCAAGGAGGGACCGGGTGGTGAGAAGACAGAGAAACCGACTCCCGAACGCCTCAAGAAGGCACGCAGGGACGGCGACGTCCCCCGCACCCAGGAGCTGGGGACCTGGCTGGGGGTGGTGACGGCCAGCTTCCTGCTGCCGTTCGTGGCCGGTCGGTCCTTCGACGGCGCGCAGCGCCTCTTCGTGCAGATCGGCGCGGTCGCCCGGCGGCCCGAGATCAGCTCGATCGAGGTGCTGCTCGGTGAGGCGCTGACGGCGTTCCTGACCGCCGTCCTGCCGATGGCCGCCGCGATCATGGTCGTCGGCGTGCTCGCCTCGGCCAGCCAGGGCGGGATCGTGTTCTCCGCCAAGCCGATGGCGCCCAAGCTCAGCAAGCTCAACCCGTTCCCGGGGTTCAAGCGCATGTTCGGCGGTCACGGCCTGTGGGAGACCACCAAGGCGCTGGTCAAGACCGCCGCCATCGGGGTCACGATCGTGCTGACCATCGACAAGGCGCGGACGCTGGTGGCGTCGTCGGGGTCCATGCCGCTCTCGGCCGTGGCGTCGGTGTTCACCGACTCGGCGCTGCTGATGCTGCGGGTGGCCGCGATGACCGGGCTCGTGCTCGCGGTCGCGGACTACATGGTCGTCCGGATGCAGTCGCGGAAGAAGCTGAAGATGAGCCTCTACGAGATCAAGCAGGAGCACAAGCAGCAGGAGGGCGACCCGCACGTGAAGGGCCAGCGCCGCTCGGCCATGCTCGCCGCGGCCCGCAACCGGATGATGACCGACGTGACCACGGCCGACGTGCTGCTCACCAACCCCACCCACGTCGCGGTCGCACTGAAGTACGACGCGGCGTTCGGTGCCCCCCGGGTGGTCGCCAAGGGCGCCGGGGAGGTGGCCCGCAAGCTGCGCGAGCTGGCGGCGGCCTCGAACGTGCCGATGGTGCAGGACATCCCGCTGGCCCGCGCCCTGCACGGCAGCTGCGAGCTGGGCCAGGAGGTCCCGCCGCAGCTGTTCACCGCCGTCGCCCGGGTGCTGGCCTTCGTGATGCACCTGGGCGCCCAGGGCATCCGTGGCGGCGTGCACCGCCCCGGCTTCAGCGCCCCGGACACCACCGGGCTGCCCGTCGCCGGCCGCCGGCGCGCCCCGGCCGCCGACCCCGCGGACGCCACCGCGGCCTGAGGCGGTACCGACCGGCACCTGGACTGCCGAGAGTGGTCTTCGTGAAGTGGACGACGGCCGCGGTGCCCATCGGGGTCGTCTCGATCGTCCTCATGCTGGTCGTGCCCATGCCGACCATCGCGCTGGACCTCCTCATCGGGGTCAACATCGCGGTGTCGCTGCTGATCCTGCTGGTCGCCATGTCGATCAAGCGGCCGCTGGACTTCGCCGTCTTCCCCTCGGTGATCCTGATCGCGACGCTGCTGCGGCTGGCGCTCAACGTCTCCTCGACCCGGCTGGTGCTCTCCGACGGCTACGCCGGACAGGTCATCGAGGCCTTCGGGCACTTCGTCATCGGCGGCTCGCTGGTCGTCGGCCTGGTCGTCTTCCTGATCCTCGTGGTCATCCAGTTCGTGGTCATCACCAAGGGCGCCGAGCGCGTCGCCGAGGTCGGCGCGCGCTTCACCCTGGACGCGATGCCCGGCAAGCAGATGGCCATCGACGCCGACCTGAACGCCGGCCTGATCAACGAGTCCCAGGCCCGCAAGCGGCGCGCCGACGTCACCGCCGAGGCCGACTTCTACGGCTCGATGGACGGTGCCAGCAAGTTCGTCAAGGGCGACGCGATCGCCGCGATCATCATCGTGCTGGTCAATCTCATCGGTGGCCTGACCATCGGCATGGTGCAGAACGGCATGCCCGCCGGCGAGGCGGTCAGCACCTACTCGCTGCTGGCCGTCGGCGACGGCCTGGTCTCGATGGTCCCGGCGCTGCTGCTGTCCACCGCGACCGGCATCGTGGTCACCCGCTCGGCCGCCGACGGCGAGCTCGGCCAGGACATGATCGCCCAGCTGGGGCGCAAGAAGCAGCCGCTGCGCATCGCCGGTGGCGCCCTGCTCGCCCTGGGCCTGATCCCCGGCCTGCCCAAGCTGCCCTTCCTGCTCGTCGGCGCCCTCTTCCTGGTGCTGGCCACGCGGGTGCAGGAGGAGGTGCTGCCCAGCGAGGAGGACGAGGCGGCCGCGCTGGCCCCGGCCGAGCCCTCCCCCGACTCCCCCGAGGCGATCGCCGAGCGGATGCGGGTCGACCCGCTGGAGCTCGAGGTGGCCTTCGACCTGGTCGAGCTGGTCGACACCGCGCGCGGCGGGGACCTGCTGGACCGGGTGAAGGCGCTGCGCCGCAAGGTCGCGATGGACACCGGCCTGGTGATCCCGCTGGTGCGCACCCGGGACAACCTGGACCTGCCCGCCTCCCAGTACGTCGTCTGGCTCAACGGCGTCCCCGTCGCCAAGGGCATCTCCCCGGCCGGCACCGTGCTGGCCATCGGCGACGCCCTCGACGGCCTGCCCGGCAAGCCGACCCGGGAGCCGGTGTTCGGGCTGGCCGCCAAGTGGGTGCCCGCCGAGCTGCAGCGCCAGGCCGAGATGGCCGGGGCGACCGTCGTCGACCGCTCCTCGGTCATCACCACCCACCTCGCCGAGGTGGTCCGGCAGAACGCCGCCCAGCTGCTGGGCCGCGAGGACGTCAAGCTGCTGGTCGAGATGGTCCGCCGCACGCACCCGGTCGTGGTCGAGGAGCTCACCTCGGCGTCGATGTCGCTGGGCCAGGTGCAGCAGGTGCTGCAGGCGCTGCTGGAGGAGGGCGTCTCCATCCGCGACCTGGTGCGGGTCTTCGAGGCGCTCTCGCTGCGCGCCAAGACCGCCACCGACCTGGACAGCCTGGTCGAGGCCGCCCGGGCGGCGCTGGGCCCGGCGATCAGCCAGCCCTACGTGACCGCCGACGACAAGCTCTACGTGATGACCCTGGACCCGGGCTTCGAGCAGCGGCTGCTGGAGTCGGTGCGCCCGGCCGAGTCCGGCGCCGTGCTGGCGCTCAACGCCGGTCAGGTCGACGCGCTGGCCCGCGGCGCCAGCGACCTGCTCGACGACGCCGAGCGGCTGGGCATCACCGCCCTGCTGGTCTGCTCCCCGCAGGTCCGCCCGGCGCTGTCCCGGTTGATGCGCCAGGTGGTCACCCGCTGCACCGTCATCAGCTACACCGAGGTGTCCCGCACGGCCCAGATCGAGACCATCGGGGTGGTGAACGGTGCCGTCGCGCTCGCCTGAGCCGCCGTCCGGGGCGACCCGGGACGAGGCCATCGCCGCTGCCCGCGAGGAGTTCGGGCCCGACGTCCGGATCCGCGGCGTCCGCCGGATCCGCTCCGGCGGGGTCGCGGGGTTCTTCAGCTCCGAGCGCTACGTCGCCGACGTCGTGGACCCCGCCGGCACGCCCGGCCCCGGCGAGCCCACCCCCGTGACCCCGGGCCGGCCCGTCGCCGTCCCGGCCGGCTCGTTGAGCTCCGCCGAGGCGCTCGCCGCCTGGCCCACCAGCGGCCTGTCGGTCGACGACCTGCTCGCGGTCGCCCAGGAGGTCAGCCGGGCCCAGCAGAGCGCTGCCCGCACCGCCGTCCCCGCCGTGGACCCCGCTGTGGACCCGGTGGACGAGCTGGCCGACCTCCTCGGTGCGGCCGGCCCCACCGACGTCGACGTGTACTCCCCCACCTCGCTGGCCCGCCCGGCCGCCGCGGCCGCACCCCGGGTGCCCGCCGCCGCCAGGGCCGCAGCCGTCCGCGCGGCCGCCCCGGCACCCGCCGCGCCCACCGCCGTGCCCACCGCCGAGTCCGTGGCCCGACCGGTCGAGCGCGCCGCCCGGCCCCTCACCCAGCGCCGGGCCGAGGAGCCGGTCGGCCCGCAGGCACCGGCCTGGGAGCGCACCAGCCGCAGCGCCCCGGCCGCGGCCGCCGTGCCTCCCGAACCCTCCGTGCCCGACGAGGACGACGACGCGCCGGTGTCGCCGTTCACCGCCGCGCTGATGCGCATGGTCACCCAGGACGACGAGGTGCAGTCCGCCGTCGCCGGCGCGACCGAGCTGGCCGCCCGGGACGACGCCGACGAGCAGCAGCGGGTCGCCGTCGAGGAGCTGACCCGTGCCCTGGCCCAGGAGCGGGCCGCCCGCCGGGCCGCCGCCCCGTCCGCCGAGGTGCTGCCGGAGGACGGGCAGGACCTGTCCGGAGACGACCGGTACGAGGCCGACCTCCATGACGACGTCGAGGACGACTCCCAGGACGACGTCGAGGACGAGGTGGAGGACGAGGTGGAGGACCCGGCCGTGACCGAGCGCGAGCTGCGCCAGGCCGCGGTGCTGGCGTCCGAGCGGCGGGCCGCGGCCCGGCTGCGCGCCCAGCAGGAGGCGCACGAGACCGCCGTCGCCCGGGCGGCCGAGGTCGCCGCCCGATCCGCGGCCACCGCCCGCCGGGCCGCCGCCCGCGAGGCCGAGGTCGCCGCGCTGGCCCGGGTCGAGCTGGCCCGCGCCGAGGCCGAGGCCTGGGAGCTGCAGGCCCAGCGCGAGAACGCCCGCGTCCGGGCCGCCCGTGTCGAGGCCGCCCGCGTCGAGACCGCCCGCGTCGAGGCCCTCCGGGTCGAGGCCGAGCGGGTGGCCGCGGAGCAGGAGGCCGCCGAGCTGCAGGAGGCGGCGCGGCTCGATGCCGTGCAGGCTGCCGAGCACGCTGCCGCCGCCGGTCGCGCCGAGGCCGCGCGCGCCGTCGCCGCGCACGAGACCGCCCGCTTCGAGGCCCCGTCCCTGCGCGCGGTCCCCCACCGGGACCCGCGCCGCGCCGGGCCGCCCCCGGTGGACCGGGCCGCCACCCAGCGGGCGCAGGCGCTGCGCGCAGCAGGGCGCCGGGCCGAGCAGCAGGCGACCGCCCAGCCGGTCGCGACGGACGGCACGGACGTCACCGCCGACCGGGCCGCCCGGCTGCGCTCCGTGCTGGCCGCACTCCCGGCGGCCCCCACCGCGGTCCCCGCACCCCGGGTCCCCGCATCCCGGGTCCAAACACCCCCGGTCTCCCGCGCAACCGCACCGGAGACCGACGCCGCACGGACCGGCCGGATCCCCGCGGTCACGCCGGGCCCGGCCCGCGGCCGGGTCGCCCGCCCGCTCCCGGTCGCCGTCCCGGTGCCGGTCGCCGTGGTGACGACGCTGCCCCCGGTGCACCCCGCACCCGCCCCCACCACCGCGCCGCAGGCCGCCGTCCCGACGGACGAGCCCGCCGCGCCCCCCGTCCTCCGCTCCACCCAGTCGTCCCCCCGGGAAGAGGCCCAGCAGGTGTCCATGGACCAGCACGTCGTCGCGTCGTCCGCCCTCCAGGACGCCGGGGTCCAGACCCCGCGACGGCGGGGACTGCCCGACGTCCCGCCGCAGGCCGGGGGACGCGCCAGCCGGCGCGCCGCCGACCGCCGGGCGGCCGAGGAGGCCGTCGCCGGGGCCATCGAGGCCGAGGAGATCCCGGCCGCGCCGTCGGCGGGCGACGACCTCTGGGGTGCGCCCACGCCGACCCCCGCCCCGGCATCGGACCCCTCCGGCCGACACCGGACCGCCCGATCCGGGCACGCCACCCTCGAGGCGCCCGCGGACCCGGTGGCCGACGTCGTCGTGCCCGAGGCCCCCGCGGTCGACGAGCAGCTCGAGGCCCTGCGCGCGGCTGCCCTCTCGGGCACCGGCAGCACCCCGCGCCGTCGCCGGGCCGACGCCTCCGGCCGGCACCGCACCGCCGGCACCGGCCTGCAGTCCGCCGTGCGCCCCGGGCCGCTGGAGGCCGAGGGCACCCTCGTCGCGGTCGTCGGCAGCAGCGAGCCGCTGCACACCCCCGACCACGCCAGCGGCTTCATCGAGGTCATCACCGCGGTCGCCGACAGCGACTTCCTCGGCGACGCCCCGTCGCGCCCGGAGCTCGCCTCCGAGGTCAGCGGCCTCCTCGTGGAGGAGATGGCCCAGGAGATGGCCGCCGGGATGGCCGACGAGCTCGCCCGCACCGCCAGCGACCCGGCGCCGCTGCCGATGGACTCCACCACCGTCCTGCCCCCGCTCAGCAGCCTGCTGACCACCCCGGCCGCCGCGCCGCGCGTGCGCGGTCCGCGCCCGCCGGTCCCGCCCGCCCGCGGTGCCGGCCGGTCCCGCACCGCTCCCCCGCACCCGACCACCCGCGGGCGTTCCGCGGCCGCCGACGGCCTGGCCACGGTGACCCAGCTGCTGCCGGCCGCCCCGGACGCGGCTGCCGTCGTCGACCCCGCCCCGGCCGGGCTGACCGCGCTCGGCCTGCCCACCGCCCTGCTCGGCGAGGACTTCGGTGCCGATGCCGCGGCCCGCGGCACCTTCGCCGCGCTGACCGCCGTGCTGGCCCGCACCCTGCCCGACGCCCCCACAGCGCCCGCCGAGCCCGGTGACGTGCTGGTCGTCGTCGGCCCCGGCGCGGACGCCCTCGGCGCCGCCCGCGTGCTGGCCACGTCGCTGCGGCTGGACCCGGCCCGGGTGCAGTGGGCGACCCGGGGGGAGCTCTCCGGGCTGTCCACCCCCGACGTCGGGGTGCCCACCGCGGCCGTCGCGGCCACCCGGCGCGAGGCCGCCGCGGGCGCCGGCGTCCCGACCGTCGTCGCCGTCGACGTCCCGCTGCGGGACGCCGGTTCCGCGTGGGTCGCGCAGATGCTCCAGGCGTGGGCCCCCACCGCCGTCTGGGGTGTCCTGGACGCCACCCGCAAGCCCGCCGACCTCACCGGCTGGCTGGCCGGCCTGCCCCGCGTGGACGCCGTGGTCGTCACCGACACCGAGTCCTCGGCGGACCCCGCCGCGCTGCTGGCCGGGCTCCCGGTGCCGGTGGCCGTGGTCGACGGCGCCCGCGCCACCGCGCACCGCTGGGCCGCGCTGCTGTGTGAGCGGTTGGCCGGCCGGCCGTGAACCCGCTGCGCTGGGACGTCCTCGGCGCAGCCCTGCTCTTCGCCCTCCCGGTGCTGCTCATGGGGGCCCAGGGCTCGCTCGACGTGGACGAGGTGACCGCGCGACTGCCCTGGTGTCTCCTGGCCGGCTGGGTCGCCAGCTCCCTGCTGCGCGCGGCGTTCTCCCCCCGCCCCTCGGCTGCCCGGCGCCCGGCCGCCCGCGGCCGGGTGACCGCGGACGCCGGACACGAGACCACCGACTCCTGACCCGCACGCACGACGGCCGGGACCCGCACCCGCGGACCCCGGCCGTCGGTGCGCTCAGACCGGCAGGTCCTCCAGCATCTCGGTCACCAGCGCCGCGATCGGCGACCGCTCGGACCGGGTCAGCGTCACGTGTGCGAACAGCGGGTGGCCCTTGAGCGCCTCGATGACCGCGGTGACGCCGTCGTGCCGGCCGACCCGCAGGTTGTCCCGCTGGGCGACGTCGTGGGTGAGCACGACGCGGGAGTTGGTGCCCAGCCGGGACAGCACGGTGAGCAGCACGCCGCGCTCCAGGGACTGTGCCTCGTCGACGATGACGAAGGAGTCGTGCAGCGAGCGGCCGCGGATGTGGGTCAGCGGCAGCACCTCGATCAGCCCGCGGGCGAGGATCTCGGTGACCACCTCGCCGGAGACCAGCGCCCCCAGGGTGTCGAAGACCGCCTGGGCCCAGGGCGCCATCTTCTCGCCCTCGGAGCCGGGCAGGTAGCCCAGGTCCTGCCCGCCGACGGCGTACAGCGGCCGGAAGATGACCACCTTCTTGTGCGCCCGCCGCTCCATGACCGACTCCAGGCCCGCGCACAGCGCCAGCGCGGACTTGCCGGTCCCGGCCCGGCCGCCCATCGACACGATGCCGACCTCGGGGTCCAGCAGCAGGTCCAGCGCGATCCGCTGCTCCGCCGAGCGCCCGTGCAGCCCGAAGGCCTCCCGGTCCCCGCGGACGAGCTTCACGTGCTTGTCCGCGGTGACCCGGCCCAGCGCCGACCCGCGGGAGGACAGCAGCACCAGCCCGGTGTGGGTGGGCAGCTCGGCCGCGGCGGGCAGGAAGAGGGTGCCGCCGTCGAAGAGCGCCGCGATCTCGTCGTCGCTGAGGGAGACCTCCGCCATCCCGGTCCAGCCGGCGTCCACGGCCCCCAGCGCGCGGTACTCGTCGGTGTCCAGGCCCACCGCCGCGGCCTTCACCCGCAGCGGCACGTCCTTGGTGACCAGGCAGACGTCGCGGCCCTCGGCCCGCAGGTTGAGCGCGACCACCATGATGCGGCTGTCGTTGCTGTCGTTGCGGAACCCGGCCGGCAGCACCGAGGCGTCGGAGTGGTTCAGCTCGACGTGCAGCGTCCCGCCGGTGTCACCCACCGGGATCGGCGCGTCCAGCCGCCCGTGCTGCACCCGCAGGTCGTCGAGCAGGCGGAGCGTCTGGCGGGCGAACCAGCCCAGCTCCGGGTGGTGCCGCTTCTCCTCCAGTTCCCCGATGACGACCAGGGGGACGACGACGTCGTGCTCCTCGAAGCGCAGCAGGGCGCCCGGGTCGGAGAGCAGGACGGAGGTGTCGAGGACGTACGTGCGGCGAGAACTCACGGATCGACTCCCGGTGGGGTGCTGGCGCACCCCTGCTCGAAGGTGGCCGGGCCCCGGCGCAGAGGCCGTGGTCCGGCCCCCCTGGTCGACAGCTCGCATCGCACCAACCGGGCCTCCCGTGTCCGGCGAGGCGGGCTCCCCGGACACCTCGGACGCTAGGCCCGTGAGGTGTCCGGCAGGTGACTTCCGGCCCTACGCCGACCGGCGTGTCGCGGCCTCAGCCGGACTCCTTGCGGAACTGCGAGGTCCCGTACCAGGCGCCCAACCCGGCCAGCAGGACGGTGAACAGCACGCCCCAGCCGACGTCGGGGGCGCCGAAGTCGCCGGCGAACAGCGCCCGGGCGCCGTCCACGATGTGCTTGAAGGGCACCAGGTCCGACACCGTCTGCAGCCACCCCGGGGCCAGCGTCATCGGCAGCAGGATCCCCGACAGCAGCAGCACCGGGAAGAGCACCACGTTCAGCAGCGGGGCGAAGGCGTCCTCGCTCTTCAGCGTGAGGGCCAGCGCGTAGGACACCGCGGCCAGCGACCCGCCGAGGACGGCCACCAGCACGATCGTCAGGGCCACCCCACCGACCGAGGCGTCCAGCCCGAACGGGACGGCGACGAGCACCAGCACGACACCCTGGACGGCGAGGACCAGCACGTCGCGCAGCACCCGGCCCAGCAGCAGCGCGGCCCGGGGCGCGGGACTGACCCGCTGGCTCTCGATGACCCCGGCCCGGTACTCGGCGATCAGGCTGAACCCGACGAACGCGGTGCCGAACAGGCCCAGCTGGACCAGGATCCCGGGCACGAAGACCTGGTAGGCGTTCGCGCCGCCCAGCTGCCCGGCGATCGGCTCCAGCAGCGGGCCGAAGAGCACGATGTAGAGCACCGGCTGCATGAGGCTGATGACCAGCCAGGCCGGGTTGCGCAGCGAGGTGCGCAGGGCCCGGGTGTAGACGGTCCCTGTGTCGCGGACCAGGGTGCTCATCGGGCGGTCTCCTCGGCGGGCGCGGTCTGCGCGGTGGTCTGAGCGGTGGTCTGCTCGCCGTCGCGCAGCGAGCGGCCGGTGACGGTCAGGAAGACGTCGTCCAGGCTGGGACGGCGGCTCTCCACGCCGGCGACCTCGATCCCGGCGGCGTCCAGGTCGCGCAGCAGGGTGACCAGGGCGGCGCCGCCGGCGGGGACCCGGCAGGTGACCCGGTCCCCGGTGACCTGGGCGGCCTCCGCGCCGGGCAGCGCGGCCATCCGGCCGGCGACGTCCCCGGCCCGGTCGGCGTGCGTGGCGGTGACCGTCAGCAGGTCACCGCCCACGGAGCTCTTCAGCGCGTCCGGGGTGCCCGAGGCGACGATGACGCCCTTGTCGATGACCAGCACCCGGTCGCAGAGCGCATCGGCCTCGTCCAGGTAGTGGGTGGTCAGGAAGACCGTCGTCCCCCGGTCCCTGCGGAGCCCCTCGATGTGGCCCCACAGGTTGGCCCGGGCCTGCGGGTCCAGGCCGGTGGTGGGCTCGTCCAGGAACACCAGGCCGGGCACGTGCACCAGGCCCATCGCGATGTCCAGCCGGCGGCGCTGGCCGCCGGACATGGCCTTGGGCTGGCGTTCCCACAGCCCGTCCAGGTCCAGTTCGGCGAAGAGCTGCTGGCCGCGGGCGGTGGCGTCGGCGGTGCTGACCCCGTACAGCCGGGCGTGGGAGACCAGCTCCTCCCCCGCGCGGTTCTCCGGCGCGGTCGAGCCGGCCTGGGAGACGTAGCCGATCCGCCGCCGGACACCGACCGGGTCGCGGAGCAGGTCGCAGCCGGCCACGGTGGCGGTGCCCGCGGTCGGGGCCAGCAGGGTGGTGAGCATCCGCATGGTGGTGGTCTTGCCGGCCCCGTTGGGGCCCAGGAAGCCGACGATCTCGCCGGCCTCGACGTCCAGGTCGACCCCATCGACGGCGCGCACCTCGGTGGAGGCCTTGCCGCGCTTCTTGGCTGCGAACGTGCGGGACAACCCGCGGGCGTGGATCACGGGCCAGATGATGGACCCGGCGGCTCAGTCGGGTCGAGCGGGTTCCGCGCGTCGCGGCCGGGCGGCCACCAGCGCCCACACCACGGGCACCACCAGCACCGGCCACTGCAGCGACAGGTCGCCGACCCACAGCAGGCCGAGCACCAGGAACAGCGCCAGGCAGGCGGCCGACCACAGCCCGAGCACCCGGCGCTCGCGCGCGGTGCGCCTCATCCGGCGAGCTCGGCGGTGACCCGGGCCGGGGTGAGCGGCTCGTCCAGCAGCCGGAGGAACCGGTCGGCCGCCGACTGCCCCGCCGGACGGGCGGCCAACCAGCCGGCGAGCAGGTCGTAGCCCTCGACGTAGGTGGTGATGTAGGCCCGCCACAGCGGGTGGGTGAGGAACCGCAGCTGCTGGGCGGCCCGGTCGCGGCTGACCAGCGACCACCGCTGCAGGTGCGCGACGACGTCCTCGGTGGGGGCGCCTCGGTCGTGCAGCATCACCGCGGCGTCCTGACGGACCCGGTTGAGCGGGGCCGCCGCAGCCGACACCCGCTCGGAGAGCCCACCGTCCAGTCGCAGCCCGAGGTCGGCCAGGACCTCCTGGGCCCATGGGCCCCACCCCGGCCCGACCGCTGCCTCCAGGCCCAGGTCGGCCAGGCCCTCGGCCATCAGGCACTCGGGGGTGTTGACCAGGAAGACGGTGTGCTCGAGGTGCCGGTCGCGCTCGACCAGCCCGCGCTCCTTGCGGCAGTGCTCGGTGTGGTGGCCGGGGTAGGCCTCGTGCGCGACCAGGTGCGGCAGCTGACCCAGCCGGTGCGGGAGGTCGGCGTTGATCGCCACCCGCGAGCGGTAGCCGCCCTCGTAGTAGTTGAAGCCCGACCAGGGCTTGTCGGTGACCACCTCGTACTGCACGGTCTCGGCCTCGGGCAGGCCGTACTGCCCGCGCACCCGGTCGCGCAGCGCGCTGGACAGCGCGTGCACCGCGGCCTCCAGGCGCTCGGGCGGGCACTCCTCCCGGCGGCGGTGCTGGGCGTACCGCTCGGCCAGCGTGCCGGTGCCCGGCAGCAGGTCCTCCAGCTCGGCGTGCGCGGCGGCGTAGTCGGCGGGGTCCCCGAGGTCGACGTCGACCTGGAAGTAGGAGCGGACCTCCTCCCGGTAGGTGACCGGCTCCCCCGCCATCACCCGGGCGGTGCACTCCAGCGCGGTGAGCTGGCCGCGCAGGTGCTCGACGCGGTCGGCGGCCAGGTCGGTCGCGTCCAGCTCACGGAGCAGCCCCCGGGCCTGGTCGCGCACCCCGCGCGGGGTGGGGGCCGGCTCGTCGAGCACCTGGGCCCGGAGCCGCCGGTCGCCGGTGTAGGCGTCGACGAACCCCTCCTCCAGGCGGTCGAACCGCAGCCCCAGCTTCACGTACTCCAGGGGCAGGTCGACCGCGCCGGCTGTCATGGCACCCAGTCTCACACCCGCGCGGTCAGCCGCCGAAGCGGCGCTGACGGGCCGCGTAGTCCCGCAGCGCGCGCAGGAAGTCGACCCGGCGGAACTCGGGCCAGTAGACGTCGGTGAAGTAGAACTCCGAGTGCGCCGTCTGCCACAGCAGGAAGCCCGACAGCCGCTGCTCCCCGCTGGTCCGGATCACCAGGTCGGGGTCGGGCTGCCCGCGGGTGTAGAGGTGCTCGGCGATGTGCTCGACGTCCAGGTCCTCGACCAGCTCGTCCAGCGTCGTCCCGCGCTCGGCGTGCTCGGCCAGCAGCGACCGGACGGCGTCGGCGATCTCGCGCCGGCCGCCGTAGCCGACCGCCAGGTTGACCGTGGCGCCCGCCCGGCCACGGCTGTCCTCCTCGGCCTGCTTGAGCACCGCGGCGGTCTCCGCGGGCAGCAGGCCCAGCGCCCCGACGGCGTTGAGCTGCCAGCGCCGGTCCGGTCCGGACAGGTCGCAGGCCACGCCCTCGATGATCCGCAGCAGCGGGGTGAGCTCGGGTTCGGGCCGGGTCAGGTTGTCGGTGGACAGCAGGAACAGGGTGACGACGCCGACGCCGGTCTCGTCGCACCAGCCCAGGAAGTCCGCGATCTTGTCCGCCCCGCGGCGGTGGCCGTCGTTGACGTCCTCCAGCCCGATCGCCCGGGCCCAGCGGCGGTTGCCGTCGACGATCACGCCGACGTGGTGCGGGGCGGCGGCCCGGTCCAGGCGACGGACCAGTCGACGCTCGTACAACGACGTCAGCGCCGTGCGCACCTGCTCGCGGGCCCCCACGGAGAGCCACCCTAGGACTCCGCTGCGCAGACCGGGAGGGCCCCGGTCGACGCAGGGGCACCGTCCCCCGAGACCTCACAGCCGGGTGGGGTGCGACGGGGGGCGACCGCGCCCTAACCTCGGACCATGAGCGCAGTGCACGACCCCGCGGAGACCGTGCGGGTGGCCTCCGACGGCTCCGAGGTCCAGGCGCCCCCCGGACAGGCCGCCACCGCCGTCGTCGCGGAGGGCGAGCAGGTCGACGCCGTCCTCCGCGACGGCGAGTGGGCCGACGCCGAGTACGGCGACGCCGACTTCGACCACCCCGACACCCGGCCGCGGCTGCGTGGCTGGCTGCACCTGTTCGCGGCCTTCGGGTCGATCGTCGCCGGGGCGGTGCTGATCCCGCTGGCGTGGACGCACGGCGGGGTGCGCGCCGGGCTGCCGGTGAGCATCTACTGCCTCACCATCCTGGGGCTGTTCGGGATCAGCGCCGCCTACCACCGCCGGCGCTGGTCGCCGCGCGGCTGGAAGCTGATGAAGCGGCTCGACCACTCGATGATCTTCGTGTTCATCGCCGGCACGTACACGCCGTTCGCCGCCCTCGCCGTCCCGGCTCCGACGAACTGGGTGATCCTGGCCGTCGTCTGGGGCGGGGCGCTGGGCGGCGTGGCGCTGAAGATGGCCTGGCCCACCGCACCGCGCTGGCTGGGTGTGCCGATCTACGTCGCGCTGGGCTGGGTGGCGGTCTTCGTGCTCACCGACATCCTGGCGCTGGCCGGGGTGACCGCGATGGTGCTGCTGGCCGCCGGCGGGGTGCTGTACACGATCGGTGCGGTCGCCTACGCGATCAAGAAGCCCAACCCGTGGCCCGGCGTCTTCGGCTACCACGAGGTCTTCCACGCCATGACGATCGTGGCGGCGGCCTGCCACTACATCGCCGTGTACTTCGCGATCTTCAACTCGCCGTTCGTCTGACCGTCCTGCCCCTCCGCGCCGGGCCGGTGCCCGGCGCGGAGGGTGTCGCTCAGGGGGCGGGGACCACCGGGGTCGGCTCGACGGTGCTGGCCTCGCCGGGGGTGGGCTCTGCAGAGGTGGGGATGGCAGGGGTGGGGATGGCAGGGGTGGGGATGGCAGGGGTGGGGATGGCAGGGGTGGGGACGACGACCGACCCGGTCGGGGCAGCACTGGGGACGGCGGCCGACGGGACGGTCGGTGCCGTCGGCTGCGCGGTCACGGGGGTGCCGTACTCGTCCCAGGTCACCACCGTCTGCTCCTGCGGGAAGGCGTTGTCCGGCAGCGCGGAGGGCAGCTGGGTCACCTCGGAGCCGTCGGCACCGTAGGGCGAGAGGTTGGTGATCGGCCGCCCGTCCTGGTCGTAGAGCAGGACGCCGGTGAGCGGCTCGCCGTCCGGGCCGTACGGGACGATGTTGGTGATCGGGGTGCCGTCCTCGTGGGTCAGTGGGGTCGGGCCGCTGTCGTAGCTGACGCTGTCGGGGTAGAAGACGTCGCCCGAGCGGTCGCTCAGGCCGATCACCGCGATGAGCGCGCACACCGCCAGAGCGAGGTCGGCGAACGCGGCCCGGTGGCTCAGCGGTCCCGCGGCCGCCCGGGCCCGCAGACCCAGCCGCACCGACCAGACCACCGCGGCGACGGTGAGGGCCCAGCCCACCACCCCCAGGCCCAGGGTGGGCAACGGGAGGCCCACGGAGCCGACGAACAGGTACTCGACCGCCGCGACGGCCGCCCACGCCCGCGCCACCCACCAGGCCGGTCGCAGCTCGGGGAGGAAGCCGCGCACCGCCAGGACGGCCGGGTGGTCGCCGTACTGCTCCCGGTACCGGCGCAGGTCACCCCGCCACCCCGAGTGCTCCTGCTCGGCCACCTCGGTGGCGACCTCGGGCAGTCCGGCGGCCCGGCGCAGCTCGTCGGCGTACTCCGCGGCCGGCCCGAGCCGGTCGCTCAGCGGCCCCGGGGTCTCGGCGGCCACCTCGACGAGGTGCTCCTCCAGGTCCTCCAGCAGCTCCTCCAGCCGGGCCGGGGGGACGTCGGCCAGGGCCTCCCGGACCTGCCGGGCGTAGGCGGCGACCTCGGGGTCGCCCGTCACCTGCTGCGTCGCTGCCGTGCTCATGCCGCCACCTCCGTCGGGCGCGCCAGGAGCGCGGCCATCGTGTCCGCGAAGCCCGACCACGTCTTGGTCGAGCTCTCCAGCTGGGCCCGCCCGGAGGGGTTGAGGCCGTAGTACTTGCGGTGCGGCCCCTCGACGGAGGGCACCACGTAGGAGGTCAGGTGCCCGGCGGCGTAGAGCCGGCGCAGGGTGCCGTAGACCGAGGCGTCGCCGACGTCGTCCAGTCCCCCGGCGCGCAGTCGGCGGACGACGTCGTAGCCGTACCCGTCCTCGCCGTCCAGGACGGCCAGGACCGCGAGGTCCAGCACCCCCTTGAGCAGTTGCGTGGTGTCCATCCGCCGACCTCCCGGTCCTCGTCGCGTGGACCGCACACTACTGCGCGATCCGCACTAGCGCGGACAGGGCGACACCCGGCGCGCCGGGGCCACCTGGTCAGGCGGTGCGGAGGTCCGCCGCCGGGAACGGCGGGCGGTCGTCCAGCCGGACGGAGAGCCGGCCGGCCAGCCGCCAGGCCCGGGCCACGACGTCCCGGTCGGACTCGGTGACCAGGTTGCCCATCACCCGCAGCGCGACGGTCATCAGCGCCCGCGACCGCATGCCGACCGGCCCGGCCGCGGGCAGCAGCCGCGGCACGGTCAGCAGCCCGGCCAGCCGGCGGGCGATGGAGAACGCCTCGCCGTACTGGGCCCGCAGCGTCGCCGGCCACGCCAGCGACCAGTCGTCCTCGGCGAGCATGCCGGCCAGCGTCCGGCCGGTCTCCATCCCGTAGTCGATGCCCTCGCCGTTGAGCGGGTTCACGCACCCCGCCGCGTCCCCGACCAGCGCCCAGTTCCGCCCGGCCACCCCGGAGACGGCGCCGCCCATCGGCAGCAGTGCCGAGGCCTTGGCCCGCACCGGGCCGGTCAGCTCCCACTCCTCCCGGCGGGCCTGCGCGTAGAAGTCCAGCAGCGGCTTGAGCTGCACCCCCGCCGGCCGCTTGGCGGTGGCCAGCGTCCCGACGCCGATGTTGACCTCGCCGTCGGACAGCGGGAAGACCCAGCCGTAACCCGACAGCAGCTCACCCTCGGTGCCGCGCAGCTCGAGGTGGCTGGAGATCCACTCGTCGTCGCTGCGGCCGCTGGTCACGTAGCCGCGGGCGGCCACGCCGTAGGCGGTCTCCCGGTGCCACTCCCGGCCCAGCACCCGACCCAGCGGGGAGCGCACCCCGTCGGCGACGACCAGCTTCCGGCAGCGCACGGTGGTGGTGGAGCCGTCCTCGCGGGTGAAGTCCACGGCGGCGACCCGGTCGCCGTCCCGGGTGACGTCGACGGCGCGGGCACCCTCCAGCCCGGTGGCGCCGTCGTCCAGGGCGACCTGCCGGATCCGGGCGTCGAGCTCGGTGCGCGGCACCGCGCCGCCGTGGTCGGGCAGCGACCCGCCGGGCCAGGGCAGCAGCAGCTCCTGGCCGAAGCCCGCCGCCCGCAGCCCCCGGTTGCGGCCGTGCGACCGCACCCAGTCACCCAGTCCCAGGTGGTCGAGCTCGGCGATGGCGCGGGGGGTGAGGCCGTCCCCGCAGGTCTTGTCCCGGGGGAAGACGGCGGCGTCGGCGAGCACCACGTCGTGGCCGGCGCGGGCCGCCCAGGCAGCGGCCGCCGAGCCTGCGGGGCCCGCTCCCACGACCAGGACGTCGGTGCTCTCAGGGGTGCTCACCAGCCCAGTGTCCCTGGTGTGCAGACGGTCAGCCGAAGAGCGGGAGACGCTCCGCGGCGGGCCCCAGGGCAGCCCGGTCGCCCGCGGTCAGCGGAGCCCGGCCGGTGGCCCGCAGTGCGGCCGTGACGTCGTCCCAGTCGGTGGGCAGCGGTCCCCCGTGCAGGCCCTCGAGCACCCGGCGGACCTCGGCCAGCGGGCCGGAGGCGGGCCCCTCCCGGTCCAGGCGGTGGACCGCGTCCAGGTGGTGCACGGCGGTCTCCACGGTGAGGCTGGAGAGCAGGTCGGCGACGGTGAGCACGTGCCCCTGGGTGCCCACCAGGTCCGTGGGGTCGACCCGGTCGGCCGCGACGAGCACGGCCCGGGTGGTGGCGGTGTAGGTGCCGACCAGGTCGGCGAAGCCCTCGGCCGCGCTGGCCACGACCAGGGTGCGCCAGACCCCGTCGTCCCCGGGTGCGGGCTGCCAGGCGCGCCAGTACCCGACGGCGTCGGTGTCCGGCGGCCCCGGCTCCGGGGTGGACAGGGCGACGAGGCCGCGCTGGGCGTCGTACACCAGGTGCTGGGTGAGGTCCAGCAGCGTCCAGCCGCTGCACCCGCTCGGGGTCCAGGCGTCGTGCTCGGGCAGCCCGGCGAGGAGCCCGGCGAGGTCGCCGTAGGCCCGGCGCAGCAGTGCCAGGGGGTCGGTCACGCCGACCACCCTGGCACCGCCGGCCCGGCTCAGCCCACCGAGGGACCGCGGCCGCGGACCTCCTCGACGCTCTCCATGGCGGTGCGCAGCTCGGTGAGCCAGTCCTCGACGTGCTCGCCGACCAGCTTCACCGACCAGGCCAGCGCCTCGGACCGCGACCGGGCGACCCCGGCGTCGACGAGGGTGTCGAGCACCTGGCGCTCGGGCTGGCGGAGCCGGGTCATCACCGGCACCGACAGCGTGGTGAACAGCTCCCGGGTGTCACCACAGGCGGCGCCCCAGGCGACGGCGCGGCCGTACCGGGCCTGGGCGGCGTCCGCGATCGCCATGCGCTGCTCGCGGGTCTGCTCGCGGAAGCGGGCGATCCGGCCGGCCGCGGCGGCTGCGGGGTCGCCCTCGCCGGCGTCGGGGGTCGGCACGGTGCCGACGACGGTGATCTCGTCGCGGTCGACCTGCAGCTCGACGGGTCCGGCGAACCAGTCGTCGGGCAGCCGGCCGGCCAGCCAGCCGGCGACCTCGGCGCGGTCCAGCGGCGGGGGCGCGTCTGCGCCCCGGCCGCGGCCGGGGCCACGGCCGCCGAAGGGCCCGCCTCGGCCGCCGGGGCCGCCGGGTCCGCGACGGAAGGGGTCAGGGGGGAAACGGTGGTGGGGGTGCACGGGGTCCTCCTCAGGTCCGACGTGCATCACTGTAATCCCGTAATCACCACCCGGGGGACGAGGTCGCTCCGCCCACGGCGAACACGCGAGGGCGAACGGTCAGGCGGCGGGGCGCTCCGGGTCCGGCGGTGCGTTCTCGCCCTCGTCGGGCTCCCGCTCCTTGCGCCGCAGCAGCAGGCTGGTCACCCCGAGCAGGAGCACCAGGACCCCGAGCACCGCGATCTCCACGATCCGGTCGGTGAAGCCGTCGGTGCCGACCTTGCTGGCCGCCTCGACCGACAGCACGACGATCTCCTTGATCGAGGCGAGGATGCCGACCAGCAGGAACGGCTCGGCGATCAGCTCGCGCTTCTCCACCGTCGTCCGGACGGCGAACAGCAGCTCGACGACGATGAAGACCAGCAGCAGGACGTCGAGCAGCTCCAGCACCGGGGCCTGCGAGAAGTCCCCCAGCAGGCCGTAGGTGGTCTTCCCGGCCAGCACCAGCAGGACCAGCGCGGTGACCACCAGGAACAGCGCGATCCCGGCGTACACGACGTTCTCGGCCAGCTCGAGGACCCGCGTGCCGAACCGCCCGAAGCCCGGGGGGTGGATGGGACGGTCGGCTGTGCGTTCCCTGTGCTCGGGGTGTGCCACGGCGTGATCATGGGCCACGCCGTGGCGGCCCGCTCAGCGGGTGGTGGCGGACCCCTCGTCGGGGTCGGCGCGCGGCGCCTCGATGGCCAGCGGCGCCTGGCGCAACGTGTCCAGCAGGTCCTCGCCCGGACGTCGCTGCTCGAACAGCTCCGAGGCGTCGTCGGGGACGACGACCGGGGCGTCCTGGGCGTCGAAGCTGCGCGGGAGCCGCTTGAGGTGCTTGCCCATGGAGCGGCCCAGCAGCAGGATCGCGACCAGCAGCAGCAGGACCAGCAGCAGGCCGAAGGGGCCGGACTTGCCGACGTCCTCGGGCAGCTGCTCCTGGGCGGCGGTGACCAGCAGACCGGCGGTGGTCATCGGACGCCCACCTCGCTGCGGATCCCGGCGAACAGGTCGTCCTCGGGGGTGGGGCTGTCGACCAGTGACCGGGCCAGCTCGTAGTCCTCGGTCGGCCAGACCTCGCGCTGCAGGTCCATCGGGGTGGAGAACCAGCGGCCGTCGGGGTCGATCTGGGTCGCGTGCGCGATGAGCGCCCGGTCCCGGACGTCGAAGTACTCCCCGCACGGCACGCGGGTGGTGACCCGGTGCGAGATGTCCTTCGCCGGGTCCCAGTTCGCCAGCATCTCGGCGTAGGGCGACTCCAGCCCGCGGGCCAGCAGGGCCTCGTGGATCGCCGTCGTCCGGGGCAGCGTGAAGCTCATCTGGTAGTAGAGCTTGCTGGGCTGCCAGGGCTCCCCCAGCTCGGGGTACCGGTCCGGGTCGCCGGCTGCCTCGAAGGCGTGCACCGAGATGTCGTGGGTCTTGATGTGGTCGGGGTGCGGGTAGCCGCCGCGCTCGTCGTACGTCGTCACGACCTGGGGCTTGAACCGGCGGATCAGCGCGACCAGCGGGGCCGCGGCCTCCTCGACCGGGACGAGGGCGAAGCAGCCCTCGGGCAGCGGGGGCAGCGGGTCGCCCTCGGGGAGGCCGGAGTCGACGAAGCCGAGCCACTCCTGGCGCACGCCCAGCACCTCGCGGGCGGCGGCCATCTCCTCCGCGCGGATCTGCGGGAGCCGCTCCCACACCTCGGGGCGGTCCATTCGGGGGTTGAGCACCGACCCCCGCTCACCGCCGGTGCAGGTGGCCACGAGGACGTCCACGCCCTCGGCGACGTACTTGGCCATGGTCGCGGCGCCCTTGCTCGACTCGTCGTCGGGGTGGGCGTGCACCGCGAGCAGTCGCAGCTGGTCCGGTTGGGTCACGGGTCCATCGTCCCACCAGCCGCGCGCGGACGGCGGCGACCCCGGCCACAGCGCCGCCCGGGGCCCTCCCCGGCGGGTCTGCGAGACGATGCGGTCCGGTGTTAGGTTGGACGATCACGCAGCCGCCTCCCGATCGGGGGGCGGCTCTTCGAGTCACAGGAGCCGTCACATCGTGTCGACCACTGACGAGCAGGACCAGGGCGTCTGGCTGACCCAGGAGGCCCACGACCGCCTCAAGGGCGAGCTGGACGCACTGGTGGCCGGCCGGCCGGCCATGTCCGCGGAGATCAACGCCCGCCGCGAGGAGGGCGACCTCAAGGAGAACGGCGGCTACCACGCCGCCAAGGACGAGCAGGGCAAGCAGGAGGGCCGGATCCGCCAGCTGACCGACCTGCTGCGCAAGGCCCGCGTCGGGGACGCCCCCAAGACGGCGACCAACGCCGCGCTGGGCACCGTCATCACCATCGCCTTCGACGGCGACGAGGACGACACCGAGAAGTTCCTGCTCGGGTCCCGGGAGATCGCCGGCACCACCGGCGTCTCGGTCTACTCCCCCGAGTCCGCGCTGGGCACCGCGATCATGGGCGCGGCCCCCGGCAGCACCGTCACGTACCAGGCACCCAACGGCAAGGACATCTCGGTGAAGGTCCTCGCGGTCGAGCCGTTCGTCCCCTGAGTCGCGTGACCGAGCACGACACCGCCCTCGACGGCGGACCGGTGTCCTCCGCCCCCCGGGGTCGCTCCCGGCGGGCGGAGAACACCGACTTCGTCTGCGGCCACTGCCAGGTGCTGGTCCCGGCCAACACCGACGGGCACTACCGCAACCACTGCCCGTTCTGCCTGTGGTCGCTCCACGTGGACGACAAGCCCGGCGACCGCGCGTCGGACTGCCGGCAGCTCATGCAGCCGGTCGGCCTGGTGGAGAAGTCGGGCAAGGGCTGGCAGGTGGTGCACCTGTGCACGGCGTGCGGCCACCGCCAGCCCAACCGGCTCGTCGTCGAGGGCACCGCACCCGACGACGTGGACCTCGTCGCCGGGTTGATGGCCGACCAGCAGCCCCCGCCCGCGACGAGAGGTCGTGGGCGGCGGCGCTGAGCCCCCGGTCGCGGGCAGTCAGGCGGGGGCGGTCAGACCCCGACGGCGCAGCAGCGGCCCGGTGTCGGCGTCCCGGCCGACGACGTCGCGAAAGGCACCCAGCGGATCCACCGCCCCGCCACGGGACAGCAGCTTCCCGCGGAAGGCGTCGCCGTTGGCCCGGGTGAGACCGCCGTTGGCCTTGAACCACTCCACGGTGTCCGCGTCGAGCACCTCGGACCAGATGTAGGAGTAGTAGCCGGCCGCGTAGCCCCCGGCGAAGACGTGCTGGAAGTACGTCGTCCGGTAGCGCGGCGGCACCAGGTCCGAGGCCACCCCGGCGGCCTCGAGGGCGGCGGTCTCGAAGGCGATGGGGTCCTCGACCACGGTGTCCGGGCCGATCCGGTGCCAGGCCTGGTCCAGCAGGGTGGCGGCCAGGTACTCCAGGGTGCCGTGGCCCTCGCCCCACAGCGCGGCCGCCTCGATGGCCGCGACGACGTCGGCGCCCAGCGGCTCCCCGGTCTCGGTGTGCTTGGCGTAGTGGGCCAGCACCTCGGGCCACAGCGCCCACATCTCGTTGACCTGGCTGGGGAACTCGACGAAGTCCCGGGGCACGCTGGTGCCGGAGAACCGCGGGTAGGTGACCGCGGAGGACAGCCCGTGCAGCACGTGGCCGAACTCGTGGAAGAGCGTGGTCACCTCGTCCAGGGTCAGCAGCGTGGGCGCACCGCCCGCGGCCCGGGTGACGTTGAGGACGTTGAAGACCACCGGCCGGGTCTCCAGCAGCCGCGACTGGGAGACGAACGAGCTCATCCAGGCCCCACCGCGCTTGCCGTCCCGGGCGAACCAGTCGCCCAGGTACAGCCCCACCGGCTCACCGGCGGCGTCGGTGACCTCCCAGACGCGGACGTCGGGGTGGTAGCCGGCCAGGTCGCTGCGCGGGGTGAAGGTGTAGCCGTAGAGCAGCCGGGCGGCGTGGAAGACGCCGTCGACGAGCACCCGGTCGAGTTCGAACCAGGGGCGCAGGGCCGCGCTGTCGACGGCGTAGCGCTGGGACCGGACCCGCTCGGAGTAGTACGCCCAGTCCCAGGCGGCCAGCTCGACGCCGTCGGCCGCGGCCAGCTCGGCGAGCACCTCGCCCTCGGCCCGGGCGTTGGCCACCGAGGGTGGCACCAGGGTGGCCAGCAGCTCGTCGACGGCCGCCGAGGTCTTCGCGGTCTGGTCGGCGGCCACCAGGTCGGCGTGGGTGGGGAAGCCCAGCAGCCGGGCCCGGACGGCGCGCAGGTGCGCGATCTCGGCGGCGACCGGGCCGTTGTCCTGCTCGCCGGAGGAGGCCCGGCCCACCGATGCCTCGTGCACCCGGCGGCGCAGGCCCCGGTCGTGCAGCTTGGCCAGCACCGGCTGGCCGCTGGGCAGCACCAGCGTGATCAGCCACCCCTCGGCGTGGCCGCGCTCGGTGGCCGCACCGGCGGCGGCCTCGACCTCGGCGTCGCTGAGGCCGGCGAGCTCGGCCCGGTCGGTGACCAGGACGGCGGCGGCCTCGGTGGCCACCACCAGGTTCTGCCCGAACGCGGTCGACAGCTCCGACAGCCGCAGGTTCAGCGCCCGCAGCTCGTCCCGGCCGGCCTCGTCGAGCTGGGCGCCGGCCAGCACGAAGTCCAGGTGGTACCGCTCGACCAGCCGCACCGACTCCTCGTCCAGGCCGTGCTCCCCGGCCTGCACGGCCGTGTGCACCTCGTCGATGCGGGCGAACAGCGCCGGGTCGAGCCGGAGCGCGTCGGCGTGCGCGGCGGCCAGCGGGGCGATCTCGCGTTCGATCTCACGCAGCCGCTCGGAGGAGTTCGACGACGCCAGGGCGTAGAAGAGCACCTGCGCCCGGTGCAGCAGCTCCCCCGAGCGCTCCAGGGCCACCACGGTGTCGGCGAAGGTCGCCGGACCCGGGGCCGCGGTGATCGCGTCGACCTCGACCCGCTGCTCGGCCATCCCGGACAGCAGCGCCTCCCGGCAGTGCTCGAGGGTGGTGTCGGCGAAGGGCGGCAGGCCGAAGGGCAGCGTCGAGGGCTCGGCCAGCGGGTTGTCCGCGGACAGCAGCGGCGGGGTGGACGCGGTGGAGGACGGGTCGGTGCTCATCACCGTCCATCCTCTCCCCGCGTCCGCCCCGGCCGCAGTGTCGGCGTCCGGCGTCGGCCGCCGGGCCGGCCTCAGCGCTTGGCGGTGCCCAGGTACGCCCGGACCGCCAGCGGCACGAAGACCGCGAGGATCACCGCCGCCCAGATCAGCGTGTAGAGCACCGGGTTCTGCAGCGACCAGGCGTCGGCCACCGGCACGCTGTCGGGCTGGTTGCCGAACAGGTTGCGCGCCGCCTGCACGACGGTGGAGACCGGGTTCCACTCGGCGAAGGTGCGCAGCACCGAGGGGAAGCTCTCCAGCGGCACGAAGGTGTTGGCCACGAACGTCAGCGGGAAGATCACGATGAAGCTGGCGTTGTTGACCACCTCGGGGGTGCGGACCAGCAGCCCGACCAGCGCCATCATCCAGCTCACCGCGAAGGCGAAGACCAGCAGGATGAGGAACCCGCCGATCGCCTCGGGCACCGAGCTGTTGATCCGCCAGCCGACGAGCAGCCCGGTCAGCGCCATGACCACGATGGAGATCGCGTTGAGACCCAGGTCGGCGACGGTGCGGCCGATCAGCACCGCCGAGCGGGACATCGGCAGCGAGCGGAACCGGTCGATGAGGCCCTTCTGCAGGTCCTCGGCGATGCTGGCACCGGTGGTCGTGGAGCCGAAGACGACCGTCTGGGCGAAGATGCCGGGCAGCAGGAACTCCGCGTAGGTGATGCCGTCGGGCAGGTTGATCGCGCCGCCGAAGACGTAGCGGAACAGCAGCACGAACATGATCGGCGACAGGGTCGCGAAGACGATCAGGTCGGGCACCCGCTTGACCTTGATCAGGTTGCGCCGGGTGATGACCAGGCTGTCGGAGACGGTGTTCGTCAACGCGCTCATCGGACGGTCTCCTCGGTGCGGGCGGGGGTGGACGCACCGTCGCCGGAGGGCGCGGCGTCCTCGGCGGGACGGCCGGTGAGGGTGAGGAAGACGTCGTCGAGGTCGGGGCGTCGCAGCCCGACGTCGAGCAGGGTGACCCCGGCCTGCTCCAGCCGGCGCAGCGCCTCGGCCAGGGTGGCCGCTCCCCCGCTGACCGGGAGGGTCAGCCGGCGGGTCTGCTCGTCGCTGCGGGGCTCGTCCAGCGCGAGGGACCGCAGTTCCTCCGTGGCCCGGGCCAGCTCGGGGACCGACCCGACGGTGAGCTCGAGCCGCTCCCCGCCGACCTGGGCCTTGAGCTCGTCGGCGGTGCCCCGGGCGATGACCCGGCCCCGGTCGATGACCACCATCGCGTCGGCGAGCCGGTCGGCCTCCTCCAGGTACTGGGTGGTGAGCAGGATGGTCGTGCCGTCGCTGACCAGGTCGGCGATGAACTCCCACATGCCCAGCCGGCTGCGCGGGTCCAGCCCGGTGGTCGGCTCGTCGAGGAAGAGCACCCGCGGCCGGGCGATCAGCGAGGCGGCGATGTCCAGCCGCCGGCGCATCCCGCCGGAGTACGTCTTGGCCGGGCGGCGCGCGGCGTCGCTGAGGTCGAAGCGGTCCAGCAGGTCCACCGCCCGCGAGCGGGCCTCCTTCTTGCCCAGCCGGTAGAGCCGGCCGACCATCTCCAGGTTCTCCACCCCGGTCAGGTACTCGTCGACCGCGGCGTACTGGCCGGTGAGGCCGATGACGCCGCGGACCTGGTCGGCCTGCGTGGCCACGTCGAGCCCGGCCACCGTGGCCCGCCCGCCGTCGGCCTGCAGCAGGGTCGACAGGATCCGCACCACCGTGGTCTTCCCGGCGCCGTTGGGCCCCAGCAGGCCCAGCACGGTGCCCTCGGGCACCGCGAGGTCGACGCCGTCGAGCGCCGTGTTCCCCCCGAACCGCTTGACCAGGCCCTCGACGACCACCGCGTCCTGGCTGCCACCTCTGCTCATGGCGCGCACCGTAGGCGAGGGGTCCGACAGAACTGCTCCAGCACGACCGTCTCCTCCCGGACCGCCCGGGAGGGCGGCTCTCAGCTGGGGAGACCGTCCGCGACCGGGGAACTCATCGGCTCGCCCCCGGTGACCGGGTAGCCCGCCCGGTGGAGCACCGCCAGGACCTCCCGCGCGTGGTCGGGGCCCCGGGTCTCCAGGACCACCGCGATCTCCACCTCACCCAGGTCCAGCCGCGCCGTCGTCCGCTCGTGCTCGACGGAGAGCACGTTGGCCGACACCGACGCCAGCTCGCGCAGCAGCGCGGCCAACGACCCCGGCCGGTCGGGGACCCGGACCCGCAGCGACATGTAGCGGTCGGCCGCGGCCATGCCGTGCTGGACCACCTTGAGCATCAGCACCGGGTCGATGTTCCCGCCGGACACGACGGCCACGACGGGCGCCCGGAAGGCCGAGGGGTCGGCGAGCACCGCGGCCACCGCGGCGACCCCGGCGGGCTCCACGACCAGCTTGGCCCGCTCCAGGCAGAACAGCAGCGCCCGGGACAGCTGGTCCTCCGTGACCGTCACGACCGCGTCGACCAGGCCGGCGACGTGCGCGAGCGTCAGGTCGCCGGGGGCCGCCACCGCGATGCCGTCGGCCATCGTGGTCATCGCCGCCAGCGGCACCGGTCGACCCGCCGCCAGCGACGCCGGGAAGGCGGCCGCCGCCGCGGCCTGGACGGCGACCACCCGCACGTCGGGCCGGCGGGCCTTCACCGCGGCCGCGATGCCCGACACCAGCCCACCCCCACCGGTGCAGACGACGACGGTGGCGACGTCCGGGCACTGCTCGAGCACCTCGAGGCCGACCGTGCCCTGCCCCGCGATGACGTCGGGGTGGTCGAAGGGGTGGATGAGGACCGACCCGGTCTCCCGGGCGTGGGCGATCGCGGCCGCCAGCGGCTCGGTGAGCGAGTCGCCGAGCTGGTGCACGGTCGCGCCGTAGCCGCGGGTGGCGGCCAGCTTGGGCAGCGGCGCCGTCTCGGGCATGAAGACCGTGGCCTGGGCGCCCAGCTCGCGGGCCGCCAGGGCGACCCCCTGGGCGTGGTTGCCGGCGCTGGCAGCCACGACCCCGGTGGCCCGCTCGGCGTCGGTGAGCCGGGCGATCCGGGTGTAAGCGCCACGGATCTTGAAGGAACCGGTGCGCTGCAGGTTCTCGCACTTGAGCCACACCGGTCCGCCGACACGTTCGGCCAGCGCCCGGGAGTGCTCGAGCGGAGTGCGCCGGACGACGCCGGCCAGCAGCTGCGCCGCGGACTCCACGTCGGCGCCGGACACCAGGGGTACCGCGGGTTCGGTCACGCCCCGATCCTGACAGGGACCGCCGCCGGCGAGGCCTCCCGGATGTCACACCCCCGTCGTACCGTGGACGAGGTGGACGCCGCCTCGCACTCCCCAGCCGCACTGCACGACGCCCCTGCCCCCACCACTCTCGGGGAGCTCCGCGCCACCGGGGCCACCCCCGTCGGCGTCAAGGCCGAGATCCGCGCCAACCTGCTCGCCCGGCTCGCCGCCGGCGAGCCCTCCCTCCCCGGCATCGTCGGGTTCGAGGACACGGTCGTCCCCGAGGTCGAGCGCGCCCTGATCGCCGGCCACGACCTGGTCCTGCTCGGTGAGCGCGGGCAGGGCAAGACCCGCCTCATCCGCACCCTGGTCGGGCTGCTCGACGAGTGGACCCCGGTGCTGGTCGGCAGCGAGCTCAACGAGCACCCGCTGGCCCCGATCAGCGTGTGGGGCACCCGCCAGGTCGCCGAGCACGGCGACGCCACCCCGGTCGGCTGGCTGCACCGCAGCGACCGCTTCGGGGAGAAGCTGGCCACCCCGGACACCAGCGTCGGCGACCTGATCGGCGACGTCGACCCGATCAAGGTCGCCGAGGGCCGCACCCTGGGCGACCCGGAGACCGTGCACTACGGGCTCGTGCCGCGCACCAACCGCGGCGTGTTCAGCATCAACGAGCTCCCCGACCTGGCCGAGCGCATCCAGGTCGCGCTGCTCAACGTGCTGGAGGAGCGCGACATCCAGATCCGGGGCTACCGGGTCCGGCTGCCCCTGGACCTGCTGCTGGTCGCCAGCGCCAACCCCGAGGACTACACCAACCGCGGGCGGATCATCACCCCGCTCAAGGACCGCTTCGGCGCCGAGGTGCGCACCCACTACCCGATCGAGCTGGCCGACGAGATCCGGCTGCTGCACCAGGAGGCGCAGACCTCCTGGGGGCTGGCCGGCACCGGGCTGGACGCCCCGCTGGTGCCCGAGCACCTGGTGGAGATCATGGCCCGGTTCACCCGGCTCGTCCGGGAGTCCAGCCAGGTCGACCAGCGCTCGGGCGTCAGCGCCCGGTTCGCCATCGCCGGGCTGGAGACCATCGCGGCCTCCGCCGTCCGGCGGGCCGCCGTCGCCGGGGAGACCCGCCCGGTCGCCCGGGTCGTCGACCTGCCCTGCGTCGTCCCGGCCAGCCGCGGGAAGGTCGAGTTCGCCGACGCCAGCAGCGACCCGGAGGACGAGCGCGAGCTCGAGGTGCTCGAGCACCTGCTCCGGCAGGCCACCGCGCAGACCTTCCGGGCCCGTTGCGGCGGGCTGGACCTCACCGGTCTGCAGGAGCACTTCACCGGCGGGGAGGTCGTCGAGTCCGGCGACCTGGTGTCCGCACCGGAGCTGATGGGCCAGGTGGGCACCGTCCCGAACCTGGCCCAGCTGCTGGGCCGCCTCGGCGTCCCCGAGGGCGAGGAGTCCGCAGAGCAGGCCGCAGCCGCCGTCGAGTTCGCCCTCGAGGGCCTGTGGCTGACCCGCCGGCTGGCCAAGGACACCGACGGCAACCGCACGGTCTACGGGTCCTGAGATGACCGGCGGACGAGCACGCGGGCCGCGCGGGTACCGGTACGGCCGCTGGCGCGGCGGGCCGGACCCGCTGGCGCCGCCCTACGACCTGGGCAGCGCCGTGGACGAGATCGGCGACCAGGTGCTGGCCGGCAGCAGCGTCCGCGAGGCGATGCGCGACCTGCTGCGCCGGGGGCTGGACGGCCGCCGGGGACTGGACGACCTGCGCCGGTCCGTGCGCGACCGGTTGAGGCAGGCCAGGCAGGCCGGCCGGATGGACGGGACGCTGGAGGAGGTCCGCGAGCTGCTGGACCGCGCCCTGGAGGCCGAGCGGCGGGAGCTGTTCCCCGACCCGGACGACGCCGCCCGGCTGGCCGAGGCCGAGCTGGACGCGCTGCCCGAGGACACCGCCGGCGCCGTCCGGGCGCTCAAGGACAAGCAGTGGCGCTCGCCGGAGGCCGGCGAGGCCTACCGGCAGATCCAGGAGCTGCTGCAGAAGGAGGTGCTGGACAGCCAGTTCCAGCACATGAAGTCCGCCCTGCAGCAGATGAACGCCGCGGGCGAGGACGGCACCGCCGCCGTCAAGGACATGGTCGCGGACCTGTCGACGCTCCTGGACGCGCACAACCGCGGCGAGGACACCGACCAGCAGTTCGCGGACTTCATGGGGAAGCACGGGCAGTTCTTCCCCGACGACCCGCAGACCGTCGACGAGCTGGTCGACTCCCTGGCCCGCCGGGCGGCCGCGCAGGAGCGGATGATGGCCGGGCTCTCGCCCGAGCAGCGCGCCGAGCTGGGCGACCTGATGGGCCAGGCCATGCAGGACATGGGCCTGGCCAGCGAGATGGCCCACCTGAACGACGCGCTGCGCCAGGCCCGCCCGGACCTGCCGTGGGGCCAGCGCGGGCAGGTCCCCGACGGCGAGCAGGGTCTGGGGATGGGCGACGCGACCACCGCGGTGGCCGAGCTGGCCGACCTCGAGGCACTGAGCAACCAGCTCTCCCAGGGCTATGCCGGCGCCAGCCTGGCCGACGTCGACGAGGAGCTGCTGGAGCAGGCGCTGGGCCGGCCCGCCGTCGACGACCTGGCCGCACTGCGCCAGATGGAGCGCGAGCTGGAGCGGCAGGGCCACCTGACCCGCACCGAGGGGAAGCTGGAGCTCTCCCCCAAGGCGGTCCGCCGGCTGGGCGCCACGGCGCTGCGCCGGGTGTTCGCCCAGCTGGACGCCTCCGGCCGGGGCGACCACGACGTGGCTGACGCCGGGGCCAACGGCGAGCTGACCGGCGCCTCCCGGGAGTGGCGGTTCGGCGACGAGCAGCCCCTCGACGTGGTCAAGACCGTCCGCAACGCCGTGCTGCGGACCGCCGGCACGCCCCGGCCCGAGGACCAGCGGGCGGTGCGGATCGGTGTCGAGGACTTCGAGGTGGTCGAGACCGAGCGCCGCACCGGGGCCGCGGTCGCGCTGCTGGTCGACCTGTCCTACTCGATGGCGCTGCGCGGCACGTGGGGCGCGGCGAAGTCCACCGCGATGGCCCTGCACTCCCTGGTGACCACCCGCTTCCCGCAGGACGCCATCGAGATCATCGGGTTCTCCTCGACCGCGCAGGTGCTCCGTCCCGAGACCCTGGCCGAGCTGAGCGTGGACACCCTGCAGGGCACCAACCTGCAGCACGGGCTGATGCTGGCCCGGCGGTTCCTGGCCCGGCACCACGACGCCGAGCCGGTGGTCCTGGTGGTCACCGACGGCGAACCGACCGCGCACCTGGAGGCCGACGGGACGCCGTTCTTCTGCTGGCCGCCGATGCCGCAGACGATCGCCAAGACCGTCGCCGAGGTGGAGCGGGTGGCCCGGTCGGGGGCGACCATGAACGTCTTCGCACTGGACCCCGAGCCGGCCCTGGTGCACTTCGTGCACGACATCACCGCCCGCGCGGGCGGGCGGGTCTTCATGCCCGACAGCGACCGGCTCGGGGAGTACGTGGTGTCGGACTACCTGCAGGCACGGCGGGGCCGCCGGGCCCGCTGAGCGAGGATGGAGCGATGACCACGTCCGGCACCGTGACCGTCGAGCAGGTCGACGCGGAGACGACCCTCCCGCTGCGGTCCTCGGTCCTGCGGCCCGGTCGCCCGGCGGCGATCCCGGGCGACGAGGACCCCGCGACCCTGCACCTGGCCGCCCGGCTCCCGGGCGGCCGGGTCGTCGGGGTGGTGCGGTTCCACCCCGCGGCGTGCACCTGGCGTGCGGCCGAGCAGCCGTGGCAGCTGCGCGGGATGGCCACCGACCCCGAGGTCCGCGGCGCCGGGGCCGGTCGGGCCCTGGTGGCCGAGGGGCTGGCCCGGCTGGCTGCCGACGGTGCCGACCTGGTGTGGTGCGACGCCCGGGAGGCTGCCGTCGGCTTCTACGAGCGGATGGGCTTCACCGTCGTCACCGACACCTACGACGTGCCCGCGGTCGGCCCGCACCGCGGGATGGTCGTGGAGCTGCCGATCAGGTGAGCGGGTGGTCCCCGCTGGAGCTGATCCCGGGGATCTCCCCGGCCCGGAAGGCGTCCACGAAGAGCCGGTGGTCGGCCCGGGCGCGCGCCGCGTAGGCGTGCGCGAAGCCGGTGAGGTCGGCGATGAGCTCCTCGCGCCGGTCCCCCACCATCGCCAGCACCGCGTCCTCGACCTGCACGTCGACCGCCTCGTGCTCGGCGTCGGCGTCCCCGATGCAGTGGATCTTGGCGGTGGCCCGGCCCAGCTGCTCGACGACGGTGACGATCTCCTCGGGCTCGGTGAGGTCCTCCCAGTCCAGGTCCTCCTCGTAGGGCGAGAGCTCCGACACCAGGAACCCGACACCGCGGACGACCGTGTGCCCGAGGAACGGCGAGGCGTGGGACTGCATGGCGCGCTGGGCGGAGACCGTCCGCTCGCCCTCGTGCTGGAACAGCGCGCGGACCCCCGGGTCGGTGACGACCCGGCTCGGCGCGGCCCGGGCGGCCTGCTTGAGCGACAGCACGACGTCGTTCTCCAACGCCTGGTCGTAGCCCTCCAGCAGCACCGTGTACGCCGGCAACCCGGCGCTGCCGATGCCGAACCCACCGGTGCCGACGACGTCCTTGACGTCGTAGGCGACCTCCCGGCGGCGGGCGCCCTGCGGGATCGACTCCCGGTAGGCCACGACGGCAGCCAGCACCTCCTCCCGCTCGGCGTCGGCCAGCCGGCGGTGGCGCGGGGTGTCGGCGAACCGGCGCTGGTGGTCCTCCACGACCGTCAGCCGGTCCAGCAGGGAGACCCGGGTCTGCTCCGCCGTGGCCAGCACCAGCTCGCGGACCGCGCCGGAGGTGGTGTGCCGGTCCAGGGCGAACTCCCGGTCGGCGTCCGTGCGGGAGAACGCGGCCACCTGGTCCAGGTAGGCCTCCAGGTAGACCCGCAGCACCGCGCCGATGACGTCGTCGGACAGCGCCTTGCGCCAGGCCAGCAGCGCGAAGCTGGCGCAGAACCGGCGCAGGTCCCAGGACAGGTGCCCCAGGTAGGACTCGTCGAAGTCGTTGACGTCGAAGACGATCCGGCCGGACCCGTCCATGTAGGTGCCGAAGTTCGCGGCGTGCAGGTCGCCGTGGATCCACGTCCGCGACGTCTGCTCGTCACACCAGCGGTCCTCCAGCGTCGCCACGTCGGCGTAGAACAGGCAGGCCGACCCGCGGTAGAACGCGAACGGGTCGGCGGCCATCTTGCGGAACTTGGTCCGGAAGGCGTCCGCGTCGGCGGCCATCAGGTCGGCGAAGGCCTCCACCAGGACGTCGACGATCTGGCCGCGGCGGGCGCTCTCGTCGGGGGCGGGGACGAGGGTCGGGTGGTCGGGCACGGGCCCACCGTAGGTGGGGATAGCCTCGGCGGGGAGATCACGACGGACACGCACGACGGACGAGGGACGGGGGCAGCGGTGACGCGGGCCAGCAGGGCGCGACGGCTCGCGACGGGTGCCGTCTACGGCGGCGGCGGGGTCGGACTGGCCGGCGCGGCGCTGGTGACGGTGCTCCGCGAGGAGGCCCGGCTCGCGCGACGACGCGTCGAGGCCAACACCGCCAAGGCCGACCCGCCCACCGGCGAGGGCGTCTACGGCTCGCACCGGGGGACGCCGCTGGTGCTCGCGGTGCTCGGGGACTCCAGCGCCGTTGGTCTGGGCGTGGAGACCGCCGGGGAGACCCCGGGGGTGCTGGTGGCGGCCGCGCTGGCCGAGCTCGCCGAGCGTCCGGTCCGGCTGGTCAAGGCCGCCCGGTCCGGGGCCCGCTCGACCGACCTGCCCGCGCAGGTGCAGAAGGTGCTCGTCGAGTCCCCCGACGTGGCGATGATGATGATCGGCGCCAACGACGTCACCAGCCGCACCAAGCCCGCCGTCGCCGTCCGCAACCTGGCCGAGGCCGTGCGCACCCTGGAGGCCGCCGGCACCCGGGTCGTCGTCGGCACCTGCCCGGACCTGGGCACGATCCGGCCCATCGCGCAGCCGCTGCGCACCCTGGCCCGCCGGTGGAGCCGCCAGCTGGCGGCCGCGCAGACCATCGCCGTCGTCGCCGAGGGCGGGCGCACCGTGTCGCTGGGCTCCGTGCTCGGCCCGGCGTTCGCCACCGACCGGACCATGTTCTCCAGCGACGAGTTCCACCCCTCCGCCGCCGGCTACGCCGCGGCGGCCGCCTCCCTGCTGCCCTCGATCGCCGACTGCCTGGGTGTCTGGCCCGCCGCCGCCGACCGGGGTCTGCGCTCGCTGCGCCGGGACACCGTCCGCCCGGTCGCCCAGGCCGCCGCCCGGGCCGCGGGACGCACCGGCACCGAGGTGCAGGCCACCGAGGTGCACGGCGAGGAGGCCGGTCCGCGCGGTCCCTGGGCGCGGCTGCGGCGGCGGCGTCCCCCGGACATCGCCAGCCCGGCCGAGACGACGCCGGACCCGGTCCCCGCCACCTGAGCGCGGGCGTTGGTTACCGGGGGGTAGCTTCGGGTCCGACCCGACGCCACCACGCGGGTGGCGCCTCACCGTGGAGGTCTCCGTGCCCGAAGCCGTCATCGTCGCCGCTGCCCGATCCCCGATCGGACGGGCCTTCAAGGGCTCGCTGAAGGACCTGCGTCCCGACGACCTGGCCGCCACCATCGTCCGCGCCGCACTGGACCAGGTGCCCGAGCTGGACCCGACCGACATCTCCGACCTGATGCTGGGCTGTGGCCTGCCCGGCGGCGAGCAGGGCTTCAACATGGGCCGCGTCGTGTCGGTGCTGCTGGGCATGGACCACCTGCCCGGCACCACCATCACCCGCTACTGCTCCTCCTCGCTGCAGACCACCCGGATGGCCATGCACGCCATCAAGGCCGGCGAGGGCGACGTGTTCATCTCCGCCGGGGTCGAGATGGTGTCCCGGTTCGCCAAGGGCAACTCCGACGGGCTGCCGGACACCGAGAACCCGCTCTTCGCCGACCGCAAGGGCCAGGTCGCCGCCGTCGCCGAGAGCGGCGCCGACTCCTGGGTCGACCCGCGCAGCGAGGGCCAGGTGCCCGACGTGTACATCGCGATGGGCCAGACGGCGGAGAACCTGGCGCTGCTGAACGACGTCTCGCGCGCCGAGATGGACGAGTTCGCCGTCCGGTCGCAGAACCTGGCGGAGAAGGCCATCGCCGACGGCTTCTGGGCCCGGGAGATCACCCCGGTGACCACCCCGGACGGCACCGTCGTCTCCACCGACGACGGCCCGCGCGCGGGCACCACCCTGGAGGGCATCTCCGGCCTCAAGCCGGTCTTCCGCCCCGACGGCCGGGTCACCGCCGGCAACGCCTGCCCGCTCAACGACGGGGCGGCCGCGCTGGTCGTCATGAGCGACACCAAGGCCGCACAGCTGGGGCTCACCCCGCTGGCCCGCATCGTGTCCACCGGGGTCACCGGCCTGTCGCCGGAGATCATGGGCTACGGCCCGGTGGAGGCCTCCAGGCAGGCCCTGGCCCGCGCCGGGATGACCATCGCCGACATGGACCTGGTGGAGATCAACGAGGCGTTCGCCGCGCAGGTGATCCCGTCCTACCGCGACCTGGGCATCGACATCGACAAGCTCAACGTGCACGGCGGCGCCATCGCCGTGGGCCACCCCTTCGGCATGACCGGCGCCCGGATCACCGGCACGCTGCTCAACGGCCTGCGCTCCACCGACGGCACGTTCGGTCTGGAGACCATGTGCGTCGGCGGCGGCATGGGCATGGCGATGGTGCTCGAGCGCCTGAGCTGACGTCCCCCGGAACGGCCAGAGGCCCGGCCCCCTCGCGGGGGCCGGGCCTCTGTCGGTGCTCGTGTCAGCTCACTCGCGGAAGTAGCTGAGCAGACGCAGGATCTCCAGGTACAGCCAGATGACCGTGACCAGCAGGCCGAAGGCGATGTACCAGGCGAACTTCGGGGCCACGCCCCGACGGATGGCCTCGTCGGCCATGTCGAAGTCCAGCAGCAGCGAGAACGCCGCGACGCCGATGACGACGAGGCTGAAGACGATGGCGATCGGGCCACCGTCGCGCAGGCCCAGGTCGGCGCCGAACAGGCCGCCGACGAGGTTGACCAGCATCAGGGCCAGCACACCGAACATGGCGCCGACGATCCAGCGGGTCAGCTTGGGGGTGACCCGGATGGCGCCGGTCTTGTAGACCACCAGCATCCCGGCGAAGACACCGAAGGTGCCGATGACCGCCTGGAAGACGAGGTTGCCGTCGAAGGCGTTGGCGTAGACCTCGCTGATCGCGCCGACGACGACACCCTGCATGGCCGCGTAGGCCAGGGTCGCCGCCGGGTTGGCGATCTGCTTGAAGGAGATGAACAGACCCAGGCCCAGACCCACCAGCAGGGCCGGGATCAGCAGCCCCAAGGCCGCGGACTGCGGCAGCAGCGCCCACGTGGCGGCGGCGGTCAGCACCGTCACCAGGAAGGTCACGCCGGTCTTGGTGACGACGTCGTCCATCGTCATGTACTGGGCGCCCGTGGCCGCGTACGGCGAGGGCTGGGCGTACGGGTTCTGCTGGGCGGGTGCGCCGTACTGCTGCTGCGGCGCCTGGCCCCACGCGGAGGCCTGGCCTGCCTGCGCCGCGCCGGGGAAGCCCCGACTGAACGCCGGGTTGCTGCTGGGCATCGTCATCTCCCTGAGGTGACTCGGGTCGGGTGCGTGGGCTGCAGGTCGTGCACCCCACTCGATCATCACAACGCCCGACCCCCCGGATGGGTTCCTGGGAGCGCGCTGGACACGGCGGGGGCCGCCGGACGGGTGTCCGGCGGCCCTCGTCACGGGTGCCGCGTGGGCGGCGGTCGGTCAGCCGTTGCCCTGCCCCGGGCCGGTCCCGGCGTCGGCGATGGTCAGGACGGCGTAGGCGACGGCGTCGGAGTTCTGGTCCAACGCCAGCTGGCTGACGTTGTCCAGGTCGTCGCAGGCCTGGTGGTAGCAGGCGTCGTAGGCGACACCGGCCGTACCGCCGTAACGGGCGGCCTGCTCCGGGGTCTTGACGTCCTCGGCCCCGGAGAAGAGCCCACCGGAGGGGATGCCGGCGTCGGCGAAGGCCTGGTAGTCGCTGCGGCCGTCGAACTCGGTGTCCTCGTAGGCGATCCCGCGGGAGTCGTAGAAGGCCTCGAATGTGGCCTCGATGGCACCGGACTCCGCGCTCACGTAGCCCTCGGGCGCCGGGAACGTGGAGGCGTCGCTGTCGTAGACGAAGTTCGCGTGGTTCGGGGAGCCCAGCATGTCGAAGTTCAGGTAGCTGCCGATCCGGGCCAGCTCGGCGTCGGTGAGGCTGTCGACGTAGGCCTGCGAGCCCAGCAGGCCGAACTCCTCGGCTCCCCAGAACGCGAAGCGCACCGGGTGCTCCAGCTGGGTGCGCGCCAGGTTCTGCGCGACCTCCAGGATCGTGGCGGACCCGCTGCCGTTGTCGTTGATCCCCGGTCCCTCGGGCACCGAGTCCAGGTGCCCGCCGACCACGACGACGCCGTCGTCCACCCGGCCCGGCAGCTCGGCGGTGAGGTTCTCCGTCGTCCGGACCTCGCTGACCGCGTCCACGGTGAGCGCGAGGGTGTCCCCGGCCAGGGTGGAGCCCAGGGCGGAGGTGGTGCCGACGACCGGGATGCCCACGCCGGGCGCGCCCAGCGTCGGGCTGATCAGACCGCCGTCGTCGGAGGTGCCGCGGTTGACGATGACCACACCCGCGGCGCCCGCGGCCTCGGCGTTGGCCGACTTGACCGCGAAGTCGCAGCTGCCCCGCTGGACCAGGGCGATGCTGCCCGCGGTGAACCCGGCGAAGTCGGCGGCCTCGCAGCCGCTGGTGCTGGTGGCGGTGGGGGTGAAGTCGGTGTCCACCGCCTGGGCCACCGCGGTCACGTCGCCGGACCCGGAGAACGTGGCGACGGCGAAGTCGGTGCCCTCGGCGTACGTGGCCGCCTCCGGCGCCACCTGGGCGAAGCCGGCCGCCGAGGTCTGCTCGAAGAACGGGAACTCGAAGGACTGCCGGACCACGTCGTAGCCGGCGGCGGTCAGGGTCGCGTCGACGTGGTCGGCCGAGGCGGCGTACCCGGTCGAACCGGACGCGCGGTTGCCCCCGTTGGCGTCGGCGGCTGCCTGGAAGGCCGCCAGGTGCTCGGTGACGCCGGCCGCTGTAACGCAGGTGAGCAGCTTGTCGATGCTGGCGTTGACCCGGTTCTCGCAACCCCGCGTGGACGGGCCGGCTTCGGCCGGGGTGGCCACCAGGACCACGCCGGAGACGGCCAGGGCGCCCGCCGCAGCGGCCGACACCACCCGTCGACGCCCGGTGGGGCGTGTCGTTCCTGCCGTGCTGGTCATCGGTCGTCCCTGCGCCCGGACCCACGTCGCTGTGGGTCTGCTGTGACGACCGTGTCCGGGCGCCGCCGGAAGAACAAGACTCGACCCGCCTGGACGAGACGGTCACCGACGCTCAGCAACCGTCCCGCCGACGACGTGCCCCCGGTGGGGTTCGAACCCACACTGGGACCCTTTTAAGGGGCCTGCCTCTGCCGGTTGGGCTACGGGGGCGGTGCTGTCCGGCTCATCCTCCCGCGACCTGCACCGCCCGGTTCAGGACGGCGTCCAGCATCGGCTCGGTCAGCCGTCCGGTGAAGGTGTTCTGCTGGCTCACGTGGTAGCTGCCCAGCAGGGTCAGCGGTCCCCTCGGGCCGGTCAGCTCGACCTCCACCCCGTGCCCGAAGGCCGGGCGGGGCCGGGGCAGGGTGACCCCGGCGGCGGCCAGCACCGGCCACAGCGCCGTCCACCCGAACCCGCCGAGCACCACGACGGCCCGCAGCCGGGGCAGCAGCGCCAGCTCCCGGGCCATCCACGGCGCGCACGTGTCCCGCTCGGCCGGGGTGGGCGCGTTGGCGGGCGGGGCGCACCGCACCGCGGCCAGCACCCGGACGTCGGTCAACGCCAGCCCGTCGTCCCGGTGGACGGACGTGGGCTGGTTGGCCAGCCCGGCCCGCCAGAGCGCGGCGAAGATCCAGTCCCCGGACCGGTCCCCGGTGAAGACCCGCCCCGTCCGGTTGCCGCCGTGCGCTGCCGGCGCCAGGCCGACGACGGCGATCCGGGCGTCCGCCGGCCCGAGCCCGGGGACCGGGCGGCCCCAGTAGTCCTCGTCCCGGAAGGAGGCCCGCTTGACCACCGCGACCTCCTCCCGCCAGGACACCAGCCGCGGGCAGGCACGGCAGCCGGAGACCCGCTCGTCCACGGTCGCCAGGTCCAGCGCGGTCCGGGCGCCTCGCGCGACGCCGGCCGGGGTGCGGGTGACGGGGAAGCCGTCGTCGTCACGTGCCACCCACCCAGCAGAGCACAGCCGTGCGCGGCATGATCGTCCGGTGGCGAAGACCCAGAACAAGACCCAGAAGGTCAAGACCCCCGCGCTGTACAAGCTGCTCGGCCCGGCGCTGGCCATCCCGACCGGCATCGTGGTGAAGAAGGTGGCCGACGCCGCCTGGCTGAAGGTGCGCGGCACCCCGCCGCCGAAGAACCCCGACGTCCCCGGCGTCGGCTGGGGCGACGCGCTGGCCTGGGCCGCGGTCTCCGGTGTGCTGGTGGCCTTCGGCCGGCTGTTCGCCGCCCGCGGCGCGGCCAAGGCCTACACCAAGCTCACCGGCAAGTTCCCGCCCGGCGCGAACGCCGACAGCGCAGCCTGACCGGCGCACACCCCCGCCCCACCGGGCGGGGGTGTCAGCCGCGGGCCAGGGTGAGCGCGATGCCGTCGAGGATGTCGTGCTCGCTGACGACGACCTCGTCCAGGGCGAGCGCGTCCATGACGACCCGCAGCACCAGCGCGCCCGCGCCGATGACGTCGACCCGGCCGGGGTGCATCACCGGCAGGGCCGCACGGCGGGCGCGGGTGGCGGTCAGCAGGCCGGCGGTCACCGACCGGACCGCGGAGACCGACACCCGGGCGCCGTGGAGGGCCGCCGGGTCGTAGCCGGGCAGGCCCAGCGCCAACGCGGCCACGGTGGTCACCGAGCCGGCCAGGCCGACCAGCGTGCGGGCCTCGCCCACGGGCACGTCCGCGACGACCACTGCCAGCGCCGCCCGGACGTCGGACTCGGCGCGCTGGATCTCCTCCGACGTCGGCGGGTCGGAGTGCAGGTGCCGCTCGGTGAGCCGCACGCAGCCGATGTCCACCGACCGGGCCGCGCGCACCCCGTCGACGTCGCCCAGGACGAACTCGGTCGAGCCACCGCCGATGTCCACCACCAGGTACGGCGCGGCCGGTGGCGGGCCACCGTGCGCCGCCGCCGCTGCGGCCAGCGACCCGGTGGCGCCCCGGAAGGACAGCCGCGCCTCCTCTAGCCCGGGGACGACGTCGGGCAGCTGGCCCAGCGTGGCCTGGACCATGTCCTCGAAGTCGGCCCGGTTCGCGGCGTCCCGGCTGGCGCTGGTGGCCACCATCCGGACGCGCTCGGCGCCCAGCTGGCGGGCCGCGGCGGCGTACTCGGCCAGCACCAGGCGGGTCCGCTCGACCGCCTGCGGCGCCAGCCGGCCGGTGGCGTCGACGCCCTCGCCGAGCCGGACGACCTCCATCCGGCGGAGCACCTCGACGTGCGCGCCCTCGGCCGGCACGTCGGCGACCAGCAGCCGGATCGAGTTGGTGCCGCAGTCGATCGCGGCGACCCGGGTCACAGGCCGGCCGCCGCGTCGTCGGGCTCCTGCGGGGACGGTGCCGCGCACGGGCCGGCCGTCCACCACTCCCCCATGCCGGCCAGCGCGCGGTCGCCGATCGGGTTGACGCCCGGTCCGGCGGCCAGCGAGTGCGCGGCCAGGGCGTGCAGGCACTTGACCCGCTCGGGCATGCCCCCGGCACTGGACCGGGTGGGCAGCACGTCGACGGCGTCCCGGGTGGCCAGGAACGCCTCGTGGGCCGCGGTGTAACCGGCCGCGAGCTCGGGGTCGGTGGCCAGGTCGGCCTGCCACTGCTTCATCGCGCCCTCGGACTCCAGCCGGCTGGCGGCGGCCGAGGCCCGCGGGCAGGTCAGGTAGTACAGCGTCGGGAACGGCGTGCCGTCCTCCAGCCGCGGGGCGGTCTGCACGACGTCGGGCTGACCGCACGGGCAGCGGTGCGCGACGGCGACCAGCGCCCGCGGGGGGCGGCCGAGCTGCCGGGCGACGATCTCGCGGTCCTCGGGGCTGACGGGGGTGCTCACCGGAGGAGTCTCCCCCATGCCGCGCAGGGGCTAGGGAGTGCCGTCGGCCGTCGTGACGGACTCCATGAGCCCGGTGTACCAGGGCAGCTGCTCCTCCGGCACCGCCGCGTCGGGCGTCTGCGCGGGCTGCTCGCCCTCGACGACCTCGCCGTCGGCGATGACGACGAGCCGGTCGCCGGGCAGCACGTAGTTGAGCCGTTCGCGGGCCTGCTGGGCGATGTAGGCGGGATCGGACTGGCGCTCCAGCTCGGCCCGCAGCTGCTCCTCGCGCAGGGACAGCGCCTGGCTCTCCGCGGCGAGCTCGGCGAGCTCCTGGCGACCGGCCACGTAGGAGCGGACCGGGCCGGCCAGGGTGAGCAGGAGCAGCAGGACCAGCGCGCCCAGCAGGACCGCGCGGCCGGTGAACAGCGGGGTGCGCCGGGCGCTGGTCGCCGTCCGGGCGGGACGACGGGTGCGCCGGCGCCCCTGCCGCAGGTCGGCGCTCCCCCGGGCCCCCGGCCGCTCCGGACGCGAGGCGGTCCGGCGGCGGGGGCCGCCGGACGTGCTGCGCCGGGTGCGGGCGGTGGCCACGGGGGTGCGCTCTCCTGGTCTCTCGGTGTCGCTGCCGTCAGGCGGTGTGCCGCGGGAAGGCGGCGGCACCGGCGTAGCGGGCGGCGTCGTCGAGCTCCTCCTCGATGCGGAGCAGCTGGTTGTACTTGGCGACGCGCTCGGACCGGGCCGGGGCACCGGTCTTGATCTGCCCGCAGTCGGTGGCGACGGCGAGGTCGGCGATCGTGGTGTCCTCGGTCTCCCCGGAGCGGTGGCTCATCATCGAGCGGTAGCCCGAGCGGTGCGCCAGGTTGACCGCGTCCAGGGTCTCGGTGAGCGTGCCGATCTGGTTGACCTTGACCAGCAGCGCGTTGGCCGCGCCACGGGCGATGCCGTCGGCCAGCCGGACCGGGTTGGTGACGAACAGGTCGTCGCCGACGATCTGCACGCGGTCGCCGATGGCTGCGGTCAGGTCGATCCAGCCCTGCCAGTCCTCCTCGGACAGCGGGTCCTCGATGGAGACGATCGGGTAGGCGTCGAGCAGCCCGGCGTAGTACTCGGTGAGGTCACCGGCGCTGAGGGTCTTGCCCTCGAAGGCGTAGCCGTCCTCGGAGTGGAACTCGGTCGCCGCGACGTCCAGGGCGAAGCCGATGTCGGTGCCGGGGGTGTAGCCGGCCTTCTCCACGGCCTCGGTGATGAGGTCCAGGGCGTCCCGGTTGCTGGGCAGCGACGGGGCGAAGCCGCCCTCGTCACCCAGGCCGGTGGACAGCCCGCGGGCCTTCAGCACCGACTTCAGCGCGTGGTAGACCTCGGTGCCCATCGCGAGCGCCTCGACGAAGGTCGGGGCCCCGATCGGGGCGATCATGAACTCCTGGACGTCGACGTTGCTGTCGGCGTGCGCACCGCCGTTGAGGATGTTCATCATCGGGACGGGCAGGACGTGCGCGGAGGGTCCGCCGATGTAGCGGAAGAGCGGGAGCCCGGAGGACTCGGCCGCGGCCTTCGCCACGGCCAGGGAGACGCCGAGGATCGCGTTCGCGCCCAGGCGGGACTTGTCGGGGGTGCCGTCGAGGTCGATGAGCGCCTGGTCGACGAGGCGCTGCTCGCTGGCCTCGAAGCCCACGAGCTCGGGGCCGATGACGTCCAGGACGCCGTCGACGGCCTTGGTCACGCCCTTGCCGCCGTACCGCTCGCCGCCGTCACGCAACTCCACCGCCTCGAAGGCGCCGGTGGAGGCACCGCTGGGCACGGCGGCCCGGGTGATGGTGCCGTCGTCGAGGGCGACCTCGACCTCCACGGTCGGGTTTCCGCGCGAGTCGAGGATCTCCCGCGCGCCTACTGCATCGATGCTGGCCACGGGGGCAGCCTAGCGACCCCGGGCGGCGTCCCGGACCCCCGCGCCGCGGGTGCGGGAGCATGGGCCCCGATGACCAGCGCAGCGCCGTCCCGCCCGCACGCCCGCGCCGTCCGCCAGCTGCTGCTGGGACTGGTGCCGGTGCTCGTCGTCGGGCTCGTGCTGCTGGTCGTGCTGGCGGTCCGGCTGCCGGGCACCCAGGCCCCGCTGGCCGCGGCGGACGCCACCGCGTCGGCGACCGTGGTGCGCGACGGGCTGGACCCGGCGGGGCGCGGCGTGCGGGTGTCCTTCACCGACGCGGCCGGGGAGGAGCGGACCGGGGTGCTGGTGCTCCGCACCGCCGTCGACGTGGCCCCCGACGCCGCGGTCACCGTGCAGTACGACCCGGCCGCCGCCGACGGGTCCCGGGTCTACGCCGACGGCGACGCCGCGCACGGGGCGGTCGGCGACGTCGTCTTCGGCCTGGTGCTGGTCGCCCTGGTCGGGCTGGCCGTCTCGGTGCTGACCGGCCTGCGGCTGCTGTCCCGCCGCCGGCTGGCCGGCCGCCCGACGACGGCGGTCACCGTGACCCACCTGGTGGTCCGGCGCGGCCTGCTGGTGCGCAGCTGGTTGGAGCTGGTCACCCCGCACGGGGTGCGCTGGGTGCCCGTGCACTGGGCGCCCGAGGTCGACCGGGCCCGGCCCGACTCCCCCGCCCTCGTGCACGGGGACCCGGCCACGGACGCCCTGGTGCTCCCGGTCCTGGACGGCCAGCAGGTGTGGCCCTCGGGCCGGGTGCGGCGCAGCGCCCCCCGCGGCGACGTCCGGCAGGCCGGCGTCGACCCGGAGGCACCCGACGTCGGGCTGGCCCGTCAGGCCCGCAGCGACGGCGTGCCGGTCGTGCTGGCCCCGGTGCTGGGCCTGCTGTGGGCCTACGTCGACGGCAGCGGCGCCGCCGGCTTCGTCGTCGCCGGCGCCCTGGCCGCGGCGGTGCTGTTCTGGCTGCCGCAGTTCCTCGGGTCCGACCCGGCCGCGACCAGCCGCTAGCCCTGCGCGCGGGCGGCCGCGGCGGCGTCGAGCCGGCCGGCGTAACGGCGGACGGCGGTGCGCAGCGCGTCCTCGGCGTCCCAGCCGCGCTGCTGCGCGGCCACCACGGTGGCCAGCAACTGCTCCCCCAGCTCCTCGGGGGTGCCGGCGGACAGCTCCGCGGCCGGGGGCGTGGGCAGGTCGGCCCGGCGGGCCCGCCCGGCCAGCGCCGACCCCCAGGCGGCCGCGGACTGCGAGCTCGAGACCCCCTCGGTCGGCGAACGGCGCTTCTTCTCCACCGCCTTGATCTCGTCCCAGCCGCGTTCGACGGCTGCGACGTCCCGGGGGCCGGCGTCGCCGAAGACGTGCGGGTGCCGGCGGACCAGCTTGGCGACCAGCTCGTCGGCCACGTCGTCGACGTCGAAGCGGCGCTCGCCGGGCGCCTCGGCGGCCACCCGGGCGTGGAAGGCGACCTGCAGCAGCACGTCACCGAGCTCCTCCCGCATCGCCACCGGGTCCTCGTCGGTGATCGCGTCGTAGGCCTCGTGCGCCTCCTCCAGCAGGTAGCCGCGCAGCGAGGCGTGGGTCTGCTCGGCGTCCCAGGGGCAGCCGCCGGGCGAGCGCAGCCGGTCCATCACCGACACGACGTCCAGCAGGTGGGCACCGGCAGGCTCGGGGGCGCCGTCCAGCACCCCGTCCGGCGCACCGGCGCCGGCGGCCTCCTCCGCGGTCAGCAGCACGACGTCACCCGGCCCGCCCGCGTCGACCGCGGCGACGTCGCGGACCTCGGTGCCGGCCTCGCGCAGCGCCCGGGCGGTCGCGGCCGCACCGGGGAGGGCGAGCACGCCCGACGCGCCGGCGACGGCCCGCCAGCCGGCCGGGCCCAGCAGACCGGGGAGACGGGGGCTGACGGTGACCAGGGTCGGGGCGGGCGGGGTCGGGCCGGGCGGGGTCGGGGCAGGCACCCGCTCAGTCTCCGGCAGCCGCCGGTGCGGCCGCGTCGTCCCCCTCCAGGACCCGGACCACACCGTCGGTGGGGGCCACGACGGTGCCGTCCTGCAGCGCGCCGTACCGGGGGTTCACCGTGGTGTCCAGGCCCGACGCCACCGCGTCGACCAGCGGCTGCGCCGCGTCGGAGGCGTCCTGCCGGGCGGCGCCGGTGAGGTCCTCGGTGAGGTCCTCGATCGGCGGGAAGGCCACCTGGCCGACCAGCACACCGCCGGTCTCGGCGACCGGCAGGGAGAAGACGCCCTCGGGCAGCACGCCCGCCACGGCGTCGGCGAGCACGCCCGGCACCTGGTCCAGTGAGCGCAGCTGCGCCTCGGGCAGCGTGTAGGTCCCGGCGTACTGCGCGGCCAGCGTCCCGTAGGCCGCCGGGTCGGCGCGCAGCTGGGCGGCGACGGCGTCCGCGGTGGCCTGGTCGGGCACGGTCAGGTAGCCCAGCTCGAACTGGGCGCCGGAGGAGCGGGCCTGCTCGTAGGCGGCCTCGATGCCCGCGTCGGACAGGTCGGCCAGACCCTCGGCCTGGGCGACCTCCTCGCGGACCAGCAGCTGGCGGATGATCTCCCGCGCGTCGTCGGGCAGCAGGCCCTGCTGCTGCGCCAGCTGACCGAACAGCTCGTCCTCGGGCTCGCCGCCCAGCAACTCGGTGATCCGCTCCCGGACGTCGGCGCCGGTGACCTCGACGTCGTACCGCTCCTCGACGACGTCGTAGACGCGGGCGCCGATCATCAGGTCCAGCACCTGCCGGGTGTAGTCACCCGAGGGCAGCGACGCGGCGTACGTGGCGACGCCGTCGTCGGCCAGCCGCTCGTCGACGGCCGCGGTGAGGTCGTCCACCCGGACCCGGTCCTCGCCCACGTAGGCGGCGACGTCGGGTGAGGTGCGGCAGCCGGTGAGCCCGGACAGCGCCACCCCCAGTGCCAGCAGGGTGCCCAGGGTGCGCCGCGTCACACCGGGACCCTCCCACACCGCGGGGCTCAGGCGGGCGACCGGGAGCGCTCGCCGCGCAGCAGCGACAGCGCACCGACCAGGGCCAGCACCGCCCCGGCCACCGCCGCCGGCGCCCATCCGGCCCGGGTCCGCTCGTCCAGGAGCCAGTGCCCCGCCGCTGCCGGGAGCAGGGTGCTGACCACGTACATGACCGCCAGGACCGGCACCGCCGGTGCCGCGGCCAGGCCCCGGGTCAGGTGCAGCTGGCCCAGCACCATGCCCGCGGCGGTGAGCACGCCGAGCAGCCACAGCTCCCCCGGCAGGTCCCAGAACCGCCACCAGGCGTCGGGCAACCGGGACACCAGCGCCCGGACGCCGACCGCGCCCACCGAGAACCCGATGCCGGCGAGGGCCCCGGAGACCCACGTGCCGGCCGGGACGCCGACCGCGACCAGGGCCAGGACGACCGCGGCGGCCAGGCCGACCAGCAGCGCCGTGCCGCCGGACACCGCCGGCCCCGGCACGGTCGCCGCGACCAGCAGCCCGAGCCCGGCGACGGTGGCCACCAGCGCGGGGGCGTCGGTCCGGGTCGGCCGGCGCACCCCGGCCAGCTGCTGCAGCACCGCCGTCACCGCCAGGGCGGCGACGACGGCGCACTGGACCACGAGCAGCGGCAGGTCGGCCCGGGCCACCGCCGAGGTGCCGAACCCACCGGCCTGCAGTGCGGTGCCGGTCCACCAGGCCCGCGAGCGCAGCGTCGGCCCCGCCTCGCGCGCGCCGTCGCTCAGCCGGGCACCGGCCACGCCGTAGCAGGCGACCGCCGCAACGAGCGCGACCGCGGAGACGATCACCCCGCGGCAGCGACGACCGGCGGCTCGAGCACCGAGGTCATCAGGGCGTGCAGCTTCTCCAGCAGGGCGACGTCGCGCAGCGGCGTCCGGCGGTCCGGGCCCACCGGCACCTTCAGCGAGACGGTGTTCACCGTCGACTTGTAGGTGACGCCCTCGGCGAGGCGGCCCAGCTTCATCTGCTGGGACTCCCGCAGCTCGACCGGGGAGATGCGCACGTTGCGCCCGGCCATCGACACCTCGGTGACACCCAGCCGGCGCATCGCCGCGCGGAAGCGGGCCACCGCCAGCAGGTTCAGCACCGGGGCGGGCGCGGGGCCGTACCGGTCGGTGAGCTCGTCGAGCACGGCCTGGGCCTGGTCGTCGTCCTGCACGGAGGCGACCTTGCGGTAGGCCTCCATCCGCAGCCGCTCCCCGGGCACGTAGTCGTGCGGCAGGTGCGCGTCGACCGGCAGGTCGACCCGGACGTCGGCCGGCTCCACCGCCGGGGACTCCCCCGTCGCCTGGGCCCGGTAGTCGCTGACCGCCTCGCCGACCAGCCGCACGTACAGGTCGAAGCCCACCCCGGCGATGTGCCCGGACTGCTCCCCGCCCAGCAGGTTGCCCGACCCGCGGATCTCCAGGTCCTTCATCGCCACGGCCATGCCGGCACCGAGGTCGGTGTTGTTGGCGATCGTGGTGAGCCGGTCGACAGAGGTCTCGGTCAGCGGCCGGTTCGGGTCGTAGGTGAAGTAGGCGTAGGCCCGCTCCCGGCCACGGCCCACGCGCCCGCGGATCTGGTGCAGCTGGGAGAGCCCGAAGGTGTCGGCCCGGTCGACGATCAGGGTGTTGGCGTTGGGGATGTCCAGCCCGGACTCGACGATGGTCGTGGCGATCAGGACGTCGTACTCCTTCTCCCAGAAGCCGACCATGATCTTCTCGAGCTCGTGCTCCTTCATCTGCCCGTGGCCCACGGCCACCCGGGCCTCGGGCACCAGCCGGCGGATCGTCGCCGCGGCCTTGTCGATGGACTGCACCCGGTTGTGGATGACGAAGACCTGGCCGTCACGCAGCAGCTCGCGGCGGATCGCCGCGGCCATCTGCTTGTCCTCCCACGCGCCGACGTAGGTCAGCACCGGGTGCCGCTCCTCGGGCGGGGTGAGGATCGTCGACATCTCCCGGATGCCGGTCAGTGACATCTCCAGGGTGCGCGGGATCGGGGTCGCGGACATCGACAGCACGTCGACCGCCGTCCGCATCGTCTTCAGGTACTCCTTGTGCTCGACCCCGAAGCGCTGCTCCTCATCGACGATGACCAGCCCCAGGTCCTTGAACCGGGTGGTCGGCTGCAGCAGCCGGTGCGTGCCGACCAGGACGTCGACCTCGCCGTCGGCCAGCTTGCGCAGCGTCTCGTCGGACTCGGCCTTGGACTGGAACCGGGACAGCACCGCCACGGTGACCGGGAACTGGGCCATCCGCTCGGAGAAGGTCTTGAAGTGCTGATTGGCCAGCAGCGTCGTCGGCACCAGGACACCGACCTGCTTGCCGTCCTGCACCGCCTTGAACGCCGCCCGGATGGCGATCTCGGTCTTCCCGTAGCCGACGTCGCCGCAGATGATCCGGTCCATCGGGACCGGCTGGGACATGTCGGCCTTGACCTCGTCGATCGCGGCCAGCTGGTCGGGCGTCTCCTGGAAGGGGAAGGCGTCCTCGAGCTCGCGCTGCCAGACGGTGTCCGGGCCGAAGGCGTGGCCCTTGCTGGCCATGCGTGCGGAGTACAGCCGGATCAGCTCCGCGGCGATCTGCTTGACCGCCTTTCGCGCCTGGCCCTTGGTCTTGGCCCAGTCGCTGCCGCCGAGCTTGGACAGCGCCGGGGCCTCGCCGCCGACGTAGCGGGTCAGCTGGTCCAGGGCGTCGGTGGGCACGAAGAGCCGGTCCGGCGGCTGGTTCCGCTTGCCCGGGGCGTACTCGACGATCAGGTAGTCCCGCTGCCCGCCGTGCACGGTGCGGCTGACCATCTCCAGGTACCGGCCCACGCCGTGGTGCTCGTGGACGACGAGGTCCCCGGGCTGCAGCTGCACCAGGTCCACGGCGTTGCGGCGCCGGGCGGGCATCTTGGTGGCATCGCGCATCGAGGTGCCGCGCTGACCGGTGAGGTCGTGCTCGGTGAGCAGCGCCAGCCCGATGCCGGGGAAGGCGAACCCGGCCTCCAGGTTCCCCTGGGTGACGTGCGTGACGCCGGCCTCGGGGCCGGTGGCGACGTCGGGCACCAGCCGGACGCCGAGGTCGGCCTCGGAGAGCTGGTCGGCGGCCCGCTGGGCGGGGCCGGGTCCGGCGAAGGTGACGACGACCCGCCACTGCTCGGCAGCCCAGGACCGCAGCTGCCCGATCGCGGCGTCCTGGTCGCCGTGGAAGCGCTCGACGCCGGTGGCGTCCAGCGTCACGTGGGTGTCGTCGTCCTCGCTGGCCAGGGTGAACGTGCCGGTGGTCCACCAGGGCAGGCCGCGGCCACGGGCGTCGTCGGCGACGTCCTCCAGGTCGCGGAAGGAGGAGGCGCCCAGGTCGATGGGGGCCTGACCGGCCTCGGCGGCGGTCTGCCAGGACGCGGCGAGGAACTCCTCGGCGGTCCGGACCAGGTCCGCGGCGCGGCTGCGGACCCGCTCGGGGTCGCAGACCAGCACGTGCGTGCCGCGGGGCACCAGGTCGGTGAGCAGCTCCATCCGGCCGGCGCCGATGAGCGCCGGGGTGAGCGCCTCCATGCCCTCGACCGCGATGCCCTCGGCCAGCTGGCCGGCGACCTCGGCGAGCTCGGGGTGCTCGACCGCCAGCGCGCGGGCCCGCTCGCGGACCTCGGGGGTGAGCAGCAGCTCGCGGCACGGCGGGGCCCACAGCCGGTCGGGGCGCTCGTCGAGGGAGCGCTGGTCGGCAGCGGAGAAGTACCGCATCTCGTCGACCTCGTCGCCCCAGAACTCGACCCGCACCGGGTGCGGCTCGGTCGGCGGGAAGACGTCGAGCAGCCCACCGCGGACGGCGAACTCGCCCCGCTTCTCCACCAGCTCGACCCGGGTGTAGGCGGCGTCGGCCAGCCGCCGGCTGATCTCGCCCAGCTCGGCGGCGTCGCCGGGGGCGAGCTCGACGGGCACCAGGTCGCCCAGGCCGGGGGCCAGCGGCTGCAGGAGGCTGCGGACCGGGGCGACCAGGACGTCGATCCGGCCGGTGCTCGCCTCGGGGTGGGTCAGGTCGCGCAGCACGGCCAGCCGGCGGCCCACGGTGTCCGCCCGCGGGGACAGCCGCTCGTGCGGCAGCGTCTCCCAGGCCGGGAACACCTCGACCCGTCGGTCGGGCACGAAGCAGCGCAGCAGGGCGGCGGTCGCGTCGGCGTCCCGCTCACCGGCGGTGACGACCAGCACGGGGACGCCCGCACCGGGGGACGCCGCCGCCAGGGCCGCGGCCACCAGCGGCTGGACGGTCGGCGGGGCGGTGACCGCCAGGTCGGCGGCGCCGGCCCGCTCGACCACCCGGGCCAGGCCGGGGTCGGTGAGGACGACGTCGAGCACGCCGCGCAGGGTCACGAGGGGGTACTCCATCGGGTCCGGGCCGCACCGCTCACGCTTCCCGGGCGGACGCACGGGGGCGCGGGGGGCCGAGGACCAGGTTAGTCCTCCGCTGCCCCGCCCGCCCGGGTCAGTAGGCGCCCGACCCGGCCAGGACCGCGCGCAGCGTGCGGGCCAGGATGCCGAGGTCGCGGCCGAAGGACCAGTTGTCCACGTAGCGGACGTCCAGCTCGACGGTCTCCGCCCACGACAGGTCCGAGCGGCCGCTGACCTGCCACAACCCGGTCACGCCCGGCCGCACGAGCAGCCGACGCTGCATGTCCGGGCCGTAGGTCTCCACCTCCCGGGCCAGGGCCGGGCGGGGCCCCACGAGGGACATGTCCCCGCGCAGCACGTTGACCAGCTGGGGCAGCTCGTCCAGCGAGTAGCGGCGCAGGACGCGGCCGGCCCGGGTGACCCGGGGGTCGGTGCGCATCTTGAACAGCACCCCGTTGCCCTCGTCGACGGCGGCCAGGTCGGCGACCCGGTCGTCGGCGTCGACGTGCATGGAGCGGAACTTGAGGACGTCGAAGGGGCGGCCGTGCCGGCCGACGCGGCGCTGCCGGTACAGCACGGGGCCGCCGTCATCGCGGCGCACCCACACGGCCAGCCCGATGAGCACCGGGGAGGCCAGCAGCAGGACCAGCATCGCCACCAGCCGGTCGACGACGGTCTTGGCCAGCCGGCGCAGGCCGCGGTAGGAGGGCTCGATGATCTGCACCACCGGGAAGCTGATCGTCGGACGCACCTCCAGGCGGTCCACCGCCACCTCGACCAGCCCGGGGGCCAGCAGCACCTCGATGTTCGTGCCCTCCAGCCGCCAGGCCAGCTGGCGCAGGTAGTCCGCGGCGCCGTCGCTGGCCGAGGCGACCATGACGGCGTCCGCCCGGGCCTGGTCCAGGACGGCCGGCACGAAGCCCAGACCGCCCAGCACGGGGACGCCGATGCGGCTGAGCCCGCCGGCACCCGAGGGGTCCGGGACGCAGGCCCCGACGACCGACCAGCCGGCGCTGACGTCCTTGCGCAGCCGGGTCGCGATGTCCACCAGGGCGGCCTCACGGCCGACCAGGACCACCCGCTTGGTCATCAGCCCCCGGCGGCGCAGGGCGTGCATGCGGGCCCGCATCAGCCGCCGGACCAGCACGGTGAGCGGCGTGCCGAGGACCAGGGCCGTCGTCACCGGGGCCAGGACCGTGGGGACGACGAGTTCCAGCGTCACCGCCACGGCGGTGGCCGCGGCCAGCGACACGGCGGCCAGGACCACCCGGCGGTACTCCTCGGGACCACCGCCGAAGCGGCGTTCCCGGTAGGTGCCGGCGGCCCACAGCGCGGCGAGCCAGAGCACGGCGGCGACCGCGGTGGCCGCCGCCGCGGGGGCCGGCTCACCGGACCAGCGCAGGGCCGCGACCAGCGAGCCGGCGGCGACCAGGGCGTCCAGCAGCAGCACGAACCCGGTGTAGGTGGACAGCCACTCCGGCGGCCGCCGGCGGCGGGCCGAGAGCGGGTCGTACATAGGCAGGTCGACGAGCGGGCCGTGGGCGCCGTCGCCGGCCCGGCGGCGGGGCACGTCGGACCCGCCCAGCGCGGGGGAACCGGAGGACAGGGTGCGGGGCACGGTGCGCGGGGCGTGGATGGGCCGGACGCCGTCGGACCCGAGGGCGCCGTCGGCCAGCAACCCCTGGGCCGCGGCCTCCGCGGCGGCCTCGGCGGCGCGGGCGAGCTCGGCCGCGTGGGCGACCTCCGCTCCGCGCCGGAGCCGGTCCCCGGCCGGACGGGCGGGGCCCTCCGCCATGGACGCCTCGTGCTCGGCCGGTCGGCCCTCGTCGGACGGCAACGGTCCCCCTGCTGGTCCAGGTGCACGGCTGTGCACTCCCAGGACGTCGGCAGGACCGGTCCTCAGGACCACCCCGGATGCGGTAGACCACTCAGAAGGAGGAGGAGGTCAGCTGCGCGGGTGCACCACGTTCTGTGCGGCCTCGAGCCCCTTCTCCAGCAGCAGCTCGACGGCGTCGGCCGCCTCGCCGACGAGCAGTTCCAGCGTCTTGCGCTCGGTGGCCGAGAAGTCCTTGAGCACGAAGTCCGCCGGGTCCTGCCGACCCGGGGGGCGGCCGATGCCGACCCGCACCCGCAGGTAGTCCCGGGTGCCGGTGGACCGGGAGATCGAGCGCAGCCCGTTGTGCCCGCCCTCTCCCCCGCCGCGCTTGAGCCGGACGACGTCGAAGTCCAGGTCCAGCTCGTCGTGCACCACCACCAGCTCGGTGGCGGCGATCGAGTGGTAGCCGAGCAGGCCCTGGACCGGGCCGCCGGACTCGTTCATGTAGGTCGTGGGCTGGGCCAGCACGACGCGCCGGCCGGCCAGCCGGCAATCGCCGGACACCGAGCGGGCCCGCGGGCCCTTGCCCGGGGACAGCTTGGCCCCGGCGCGGGCGGCCAGCTCGGCCAGCACCATGGCGCCCACGTTGTGCCGGTTGCCGGCGTAGCCGGGGCCGGGGTTGCCCAGGCCGACGACCAGGAACGGGCCGGCGGGGGGCTGCGGGGACGCCGCGGGGGCGCCGGCAGTGCCGGCGCCCCCGCGGGTCGTGCTGTCGGTCAAGGGAGGAGTCAGCTGGACTTCTCGGCGGAGTCCATCGACTCGCCGCTGCCCTGGTCCTGCGGCTCCGGGACGACGTCGCCGTCGGCGTCGGACTCCTCGCGCTCGATGCCGGCCTCGGCCTCGGCGGCCTCCAGCTCGGCCTCGAGGGCCTCGGCGGTCGGGGCGGCCAGGAAGCCGATGACCTGGGCCTCGGGGTCGGTGAGCAGCGTCGCGCCCTCGGGCAGCGGCAGGTCGGCGGCGGCGAAGCCCTCGCCCGCGGCGCGGCCGGAGATGTCGACCTCGATGTTCTCGGGGATCGACGTGGCCGGGACCTCGATCGAGATGGTGTTCAGCTCGAAGTTGATGATCGTCTCGGGCGCGACGTCGCCGGTGGTGATGATCGGGATGTCGACGGTGACCTTCTCGCCGCGACGGACGATCAGCAGGTCCACGTGCTCGTGGACGCGGGTCAGCGGGTCCCGCTGGATGGACTTGGTCAGCGCCAGGTGCTCGGTGCCCTCGAGGGTCACGGTCAGCAGCACGTTGGTGCCGCCGTTGCGCAGCGCCGCGGCGAACTCGCGCGCGGGGAGGGACAGGTGCTGGACGGCCTGGCCGTGCCCGTACAGGACGGCGGGGACGCGGCCGGCACGACGGGTGCGGCGGGCGCTGCCCTTGCCGAACTCGGTGCGGGGCTCGGCGGCGAGGCGGAAGTCGGCCACGGTGGGTGTGCTCCTCAGTAGATCCGGGTCTGCGGCCGGCGGGGCGGCGCGGCACGCCCGGAAGGGGCACACGCACGTCGATCACGGAGTGCGGACACGGGTCCGCCTCCCTCGCCGGGCAACGCTGGCCAGACTACACCGGCCCTCAGCTGGCGCCGTCGAACAGGCTGGTGACGGAGCCGTCCTCGAAGACCTCGCGGATCGCCCGGGCCAGCAGCGGGGCGATGGACAGCACGGTCAGCTTGTCGAAGCGCCGATCGTCCGGGATCGGCAGCGTGTTGGTGATCAGCACCTCCGACGCCCGGCTGTTCTTCAGCCGGTCGACCGCCGGGCCCGACAGCACGCCGTGCGTGGCGGCGATGACGACGTCGGCAGCGCCCTCGGCGAAGAGCGTCTCGGCGGCCTTCACGATCGTGCCGCCGGTGTCGATCATGTCGTCGACCAGGATGCAGACCCGGCCGCGGACGTCACCGACGACGCGGTTGGCGACGACCTCGTTGGGGCGGGTCATGTCGCGGGTCTTGTGGATGAAGGCCAGCGGGGTGCCGCCGAGCTTGTCCGACCAGCGCTCGGAGACCCGGACGCGCCCGGAGTCGGGCGAGACGACGGTGAGGTCGCGGTCGCCCCACTTGCGCTTGACCTCCTCGATGAGCAGGTCCATCGCGAAGAGGTGGTCGACGGGGCCGTCGAAGAAGCCCTGCACCTGCGCGGTGTGCAGGTCCACCGACATCAGCCGGTCGGCGCCGGCGGTCTTGAACAGGTCGGCGACCAGGCGGGCGGAGATGGGCTCGCGGCCGCGGTGCTTCTTGTCCTGCCGGGCGTAGGGGAAGAACGGGGCGACGACGGTGATCCGCTTGGCCGAGGCGCGCTTGGCGGCGTCCACCATCAGCAGCGACTCCATCAGCCAGGTGTTGATCGGCGAGGTGTGGCTCTGCACGATGAAGGCGTCGGACCCGCGGACGGACTCCTCGAAGCGGACGTAGAGCTCGCCGTTGGCGAACTCGTAGCTCGAGGTCGGCGTCGGGGGTACGCCCAGGTAGCCGCCGATCTCCTCGGCCAGCTCGGGGTACGCCCGGCCGGAGAAGAGCATCAGGCTCTTGGTGGGCGTCTGGGTGATGGCGCTCATGCGGGGGGCCCCTGCCGCTCGTCGGTGCTGTCCGCGGCCGCGGTCCGGGCTGCGGCTGCCGCGGCTGCGGCAGCAGGCGTCCCGGGACGGCGGCGGCCGACCCAGCCTGTCACATTGCGCTGAGTGGCCCGGGCCACGCCCATGGCCCCCGGCGGGACGTCGGCGGTGATCACCGAACCCGCCGCGGTGTAGGCGCCGTCCCCCACCGTGACCGGGGCGACGAACATGTTGTCGGCACCGGTGCGCGCGTGGCTGCCGATCGTCGTGTGGTGCTTGGCGACGCCGTCGTAGTTGACGAAGACGGTGGCCGCACCGATGTTCGTGCCCTCGCCGATGGTCGCGTCCCCGACGTAGGACAGGTGCGGGATCTTCGACCCCTCGCCCAGGGAGGCGTTCTTGGTCTCGACGAACGTGCCCACCTTCGAGCCGCGGGCCAGCCGGGTGCCCGGCCGCAGGTAGGCGAAGGGGCCCACCGACACGTCCGGTCCGACGACGGCGAGCTCGGCGTGGGTGCGCACGACGCGGGCGCCCTCGCCCACCTCGCAGTCGGTCAGCGTGCTGTCGGGCCCGACGACCGCACCGGTCGCCACCGTGGTGGCACCCAGCAGCTGGGTGCCCGGCTGGAGGACGGCGTCGGCGGCGACCTCGACGGTGACGTCGACCCAGGTGGTGTCGGGGTCCACGACGGTGACCCCGCCGCGCATCAGGTCGTCGAGGACCCGGTCGTTGAGCGTGCGGCGGCGGGCGGCGAGCTCCCGCTGGTCGTTGCAGCCCAGGGTGTCGTCGGCGTCGGCGGCACGGTGGCCGCCGACCGGGGCGCCGTCGCCGACGAGCAGACCGAGCACGTCGGTCAGGTACTGCTCCCCCTGGTCGTTGGCGGCCCCGACCCGGGTCAGCGCCTCCCGCACGGCCTGCGCGTCCCCGACGTAGACCCCGGCGTTGACCTCGGTGATCGTCCGCTGCTCGGGGGTGGCGTCGCGCTCCTCGACGATGGCGGTGACCCGGCCGGCGTCGTCGCGCACGATCCGACCCAGACCGGTGGGGTCGGGCACCGATGCGGTCAGCACGGTGAGCACGTCACCGGCGTCCCGGTGCGCCTGCACCAGGTCCTGCACGGTGGAGACCCGAAGCAGCGGGGCGTCGCCGTTGACGATGAGCACCGGGCCGGCCAGCCCGGGGACGGCGTCCAGCGCCACGGCCGCCGCGTGGCCGGAGCCGTTCTGCTGCTCCTGCACGACGGGCAGCGCCAGCGGGGCGATCCGGGCCAGGTGCTCCTCGACCTGGTCCCGGCCCGAACCGACGACGACCACGGTCTGGCCGGCACCGAGCGGGGCGGCCGCGGCGAGCACGTGCCCGAGCATCGACCGCCCGCCGAGGGCGTGCAGCACCTTGGGACGGCGCGAGCGCATCCGGGTGCCCTGTCCGGCGGCCAGGACGACGACGGCGGCGACGACGCCGCCGGTCGGGGGGACGGACGGTTCCGGGGAGCTCACGCGGGGGTTCCTCCAACGACGGGGACGACGGTCACCAGCTGGGGGACTCGGACTCGAACCGAGACTGCACGGCTCCAAAGGCCGGCGGGCTGCCGATTACCCCATCCCCCACTGCCCCGGCCGGGCCGGGAGCAGGTCCGAGACTAGGGCGCGGGTGCGCCTGCGGCGAGCACGGGGACGACGCTCACCCGACCAGCCGGGCCCCGGGCACCGGCCCGTGCACCGCCCGGACGGCCCGGAAGACGCCGTCCCCGGACAGCGTCGCGGCCACCTGCGCCGCGGCGTCCTCGTCGGCGACGAGACCGGCGACCGTGGGCCCCGAGCCGCTCACCAGGCCGGCCAGAGCACCGGCGTCGGTGACCGCCCGCAGCCCCCGGCGCAGCTCGGGCCGCAGCCCCACGGCGGGAGCCTGCAGGTCGTTGGCCAGTTCGGCGGCCAGCGCGTCCGCCGGTCCGCTGCGCAGGGCCGTGAGGACCGCGTCCGGCGTCCCGGCCGCCGACTCGGCGGGCACCCGGCCCTCCTCACGCAACCGGTCCAGCTCGCGGTAGACCGTCGGGGTGGACAGGCCCTCCCCGGCGATGCCCAGGACCCAGTCGGTCCGCCGGCGGGCCAGCACCGGCGAGAGCAGCTCGCCGCGGCCGGTGCCCAGCGCCACCCCGCCGTGCAGGCTGAACGGGACGTCGCTGCCCAGCTCCGCGGCCAGCTCCGACAGGTCCCCGCGCGTCGCCCGGGTGCCCCAGAGCGCGTCCAGGGCGACCAGCGCGGCCGCGGCGTCGGCCGAGCCCCCGGCCAGCCCGGCGGCGGCCGGGATGGTCTTGTCCACGTGCATGGCGGCATCGGCCGGGACGCCGGCGTGGGCGGCCAGCAGCAGGGCCGCCCGCCACACCAGGTTCCGGGCGTCGGTGGGGACGGCGCCGTCGGCTGCACCCTCCCCAGCCACGGTCAGGGACAGGCCCTCCCCCGGGCGCACGGTGACGGTGTCCAGCAGCGAGACGGCCAGGTAGACCGTGGTCAGCTCGTGGAAGCCGTCGGCCCGCAGCGGGCCGACCGCCAGGTGCACGTTGACCTTGGCGGGGGCGTGCGCGGCGACCGACCCGTCCCCGGCGATGCGGCCCGGTCCGGCCGACGTCCTGGTCACCGGGTCAGCCCGCCGGGACGCGATCGGTGGCCGCGAGGCGGGCGAAGTCGGTGACCGAGAGCCGCTCGCCCCGCCAGGTCGGGTCGATGCCCGCGGCCCGCAGCCGGACCTCGGCGGCGGCCGGGCTGCCGGCCCAGCCGGCGAGGGCGGCCCGCAGCCCCTTGCGGCGGGTGGCGAAGGCGGCGTCCACGACGGCGAAGGTGGCCGCCCGGTCGCCGGCGGGCGGCTCGCGGCGGGTGAGCCGGACCAGGCCCGAGTCCACGTTGGGCACCGGCCAGAAGACCGGCCGGCCCACGGCGCCGGCCCGCGTGACCTCGGCGTACCAGGCGGCCTTGACGCTGGGGACGCCGTAGGCGTCGGTGCCGGGGGCGGCGGCGAGCCGGTCGGCGACCTCGAGCTGCACCAGCACCAGCGCGGTGCGGATCGTCGGGAACCGCTCCAGCAGCTGCAGCAGGACCGGGACCGAGATGTTGTACGGCAGGTTGGCGACCAGCGCGGTGGGCGCCGGGCCGGGCAGCTCGGTCACCTTCATGGCGTCCGCGGTGACGACGGTCAGCCGGTCGGCCAGCCCCGGGGTCCGCTCGGCGACCGTCGAGGGCAGCAGCTGTGCCAGCCGGGGGTCGACCTCCACGGCGGTGACGTGCGCGGCCGCCGGGAGCAGGCCCAGGGTCAGCGAGCCCAGCCCGGGGCCGATCTCGCAGACCACGTCGTCGGGCCGCAGCTGCGCGGTCCGCACGATCCGGCGGATGGTGTTGGCGTCGTGCAGGAAGTTCTGCCCGAGCTGCTTGGTCGGACGCAGGTCGAGCTGCTGGGCCAGGCTGCGGATCGCAGCCGGGCCCAGCAGCCCGTCCCCGACGTCGGGGGTGGTGCTCAGCGGTCCTGCTGCATCAGAGCCGGCGGCCGCAGGAGGGCCACGGGGAGGCACCGCGGGCGGCGTAGGTCCGCTCGCCGACGGCGATCTGCTGCTCGCGGGTGGCGAGGTCCGGCCGGGAGGCGAAGTCCTGACCGCCGTAGGCGTTCCACGTCGAGATGTTGTACTGCAGCCCGCCGTAGTAGCCGTTGCCGGTGTTGATCGACCAGTTGCCACCGGCCTCGCACTGCGCCAGGGCGTCCCAGTCCAGCCCGCTCCCGGACGCCGGGGCCGAGGCGCCGGTGTTGCCGCCCTCGGCGGGGGCCGCGGCGGCGGCCGGGGCCGGGGCCGCGGGCACCTGGGTGCCGATGCTGACCTGCTCGTCGACCGGGGCGCGGGTCACGGTGACGCTGGACTGCACCCGACTGGTCTCCACGCCGTCGGTCACCGTGACGGTGTAGACGACGGCCTGCTCGCCCTCGACGCCCTCGGTGGTGACCGTCTCGCGGCCGCGGGGGCTCTCCGGGTCCTCGGTCTGCACGGTCTGGTAGTCCACGACCTGGGTCTCGGTGACCTCGCTGACCTGCACGCGCCACACCTGCAGGACCATCCGGTCCAGCAGGGGCGCGGTCGGGTAGAGGCTCATCCGGTCGGTCCCGGCCAGGGTGAGGCCGCGCTCGGCGAGCAGGTCGCCGGCGGTGGCCGCGGTGGTGGTGACGGTCTGGCTGGCGCCGTCGGCGATCACGGTGACGTCCTTGGGGGTCGACACCGACAGCGCCATCCCGTCCAGGGGCAGGCGCTCGCTGCGCGAGGCCGACAGGACCAGGTCCTGGTCGCGGTAGCCCAGCTGCTCCAGCGCCTCGTCCACCGACAGCGCGGTGGTGGTGACCTCGCGGGTCACGCCGTCCACCGTCAGCTCCAGCGGGCGGGCCCGGGACAGCACGACGGTGTCGCCGTCGGCGACCTCGGCGTCACCCGAGGGCAGCACGACGTCGGCCGAGGCGACCTCGAGGCCCTCGTCGGCGAGCAGCTCACCGGCGGTCGAGGCGTAGGTGCTGACCTCGCGGGACTCGCCGTCGACGGTGAGCGTCACCGACTTCTGGGCCAGGACGTAGGCGAACGAGCCGCCCAGCAGGCCCACGAGCACGAGGGCGAAGAGACTGAGCTTCAGGGAACGGCGCACAACACATCCACGGGTCACGGGGTCCGGGCAGGGGAACGCGGGCGTGCCCCGGACCCGGCGCGCACGTGTCCCCGGAGGGACCTGCGACGCGGTGTCCGACGGCTGCGCCCGCGGGGAGCGGACGCCGTCCGGGTGTTCCCCACCCCGACTGGTCGGTCACGACACGATAACGAACCTGGCACGGAAGACAATGCTGCCGACTCAGGAAAGCAGGTCTCCGAGTCGACAAGCGGTCGCCACGCCGACACCACGCGTCACGTCCACGCTGGTCAGCGTGGGGCGAGTGGGGTCGGGGCCTGTGTCGAGCGCCACCCTGTGACGCCGGACCCCTCCGCGGGCGGTGCGGTCAGCCGGCGAGGGCGGGCGCGGTGTGGCGCACCGGCTTCAGCCAGGTCAGCAGGAACCCGGCCACGGCCAGGCCGGCGGTGATCGTGGAGAACCCCCCGGCCACCAGCGCCACCGGCAGCAGGTCGACCCCGTCGGTCACCCGGTCCCCCAGGTCCACCCCGGCCAGCAGCAGCAGCGCCCCCAGCGGGAGCAGCGCCACGACGCTCACGGCCGCCGTCACCAGGTGGGCGGTCCAGGTGCGCAGCGCCTCGTCGACCGGGACGTCGGCCCCCTCGGCCGCGAGCGGCCGGACCAGCACCCGCAGCAGGGCCACCTCGGCCAGCAGCCAGGCCGCCGCCGGCACGACGAGGGCCACCGTGGCGACCCCGCCGTCCAGGCTGTCGGCCCGCCACAGCAGCGCGGCCGCGGCGAGCTCGCCGACCACGGCACCGCGGGCGCTCCACAGCAGCCACGGGGAGACCTGGTCCCCCCGCCGGGGACGGCGGGCCGGGGAGGACAGCGCCCACCGCGGCCGGGGGCGGGTGGCCTCGGCCAGCAGCACGCCCAGCAGGAGCCCCACCACCAGCGCGGGCAGCCAGAGGAAGACCGAGGCCTCGGCGAAGAGCACGACGCTGGCCACCACCGCGACCAGGCCGAGCCCGAAGCCGAGCTGGCGGACCCGGCGGCCGTGCCGGGCCTGCCGGGCGAGCACCGCGGCACCCTCCTCGGAGGGCGGCACCAGCTCCACCCCGCCGCCGGCGACGACCCGACGGTCGGTCGCCCGGGCCCAGCCGCGGGCCAACAGCCCGGCGGGCACCATCACGGCGATGAACAGCACGACGGCGATGAGGCGACCCACGGGGTCAGTGTCCCCCTGTTGAGGGCACCGGTGCCACGTGCGCCCTCACCACCGCCCTCACCACCGGCCGAAGACGCGCTCCCCGGTGGCGGTCAGGGTGTCGCACAGCTGGCCGAGCCCGACCCCGGTGACCTCGGCCAGCGCGCGGACGGTCAGCGGCACCAGCCGGGAGCCGTTGGGGCGCCCCCGGTGCGGGACGGGGGTGAGGAACGGGCTGTCGGTCTCGACCAGCACCTGGTCGACCGGGGCCAGGGCGGCGGCCTCGCGCAGGTAGCCGGCGTTGGCGAAGGTCAGCGTGCCGGCGAAGGACAGCACGGCGCCGCGGTCCAGGCACTGCCGGGCGAAGGCGGCGTCCCCGGAGAAGCAGTGGAAGACGGTGTGCTCGGGCAGGCCCTCGTCGTCGAGCACCCGGAGCACCTCGGCGTGGGCGTCCCGGTCGTGGATGACCAGCGCGATGCCGTGCCGCTTGGCGATGCGGATGTGCGCCCGGAAGGACTCCTCCTGCGCGGCCCAGCCGTCCTCGCCGGTGCGGTACCGGTCCAGGCCGGTCTCCCCCACCGCGCGCACCCGGGGCAGCGCGGCCAGCCGGTCGATCTCGGCCAGCGCCTCCGGGGTGGCCGCGCCGTCCCCGGCCTCGTTGGGGTGCAGGGCGACCGCGGCCAGCACCGAGGGGTGCCGCTCCGCCAGCGCCGCCGACCACTGCGAGCTGGCGACGTCGACCCCCACCTGCACCAGCCGGGTCACCCCGACGGCGGCCGCGGCGGCGATCTCGTCGTCCACCTCGGCGTCGGTGGGCGTCCGGTCCTCCCCGCCGACGGCGATGTCGAGGTGGGTGTGGCTGTCCAGCGCGGGCGCCGGCAGCGGCTCCGGGGACGGCGGCGGCTCACCCCGCCGGTTGGCCCGCGAGGACGCCGACCGGCTCACTCGGACCCCTCCGCGAACCGGGCCAGCTCCTCCTCCACGATCGAGGGGTCCAGCTTGGTGAAGACCGGCCTGGGGGCCGACAGCGGCGTCCCCGGCACGATCGGCACGGACTGCCAGACGGCCTGACCGGTGCCGTAGTCCCCGGTGATGACCGGGTAGGGCCGGCCGTCGTCGAGGTCGGTGACCTCCTCGACCCGCGGCGCCACGGACCAGACGCCCTCCCCGCCGAGCAGCTCGTGCACCTGCTGGGCCGAGTGCGGCAGGAACGGGGACAGCAGCCCGTTGCAGTCCTTGATCGCCTGCAGGGCGGTGTACAGCACCGAGTCCCGGCGGGCCGGGTCCTCCTTGAGCTTCCACGGCGCCTGGTCGGACAGGTACTTGTTGGCCTCGCCGACGACCCGCATGGCCTCGTTGACGGCGGCCTTCTGCCGGTTGCGGCCCAGCAGCTCCCCGACCGGCGCGAAGGCGCCGGAGGTGGTGGCCAGCAGGGCCCGGTCGGCGTCGGTCAGGTCACCGGGCTGCGGGATCGCGCCCACGTTCTTGGCCGCCATCGAGATCGACCGGTTGACCAGGTTGCCCCAGCCGGCGACGAGCTCGTCGTTGTTGCGGCGCAGGAACTCCGCCCAGGTGAAGTCGGTGTCCTGGTTCTCCGGACCGGCGACGGCGATGAAGTAGCGCAGCGCGTCGGCGTCGTAGCGGGCCAGGAAGTCCTTGACGTAGATGACCACCCGGCGCGAGGAGGAGAACTTCTTGCCCTCCATGGTCAGGAACTCACTCGACACCACCTCGGTGGGCAGGTTCAGGCGCCCGTAGGACCCCGGCGTCCCGCCCTTGGCGGCCTCGCCGTTGTAGCCGAGCAGCTGGGCGGGCCAGATCTCGGAGTGGAAGACGATGTTGTCCTTGCCCATGAAGTAGTAGGCGTCGGAGTCCGGGGACTGCCACCACTGCCGCCAGGCCTCGGGGTCACCGGACCGGCGGGCCCACTCGATGGACGCCGACAGGTAGCCCACGACGGCGTCGAACCAGACGTAGATGCGCTTGTCACCGCGGTCCTGCCAGTCCGGCAGCGGGACGCGCACCCCCCAGTCGATGTCGCGGGTGTAGCTGCGCGGCTTGAGGTCGGCCAGCAGGTTGACGCTGAAGTTCAGGACGTTGGGACGCCAGCTCTTGCGGGTGCCCAGCCAGTCCCCCAGCGCCTTGGCGAAGGCCGGCAGGTCCAGGAACCAGTGCTCGCTCTCCACGAACTTCGGCGTCTCGCCGTTGATCTTGGAGACCGGGTTGACCAGGTCGACCGGGTCGAGCTGGTTGCCGCAGTTGTCGCACTGGTCGCCGCGCGCACCGTCGAAGCCGCAGATCGGGCAGGTGCCCTCGATGTAGCGGTCGGGCAGCGTGCGGCCGGTGGAGGGGCTGATCGCGCCCAGCGTCGTCTGCGGGAAGACGTAGCCGTTCTTCAGCAGCCCCAGGAAGATCTCCTGGCTGACCGCGGCGTGGTTGGCCGTCGTCGTCCGGGTGAACAGGTCGTAGCTGAGCCCCAGGCCGGTCAGGTCGTCGACGATCACCCGGTTGTTCCGGTCGGCGATCTCCTGCGGGGTGACGCCCTCGGCGTCGGCCGCGACGGTGATCGGCGTGCCGTGCTCGTCGGTGCCGCTCACCATCAGCACCCGGTCCCCGGCCATCCGGTGGTAGCGGCTGAAGACGTCGGAGGGGACGCCGAAGCCCGAGACGTGCCCGATGTGCCGCGGGCCGTTGGCGTAGGGCCAGGCGACGGCGGTGAGGATGTGCCGGTCAGTCACGCTCCCGAGCCTACGGATCGCCGTCCACCGGGATCCGGGCGCCGGTCAGGGGGCGGTGCTGGTGCCGCTCGGGGCCGGCGCGACGTCCGGTGCCGGGGAGCCCAGGACGGCGACGGCGGTGAGTGCGAGACCGATGCCGGCCAGGGTCACCGCGCGGACGGCCCGGTGCGGGACCGGCGGGCGGGGGGCCCGGACGGCAGCCGCGCTGCCGGCGGTCCAGGCGCGGGCCGCGGGGCTGGTGCCCAGCGCCAGCTTGGCGAGCGGGACGGAGCTGGCCAGCAACGCCAGCCCGGGGACGGGCAGGGCGACCCCGCCGACGCCGACGTCGGGGACGACGGCGCCGCCGACCCCGGCGACCAGCAGGACCCCGAGCAGGGCCAGCTCACCGACGGCGACGCCGACGAGCAGCCGGGACCCGGTGCCGTCGACCAGGCCCGCTCCCCCGCCGGCGGCGAGCACGACCCACCCGGCCAGCAGGAGCAGGGTGAGCGCGACGAGCTGGCCGGGCGGGCGCAGGCCCGTGCCCCAGACGACGTCCAGGGAGGTCAGACCCAGCGCGAGCAGCCCGACGGCCTCCAGCACCGCCAGGGTGCCGGCGGCGAGCACGACCGGCGGCGGGCGGCGGCGGCCCGTCGTCCGGGCGCGCGGGAGCGTGCGGACCACGACGCGCGGGAGCGCGGCGGTGTCCTCCCAGACTGCTGTGCTGGCCATCGGGGCCCCCTGACCGGTGACGGGTGGTCACTGGTCAGGTCGTCACGTGCGCGGTCGCCCCGTCGTGGGAGCCGTGCGGGCCTCAGCGCTGGTGGCCCTGCCCGACGGTGCCGTCGCCGGTCTCCACGCTGTGGTCGTGGTCGCCGCCCTTGGCCAGCCGGCTGTGCCGCCGTCCGTAGGCGTAGTAGACGACGACGCCCAGGCCCATCCACACCGCGAAGCGGATCCAGGTGTCGGTGGGCAGGTTCAGCATCAGGTAGAAGCTGGCCAGCGCCGCGACGATCGGGATGACCGGCATCAGCGGCACCCGGAAGGCCCGGGGCAGGTCCGGGCGGGTACGGCGCAGGACCACGACGCCGACCGAGACCAGCACGAAGGCGAACAGGGTGCCGATGTTGACCAGCTCGGCCAGCGTGCCCAGCGGGATCAGCCCGGCCATGATCGCCACGACGACCCCGGTGATCAGGGTGATCCGGTACGGCGTGCCGTAGGTGGGGTGCACCTTGGCCAGCCCCGGGGGCAGCAGGTGGTCCCGGCTCATCGCGAACAGCACCCGGGACTGCCCGAGCATCAGGATCATCACGACGCTGGTGAGGCCCGCCAGGGCGCCCACCGAGATGATGCCGGAGAAGAACGGCAGCCCGACGCTGGAGAACGCCCCGGCCAGCGGCGCGGAGGCGTTCAGCTCGGTGTAGTTCTGCATGCCGACGACGACCAGGCTGACCAGGACGTAGAGCAGGGTGCAGACGGCGAGCGAGCCGAAGATCCCGCGCGGCAGGTCCTTGGCCGGGTCCTTGGTCTCCTCGGCGGCGGTGGCGACGATGTCGAAGCCGATGAAGGCGAAGAAGACGATCGCGGCACCGGCGATGACGCCCTCGACCCCGAAGCTGGCCGGGGCGAACCCGGTGAGCAGCTGGATGAAGGGCTGGGTGAGCCCCGAGCCACCGCCCTCGGCGGGCTCCGACGGCGGGATGAAGGGCGTGTAGTTCGCGGCCTTGACGTAGAAGACGCCGACCACGATGACCAGCAGCACGATGACGACCTTGATCGCCACGATGATCGAGGTGATCCGCGAGGACAGCTTGATGCCCAGGATGAGCACGCCGGTCATCAGCAGGGCGATGAACATGGCCGGGATGTTGAAGCTGGCGGTCTCCCCGGCGATGGACTCGGGCAGCCCGATGCCGATGTCGCTGAGCAGCTGGTTGAGGTAGCCCGACCAGCCCACGCTCACGGTGGCAGCACCCAGGGCCAGCTCCAGGACCAGGTCCCAGCCGATGATCCAGGCGATCAGCTCACCGAACGTGGCGTAGGAGAACGTGTACGCGGAGCCGGCCACCGGGACGGTCGAGGCGAACTCGGCGTAGCAGAGCGCGGCCAGCCCGCAGACGATGCCGGCGATGACGAAGGAGATGGCGACGGCCGGACCGGTGGTCGTCTGGGCGACCTCCCCGGTGAGCACGAAGATGCCCGTGCCGATGATGACGCCGACCCCGAAGACCGTGAGGTCCAGGCCGGACAGGTTCTTCTTGAGCTGGTGTTCGGGCTCCTCGGTGTCGCTGATGGAGTCCTCGACGCTCTTGACCCGCCTGCCGTTGGCGACGGCCATGTGCGTTCCCCCTGCCCTGCTTGTTGATCACGTGTGGTGTGCGGAGCGTGCCACGCGTCACCCCGGCCCGCACGCCTACGCTCTCGCTCGACCGTGCCGCGGAGGAGAGACATGACCAGCACCGACTCGCGGGCTCCCCGGCCGCGCCCCCGGCACACCCCCCGACCGGCCGGACTCCCCCTGCACGACGCCCCCCGACGCCCCGACGGCGACCCGGTCGTGGGCTGCGGGGTCTACGTCGGCGGGCACCGGGTGCCCGACGTCGAGCCCCGGGACGCCCTGCGCGTCGCCCGGGAACGGGAGGGCTTCGTCTGGCTGGGGCTCCACGAGCCCTCCGAGGCCGAGTTCGAGTCGATCGCCGCCGAGTACGGGCTGCACCCGCTCGCCGTCGAGGACGCCGTCTACGCCCACCAGCGGCCCAAGCTGGACCGCTACGACGACGCCCTGTTCATGGTGCTCAAGACCGCCTCCTACGTGGAGCACGAGCAGCTGACCTCCACCAGCGAGGTCGTGGACACCGGCGAGGTGATGGTCTTCCTGGGCGCCTGCTACGTGATCACCGTCCGGCACGGGCAGCACGGCGGGCTCGCCGAGCTCCGGCACCGGCTGGAGGAGCAGCCCGACCTGCTCTGCCACGGCCCGTCCGCGGTCCTCTACGCCGTCGCCGACCTCGTCGTGGACCACTACGTGGAGGTCGCCGCCGACGTCGAGGAGGACGTCGACGAGCTCGAGGCCTCGGTGTTCTCCCCGCAGCGCACCGACGACATCCCGCGGCTCTACCAGCTCAAGCGCGAGCTGATGCAGCTGCGCCGCGCCGTCACCCCGCTGGACCTGCCGCTGCACGCGCTGTCCGAACGGCAGGTGGAGATCGTGCCGGACGAGATGCGCTCCTACTTTCGCGACGTCCAGGACCACACCATCCGGGTCCGCGACCAGATCTCCTCGCTGGACGAGCTGCTGTCCTCGATCCTGCAGGCCTCCCTGGCCCGCACCTCGCTGTCGGACAACGAGGACATGCGCAAGATCTCCGCCTGGGCCGGCATCATCGCCGTCCCCACCGCCATCGCCGGCGTCTACGGCATGAACTTCGACCACATGCCCGAGCTGCACTGGACCTTCGGCTACCCGCTGGTGCTGATCGTGATGCTGGTGGCCTGCACCCTCCTCTGGCGCGGCTTCAAGCGCAGCGGCTGGCTCTGACCCCGCCGCCCCCAGGGGCATAGGAAGCTCTACACCCCCTCATCAGGCGTTGAGGGGGTGTAGAGCTTCCTTTGCCGAGGTGCTGATGGAGGCGCCGCGAGGTTGTCCACAGATGTCCGCCGGGCCGGTCACGGGTGCCGCGACGACACGACCATCAGCTGGTGCTGCCCGACGCCTCCCACCGCGCAATCGACGCGCTGCTCGTCCGCCGAGGCGGCCTCGCCACTCGCCAGGAGCTGCTGCGCGTGGCACCCCGGAGCATCGTCGACAACCACGTGGAGAGCGGCCGGCTGCGGCGGGTCTTCCCGCACGTCTACACCGCCCGCGGCAACCCCGCGGCCGGGGACCGGCGGCTACGCGCCGCGCTGATGTGCGTCGGCGGTGACGTCGTGCTCAGCCACACCACCGCACTGGCCGTGCACGGAGCCGTCGACGGCGACGGACCGGTGCACGTCACGATCGCACAAGAGCGGCGCCATGCCGGAGCGCCCACCCTCCGCGTGCACCGCCGCAGCCGGTTCGGCGAGGACGACCGCCAGCTCGTCCGGGGACTGCCGGTGACGACCCTGGCCGACAGCCTCGTCGCCGCCTGGCCGCTGCTCACCCCGGCGGTCCGCAGGCCGACGACGGTCGACGCCGTCCGGCGCACTGGCGTGGACCCCGACCTGCTGGTCCGGGCCCTGGCGCGGCGACCCAACGTCGGGGGCCACCGCCAGCTCGCCGAGACCATCGGCCTCATCGCTGACGGCGTGCAGAGCGAGCTGGAGGCGATGGGCGTCCTGTCCGTCTTCCGGCACCGGTCCCTGCCCCGCAGCGTCGGCCAGTTCGCCGTCCGTTGTCCCGACGGCGTCACCCGGCGCCTCGATCGGGCGTGGGAGGACGCCATGCTCGCCGTCGAACTGGACGGCGCCGCCTTCCACACCTCACCGCAGCAACGTCGCGAGGACCTGGCCCGAGATGCGGTCCTGGCCGCGCTCGGCTGGTTGGTGCTCCGCTTCACCTACGCGGAGGTCCTGCGCGACCCGGAGGCCGTGCGCGCCAAGGTCCTGGCCGTCTACCAGGTCCGCGTCCGTCAGCTGCGCGCCAGCTGAGGATCCGCTCGGCAAAGGAAGCTCTGCACCCCCGATCGAGCCCGGAAGGGGGTGCAGAGCTTCCTTTGCCGGGTCAGGGGGTGGGGGGCTTGGCGGCGACGACGGCGTCGAAGACGACGCGCTTGGGGAGCCCGGTGCGGGTGACGACGTTGCGGATGGCGTCCTTGCGGGTCTCGCCGGCGGCTTCCTCGCGGGCGACCTCGGCGGCGAGCTCGGCGGGGCTGAGGTCCGCGGGCCCGGCGGGGGCGCCGGCGACGACGAGGGTGATCTCGCCGCGGACGCCGCCCTGCGCCCAGGTGGCCAGCGAGCCCAGGGTGCCGCGGACGACCTCCTCGTGGGTCTTGGTCAGCTCCCGGCAGACGACGGCGGGGCGGTCCTCGCCCAGCACGGCGGCGGCGTCGGCGAGGGCGTCGGCGAGCCGGTGGGGGGACTCGAAGAAGACCATCGTGCGGGGCTCGGCGGCCAGCGCGGTGAAGGCGGTCTGCCGGCCGCGGCGGGGCAGGAAGCCCTCGAAGGTGAACCGGTCGCAGGGCAGTCCGGACACCGCCAGCGCAGTGGTGACGGCGGAGGGACCGGGCACCGACGTCACCAGGACGCCGGCCTCCACCGCCGCCCGCACCAGGGTGTAGCCGGGGTCGGAGACCGAGGGCATGCCGGCGTCGGTGAGCAGCAGGACGGTCTGGCCGGCCTGCATGGCGGCGACCAGGCCGGGCAGCCGGGAGGCCTCGACGTTCTCGTGGAAGGTGACGACGCGGCCGGTGAAGGTGACCTCGAGGTCCTGGGCCAGCCGGTGCAGCCGGCGGGTGTCCTCGCAGGCCAGCACGTCGGCCTCGGCCATCACCGCACGCAGTCGCGGTCCGACGTCGCCGGGTTGCCCCAGCGGCGCACCACCCAGCACCAGTCGTCCCGCCACCCCCCGAGCCTGTCACGCCGGGGCCGTCGGACCCGCCGCCTACCCTCCAGGCCATGGCGCTGCTGGCCCCCGAGCGGGTGGACGACGAGGCGGCGCCGCCGGTCCCCCGCCGCCGCCCGCGCCGGCCGGCGCGGCAGCTCACCCCGGCGCTGCCCACCGACCGGGTGCTGTCCTGGGTGCTGGCCGCGGTGCTGGGCATCGCGACGTTCGTCAGCCGGCTGTGGGACCTCAGCTACCCGGGGGACCTGCTCTTCGACGAGGCGTACTACCCGCCCGAGGCGAACGAGATGCTCGAGTGGGGCTACGAGTACAACCGCGGCTACACGTTCATCGTGCACCCGCCGCTGGGCAAGTGGCTGATCGCGAGCGGGATCAGGGTCTTCGGCTACGACGGCTTCGGGTGGCGGTTCCCGTCGCTGGTGGCGGGCACGGTCGCCGTCGTCGTGCTGACCCGGCTGGCCCGCCGGCTGACCGGTTCGACGCTGCTGGGCCTGGTCGCCGGGCTGCTGATGGCGCTGGACGGCTTCTCCTTCACCCTGGGCCGGATCGGGCTGCTCGACGTCTTCCTGCAGGTGTTCGTGGTCAGCGCCGTGGCGTGCCTGGTGGTGGACCGGGACCGGGTGCGCCAGCGGGTCCGGGAACGCACCGCCGGCCTGACGGGCGCGGCCACCGGGTTCGCGCTGGGTCCGCGGGGCTGGCGGATCGCGGCGGGCGTGCTGTTCGGCTGCGCCGCGTCGGTGAAGTGGTCGGGGGTCTACTTCCTGGCCTTCTTCGCCGTCCTGAGCCTGTTCTGGGACCGGGCGGCGTGGCGCGAGGCCGGGGTGCCCAGCCCGACCCGCACGGTGCTGCGGCGCGGCCTGCCCGGTGCGGTGTGGGCGCTGGCCGTGCTCCCGGTCCTCACCTACCTGGCCAGCTTCACCGGCTGGTTCCTGGGCGAGAGCTCCCAGGGCCGGCACTGGGCCGACCAGAACCCGGACACGGCGTTCCCGTTCGTCCCCGGCGCGCTGCGGTCGCTGTGGCACATGCACGAGGAGTGGTTGTCCTTCCACAACGGCCTGTCCACGCCGCACCCCTGGGAGTCCGGGCCCTGGTCCTGGCTGGTCGACGGTCGCCCGATCCTGCTGTGGAACCCGCAGGGCCTCACCGACTCCACCGGCGACCAGGTGGTCCGCTACATCCTGATGGTCGGCACCCCGACGCTCTGGCTGGTCTTCGCCCCGGCGGTGCTGTGGCTGGGCTGGCGGCTGGTGGCCCGTCGGGACCCGGCCGCGCTCGTCGTCGTCGTCGCCATCGCGGCCGGTTGGGGGACGTGGTTCGTCAACCTGGAGCGGACCATGTTCATCTTCTACATGGCGCCGGTGCTGCCGTTCTTCGTGCTCGCGGTGACCCTCGCCCTGCAGGACGTGCTGGGCCCCGTCCGCGCCACCCTCGCCCGCCGCCGGCTGGGCCTGGCCGCGGTCAGCCTCTACGTGGCGGTCGTGGCGATGACGTTCGTCTTCTTCTACCCGGTGCTCGTCGGCCAGCCCCTCTCCTACGCCGAGTGGCTCCAGCGCATGTGGTTCCCCTCCTGGTTTTGATCCCCGTGTAGGGGCCCGCGGCGTGCGGAGCGCGTCGTGGGGGGCACGGTGGCATCTCTTATAGTTGCGTTGTACAACTGACATGTGGACGTCGACCGGGCCGAGCTCGCAGCGCAGCTGGACGACGTCGTCGTCGGACTGCGGCAGCTGACCAGCACCCGGACGGAGCTCAGCCTCACCGCCGCCGCGACCCTGGCCACGCTCCAGCGGTCCGGACCCGCCCGGCTCACCGAGCTGGCCGTCACCGAGGGCGTCAGCCAGCCCTCGATGACCGCGCTGATCGCCCGGCTGACCGGTCAGGGCCTCGTGGCGCGCGCCGGCGACCCGACCGACGGCCGGGTCGTCGTCCTCAGCCTGACCGAGGCCGGTGCCGAGCTCCTCGACCGCCGCCGCACCGAGCGGGCGGCCCGGCTGGCCGGGCCCCTCGCCGACCTCACGGACGACGACGTCGCCGCGCTCGCCGCGGCACTGCCCGCCCTGGCCCGCCTGGCCGGCGTGCCCGCGTGCCGACCCACCCCCTGCTCCCCACCCACTCCCGGAGGTACCCGGTGACCAGCACGACCCCGTCCAGCGCGCACTCCAGCAGCATGCGCGGACAGCCCAAGGCGGTGTACGCGGTCGCCTTCGCCTGCGTCGTCAGCTTCATGGGGATCGGGCTCGTCGACCCGATCCTGCCCTCGCTGAAGACCCAGCTGGGCGCCAGCGAGAGCCAGGTGACGCTGCTGTTCACCAGCTACCTGGTGGTCACCGCCGTCGCGATGCTGGGCACGAACTGGGTGTCCAGCCGGATCGGGGCCAAGCAGACCCTGGTCACCGGACTGGCGGTCATCGTGGTGTTCTCCGCCCTGGCCGGCCTCAGCGACTCCATCGGCGGCATCGTCGGGTTCCGGGCCGGCTGGGGCCTGGGCAACGCGCTGTTCATCGCCACCTCGTTGGCGGTCATCGTGGCCAGCGCCTCGGGCGGGTTCGCCGGCGCGATCGTGCTCTACGAGGCGGCCCTGGGCCTGGGCATCGCGGCCGGTCCGCTGGTCGGCGGCCTGCTGGGCAGCATCAGCTGGCGCGGCCCGTTCTTCGGCGTCGCCGTGCTGATGGCCATCGCGCTGCTGGCGACCGTCGTCCTGCTGGAGAAGACCCCCACGCCGACGCACAAGACCCCGCTGTCAGCCCCGCTCAAGGCGCTGCGGCACCGCGGGCTGCTGATCATGGCCGTCACCGCCCTGCTCTACAACTGGGGCTTCTTCACCATGCTGGGTTACGCCCCCTTCCCGATGGAGCTGTCGGCGATCCAGCTCGGCTTCGTGTTCTTCGGCTGGGGCCTGCTGGTCGCCTTCTTCTCCGTCGTCGGCGCCCCGCGCCTGCAGGCCCGCTTCGGCACCGCCCGCAGCCTCTACGGCGCACTCGGCCTGTTCGCCGTCGACCTGCTGCTGATCGCCCTGTTCACCGACACGAAGTGGGCGCTGATCACCTGTGTGGTCGTCGCGGGGGCGTTCATCGGCATCAACAACACCCTGACCACCCAGGCGGTCATGCTGGTCAGCCCGGTCGAGCGGCCGGTGGCCTCGGCCGCCTACGGCTTCGTCCGGTTCCTGGGCGGCGGCCTGGCACCCTTCGCCGCCGGCAAGCTCGTCGAGGCCTTCGACGTGCACGTGCCCTTCTACGTCGCCGCCGTCGCGGTGCTGGCCGGGGTCGCGGTGCTCTCGACCGGGCACCGGATGCTGGCTGCGGCCGACGCCGGGATGGACGAGGACGGCCACCCGGCCAGCGAGCACGGCAGCCCCGCGGACGTCGCCGGTGAGGTGGCCGACGAGTTCGGCGGCGCCCCGCCGCCATCGACGGGGAGGTCGAGCCCGAACTGGCCCGCCGTCACAGCTGAGCAGCGGCCCGACGCCCCCGGTCCCCGCGGACCGGGGGCGTCGTGCTGCCCGCGGCCCTACGGTCGGGCCATGACGAGCAGCGCGACGACGCGACGGGTCGACACGGCGGTGGACGGCGACGTGTGGCGGGTGGTCCTGGACCGGCCCGAGGCGGGCAACGCGATCGACCTGGCCCTGGCCGACGCCCTGGTCCACGCCTTCGCCGACCGGCCTGCCGAGACCCGGACGGTGCTGCTGCTCGGGACGGGCCCGCGGTTCTGCGTGGGCGGCGACGTGCGGGGCATGGCGGCCAGTGCGGACACGGCCGGCTTCATCGGGACGCTCGCGCAACGCTGGCACGACGTCGTCCGGGCCGTGATCAGCTGCCCGGTGCCGGTGGTGGCCGGGGTGCAGGGCGCCGTCGCCGGTGCGGGTGTCGGCCTGGTGGGGGCCTGCGACCTGGTGGTCGCCGCGCGGTCGACGAAGTTCCGTCCCGCCTACGGCGCGCTGGGCCTGTCCCCGGACGGCGGCAGCTCCTGGGCACTGGCCCGCACCCTGGGCGCGCCGCGGGCACTGGACCTGATGCTGACCAACGGCACGCTCACCGCCGCCGATGCGCACCTGTTCGGCCTGGTCGGCCGCCTGGTGGACGACGCCGAGCTCACCGCCGCGGCCACGGCACTGGCCCACCAGGTGGCGGCCGGGCCGGTGCGGGCGATGGTGCGCACCCGGGCGCTGGTCCGGCGCGCGGCGACCACGACCCTGGACCACCAGCTCGACGAGGAGGCGCGGCTGATCGTGGAGTCCGCCGCCGACCCGGAGGGCGTCGAGGGCATCCGGGCATTCGCCGAGAAGCGGCCCGCGGACTTCCGTCGACCCTCCTGACAGCAGTCAGGCCGGGCCCTGGTGGGCCCGGCCTGACTGTGCTGCAGGGGTGGAGCTGAGGGGAATTGAACCCCTGACCCCCTCGATGCGAACGAGGTGCGCTACCGGACTGCGCCACAGCCCCTTGCCCCGGTGACTCTACCGTCCACCGGCGCCGGACTCGCAGGGGGTCCCGCGTGTGTCGGGGTGCGGGTCAGCCGGTCGCGGTGCGCGGCCGGTAGACGTCGATGTCGGCGAAGCCGAGCTCCTCGTCGTCCAGCCCGACGACGGCGCCCTGCTGCCAACCGGCGGCGACCGGGGTGCGGGCCGCCACCACCCGGGCGGGGCGGATCGGGTGCACGGGGGCCAGCGGCAGGCTGGGCTGGGGGGCCCACTGCGCTGCGGCCGGGGCGGCGACGGGGACGGGGACGGGGACGGGGACGGCCACGGGAGCCGGGGCGGCCGCCGGACGCTGGGCGGCCGGACGCTGGGCGGCCGGACGCTGGGCCGGGCGGGCGGCGGGACGCTGCACCGGCGGGCGGGCGGCGACCCGGGCCTGACGGCGGACGGCGGTGCGCCGCTCCCGCTGAGCCGCGGCACGGATGACCATCACGTAGCCGACGACCGCGAGGTCGAGCAGCACCTGGGGTGCCCAGAGCCACGAGCGGTAGGCGATCGCGCCGACCAGGGTCAGCAGCGCCAGCGCGGCCAGCCCGGCCAGCGTGCGACGCCGGACGGCGTGCACGTCGACCTGCAGCTCACCACTGCTGCGCAGGGCGGACCGGTCGATGGCGACACGCTCGGTGTCGGCGTGGACGACCGGGTCGACGACACGTCGGCGCTGGAGCGTCCGACCCGCTCCCGTCGCTCCGGCCCGGGCCGGTGCTGCGTCGCCGCGGGTGACCACCATCGGCACCAGCACCACGAACCACAGCACGACCAGAGCGGCCAGCAGAACACCCGAACCCATCGCGAACCACCCCGCATCCGTCCTTGGCACCCGTGTGTGCGGCGCCGATCCCTGGCGCCACACGAGTCACACGGGTCACTCGGGACGCACGTTAGGGCCCCCGCTCCCCCGGACGAGGGAGGCGCACCGCGTTCTCGTCGTGTCGTGTCGGGTGTCGACGGCGTGTCGTCCCTCCCGGCGTGTCGCAGGGGTCGTGCGGGCCCGGTCAGGCCGGGGCGGACCGCTGCCAGTGGGCCAGCACGCCGTGCGGGTGGTCGTCGGCGAGCAGGGCGTGGGCCAGGTGGTCCCGCCAGGCGCCGTCGATGTCCAGGTAGGACCGGAGGAGGCCCTCCTCGGTGAACCCCAGGCGCTGCACGAGCCGCCTGCTGGGCCCGTTCTCCGGTCGCACGTCGGCCTGCAGCCGGTGCAGCCCGGCGGGTCCGAACGCGTGGTCGCAGACCAGGGCCACCGCCAGCGACGCCACGCCCTGGCCGGCCGCCGCGCGGTCGATCCAGTAACCCAGGTGACCCGACCGCAGCGCACCGCGGACCACGTTGTCCACCGTCACCTGACCGACCAGCCGGCCCCGGTGCCGGATCGCGAAGGGCAGCGAGCTGCCCAGCCGGGCCCGGCGCCCGGCGGCCCGGCGCATGGCCCGGTACACCGCCGGGGTGTGCCGTTGCGCCCACCCGGCCGGCGCGGAGGGCTCCCAGGGGCTCAGCCAGGCCTCGTTCTCCCGGCGCAGCCGGGACCAGGCGTCGGCGTCCGAGCGACGCAGCGGGTGCAGCTCGACGTCACCGTGACCCAGCTCCGCGGGCCACCCCGGGTGCAGCACCGGGTCCCCGAAGAGCGCGCCGATGGCTCAGCCGCCCAGCAGCATCGGCATGACCGTCACCAGTCCGCCGGGAGACACCTCGGTGACGTCCTCGTCCACCACGATCAGGCAGTTGGACCGGGCCATCCGGGCCAGCACCGCGTCGCTGCCGCTGTCCCCGCCACCGACGGGCTCGACGACGTACCCGCCGTCGGGGTGGCGCATGACCTGGCCGTGCAGGTACTGCCGGTAGCCGAAGGGCGAGAGCAGCTGCTGGGCCGACACGGCCTGCACGGTGCGCCGGAAGAGCTGGCGCTTGCCCAGCATCAGCCGGATCGCCGGGCGGACGAAGACCTCGAAGGCGACCAACGCGGCCACCGGCTCGCCGGGCACGCAGATGACCGGCACGCCGTCACGACCCAGCCGACCGAAGGCCTGCACCGGACCGGGGTGCATGGCGACCTGGGTGAACTCGACGTGCCCCAGCTCGGCCAGCGCCTCCTGCACCAGGTCGAACCCGCCCCCGGCGAACGTGCCGGCGATGAGGACGACGTCGCTGCGCAGCAACTGGCTCTCCAGCAGCTCCACCAGCCGGCGCCGGTCGGCCGGCACGATGCCCGAGCGGTAGGCCTCCGCGCCGGCGTCGCGCGCGGCCGCGGCGAGGGCGTAGCTGTTGACGTCGACGACCTGGCCGGGGACCGGCGTGGTGCCCACGTCGACCAGCTCGCTGCCGGCGCACAGCACGGCGACGCGGGGGCGGGGGCGCACCAGCACGCGCTCGCGGCCGACGGCGGCCAGCAGGGCGATCTGGGCGGGGCCGATGGGGGTGCCCACACCGACGGCGGTGTCGCCGACCGCGACGTCGTCCCCGGTGCGGCGGACGTAGCTGCCCGGCGCGAGCTCGGCCTGCACGGCGACCCGGGCCGCGCCCTGGTCGGTCCAGACCGCGGGCACGACGACGTCGGCCCCGGTCGGCAGCATCGCGCCGGCGGCGACCTTCTGGGTCAATCCCGGCCCGATGGACGTCGGCGCGGCGGCCCCGGCCACGGACTCCCCCACCACGGCCAGGGTGACCGGCTGCTCGAAGGAGGCACCGTGGACGTCGATGGCGCGGGCGGCGTAGCCGTCCAGACCGGCCTGGTCGAAGGCGGGCAGGTCCCGGCTGCTGACCACGTGCTCGGCGCAGAGCAGGCCCTGCGCGTCGAGCACGGCCAGCTCGATGGGGTCCGGGGTCGGTGCCGCGGCGAGGATGAGGTCCAGGTGCTGCTCGACGGTGCGCACCCGACCCGGGTCCGCGGCGAACTCACCGGTGTCCGCGGCCGGGTCGGGGTCACGGTCCCCGGAGGACACCGCGGGCGCCGGGACGGCGACGTCCCGGTCGACCTGCACGGTGTGCTGCGCCGGGGCCGGCGTCGTCGCCGGGCCCCGGACGCCGCCGATCTGCTGGGTGGGCTGGACGCCGACCGGCGCCCCGGTGCCGAGGTCGATCTGGGTGGTGTCCCGGGACCCCCGGAACCACCCGCGTGACTTGTCCTCGGTCATCCCCACCACCGTCTGCGAGCTCCTGGGCCTGCGTCGCCGCGACGTCGTCCGTGCGCGGGGTGGGTCCTGACCGACCGCACCGGTGACCGATGGTGCCCCCTCGGGCGCCCGGTCAGGCCGGCGACGCGCCCTCGGCGGGCAGGTCGGCGACGAAGTCACGCAACCACGGGCGCAGGGCCGGGCCCAGGTCGTCGCGCTCGACGGCCAACCGGACGACGGCCTTGAGGTAGTCCAGCTTGTCCCCGGTGTCGTAGCGGCGGCCGGAGAACACCACGCCGTGCACCGGGACGCCCTGCTCGACGAGGGCCAGGAGGGCGTCGGTCAGCTGGATCTCCCCGCCGCGGCCGGGCGGGGTGGCCCGGATGGCGTCGAAGACCTCGGGGGCCAGCACGTAGCGGCCGATGATCGCCAGGGAGGAGGGCGCCTCCTCCCTCGGGGGCTTCTCGACCATGCCGGTGATCCGGACGACGGCGTCGCCGTCACCGGCGGGGGTCTGCGGCGCGTCCTCGATGGCGACGGCACCGTACTTGTCGATGTTCTCCGCGCCCACGTCCAGCAGTGCGATGACGCAGCCGCCGTGCTCGGCCTGGACGGCCAGCATCTGCTCCAGCAGCAGGTCGCGGGCGTCGATGAGGTCGTCGCCCAGCAGCACCGCGAAGGGCTCGTCACCGACGAAGGCGGCGGCCTGCAGGACCGCGTGGCCCAGGCCCTTGGCCTCGCCCTGGCGGACGAAGTGCACCTGCGCCACGTCGGTGGACTCGTGCACGGCGTCCAGCCGGGACTGGTCGCCCTTCTTCTCCAGCGCGGCCTCGAGTTCGGGCGCGCGGTCGAAGAAGTCCTCGATGGCGGCCTTGTTGCGGCCGGTCACCATGAGCACCTCGCCGAGCCCGGCCCGGGCCGCCTCCTCGACGATGTACTGCAGCGCCGGCCGGTCGACGACGGGCAGCAGCTCCTTGGGCACGGCCTTGGTGGCCGGCAGGAACCGGGTGCCCATCCCGGCGACCGGGATGACTGCCTTGCGGGCGGGACGAGGGGTCGGGCTCGACATGACACGACCCTAGCTAGCCTCCGGTCGTGGCCGACTCCCCCGACGTGGTGAGCGCGAAGGTGTCACTGCGCGCCCGGCTCCTCACCGGACGTGCCGACCGCACACCCGCGGGGCGGGTCGCGGCGGCCCGGGCGGTCGCCGCGCACCTCGGCACCCGACTGGTCGACGGCGTCGTGGTCGCGGGGTACGTGCCCACCGCCGAGGAACCGGGACACGGCGAGCTGCTCGGTGCGCTCGGCCGGCGGGTCCTGCTGCCCGTGGTGCCCGACCGGGGCGCGACGCTGGGCTGGGCCTGGTCGGGGGCCGGGCTGGCGGCCGGCCGGTTCGGCCTGCTCGAACCGGTCGGGCCCCGGCTCCCCGCCGGAGCGCTCGGCGGGGCGGACGTCGTCGTCGTCCCGGCGCTGGCGGTGGGCGCCGACGGCACGCGACTGGGCCGCGGCGGCGGGTTCTACGACCGGGCCCTGACCCACGCCCGTCCCGACGCCGTGCTGGTCGGCGTGGTCTTCGACGAGGAGCTGCTGCCCGCGGTGCCGGGCGGGCCGCACGACGTCCGGCTGACCGCCGTGGTGACCCCGTCGTCGGGCTGGCGTCAGCTGCCGGGCTGACCGCCGCCCAGCAGCGGGACGTCGGAGACCATCCGGATGTGCGCGGCCATCGCGGCCGCCGCAGCCTGCTCGTCACCGGCGCGGACCGCCTCGGCGATCGCCCGGTGCCCGTCCAGCGACCGGTGCGGGCGGCCCTCCTGGGCCAGGGACTCGATCCGGCTCTCGCGGACCCGGTCGCTGATCTCGGCCATGAACCGGGCCAGCAGCGCCGAGTGCCCGGCCGCGGTGACGGCGGCGTGGAACCGCTCGTCGCCGTCGACCCCGCGGCCGCCGGTGTCGACGTCGGCGGTCATCGCCGCCAGGGCCGCGTCGATCTCGCCGAGGTCGGCCGCCGTGCGCCGGCGGGCGGCCAGCGCGGCGAGCCGGACCTCCAGGGCCTCCCGGGCCTCGATGACGTCACCGAGGTCCTCACGGCGGGCGTTCAGCGCGGCCAGCACCGACTCGGTCCGCGGCGGGAGGAGCAGCACCGTGCCGTCGCCGTGCCGGACGGCGACCACCCCGGTCACCTCCAGGGCGACGAGCGCCTGGGCCAGCGTGGCGCGACTGACCCCCAGCGAGGCGGCCAGCTCGCGTTCGGCCGGCAGCCGGTCGCCGGGACCCAGCCCGGCGGCGGACGCCCAGGTCAGCAGCTCGCGCACCACCTGCTCGTAGAGCCGGTTGCGCCGCAACGGGGCGGGACTGCTGCTCACCGCACCTCCCGTGCCGATCCAGCGTGACGGTTGACACAGTAGCCTCGTGGTCGAGAGGCTAGGCCACTGAGACACTGAGCCGCCTCGTCCGAGGTGCTCGCCGGCCCGAGCACGAGCACGATCACAGCCGGCACACAGCCACCCGGCACACAGCCATCCAGCACCGCCCTCCGACGACGTGGGAGCCGACCGTGTCACCCGAGATCATCTCGATCCTCGCGCTGGTGGCGATCTTCGCGATCGCCACCTTCCTGCCCATCAACATGGGCGCCCTCGCGTTCGTGGCCGCCTTCCTGGTCGGCACCCTCGCCGTCGGGATGACCACCGACGACATCCTGGCCGGGTTCCCCGGGGAGCTGGTGCTGACCCTGATCGGGGTCACCTACCTCTTCGCGATCGCCCAGAACAACGGCACCGTGGACCTGCTGGTCCGCGGGGCGGTGAAGCTCGTGGCCGGCCGGGTCGCCTTCATCCCGTGGATCATGTTCGCGGTCACCGCGGTGCTCACCGCGATCGGCGCGCTGTCCCCCGCGGCGGTGGCGATCATCGCCCCGATCGCGCTGGGCTTCGCCGCGAAGTACCGGATCAACCCGCTGCTGATGGGCATGATGGTCGTCCACGGCGCGCAGGGCGGCGGGTTCTCCCCGATCAGCGTCTACGGCGTGACGGTCAACAACATCGTCGCCGACAACGACCTGCCCTCCTCCCCGATCACCGTCTTCCTGGCCAGCCTGTTCTTCAACCTGGCCATCGCGGCGGTCCTGTTCGTCGTCTTCGGCGGGCGGCAGCTGATCGGCCGCAAGGTCACCGACGAGCTCCCCGCCGAGGAGACCACCGCCCCCGACGGCAGCGCCGGCGACCCGGTGATCAGCGGGCACGGCACCTCGGCCGGGTCCTCGGTGGACACCAGCGAGCGGACGGCGACCGGCCGGGTCACCGTCGAGCAGGTGCTGACCCTGGTCGGCCTGGTCGCCCTCGCCGTCCTGGCGCTGGTCTTCGACCTGGACATCGGCTTCGTCTCGATCACCATCGCCACCGTGCTGGCGCTGTTCTCCGCCGCCCGGCACAAGGGCGCGGTCATGCAGATCAGCTGGTCCACCGTGCTGCTCATCGCCGGCGTGCTGAGCTTCGTCTACGTGCTGCAGGAGGCCGGCACCATCGCCTACGTCGGTGAGAGCGTCACCTCGATCGGCGCCCCGCTCGTCGTGGCCCTGCTGCTGGCCTACATCGGCGCCGTGGTCAGCGCCTTCGCCAGCTCCACCGCCATCATCGGCGTCGCCATCTCCCTGGCCGTGCCCTTCCTGATGGCCGGCCAGATCGGCGCCGTCGGCGTCGTCGTGGCACTGGCCATCGCCTCCACGATCGTCGACGTCAGCCCGTTCTCCACCAACGGCGCACTCGTCCTGGCCAACGCCCAGGACGTCGACCGGGACCGCTTCTACAAGCAGATGCTCGCCTACTCCGGCGTCGTCGTGGTGGTCGGGCCGCTGGTGGCCTGGCTGGTCTTCGTCGTCCCCGGCTGGCTCTGACCCACCCCGCAGACAGGAGAGAACATGAGCGCAGGACCCCTCGACGGCGTGCTCGTCGTCGACCTCACCCGGGCCCTCGCCGGCCCGCACGCCGGGATGATGCTCGGCGACCTCGGCGCCCGCGTGCTCAAGGTGGAGAACCCCGGCAGCGGGGACGACACCCGCGGCTGGGGCCCGCCCTTCATGGAGCCCGAGGGCGCCGCGCGGGAGTCGACGTACTTCCTGTCGACGAACAAGAACAAGGAGTCGATCACCCTCGACCTCAAGGACGAGGCGGACAAGGCGACGCTGACCGAGCTGCTGCGCCGGGCCGACGTGCTGCTGGAGAACTTCCGGCCCGGCACCCTGGCCCGGCTGGGCTTCGGCACCGACGTGCTCGCCGAGCTCAACCCCCGGCTGGTCACCCTGGCGATCAGCGGCTTCGGCCACGACGGCCCCGAGGGCGGGCGCGCGGGCTACGACCAGATCGCCCAGGGCGAGGCCGGGCTGATGTCGCTCACCGGGTCCGGACCGGAGGACCCGCAGCGGGTCGGCGTCCCGATCGGGGACCTGCTGGCCGGCATGTACGGCGCCTACGGCGTGCTCGCCGCCCTGCTGGAGCGGGAGAAGACGGGCCGCGGGCAGGTCGTGCGCACCTCGCTGCTGGCCGCGGTCGTCGGCGTGCACGCCTTCCAGGGCACCGCGTGGACGGTGGCGGGCAAGGTGGGCCACGCCCAGGGCAACCACCACCCCTCCATCGCCCCCTACGGCCTCTTCCACTGCGCCCAGGGCGGCAGCGTCCAGCTCTCCTGCGGCAGCGAGTCGCTGTGGCGCAAGCTGTGCGCCGAGTTCGACCTGGACGCCGAGGCCGACGGCCTGGTCACCAACGCCGAGCGGGTGGGCGACCGGCAGCGGGTCATCGAGCTGCTGGAGACCGCCTTCGCCGACATCGACGCCGAGACGCTGCTGGCCCGGCTGTCGGCGGCCGGCGTCCCGGCGGGCAAGGTCCGCACGATCGACGAGGTCTACGGCTGGGACCAGACGCTGTCCCAGGGCCTGCTCGTGGACGTCGACCACCCGACCCTCGGCACCGTGCAGCTGCCCGGGCCGCCGCTGCGCTTCTTCGCCCCCTCCGCCCAGGGCGAGACCGAGACCACGCGCCGCACGCACACCGCTCCCCCGGTCCTGGGCGCCGACGGCGACGCGATCCGCGCCTGGCTGGCCGGGCCGACCGAGGGCGTCCCCCAGCCCGAGGGCGACGACGTCGAGGACGGGCACGCCACGTGAGCGCCCTGGACGCCGCCGTCCCGCCGCCCCCGGCGAAGCCCCGGCGGCTGGACGCCCGGTCGCTGCGCGACCTGGTGCTGGACCCGGGCAGCTGGAAGAGCTGGGACACCCCCGTCCCGGCCCGCACCGTGGACGACGACTACGCCCGTGACCTGGCCCGCGCCGCGGAGAAGACCGGGCAGGACGAGGCCGTCGTCACCGGGGAGGGCCTGCTGCGCGGGCGCCGGGTCGCCGTCGTCGCCGGGGAGTTCGGCTTCCTGGCCGGCTCCATCGGGGTCGCGACGGCGCAGCGGCTGATGGCCGCGGTCGAGCGGGCCACCGAGCAGGGCCTGCCGCTGCTGGCCGCCCCGGTGTCCGGCGGCACCCGGATGCAGGAGGGCACCGTCGCCTTCCTGCAGATGATCGGCATCACCGCCGCCATCGCCCGGCACAAGGAGGCCGGGCTCCCCTACCTGGTCTACCTGCGCAGCCCCACCTTCGGCGGCGTGCTGGCCTCCTGGGGCTCGCTGGGCCACGTGACCATCGCCGAGCCCGGGGCCTCCATCGGCTTCCTCGGCCCGCGGGTCTACGAGTCGCTTTACGGCGAGCCCTTCCCGCCCGACGTGCAGACCGCCGAGCACCTGGCCGAGCGCGGCCTCATCGACGCCGTCGTCCCGGCCGAGGAGATCGCCGACGTCGCCGACCGGGCGCTGCGGGTGCTCGCCGCCCGCGGCACCTGGCACCGCGGCGCCCAGGTGGAGGGACCGGTCGAGGGCGACGGCACCGACGCCGACGACCCGGAGGACGGCCGCTCGGCGTGGGACGTCGTCACCGCGTCACGGCGGACCGACCGGCCCGGCGTCCGCCGGCTGCTGCGGACCGCGGCCACCGACGTCGTCGCGCTCAACGGCACCGGGGCCGGGGAGTCCGACCCCGGGCTGCTGCTGGCCCTGGCCCGGTTCGGCGGCGCGCCCTGCGTCGTCCTCGGGCAGGACCGGCGCGGGCAGTCGCTGTCGGCGCCGCTGGGCCCGGCGGCGCTGCGTGAGGCCCGGCGCGGGATGCGGCTGGCCGACGAGCTGCGGCTGCCGCTGGTCACCCTCATCGACACCCCCGGCGCAGCGCTGTCGGTGGAGGCCGAGGAGGGCGGGCTGGCCGCCGAGATCGCCCGCTGCCTGGCCGACCTGGTGATGCTGCAGGCCCCGACGCTGGCGGTGCTGCTCGGCCAGGGCACCGGCGGCGGCGCGCTGGCCCTGGTGCCGGCCGACCGGGTGCTGGCCGCGGCCAACGGCTGGCTGGGCCCGCTGCCCCCCGAGGGCGCCTCGGCGATCGTGCACCGCGACACCGACCACGCCGGGGAGATGGCCGCCGCCCAGGGCGTGCGCGCCACCGACCTCTGGCGCGCCGGGATCGTCGACCGGGTCGTGCCAGAGCGGCCCGACGCCGCCGACGAGCCGACCGAGTTCTGCCGCCGGCTGGGTCGGGTGCTGGCCGAGGAGCTCGCCGGGCTGCTGGGCCGCGACGACGTCGAGCGGCGTCGCAGCCGGACCCAGCGCTACCGGCACCTGGGTCGCTGACCCCGCCGGGCGCACGGCCCCGGTCCGCCCCACGGCGGGCCGGGGTCAGGCGTCGGTGCGCCGGCCGGCGTCGGGATCCAGGTGCTCCAGCACGGTGGCCAGCACGTCGTGCAGCTGGCGGGTCTGGTCCTCGGTCAGGGCGGCGAACAGGCCCTCGCGGACGGCCTGCACGTGCCCCGGCGCGACCTGCCGGACGACGTCCCACCCGGCGTCGGTGAGGACGGCGACGTTGCCCCGCCCGTCGTCGGCGGCGCGCTCGCGGCGGACCCAGCCGCGGTCCTCCAGCCGGGCCACGGTGTGCGACAACCGGCTCTGGGACTGGTTGGCCTGCCGGGCCAGGCTGCTCATCCGCCGGCTGCGCCCGGGGGCCTCGCTGAGCATGGCCAGCACCACGTAGGCGGCGTGGGTCAGGCCGGCGTCACGCTGCAGCTGGGCGTCAAGCGACCGCGGCAGCAGTTCGGCGACGGCCAGCCACGCCCGCCACGTCTCCTGCTGCCGGTCGTCCAGCCAGGGAGAGGGCACGCTCGGCACGGTATCCCGGCCGCCCGCTGCCCGTCGGGCGTGATGTGGCCGACCGGTCGTGGACGCATCGCACCCCGAGGCGCATGATTGGCAGTCGCCGGGTGGGAGTGCCAGCCCGGCTCCCAGCCCGACGAGGAGTGACACCGCCGTGCCCACGTACCAGTACGCCTGCACCAACCCCGAGACCAAGCACGAGTTCGAGGTGGTCCAGTCGTTCACCGACCCGGCGGTCGCGGTCTGTCCCGAGTGCGGCGCCCCGGTGCGCAAGGTCTACGGGTCGGTCGGCGTCGTCTTCAAGGGCTCGGGCTTCTACCGGACCGACAGCCGGGAGTCGGGCTCGAAGACCTCCAGCACCTCCTCGGCGTCCAAGGAGTCCGGCGGCTCCAAGGAGTCCTCGTCGTCGGGGTCGAAGGAGTCCTCCGGCAGCTCGTCGCCGAGCAAGGAGTCGTCGTCGAGCTCCTCGACCAGCGGGTCGTCCAGCAGCTCGTCCTCGAGCAGCAGCAGCACGCCCTCCTCCTGAGGCACGGCCGGCGGCCCGTCCGCCGGCCGTCGTCCACACCCGGGGGTGTCCTCCACAGCTCCCCCGCGGACGCCGGCTGACCGGCCGCACCGGGTGAGGCTCACCCGGTGCCCCCACCCTGGTCCCGCCGTCCCCGCCACCCGGCCCACCTGCTGCGCCGGGTGGCGGCCGCCCTGCTGGCCTGCGGCGCGCTGGTGCTGGCCGTGCGTCCGCCGGCCCCGGCAACCGTGACCGCCGCAGTCGGACCCGTCACCGTCGTCGTGGTCGCCTCGGCCGACCTGCCCGCCGGCACCGTGCTCACCGCCGGTGACCTGACCGCTGTCGAGCTGCCGGCCGGGACGACGGCTGCCGGTTCGGCCGCGGCGCCGGACGGGCTGGTCGGGCGGACGCTGGCCGCACCGGTCCGGCGGGGCGAGGCGGTGACCGACGTCCGGCTCGTCGGCCCGGCGCTCTGGGCCGCGGTGCCGGCCGGCCAGGTGGCCGCCCCCGTGCGCCTGGCCGACCTCGGCGTCGCCGCACTGCTGCGGGCCGGCGACCGGGTCGACGTGCTCGCCGGACGGCCCGGGGTCCCGGTGCAGGTCGTCGCCACCGGCGCCCTGGTCCTCGCGGTCGGTGCTCCCGCCGACCCCGCTCCCGGGGTGTCCGACACCGGCTCGGGCCTGCTGGTCCTCGCGGTGCCCGGGCCCGTCGCCGCCGACCTCGCAGCGGCGTCCACCGATGCGACACTCACCGTTACCCTCGGCCCGCCATGACCGGCCGGACCGCTCGTGGTCCGGCGGTCACCCTGCGTCGACTGAGGTGCGCACCATGCTCAAGGGCTTCAAGGACTTCCTGCTCCGCGGCAACATCGTCGACCTCGCGGTCGCCGTCGTCATCGGCGCGGCCTTCACCGCCGTCGTCACCTCCTTCACCACCTCCTTCCTCGAGCCGCTCATCGGGCTCATCGGCGGCGGTGGCGTCGACGGTGGCAGCTTCGTCGTCGACGGCCAGGAGTTCACCTGGGCGGCGTTCGTCAACCAGCTGATCACCTTCGCGCTGACCGCGGCCGTCGTGTACTTCGTCGTCGTCCTGCCGATGAAGAAGCTCCTCGAGCGCCGCAAGTCCGGCGAGGAGGCCGGCCCCGTCGGCCCGACCCAGGTCGAGCTGCTCGTCGAGATCCGCGACCTGCTCCGCTCCCAGCAGGACCTGCCGCAGAAGGAGAACCCGATCGGCCCCGGCACCACGGTGCTGCCCGGCCAGCTCTGACCGCACCCGCGCCGGAGGCCTCCTCGCACCCCGCCCGCCGGGCGGGCCGCGAGGGGGCCTCCGTCAGTCGCTGCCCCAGTGCGGGGGGCGGTCCTCCAGGTAACGGCGGTCCTCGTCGCGCTCGTCGGGGCGCTCGCCCCAGCCGACGTCGGAGTCGTCGGGCGCCCGCTCGCGGCGGACGGGAGGTGCCGGTGCCCTCTCCCCGGGGACGTCGTCGGCTGGCTCCTCGGCGTGCTGGCTGGTCGACACGCCCCGCACGCTAGCCAGGCCGACCGGCCTGCGTCGGGTCACCCACCGAGCTGCGTCGCCTACGGTCTGCGGCCATGACCTGGTTGGTGACGGGCGGTGCCGGCTACATCGGGGCCCACGTGGTGCGGGCCCTGTGCGCGGACGGGGCCGACGTCGTGGTCCTCGACGACCTCTCGACCGGGGAAGCCGCCCGCGTGGCCGGGGTGCCGCTGGTGGTGGGCAGCACCCTGGACACCGACCTCGTCGGGCGCACGATGGCCGCGCACCGCGTGCGCGGAGTCGTGCACCTGGCGGCGAAGAAGCAGGTCGGGGAGTCCGTGGCCCGGCCGCTGCACTACTACGAGCAGAACGTGGAGGGCCTCCGCCGGCTGCTCGAGGCCGGGGAGGCGCACGGGGTCGAGGCCTTCGTCTTCTCCTCCAGTGCCGCCGTCTACGGCGCCCCCGACGTCGACCTGGTCACCGAGTCCACGCCCTGCGCGCCGGTGAACCCCTACGGGACGACGAAGCTGGTCGGTGAGTGGATGGTCGCCGAGGCCGCCGCCGTCACCGGCATGCGGCACGCCTCGCTCCGGTACTTCAACGTCGCGGGCACCGCCGCGCCCGAGCTCACCGACCGCGGCGCCGCCAACCTGGTGCCGATGGTCTTCCAGCAGCTGACCGCCCGTTCGGCGCCCCGGGTGTTCGGGGAGGACTACGACACCCCCGACGGCACCTGCGTGCGGGACTTCGTGCACGTCGCGGACATCGCCTCGGCCCACGTGGCCGTCGGCTCCGCGTTGCTCTCGGGCGCCGAGACCGCCCTCACCGCGAACGTCGGACGCGGCGAGGGGGTGTCCGTGCGCGCGATGGTCGAGACCATCCGCCGGGTCACCGGGCACACCGCCGACTGGTCCACCCCGACGGTGCACCCCCGGCGCCCCGGGGACCCGGCGCGCGTGGTGGCCTCTGCCGACACGCTGCGCGACACCCTCGGCTGGCGGGCCCGGCACGACGTCGAGGAGATGGTGGCCTCGGCCTGGCTCGGCTGGTCGTCCCCCGCTCAGCCGACCGGCTGACCCAGCCCCTCCAGCACGACGGCGCCGGGCAGGCCGGCGAGCACCGCACCGGGGACGGCGAGCTTGGACCCGCGGGTCCCCGAGCCGACGACGAGCAGCTCGGCCTCGGCCACGGCCGCGTCGACCAGCACCGGCCAGGACGACGGCAGCCCCACCGGGGTGATGCCGCCGTAGGCCATCCCGCTCTCGGCGACGGCGACGTCCTGCGGGGCGAAGGAGGCCTTGCGGGCGCCCAGGTGGCGGCGCACCAGTCCGTTGACGTCGGCCCGGGTGGTGGCCAGCACCAAGCAGGCGGCCAGCGTGGTCTCGGCGCCGCGGCGGGCCGCGACGACGACGCAGTTGGCCGATGCCGCGGCCGGCACGCCGTAGGCGTCGGTGAAGGCCGCGGTGTCGGCGAGGTCGTCGTCGATCTCGGCGACCCAGACCGGGGCGGTGAGCCCGGCCAGCACGGCGGCCACGGGGGCGGCCAGGAGGTCGGCGCGATCGGTCGCGGGGACCCAGGTCAGCGAGCCCAGCACGGGTGCGGTCATGCCCCGATCGTCCGACACCGGCCGCGCCTCCCGCAGCCCGGGTGGCCCGATCACGGCGGTCCGCGACCGGACCCCGACTGTCCCGCGGCCGCCGGCCGGGTCAGGATGGCGCTCGTGATCGGCCAGCTGCACTCCTTCGTCATCGACGCCCCCGACCCGCACGCGCTCGCCACCTTCTACGCGGACCTGCTCGGCATGGAGGTCCGCGGTGGCCCCGGCGACGACTGGGTCGTGGTCACCGGTGCCGGCTACCGACTGGCCTTCCAGCAGGCCCCGGACCTGCAGCCGCCGGACTGGCCCGACCCGACCCGGCCGCAACAGGCCCACCTCGACGTCCGGGTCGCCGACATCGACGCCGCCGAACCGGCCGTGCTCGCCCTCGGTGCCCGGCGGCTGCCCGGCGCCGGCGGGGACTTCCGGGTGTACGCCGACCCGGTCGGCCACCCGTTCTGCCTGGTCTGGGACGCCCCCCTCCCGCCCCCCGCCCCCGAGGAGACCCCGTGACCGGCCCCGATCTCGCCAGCGCCAGCGCCTTCGTCACCGCCACCGGGTTCACCCCCGACGAGATGACCGGCACCCGGGTCACCGGCACCGTCGAGCTCGGCCCGGACCAGCACACCCCGTGGGGCGTGGTGCACGGCGGCGTCTACGCGGCGGTCGTCGAGTCCGCGGCGAGCATCGGGGCCAGCGCCGCCGTCGCCGACCGCGGCCAGTTCGCCGTCGGCGTGAACAACTCGACCGACTTCCTCCGCCCGGCCACCGAGGGCCGCCTCGACGTGCTGGCCGAGCCGGTGCAGCAGGGCCGCACCCTGCAGTTGTGGCTGGTGACCCTCACCCGGGCCGAGGACGGCAAGACCGTGGCCCGGGGCCAGGTGCGCCTGCAGAACGTGCCGCTGCCGGGCGCGTGAGCGACCGGGTCGCCCGGGCGGTCGCTGCCGCAGCCGGGTGTGCCCGGTCGTTGGGCCTGCCCGTCGGGGAGCCCCGGGTGCTGGCCGACGGCGTCAACGTCGTCGTGTCCCTCGGTCCGGCACCGGTGGTCGCCCGGGTGGCCACGCTGACCCCGCTACTGCGCCCGGACGCCGCCCACCAGCCCCTCCGTGACCTGGCACTGGCCCGCGCCCTGGTCGCGGCGGGGGCACCCGTGCTCGCACCCTCGGACCTGGTGCCCGCCGGCCCGCACACCCGGGACGGCCTGGTGCTGTCCTTCTGGCGACGCGTCGACGTCTCCGACCGGCGGCCCACCCCGGCCGAGGCGGGGCGCACGCTGGCCGACCTGCACGCCGTGCTGCGCGACGTCGACCCCGGCTGGGACGGCGACCCGCTGGACACCCCGCTGCAGGACCTCGCCGCCTTCGCCGGGCGGGGCGTCTCCCTGGGCGCCCCCGCAGACCTCGTCGAGCGCACCGCGGTCCTGGTCGAGGAGCTGCGGCCCCGGCTGGCAGGGCCGGTGCAGGTCCTGCACGGCGACGCACACCCGGGGAACCTCCTGCACTCACCGGACGGGTGGGTCTGGGCCGACCTCGAGGACACCTGCCGTGGGCCGGTCGGCTGGGACCTGGCCTGTCTGCGCCGGACCGGGCGGCTGGACGGTAGGGCTGCCTTGGACGCCGTCCCCGGCGCCCCCTCGGACGCCGAGCTCGCCCCGTGGCTGAGCCTGCGGGCACTGCACGCGGCGGCGTGGTGGTTCGTCCACGCGGTCCGGCTGCCCGAGGACCTGCCCGCCGCCCGGGAACAGCTGCGCGACGCGGTCGCCGAGGTCAGCGCCCGGTGACGACCGCCGGGTCCACGGTGACCCGGAACAGCGCCCGTGGGTCCTGCATCGCGGCGGGCGGGCGGACCGCCGAGCGCGGCACCACCCGGTCGAAGCGGACCGGCCGCCGGTGCGGCAGCAGCTCGCGGCCCTGGTGGGCGTAGTCGCCGGTCACCTCGCCCAGCAGCAGGCCGTTGCCGCCGGCGACGGGCACCGCCACCGGGTCACCGGGTGCGACCTCGTGCACGAGCGCGGCGAGCTGGCGGAGGTCCTTGGCCGGCCGCTTGCCGGTGAGCTCGTGGGCCAGGGCGCGCAGCTCCGCCAGCTCCAGGCCCGTCGCGTCGACGTCCACCCCGGCCTGGGTGCCCAGCCCGACGACCCCGGCGGACAGCGCGGCGCCCAGCTCCGGGTGGGCCCGCGGCCGGACGACCCACACCGCGGTGCCCTCCGGTGCCGGTGCCGGCGGCAGGTCGTCGGGCTCGGGCCAGACGTAGTCCAGGTCGTCCGGGTCGTCGGGGAACAGCGACCGGTAGGTCTGCGGCTCCTTGGCCAGCAGCTTCGACCGGTGCGAGCGGTGCAGCGCCTCGTCACCCAGCCACGACGGCAGCTGGCCGGCCAGCGCCAGCTCGGCCTGGCTGCCCACCCCGGGGGCGAACTCCCCGATCAGCGCGGCGGTGCTGTCGGCGAACCCGCGCGCGGTCCACTCGGCCACCATCTCCAGCCCGTAGCGCACCAGACCCGGCGTCCGCCCTCGCCACATCCGGACCGCCGGGTGGGTGGCCCAGCCGTAGTCGGGCAGCTCCAGGGCCCGCAGCACCTGCAGCGTCTCGACCCGCTGCTTGCCCAGCCGGGGGGCGTCCAGCAGCCGGGCGCTGCCGGCGAAGTCGGCGACGGGGAGGAAGGTCTGCACCCGCTCCAGTCTGGGTCAGTCCGTGCGGTCCAGCGCGGCGAGCGCGGCCTCCCAGCGGTCCCGCCGGGCGTCGTCGGACTGCTCCCACCACGCCTGCCCGCGCTCCCCCAGCCCGGTCTTCGCGGCCTGCACGACCATCCGGGCCGCGCGTACCGCGTCCTCGTCGCCGGCCCGCTTCGCCGTCCGCACGCCGCTGCGGCCCAGGCCCAGGTGGTGCAGCAACTGCTCACGGACCTCGTCGGGGAGCTGCGGGTCCTGCGCCCGCCACCGCCGTCCGTCCACGACGATCCACCGACCGTCGGCGGTGTGCTCGACCTCCCGGGTCACCGGACGAGCCGGCGGGCGAGCGCGGGGAGCACGGTGCCCAGCGGTGCGTCCACCCGGACGTCGGCCTTGTCGTCCCCGCGGGTCGGGCCCGAGTTCACGATCGCCACGGGGATGCCCTCCTTGGCCGCCCGCAGCACGAACCGGAAACCGCTCATCACTGTCAACGAGGAGCCCAGCACGACCAGCGAGCGGGCGCACGTGACCAGCTCGTAGGACCGCGCCACCCGCTCGGGCGGCACGGTCTCGCCGAAGAAGACGACGTCGGGCTTGAGCGGCCCACCCCCGCAGGCCAGGCAGTCGACCATCACGAACTCGTCGAGGGCGGACTCGGGCAGCTCGACGTCGCCGTCGGGGTTGACCCGGTCGTCCAGCGGCTCCGGGCGGAACCCGGGGTTGGCCTCCCGCAGCCGCACGTCGAGGGCGGCCCGGTCGGCGACGTCCCCGCAGGCCAGGCAGACCGTGCGGTCCAGCCCGCCGTGCAGCTCGAGGACGTCGGTGGCCCCGCCGGCCTGGTGGAGACCGTCGACGTTCTGGGTGATCAGACCGCCGAGCAGCCCGGCGTGCTCCAGCGCGGCGACCGCGCGGTGGCCGGCGTTGGGCCGGGCCTGCTCGATCTGCCGCCAGCCCACGAAGCTGCGTGCCCAGTACCGGTGCCGGCCCTGCGGGTCGCGGGTGAAGGTCTGCCAGGTCATCGGGGTGTGCCGGCGCTGCCGCGCGCCCGTGGCCCCCCGGTAGTCGGGGATGCCGGAGTCGGTGGACAGCCCGGCGCCGGAGAGCACCACGGTGTTCCCGTTGCCGACCAGCGCGGCGAGCTCGTCGAGCCCGGCGACAGCGACGGCGGGGTCGACGGCGGAGGGGGCGGTCACCCGGCCCATGGTCCCCGGTGTGCGCGCCCCGCGCCCGTGAGCCGGGTCAGCTGCCGGCGAGCTCGGCGTCCAGCCGGTCGAGCACGCCGTCGTAGAGCCGGCGCAGGCCCCGGGGCGCGAAGGTGCGCTCGAAGAACCCGCCGATGCCGCCGGCCCCGTCCCAGGTGCTGCGCACCCGCACCGTGGTGACGCCGGCGTCGGCCGGGTGCACGGTCCAGGTGGTGACCATGGAGGAGTGGGTGTCGGACTCGACCAGCCCGCCGCCGTCGGGCAGCTCGGAGACCGAGACGACCTGGTCGCGGACCCGCTTCTCGGTCGCGGCCAGCTTCCAGTGCACCCGGGTGCCGGCGCCCTGCCCGCCGGACTCGACCCGGTACTCGCTGAACTGCGGCCCGGCGATCCGCCGGCGGGTGCCGGCGTAGTCGGCGAGTGCGGCCTGCACCCGGTCGGCGGGTGCGTGGACGACCCGTTCTGCGGTGGCGACGACCTGACCCATGACCGGAGTCTGCCCGGCTGTCTCACCAGCCCGGCCTGCGGGGCTGCCACAGGTCGCAGGGCTGGGCCGACCCGGCCCGGACGCCCTCGCACGGCGGGTCCGCCTCGGGCAGCCACAGCTCGCCGGTGTCCTCGTCCACGACCAGCAGGTCCTCCCGCAGGTGCCAGCCGTTGAGGAACACCTCGCAGTCGCACCACCCTCCCCGCTCCTGCAGGCGACGCAGCAGGGCCGTGGCCCGGGGCGCCCGGGCATCGCGCCACCGTCGGGCCCAGCGCGGCGAGCTCGGCGACGAACTCCTCGGCGCTGTCGGCGGGGGTGCGGGTCACGGGTGCCTCCTGGGGTGTGGAGGCCCGACCCCAGCAGTCGACGGGGACCCCGCGGGCGCCGTCGTCCACAACCGGGGCGCCGTCCACAGACCGCGGCCGTCCGCCCACGGCGGGACGGTCGCCCCTCAGGCCGCGGCGACCCGCGAGACCCGGTCCAACGCCGCCCAGACCCCGGCGGCCAGGACGTCGTTCTGACCGAAGAACGGGGCGTTCGTGCCCGGCCGGGCGAACGCGGCGACGGGGGCGCCGGAGGTCCAGAACCCGGCCGCGAAGACATCGGCGGCAGGCTCCCCCAGCGCGGAGACCAGCCGGTGCCCGGCGTCCACGTGCAGCCGGCCGGTGCCGGGCTGCTCGGCCGCGACCCCGCGCACCAGCAACCGGCGGACCAGCTCGTCGGTGGTGCGCTCGACGTCGACCGCCGGCACCCGGGCCTCCACCAGCGCGGTCCCGCTGGTCGTCCCGGGGACGCTCACGGAGCGGGCCACCCAGGCGCCGTCCTCCAGGGTGACGGCGGTGTCGGCGCCGGTGAACCGGACGACGCCGGCCTCCGACAACGCCAGCAGCTCCTCCAGCCGGGGGGACGGCGGCCCGCTGGCCAGGTAGCTGAAGAGGTTCATCCACCAGCCGGCGACGTCCTCGCGGGCGGAGCGGTCTGTGAGCCGGCCGCTGCGGGCCAGCGCGGCGATGGTGCCGTGGCACTGCAGCAGGGCCACGAAGACCGCGGCGTCCATCGAGTACGCCGGGTCCGCGGCGCGGGCGAGGTCGGCCCGTACGTGCGCGCGGGTCCAGCCTTGCAGCTCGCCGGCGTCGGCGAACGCGCGCCCGGCCAGCGGGCGGTCCAGGGCGGCCAGGTCGAACCGGTCGGCCGGGTCGGGCACCGCGCGCGCGACCAGCGCGGCCGCCTCGGCGGGCTCCTCGGTGGCTCGCCACTGCACCGCGAAGGCCTCCCAGGGCTCCCGCACCCGGTCGGGGTGGGCGCGGAAGAGCTCGGTGAGGTGGGCCCACTCCAGCTCCCGGGCGAGGATCGGGGCCAGGTCGGCACGCAGGTCCAGCGGGCGGTCGCCGAACCGGGCGGTGACCGCGTCGGGGGTGAAGGCGTGCAGCGGCACCGGCGGGCCGGCCCAGGCGTAGCCGAGCTTGGCCCGGTAGGGCACCCCGCGGCGGGACCCCACGTGCAGCACCGGCTCCCGCCCCGAGGGCGCGTAGACCAGCCGGCCGTCGGCGTCGCGGTGGTACGTGCCGCCGCGGCCGCCGGTCAGCAGCGTGACCAGGTCGACGAAGGCCAGTCCGGCTCCGCGGACCAGCACGTCCTCCCCCGGCCGCAGGGCGGACAGGTCCAGGTCGGCGGTGTACCCGGTGGGCACGAAGCCCAGCCCGTGCTCCCGGGCCCGTCGCGCCAGCTCGGCCTCGGCGTCGGAGGGCAGTGCGTCCAGGTGGCCCTGGGCCAGCACCACCGCGTCGACGTCCAGGTGTCGGCCGTCGGCCAGCACCACCCGCGGGCCGCTGAGCACGTCGACCGCACGGGTGGCGTGCCGGTGCACGGTCACCCCCGGGGACGCGGCCAGCGTCGAGAGCACCCAGCCCAGGTACCCGTTGACCAGTCGGCGCGAGGGGAAGGACGTCGCCGTCAGCCGCCGGGCCTCGACCCCGACGTCCCCGGGCAGGCCGCGACCGGTCTGCTCGACCCAATGCCACAGCGTCGTGCCGGCCCCGATCCGGCCCTCGACGGCGACCGAGGCGTCGGGCAGCACGGTGATGTCGGCAGCCAGTGAGTTGGCCCACAGCAGCTCGGACTGGGCGGTCCGCCAGACCCGTCCGCCGCCGGGCGGGTGCGGGTCGACCAGGTGCACGACCAGGGGGCGGCCGGCGGCGCGGCCGACCAGCCGTTCGAGGACGCCGAGGGCGGTGGGACCGGCGCCGACGAGGGCGACGGCGGAGGGGGACGTGCTGGTCACGGGTGCTCCGGGAGGGTGCGGTGGGTCAGGGCGCGGGGACCTGCCGGCACCGACACAGCGCGCTCCCGGTCCGCTGGAGGTCCACGTGCCGACGGCGCACGAGCGGGGTGCGGGACACGGTGACTCCTCTCCGGGACGGGGTGACGACACCCATTGTCTACCAAGTCGATCGGGTTTGACGTATCGGCCTCTCGTCTCCTAGCTTCCTCCCAGGTCCTGAGTGCCAGCGACAAGCCCCGGCTCGCTGGCCGGCAACCCTCCACTGCGGTGGGGTGCCCCGGGTGACGACCTGGCGACGGTGCACGACTGTCGCAAGTGCAGCCCCGCCCGACGGCGGGGGACGAGGAGACGACATGGAGACCACCACGACCGCCCCGCGGTCCACGGTGCTGCACGCCCTCCTGCTGGTCGGCCGGCCGGTCATCGACCTGGTCCGCACCGACAGCGCGCTCTGTCGCTGACCCGCAGCTGACCCGGGGCCAGGCCCCCAGCCCTCCCCCAGCGACACCCGGCCGCGCCGAGCGCTCGGCCCGGTGACGGCCGCCCCCGACCGAGCGGCCCCTCCCGTGCGCCCCCACCCCGAGACACGGGGTCCTCAGCCGATCCCCCAGGAGCACCCGCATGCCCCCGCCCTCCCTGCTGCAGGCCGTCGTCGTGCACCCCGACGACGAGCGCGCCGCGCCGCTCTTCGCCGCGCTGACCGTCGAGTACGACGCCCGGTACGGCGACCTGTTCGGCGGTGCCGCCCAGGAGCTGACCCGCTACCCCACCCACCTGTTCACCGCCCCGCACGGTGCGTTCGTGCTGCTGCTGGAGGACGACGCCGCCGTCGCCGGTGGCGCCTTCATGCCGCACCCGAACGAGGACACCGTCGAGGTCAAGCGGATGTGGACGGCAGCCGGCCACCGCCGCCGCGGGCTGGCCCGCCGGGTGCTCACCGAGCTGGAGGTGCTCGCCGCCGCGCGCGGCGCGCGGCGGGTCTTCCTCACCACCGGCCCGCGCCAACCCGAGGCCCGCGACCTCTACCTCGCCGCCGACTACACCCCGCTCTTCGACCCCGCCGTCCCCCGCCCCACCGACCTGGAGTCACTGCGTGCGCTCCCGGTCGCCGAGCGCGTCTACGGCTTCACCAAGCACCTCCCCGACCACACACCTGGAGCACCCCGATGACCGCCCTGCAGACCCGGCCGGAGGTCGCGGCCGACGTCCCGGCCGGCACCCCGTACGACGCGTTCACCGTGGTCAGGGCCCGGCATCCTGGCCGGTGGGTGGCCACCGCGGTGGTGGCCGTGCTGCTGGCGATGGTGGTGAACTCGTTGGTCACCAACCCGCGCTGGGAGTGGGGCGTGGTCTGGGCGTACCTGGGCGAGGAGTCGATCGTCCGCGGCGTGCTGACCACGGTGCAGCTCACGCTGATCACCGCGGTGCTCGGCTTCGCGCTGGGGACGGTGCTGGCGCTGATGCGGCTGAGCCGCTCGCCGCTGCTGCGGGCGGTGAGCTGGGGCTACACCTGGGTGTTCCGCTCGGTGCCGCTGATCCTGCAGCTCCTGCTCTGGTACAACCTCGCCTACCTGTACCAGACCATCGACCTGGGCATCCCGTTCGGGCCCTCCTTCGCCAGCATCGAGACGCTGTCGCTGATCGACAAGTTCGGTGCCGCGATCCTGGGGCTGGGTCTGCACCAGGCCGCCTACTCCGCCGAGATCGTCCGGGCCGGCATCCTCTCGGTCGACCAGGGCCAGCACGAGGCCGCGGCCAGCCTCGGCATCCCGCGTCGCCGGCAGTCCACGAAGATCGTGCTGCCGCAGGCGATGCGGACCATCGTGCCCACCGCGGTCAACGAGGTCATCGGCCTGTTCAAGGGCACCTCGATCGTCTACGTGCTGGCGCTGGGCGAGCTGTTCTACACCGTCAGCGTCATCTACGGCCGGACCCAGCGGGTGCTCCCGATGCTGGTGGTCGCCGCCGTCTGGTACGTCGTGCTGACCACGGTGGTGACGGTGCTGCAGTACTACGTGGAGCGGCACTATGCGAAGGGCGCGGTCCGGACGCTGCCACCGACGCCGCTGCAACGGCTTCGCGGCAACCTGACCGCCGGCCTCTCGCGCGTGCGGTCCACCTCCGGCCAGGACCCGGTGCTCCCGTGACCGCGGTGCAGGGCACGGCGGGCCGTGTCGAGGTGCCCACGGCGGGCCGTGTCGAGGTGCACGGCGTGCACAAGTCGTTCGGGGCGCACGAGGTGCTGCACGGGGTGGACCTGGTGGTCGAGCCGGGCAGCGTGACCGTCGTCCTGGGGCCGTCGGGGTCGGGGAAGTCGACGCTGCTGCGCTCGATCAACCACCTGGAGACCGTCGACCGCGGGTTCGTGGCGCTGGACGGCGAGCTGGTCGGCTACAGCCGCAAGGGTGAGAAGCTGTACGAGCTCAAGGAGGCCGAGCTGCTGCGCCAGCGCACCCGGTTCGGCTTCGTCTTCCAGTCCTTCAACCTCTTCCCGCACCTGACGGCGCTGCAGAACGTCGTCGAGGCACCGGTGTCGGCGCAGGGCCGGCCGCGCCGGGAGGTGGAGGCCGAGGCCCGCGAGCTGCTGGCCCGGGTGGGTCTGGCCGACAAGGCCGACGCACACCCGCGGCAGCTGTCGGGCGGGCAGCAGCAGCGGGTGGCGATCGCCCGCGCGCTTGCCATGCGCCCGGCGGTCCTGCTCTTCGACGAGCCGACCTCCGCACTGGACCCCGAGCTGGTGGGTGAGGTGCTCCAGGTGATCGAGGACCTGGCCCGGACCGGCACCACGATGATCGTCGTCACCCACGAGATCGGCTTCGCCCGGCAGGCCGCCGACCAGATCGTCTTCATGGACGAGGGGCGCGTCGTCGAGCAGGGCACCCCCGAGCAGGTCCTCGACGACCCGCAGCACGAGCGGACCCGCGCCTTCCTGGCCAGGGTGCTCTGACCCAGCCGCTCCACCCCCTGACCCCGGACGGCGCACCTCGCGCCGTCCGTCGGTCCGGCGCGCCCGCGACCGGACCACCGCCCCGCACAGAAGAGAGAACGACCGTGACTGCACGCCCCCGACACCGTGGCCGCCGCCGCACCGTCTCCGTCCTGGCCGCCGCCGCACTCCTGGCCCTGGCGGCGTGCAGCAGCTCCGCCGACATCGAAGCCGAAGCCCGCGAGGGGACGGCGGACCCGCAGGCCGTCAGCGTCGACACCTCCCCCGACCAGGACCGCGTGCACACCACGGTCAGCGACGAGGCGGTGGCGCTGCTCCCGCCGGGCGCCTTCCCCGACGGCGTGCTGCGCGTCTCGGTGACCCAGGGCGCGGTGCCGCTGGCGTTCTACGCCGACGACAACACCACCGTGATCGGCAGCGAGACCGACCTGGCCACCCTGTTCGCCGACGCCCTGGGCCTGGAGCTGGAGCTGGTGGTCGTCGACTGGTCGAACTGGCCGCTGGCCGTGCAGTCCGGCGAGGTGGACGCCGTCGTGTCCAACGTGACGGTGACCGAGGAGCGCAAGCAGCTCTACGACTTCGCCACCTACCGGGTCGACCAGCTCGGCTGGCTGGTCGGTGCGGACTCCGGGTTGTCGATCTCGGCGGCGCCCGACGTCGCCGGGCTGACCGTGGGGGTCTCCTCGGGCACCAACCAGGAGCAGGTCCTGCTCAGCTGGGACGCGGAGAACGTCGCCGCGGGCCTGGAACCGGTGACGATCGACTACCACCAGAGCTACAACGACGCCGTCCTCGCGCTGCAGTCGGGCCGACTGGACGCCTACGTCGGGCCCAACCCGACCGCGGCCTACAGCGCCGCGACCTCCCCGCAGGACTTCGCCATCGCCGGGACGACGAACGGCGGCTGGCCTGCGACCGCGGACATCGCCGTCACCACGGTGAAGGGCAACGGGTACGCCGAGGCGTTCGCCGCGGCCATCGACCACGCCATCGCCGACGGCAGCTACGCCGAGGTGCTGGCCCGCTGGGGGCTGGGCGCCGAGGCCGTCGACGCCTCCCGGGTCAACCCGCCCGGGCTGGGTTCCTGATGCCCGCCCGCCCTCGCGCCCCGCGCCCGCCCCGTCCGAGAGGAACCCCCGTGAAGCTGTCCCACCTGGTCTCCGCCGTCCCGCTGGCGACCGTGATCCTGCTGTCGGCCTGCACCAGCTCGGCCGAGATCGAGGCCGACCAGCGGGCCGACACCGTCGAGGCCGGGGAGAGCGCGGCCCTGGTGGTCGACACCTCCCCCGGGCAGGCCGACCGGGTGCGCAGTGACGAGGCCGCCGAGGCGGTCGCCCTGCTGCCGGACTCCGTCGCCGAGGACGGCGTGCTGACCGTCGGCGTCACCGGCGCCGGGGACCCGCCACTGGGCTTCCTGGCCGACGACAACAGCACGGTGGTGGGCAGCGAGGTGGACATCGCGCAGCTGGTCGCCGACGGCCTGGGCCTGGAGCTCGAGGTGGTCAACACGACGTGGGAGGGCTGGCCGCTGGCCGTGCAGTCCGGCGCCCTGGAGGCGGTGTTCTCCAACGTGGGGGTCAACGCCGAGCGGCTGCAGCTCTTCGACTTCGCCACCTACCGGCAGGGGATCATGGCCTTCATCGCAGCTCCGGACAGTGGACTGGACATCACCGACGCTGCGGGGATCTCGGGCCAGCGCGTCGGGGTGGGGTCGGGCACCAACCAGGAGCGGATCCTGCTGGACTGGAACGCCCAGCTGGAGGCCGACGGGCAGGAGCCGGCGACGCTGGACTACTACGTCAGCGCCGCGGACGCCCTGCTGGCCATCCAGTCCGGTCGGCTGGACACCTACCTCGGGCCCAACCCCAACGCGGTCTACCAGGCGTCGGTCGGTGACCTGGAGGTCGTCGGCACGGTCAACGCCGGGTGGCCGAACACCACCTACGTGGCCGCGACGACCCTGAAGGGCAGCGGCCTGGTGGAGGCGGTGCAGGCGTCGCTGCAGCACGCCTTCGACGACGGCAGCTACGCCCAGACCCTGGCCCGCTGGGGCCTGTCCGACGAGGCCGTCGACGCCCCGGAGGTGAACCCCACCGTCGCGTCGTAGGCACCGGGGCAGGGGCCCGGGACCATCGCGGTCCCGGGCCCTGTGGCGCATCCGTTCACCGGGCCGGCGGCTCCACCCGAGCGAGCCAGGCCGTGAGCAGCTCCTCCAGGGCGACGGCCTGCTGCGGGGTGAGGTCGGCCAGCAGCCGCGCCTCGTTGGCCACGTGGTCGGCGAAGGCCTCGTCGATCACCCGGCGCCCGGCATCGGTCAGGTGGACCACCCGTCCGCGCCCGTCGGCGTCGTCCCGACTGCGGGCGACGAGCCCGTCGCGCTCCAGGCGGTCCAGCCGCTTGCTCATGGCACCGCCGTCGTCGGCGGCATCGCCCTCGGCCAGCCGGCGGTGACCCGGGCGCTGCGCCGTCGGACACGCCCGCCGGTGCGAGGGGACGCGCGGACCGGCCGCACGCCCCCTCACCCGTCGTCCCCCGGTCAGGCCGCCGGGCCGCCACACCCGGCGCCGCGGGCGACGGCGGTCAGGTCCGCGCCGGCCAGCCCGGCGACCGGGCGCGGGTCGCTCACGGGCTGCCAGCGGCCCTCGACCACGGCGTAGTCCACCGCCGGCCCGTCGGCGACGAACCGGGCGACGGCGGCCACCAGCCGGGCGACGTCGTCACCGGTGGTGCCCACCCCGACACTGGCCCGCAGCGCCCCCTCGGGGACGCCGAGCCGGGCCAGCAGCGGGTGCGCGCAGAACCGGCCGTCCCGCACGCCGATGCCGTGCTCGGCGGACAGGTAGGCCGCGACCAGGCCCGGGTCGGCGCCCGCGACGGTGAAGCCGACGACGCCGGTGGGCTCCACCGAGTCCGACCAGATGCGCAGCAGCCGCACGCCGTCCACGGCGTCCAGCCCCTCGACGAGCTGCTCGCGGAGGGCCCGCTCGTGCTCCTCGAGCTCGCCGGGGGCCAGCGCGGCGAGCGCGTCGCAGGCGGCGGCGAGGGCGACGGCGCCCAGGACGTTGGGCGACCCGCCCTCGTGCCGGTGCGGGGCGGCCACCCAGCCGGTCGACTCGACCGTGACCTCGGTGACGGCTCCCCCACCGGCCAGGTGCGGGCGGCCGGTGTCCAGCCAGTCCCGCCGCCCGACCAGGGCGCCGACGCCGAAGGGTGCGTAGGCCTTGTGCCCGGAGAAGGCGACCCAGTCCGCACCGGAGTCGGCGAGGGAGAACCGGCGGTGCGGGACGGACTGGGCGCCGTCGACGACCACCCGGGCACCCGCGGCGTGCGCCAGCGCGACGACGTCTGCCAACGGCAGCGACTCCCCGGTGACGTTGGAGGCGCCGGTGACGGCGACCAGGGCGTAGCACCGGGCGGCCAGCGCCTCGCCCAGCGCCCGCAGGGTGTCGGCGACGGTGGGCCGGGTGGGCAGCACGGTGCAGGCGCCGCCGCCGGACCGCTCGCGCTGCTGCCACGGCAGCAGGTCGGCGTGGTGCTCGCAGTCCAGCACCAGCACCGCGCCACCGGCGGGCAGGCAGCCGGCGAGCAGTCCCAGGCCGTCGGTGGTGTTGCGGGTCAGCACGCAGACGTCGTCCGGGCGGGCGCCGACGAAGGCCGCGACGGTGTCCCGCGCCGACTCGTACAGGGCCGTGGAGACCTGGGAGAGGTGGCCGGCGCCGCGGTGCACGCTGGCGTAGAGCGGCAGCGCCTCGGCCACCCGGGCGGCGACCGCGGCCAGTGCCGGGGCGCTCGCGGCGACGTCGAGATTGGCGTACTGCGCGGTGCCGCCGGTGACCAGCGGCACGCGGGTGTCGGCGCCGACGGCGGGCAGCAGGGCGGGGACGGGACGGCAGGCGAGGGTCGTGGACATGCTCGGACTCCTGGTGGGTCAGGGCCCGCACGCGAGGCGGGACCGGCGCTTGCGGCTGCGCTGCGCAGCCGCCGGGTCGTCACCCGGAGCACCCCATCGCGGTGGAAGGGTTGCCGACCAGCGAGCCGGGGCTTCGCGCTGGTACTCGTGACCTGGTTCCAGCCTGGCAGACCCCCGGGCTACCCGTCAATCCCGATCGACGTGGTGGAGAACAGACGGCACGGGCCGGACAGCCCCGCGAGGAGCTGCCCGGCCCGGGGCCGTGCGGGTCAGAACGCGGGGATGACCGCGCCGTCGTACTCGTCGAGGATGAACTGGCGCACCTCGTCGGAGTGCAGCAGCTCCTCCAGGGTCTGGATCCGCTCGTCGGACTCGTCACCGGCGCGCACGACCACCAGGTTGGCGTTGGGGTTGCCCTCGGCCTCCTCCAGCGCGAGGGCGTCCTGCGCCGGGGACAGGTCGGCGTCGATGGCGTAGTTGCCGTTGATCACCGCGATGTCGACGTCGGCCAGCGAGCGGGGCACCTGGGCCGCCTCGACCTCGGAGATCTCCAGGTCCAGCGGGCTGCTCTCCACGTCCAGCGAGGTGGGGGCGGCGTCACCGGTGTCGGCCAGCACGACCAGGTCGTTGGCCTCCAGCAGCCGCAGCGCGCGGGCGGCGTTGGTGGGGTCGTTCGGGATCGCCACGGTCGCGCCCTGCTCCAGCTGCGACAGGTCGGTCAGCGACTGCGAGTAGATGCCCAGCGGCTCGACGTGCACCGGCTCCAGGGCGGTGAAGTCGTAGCCCGCGGTCGACTCCTGCTCCTCCAGGTAGGGCACGGTCTGGAAGAAGTTGGCGTCCAACGAGCCGTCGTCCAGCGCGACGTTGGGCTGCACGTAGTCGGTGAACTCGACGACGTCGAGGTCCAGCCCGGCGTCCTCGGCCAGGTTCTCCTCCACGAAGCGCAGGATCTCCGCGTGCGGGACCGGCGAGGCACCGACGCGCAGCGGCTCGTCGGCGCCGGACAGCTCGGCGTTCCCACCGCCGCAGGCAGCGAGGACCGCGGTGGTGGTGAGGGCGGACAGGGTCAGGGCGAGGCGACGCACGAGGTTCTCCATGGGGTGGTCAGCGACGCGCCAGTCGGCGCGCCCAGGTGTCGCCGCCGAACTGCAGCGCCTGGACGACGACGAGCAGCAGGGCGACGGTGAGCAGGGTGATGTCGGTGCGGAACTGCTGGTAGCCGAACCGGATGGCGAAGTCGCCCAGGCCGCCGCCGCCGATGGCGCCGGCCATGGCCGAGTAGCTGATCAGCGCGACGACGGTGACGGTGACGCCGGCGACCAGCGAGGGCAGCGCTTCGGGCAGCAGCACGGTGCGGACGACGTCCCGGCGGCGGGCGCCCATCGCCAGGGCCGCCTCGACCTTGCCGTGCGCGACCTCGCGCAGGCTGGTCTCGACCAGCCGGGCCAGGAACGGGACGGCGCCGATGGTCAGCGGGACGATCGCGGCGGTGGAGCCGATGGTGGTGCCGACCAGGCCACGGGTCAGCGGGGCGACCAGCACCAGCAAGATGATGAACGGCAGCGAGCGCCCCAGGTTGACGACCAGGCCGAGGACCCGGTGCAGCACCGGGTGCGGGGCCAGCGCGCGGGGTCCGGTGACGGTGAGCAGCACGCCGAGCGGGATGCCCAGAAGCACGGTGACCACCGCGGAGACGGCGACCATGTAGAGGGTCTCGCCGGTGGCGTCGGCCAGCTGCGGCCAGATCCGGGACCAGTCGCTCATCGGGCCGCCCCGGCCACGACGCGCTCGACCCGGGACCCGGCACCGCGCAGCCGTTCCAGGGCGCCGTCCAGGCCGCTCTGGTCGGCGCCGGTGACCCGCAGCAGCAGCCGGCCGTGCCGGCCGCCGGCGACGGTCTCCACCGAGCCGCCGGCGACCTCGACGTCCAGGCCGAGCCCGCCGACCAGCGCCTGCAGGACCCGGGTCTCGGGGGCCGCGTCGGTGACGGTGACCCGCACCAGGGTCCCGGTGTCCCGGTCGTCGGCCAGCGGGGCCGGCAGCAGGGCCTCGGCCAGTGGGGAGTCCCCGCGCGACAGCACCTCGTCGAGGCGGCCGCCGTCGACGACCCGGCCGGCCTCCAGCAGCACCGCGGAGTCGCAGACCGCCTTGACCACGGACATCTCGTGGGTGATGAGCAGGACGGTGAGGCCCAGCTCGTCGCGCACCCGGCGCAGCAGCTGCAGCACGCCGGTGGTGCTGGCCTGGTCCAGTGCTGAGGTGGCCTCGTCGCAGAGCAGCACCGTGGGCCGGGCGGCCAGCGCGCGGGCGATGGCCACCCGCTGCTTCTGCCCGCCGGACAGCTGCGCGGGCCGGGCCGTGGCCCGCTCGGCCAGGCCGACCAGGTCCAGCAGCTCCCCCGAGCGGCGCCGCCGCTCCGCGCGGCCGACACCGGCCAGCTCCAGCGGGTGCTCGACGTTCTCCGCCGCGGTCCGTGAGTCCATCAGCTCGAAGTGCTGGAAGACCATGCCGATCGAGCTGCGGGCCTTCCGGACCTCCTCGGCGGACAGGTCGGTGAGCACCCGGCCGTCGACGGTCACCGAGCCCGAGGTGGGCCGCTCCAGCAGGTTGACCAGCCGGATCAGCGTGCTCTTGCCCGACCCGGAAGGACCGACGACGCCGGCGAAGTCACCGGCGGGGACGGCGAGGTCGACGCCGTCCAGCGCGACGACCTCCTGGCCCCCGCGGGCGGCCGGGAAGACCTTGCGGACGTTCGACAGTTCGATCACGGGGAGGGGGTCTCCTGGCTGTGGGGGCCCGCGGGACGGCACACGGGCACGGCCGACCCGGCGGCGCGGGGGTGGAGCGGAGGTGCGGACGGCCACGGGAGGGCCGACGGGGTCAGCGACAGAGCCAGCTGGCGGTGCCGGCGTGGTCGACGGCGAGGTCGCGCGTCAGGAGGAGCCGGGGCACCCCGCCATGGTGCACGGCCGTGCGCTATCCCTACAAACCCGGTGGGGTTTGTGTGAGGGGGTTCTCACCCCACCGACGCCTCCGGATGGAAGGCCCCTCGCCCATTCGGCTGACGATCGCACCGTCAATCCCTACTAGACCGATGAGGGAAGTGGACAACGGTCGGCGGCGTTGGCTAGCGTCGTGGCCGGTCGAGAGCGTCAGCATCGAGCCCTGGCTTGCTGACCGGCAACCCCCCGTCCCGGCGGGGTGCCCCAGGTGATGACCCGGCGGAGGCGCCCACCTCCGCAAGCGGAGACACAGCACGAGGAGAGCCATGACCCACACGCCCCTGCACCTCGTCGCCGCGCTGGAGGGCGCCGGCTGGCACCCGGCCGCCTGGCGGGAGCCCGGCGCCCGCCCCCGCGAGCTGCTCACCGCCCGGTACTGGGTGGACCTGGCCGCCGAGGCCGAACGTGGCCTGCTCGACGCGGTGACCATCGAGGACGCCCTGCAGCTGCAGTCCGAGGACCCCTTCGCCCCCGACGACCGCACCGACCGGGTCCGCGGCCGCCTGGACGCGGTGCTGCTGGCCGCCCGGGTCGCCCCGACCACCCGGCACCTGGGCTTCCTCCCGACGGCGGTCACCACGCACACCGAGCCCTTCCACCTGAGCAAGGCCGTCGCCACGCTGGACCACGTGTCCACCGGGCGGGCCGGGGTCCGGGTGCAGGTCGCGGTCCGCGCCGACACCGCCGGGCACTTCGGCCGCCGCGAGGTGCCGACCGTCAGCCGGGACCGCCACGACGACCCGGAGGTCCAGCGGTTCGTCGCCGACCAGTTCGACGAGGCCGCCGAGTACGTCGAGGTGCTCCGCCGGCTCTGGGACAGCTGGGAGGACGACGCCGAGATCCGGGACGCCGCCACCGGCCGGTTCGTCGACGTCGACAAGCTGCACCACGTCGACTTCGAGGGCCGTTCGTTCTCGGTGCGGGGGCCCTCGATCACCCCGCGCCCGCCGCAGGGCCAGCCGGTCGTCGCCGCGCTCGGGCACGCCGAGGTGCCGTGGCGCTTGATCGGCCGCTCCGCGGACCTGGGCTTCGTCACCCCGACCGACGCCGCCGACGCCGCCCGGCTGGTGGCCGCGGTGCGCAGCGAGCAGGCCGACGCCGGTCGCGCCGAGGAGACCGTGCACGTGTTCGGTGACCTCGTCGTGGCGCTCGACGAGGACGAGGCCACCGCCCGGGAGAGGTTGCAGCGGCTGGACGAGTGGGCCGGCGTCGCGTTCACCAGCGACGCCCACGTGTTCACCGGGACGCCGTCCCAGCTGGCCGACCTGCTCGGTGAGTGGCAGCAGGCCGGGCTGACCGGCTTCCGGCTGCGCCCGGCGACGCTCCCGCACGACCTGGAGCAGATCACCCGCGGCCTGGTGCCCGAGCTGCAGCGCCGTGGCCTGTTCCGCACCGGGTACGAAGCCGACACCCTGCGCGGGCTGCTCGGCCTGGGCCGCCCGGCCAACCGCTACGCCGCCCAGCCCACGAACGCCTGAAGAGCCCGCGATGCCCAAGCAGATCCACCTCGCCGCGCACTTCCCCGGCGTCAACAACACCACCGTGTGGAGCGATCCCGCCTCGGGCAGCCACATCGAGTTCGACTCGTTCCGCGAGTTCGCGCAGATCGCCGAGGCCGGCAAGCTCGACTTCGTCTTCCTGGCCGAGGGCCTGCGACTGCGCGAGCAGAACGACCGCATCTACGACCTGGACGTCGTCGGCCGGCCCGACACCTTCACCGTGCTGGCCGCGCTGGCCGCCGTCACCGAGCGGATCGGGCTGACCGGCACGATCAACTCCACGTTCAACGAGCCCTACGAGGTGGCCCGGCAGTTCGCCACCCTCGACCACCTCTCCGACGGCCGCGCCGCCTGGAACGTGGTGACCTCCTGGGACGCGTTCACCGGCGAGAACTTCCGGCGCGGCGGCTTCCTGGCCCAGGCCGACCGGTACGACCGTGCGCGGTCCTTCCTGCAGACCGCGCTGGAGCTCTTCGACTCCTGGCGGGGCGACGAGGTGGTCGCGGACAAGGACCGCGGCACGTTCCTGGCCGACCCGCACCCCGGGGCCTTCGCGCACCGGGACGCCTTCTTCGACATCGCCGGCCAGTTCGACGTCCCCCGGAGCCCGCAGGGCCGCCCGGTGGTCTTCCAGGCCGGCGACTCCGACGAGGGCCGGGACTTCGCCGCCGCCGCGGCCGACGTCATCTTCTCCCGGCACAGCACGCTGGAGGCCGGCCAGGCCTTCTACGCGGACGTGAAGGGGCGGTTGCCCCGGTTCGGCCGCACCCGCGAGGAGCTGCTGATCATGCCGGCGGCCACCTTCGTCCTCGGTGACACCGAGGACGAGGCGGCCGAGCTGGCGCACGAGGTCCGGATGGCTCAGGTCTCCCCCGCGACGGCGGTGGCGTTCCTGGAGCAGCTGTGGAACCGGGACCTCTCCGACCACGACCCCGACGGTCCGCTGCCCTCGGTCGACCCGGTGGCCGGGGAGAACACCATCGCCCGGGGCCGGGCCAGCGTGCGGATGCACCGCGACCCGGTGGCCACCGCGCACGAGTGGCGGGCCAAGGCCGAGGCCGAGGGGCTGACCAGCCGCGAGCTGATCGTCGAGGTGACCGGCCGGCAGTCCTTCATCGGCACCCCGGCCACGGTCGCGGCGACCATCGACGAGTTCGTGCAGGCCGACGCCAGCGACGGCTTCGTGCTGGCCCCGCACATCACCCCCGGCGGCCTGGCGCCCTTCGTCGAGCAGGTCGTGCCGCTGCTGCAGGAGCGCGGGGTGTTCCGCACCGACTACGAGGGGACGACGCTGCGCGAGCACCTCGGGCTGCCGCTGCGACAGCCCGGTGGGGCAGCGGCCGCGGCCTCCTGAGCCGACCGTGGAGGCGCACTGGTTCCTGCCCACCCGCGGGGACGGCCGGGACGTCGGACCGGGGCCACGACCGGGGCCACCGAACACGCCCAGCCCACCGCCGTCCTGACCGCGGGCGCGGGTGCGGGTGGGGGGGCGGCCACAGTCGCGAGGAGGGCCGGGACGGGGCAGCTCCCCGCCCTGAGCAGGCAGCGCGGAGCCGCCCGGTGGCAGGGCCACCGGACTGTGGAGTCCGGTTGACGAGCCGGCGTCAGCCGACTTAGGTGAGCCTCACCTTAGTGAGCGACTCCGAGCTGCCCCCCCGCAGCGCCGCCGTCCGGCCCCTTGACGGGGTCGGGCCCGAGCCCTCGAGGACGACCCCCGTGACCACACCCCGCGCCACCCTGCCCAGCCCCGGCCGGACGTCGGTGGACCAGCTGCTGACCGCCGACACCCGCGAGGCCTACCGCGCCACCATGTCCCAGGCCGTCGGACTCGTCGCCGGACGGCTGGCCGCCGTCGACGCACCGCAGACCGGTGTCCGCCCCGCCGCGCTGGCCCCGCAGGTCGCCGCCGTCGACCTGGACACCCCGCTCACCGACACCACCGCCGCCCTCGACGAGCTGTCCCGGCTCTGGCTCCACGACGCCGTCTGGTTCCACGAGCCGACCTACCTGGCGCACCTGAACTGCCCGGTCGTGCTGCCGGCGCTGGCCGCCGAGGCGCTGGCCAGCGCGGTGAACAGCTCGCTGGACACCTGGGACCAGTCCGCCGGCGCCACGCTGATCGAGCAGCGACTGGTCGGCTGGCTGGCCGACCGCGCGGGTCTGGGCCCCGACGCCGACGGTGTGTTCACCAGCGGCGGGACGCAGTCCAACCTGCAGGCCCTGCTGCTGGCCCGGGACGAAGCCTGCACCCGGCAGCGGCGGCACCGCCCCGACGCCCGGCTGCCCGAGCTGCTCTCGGGCCTGCGGGTGTTCACCTCCGAGGTCGGCCACTTCAGCGTGCAGACCTCGGCCGCCCTGTTGGGCCTCGGCGAGGACGCCGTCGTGGCGGTGCCCTGCGACGCGCGGATGCGGATGCGGCCCGACGCGCTGGCCGCCGCGCTCGACGGCGCCCGCGCCTCCGGGCTGACCCCGATGGCCGTCGTCGGCACCGCCGGCACCACGGACTTCGGCAGCATCGACCCACTGGCGGCCATCGCCGACCTGTGCGCCGACCACGGCGCCTGGATGCACGTGGACGCCGCCTACGGCGGTGGTCTGCTCGTCTCCCCCACCCGCCGGCACCTGCTGGCCGGGGTCGAACGCGCCGACTCGGTGACCGTCGACCCGCACAAGACGTTCTTCCAGCCGGTGGCCTGCAGCGTGCTGCTGGTGCGCGACGCCGACACCCTGCGGCACGTCACGCACCACGCCGACTACCTCAACCCGGAGGAGGCACCCGAGCCCAACCAGGTCGACAAGAGCCTGCAGACCACCCGGCGCTTCGACGCACTCAAGCTCTGGACGACGCTGCGGGTGCTGGGTGCCGACGGCATCGGCGAGCTGGTCGACCGGGTCGTGGACCTGGCCGCCGAGACGTGGCCGCTGCTGGACGCCGACCCCCGGATCGAGGTCGTCGTCCGGCCCGAACTGTCGACGCTGGTCTTCCGGTACGTCCCCGCGGGCGGGCTGGACGGGCACCTGGACGATGACGCCGTCGACGAGCTCAACCGGCACGTCCGGCGGGCGGTGGCGGCGTCCGGGCAGGCGGTGCTGGGCGGGACGACGGTGCACGGCCGTGCCCACCTGAAGACCACGCTGCTCAACCCGACGGCGACGCTGGACCAGCTGGTCACCGTGCTGGGCCTGGTCACCGGGCACGCCGAGGACTGGCTGGCGCAACGGGTGCCGGCGGGGGTGGCCCGGTGACCCGGGTGCACGACGTCGTCGGCATCGGGCTGGGACCGTTCAACCTGGGCCTGGCTGCGCTCGCCGAGCCACTGCCCGACCTGGACGTGCTGGTCCTCGAGCAGCACGACGACTTCTCCTGGCACCCCGGGATGCTGCTGGAGCGGGCCACCCTGCAGGTGCCCTTCCTGGCCGACCTGGTCAGCCTGGCCGACCCGACGTCCCGCTTGTCCTTCCTCGCCTGGCTCAAGCAGACCGGCCGGCTGTACCGCTTCTACATCCGCGAGGAGTTCGCCCCGCTGCGTGCGGAGTTCGACCGGTACTGCCGCTGGGCGGCCGGTGAGCTCGCCGCCTCGATCCGGTTCTCCCGGCACGTGCACACCGTCACCCACGACGGCGCGCACTGGGTGGTGCACTCCATCGACACCGTCACCGGCGACCGGCACACCGACGTCGCCCGGGCCCTGGTGCTGGGCACCGGCACACCACCGCACGTGCCACCGGCCTGCGCGGACCTCCCGCTGGACGCCGTGGACGGTGGCCCGCCGGTGGTGCACACCAGCGGCTACCTGCCCGCCCGCGACCGGCTGCGCGCCGCCGCGGCCGACGGCGGCACGATCACCGTGCTGGGCAGCGGCCAGTCCGCGGCCGAGGTCTACCGGGACCTGCTGCCCGGCGCCCGGGACGGCGGCTACCGGGTCGACTGGGTCACCCGCTCCCCACGGTTCTTCCCGCTGGAGTACACGAAGCTGACCCTGGAGATCACCTCCCCCGACCACATCGACCACTTCCACGGTCTCCCCGCGGCCGACCGGGACGCCCTGCTGGCCAGCCAGGCCCAGCTGTACAAGGGCATCGACGGCGACGTCGTCGATGAGGTGTACGAGTTGCTGTACGAGCTCGACCTGGACGGCCCGCCGCCCACCCGGCTGCTGACGGCCACCGAGCTGGAGACCGCAGCCCGGGACGCCGAGGGCCTCACCCTGGGCCTGCGCAACACCCAGACCGGCGAGGCGTTCAGCACCCGCACCGACGCGCTGGTGCTGGCCACCGGGTACCGGCACCGCGTGCCGGACTTCCTGACCCCCGTCGCCGACCGGTTCCGCTGGGACGACCGGGGCCGGTTCGACGTCCGCCGCGACTGGTCGGTGGACCACGACCGGACCGTGTTCGTGCAGAACGCGGAGAGCCACACGCACGGCTTCACCGCCCCCGACCTGGGCATGGGCGCGCACCGGAACTCCGCGATCCTGGCCGCGCTGACCGGCCGGGAGCCCTACCCGGTGGAGCGCTCCATCGCCTTCCAGACCTTCGGCGTCCCGGCGCCGGCCACCCGAGAGGTGCCCGCATGAGCTTCCAGCTGACCCCCGTCGACCCGGCCGCGGACGGCCCACTGCTGCACTCCTGGGTCACCGCGCCCCGGGCGCGGTTCTGGCAGATGCAGGGCGCAAGCCAGGCCGACGTCGTCGCCGCGTACGCCGAGATCGACGCCTCCCCGCACCACGACGCGTTCCTGGGACGGGTGGAGGGCGAGCCGGTGTTCCTCACCGAGCGCTACGACCCCGCCGCAGACCCGGTGAGCCAGGTGTTCGAGGTCGAGCCCGGCGACATCGGCATGCACCTGCTCGTCGGCCCGACCACCGTGCCCGTCCCCGGCTTCACCCTCGCCGTCATGCGCACCGTGCTGGCCTGGCTGTTCGACGACCCGGTCGTGCACCGGGTCGTCGTCGAACCCGACGCGGCGAACACCGCGGTGCACCGGCTCAACGCCCTGGCCGGCTTCGTGGTGGTCGGTGAGGTCGAGCTGCCGACCAAGCGGGCACTGGTGTCCACCTGCACCCGTGAGCAGTTCCTGGCCTCGCTGCGCTCCTCGGAGATGACGGCGTGACCACCACCCTGACGCCGTCCACCACCGCGCACCTGACGCCGGCGGCGTGGGCTGCGGCGACCCGGCACGTCGTGGCGAAGGCGCTGGCCGAGTTCAGCCACGAGCGGCTGCTCGTGCCGCACCCCCTGGGGGGTGACCGTTGGCGGGTGACCAGTGACGACGGGGGCACCGAGTACCACTTCGCGGCCCGGGTGCTGGCCCTGGACCACTGGGTCGTCGAGCCCGACACCGTCGTCCGGCTGCGCGGGGAGCAGGTCGCCGAGCTGGACGCGCTGCAGTTCGTGATCGACCTGCGCGGCGCCCTGGACCTCACCGACGCGGTGCTGCCGGTCTACCTGGAGGAGGTCTCCTCCACCCTGGCCTCCCGGGCGTTCAAGGCCGCCCGCGGGGGACCGAGCGCCGCCGAGCTGGTGGATGCCGACCTGCAGACCGTCGAGGCCGCGATGACCGAGGGGCACCCGTGCTTCGTGGCCAACAACGGCCGGCTGGGCTTCTCCGCTGCGGAGTACCCGGCCTACGCCCCCGAGGCCGCGGCGCCGGTCGCGCTCGTGTGGCTGGCCGCCCGGCGGGACCGGTCCACCTTCGCCGCCTCGGCCGACCTCACCGAAGAGGCCCTGCTCGCCGGCGAGCTGGACCAGGCCACCCGGGACCGGTTCACCGCCGTCCTCACCGGGCTCGGCCTGGAGCCGGCCGCGTACCGCTGGATCCCGGTGCACCCCTGGCAGTGGGAGAACCGGGTCGCCGTCACCTTCGCCCAGGAGCTGGCCACCCGGGAGCTGGTGCACCTGGGTGAGGGGGACGACGAGCTACAGGCCCAGCAGTCGATCCGCACGTTGTTCAACCGCAGCCGACCTGACCGGCACTACGTGAAGACCGCGCTGTCGGTGCTCAACATGGGCTTCCTACGCGGGCTGTCCACCGAGTACATGGCGGTGACCCCGGCGATCAACGACTGGGTGCACGACCTGGTCACCTCCGACCCGGTGCTGTCCCGCTGCGGGTTCAGCATCCTGCGGGAGCGGGCCGCCGTCGGGTTCCGGTCCCGGTGGGTGGAGCAGGCCACCGTCGCCGGCTCGCCCTACCGCAAGATGCTGGCCGCGCTGTGGCGGGACAGCCCGGTGCCGGCGCTGCGCCCGGGCCAGCAGCTGGCCACCATGGCCGCGCTGCTGCACGTCGACGACGCGGGCCGCCCCTTCGTCTCCGCGCTGGTGGAGCGTTCCGGGCTGCCGGCCCGGGAGTGGCTGCGCCGCTACCTGGACGCCTACCTCGTGCCGGTCGTGCACTGCCTGACCGCGCACGACCTGGCGTTCATGCCGCACGGGGAGAACCTGGTGTTGGTCCTGGAGGACGGCGTGCCGGTGCGGGCGGTGATGAAGGACGTCGGTGAAGAGGTCGTGCTGATGAACACCGACGTCCCGCTGCCGGCCGAGGTGGAGCGGATCCGGGTGACCGTGCCGACCTCCCACGTCGCGCTGTCGGTGCAGACCGACGTGTTCGACTGCTTCTTCCGGTTCCTCTCGGCGCTACTGCACACCGACGGGGTGCTGCCCCAGGACCTGTTCTGGGCAGAGGTGGCGCAGTGCCTGCGCGCGCACGCCGAGGCCACCCCGGAGCTGGCCGGACGACGGGTGGACCTGGCCGCGCCGACGTTCCCGCTGTCCTGCCTGAACCGGCTGCAGCTGCGGGACAACCGGCAGATGGTCGACCTGACCGATCCGTCCGCGGCGCTGCAGCTGGTCGGCGAGCTGGCCAACCCGCTGCACGGCCGCTGAGCCGGTGCGGCAGGGTCAGGCCATGACCCTGCCGCAGGCCGTCACCCGGTACGCCGCCCAGCTGCACGCCGGGCACACCGGCGGGCACGCGATCGACTCCCCGCTGGGCGCCTGGCTGCTGGTGGCCCTGGCCGCCCCGGCGGCGCCACCGGGCAGCCCGGCGGCCGCCGAGCTGGAGGCCGCACTGGGCATGCCGGCGGCGGAGGCCGGGGCGCTGGCCGCACGGCTGCTGGGCGACCCGCACCCGGCGGTGACCGCCGCGGCCGCGGCGTGGACCGCCCCCGAGGTGCAGACGCCGGCCCTGCGACGGTGGGCCGAGGGACTCCCGGCCGGCGCCCCGCACACCCCGGTCGTCCCCACCCAGGCGCAGGTGGACGCCTGGGCCGACGAGGCCACCGGCGGCCAGATCCCCAGGTTCCCGCTGGAGGTCACCCCGGCGACGCTGCTGCTGATCGCCACCGCGCTGGCCACCGACGTCCGCTGGCGGGAGCCGTTGCGGCCCGCGCCGGCCGCCGAGCTGGGCCCGGACGCACCACTGGCCCGGGACCGCACCCAGGTGCTGACCGCAGCCTGGGACAGCGACCACGCCGTGGTCCGCGCACGCCGCAGCGGGGTCGCCGCCCTGGTCGCACACCCCTCGACGACCGGCCTGCTCGTGGTGTCCCTGGCCGCGGCACCGGACGTGGCCCCGGCCGACGTGCTGGCCGACGCCCACGAGCTGGCCGTCACCCTGGCTCGCGACCCGGACTCCCTCGACCGGGTCGATGCCTTCGAGCTGCCGCTGGCGGACGGTCCGGTCGTCGGGGTCACCGAACGGGTCGCCCAGCTGCCGGTGCCGGAGACCCACGCCGTCCAGCACCAGGCGTTCCTGCCGGCCTGGCGGGCGGAGAGCCGTCACGACCTGCTGGAGCTGCAGTGGCCCGGCGTCCCCGCGGCCGTCGTCGCCCTCGCCGACCTGCTGCGGGACCAGCCGGACCCGCCACCACTGGAAGCCGAGGCGGTCCAGGCCGCCGTCGGGTCCTTCACGCGCGAGGGGTTCCGCGCAGCCGCGATCACCGCCATCGGGGTACGCGCCGCCGGCATGCCCTGGCACCAGGAGGGCCTGCTGCGCGAGGTGACGCTCCGGTTCGGCCACCCGCACGCCGTCGTCGCGGTGGCCGTCGACGAGACCGGCGGGCCGTGGCACGGGCTGCCGGTGTTCAGCGCCTGGGTGGCGCGCAGCCGGGAGGTCGGCGCGGACTGACCCGTCGGTGGCTCAGCCCCCGACGGTGGCCAGCGCGTGCCGGGCGATCTGCAGCTCCTCGTCCGTGGGGACGACGAGGACCGGCACCCCAGCGCCGTCCGGGCTGACCACCCGGACCCCGCGGTCGGCGGCCCCGTTGCGGGCGGGGTCGACGGCCAGCCCGAGGTGCCCCAGCCCGGCGACCACCCGGGCCCGGACCTCGGGGCTGTTCTCCCCCACCCCGGCGGTGAAGACCAGCCCGTCCAGCCCACCGAGGTGGGCGAGGTAGGCCCCGACGTAGCCGCGGACCCGGTGCGCGTACACGTCCAGCGCGAGCTCGGCCTGCGCGTCACCGGCCGCAGCGGCGGCCAGCACGTCGCGCAGGTCGCCGGTGCCGGTCAGCCCGGCCAGGCCGCTGCGCCGGTTGAGCAGGGTGTCCAGCCCGTCGACGTCCAGGCCCTGGCGGAGCAGGTGCAACAGGGCGCCGGGGTCCAGGTCTCCCCCGCGGGTGCCCATGACCAAGCCCTCCAGCGGGGTCAGCCCCATCGAGGTGGCGATCGACCGGCCGGCGTCGACCGCGCAGGCCGAGGCGCCGTTGCCCAGGTGCAGCACCACCAGCTTGGCGTCCGGGCGGCCCAGGTGGTCCGCGGCGACCCGGGAGACGTACTCGTGCGAGGTGCCGTGGAAGCCGTAGCGGCGGACCCCGTACCGGGCGGCGAGCTCGGCGTCCACGGCGTAGGTCGAGGCCTCGGGCGGCATCGTGGCGTGGAAGGCGGTGTCGAAGACGGCGACCTGCGGGACGTCGGGGAACGCCGCGCGGGCCGCCCGGATGCCGAGCAGACCCGGCGGGTTGTGCAGCGGGGCGAGGGTGGACAGCGCCTCGATGGCGGCCTCCACCTCGGCGTCCACGACGATGGGGGCGCTGAACCGGGCACCGCCGTGCACCACCCGGTGCCCGACGACGTCCGGGGCCAGCTCCGGGCCGTGCTCGGCGCAGGTCGCCATCATCAGCGCCAGCGCGGCGGTGTGGTCGGGCAGCGGGGCGGTGACGGTGACCTCGCCGGCCGGGCCGCGGTGGCGCAGCGAACCGCCCTCGGTGCCGATCCGCTCGACCAGGCCGGCCGCCAGCACGGTCTCGGCGTCGTCGAGCAGGCGGTACTTCAGCGAGGAGGACCCGCTGTTGAGGACCAGCACGGTGCTCACTCGCCGGCCGCCTGGATGGCGGTGATCGCGATGGTGTTGACGATGTCGCGCACGGTGGCTCCCCGGGAGAGGTCGTTGACCGGCTTGTTGAGGCCCTGCAGCACCGGTCCGATGGCCACGGCCCCCGCCGAGCGCTGCACCGCCTTGTAGGTGTTGTTGCCGGTGTTGAGGTCCGGGAAGACGAACACGGTGGCCTGCCCGGCGACCGCGGAGCCGGGCAGCTTCGAGGCCCCGATCGCCGGGTCGGCGGCGGCATCGTACTGCATCGGGCCGTCCACGACGAGCTCCGGCGCCCGCTCGCGGACCAGCGCGGTGGCCTCCCGCACCTTGTCCACGTCGGCGCCGGTGCCCGAGGTGCCGGTCGAGTAGGACAGCATCGCCACCCGCGGCTCGATGCCGAAGCGGGCCGCGGTGGCCGCGGAGGAGATCGCGATGTCGGCCAGCTGGGCGGCGTCCGGGAGCGGGTTGACCGCACAGTCGCCGTAGACCAGCACCCGGTCGGCCAGCGCCATCAGGAAGACGCTGGACACCACCGACACCCCGGGCCTGGTGCGGATGACCTCGAAGGCGGGCCGGATGGTGTGCGCGGTGGTGTGCGCGGCGCCCGACACCATCCCGCCGACCAGGCCGAGCTGCACCATCATCGTGCCGAAGTACGACACGTCGGGGACCACGTCGAGCGCTGCCTCCACGGTCATCCCGCGGTGCGCCCGCAGCCGGGCGTACTCCTCCGCGAACCGGGTCCGCAGCTCCTCGTCGAACGGGCTGACCACCTCGGCACCGGCCAGGTCCAGGCCCAGCTCGGAGGCCCGGGCGCGCACCTTGGCCTCGTCCCCGAGCAGGGTCAGCCGGGCGATCCGGCGGGACAGCACGATCGCCGCCGCGCGCAGCACCCGGTCGTCGTCCCCCTCGGGCAGGACGACGTGCTGGGCCGCGGCGCGGCTGCGCTCGGTGAGCAGGTGCTCGAACATCAGCGGCGTGACGACGGTGGAGCGGCCGACGTCCAGGCTCTCCAGCAGCCGGCGGGTGTCCACGGCCTCGTCGAAGAGCGCGATGGAGGTCTCGGTCTTGCGGGGGGAGTCCGCGGCGATGAGCCCGCGGGTGTGGATGACCCGGGCGGTGGTGTCGAAGGTGCCCAGGTCGGTGCGCACGATGGGCAGCGAGGAGCCCAGCCCGGCGATGAGCTGGACGACGGGCTCGGGCAGGTCGATGCCGCCGTTGAGCAGGATGCCGGTGGGCGAGGGGTAGGTGCCGGCGGCGTGCGCGGTCATCACGCCCAGCACGACGTCGGGCCGGTCGCCGGGGACGACGACCACGGAGCCCTCGGTGAGCCGGGGCAGCACGTTGACCATCGACATCGCGGCGACGACGACGCCCATCGCCTCCCGGCCCATCAGCTCCGGGTCCCCGGCGACCAGCTCGCCGTCCACGGCTGCGGCGACCGCGGCGAACGTCGGCGCGATGAGGAACGGCTCCTCCGGGATCGCCCACACCGGGCGCGGGGTGACGGCGCTGACCGCGGCGACCCCCTCGGCGAGCCGGTCCGGGTCGGCCCGGTTGAGCACGACCGCGACGACGTCGGCGTGCTCGGCAGCCAGCTCGCGCAGCGCCGGCTCGGCGACGGCGGCCAGGTGCTCGGGCGAGCGTGCCGGGGCCTGGCCCAGGTGCTCGGCCCCGGCCGGGTCCCGCCCGCCCAGGACCAGCACGACCGGGGTGCCCAGGTTGGCCGCGATCCGGGCGTTGAAGGACAGCTCGGTGGGCGAGCTGACGTCGGTGAAGTCCGAGCCGACCACGACGACGGCGTCGCAGCGCGCCTGGACCGCCGCGTACCGCTCGACGATGCGGGCCAGGGCGGCATCGCCGTCGCTGTGCACGTCGTCGTAGGTGACGCCGATGGCGTCGTCGTGCGCGACGTCGGCGGTGGCCCGCTCCAGCAGGGTCGCCAGCACCGGGTCGGTGGCACCGCGGGCGATCGGCCGGAACACCCCGACCCGCTCCACCTCGCGGGTGAGGGTGGTGAGCAGGCCCAGGGCGACGATCGACTTGCCGGAGTGCCCCTCCACGGAGGCCACGTAGACGCTGCGGGCCACGGCGGGCTCTCCCTCGGGGCTGTGCTCTCGGTGCGCGGGAGCACCGGCGAGCGGGGGCGGTGTCGCTGGCGACGCTACCGACCGCCCTGCTCCCCGGCCTGCCGGCAGGGGGAGGTCACAGCCCGTGGTCGGGGGCGGTCATGTCCCCGGTGCCGGGGACGGCGTCGGTCAGGCCGTAGCGCAGGTGCACGGTGCCGCCGGGGCCGGCGGCCGGGGGCGCGAGCAGCTCGAGGACCGCGGGCACCGCGCCGCCGGCGAACACGGTCTTGCCGGTGCCCAGGGTGATCGGGTGCAGCCACAGGTCCAGCCGGTCGACCAGCCGCTCCCGGAGCAGGGTCTGCACCAGGTCCAGGCTGCCCACGACCACCGTCTTCTCGTGCCGCTCGCGCAGCTCGCGGACCGCGGCCGGCAGGTCCGGGCCCAGCTGCCGCGACCCGGCCCAGGACAGGTCCGGGGCGCCCCGGGAGGCGACGTACTTGGGGACCCGGTTGAACAGCCGGGCGAAGTCGCCGTCCTGGTGCGGCCAGTACGCGGAGAAGACCCCGTGCGTGCGCCGGCCCAGCAGCAGCGCGTCGGTGCCCTCGTAGGCGGCGGCGACCTGCGCCCCGGACACCTCGTCGACCAGCGGCGCCTGCCAGCCGCCGAACGGGAACCCGCCGTCGGTGTCCTCCTGCGGACCGCCGGGGCCCTGCGCGACGAGGTCGAGGGTGGCGAAGAGCTCGAGCTGGACGATCCCCACGGCGTGCTCCCTGGTGTGCGGTGACGGTGTGCGGTGACGGGTCGAGGACAGGACCCGCCGGCCGGCCGGGACTCATCGGGTCCACCCCAGGTCGGACCGCCGGGTCGTCCCCGGGACCGATGTGCGCGCGGCCCGGCGTCCCGAGACTGGGTGCATGGACGACGCGACCAGGCCCACCGCCCCGCGCGGACCCGAGATCGCCGCCGCGCTGCGCCAGCTGCAGCTGGCCGTCTTCCGCGGCGACGTCGAGCTCGACGCCGCCCGGCTGGAGTCCTGGCCCCCGGGCGCCCGCCTGGCCCTGGACCAGTGCGCGCGCCGGGCCGCCGCCCGCGGGCACCGGTTCGTCGTCCGCGGGGCGCAGGCGGCCTGAGCCCGCGGCGTCCCGGGCGGGTGTCGGAGGGCGTCCCCACGCTGCGCCCCGTGTCCTCCCCCACGTGGCCCCGCACCGGTCTGGACGAGCTGCTGCTGGGCACGGCGGTGCCGCTGCCGACGCCGGTCGACCCGGACGTGGAGGTGGTCCGGCTGGACCACGTGCACGTCAGCGTGCTGGTCCGCCCGGACCGTCGGGCTGGACCTGGGGCCGGCGACCGCCGTGCACCGGTACCTCCCGCCGGTCGCGGCCCAGGGCTCCCCGGACGCGGCCCGGTGGCGGCAGCTCGGCGACCACGCCGACACCACGCTGCAGGGACTCCGGGTCAGGCCGACCAGTCGGGGTCGGTGCGCACCCGGTGCGTGGGGTCCTCGCTGCTGCCCACGCCGGCGGTCCGGCTGCCCTGGTGCGCCCGGCGCAGGGCCTCCCGGGAACTGACCAGGCCGCCCTCGGGGTCGGGCACGATGCCACGGATGCGGTCGTCGGTGGACCCCATGCTGTTGGGCAGGCTCATGATCAGGTCGGCGGCCAGCTCGTGCGGCAGCGGCGTCAGCCAGGAGGCCACCGTGGCGACCAGCTTGGGCGGGACCGGCGGGAAGGGCAGCCACACCCGGCGCAGCCCGGCCTCGGCCGCGTAGGCCTTCACCAGCTCGGCGTAGGTGGGGCTCTCCCCGTTGGACACCTCGTAGGCGCCGGCGGGGAGCAGGTCCCGGTCCGCCGCCGCCACCAGGTAGTGCAGGACGTCGGTGACCGCGATCGGCGAGACCGGGTGCTGCATCCAGGTGGGGAACGGGACGACCGGCACCCGGTCGGCGATGTGCCGCACCAGCTCGTAGGACGTCGACCCGCCGCCCAGCACGATCGCCGCGCGCAGCCAGACCAGCTCGACGCCGGCCTCCCCGAGGGCGTCGCCGACGTCGGCCCGGCTCTCCAGGTGCTCGGACAGCTCCTCCTGCTGGGGCACGAAGCCGCCCAGGTAGACGATCCGGGAGACCCCGGCGTCCCGGGCCGCGGCGGCGAACTGCCGGGCGCTGTCCAGGTCCTGGGCGGCGAAGTCGCCCTCCCCGATCGAGTGCACCAGGAAGTAGGCCACCTCGACGTCCCCGGCCCGGGCGAACGCCTGGCGGCAGGAGTCGGCGTCGGAGACGTCCAGGGCCACCTCGTCGACGGCGTCGGACCAGTCGAAGTCGGCCAGCTTGCCGACGTCGCGCGCGGTGGCGACCACGTCGTGGCCGGCGCGGTCGAGCTGCACGACCAGCCGGGACCCGATGTAGCCGGAGGAACCTGTCACCAGACAACGAGTCACCCCTGGTGGATGCCATCGGGGTGAGCTGCGCAAACCGGAGGAGACCAGTCACTCAGCAGGCGGCCCGGTGCCCGGCGCCCCGGGCCCACCCTGTCGAGGCGTGGTGGGCCAGCGCGTGGTGCGGGTCGGTGCCGTGGGCGGCGGGGCTGACGTGGACGGTGGCGTCGACGAGCTTGGGGACGTCGTGCAGCAACCGGTGGTGGACGTCGACGGCGATGTCGTGGCCGGCGGTGACCGACAGGGCGGGATCGACGGTGACGGCCGCCTCGACCCGGATGCGGTGGCCGGTCCAGCGGACCCGGAGTCGTTCGACGTCCAGCACCCCGGGGGTGGCGAGGACGGTCGCCTCGGCGAGGTCGAGCACCTCGGGCTCGACAGCGTCCATGAGCCGCCGGTAGACGTCACGGGCGGCGCTCCTGAGCACCAGCAGGATGGCGACGGTGATGGCCAGTCCGACGAGCGGGTCGGCCAGCGGGAAGCCGGCCAGCACCCCCAGCGCCCCGAACACGACGGCCAACGAGGTGAGTCCGTCGGTGCGGGCGTGCAGGCCGTCGGCGACCAGCGCGGCGGAGCCGATCCGGCGGCCGACGCGTATCCGGTACAGGGCGACGAGCTCGTTGCCGGCTGCGCCGATGAGCCCGGCGGCGATGACGACCCCGACGTTCGTGATGGGCTGCGGGTCCAGCAGGCGCCGGATCGACTCGTAGCCGGCCAGCACCGCCGACAGGGCGATCATCGCGACGATGAACACCCCGGCGAGGTCCTCGGCCCGGTCGTAGCCGTAGGTGTAGCGCCGCGAGGCCGCGCGCCGGCCGAGCAGGAACGCGATCCACAGCGGGACTGCGGTCAGTGCGTCGGAGAAGTTGTGCACGGTGTCGGCCAGCAGCGCCACCGACCCGGTGGCCCACACGACGACGGCCTGGGCCAGGGCGGTCACCAGCAGCACCACGAGGCTGGTCTTGAGCGCCCGGATGCCCTCGGTGCTGGACTCCAGGGCCGAGTCGATGGAGTCCGCGGAGTCGTGGGCTGTGCGGGCGGAACACCCCCAGCAGGAACCCCTTCGAGCCGGTGGGGTGGTCGTGGCCGTGCTCTTCGTGCGGGTGGTCGTGGTCGGCGTGCGCGCGGCCGTGACCCTCGCGGTCGTGTCCGTGGCTGTCGTCGTGGCCGGAGTGCTCGGCGGGGGTCGTCATGACGTGGCCTCGGCGGGTCGGGTCGGCAGGGCGGTGAGGCCGGTGTCGGGGCGGTGGTGGTCGGGGACGGCGGCGGTGGCGTGGTCGGCGTTGTAGACCGCGTCGGTGACCAGTTGCGCGATGTGGTCGTTCTCCAGCCGGTAGAACACCGACGTCCCCTCCCGGCGGGTCTGCACCAGGCGGGTCATCCGCAGCTTGGCCAGGTGCTGGGACACCGACGCCGGGGTCTTGCCGATGTGCACCGCGAGCTCGTTGACCGACAGCTCGTGGCCGATCAGCGCCCAGAGCAGCTGGATGCGGGTGGCGTCGGACAGCATCCGGAACACCTCGACCGCCAGGTCGACCTGCTCCTCCGGCAGCGCCGGCGGCCATGTCCTGCTATCCGCATCCATACGCAGACTGTAGAGATGCGTGAGGGCTCCCGGGGCACGTCCACGGGAGGAGACGACCGGCAGCGAGGGACTTCTGGCTGAACACGGCCGAGAGGGCCACCAAGACCGGCGCGCCGACCCTGGCGGCACACGTCGTCACTGCAGGTGTGACGGCGCTGACCGTCGACTGGATCAGCGCCCTGGCCGCCACCGGCACCGGTGTACTGGCGTCCCTGCTCACCTCGGTGGCCTCTGGTGGGTTCGGGCGCCGCGGCACGGCCTCGGCACCGCCGATGACCGAGTCCTCGGTACCGCGGTCGACGTACCCGCGGGTGGCCCGGCGCGCAGCCGGGGACTAGAACATGCGGCCGGCGGCCGAGGCGACCAGCAGGACCCACAGCACCACGGCGCCCACGGTGAGCCAGAACGCCCACGCGATGTGGGTCTGGGTGCTCGAGGTCTTGTGGGCGATCTTCTCCAGCGCGGTCGTCTGCCGGACCAGGAGCGCATCGCGGTGCTGCTGGTCGTTCGTGGACTGCGGCTGGCTCGTGCGATGAGGGTAGCGATGCGGACCTGTCCAGTGCAGCAACGCCACCCGTCGTGGGGGCACGGGACTCATACGCCCTGCACACCGCCGCACAGGCTGTCGTGCTGGTCAGCGCCCACCTGCGGGTCTACCGAGAACCGTTGTGCCCCCAGCAGGATTCGAACCTGCGACACACGGTTTAGGAAACCGATGCTCTATCCCCTGAGCTATGGGGGCTCGGGGTGCCCGACGAGGTTAGCGGCGCGGTCCGCGGACGCCCGACCGCGGGTGGGCGCGTCGCGCCGGGGCGGGAACACCCGGACGAGGAAGATCGTCAGAGAGACAGGAGCGAGAACCGGACCAAACGGTTACCTTTTCTCTCCGGGGCCGAGACGTGGCTCTGCGTACGTGCCCGGCAACGGCGCCGGGATGGGAGGTCGGAAGAGCGAGATGAGCAGCACGCAGCAGGTCCGGGTCGAGGACGTCCCCACCCGGGGACGCTTCGAGGTCTCGGTCGACGACCGCGTCGTCGGCCTGGCCAGCTACCACGTCGACGGTGACGTCATGACGTTGCCGCACACCGAGGTCGACCCCTCCGTCGCCGGTCGCGGCATCGGCACCACCCTCGTGGAGGCCGTGCTCACCAGCGCCCGCGAGCAGCACCTCACGGTGCTCCCCTACTGCTCGTTCGTCCGGCACTACCTGCACGAGCACCCCACCGACGTCGACCTCGTCGCCGAGGCGGACCGGCCGCACTTCGGCCTGGAGCTCGCCGCCAGCTGAGCGCGCGACCGTGCCAAGCGCCCCTTACGGTCGTCCGGTGCCCCCTGCTGTGATGTGGTTCCGCCGCGACCTCCGCCTGGCCGACAACCCGGCCCTGCTGGCCGCCCGGGACGCCGGGGACGGCGTGCTGCCGCTCTTCGTGCTGGACCCGGCGATCTGGGAGAAGTCCGGTGACCCGCGGCGACACTTCCTGGCCGGCTGCCTCGCGCAGCTGCACGAGGCCACCGACGGGCGGCTGGTGGTCCGGCACGGCCGGCCTCAGGACGTCGTCCCGGCGGTGGCCCGGGAGGTCGGCGCGACCAGCGTGCACGTCGCCGGGGACACCGGCCCCTACGGACGGCGTCGCGACGCCGCCGTGGAGAAGGCCCTGGGCGACGTCGGCCTGGTGCGCACCGGCTCCGCCTACGCCGTCGCCCCCGGAACCATCACCAAGGACGACGGCGACCCGCTGAAGGTCTTCACCCCCTTCAAGCGCCGGTGGCTGGAGCACGGCTGGCCCGACCCGGCGCCCCGCCCGCGCAGCGTGGACTGGGTCGAGGCGGACTCGCAGGACCTGCCCGAGGCCCCCGACCTGGGCGACACCGAGGTGCTGGAGCCCGGCGAGGCCGCCGCCGCCGAGCGCTGGCGGGAGTTCCGGGACGAGCGCCTGGAGGACTACGACGGGCAGCGCGACCGCCCCGACCTGGACGCCACCAGTCGGATGTCGGCGCACCTGCACTTCGGCACGGTGCACCCGCGCACGCTGCTGCACGACATCGCCGGGTCGGGTCTGCGCGGGGCCGGCGTGGACACCTACGTCTCCGAGCTGTGCTGGCGGGAGTTCTACGCCGACGTGCTGTGGCACCGGCCCGAGACCGCCCGGGAGTACTACAACCCCGAGCTGGCCGGCATCAGCTACTCCGCCGGCGAGGGCGCCGAGGAGGACTTCGAGGCCTGGGCTCAGGGCCGCACCGGCTTCCCGATCGTCGACGCCGGGATGCGTCAGCTGCTGGCCCAGGGCTGGATGCACAACCGGCTGCGGATGATCGTGGGCAGCTTCCTGGTCAAGGACCTGCACCAGGAGTGGACCCGCGGGGCGCGGTACTTCATGCAGCACCTGGTCGACGGCGACCTGGCCAGCAACAACCACGGCTGGCAGTGGGTCGCCGGCACCGGTACCGACGCCTCGCCCTACTACCGGGTGTTCAACCCGATGACGCAGGGCAAGAAGTTCGACCCGGACGGCGTCTACGTCAAGCGCTGGGTGCCCGAGCTGCGCGACCTGGACCGCAAGCACGTGCACGAGCCGTGGACCGCGCCCGGCGGCGTCCCGCACGGCTACCCCGAGCCGATCGTCGACCACGCGCACGAGCGGCAGGTCGCCCTGGACCGGTACCAGGCGGCCAAGGGTCGCTGAGGCACCTCAGCCGCGGGAGCGGATCCAGTCCGGCAGCACCCCGGCGTCCAGCACCCGCTGGCGCAGCGGGGTGACCAGCTCGACCAGCCGCCCGGTGCGCTGCGCGCCCAGGTGCGCCCAGCCGTCGACGGCGAGGAAGTCGGTGACGGTCTCCACGTCGTCCCGCAGCGCCCGGCCGGCGTCGGTGAGGCCGGTGTCGTCGACCAGGCCGCGGGCCCGCAGGCGCTCGACGCCGGCGGTCCACTCGGCGTCGGTCCAGCCGCGCGTCGTCCGGACGAACTCGGTGGAGTCCGACGCCAGCCCGCCGGTGACCAACGCCTCGACCGGGTCGAGCCCGGCGGACTGCAGAGCGGTGACGTGGCCGTCACCGCGGTGCTCGCGCAGCAGCAGCCCGGCGTGCCACAGCTGCAGCAGCGGGTCCTCGGGCCACTCGACCGCCGACCACGCGCCGTAGAGCGGTCGCCCGGCCAGCGGCAGCCCGGCGACGGCCTCCCGGGCCAGGTCGACCGCCTCGGCGACGTCGGGCTCGCCCAGCGTGTCGTGCAGCAGCGCGGCGACGCCCTCGCGACGGGCCGCGGCCCACTGCTGCGGGGTGCCGGCCTCCCACACGACCGGGACGGCGCCGGCCACCAGCGCCGGGGAGAACACGTAGAAGGTGGCCGTCACCAGCTCCGGGCCGCACGGGCCGAAGGCGGAGCCGCGGGCGGCGAAGTAGCCGGCCCGGGTCGCGGTCACCCCGAACCGGTCGTAGGCCGCCTGCACCTGGGGGGCGAAGAAGCCGGTGACGTGCAGGGTCTCCAGCGTGCCCCAGGCGCGGCGGGCGAGGGCGGGGGTGACGGTCACGCGCCGATGGTGGCCCACCGCCCGCGGTCGCGCGCGGCCGGGGACAACCCGGAGACTGGTGGGCGTGAGTGCGCGTGCCTGAGGGCCACACCCTGTTCCGTCTGGCCCGCGAGCAGCACGAGGCGTTCGCCGGCCGCGAGGTGCACGTGACCAGCCCGCAGGGCCGGTTCACCAGCCAGGCCGAGCTCATCGACGGCCGGGTGCTCGACGAGGTCACCAGCTGGGGCAAGCACCTGTTCGCCGCCTTCGGCCCGGACGTCGTCCACGTGCACCTGGGCCTGTACGGCAAGTACACGTCGGGCACCGGCCTGCCGCCCGAGCCCCGGGGGGCGCTGCGGATGCGCTGGGAGGGCCCGGGCCACGACGGCGAGGGCGTCTGGACCGACCTGCGCGGCGCCACGGCCTGCGACCTGATCACCGACGGCGAGGTCCAGCTGATCCTGGACCGGCTCGGCCCGGACCCGCTGCGCCGCTCGGACCCGGAGAAGGCCTTCGCCCGGATCTCCCGCAGCCGGGTGACCATCGGCGCGCTGCTGATGGACCAGGCGGTGATCGCCGGCATCGGCAACGTCTACCGGGCCGAGCTGCTCTTCCGGCACGGGGTCTCCCCGTTCCGCCCCGGCAAGGCCCTGGCCCACGACACCTGGACGGCGATGTGGGCCGACCTGGTGACCCTGATGAGGGCCGGGGTGCGGGCCGGGCGGATCGTCACCACCCGGCCCGAGGACCGCGTCAAGCGCCGGGGGGCGGCGACGCGCACCGACGCGCACTACGTCTACCGGCGGACCGGGATGCCCTGCCGCCTCTGCGGCACCCCGGTCCGCACCGAGGTCATGGTCGGCCGGAACCTGTTCTGGTGCCCGACCTGCCAGGCCGTCTGACCCGTCGGCCCGGCACGGGACTCAGGGGATCTGGCCCTTGGCGGGGTCGCCGACGGCGACCGGCTCGAGGATCTGCACGTCCAGTGGCTCGGCCAGGTCGTCCTGCACGCCGCGGGACAGCGCGTTGAACGTCTCGCCGGCGCCGTGGGCCTCCAGCGCCTGGCCGTCGGACCAGCGCTCCACCATCACGAGCACCCCCTTGCCGGTGTACAGGGCGTAGAGCTCGCAGCCCGGCTCCTCGTGCACGGCGGGGACGGCCTGCTCGAAGGCCTGCCGGACGGCGTCGAAGCGGTCCGGCTTCGGCGTGATGGTGGCGATGACGGTGATGGACACGGGCGTCCTCCGGGTGGTGGGTGCGGCTGGGGTCGGGACTGGACTGCCCACCCGGGAGGGGGCCCACGCCTGGACGGTCACCCCGGCCGCAGCACCTCGACGTGCACCGTCACCACGTCCCCGAGCTCCACCTGCTCGGCCCGGCGCACCGCCAGCCGCAGCGGGACGACGTACCCGCCCTCCCGCGGCCACAGCGCCGTCGTGCCGGTGGTCGCCCCCAGCCGCAGCCGGACCGGCACCATGCCCCAGCCGTAGCTGACCTCGCGTGCCCACTCGCGGACCTGCTCGGCCAGGTCGCCGTCCACGGTCACGAAGTGGTGCGGGGCCGGCCCGCGCCACTCCACCACCGGCCCGGTCACCTCGAACTCGCCGACCACCGTGTCGCGCACTCCCCCAGCCTGCCCGTCCCCGCGCCCGGTGCCCAGGCCTGCGGCCCAGAGCTGGTGCGCAGACCTGGTGCGCGGGCCCGCGGGGGCGCAGGATGCGCCCATGGACGCCGAGCGGCAGCTGCGGGTGGCGGTGGTCGGCGCCGGCCCCGCCGGGGTCTACGCCGCGGAGGCGCTCGCCGACCAGAGCGAGGTGCCCGTGGCGGTGGACCTGCTGGACCGGCTGCCGACCCCGTTCGGGCTGGTCCGGCACGGCATCGCCCCCGACCACACCAAGATGCGGGCGCTGTCGGAGACCCTGCGCCGCACCCTGGACCACCCCTGCGTCCGGTTCGTCGGCAACGTCGACGTCGGGGTGGACCTGTCGGTCGCCGACCTGCGCGCCCACGTGGACGCCGTCGTCTGGACCCACGGCGCCTCCGGGGACCGTCGGCTGGGGATCGACGGGGAGGACCTGCCCGGCAGCCTGGCCGCGACCGACGTCGTCGCCTGGTACTGCGGCCACCCCGACGCCGACCGGGCGCTGGTGGAGACGGCGCTGGCCGGGGCCCGCGACGTCGTCGTGGTCGGGGTGGGCAACGTGGCCCTGGACGTCGCCCGGGTGCTGGCCCGCTCCCCCGGCGAGCTGGCCGGCACCGACATGCCCCAGCACGTGCTCGACGCCCTCGCCGCCGCCCCGGTCGAGCGGGTGACCGTGCTGGGCCGCCGAGGACCGGCACAGGCCACCTTCACCACCCAGGAGCTGCGCGAGCTGGGCCACCTGGAGGCCGCCGTGGCCCTGGTCGACCCGGTCGGGCTGGACGAGGAGTCCCAGGTGCGGGCGGTGGCCCGGAACCTGGCCGTGCTCCGCGAGTGGGCCGACCACGCCCCGGAACCGGGCAAGGCCAGCGTCCGGCTGCGGTTCTTCGCCCGGCCGGTGCGGATCGAGGGCTCCGACCGGGTCACCGGCGTCGTCGTCGAGCGGACCGAGGTCGACGCGGCGGACCGGCTCACCGGCACCCGGGAGGTCGACGTCGTCCCGGCCGACCTGGTGGTGCGCTCGATCGGCTACCAGGGCCGCGGGCTGCCGGGACTGCCGGTCGACGACCGCACCGGCGTGGTGGCCAACGAGGCCGGCCGGGTGCTGCGGGACGGCGTCCTGAGCCCCGGCGAGTACGTGGCCGGGTGGATCAAGCGCGGGCCGACCGGGGTCGTGGGCACCAACAAGCACGACGCGCGGGAGACCGTGCACGCCCTGCTCGCCGACGCCGGAGGCCTCCCCCGCGGCACCGGCCCCGACCTGGTCGCCGCCCTGCTGGACCGCGGCCTGCACCCGGTGCTGCTGGACCACTGGCGGGCCATCGACGACGCCGAGGTCGCCCTCGGTGCGACCCGTGGCCGGGCCCGCACCACGATGCACGACCGCGCGGCCCTGCTGGCCGCGGCGCACCCCCCGCGCTGAACGCCGCCGCGCCGCCCGACCCGGTGGGGTCGGACGGCGCGGTCCTCGGGCTGCCGGGTCACGCCCGGCGGGCGGTCACCCCCGGCCGTGCCGGCGACGCCCGGCGAGCACCAGGCCCAGGCCGGTCAGCAACGCCAGCGCCCCCAGCCCGGCGGGCACCCCCAGCTCGGACCCGGTGGAGGCCAGGCCCCCACCGCCCCGGGTCGGACCGGAGACCGTGACCGTGGTGGTCGTGCCGCTGACCCCCGGACCACCCGAGCCGGGGTCACCCGAGCCGGGGCCGCCCGCACCGGGTCCCCCCGCACCCGGGCCGCCGGGAGCGCCCGGCTCCTGCGCCCCGTAGGTGAACGGCAACGGCGCCGTCACGCCGCCCGGCGTCGTGACCACCACGTCGACCGTGCCCGGCGCGCCCGGAGGCGTCACGACGGTCAGCTCGGTCGGCGACACGACCGTCACCGGGACGCCGACCCCGCCGATCGTCACCGTCGTCGCGCCCGGCACGAACCCGGTGCCGACCACGGTGACCGTGGTGCCCCCGCCCACCGGCCCGGTGGCCGGCGTCAGCGAGGTGGCCGTCGGGACGACGGGGGCCACGTAGGTGAAGCCCGTCGGGCCCGACGTGCCACCCGGCGTCGTCACCGTCACGATGACGACCCCGGCCGGGCCACCGGGGGTGGTGAACACCAGCTCGGTGGGCGAGACCACCGTGACGTCCCCGGCGGCCACCGTGGTCGGTCCGACGGTCACCGTGGTGGCGCCGACCACGAACCCGGACCCGGTCAGCGTCACCGCGGTGCCCCCGGCCGCGGGGCCGGAGGCCGGGCTGATCCCGGTGAGGACCGGGGCGCCCGGTACGGCGACGGCCGTGTAGCCGAAGCCCACCGGCCCGGACGTGCCCCCCGGCGTCGTGACCGTCACCGGCGCCACGCCCGCCGGGTCACCCGGGGTCAGGAAGGTGAGCTCCGTCGGGGACACCACGGTCACGTCGGCCGCGGGCACCGTGTCCGAGCCGATCGACACCGTCGTCGCCCCGGCCACGAAGCCGGTCCCGGTCAGCGTCACCGCGGTGCCGCCGGTCGCCGGGCCGGACGCCGGGCTGATGCCCGTCACCGACGGCAGCGCGGGAGCCACGTAGGTGAAGCCCGCGGCGGCCGAGGTGCCCGCCGGGGTGGTCAGCCGGACCTGCACCAGCCCGGCCGGGTCACCCGGCGTCACGAACGTCAGCTCCGTCGGGGACACCACGGTCACGTCGGCGACGGCGACCGTGTCCGTGCCGATGAGCACGCTCGTGGCACCGGCCAGGAACCCCGTGCCGGTGAGCGTGACCAGCGTGCCACCGGCCACCGGACCCGATGCCGGGCTGAGGCCGGTCACCGCCGGCAGGACCACCACCGGGGCGAGGTACGTGAAGGCCACCGGGCCCGACGTCCCCCCGGCGGTGGACACCGACACGTCGACCGGACCGGCCGGGCCACCGGGGGTGGTGAACCGGAGCTCGGTCGCGGACACGACCGTCACGGCCCCGGCGGCCACGGTGTCCGGGCCGACCGTGACCGTGGTGGCGCCGGCCAGGAAGCCGGTACCGGTCAGCGTCACCACGGTGCCGCCGGCCACCGGGCCGGAGGCCGGGTCGAGGCCGGTGACCGTCGGGAGGGCCGCCGCCACGTACGTGAAGCCCACCGGCCCCGACGTCCCCGCCGGGGTGGTGGCCCGGACCTCGACCAGCCCCGCCGGGTCCCCGGGCGCCAGGAAGGACAGCGCCGTGGACGAGGAGACGGTGACGACGCCGGCTGGCAGCGTGTCCGACCCGATGGTCACGGTCGTGGCACCGGCCACGAACCCGGTACCGGTCAGGGTCACCGACGTGCCACCGGCCACCGGCCCGGACGCCGGGTCGATGCCGGTCACCACCGGGGCGGCGGGCACGTGCGCCAGGTAGGTGAAGCCCGCCGGCCCCGAGGTCCCCGCCGTCGTGGTCACGGTGACCTCGACCAGGCCCGCCGGGTCACCCGGCGTCAGGAAGGACAGCTCGGTCGCCGACGTCACGGTCACGTCGGCCGCGGCCACCGTGTCGGCGCCGATGACGACGGCCGTCGCCCCGCTCACGAACCCCGAGCCGGTCAGCGTCACCGGGGTCCCACCGGCTGCCGGCCCCGACGAGGGGAGCAGGCCGGTCACCGTCGGCGCCACGGGGGCCGGCGCCAGGTAGGTGAAGCCCACCGGGCCCGACGTCCCCCCGGGCGTCGTGACCGTCACCGTGACCAGGCCCGCCGGGTCACCCGGCGTGAGGAAGGACAGCTCGGTCGCCGACGTCACGGTCACGTCGGCCGCGGCCACCGTGTCGGTGCCGACGACCACGCTCGTCGCGCCGGACACGAAGCCGGACCCGGTCAGCGTCACCGTCGTGCCACCGGCGACCGGACCCGACCCCGGGTCGATGCCGGTCGCGGTGGGCGCCAGCGGGGCCGGCGCCAGGTAGGTGAAGCCCACCGCCCCGGAGGTCCCCCCGGACGTCGTGACCGTCACCGGGACCACCCCCGCCGGGTCACCCGGCGTCAGGAACGTCAGCTCCGTCGGGGACGACACCGTCACCTGACCCGCGGGCACCGTGTCCGCGCCGATCGACACCGTCGTCGCACCGGCCTCGAAGCCGGAGCCCGCCAGCGTCACCGTCGTACCACCGGCAGCCGGCCCGGACGACGGGCTGATGCCGGTCGCGGTCGGGGCCACCGGGAGCGGTGCCAGGTAGGTGAAGCCCACCGGCCCCGAGGTCCCGGCCGGCGTCGTCACCGCCACCGCGGCGACCCCGGCCGGGTCGCCGGGCGTCAGGAAGGCCAGCTCCGTCGGGGACAGCACCGTCACCGAGCCCGCGGGCACGGTGTCCGCGCCGATGGACACCGTGGTCGCACCGGCCTCGAAGCCGGAACCCGTCAGCGTCACCGGCGTGCCACCGGTCACCGGCCCCGAGGCCGGGTCGATGCCCGTCACCGCCGGAGCTCCGGGGACGGCGACGGCCTCGTAGGTGAAGCCCACCGGACCCGACGTCCCGGCCGGCGTCGTCACCGACACCTGCACCAGTCCGGCCGGGCCGCCCGGGGTGGGGAAGGACAGCTCGGTCGGGGACACCACGGTCACGGAGCCGGCCGGCACCGTGTCCGCACCGATCGACACCGTCGTCGCGCCGTCCACGAAACCGGTCCCGGTCAGCGTCACCGCGGTGCCACCGGCCACCGGGCCCGACGCCGGGCTGACGTCGGTCACCGTCGGCGCCACCGCGACCGGCGCGAGGTAGGTGAACCCGGCGGGGTCCGAGACCCCGGCCGGGGTCGTGACGGTCACCGCGACCACACCCGCCGGGTCACCGGGGGTCGGGAAGGACAGCTCGGTCGGCGACACCACCGTGACGTCGACGGCGGCCACCGTGTCCGCACCGATCGACACCGTCGTCGCGCCGTCCACGAAGCCGGTGCCCGTGACGGTCACCGTGGTGCCCCCGGCCGCGGGGCCGGACGCCGGCGCGAGCGCCGCCACCGTCGGCGCGACGGGTGCGAGGTAGGTGAAGCCGGCCGGCGGCGACGTCCCGGCCGGTGCGGTGACCGTCACCTGCACCAGGCCCGCGGGGTCGCCGGGGGTCAGGAACGACAGCTCCGTCGCGGACACCACGGTCACGTCGGCCAGCGCCACCGTGTCGGTGCCGATCACGACCGAGGTGGCGCCGTCGACGAAGCCGGAACCGGTGACCGTCACCGGGGTGCCACCGGCCGCCGGACCGGAGGCCGGGGTGAGTCCGGAGACCGTCGGGACCACCGGCGCGAGGTAGGTGAAGCCCACCTCGCCCGAGGTCCCGGTCGCCGTGGTCACCGCGACCCCGACCAGACCCGCCGGGTCGCCGGGCGTCACGAAGGACAGCTCCGTCGGCGAGGTGACGGAGACGTCCGCCGCCGGGACGGTGTCCGCCCCGATGGTGACCGTGGTGCCGCCGGCGACGAACCCGCTGCCGGTCAGGGTCACCGGGGTGCCGCCGGCGACCGGACCGGACGCCGGCGCGATGCCGGCGACCGCCGGGGGCACCGGGGCCACGTAGGTGAAGCCCACCGGCCCCGACGTGCCCGTCGCCGTCGTCACCGAGACCTCCACCAGGCCCGCCGGGTCACCCGGGGTCGTGAACGTGAGCTCGGTGGGCGACAGCACCGTCACCGCGCCTGCGGGCACCGTGTCCGAGCCGATCGACACCGTGGTCGCACCGGGCACGAACCCCGTGCCCGTCACCGTCACCGGGGTGCCGCCGACGGTCGGACCCGACGCCGGGCTGATCGCCGTGAGGGCCGGCGGGACGACCACCGGCGCGAGGTAGGTGAAGCCCGCCGGGGACGACGTCCCCGCGGGCACCGTGACCGTCACGTCGACGGTGCCGGCCGGGTCGCCGGGGGTCGTGAACGACAGCTCCGTGGGCGAGGCGACGGCCACGTCGGCCGCGGCGACGGTGTCCGCGCCGATCGTGACCGTGGTCAGCCCGGCCACGAAACCGGTGCCCGTCACGGTCACCGCGGTGCCGCCGGCCTCCGGCCCCGACGCAGGCGCGAGGCCGACGACGGTCGGGCGCACCGGCGCCAGGTAGGTGAAGCCCACCGGGCCCGACGAGCCCGCCGTCGTGGTCACCGCGACCCCCACCAGGCCCGGCGGGTCACCCGGGGTCACGAAGGTGAGCTCCGTGGGCGACAGCACCGTCACGCCCGCGGCGGCCACGGTGTCCGAGCCGATCGACACCGTGGTCGCGCCGGCCACGAAGCCCGAGCCGGTCACCGTCACCGGGGTCCCGCCGACGGAGGGGCCCGACGCGGGGCGCAGGCCCGTGACGGCCGGGGCGGCCGGCACGGCGGGCGGCACGTAGGTGAAGCCCAGGGGGCCCGACGTCCCGTCCGGCGTGGACACCCGGACCTGCACGAGGCCGGCGGGGTCGCCCGGCGTCACGAAGGACGCCTGGGTCGGGGAGGACACGGTCACGTCCGCGGCAGCGACCGTGTCGCCGCCGATGCTGACCGTGGTGGCCCCGGGGACGAGGTCGGTGCCGGTGAGCGTGACCGTGGTGCCACCGGCGACCGGCCCGACGGAGGGGGTCAGCCCGGACAGCGAGGGCACGGCCAGCCACCGGTAGGGCAGTCCGGGGGTGGACGTGCCGCCCGGGGTGTTGGTGACGCTGACCGTGGTGGGGCCGGCCGGACCCGCGGGGGTGGTGAACCGCAGCGACGTCGGGCTGAGCACCGTGACCTGCGCGGCGGGGACGACGGTCCCGCCGATGGTCACCGACGTCAGGCCCGGGGAGAACCCGGAGCCGGTGACGGTGACCGTCGTGCCGCCCTCGTCGGGCCCCTGCGCGGGGGTGAGCCCGGTGGCCGTGGGCGTGACGGCCGCCGGGGTCTCGCAGGCCGCCGTGCCCAGGGTGATCGTGCCGGCCTGCACCGAGGCGAGCCCGAGGACGTCCAGCCGCAGCGAGATCGTCAGTGCGGTGGCGGTGGCCGAGGCGGCGGTCGTGGTCTCGGTGGCCGGGGTGACGGTGGCGACGAGGCGGGCGGCGGGGATGCCGACGACGGTGACCGGCACGTCGACGACGGCTCCGGCGGTGGCGGAGACCGCGGTCCCCAGGACGTTGAGCCCGACCACGTCGGTGTCCGCCGTGGGCGCTCCGCCCGCGGGGCAGGCCGCGGTGGCGCCGAGCACGGACGCCGTGATCGGGCGCCCCAGGACCGACAGCGCCAGACCCTCGACCCGCGACGTCCCGGAGGAGCCGGCCTGGGTCGAGGTGGTGGACGCCGTCAGCAGTCCGTTCGTCGCGGTGACCCCCAGCAGGCCCGCGCCCAGGCCGGCCCGGAGGTCGACGAGTGCCGCGGAGCCGCTGGGAGGTGCGCTGGACCGGACCAGGTCCACGTCGGCGGCCAGCACCGGGACCACGGTCGCCGGGATGGCCGGGGGGAGCCCCGGGAGCGTGACGCTCGCGGCGAGGGCGAGGTCCAGCGCCTGGGCCCGCGCCTGGCCCGGCGCCGCCTGCGCAGGCGTCGCGGTGCCCAGCGCCACCAGCACTCCGACCAGCACGGCCGCGCCAGCACGCGACCACTTCTTCCAGGTCACAGGGTCCACCCGTCGTCCTGCCGTCCCGTCCGGCACACCGCCGGCACGGATACGACTCGTCCCGTTTCGGTACGAGGGTCAGCTGTGTCGACTTGTCGATGGAACGACACGGACTCCGAACGGGGGGCGGGAGCATCCGATGTGGTGAACCCGTGACCGATCGGTCACAGCACCCGGCCGGGCCGGTCCCGGACGCGCGAGAGCCCCGTGTCGGCGTGCGACACGGGGCTCTCGGGACGGGCTGCGGGAGGGGTCAGCCCGAGTTGCGCAGGGCGGTGGCCACGCCGTTGATGGTCAGCTGGATGCAGCGCTTGACCAGCTCGTCGTCGTCGCCCTCGCGACGACGACGCAGCATCTCCACCTGCAGGTGGTGCAGGGGCTCCAGGTAGGGGAACCGGTTGCGGATCGAGCGGGCCAGCGAGGGGTTGTCGGCCAGCAGGTGGTCGTCGCCGGTGATCGCCAGCAGCATCCGGCAGGTCCGCTCGTGCTCGGCGGTGATCACGTCGAAGACCCGGTGCCGCAGCTCCTCGTCGGGCACCAGCGAGGCGTAGCGGGCGGCCAGCTCCAGGTCGGTCTTGGCCAGCACCATGCCCATGTTCGACAGCACCGTGCGCAGGAACGGCCAGCGGGTGTGCAGCTCCTGCAGCCTGGCCAACCGCACCGGGTCGCCGTCCACCCAGGACTCCAGCGCCGTCCCGGTGCCGAACCAGCCCGGCAGCATGATCCGGGCCTGGGACCAGCTGAACACCCACGGGATCGCCCGCAGGTCGCTGATCTTGTCCCCGGCCTTGCGCGAGGGCGGCCGGGAGCCGATGTTCAGCTCGGCCAGCTCGCGCACCGGCGTCGCCGCCCGGAACCACTCCACGAAGCCCGGCGTCTCGTGCACCAGCGCCCCGTAGGCGGCCTGGGCCCGCGCGGCCAGGTCGTCGAAGAGCGCGTAGACCTCCTCGGCGTCGCCGTCCAGGCCCTCCAGCGAGAGCAGCGTGGACTCCAGGGTCGCCGCGACCAAGGCCTCCAGGTTGCGGCGGGCGAGGTCGGGCTCGGCGTACTTGGCCGCGATGACCTCGCCCTGCTCGGTGATCCGCAGCTGCCCGGCCACCGACCCCGGGGGCTGCGCCCGGACCGCCTCGTAGCTGGGGCCACCGCCCCGGCCCACGGTGCCGCCGCGGCCGTGGAACAGCCGCAGCCGGACGCCGGCCTGCGCCGCGACCTCGACCAGGGCCAGCTCGGCCCGGTACAGCGCCCAGTTGGCGGCCAGGTAGCCGCCGTCCTTGTTGGAGTCGGAGTACCCGAGCATGACCTCCTGGGTGCCACCGCGGCCGTCCACCATCGACCGGTAGAGCGGCTCGGCCAGCATCGCGGCCAGGGTCTCCCCGCCGCCCTGCAGGTCCCCGATGGTCTCGAACAGCGGGGCGATCATGATCGGCGAGGCGGGCAGGCCGGCCTCGTCCAGGGTGACCAGGCCGACCTCCTTGAGCAGGACGGCGACCTCCAGCACGTCGGACACCGACTCGCACATGCTGATCACGTAGTTCGGGATGGCCCGCGGACCCAGCAGCCGGACCTGCTCGGCCGCGGCCACCAGCAGGTCCAGCTCGCCGCGGGCCAGCTCCGACAGCTCGGCGTCCGCGCGCACCAGCGGGCGGCGCAGCCGCAGCTCACCCAGCAGCACCTCGCGCCGGCCGGCCTCGTCCAGCGCGGTGTAGTCCGGGCAGACGCCGGCCCAGGCCAGCAGCTCGGCCAGCACCTCCTCGTGCACCGAGCTGTTCTGCCGCATGTCCAGCCCGGACAGGTGGAACCCGAAGACCTCGACGGCGTCGCGCAGCCGCCGCAGCCGGTCGTCGGCCAGCGCGCCGGCGCCGTGGGTGCGCAGCGAGGCGGCCACCACGTCCAGGTCGGCGATCAGCTGGCCGGGCTCGTCGTAGGGCTCCAGCTCGACGTCCGGGAGCGGGCCGGGCACGTGGCCGAGCACCCGCACGGAGGTGGCGGCCAGCCGCCGGTAGACCCCTCGCAGGGCGCGGCGGTAGGGCTCGTCGGCGCGGAACGGCGAGTCGTCCCGGGAGGCGTCGGCCAGCGCCTCCAGCTCCGGTGTCGGGGAGACCAGCCGCTCGGACATGGAGAGCTCGTCGGCCAGGCAGACCAGCTCGGCCAGGTGGTGGCCCAGCGCCGTCTCCGCGGCCCGGGTCGTCGCCCGGCGCACCGCGGCCGCCGTCACGAACGGGTTGCCGTCCCGGTCCCCGCCGATCCAGGACCCCGGGCGCAGCATCGGGGTGGGCAGCAGGTCCGCGTCGGGCCAGCGCTGGCGCAGCGCGGCGCGCAGGTCGGCGTTGATCGCCGGGACGACGGCGAACAGCGACAGGTCGTAGTAGCGCAGCGCCTCGTCGATCTCGTCCTCCAGCCGCAGCCGGGACAGCCGCAGCAGCGCCGTCTGCCACAGCGTGAGGACCTCGCGCCACAGGTGCGCCGACCAGGCCTGCTCGTCCGGCGCGGTCCCGCGGGTGCGCATCAGCTCGGTCACCTGGCGCTGCACCTGGGACACCGTGCGCCGCCGGACCTCGGTGGGGTGTGCGGTGACGACCGGGACGACGAGGGCGCCCTCCAGCTCGTGCGCGACGACCGCCGGGTCCAGGTCGGCGGCGTCCAGCAGCTCGAAGCTGGCCGCCAGCGTGCCCTTCTGCGGCGGGGACCCCTCCCGGCGGTGGTGCCGGCGACGGCGCTCGTGGTGCACGTCCTCGGCCAGGTTGGCCAGCAGGGAGAAGTGGCTGAACGCGCGGATCACGTGGTTGGCGCTGCGCGCGTCCAGCCCGGCGAGGGTCTCGGCCAGCCCGCTGCGGTCGACCTCGGAGCGGCGGATCCGGAAGGCCTCGACCCGGGCGGCCTCGACGACGTCGAAGACCTCCTGGCCGGCCTGCTCGCGGACCACCTCCCCGAGCACCCGGCCCAGCAGCCGGATGTCCTCCCGGAGCGGGGCGTCACCGGCCCGGTCGTCGTCCTCACCTGCGGCGGGACGGAGGTCGGCGACGTCCACGGTGGCTTCAGACACGGGCGCATCCTGCCTGGTGGGTGTGACGCGCACGTGTCCCGGGGAGGATGAGCGGGTGCTGACGCTCCCCGCCGACCCCGTGACGACGCTCGACCCGGCCGTGCACGGCGAGGGCCCCACGTGGGACGCCGACCGGCAGGAGCTGCTGTGGGTGGACATCACCCGCGGGCAGGTCCGGCGCGCGACGGCGTCCGCCGAGGGTGCACTCGCCGAGGTCGGCGTGCACCGCGGCGGGGACGCCGTGGGCGTCGTCGTCCCGGCTGCCGACGGCGGCTGGCTGCTGGGCGCCGACGGTGGGTTCACCCACCTGTCCCCCACCGGCGGGGCCACCGTGCTGGTCGAGCTGGCTGCCGAGGGCCCGGCCGCGAACACCCGGATGAACGACGGCGCCGTCGACCCGGCCGGCCGGTTCCTCGCCGGCACGATGGCCTTCGACGAGTCCCCGGGCGCGGGCTCGCTGTACCGGGTGGACCTCGACGGCAGCGTGCACACCGTGCTGCGCGACCTGACCGTCAGCAACGGCATCGAGTGGACCGCCGACGGCCGCACCGTCTTCCTCGCCGACTCCGGGGCCGCCACGGTGACCGCGTACCCCTACGACGTCGCGACCGGGGAGTTCGGCGAGGGCCGGGTCGTGATCGACCTGTCCGACGACGACGCCGGCGCCCCCGACGGGCTGACCGTCGACGACGAGGACCACCTCTGGGTCGCCGTCTGGGGCGGCGGGCAGGTCCGCCGGTACACCCCCGCCGGCGAACAGGTCGCCGTCGTGACCGTGCCGGCGGCGAACACCTCGAGCTGCGCCTTCGCCGGCCCCGCCCGGGACCTGCTGGTCATCAGCACCTCGACCCAGGGCCTCACCGACGCCGACCGCGCAGCCCAGCCCGACGCCGGGCGGCTCTTCACCGCCCGCCCCGGCGTCACCGGCCGCGCCGCGGGTGTCTACCGCGGCCCGACCGACGTCCTCCGCGAGGTGCGCTGACCCGCCCTGGCATGGGATCCCTCGCATACCGGTGGGCTCGCCACCCGTATGCAGGGGATCCCATGCCGGAGCGGGTGGTGGCTCCTTCGACCCCACGGCTGTGGAGAACGGCGCTCGTCCACAGGGGCGTCGGCGCTGCGGGGCTCGCCTGGCCACGATGCGGCGCATGGAGTGGAGACCGGTCATCCGTGCGGCCCTGGAACGAAGCGGGGGCATCGTCACCCGCAGTGAACTGCTGGCGGTCGTCCCCCGCGAGGTCGTCGACGCCGCGCTGCGGCTGCGGTGGCTGGTCAGGCACCTGCCGCACACCTACCTCGCACCCGAGACGGCCCCGACGGACGACGTCCGGGCGCGGGCGGCCCTGCGACACCTGGGGCCGGGGGCGGCGCTCAGTCACACGACCGCGCTCAACTGGCACCTGCGACGCCCCTTGCCGCTGCCCCTGAGAGCCACGATCGACCACGGGCGACGGCTCCACGGGGCCCCGGCGCTGGTGGTCCACCGTCGCCTGGACTTCGCCACCACGGCTCCCCAGTGCCAGGAGGTGCGGGGGGGTGCTGGTCACCGAACCGGCCCGGTCCCTCGTGGATGCCTGGCCGCTCCTGCCCCGTCCCGATCGACGTCCGGCCGCGATCGAGGTCGTCCGCACGGGACTCACCACCCCGACCCTGTTGGGGACGGCGTTCGCCCAACGGCCCAACGTCGCGGGTCGGCGTGAGCTGTCGACCACCATCGCCCTGCTGCGCGACGGCGTGCGCAGCGAGCTGGAGGCCCTGGGCGTCCTCACGGTGTTCGACCACCCCGACCTCCCCAGGAGCACGGGGCAGAAGCGGGTCGATGTCGCGGGCCGGCACTTCTACCTGGACCGGTGCTGGGAGGAGGCGATGCTGGCAGTCGAGCTGGACGGCAAGGACCACCACACCTCACCGGTGGACCGGGCGCGCGACCTGGAGCGTGACCGGCTCCTGGCCACTCGCGGCTGGCTCGTCCTCCGCTTCACCTACGCCGACGTCGTCCGGGACCCCGCTGGCGTCCGTCGCACGGTGCTCGCCGTGCACCGCCAACGGATGACCCGATCGCAGTCCGCCTGAGCCGTCTCGGCATGGGATCCCCCGCATACGGCAGATGCGTCCACCGATATGCGGGGGATCCCATGCCAGGGCGGTCAGTTGATCGGGGAGCCGCCCGTCACGCCGATGACCTCGCCGCTGGTGAAGCTGGCGTCCTCGCTGGCCAGGTAGACGTAGGCGCCGGCCAGCTCGGCCGGCTGGGCGGCCCGCTGGAGCGGCGCTGCCTTGCCGAAGCCCTCGACCTGGTCCTCGGGCATGGTCGCCGGGATGAGGGGCGTCCACACCGGGCCGGGGGCCACGCAGTTGACCCGCACCCCGACCTGGGCGAACTCGTCGGCCATCGACGTCGTCAGGTTGACCAGCGCGGCCTTGGTGGCGGCGTAGGCGGCCAGCGCCGGGGACGGCGTGAAGGCCTGCACCGAGCTGGTCACGATCACCGAGGAGCCGGGCTCCAGCTCGGGCTTGGCGGCCTGCAGCAGCCAGAAGAACGCGTAGACGTTGGTCCGGAAGGTGCGGTCGATCTCCGCGGTGGAGAACTCCAGCACGTCGGACACCACGTTCTGGAACGCCGCGTTGTGCACCAGCAGGTCGATGCCGCCCAGGCCCTCGACTGTCTGCGCGACCAGGCCCTTGGCGACGGTCTCCTCGGAGATGTCGCCGGGCAGCAGCACCGCCGTCCGGCCGGCGTCGCGGACCAGCCGGGCGGTCTCCTCGGCGTCGTCGTGCTCGGAGAGGTAGGAGATCGCCACGTCGGCGCCCTCCCGGGCGTAGGCGATCGCCACGGCCCGGCCGATGCCGGAGTCGGCGCCGGTGATCAGCGCCCGACGGCCGGCGAGCCGGCCGGAGCCGCGGTAGGAGTCCTCGCCGTGGTCGGGCTGCGGGGTGAGCTCCGCCGTCCGGCCGGGGTGCTCGACCTGCAGGGCCGGGATGTCGGCGGTGTGCTTGGTGCGGGGGTCGACGAGGCTCATGCGCCGAACGCCTCCCGCCAGGCCGGCATCAGCTCGCGCCGGGTCCACTCCAGGTAGGGCTGTTGCTGGTCACCGCCGATCTGCACCAGGGCCAGGTGGGTGTAGCCGGCGTCGGCGTAGGCCTGCGCCGCCTCGATCACCGCGCCCACGTCGCTGCCGCAGGGGATGGACTCCGCGACGTCGGACTCCCGGACGAACTGGCTGGCGGCCTCGAAGCCCGCCGTCCCGGGGAGGTCGGCGTTGACCTTCCAGCCCAGCCCGAACCAGCGGAAGAGCTCGTGCGCGCGGGTGACCGCGGCGGCCTGGTCGGTGTCGTAGCTGATCGGCATCTGGCCGACCCGGTTCTTGCCCGCGCCGCCGGCGGCGTCGAACATCTCGCCGAGCTCGGGCCTGGGCTCGGTGCCGATCATGACGTCGGCGTACTCCCCGGCCAGCTCGCAGCTCTTCTTCCCCGACACGGCGATGCCGATCGGCACGCCGCCCTCGGGCAGGTCCCAGATCTTGGCGCCGTCGGCGTGGAAGTGCTCGCCGTGGAAGGTGGTGTAGCCGTCCCCGGCGAGCAGCTCCTTGATCAGCTGCACCGCCTCGGTGAACATCTCCTGCCGCACGGCGACGGCCGGCCAGCCCTCCCCGGCGACGTGCTCGTTGAGGTTCTCCCCCGACCCCAGGCCCAGGGTGAACCGGCCGTCGGCCAGCAGCTGCAGCGTGGCCGCCTGCTGCGCGACGACGACCGGCCGGTACCGCAGGATCGGCGAGGTCACGTACGTCATCAGGTCGATCCGGCTGGTGGCGTGGGCGGCCGCGCCGAGGGTGACCCAGGCGTTCGGGGCGTGGCCCATGGAGTCCAGCCACGGCGAGAAGTGGTCGCTGCACACCGCGAAGTCGAAGCCGACCTCCTCGGCGCCGACGACGTGCGAGACGAGGTCCTTCGGACCCGCCTGCTCGGTCATCATCGTGTAGCCCAGCTGCATGCTCATGGCCGCAGCGCTACCCCGCCGCGGGGGGAGGTCAACCCCGATCGGCGGCCAGCGCCTCGCGCAGCTTGGTCTTGCCGCCGGTGCGCAGCAGCGCCCCGGAGTAGACCCGCCCACCGATCCGGACGACGACGGCGATCGCGACCAGCATGAGCAGCACGGCGACGGCGACCTCCCAGACGGCCGCCTCCCCCGCGGCCATCCGCACCGGCATGACCAGCGGGGACAGCCCCGGCACGAACGAGGTGACCGTGGCCAGCGTGCTGCCCGGGTCCTGGGCGGCCTGCAGGGAGACGATGAACCCGACGACCAGCAGCAGCGTGGTCGGGGTCAGCACGCTGCCCAGGTCCTCCTGGCGGCTCACCAGCGAGGCGGCGACGGCGAACACCGCGGCGTAGAACGTGTAGCCCAGCACGAACCAGGCCACGACGGACACCACGGTCGGGACGACGGCCGAGGGCACCGACACCACGTCCAGCGCCAGCGAGCCGACCACCCCGATGACGGCGATGGTCACCAGCTGGGCCAGGCCCAGCAGCCCGAGGCCGATGATCTTGCCGGTCAGCAGCTGCCACGGCTTCATGGTCGACAGCAGGATCTCCACGACCCGGGAGGACTTCTCCTCGACCACCCCCTGGGCGACGAACTGCCCGAAGAGGATCAGCAGGCCGTAGAGCACGACCACGCCCAGCAGCGCGACCAGGACGGCGGTGGTGTCCCCGTCGTCGTCGGGGTCGAGCACGGAGTAGGAGATGGCGGGCGCAGCGACCAGGTCGACGCCCTGCTCACCGAGCTGGCGGGCGACCGAGAGCGCCCCGACGGCGGTCTCGGCGATCGCCGCGGCCGCCTCGTCCGCGCTGGACTCGACGACCACCCGCGGGGCGTCGCCGGCGCCGTCGACGAGCACGGCCTCGACGTCGCCGTCCTCGACGGCCTGCCGGGCGGCGTCCTCGTCGGCCAGCTCGACGACGGTCACCTCGGTGCCGACCTGCTCCCCGGACCGCACGAGGGCCTGCTCGACCTGGGCGCCACCGGCCACGGTGCCCACGGTGGTCGTCTGGGTGGAGGAGCCGGAGACGAGCTGGAAGACCATCAGGCCCAGCACCAGCAGCACGATGACGACCGAGCTGACGATGAAGCCCTTGTCCTTGACCCGGGTGGACATCTCCCGGCCGGCGACCAGCCGGACCTGACCGAACGCGCTCACGCCGCCACCTCCTGGGTCGAGACGGCCTCACGGAACAGCTCGACGAGCGTGGGTTCGCGCCAGGCGAAGTGCCGGACCGGGCCGGCGCGCAGCGCCGCGGCCAGGACCGCCTGGTCGTCGGTGCCCGGGGCGAGCTCCAGCACGGTGTCCCCGCGGGACTCGCTCACCACGCGCACCCCGGGGACGGCGCCGGCCCAGCCGTTCGGGGCGTCGTGGACGACGACCCGCAGCTGACGGCCGGCCTCGGCCGCGCGGAGCTCGTCGACGGTCCCGCTGGCCACGATGCGCCCGCGGGCCAGGATGCCGACGGCGTCGCACAACCGCTCGACCAGGTCCAGCTGGTGGCTGGAGAACACGACCGGCACGCCGCGGCGGCACTGCTCGAGCAGCGCGTCGGCCAGGGAGTCCACGCCGACCGGGTCCAGGCCGGAGAACGGCTCGTCCAGGATGAGCACCTCGGGCCGGCTGACCAGGGCGGCGGCCAGCTGGACGCGCTGCTGGTTGCCCAGCGACAGCTTCTCCACGCGCTGGTCGCGCTTGTCGGCCAGACCCAGCCGCTCGGTCCAGTGCTGCGCGGCGGCCGCGGCGTCCCCGGCGGTGAGGCCGTGCAACCGGGCGAAGTAGACGAGCTGCTCGACGACCTTCATCTTCGGGTAGAGGCCGCGCTCCTCCGGCATGTAGCCGATGCGGCGGCGGGCCGCCTCGTCCAGCGGGGTGCCCTGCCAGCGGACCTGGCCGGCGTCGGCGCGGGCCAGGCCCATCGCGATCCGCATCGTGGTGGTCTTCCCGGCGCCGTTGGACCCGCAGAAACCGAACATCTGGCCGGGCGCGACGGTGAAGCCGACCCCGTCCAGCACCCGGTTCTCGCCGTAGGCCTTGACCAGTCCGTCGAACTCGAGCACGTGCTCCCTCTCGCCGCAGCTGTTCCGTGACGCGACCGTATCGGTGCGCTCGTCCTGCGGCGCGGGCGCCACCGGTGTGTCATCGGGTGATGAGCGAGACCGCACCCGTGCCGCACGACGCCGGCCTGCCCCAGCTGCGCGAGGCCGCCGCGGGCTGCCACGCCTGCGAGCTGTGGGAGCCGGCCACCCAGACCGTCTTCGGCGAGGGGCCCGAGACCGCCCGCATCGTCTTCGTCGGCGAGCAGCCCGGCGACTCCGAGGACCGGGCCGGCGAGCCGTTCGTGGGCCCCAGCGGCAAGCTGCTGGACCGCGCCCTCGAGGCCGCCCGGATCGACCGCCGGGACGCCTACGTCACCAACGCCGTCAAGCACTTCCGGTTCACGCCGACCGGCAAGCGGCGCATCCACCAGTCCCCGGGCGCAGAGCACCTGCACGCCTGCCGCCCCTGGCTGGCCGCCGAGTTCGCCGTCCTGCAGCCCGAGGTCGTCGTCTGCCTGGGCGCCGTGGCCGCCAAGGCACTGATCTCGCCCTCGTTCCGGATCACCCGGGAGCGCGGGCAGCTGCTGCCCTGGACCCCGCCGGGCACCACGCCCGGCGAGGACGACGAGGACGGCGCCCCCGCCCAGACCTGGGTGCTGGCCACCACGCACCCCTCGGCCGTGCTGCGCACCCCGGAGGAGGACCGGGCGGCCGCCTTCGACGCGATGGTCGCCGACCTGCGCGTGGTGGCCACCGCGCTGGCCTGACCCCGTGCTGGCCTGACCCCGGCGGGTCAGTCCTGCTCGGGGTCGGGGTGCCGGACGCCGGCGGGCAGCTCGGTGCCGGCCTCGATGCGGGCCCGGCGGCCGACGAGGGCGACGTCGCCGTCCCCACCCACCGAGGAGCGTTCGCCGACGTCGACGCCGTCGTCGAGCACCGCCCGGTGCACCCGCGCCCCGGCGCGGACCCGGACCCCCGGGAGCAGCACCGAGTCGGTGACCTGCGCGCCGGCCTCGACGACCACGCCCGGGGACAGCACGGAGCCGGTGACCCGGCCGGCGACCCGGGTGCCGCCGGAGACCAGCGAGCCCTCGACCTCGGCGCCGGGCAGCAGCCGGGCCGCGCTGTGCCGGCCCCCGCGGGTGCTCAGCCGCCAGGCCGGGTCGTCCAGGTCGATCGGCGGGTGCTCGGCCAGGAAGTCCATGTTGGCCTGCCAGTACGCCGGCACGGTGCCGACGTCGCGCCAGTAGCCCTCCAGCCGGTGCGCGCGGGCCAGGCCGTCGCGGGTCTGGGCGGGCAGCAGGTGGCTGCCCAGGTCCTCCAGGCCGTCGTCCCCGCAGTCGGCGGCGAGGGCTTCCAGCCGGTCCAGCGTCTGCTGCGGGGAGAACACGAAGACCTCGTTGGTCGCCGTCGTGGTGGCCGGCTCGTCGGGCTTGTAGACGTAGTCGGTCACCTTCTCGCCCTCGGTCTGCACGATCCCGTAGCGGGCGGCGTCGTCCGCGGCGACCTCGGTGGTGACCATGGTGACCTCGGCGCCGGACCCCAGGTGCTCCTCGGCGACGGCCCGGTAGTCCAGCTTGTAGACCGCGTCGGAGCTGACCACGACCAGGGCGTCCGGGCGGGCCTCACGCACCAGGTCGGCCTGCCGCCAGAGGACGTCGGCGGTGCCGGTGGCCCACCCGCCGCGGTCGGTGCCGCGGAAGGGCGGCAGCGTCATGAGCCCGCCCGACGTGCGGTCCAGGTCCCACGGCCGGCCGTTGGCCAGGTGCTCCGACAGCGACGCCGGGTGGAACTGCACGGCCACCCAGACGTCGGCGATCCCGGCGTGCTGGCAGTTGGACAGCGGGAAGTCGATGAGCCGGTACACCCCGGCGAAGGGGACGGCGGGCTTGGCCCGGTTCTCGGTCAGCAGCTCCAGGCGGCCACCGGCACCGCCGGCCAGCACGAGCACGAGGATCTTGGAGAGGGCCATGCCGGTGACTACCCCGCGCGCACAGGGTGCATGCAGCCCTCCAGTGGGGAGGCAGCGCGACGGGTCAGTGCAGCGGCGGCGTGACGGTGCTGTCGCGCTCGGGCACGACCACCGCGAGGGGCTCGCCCCAGGGCAGGTCCGCGGTGGTGATCGGCCGCCCCGACCACGCCGACGGGTCGCGGGCGTCGGCCAGCCGCACGGCGGCACCGATCACCAGGGCGAGACCGAGACCACCCAGGAGCCAGGCGGTGAGAAAGAGGGTGACCACGAGACCACCATCGGCCGGCCGGGGCGGCGGGCACAGCCCCCGCCCGAGGGGCCCCCACCGAAAGGGTGATGACCGGCGGTGACCGACGGGCCCACCTCAGGTGTCCCGGGTGGCCTCCGCGGCCCGTGAGGCCCGGAAGAGCCAGAACGACGGCACCGCGACGGCGACCACCACCATCGCCACCACGATCAGCACACCCCCGGACACCATCGCCGCGGTGACGCCGAACCCGCTGGCGACCGCTCCGGCCCGCAGGTCGCCCAGCCGCGGCCCGCCGGCCACGACGACGATGAAGACGCCCTGCATGCGCCCGCGCATGTCGTCCGGGGCGGCCAGCTGCAGCATCGAGGAGCGCAGCACCGCCGACACCATGTCCCCGGCACCCGCGACGGCCAGGCAGAGCACGGCCACCCACAGCGACCCGGCGAACCCGAACCCGACGATCGCCACGCCCCAGACCGCGATGGCACCCAGCACGACGGCGCCCTGCCGGTCGACCCGGCTGACCCAGCCCGAGGTCAGGCCCATGACCAGCGAGCCGATGGAGATGCCGGCGAACAGCCAGCCCAGGGAGTTGGCGTTGTCGCTGTAGGTGGTCTGGGACAGCTGCGGGAAGACCGCCTGCGGCCACGCGAAGAGCATCGCGATGACGTCGACGACCAACGTCATCAGCAGCACCGGCTGGGTGCGCAGGAACGCGAACCCCTCCCCCACGCCGCGCACGGCGGCCGACAGGCGCAGCTTCCCCACGACCCCCAGCGGGGGCAGCGGGGGCAGCCCGCGGACCAGCAGCACCGCGACGGCGAACCCGACCGCGTCGACGACGTAGGCCAGGAAGAGGTCGCCCAGCCCGATCAGCAGCCCGGCCAGCAGCGGGCCGGCGATGACGCCGATCTGGCGGACCGTCATCGCCAGCGCGTTGGCCGCGGGCACCGCCTCGGCGCCCACGATGGCCGGGATGGCGGCGCTGCGGGTGGGCTGGTTGACCGCGCTGAACGCCGAGACGAACGCGGTCAGCGTCCACAGCACCGCCAGCGAGTCCAGCCCGAGACCGGCCTGCACGGCCAGCAGGGCGCTGGCGGCCGCCGAGCCGACCGAGGTGACGAGCATCAGCCGGCGGCGGTCCATGGCGTCGGCGATGGCGCCCCCGAGCAGGCCGAAGACGACCAGCGGGACCAGCGCCACGATCGACGTCACGCCCACCATGAACGAGGAGCCGGTCAGGTCGTAGACCTGGTACGGGACGGCGACCAGCGTCATCTGCTGGCCGAGCATGGTGACGGTGATGCCGCCGAACAGCCGCCGGTAGGCCGGGTTGCGCAGGGGTGTGGTGTCGATGGCGAACCCCCGGCGCTTGCGCGCCGGGGTCTCCTCGGGGGCCGGCCCGTCGACGGGTGACGTCACGGGGCGAGCCGCCGGACCACCCAGCCACCCTCGGCGTCGTCCCGCTCGAAGCGGAGCCGGTCGTGCAGCCGGTCGTGCCCGCCCTGCCAGAACTCCACCGTCTGCGGCGTCACCCGGTAGCCGCCCCAGCTGGCCGGCCGGGGCAGCTTCCCCTCGGTCTGCTCGCCGAGCTCGTGGAAGGACCGGACCAGCTCCTCCCGGGAGTCCACGGTGGAGGACTGCACGGTGGCCGCGGCCGCCAGCTGGGCCCCCCGCGGCCGGGGGTCCCACAGCGCGTCGGAGCCGGCGTCGTCCAGGCGCTGCGCGGTGCCGGTGACCCGGACCTGGCGCTGGAGTGCGTGCCAGGGGAAGACCAGGGCCACCCGGTCGTCCAGGGCCAGCTGGGCGCCCTTCGCCGAAGCCGCGTTGGTGACGAACACGAAGCCCTCGGCGTCCAGGCCCTTGAGCAGCACGACCCGGGCGTCGGGGGCGCCGTCGGGGTCGGCGGTGGCCAGCACCATCGCGTTGGGCTCGACCAGCTCGGCGGCCACGGCGTCGTCGAACCAGCGCTGGAACTGCTCGAGCCAGGTGGGCGCGAGGGTGTCCTCGGAGAAGGAGCCCTCGTCGTAGTCGCGGCGCATGGTCGTCAGGTCGGGCACGACGGCCATCGTCCCACCCCGCAACCACCCCACCCGGGCACTGTGACCGTCGTCGCATCTCCCGCTGGGCGGGACGGTCCGGGTGAGCCGGTCCCCCGGTGACGGCCTATGTTCTCGACAGCCGTGCGCTCGTAGACAGCGCGCGGGTCCCGCGCGCAGAGGAGCATGCAGGATGGCGGACGACTTCGTACCCGGCCTCGAGGGCGTCATCGCCTTCGAGACCACCATCGCCGAGCCGGACAAGGACGGCGGGTCGCTCCGCTACCGCGGCGTCGACATCGAGGACCTCGTCGGCAAGGTGACGTTCGGCGACGTCTTCGGCCTCCTGGTCGACGGCCGCTTCGGCCAGGGCCTCCCGCCCGCCGAGCCCTTCCCGATCCCGGTGCACACCGGCGACGTACGGGTCGACGTGCAGGCGGCGCTGGCGATGCTGACCCCGATCTGGGGCTACCGCCCGCTGCTGGACATCACCGACACCGAGGCCCGCGACGAGCTGGCCCGCGCCGCGGTCATGGCGCTGTCCTACGTGGCGCAGTCCGCCCGCGGCATCGGGGTCCCGGCCGTGCCGCAGCGGCGCGTCGACGAGGCCTCGACGATCGTCGAGCGCTTCATGGTGCGCTGGCGCGGCGAGCCCGACCCCCGGCACGTCGCCGCGGTCGACGCCTACTGGACCTCGGCCGCCGAGCACGGCATGAACGCCTCCACCTTCACCGCCCGGGTCATCGCCTCCACCGGCGCGGACGTCGCGGCGTCGCTGTCCGGCGCGATCGGCGCGATGAGCGGCCCGCTGCACGGCGGAGCCCCCTCCCGCGTGCTGCACATGCTCGACGAGGTCGAGGGCACCGGCGACGCGGAGAAGTACGTCAAGGACCTGCTCGACCGCAAGGAGCGGTTGATGGGCTTCGGCCACCGGGTCTACCGCGCCGAGGACCCCCGCGCCCGCGTGCTGCGCCGCGCCGCCAAGGAGCTCGCCGCCCCCCGCTTCGACGCCGCTCTCGCCCTGGAGAACGCTGCGCTGAAGGAACTCCGCGAGCGTCGTCCCGACCGTCCGGTCGAGACCAACGTCGAGTTCTGGGCCGCGATCGTGCTGGACTTCGCCGAGGTGCCCAGCCACATGTTCACCTCGATGTTCACCTGCGCCCGCACCGCGGGATGGAGCGCGCACATCCTGGAGCAGAAGCAGACCGGCCGGCTCGTCCGCCCGTCCGCCCGCTACATCGGCCCCGACCCGCGCAAGCCCGAGGACGTCGAGGGCTGGGACACGGTGAAGACCAAGGAGATCAGCGAGCCCGCCTGAGGCGGACCGCTCCCCGCACCACCGACGGCCCGGCGCACACCCTGCGACCGGGCCGTCGTCCCGCCCGCCCCCACCACCCGAGGACCCCAGATGAGCATCACCATCCCGACCGAGCTGCTCCCCGCCGACGGCCGCTTCGGCTGCGGTCCCTCCAAGGTGCGTCCCGAGGCGCTGGCGGCGCTGGCCTCCTCCGGGGTCGACCTGATGGGCACCTCGCACCGGCAGGCCCCGGTCAAGGGCCTGGTGAAGCGGGTCCGCGAGGGACTGGCCCAGCTCTTCGACCTGCCCGAGGGCTACGAGGTGGTGCTGGGCAACGGCGGCACCACGGCGTTCTGGGACGCCGCGACCATCGGCCTGGTGCGCGACCGGGCTGCCTTCGGCACCTACGGCGAGTTCTCCGCCAAGTTCGCCTCCGGCGTGGCCGACGCCCCGTTCCTGGCCGACCCGGTGGTCACCAAGGCCGCCCCCGGCTCGCTGGCCCTGCCCACCGCGGTGGCCGGCGTCGACGTCTACGGGTGGGCGCACAACGAGACCTCCACCGGCGTGATGGCCCCGGTCCGTCGCCCCGAGGGCGCCGACGAGGACGCCCTCGTCCTGGTCGACGCCACCTCCGGCGCCGGCGGCCTGCCCGTCGACGTGCTGGAGACCGACGCCTACTACTTCGCCCCGCAGAAGTGCTTCGGTTCCGACGGCGGCCTGTGGCTGGCCCTGATGAGCCCCAAGGCACTCGAACGGGTCGCCGAGATCAAGGCCTCCGACCGCTGGATCCCGGGCTTCCTGGACCTCTCGATCGCCGTGGACAACTCCACCAAGGACCAGACCTACAACACCCCCGCGGTGGCCACGCTCTTCCTGCTGGCCGAGCAGGTCGACTGGCTGAACTCCCTCGGCGGGCTCTCCGGTGCGGTCGCCCGCACCCGGGACTCCTCGTCGCGGCTCTACGACTGGGCGCAGGCCTCGGAGTTCGCGACGCCGTTCGTGCAGGAGGAGGCCGAGCGCTCCTACGTGGTGGCCACCATCGACTTCGACGAGTCCGTGGACGCCTCGCAGATCGCCGCGACGCTGCGCGCGCACGGCGTCGTGGACACCGAGCCCTACCGCAAGCTGGGCCGCAACCAGCTGCGGGTGGGCTGCTTCCCCGCCGTGGACCCCGACGACGTCAGCGCGCTGACGGCCTGCATCGACCACGTCGTCGCGGCGCTGTAGCGGGTGTGGGGGCGCACCCGCGCCCCCACACCCCGCTCACGGCAGCAGCCAGGTGTCCTTGCTGCCGCCGCCGCGGCTGGAGTTGACCAGCAGGGAGCCCTCCTCGAGGGCCACCCGGGTCAGCGGTGCGGGCACCACGCGGGTCGTGGACCCGGCCACGGCGAAGACCCGCAGGTCCGCCCGCCGGGGGACGACGACGCCCTCCACCAGGGTGGGCACCGTCGAGAAGTCCACCGGCTCCTGGGCGACGAACCGGTGCGGGGTCGCCGCCACCTCGGCAGCCAGCGCGGCGAGCTCGGCCGCGGAGCAGGTGGGGCCGAAGACGACTCCCTGCCCGCCGTACCCGTCGACGGGCTTGACGACCAGCTCGTGCAGCCGGTCGCGGACCGCGGCGTGGTCACCGGGGTCGGCCAGCACCCAGGTGGGCACGGTGTCCAGCACCGGCTCCTCCCCCAGGTAGAACCGGATCATCGCCGGGACGTGGCAGTAGGTGGCCTTGTCGTCGGCGACGCCGTTGCCGGGCACGTTGGCCAGGGCCAGCCGTCCGGCGCGCACGGCCTCGCCGAGCAGCACGTCCAGCGGGGTGCCCGTGGGGTTGAGGTGGGCGGCGAGCTCGTCCTCGTCGAAGCGCCGGTAGAGCACGTCGACCGGCACCCGCTCGCCGTCGACCTCCACGGCCACACCGCCGGCCGGGGTGGCCCACAGGGTGTCGGGGGTGGCGATGGGGACGCCCATGGCCTCGGCGAGCAGCCGGTGCTCGAACCAGGCGGTGTTCACCGGGCCGTCGGTGAGCAGCGCGACCTGCGGGGTGCCGGTGCAGGCGGGCGGGGCCGCATCGGCGAGCGCGGCGTGCAGCACGGCGACGGCCTCGTGCGGCTCGGGCAGCGACATCCCGTCGAACAGCTGGGGCAACGCGGTGCGGCTGGAGTCCCGGTTGACGATGGCGTAGCCCAGCCCGGAGGGCACCCGCAGGTTGTCCTCCAGCACGACCCACCCGTCGCGGCCGTGCAGCAGGTCCAGCCCCGCGACGGTGACCCGCTGCTGGCCGGGGACGGCCAGGGAGGCGGCCGCGGCGCGGTAGCCGGGGCTGCGGGTGACCAGCCACTCGGGGACGACGCCGGCCTGCACCGCCTCGGGGCGGGTGTCCCGGGTGTCACCGCGCCGGCGCCCGACCGGGCGGTAGGCGTCGGCGAGGAAGGCGTTGAGCGCGCGGGTGCGCTGCTCGACGCCACGGCTCAGGTGCGCCCAGTCCGTGCCGGTCACCACCCGGGGCAACGGGTCCATCGGGAACGGCAGCTCCTGCAGCTCGCCGTCGACGAAGGTGCCGAAGACGACGCCGCGGGCCCGGCGCTCGCGGCCCATCTCGCCGACCACCGAGGCCAGTCCGACGCCGCCGAGCTCCTCCAGGGCCGGGGCGACCGGGGCGTACCCCTCGTGCAGCGTGCCGTCGGGGCCGACCGCCTCGTCGACGGCCGATCCCGGGTAGCGCTCGAAGACGCCGGTCGCCTCGGTCATGTGTCCCTCACAGCCAGCGGTCGAACCAGGCGGTGATCCGCTCGGTCAGCGTCACCAGGTTCTCCCGGCCCACGACGGTGTGGCCCTCACCGGGCAGCAGCAGCAGCTCGGCGGGGGCGCCGAGGGCCGTCAGCGCCTGGTGGGCCTGCACGGACTCCGCGACGGGCACGTTGGTGTCCCGGTCACCGTGCGCCAGCAGGACCGGGGAACGCAAGCGCTCCAGCGAGGTCATCGGGCTGATCGTGGCGAGCATCTCCCGGTCGGCCACCGGGTCGCCGTACTCGGTCACCGACGCCGCGGCCATCCACGGCTCGGTGCCGGCGAAGAAGCTGCGCAGGTCGCTCATCCCGGCCAGGGACACCCCGGCGGCGAAGAGCTCCGGCCACCGGGTCAGCGCGACCAGGCTCAGGTAGCCCCCGTAGGACCACCCGTGCGCACCCACGGCCCCGGGGACGGCGATGCCGGCCCGGACCAGGTGCTCGACGGTGGCGGGGACGTCGGCGAAGGAGGCCTCGCGGGCGTCGACGTCGTCGGCGGCCATGAACGCCCCGCCCCGCCCCCCGGACCCGCGCACGTTGGGGGCGAAGACGGTCAGCCCGGCGGCGACCAGCGCCTGGGCCACCGGGGACCAGGCCGGGCGCTCCTGGCCCTCGGGGCCGCCGTGGAAGCTGACCACCGTGCGGTTGGGTCCGTGCACGTCGGGCGGGGTGTAGAGCCAGCCCTCCAGCGCCAGGCCGTCGGTGGCGCGGTAGCGGTGCCGGACCGGGGTGACCAGCAGGTCCGGGTTGGGCAGCCGCGGGCTGGACGGGAGCGGCCTCGGGGCGGTGGCCCGCTCGTCCAGGGAGACCAGGTGCAGCGCGCGGGGGGCGCCCGGGCCGGTCAGCTCGGCGACCAGCGAGGTGCCGTCGGCGGCCAGCGACCAGCCCGGCATGACCGGCAGCGGCAGCGGCACCGCCCGGACCAGGGACCCGTCGGAGACCCGGCGCAGTTCCAGCTCGGTGCAGCCCTCGGCGTTCCACAGGCAGAGCACGGTGCCGTCGGCCCGCACGGCGTAGCCGTCGAGGTCGGCGTCGGGACGGCGGACCAGCACCCGCGCCTCCCCCGGCACGGCGTCCGCGGACAGGTCGACCTGCAGCAACGCCGTGCGGTCCTCCCCGGGCGGCCCGGGCAGCGCCGCGCGCAGCCAGACCGACCGGCCCTCCGGGCCGAAACGGCCGTCCTCGCTGGCCTGCCCGCCGGCGTGCCGGAGCGGGACGACGCGGCGCTGCTCGCCGGTGGCGACGTCGATGACCACGACGTGCCGGTGCCCGCGCGGGCCGCGCCGGGCCAGCACGGTGCCCTCGTCCGGGGACACCGCGGTGACGGCGAGGAACCCGCCGGTGGCCAGCGTGCGGTGCGCCCCGGAGACGACGTCGACCAGCACGACGTCGGCACCGGGCCCGTCGGCGATCGTGCACACGTAGTGGCCGGGTCGGCCGGTCCAGCCCCCGGCGAACACGGTGACGCGGGGGTCCTCACCGGCGACCAGCCGGGCGTCGGAGCCGTCGGGGCGGACCACCCACAGCTGGGCGCAGATCGAGCCGCCGGGGCTCACCAGGTAGGCCAGCCACTCCCCGTCCGGGGACCAGGCGACAGAGACGACCTCCTGCTCGGGGCCCGACAGCACCAGCGGCGGGGTCTGCTGGTCCAGCGTGGCGACCTCGAGGCGGGGCCGGCCGGAGCGGTCGCTGACGAAGGCGACCCGGTCGCCGTCGGGTGCCAGCGCGGGGCACCAGGCGCCGGCGGCCGCGGCGATCTCGGTGACCGCGAGGCGGACGTCGGTGGTGAGGCCGTGCGGGTCGGAGCCGGCAGGGCGCAGGCCGGTGTCGGGGCGGGTCATGCCACCTCCTCGGGGGTCGTGGGCGTCAGTCCGGTTGCAGCGCGGTGGGGCGCCCCGCTGTTCCGCGGTCCGCCACCTTCTCCGTACCGGTGACCCGGGTCACCGGCGACACGCTCAGCGGATGCCGTGCCGCTGCAGCCAGAGCTCCAGCAACCCCACCTGCCACAGCTGGTTGCTGCCCAGCGTCGTGCGGGCGCCGTTGGGGTCGGCCAGCAGGCGCTCGGTGTGGTCGGTGCGGAACAGGCCGCGCTCGCGGGCCTCGGGGGCGTGCAGCGCGTCCCGGACCGAGGCCAGGTACTCGCCCTCCAGGTGGATGATCGCCGGCACCGGGAAGTAGCCCTTGGGCCGGTCGATGACGTGGGCGGGGACGACCTTGCGGGCGGCGTCCTTGAGGACGCCCTTGCCGCCGTGGGCCAGCTTCAGCTCCGGCGGGACGGCGGCGGCGAGCTCGACGAACTCGTGGTCCAGGAACGGCACCCGGGCCTCCAGCCCCCAGGCCATCGTCATGTTGTCCACCCGCTTCACCGGGTCGTCGACGAGCATGACCGTGGAGTCCAGGCGCAGCGCGCGGTCCAGGGTGGTGTCCGCGCCCGGGCGGGCGAAGTGGTCGGCCACGAAGGCCCGGCTGACGTCGTCGGTGACCAGCCAGCGGTCGGCCAGGATCCCGGCCAGCTCGGCGTGCGGGCGGTCGACGAACACCGAGGCGTACGCGTCGACGGCGCGGTCGCGGGGGACGCCGTCCAGCGGCGGGTACCAGTCGTAGCCGGCCAGCACCTCGTCGGCGCCCTGCCCGCTCTGCACGACCTTCACGTGCTGGCTGACCTGCTGGGAGAGCAGGTAGAAGGCGACGCAGTCGTGGCTGACCATCGGCTCGCTCATCGCCGCGATCGCGCCGTCCAGCCCGGCGTGCACGTCGCTGGAGGGCACCAGCAGCCGGTGGTGGTCGGTGCCGAATGTCTCCGCGACCACGTCGGAGTAGGCGAACTCGTCACCCTCGCGGCCACCGACGGCCTCGAAGCCGATGGAGAAGGTGGCCAGGTCGCGCTGGCCCTCCTCGGCCAGCAGCCCGACGATCAGGCTGGAGTCCAGCCCGCCGGACAGCAGCACCCCGACCGGGACGTCGGACACCATCCGCCGGCGGACGGCGACCCGCAGCTGCTCGAGCACCAGGTCCTGCCACTGCACGGGGTCCAGGTCGGCGAGGTCCGCGCGGCGCTCGTGGGTGGGCGCCCAGTAGGTCCAGTCGGACTCCCGGCCGTCGGCCTCGTAGGTGCGCACGGTGGCCGGGGGCAGCTTGCCGACGCCGGCCAGGATCGTCCGCGGGGCGGGCACCACGGAGTGGAAGGACATGTAGTGGTGCAGCGCGACCGGGTCGATCGAGGTGTCCACCCCGCCCGCGCGGACCAGCGCCGGCAGGCTGGAGGCGATCCGCACCCGGCCGGGCCCACGGCTGAGGTAGACCGGCTTGATGCCCAGCCGGTCCCGGGCCACGACGACCCGCCCCGACCCGCGCTCCACCACCACGAAGGCGAACATGCCGAGGAACCGCTCGACACAGGCCGCGCCCCACCGGTGGTAGGCCTTCAGCACCACCTCGGTGTCGCTGGTCGAGGCGAACCGGTAGCCCGCGGCGTGCAGCTCCTCGCGCAGCTCGCGGTAGTTGTAGACGATCCCGTTGAACACGACGGTCAGGCCCAGCTCGATGTCCACCATCGGCTGCGCGCCGGCGTCGGTGAGGTCGATGATCTTCAGTCGCCGGTGGCCCAGCGCGACCGGACCGGACTGCCAGACGCCGGACCCGTCGGGCCCACGGGGCGCCAGCTGGTCGCACATGGCGGCCACCGCCGCCACGTCGGCGACGCCTCCGTCGAACCGGACCTCGGCCGAGATGCCGCACACGAGCGCCTCCTCCCCGCCGGCCCGGGCCGGCGGTGTCGAACCGTCAGCCTGCCCGCTCCGTGTTGCCACGGCATGTCACGACCCCGCCCTGGTCGTCGCTCCCGGCGGTCCACCGGTGACCGTGCGCTGTGACGCCGGACCGGACAGGGCCGACCGGGCGTGTCTGCCCCGGGCCGTCCCCGGGCGCGGTTAGCCTCGGTCGAGGTCCCACGTCCGGGGCTCCCACCGGCTCCCCTGGAGGTCGCCAGAATGCGCACCCTGCGCCTCGTGGCGCTCTCCGACGACGGCCGGAGCCTGGTCCTCGCGGCCGACGTCCCGGACTCCATCGACAACGGCGAGCGGTTCCACGTCCCCATCGACGACCGGCTCAAGGCCGCCGTCCGCGGCGACGCCCAGCGGATGGGCCAGATCGAGCTCGACCGCGGGAACGTCCTCCCGCCGCGGGTCATCCAGGCCCGGATCCGGGCCGGCGAGACCCCCGAGCAGGTCGCGCACGCCTCCGGCACGTCGGTCGAGCGGATCATGCGCTTCGCCCACCCGGTCCTGCAGGAGCGGGAGCGGGTGGCCGAGCAGGCCCAGAACGCCCGGGTCCGGCTCTCCGAGGGCACCCCCAGCGTGGCGCTGGAGCAGTTCATGTCCGACCGGCTGCGACTGCTGGGCGCGGACCTGGACGCCGTCCGCTGGGACGCCCACCGCACCGAGGACGGCACCTGGCAGGTCCGGGCCGCCTGGCGCGCCGGGCACAAGTCGGGCACCACCAAGTGGAGCTACGACACGGTCACCCGCACCGTCACCCCGGTCGACGCGACCACGATGGACTTCGCCGAGGGCACCCGCCTGGTGCGCGTCGTCCCCGACGTCCCGGCCGGTCTGCCCGCACCGGTGCCGACGCCGACGCCGCGCCGGTCGATCAACGTCGTCCGGGCCGCCGTCCTGGACGACGAGGACGACGTCGACGACCTCGCCGGGGACCGGGCCGACGACGTCGACACCCGCACCGCGCAGGAGATCGACGACGAGGTCCGCAACGTCGTCCCCACCGACGGCAGCCCGGTCGACGTGCTGCTGTCCGGCGACGGCGGTCCCGAGCACGACACCGTGGTCTTCGAGCGGATGGAAGGCGAGAACGAGGACCCCCGCGCGGCCATCCCGGCCTGGGAGGACATCGTCTTCGGGGTTCGTCGGCACCGCTGAGGTCCCCTCTCCCCGGACCCCCACCGTGACGCGGACGACGTGTCCGACCTGCGCACGGGGGTACCCACGTGCCCGACGGGGTCCCCGGTGCCTCCCCCGGCGCCGCTCCGTCCGCACACGGAACGGAGAACCCCATGTCCGCATCGGTCTCGATGCCCATCGGCGGGGTGCAGGTCGGCGTCTACGACGACTACACCCAGGCCCAGCGGGCCGTCGACTTCCTCTCCGACGAGCAGTTCCCGGTGGAGAACGTGCAGATCGTCGGCAGTGACCTCCGCTCGGTCGAGCAGGTCGTCGGGCGGCTGACCTTCGCCCGCGCCGCGATGGCCGGTGCCGCGTCGGGTGCCTGGTTCGGTCTCTTCGTCGGGCTGCTGCTGGGCATCTTCGCCCCCGACGGCAGCTCCTGGGTCAGCTCGGTGCTCACCGGCCTGGTGATCGGGCTGGTCTTCGGTGCGCTGTTCGGCCTGGCCGGCTTCGCCGCCACCCGGGGCCGCCGGGACTTCGCGACCAGCGGCCGGCAGATCGTCGCCGGCCGCTACGAGGTGCTGTGCAACCCGCAGTTCGCCGAGCAGGCGCGCGCCCACCTCGCCCGGCTCTCGCTGCGCGGCTGACCCCCGTCGACCACCGCCGGGGCCCCCGGGGCCCGGCGGTGGTCGGGTGGGTCAGTTCCCGCTGCCGCCGCCCCAGCCGTTCGGGTGCGACCCCGGGCTGCTGCGGTAGGCCTCCGGGTCGCCCGTGACGGCGGTGCCACGGACGCCGTCGGACGCCCCGCCGTGCAGGGCCGCACCGCGCGCCCCGGCCCGGCGGTCGTGCACCAGCATCGCCACCAGGGCGGCCACCACGATCACGCCCACCACGATCCAGAAGGTCGTCATGGCCGGACGGTAGTCGGTCAGCGCAGCGTCGAGAAGGCGACGGCGGCCGCGGCCGCCACCCCGAGGGAGTCGACGCCCGACCGCATCGGGATCCGCGCGCGCACGTCGACCGCGGCCTGCGCCGCAGCGCTCAGACCGGGCCCCTCGGCACCCAGCAGCAGCGCCGTCCGCGGGTGCGCGGTGACGTCGATCGAGGCCAGGTCCACGGCGTCCGCGGCCGGCGTCATGGCCACGGTGGTGTACCCGGCGGACCGCACCCGCTCCAGGTCCCCCGGCCAGTCGCCCAGCACCCGGACCGGCAGGGTCAGCAGGTGGCCCATCGAGACCCGCACCGACCGCCGGTAGTACGGGTCGGCGCAGGTGGGGTCCAGCAGCAGCGCGTCGATGCCCAGCGCGACCGCGGACCGGCCGATCGAGCCGATGTTCTCGTGGTCGTTGAGACCCTCCAGCACGGCGATCCGCCGGGGCGCCGTCGGGTCCGGACCGGCCAGCAGCTCGTCCAGGTCGGGGGTCGCCGGACGCTCGGCCGAGGCCAGCACCCCGCGGGTGAGCCGGAAGCCCACGGTCTCCGACACCACCCACTTGTCCGCCTCGTAGGCGGGCACGTCGGCCGGCAGGTCGAGGGCGGCGAGCCGTCCGGGCACGCCGTAGACCGCCCGCAGGCGCAGTCCCGTGGTCAGCAGCCGCTCGACCGCGGTCACGCCCTCGACGACGACCGGACCGGTGCCCCGTTCGGTCCCCGGGCGCCGGTCACCGGCGTGCAGGTCGTGGAAGTCGGCGACCCGGGGGTCCCGCGGGTCGGTGATCAGCTCGGGCACGACGACCGATCATGCCCGGTCCCCCCACCGCCGCACTGCGGGCGGGCCGCCCAGCCAGCAGGATCAGGCGGTGAGCTCCCCCGGCACCACCGTCATCGGCTCCGGCATCGCCGGGGTCGCCTGCGCCCGAGCACTGTCCGACGCCGGCCTGCCCGTGCGGGTCCTGGACCGCGGACGTGCCCCCGGGGGACGGATGGCCGGGCGCACGCTGCACGGGCGCGTGGTGGACCTGGGCGCCTCGTACTTCACCGTCGGGCAGGACAGCCCCTTCGCACCCGTCGTCGAGGACTGGGTCGCCCGCGGCCTGGCCCGGGAGTGGACCGACACGTTCTCCGTGGTCGGGCCGGACGGTGTCACCGACACCAAGACCGGCCCGGTGCGCTACGGCGCCGCCGGTGGTCTCCGTTCCCTGGTCGTCGACCTGGCCCGGGGGCTGGACCTGGTGCAGCAGCGGACCGTCGAGCAGGTGCGCCTGGACGGCGGCCCGACCGTGGACGGCGAGCGGGCCGACGCCGTCGTCCTCGCCCTGCCCGACCCGCAGGCCCGCCGGCTGCTGGAGCCCGGCTCGGCGCCGGAGACCGTGCTGGACCCGCGGGGGTGGCAGCCGACGCTGGCCGTCGCCCTGGGCTGGTCCACCCGCCGCTGGGACGCCGACCTGCACGGCGCCTTCGTGCACGACGACCCGACGGTGGAGTGGCTGGCCGACGACGGCGACCGCCGCGGGGACGGCGCCGCGGTGCTCGTCGCGCACACCACCCCGGAGTTCGCCGCCCGGCACCTCGAGGAGCCGGCGCTGGCCGGGCCCGAGGTCGCCGAGACCGTCACCCGGCTGCTGGGCCTGGACGCCCCGCCGGACTGGACCCACGTGCACCGCTGGACCTTCGCCAAGCCGACGTCGCCGCGGGAGCAGGCGTTCTCGCTGGCCGACGGCATCGGGTCGTGCGGGGACGGCTGGTCGGCGCCCTCCAAGGTGGAGAGCGCCTGGACGTCGGGCCACGAGCTGGGCCGGGAGCTGGCCGCCCGACTGGGCTGAGCCGGACCCCGCGGCTACGGGGTCCAGCCAGCGACCACGGGGGCCCGTGGCGCCGTGCGGGCTGCGGGGACGACTGTCCCGGCCGCACCGGCGACCCGGGCGTCGGCGTCGGCGCGCTCGAGGGCGGCGGAGAAGAGCCAGCCCTGGGCCCACCGGCAGCCCTCCGAGCGCAGGTGGTCGCGCTGCTGCACGGTCTCCACCCCCTCGGCGACGACGTCCAGACCCATCACCCGGGCCAGCCCGAGCAGGCCCTCGACGATCCGCGGGGCCGGCCCGTCGGGCCCGATGCCGGAGACGAACGAGCGGTCGATCTTGAGCACGTCGACCGGGAACTGCCGGAGGTGGGTCAGCGAGGAGTAGCCCGTCCCGAAGTCGTCGACGGCCAGCCGGACGCCCAGCCGCCGCAGCCGCCCGAGGGCGAGGGCGGCCTGCTCGGTGTCGTCGACCAGGGCGGTCTCGGTCAGCTCCAGGCACAGCGCGGCGGGGTCCAGGCCGCTGTCGGCCAGGGCGGCGGCGACGTCGTCCACCAGGTGCGGGGAGCGCAGCTGGCGCACCGACAGGTTGACCGCCACCGTCGGTGCCGGTCCCGGTCCGGCGCCCCGCCACCCCGCGGCGGCCGCGCAGGCCTCCCGGAGCACCCACCGGCCGATGGTCTCGATCGCCCCGTTCTCCTCCGCGATGGGCACGAAGGTGGCCGGGGACACCTCGCCCAGCTCGGGGTGCGCCCAGCGCAACAGCGCCTCGAAGCCCTCCAGCGCCCCGCTGTCCAGGTGGACGACGGGCTGGTAGACCAGCCGGAACTGGCCCGCTGCGAGGGCCTCGGGCAGGTCGGCGACCAGCCGGGTGTGCTGCAGCAGCTCGGCGCGCATGCCCACCTCGAAGCGGACCACCCGCCCCTTGCCGGCGGCCTTGGCCCGGTAGAGCGCCGTGTCCGCGTCGCGCAGCAGGGTCGCCGCGGTGCAGGCCGCGTCCGGGTCGGCCACGACCAGCCCGGCGCTGGCCCCGACCCGGACCCGCCGGCCGGCGACCTCGTAGGGCCGGCAGAGCTCGCGCCGGATGCGCTCGGCGACCGCGTGGGGGTCCTCCGGGTCGCCACCGGGCTGCTGTTCCAGCAGGACGGCGAACTCGTCCCCGCCGAGCCGGGCCACCGTGTCCGCGGGGCGCACGTGCGCGGTGAGCCGGCCGGCGACCTGGCGCAGCAGCTCGTCCCCCGCCGGGTGGCCGTGGGTGTCGTTGACGCTCTTGAACCCGTCCAGGTCCAGGGAGAGGACCGCCGGGTCGGCACCGGTCCGCCCGGTGCGGGTCAGGGCGTGCCCGACCCGGTCGTCGAACAGGGCCCGGTTGGCCAGGCCGGTGAGCCCGTCGTGGAAGGCCTGGTGGGCCAGCTCCTCCTGGGCGCGGCGCCGGGTGCTGACGTCCTGCAGGGTGACCACCAGGCCGCCGACGTCGGTGGCCGAGGTGCGGTCGACGACGCGGACCTCCACCCAGGTGTCGGCCTCGGTGGTGCGGAGCTCGGCCTGGCAGACCCGCCCCGGGTGTGCCCGGGCCCGGTCCAGCAGCTCCTGCCGTCCGACCGGGTCGGCGGACCCGACCCCGGCCCACAACACCGACGGGGGCCGTTCGTCGACCCCGGTCAGCGGCACGCCCAGCGCGTCGACGACGACCAGGGCGTCGGCCGAGTCGGCGGCCAGGGCGGCGGCCCGCCGGGCGCGCCGCTCCAGGGCCTGGCGCAGCTCGCCCTGCTGGTGGGCCAGCCGGGCGGCCCGGGCGAAGGCCAGCACCAGCACCGCCACGGTGACGACCAGACCGGCGGTGGGGTCCACGTCGACGCCCCGGCTCCAGGAGACCAGCTCGACCAGACCGGGCAGGGCGAGCGGGAAGAGCGCCAGGGCGATCTGGGCACGGGAGACCGGGCGCTCGGGCCGGGCCGACGGCCGGGCCGGGGCCGGCCGCGCGCCCAGCGCCGCCCACAGCGACGCCGCCAGCGCCAGGGAGCCCAGCGACCACCCGGTGTCCAGCAGCAGGCTCTGCCCGGCGACCACCAGGTAGCCGAGGTCGGCGAGGAACCAGGTCACCGCCCCGGCCGCCACCCAGACGGCCTCCGCACGCAGCGCCGCCCGCACGAACCACGCCCGGACGACGAGGGCCAGCAGCCAGGCGTCGAGCACCGGGTAGGCGGCCCAGACGGTGCGGACCAGCGGGGGCAGGCTGTCGTCGCCCAGGGTGTCGGCGAGCACCAGCACCCACTCCAGGTAGACCACGACCAGGAAGACCGCGGCGGTGTCGACGAACCGGTCGAACGGCGACCCCCCGGGCACCCGGCCCAGCAGCTTGCGCAGGCCGATGCCCACGGCCACGTAGGAGGCCAGGTAGGCGGCGTCGGCGACCGACACGTCGACCTCGGGCAGCCCGGCCCAGGCGCGGACCTGCCAGACCACGTCGCCCACCGCGGACAGGGTCACCCCCGCGGCGGTCCACACCCCGGCCCGCCACCCACGCAGCACCGCCGTCCAGGCCAGCACGGCCGCCCCGACGACCACGGTCAGGTAGCCGAGGGGGGCCAGCTGACCGCCGGGCAGCAGCACGCGGCCGACCGCGAGGACCGCGAGCAGCACGAACACCGCCCGGACGGCGGTGTGACGGGACGGGAGGGACACGGTCGCTCCAGCGATCGGCGGCGGCGACCCGCGGGCTGGAGTCGGGTGACCATCGGCCGCCGCCCGGCCCGGCTGTGGTCCAGCGGCGGGCTCCTCACCCGCGCGGGTGGGCCTGCCCCAGGGCGGGCGGCCCTAGGCTGCCGACGATGGACGAGGCACCCGCGGCCGGCCCTGGGCGCCCCGGGGCGGCCGCGAGCTGCCACGAGGTGGTCAAGACCCACCACACGGCGACCGGGTCGGTCACCGCGCTGGACGGGGTCTCAGTGTCCCTCCCCCGGGGCCGGGTGACCGTCGTCGTCGGGCCGTCCGGGTCGGGCAAGTCCACCCTGCTGCGCCTGCTGGCCTGCCTGGACACCCCCGACTCCGGGCACGTCGAGGTCGGCGGACGACGGGTCGACGACCGGGGCGCCCGCGGCCGCCGGCTGCTGCGCCGCCAGCAGGTGTCCTACCTCTTCCAGCGCCCCGGGGAGAACCTGCTCCCCTACCTGGACGCGGTCGGCCAGGTCCGGCTGGCGGCCCGGCTGCGCGGCACCGCGACCACCGACGAGGAGGTGCTCGCGCTGCTGGACCGGCTGGGGCTGGCCGACCGGGCCGACCACACCCCGGGCCGGCTGTCGGGTGGGGAGCAGCAGCGCCTCGCCGTCGCCTGCGGGGTGGTGGGCTCCCCCGCCCTCGTCGTCGCCGACGAGCCGACCGCGGAGCTGGACACCGCGGCGGCCGAGCGGGTGCTGGCCGCGATGACCGACCTGGCCGCGGGTGGGGTGGGCTTCGTCGTCTCCAGCCACGACCCGCGGGTGCGGGCGGTGGCCGACGGGGTGCTGGCCCTGGACCACGGGCGGCTGGTGTGAGCGGGTTCGCCGCCCGCGGGCTGACCAAGCGGTTCCACCGCGGCGTCGAGACGGTGACCGCGCTGGCCGGGGTGGACCTCACCGTCGCCGCCGGGGAGCTCGTCGCCCTGGTCGGCCCGTCGGGGTCGGGGAAGTCCACCCTGCTGGCGCTGCTGTGCGGCTGGGAGACCCCCGACGAGGGCAGCCTGACCCTGGGCGGTCCGCTCACCGGCCGCCGTCCCGCCGACCTGGGGTGGCCCGAGCTGGCCCTCGTGCCCCAGGCCCTCGGGCTCGTCGCCGACCTGAGCATCGCCGACAACGTGCTGCTGCCCGCGCGGTTGCGCGGCCAGGACGAGACCGCGCGGGCCGGGCTGCTGCTCGCCGACTTCGGCTTGAGCCACCTGGCCGGGCGCTACCCGCAGCAGAGCTCGCTGGGCGAGCAGCAGCGGGCCGCCGTCGCCCGGGCCCTGCTGCTCCGGCCCGCCGTGCTGCTGGCCGACGAGCCGACCGCACACCAGGACCGCGGGCACGCCGACCAGCTCCTGGACGCCGTCGAGGCCGCCACCCGGGAGGGCTCAGCGGTGCTGTTGGCGACCCACGACGAGACCGCGTGGGCGCGCGCCGACCGGGTGCTGACGCTGCGCGACGGGCGCCTCACCGGCGGGCTGCCCTCGTGAGCCGACCGGCGCTGTGGCGGCTCGCCCCGTGGACCCGGGCGCCGCTGCTGGGGCTGCGGCAGCCGGCCGCCGTCCTCGCCGTGCTGGTGACGACGGCCGTGCTGGCGTGCGCGCTCGCCTCGGCGCCGCTCTTCCTGTCCTCCGCGAGGTCGGCGGCCCTGCAGCAGCAGCTGGCGGCCGGCTGCGCGGAGGCCGGTTGGGGCCAGACCGGCGTCGTCGTCCGGCTGCTGGACCAGAACGGCGACCCGACCGGTGTCGAGCCGGTCGGCGCCGGCACCGACCGGGCGCTGGCCGACGGCTGGGCGGACGTGGGCGCGGACGCGGCCGTCGCCGTCGCGATCACGGCCCCGGGACCGGTCACCACCTCCGGCGGGGGGAGGACGTCGCTGCCGGCCCGGGTCCTCTTCCGCACCGGGGCCCTGGACCACGTCCGCTGGGAGCAGGGCCCGGCGACCGGGACGGCAGGGGTGGCCGTCCCGGCCAGCTGGGCCGAGCCGGCCGGCCTCGCCCCGGGCGACACGCTCGGGCTGGGGGGCGCGACCGTGCCGGTCGTCGGCGTCTACACCGACCTCTTCGCCTACGACCCGGGCCCCACCTGGTGCGACTACCGCCCGCTGTTCGCCAACGACGCCAGCGCGGACACCCCGCCGCCGGCCCTGCTCCTGGCCTCCGACGCCGCCGTGGTGGACGCCGTCTCCCCCGGGACCGCGGCCACGGAGCTGCTCCGCCAGGTGCCGGTCGACGCAGCCGACACCTCGGTCAGCGACGCCACCGCCCTGCTCCGGGACCAGGCCCGCGCCCAGGCCGCCGCCCTGTCAGCGACCGGTGCCCCGGCCGACCTGGCCGTCCCCGGCACCCGGCTGGCCGAGGCGGTCGCCCGGGCCGAGCTCGTCGAGTCCGGGCTCCGCGGGCCGGTCGTCCCGGTCGCCGTCGCGGGGGCGCTGCTCGCCCTGGTCCTGGTCGCCGCCGCGGGCAGCTCCTGGGCCGACCGGCGGGCCACCGAGGTGCGGCTGCTGGCCGCGCGCGGGGTCGGCCCGGTACCGCTGGCCGGCAAGGCCGCGCTCGAGCTGGGGCTGCCCGCGCTCGCCGGTGCCGCGCTGGGCTGGGGCGCCGCCCGGCTGCTCGTCGCCGCACTCGGCCCCGCCGACGACCTCGACCCCGCCGCCACCACCACCGCGCTCGGGGCCGGGGCCGCGGCGTTCGTCGCCGGGCTCGCCGCGGCCGCCGCCGTCGCCGGGCTGCGGGCCCGCGGCACCGCGGAGCGTGCCCCGGGCAGCGCCCCCCACCGGCCCGCCCGGGTGCCCTGGGAGGTGGGCCTGCTGCTGGCCGCGGGCTGGTGCTGGGCGCTCCTGCAGGGCCGGGACGCCGTCGTCAGCGAGCGCGGCGTCGCCCAGGTCGACGGACTGCTCGTGGCGTTCCCGCTGCTGGGCGTCGCCGGCGCGGCCGTGCTGACGGCCCGGCTGCTCACCGCCCTGCTCCCCCGGCTGAGGCGGTGGGCCGCACGCCGGCGCCCCACGGTCTTCCTGGCGGTCAACCGGCTGGCCGCCGCCCGCGCGGCCACCGCGACCCTGCTGGTCGCCGTCACGCTGCCGGTGGCCGTGCTGGGGTACACAGCGACCCTGACCGCCGGCTCGCGGGCCACGCTGGAGGCGAAGGTCGGCGTCCAGATCGGCGCCGGCGCCGCGGTGCTCAGCGTCTCGCGGTTCGACCCCACCCCGGCCGTCACCGCCGCCGGCGCGTACGTCGTGCGGTACGGCAGCGCGAGCGTCACCGACCCCGAGGGCGGGCGCACCGACGTCCAGGTGCTCGCCGTCGACCCCGACGACCTCGCCGGCACCGCCGCCTGGGTGGACTCCTTCGCCGACGAGCCGCTGCCCGACCTGCTGGCCCGGCTGGAGGGCCCCGACGTGGACGGGCGGCTCCCCGTGGTCGCCGCCGGACTGCCCGCCGGCCCCGCGGACCTGCGACTGGGCAGCCTGCCCGTGCCCGCCCAGGTGGTCGGCACCGCCGACGTGCTGCCCGGACGGCGCACCGCGGCCCCGGTCGTCCTCGTGGACGCCGACCGGCTGCCCGAGGTCGACCGCACCGCCGGGGCCGACCGCACCGCCGAGCTGTGGACCGACGGTGAGACCGCCGCCGCGCAGGAGGCCCTCACCGCCGCCGGCAGCCAGCGCAACCGCACGATCGTGCCGGCCGACGTGCAGACCACGGCCGACTTCCTCGGCATCACCTGGACGTTCGGCTACCTGTCCGCACTGGCCGTCTTCGTCGGCGTCATCGCCCTGGGCGGGCTGCTGCTGTACCTGCAGGCCCGCAGCCGGGTGCGCGTGTCGGGCTACGTGATGGCCCGCCGGCTCGGGCTCACCCGGCGGACGCACCTGGCCTCGCTGGTCGTCGAGCTGGGCGGGGTCGCCGTGGCCGGCACCGTGGTGGGCGGGGTCCTGGCCGCCGGCGCCGTGGCGCTGGTGTACCGCCGGCTCGACGTCGACCTGCTGCGGCCGCCCACCCCGCTGCTGGACGTGCCGTGGACGGCGCTGGCCGCGACCGTCGTCCTCACGCCGGCCGCGGCGGTGCTGGCCGCGCTCTACGCCCAGCGTGCCGCCGACCGCGCCGACCCCGCCACCGTCCTGCGCGAGGACGCCTGGCTGTGATGTCTAGCGGGGGGCCCGGGCCAGCTGCCGGGACTGGGCGACCAGCCGGCCGGTGGAGTCCCAGATCCGGTAGTCCTCGTCCAGCCAGCCGCCGGCGATCTCGCTGGCCCGGGCCTCGACCAGGCACCAGCCCGGCGCGGGCAGCGCGCGGACCAGCACCTGCAGCTGCACCGTGGGAGCCCAGCCGAAGCGGCCGGTCGCCCAGGAGGTGGGCGGCAGGGCGTCGGCGAACGCGACCAGGCCCAGCGGGTCGGGCTCGCGGCCGTCGGCGAAGCGCAGCCACGCGCGGATGACCGGCTCCCCGGACGGCTCCCCCAGCGCCCACCCGGCCGTCACCGGGTCCAGCCGGGTCTCCACCCGCTGCGAGAGCCCGGGCACCTGGACACCGGGCGGAGCCACGTGGGCGTGCTCGGCGATGGAGGAGCAGTCCTCGACCGGGGTCGCCGCGGGCGGTGGCACCGAGTACGACGAGTCGCCGGGCACGAGCGTCGCCGTCGTCGCCTGGACCGAGACGGCCGGGCCACCGGAGTCGGACAGCACGACGGTGGCGTGCTGCAGCGTCCTGCCGCCGGGTCCCGGGGTGACCGACAGCTGCGCCGGACCGGCCGCAGCGGCCCGCAGGTAGCTGGCCGACAGCGCGACCGGGTGCTCGTGCGGGGAGGACTCGACGGCAGCCCGGGCGACGACGGAGAGCAGGTAGCCGCCGTTGAGCACCCCGCCCCCGACGTCCCAGCCGGCGTCCAGCGTGGCGGTGAAGCCGCCCTCGGCGGGGGTCAGCGCGGTGGCGGTCTCGAAGCTCTGCGACACGGGCCACAGGGTGCCAGGCTGGTCGTCATGGATCAGACACACCTGGGCCGCAGTGGTCTCTCGGTCTCCCGGCTCTGCCTGGGGACGATGAACTTCGGACCCGAGACCCCCGAGGACGACTCGCACGCGATCATGGACCGCGCCCACGCGGAGGGCGTCAACTTCTTCGACACCGCCAACGTCTACGGCTTCGCCGCCGGCAAGGGCCGCACCGAGGAGATCCTGGGCACCTGGTTCGCCCAAGGCGGGCAGCGCCGGGAGAAGACCGTGCTGGCCACCAAGGTCTACGGCTCGATGACCGACTGGCCCAACGACACGTTCCTGTCCGCCCGCAACCTCGTCCGGGCCTGCGACGCGTCCCTGCGGCGCATGCAGACCGACTGGATCGACCTCTACCAGTTCCACCACGTGGACCTGAGGACGCCGTGGGAGGAGATCTGGCAGGCCTGCGAGACCCTCGTCGCGCAGGGCAAGGTGCTCTACGTCGGGTCCTCCAACCACGCCGGCTGGCAGCTCGCCGCCGCCCAGGAGGCCGCCCGCAACCGGCACTTCACCGGCCTGGTCAGCGAGCAGTCGATCTACAACCTGCTGGTCCGCGACATCGAGCGCGAGGTGGTCCCGGCCGCCGAGCACTACGGCATCGGGATCATCCCGTGGAGCCCGCTGCAGGGCGGTCTGCTCGCCGGTGTCCTGGCGAAGCAGGAGGGCAACCGCCGGACCAGCGAGCGCAACCAGGCCCGCATCGAGGAGGTCCGCCCGCAGCTGCAGCGCTACGAGGACCTGTGCGGCGAGTGGGGCCTGTCCCCCGCCGACGTCGGCATCGCCTGGCTGCTCAGCCGGCCGGCGGTGACCGCGCCGATCATCGGGCCGCGGACGATGGAGCAGTTCGAGTCCTCGCTGTCCGCCGTCGAGATCACCCTGGACGACTCCCAGCTCGCCGCGCTCGACGAGGTGTTCCCGGGCCACCGGACGGCCCCGGAGGACTACGCCTGGTGAGCTGAGGGCCAGCCGGTGACGCGCTCGTGGGGACGGCCCGGCGGGGAGCGCCAGAGCACCACCTCGGTCACCGGCCAGGCCGGCCCGTGGTCACCGCCCAGGCGGTCGACCAGCTGCGGGTCGGCCTCGCCGGTCCCTGCCCAGCGGCCCAGCGTCAGGTGCGGGGCGTAGGGGCGCTCGTCCACCGGCACCCCGGCGTGCCGGGCGGCCGCGGCCAGCCGGTCGGCGACGACCGAGAGCCCATCGACGTCGCCGCCCACCCCGGCCCACAGCACCCGCGGCCGACGGCGCCCGAACCGGCCGGCACCGGTCAGCTGCACCGTCACCGGCGGCGCACCGGCCACCACCGGGCCCAGCGCGGACAGCAGCCCGGCCAGCCGGGACCCTGGGACGTCGCCGAGGAAGGCCAGCGTGACGTGCCAGCTCTCCGGCGCGGTCCAGCGCGGCGCCCCGGGCAGGTCGCGGACGTCGTCCACCGCGGCGCGCAGCGCGGTGACGACGGGGGGCGGCGGGCTGACCGCCACGAAGAGCTTGCCGGTGCTCAGCCGCGCGCTCCCGGGGGGCTGAGGACGAGGCCGGCGTCGACGAGGGCGGTGACCAGGCGCAGCCGCTCCAGCTCGCGCTCCTCGCCCGGCGCGCACCCGCGCAGCCGGTGGCCGACCTCCAGGGCGGCGGCGGCCTCGACGAGCACGTCGTCGTAGGCGGCCTGCAGGCCGGCCCGGTGCGCGGCCGGGGTGCCGGCGGAGACCAGGGCGATCTCCCGGCCGAGCCGCCGCAGGTCCAGCGCGACCGCCTGCAGGGGACGGCGCCGCGGCTCGGGGACGGCGTTCCCGACGGCGGACCGGGCCCGGGTCGGCCGCCGCCGGGGCGCCCGCAGCCGCAGCACGGGCGGACGCAGCACGGGCCGGCGCAGCTGACCGGTGAAGGCGCGCAGCGCGAGGTCCATCAGGGCCGCGCCGACCAGCACCATGGCGACGACGAGGCCCAGCTGCACGGGCCAGGAGCGGACCACGTCGGCGAGCGGGGGCACGCGCCGACGGTAGGCCCCGGTGACGGGGGCCACAAGCGTCACCGGGACCGTCCGACCTGCTCGCCCGGCGCCTCCGCATCGGCCTCGGAGACCACGCCGGCGACAGCCGGGCGGGCCGCGACGGCCTGCGCCGGGGCGGCCGGCAGCGGGTCGACGTGCAGGTGCACGCTGGGCGGTGCGACGTGCGCCTCGAGCCGGACGTGGCGGCCACGGGACAGCACCGCCCCGGCGACCACCGCGGCCACCACGACGACCACGCCCCCGGAGATCAGCCCCCACGGGGCGCCCAGGTGCTCGGAGACCCAGCCGATGGCCGGCGCACCGATCGGCGTCCCGCCCATGAAGCACATGAAGTACAGGGCCAGGATCCGGCCGCGGAACTGCGGTTCGACGCCGAGCTGGACGAAGGAGTTGCAGGCCACGCTGAACACCAGCGCGGCCGCACCGGTGGGCACCAGCAGCAGCGCGAACGACCAGTAGGTGGGCATCAGCCCGGCGACCACCAGCAGCACCCCGAAGGCGATCGCGGCCAGCAGCAGGAAGCGCTGCAGCGGGCGGCGGCTGCGCCGGGTGGACAGCAGCGCCCCGCTCAGCGAGCCGACGGCGTACATCGTCGACAGCAGCCCGAACGCCCCGGCGCCCAGGCCGAACACCTCGCGGGCCATCAGCGCGATGGTGATCTGGCTGTTGAACCCGAACGTGCCGACGACGAAGGCCAGCAGCATCGCCAGCTGCAGGTCCGGGTGCGCCCGGGTGTAGGCCAGGGCCTCCCGGAGCTGGCCGCGGGACCGGGCGACGGGCGGGCTGTGCTGCAGCTCGGCGTCGCGCATCAGCGACAGCGCCACGATGGTGGCCGCGAAGCTGGCCGCGTTGACGAAGAACGCCGGTGCGGTGTCCCCGCCGGAGACGGCGATCAGCCCGCCGGCGGCCGCCGGCCCGATCAGCCGGGCGCCGTTGAACACCGTCGAGTTCAGGCTCACCGCGTTGGCCAGGTTCGCCGGGCCCACCATCTCCGAGACGAACGCCTGCCGGGCCGGGGTGTCCAGCGCGCTGACCACCCCGAGCCCCAGGGCCAGGGCGAAGACGTGCCACAGCGCGATGCCACCGGTGGCCACCAGGACCGCCAGGCCCAGGGCCAGCACGCCCATCACCGCCTGGGTGGCCAGCAGCATCCGGCGCTTGTCGTACCGGTCGGCGAGCACCCCGCCGTAGAAGCTGAACACCAGGGTCGGCCCGAACTGCAGCGCGGTGATCGCGCCCAGCGCGACCCCGCTGCCGCCCGAGAGCTGCAGCACCAGCCAGTCCTGCCCGATGCGCTGCATCCAGGTCCCGGTCAGCGAGACCAGGTTGGCCGAGACGAAGAGCCGGAAGTTGTGCACCCGGAGGGCGCGGAACGCACCGGCCGGGCGGGCGCTGTCGGTGTCAGACGTGGGGGTCTCCTCCTGGGCTCACCCGCTGGCGAGGTCGTCCATGATCCGGGCGGCCTCCCGCAGGGTGGCCCGGTCCTCGGGCGAGAGCTCGTGCAGCCGGCCGGACAGCCACGCCTCCCGAGCCCGGGCCTCCTCGGTCAGCAGGGCCTCGGCCGCGGGGGTGAGGTCGATGACGACCTGCCGGCCGTCGGTGGGGTGCGGCGTGCGGGTGACCAGTCCCTTGCCCTCGAGCGCGACGACGACCCGGGTCATCGACGGGGGCTGCACCCGCTCGTGGCCGGCCAGCTCACCCGGGCTCATCGCACCGTGCCGCTTGAGGGTGGACAGCGCCGCCAGGTGGGTCAGCGTCACCGAGGTGTCCACCCGCTGGTTCCGCAGCCGGCGGGAGAACCGCATGACCGCCAGCCGCAGGTCGTGGGCCAGCGCTGCGGTGTCCAGCGTCGTCCGAGCCACGGGCACAACCTATCTACTTAGAGGAGGTAAGGAAAGCAGGTCAGAAGAGCTGCTGGAGCGGCTCCAGCGCGAAGTAGACCAGGAACAACGCGGCGACGACCCACATCAGCAGGTGCACGTCGCGGCGCCGCCCGGTGGCCACCCGCAGCAGCACGTAGCTGAGCACGCCTGCGCCGATGCCGTTGGTGATCGAGTACGTGAACGGCATCAGGGTGATCGTGAGGAACGCCGGGATGACCAGGGACATGTCGCCCCACTCCAGGTCCCGGATCTGGCTGATCAGCAGCGCGCCCACGATGACCAGCACGGGGGCGGCGGCCTCCGAGGGCACCACCTGGACCAGCGGGGTGAAGAACACCGCGACCAGGAACAGCACGCCCGTGGCCACGCTGGCCAGCCCCGTGCGGGCGCCGTCGGCGACCCCCGCGGTGCTCTCCACGTAGGTCGTGTTGGAGGAGACGCTCGCCGCGCCGCCGGCCGCGGCGGCCAGGGAGTCCACCAGCAGCACCGGCTGGGACCGGGGCAGGTTGCGGTCCTCGTCGAGCATCTCGCCCTCGGCCCCGACGGCGGTGACCGTGCCGACGGTGTCGAAGAAGTCCGCGATCATGATCGCGAAGACGATGAGCAGGGCGGCCACGACGCCGATGCGGGAGAACCCGCCGATGAGCGAGACGTGCCCGATGATCGAGAAGTCCGGCAGCGCCACGACGTCCTCGGGCAGCGCGGGCACCTGCAGCGCCCAGCCCCGCGGGTTGGTGCCACCGTTGCTCCCGCCCACCTGCGCGATCGCCTCGACGACGATCGCGAAGACCGTTGTCACGACGATGCCGATGAGCAGCCCGCCGCGCACCCTGCGGACGACGAGCACGCTGGTCAGGGCCAGACCGACGACGAAGGTCAGCAGCGGCCACCCGGCCAGTGACCCGTCGATGCCGAAGGACAGCGGCACGCTGCCCGACTGCGCCCGCCGGACGAAGCCGGCGTCCACCAGACCGATGATGGTCAGGAAGAACCCGATGCCCACGGCGATCGCGGTCTTCAGCTGACCGGGGATCGCCTCGAAGACCGCGCGCCGGAACCCGGTGAGCACCAGCACGGTGATCAGCAGGCCCTCCAGCACGACCAGGCCCATCACCTCGGGCCAGCTCAGCTGGGTGGCGGCGTAGACCGCGACGATCGCGTTGATGCCCAGGCCCGCGGCCAGCGCGAACGGGTACCGCCCCACGACGCCCATCAGGATGGTCAGCACCCCGGCCACCAGCGCGGTGACGGCGGCCACCGAGGCGAAGGGCAGGCTGTTCCCGTCGACGTCGACGCCGGACAGGATGATCGGGTTGAGCACCACGATGTAGGCCATCGTGAAGAAGGTGACCAGCCCGCCACGCAGCTCGCGGGCCACGGTCGACCGGCGCTCGGTGATGGAGAAGTACCGGTCCAGGCCGTTCTTCGGCTTGACCCTCGGGCCGGGGCTGCGCCGGGTGCTGCCCGCCGGGCGGGGCACCTCGACGGCGTCCTCGGTCTCGCGCGGGGTGGGACGGGACGTGTCGGGCAAGGTGGACCCCCGGATGCGGCGCCGGACGCTGACCGCGACCCGGCACGTCGGACGACGAGCGGCGACAGCGTGCCACACGCCGCGCCCCCCGGGTCCTCCTAGAGTCTCCGGTGTGCCCGCGCCGACCCGCCCCTCACCGCCCCCGCTGCGGGTGGACACCGCCCGCGTCGTCCAGGTCGGCGGGGTCCTGTGGGCGGTGGCCCTGGTCGTCGTGCTGCTGCTGGGCGACCGGCTGGACCGGGTGTGGACCTGGACCTGCGTCTGCGGCGTGGTGCTCGCCGTCGCCGGCCTGGGCATCATGCGCTGGCAGCACCAGCGCTGAGCGACGCCTAGATGGAGTCGTACACCGAGGTGTCGTAGCGGGCGGAGGTGACCACCTCGGCCGGCGGGCCGTCCTGCACCTCGAGGGAGGCCTGGCTGTGCGCACCGCACCCGTGGTCGACGGTGACGACGTGCCCGTCGGCGGGGGCGTAGGCGTTGGCGCAGACGCCGAGCTCGGAGCGCAGCGAGCCCGCCAGCGGCATCCAGAACCCGCAGGTGCCGCACGGACCCGGCGCGTGCCGGGCCATCGCCGAGCGGGGCCCGAAGTCGCCGTCGGCCCAGCGGGCCAGCGCGGACGTGCGGCCCTCGACGGAGAGCACCCGCTCGCGGCCCAGGCCGATCTCCTCGGCGACCACGCGACCGGCCGGGTCGTCCGCGGCGTCGTCGTCGGCGAGGTAGGAGGGGACGAGGCGGACGTCGTCCTCCGTGGAGGGCAGCACGTCGCCGACCGACAGGTCGCCCGGGCGCAGCCGCTCGTGCCACGGCACCCAGGCCGGGGCCAGCAGCGCGTCGTCGCCCGGGAGCAGGACGACCTCGTCGACGGTGACCGCGGCGTCGCCGGGGACGTGGGCCAGCGTGACGGCCCAGTGCCAGCCGACGTAGCCGGGCAGCTCGGCCTCGAAGGAGTGGGTCAGCACCTCACCGAGCGCCCCGGGGTCGGTGACCTGCTCGCGGTGGGTGCCCTGGTGCGCGCCGACCTCGGCAGCGGCACCGGCGGTCTCCACGGCGGCGGCCCGGGCGGTCTCCACGGCGGCGGTCAGCACGTCCAGCGACTCCCCGGAGACGGGGCGGGCGTCGGGTTCGGGGGCGGGCACGGCGTCGGACACGTGACCATCGTCCCCCACGGGGGGCCCGGAGCGCCCGCGGGGTGACCGGTCGCACCGCCACGGTGGGGCACCATGGACGCCGTGTCCGCCGACCCCGCCCCCCGTGCGCGGCGGCGCTGGGGACGGCGCGGGGACGCCGGGTCCACGGCAGGCGCTGCGACGAGCCCGCTGCAGGTCGCCCGGGTGCACACCCGACCGCTGCCGACGGCAGCGACCACCCCGCCCGGGGACGACTCCCCCACCGTCGTCGCCCCGCTCGGCGACACCTCCCCGCGGGTCGAGACCTGGCGGCCGGTGCCCGCCGCCGCGCGCGAGCCCGCGCAGCCGACCACCGTCCTGCCACCCGCCGCGGCGCCCTCCGGGGCGCCCGCCGAACCGGTGCGCGGCCTCGGCGCCCGCCCGGCCAAGCTCACCGTCACCCGGGTCGCCGCGCACCGCACCCGCCAGCTCACCGGCGCCGCGGTCCGCCGGGTGAACGCCGCCAGCCGCGCCGACGGAGCCGGGGAGAGCGGCCTGGCCGGGCTGCTGTGGGTCAACGCCCTGCACATGGCCGGGGACGCGATGATCGCCGTCTCGCTGGCCGGCACCCTCTTCTTCGCCGCCTCCACCGACGCCCAGCGCGGCAACGTGGCGCTCTACCTGCTGGTCACCATGGCGCCCTTCGCCGTCGTCGCGCCGGTGATCGGGCCGCTGCTGGACCGGCTGCAGCGCGGCCGCCGGTGGGCGCTGGCCGGGTCCCTGGTCGGGCGCGCGGTGCTGGCGGTGGTGATGGCAGCGCACTACGACGACCTCGCGCTCTACCCGGCGGCGCTGGGCGTGCTGGTGCTGTCCAAGGCGCTCAACGTGCTGCGCGCGGCCGTCGTCCCCCGGGTGCTGCCGGCGCAGATGTCGCTGACCTCGGCCAACGCCCGACTGTCGGTCTTCGGCCTGCTCACCGCCGGGGTCCTCGGTGGCATCGGCGCCGGGATCGCCCGGTTCGCCGGGTTCGACTGGCTGCTCTACGCCACCGCTGCGGTGTTCGTGCTGTCCGGGCTGCTCGCCGTCCGGCTGCCCGGACACGTGGACGCCCCGTTGCCCGGGCTGCCGGCCGACGTCCTCACCGACGGGATCGACGCCCAGGGACGGCGCTCCAGGCGCGCCCTGGGCCCGCACGTGGTGACGGCGCTGCGGGCCACGGCCGCACTGCGCGGGCTGGCCGGCTTCCTCACCATCTTCTCGGCGTTCCTGGTGCAGGCCACCGTCGCCGACGCCTGGGACGCGACGCTGTCGCTGGGCGTGATCGCCGCGGCCGCCGGGGTGGGCAGCGTCGTGGGCACCGGGATCGGCTCCCGGCTGCACGCGGTCAGCCCGGACAGGCTGGTGCTCGCCGCCGCCGGGTCGGCCGCGGTCATCACGGTCGCGGCAGCGGTGTTCTACAGCTTCGCGATGGCCGCCGTCGTCGCCGGGGTGTCCGCGATCGCGAACGCGCTGGGCAAGGTCGCCCTCGACGCGATCATCCAGCGCGAGGTGCGGGAGGAGCTGCGCGCCTCGGCGTTCGCGCGCTCGGAGACGCTGCTGCAGCTGACCTGGGTCTTCGGCGGCGCGCTGGGGATCGGGCTGCCCACGATCGGCTGGCTGGGGTTCACCGTGGCCGCCTCCCTGCTGACGCTGGCGGTCGGCCTGGTTCTCTGGGGCGGCCGCCCGAACGCGCCCGCCCCCCGGGTGGACCGTGCCCCCGGGGGCCGTGGCCTGCTCCGCCGGGGCCGCCGCGGCGGGCGGACCGACCGGACACAGCAGCAGGAGCAGGGGTGGGCATGAGCCGGGTACGCACCGCAGGAGCCGTGCTGGGCGCGGCGGCCCTGCTGGCCGGCTGCAACGCCGGCGGCGCCAGCGGCGCATCGGGCAGCTCGGACACCGCCCCCACGCTGCGGGTGCAGACCGGCGGCCAGGACGTCCGGGTCTCCCCCACCCAGTACTGCCTGGACGGCGACGGCCAGCGCTACACCAGCACGCCGCCGATCATCGAGGTCTCCCCCGACAGCACGATCGGGCTCACCGTGGCCGGCGACGTCGCCGAGCAGGGGTGGAGCGTGCAGGTCTTCGACGACCAGCTCGACGAGCTCATCGGCGAGGTCGACGTGGACTCCGGTACCGGCACCTTCACCGGCATCAACAGCTCCGACGTCGCCCCGGCGGCCTTCTACCTGGTCGTGGTCGAGGACTCCGACGACGGCGACTGCAACGGGTTGTCCGGCGCGTGGCCGGTCGGCTTCGTGCGCTCCGGGGAGACCGCACCGACCGACGGCAGCACCCCGACCCCGACCGGCTGAGCCGACCGGGGTCGTCCGTGCGGGCTCAGCCCGCCAGGTCGGTGGCGACCGCGCGCAGCACCGAGGAGACCTTGGTGGCGTACTCCCGGTCGGGGTAGCGACCGTGCCGCAGGCCCTCGCCGACGGAGTCCAGCAGGGTGATCAGGTCCTCGATGATCGGGACCAGCTCCTCGGGCTTCTTGCGGGTCGCCGTGCGGGTGGCGGCCGCCGCCGAGGGCAGCGGGTCGAGCACCTGCACCTGCAGCGCCTGGTCCCCCCGGCGGCCCTGGACGATCCCGTACTCCACGCGCTGCCCGGGGGTCAGCTCCGTGGTGCCCGCCGGGAGGGAGTCCCGGTGGACGAACACGTCCGGGCCGTCCTCCTGGGAGAGGAAGCCGAAGCCCTTCTCCGGGTTGAACCACTTCACCTTGCCGCTGGGCACGACGGTCCCTCGCTCTGCTCTGGGGTCGCCCCGGCCGACGGTGGCCGGGGCACGACGGCGGGCCTCTGCTCGGCCCACCGGACCCACCAGGCTAGTGCGCCCGGCCCCCGACGGCTCCCGAGTTCGCGGAGGGCGCACCTACCCTGGCGCCGTGCCCCCGCCGGACCCCGCCCCGCACCCGGACTACCGGTTCAGCCTGGCCAACGAGCGGACCCTGCTGGCCTGGTTGCGGACGGCGCTGGCGATGGTCGCCGGCGGCATCGCCGTGGCCCAGTTCGTGCCCGAGCAGGGGATCCCCGGAGGGAGCGTCGCGGTGTCGGTCGGGCTGCTGCTGGGCGGGCTGCTGACCGCGCTGGCCGGCTACCGCCGGTGGTCGCGCAACGAGGCGGCGATCGCCGCGGACCTGCCGCTCCCGGTCAGCCCGCTGGGCCGCCGGGTCACCGCCGGGCTGGCCGTCCTGGTCGCGGTGGTGCTGGTCCTGGTCGTGGTGGAGGCGCTGCGCTGAGCACCGCCCGTGGGGCCGGGGAGACCCAGCCGGCGCGCACGGCGCTGGCCTGGCAACGCACCGGGCTCGGCGTGCTGCTCGTCGCCGGCCTGCTGGCCCGGGCGGCCGCGGTGGCCCGGGAACCACTCGCCGTGGTGCCGACCGCCGCCGTCGCCCTGCTGGGGCTGGCGGTCCTGGGCGTGCTGGCCCCGCGACGGGCCGGCTCGGCCCGGGCGGCGGCAGAGCAGGGCGGCCCCGGCAGTGCCCGCACCGCGGCCCGGGCGGTCACCGCGGTCGTCGTCCTCACCGCCTGCGCGGGCCTGGTGACCGGGCTCCTGGTCCGCTGACCGGGGCCGCCGGCAAGTTACCGGCGGGTAGCGACGTGGGTCACCGAGGTGCGACCATCTCCGGCATGGCCGCCCGCAACGCAGCATCCCGCGTCGTCACCTCCCTCGCCGCCGCGGTGCGCCTGGTGTCCTCCGTGGTCGGCGGGCTGATCGTGCTGTACGCGGTCTTCGTGCTCTTCGAGGCGAACCCGGCCAACCCGCTGGTGGAGTTCACCGCCGGCGTGCGCAACGACCTGGGCGCGTTCACCGTCGGCCTCTTCGCCCCGGAGGACCCGAAGATCGCCGAGACGGTCAACGCGCTGATCGCCGCGATCGTCTGGGTGCTGGTGGGCAGCCTGCTGTCCAAGGCCATCACCCGCCTGGCACCCCGGACCACGGCGAAGGCCTGAGAGCGGCCTAGGCGGTGGCGACCTCGGCGAGGCCGAGCTCGGCCGTCGACGTCTCGCGCATCTCGACCTTGCGCACCTTGCCCGTCACCGTCATCGGGAACTCCTCGACGACCTTGACGTAGCGGGGCACCTTGTAGTGCGCCAGCTTGCCGGCGCAGAACTCCTTCAGCCCCTCCGCGGTCAGCTCGGGCGCACCCGGGCGCAGCCGCACCCAGGCCATCAGCTCCTCGCCGTAGCGCTGGTCCGGGACGCCGATGACCTGCACGTCGGCGATGTCGGGGTGGCTGTAGAGGAACTCCTCGATCTCCCGCGGGTACACGTTCTCCCCGCCGCGGATGACCATGTCCTTGATCCGGCCGACGATGTTCACGTAGCCCTCGGCGTCCATCACCGCGAGGTCCCCGGTGTGCATCCAGCGCGCCGCGTCGAGCACCTCGGCGGTCTTGGCCGGCTCGTCCCAGTAACCCAGCATCACCGAGTAGCCCCGGGTGCACAGCTCACCGGTGGTCCCCCGGGGCACGGTCAGCCCGGTCTCGGGGTCGACGACCTTGCTCTCCAGGTGCGGGTGCGTGCGCCCGACCGTGGACGTGCGGCGGTCCAGGTCGTCGTCGGCACCGGTCTGGGTGGAGACCGGCGAGGTCTCGGTCATCCCGTAGCAGATGGTCACCTCGGCCATGCCCATCTCGTCGACCACCCGCTTCATGACCTCGACCGGGCACGGCGAACCGGCCATGATCCCGGTCCGCAGGCTGGACAGGTCGTAGTCGGCGAAGTCGGGCAGCGCGAGTTCGGCGATGAACATCGTCGGGACGCCGTACAGCGACGTGCACCGCTCGTCCTGCACCGCCTGCAGGGTCAGCGCGGGGTCGAAGCCGGGGGCCGGGACGACCATCGTGGAGCCGTGCGAGGTGCAGCCCAGGTTGCCCATGCCCATGCCGAAGCAGTGGTAGTACGGCACCGGGATGCAGACCCGGTCGGCCTCGGTGTAACCGCAGCCCTCACCGACGAAGAACCCGTTGTTGAGCAGGTTGTGGTGGGTGAGCGTGGCGCCCTTGGGGAAGCCCGTCGTCCCCGAGGTGTACTGGATGTTGATCGGGTCGTCGGCGGACAGCTGCGCCTCGCGCTCGGCGAGCAGCCCGTGGTCGGCGGCCCGACCGGTGGCCATCAGCGCGTCCCACCCCGGGTCGCCGATGAAGAGCACCTCGCGCAGCGCCGGGGTGCTGTCGTGGACCTCGGCGACCATCGCCCGGTAGTCGCTGGTCTTGAACGACGGTGCGGCGACCAGCACGGAGATGCCGGCCTGCTCCAGCACGTAGGACAGCTCGTGGGTGCGGTAGGCCGGGTTGATGTTGACCAGGACGGCGCCCAGCTTGGCGGTGCCGTACTGGACGAAGACCCACTCGGCGCAGTTGGGCGCCCAGATGCCGACCCGGTCGCCCTTGCGCACGCCGAGCGCGTCCAGGCCCAGCGCGCAGGCGTCGACGTCGTCGACGAGCTGCGGGTAGGTCCAGCGGCGACCCGTGGCGCACTCGACCAGCGCCTCGTGGTCGCCCACCCGCGCTGCCGTCCGGTCCAGGTTGGCCCCGATGGTGTCGCCGAGCAGGGGCACCGTGGAGGTGCCGCTGCTGTAGGACGGCAGCGCGGGGGTGGTCATGCCTGCTCGCCGGGGCGCAGCTGGACGCCGGCCCGGTTCGGCTTGTCCGTCGGGTGGGCGTAGCGCAGCCGGTCGGCCGGCAGCGGGAAGGCGTGGTCCTCGCCGAACGGGGACAGCGAGCCGGTCATCTCGCTGACCAGCTCGGTCAGCGGCGGGCCGCCGTCCTCGGACTGGCCCCAGGTCGGCTCGACCAGGTGCGCGTTCTTGCTGTTCTTCTTGGCCACGGTCGCCTCCGGTGCTCGAGCCCGCTCGAGGGTGCGGGCCGCGTCGGGACACATCTTCCCGCGCAGTAGACCGGCCGCGCACGCCCCCACGCCACCCCCGGTCAGGGGTGGTCGCGGGAGACCACCCACGTGGCCAGCTCCGGGGCCGGCAACCCCGGCGCCCAGTGGAAGCCCTGCGCCTGGTCGCAGCCCAGGGCGACCAGCTCGCGCAGCTGGTCGACGTCCTCCACGCCCTCGGCGACCGAGCGCGCCCCCATCGCCCGGGCCAGCTGGATGCAGCTGGCGACGATGGCCCGGTCGCCGGCGTCGGTGCACAGGTCGGCGACGAAGGACCGGTCGATCTCGACCTCGTCCACCGGGGAGGTCTTCAGGTAGGTGAAGCTGGAGTGACCGGTGCCGAAGTCGTCGATGGCCCGGTCAGCCGGCCGCGTACAGCTGCTCCGCCAGGTCCAGCACCGCCATCGCGGTCAGCGGCCCGCCCTCGTGCGTGAACTTGTCGGTGCGGACCACCCGGTCGGTGCCCGCCGCGGGCAGCAACGGCCACAGCGGGTCCGCGGCCAGCGACGTCATCTCCTCCGGGGTGTCCACGATCAGCAGCAGGGCATCGGCGTCGCCGGCCGCGGTGACCAGCTCCTCCGGGCCGTACTCCGCCGTCCCCCCGGCGTCGCGGGCCGCGGTGACCGCCGAGCCGAAGACGGCACCGAGGTCGGTCAGGACCTCGGTCTGCAGGCGGGAGGTGACCACACCACTGCCCTCCGGGGCCCAGTCCAGCGGCAGCACGACGGTCTCGGCGATCTGCTGCGTGTACAGCCGGGAGAGCTCCTGCACCCGGGCGTCGTAGGCGGCGACGAGCTCGGCCGCGCGGTCGTCGCGGCCGGTCGCCTCGGCGACGAGGCGCAGGTCGTCCTGCCAGGCACCGCCCGAGGCCACCGACGACAGCGGGATGACCGGCGCGATGGCACTCAGTTGGTCGTAGACGCGCTCGACGTCCTCGTCCCGGCCGACGATCAGGTCGGGGTCGGCCGCGGCGATGGCCTCCAGGTCGACCTCGTTGCGGTTGAACAGCTCTCGCGCGCCCTCGGCCCTCGCCTCGTCCAGGGCGTCCCCGAGGGGCGCCTCCAGGTCGAAGGACGCGCTGTCGCTGTCCACCGGGAAGCCGACCAGCGGCAGCTCCAGCGCCAGGACGACGTCCAGGTCACGCCGGCCCTCGACGACCACGACCGAGTCGACCTCCAGGGGGACCTGGACCGTCCCCAGGCTCGTCGCGACCGTCCGCGTCGGTTCGGCGCTCTCCCCCGACGTGCCCGCCGAGCACCCCGAGAGGACGACGACGGCGACACCTGCGACCGACGAGACACGGACCAGAGCACTGCTCGACTTCATTAGGTGACCCTAAGTCGCCAGCGCGGGGATCCCCGTGCCGGACGGGTGTGCGGCTGCTCACCAGGCGACGGAGGATGCGGGCATGGAGTCCGAGCGGCGTCAGGTCCTCGCCTTCTCCGGCCTGCTCGACCCGCGCCCCGGCGACGGCTCCGTCTGGGACCTCATCGCCCACGCGCTGTCCGCCTGACGCGAGCACGGCCTGCCGTCGGTGCTCCGGCGGTGCTGGGAGGCCGGCGTCGTGCTGGCCGGGACGAGCGCGGGCAGCCTGTGCTGGTCCGAGCGCGGCCCCACCGACTCGCACGGCGACGACCTCGCCGGCCCGGCCGCGCAGCGGCGCACGCGCCCTACGCTGCGGCGATGGTCCCCATCGGAGAGATCCTGGTCGTGGGCCTCACCGTCCTGGCGCTCATCGGCGTCGCGGTGCTCGTGCTGCGCAGGCCTGTGACCCGGCGGCGAGAGGCCCGTCGGACGGGCGTGCCAGACCCCGCTGGTGCGGCGCCCGCGCCCGGCAGACGCGACGGCTGACGCCCGGACACCGGCTCAGTCGGGGTCGGGACCGTCCACCCGGCCGGTCCCGCGCGACGCGCGGGCCGTCATCAACCCCGCGGTGAGGGCTGCGGCGGCGGCGATGCCCGTGCCCACGGGACCGACGCTCATCACGACCGCCAGCACGAAGACGACGACGAAGACGACGAGCCCGGTGACGATCCCTCTCACGGCATCCACCTGCACATCCTTCTCCTGCGCGCCGGGGCGGGTCACAGTTCCTTCGCGCCGTAGACCGTCCCCGCACCGTCCGCGGTCAGCACCCACCGGCGGTCCCCCACCCGGGCGATCCGGACGTCGGCGTCGGCCAGGCGCTGCACGGCCCGGGTGCGCCAGGTGGCGGTGGACAGCAGCTGGAGGTCGACGTCCTCGCCGCCGCCGGTGGGCTCGACGCGCAGGGCTGCGGGTCCGGCGATCCGCAGCCGGCCCGGCTGCCAGGTCGTGCGGCCCAGGCCGCGGGTCCAGGCGGTGACGCGGACGTAGGAGCCGACGCCGACCACGAGGGCGCACAGACCCAGCAGCACCAGGACGAGCACGAGGAGCCCGGCACCGGGGACGCGTTCACCGCCGTCCCGGGTCACCCGTGCCGTGGCGACGCCGACCAGCACCCCGAGCACCACGGCCACCGCGCCGCCACCGAGCCAGCGCAGCGCGCCGGCCCGGGTGGCGGCCAGGTCGGTGCGGGTCTGCGGGTCGTCGAGGGCGCTGGACACGCTCGCGATGCTGTCACCCCCGCCCGGCACGTAGCGTGGACGGGATGGCCAGGACCGAGGAGTCAGCCCGACCCGCCACGCTCGCCGCGTGGCTGCGCACCCGCTCGGACGACGAGCTGGCCACCCTGCTGACCCTGCGGCCCGACGTCGCCCGCCCGGCACCGGCCGACGTCGTGGCGCTGGCGACCCGGCTCGCCGTCCCGGTGTCGGTGGACCGCGCCCTGGACGACCTGGACGCCGCCACCCTCCAGGTGCTCGACGTGGTGCTGCTGGCCGAGACCGACGGGCTGTCCCGGGCGGGGATAACCGCCGCGCTGCCGGCCGTCCCGGCCGCGACCGTGGACGGCGCGCTGGCCACGCTCACCGACCGCGCGCTGCTGTGGGGCGACGACGAGCTGCACGCCCCCGAGCCGGTGCGCCGCGCGGTCCGGCACCCGGCCGGGCTGGGCCGGCGCGGCAGCGACCTGCGCACCCCGCCCCCGGCCGACGTCCCCGAGGTGCTGGCCTCCCTCGACGAGGACGAGCTGGCCGTGCTGGAGCGACTGGCCGGCGACCGACCCGTCGGCCACCTGCCCGAGGACCGCAGCGCGGGCGCGGACTCCCCCGCCCGGCGGCTGCTGCGCCGCGGGCTGCTGGCCCGGGTGGACGCGGTCAACGTGGAGCTGCCCCGCGAACTGGGCCTGGCGCTGCGTGGCGACCGGCCCTACGGCCCGCCCCGGGTGCGCCCCGAGCCGGCCGTCGTGGAGCGGGACCCCGCCGTCGTCGACCGGCAGGCCGCCGGCGCCGCCCTGGAGGTCGTCGGGCGGGTCACCGAGCTGCTGGTCGCCCTGGAGGACGAGCCGGCCGGCCTGCTGCGCAGCGGCGGGCTCAGCGTGCGCGACCACAAGCGGCTGGCCAAGGCGCTCGGCGTCGGCGAGGCCGAGGCCGCGTTCCACGTCGAGCTCGCGCACGCCTCCGGCCTGCTGGACGTGGGTGGCGCCCAGCGCGACGAGTGGCTGCCCACCCGGGCCTACGACGCCTGGCGCGAGCTGGACCTGCCCGACCGGTGGGCGGTGCTCGTCGAGGGCTGGCTGGACTCGATCCGGCTGATCTCGTTGGTCGGGCAGAAGGACGTGGCGGGCAAGACGGTCAACGTGCTGTCCCCCGACGTCGTCCGGCAGACGGCGCCCGCCATCCGCCGGTCCGCCCTCGCCGCGCTGGCCGAGTACCCGCCCGGCCGCGGCCTGGGTCCCGACGACCTGGTCGCGATGCTGCGCTGGCGCACCCCCCGGCGGGCCGACCGGCTGGCCCCGGTCCCCGCGCTGGTGGCCGAGGCCGGTCGCCTGGGCGTCGTCGTGGGCGGGGTGCTGTCCAGCGGTGGCCGGGGCCTGCTCACCGGCGGTGCCGACGGCGCCGCCGACGGCATGCGCGGCCTGCTGCCCGAGCCGGTCGACCACGTGCTCGCCCAACCCGACCTGTCGCTCATCGCGCCGGGGCCGCTCGTCGCGGAGCTGGCCACCACGCTGTCCGCCGTCGCCGACGTCGAGTCCTCCGGTGGCGCCACGGTCTACCGGGTCAGCGACGCCAGCATCCGGCGCGCCCTGGACAGCGGCTGGTCGGCCACCGAGCTGCACGACTTCTTCACCCGCGCCTCCCGCACCCCGGTGCCCCAGGCGCTGGACTTCCTCGTCGACGACGTCGCCCGCCAGCACGGCCGGCTGCGGGTCGGTGCGATCGAGTGCTACGTCCGCAGCGACGACCACGGGCTGCTGTCCCAGGTGCTGTCGGACAAGCGCAGCGCCGGCGCCGAGCTGCGCCGGCTGGCCCCGGGCGTGCTGGTCAGCGGGCTGCAGGCCGACGAGGTGCTCGCCGTGCTGCGCACCGCCGGGTACGCCCCGGCCGGGGAGTCCTCGGGCGGCGCGGTCCTGACCCGGCCGCCGGCCAAGCCGCGCGCCGCCGGCCGCCGTCCCGGGACGACGCTGCCGGCCGGCCCGCGCGGACTGGCCCCGGCCGAGGTGGAGGCCACCGTCCGCGAGGTCCGCGCCGGCGACGCCGCACTGGCCGCCCGGCGGGTCGAGCCGCTGAGCCGCCCCCCGGGCGTGACGACGGCGGGCACGCTGGAGCTGCTGACCCGCGCGGTCCGCGAGCAGCTGGCGGTCTGGTTGGGCTACGTGGACGCGCAGGGCACCGGGAGCCAGCGCGTCGTGCGGCCCACGTCGCTGATGGGCGGGTTCCTGCAGGGGTTCGACGAGGGCCGCGGGGAGTCCCGGACGTTCGCCGTCCACCGGATCACCTCGGTCGCACTGGTGGAGGACCCCACCGACTGACCGGGTGTCGGAATGGCCGGGGTCGTGATCGACTTGGACGTCGTTGGTGCTTGCAACAAAGCGGGACCAGCGCGGACGAAGGACCACGGACATGGCACAGCGACGGACCGTCGCAGACCGGTTGGCGACGGTGCTCGGCACCGTCCTGGACACCACGGAGCTGCCGGTGCGGCTGCGCGGGTGGGACGGCTCGACGGCCGGGCCGCCCGGCGCGCCCGTGCTCGCCGTCCGCGACCGACGGGCGTTGCGCCGCCTGCTCTGGTCCCCCGGGCAGCTCGGCCTGGGGCGCGCCTACGTCGCCGGCGACATCGACCTCGAGGACGACGTCTTCGACACGTTCGCGGCACTGAGCTCGGTCGGCAAGCTGTCCGAGACCGGCACGATGCGCCCGGCCACGGTGGCCGACCGGCTGGTGCTCGCGCGCACCGCGCTGGGGCTCGGCGCCGTCGGCCCGGAGCCCGCTCCCCCGGCCGAGGAGGCCGACCTGGGTCGGCACGGCCGGCGGCACACCCGACGCCGGGACGCCGCGGCCATCGCCCACCACTACGACGTCGGCAACGACTTCTACGAGCTCGTGCTGGGCCCCTCGATGGTCTACAGCTGTGCGGTCTGGGACAGCCCCGACGTCGGGCTGGACGCGGCGCAGGAGGCCAAGCTGGACCTGGTCTGCCGCAAGCTCGGGCTCACCGAGGGCAGCCGGCTGCTGGACGTGGGGTGCGGCTGGGGCTCGATGGCCGTCCACGCGGCCGGGCGGTACGGCGCCACCGTCGTCGGCGTCACCATCTCCGAGGAGCAGGCCACCCTGGCCCGCAAGCGGGTCGCCGAGGCCGGGCTGACCGACAGGGTCGAGATCCGGGTGCAGGACTACCGCGCTGTCGAGGACGGCCCCTTCGACGCGATCAGCTCCATCGGCATGGCCGAGCACGTCGGCCGGGCCCGACTGCCCGAGTACGTCGCGCGACTGGCCGGGCTGCTGCGCCCGGGCGGTCGGCTGCTCAACCACGCGATCGCCTGGAACGCCGGGGACGCCGCCTGGGACGAGGACTCCTTCATCGCCCGCTACGTCTTCCCCGACGGCGAGCTGCTGGGGCTGGGCGAGATGGTGGGCGCCGTCGAGGCCGGCGGCCTGGAGGTCGTCGACGTCGAGGCGCTGCGCCGGCACTACGCGCTCACCCTGCGCGCCTGGGTGGCGCTGCTGGAGGAGCACTGGGACGCCGCCGTCGCCGCCACCAGCGAGGGGCGGGCCCGGGTCTGGCGGCTGTACATGGCCGCCTGCGCGCTGGCCTTCGAGAAGGGCGCGATGGGCGTGGACCAGGTGCTGGCGGTCAAGCCCGGCGGGGCGCAGCCCCCGCTGCGCCGGACCGCCTGGGTCTGAACCGCACAGCGGGTCACTCGGCAGTCATCGGGTCGCGTCGTGACGCGACCCGATGACGGCACGGTGACCCGCGGCACCGCAAGCGGCGGGAGCAACCTGTCGGTACCGGTGGTTACCGTGGAGTACCTGCTCCTAGCCGAAGGACACACGTGAGCGACGGACCCCTGATCGTGCAGTCCGACAAGACCCTGCTGCTGGAGGTCGACCACCCCCAGTCCAAGGAGTGCCGGGCCGCGATCGCACCCTTCGCCGAGCTGGAGCGCTCGCCGGAGCACGTGCACACCTACCGGGTCACCCCGCTGGCGCTGTGGAACGCGCGCGCCGCGGGCCACGACGCCGAGCAGGTCGTGGACGCCCTGGTGCGCTACAGCCGGTACCCGGTGCCGCACGCCCTGCTGGTCGACGTCGCCGACACGATGGACCGCTACGGCCGGCTCACGCTGTCCACCAACCCGGTGCACGGCCTGGTGCTGACCACCACCGACCGGGCTGTGCTCACCGAGGTCTCGCGCAGCAAGAAGGTCGCCCCGATGCTGAGCCACCGCATCGACGACGACACCTTCGTGGTGAACCCCTCCGAGCGCGGCCGGCTCAAGCAGGCGCTGCTCAAGGTCGGCTGGCCGGCCGAGGACCTCGCCGGCTACGTCGACGGCCAGGCGCACCCGATCGAGCTGGACCAGGCCGACTGGCACCTGCGGGACTACCAGCAGGAGGCCGTGGACGGCTTCTGGGCCGGCGGGTCCGGTGTCGTCGTGCTGCCCTGCGGGGCCGGGAAGACCCTGGTCGGTGCCGCGGCCATGGCGCAGGCCAAGGCGACGACGCTGATCCTGGTCACCAACACCGTGGCCGGGCGGCAGTGGAAGCGCGAGCTCATCGCCCGCACCACGCTCACCGAGGACGAGATCGGCGAGTACTCCGGGGAGCGCAAGGAGATCCGGCCGGTCACCATCGCGACCTACCAGGTGATCACCACCCGCCGGAAGGGCGAGTACCGGCACCTGGACCTCTTCGACGCCCAGGACTGGGGCCTGATCGTCTACGACGAGGTGCACCTGCTCCCCGCGCCGATCTTCCGGCTCACCGCCGACCTGCAGTCCCGCCGCCGGCTGGGCCTCACCGCCACGCTGGTGCGCGAGGACGGCCGTGAGGACGATGTCTTCTCCCTGATCGGGCCCAAGCGCTACGACGCCCCGTGGCGCGACATCGAGGCGCAGGGCTACATCGCCCCCGCCGAGTGCATCGAGGTCCGGGTGTCCCTGGACGACGAGGAGCGGATGACCTACGCGGTCGCCGAGCCCGAGGAGCGGTACCGCATCGCGGCCACCGCGCAGTCCAAGATGCCGGTCATCCGGCGCATCCTGGAGCGGCACCCCGAGGAGCAGAAGCTGGTCATCGGCGCCTACCTGGACCAGCTGGAGGAGCTCGGCGTCGCGCTGGACGCGCCGGTGATCCAGGGGTCGACGACGAACAAGGAGCGCGAGCGCCTGTTCGGCGACTTCCGCACCGGGGAGATCAAGACCCTCGTCGTCTCCAAGGTCGCGAACTTCTCCATCGACCTGCCCGAGGCCGCCGTCGCCGTCCAGGTGTCGGGCACGTTCGGCTCCCGGCAGGAGGAGGCCCAGCGGCTGGGCCGGGTGCTGCGCCCCAAGGCCGACGGCCGGACGGCGCACTTCTACACCGTGGTCAGCCGGGACACCCTGGACAGCGAGTACTCCGCGCACCGCCAGCGCTTCCTGGCCGAGCAGGGCTACGCCTACACGATCGTCGACGCCGCCGACCTGGCCGGCCGCGGCGAGGTCAACGGCCCCGACTGGGTGGAGGAGCCCACCACCGACTGACCGTCCGGCTCGCCCGGGAGCAGGAGACGCTGGCCACACCGGCGGTGGGACCCGGGTGAAGTGCCTGGTCAGCGCGCTGCGGCGCACGCCTGTACACGACCGGGGGCGGCACACGAAAGGCCGCCCCGGGCTGGGCGTGTCTCCCGATCGCCAGGCATATTGGACGCCGTCATGGCCTCCCCCGCACCCGTCTACGCCGCCGGCGCACGCCCGCTCCGCGCGTGGCAGCAGCTGGCTCTCGAGCGCTACGAGGAGTCCTCCCCCAAGGACTTCCTGGTCACCGCGACCCCCGGCGCCGGCAAGACGACGTTCGCCCTGACGCTGGCCTCCCGGCTGCTGCAGCGCCGCGAGATCGCCCGGGTCGTCGTCGTCGCCCCGACCGACCACCTGCGCCTGCAGTGGGCCGACGCCGCCGACCGGGCGGGCATCGTGCTGGACCCCGGCCTGACCAACGCCGTCGGCCCGGTCCGCGCGGGCACCTCGGGCTACGTGACCACCTACGCCCAGGTCGCCGGCAAGCCGATGCTGCACGCGGCGCGGTCCACCTCGGTGAAGACGCTGGTCATCCTGGACGAGATCCACCACGCCGGGGACGGTCTGTCCTGGGGCGAGGCCGTCGCCGAGGCCTTCGGCAGCGCCCGCCGCCGGCTGTGCCTGACCGGGACGCCCTTCCGCACCAAGGCCGACGAGCGGATCCCCTTCGTGCGCTACGAGGAGGACGTCTTCGAGGCCGATGACGGCGAGCGCGGCGTCGGGCTGGCCTCCCGCGCCGACTACACCTACGGCTACAAGGAGGCGCTGGCCGACAGCGTCGTCCGGCCGGTCGTCTTCGCCGCCTACACCGGCACCGCGCGCTGGCGGAACTCCGCCGGCGAGGTCGTCGCCGCCTCGCTCACCGAGGCCGGCACCAAGTCCGTCGAGATGGCCGCCTGGCGCACCGTGCTGGACCCCAAGGGCCAGTGGGTGCCGCACGTCATCGCCGCGATGGACGAGCGGATCACCCACCTGCGCGAGCACGGCATCCCCGACGCCGCCGGGCTGGTGCTCGCCTCCGACCAGGACGACGCCCGTGCCTACGCCAAGATCGTCCGGCGGATCACCGGCAAGGCGCCCGAACTGATCCTGTCCGACGACCCCAAGGCCTCGAAGAAGATCGAGCGGTTCGCCACCGGCTCGGCCCGGATCGCCGTCTGCGTGCGGATGGTCTCCGAGGGCGTCGACATCCCCCGCGCCGCCGTGCTGGCCTGGATGACGTCCTACCGGACGCCGCTGTTCTTCGCCCAGGCCGTCGGCCGCGTCGTCCGCGCCCGGGACCCGCGCGAGTCCGCCACCGTCTTCCTGCCCGCCGTCCGGCCGCTGCTGGCGCTGGCCGCGGCGATGGAGACCGAGCGCAACCACGTCATGCCCCCGCCCAAGCGGACCGAGGAGGACCTCGAGGCCCTCGACCTCGACGTCCCCGAGAAGGAGGCCCGCGAGGGCGAGCTGCAGAAGTGGGAGGCCCTGGAGGCCGACGCCCGCTTCGCGCACGTCCTGCACGGCGGCACCGCGCACACCGGGGCGGGCAACCGGCCGGCGCTGGCCCCCGACGAGGAGGACTTCGTCGGCATCCCCGGCCTGCTCACCCCCGAGCAGACCGCCGAGCTGCTGAGCAAGCGCGACGACGACCTGCGGATCCGCATCGCGGCCAGCCACCGGGACGACGACGGCAGCGACTTCATGGTCGTCGACGAGCCGCTGGAAGAGGAGACCAAGGGCTGGCGCGACGCCGCCGAGCTCCGCCGCGAGATCAACCGGCTGGTCTCGCGCGTCTCGGCCCGCACCTCCACCCCGCACGCCGTGGTGCACACCCAGCTGCGTCAGTCGGTGCCCGGGCCGCCCTCGGCCTCGGCGTCGGTGGACGTGCTGCGCATGCGCCGGGAGCGCCTGCGCACGATGCTCTGACCCCGGCTCCCTCCCCGCGTCGGATCAGCTTTCGGGACGGGGCACGGCGAGCGGGGCGAGCATGACGGCGCCGGCCGGCACGTCCTGCACGACGGTGGCGTTGGCCCCGACCACCGCGTCGTCCCCCACGCGCACCGGGCCGACGACGACGGCCCCCGCCCCGATGCGCACCCGGTCGCCGATGACGGGCTGACCGTGCCGGGTGTGCCCGACGGTCACCTGCTGGTTGACCCAGCAGTCGGCCCCGACCGCCGAAGCGGTCAGCGTGGTGGCGAAGCCGTGCTCGATGAACAGCCCCGGGCCGATGACGGCGGCCCCCAGGTGCAGCGTGGGCAGCGGGCGCCACAGCGCGCGCAGCAGGGCGCGCACCGGCCACGGCAGCGGGGTCAGCCGGTAGTGCACCAGCGAGCGGAACTCCGGGTGCCGGGCGACCAGCCAGCCGAACCGGGCGCGGGGCGAGAGCGCGGCGACGTCGGGACGGCGCAGGCAGGCGGCGAACCGGTCGGCGTCCCGGCGCAGGTACGGGCCGGCCTCGGCCCGCTCGACGACCGCCCACAGCGGGGCCGCGGCCAGGGTGCCGGCCCACACGGCCGTCCGGGAGCTCACCGCGTCATGGTGGCAGTCCCCTCGGTCGTCGAGTGCGGAGCAGTGCCGGTCAGCAGGCTCCCGTGACCGGCACTGCTCCGCACTCGATGCCGCGTCAGGTCAGCTCGGTGCCCTTGGTCTCGCGCAGGGTGAGGATGACGCCGAAGGCGATGGCTGCGGCGACGGCCACGTAGACGAAGAAGAACACCGGGTGCCCGGCGTCGGACAGCGCCGTGATCACCAGCGGTGCCGTGCCGCCGAAGAGCGCGACCGTGAGGTTGTACCAGGACCCGATGCCGGTGGCCCGCAGCTCCGTGGGGAACAGCTCGCTCATCACCGCAGGGGCCAGCGAGGCCATCATCGCGTACAGCCCCAGGCCCACGCAGAAGACGACGATCAGCGAGAAGAGGTCGTCGCGCACCAGGAACGACAGCGGGATGATGAGCACCGCCATCGCCCCGGACCACACCAGCATCTGCGGCTTGCGCCCGACCCGGTCCGACAGCGCGCCCAGCGGGTAGCACAACGCGACGAACAGGGCCGTGCCGATGCTGAGGGCGATGAAGACCTGGTTGCCGTCGGCGCCGCGGAAGTTGATAGCGAACGGGGTCAGCGCGGAGAAGAACGTGTAGTAGCTCAGCGTGGACAGCAGCGTGAAGGCGCACAGCTGCAACACCGCCCGCGGGTGGTCCCGGATGGTCTGCATCAACGGGTTCTTGGTGGCCCGGGCCTTGGCTGCGTTCTCCTCGAACTGGTCGGTCTCGGCCAGCGACCGGCGCAGCCACAGGCCCACGAAGCCCAGCAGGCCACCGACGCCGAACGCGATCCGCCAGCCGTAGGCCTGCAGCTGGTCCTCGGTGAGCACCGTGGTGAGCAGCACGCCCATCAGCGAGGCCAGCAGCAGCGCGGTGCCGGTGGAGATGTAGAAGAACGCCGAGTAGCGGCCGCGGCGGGCCGGCGGGGCGATCTCGGCGAGGTAGGCCGAGGCGTTGGAGACCTCACCGCCCAGGCTCATGCCCTGGGCGATGCGGGCCAGCAGCAGCAGGATCGGGGCCAGCCAGCCGACCTGCTCGTAGGTCGGCAGGACGGCGATGACCAGCGAGCCGCCGGCCATCAGCAGGATCGTGACCAGCATGCCGGCCTTGCGGCCCTTGAGGTCGGCGAAGCGGCCCAGCACGTAGCCGCCGAGCGGGCGGAAGAAGAAGGCCAGCGCGTACGTCGACGTCGCACCGATCAGGGCCAGCGCGTCGTTCTCGGCGGGGAAGAACTGGCCCGCGAAGTAGACGACGAAGGTCGCGTAGACCGTCCAGTCGAACCACTCCACGGCATTGCCGATGCTGGCCGACACCAGGGTCTTCACCGGCAGCTTGTGCTGCTCGGTGTCGGGCTGCCGCTGGACGGTGCTGCTCACGGTGGGACTCCCGTCGGTGGGCACTGGGTCGCGAGCCACCGTAGTGACCCAGGACTCAGCTCGCTCACCGACGGGACCCAGCTCCCGCCCGGGTGGCTCAGTTGACGACGTACTCCGCGCCGTCGTCGACCACGTCGTCGTCGGTGCCGTCGTCGTCGTTGTCGTCGTCGGCGTCCTCCGGCTCGGCGACGGGCTGGTCGGTGCCCTCGTCGAAGCTGCCGCTGCCGTCGGTGTCGGCGTACAGGGTCGCCTCGAGGTCGGCGTCACCGTCCAGCGGCGGGGCGAGGTCGACCTGCACGTCGGTGCTCACCCCGGCGTCGACGGAGGTGCTGCCCAGCACGGTGTTGTCGTCGCTGCGGTCGTCGTCGTCGACGCGGACGACGACGAAGCCGGCCTCGGGGGCAGAGACACGGGCGACGACGGCGGTGTCACCGCCACCGGACTGGTCCTGGAAGTCGATGGCGGCGGCCGAGCCGCCGGCGCCCTGGGAGGCCGAGGCGTCCGAGGAGGAACCTGCCGAGGATGCCGCGGAGGAGGCGCTGCTGGAGCCGCTGGAGGCGACGGAGGCGACGCCCACGGCGTCGTCGTCGGACCCGCAGGCGGAGAGGACGAGCAGGCCGGCCACGGCCGGCAGGGCGAGGAGCATGCGGGAGGAGGTCATGTCACCGATCGTGCGCAGCGCTCCCGAGACCCACATGAGCCCGACATGAGAGCAGTCTCATCGGAGGCGCTGCGCGTAGTCCCAGGTGGGCGGGGCACAGTGGGCCCGGAGTCCGCCGGCCGCCCGCCGGTGGACGTGAGAGGAGCACCGTGACCGAGAACGCGACGAGCGACCGCACGTCCCCGCCCACCGTCTTCGTGCTGTTCGGGGCCACCGGCGACCTCGCGCGCCGGATGGTGCTGCCGGCCTTCTTCCAGCTCGCCCAGCACGGCCTGCTGCCCCCGGACTGGCGGTTGGTCGGCAGCGGCCGCGGCGAGCGCTCCGACGAGGACTTCGTCGACCACGTCCGGGGTGCCCTGGAGGAGTTCGGCCCCTCGCCCGACGACGGCCCGTGGGACGAGTTCGCCACCCGGCTGCGCTTCGCCGGCGGCGGCTTCACCGTCGAGGACCCCGGCGCACTGCTCGACGCGGTGTCCGCGGCGCGCGACGACCTGGGCGAGGAGGCGCAGCTGGTGCACTACCTGTCACTGCCGCCCAAGGCCTTCCTGGACTACACCAGGGCCCTGGGTGAGCACGGCCTCGCCGAGGGGTCCCGGGTGGTCTACGAGAAGCCCTACGGCGCCTCCCCCGACGGGTTCCGCGAGCTCGACGAGGTCGTGCACTCGGTCTTCGACGAGCAGCAGGTCTTCCGGATCGACCACTTCCTGGGCAAGGAGGGCACCCAGGACCTGCACGTGCTGCGCTTCGCCAACGGCCTCTTCGAGCACGTCTGGAGCCGGGAGCACGTCGCCCAGGTGCAGATCGACGTCCCCGAGGACCTCGACGTCGCCGACCGGGCCGACTTCTACGACGGCACCGGCGCCACCCTGGACATGCTGGTCACCCACCTGTTCCAGGTCGCCGCCGAGGTCGCCATGGAGCCGCCGGTCAGCTTCGCCGCCGACGACATCCTCGCCGCCCGCGAGTCCGTGCTGGCCGCGTTCCGGCCGCTGGCACCCGAGGACGTCGTCCTGGGCCAGTTCGAGGGCTACCGCGACCTGGACGGCGTCCCGGACGACAGCACCACCGACACCTTCGTGGCCGCGCGGCTGTTCATCGACTCCGGCCGCTGGCGCGGGGTGCCGTTCCTGCTGCGCACCGGCAAGCGGATGGCGGCCAAGGAGCAGCGGGTCAGCCTGGTGCTGCACCGGCCCAAGGGCCCGGTCAACGACGTGCCGGCCAACGGCAACGTGATCAGCCTGTCGCTGGCCGGCGCCGGTGCCGTCGACATCGACGTGATGGCCAAGCGGCCCGGCCCCGACCTGGCGATGGCCCCCGCCCGGGTCTCGCTGGACCTGTCGAAGATCCCCGGCGGGGACCCCCTGCCGCCCTACGTCTCGCTGATCCACGACGTGCTCACCGGCGACCGGTCGCTGTTCACCACCAGCGAGGGCCTGGCCCAGACCTGGCGGGCCCTGCAGCCGGTCCTCGACGACCGTCCCGAGGTGCACCCCTACGAGCCGGACTCGTGGGGTCCGGCCGAGGCGACGGCGCTGGCCGGCGAGCACGGCTGGCTGCTCGGCCAGACCGAGTAGAGGACCCTCGTGCAGATGGCCTGACGACGAAGGCCCCCTCCCGGTGCGGGAGGGGGCCTTCGTCGTGCGGTGGGGTCCGGACCGGACGCTGGTCGCCTCGCGGCGAGTTGCGCATCCGGGGCTCCAGCCTCGTGAGAGCGGTATTCCCCGGCGGCAGTTATCCAGTGGAGCCCGGGGACACAGGTCGCCCGGCCCGGACGTCTCCCAGGGTACGCCCCGCCGAGCCCTCGACTCAGTTGAAGCCGCGGTCGTCCTGCTTGAGCGTGGTGTCCACGGTCAGGGCGCTGGCGACGACGAGGCTGGCCAGCGGGTCCTCCAGCCGGCGGTGCACCTGGACGACGTAGTTGTCCGCGGTGGTGAACGACGTCCGCAGGAAGCCCTCCCACTTCTTGGTGATCCGGGCGACCTCCTGTCCGGTGTGGTCGGTGATCGAGAAGTCCCAGGCCCGCCAGTTCTCGGCCTGGATCGCCCCGGCCACCTGACCGCCCACGACGAGGTCGAAGCGGATCTTGCCGAAGACGTTGGCCTGCACGATCTCCCCGACCGGGGTGCCGTCCCCGCGGGAGACCTGCACCCGGGACTTCACCAGCTTCGCCGGCCGGGTCAGGTGCAGCACCACCCCGTGGGCGTCGCGGACCTCGAGCTGGTGCGTGAGGAACTGGTCGAGCTGGGAGACGAAGCGCAGCGCCTTCTTGGCCGCGGACTGGCCCACCTGGACGACGGCGCCGATCTGCTGGCCGTTGGCGTCGAAGACCGAGTACTCGTTGGTCAGCTCGATCAACTTCGTCTTCTGGTTGACCACGAGCGTCGGCTGCTCGAAGAGCGGCGAACGGGGCGGCGCGCCGCCGTACTGGACCGGCTGCGGCTGTGCCGGTGCCTGCTGCACCTGCACCGGGGCGGGTGCCGGCTGGCCCGCCGGCGGCGGCGGCGCGGCCGCCTGCTGGACGTGCTCGGTCCAGCCGTTGCCGTCCCACCAGCGGGTGCCGGGGGTGCCTGCGGGGTCGGGGTACCAGCCCGGCGGGGGCGGCGGAGAGGACATGGCAGGCACCGTAGTGCCGCCGCGGACGGCTGCCAGACTGGCGCGCGTGACCGGTCTGAGCGAGGTGGAGGCCCGGGTCCTGGACGCCCTGGACACCGGGTGGCTGCTCGACCGGCTCCGGGAGCTGGTGGCAGTGCCCTCGGTGGGCGGCACCGACGCGGAGTCCGACGCCCAGCACCTGGTCGCCGGCTGGCTGGAGGACACCGGCACCGACGTCGACCGCTGGCCGATCGACCTGGTGGCCGCTGCGACCGCGCCGGACGCCCCCGGCCAGGAGGTCGTGCGGTCCGAGGCGTGGGGCGTCGTCGGCACCCTGCCCGGGGTGCAGGACGGCGACCCGGCCCTGGTGCTGTGCGGGCACTCCGACGTCGTCCCGGCCGGGGACTCGGCCCTGTGGCCCGGTGACCCGTTCACCCCGCGGTTGGCCGACGGCGTCCTGCACGGCCGCGGCACCTGCGACATGAAGGGCGGGCTGGTGGCCGCGCTGGCCGCCGTCCGCGCCGTCCGCGCCGCGGGGGTCCGGCTGCTCCGCCCGCTGGCGGTGCACAGCGTGGTCGGCGAGGAGGACGGCGGGCTCGGCGCCTGGGCGACGCTGGAGCGCGGGCACCGCGGCGACGCCTGCGTCATCCCCGAACCGACCGCGGGGTCGGTGATGACCGCCAACGCCGGCGCGCTGACCTTCCGGCTCACCGTCACCGGGCTCGCCGCGCACGGCGCGATGCGGGACGCCGGGGTCAGCGCCGTCGAGCTGTTCGCCGAGGTGCACGCCGCGCTGCGGGCCCTGGAGGCCGAGCGGCAGGACGACGTCGACCTCTTCCTGGGCACCCGGCTGCCCTACGGCATCTCCATCGGGACGGTGCAGGCCGGCGACTGGTCCTCGACCGTGCCCGACCGGCTGGTCGCCGAGGGCCGCTACGGGGTGCGGGTCGGCGAGCCGGTGGAGACCGCCCGCGGTGTCCTGGAGAGCCACCTGGCCCGGTTCAGCGCGGGCCACCCCTGGCTGGCCGAGCACCCGGTGCGGGTCGACTGGGTCGGGGGCAGCTTCGCCAGCGGGCAGCTGCCGCAGGGCTCGCCGCTGCTGCCCGCCGTCCAGCAGGCCGCCGTGGACGCCGGCCGTCCCCGGCCGGCCGAGCGCGCCGTCCCCGCCGGTACCGACCTGCGGTTGTACGCCGCGGCCGGCGTCCCGACGCTGCACTACGGGCCCGGCGACCTGGCCCTGGCACACGCGCCCCGCGAGCAGGTCCCGCTGGCCGACGTCGAGCACGTCGCCCGGGTGCTGGCCCTGACCGCGCTGCGGGAGTGCGGGGTGCACTCGTGGGTGTGACCTTCGAGGACTGGGCGGCCCTCGCCGGGGACTCCGCGACGTCGCGCACCGAGTGGGCCGCCGTGCTGGGCGCCTGGGCCGAACCGCACCGGCGCTACCACGACGTCGCGCACCTGGCGGCGGTGCTGGGCATCGTCGGCGAGCTGGCGGACGCGGCCACCGACCCGACCGCCGTCGCCCTCGCCGCCTGGTACCACGACGTGGCCTACGACCCCCGCCGCTCGGACAACGAGCAGGTCAGCGCCGACCGGGCCAGGATCGGGCTGCTCGGTCTGGTGCCCGACGCCGTGGTCGAGGAGGTCGTCCGACTGGTGCTGCTCACCACGAGCCACGACCCCGCCGACGACGACGCGGACGGCGCCGTGCTGTGCGACGCCGACCTGGCGGTGCTGGCCGGTCCCCCGGAGCACTACGCCGCCTACGCCTCCGCGGTCCGCGAGGAGTACGCGCACCTGGACGACGACGTGTTCACCGCCGGGCGCACCGCGGTGATCGAGCAGCTGCTGGCCCTCCCCCGGCTGTACCGGCTGGAGCGGACGGCGGCGCTGTGGACCGAGCCGGCCCGGGCCAACCTGACTGCCGAGCTCACCCTGCTGCGCTCGCTCGCGGCTTCCTGACCCGCAGACCCGCGGCCAGCAGCCGGGACAGCAGCTCCCGGGCCGACACCGACTCTGCGCCGGCCGCGACGGCGACCGCGTGCAGCTCCTCGGGGACGTCGTAGTGGTCCCCCTGGAACGCCCGCCGCGGGATGCCCAGCTCGGCCTCGACGAAGGCGTGCAGCTCGTCGTAGTCGGTGTCGCTGACCAGGTGCGACCAGAGCCGGCCACGCCAGGGCCACACGGGGGTGTCGATCAGCACGGCCACCGTGCCATCGTCGCAGCATGACCGACGTACGGGCGTGCCCGATCCTGCCGGTGGCCGACCTGGACCGGGCGCTGGCGCACTACGCCGCCCTGGGCTGCACGGTGAGCCGGCACGACGACACCTACGGCTTCGCCGGGCTGGCCGGGGTGGAGCTGCACCTGTCCGTCGTGGCCGACCACGATCCGCTGCGGAGCGCCTCCGCGGTGTTCCTGCACGTGCCCGATGCCGACGACCTCGTCCGGCGCTGGGCCCAGGTGCCGCGGACCGGCGGCCCGGTCGACACCGACTACGGCATCCGCGAGGGCTGGCACATCGACCCGGACGGGAACCTCCTGCGCTTCGGGTCCCCGCTACCGTCGTCCCCGTGAGCACAGAGACCCGCTGGGGCATCGTCGGACCGGGCCGGATCGCCGAGAACGTCGTGCGGGACTTCCCGCACGTGCCGGGCGCTCGGGTGACCGCCGTCGGCTCCCGGTCGCTGGACCGGGCTCAGGCCTTCGCCGACCGGCACGACGTCCCCACCGCGTACGGCTCCTACGACGAGCTGGTCGCCGACCCCGACGTCGACGTGCTGTACCTGGCGACCCCGCACCCCCAGCACCACGCCGTCGCCCTGCGGGCGATCGCCGCGGGCAAGTCGCTGCTGGTGGAGAAGTCGTTCACCGCCACCGTCGCCGGGACCCAGCAGGTCGTGGACGCCGCGCGCGAGGCCGGCGTCTTCGTCATGGAGGCGATGTGGACCCGCTTCCAGCCCGCCGTCGTCCGGCTGCGGGAGCTGATCGCCGAGGGCGCGATCGGCGAGGTGCGCTCGGTGCAGGCCGACCTGGGCGTGGCCCGCGAGTTCGACCCCGAGGACCGGCTGTTCGCCAAGGAGCTGGGCGGCGGCGCGCTGCTGGACCTCGGGGTCTACGTGGTGTCCTTCGCCCAGATGCTGCTCGGCGACCCCGACCAGGTCCGCGCCGTGGGCTCGACCTTCCCCACCGGTGTCGACGCCGAGGCCGCCCTGCTGCTGGGCTGGGACGACGGCCGCAGCGCCACCCTCACCACCTCGCTGCGCAACGCCCTGCCCGGCCAGGCCCGGGTGTTCGGCACCGGCGGCTGGGTCGACGTGCTCCCCCGGTTCCACCACCCGGCCACGATCGTGCTGCACCGGGCCGGCGCGGACCCCGAGGAGATCACGCTGCCGGCCACCGGTACCGGGTACAGCCACGAGATCGCCGAGGTGCACGAAGGCGTGCTGGCCGGCCGCACCGAGTCCGCCGTCATGCCGCTGGCCGACACCCTCGCCGTCATGCGGGTGCTCGAGCAGGCCGCCGGCCAGCTCGGCGTCACCTTCGCCGAGGCCCCTGCAGGGGCATAGGGCCCTCTACACCCCGTCCTCGGCGTGGGAGGGGGTGCAGAGGTTCCTATGCCCGGCCCGGCCCGGCTGGCCTGGCCGGCGTGATGGACTCAGATGGTGATCTGCTCCACCGGGGTGGCCGGGTCGCCGTCGGCGGCGGCGGCCAGCGGCGGGACGATCAGGTCCAGCGCGTAGGGCAGCGACAGCGGGCTGGTGAAGCCCAGGGCGGCCGGGAACTGCTTGTCGAACCCGCCGACGAAGACGGTGCGGTCCTCGCTGACCACGGGCAGCGCGGCGAACAGCGGCTCGGACAGCAGCGCCGCCTGGTCGGTGCCCGCCGCGACCAGGACGTCGCCGTCGAGGGCGTCCAGGGACTCCGCCGACAGGGAACCGGTGGTCGCCGGCGCCACGAAGCCCAGCTCGGTGAAGAACTGCATGCGCAGGTCGGTGTCGGGCAGCGCGCCGTGCGTGCCCTCGAACCAGTAGTCCAGCGCGAGGGTCTGGCCCTCGAAGGAGGGGTTGGCCTTGCGGGCGTCGGCGAAGGCACCCTCGACGTCGGCGACCAGCGCGTCGGCCTCCTCGGCCTTGCCCAGCGCGGCGCCGTCCATCCGGGTCTGCTCCTGCCACGGGGTGGCGCCCAGCTCGTAGTCGGCGGACTCGGCCACCGTGGGGGCGATCTCCGACAGCAGCTCGTAGGTGCTCTCGTCGATGAAGGAGTAGACGCCCAGGATCAGGTCGGGCTGCAGGGCCGCGATCGCCTCGAGGTCCAGCTCCTCGGCACCGACCGTCGGCAGCGGCTCGTCGGGCAGCAGGTCCACCGCCCACGGGCGGGTGTTCGCGTCGTAGCTCAGGTACTCGCGGACGCCGACCGGGGTGACGCCCAGGGCGAGCGCGAAGTCCTGCTCGTTGAAGCCGATGGTCACCACGCGCTCGGGCTCGGCCTCGATCGTGGTCTCGCCGAAGGTGTGCTCGATGGTCACCGGGAAGGCGCCGTCGGAGGACGACGAGGAGCCGCCGGCGGCCGGGGTCTCCTCCTCGGAGCTGCCGCAGGCGGTCAGGGTCAGCGCCAGTGCGGCGGTGGCGAGGGCAGCCAGGGGACGACGGCTCATGAGGGGGTGCACTCCAGGGTGGGTCCGACGGATACCAGGTGAGGTTAGCCTGCCCTTGTCACCCTTCCGGCTCTGGGGGTTCCTGCACCGGGAGACGCCGAACGGGGCGGCCTCCTCGCGGAGACCGCCCCGTCCGGGCAGTGCGTGGTGCAGGTGTCAGCTCACGCCGACGGTGGTGCGGCGGGACTCAGAAGTCCATGCCGCCCATGCCGCCGTCGCCACCCGGCATCGCCGGCGCGGACTTCTCCGGCTTGTCGGCGATGACGGCCTCGGTGGTGAGGAACAGAGCCGCGATGGAGGCGGCGTTCTGCAGGGCGGAGCGGGTGACCTTGGCCGGGTCGATGATGCCGGCGGCGACCAGGTCGACGTACTCGCCGGAGGCCGCGTTCAGGCCCCAGCCGATCTCGGAGTTGCGGACCTTCTCCGCCACGACGCCGCCCTCGAGGCCGGCGTTGATCGCGATCTGCTTGAGCGGGGCCTCGAGCGCCACGCGGACGATGTTCGCCCCGGTGGCCTCGTCGCCGGTGAGCTCGAGCTTCTCGAAGACGGAGCTGGCCTGCGCGAGCGCGACGCCACCTCCGGCGACGATGCCCTCCTCGACGGCGGCCTTGGCGTTGCGCACCGCGTCCTCGATGCGGTGCTTGCGCTCCTTGAGCTCGACCTCGGTCGCGGCACCGGCCTTGATGACGGCGACGCCACCGGCGAGCTTGGCCAGACGCTCCTGGAGCTTCTCGCGGTCGTAGTCGGAGTCCGACTTCTCGATCTCGGCACGGATCTGGTTGACCCGACCGGCGATCTGGTCGGTGTCGCCGGCGCCCTCGACGATGGTGGTCTCGTCCTTGGTGACGACGACCTTGCGGGCGCGGCCGAGCAGGTCGAGACCGGCGTTCTCCAGCTTGAGGCCGACCTCCTCGGAGATGACCTGGCCACCGGTGAGGATGGCGATGTCGCCGAGCATGGCCTTGCGGCGGTCACCGAAGCCCGGGGCCTTGACGGCGACGGACTTGAAGGTGCCACGGATCTTGTTGACCACCAGGGTCGCGAGGGCCTCGCCCTCGACGTCCTCGGAGATGATCATGAGGGCCTTGCCGGACTGCATGACCTTCTCCAGCAGCGGCAGCAGGTCCTTGACCGAGCTGATCTTGGAGTTGACGACGAGCACGTACGGGTCGTCGAGGACGGCCTCCATGCGCTCGGTGTCGGTCACGAAGTAGGGCGAGGTGTAGCCCTTGTCGAAGCGCATGCCCTCGGTGAGCTCGAGCTCGAGGCCGAAGGTGTTGCTCTCCTCGACGGTGATGACGCCTTCCTTGCCGACCTTGTCCATCGCCTCGGCGATGAGCTCGCCGATGGCCGGGTCAGCGGCGGAGATGGAGGCGGTGGCAGCGATCTGCTCCTTGGTCTCCACGTCCTTGGCGGTCGAGAGGAGGTACTCCGAGACGGCGGCGACGGCCTTCTCGATGCCCTTCTTGAGGGCCATCGGGTTCGCGCCGGCGGCGACGTTGCGCAGCCCCTCGCGGACGAGGGCCTGGGCGAGCACGGTGGCGGTGGTGGTGCCGTCACCCGCGACGTCGTCGGTCTTCTTGGCGACCTCCTTGACGAGCTCGGCCCCGATCTTCTCGTACGGGTCCTCGAGCTCGATCTCCTTGGCGATGCTCACACCGTCGTTGGTGATGGTGGGGGCACCCCACTTCTTCTCCAGCACGACGTTGCGGCCCTTGGGGCCGAGGGTGACCTTGACGGCGTCGGCGAGGGTGTTCATGCCCCGCTCGAGGCCGCGGCGGGCCTCTTCGTCGAAGGCGATCATCTTGGCCATGTGGTGGTGTCCTCCATGCGTGGCTCGCTGCTGGCCGGGCGGTGCCCGCGACGGACGACACCCGCGCCGTGGACGCTCCTGCGGCCCACGCGCCGGTGCCTCACCGGTCCGACCTGATTGGCACTCAGGTGCTCCGAGTGCCAGCTGCGAGTCTGGCACTCGACCCCGGTGAGTGCAAGGAGTGGGGGGCCCGGAGCCCGCTCGGTCAGACCGCGACGGCCAGCGGCAGGGGCCGGCGGGCCCGGACGGCGCCCAGGGTCAGCGCGGCGATCCGCTCGGCGGCCCGGCCGTCCCCGAAGGGGCTGCTGCGACCGGCCAGCACGGCCGCCCAGCCCGGCCGCAGCAGCCACCGGGCGGCCTCGAGGACGCCGTCGGGGGCGGCGAGCACGCTGAACCCGGCGTCCACGGACTCCGGGCGTTCGGTGCTGGTGCGCACCACGACGAGCGGCTTGCCCAGCACGGTGACCTCCTCCTGGACGCCCCCGGAGTCCGAGACGAGCAGCCGGGCGTCGGCGGCCAGGGCCAGGAACGTCGCGTGGTCCACCGGCCCGGTGCAGTGCACCGCGGGCGGGACGAGACACCCGCCGGTGAGCAGCGCCGCCCGGGTGCGGGGGTGCAGCGGCAGCAGCACCGGCAGGCCCAGCCCGCCGAGGGAGCCCAGCAGCGCCTGCAGCCGCACCGGGTCGTCGGTGTTCTCCGGGCGGTGCACCGTGGCCAGCACGTACTCCCCCGCCAGCACCCCGTGGGCGGCCTGCACCGCAGCCCGCTTGCCGGGCCCCGGGAGGGCACGCCGGGTGGCCTCGACGATGGTGTTGCCGGTGACGTGCACGGCGCCGGCGGGGGTGCCGGCGCGCAGCAGGTGCTCGGCGTTGCCCGCCGTGGCGGCGCAGTGCACGTCGGCGACCGCTCCGATGACCAGGCGGTTGACCTCCTCGGGCATCGCCCGGTCGTGCGATCGCAGGCCCGCCTCGACGTGCACCACCGGGATCCCCAGGTGGTGCGCGGCCTGCGCCCCGGCGTTGGCCGAGTTCGTGTCGCCCTGGACGACGACGGCGTCGGGCCGGTCGGCCCGGAACCAGTCGGTCAGCCCGGTCAGCATCAGCGCCAGCTGGTCGGCGCGGTCCCGCCCGCCGACGCCCCGCACCGGCTGCGGCGGGCGGTGCATGCCGACCGCGGCGAAGAAGACGTCGGTGAGGTCGGCGTCCCAGTGCTGCCCGGTGGACAGCGGCCGCGCGGCGGGGCCCAGGGCCTCGACGACGGGGGCCAGCTTGATGATCTCCGGCCGGGTGCCCATCACCACGGCCACCCGGGGGGTCACGCGAGCAGCACCGGACCGCCGGTGCGCCGGCGTACCCAGCGCGCCGCCAGCACCCCCCAGACGGCCAGCACGCCGGCGGCGGCCGCGGTCCAGCCCGACAGGGGCACGGCCGGGACCGGCAGGGTCGCCACGTTCACCCCGCAGGTCGCGGAGGCGATGTCGATGCGGGCCACCGAATCCAGCAGTGTCACGTAGAGGGCACTGACCCGGACGCTGCCCGAGCCCTGCGGGGCGGTCTGGCCACCCAGCAGGAGGGTGGCGACCCCGCCCAGGGGCACGCTGACGCCGCCGACCGGGTTCGCGGCCAGCGCGATCGGCAGCACGACGGTCGCCTTGGCGTTGGCCAGGGCCGCGCTCGCGGTCGTGACCCCGGCGGAGGTGGCGGTGCACTGCGAGGAGAGGGCGTCGGCGGTGATCTCGCCCAGGGACACCCCACCCACCCCGAGCAGCCGGATCCGGACCCCGCCGGTGCCCTTGACCACGGTGCACGCACCGTCGGCACCGATGGTGATGCCGCCGCCGGCACCGACCAGCGCGGCGCACGCGGCCGAGGTCCCGTCGGGCCGGGCCACCGCCTTCTGCACCAGCGCACCGGAGGTGATGAGCGTCTGCGAGCCGAGGACGCCCAGGGCGGGCGCGCTGTCACCGGTCGACGTGCCGGTCTGGCCGTCGTGGTCGGCCGCGACCTGCCCGGAGGAGGCGACGCCGCCCCCGGCCAGCACCAGGGACGCCGCGATCGCCGACGCCCGGGAGGTGTCGGCGGACGCCGGGCCGGTCCACAGCAGCACCAGGGCCGTCGTCGCGGCGAGGACGACGCCCGCTCGGCGGCGGAGGGAGGTGCGGGTCACGGTGCGTCGCTCTCGTCGGGGGTGGGCGTGGCCGCGGGGGGCTGGGGGCGACGTCGCGGGGCGTCCGACCACTCGGGACGGGTGGTGAGGACCGCGGGGATGCGTTCGGTCCGGGGACCCTCGGGGACCGACGGCGCGGGGGCGGGCTCGACGGTGGTGGCGACGACCACCGGCTGCGCCGCGGCGGGCTCCGCGGGCGGACGGGCCCGCTGGACCGGGGCGGGTGCGAGCGGGGGGACGAGTGTCGGCCCCGCCGACGGGGGCCGGGCGGCCGGACGACGCCGGTCGGTGGCGGACGCCGGGGGGCGGGCCGCGGTCGCCGGGTCCAGGGTCTGCACCCGGCCGGCTCCTCCCGGGGAGGAGGACGGGCGGGCGGTCGAGTGCCGGCCGGGCACGTCCAGGCCGGGCCAGGTCACCTCGGCCGGCAGCGCGGCGAACACGGCGGCGTCGGACCGTCCGGGTGCCCGCCCCGGCGCCGGAGCGCCCGGCCGGGGCGTCCCGGCGGCTGCGACGTGGGAGGTCTTCTTCCAGTCCCGGCGGCCGCGCAGGATCCGGGTGAACGCCCACCACACGGCCACCTGCAGCAGGTAGGCGTAGGCGACGTTGAGCAGCCCGAGGGCGACGGCCCGCCGGCGGGTCACCGACCCGCCGCTGCGGGAGCGGTAGACCGGACCCCAGACGACGTGCGGCAGGACGCCGAACAGCGCCGCGAGGGGCACCAGGCCCCAGGCCCCGCCGGACCACCAGGAGCCGACGCCGTCCCCGGTGTGGGTCATGTACCAGACCTGCACGGCCATCGCGGCCGGGAACACGACCGAGCCCAGCAGCTGGGACCACGGGACCCAGAGGTAGTAGGCGATCTCCAGGGCACCGGGCAGGCTGACCCGCGGGGAGCAGATGATGCGCCACAGGTAGCGCGAGCACTGCATGCCACCCTGCGCCCAGCGGCTGCGCTGGCGCAGCAGCGGCCGCACGCGCGGGAGGCCGGTCTGGGCCACGAAGGTCTCGTCGCAGTACTCGGTGCGACCGCCGGTGAGCAGCACGTGCAGGCCCAGCTCGAAGTCCTCCAGCAGGGCGCCGTGCCACGGCGTGCCGAACTCCTCGGCGATCCGGTCCAGCGCCGACATGCGGGTGAACTGGCCGTTGCCGCCCATGCCCACGCTGCCGGTCCGACGGCGCAGGCTCTGCATCGCCGCGATGGGGCCGGTGAACTCCAGGTCCTGCAGCTGCACCAGCCAGGAGTCCCGCCGCCGGACCGGGACCTCGTCCAGGTCGACGAGGGAGGCCAGGTCCGCGGCGGCGAGGCCGTCGACGTCGTCGGTGACCCGGACCTGCACCTGCACGGCGGTGACCCGGGGGTCGACCAGGTAGCCGCAGATGACGTCGGGGGCCAGCCGCTCCAGCCGGGCGTCGGCGTCCAGCACGCCCACGACGACGCGGTGCCGGTCGGCCTCGGCCGGGAGGGCGGCGTCGATGGCCCGCCACGCGGCGTTGAGCGCTGCACCCTTGCCGCGCTGGGCGTCGGGGAGCGTGCGGGTGACCACGCGCAGCTGCGGGAACTGGTCCTGCAGGTCCTCCAGGATGCCCGGGGTGAGGTCGGTGGAACCGTCGTCGACGACCCAGACGGTGGCCTCGGGGAACGCCCCGAGCAGGTGCCGGACCGTCCCGCCGACGACGAGCTCCTCGTCCAGGCAGGGGACGACGAGGTGGAAGTCGTAGCCGTACCGACTGCCCGGCACGCTGTCCGCGCGGGCCAGGAAGGGCCGCATGATGAACACGACGTAGAGCAGGAAGCTGACGCAGAGCATGAACGCGGTCGTGTTCAGCGCCGCCAGCGCGATGTTGTCCTGGTTCACCAGCGGTCCCCCTCCTGGGGGTCGACCGCCGGTGAGGGGTAGGTGCCGTGCAACAGGACCACCAGGTAGGCGGTGCCGGCGAGCACCACCCCCAGGGTGCTGACGGCGGTCCCGACGAGGACGTGGGTGCGGGCGTACCCCACCTCGGGTCCCCAGGTGGCCATCCCGGCGGTGATGGCCAGCATCCGGGCCTGGTTGACCGCCAGGACCACGAGCACGGCGGCGACCAGCGCGCTCATCGCGCGCAGGACGGGGATCCGGCGGACGGCGAGCAGCACGGTGGTGATGACGACGAAGGGCAGCAGCAGGAAGGCCGCGGTGCACCCGACGGTGACGTCGATGCCGGTCGGCTGCCCGTCGACGGTGAACAGCACCGACCGGCCGACCTGACGGGCGTCCTCCAGGCCGATCGCCCGGGCGAGCGGGACGGCCGCCGCGGCCTCGAGGGCCTGCAGCCGGGAGGACCCGACGAGCATGGCCACGAGGGTCAGCACGCCGCCGGCGATCATGCCGGGGCGGACCAGGCCGACGTCGGGCGTGCGGTCGGTGTCGGTGGAGAGCACCCAGGCGTCCGCCCCGCCGGTGGTCACCGGGCCGGCGCTCACCGGCTCCGGCTCCCGGCCTGCGCACGGCGCGCGGTCACCAGGGCGTTCTCGGCCCGGACCCAGGTCGTGGCCAGCGGCTCCAGGCCGGCGCGCATGGTGTGCGCGGTGGCGGTGCGGAAGCCCGCACCCTCGAGCCGGGCCTGCACCAGGTTGGCCACCCGGGCCACCTGGGAGGTCTGGTACCCGCCGGCCAGGATGCCGATCTGGCGGGGGCCGACGCGGGCGAGCCGGACGTCGCCGGCGGCCTCGCGGACCACCGAGACGGCCCGCCGGAGCGAGCGCACGGTGCGGATGACGCCCAGGTCGACCAGCGCGAGCCCGACGGGGTCGCCGACCGGGGTGGACAGCTGCTCCTCGGTGGCCAGCAACATCGCCCACCCGCGCCGGTTGGGCAGCCGGGTGACGTCGTCGTGGCTGTCCAGGCTCCGCTCGAAGGCGTCCTCGCGGGCGTCGTCCAGCGCGGCGATGTCGGCGCTGAGGGAGGCCTGCAGGGCGGCGGCCTGCACGGCCAGCAGCTCCGGCCAGTCCCGCTGGCCCGGGTCCACGGGCGAGGCGCTGAACCCGGCCAGCGACCCCAGCTGCCGGCCGTCCGGGGCCCGCAGCGCGATGCCCAGGTAGCCGTTGAGGCCCCAGCCGTCGGCGAGCCGGCGCAGGTCGGCGTGCTGGCTGCGGCCGAGGTCGGGGACGACGACGGGCTGCGGACCCGAGAGCAGGTGGTGGCACAGGGAGCGGTCCCGGGCCACGGGGGTGCCGGCCTGGTAGGAGGCGGCCCGGGTGCCCGACCACGCCGACCGCGGGCCGGTGGCCTGCGCCGTCGGCTGGACGGCGAGGCCGGTCCAGGTGTCCTCGGTGATCCGGCAGATGGTCCAGGCGTCGACGCCACCCAGGCTGCCCAGCAGGGCCAGGGCGGCGTCGGCCCCGGGCAGCGCGCCACGGGACCACACCGACCCCGACACCGGCAGCGCCGGACCGGCCGATCTCGTGTCGAGCACCTGCACGGCCGGGGCGACGGACATGTCGTCGTCCCAGTCCGGTGCCACGGGGGACGACTGCACCTGCCTCACCACGACCCACCTCTGTTCCCGTATCGCGTCGTTCCGGATCGACAACTGCCTTATCGGCAGGTGATCCGGGGCGTGCGACCACCGGGTGGCGGGGTCAGCCCGAGACCCGCCCGGCCCGGACCCGCAGCAGGGCGTCCTCTGCCCGGCGCCAGGTCCCGACGACGTCCTCCTGGGGTTCCCGGACCGCCCAGCCCGCGGTGGCCGTGTACCCGGCCGCACGCAGGGCGTCCTGAGCGAGGACGGCGGTCGCGCCCGGGTCGAGGTCGTCGAGGTCCCCGCCGACGACGCCGAACTGACGGCCACCGACCCGGCTCAACGCGACCTCGCCGAGCGCCTCGCGGAGCACGTGCCCCGCGCGCCGCAGACCGCGGGCGGTGCGCACCAGACCGATGTCGACCAGCACCACGGAGAGGTCCTCGGCCAGGTGCACCGCCCGCTCCGCCTCGTCGTGCAGCAGCAGGCCCCAGCCGCGCCGGTCGGGCAGGCCGGTGACGTCGTCCCGGCTGCGGAGGGCCTGCTCGATGCCCGCCCGCCGGTCGTCGACCACGGCGTCCAGTGCGGTGGCCAGCTCCCGGCCCAGGACGTCGGCGACCAGCGCGAGGCGCGCCGCGAGCCGGTCGTGGTCGACGCCCGTCCAGCGCGCCGCGGAGTACCCGCACACGCTGCCCAGCAGCTGCCCGTCGAACCGGCGGAGCGGGGCACCGACGTAGGCGGAGACGCCGTGCTGGCGGCCGACGGCCCGCAGCTCGGGGTCGGTGTGCCGGCGCAGGTCGCGGGCCAGCACGGGCCGCCGGCCGACCAGCAGGTGGTGGCAGGCGCTCTGCTCGACCGGGACCGGGTGGCCCACGAGGGCCGGCCCGGTCCTGGACCGGGACGTCACACCGGTCCAGGACCGGTCGGTCATCCGGGCCACGGTGAAGACGTCGAAGTCCTCGGTACCGGCGAGGTCGGACACCGCCACCCCGGCGGTGGCGGCGAACGCCTGCCCCAGACCGGGCCGGTCGGACACCGGCGCCGGCACGGGCGTGGAGCCCACGGACCATCCGGACATGCTCATCGCGTCTCCCGCACCTCACCGTCCGGAACTATTCCGGACGAATGCGTTCTACATCGACACGAGCAGGCCGGTCTTGAGCAGTGCGGGCACCCTCCCCCCGAGGAGGGAGGGTGCCGCCGACCTCAGGAGATGAGGCCGGCCTGGCGCAGCGAGCGCAGCGAGGGGTCCACCCGGTGGGTGGGGCCCACGACGGGCATCAGCGGGTCCAGGGTCTTCAGACCCTCCCCGGTGTTCAGCACGACGGTCTCCGCGGCCGGGTCCAGCAGGCCACGCTCCACCAGCTGGCGCAGCACCGCCGTCGTCACCCCGCCGGCGGTCTCGGCGAAGACCCCGGTGGTCCGGGCCAGGTCCCGGATGCCCTCGACGATCTCGGCGTCCCCGACCCGGCCGACCGAGCCGCCGGTGCGCCGGATGGCGTCCAGGGCGTAGGGCCCGTCGGCGGGGTTGCCGATGTTCAGCGACTTGGCGATCCCGGTCGGCTTGACCGGCTTGACGACGTCCCAGCCGTTCTCGAACGCGGTGGCGATCGGGTCGCAACCGGCGGACTGCGCGCCGAAGACCTTCCACTCGGTGGCCTCGACGATCCCGGCGGCCGACAGCTCGCGGAAGGCCTTGTCCACCTTGGTCAGCAGCGACCCCGACGCCATCGGGATGACCACCTGGGCCGGGATCCGCCAGCCGAGCTGCTCGGCGATCTCGTAGCCGACGGTCTTGGACCCCTCGGCGTAGTAGGGGCGCACGTTCTGGTTGACGAACGCGCAGTCCTCGAACTCGTCGGTCTCGGCGAGCTCGCTGGTGAGCCGGTTGACCTCGTCGTAGGAGCCGTCGACGGCGATCAGCGCCTGGCCGTAGACCGCGGACTGGACGATCTTCCCCGGCTCCAGGTCGCTGGGCACGAAGACGAAGGAGGGCAGCCCGTTGCGGGCGGCGTGCGCGGCCACCGAGTTCGCCAGGTTGCCGGTCGAGGCGCAGGCGATCTTGGCGTACCCGAAGCCCTTGGCCGCCGTCGCGGCCAGGCTGACCACCCGGTCCTTGAAGGAGTGCGTCGGGTTGGCCGAGTCGTCCTTGACCCACAGCGGGGCGGTGAAGCCCAGCTCGTCACCCAGGCGCTGGGCGCGCACCAGCGGGGTCATGCCCGGGTCCAGGCTGACCCGGGAGTCCGGGTCCTGACCGGTGGGCAGCAACGCGCTGTAGCGCCAGATGTTCTGCGGGCCCGCCTCGATCTGCTCGCGGGTCACCGCGCGCATCAGCTCGGGGTCGTAGTCGACCTCCAGCGGACCGAAGCACTCGGCACACGCGTGCTCGGCGATCAGGCCGAACGTGGCACCGCAGTTGCGGCACACCAGGCCGCGGGCGGGGTTCGGGGGCACCGGCTGCGCGATCGCGCCGGTGGCAGTGGGAGCGGTCATGGTCATACGACGACTACCTCCTCATCTTCCCCGCGTCGGGCCGTCGAGCCGCGCAGGACGGAAGGGGCACCTGCTGCCCGCGTGGGTGCGGGCGGTGGTTGCCGGGGCTTCAGCGGGCCGTGTCCCTCTGCCCCTCGTGATGAGTGGAACGTCGGCCACCGTACCGGACCAGGGACTCCGGCAGGATGACCTGCATGACCGCCGCGATCGTGTACACCGACCTCGACGGCACGATGGTGGGGCCGCGGGGCTCCTTCTTCCACACCGCCGGCCGCGAGCTGACCGACTCCCCCGCCGCCGCCCTGCTGGACCTGCACCGGGCCGGGGTGCCGCTGGTGCTGGTGTCCGGGCGCACCCACGCCCAGCTGCTGGAGGCCGGCCGGGTCTTCGCCGTCGACGGCCACGTCGCCGAGCTGGGCTCGCTGGTCAGCTGGGACGGCGGCCGGGAGACCCACCTGCTCACCGGTGCCCTGCCCGAGGAGCACGCCGGTCGCACCCCGATGGACGTGCTCGCCTCGCTCGGGGTGGTCGACGCCCTGCTGGCCGAGCACCCCGGCCGGGTGGAGTGGCACGCGCCCTGGCACGCCACGCACTCTGCCGACGCCCTGCTCCGCGGCTGGCTGGACACCGTCGCGGTCGACGACTGGCTGGCCGCACGTGGCTGGGGCTGGCTGACGGTCAAGGACAACGGCCGCGTCCCGCGCACCTCACGGATGACGCTGGACGGCGACGGCGACGGCGACGGCGACGGCGACGGCACCGACCCGCACGTCTACCACCTGATGCCGCGCGGCATCGACAAGGGCGCGGCCATCGCCTGGGACCTGGCCCGCCGGGGCATCGACCCCGCCGACGCCGTCGCCGTCGGGGACTCCGTCAGCGACCTGGAGATGGCGCCGTCGGTCGGCCGGCTGTGGATCACGGCCAACGGCGCCGCGGTGGAGGGGATGCCGGCGGCCATCGCGGCCCTGCCGAACGCCACCGCCACCCACGCCCCGATGGGCGAGGGCTGGGCCCAGGCCGTCCGCGCCTCGCTCTGACCCCGCTGGGGCCCTCCCTCAGCTGGTGACGTCGCGGCGGGCGAAGTGCCGGAAGGCCAGCGCGGTGAACACCGCGGCGTAGAGCAGCGACTGGATGACGCCGCGGTAGAGGTCACCGCTGTCGACCGGGGTCTGCAGCAGGTCCGTCCAGGCGAACTCCTCCGCCGTCGGGAAGTAGTCCCGGACGCTGCCCAGCTGCTCGACCTGGTCGAGGATCGCGAAGACGAACATCGTGAACACCGACCCGCCGACGGCGGCCAGCGGCGCGTCGGTGACCGTGGACAGCCAGAACGCCAGCGTGCCGACGACGAGCAGGTGCACGGCGAGGTAGCCGACCATCCCGGCCAGCCGGAGCAGCCCGTCGCCCTGGCCGATGGTGATGCCGATCGGCGTCTGGATGTCCTCGAACCCGAACGCGATCCCGCCCGCGACGACGGCCACCACGGTCACCGTCAGCAGCGCCGCCACCGACATCACCAACGCGGCCAGCCACTTCTGCCGGAGCAGCCGCATCCGCGGGACCGGGGTGGCCAGCGCGTAGCGCAGCGACCCCCACTGGGCCTCGCTGGCCACGGTGTCGCCGAAGAACAACGCGTACACCACGACCAGGAAGAACGACGTCGTCGCGAACAGCACGAAGAGGGTGAAGTTCAGCCCGGACGACGTCGCGACGTCCACCAGGTTGAGCCGGCTGTTGGACTGCGCGTCCTCACTGGCGCCCAGCTGGAGGGCGGCGATGAGCAGCAGCGGCAGCGCGACCATCAGCGCGAAGACGCCGATGGTGCGTCGCCGTTTGAACTGCCGGCGCAGCTCGACCGACAGACGCAGGGTGCGCTCGGGCCGGTAGCCGGCGACGGCCCCGGTGGACTGGACGGTGCTCACGAGCTCTCCCCCACCAACGACAGGAACGCGTCCTCCAGGCGGCGGCGCGGGGTGACCTGGTCGACGCCGATGCCGGCGCCCACCAGGGCGGTGACGGCGGCCGCCCGGCTGGTGCCGCCGAGCTCGAGCACCAGGCCCTCGTCCGAGCGTTCGACCGAGGTCCCCGGCAGGACGCCCAGCACCTCGACGGCGCGGTCGGTGTCGGCCGGGTCGTCCAGCACGACCAGCACGGCGCCGCCGGTGCCGATGATCTCCTCGACCGTGCCCTCGGCGACCTTCTGGCCCTTGGCCATCACGACGACGTGGCTGCAGGTCTGCTCGATCTCGGCCAGCAGGTGGCTGCTCACGATGACCGTGCGACCGGTCTTCGCGTAGTCCTGCAGCACCTCGCGCATGGCGTGGATCTGCGGCGGGTCCAGCCCGTTGGTGGGCTCGTCGAGGACCAGCAGGTCCGGCAGCCCCAGCATGGCCTGGGCGATGGCCACGCGCTGGCGCATGCCCTGGGAGTAGGACCGGACCCGCTTGTCCAGCGCCGTCCCGAGGCCCGCGATCGCGATGGCCTCGTCCAGGTGGGCGTCCTCGGCCGGCCGGCCGGTCGCGGCCCAGTACAGCTCCAGGTTGTCCCGGCCGCTCAGGTGCGGCTGCAGCCCGGTGCCCTCCACGAAGGAGCCGAGCCGGGACAGCACCGGAGCGCCCGGGCTCGCCGGGTGGCCGAAGACGGAGATGGTGCCCTCCGTCGGCCGGATGAGGCCCATGAGCATCCGCAGCGAGGTGGTCTTGCCGGCGCCGTTGGGGCCCAGCAGGCCCAGCACCTGGCCGCGGCGGACCTCGAAGGACAGGCCCCGGACGGCGGTGAAGCCGTCCTTGTAGGACTTGGTGACGCCCTCGAAGCGCAGCGGCACGTCCTCACCGTCGGGCTCGACGACCGAGAGCTGCCGGCGGCGCCGGGCACCCCACAGCCTCGCCACGACCACCCCCAGCACGCCCAGGCCGGCCAGCACGCCCAGCAGCACCCACCAGCGCGAGGAGGAGGACTCCCCCACCACGGCGCCGTCGACGGTCGGTGCCGCCAGCGCCGCGCCGTCGGCCAGCGCGACGGTGTAGACCCCGGCCTCGGCCGGGGCGGCGAACGCCTGGTCGGTGGAGGAGACCAGCACGCGCATCACGTGACCGGTCTCGAACCGGTGCACGATCCCGGGCAGCGTCACCTCGACCTCGGTGGGGGCGGTCGGGTCGGTGGACAGCCCGGTCAGCGCCAGCGGAGCGACCAGCCCCGACGGCAGGGTCTGCGAGCCGTCGGCGGCCACGTCGTAGAGCTTGGCGAACAGCGTCGCGGTCCCGGTCGGCGAGGACACGGCCAGCGTCACCGTGGAGGCACCGACCACGTCGGTGGCGGCGTCGAGCGGCGCGGAGTCGAACGCGGCGAACTGGCCGGGGATCTCCACCGTCGTCCCGCCCAGGGCGGCGGTCACCGCGCCCAGTCCGGGCACCGTGGTGATCGCGGCCGGGTTGCCCCCGGGCGGGGTGACGACGGGGAACACGGTGCCCGACAACGGCACCGAGACGCGTTCGGCGGGCTGCGCGTCACCGATGCCCGGGTAGGCCGCGGCCTCCTCGGTCTGCGACCCGCCCTGCACGCTGCCGACCGCGGCACCGACGCCGGTGGGCACCGGGTAGCTGAAGCCGGTGCCCGGGTCCTCGCCCTGCCCGCGCAGGTGGAAGTCGAACCAGCCGGCGACGAGTTCGCGCAGGTCCTCGGTGGTGCCCTCCGAAGCGCTCTCGTCGTGGCCGCCGTCGTACCAGACCACGCTCACCGGGGTGCCGTTGGCGGCGATCCCGCGGGCGTTGGCGTCGGCCTGGCCCAGCCCGAACAGCGAGTCCTGGGTGCCCTGCACCAGCAGGGTCGGCGCGGTGATCCGGTCCAGCACGCCGGCCGGGGACGAGCGGTCCAGGATCGCGGCGATCTCCGGGGTGAGCGTGCCGCTGGCCGCCGCGGACTGGTAGGCCGCGCAGACGTCCGCGCGGAACCGACCGCAGGTCAGCGCCTGCTCGACAGCGGCGGAGTCCAGCGTGCTCGGGTCGATCTGGGGCAGCGAGGCCGCCCCGCCCTCGGCGGTGGCGCCGCCGGTCAGCGAGGCCAGCAGGCCGTCCCCGGTGGGCACGGAGCCCGCCCCGAAGAACAGCCCGGACCACAGCCGCTTGAACACCCCGGCGTCCCCGGTGGCCGGGGTCGCGGCCACGGTGTTGCCGTCCACGGCACCGGCCTGGGAGGGGAACAGCGCGCTGGTCAGGGAGTTCCAGGTGATCCGCGGGGCGATCGCGTCGACCCGGTCGTCGTAGGCGGCGCCCAGCAGGGACACCGCCCCGCCGTAGCTCACACCCGACAGCCCGACCCGCGGGTCGCCGGGACCGTCGAGCAGCACGTCGTCCCGCTCGGCGAGCACGTCGAGCAGGGTCGAGACGTCGGCCACCTCGAAGTCCGGGTCGTCCAGGCCGATCTGCCCGGTGCTGTCGCCGAACCCCCGCGCCGAGTACGCCAGCACGACGTAGCCCCGGGCGGCCAGGTCCTGGGCGTCGCCGGCCACCGAGTCCTTGCTCCCGCCGAAGCCGTGCGCCAGGACGACGGCCGGCGCCGGGTCCTGCGCGGTGGCCGAGGACGGCACGTAGACCGTGGTGTCCAGCTCGACGGCGTCCGCGCCGGTGCCCGAGGGCACCGTGGCGTCCTCGGTGGTCACGTCGTCGGCGGCCGTGGCGGTGCCCGCGAACGGGACGGCCAGCAGCGCGGCGGAGAGCAGGGCGGTGGTGAGGGCGGCGACCGTCGCGCGTGCGCCGGGGCGCGGGCTGGGTCGCACGAGCCCGCGGGTGGGACGCACGGGCGGTGAACGGTCGGGGGACGGGCTGTGTTCCGCGGACGGCGAGCCTGTGACCGGACTGTGCGCCGGGCCCGTCCTCGGGCGGGACGGCGTCAGGCCTGCAGGGTCCCGCTCAGGGCTGCCAGCTGCCCGTCGCGATGACCACGATCCCGGGGTCGGGCAGGTCGGGGATCTCGAAGAACCGCACCGCCGGGCCGCTGACCTCGGGGAACTGGGCCACCAGGGACTCCGCCGCCTGCTGCTGGGCGGTGTCGCCCTCGGTGTAGTAGACGGTCGTGGTGGCGACGTCCTGCGAGCTGTAGGCGCCCAGCGTGCGGATCTCCCAGCCGCCGCCGGTGAGGGCGTCACCGATGTCGGCGGCCAACCCGGAGATGCCGGCGCTGTTGAGCACCGAGACCGGCGCGAAGACCGGACCGGTGGCCACCGGCGCCGCCGCCGTGGTCGGTGCGGGTGCGGCGGCCGGGGCCGGGGTGGTCGTGGCGGCCGCGGAGGTGGTCGGCGCCGGCCGGCTGGCAGAGGCCTCGCCGGTGTCCGGTCGGGAGAACGACCACACCGACAGCAGCACCAGGGCCACGACGACGACGGCGACGAGCCCGATCACCAGGCCACGGGACCCGCGGCGGCGGTCCTCCTCGTCCGGGACCGGCAACGCGGTGACGCCGCGTCGGCGTTCCTCGCGGCGCCGGACGGCGTCGGCGGCCTGTCGCTCGGCCCGGCCCGCGGCACGGCCGCCGACCGGTCCGGTGCCCGGACCCGTCGAGGGCCCGGGGCCCGTCGCGGGGCCGGGGCCCGTCGCCGGGCCGGGACCGGTGGCGGGACCGGAGGCGGGGTGGGGCACGGGTGGTGTGGGACCGGTGGTGGCGGTCCGGTCGCCTGCCCGGGTGGCACCACCGGCTCGGGCCGGTGGCGGCGGGGCGGGCCGCGCGTCGGCCCGGGGACCGGTCGCCCGGGTGCCCGGGCCGCCCGGGCCGGTGGCCGCCGGCTGCTCGGCGGGGGTGGGCGGCCCCGGGGTCGCCGCCCACGTGGGCAGGCTCGACCTGCCCGGTGCGCGCCCGGCCGGGGGGCGGGCCGCGGCGAGCGGGTCCACCGTGGTGCTGGGGCCGGCCACCGGCGGCGTGGTGTCCGGGCCCCGGCGGCCCGGCGGGGCCGGCTGCGGGATCGGCACGGCCGAGGTGGTCGGGCCACCGGCGGCGGGCGGCCGTCCCGGCGGCGGTGTCTGGCCGGCGGGTGCGGGGACGGCGGGTGCGGGGACGGCGGGTGCGGCGTCGGCGCTGCGGGAGGGTGGCGGGGGCGGGGTGGGCCGCACAGCACGCACCGGACGCCCGGACAGCGGGTCCTCCCCCGGGGGCAGCAGTCCCTCGCGACGCCGCTCGGCGCGGGTGCGACGCCCCAGGGTGGTCAGCTGGTCGTCGTCGGGGCGAGGGGCGGACGGGTCGTCGTCGCCGACCGGACGACCGGGGTCACCGTCCGCCGGGCTCAGCTCACCGTCCGGTGTCCCATGCCTCCCCACGGTGACCGACCCTAGTCGCCTCTAGAGGTCGATGCCCAGGGTGCGGGCCGAGCGCTGCCGCTGGCGGGTGGCCCGCATCCGGCGCAGCCGGCGCACCAGCAGCGGGTCGGCGGCCAGCGCCTCGGGCCGGTCGATGACGGTGTTGAGCACCTGGTAGTACCGGGTCGCCGAGAGGCCGAACTGCTCCTTGATGGCGGCCTCCTTCGCCCCGGCGTACCGCCACCACTGCCGCTCGAACGCCAGCACGTCGCGCTCCCGCCGCGGCAGCCCGGAGGACTCGCCGACGAGGCCGTCGCCGTCCACGTCACCGGTCGCGTCCGAGGCGTGGAGCGAGGTGTGGAGCGGGGTGGCGGGGGCGGCGTCGCTGCTCATCGGTGGGGGGTCCTCCAGGTCTGGCGGGGAAGCTCGGCGGGCGGTCGCAGGGCGTGCGGGACCGGGGTCGCCGAGGGGGTGAGACCCGACGCTAACCCCCTCGGCGGGGGCCCGCAGGGACCCGGTGAGTGCGCGTCCGCACCACCCGCACCCTCCGGTCCACGGCCCCCAGTGGCGTCACCGAGAGCCATCGGACGACTCCGTCCCCGACCCGCTGACGACGGTGCCACGACCCTCTGACAACTCCGGCCTCAGAGGCCGGCGGGCACCGGTTCGGGCGCTGTCCGCCGCTGCGCGCGGGCCGCCCGCAGGCTGTCGACGGTGAAGACCGCCAGGGCCAGCCAGACCACGGCGAAACCCACCAGCCGGGCCGGCGGCATGGGCTCGCCGTAGACGAACACGCCGATGGCCAGCTGCATCAGCGGGGTCAGGTACTGCAGCAGGCCCACCGTGGACAGCGGGACCCGCCGGGTGGACGCGGCGAAGAGCAGCAGCGGGATCGCGGTGGCGACCCCCGAGCTCAGCAGCAGCAGGACGTGCCCGCCCCCGGCGTCGCCGACGGTGCCGGTCCCCCGGGTCTGCAGCACCCCGATGACCACCAGCGCAGGGACCACGAGCACCAGCGTCTCCAGCAGCAGGCCCGGCGCGGCCTCCACCCGGACCAGCTTCTTCATCAGCCCGTAGGTGGCGAAGGTGCCGGCCAGCAACAGCGCGATCCAGGGCGGCCGGCCGTGGTCGACGGTGAGGACCACGACCGCCAGCGCCGCGATCCCCACGGCGAGCCACTGGAGCTTGCGCAGCCGCTCCCGGAAGACCGCCACGCCCAGCAGGACGCTCACCAGCGGGTTGACGAAGTACCCGAGGGAGGTCTCCACCACGTGGCCGGAGTTGACCGCGATCACGAAGGTCAGCCAGTTGCCGGTGATCAGCACCGCGGCGACGGCGAGGACCAGCATCGTGCGCCGGTCGACCACCGCCCGACGCACCAGGGTCCACTTGCGCAGCACCGTCAGCAGGACGGCCACGAACACCAGCGACCAGACGATCCGGTGCGCCACGATCTCCACGCCCTGCGCGGGTTCCAGCAGCGGGAAGTACAGCGGGAAGAGGCCCCACAGCCCGTAGGCGGCCAGGCCCATCAGGACCCCGGCGCGTTGCTCGCTCACGGCCGCACCCTAGGCGCCCGGTGTCGTCAGCCGCGGCGCCGCCGCAGCAACGCCGCCACTCCCCCGGCCAGGCCCGCACCGGCCACCGCGGCGACCGTGCCGTGGTACCTGCTGGCCCAGATCTGGGCGTCCCAGGTCCACTGCTGGTCGGTGAACCGGCCCTCGGCGCCGAAGTCCCGGCCGCCCTCGCCGTCGGCGGGCTCGTACAGGTTCGCCGGGTCCGCGGGCGAGGCGTCGACGTCGGTGAGCTGGCCCTCGATGCCGCCACGGGCCAGGTACCAGTCCATGAACTGGGGCCACACCTCGGCGCCCAGCACCGTGTAGACCGTCGGGGTGCCGATCCACCAGGCGCGCCGGCGCGGGTGCTCCGCGGCGTGCACCATCACCCGGCCCATCAGCTCCGGGGAGTAGATGGGGGCCACCGGCTGCGGCCGCTTCGGCATCTTGTTCAGCACCCAGCTGAACTGCGGGGTGTTGACCCCGGGCAGGTCCACCCGGGTCACGTGCACGTTGCTGCCCTCCGCCCTCAGCTCGGTCAGCAGCGACTCGGTGAACCCCTTCACCGCGTGCTTGGCCCCGCAGTAGGCGCTCTGCAGCGGGATGCCGCGGCGACCCAGCGCCGACCCGGTCTGCACCACGACGCCCCGGTCCCGGGGGCGCATCCGGCGCAGCGCGGCCATCGTGCCGTGCACGAACCCCAGGTAGCTGACCTCGGTCACCCGGGCGTACTCGGCGGGGGTGAGCTCGGCGAACGGGGCGAAGACCGCGGTGAAGGCCACGTTGACCCAGACGTCGATCTCGCCCAGCTCGGCCTCCACCCGGGACGCGGCGGCCTCGACCGCGTCGGCGTCGGCGACGTCGACCGGCACGACGAGCGGCGTGCCACCCGCGGCGCGGACCTCCTCGGCCGCGGCGGCCAGCCCGACCTCGCCGCGGGCCAGCAGCGCCACCCGGTCACCACGCCGGGCGAACGCGACCGCGGTGGCCCGCCCGATGCCGCCGCTGGCGCCCGTGACGACGACCACCTGACCACTCACGCGTGGACCTGCTCGTGCTCGGACATGCTGGACTCCTGACGGCGGTGGCCCCCACGGGCTGCGGGACTCCTCCCGGGGATGCACCGTCGAGGGGGACCCCCAAACCAGCGGCGCCCCCGACGACGGCCCCGGCGCCACGACCGCACGAGGAGAGGGGCCCCGTGGAGGGCGCACAGCTGCTGGCACTGGCCGTGGGTGCGATCGCGGTGGCCGCGGCCGCCCGCCGACTGGGCTGGCAGGCACCGCTGCTGCTGGTGCTGGTCGGCTTCGTGGCCAGCTACGTGCCCGGCGTCCCGGAGTTCGCCATCGACGGCGACCTGCTGCTGGCCGTGGTGCTGCCACCACTGCTGTACTCGGCGGCACTCGAGGTCTCCTACGCCGACTTCCGGGCCCTGCTGCGCCCGATCGTGCAGCTGGGCGTGGTGCTCGTCGTCGTCACCGCGGTGGTGGTGGCGCTCGTCGCGCACTGGGTGGTGCCCGGGCTGCCGCTGCCCGCGGCGCTGGTGCTGGGCGCGGTCGTCGCCCCGCCGGACGCCGTCTCCGCCGCCGCGATCGGCCGCCAGCTGGGCCTGCCCCGTCCGGTGATGACGGTGCTCTCGGGCGAGAGCCTGATCAACGACGCCGCGTCGCTCACCTTCTACAAGGTGGCGCTGGCCGCGGTGTTCGGCGTCGGCGGCGGGGTGCTCGGGCTGGACTGGGGCGTGGCGGCGGAGACCTTCGGGCTGGCGGTCGGGGTCGGCGTCGCCCTCGGCCTGCTCATCGGCGTCGTCGTGCACGCCCTGCGGCTGCGCCTGAACGACCCGGTGGTGACGTCGGTGCTGGGTCTGGTGGTCCCCTTCGCCGCCTACCTGCTCGCCGAGGAGCTGGAGGGGTCCGGTGTGCTGGCGGTGGTCGCCGCGGGGCTCTACCTGGGGCACAAGTCCCCCGAGGCCGGGTACGCCAGCCGGCTGCAGGAACGCCCGCTGTGGAGCTCGCTGGACCTGCTGCTGCAGGCCGTGGTGTTCGCGCTGATCGGGCTGCAGCTGCGCTACGTCGTGGAGTCGGTGGAGGCCTCGCAGCGGTCCAACAGCGCCCTGGTGGGGGCCGCGCTGGCGGTGCTGGGGACGGCGATCGTCGTCCGGCCGCTGTTCGTCTTCGCCGTCGAGGCGCTGCGCCGGCTCCCCCGGCCGTGGGCCCGGCGGTCCTCCCGGTCGCACCGGCCCGGCTGGCGGCACCAGGCGGTCATCTCCTGGACCGGCATGCGGGGGGTGGTGACGCTGGCCGCGGCCGCCGCGGTGCCGGCGGACTTCCCCGACCGCGACGTGCTGCAGCTGCTGGCCTTCACCGCCGCGATCGGCACCCTGTTGTTGCAGGGCCTGACCCTGCCGTGGCTGATCCGCCGCCTGGACGTGCAGGACCCCGACCAGGCCCGCCGGGACGCCGAGGCCGAGGTGCACCTGGCCGAGCGGGCGACCGCGGCGGCGATGGAGCGGATCGCCGAGGTCGAGCAGGAGCTCGCCGAGCGGGTCGGCCCCGAGCGTGCCCACGCCGTGGCCGAGCGCATCCGCGGCCCGCTGCTGGCCCGGGCCCGGTCGATGTCGGCCTCGGTCCGCGCCGAGGAGCGGGAGGACGCCGACCGCAGCCGCACGCGCGCGCAGGTGTTCCACCGGGTGCGCCAGGAGATCATCGAGGTGCAGCGCCGGGTGCTGATGGAGGAGCGCGACAAGGGCCACCTGGACGACGAGGTGATGCGGGCGGTGCTGCAGGAGCTGGACTACGAGGAGGCCGCGACCGCCAACTCCTGGGTCGGCCGGCTCTGACCCCCGGGTGTCAGAGACCCAGCAGCAGGCCGACCACGAGCCCGGCCACCAGCAGACCCACGATCGTCAGCGCCTTGGGCGTGGCGCCGCTCTTCCCGTTGGCCGGTGCGCCCGGCAGCGTCGGCATGCCCCAGACCCCCGCCGCACCGACCGGTACCACGTAGCGGCGCTGCTGCTGGCCGTCCCACACCGCGCGCCCGACCGCGTCGAAGGCCGGCTGCCCGGCCTTGACGAGGTGCTTGGCGTCGAAGGACACCCCTCCGGCGTCGTCGCGCAGCTGCACGGTCACCGACCTGGCGGCCACCGCGGACGTGACCGCGGTGAGCCGGGCGAGGTCCACGCCCTGCCTGCCCAGCAGCCCGGTGCCGACGAGGACCCGCCCGTCGCAGCGCAGGGCGAACACGGTGTCCTGCCACACCGCCGTCATCGCCAGCAGCGCCGCGATCGCGGGCAGGAACCACAGCACCGCCTCGAACTTGCCGGCCTCGTGCAGCGCGGTCTCGTACCCGCCGAAGACCGCCAGCCCGACCAGGGCGACGCCGAGGGCCACCAGGCCGATCGCGCGCACCCCGGCCGACACCCGCGGCGGGGGTCCCAGCGGGGCGGGCTGGGGGAACGACTGCCCGTACGGCGGCTGGCCGTAGGAGGGCTGACCGTAGGAGGGCTGGCCGTCGGAGGGCTGGCCGTACGGGGGCTGGGGCGGCTGCACGCCGGCATCCTGGCACCCCCGGGACCCGACGGCGGTCACCCCGCGACGGTCAATCCTGGTCCTCCTCCGACGCGGTGAGCAGCTCCAGCACCTGGTCGACCGTGGTCGCACCGCGCAACGCGGCCGCCCGGTCGGGGTCCATCAGCACGTGGGCCAGCGCGGCGAGGACCGGCAGGTGGCCCTCGCCGGTGGCTGCGATCCCGATGACGATCTCGGCCCGGCCGTTGCCCCAGTCCACCCCGGCCGGGTAGCGGACCACGGTCAGCACGTCGGCCGCGACCCCGCCCTTGGCCGCGTTGGTGCCGTGCGGGATCGCAACGCCCTCGCCCATGTAGGTGGAGACCGACTCCTCGCGCTCGAGCATCGAGTCCACGTACGCCTGGTCGACGGCCCCGGCGGCCAGCATCATCGCCCCGGCCTGACCGACGGCGTCGGCCTTGTCGACGGCGCGCCCGTCCAGCACGATCCGGCTGGGGTGCAGCAGCCCGGTGACCAGGTCCTCGGTCACCGCCGGTCAGCCCTCGATGGTGGTGCCGGCGATGATCGCGGTGACGACGCCCTCGACGGCCGGGTCACCGACGAACAGGTCGAAGGGGACGACGGGGCGCTGCCCGGCGAAGCCGCGGGCCCGGTCGGCGAGCTTGGAGTGGGTCAGCACCAGGTCGGCGTCCCCGGGGATCGAGTCGACCGGGCTGTGCACGACGACGACGTCGCTGCCCCGCAGCCGCTTCTTGAGCTGGTTGGCCAGCAGCACGCTGCTGCCCATGCCCGCGTCACACGCGATGACCAGCTTGCGGACGTCGTTGCCTTCGATGCTCGCCATGGGACGGCGCTCCTCTGGTCTGGGGTGGTGCGGCGTTGCCGTCAGCCTCTCACCGTGCGCGACGGGTCACACCCGGGTCACGCGCGGCCCGACCGCGGCGAGCTCGGCGGCGGTGCGCTCGTCGAGCCCGGTGTCGGTGATGAGCAGGTCGACCGACTCGAGGTCGCCGAAGTGCGCGAAGTGGTCGTGGCCCACCTTGCTGTGGTCTGCCAGCAGCACGACCCGGCGGGCGGCGGCGATCATGGCCGTCTTGATCGCGGCCTCGGCCGGATCGGGGGTGGTCAGCCCGCGCTCGACGGAGACGCCGTTGGTGGCCAGCAGGGCGACGTCGACGTAGACCCCGGCCAGCGCGGACAGCGCCCAGGCGTCGACGGAGGCCAGCGTGCGCGACCGCACCCGGCCACCGAGCAGGAGCACGTTCAGGTTGGGGAACGCGGCCAGCTTGCAGGCCAGCGGCAGCGCGTTGGTCACGATGGTGAGCTCGCGGTCGGTCGGCATCAGGTCGGCCAGCCGGGCGGTCGTGGTGCCGGCGTCGATCAGCACCGCGCCGTCCTCGGGCAGCTCGGCGATCGCGGCCTTGGCGATCCGCTCCTTCTCAGCGGTGAGCACCACGTCGCGGGCGGCGACGGCGGGCTCGAAGCCCAGCCGTTCGACCGGGATGGCGCCGCCGTGGACCCGGCGGACGACGCCGACCCGCTCCAGGGCGGTGAGGTCCTTGCGGATCGTCTCCGGAGCGACGTCGAGCTCGGCCGCCAGCTCGGTGACCTCGACCCGGCCGGCGGACCGGGCGGCCCGCAGGATGTGCTCCTGGCGTTCCTCCGCGTACACGTGACCTCCTCGCCCGACCGACCGATGCAGCGTGTGTCTACGGCCACAAGTGGGCTCAGTCAAGCCGCACCGGGCGGATGCGGAACTCCGAGGGCCGTTCGGGGTCCCCGGCATGCCCGGATGGGCCCGCGTCCGGTCTCCCAGCGGGCGCACAGAACGCCTACCGTTGGTCCCGTGCCCACGCGTCCCGGCCCCGTCCGGTGGGTCTGGTACGCCCTGGGCGGTGGACTGCCCGCGGAGCACCGCGACTGGGTGCTCGCCGACACCACCCGGCGCACCTGGGCGGTGCGACACCTGGTCCGCGCGCTCGTGCAGCTGTCCCCGGTCCTGCTGGTGGTCCTGCTCGCCGTCCCGGTGCCCTTCGGGTTCCGGGCCGCCGCGGCCGGCGGTGGGGTCTTCCTGGGCCTGCTGTTCTCCGCGGCCTACATGGTGGAGACCACCGAGCACCGGGCGGTGAAGGCCGGCTGGCCGCCGGGCACCGCGGCCCGGGTCCGCGCCCGGCGGGCGGAGCGCGACTCGGTGGAGAAGCACGCCCGGTACCGCCGGGACGGCGCCGGCAGCTACGACTGACCGCCAGACTGGGGCCCCGCCCGCTCCCCCGGAGGTCCTCCGTGCACCCGCCCTGCCTGTCCCGACGAGCCCTGCTGGGCGCCGGCGGCCTGACCCTGACCCTCACCGCGTGCGGCGGCGTCCCCTCCGTCGAGGGGGCCGGCCCCGGGGACCCGATCACCGCCCTGGCCGACGTGCCCGAGGAGGGCGCCCTCGACATCGAGGTCGACGGCCGCCGGGTGCTGGTGGTGCGCACCGGGGAGGACGCCGTCGTGGCCTGGGACGCCGAGTGCCCGCACCAGGGCTGCCGGGTGCGGGCACTCGTGGGCGGCGGTCTGGGCTGCCCCTGTCACGGCTCGGAGTTCGCGCCGGACACCGGCGACGTGCTGGCCGGGCCGGCGACCACCGGCCTCACGCCGCTGGCGGTGTCCGTCCGCGGCGCCGACGTGGTGCTGGGCTGAGCTCAGTCCTCGACGCGGAAACCGATCTTCATCGTCACCTGGAAGTACTGGACGTCACCGTCGACGACCTGACCGCGGATCTCCTGGGTCTGGAACCACTCGATGTTGCGGACGGTCTCCGAGGCCTTCCGGACGGCGGTCCTGATCGCGTCGTCGACGCTGGTGGTGCTGCTGCCGACGATCTCGCTCAGCCGGTACACGTGGTCGCTCAACGGTTCTCCCACCGCAGGGCCACCGGTCGGACCCGGTGGCGGGACCCCGACCCTGGCACGGGACCGCGGCGTCCGCGCGGTGACGACGGGCCCGCGGACCGGCCCGGACGGAGCCCCGTGTCCGGATTGAACGGACGACCTTCCGCTTACAAGGCGGGTGCTCTACCACTGAGCTAACGGGGCGGGTGCGCCGCCGAGGTTACCGGCAGCCCCCGGCCCACCCGCGCTGGCCGACCCGTCGGCGGCGCCGCAGGATCGGGGCATGACGACCTCCCCCACCCCCACCGTGGCCGTGCTGGGCACCGGCACCATGGGCGCCGGCATGGCCCGCTCGCTGCTGCGCGCAGGGCTCCCGGTCCGGGCCTGGAACCGGGACGCAGCCAAGGCCCGCGTCCTCGCCGGGGACGGCGCGCAGGCCTTCGACGACGCCGCCGAGGCCGTCCGCGGGGCCGACGTCGTCCTCACCATGCTCTTCGACGCGGACTCCGCGATCGAGGTGGTGCGGCAGGCCGCCCCGGCGCCCGGGACGGTCTGGTTGCAGACCACCACGGTCGGCATCGAGGGCGCCGACCGCACCGTCGAGGTGGCCCGCGAGCTGGGCCTGGTGCTGGTCGACTGCCCCGTCCTGGGGACCAGGCAGCCGGCGGACACCGGCACGCTGGTGATGCTGGCCAGCGGACCCCGCGCCGACGTCGAGGAGCTGCTCGCCCCGGTGCTGGACGCGGTCGGCAGCCGGACGCTGTGGCTGGGCGAGGCCGGGCGGGGCAGCCGGCTCAAGCTGGTCGCCAACGCCTGGGTGCTCTCGGTGACCGCCGGCATCGCCCAGTCCGTCGCGATGGCCCAGGGGCTCGGGCTGGACCCGGCCGACTGGCTGGCGGCCATCGAGGGCGGCGCGGTCGACACGCCCTACGCCCACCTCAAGGGCCCGCAGATGGCCGCCGGGGAGTTCCCGGTGAGCTTCGCGCTGACCGGGGCCGTGAAGGACGCGCGGCTGATCGTCGCCGCCCTCGGCGAGGCCGGCGTGCAGGACCGGCTGACCGCCGCTGTCCTGGACACCCTCACCGCCGCCGCGGACAGCTTCGAGGACCCCTCCGCCGTGGACCTGGGCGGGATCGTGCGCGGACTGGCCTGACCCCGCTCAGGCGGGGCCCGGGGCGGCGTCACCCTGGATGTGCTCGGCCGGGTCGCTGTCGGTGCGGGCACCGGCGGTCAGCCAGCGGGCGAAGCCCTCCGGGTCGCGCCGCTCCAGCTCGTCCAGGGTGTCCTGCCGCCGTCGGACCACGTGCTGACGGGTGGTCGGCTCCAGCGCCGCGGACAGTGCACTCGCGGTGCGCTGCCACTCCCGGCCCAGCGCCTCCGTGGACAGCTCGGCGACCGGCGGCAGGCTGGGCGCCTCGTCGTCGTCACCCGGGCCCAGCGGCAGCGACGCCGAGGTCCCCGGCGCCGACCGACGGGTCCGCAGCGCGAGGACGACGAGGGCCACGCCCGCACCGGTCAGGCCCCCGACCGCGGCCAGCCAGCCGCCGCCGATCGCGGCCAGCCCGGCCAGGCCCAGGAGCACACCCACGGTCCACACGGCCGAGCGCCAGGCGGCCTCGACGGCGCGGCGACGGGCGTCGGGCACCCGGGACTCCCCGGCGATGCTGGCGCCGACGACCGCGGCCACAGCCGCGGCCAGCCCCACCGTGACCAGCTGGTGACCGGCCAGGCTGAGCCCACCCACGACCGCCACCGCCGCCGCCGGGGTCAGCAGCACCACCCGCAGCGCCCGTGCCGGGAGGTCAGCGACGGGCACGGGACCTCCGGGGCGGTCGGGGCGCGGGGCAGGGTCCGAGGACCCTGCGGGGACAGCCCGTGTTCGCAGCGGACCCCCGCGCCGGATGGGCTCCAGGGTGCGGTCTGTGGCCCTCGTCCGCCCGCCGGGGCGGCACCGGGCAGGATCGCCGTCCGTGGGGTCGTCGGTGGTGGAGCTGGGGCCGGGCCTGGCCGTCGTCCTCGTCGTGCTCGTGGGGCTGGCCGCGGCGGCGGGACGGGTGTCCGGGCTGGGTCAGGAACGGCCGCTGGTCCAGGCCGCGCTGCGGGCCACCGTCCAGCTCGCCGTCGTGTCGGTGCTCGTCGTGGCCGTGGTGCGGTCGCTGTGGTCCTCGGCGGCGTTCGCCCTGGTCATGCTGGTCGTCGCCTCGGCCACCTCCGCCGGCCGGGTCACCGGTCGCGGCGTCCGTTCGCCGGGACTGCTCCGGCGCACGGCCCTGCTGGGCCTGCCGATCGCGGCCGGCGTGCTGCCCGTGCTGACCCTGGTCCTCGCCAGCGGCGCCGTGCCGCTGCGCGGTGAGGCCCTCGTGCCGATCGCCGGGATCGTCATCGGCGGCACCATGACCGCCACCTCGCTGGCCGGCCGGCGGCTGCTCGACGAGCTGGAGCAGCGCGCCGGTGAGGTGGAGGCAGCCCTGGCCCTGGGGCTGCTGCGCCGCGACGCCGTGCTGGAGGTGGCCCGCCCGGTCGCCTCCACCGCGCTGGTGCCCGCGCTGGACCAGACCCGGACGGTCGGGCTGGTGACCCTGCCCGGTGCCTTCGTCGGCGTCCTGCTCGGGGGCGGCAGCGCCGTGCAGGCCGGCGCCGCCCAGCTGCTGGTCCTCGTGGGCCTGCTGGCCGCGGAGGTCGTCGCCGTCTGGGTGGTCACCGAGCTGGTCGCCGCCGGCCGGGTGCGCGCGGGCGGCTGACCGCGTCCAGACACCTCACAGCCCACGTGCAGCTCCGGCCCACGGCAGCGGCGCACCGTGGACTCCAGCGGGGGCACCGGCCCCCGGCCAGACTCGGAGGAACCACGTGAGCGAGCAGAACCGCCCGGCGGACGAGACCGGGCAGAACGGCGACCGGTACCCGACGCAGGGCCTGCCGCAGCAGTTCCCGGCCCAGCAGCCCCCGGCCCAGCAGCCCTCGACGCAGCAGTTCCCGGCGCAGCAGTTCCCGGCGCCCGGACCGCAGCAGGTGCCGCCGCACCAGGGCTGGACCGGTCAGCAGTCCACCCCCCACCCCGGCCAGGCGTGGGGGCAGCACCCGCAGCCGGCCCACGCCGGCGTGAGCGCCCCGGCCGGCGGCCAGCTGCCGCCCGCCTTCCAGCCGCCGCAGCCCACCAGGCGGGCCGGCCGGTGGAAGCTCGGCGTCGCCGGGCTGGTCGCGGGGGCGCTGATCGGCGGCGGCGCCGGGGCGGGCGTGGTGAGCCTGGTCGACCAGGGCGCCGGCTCCTCCCCCACTGCCACCTCCGCGCAGAACGTCGTCATCACCGACCCGCAGACGGCGACCTCGGCCACCGCCGCCGCCGCGAAGGCCGCCCCCAGCGTCGTCACGGTCTACGTCACCGACTCCTCGGGGGCCGGGTCCGGCTCGGGCGTCGTCCTCACCGACGACGGCTACGTGCTGACCAACAACCACGTCGTCACCCTGGACAGCTCCACCGGGGACGCCACCGTGCAGGTGCGCACCGCCGACGGCACGCTCTACGACGCCAGCGTCGTGGGCACCGACCCCTCCTCCGACCTCGCGGTGGTGAAGCTGGCCGACGCCTCCGGGCTCACCCCGGCCGCCTTCGCCGACTCCGACGACGTCCAGGTCGGTGACCTCGCGGTGGCCATCGGTGCCCCGCTGGGGCTCTCCAACACCGTCACCGACGGGATCATCAGCGCCACGGACCGGGCCGTCGCCACCGGCTCGGACACTGACGTGACCGTCATCGACGCCATCCAGACCGACGCCGCCATCAACCCGGGCAACTCCGGGGGCGCGCTGGTCGACGCCGCCGGTGAGGTCGTCGGCATCAACTCCGCGATCGCCTCGGTGGCCGCCGCGGACGTGCCCGGCCAGGAGTCCGCGCAGAGCGGGAACATCGGCGTCGGGTTCGCCATCCCGTCCAACACCGCCCAGCGGGTCGCCCAGGAGATCATCCGCACCGGGTCGGCCAGCCACGCGCTGTTGGGCGTCAGCGCCCAGACCGCGGCCCAGAACGCCGAGGTCGGCGAGGGCGCCCAGGTCGCGCAGGTCGCCGACGGCGGCCCCGCCGCCCAGGCCGGCATCCGGGTCGGCGACGTCGTCACCGCCGTCGGCGACCGCGCCATCACCACCTCCACCGAGCTCACCGCCGCGGTGCGCAGCGCCTCACCGGGGGACCAGGTCACCCTGACCGTCCGCCGCGGGGACAGCACCAGCACCGTCGACGTCACGCTGGGCACCGCCTCCAGCTGAGGCCCCGCCCGCCCCGGCATGGGATCCCTCGCATACGACGCGCGCTCCCTGCCGTATGCGAGGGATCCCATGCCGGGGACGTCGACGACGGACGAGGACCTCCGCACCCCACCCGGGTGCGGGGGTCCTCGCGTGTCCGGCCTCCTACGCTGGGCCCGGTGACGACGGCCCCCCTCCCGCTGACCGGCGCCCTCGACGACCCGGCCCGGGCCCGGGACCTGGCGAAGATGAAGCGGCTGGCGACCGGGCTCTTCGTCGTCGCCGCGCTGGTCTTCCTGGCGTGCGTGCTCGTCGGCGGCGACCGCACCTGGGTCGGCTACGTCCGGGCGACCGCCGAGGCCTCGATGGTCGGCGCGCTGGCCGACTGGTTCGCCGTCACCGCGCTCTTCCGGCACCCGCTGCGGCTGCCGATCCCGCACACCGCGATCATCCCGCGCAAGAAGGACCAGATCGGGGAGAGCCTCGGCGCCTTCGTGCAGGAGAACTTCCTGACCCGCGCCGTCGTCGACGAGCGCGTCGCCGCCGTGGACGTGCCCGGGAAGCTGGGCGACTTCCTGGCCTCCCCGGGCCGGGCCGAGCGGCTGGCCGGGGACGCCGGGGTGGCGCTCGGGGCCCTGGGCGAGCTGCTCCGCGACGAGGACGTCCAGCCCGCGGTCGCGGCTCTCGTGGACCGCCGACTGCGGGACACCCCGGCCGCCCCCGCCCTGGCCCGGGCCATCGAGCTGGTGGTGGAGGGCGACCGGCACCAGGAGGTGCTCAGCGCCGGGCTCAAGGCGCTGGCCGCCTTCCTGGAGGAGAACCAGGCCGTCTTCCGCGCCCAGCTCGGCGACGCCTCGCCGTCCTGGGTGCCGATCTGGGTCGACGACCGCCTGTTCGACCGGGTCTTCTCGCTGCTGCAGGGCTTCTTCGCCGAGGTCGGCGAGGACCCCCGGCACCAGCTGCGGGTCTCCTACGACCAGCGCCTCCGCGCCTACGTGCACGACCTGCGCACCGACCCCGCCACCGCCGCCCGGGTCGAGTCGCTCAAGGACGAGCTGCTGGACCACCCCGCCGTCCGCACCTGGTCGGGGTCGCTGTGGACCAACGCGAAGAACGCCGTCGTCACCGCGGCCGCCGACCCGGACTCCGAGCTGCGCGCCCGGGTCGCCGGGCTGATCCGACAGGCCGCGACGCTGCTGCAGACCGACCCCACCGTCCGCGACCAGGTCCAGCGGCAGACCCGCCGGGCCGCCGGCTACGTGGTGGACCGGTTCTCCGGCGACCTGGCCGAGCTGGTCAGCAGCACCGTGGCCCGCTGGGACACCGAGGAGACCAGCCGCCGCATCGAGCTGCAGGTCGGCCGCGACCTGCAGTGGATCCGGGTCAACGGCACCGTCGTCGGCGGGCTCGCGGGGCTGGTCATCTACACGGTCGCGCAGCTGCTGGGCTGAGGCGCACCGGGCTCAGCCCAGCGCGAAACCCGACCACTCGAAGCCCGGGGACACCACGCAGCTGACGAGCACCTCGTCCTCGTCCAGCGGGCGAGCACACTGCCGGACCCCGGCCGGGACCAGACCCTGGACGGCGTCGGGCCCCAGCACCAGGACGTCGTCACCCACCTGCAGCTCCAGCCGGCCGGGGCCGTGCCACAGCCACAGCTCGTCGGCGTCGACGGTGTGCCAGGCCGAGGACTCCCCCGGCGTCAGCAGGAAGAGGATCGCGGTGGCCCCGGGCCGCCCGCCCTCGGCGGCCGGCCCGGTCCAGGTGCGCCGGTACCAGCCGCCCTCGGGGTGCGGCTCCAGCCGGAGCCGCACCGCCGTCCCCGGCGTCAGCGGCGTGCGGAGGCCGCGGCGAACAGGGCGATGCCGGCCGCGACGCTGACGTTCAGCGACTCGGTGTCCTTGGTGATCGGGATCGACAGGACGACGTCGCAGCGCTCCCGGACCAGCCGGGAGAGACCGGCGCCCTCGGCGCCGACGACCAGCGCGACCGGGTCGGCCAGGCCGTCGTAGTCGTGCAGGCTCATGTCGCCGTCGGCGGCCAGGCCGACGGTCTGCAGGCCGGCCTCCTGGTACCCCTGGACGGCGCGCGCCAGGTTGACCGCGCGGGCCACCCGGATGCGGGCCGCGGCACCGGCGCTGGTGCGCCAGGCGGAGGCGGTCATGCCGACCGCACGCCGCTGCGGGACGACGACGCCGTGCGCGCCGAACGCCGCCGCGGAGCGGACGACGGCGCCCAGGTTGCGCGGGTCGGTGACCCCGTCCAGGGCGACGATCAGCGGGGCGACCTGGCTGTCCCGGGCGATGTCGAGCAGGTCCTCGGGGTGCGCGTACTCGTAGGGCGGGACCATCAGGCCGATGCCCTGGTGCAGGGCGCCGTCGCTCATCCGGTCGAACTCGGCGCGGCCCACCTCCAGCAGCGGGAGGCCGCGGGCGGCCGAGAGCTGCACGGCCTCGGCGATGCGCTCGTCGGTGCCGCCGCGGCTGGTGTCGCCGGTGACGACGTAGAGCGCCGTCGCCGGGATCCGGGCGCGCAGGGCCTCCACGACCGGGTTGCGGCCCAGCAGCAGCTCGGGGGTCTCCTCGTTGCGCCGCTGCACGCGGGCCCGGCCCTCGCGGCGGACCGCGACCTGCCGGGCCTTCTTGTGCGCCGGGTGGTAGGGCCGGTCCTCGGCCTTGGGGGTCGCCCCCCGCCCGGCGAGGGACCGCCGGTTCTTGCCGCCGGTCCCGCCGGTCGCCGTCTTCTTGCCGGCGCCTTCCGAGCGGCCGCGTCGTTGGCTGTTGCCCGCCATCAGCGGGTCACCTCTCTCCGTGCTGCAGTCCGTCCGGCCGCGCTCACCGGGTGAGTTCCCAGCGGGGACCGGACGGGGTGTCCTCGACGCTCACGCCGAGGGTGGTCAACTGGTCGCGGATGGCGTCGGCCGCCGCGTAGTCCTTGCGCGCCCGGGCGGCCGCGCGCTGGTCCAGCGCGAGCCGGACCAGGCCGTCGGTGACCTCGGCGAGCCGCTCGTCACCGCCGGCCTCGGTCCACTGCGGGTCCAGCGGGTCGAGCCCGAGGACCCCCAGCATGGCCCGCACCGAGCCCAGTGCAGCCGCGACCGCGGCGTCGTCGCCGGCGGCCAGGGCCGAGTTGCCCGCCGTGACGGCCTCGTGCACCGCGGCGATGGCCGCCGGGGTGGCGAGGTCGTCGTCGAGCGCGGCCGTGAAGTCGGGGTGCAGCACCGGCTGACCGGCGTCCGCCCCGACCCGCTCGGCCGCGCGGCGGACGAAGGACTCCACCCGACGGTAGGCCTGTCCCGCCTCGGCCAGGGCGGCGTCGGTGAACTCGATGGTGGAGCGGTAGTGCGGGGCGACCAGGTAGTAGCGCAGCTCGACCGGCCGCACGCGGGTGACGACGTCGTCGACGAGGGCGGTGTTGCCCATCGACTTGCTCATCTTCTCCCCGCCCAGGGTGACCCAGCCGTTGTGCAGCCAGTACCGGGTGAACCCGTCGCCGGCGGCCTTGGACTGGGCCTGCTCGTTCTCGTGGTGCGGGAAACGCAGGTCCAGCCCACCGCCGTGCACGTCGAACTCGGCGCCCAGGTACTTCTCGGCCATCGCCGAGCACTCCAGGTGCCAGCCGGGCCGGCCGCGGCCCCACGGCGTCGCCCAGGACGCCGTCTCCGGGTCGGTGGGCTTGTGCGCCTTCCACAGCGCGAAGTCCCGCGGGTCCTTCTTGAGGTCCTCGCTGTCGGAGTCCGCCGCGGGCAGCAGGTCGTCCAGCGCCTGGCCGGTGAGCTCGCCGTAGGCCGGCCAGGACCGGACGTCGAAGTACACGTCGCCACCGGCGGCGTAGGCGTGCCCGCGCTCGATCAACCGCTCGATGAGAGCGACCATCTCCGGCACGTGGCCGGTGGCCCGCGGCTCGTAGGTGGGCGGCAGGGTGCCCAGCACCTCGTAGGCCCGGGTGCAGGCCAGTTCGTTGCGGTAGGCCCAGTCCCACCACTCGACGCCGGCCGCGGCCGCCTTGGCCAGGATCTTGTCGTCGACGTCGGTGACGTTGCGGACGAAGGTGACGTCGAGGCCGGCGTGGGTGAACCAGCGCCGCAGCACGTCGAAGGCCAGCGCGGCACGCACGTGCCCGATGTGCGGGGGGCCCTGCACGGTGAGGCCGCAGACGTACATGGAGACCCGTCCCGCACGCAGGGGCGTGAAGTCGCGCACGGCACGCGCGGCCGTGTCGTACAGGCGGAGGCTCACCGGGCGGAGTGTACGGACGCTCCCGTCCGGTCCCCGGTGCCGCCTGGGTAACGTGCACGGGATGCCCGCACCCGGCGCGCCCGCGCCCTCTCCCGGCCCCGACCGGTCCCCCGGTCTGCTGGGACTGGTCGTGCAGGCCGGTCCTGACGACGACGGGCTCCGGCTGCAGGGCCGCCCGCTGCTCGCGCACGCCGTCGACGCGCTGGCCACCGTGCGCGGACTGGACGTGCGGGTGCTCGGCCGGGGCGCCGGCGGGGCCCGCGGACTGGACCCGGACGGGCCCTGGCGGCAACTGGCGACCGGCGGGCTGCTGCTGCACGACGCGCACTGCCCGCTGCTGCCCGGGTCGGCGGTCCGGGAGGCCGTCCAGCTGCTGTCCGCGGCGGGCCCGGGCGCGGTGCTGGTCGGCGTCCGGCCGGTCACCGACACGATCAAGGAGGTCGTCGACGGCGCCGTCGTGGGCACCGTCGACCGGGACGCGCTCAGCGCGCTGGCCTCCCCGCTGGTCATCGGCGCGGACCTGCTGGACGGCCTCGCGCGGCGGCTGCCCCGGGCCGGTCAGCTCACCGACCTCACCGCGGTGCTCGCCGCGCTGGACGGGTCGGCCAGGCTGGTGCCGCACGAGGTGCCCTCGGCCGGACGACGGCTCAGCGACGCCGACGACGTCGTCCTGATGGAGTGCCTGCACGGCCTGCGTCGCACCCTGCGGGAGCGGTGAACCACCCGCGGCAGCTCAGCGGCCGCGGACCAGCGCCCAGAGCTCGGCGGTGAGCTTGGCCGGCTGGCGCAGCAGCGCACCGGGCAGCTCGCGCACGAAGCGGGCCGGGTCGCGGCGGGCCCGGCGGACCATCCGCTGCGGCTTGCTGGTGACCCGGTGCTCCAGGTCGTGCAGGTAGGCCGGCACCATCGAGCGCGGGGCGACCTCGACCACGTGGCCGCACGCGGTGCACGTGGTGGTGGCCAGCAGCCGGCCGACGTGGCGCAGCTCGTGCTCCACCGTGCGTCCGCAGGCCGTGCAGGTCAGCTCGGCGTACTCCTGCTCCACGGTCAGCCCCCTCCACCCGACGACGCAGTGCCCAGCCGGCGCAGGTCGAAGGACACCCGGGCCAGCAGGGCCTCGGCGAGGAACAGGTCCTCGGCGTAGGTGATCTTGATGTTGGTGGACGTGCCGGGCACGTTCTGGATGGTCACGTCGGGGGCGAACCGCTCGACCGACGCGGCGGTGTCCGACCCCTCGAAGCCGGCCTGCGCCGCGGCCCGGTAGGCCTCGACCAGCACCGGGGCCACGAACGCCTGCGGCGTCTGCACCCCGACGGCCTCGCCGTCGCGGACCGAGAGCCCGGCCCGGTCCAGCAGCACGGACTGCCGGCGGCCGGGGACGGCGCCGCCGTGCGCCCGGGCCGCCTCGACGATCTGCCGGAACAGCGTGGGGCCGCTCAGCGGACGGGCGGCGTCGTGCACGACCACCACGTCGACCTCCCCCTGCTCGATCATCGGCAGCAGCGCCTGGACGGCGCTCCACTCCGAGGCGTGCCGGCTGGCCCCGCCGACGACGACCCGCACGTCCCGGCCGGGGGCCTCCCGGGCGAGCACGGCGTGCGCCGCGTCGACCTCGTCGGCCCGGACCACCAGCACCACCGGACCGATGCCGGGGTCGGCCGCGGTGGCGTCCAGCGTCCAGACGAACACCCGCCGTCCGGCCAGGGACAGGAAGACCTTGTTGGTCGAGTGGCCGGTGCGGGAACCCGAACCCGCCGCGAGCAGCACGAGGGCTGCCCGCGGCGGGGTCGGCTGGCCGGTCACCCGGCCAGCCTAGGGCTCCCCGGTCAGGCCCGGACGCCGCCCAGCGCGGCGACCAGGTCGGCCTCGGACGGCGCGGTGCCGGCCGGGGTCGCGTCCTGCAGACGACGCAGCGCCACGATGGCCGAGTCCTCGGCCAGCTCGACGTCGGCGTAGGTCAGGTACGTGCCGGCCGGCACGTCCCGGACCAGCCGGGCGTTCGCGACGACCCCGAGGGGCACCCGCTCGTCCCGGGCGAAGTCGCCGGCGTCCTCGATCATGCCGTGCACGTGTGACCCGCCGACGCCCTCGAGCACGGTGCCCGCGGTGAGGTCGGACTTGGTGACCGCACCGACCTCGGCGGTCCAGAACTCCGAGGTCAGGCTGGCCCGCCGGTCGATGACCATCTCGGCGACCGTGAGCGGCGCCTCGACGCTGGCCAGGTGGTACGGGCGGTACAGCGCGAAGTACGGGCCGGCGCCCATCTTCAGGTAGCTGAGCTCGTGGTTGACGTACGGGTCGTCGGTGCGGACGACGACGAAGACGCCGGGGGCCACCGGGCCGGTGCAGTAGTCGACGACGCCGGCCTTCTCCAGCACGCCGCCGTCCTCGACCAGGGCGAAGGTGTCCTGCAGGGTCGCCACCGTGGAGGGCGGGCCGTGCATGCCCTTGGTGGAGACGCCCAGGCCGGTGGTGTTGGCCAGCGCGGCCATCTCGATCATGGCCTTGGAGCCGTCCACGAAGCTGCAGAGCATCTTCGGGTTCATGCCCTTGGCCTCGGCCTCCTCCTCGAGCGAGGCGGGGGTGGCCTGGGCGTTCAGCGGGTTGTTCTTCCCCTTGCCGGCCATGACCACCTCCATCGAGAGGTCCCGGGCGTAGTCGACGAGGATCTTGCACTCGACCGGCTCGTCGCCGCGGCAGATGGAGTAGATCGCGTTCTGCGAGGTCGCGAGGTCGTGCAGCAGGCGGCCGATCGTCACGTCGGACTCGACGTTGAGGGTGGCGATGTCCATGCCGGCGAGCAGGCAGCGGACGGCGACCTGGGCGCCGATCTCGGGCACGCCGGTGGCCTCGACGACGACGTCGACGGGCAGCTCGGTGAGCAGCGAGAGGTCGTCGAGGGCGACGGCGCCCCCGGACTCGATGACCCGGACGACCTCGTCGACGTCCCGGCTGACGACCGGCGACTGGCCGGTGCCCTCGAGGGCCTCCGACGCGCGCTCGGCGACGACGTCCACGACGACGGAGACGTGCACGCCGGTCATCCGGTGCGCCTGGGCGGCGAAGCCGCGGCCCATCTGGCCGGCACCGACGAGGGCGATGCGGACCGGACGGCCGCGCTCGGCGGCCAGGGCGGCGAGCCTGGAGCTGTAGCTCATGAGCGGTCCTCGGGGGAGGCGACCGGACCGGCCGGTCGCAGGATGCGGAAGGTGTCCCCGGCGGAGGGGACGACCAGGGTGTCGACGGGCAGGTTCACGTCACCGGGCATGTCGGCCTCGGGGGCGCCGTTGGCCTTGAGGTCGATGTGGCCCAGGTTGAGCAGGTTGGCCTCGACGACCGAACCGACGGCGAGCACCGGGATGCGGGCACCGCCCAGCTCGATCACGTCGCCGGTGCGCGGGCCGGCGGTGGCCACGGTCGCCTCGTGCAGGGCGGAGAAGTCGTGCAGCTCGACGGGTGAGTCGACGCCGAAGAAGACCAGGATCCCGTGGCCCTCGACGAACGTGGCGACCTGCTCGCCGACCGCGGTGACGGTGGAGGAGTAGAGGACCTCCTCCTCCACCGTCACCGGGGACTCCGTGGTGGAGGAGGTCACTTCTCGACCACGTCGTTGACCCCGACACCGGACACGAAGATCTCCTCCTTGATGAAGGAGGCGAGCGGTCCGGCCGGCGAGGTCGCGTGGACGTCGACGGTCATGACCTTCTTCATCGGGTAGACCCCGACGCGCGCGGTGCCGCCGCAGTCGATGACGGCCACGGCGATCTTGTCGAACGGGGCCGAGCTCTTGAAGCCGTCGAAGGCCTGGCCACCGGTCAGCTCGGCGATCCGGGCGGCCACCGGGTGGATGCCACCGCCGGTGACGCTGTAGATCAGCGGCTTGTCGGCGGTCGGGGTGATGACCAGGGGGCCGCCCCAGCCGCCGCGGCCCTTGCTGATGGTGACGGACTTGTAGTCGGACATCGGGTGCTCCTCCTGCGGGGTCGCTTCGTGCTCGGGCGGCGTGGCCAGGTCGGCCACGCCGCCGGTGGATCAGTTGGACGAGTACAGGCCGAAGCTCGCGAAGTAGGCGATGACGACGGCGATCGGACCGGTGATCAGACGACTGAACAGCACCGCCGGGACACCCGCCTCGACGGTCTCCGGCTCGGCCTCACCCAGGGCCAGACCGACCGGGATGAAGTCGCAGCCGACCTGCGGGTTGATCGCGAACAGGGCCGGGAGGGCGTACTGCGGGGGGATGTCCCCGGCGCCGATGCGGGTGCCGAGCAGCACCCCGACGACCTGCGCGATGACCGCACCCGGGCCGAGGACCGGGGACAGCACCGGGATGGCGCAGAAGACGCAGATGGCCAGCAGGCCGATCAGGCTCGACGCCAGCGGGGCGACGAAGTTGGCCAGCACGTTGCCCAGGCCGGTGTAGTTGACGATACCGACGATGACCGAGACGAAGGCCATGAACGGGATGATGTTGCGGATGACGGTGTCGATCGTGTCGCGACCGGCCTGGTAGAGGACGCCGACGACGCCGCCGACGGCCTTGCCCACGCGGACCAGCACACCGCTGGCCTTGCCCATCACCGAGGAGCCGCCACTGGTGGCCTTCTCGTTCTCGACGGTGGTGCTCATGCCAGTGCTCCCTCGGTGCGCGTGGTGTTGCGGGCCAGCAGACGCGTGGTGATCAGCTCGGTGACCACACCGCGGATGAGGATCACGACCAGGCCGACGAGCAGGAAGCGGACGGCGAGGTCGCCCAGGCCCAGGCCCAGGGTGGTGATGCCGGCGGCGATGCCGTAGTAGACGAAGAGCTCACCGGGGTTGGCGTGCGGGAACAGGCCGAGGATCGGGTGCACGAAGGACACCGACGAGTCGTAGAAGGCCGGCTTGTACTTCTCGGGCAGGAAGCGGCCCATCGTGTAGCACATCGGGTTGGTCAGGAAGAAGACCGAGAGCACCGGGAGCAGCAGGTACCGGACCGGGTACCACTGGATGCCCGGGCGGGCGGCCATCGCGCCGAAGCGCTCGATCCGCTCGATGCCGATGGCCCGCACCAGCGCGTTGACCGCGGTCAGCAGGACGATCAGCAGCGGGATGATGCCGACGAGCAGGCCGACGAAGTTGTCGGCGCCTGCCTGGAAGAGGCCGATGAACCACTCGGCGGCGTGGGCGAGGACACCGAAGAAGCCGGTGGGGTCCTCGGCCTGCGGTGTCTCGGCTGCCAGTACTGACATGGCGTGCGTCCCTCTCTGGAACGTGGCAGGGGTGGGGGGTGCGCGGGCACGGTGCGGGGACCGTCCCCGTGGTGCGGTGGGTCGGCCGTTCAAGTGGTGCTGGGGGGGGTGGTACTGGGAGGTGGTGCTGGGAGGTGGTGCTGGGGTCGGTGCCGGGGTGCGGGGTCGTGCCGGTGGGTCACACCGGTCCGGCGGCCCCGACGGTGGTGGGGGTGACCTGCGGCCCGGCGGTGCTCGTGGCACCGGGCTCGCGGGCAAGGGCGGCGCGGAGCATCCCGGCCGCCTCGCGAGCGGCGGAGCGCTCGGAGTCTGTGAGGCCCTCGATGGGGCGGTCGCCGGCCACCACCGACAGGCGCAGGCCCACCAGGGCCGGCACCGGGTGGGGGCGGGCGGCGGTGGTGAAGCCGCGGAGGGAGAAGGCGCCGGTGACCCGCTTGTCGGCCACCGAGAGCGCGACGAAGGCGATGCCGCCGCGGTAGCGACGCCCGCCCTTGCCCACGGCGGTGGCGCCCAGCGGCCGCAGCCGCTTGAGCTCCTGGGTCCAGGCGGTGGTCTGCTTGGCGGTCAGCCACAGCTGGAGGACGGTGCCCACCACCACCGGGATCAGCAGCATCCACAGGCTCATCGGAGGGTCTCGCTCTCGTCGGTGTCGGTGTCCTCGGACCGGCCCAGCGCGAGCACGGCACGGGCCAGGCTCTCGTCGCAGACCAGCACGTCGATCAGGTGGCCGCGGAGGGCGCCCAGGACGCCCGCGGCCTTGACCCGTCCGCAGGCGACGCCCACGACGGTCGGGATGGCGGCCAGCTCGGCGAGCGTCACCGCTAGCACCCGCTCGTGGACGGCGCCCAGCACGGGCTGGCCGGCGGCGTCGAAGTAGCGCGCGGCGATGTCGCCGACCGGCTCGGCCTTGCGCAGCTGGGCGGCCTCCTCGGCGTCCAGCGCCAGCGCGGTGAGCACCGAGGCCGAGGACCCGTGGGTCGGCGTCCCGATGCCGACGAAGGCGATGTCGGCGCGCCGGGCCTCGGCCAGGGCCTGCTCGACCGAGGCCTCCTCGGCGAGCGCGTCGCGGGCGCTGGCGGTGGTCAGGGTGGCCGGGGCGTGCAGGTAGCGGTAGGAGGCGCCCAGCCGGGAGGCCAGCTCACGGACCAGCTCGTGGCCGGAGACCTCGTTGTCCACCGCGGACAGCCCACCGACCAGCTGCACCAGCCGGACGGCGTAGTCGTGCTCGGCGGTGGTCTGCCAGACCATGGACTGCAGGGCACTCCCCCAGGACAGCGCCACGGTCATGCCGTCGCGGAGCTCGCTGAGCAGGAAGCGCCCGGCCTGGGTGCCGACCTGCTGGTCGGCGTTGCCGACGGCGGTGCGCTGGGCGACCCGGACCGACCGCAGGCCGAAGCGGGTCTGCAGCGCGGTCTCCAGCTCGCGGTCGCGGCCGGCCGGGTCGTTGACCCGGATCTCGACGACACCCTGCTCGACGGCGGAGGCGAGCATCCGGGAGACGTTGCTCCGACTCGTGCCCAGCCGGGTGGCCACCTCGGCCTGCGAGAGGTTCTCCAGGTAGTACAGCCGCGCTGCGGCCACCAGCGACTCGAGTTCTCGGGGAGCGGGCATCGTCACCTCCGTTCAGCTTCGGCGCACCGTTGTGCGCGAGGCACAGTGGCATGTGGCGCCAGTCACCTGCAAGCCCCTTGCGCACGTTTTCTCAATTTTCCTGCACATCGGTGCACACGGACCCCACGGCACCGGATCTCCACCGACCCCGGACGCGCGTCGGGGCGGTCAGGCGGCGGTTCAGCCGGTCGGACGGGCCGTCTTCGCCAGGTGCAGCCAGGTGTCGACGACGGTGTCCGGGTTCAGCGACATGGACTCGATGCCCTGCTCGACCAGCCACTCGGCCAGGTCCGGGTGGTCACTGGGGCCCTGCCCGCAGATGCCGACGTACTTGCCCCGCGCCAGGCAGGCCTTGATCGCCATCTCCAGCACCGCGAGCACCGCCGGGTTGCGCTCGTCGAAGGAGGCCGCGACCAGGCTGGAGTCGCGGTCCAGCCCGAGCACCAGCTGGGTCATGTCGTTGGAGCCGATGGAGAACCCGTCGACGTGGTCCAGGAAGGCGTCGGCCAGCAGCGCGTTGGACGGCAGCTCGCACATCATCACCACCGACAGGTCGTTCTCCCCGCGGACCAGCCCGTGCGAGGCCAGCAGCTCGACCACGCCCTCGATCTCGGCCACGGTCCGCACGAACGGGATCATGATCTTGACGTTGGTCAGGCCCATCTCGTCCCGGACGTACCGCAGCGCCTCGCACTCCATCGCGAAGCACTCGGCGAAGTCCGCCGACAGGTACCGGGAGGCGCCCCGGTAACCCAGCATCGGGTTCTCCTCGTGCGGCTCGTACAGCTCGCCGCCGACCAGGTTGGCGTACTCGTTGGACTTGAAGTCGCTCATCCGCACGATGACCGGCTCGGGGGCGAACGCCGCGGCGATCATCGAGATGCCCTCGGCCACCCGCTGGACGAAGAACTCCCGCGGCGAGGAGTACGCGGCGATCGCCTCGCTGATCTCCTCGCGCAGCCGGCCCTCGAGCTGGTCGTGGTCCAGCAGCGCCCGCGGGTGGATGCCGATCTGCCGGTTGATCACGAACTCCAGCCGGGCCAGCCCGACGCCGGCGTGCGGCAGCCGGGAGAACGCGAAGGCCTGTTCCGGCGTCCCGACGTTCATCATGATCTTGGTGGGGATGTCCGGCATCGCGTCCAGCCGGGTCTCCTCCACCTCGAAGTCGACCAGCCCCTCGTAGACGTTGCCGGTGTCACCCTCGGCGCAGGAGACGGTGACCTCCTGCCCGTCGGTCAGCGTGCGGGTGGCGTCCCCGGTGCCCACGACGGCCGGGATGCCCAGCTCGCGGGCGATGATCGCGGCGTGGCAGGTGCGCCCGCCGCGGTTGGTGACGATCGCCGAGGCCCGCTTCATGATCGGCTCCCAGTCGGGGTCGGTCATGTCCGCGACCAGCACGTCACCGCGCCGGAAGTCGGCCATCTCCTCGATGTCGGAGAGCACCTTGACCGCGCCGGCGCCGATCTTCTGCCCGATCGCCCGGCCCTCGACGATCACCGTGCCGGTGCCGGTCAGCTTGTAGCGCTCCAACGAGCTGCCGGCCCGGGAGACCACCGTCTCCGGGCGGGCCTGCAGCACGTACAACTCGCCGTCCCGGCCGTCCTTCCCCCACTCGATGTCCATCGGGCGCCCGTAGTGCTCCTCGATGGTGAGCGCGTACCGGGCCAGCTGCAGCACCTCGTCGTCGGTGAGGGAGAGCTTCCGGCGGTCGGCCTCGTCGACGTCCACGAACTCCGTCGTCCGGCCGACGGTGGCGTCGTCGGTGTAGACCATCTTGGTGGCCTTGTCCCCCACCCCCCGCTTGAGGACGGCGGCCTTCCCGGCCCGCAGCGAGGGCTTGTAGACGTAGAACTCGTCGGGGTTCACCGCACCCTGCACGACGCCCTCCCCCAGCCCGTAGGCCGAGGTGATGAAGACCGCGTCGGGGAACCCGGACTCGGTGTCCATGGTGAACATGACGCCGGAGGAGCCGATGTCCGAGCGGACCATCCGCTGCACCCCGGCCGACAGCGCCACCGCGTCGTGCTCGAAGCCGTGGTGCACCCGGTAGGCGATCGCCCGGTCGTTGTAGAGCGAGGCGTAGACCTCGCGGATCGCGGTGAGCACCGAGTCGATGCCGCGCACGTTGAGGAAGGTCTCCTGCTGCCCGGCGAAGGAGGCATCGGGCAGGTCCTCGGCGGTCGCGCTGGACCGGACGGCGAAGGACAGCTCGGCGTCGTCGCCGGTCAGCTGTTCGTAGCCGGCCCGGATGTCGGCCTCCAGGTCCTCGGGGAAGGGCTGGTCCACCATCCAGCCGCGGATCTCCCGGCCGGCCGCCGACAGCGACCGGACGTCGTCGACGTCCAGCGAGGCCAGCTTCGCGCTGATCCGCTCGGCCAGCCCGGTGTCGCCCAGGAAGTGCCGGTAGGCCGCGGCGGTGGTGGCGAACCCGTCGGGCACCCGGACGCCGGCGTCGGCGAGGTGGGAGATCATCTCGCCCAGCGAGGAGTTCTTGCCGCCGACCTCCTCCAGGTCGCCCATGCCCAGCTCGGCGAACCAACGGACGTTCTGGGTGCTCGCACGCACGGTGCTCACGGGGTGCCTCCTGGGGTGGGGGTGCTCCCGGCCGGGGTCCGGCCGGGGCGGCGTCGCTTGAGGGTCTGCAGGACGACGGCGGCGATCTCCTCCACCGAGGAGCTCGACGTGTCGATGGTCGGCAGCCGGTGCCGGTCGTACATGGCGGTGGCCTGCCGGAGCTCTCCGCGGCACTGGGCCTCGGAGGCGTAGCGGGAGTTGGGGCGTCGTTCCTGGCGCACCCGGGACAGCCGGGTCACCGTCGTCGTCAGCCCGAAGCACTTGGCCGCGTGGTCCTTCACCGGACGGGGCAGGTCGGTGGTCTCCAGGTCCTCGTCGACCAAGGGGTAGTTGGCCACGAAGAGCCCGTGCTGCAGGGCCAGGTACATGGCGGTGGGCGTCTTGCCGCACCGCGAGGGGGCCAGCAGGATCACGTCGGCCCGCTCGATGGCCCGGAAGGTCTGCCCGTCGTCGTGCTCGATGGCGAACTCGACCGCCGCCATCCGGTCGTTGTAGCGCCGGACGTCGCCGACCCCGTGCAGCCGGCGGGCCTCGCGCAGCCCCCGGACACCGAGCAGGTCCTCGACCCGGGCCATGTGCATGCCGAAGAGGTCGATCACCGGGGCGCGGGTCCGCAGCAGCTCGGCCCGCACCTCGTCGACGACGGCGGTGCAGAACACCAGCGGCTGGGCCGGGCCGTCCCCGGCCTCCTCCATCGCCCGGTCGAGCTGGGCGACCACCTCGCGAGCCTGCTCCACCGTGCCGATGAACGGGATCATGGTCCGCTCGAAGACCAGCTCGGGGAACTGGATGAGCAGCGCGTTGCCCATGATCTCCGCGCTGATCCCCGTCGAGTCGGACAGGAAGAAGACCGGGACCGGGGGCACCTCCGGGAGCCCGGTCACCCGTGGATCCCGGCGGGGACCGACCGCGCGCGCGGACGACCGCACTGACGACCGCACTGACGACCTGGCACAGCTGCTGCAGACACCGGCACCTCGAGACCTCGGGACAGCCATCCTGCGGGCTGCCGACGACACCGGCAAGAGGCGCACGACCCGCGGGGACGGTCAGGGCCCTCCCGGGACGACGCTGTCCCGGGAGGGTGTTCGTGGGGCCGCCGCCGGCCGGGCGTGAGCACCGGCCGGCGGCGGGCAGGGGGACGCCGCAGGGGCGGGTCAGGCCAGGTCGTCGGCCATCAGCGCGAGCAACCGGGCGCCGTCGGCACCGTCGCCGACCCGGTGGTCCACGGTGAGCCCGGCGGTGACCACCAGGGCCGTGCCGATGCCGCCGGGGACGGCGACCGGACGACGGCTGATCGAGCCCAGGGCCAGCACGCTGCCCTGCGGCGGGGTGATCAGCGCCTGGAACCGGTCGACGCCCAGGCCGCCCAGGTTGGACAGGCTGGAGTTGGCCACGCCCTGGTGGGCGGCGTCGACCTTGCCGTCCCGGGCCGCCCGGGCCACCGCACGCAGGTCCTCGTCGAGCCTGCGCGGGTTGGCGCTCTCCGGGGAGCTGAAGGTGGGCACCATCAGCCCGCCCGGGGTGTCCACCGCGAGCGCCACGACGGGCGCGCCGGTGGGCACCGCGTTCTCGCCGTCCCAGCGGTCCAGCAGACGGGGCACCTGCAGCAGGGCCCGGGCGTAGGACTGCAGCAGCACCGTCGTCCAGGACAGCCCGTCGCGGTGGGTGTCGGCGGCGTCCAGGTGCAGGTCCCGCCAGACCGTGAACTGCGGGATGGCCGCGCTCTCGGTCATCTTGCGGGCCACGGCCCGCCGGACGGCGGCGACCTTGGGGCTGACCCCCGCGGCCGGCGCGGACGCCGGGGCCGGGGCCTGGGCGGGCGCCGCGGCCGGTGCCGGGGTGGCGGCCGGCGCGGCCGGGGGCACCTGCTGCTGGGCCTGCACCGCGGCGCGCTTGCGCTGCGGCGGGGTCAGCGGCCGGGCCGGGGGCTCCGGCGCGGCCGCGGCGGGCACGGCGGGCACGGCGGGTGCAGCCGCGGACTCCACGGCGGAGCGGACGTCGGCGATCGACACCACTCCCCCGGGACCGGTCGGGGTGACCGACCGCAGGTCCAGGCCGGCCTCGGCGGCCAGCGCCCGGGCCCGCGGCACGGCGGCCACCGGTCCGGTCGCGGCGCGCTCGGCCACCGGGGTGGGGGCCCCGCCCGGGGCGGGCTCGGGCTCCGGGACGACGGCGTCGGCGCCGTCGGACCCCAGCTCGTCCCCGATCGCGGCCGGCTCCTCGGGGTCACCGAAGTCGAGCAGGTCGGTGAAGGAGTCGCCGTCGGCCTCGATCCAGCCGATCGGCTCACCGACCGGGACCATGCCGGACTCGACGACGATCTCGACCAGCACGCCGGTGGCCGGGCTCTCCACCTCCATGTCCACCTTGTCGGTGAGCACCTCGCAGATGACGTCACCGGAGCCGATCTCGTCGCCGACGGCGATCGCCCAGTGGCTGAGCTCGCCCTCGGTCATCGTCATCGACATCTTGGGCATCCGGACGGGGACGCGTGCCACGGGTCAGGCCTCCTGGGTGGCCAGGGCACGCCCGGCGACCACGATGTCGTCGAGCTGCGGGACCATCGCGGCCTCCAGCGCCGGCGCGTACGGCATCGGGGCGTCCAGGCCGCACAGCCGCTTGATCGGGGCCTCGAGGCTGTACAGCGCCGAGGACCCGGCGATCCGGGCGGCGATCTCGGACATGAAGCCCACGTGCCCGGGGGCCTCCTGCACCAGCATCACCCGGCCGGTGCGCCGGACGGCGTCCAGGATCGGGGCCTCGTCCAGCGGGGTGAGCGTGACCGGGTCGACGACGGTGGCCTCGATGCCCTCGTCGGCGAGCCGGGCCGCGGCCTCCAGGCTGCGGCTGACCATGATCCCGGTGGCCACGATGGTGAGGTCGGCGCCCTCGCGGCGGACGACGCTGCGGCCCAGGGGCACCCGGTCGGCACCCGCGGGCACGTGGCCCTTGGTGCGGTAGAGCAGCTTGTGCTCGAGGAAGACGACCGGGTTCGGGTCGTCGATCGCGGCCAGCAGCAGGCCCTTGACCTCGGACACGGTGCTGGGCATGACGACCTTCAGGCCGGGCACGTGGGCGAACCACGCCTCCAGGCTCTGCGAGTGCTGGGCGGCGGCACCGGTGCCCGAGCCCAGCGGGGTGCGCAGCACCATCGGCACCGAGACGGCGCCACCGAGCATGAAGTGGATCTTGGCGGCCTGGTTGACGATCTGGTCCATCGCCTGGCAGGTGAAGTCGGAGAACTGGATCTCCACGATCGGCCGCATGCCGGCCAGCGCTGCGCCGACGGCGGCACCCACGATGCCGAGCTCGGAGATCGGGGTGTCCCGGATCCGCTCCTTGCCGAAGCGGTGCACCAGGTCGCCGCTGACGCCGAAGGCGCCGCCGTAGACGCCGACGTCCTCGCCGAGCATGAAGACCCGGTCGTCGGCGGTCATCGCCTCGGCGAGGGCCTCGCGGATGGCCTCGGAGTAGGTGAGCTCCCGACTCTCGGCCTGGGTCTCGGTCTGGGGCAGGGTGGCGGTCATCAGCGGGTCACGTCCTGGTTGGGGCTGGATGCGAGGGGTGCTGCGTCGACGGGGGCGAAGACGGCGTCGAGCAGGTCACCGGGGTCGGCGTCGGTGCCGGAGTTGGCCTCCCGGACGGCGGCCTTGATCGCGTCCGTGGCCTCGTCGCGGGCGGCGGTGATGTCGGCGGCGGTGAGCAGACCGGACTCGGTCACCTTGGTCTCGAAGGCGACGATCGGGTCCCGCTCACGCCACTCGGCGATCTCCTCGCGGGTGCGGTACAGGTTCTTGTCGCTCTTGCTGTGGCCCTTCCAGCGGTAGGTCTCGGCCTCGATCAACGTGGGGCCGCCACCGTTGCGGGCGCGGTCCACGGCCTCGGCGGCGACGGCGTGCACGGCGTCCAGGTCGTTGCCGTCGACGGTGACCCCGGGCATGCCGTAGGCCGCGGCCCGGTCGGCGACGTGCGGGACGGCCATCGAGAACTCGGTGGAGAAGCTCATGCCGTACTTGTTGTTCTCGCAGACGAACACGACCGGCAGGTCCCAGATCGCGGCCAGGTTCAGGCCCTCGTGGAAGGCGCCCTCGTTGGTCGCGCCGTCGCCGAAGAAGCTCGCGACGACCCGGTCCTCGCCGCGCATCTTGTAGGCCAGCGCTGCGCCGGCGGCGATCGGGATGCCCCCGCCGACGATGCCGTTGGCACCGAGGTTGCCGGTGGCGACGTCGGCGATGTGCATCGAGCCACCGCGACCGCGGCAGTACCCGGTCTCCTTGGCCAGCAGCTCGGCCATCATCCGGGTCAGGTCCGCGCCCTGGGCGATGCAGTGCCCGTGGCCGCGGTGCGTGCTGGTGATCGCGTCGCGCTCGCGCAGGGCCAGGCAGACACCGGTCGCACTGGCCTCCTGGCCGATCGACAGGTGCATGGTGCCGTGCATGAGCCCGCGGGCGAACAGGTCGTCCACGGCCTCCTCGAAGCGGCGGATGCGCCACATGGTGCCCAGCGCTGCGCGGGCGGTGGCCGGGTCGGTGGACGGCGCGGCGGGGACGCCGTCCTGGACGGGCGGCTGGTGCGCGATGGCGGTGATGTCGGACTCCCTGGTCTGCACTTCTGTGACGACGGTCTGCACGTCTGCTCAGGGAATGTAGGGCCTGCCCGAATGTGACGCAAGCCCCTCCCCCGGGAGTCGTCCGCGCGGTCCCCCGGCCACGACGGCGCTGCGGGACCGGGGTCGCGACTTCGACCGTCGTGGCCACCAAGATCCGCGACTCGTTGACCCAGCGCGGGATGGACGTCGACGTGCGTCAGGGCAAGGTCATGGACCTGCTGTCGGGCAACGCCGACGCCGACCTGATCGTCGCGACCACGCAGATCCCCGACTCGGTGACCATCCCGGTCGTGGCCGGGCTGCCCTTCCTCACCGGCATGGGCCTCGCCGCCACCCTCGACGACATCGCTGCGCGCCTGTCCGCCTGAGCTCGCCCGCACGCCCGCACGCCCGCACGCCCGCACGCCCGTCCTCCTCCGCACGCCCCCCCAGCACCCAGGAGCCCCCGATGCAAGACGCACTCAAGGCAGTCACGTCGTACTTCAACGACGTCGGCGCGGCCGTGGTCCTCCCCATCCTGATCACGATCCTGGCGCTGGTCCTGGGTCAGAAGTTCAGCCGCGCCATGCACTCCGGCGTCCTGATCGGCGTCGGCTTCATCGGGGTCAACCTGGTGATCGGGCTGCTCTTCGCCCAGGTCAGCCCGGCCGCGCAGGCACTGGCGCAGCGGTTCGACGTCGACCTGGGGATCGTGGACGTGGGCTGGCCCTCCAGCGCCGCCATCGCGTTCGGCTCCACCGTCGGCGCGCTGATCATCCCGTTCTGCCTGCTGCTCAACATCGTGCTGCTGGTCGTCGGGCTCACCCGGACCTTCAACATCGACCTCTGGAACTACTGGCACTTCGCGCTGTCGGGCGCCCTGGTCGCGGCCGTGAGCGACAACCTCTGGCTGGGCCTGGCCACCGCCGGGGTCGCGATGGTCGTCACGCTGGCGCTGGCGGACTGGTCGGCCCCGCTGGTGCAGAAGTACTTCTCCTTCCCGGACATCTCCTTCCCGCACGCCACCGCGGCCCCCTACGCGCTCTTCGCGATCCCGCTGAACTGGGTCTTCGACCGCATTCCGGGACTGCGCTCGCTGAACGCGGACCCCATGGCGATCCAGAAGCGGTTCGGCATCTTCGGTGAGTCGATGTTCCTGGGCCTGGTCATCGGCCTGGTGCTCGGACTGGCCGGCTACGGCTTCGACGACCCCCGCGCGGACTCCATCTCGATCCTGACGCTGGGCATCAACGTCGCCGCGATCATGCTGCTGCTGCCCCGGATGGTCGCCATCCTGATGGAGGGCCTGATCCCGGTCTCGGAGTCCGCCCGTGACTTCCTGGCCCGCAGGTTCCCCGGCAAGAAGTTCTACATCGGCCTGGACGCCGCCCTGGCGGTCGGTCAGCCCGCGGTGCTCGCGACGGCGCTGCTGCTGGTCCCCATCACCATCGTGCTGGCCATCGCGCTGGCGCCGGTGGGCAACCAGGTGCTGCCGCTGGTCGACCTCGCGACGATCCCCTTCATCATCGCGATCATGGTGCCGATCTTCCGCGGCAACATCGTCCGCTCGGTGATCGGTGGCGCGCTGGTCATCGGCGGCGGCCTCTTCATCGCCACCGCGATCTCCGGCACCTTCACCCAGGTCGCCAGCGAGTCCGGCTTCAGCAGCGAGCAGGGCGGTGACCGCATCTCCTCCCTGGTGGACGGCGCCAACCCGCTCACCGGTCTGCTGACCTGGCTCGGCAGCCTGGGCCCGATCGGGGTCCTGGTCGGCGCACTTGCCTCGCTGGTGCTGGCCGTCGTCATCGCCCGCGTCGTCCGCCGCCGTGACCTCGCCGAGGCCGTCGGGCAGGCCGACGCCGAGACCAACGCCGAGAAGCAGGCCTTTGCGTGATCGGCACGCTCACCGACGACCTGGTGCTGGTGCACCCGGCCGTGAGCGACCGGGCCGCGCTGCTCCGGCTGATGGCCGAGCACGCCCACCGGGCCGGCCGGGTGCACGACACGTTCGCCGACGCGGTGGTGGAACGGGAGGGCCGGTTCCCCACGGGCCTGCCGACCGCGGTCCCGTCCGCCATCCCGCACACCGACGCGGGTCACGTGGTCTCCGCCGGCGCGGTGGTGGCCCTGCTGGCCGAGCCGGTCACGTTCGTCGAGATGGGGTCCAGCGACCGCGAGGTCGCCGCCCGCCTCGTCGTCATGCTGCTGGTGCAGGACCCCGACCAGCAGGTCACCGCACTCGGGGAGGTCATCGCGGCCCTGCAGGACCCCGCGCTGGCCGACCGTCTCGCCACCGTCGAGCACCCGGGTGACCTGGTGCGGGCGCTGCGTCCCGAGGGTGCCGTCGGCCCTGCCTGACCCGGCCCGTCGGCCAGGGGGCACCGCCGCCCCCTGGCCGACGCGCCGTCCCCGCCGGGTCCGACCACCGGCGCGGACACCCCACCTGGGGCACCATCGGCGGTGATCTGCCCCTCGACGGCAGCGCCGTCCACCCCAGCGAGAGGAACCACCCCGTGCCAGCGCCGCGCGACGCCGAGACCCTGGTCGCCGCTGCCCGGATGTACTACGTGGAGAACCTGTCCCAGGCCGAGGTCGCCCAGCGGGTGGGCACCAGCCGCAGCAACGTCTCCCGGATGCTGGCCGCGGCCGTCGAGCAGGGCATCGTCGAGATCCGGATCAACGACCCGGCGGGCCGGGACCGCGACCTCGAGGAGCAGCTGCGCCAGCGCTTCGACCTCCAGGCGGTGCGCGTCACCCAGCGCACCAGCCTGGGCAACCCCCAGGTCGAGGTCGGCATCCAGGCCGGACGCCACCTCGTGCACGAGCTGCGCGACGGGATGACGGTCGCGCTGTCGTGGGGCAGCGCGCTGCAGGCCATGGTGTGGCAGACCAGCCCCGACCGCGACTACGCCGTCCACCTGGTCCAGCTGGTCGGCGGCCAGTCGGCGGTGGAGAACGAGGTCTCCGGGCACGAACTGGTCCGCGAGCTCGCCGCCCGCCTCGGGGCCACCTACCAGTACCTGCACGCCCCCGCGACGCTCACCACGGCCGACGCCCGGGACTCCCTGGCCGGGGAGGCCTCCGTGGCCCAGGCCCTCGCCCGCGCCCGGGACGCCGACATCGCCGTCGTGGGCATCGGCGCCCCCGAGCACGGGTCCTCGGGCGCGGTCCTGGCCTCCCTGGGCCTCGATGCCGCGGACACCGCCCACCTGCGGGCCGCCCAGCCGGTCGGCGACATCGCCTCGCGCTACTTCGACCGGGACGGCCGGCCGGTGCTCGGTGCCGTGCACGACCGGGTGCTGGGCGTGACGCTGGAAGAGCTCACCGCGATCCCCACCGTCGTGGGCGTGGCCTGCGGCCGGGTCAAGACCGCCGCCGTGCTGGGTGCCCTGCGGGGCCGCCTGGTCGACGTGCTGGTCTGCGACGAGCCCCTGGCTCGCGCCGTCCTCACCCAGGACCGGGCCGGCAGCAGCACCCAGCACGTGGCCTGAGGCTCTCCGGCGATCAGCCGGTGGGCGCCACGAGCGCGGTCGCGACGGCGGCGATGCCCTCACCGCGGCCGGTCAGGCCCAGACCGTCGGTCGTCGTCGCGGTCAGCCGGACGACGGCGCCCAACGCCTCGGAGAGCACGGCCACCGCCTCGTCCCGGCGTCCGCTCATCCGCGGGGTGTTGCCGATCAGCTGGACGGCGACGTTGCCGATCTCGAAGCCGGCGGCGCGCACCAACCGGGCCGTCTCGACGAGCAGGGTGGTCCCGGAGGCGCCGGCGTACTCCGGTCGCGAGGTGCCGAACACCCCGCCCAGGTCGCCCACCCCGGACGCCGACAGCAGCGCGTCGCAGGCGGCGTGCGCGACGACGTCGCCGTCGGAGTGCCCGGCGAGCCCGGCCGCGGCGTCGGGCCAGTGCAGACCGGCGACCCACAGCGGGTGACCCGCCTCCAGGGCGTGGACGTCGACACCGATCCCGACCAGCGGCAGCTGCACGCGGTGGAGTCTGACAGCCCGCCGGCACCCCGGACGCACGACGGGCCCCCGACCGCGTGGTCGGGGGCCCGTCGTGGGTGGTGCGGGTGGTTCAGCTGGCGAGGACCTCGTCGAGCAGGATCTCGGCCTTGTCCTCGTTGGTGCCCTCGGCGAGCGCGAGCTCGCTGACCAGGATCTGGCGGGCCTTGGAGAGCATGCGCTTCTCCCCGGCGGACAGACCGCGGTCCTTGTCGCGGCGCCACAGGTCGCGGACGACCTCGGCCACCTTGTTCACGTCGCCGGAGGCCAGCTTCTCGAGGTTGGCCTTGTAGCGACGCGACCAGTTGGTCGGTTCCTCGGTGTGCGGCGCGCGCAGGACCTCGAAGACCTTGTCCAGGCCCTCCTGTCCCACGACGTCACGGACGCCCACGATCTCGGCGTTGTCCGCCGGGACTCGTACGGTGAGGTCGCCCTGGGCGACCTTGAGCACGAGGTAGGCCTTCTCGACCCCCTTCACGGTGCGCTGCTCGATCGCCTCGATGAGCGCTGCGCCGTGGTGCGGGTAGACGACGGTCTCGCCGACAGTGAAGCCCATGTGTGTGTGACCCCTTTCGCTGACCCCAGAATACCACGGGACGGGTAGGGGCGGACTGGTTGGTCCTGCCAAACATGCAGGTCAGAGGCTTGTCGCAGGTCAGACCGGGGTTGACAGGGGGTGGTGGGTGTGCAGGCGCAGGGTGAGCAGTCCCGTCCGGGAGCGGTCCGGGTGGCCGTCGCGATGGCGCTGGCGACCCACCTGGGGCCCACCGTGGCGGTCACCACGGTGGCCGCGCTGCTGGCCGTCACGGCCGGCGTGGGACCCGGCCGCACCGTCCTGGTGACCGCCGCCGTCCTCGCCGGGCAGGCCTCGATCGGCTGGAGCAACGACTGGCTGGACGCCGAGCGCGACGCCGCCGTCGCCCGGGCCGACAAGCCCACCGTGCAGGGCCTGGTCACCCCGGTGCGGTTGCGTGCGGCCGCGCTGGCGGCCGTCGTCCTCGCGGCGGTGCTCTCCCTGGCCCTGGGCGCCGCACCGGGACTGCTCCTGCTGGGCGTGGTCGCCGGCGGCTGGGCCTACAACGCCGGGCTCAAGCGCACCGCCGCCTCCCTGGTGCCCTACCTGGTCGCCTTCGGGCTGCTGCCCGCGGGCGTCGTGGCCGCCGCCCCCGGCACCCCGGCCGCACCCTGGTGGCTGGTGGCCGCCGGGGCCGCGCTGGGTGGCGCGGCCCACCTGGCCAACGTGGCCCCCGACCTGGAGGACGACGCCGCCACCGGCGTCCGCGGCCTGCCGCACCGGCTCGGCGCCACCGTCTCGGCCCTGGTCGCCGCGGCCCTGCTCGGCGGCGCCTCTCTGGTGCTGGTGCTCGGCCCCGCCGGCCCGCCCGGCGTCGTCGGCTGGCTGGCGCTGGTCGTCGCCGTCCCGGCGCTGGCCGTGGCCGGTCTCGCCGGGACCGAGCGGTTCCGCCGGCTCGCCTTCCCCGCGGTCATGCTGCTGACCGTGGTCGACGTGGTGCTGCTCCTCGTCGGGGGCGGCAGCCTGCGCTAGAACGGGTCGGTGCCCCGCCGGCGCTCCTGGTCCACGACCTCCTCGCGGCCCTTGAGCCGGTCCAGTCCGGCCAGCGGACGGGCCATCCGCTGGTTGCCCGCCAGCGCCGGCCGCACCCGGTCCAGGAACCCCCAGTAGCCCGCGGTGAACGGGCAGGCGTCCTCCCCCAGCCGCTTCTTGGGGTCGTACCGACAGCCGCCGCAGTAGTCGCTCATCCGGTCGATGTAGGCCCCGCCCGAGGCGTAGGGCTTGGTGGCCATCACCCCGCCGTCGGCGTGCTGGCTCATCCCCACGACGTTGGGCACCATCACCCAGTCGTAGCCGTCCACGAAGAGCCGGTGGAACCAGTCGGTCATCGCCAGCGGGTCGATGCCGCGCTGCAGGGCGTAGTTGCCCAGCACCATCAACCGCGGGATGTGGTGCACCCAGCCGCGCCGCCGCAGGTCGGTGAGGACGCCGGACAGGCACGCGGCGTCGACGTCGGTGGTGTCCAGCTCGGCCAGCCAGTCCGGCACCGGCTGGTGCGCGGACAGCGCATTGCCGTGCCGGTAGTCCCGGCCCAGGAACCAGTAGAGGTGCCACACGTAGTCCCGCCAGCCCATCACCTGGCGGACGAAGCCCTCGACGGAGTTCAGCGGCAGACCGGCACCCGGCGCCCGGTAGGCGGCCTCGGCGCGGTGCACGACCTCCAGCGGGTCCACCAGGCCCAGGTTCATCGGCGCGGACAGCAGCGAGTGCGCCAGCCACGGCTCCTCCGCCAGCATCGCGTCCTCGTGCGGGCCGAAGACCCCGAGCCGGTGGTCCAGGAAGTCCCGCAGCCGGTGGAGCGTCTCCCGGCGGGTGACCGGGAACAGCCGCGGGCCGTCGTCCCCGACGAAGGAGACGTCGCCGTCGGCCTCCCAGCGGTCCAGGTCGGCGCGGACCTGCTCGTCGATCTCGTCCTCCACCGGGATCCACGGCGCCGGCGCCGGCGACCGGCCGTCGGCGGGCGGGGGCTCGCGGTTGTCGGCGTCGAGGTTCCAGCGGCCGCCGACCGGCTCGGCGCCGTCCATCAGGACGTCGTGACGGCGGCGGGCGTCGCGGTAGAAGTCCTCCATCAGCAGCGACCGGCCCCGGCGGCCGTTGGACCGGCCACCGGCCCAGCGCACGAAGTCGGCCTGGGTGGTGACGAAGCCGCGCGCGGCCAGCACCTGGACGTCGTCGCGGCCCAGCACGAAGTCGCGCCCGCCCCAGGTCGTCGGCGCACAGACCGACAGCGGGCCCTCGACCTGGTCCAGGGCCTGCGCGTAGGTGTCGGTCTGCAGGAAGACCGCCTGGTCGCCGAGCTCGGCGGCCCGGTGCCGCAGTGCCGACAGCACCAGGTGCGCCTTCTGCCGGTGGAACCGCCGACGCCGGAACACCGCCCGGGACTCCACCAGGAGCACCGGCTGGTGCGGGTCGTCCAGGAAGTGGGGTCCCAGCTGGTCGGCGAACAGCCACCGCCGGGTCCCCGGCGCCCGCTCCGGGAAGTCCGCCGTCGCCGGGTCGTCCACGGCGTCGGTCCTGCTGTCCTGCACGTGCTCGGCCACACGCCTCACCTCCCCGCGCGCATCGTGGGCAGACCGATAGTCTTGACGCGACTCGAGCCGCCGACGTCCGGCTGCCGTGAGCCCCTGGAGGTCCCCCGCCGTGAACCGCGTCCTGCGCGCCGTAACGACCGGTGTGCTCGTGCTGTCCCCCGCGGTCCTCTCGGCGTGCAGCGCCGGCCAGGTCGCCCAGACGGCCACCCAGGACCGCGACATCCGCGGTGGGCAGGCCAACGTGGGTGACATTCACCTGCGGACGGCGAGCACCGCCTACCCGCAGTCGGGCCTGTACGAGTCCGGCGGCGACGCCCGGCTGCTCGTCGCGATCGCCAACTCCGGCACCGCCGACGACGTGCTCACCGACATCTCCGGCGAGGGCTTCGAGTCCGTCGAGATCGTCGACCCCACCTCCGAGGAGGAGGCGCCCACCGAGATCACCGTCCCGGCCGGGCAGAACGTCTACGTCGGCGAGGGCGGGCCCACCGTCACCCTGGTCGGGCTGACCGAGGAGCTCACCCCCGGCCAGTCGCTCGAGGTCACGATGACCTTCCAGGACGCCGGTGAGGTCACCCTGCCCGTGCTCATCGGCACCCCGTCGCTGGACCTGCCCCGCGGCGAGGGCTTCGACTTCCACGGCGGCGAGGAGTAACCCTCCCTCCACCGGTTCTGTCGTACCCCGGGGGCACGATGTCCCCGTGCCGCCGACGACCGTGAAGTCCCGCCCCGCCCACCGGTGCACCGAGTGCGGTTTCGCCTCGGCCAAGTGGGTCGGGCGCTGCCCGGAGTGCCAGGCCTGGGGCACGCTGTCCGAGGTCGGCGGGGTCGCCACCTCCGGCTTGCGAGCGGTGTCCGCCGGCCCGGTGACCAGCCGGGCCCGCCCCATCGCACAGGTCGAGCTGGCCGGCGCCCGGGCGGTGCCCACCGGGATCGACGAGTTCGACCGGGTGCTCGGCGGTGGTCTGGTGCCCGGTGCGGTGCTGCTGGTGGCCGGTGAGCCCGGGGTGGGCAAGTCCACCCTGCTGCTCGAGGTCGCCCACCGCGTCGCGGCCGGCAACGGCCCGACGCTGGTGGTCTCCGGCGAGGAGTCCGCCGCCCAGGTGCGGCTGCGGGCCGAACGGATCGGCGCCCTGCACGACGACCTGTACCTCGCGGCGGAGACCGAGCTGTCGGCGGTCCTCTCCCACGTGGAGGACGTCAACCCCACGCTGCTGGTGCTGGACTCGGTGCAGACCGTCCGCTCCCCCGCCGTCGACGGCACCGACGGCGGCGCCACCCAGGTGCGCGCGGTCGCCTCCGCGCTGACCGGCATCGCCAAGGCACGCGGGATGACGGTGATCCTGGTCGGGCACGTCACCAAGGACGGCGCCATCGCCGGGCCGCGGGCCCTGGAGCACCTGGTGGACGTGGTGATCAGCTTCGACGGCGAGCGGCACTCGACGCTCCGGATGGTCCGGGCTACCAAGAACCGGTTCGGCCCGGCCGACGAGATCGGCTGCTTCGAGATCGGCGACGCCGGTGTCGTCGGGGTCCCCGACCCCTCCCACCTGTTCGTCTCCAAGCGGTCCGCCCCGGTGGCCGGCAGCAGCGTCACCGTGACGATGGAGGGCAGTCGACCGCTGCTGGCCGAGGTGCAGTCCCTCGTCGCGCCGTCGGGGGGCGGGTCGCCCCGGCGGGCGGTCAGCGGCCTGGACCCCCAGCGGGTCGCGATGATCAACGCCGTGGTCGAGCGGCGGGGCGGGGTCCGGCTGGCCGACGCCGACGTGTTCGCCGCCTCGGTCGGCGGGGTGAAGATCACCGAGCCCGCCGCCGACATGGCCCTGGCCCTCGCCATCGCCTCCGCCGCCAAGGACCGCCCGCTGCCCAACGGCATCGTGGCCCTGGGCGAGGTCGGGCTGTCCGGGGAGATCCGACGGGTCGGTGGCACCGGCCGGCGGCTGGCCGAGGCCGCCCGGCAGGGCTACACCGTGGCCCTGGTCCCGCCGGACGCCGGCCAGGCGCCCCCCGGGATGCGGCTGGTCGAGGTGCCCGACCTGGGCGCGCTCTTCGGCCGGCTCTTCTGAGGAACCGCTCCGACGCCCGGCCGGGGCCCCAGCCCCGCCCCCACCGGGACCGACGCGGCGCCCGTCCCGCAGGCGTCACCTAGACTCAGCCGACGCACCACCGAGAGCAAGGAGCGACCGTGCACCCCGCTGTGGACCCGGATCTCGCGCTGCGCGAGCTCCTGGGCCGGATCGCCCCGGGCACCGCGCTGCGGGACGGCCTCGAGCGGATCCTGGCCGGTCGCACCGGGGCCCTGGTCGTGCTCGGCTCGGACCGGGTGGTCGAGTCGCTGTGCACCGGTGGTTTCGCCCTGGACGTGGCCCTGTCGGCCACCCGGCTGCGCGAGCTGGCCAAGATGGACGGCGCGGTGATCGTCTCCTACGACGGCACCCGGATCGTCCGGGCCGGCGTGCACCTGATGCCCGACCCGACCATCCCCACCGAGGAGTCGGGCACCCGGCACCGCACCGCCGAGCGGGTCGCCCTGCAGACCGGGTTCCCGGTCCTGTCGGTCAGCCAGTCGATGCACATCATCTCCGTCTACGTGGCGGGCCGGCGGTACACGCTGGAGCACCCGACGACGATCCTGGCCCGGGCGAACCAGGCCCTCGCCGCCCTGGAGCGCTACAAGCTCCGCCTGGACGAGGTCGCCAGCACGCTGTCCGCGCTGGAGATCGAGGACCTGGTGACGGTGCGCGACGCGATGAGCGTCAGCCAGCGCCTGGAGATGGTCCGCCGCATCGCCGACGAGATCGAGGGCTTCGTCATCGAGCTCGGCACCGACGGTCGGCTGCTGGCCCTGCAGCTGGACGAGATGCTCGCCGGTGTCGAGGAGGACCGCGGCCTGCTGGTCCGCGACTACCTGCCCACCGACGGTCGGCGCACCCCTGAGGGCGAGGAGGTCCTCATCGACCTGCGCGCCCTGACTGCCACCGAGCTGCTTGACCTGTCGGCGGTGGCCCGCTGCTACGGCCTGCCGACGTCCCCGGACGCGCTGGACTCCCCGGTCAGCCCGCGGGGCTACCGGTTGCTGGCCCGGGTGCCGCGGCTGCCCGCCGGCATCATCGACCGGCTGGTCACCCACTTCGGCGGCCTGCAGAAGCTGCTGGCCGCCACCATCGAGGACCTGCTCTCCGTCGAGGGCGTCGGCGAGGCCCGCGCCCGCGGCATCCGCGAGGGGCTCTCCCGCCTCGCCGAGACCTCGATCCTCGACCGCTACAGCTGACCGGGCCCGTCCCGCGGGCCGGTCAGACCAGGGTGAAGGGCGTGGGGGCGCCGACCGCGGTGTCGACCCGACCCTGCACCTGGTAGCTCCCGGCGGCGGGGTTGACTCGCGCGGCCGTGCAACCGGGGTTGCTGGTCAGCCCGCCCCACAGGACCGGGAAGGACACCGCCTGACCCGCCGCCAGGGTGCGGGTGTCGCTGCTGGTCTCCGGGAAGCAGTCGTTGCTGCCCCACAGCCGGGTGCCGGCGCCGTCGACGAGGACGACCTCGCGCAGGCCGGCGTCCAGGGTGCGGGTGCACGACACCGGTGAGGTGTTGGTGACCACGAGGGTGAAGGTCGGCTTGCTGCCCACGGGCGCCTGCGCGGGCTCCGGCACCACCGTCACCGCGACCATGGCATCGCTGCAGGCCTGGCCCTCGGTGAACACCGGGGCGCCAGGGGTGGGTGCGGGGGCGGGTGCGGGCTCGGGCGTGGGCTCAGGGGTCTCCGACGGCATGGTGGGGGTCTCGACCGCGGCCAGCGAGGGCACGACCTGCTCCAGGGAGGGGGCCGCGACGGGCTCGTCCGAGCTGCTCGGCCCGGCCGCGACCGGGGTCGTCCCACCACCGCCGGCGACCGCGGACACCCCGACCCAGCCACCGCCCACGACGACGGCGAGCAGGAGCCCGATGAGCAACGCACGTCGTCGCCAGTAGACGACGGCGGGGAGCTCGCCGACCGGGTGCAGCACGTCGGTGACGTTAACCCGCGGACCGGGCCGGGCCCGAGCGGCTCGCCGGGACCCTGCTGTCTGCACGACGGTGCGGCGGTCGGGATCCACGCACTGGTGGTGTCGCCGGTCACGTGCGACCGTGCGGCCATGATCCTCGTCATCGCCCGGGCCCAGTCCCGCCCCGACACGCGCGACACCCTGGTCGGCCACCTGGTGGCCGCAGCCCGTGCCTCCCGCCACGAGCAGGGCAACACCGGTTACGCCTTCCACACCGACCTGGAGGACCCCAACTCCTTCGTCTCGGTGGAGACCTGGGACTCCCGGGAGGACCTGGACCGGCACATGGGCACCCCCGAGCTCGCCGAGCTGCTCGGCGCCCTCCCGGCGCTGCTGACCGGCGAGCCGACCATCACGGTGCACGAGGTCGCAGCGACCGCGCCCTACGGCGGCTGAGACTCCCTGCGACCCCCTGCGACCCCCTGGGGCCGACACCACCGGACACCGGAGGCTGGGAGACTGGCTGCCCGTGAGCCCCTCCCCCACGACCGACCCCGTCGACGCCCCGGCCGGGGACCTGGTGGTCGACTGGTACGCCACCGCGGCCCGGGACCTGCCGTGGCGGCAGCCGGGCGTGGACGCGTGGGCTGTGCTGGTCAGCGAGGTGATGCTGCAGCAGACCCCGGTCGCCCGGGTCGAGCCGGCCTGGCGGGCCTGGCTGGCGCGCTGGCCGACACCCGCCGACCTGGCGGCGGCGTCCCCCGGGGACGTGATCCGGGCCTGGGGGAAGCTGGGTTACCCCCGTCGTGCCCTGCGGCTGCAGGCCGCGGCCGCGGCGATCGCCACCGACCACCACAACGTGGTGCCCGACGACGTGGCGGTGCTGGAGTCGCTGCCCGGCATCGGCACCTACACCGCACGTGCGGTGACCTGCTTCGGCTACGGGCAGCGCCAGCCGGTGGTGGACACCAACGTCCGGCGCGTGGTCGCCCGGCTGGTGCACGGCCGCGCCGAGGCCTTGCCGGCGCGCTCGTCGGACCTGACCGACATCGCCGCACTGGCCCCGGCGGACCACGACCGCGCGGTCCGGTTCTCGGTGGCGGTGATGGAGCTGGGGGCGCTGGTGTGCGTGGCCCGCACGCCGCGCTGTGCGGCGTGCCCGGTGCGCACCGTCTGCGCCTGGCGGCTGGCCGGCTCCCCGGCCCACGAGGGACCCCCGCGCCGGGTGCAGGGCTTCGCCGGCACGGACCGTCAGGTGCGTGGACGGCTGCTGGACGTGCTGCGCGGGGCCGACCACCCGGTGGAGGCGGCCGAGCTCGACGCCGTGTGGACCGACGCCGTGCAGCGCTCCCGGTGCCTGGACTCCCTGCTGGTCGACGGCCTGGTCGTGCAGACCGAGGACGACCGGTTCGCCCTGCCCTCCTGAGGGCGGCCGCACGCGGCGAAGGCCGCCACCCGCTGGTGCGGGTGACGGCCCTCGCCGGTGGTGCGGGTCGATCAGGCTGCGGTCACTCGGCCGCGGCCACCGGCCCCTCGTCGTCGCCGTCGGCGCCCGCGAGGGAGACCGGCGGGGTGTCGGGGAGGTCGATCGGCTTGGCCTCGCCGCGGAAGGTGAACGTCGACTTGGTGGGGTCGGCGTTCTCCTCCACGTCCACCACGATGATCTGGCCGGGGGCCAGCTCGCCGTAGAGGATCTTCTCGCTGAGGGCGTCCTCGATCTCGCGCTGGATGGTGCGACGCAGCGGGCGCGCACCGAGCACGGGGTCGAAGCCGCGGGCACCGAGCAGCTTCTTGGCCGCCGGGGTGACCTCCAGTGCCATGTCCTTGTTGGACAGCTGGCCCTCGACCCGGGTGAGCATGAGATCGACGATGTGCACGATCTCGCTCTCGGTGAGCTGGTGGAACACGACGATGTCGTCGATGCGGTTGAGGAACTCGGGCCGGAAGTGCGTCTTCAGCTCTTCGTTGACCTTGAGCTTCATCCGCTCGTAGTTGCTCTGGTCGTCGTTGCCCACCTGGAAGCCCAGACCCACGGCCTTGGAGATGTCGCGGGTACCCAGGTTCGTGGTGAGGATCAGGATCGTGTTCTTGAAGTCCACGATCCGGCCCTGACCGTCGGTGAGACGACCGTCCTCCAGCACCTGCAGCAGCGTGTTGAAGACATCGGCGTGCGCCTTCTCGATCTCGTCGAAGAGGACCACCGAGAACGGCTTGCGCCGCACCTTCTCGGTCAGCTGGCCACCCTCGTCGTAACCGACGTAGCCGGGAGGGGCACCGACGAGACGAGAGACCGTGAAACGGTCGTGGTACTCGCTCATGTCGATCTGGATGAGCGCGTCGTCGTCGCCGAAGAGGAAGTTCGCCAGCGTCTTGGCCAGCTCCGTCTTACCGACACCCGAGGGGCCGGCGAAGATGAAGGAACCGCCGGGACGGCGCGGGTCCTTGAGGCCCGCACGCGTGCGCCGGATGGCCTGGCTGACGCTCTTGATGGCCTCTTCCTGGCCGATGATCCGCTTGTGGAGCTCGTCCTCCATCTTGAGCAGACGAGTGGTCTCCTCCTCGGTCAGCTTGAAGACCGGGATGCCCGTCCAGTTCGCCAGGACCTCGGCGATCTGCTCGTCGTCGACCTCGGCGACGACGTCCATGTCGCCGGCCTTCCACTGCTTCTCGCGCTCGGCCTTCTCGCCCAGCAGCTGCTTCTCCTTGTCGCGGAGGTTGGCTGCCTTCTCGAAGTCCTGCGCGTCGATCGCGGACTCCTTCTCCCGGCGGATGGCCGAGATCCGGTCGTCGAACTCGCGCAGGTCCGGCGGGGCGGTCATCCGCTTGATGCGCATGCGCGCGCCGGCCTCGTCGATCAGGTCGATCGCCTTGTCGGGCAGGAAGCGGTCGGAGATGTACCGGTCGGCCAGCGTGGCAGCCGCGACGAGCGCGCTGTCGGTGATGCTGATCCGGTGGTGGGCCTCGTAGCGGTCCCGCAGGCCCTTGAGGATCTCGATGGTGTGCGCCAGCGTCGGCTCGCTCACCTGGATGGGCTGGAAGCGGCGCTCGAGGGCGGCGTCCTTCTCCAGGTGCTTGCGGTACTCGTCCAGCGTGGTGGCACCGATGGTCTGCAGCTCACCGCGGGCGAGCATCGGCTTGAGGATGCTGGCCGCGTCGATCGCGCCCTCGGCGGCACCGGCCCCGACGAGGGTGTGGATCTCGTCGATGAACAGGATGATGTCCCCGCGGGTGCGGATCTCCTTGAGGACCTTCTTGAGCCGCTCCTCGAAGTCACCGCGGTAGCGGGAACCGGCGACGAGCGCACCCAGGTCGAGGGTGTAGAGCTGCTTGTCCTTCAGCGTCTCGGGCACCTCGCCCTTGACGATGGCCTGCGCGAGGCCCTCGACGGCGGCGGTCTTGCCGACGCCGGGCTCGCCGATCAGCACCGGGTTGTTCTTGGTGCGACGCGAGAGGACCTGCATGACCCGCTCGATCTCCTTGGCCCGGCCGATGACCGGGTCCAGCTTGCCGTCGCGGGCGGCCTGGGTCAGGTTGCGGCCGAACTGGTCGAGGACCAGCGAGGTCGACGGGGTGCCCTCGGCGGGGCCGCCGGCAGCGGCCGGCTCCTTGCCCTGGTACCCCGAGAGCAGCTGGATCACCTGCTGGCGGACCCGGTTGAGGTCGGCGCCCAGCTTCACCAGGACCTGGGCGGCGACGCCCTCGCCCTCACGGATGAGGCCCAGCAGGATGTGCTCGGTGCCGATGTAGTTGTGGCCCAGCTGCAGCGCCTCGCGCAGCGACAGCTCGAGGACCTTCTTGGCGCGCGGGGTGAAGGGGATGTGCCCGGAGGGGGCCTGCTGGCCCTGCCCGATGATCTCCTCGACCTGCTGCCGGACGCCCTCGAGCGAGATGCCCAGGGACTCCAGCGCCTTGGCGGCGACGCCCTCACCCTCGTGGATCAGGCCCAGGAGGATGTGCTCGGTGCCGATGTAGTTGTGGTTGAGCATCCTGGCTTCTTCCTGTGCCAGGACGACCACCCGACGGGCTCGGTCGGTGAACCGTTCGAACATCTGCTGCTTCCCCTCTGACCGGCTCGGACGTGCGGTGCTGCTCCCCTCGCGGGGTCGTGCTGACCGACGTCGTCGGCGACTGTCTCCGATGAACGGGCACCGGTCGTTCCACTGTAGTCCCGGATGCGGGGGTGGCCGCGCTCGTGCACAGCCCGTCCTCCCCGTTCCTGCCCTGCACAACTGCCGGTGCCGGGGCGGTGTTCCGCCGCCGTCACGCCCAGAGCGAACAGACCCCGCTCAGCACGACGGCCCGGCCCCCACCGGGGACCGGGCACGCCACGTGCCGGGAGGACCCCCTCGCCCGGTCCCGGTCCGCGCGGGGCGCGGGCCGGGGGCGGGGGGGGTCCTCCTTCAGTGCGCTGCTTCGTAGGCGTCCACGACGGTGCCGGGGATGCGCCCGCGGTCACTGACCTCGTGGCCGTTCTTGCGGGCCCAGTCGCGGATGGCGCCGGCCTGCTCGCGGTCCATCCGACCCCCGCCGCCGCCACCGGTGGCCTTGGAACGGCCGGCACCGGAGGCGCGGGTGCCGCGGCTGCTCACCTTGCGGGCGGCGTCGACGTACTTCGCGAAGACGTCCCGCATCTCGCCGGCGTTCTTCTCGGAGAGGTCGATCTCGTACGTCGTCCCGTCGAGTGAGAACGTCACCGTCTCATCGGCGGGGGTGTCGTCGTCGAGGTCGTCACTGAGGATCACCTGGACCTTGCGAGCCATCTCGTTTCCCATTCCTGTCGCTGGCCCCCGTGCGGCCGTGGATCTCGTCGCCATTCTCGGCGACGAATTCATTGCACCACGGCGTACGCGTTCCGAGCCAATCCGCCGGCCCATTCCCGAGAAAGGCCGACCCCATGGGGGCAGAATGGGCTAAGAAGTGATGGGGCGCACGAGTGGGAACAGGATCGTCTCCCGGATTCCGAGACCCGTGAGCGTCATCATCAAACGGTCCATCCCCATTCCCACACCACCGGTGGGGGGCATCCCGTACTCCAGGGCCTCGAGGAAGTCCTCGTCGAGCACCATGGCCTCGGGGTCGCCGGCGGCGGCCAGCAGCGCCTGGGCGGTGAAGCGCTCGCGCTGCACCACGGGGTCCACGAGCTCGGAGTACCCGGTGCCGCGCTCGATGCCGCCGATGTAGAGGTCCCACTTCTCCGCGACGCCCTCCACCGAGCGGTGCGCCCGCGTCAGCGGCGAGGTCTCGGTGGGGTAGTCCACGACGAACGTCGGGGCCTGCAGGCTGTCCTGGACGAGGGCCTCGAAGAGCTCCTCGACCAGCTTGCCCGCACCCCAGGCCGGGTCGACGCCGACCTCGTGCCGCTCGGCGATCGCCCGGAGGGTCTCCACCGGCGTCTGCGGGGTGATCTCCTCCCCCACCGCCTCGGAGGTGACGCCGTACAGCGACACCTGCGGCCAGACGCCGGACAGGTCCACCTCGGTGCCGTCGTGGTGCCGCGCGGTGTGGTCGCCGAACAACGCCGCACAGGCGTCCTGCACGAGCTCGCGCGTCGTCGTCGCCATGTCCTGGTAGTCCGCGTGCGCCTCGTAGAACTCCAGCATCGCGAACTCCGGGGAGTGCGAGCTGTCGGCACCCTCGTTGCGGAAGTTCCGGTTGATCTCGAAGACCCGGTCCAGGCCGCCGACGATGCAGCGCTTGAGGAAGAGCTCGGGCGCGATCCGCAGGTACAGGTCCAGGTCGAAGGCGTTCATGTGCGTGCGGAACGGGCGCGCGGCAGCCCCGCCGTGCACGACCTGCAGCATCGGCGTCTCGACCTCGAGGTAGCCGCGGGCGGTCAGCCCGGCGCGCACGGCGGCGTTCACCGCGGCGCGCTGGTGCACCACCCGCTGGGCCTCCTCGCGGACGATGAGGTCGACGTAGCGACGGCGGACCCGCAGCTCCTCGCTCATCGGCTTGTGCGCGACCGGGAGCGGGCGCAGCGCCTTGGAGGCCAGCTGCCAGCTGTCGGCGAAGACCGAGAGCTCGCCGCGGCGGGAGGTGCCCACCTCGCCGGTGACCAGCACGTGGTCCCCGAGGTCGACGTCGGACTTCCAGGCGGCCAGGGACTCCTCGCCCACCCGGTCGCGGGAGAGCATGACCTGCAGCTCGGTGCCGCCCTCGCGCAGCGTGGCGAAGCACAGCTTGCCGGTGTTGCGGCTGAAGATGACCCGCCCGGTGACGCCGACCTGCGTGCCGGTCATGACGTCGGCGTCCAGGTCCGGGTTGGCCTCGCGGACCGCGGCCAGCGAGGTCGTGCGGGCCACGCTGACCGGGTAGGGGTCGATGCCGGACTCGCGCAACCGGTCCAGCTTCGCGCGGCGGACGCGCAGCTGCTCGGGGAGCTCGTCGTCGGGCGCTTCAGGTGGTTCCACGGTCACCCGGGTGAGCCTACGGACCGGGACGGCGGTGGCTCAGCGCACGCCCCGCTGGTGGCGCTCGTGCGCCAGCCGGAGCCCGTGCACGGTGAGGTCGGGCTCGCGCTCGCCGATGGAGCGACAGCTGTCGACCACCAACGGGTGCAGCCCCCCGGTGGCGACGACGAGCGGCGCGGCGCCGTAGGAGGCGACCAGTTCCCCGGCGATCCGGGTGACGAGCCCGTCGACCAGGCCGGCGAACCCGAGCACCACGCCGGACTGCAGCGCTGCGACGGTGTTCTTGCCGATGGCCTGGGCGGGCACGGTCAGCTCGACCGAGCGCAGCTGGGCGGCCCGCGAGGCCAGCGCGTCCAGGGAGACCTCGACGCCGGGGGCGATGGCGCCGCCGAGGAAGGCACCCGTCGGGCCGACGGCGTCCACGGTGGTGGAGGTGCCGAAGTCCACGACGACGACCGGTCGGCCGGTGCCGTCGGGTCGACGGCCGTAGAACTCGTGCGCGGCCAGCGCGGTGACCACCCGGTCGGCGCCGACCTCGCGGGGGTTGTCCACGTGCAGTGGGACGCCGGTGCGCACCCCGGGCCCGATGAGGGTGACGGGGACGTCGAGCCGGTCGGTGAGCTGGCGCAGGGTGGGCAGCAGCTGGGGCACCGTGGAGCAGGCGGCGACGCCGGTGACGTCGGTGTCGCGCAGCAGCCCGCGCCACAGCAGCTGGACCTCGTCGGCGGTGGCCCGCGGCTGGGTGCGGACCCGCCAGCAGCCGGCCACCGTGTCGCCGTCGAAGACGGCCAGGACGGTGTGGCTGTTGCCGACGTCGACGGTGAGCAGCATCAGTGCGTCCGCAGGTCCAGGGCGAGGTCCAGGATCGGCGAGCTGTGGGTGAGCGCGCCGACGGACAGGTAGTCCACGCCGGTCTCGGCGACCTCGCGGGCCACGGCGAGGGTGAGCCCGCCGGTGGCCTCGGTCTCGGCGCGCCCGGCGACGGCGGCGACGGCCTCGCGCAGGACGTCGGGGGACATGTTGTCCAGCAGCAGGAAGTCCGCGCCGGCCTCGACGGCCTCGACGGCCTGGGCGACGGTGTCGGCCTCGACCTGGACGGTCACCCGCGGTGCCCGCTCCCGGACGGCGGCCACGGCGGCGGCCACGGAGCCCGCGGCGGCGACGTGGTTGTCCTTGACCATGGCGACGTCGTAGAGGCCCATCCGCTTGTTCGAGCCCCCGCCGCAGCGGACCGCGTACTTCTCCAGCGCGCGCAGTCCCGGGGTGGTCTTGCGGGTGTCGAGCACGACGGCCCCGGTGCCGGCCACGGCGTCCACCCAGGCGCGGGTGGCGGTGGCGATGCCCGAGGCCCGGCTGGCGATGTTCAACGCGGACCGCTCGGCGGCCAGCAGGGCGCGCACGTGCCCTGAGACGGTGAGCAGCACGTCGCCGCGGCGCACCCGGTCGCCGTCGGCGGCCCCGGCGACGATCGTCGCGGACGGCGACAACCGGCCGAACACCCGTGCGGCGACCGGCAGCCCGGCGACGACGCCGTCGGCGCGGGCGACCAGGTCGGCGGTCCCGCGCTGGGTGGCCGGCACGGTCGCGGCACTGGTGACGTCGTGGGCGACGGCCTGGTCGGGGGCGTGCGGCAGGGGCGTGCCGCCGGTGAGGTCCTCGGCCAGCGTGCGCTCGACGAGTTCGGTGACCCAGGCCTCGTCCAGGCCGGTGCCGGTGAGGTCGCGCGGGTCGGGTCGGGTCGCGGGGACGGTCACCAGGTCACCTCGGGGGGCGTGCCGACGGGGCGGGGGGTCAGCTGCAGGGCGCCGTCGCGGGTCAGCCGCACGTCCAGGTGCACCGCCCAGGCGTCTTCGGCGTCGGGGTGGTCCTCACGCCAGTGGCAGCCGCGGGTCTCCTCGCGGGCGCCGGCGGCGGCGGTGAGCGCGGTGGCGACGGTGAGCAGGTCGGTGGCCTCCCACCCGGGGACGCCGGGTTCGGCCTCGCCGAGCAGGCCGGCCAGCGCGGCGAGCTCGCCGGCGGCGGCGGTCAGCCCGGCGCCGCTGCGCAGCGCGCCGACCCGGGCGGACATGGTGGCGGTGAGCGGGGTGCGGGCGGCCGGGTCCAGCAGTCCGTCCCGGTGCGCGACCTGCTCGGGCACCGCCTCGGGCACGGGCAGCTCGGCGGCCAGTGCGGCACCGATGCGGCCGGCGAACACCAGGCCCTCCAGCAGTGAGTTCGAGGCCAGCCGGTTCGCCCCGTGCACGCCGGTGCAGGCGACCTCACCGCACGCGTAGAGGCCCGGGACCGTCGTGCGGCCGGTGAGGTCGGTGGCCAGGCCGCCGGAGGCGTAGTGCGCGGCCGGGGTGACCGGGACGAGCTCGGTGACCGGGTCGATGCCGGCCTCACGGCAGCGCGCGACGATCGTGGGGAACCGCTCGGCCAGGCCCGCGACGTGCCGGGCGTCGAGGAACACGTGGTCGGTGCCGTCGCGCAGCTGCACCCGGGTGATCGCCTTGGCGACCACGTCGCGCGGGGCCAGCTCGGCCAGCGGGTGCACGCCGACCATGAACCGCTCCCCCGCGGCGTCGCGCAGCAGCGCACCCTCCCCGCGCAGGGCCTCGCTGACCAGCGGCTGCTGGCCGCGGGAGTCCGGGCCCAGGTAGAGCGCGGTGGGGTGGAACTGGACGAACTCCAGGTCGGTGGCCACCGCACCGGCCCGCAGGCCCAGGGCCACGCCGTCCCCGGTGGAGACGCTGGGGTTCGTCGTCGCGGCGTAGACCTGGCCCATCCCACCGGTGGCCAGCACCACCGCGCGGGACCGGACGGCGCCCACGCCGTCCGCGGTGCCCTCGCCCAGCACGTGCAGGGTGACCCCGGCGGCGCGGCCGGCGCCGTCGGTGACCAGGTCCAGCACCATGGCGTGCTCGACGAGGGTGATGCCCGGGTCGGCGGTGACCGCCGCGTGCAGCGCGCGCTGCACCTCGGCCCCGGTCGCGTCCCCGCCGGCGTGCACGATCCGGTCGGCGTGGTGCCCGCCCTCGCGGGTGAGGAGCAGGTGGCCGTCGGCGCCCCGGTCGAAGGCGGCGCCCCAGCTGATCAGCTGGCGCAGCCGGTCCGGGCCCTCGGTCACCAGGGCCTGCACGGCCGCCGGCTCGCACAGCCCGACGCCGGCGGTCTCGGTGTCCGCGGCGTGCGCGGCCGGGGAGTCGGTGTCGGCGAGCACGGCGGCGATCCCACCCTGCGCCCAGCGGGTGGAGCCGTCGTCCACCTCGACCTTGGTGACGACGGCGACCGACAGCCCGGCGGCCCGGGCGTGCAGCGCGACGCACAGCCCGGCGACGCCGGACCCGACGACGCAGACGTCCGCGGTCAGCTCCCAGCCCGGCTGCGGAGCGGCCAGCCGCAGCGGCAGGCCCGTCGGGATGGCCGGACCGGAGGCGACGGGAGCTGCCGCGGACAGCGTCACCGCTGGAGGGTCTGGGTGACGTCGTCCCCGCGGACGAGGTCGTTGCCGGCGACGCCGGGGGGCGGGGTGGCGGGGTCGCTGCCCAGGTCGACGACCCGGTTGTCGGCGTCGACGTGCACGACGGTGGGCAGGTACGCCTTGGCGTCCGCGGAGTCCATCAGCCCGTAGCTGATCAGGATGACCAGGTCACCGGGGTGCACCAGGTGCGCGGCGGCGCCGTTGATGCCCAGCACGCCGGAACCGCGCTGACCGGGGATCACGTAGGTCTCCAGCCGGGCCCCGTTGGTGACGTCGACGATCGCCACCTGCTCGCCGGCCAGCAGGTCGGCGGCGTCCATCAGGTCCTCGTCGACGGTGACCGAGCCGACGTAGTGCAGGTCGGCCTGGGTCACCGTGGCGCGGTGGATCTTGGACTTGAGCATCGTGCGCATCACCGTGCGGCCTCCAGGGCGAGAGGGGTGTTGTCGATCAGTCGGGTGCTGCCGGCGCGCGCGGCGACCAGCAGTCGGGCCGGGCCGACCGTGGGCGCCGGGCCGAGGTCGGGGTCGGTGAGCTCGAGGTAGTCCAGCACCAGGGAGGGCTCCTCCGCCAGGACGGCGTGCGCGGCGGCCAGCACGGCGTCCGGGCCCTCCCGACCGGCGGCGGCCCCGGCCCGCAGCGCGGCCGAGAGCGCTGCGGCGGTGGCGCGCTGGTCCGGGGTGAGGAACCGGTTGCGGGAGGACAGCGCCATCCCGTCGTCCTCACGGACGGTGGGCGCGCCCACGACCTGGACGCCGAGCGCCAGCTCGCGGGCCATCGCGCGGATGAGCGTCAGCTGCTGGTAGTCCTTCTCGCCGAACACCGCGACGTCCGGGCGCACCAGGCCGAAGAGCGTGGCCACGACGGTGAGCACGCCGGCGAAGTGGCCGGGACGGACGGCGCCCTCCAGGACGTCGCCCAGCGGGCCCGGGTGCACGGTCACCCCCAGCGCGCCGTCGGGGTACACGTCCCCGACGCCGGGGTGGAACACGACGTCGGCGCCCTCCTCGGCCAGGGCGGCGAGGTCGGCGTCCCAGGTGCGGGGGTAGCGGTCGAAGTCCTCGCCGGGCCCGAACTGGGTGGGGTTGACGAAGACCGAGACCACGACGCTGCCGCCCAGCGTGCGGGCGTGCCGGACCAGCGTGCGGTGACCCTCGTGCAGCGCGCCCATGGTCGGCACCAGGACGACCGGACCGGGCAGGTCGGCGACCAGCTTGCGCAGGTCGGCCACGGTCTCGGCGACGGCGACACCGGTCCCGCGGCCGGTCACCGGGACACCTCGGTGGCGTCCAGCAGCTCGGTGAGCGGGGCGGCCTCGTGCGCCTTGAGCCGCCCGGCAGCCCGGGCCCGCTCGGTGGTGCGGCGGGCCATCGCGACGTAGGCACCGACGGCGTCGGGCGCCCGGTCGGCCAGCGCGGCCAGGTGCCCCGCGACGGTGCCGACGTCACCGCGGCTGACCGGGCCGGTGAGCCCGGCGTCCCCGCGGCGCAGTCCGTTGTCCAGCGCGGCGCTCAGCAGCGGGCCCAGCACCCGGGCGGGGTCCTCGACGCCGGCGGTGCGCAGCAGGTCGGCGGCCTCGGCGACCAGGGTGACCAGGTGGTTGGCCCCGGTGACCAGGGCCGCGTGGTAGAGCGTGCGGTCGGCCTCGGCGACCCAGAACGGCTCGCCGCCGGCCTCCAGCACCAGGGTCTCGGCGACCGCCCGGTGCTCGGGGCGGCTGGTGACGCCGAACGGGGTGCCCACGAGCCGGTCCAGGTCCTCCGCGCCGCCGGAGAACGTCATGGCCGGGTGCAGCGCCAGGCTCAGCACCGCGGCCTGCTCGGCGGGGGCCAGCACGGCCAGGCCGTGCGCGCCGGAGGTGTGGAAGGCCAGCTGGCCGCGGCGCCAGACACCGGTCTCGGCGAGGCCGGCCACCAGGCCGGGCAGGGTGTCGTCGGGCACGGCCAGGACGACCAGGTCGCTGGCGGCCACCACCTCGTCGGTGGGCAGCAGGGGGACGCCGGGCAGGAGGCGGGCGGCCCGTTCGGCGGAGGCGGCGGACAGGCCCGCGGCGGCGACCACGTCGTGGCCGGCGGCGGCGAGCGCAGCGCCCAGCACGGCGCCGACCCGACCGGCACCGACGACGCCCACGCGGAGTCGGGCGGGGGCCTGCGAGACGGGCGGGAGGCCGGCTGCGGACGCAGCGCGGCGGGGACGGCGAGCAGCCATGGCGTGCACCTCTCGTTCCAGTCCCTCGCGGGTACCGGACTCATCGGCGTGCGGTCCCTCGTCGTCGAGGGTCCGCGGGGTGGTGCTGGGTGTGGTGCTGGACGGTGCTGTGGTGCGGCGACCGGGCACCTGCTGCGACCAGGGTGTGTCACGCAGGTGTCGTGTCGTCGGCGAGTGTGTTACGCGTGGACGGCCTCGGCAACGCCTGCGGGCTGTGTGCTGACTCACCCGGGGAGCTGGCTAGGGTCCAGACGCAGGTCGGCGACGCTGCCGGCCCCCACCCGAGGAGCACTGTGAGCGCCACTGACTTCACCGGACGCACGGCCCTGGTCACGGGCGGCAGCCGCGGCATCGGACTGGCGATCGCCCGGTCCCTGGTCGAGCGGGGTGCACGCGTCGTGCTGACCGCCCGCAAGGCCGACGCCCTCGCCGAGGCCGTCGAGTCCCTGGGCGGGCCGGAGGTGGCGGTCGCCGTCGCCGGGAACGCCGGGGACCCCGAGCACCGCGCCGAGGCCGTCGCGACCGCCGTCTCGACGTTCGGCAGCCTGGACCACCTGGTCGGCAACGTCGGCATCAACCCGGTCTACGGCCCGCTCATGGACGCCCCGCTGGACGCCTTCCGGAAGATCCTGGACACCAACGTCGTCGGCACCCTGGGGCTGGTGCAGGAGGCCCACCGGGCGTGGCTGGGCGAGCACGGCGGCTCGGTGCTCATCGTGGCCTCGGTGGCCGGGCTGAAGTCCAGCCAGGGCATCGCCGCCTACGGGGTCAGCAAGGCCGCGCTGGTCAACCTGACCACCCAACTGGCCGTGGAGCTGGGCCCGCAGCGGATCCGGGTGAACGCCGTCGCCCCGGCCGTGGTGAAGACCCGGTTCGCCGAGGCCCTGTTCGACGGCCGCGAGGACGAGGTGTCCCGGCAGTACCCGATCGGCCGGCTCGGCGTCCCCGAGGACATCGGCGAGGCCGGGGCCTACCTGCTCTCCGACGCCGCCGGCTGGGTCACCGGCCAGACCCTGGTGCTGGACGGCGGCGCGCTCTCCCAGGGCCCCATCTGAGGCAGCTCAGCGGCCGTCGAGCACCCGGGCGAGGACGTCGTCGTCGGTGCTGTCGTCGTCCTCGCGGTAGCGACGGCGCCGGCGGGACCCGCCGGCGGTCGAGCCGGACTCGGCGAGGATCTCGGTGAGCCGCTGGTGGCCTGCGGTCTCGTAGACGTCCGGCTCGTGCTCGGGTTCGGCCGGGACCACGACGACCTCCTCCTCGGGTGCCCGCCGGTGGTGCCGGGGCCGGTCCGCGGCCGGCGGCGCCTCCCACAGCGAGGCGGCCGGGGCCGGCGTCGGCTCCGGTGCCGGCTCGCGGACGGCGTCCCAGCTGGTGGTCTCCTCCCAGCGCTCCGGCTCGGCCGGGGCGGGGACGGCGGCGGGTGCGGGGACGGCGGGTGTGGGGACGACCGGTGCGGGGACGGCGGGCTGCGCCGCCACCGGTCGGACCGGCTCGGCGGGGAGGTCGCGCTGCCCCAGCCACTCCCGCGGGGACGGCGGCTCCGGCCGTGCCGACTGCTCGGCCATGACCGGCTCGACCGGCTCGGGCTCGATCCGCGGGAAGGAGCGGGTGGCGTCGGCCGGGAGCGGAGCCGGCGCCGGGACCGGCGGGGTGGTGGTGCGCACGGGGAGGGGCTCGGGGGTCGGGTCCACCCACACCGGCGCGGCCTCCAGCAGCCGGTCCTCACCGCGCTCGAGCCGAGGGCGCTCGCTGGGCATCCGGATCGACTGGGTGCGCATGACGATCCGCTCGACCAGCATCTCCCCGGACAGCTGCTCGGTGAGCTCGTGGCGCAGCCGGCTCATGTCGGACTTCAGCTCACCGAGCCCCGCCAGCTGGTCGCGGAGGGCGGCCAGGCCGGCCAGGTCGTTGCGCAGCTGGTCCATCTCGGCCCGCATGGCCTCCTGGGTCTCCCGCCGCAGCTGGTTCTCCAGCCGCAGCTCGTACTCCCGGCGGGCGGCGACCTCGCGCTCGAGCTCGAGCTCGTAGGCCTGCCGCAGCTCGGCCTCCCGGCCGGCCGCGACGGCCTGGTCGGTCTTGCGGCGGCCGGCGGAGAAGGCGGCGATGACGAAGGCCCACGCGACGGCGATGACGGCCAGCCGCAGGTAGAGCGCGTTGTCGGTGAGGAAGACCGCCAGCGTGGCGCCGATGGCCAGCGCGAAGCCCAGCGCGATCCCGGTGATCCGCAGCGCGGACGCCGAGGAGGTGCTGGTCCGGGCGGCGTCGTCGACCCGGCCGACGGGACGGGACGCGTGCGACCCCACGTCGTCCGGCCGGTCTGCCACCCCTCCACCCTACGGTGGCGGGGGCGGCACCGGTCGTGATCGTGACCGCAGTGTCGGGGTGACCGGGTGTCACAGTGGACGGCGTGACGCTCACCCTGCTCGACTGGCGACGACAGGTGCACGCCCTCTACGCCGCCGCGCGGTCCGCCGAGGACCCGCAGGCCGGCTGGGCCACCTGGCGGGCCGGCCGCGACCGCCTGTTCACCGACCACCCGGACTCCCCGCTCGGGGAGACCGCCCGGGCCGCGTTCACCGGGCTGCCGGTGGCGCCCTACGACCCGCAGCTGCGCTTCCTCGCCCGGCTGGACACCGACGTCGAGCCGCAACGCCTGCAGCTGCCCACCGCCGACGACGGCGTCGTCGCCCTGGACCGGGTCGGCCGGGTGACCCTGGGCGAGCTGGGTCGGCTGGACGTGTGGTGGCTGGGCGGGTACGGCGGCGGGCTGTTCCTCCCGCTGCGCGACGGCAGCGCCGGGACGACGACCTACGGCGGTGGCCGCTACCTGCTGGACACGGTCAAGGGCGCCGACCTCGGCGGGGACGCCGGCTCCCTGGTCGTCGACCTGAACCTGGCCTACCACCCCTCCTGCACCTACGACCCGCGCTGGTCCTGCCCGCTGCCCCAGGAGGGCAACCGGCTCGACGCCGTCGTCACCGCGGGCGAGCAGCTCCCGCCCGGCGGCTGGTACTGAACGCCGCGAGGCGGGCGCCCTGGGGGCACCCGCCTCGGTGACGTGCTGGAACGGCCTCGTCGCAGGGTCCCGCGGCGCGCGGAGCGCGTCGTGGGGGGCGACGAGGTCCTTCTGCTACTGGGCCAGGATCGGGTCCGTCGAGAGGACCTGGGCCATCGAGATCTCGCCCTGGATGAGCGCCTGGTTGGTGGCGGCACCCAGGTCGTAGTCGCCCAGCGAGGCGAACTGGAAGCCGTAGACGTCCTCGAGCCCGATCTGGCAGAACGGCCGGGTCGGGCACTCGGGGGTGGCACCCAGGACCAGCGACCCGTCGGAGCAGGCCTCGGCGAGCTCGGACATCGTGGTGATGCCCCCGAGCTCCTCCTGCAGGGCGACGGTGATGGCGAAGGCGTTGCTGTCCTCGGCCTCGGCGGGCTCGCCGAAGGTCAGGCCGGCCGGGGTGCCCAGGCCGCGCAGGGCCTCGACGCTGGGCTCCAGGTCGCCGGAGACGACGGCCTCGTCGGGGTTGCCGTCGAGGTACTCGGCGACGGTGCCGACGTACTCGGGGAAGACCTGGAACTGGCCGGCCTGCAGGGCGGGCAGGTAGGCCTCGCGCTGGCCGACGGTCTGGACGGTGGCGGTGAAGCCGGCGTTGTTGAGGGCGCCCGCGTACACGTTGGCCAGGATCTGGCTCTCGGTGAAGCTGGCGGCCCCGACGGTGACGGCGCCGCTGCCGGTGACGCCGGAGCCGAGGTCGTTGGCCTCGACGTACTCGGCGGCGGCGTCGGTGACGCTCTTGCGCTCGACGTCGACGGCGGCGTTGAGGCCGACGAGGTCCTCGGTGGTGAGCACGTCGGAGACGGTGTTCAGCGCGTCCAGGGCGGTGGGGTTCGCCTCGGCGTAGCTGGTCTCCAGCGCCGGGATGATGTTGTCGACGGCCTGGAGCTCCTTGTCGTCCTCCATCACCACGAGCTGGTCGTCGGCGATGGGCGCGCAGGTGCTGCCGGAGGCCTGGCCACCGTCGGAGCCGCCGCTGCCGTTGCCGGAGGAACCCGACTCGCCGCAGGCGGCGGTGGCCAGCACCGCGGCGATGGCGAACGGAGTGAGTACGCGGGCGCGCATGCGCATGTGTCCGCCTTCTGTGTCCCGCGCCCCCCGGGTCTGGGGGACGACGCGTGTCCGGCGGGAGGTGTCCCGCGGCCCCTGAGCGAACCGCGACCGTCGTGACCAGCGCAAATCCCCCGGGACACCGTGACCGAACCGTTGTGAACGCCGAGAGGCGGGCACCCCCCGGGGGTGCCCGCCTCTTGTGCCGTGCCGGAACGGCCTACTGGGCGAAGACCGGGTCGGTCGACAGGGCCAGCGCGAGGGAGATCTCGCCCTGGATGAGGGCCTGGTTGGTCGGGGCGCCGAGGTCGTAGTCGTTCACCTGGGAGAAGGTGAAGCCGTAGGTCTCCTCGAGGCCGGGCTGGCAGAAGGGCCGGGTCGGGCACTCGGGGGTGCCGCCCAGGACCAGCGAGCCGTCCGAGCAGGCCTCGGCCAGCTCGGAGAGGGTGGTGATGCCGCCCAGCTCGTCCTGCAGGGTGGTGGTGATCGCGAAGGCGTTCTCGTCGGCGGCCTCGGCGGGCTCCCCGAAGGTCAGGCCCACGGCGTCACCGAGCGGGCGCAGCACCTCGACGGTGGCGTCCAGGTCGGCGCTGGCCACGGCCTCGTCGGGGTTGCCGTCGAGGTACTCGGTCAGCGTTCCCACGTACTCGGGGAAGACGTCGAACTCGCCGCCCTCGAGGGCGGGCAGGTAGGCCTCGCGCTGGCCGACGGTCTGCACCGTGGCGGTGTAGCCGGCGGCGTTGAGGGTGTCGGCGTAGACGTTGGCCAGGATCTGGCTCTCGGTGAAGCCCGCGGCCCCGACCCGGACGGTGCCGGTGCCGGGGGTGGCGTCGGAGCCCAGGTCGTTGTCGGCGACGTAGGCGGCGGCGACGTCCTCGGCGGACTGGCGCTCGATGTCGACGCCGGAGTTCATCGCGACGAGGTCCTCGGTGGTGAGCACCGTGGAGATGGAGCTCAGCACGTCGAGCACGCCGGGGTTGGCGGTGGCGTAGGCGGTGTTGATCGCCGGGATGATGTTGTCGACGGCCTGCAGGCCCTCGTCGTCCTCGAGGACGACGAGCTGGTCGCCCGGGATGGGCGCGCAGGCGTCGCCGGAGGCCTCGGCGCCCCCGCCGGAGCTGGTGCCCGAGGAACCGGACTCCCCGCAGGCGGCGGTGGCCAGCACCGTGGCGACGGCGAACGTGGTGGTGAGGATGCGGGCGCTGGTGCGCATGGGTCCGCCTTCTGTGTCCCGCGCCCCGGTCTGGGGCGACGCGTGTCTGGCGGGAGGACTCCCGCAGCACACGACTCAACCCGGCACGACCGACCGGGGCAATCGGGCGTTGCCGTCTTGTTACCTCGGGGGCGAGGCTCCGGCTCCGGCGCCGACCAGGTCGCGGTCCTCGGCGGCGGGCAGGTCGACCGGCTCGTCGACCGGGCGGCGGGGGCGACCGCCGGTGAAGGGCAGCCGCTTCTCCCCGGGGGTGACGACCCAGCTGACCACGGCCAGCAGGACCTCGGTGAGCAGGGCCAGCAGGGCCACCAGCAGCGCACCGGCCATGACGACGCCGTTGTCCTGGCGGGCGAAGCCGGTGCGGATGACCGAGCCCAGCGTGCCGCCGCCGAGCAGTGCGGCCAGCGTCGCGGTGGCGACGACCTGCACGGCCGCCGTCCGGATGCCGGTCATCATCAGCGGCACGGCCAGGGGCAGCTCGGCCCGGAAGACCACCTGCCGCTCGCTCATCCCCATCGCCCGCGCGGACTCCACGACGTCCCGGTCGACCTCGCGGAAGCCCACGTAGGTGTTGGCCAGGATCGGCGGGATCGCGAAGACGGCCAGCGCGATCACCGGCGCCCAGATGGTGAACCCGATCGGGGTGACGGCGAAGATCGTGAGGATCGCCAGGGTGGGCACGGCGCGCGAGACGTTGGCCAGGCCGACGGTGATGGCCCCGCCCTTGCCCGTGTGCCCCAGCACGACCGCGAGCGGCACGGCGATGACCAGGCCGATGGCCAACGCGAGACCGGCGATCTGCAGGTGCTGACCGGCCAGGTCCAGGATGCCGCGCGGACGGGTCCAGTTGACCGGGTCGTTGAGGTAGACGAAGGCGTCCCCGATGGCGCTCACGCGGCGACCTCCACGGACTCGGCGGTGCGGGTGGCGGACCTCGTGCGCCCCGCGGTCGGGGTGCGGGTCCAGGGGGTGAGCACCCGCTCGAGCAGGGCCAGCAGCTGGTCGGCGACCAACGCCAGGACGACGCAGGCCAGCGTGCCGAAGACGATCGGCGGCCGGTAGTAGTTGGCGCTGAACCCGTTGACGATGATGATCTGCCCCAGCCCGCCCTGACCGACGACGACGCCGACCGTCACCAGGGCGACGGTGGAGACCGTGGCGATCCGCAGCCCGGCCATGATCGAGGGCAGCGCCAGCGGTATCTCCACCTTGGCCAGCAGCCGCCCGGGGCCGTAGCCCATGCCGCGGGCGGCCTCGACGGCGTCGGCGGGCACGGCCTGCAGGCCGGCCAGGAAGTTCCGGACCAGGATCACCAGGGAGTACAGCACCAGGCCGACGGCGACGGTGGTCTCCGACAGCCCGGTGAAGGGCGACAGGAACGCGAACATGGCCAGCGACGGGATCGTGTAGACCAGCGTCGAGACGCCCAGCACGGGCCCGGTGAGGAACCGGCTGCGCCGCGCGAGCAGGGCCAGCGGGAACGCGATCAGCGCTCCGATCAGCACGGACACGACGGTCAACCTGACGTGCTGGACCAACAACGGCATGATGGTGCCCCAGTTGTCGACCACCCACGAGGAGCTGAACCACGGGTTCGGCGCCGCGTCCACCGCGAGCACCGCCATCTCGCTCGCAGCGCTCACCGAGCGCGCACCAGGAAGGTCACCGCGTGGACGCTACTGCCACCTCCACCGCTCCCACCACCGCTCCCGCAGGTCAGGGCGGCGCCGAGGAGATCCGTCTGGAGGGCGTCAGCAAGGTCTACCCCGACGGTTCCGTCGGCGTGCAGTCCCTGGACCTGTCCTTCGCCGCCGGTGAGCTGACCGTGCTGGTCGGCCCCTCGGGCTGCGGGAAGACCACCACGATGAAGATGATCAACCGGATCATCGAGCCCAGCACCGGCCGCATCCTGGTGGGTGAGGACGACGTCACCCGGGTCGACCCGGTGCAGCTGCGCCGCCGCATCGGCTACGTCATCCAGAACGTGGGTCTCTTCCCGCACCAGTCCATCCGGACCAACGTGGCGACGGTCCCCAAGCTGCTGGGCTGGGACAAGAGGCGCACCCGCGACCGGGTGGAGGAGCTGCTGTCCACGGTCGGGCTCGACCCGGCCACGTTCGGCGACCGCTACCCCCACCAGCTCTCCGGTGGTCAGCGCCAGCGCGCCGGCGTGGCCCGGGCCCTGGCCGCGGACCCCTCCGTGCTGCTGATGGACGAGCCGTTCTCCGCCGTCGACCCGGTGGTCCGCGAGCGCCTGCAGTCGGAGTTCCTGCGCCTGCAGGAGACCGTGCGCAAGACCATCGTCTTCGTCACCCACGACATCGAGGAGGCCGTGCGCCTCGGTGACCGGATCGCGGTGATGAGCGAGGGCGGCAAGGTCGAGCAGTACGCCACCCCGGCCGAGCTGCTCGGGAAGCCGGCCAGCCCGTTCGTCGCGGACTTCGTCGGCTCGGACCGCGCGCTCAAGCGGCTGGCCGTCACCGGCATCGACACCGCCGACCTCGAGCGCCCCCCGGTGGTGCACGTGGACGACACCCTGGCCGAGGCCCGCGCGGTCCTGGAACAGACCGGCGCCCGCTGGGCGGTCGTGCTGGACGCGCAGGAGACGCTGCACGGCTGGCTCTCGGTGGACCGGGCGCAGGGCTCGGGCACCGTGCGCAGCGCCGGGCGGCACATGGAGGCGTGGGTGCCCGTGGACTCCACGCTGAAGAACGCCTTCGCGATCATGCTGCGGATGGAGGCCGGCTGGGTGGCCGTCCTGGACGGGGACCGCTTCCTGGGGGTGCTGACCCCGGAGTCGCTGCACGCCGCGCTGCGCCGCTCCGTCGACGGGTCGGTCCCCGAGACCGCCGGCGCCGCACTGGGCTGACCCGCCCCGGGACGACGCTCAGCCCCGCGGGGCGTCGTCCCGGTCGTCGGGCTGCTCGGGCACGCGGCAGGCGTGCTCGAGCACCAGCGCCGCACCCACCAGGGCCGCGGAGAGCACGACCCCGATCGCGGCGGCCACGGCGTCCCCGCCGGCGGCGGCCAACCGGCCGGACTCCGACAGGGCGTGCACCCCGGTGCCGGCCCACAGCCCGGCGAACCCGGCCCCCACCCAGGCGCTGGCCTGGGCGAGCACCGCCAGCCGGGCCACGAGCATGGGCTCCACCGGCCGCGCCGCGGCGGCACCGCTGCGCCCGGGGGCCGGACGGCGGTCGCGTTCGGCGGCCAGCCTGGCCCGCAGCGTCCGGGCGCCCAGCCCCTCGGCCGCGGCGAGCAGGCCGAGGGGCACCGGCTGCCACCAGTGCAACGTGGGCAGGCTGCCGTAGGACTGGCGGACGACGAGCCAGGCGACGACGGCGACGCCCACCGCCAGCACGGCCAGGTCACGGCGGGAGACCGGCTTCACGCCAGCTGCTCCCACCGCTCGACACCCTCGACGTCCTCGGGCGGGAGCGCGGCCAGCAGCTCGCGCACCGCACCCCGCCCGGGCAGGACGGCGGCCGGGTCGAGCGCCAGCCACGGCACCAGCACGAAGGCGCGCTCGTGTGCCCGCGGGTGCGGCAGGGTCAGCTCCGGGTCCTCCGACAGCACCGGCCGGCCGTCGTCGTCGGTCACGGTGACCACGTCGACGTCCAGCGTCCGCGGTCCGAAGCGGACCCCGCGGGTGCGGCCGGCGGCCTGCTCCAGCTCGTGGGCCAGCGCCAGCCACCCGGCGGCGTCCCGGTCACCGCGGACGACGGCGACCGCGTTGAGGTAGGGCGGCTGCTCGACCGGGCCCCACGGGGGCGTCTCGTACAGCACCGAGCGGGCCACCAGCCCCTCCCCCGTCAGCGCCCGCAGCGCGGTGCGCAGGGTGCCGGCCCGGTCGCCCAGGTTGGCCCCCAGCGACAGCACGGCGCGGGTCACCGGCGCTCGCGCCGGATCTGGACGGTCACGTCGTCGAAGGGCACACCCAGGTCGGCGTCCGGCTTGTGCACGGTGATCTGCACGGCGTCGACCAGCGGGTCGCCCAGGCACACGTCGGCCAGCCGCTGAGCCAGGGTCTCCAGCAGGTCCACCGGCTCGCCGGTGAGCACCGCGTGCAGCGCCTGGGCCAGCTCCGCGTAGTTGACCGTCTTCGCCAGGTCGTCCCCGGCGGCGGCCGGTGCGGTGTCGACGTCGAGCACGGCGTCGACGGAGAAGGTCTGGCCCTGCTCGCGCTCGACGGCGTAGACGCCGTGGTGGGCGTGGGCGGTCAGGCCGCGGACGGCGATCTGGTCAGGCACGGGACCTCCGGTCGGGGGCGGGGTGACGGGTGGTGGCACCCGCGGCGGCGCGGGCGGCACGGACCGCGGCCACGGTACGGACGGCGTCGACGGAGGGGCCGGCGTCGTGCACCCGGACCCCCCAGGCGCCGGCCTCGGCGGCCAGCACGGTGGTGGCCAGCGTGGCGGCGTCGCGCTGCTCGGCCGGGCGGGGGGTGCCCGCGTCGTCGGCGAGCAGCCGGCCCAGGAAGCTCTTGCGGGACGCACCGACCAGCAGCGGCAGACCGAGCCCGACCAGCCGGTCCAGCCCGGCCAGCAGCGCCCAGTTGTGCTCGGCGTTCTTGGCGAACCCCAGGCCGGGGTCCAGCACCAGCTGGGCGGGGTCCACGCCGGCGGCGACGACGTCCTCGACCCGGGCGGTGAGCTCGGCGCAGACCTCGGTCACCACGTCGCCGTAGCGCGCCGCGGCGTGCATCTCCCGGCTGTGCCCCCGCCAGTGCATGAGCACCCAGGGCACCCCCCGCTCGGCGACCAGGGCGGCCATGCCCTCGTCGGCCAGCCCACCGCTGACGTCGTTGACCAGGCCGGCGCCCGCGTCCAGCGCGGCGGCGGCGACCTCGGCCCGGGTGGTGTCCACGCTGACCCGCACCCCGGCGGCGGCCAGCTCACCGATGACCGGCAGCACCCGCTCGCACTCCTGCGCGGCGTCGACCCGGTCGGCACCGGGCCGGGTGGACTCCCCGCCCACGTCGACCCAGTCCGCCCCGGCGGCGTGCAGTGCCAGTCCGTGCGCGACGGCGGTCGGGGTGTCGGCGAAGCAGCCGCCGTCGGAGAAGGAGTCGGGCGTGACGTTGAGGACGCCCATCACCTGGCAGCGGTCCCCGCGCGGCAGAGGCGCGGTCACCGGCCCAGGACGAGGCTCATCGCCTCGGCACGGGTGGCCGCGGACTCCTTGAACACCCCGCGGACCGCGGAGGTCATCGTCCGGGTGCCCGGCTTGCGCACCCCGCGCATGGCCATGCACAGGTGCTCGGCCTCGACCACCACGATGACGCCGCGCGGCTGCAGCGCCGACATCAGCGCGTCGGCGATCTGCTTGGTCATCCGCTCCTGCACCTGGGGCCGCCGGGCGTAGACCTCGACCAGCCGGGCCAGCTTGGACAGCCCGGTCACCCGGCCGTCGGCACCGGGGATGTAGCCGATGTGCGCCACCCCGTGGAAGGGCACCAGGTGGTGCTCGCAGGTCGAGTACAGCGCGATGTCCTTGACCAGGACCAGCTCGTCGTGGTCCTCGTCGAACGTCGTCGCCAGGATCTGCGCCGGGTCCTGGCGGAGACCGGCGAAGGTCTCGGCGTAGGCCCGGGCGACCCGGCCGGGGGTGTCCCGCAGGCCGGGCCGGTCCGGGTCCTCCCCGACCGCGATCAGCAGCTCGCGGACGGCCGCCTCGGCCCGGGCGTGGTCGACGCCGTCGACCGACGCCGGGACCGCGAGGTCGGTCACCGGGACTGCGGCGCGCCGGCGTCGCCGACGGGCAGCGGCTTCTCGACGTCCCCGCCGTGGCCGTTGAGAGCCGCGGTGCCGCGGGCCTGCTCGGCCGGGGTGAGCACCGGCGGCCGGTCCGACGGCGTCCGCTTGCCGAAGCCGTTGTAGGGCGCCAGGTTCGGCCGCTTGTCCACCCCGGCGCAGATCCGAGCCATGTCGTCCTTGGTCAGCGTCTCCTTCTCCAGGAGCTCGAGGACCAGGCTGTCCAGCACGTGCCGGTACTCGACCAGGATCTCCCACGCCTCGTCGTGCGCGGCCTCGATGAGGGCGCGCACCTCGGAGTCGATGTCGGCGGCGACGGCCTCGGAGTAGTCCGAGCGGGAGCCCATGTCCCGGCCCATGAAGGGCTGGGCGTCGGAGGTGCCGTACTTGACGGCGCCGAGCTTGGCGCTCATGCCGTACTCGGTGACCATCGACTTGGCCATCGCGGTGGCCTTCTCGATGTCGTTGCCGGCACCGGTGGTCGGCTCGTGGAAGACCAGCTCCTCGGCCGCCCGCCCGCCCAGGGCGTAGGCCAGGGTGTCGATCATCTCCGAGCGGGTCTGGGTGTACTTGTCCTCGGTCGGCAGCACGAGGGTGTGCCCCAGCGAGCGCCCGCGCGGCAGGATCGTCACCTTGTGCACCGGGTCCAGGTTGGGCAGTGCGTGCGCCACCAGGGCGTGCCCGCCCTCGTGGTAGGCGGTGACCTTCTTCTCCTTCTCGCTCATCGCCCGGGTCTTGCGCTCCGGGCCGGCGAGCACGCGGTCGATCGCCTCCTCGAGGGTGGCGTCGGTGATGACGGTGCCGCCGTGCCGGGCGGTGAGCAGCGCGGCCTCGTTGAGCACGTTGGCCAGGTCGGCCCCGGTGAAGCCCGGGGTCCGGCGGGCCAGGGTCTCCAGGTCGACGTCGTCGGCCAGCGGCTTGCCGGTCGCGTGCACCTTCAGGACGGCGACGCGACCGAGCAGGTCGGGCCGGTCGACGGCGATCTGGCGGTCGAAGCGGCCCGGGCGCAGCAGCGCGGGGTCCAGGATGTCGGGCCGGTTGGTCGCGGCGATCATGATGACGCCGCCCTTGACGTCGAAGCCGTCCATCTCGACCAGCATCTGGTTGAGGGTCTGCTCGCGCTCGTCGTGCCCGCCGCCCATGCCGGCGCCGCGGTGCCGGCCCACGGCGTCGATCTCGTCGATGAAGATGATCGCGGGGGCGTTGGTCTTGGCCTGCTCGAACAGGTCACGGACCCGGCTGGCGCCGACGCCGACGAACATCTCGACGAAGTCCGAGCCGGAGATCGAGTAGAACGGCACCCCGGCCTCGCCGGCCACGGCGCGGGCCAGCAGCGTCTTGCCGGTCCCGGGCGGGCCGAAGAGCAGCACGCCCTTGGGGATCTTCGCCCCGATCGCCTGGTACTTGACCGGGTTCTGCAGGAAGTCCTTGATCTCGTGCAGTTCCTCGATGGCCTCGTCGGCGCCGGCGACGTCGGCGAACGTGGTCTTCGGGGTGTCCTTGCTGACCGCCTTGGCCTTGGACTTGCCGAAGGCCATCACGCCGCGGCCGCCGCCCTGCATGGAGCTGAACAGCCAGAACAGCAGGCCCAGGATGATCAGGAAGGGCAGGAAGCTGACCAGGATCGACACCAGCAGGTTGTCCTGGGTGACGTTGGTGTCGAAGCGCACCGGGTCACTGGAGCCGCTGCCGTCGGTGCCGCGCACCAGGTCGTAGACCTGCGAGGAGGCGCCGGCCGGGTACGACGTGGTGATCTTGTCGTTGCCGTCGACCGCGCTCGACAGGTCGATGTCGAGGGTCTGTTCCTTGTCGTTGATCGTGACCCGGTCGACGTTGCCGTCGGCGAACTGGGCCAGGGCCGTGGAGGTGGGCACCTCCTCGTACCCGCCGTTGCCCCGGAAGGCGGGCAGCACGATCGCGACGACCAGGACGACGAGGGCGACCCAGAACCAGACGGAGCGGAAGATCTTCTTGCGTTCCATACACCGATGCCGGGCGGTCCGGGGACGAGACCCGGGGTGCCCGTCGACCCTCCTGATCGTCCGTGGACGCCGCGCGACCCGAGGTGGGCACCTGCGTCGCGAGGGGCGACGTCGTTGGACGCCGACGGTACACCCGGGACCCTGTGCGTCCGCTGCTCAGCGGCTGGACCCCACCTGGAGTGGGGACCGGGGTCAGGAGCTGTAGACCTCGGGCTTGAGGGTCGCGATGTAGGGGAGGTCGCGGTAGCGCTCGGCGTAGTCCAGGCCGTAGCCGACGACGAACTCGTTGGGGATGTCGAAGCCGACGTACTGCACCGGCACGTCCACCTTGACCGCGTCGGGCTTGCGCAGCAGGGCGCACACCTCCAGCGAGGCCGGGCGGCGGCTGCCCAGGTTCTTCAGCAGCCAGGACAGCGTCAGGCCCGAGTCGATGATGTCCTCGAGGACCAGCACGTGCTTGTCGGTGATGTCCCGGTCCAGGTCCTTGAGGATCCGCACGACGCCGGAGGAGCTGGTGGCCGACCCGTAGGAGGACACCGCCATGAACTCCATCTGGGTGGGCAGCTGCAGCGCCCGGGCGAAGTCGCTCATGAAGAGCACGGCGCCCTTGAGGACGCCGACCAGCAGCACCTCGCGGCCGGCGTAGTCCACGGCGATCCGGTCGGCCAGCTCGCGGATCTTGTCCGCGATCTGCTCCTCGGACAGCAGCACGTGGTCGATGTCGGGGCCGTACCCGTGGTCGGGGCCCAGGGGTCCCGCGGGCGCTCCGGCGGGGGTGGCGGGCTCGGTCACGGTGGGGGCTCCTCGGTGCGGGGGCGGGGGTCCGCCGGAGGGGGGCCCGGCAGCAGGACCAGCCTGCCAGACGTCCGGGCGACACCCGCACCGCCGGGGAGGTCCACCCGGCCCTGCCCGCGCCACCGGGTGAGCAACGCATCGACGGCCCGCAGGTGGACCGCCTGCAGGTCCCGCACGCCCCCGGCCATCAGCCAGGCCCGCAGCACCCGGCGGCGCAGCGCGGCGGGCAGGACGGCCAGCGCCGCGCAGTCGGTGGGGTCGGGGACGGCGGCGGCCAGGGCGTCGAGGGCGTCGACGTCCTCACGGACCATCGCGGCGGTGCGGGCCAGGGCCGCGGCGACCCCGCCGCCCAGGACCTCCTCCAGCAGCGGGAGCACCTCGCTGCGCAGGCGCACCCGGGTGTAGGCCGGGTCGGTGTTCCACGGGTCGTCCCAGACCGGCAGGCCCTCGGCGGCGCAGGCCCGGCGGGTGGTGGCCCGCTCGACGCCCAGCAGCGGGCGCCAGAACGGTGCACGCCACGCGGTCATCCCGGCGACCGACCGGGGACCGCTCCCCCGCCCCAGGCCCAGCAGCACCGTCTCGGCCTGGTCGTCGCGGGTGTGCCCCAGCGCGATGCGCGCGCCGTGCTCCGCGGCCACCGAGCGCAGCGCCGCGTGGCGGGCGTCCCGCGCCGCCCCCTCGGGCCCGCCGGCCGTGCCGACGTCGACCCGGACGACGAGCACCGGGTCCAGGCCGAGCCCGCGCAGCAGGTCCGCCGTCGTCCGGGCCCGGTCGGCCGACCCGGGCTGCAGGCCGTGGTCGACGGTGACGGCCCCCGCGCGCCGAGCGGCGCGGGGGGCCTCGAAGGCCACGGCGGCGGCCAGCGCCAGGCTGTCCGCTCCCCCGCTGCAGGCCACCAGCACCGGTGTCGCGTCGTCGGTCAGACCGGGCCGGACGGCGCTGCGGACGGCGGCGACGGCCGGGTCGGGCCCCACCGGCTCAGCGCAGCGCGGGCAGGTGCAGGACGCGCTCGACCCAGCGGTCGGGGTCGGTGAGCTCCTCCTTCAGCGGCAGTGTCTCCGGGCCGGTCCAGACCGTGTTGAAGGCCTCCATGCCGACCCGGTCGACGACGCCGGCGACGAAGTGCCGACCGTCGGCGTACTGCTGCATCTTCTGCTCCAGCCCCAGCAGCCGGCGCAGCACGCGGTCGACCGGGCCGGTGCCCTTGCGGCGCTGGCTGAACCGCTTGCGCAGGGTGCGCACCGTGGGGATGACGTCGGGGCCCACGCCGTCCATGACGAACTCGGCGTGTCCCTCGACCAGGCTCATCACCGCGGTGACCCGGTCCAGCACGGCCTGCTGCTCGGGGTCGGCGATGAGCGCCATGAGGCCGCCGGGCGCATCACCCTCGACCGGCCTGCCCCGCACCGCGTCGGCCAGGCTGGCCACCACGTCGCGCAGCCGTTCGCGCAGCACACCCGAGTCCAGGTCGCTGGCCTCGACGAAGGCGGACACCTGCTCCTCCAGGTAGCGGTGCAGCCAGGGGAAGGCGGTGAACTGCAGCTGGTGGGTGACCTCGTGCAGGCACACCCACAGCCGGAAGTCGTAGGGGTCCACCCGCAGCCGCCGCTCGGCCTCGACGATGTTGGGGGCCACCAGCAGCAGCCGGCCACCGCTGCCGAACACCTCGTACTGGCCCAGCACCTTGGAGCACACGAACGCCAGCACCGCACCGGCCTGAACCCCGGTCAGCCGGGAGCCCACGGCCTGCACCACGGCGTTGGGCCGCTCCCCGGTCCGCTCCTGCAGCGCGGCGGTGAGCGGGTCCAGCAGCGCGGCCATGCCGGCGGTGTTGGCCTCGACCCAGCCGGGCCGGTCGACGACGGCCACGGTGGGCACCGGCGAGTCCACGGACGGGGCCAGCCCGGTGAGCGCCTCGACGTGCGCGACCGCGGCCGCGGCGCACTCGTGCAGCTGCGCGACGACCGCGGCAGCCTCCGCACGGGTGGTCTCCGGCCCGGGCTTGGACAGCCGGCGGGCGGTCCGCCCGGCGAGGGACCAGTCGACCAGGGAGCTGCTCATGCGCAGCCACGGTACGCAGCCGGGCGGGCCCCGGCCCGGCTCAGCGGCAGCCGCAGCCGGCCAGCGCCGCGGCGACGTCGTCCAGCGCGGCCTCGGCCCCGGCGACGTCCCCGGTGGTGCCGTCGGCGAGCAGCGCGAAGGCCAGCAGCCGGCCGTCGGCGGTCACGACGAGACCGGCCAGCGCGCTGGTGGTCGCCAGCGTGCCGGTCTTGGCCCGGACCGCGCCGGGGGCGGTGGCCGGGTCGTCGTCGGCGCGGTCGGACAGCGTCCCGGTGTACCCGGCGATCGGAAGCCCGGACAGCACCGCCCCGGCCCCCTCGACCGAGCCGTCCGCGACGGCCTCCAGGACGTCGACGAGCAGCCGGGCGGGCACCCGGTCCTCGCGGGACAGCCCGCTGCCGTCGGACAGTGCGAGCCCGGTGGTGTCCAGGCCTGCGGCGGCCACCGCGTCGGCCACGGCCCGGGCCGCGCCGGCGAAGCTGGCCTCGGCCCCGGTGGCCAGCGCGACCTGGCGGGCGAGGGTCTCGGCGAGCAGGTTGTCCGAGGCGGTGAGGGCCTGCTCGACCAGCCGCTCCACCGGCGCGGACTCCACGGAGCCCAGCACGGCGGCGCCGGGGGCAGCGGAGCCCAGCCGGACAGGCGCCCCGGCAGCACCCAGGGCGGCGGCCAGCGCCGTGCCGGCGTCGATGCCGGGTTGCCCGGACCGGGGCGTCTGCCCCGGGGAGACCCGCGCGCCGTCGACGGCGGTGGCGGTGACCGGTGCGGCGTAGGTCGAGGGCGCGTCCTCGCTGCCCCACCCGCTCGCGGTCAGCGGGCCGGTGAACAGCGAGTTGTCGACGACGACGGAGGTCACCGGCACCCCGGCCAGCGCCGTCTGCACGCCGGCGGCGAGGTCGGCGACGGTCGCGGCGCCGGGGTAGCTCTGCGAGGGCGCGGTGGTCGACAGGGTGGGGTCCCCGGCGCCGACGAGCACGACCTCGCCCGGGGTGGCGCCGGCGACGACGGTGGTGGTGATCGTGGTGTCCGGGCCCAGCACCGTGACCGCGGCCAGGCCGGTGAGCACCTTGGCGGTGGAGGCGGGGGTGCCGGGGTCCTGCGCGTCGGTGTCCAGCAGCGTCGCACCCGTGGCGACGTCGACGACCTCGGCGGACAGCCCGGTGCCCAGCGCCGGGGCGGCCAGCAGCGGCGCGAGCCGGGCCTGCAGCACCGCGGGGTCCGGGGCGGGGGCGCTGCCGGGGAGGGCGGCCAGCCCGGGGGCGGGGGTGTCGAGCTCGGGCAGCACCGCGTCGGGCACGGCGACGGCGTCCGAGGGCACCGCGGCCACGGTCGCGGGGTCGCGGGCGTCGTCCCGGACGGCGAACCAGACCCCGCCGGCGACCGCCAGCGCGACCAGGCTCAGGGCCACCAGGACCTGCCACGCGCGGCGGCGCCAGGAGCGCCGCGGCGCACTGCTGGCCGGGTCGCGGGAGGCGCGCGCGATGGCCTCCACCCCCCGATCGAGCACCTCGGCCACCCACGCCGGGCCGGCGTGGGCCACACTACGTCGGTGCAGTTCGACGTGACGGTAGAGATCCCCAAGGGCCAGCGGAACAAGTACGAGCTGGACCACGCCACTGGACGCATCCGGCTGGACCGGATGTTGTTCACCTCGACGCGGTACCCGGCGGACTACGGGTACATCGAGGCGACCCTGGGTCAGGACGGTGACCCGCTGGACGCCCTGGTGCTCCTGGAGGAGCCGACGTTCCCCGGGTGCCTCATCACCTGCCGGGCCATCGGCATGTTCCGGATGACCGACGAGGCCGGCGGGGACGACAAGGTCCTCACCGTCCCCGCGACGGACCCGCGGATGGCCCACCTGCAGGACATCACCGACGTGTCGGAGTTCGACCGCCTGGAGATCCAGCACTTCTTCGAGACCTACAAGGACCTCGAGCCCGGCAAGAGCGTCGAGGGCGCCAACTGGGTCGGTCTGGCCGAGGCCGAGGCGGAGATCAACGCCTCCTTCGAGCGCGCCAAGAACGCGCCCGGCCACCACTGACCCCCTCCTGACTGGCCGGTCTCCCCACGGCCGCCGAGCTCACCCGGACGACCGACGGGCGCCGCACCCCACCCGGGTGCGGCGCCCGTCGTCGTCTCAACCCCGGGCGGGGGCGTCCAGGGCGTGCAGCGCCTGGTCCAGGGCGGCCTCCAGCGGCCACGGGTCGCGCAGCGGCTGGCTGAGCACGAGACCGCCCTGGATCGCCGACAGCACCGACGCCGCGATGCGACGCGGGTCGACCGAGGCGTCCAGCTCCCCCGCCTGCTGCATCCGGACGACGCCGGCGGCGAGCAGGTCGGCCCAGGCGGTGAACGCCCCGGCGACGGTGGCCGCCAGTCCGGGGTCCCGGGCCGCCGCCTCGGTGGCCAGCGAGCCGATCGGGCAGGCCCACCGGCCCTGCCCGATGTAGTAGTCGACCAGCGCCGCCCGCCACGCCTCCCACGACGCCCGGGTCGACAGGTCGTGCACGTGCGGCTCCTGGGCGGCCAGCAGCTGGCCGCCCTCCCACTCCGCGACGGCCCGGACCAGCTCGGTCTTGCCACCGGGGAAGTAGTGGAAGAGCTGGCTCTTGCTGGTCAGCGTGGCGGCCCGGACGTCGTCCAGCGTGGTGCCGCCGATCCCGGCGGCCAGGATCTGGCGCCCGGTCTCCTCGACGATGCGCTGGCGGGTGCGTCGTCCCCGTTCGGTCAGCTCCGCCACGTGCCGCACGGTACCCGCTGGACCGCACGGTCCACTCCTGGTAGGAACTGGACCGTGCAGTCCAACGCAGACGTCCTGTCCACCCTGCCCCGCGACGACCGGCTGGCCGGCCGCACCGCGTGGGTCACCGGCTCCACCAGCGGCATCGGCGAGGCCACCGCGCACGTGCTGGCCGCGTCCGGGGCCACCGTGCTCGTCAGCGGCCGCGACGCCACCCGAGCCGCGGCCGTCGCAGACGCGATCACGGCCGCCGGCGGCCGTGCGCTCGTCCTCGTCGCCGACCTGGCCGCCGCCCCCGACGCGTTGCGGGCGACCGCCGCCCGCGCGGTCGAGCTGGCCGGCGGCCGGCTCGACGTGCTGGTCAACAACGCCGGCGTCTACCCCGTCTCGGCCACCGAGGACCTGGCCGACGACGACCTCGAGGCCCTGCTCGCGGTCAACGTCCGCGCCCCGCACGTGCTGGTCGGCGCGATCGCCCCGGCGATGGCTGCCCGGGGGTCCGGGGTGGTCGTCGACGTCGGGTCCTGGATGGCCCGGGTGGGCAGCCCGTTCGGCGCGATGTACACCGCCACCAAGGCCGCCCTGGAGCAGCTGACCCGGGCGTGGGCCGCCGAGTACGGGCCCCGCGGGGTCCGGGTGAACACCGTGGCGCCGGGCGTGACGTCGACCCCGGGCAACGCCGGGGCCGAGGCGGTGCTGACGCAGATGACCGCGTCCACCGTCGCCGGACGTCCGGTCCGGCCCGTCGACGTCGCCCTCGCCGTCCGGTGGTTGGTCGGCGACGAGGCCGCCTTCGTGCACGGCACCACCCTCGACGTCGACGGCGGCATCCTCGCCGCCCGGGTCGGCTGACCGCCGTGGAGCTCCGCACGCTGGGCCGCTCCGGGCTGCTGGTCAGCCCGTTCACCCTCGGCGCCATGACGGTGGGCAACGACCAGTGGGGCTCCGACGAGGCCACCTCGGGCGCCGTCCTGGACGCCTACCTGGCCGCCGGCGGCAACGCCGTGGACACCGCGGACGTCTACTCCGGGGGCCGCAGCGAGGAGGTCCTCGGCCGACTGCTGGCCGCCCGCGGGCTGCGCGACCGGGTCGTGCTGGCCACCAAGTACGGGTTCAACGCCGGGGGCGGGCCGCTGACCGGCGGCGCCGGGCGGATGAACGCCGTCCGTGCGCTGGAGGGGTCGCTGCGCCGGCTGGGCACGGACCGGGTGGACCTGTACTGGCTGCACGTGTGGGACGACGTCACCCCGGCCGAGGAGGTGCTGGCCACCATGGTCGACCTGGTCCGGGCCGGGAAGACCGGGCACTACGGGCTCTCCGACGTGCCTGCCTGGTTCGCCGTCCAGGTGGCGACGCTGGCCCGGGCGCACGGCGTGCCCGCGCCGGTCGCGCTGCAGCTGGAGTACTCGCTGGTGGCCCGGTCGATCGAGCAGGAACACGTCCGGGCGGCCCGGGAGCTGGGGATGGGCATCGTGCCGTGGAGCCCGCTGGCCGGCGGCTTCCTCAGCGGCAAGTACCACCCCGGGCAGCCCGCCACGGCCGGGCGCCTGTCCGGCCCCAACCCGTTCGGGGACACCAAGGACACCCCCGGCAACTGGGCGGTCCTCGAGGTGCTGCGCGCCGTCGCCGACGAGCTCGGCCTGCCCGCGGCACAGGTGGCACTGGCCTGGGTGCTGGGGCGCCCCGGGGTCGACTCGGTGCTGGTCGGCGCCCGGACCCCGGAGCAGGCCCGCGCCAACCTGGCGGCCGCCGACACCGTCCTGCCGGCCGACGCGCTGGCCCGGCTGGACCGGGTCAGCGCGCCGGAACTGGGCTTCCCGTACGCGATCTACACGGCGGCGATGACGACGGCGGTCATCACCGGCGGCACCCCCTACCGGCGGCTGCGCGGCTGACCGGCTCAGACGCCGGCCAGCACCGTCCGCAGCTCGGCCACGGCCTCGGCGTACTCCCGGCCGAAGCGGGCGATCAGCTCGCCGGCCGGGAGGACGGCGTCGATGGCGCCGATGCCCTGACCCGAGCCCCACACGTCGCGCCAGGCCTTGCTCTCCCCCGACCCGAAGCTCATCGCGCTGGGGTCGGAGGTGGGCAGCGCGTCGGGGTCCAGGCCGGCGGCGGTGATGCTGCCGCGCAGGTAGTTGCCGTGCACGCCGGTGAACAGGTTGCTGTAGACGATGTCGTCGGCGGCGCTGTCCACGATCATCTGCCGGTAGCCCTCGACCACCCGGGCCTCGGTGGTCGCCAGGAACGCCGAGCCGATGTAGGCCAGGTCTGCGCCGGCGGCCTGGGCGGCGAGCACGGACCGGCCGTGCGCGATGGCGCCGGAGAGCACGAGCGGGCCGTCGAACCAGCGGCGGATCTCCCGGACCAGGGCGAACGGGCTCTGCGTCCCGGCGTGCCCGCCGGCACCCGCGGCGACGGCGATCAGCCCGTCGGCGCCCTTCTCCACCGCCTTGTGCGCGAACCGGTCGTTGATGACGTCGTGCAGCACGATGCCGCCGTAGGAGTGCACCGCGTCGTACACGTCGGAACGGGCGCCCAGCGAGGTGATGACGACCGGCACCTCGTGCTCCACGCACAGCGCGACGTCGGCCTCGAGCCGGTCGTTGGAGCGGTGCACGATCTGGTTCACCGCGTACGGCGCGACGGTGGCCCCGGTCGCCGCGGCGGCCGCCAGGCGTTCGTCGATCTCGGCCAGCCAGTCGCCGAGCATCGCGGCCGGCCGGGCGTTGAGCGCCGGGAAGGACCCCACGATGCCCGCCGAGCACTGCGCGACGACGAGGTCGGGGCCGCTGGCGATGAACATCGGCGAGGCCACCACGGGCAGGCTGAGCCGGCCCTGCAGGACGTCCGGGATCGACATGGGTGCAGCTCCCCTCCTGGTCACGCCGCGGTGCGTGAGCCTGCGGGCAGTCTGCCGGTCAGCCCTGACTGCCCGAGCACCGGGGCCGGGGACGACGACGGCCCCCGTCCGTGGGGACCGGGGGCCGTGCGTGTCGGTGTGGTGGAGCCGCCTGTCGGAATCGAACCGACGACCTTCTCATTACGAGTGAGATGCTCTACCGACTGAGCTAAGGCGGCGTGCTGCGTCGGAGAGCTTACGGGACCGCCTGCGAGGACCCGAGCACCGGTGCGGGTGTCACGCCGGCAGCCGCAGGGCCACGCACAGCGCCTCGATCGCCACCTGCGGCTTGACGTTGCGCTCCAGCGCGGTGCGGGCGGCGAGCACGGCGTCGATCCGGCGCAGGGCGCCCTCGGCGCCGATCTTCTTGGCCAGCTCCGTGGCGTCGGCGGCCCGGTCGGGGTGCGCCAGCTGCGGCACCCGGGTGAGGTCACCGCGCACGGTGTGGATGACCAGGGCGTCCCGGTAGAGCGAGGCCAGGTCGACCAGCGCCCGGTCCAGGGAGTCCCGCCCCAGCCGGGTGGCCCGGGACTTCTGCTTCTTCTCCAGCTCCTTGAGCTGGCCGGCGCCCCGGCTGGCCGCGGCGACCCCGGGCCCGCGCGCGCCGATGCCCAGGCTGGCCTTGACCGCCTCGGTCTCGGCGCCGTCGGTGACCGCCGTCGTCCGGTCGGACTCGACCTTGGCCGCGGACACCAGGTCGTCGGCGGCGTTGAGGCAGGCAGCCAGGCTGACCAGCGACAGCGGGACGTCCAGGACCGCCTTGCGGGACATCCGGGCCTCCTCGTCGCGGGCCAGGTGCCGGGCCCGCCCGACGTGCCCACCGGCTGCCGCAGCCGACCAGGAGGCCAGCGCCGGGTCGATGCCGTCCCGGCGGACCAGCACCTCGGCGACGGCCTCGACCGGCGGGGTGCGCAGCGCCACCACCCGGCAGCGGGAGCGGATGGTGACCGGCACGTCGTCGGGGTGCAGCGAGGGCGCGCACAGCAGGAAGACCGTCCGGGGCGGTGGCTCCTCCAGCATCTTCAGCACGGTGTTGGTGGCCTGCTCGGTCATCCGGTCGGCGTCCTCGACGATCACCACCTGGAACCGGCCCTGGGACGGCGCCCGGCCGGCCAGCCGGACCAGCTCGCGGGTCTCGTTGACCCCGATGGACAGCCCCTCGGGTGCCACGACCCGGACGTCGGCGTGCGTGCCGGCCAGCGCCGTCCGGCAGGCGTGGCAGGTGCCGTCACCGCCGTCGGGGCACTGCAGGGCGGCGGCGAAGGCGCGGGCGGCCACCGAGCGACCCGAGCCGGGGGGCCCGGTGAACAGCCAGGCGTGCGTCATGGAGGCCGGGTGCGCCACGGCCTGGGAGAGCTCGGCCACGACGGCCGGCTGCCCGACCACGTCGGTCCAGACGCCCCCGGCGCTCACGGTCGGTCCACCAGCAGCTGCCCGACCCGGTCCCGGACGGCGGCGGACAGCTCGTCGGGGGTCTGCTGGGCGTCCAGCACCAGGTAGCGGCGCGGCTCCGCGGCGGCCAGGTCCAGGAACGTCGCCCGCACCCGCTCGTGGAAGGCCAGCGACTCGGCCTCCAGCCGGTCCGCGGTCGAGCGACCCCGCGCGCGGGCCAGCCCCACCTCCGGCGGCAGGTCCAGCAGCACGGTCAGGTCGGGCACCAGACCCCCGGTGGCCCAGCGGGACAGGGCCAGGACCTCCTCCAGGGGGATGGTGCGCCCGGCGCCCTGGTAGGCCAGCGAGCTGTCCACGTACCGGTCGGTGACCACGACCTCGCCGGCGGCCAGCGCCGGGTCGAGCAGCTCGTGCACGTGCTGGGCGCGGTCGGCGGCGTAGAGCAGCGCCTCCGCACGGGAGGACAGCGCGGTGTTGCCCGGGTCCAGCACGAGCTGCCGGATCGTCCCGCCGATGGCGGTGGCCCCGGGCTCACGGGTGCCGCGGGCGGCCCGGCCCTGCCCGGACAACCAGCTCAGCAGGTGCCGCACCTGGGTGGACTTCCCGGCGCCCTCACCACCCTCGAACGCCAGGAAGACACCACGGACGGCGGTCCGGGCGGGCGGGGACGGGACGGCGGGGATGCGGTCTCCTCGGGGTGGGACGGGGTGGTCCCCACGCTACCGGCGGGTGCCGACAGCCCTGGTGCAGCAGGGTGGGGTGCGTGCCCGCCGACTGGTCCCCGCCGCAGTACCTCCGCTTCGCCGACGAGCGGGCCCAGCCGTTCCGGGACCTGGTCTCCGGCATCGGCGAGGTCGACCCGGCCGTGGTGGTCGACCTGGGTTGTGGCACCGGGGAGCTGACGGCGTCGCTGGCTGCCCGGTGGCCCGGCGCCCGGGTCACCGGGGTGGACTCCTCGGCCGCCATGCTGGCCGCCACGGCCGAGCACGCCGTCCCCGGGCAGGTGACGTTCGAGGCCGCCGACCTGACCACGTGGACACCGGCCGGCCCGGTCGACGTGCTGGTCAGCAACGCCGCTCTGCAGTGGGTGCCCGACCACCCGCGGCTCGTCGTGGAGTGGGCCGGGGCGCTGGCCCCCGGCGGCTGGCTGGCGTTCCAGGTCCCCGGCAACCACGCCGCCCCCACCCACGCGCTGCTGGCCGACCTGTGCCGGGACCCGCGGTGGTCCGACCGGGCCGGCGCCCTGGCGCCCACCACCGACAGCGTGCTCGACCCGGCGGGCTGCCTGGGCGTGCTGGAGTCCGCCGGCCTGGCCACCCGGACCTGGGAGACCACCTACCTGCACGTGCTCACCGGACCCGACGCGGTGCTGGGCTGGGTGCGCGGGTCCGTGCTGCGCCCGGTCCTGGCCGCCCTCGGGGACGACGCCCCGGGGTTCGAGGCCGAGTACGCCGACGCCCTGCGCACGGCCTACCCGCCGCGGCCGGACGGCACCACGCTGCTGCCCTTCCGGCGGGTGTTCGCGGTGGGTCAGCGCGGGACGAGCCGGTAGGCCCGCGTCACGTACGACAGCTCCAGCACCTCACGGCCGGCGGTGTCCGGGTGCCGGGCCAGCAGGTCGCGCAGACCGTCCAGGAACCGCTCCCGTTCGGCCGGGGACATGGTGGCCACGTGGCTGCGGGTGCCGATGCCCAGCACCACCTGCTCGGGGGTCTGCCGCTGCACGACGCCGGACTGGTGCATCGTCACGTCGGCGGGCAGGGCGGCTGCGAAGGCGTCCACGACGGCCTGGTCGGCCTCCTGGCCGCGGAGCTCGTCGCCCAGGTCGCCCTCCAGGGCGTGGACCCAGGGGACGGTGAGGTCGCGGGTGTTCCAGACCCAGCCGACCACCCCGCCGGGCCGCAGCACCCGGCGCAGCTCCGCGGCGGTCGGCGCGGGGTCGAACCAGTGCGCGGCCTGCCCGGCGACGACGGCGTCCACGCTCGCGTCGGGCACCGGCAGCGCCTCCGCCCCACCCACGTGGGCGGTGACCTGCGGCAGCCGGGCGCCGAGCTGGGCGAGCATCGGGGCGGACGGTTCGACGGCGATCACCTCGTGCCCGGCTGCCAGCAGCTGGTCGGTGAGCAGCCCGGTGCCGGCACCGAGGTCGAGCACCCGCAGCGGGCGCTCGCCCAGCAGCGCGGTCACCGCGTCGGCCGGGTAGCCCGGGCGCAGGGCCGCGTAGTCCGCGGCCACCGAGCCGAAGGAGGTGCGGCGGGCGTCCCAGCCGGCCTGGTCGAACTCGCCGTCGGTCACGCCTGCCGCTCCCCCGTCGTCCTGTCCGGTCAGCTGCCGCCCGCGGGGACGACGCCGGTGCCGGTGGTCGTCCGCGGGGCGGCCTTCTTCGCGGTGGTCGTCTTCTTGGCCGTGGTCGTCTTCTTCGCCGTGGCCGCTGTGGTCTTGGCTGCCGTCGTCTTGGCTGCCGTGGTCTTGGCTGCCGTCGTCTTCTTCGCGGTCGTCTTCTTGGCCGTCGTCTTCTTCGCGGTCGTCTTGCGGACCGCCTTCTTCTTCACCGGGGCCCGCTCGCGCCGGTCGGCGAGCAGCTCGGCGGCCCGCTCCAGGGTGATGGTCAGCGGGTCGTCGCCCTTGCGCAGGCTGGCGTTGGACTCACCGTCGGTGACGTAGGGCCCGAACCGGCCCTCGCGCACGGTGACCAGGCCGTTGGTGACCGGGTCGGGGCCCAGCTCCTGCAGCGGCGGCTTGGCCGCGGCCCGACCGCGCTGCTTGGGCTGGGCGAAGACCGCCAGCGCCTCCTCGAGCGTGGTGGTGAACAGCTTCTCCTCGCCCTCGATGGAGCGGGAGTCGGTGCCCTTCTTCAGGTAGGGCCCGTAGCGGCCGTTGAGCGCCTGGATCTCCTCGCCGTCGGGCGCGACGCCGACCGTGCGGGGCAGGGTCAGCAGCTTGAGCGCGTCCTCGAGGGTGATCGTCTCCGGGGACATCGAGGCGAACAGGCTCCCCGTGCGCGGGGACTCCTTGCTGTCCTCGGGGACCACGGTGGTGACGTAGGGGCCGTACCGGCCGGCCTTGACCAGCACGGTCTGACCCGTCTCCGGGTCCTTGCCGAGCTCGCGGTCGCTGGAGGGCGCGTTGAGCAGCTCCTCGACCTTCTCGGGGGTGAGCTCGTCGGGGGCGATGTCGTCGGCGATGGAGACGCGGGCGCCGTCCTCGCCGCCAGCCTGCAGGTAGGGGCCGTAGCGCCCGACCCGGACCATGACCGGCTTGCCGTCGGAGGTGGTGGCGCGCAGCGGGATCGAGTTGACCCCGCGGGCGTCGATCTCCTCCAGCCGCTGGCCGACGACGGACTTGAGCCCGCCCGAGGCCGCGATGCCGCCGGCGTGCCCGCCCTCGCCACCGAAGTAGAACTCGGTCAGCCAGTCGACCCGGCGCAGCGTGCCGCCGGCGATCTCGTCGAGCTCGCCCTCCAGGGAGGCGGTGAACTCGTAGTCCACCAGAGCCGCGAAGTGCTGCTCGAGCAGGTTGACCACCGCGAAGGCGATGAACGTCGGGACCAGGGCGGAGCCCTTCTTCCAGACGTACCCGCGGTCCTGGATGGTCTGCATGATCGAGGCGTAGGTGGAGGGCCGGCCGATGCCGAACTCCTCCAGCGCCTTGGTCAGCGAGGGCTCCGTGTACCGGGCGGGCGGTGAGGTGGTGTGGCCCTTGGCGTCCAGCGACCGGGTGTCCAGCAGCTGACCGCGGGTGACCCGGGGCAGCCGGCTCTCGGCGTCGTCGGCGTCGCCGACCTCGTGCTCCTCGCGGCTCTCCACGTAGGCCCGCAGGAAGCCGGGGAAGGTGATCGTGCGGCCGCTGGCGGTGAAGGTGACGGCCTCGTCGGTGGTCGAGGTGCCGGCCAGCCGGATGCTGACGGTGTTGCCGACGGCGTCGGACATCTGGGAGGCGACGGTGCGCTGCCAGATCAGCTCGTAGAGCCGGAACTCCTCGCGGGCCAGCTGGCTGGCCAGCTGACCGGGGGTGCGGAAGGAGTCACCGGCGGGGCGGATCGCCTCGTGCGCCTCCTGGGCGCCCTTGGCCTTCTTGGAGTAGCGGCGGGGCTCGGCCGGCACGTAGGCGTCGCCGTACAGCTCGCGGGCCTGGGTGCGGGCGGCCCGCAGCGCCGTCTCGGACAGGTTCGTCGAGTCGGTGCGCATGTAGGTGATGAAGCCGTTCTCGTACAGCCGCTGCGCGGTGCGCATGACCTGCTGGGAGGACCAGCCGAACTTGCGGCCGGCCTCCTGCTGCAGCGAGGACGTGGTGAACGGGGCGTAGGGACGGCGGCGGTAGTCCTTCTGGTCCACCCGCACGACCTCGACCGGGCGGCCCTCCAGCCGGGCGGCCAGCCCGCGGGCGCCGGCCTCGTCCAGGTGCACGACGTCGCTGGCCACGGTGCCGGTGTCGGGCTCGAAGTCCCGGCCGGTGGCGACCCGGCGGTCGTCGACGCTGGCCAGCTTGGCGGTCAGGCTGGTCGGTTCGCCCTCGTCGGTGACCGCGGCGGCGTCCTGGACGTCGAAGACGCCGGACAGGCTCCAGTAGTCCGCGGCGGTGAAGCGCATCCGGGCCCGCTCGCGCTCGACCACGATGCGCGTGGCGACGGACTGCACGCGTCCGGCGGACAGCTTGGGCAGCACCTTCTTCCACAGCACCGGGGAGACCTCGTAGCCGTAGAGCCGGTCCAGGATCCGCCGGGTCTCCTGGGCGTCGACCATCGCGGTGTCCAGCTCGCGGGGGTTGGCCAGGGCACGGGCGATCGCCTCCGGGGTGATCTCGTGGAAGACCATCCGCCGGGTCGGGACCTTGGGCTGCAGGGTGTCGACCAGGTGCCAGGCGATGGCCTCGCCCTCGCGGTCCTCATCGGTGGCCAGGAAGACCTCGGAGGCGTCCTTGACCAGCGACTTGAGCCTGGCCACCTGCTGCTTGCGGTCCGGGCTCACCACGTAGAGCGGGTGGAAGCCGTTGTCCACGTCGACGCCCAGGCGGGCCCAGGACTCGCCCTTGTGCGCGGCGGGGACGTCGGCGGCGTTGCGCGGCAGGTCCCGGATGTGGCCGACGCTGGCCTCCACGACGTAGCCGCTGCCCAGGTAGCCCGCGATCGTCTTGGCCTTGGACGGCGACTCCACGATGACCAGCGGCTTGCCCCCGGAGGCCGCCGCGGTCCGCTTGCGCGGCGGGGTGGCCTTGCCGCCCTCGGCGGACTCGGGGGTGGTCTTCGCGGTCTTGGTGGGCAACGGGACTCCTGTCGGGTGCTGCTGTGTGCAGGCGCCGGGACCGACCCGGGCACCGGGAGGGCGGTGGCTCCGGCCCGCTCGGCGTGCGCCACGGTAGGCCACGGTGCCGACGGGACCGCCGGAGACGAGCGGACCCGGGCGCGCCGCCCTCCCGGCCCGGCCCGTCGGTGGACCCGTCGATGGACCCCTCAGTCCGGCCGCCGCGTCCCGGCGACGACCTCGGCGATCGCCTCCACGGTCGGGAACCAGGGGCTGTAGTACTCGGTGTGCAGCTGCACCGGGGTGGTGGGCAGCGCGGTGTCCCCGAAGCCCGCGTCGAAGGGACTGCCCTGGTACCAGTCCGACGTCGAGACCGGGTCGAAGGGGGTCCAGGCGCCGAAGACCTCGTCGGCCTCCAGGTCACCCGCCTCGTGCGCCCCGACACCCGGGCTGCCCAGCAGGATCAACGCGTCGGCGGCCAGCTCGCCGTCGGCACGGGCCGCCTCCCCCGCGACCAGGGTGCCGTAGCTGTGGGCGACCAGGGTCGTCCGCGGGAGGGCGGGGCCCGACGCCAGCGCGCCCGCGGCGCGAGAGGCGGCCAGGCCGTCCAGGGCCCGGTCCAGGTCAGGGCCGCCGACGACCGCGCGCCGCGGGGACAGCACGTTGCCCAGGTGCGGGGTCTCGTAGCCCAGCCACGCCACCGTGGCGACGGCGAGGCCCGGGGCGGCGGCCTGGGCCAGGGACTGCACGCTCAGCGCGTCCCCGGTCATGCCGTCCAGGTCCCCGGTGACCGAGGTCAGCATCCCCGGCACCAGCACGCCTACGGCCTGCGCGGTGTCCAGGTCCCCGGCGGACAGGGCGGTCAGCCCGCGCACCGGGTCGAAGAGCAGCAGCTGGGCCGTCTGGCCCGCCGCCTCGACCACGGCGAGCTGCGCGGCGGTCGCCCGGGCCTCGGCCAGGCCGGGTGCCGTGGGGTCGGCCAGGGTCGCGGCCAGCACACTGCGGTTGGCCTCGTCCCGCGCCCAGGCGGGCAGGCCCTCCAGCCGGCCCACCCCGGCGGGGTCGGCGACGATCGCGGCCTGCTGCTCGGCGGTGCTCAGCCCGGACCACCAGGTGGCCGCGCCGGTCGGGTCGACGTGCGGCACCGGGGGCGCGGACACCGCCGCGGCCGCGGCGGCGGCCACGTCGCCGAAACCGACCGGCCCTGCTCCTCCGACACCGGCCACGACCAGCGTCTCCGCCGACGCCCCCGCGGCGGCCAGCACGGCGGCGGCCGCGGTGAACGCCTCGCGAGCGTGGCCCTCGGCCCGGCTGGCGGCGTGCTCGCGGTCGGCCACGGCGGTCAGCTGGTCCTCGGCCATCGCGGCGGTCGCGATCGGCGGCACGAGGCCGTCGTCGGACAGGGCGACCGGCCCGGACGCGGCCCAGCCGCGTGCCGACGCGGCCGCCTCCTGCGCGGCGCCGGCCTGGGTCACCACGACGCCCAGCGAGTCGGCGCTGCCGGCCAGCGCCGCCTGCACCCGGCCGGCGGTGGTGGACAGCTCGACCAGTGCGGTGGCCGCGACGTCGGCGGCCGGGCCGGACCACAGCGGCGTGGAGCGCAGCAGCTCGGCCAGCGAGTCCACCCGCACCCGCCAGGCGCCCAGTGACTCGGGCACCCCGGACAGCCCACCGACGGCGGTCTGCAGCGCGGGCAGGTCCCAGGACTCGATCGCGGCCAGCCCGACCGGACCGCTCATCGGGCGATCGCAGCGTGCGGCCCGGCCCCGACCCGCTCGGACACCAGCGCGTCGACGGCGCGGTAGGAGGCCACCGCACCGGTCAGCACGGTCGCGAGGTCCTGGGTGCGGGCCGCCAGGGACTCGACGAGCCCGCCCCAGCCCAGCCCCGTTGCGGCCAGGTGCTCGCCGGCCGGCCCGCTGAGCGCCTGCCCGAGACGGGCCCCCTCCCCCCGGGTGGCCGACCCCTCGGCCGCGAGCTCGGCGCCCAGGCCACCCAGCTGGCCGGCGAGGGCGTCGGCGTCGTCCAGTTGCACGGTCACGAGGTCGGGCACGGGTGTCTCCTGCTCGGTGGGGCCCCGGTCGGGCCCGGCAGGACAGACGGTGTCCGCCGGGAGCGCGCCCCGTCGGCCGTCGTCCACAGGCGGGAACGGCGTCCACAGATCCGCCCCGTCACCGCCTGGTTGCCGACAGGTGTGAGAGTGGAGGGGTGACGTCGTCCGCCTCCCGTCCGGCTGCCGTGGACGGGCTCCCCGGGGACGAGCTGCTCGAGGCGCTGCTGACCGGCACGCCCGAGGAGGACTCCCCGGTCACCCACGTGCACCGGCTCCCGGTCCGCGAGGCCAGCACCGGTGCCTGGCCGACCTGGGTGCCGGCGGACCTGCGCGACCGGCTGGTCTCCCGCGGCGTCCGCGAGCCCTACGCCCACCAGGTCGCTGCCGCCGAGCTGGCGCACGCCGGGCAGCACGTCGTCGTCGCCACCGGGACGGCGTCGGGCAAGTCGCTGGCCTACCAGCTGCCGGCGTTGTCGACACTGGCCGAGGACGACCGCGCGTGCGTGCTCTACCTGGCCCCGACCAAGGCGCTGGCCCGGGACCAGCTCGCGGCGGTGTCCGCGCTGGCCGACCCCTCGGTCCGCCCGGCGGCCTACGACGGGGACACCCCGCAGGAGGAGCGCGACTGGGTCCGGCGGCACTCCCGCTGGATCGTGACCAACCCGGACATGGTCCACCGCGGGATCCTGCCCGGGCACCAGCGCTGGTCCTCCACGCTGCGGCGGGTCGCCTACGTCGTCGTCGACGAGTGCCACGCCTACCGGGGGGTCTTCGGCTCCCACGTCGGGCACGTGCTGCGCCGGCTGCGACGGATCTGCCGCCGGTACGGCGCGGACCCGGTCTTCGTGCTCGCCTCGGCGACCGTGGCCGACCCGGCGACGGCGGCGACCCGGCTGGTCGGGGCGCCCGTCGCCGCCGTCACCGAGGACGGCTCGCCCCGCCCGGGCGCGACGTTCGCGCTCTGGGAGCCGCCGCTGACGGAGAAGACCGGTGAGCACGGGGCACCGCTGCGTCGCTCGGCCGCCGCCGACGCCGCCGGACTGCTGGCCGACCTGGTCGAGCAGGGCGCCCGCACGCTGGCCTTCGTCCGCTCCCGGCGGTCGGCGGAGTCCGTCGCCGACCAGGCCCGCCGGATCCTCACCGACCGCGGCCGCACCGACCTGGTGCGCCGGGTGGAGTCCTACCGCGGCGGCTACCTGCCCGAGGAGCGCCGCGAGCTGGAGCGTGCGCTGTCGGCCGGGGACCTGCTCGGGGTGGCGACGACGAACGCCCTCGAGCTGGGCATCGACATCGCCGGCCTGGACGCGGTCGTGCTGGCCGGCTACCCGGGCACGCTGGCCTCGCTGTGGCAGCAGGCCGGGCGGGCCGGGCGCGCGCAGCGGGAGTCGCTGGTCGTCTTCGTCGCCCGCGACGACCCGCTGGACCACTACCTGGCCCACCATCCGCGCGCGGTGTTCGGCCGGCCCGTCGAGGCCAGCGTCACCGACCCCACCAACCCCTACGTGCTGGGGCCACAGCTGTGCTGCGCGGCCGCGGAGCTGCCGCTGACCGCCGACGAGCTGGCCGACTTCGGTGGCGACGCCGCGCGCGCCGCGCTGGACCAGCTGGTGGCCTCCGGTCAGCTGCGCGAGCGACCCACCGGCTGGTACTGGGCCGGTCGGGGCCGGCCCGACGTGGACATCCGCGGCTCCGGGGCCGAGCCGGTGTCGATCATCGAGGGCTCCACCGGTCGGCTGCTGGGCACCGTCGACGGCGATGCCGCGCACTCCGCGGTCCACGAGGGCGCGCTGTACGTGCACCGCGGCGAGACCTACGTGGTCGACGAGCTCGACGTCGAGGACGCCTGCGCGGCCGTGCACCCCGAGAGCCCCGAGTGGACGACGGTGGCCCGCGACGTCACCGACCTGTCCATCGTCGACATCGACACCACCCGGCGGCTGGGGACGGTCACCGCCCACACCGGCACCGTCGACGTCACCAACCAGGTGGTGGCCTACCAGCGGCGGCGGCTGGGCACCGGCGAGGTGCTGGCGGAGTTCCCGTTGGACCTGCCGGCCCGGCAGCTGCGCACCCGCGCGGTGTGGCTGACCCTCGACGAGCGGGCCATCGCGCGCGCGGAGCTCGACGACCTGGAGCTGCCCGGCTCGCTGCACGCCGCCGAGCACGCTGCGATCGGCATCCTGCCGCTGCTGGCGACCTGCGACCGGTGGGACCTGGGCGGGGTCTCGACGGCGCTGCACCCGGACACCGGCGCCGCGACGATCGTGGTCTACGACGGTCACCCCGGCGGCGCCGGTTTCGCCGAGCGCGGGCACGCGGTGCTGCGCCGCTGGCTGACCGCGACCCGGGCGACCGTGGCCAGCTGCGAGTGCGAGTCCGGCTGCCCCTCGTGCGTGCAGTCCCCCAAGTGCGGCAACGGCAACGACCCGCTGGACAAGGCCGGCGCGGTCCGGGTGCTCGACGTGGTGCTCGACGAGCTGGCCGCCGCCGGGGACACCGGCGACGAGGACAGCGACGACGCCGGGGACCCGGCGGCTGCCGACACCCGGGGCCTGGGCGGGCCGCACGCGCTGGCCCGCGCGGCGACCTCCTCGGCGCACTCCCGGGCACTGCGGCGCAGGCAGCGGCTCAGCGGCTCCCTCGGCGCCGCACCGCCGGTGACCACGGTCCGCCGGCCGCGCGCGGTGCGCCCGGACGAGGCCGTGCCGTGGCCCGAGGAGGCGCCGGCCGACCCCGAGGACGCCGCGCCGGAGTCCGGGCCCGAGGACGCCGACGCCGCGGAGGACCGGTACACCCGGCCCGACGAGGACGACCTGGTCTTCTGACCCGGCTCCCGGCCGGCCGCGGTCGCTGTGTCGGTGCCCGGCGGGACCGGGCCCGCCCGGGCGCGGGCCTCGGCGGCGGTCACCCCCAGCGGCCCCAGCCGGACCGGGACCGACACCTCCACCGAGGCGACCGCGTCGGCGGCCACCACGCACGAGGTCAGTGCCGCCCCGTTGGCCGCGGCGACCTCCCCCGCGGTGACGCAGGCCGCCGGGTCGCCGAGCACCGCCCGCCCGGCCGCGGCCAGCGCGGACAGGTCGGCGGCCGTCGTCGCCCGGTGCCGGGCCACCACCGCAGCACCGACCAGCACGGTCACCGCACCGAGCGCCGCCAGCAGGCCCGCCAGCGCGACCACCCAGACGGTGGCCGAGCCGCGTTCGTCGTCGTCCCTCACGGGGGTGCTCCCCCGGCGCCGGGCTCGACCAACCCGGTCGCCGTGGCGGACACGGTCACCGCCACCGGCAGCGGTCCCAGCGGCTGGACCCGTGCCGAGACGGTCACGGTGACCTGGTCCCCGGTCACCGTCGAGGTGACCACGGCGCCGTCGGGACCCGCCCGGCCGGCCAGCGACGTGACGAGGGCGCTGCTCTCCCCACGCGCCGCGGCCCGCGCACCCTCCCGGGCCGCGTCCACGCAGCGCAGCTGGGCGCCGACCACCACGACCGCGGCCACCGCACCGGCCAGCACCAGGAGCAGCACCGGGAGCACGACGGCGGTCTCGGCGGTGACCATCCCCCGCTCGTCCCGTGCGCGGCGGGCCCGCCGCCGGCCGGCCACGCCCTCAGCCCAGCGTCGCGAGGGCGTCGGCCACCAGGCCGGTCAGCGCGGTGACCACGGACCCGCCGGTGACCACCTGGTAGAGCACCGCTGCGAACGCGCAGGCCGCCACCGTGCCGACGGCGTACTCCGCGGTGCTCATGCCCTCCTCGGGGTCGGCGGTCAGCCGGGCCCACCCCCGCCGGAGCGGCCCCGCGGTCGCCGTCCCCGAGCTGTCGTACCCGTCCACCGTCTGCTGCTCGTCCACCGTCTCGTCCTCCCTGCGTCCCGGCTCTCGGGGCACGGTCCGAGCCTGGGTGCCGGCGGGTCCGGCCGGGGCCTCCCCGCAGGTCCTGTGGACGACGCCCTGCGTTGGGGACGACGGCCAGCGCCCCCGCGTGGTCCGTGCTCACCCGAAGACGTCCGCGGCGATGCCCAGCACCAACGGCGCCACGCCCAGGCACAGGAACGCCGGCAGGAAGCACAGCCCCAGCGGGGCCAGCACCCACACCCCCGCCCGCTGCACCGCGACCGAGGTGGCCGCCCGCTCGGCCACCCGGCTGTCGGCGGCCAGCCGCTGCAGCGCCGGGACGACGGCGGACCCGGACTCCCCCGCGCGCACCACCACCCGGGCCAGCGCCGCCGCCCCCTCGGGCACGTCGGCCCAGGCGGCGCGGGCCGACGCGCCCAGCCGCAGCCGGCCGGCGACGTCGTCCAGCGCACCACCCAACGGGCCCCCGACCGCGACACCGACCGCCGCCACCGCCCCGGTCACCGGGGTGCCCCCGGACAGGCAGACGGCCAGCAGGTCGGCGGCCACCGGGAGGTCGGCGCGCACCCGCCGGGCGTCCGCGTCGCCCCCCGGGCCCTCAGCGGCCCGCCGCTGCCACCTCTCGAGGCCGACCGCGGCCGCGCCGGCCACGACGACCGTGCCCGGACCGATGCCGCCCAGGGCCAGCACGGCGGCGGCCGCCACCCCGGCCACCACCCAGCGCCGCCGGGGCCCGGCCGGCGGGGTGGGCAGGGTCGCGCCCGGGGCGGGAGGGCGCCGCAGCCGGTCGGCCCCGGCGTGCCGGGCGGGCGCCCAGAGCAGCAGCGCCGCGGCGAGGCACAGCAGCACCGCCGGCATCATGCGCGCGCCGCCCGACGGACCAGCCGGCCGGTCCAGGCCAGCCCGGCCACCTCCAGACCCACCCCCGCGACGAGCAGCAGCGTGCCCGTGCCGGTGGTGGTCAGCACCCGCCACGGGTCGGCTCCCACCCCGGCGCCCATCAGCAGGCCCAGCACCGGCAGCCCGGCCAGCACGACACCCGACGCCCGGGGCCCGGCCACGGCCGAACGGAGCTCGGCCGCGGTCGCCAGCCGGGCCCGCAGGTCGTCCTCGGCCGCCCCCACGACGGCGGCGAGCGAGCACCCGGTCCGGGCACTGACCACCGCGGCGGCCGCGACCCGGGCCAGCACCGCGCGCGATGCCTCGGGGACCACGTCGTCGACGGTCCCGCTGCGCAGCGCGGGGGCCAGCGCCCCGGCGACCACCGGGTGCGGGCAGGCCGCCACCGCCGTGCGGGTGGCCTCCTCGGCCGGCCGCCCGGCCCGCAGCTCGGCCGCCAGCACACCCAGCGCCTCGGCCAGCGCCCGCACCTGCCTGTCGAGGTCGCGGTCCCCGGCCCGCCGTCGCCAGGCACGCAGGGCGACCGCGAGGCAGCCGGCGACCAGCAGCCCGACGACGGGGGTGGCCAGCAGCGCCGCCGCCAGGCCCCCCAGCGGGGCCAGCGTCCACCCGCCGGGCAGCACGGCCCGCGCCGGGCGGCCGCGGCGGCCCAGCCGGCGCACCACACGTGCCGTCGGCCGCGGCCAGCACACCAGGGCGGCGGCCAGGCACAGCAGGCCGGCGCTCACGGTGCACCCAGCAGCCGGACCAGCTCCGGGCGCCCCGGCACCGCGCCGCCGTCGGCCCGCCAGCCCGGCACCACCTCGACCAGCTCGCCCACCCGGCGGACGACGCCGAGCTCGTCCACCCGACGCCCGGCGGGCCCCCGGCGCAGGTGCACCACCACCGCCAGCGCCGCGGCGGCCTGACTGTGCACCGCCAGGCGGTCCAGCCCGGCGGCCACCCCGAGCGCCTCCAGCCGGGCCGGCAGGTCAGCGGCCCGGTTGACGTGCAGGGTGCCGCAGCCCCCGTCGTGCCCGGTGTTGAGCGCAGCCAGCAGGTCCACGACCTCAGCCCCGCGCACCTCACCGACCACCAGCCGGTCCGGCCGCATCCGCAGGGCCTGCCGCACCAGGTCGCGCAACGTCACCGACCCGGCGGCCTCCACGTTCGGCGGTCGGGTCAGCAGCCGCACCACGTGCGGGTGCACCGGGTCCAGCTCGGCGGCGTCCTCGCACAGCAGCAGCCGTTCGGCGGGCGGGGCGCAGCCCAGCAGGGCCGACAGCAGCGTCGTCTTGCCCGTCCCGGTCCCGCCGGTGACCAGGAAGGCCAACCGCCGGGCCACCAGCGCGCGCAGCAGCGGCGCCACCCCACCGGGCAGCGCGCCGGCGGCGTCCAGGTCGTCCAGCGACAGCCGGACCCGGCGCAGCACCCGCAGCGACAGGCACGTGCCCGAGCCCGACACCGGGGGCAGCACCGCGTGCAGCCGGGTGCCGTCGGGCAGGCCGACGTCGACCCAGGGGGCGGCGTCGTCGAGCCGGCGACCGGCCGAGGCCGCCAGCCGGACGGCGAGCCGGCGGACCGCCTCGTCGTCGGCGAACCGGACCGGGGTCCGCTCCAGTCCGCCGCCGCGGTCCACCCAGACCTCTGCCGGGCCGTTCACCAGCACGTCGGTGACCCCCGGCAGCCGCAGCAGCGGCTCCAGCACCCCGGCACCGGACAGCTCGTCGACCGCCTCTCGGACGGCGTGCAGCACGTCGCCGTCCCCGAGCAGGCCGCCGGCCTCCTCACGGACCAGCGTGGCCACCGCCGCCTGCGACGGGGCCCCTGCGTCGGCGGCCAGCCGGGCCCGGACCCGGTCCACCAGAGGCGGCAGCTCACGCACCGGCGTGGACCGGACGGCGGGCGGTGCGGGCCTGCAGCGTCCGCGCCACCTGGCCGAAGGGGCTGCGGGCCCCGACCTGTGGGGGCTCACCCCGCTCACCGCGCACCAGCGCGGACCGGTCGTGTCCCAGCTCGGCGACCACCGGGCGGCCCAGGGCCGCACCGACCTCGGCGGGGCTGAGCCCGCCGGGCGCCGTCCGGGCCACGACGACGGCCCGGCTCCAGGCACCGCCCTCCAGCAGCGGTCCGGCCGCAGCCAGTGCCCGCACCCGGGCCGGCACCACCAGCACGGCCAGGTCGGCGTCGGCGAGGACGGCGTCGGCCAGCAGCGGAGCCCGGTGCGGCAGGTCGACCACCACCGGGTGGCCCTGCGCCCGGGCAGCCGACACGACCGCGAGCAGCGCCTCGGCGGGCACCTCGGCGGGGGCGTCCCGCTGCGGGGCCAGCACGTGCACCCCGTGCGCCACGGGCAGCGAGGCCAGCACCGCCGCCCCGTCGACCCGGCCGCGGAGCCCGGCGAGGTCGGGCCAGCGCAGCCCGTCGGCCCACTCGGCGCCCAGCAGCAGGTCCAGTCCGCCGCCGGCACCGTCGGCGTCCACCAGCAGCGACCGCTCGGCGGTGAGGGCCAGGGCGGTGGCCAGCGTGCTGGCGCCCGCGCCGCCGGTGCACCCCCCGACCACGGTGAGCGAGCCCGGTTCCACCGGTTCGCGCACCGCGGTGGCGGCCCGTTCCACCAGCCAGCCCTCGTCCCGGGGCAGCACGACCAGTCGCTCCGCGCCCACGGCGAAGGCGGCCTCGAAGTCCTCGGCGGCCGGCTCCTCCCGGGTGGCGACGACGACGCCGGCCCGACGGGGCAGGGCCCGGACGCCCGCCGCGCCGAGCACGTCCCGGCCCAGCACCACCAGCGGGGCGGCACGGTGCGCCCGGCGCATCGCGGTGCTGCCGTGGGTCAGTTCCGGGGTGGTGCCGGCGGCGGCCAGCAGCCGCAGCAGGTCGTCGACCAGCAGGTCGTCGGAGCTGACCACCAGGGGCCGGGGCAGGTCGGGGGGTGAGGCGTCCACGGGGCCAGTGGGCACGACCGGGGGCCGTCGCGGGCGGGTGCCGGCAGATCTGTGGACGACCCGGAAGGGTGTGGACGACGGCGAGCCCCCCGCCGCGGGGGCCTGCTACGCCTAGCCTCGTGCCTCGTGACCCGCTCAGCGGCGTTCTTCGACCTGGACAAGACGGTCATCGCCAAGTCCAGCACCCTGGCCTTCGGCCGCCCGTTCTTCCAGGGTGGGCTGATCAACCGGCGTGCGGTGCTCAAGGGCGCCTACGCGCAGTTCGTGTTCTCCCTCGCCGGCGCCGACGAGGTGCAGATGGAGCGGATGCGCGCCCAGATCACCGCGATGTGCACCGGCTGGGACGTCGAGGTCGTGCACGACATCGTCCGGGAGACGCTGCACACGATCGTCGACCCGCTGGTCTACGCCGAGGCCGCGGACCTGATCGAGGAGCACCGGGCCGCCGGCCGGGAGATCGTGATCGTCTCCAGCAGCGGCGCCGAGATGGTCGAGCCGATCGGGGAGATGCTGGGGGTCGACCGCGTCGTGGCCACCCGGATGGTGGTGGCCGAGGGCCGCTACACCGGGGAGATCGAGTACTACGCCTACGGGGAGAACAAGGCCGCCTCGATGCGGGCGGTGGCCGCGGAGATGGGCTACGACCTGGCCGACTGCTGGGCCTACTCCGACTCGGTCACCGACCTGCCGATGCTCACCGCGGTCGGCCACCCCACCGCGGTGAACCCCGACCGCGGCCTGCGCCGGGCCGCCGCGGAGCGGGGCTGGCCGGTGCTGACGTTCGACCGCCCGGTCGCCCTCAGCGCCCGCGCGTACTCCCCGCGGACGCCGATCGTCACCGGTGCCGCGGTCGGCGTCGGGGCCGCCGTCGCGGGGCTGGCCTGGTACGCCCGCCGGCGGGCGCTGCGCCTGCTCGCAGCCGCCCCGGCACCGGCCCCGCCCGCCCTGCGTCGCCGGCGCCGCGGCGCCTGACCGGGGACACGGCGACGAGCAGTCCCGCCGGCCCCCGCAGCCGCGACCTGCTCGCGCCGCTGTGGCGGGCGGTCGTGGTCTTCCGGCTGCTGGCCCTGGTGGTGGCCGTCGTCGGGTTCTGGCGCAACGCCGACCGGTTCCCCTCGATGACCGCGCCCGTGCTGGTGCTGGTCGCGATGACCGCGTGGACCGCCGTCGTCAGCGTGCTCTACGCACGGCCCGAGGGACGTCGCACCCGCACCGCCCTGGCCGACCTCGTCGTCACCGTGGCGGTGGTCGGCGGGGTCACCACGACCCAGACGGCCACGGCCTTCTCCGCCGGTGCCCCGATCCTGACCTCGCTGTGGGTGGCCGGGCCCGCCTACGCCCTCGCCGTCGCCCGCGGCCGGGACGGCGGGCTGCTCGGCGGCCTGGTCGTGTGGGGTGCGGTCACCGCACTGCGCCAGCGGGTCGGGGACCAGGAGCTGTTCAACCTGGTGCTCTTCGGCCTGTCCGCGGTGCTGCTGGGCTACGCCGCCACCACCACCCGGGCCGCCACGCTCGCCGTCCAGCAGGCCGCGGCCACCGCAGCGGCCGCCGCGGAGCGCGAACGGCTGGGCCGGGCCGTGCACGACGGGGTGCTGCAGGTGCTGGCCGCCGTCCGCCGCCGGGGCGAGGCCCTGGGCGAGGACGCCGCGGACCTGGCCCGGCTGGCCGCCGAGCAGGAGGTCGCACTGCGCGGGCTGCTGTCGGCCGGCCCACCCGTGGACGACGGCGGCCACGGCGGCGACGCCGACCTGGGCTCGACGCTCCGGCTGCTGGCCACCCCCGACGTGCAGGTCTCCTCCCCCGCCGACCCGGTGCTGCTGCCCGGCCGCGTCGCCACCGAGCTCGCCGCCGCCGTCCGGGAGGCGCTGGCCAACACCGCCGAGCACGCCGGCCCGGCGGCCCGGGCCTGGGTCAGCCTGGAGCCCGGTGACGACGAGGTCGTCGTGGTGGTCCGCGACGAGGGCCCCGGCATCCCCGCCGGGCGCCTGGCCGAGGCCGGCGCGGCGGGCCACCGCGGGGTCAGCTCGTCGATCTGCGGCAGGCTGACCGACCTGGGCGGCACCGCCGTCCTGCACACCGGCCCGGGACAGGGCACCGAGTGGGAACTGACCGTGCCACGGGAGAGGGACCGACGATGACGACGGTGATGGTGGTCGACGACCACCCGATGTGGCGCGAGGCGGTCGAGCGGGACCTGGTCGCGCGGGGGTTCACGGTCTCGGCCACCGCCGGGGACGCCGGGGCCGCGGTCCGCCGGGCCCTCGCCGTCCGGCCCGACGTGGTGGTGATGGACCTGCAGCTGGGCGCGGACTCCGGGGTCGACGCCACCCGGGACGTCGTCGCCACCCTCCCGGGGACCCGGGTGCTGGTGCTGTCGGCCAGCGCGGAGCAGACCGACGTCCTGGAGGCGGTGAAGGCCGGCGCCTCGGGCTACCTGGTGAAGTCCGCCTCGGCCGACGAGCTGGCCGAGGCCGTCGCGCGCACCGCCGCCGGTGACGCGGTGTTCTCCGCGGGGCTGGCCGGCCTGCTGCTGGGTGAGTACCGGCGGCTCGGGTCGGGCCCCGACCCCGGCGCACCGGAGCTGACCGACCGGGAGACCGAGGTGCTCAAGCTGGTCAGCCGGGGGCTGTCGGCCAAGCAGATCGCCGACCGGCTGGCCATCTCGCACCGCACCGTGGAGAACCACGTGCAGAACACCCTGCGCAAGCTCCAGCTGCACAACCGGGTCGAGCTGACCCGCTACGCGATCGAGCACGGCCTCACCGACGACTGAACCCCGCGTGTGCATGGTCATGCAGCGCCGTGCATAATCTTCGACGTGTCCAAGGTCCTCACGTCCCTGCCCGTCGGCGAGCGCGTCGGCATCGCCTTCTCCGGGGGTCTCGACACCTCCGTGGCGGTCGCGTGGATGCGCGAGAAGGGCGCGGTGCCCTGCACCTACACCGCCGACATCGGCCAGGCCGACGAGCCGGACATCGACTCGGTGCCCGGCCGCGCCACCGCCTACGGCGCCGAGGTCGCCCGGCTGGTCGACTGCCGCGCCGCGCTGGTCGAGGAGGGCCTCGCCGCCCTGACCTGCGGCGCCTTCCACATCCGCTCCGGCGGACGCAGCTACTTCAACACCACGCCGCTGGGCCGCGCCGTCACCGGCACGCTGCTGGTCCGCGCCATGCTCGAGGACGACGTCCAGATCTGGGGCGACGGCTCGACCTTCAAGGGCAACGACATCGAGCGGTTCTACCGCTACGGCCTGCTCGCCAACCCGGCGCTGCGCATCTACAAGCCCTGGCTGGACGCCGACTTCGTCACCGAGCTCGGTGGGCGCAAGGAGATGAGCGAGTGGCTCGTCGCCCACGACCTGCCCTACCGGGACAGCACGGAGAAGGCGTACTCCACCGACGCCAACATCTGGGGCGCCACCCACGAGGCCAAGTCCCTCGAGCACCTCGACGTCAGCATCGAGACCGTCGACCCGATCATGGGCGTCCGGTTCTGGGACCCCGCCGTCGAGATCGCCACCGAGGACGTGACGGTCGGCTTCGAGCAGGGTCGCCCGGTCACCATCAACGGCGCCCGCTTCGACACCCCGGTCGACCTGGTCCTGGAGGCCAACGCGATCGGCGGCCGGCACGGGCTGGGCATGAGCGACCAGATCGAGAACCGGATCATCGAGGCCAAGAGCCGCGGGATCTACGAGGCGCCGGGCATGGCCCTGCTGCACGTGGCCTACGAGCGGCTGGTCAACGCCGTCCACAACGAGGACACCGTCGCGACGTACCACGCCGAGGGCCGCCGACTGGGCCGGCTGATGTACGAGGGCCGCTGGCTGGACCCGCAGGCGCTGATGATCCGGGAGTCCCTGCAGCGCTGGGTCGGCAACGCCGTCACCGGCCAGGTCACCCTGCGGCTGCGCCGCGGCGAGGACCTCTCGATCCTGGACACCTCCGGCCCGGCGTTCAGCTACCACCCGGACAAGCTGTCCATGGAGCGCACCCAGGACTCCGCGTTCGGCCCGGTCGACCGGATCGGCCAGCTGACCATGCGGAACCTGGACATCGCCGACTCCCGGGCCAAGCTCGAGCAGTACGCCGGCCTGGGCATGATGGGCGGCACCCACGCCGCGCTCATCGGGCCGATGGAGATCGGCGGAGCCGAGACCATCGCCTCCCGCGGCGAGGTCTCCGCCGACGAGGAGATGCTGGACCGGGCCGCCATGGAGTCCGGCGCCGACTGAGGGAAGCCCCCTCGCAGGCCCGGGGCGGGACCTGCGAGGGGGCCGGGCGTCCTCGGACTAGACGCCCAGGCGCTCCCGCACCCGCTCGACCAGCGTGGGCAGCGCACCGACCGCGGTGAAGGCCCGGGCGGCGGCGGTGAGGGCGGCCAGCTCGTCGGCGGCGAGGTCCAGGTCGGCGGCGGCCACGTTGAACTCCAGCTGCTCGACGCTGGAGGCGCCCGGGATGGCGACGACGCGGGGCAGCGCGAGCAGCCACGCCAGCGCGACCTGCGCCGGCTCCACGTCGTGGGCGTCGGCGACCTCGCGCAGGGTGGCCAGCAGCGGCTCGACGCGCCGCAGGTTCTCCGTGCCGAAGAGCGGGTTCATCGCCCGCACCCCGCCGGGCCGGTGGTCCACGGTGTACTTCCCGCCCAGCAGCCCCTGGGCCAGCGGGCTGTAGGCCATCACCATCCGGTCCTCGCGCTCGGCGAAGGGGACGAGGTCCTCCAGCGGGCCGGCGGTGGCCAGGGAGAACTGCACCTGGTTGCTGACGACGGGACGCCCCAGCGCCAGGTCGGCCTGCCGCCACCGCTGCAGCGAGTAGTTGGACACCCCGGCCGCGCCGATCTTCCCGGCGTCCAGCAGCTCGCCCATGCCGCGCATCGTCACCGAGTCCGGCACGACCGGGTTGGCCTGGTGCACCTGGTACAGCGGGATCGTGTCCAGCTGCAGCCGCCCGGCCGACCCCTCGAAGCTGCGCCTGACCAACGGCGGGAACGGCGCGATCGGGAACACCTTGCTGGCCACGACGACCTCGCCCCGCCGCTCGCCCAGCGCCTCGGTGAGGATCCGCTCGCTCTTCCCGAAGCCGTAGACCTCGGCGGTGTCGAAGAGCGTCACGCCCAGCTCCAGCGCCCGCCGGACGATCGCACCCGCTCCCCCACCGGCGTAGTCCGAGCCGTAGCCCCACTCGCGGGACCCGAACTGCCAGGTCCCCAACCCGATCCTGCTGACCTGCCCCAACCCGTCGACCTCGAGAAAACGCATGCCCCCAGCGTCCCCCAGCGCCGCGCACCCCGCCGAGTGCGGAGCCTGACCGGTCATCCGAGCGTGGTGACCGGCCTGGCTCCGCACTCGACGGGAGCACAGTCGGGGGTGTGGACAAGATCATCGCGAGGGCCGTCGGTGGGGCAGGGTCTGGGCCGTGTCGCGGCCGCCTCGTCCTGTCCCCGGACTCGGATCCAGGCCGTTCCGGGGGTCGACCACGGTGGCGCAGGGGCTCCTGACCCGGCACCAGCTGGCACACCCGCGGTGGGTGCGGGTCTTCCCCGACGTGTACGTGTCCGCCGACGTGCCGCTCACCCACGAGGTCCGGGTGCGGGCTGCCCGCGTCCTGCTCCCCGGCGCCGTCGCCTGCGGTCTGAGCCGCCAGGCTCTGGGGCATCGACGTCGACGGACCCGACGTGGACCGCGACGCCACGGTCGTGGAGGTGGTGGTGCCCCGCCCGGTCGGTCCCGACGGGACCCGGTCGGCCGCGGGTCAGCAGCGGGTGTCCGGCCTCCGGGTGCGGCGCCGTGCGCTCTTCGCCGCCGAGCTGGGCCGGGTCGGGGACCTCCGGGTCACGTCGCCGGCGGTGACGGCGCTGGAGCTGGCGTGCCGCCTCGACCACGACGAGGCCGTCGTCGTCCTGGACCAGTTCTGCGCACGGAACGCATCGGGACGACGGCTCACCTCGGTCGACGTCCTGACCGCGCTGGCCGCCGAACGCACCGGTCGGGGCTGTCGCCGGGGTCGCAGCGCCGTGGAGGGGGCCGACGGCCTGGCCGAGTCACCGCAGGAGACCCGGCTGCGCCTGTTGCTGCACCGGCCGCCCCTCCCGCGCCCGTTCGCCCAGCACCGGGTGCGGGACGCGACCGGCCGGGAGTGCGCCCGCGTCGACTTCGGGTGGCCGGAGCACCGGCTGGCCGTCGAGTACGACGGCCAGGTCCACCTGACCCGCCTGGGCCCCGACCGCCATCGGATGAACCGGCTCGCGGCAGCCGGCTGGCGGGTCCTCTTCGTGACCGCTGCAGACCTGGCCGACCCGCCCCGCCTGCTCCGCGCCGTCGCGGCAGCCCTCGCCGACTGCGTCTCGGCGGCATCGAGTGCGGAGTGAGACCGGTGTCCTGCCCTGGATGACCGGCCTGGCTCCGCACTCGGCGGGGAGGCGGCGGGGAGGGGCGGAGGGGTCAGCCGCGGAGGAGGGACTCGCAGATGGCCAGGCCCTCGGCCGCGCCGAGCTCCGTCGCGCGAGCGCAGTGCACCAGCCAGCCGGCGACGCCGTCGGCGGTGCCGCTGCGGTAGCCGGCCAGGGCGTCGGCGTACGCCTGCGCGCCGAGCTCGGCGAAGCCGACCTCGGGCACCGAGACGGCCTTGGGGTCCAGGCCGCGGGCGATGCCGGTGAGCCGGCCGGCGGCGCGGGCCACCACGCCGTTGCCGACGGCGAAGGGCTCGACGGCGGCCAGCTCGCCGTGCACGACCGCGGCGATGAGCACCGCGGGCGCCGTCGTCGCCCCGGTGACCAGGCCGAAGACGCCGCCGAGGCGGCCGCCGGAGGACGGGGCGGGCCGGCCCAGTTCGGCAGCCGGGACCAGGTCGGCGGCGGCGAGCACGTGCATCCGGGCGAGCACCTGGCCCGGGGCCCGGTCCCAGGTGTCGACCATCGAGCCCAACCCGACCGACACCCGCAGGGCGCCCTGCAGGGTGGGCTCGCTGACGTCGCCGGTGCGCACCTGGGCCAACGGGACGTCGACACCCTCCAGCGCGGCGGAGGCGCGGGCGCCGCGCAACGCGGACTCCGAGCTCACCCCGGCCGACTCCCGGCGCAGCACCTTGTGCCCGAGCAGCCGGTCGATGGCCGTCCGGGAGGCATCGGAGGCAGCGCGCACGCCGGGGAGCTCCAGCAGCGGGGCCAGCGGGTCCGGGCCGGTCGGCCGGGTGGGGCGCGGCGCGGCGCGGCGGGCGCCCAGACCGGCGGCGCCGGGACCGTCCGTCGGGGGCCGCATCGGGATCGTCACGACGACGACGGTAGCCGCGCCCGGCAGCCACCTAGGCTCGGCCTCGATGACCACGCTCCTGCTCGTCCGGCACGGACAGAGCACCTGGAACGCCGCCGGCCTGATGCAGGGCCAGACGGCGCACGTCCCGTTGACCGAGCTGGGGCACACCCAGGCCCGCAGTGCCGCCGCGGAGCTCGCCACGCTGCGCCCGGGCGCGATGGTCTCCAGCGACCTGACCCGCGCGGTGCAGACCGCCGAGCACTGCATGCAGGCCACCGGACGTCGGTTCACCACCACACCCGCGCTGCGCGAGCAGGGCTACGGCGTGCTGGAGGGCCGGCCCTCGCGGGAGCTGTGGGACCTCGTGGACTGGACCGACGTGCACTGGTCGGCCGAGGGCGGGGAGTCCCTGGCCCAGCTGCACGCCCGGGTGGCGGCCTACCTGGAGACGCTGCGGGCCGGGCCGCCGGCCGACGTCGTCGCGCTGGTCACCCACGGGGACACCATCCGGGCCGCGCAGGCGGTGCTGGCCGGCGACGGGCCCGAGGCCATGCCGCACGTGACCCCGCACAACGGCACCGTCACCCGGCTCGAGCTGTGAGCCGCACCCTGGTCCTGGGCGGTTCCCGGTCCGGGAAGTCCGCGCACGCCGAGGCACTGCTCGAGGGCCGGGACGACGTCACCTACCTGGCGACGTCGGACCCCCGCCCGGACGACGCCGAGTGGGCCGAGCGGATCGCCGCGCACCGGGCCCGCCGGCCGGCGACGTGGACGACGAAGGAGACCACCAACCCCGGTGAGCTGGTGCTCCCGGGCACGTACCTGGTCGACTCGGTCACCACCTGGGTCACCGCGATGATGGACGCCAGCGGGGTGTGGGAGGGCGGTCAGCGCGCCGCCGACCGGCTGTCCCGCCGGGTCGACGAGCTGCTGGAGGCCTGGGTGATGACCCCGGCGCACGTGGTCGCGGTCAGCGACGAGGTGGGGCTGGGCGTGGTCCCGGAGACCCGCTCGGGACGGCTGTTCCGGGACACCCTGGGCACGGTGAACCAGCGGCTGGCGGCGACCGCCGACGAGGTGTGGTTCGTCGTCGCGGGGCTGCCCCAGCGCCTGCGATGAGGGCGGCGTTCGCCTGGCTGACCATCGCCCGGGTGGGTGGTGACGCCTCCCCACGGGGCGTGCTGCCGTGGGCGCCGCTGGTCGGGCTGGTGCTCGGCGACCTGGCTGCGCTGACCGCCTGGCTGGGCGCCCGGTACGCCGCACCGCTGGTCGGGGCGGTGCTCGGTGTGGCGTTGCTGGCCTGGCTGACCCGCGGCCTGCACCTGGACGGGCTGGCCGACACCGCCGACGGCCTGGGTCCCTTGCGCGGGCGGGAGCGGGCGCTGGAGGTCATGCGCGCCGGGGACGTCGGGCCGTTCGGCGTGGCCACGCTGGTGCTGACCCTGCTGCTGCAGGTGGCCTGTCTGGCCGCGCTGCTGACCGTGGACGGCGGCTGGCTGGCGTTGTGGACGGCGGTCGTGGCGGCCCGGCTGGCGATGGCCCGCTGCGGCCTGCCCGGGGTGCCGACGGCGGCCGGCTCGTCGCTGGGCGCAGCCGTCGCCGGGACGGTCTCCCGGGTCTGGTTCGCCGGCGCCGCGCTGGTCGCGGCCGGCTGCGTGGTCGCCACGGCGGCCTGGTTGGGCGACCTCCCGCTGGCCGCGCGGCTGGTCGGGGCCGCGGTGCTGGGGCTGGCCGCCGGGGAGCTGCTGCACCGGCGCGCCCGCGGACGCCTGGGCGGGGTGAACGGCGACGTCATGGGCGCCGCCGGGGAGGTCACCACGGCCGCGACCCTGCTGGCCGCCCTGGTGCTCGTGGGCCTGTGAGCGCCCGGTTCGACGACCTCGTCGCGGGCACCGCGTGGGTGTTCCCGGAACCGGACCGGGTCGTCGTCGCCCGCCGGGCAGAGGACGTCGTGCCGGCCCTGCGGGAGGTCGCGGCGGCGGTGGCCGGTGGCGCGTGGGCGGCCGGGTTCCTGTCCTACGAGGCGGCCCCGGGCCTGGACCCCGCCCTCCCGGTCCGCGCCCCGGATCCCGGTGACCCGCCGCTGGTCTGGTTCGGGGTCGGCGGACCGCCGCGGGAGGTCGCACCGCTGACCGCGTCGGGGCACCTGCCGACCACGTGGACGCCGGACCGCACCGACGCCGAGCACGCGGCCGCGGTGCAGGCCGTCCGGGAGTTGATCGCGGCCGGGGAGACCTACCAGGTCAACCTCACCGACCGGCTGCGGGCGACCGGCGTGGACGGCGCCGCGCTGTACGCCGACCTGGTGCTGGCCCAGCGCTCCGCCCACGGCGCGCTGCTGGAGACCGGCTCGCACACGATCGCCGGAGCCAGCCCGGAGCTGTTCTTCGAGTGGTCGGGCCGGACGGTGCGGACCCGGCCGATGAAGGGCACCGCCCGCCGCGGCCGGACGACGGCCGAGGACCGCGACGTGGTGGCGGCGCTGCGGGCCAGCCCCAAGGAGCGGGCCGAGAACCTGATGATCGTGGACCTGCTGCGCAACGACCTGGGCCGGGTCGCGGCCACCGGCAGCGTGCGGGTCACCGAGCTGTTCACCGCCGAGCGGTACCCGACGGTGTGGCAGCTGGTCTCCGAGGTGGCCGCCGACCTGCGCGCAGACGTCGACCTGGTCGACGTGCTGCGCGCGCTGTTCCCCTGCGGCTCGGTGACCGGCGCGCCCAAGACGGCCTCGATGCGGGCGATCGCAGACCTGGAGGCCTCCCCGCGCGGGGTGTACTGCGGCGCGGTCGGCTGGCTGGCCCCGCCCGGGGAGCCGGTGCACGCCCGGTTCTCCGTCGCGATCCGGACGGCGGTGGTGGCCGCGGACGGCTCGGCCGTCTACGGCTCGGGCGGCGGCATCACCTGGGACTCCGACCCGGCCGCCGAGCGCCGCGAGCTGGTGGCCAAGGCCGCCGTCCTCACCGCACCGGCCGGGGACCACCGGCTGCTGGAGACCCTGGGCCACTCCCCCGGCGGCGGGTTCACCCACCTGCCCGAGCACCTGGCCCGGCTCGCCGACTCCGCCGCCTGGTCCGGCTTCGCCTGCGACCCGGCGGCCGTGCACGCGGCGCTGGCGGAGGCCGTCGCCGGCCGGACCACGCCGAGCCGGGTGCGGCTGCTGCTGGACCGGGCCGGCGCCGTCGAGGTCACCGTCACCGACCCACCACCGGCGCCGACCGGCCCGGTCCGGCTCGCCCTGGACGACCACCCGGTGGACCCGGCCGACCCGTGGCTGCAGCACAAGACCACCCGCCGCGACGTCTACACCGACGCGGCCGCCCGGCACCCGGATGCCGCCGACGTGGTGCTGGTCAACACCCGCGGCGAGGTCACCGAGACCACGACCAGCACGCTGTGCGTCCGCATCGACGGCACCTGGTGGACCCCGCCGACCGACTCGGGCTGCCTGCCCGGCACCGCCCGCACCCGGCTGCTCGCCCGGGGCGAGCTGCGCGAGCGGGTGCTGACGCCGGCCGACCTGCGCGCGGCCGACGACGTCGCCGTCGTCAACTCCCTGCGCGGCTGGCGCCGAGCAGCACTGGCCTGACCCGCCGAACCGTCAGCCGGCCCCGCCGAGCCGTCAGCCGGCCCCGCCGAGCCGTCAGCTGACGGAGACCAGGTCCACCACGAAGACCAGGGTCGCCCCGCCCGGGATCGGGCCCTGCCCGGCGTCGCCGTAGCCCAGGTCGCTGGGGATCGTGATGTAGCGACGGCCGCCCTCGGCCATGCCCACGACCCCGGTGCCGAAGCCCTCGATGACGCCCGGGGCGCCGGCGGTGAAGGGCAGCGTCTCGTCGGCTCCGCGGCTCCACGAGGAGTCGAAGGACTCCCCGGTGTCGTAGAACGCGCCCCAGTACCTCACCTCGACGTCGGAGCCCTCCTCGGCCACCGCGCCGTCGCCCTCGACCACGTCGGCGACGACGAGCCCGCACGGCGGCAGCGCGTCCGACGCCGGCACGGTCGGTGCCTCGGAGAGGTCGGTGGACACCGAGGACGGCGCCTCGACCGTCGCCGGCAGGCTCTCGCAGGTCGCCGTGGGCTCGGCGGTGGCGTCGCCGTCGTCGGACCCGCAGGCGCCGAGCACCAGGGCGACGGGCAGGGCGAGGGAGAGCAGGGCGGTGCGGCGGTTCACGGGGTCCTCTCGGCGGGGGTGCGGGGGCCGTTCTCCAGGTCGCCCTCGGTGTCGAGGTAGGCCTGCTTGAGCTGGGCCAGCAGCTCGGGGTCCGGCTCGGCCCACAGCTGGCGGTCGGCGGCCTCGAGCAGCCGCTCGGCGATGCCGTGCAACGCCCAGGGGTTGGACTCCTCCATGAACGCCCGGTTCTCCGGGTCGAGCACGTAGGTCTGGGTCAGCTTCTCGTACATCCAGTCCGCGACGACGCCGGTGGTCGCGTCGTAGCCGAAGAGGTAGTCCACCGTCGCGGCCATCTCGAAGGCGCCCTTGTAGCCGTGCCGGCGCATCGCGGCCAGCCACTTGGGGTTGACCACCCGGGCGCGGAACACCCGGGAGGTCTCCTCGACCAGCGAGCGGGTGCGCACGTGCTCGGGCCGGGTGGAGTCCCCGACGTAGGCCTTGGGCGAGCTGCCGGTCAGCGCGCGGACCGTGGCGACCATCCCGCCGTGGTACTGGAAGTAGTCGTCGGAGTCGGCGATGTCGTGCTCGCGGGTGTCGATGTTCTTCGCCGCGACCGCGATCCGCCGGTAGGAGGTCTCCATGTCCGGTCGGGCCGCGACACCGTCGAGGTCCCGGCCGTAGGCGTAGCCGCCCCACACCGCGTAGACCTCGGCCAGGTCGGCGTCGGTGCGCCAGTCCCGGCTGTCGATCAGCGACAGCAGGCCCGCGCCGTACGCGCCGGGCTTGGACCCGAAGACCCGGGTGGTGGCCCGGCGGCGGTCCCCGTGCTCGGCGACGTCGGCGTCCACGTGGGCCTTGACGAAGTTCTGCTCCGGCGTCTCCTCCAGCCCCGCGGCGAGGGTGACGGCGTCGTCCATCATCGTCACCACGTGCGGGAAGGCGTCCCGGAAGAACCCGGAGATGCGCACCGTGACGTCGATCCGCGGCCGGCCCAGCTCGGGCAGCGGGATCGGCTCCAGCTTCGTGACCCGGCGGGACGCCTCGTCCCACACCGGCCGGACGCCGAGCAGCGCGAGCACCTGGGCGACGTCGTCCCCGGAGGTGCGCATGGCCGAGGTGCCCCACACCGAGAGCCCGACCGAGCGCGGGTGCTCGCCGGTCTCGGTGACGTAGCGGTCCACCAGGGACTCTGCCAGGCCCTGCCCGGTCTCCCAGGCCAGCCGGGACGGGACGGCGCGCGGGTCCACGGAGTAGAAGTTCCGGCCGGTCGGCAGCACGTTGACCAGCCCGCGCAACGGGGAGCCCGAGGGCCCGGCCGGCACGTAGCCGCCGTCCAGGGCGTGCAGGGCCATGTCGATCTCGTCGGTGGTCCTGGCCAGCCGCGGCACGACCTCCTCGACGGCGAAGCGCAGCACCCGCTCGACGTCGGCGTGCGGCTCGCCCAGCACGCCCTCGATCACGGTGGGGACGGCGTCGGCGGTCCAGCCGGCCTCCTCCATCCCGGTGACCAGGGCCAGCGCGCGGGCCTCGACGTCGTCGGTCTCGTGCAGGCCGGCGGAACCGTCCTCGACCAGGCCGAGCGCCTCGCGCAGACCCGGCATGGCGACCGAGCCGCCCCAGATCTGCCGGGCCCGCAGGATCGCCAGCACCAGCCCGACCCGGGCGTCGCCCTCGGGCGGGGAGCCGAACACGTGCAGCCCGTCGCGGATCTGGCTGTCCTTGATGGCGCACAGCCAGCCGTCGACGTTGAGGATCATCTCGTCGAACTCGGCGTCGTGCGGCCGGTCGTCCAGGCCCAGGTCGTGGTCGAGCTTGGCGGCCTGGATCAGCGTCCAGATCTGCTGCCGGACGGCGGGCAGCTTCGGCGGGTCCATCGCGGCGATGTTGGCGTGCTCGTCGAGCAGCTGCTCCAGCCGGGCGATGTCGCCGTAGGTGTCCGCGCGGGCCATCGGCGGCACCATGTGGTCGACCAGCACCGCGTGCGCCCGGCGCTTGGCCTGACTGCCCTCGCCGGGGTCGTTGACCAGGAACGGGTAGACCATCGGCAGGTCGCCCAGGGCCGCGTCGGGCGCGCAGGCCGCCGACAGGCCCACGGTCTTGCCGGGCATCCACTCCAGGTTGCCGTGCTTGCCCACGTGCACGACCGCGTGCGCGCCGAAAGACGACCGCAGCCAGTGGTAGGCAGCCAGGTAGTGGTGGGAGGGCGGCAGGTCCGGGTCGTGGTAGATCGCGATCGGGTTCTCCCCGAACCCGCGCGGGGGCTGGACCATGACCACGACGTTCCCGGCGCGCAGCGCGGCGAAGACGATGCAGTCGTCGGTCGGGTCCACGAAGAGCTCGCCGGGCGGCGGGCCCCAGTGCTCGACCATCCGGTCGGTCAGCTCGGCGGGCAGCGAGTCGAAGAAGGTGCGGTAGGCGGCGGCCGGGATGCGCACCGGGTTGCCGCTCAGCTGCTCCTGGGTGAGCCAGTCCGGGTCCTGGCCGCCGGCCTCGATGAGGGCGTGCACCAGCCGGTCGCCGTCCAGCTCGGCGACGCCGGGCAGCGAGCCCTCGCCGTCGAAGGGGCCGATGTCGTAGCCCTGCCCGGCCATCGCGGCCAGCAGCCGGACCACCGACGCCGGGGTGTCCAGGCCGACCGCGTTGCCGATCCGGGAGTGCTTGGTCGGGTAGGCCGACAGCATCACCACGATCTTGCGGTCGGCCGGGGCGGTGTGCCGCAGCCGGGCGTGCGCCACGGCGATGCCCGCGACCCGGGCCGAGCGCTCCAGGTCGGGCACGTAGGAGGTCAGGCCCTCGTCGTCGACCTCCTTGAAGGAGAACGGCACGGTGATGATCCGGCCGTCGAACTCCGGGATGGCGACCTGGTTGCCGACGTCCAGCGGGGACAGCCCGTCGTCGTTGGCCGCCCACGTCTCCCGGGGGGTGCCCAGCACCAGGCCCTGGATGACCGGGATGTCCAGGCGGGCGAGCTCGCCGACGTCCCAGGCGCCGTCGTCCCCACCGGCCTGGGCCGTGGCCGGGCGGGAGCCGCCGGCCGCGAGCACCGTGACGACCATGGCGTCGACGGTGCGCAGCACGTCGAGCATCTCCGGGGCCACCGAGCGCAGCGAGGCGCAGTAGACCGGCACCGGCACGCCGCCGGCGGTCTCGACGGCCTCGCACAGCGTGTGCACGAAGGCGGTGTTCCCGGCCAGGTGGTGCGCCCGGTAGTAGAGGACGGCGATCCGCGGGCCGGTGGCCGTGGACTCCCGGCCCAGCAGGCCCCAGTCCGGGGCGACCGACGGGCGCTCGAAGCCCTCGCCGTCCAGCAGCACGGTGTCGGCCAGGAAGCGGTGCAGCTCGACGATGTTGTCCGGCCCGCCCTGCGCCAGGTAGGCGTGCGCGTCGGTGGCCACGCCCATCGGGACGGTGGACAGCGCCATCAGCTCGGCGTCGGGCAGCTGCTCCCCGCCCAGGACGACGACCGGCAGGCCGCTGTCCAGCAGTGGCCGCAGCATGTCCTCGTACTTGCGGGCCGCCCCCAGGATCCGGACCACGACCAGGTCGGTGCCGGCGGCGAACCCGGCGAGGTCGCCGGTGCCGACCCGGTAGGGGTTGCCCAGCTTCCAGTCCGAGTCGCTGGCCCGGGCCGACAGCAGGTCGGTGTCGGAGGTGGACAGCAGCGTGAAGGTGCGCTGGGTGCTCTGCGCGTTCTGGGTGCTCTGGGTGCTCATGGGGTGAGGCCTTCCCTCGGGATCCGCGCCCCGGTCGTCGGGCACGGCAGCCGGAGTGTCTGGCTCACCCCGAGGGGCTCACAGTGGCGGGACCGCGCCGGCGTCGCACCGGACTTCCTCGCTGCACTGCCGTGATCGGGCCCGACGCTACCGGGCCGCACCGGCGGACCCCCTCCACCGCCTGCCCGGCACGGTGGAGGGGGTCGACTTCAGTTCCGGGCGCGCAGCTCCCGGCGCAGGATCTTGCCGGTGGTGGTCTTGGGCAGCTCGTCCACGACCTCCACGTACCGGGGGTACTTGTAGGCCGCCATCCGCTCCCTGGACCAGGCGATGACCTCCTCGGGGTCGATCGTGGCGCCGGGCTTGGGCGAGACGTAGGCCTTCACCGTCTCCCCCCGCACCTCGTCGGGGATGCCGACGACCGCGACCTCACGCACCGCGGGGTGGCCGTAGAGCACGTCCTCCACCTCGCGGGGCCAGACCTTGTAGCCGGCCGCGTTGATCATGTCCTTCTTGCGGTCGACCAGGAAGAACCAGCCCTGGGCGTCCATGAAGCCGACGTCGCCGGTCCGCAGCTCCCCGCCGGGGATCTGCTCCGCGGTGGCGTCGGGCCGCTCCCAGTACCCGGGCACGACCTGCGGCCCGGACGTGGCGAACTCCCCGACCTCGCCGACCGGCAGCTCCTCGCCGTCCTCACCGAGGACCCGGACGACGGTGTCGTAGACCGGCACCCCGACGCTCAGCGCGCCGGAGTTCTCGTCGACCGGTGCCCGCACGCCCATCGGCACCCCGTGCGACGGGCTGTTGGTCTCGGTCAGCCCGTAGATGTTGTGCACGTAGACGCCGAGCTCCTCCTCCAGCCGGTCGGTGACCGCCGGGGCGATCGGGGCGCCACCGGAGTAGACCGCCCGCAGGGAGGTGAAGTCCTCCCGGGAGGCCCCGGTGGCGTTGCCCAGCGCGATGAAGACCGCGATCGCCCCGACGGTGAACGTCGGCCGGTGCTCCCGGATCGCCTCCAGCACCACGTCGGGCTGGAAGCGGTGGGCCAGCACCAGCGGGCAGCCGACCAGCATCGCGATCGCGACGTGGCCGATCAGCCCGGTGATGTGGAACAGCGGCGCGACTCCCAGGACGGAGTCCTCGGGGCCCAGCCGCATCCACTCGCGGTAGGTGTAGGCGTTGAACGTCATCGAGGAGTGGGTGTTCATGGCGCCCTTGGGGCGCCCCGTCGTCCCCGAGGTGTAGGTCAGCACGCCGATGTCGTCCCCGGACAGCGAGACCGGCGGCGGCTGCTGCCCGGCGTGGGTCTCCAGCAGGTCACCCAGGTCCAGGGTGCCCTCGGGCCGGCTCTTGACCGTGCCCTCGAACAGCCGCGGGTCGGCTCGGGTCTGGTGGTCCAGCCCCGAGCAGGTGACGACGGTCTGCACCCGGGTCTCCCCGGCGGCGATGACGTCGCGCGCCACCGTCTCGTACAGCTCGTCCAGGCACAGCAGCGCGGTCGCCCCGGAGTCGGCGAGCAGGTAGGTCAGCTCACCGGCCTTGTTCATGGGGTTGATCGCGACCGCCGCACCGCCGGCCTTCCACGCGCCGAGCAGCCCGATGACGAACGCCGGGTCGTTCTGCACGTAGAGGCCCATCCGGTCACCGGCGGCGAACCCGGCGTCCAGCAGCCCCACGGCCAGGGCGTCGGAGGCCGCGTCCAGGTCGCGGTAGGTGAGCGTGCCGTCGAAGTAGCGGATCGCCACCGCGTCCGGGGTGCCCGCCACGGTCGCCTGGAAGACCGCGAGCAGGGTGTCGTGCTCCGGGGTGATCGAGGCCGGCTGGCCCTCGCCGTAGAGGGCCAGCCACGGCTTGTCGGTGTAGACGCTCATGCCGCGGTCAGCGGATCGCGACCGGGTTGACCGGGGCGCCGGTGCCGTTGACGACCTTGAGCGGGGCGGCCACGTAGAGGAAGGTCCAGCGGCCGTCGGCGGCGCAGGCGTCGGCCAGGTCGTCGAGCCAGGCGATCTCGGTCAGCGTCACGCCCAGGTTGCGCATCAGCGCGCAGTGCAGCGGCAGCGCGACACCGCTGACCGGGTCGTAGGTGACCTCGTTGGCGATGGTGTCGGTGACCAGGTTGGGGATCTCGTTGGACTGGAACCACTCGACGAGCTCGCGGGAGTAGGTCAGGCCGGGCTCGGCGAAGCCGTCGTAGAACTTCTCCGGGTCGTTGAGGTCGTACCAGTACTTCATCCAGCCGGTCCGGATCACCAGGATGTCGTGCGGCAGGATCTCCACGCCCTGGGCGGCCGCGGCGGCCTCGAGGTCGGTGTGGTCGAAGGTCTCGCCCTTGTCCAGCCACTCCTTGCCGCGGTGGCGGGCCATGTCGATGAGCACGCCGCGCCCGACGATGCCCTTCTCCGCGATCGGCAGCACCGAGGCCTTCTGCATCGCATCGACGGTGGAGCGGGCGTCGTAGCCGTTCCAGAGCTTGCCGTCGTACCAGACGTGGCCCAGTGCGTCGTACTGCGTGGAGCCCTGCAGGAACATCAGCGCGGTGTCGTCGGCGTAGTGCAGGCCGCCGGGGAACTGCGGGGCGGCGTCGGTGTCCCAGGTGGACTCGTCGAGCTCGTTCTTGCGCTCGATCCCGCGACGGCCGGGCCACAGCGGGTCGCCGGGGGACTCGGCGCGGCCCATCTGGATCTGCAGCGTGAAGGTCTCACCGCTCGTGATGTGCTGGGCGCCGCGCAGGACCTCGGCGGCGTCCAGGTAGTTCAGCGAGCCGAGCTCGTCGTCGGGGCCCCACTTGCCCCAGTTGGACGGGGCGTCGTCGCCCAGGACCTCGCGCATGGCAGGAACGTCGGACACAGTCGTCTCCTCGCTGAGTGACCTCTGGACCCGTGCGGCAGGACCGAACGCTCGCACGGGACGTGTGCGATCGGATGATGCAGGTCACACGACCCGGGGGTCAAGGGCGTCCCAGCAGGTCCAGGGCGAAGCCGACGTACTGGGCGGCCAGCTGCTCCGGGGACGTCGGCCCGCCGGGCCGGTACCACTGCGGGATCGCGGTGCACATGGTCACCACGGCGCGGGCGGCGTCCCCGGGGGCGGCGGTGGTCAGCTGCCCGGCGGCGACCGCGGTGACCACCTCGTCGTCCAGGGCCTGCTGCTGGGCCCGCCGGACGGCGGCCAGCCGGGCGTAGTCCGGCGGGGCGAGGCTGCGCATCTCGCTGGCGCCCAGGAACCCGGTCTGCCGCCGGTGGCTGTGGTTGAGGGCCAGGCACTCCACGACCAGCCCGACCCGCTCCAGGGGGTCGACCCCCTCCGCGCGGGCGGCCCGGACCCGGGCGTCCAGGTCGCGCATCGTGAGGTCCAGCAGCGCGACGAGCATGTCGTACTTGCTCTCGTAGTAGTGGTACAGCCCGGAGACCGAGAGCCCGGCGCGGGCGGCGATCGTCCGGATGGTCGAGCCGTGGTAGCCGACCTCGACGAAGGCGGCCAGCGCCGCGGCGAGCGCCGGGTCCAGCTGGAGGGGGCCGTACCGCCGCCAGTCCCCGGCCACGAAGACCCCGTCGGGACCGGTCGGTCTGGTGCCGGGGGTGGTGGTCACCTCGGTCCGGTCGACGACGCCGGGGGCCAGCCGGCTGCCCCCGGGCCGGAACACCCGCTCGACCGGGACGTCGAGCAGCTCGGCGATCCGGGCCACCCGGACGGCACTGACCCCGGTGTGCCCGTTCTCGATGGCGCTCAGCGTCCCGGGGCTGACCTGCAGCTGCTCGGCCAGGCGGCGCAGACTGAGCCCGCGCGCGGTCCGCAGCCGGCGGATCGACTCCCCCAGCCCCGGGGAGGGTGCGGCGGGCGTGCTCACGGGACCACCTCGGGACGGTGTTCAGCTCAACTGGACGTTCAGCGTGCCTGAGCGTAGGCCGGGCACGCACGCAGAGCCAGCGACGCACCCCCGACGGGGCTCAGGACGCTGCGTGCCCGCGCTCCACCAGCGCCGGGACGACCGCGCCCAGCCGGTCGAAGCCCTCCCCCACGGTCAGCCCGGCGACCGACCGGGAGTGGATCTGCTCGAAGATCACCGCGATCTTGAAGAAGGCCAGCCCCAGGTACCAGGGCAGCTCGGCCAGGTCGGCGCCCGCGGCCCGGCCGTAGGCGGCGGCCAGCGACCCGCCGTCCGGCCAGCCGGGCACGTCGCCGGGGACGGCGGCGACCGGGCTGTCCAGGCCGGCCATGCCGTCCCACCAGACCAGGGTGGAGGCGAGGTCGGCGAGCGGGTCGCCGAGGGTGGCCATCTCCCAGTCCAGCACCGCGACGACGTCGGGCCGCCGGTCCGCGGTGACGACGACGTTGTCCAGCCGGTAGTCCCCGTGCACGACCGCCGCGGGTCCCCCGACCGGCACCCGGGCCCCGAGCCGGCGTCCCAGCTCGGCCAGCCCGGGCACCTCGCGCAGGTCCCCGGCCTCCAGCTGCCCCGACCACCGGGCGACCTGCCGCTCCAGGTAGCCGGCGGGCCGGCCCAGGTCACCCAGCCCGACCGCCTCGGGGTCCACCCGGTGCAGCGCGACGAGCACGTCGACCAGGGCGCCGGCGGCCGCGTCGCCGTCCACGGCGTGCAGCTGGTCGGCCTCGCGCAGCACCACGCCGTCGGCGAACTCCATGACGTAGCAGGGCGCGCCGAGCACCTCGGGCCCGGCGAGGGCGACCGGGCGGGGCACCGGCACGGCGGTGCCGGCGAGCGCGCCGAGCACCCGGTGCTCGCGGGCGACGTCGTGCGCGGTGGCCCGGACGTGGCCCAGCGGCGGCCGGCGCAGCACCCACCGGCCGACGCCGTCGGTGAGGGCGTAGGTCAGGTTGGACCGGCCGCCGGCCAGCAGCGTGACCCGCAGCGGTCCCTGCAGCAGGCCGGGCACCGCGGCGTCCAGCCAGCGCTGCAGGGCGGCGACGTCGACGCCGGGCGGGTCCTGCACGGTGGGCCCCCTCGCAGTCCGGACACCGTGCGTTTGCACGGTGCCCGTCGAACCTGCCCGCCAGGTGCCAGGGTGTCAACCACGCCTTGACGGGCCAGGACGGGGACCCTAGCGTCGCGGCGATCGTGCGACGGCGCACGTGTTCAGGAAGGCTGATCATGACGCAGACCCTCGCGCCCCCCTCCCGCACCGCCGGGGACCTCTACGCGCGGATGGTGGACTTCCTCCGCGACGAGGTGCTGCCCGCCGAGCCCGAGTACGAGGCCGCCCGGCGCCTGGCCGGCCCCGACGGGCACGACGCGCCGCCGGTCGTCGAGCGGCTCAAGGCCAGCGCCCGCGCCCAGGGCCTGTGGAACCTGTTCCTGCCGAGCGAGTCCGGGCTGACCCAGCTGGAGTACGCCCCGATCGCGGAGCTGTCGGGCTGGAGCCTGGAGCTGGCCCCCGAGGCGATCAACTGCGCGGCCCCGGACACCGGCAACATGGAGCTGCTGCACCTGCTGGGCACCACCGAGCAGAAGCAGCAGTGGCTCGAGCCGCTGCTGGCCGGGGAGATCCGCTCGGCGTTCGCGATGACCGAGCCGGCCGTGGCCAGCAGCGACGCCACCAACATCGAGACCCGCATCGAGCGCGACGGCGACGACTACGTCATCAGCGGGCGCAAGTGGTGGACCTCCGGCGTGCTGGACCCGCGCTGCGCCGTCCTGGTGGTCATGGGCAAGACCGACCCGCAGGCCCAGAAGCACCGCCAGCAGACGATGGTCGTCGTCCCCCGGGACACCCCCGGCGTCGTCGTCGAGCGGGACCTGCCGGTGTTCGGCCAGCACGACCAGCACGGCCACGGCGTGGTCCGCTTCGACCGGGTGCGCGTCCCGGTCAGCAGCGTGATCGGCGAGGAGGGCGGCGGGTTCGCCGCCGCCCAGGCCCGGCTGGGCCCCGGACGCATCCACCACTGCATGCGCGCCCTGGGTGCCGCCGAGCGGGCGCTGGCGATGATGGTCGCCCGCACCCAGGAGCGGGTCGCCTTCGGCCGGCCGCTGGCCGAGCAGGGCGTGGTCCAGCAGCAGATCGCCGAGTCCCGGATCGACATCGACCAGGCCCGGCTGATCTGCCACCAGGCCTGCCAGGTCATCGACACCCAGGGCAACAAGGCCGCCAAGGACCTCATCGCCATCGCCAAGGTCGCCGTCCCCCGCGCGGCCGGGCGGGTCATCGACCGGGCCATCCAGGTGCACGGCGGGGCCGGCGTGACCGACGTGACCCCGCTGGCCGCGATGTACGGCTGGCACCGGGCGATGCGGCTGTTCGACGGCCCGGACGAGGTGCACCTGCGCTCGCTGGCGAAGTCCGAGCTGGGCCGGACGCCGGTCGTGCCCGTCCCCTCGATCACGGTCTGACCCGGTGTACCCGGGCGCGCACGACCCCGGGCACGCCGCCGTCGTGATGAGCGACAGCGGCGCGACCCTCACCTACGGCGAGCTGGAGGAGCGGTCGGTCCGGCTGGCCCACGTCCTGTGGGACGCCGGCCTGCGCCCGGGGGACGACGTCGCGCTGCTGGCGGACAACTCGCTGCACACCTACGAGGTGTTCTGGGCGGCGATGCGCAGCGGGCTGTACCTGACCGCGATCAACCAGCACCTCAAGCCCGGGGAGACCAGCTACATCCTGGGCGACTGCGACGCGAAGGCGATCGTGGTGTCGGCGTCCCAGTCCGGGTTGGCGCAGGCCGTCGTCGCCGACACCCCGGGCATCGGCCTGCGACTGGCGTTCGAGGGCGCGGTCCCCGGGCACCAGGACTACGAGGCGGCGCTGGCCGCGGCGTCCTCGGTGCCCTTCGCCGACCAGCCCCGCGGGCGGGACATGCTCTACAGCTCCGGGACGACGGGGCGGCCCAAGGGCGTGAAGTCCCCGCTGCCCGGGGTGCAGGTGAGCGAGGGCGGCGAGGCGCTGCTGGGGGTCTTCGGGCCGCTCTACGGTTTCGGGGCGGACACCGTGTACCTCTCCCCCGCCCCGCTGTACCACGCGGCGCCGCTGAGGTTCGGCGGGATGGTGCACATGGTCGGCGGCACCGTCGTCGTCATGCCCAGGTTCGACGCCGCGGCCGCGCTGGCCGCGATCGAGCGGTACCGGGTCACGCACAGCCAGTGGGTGCCGACGATGTTCGTCCGGATGCTCAAGCTGGACGAGGCGGAGCGGACCCGGCACGACCTGTCCTCGCACCGGGTGGCCGTGCACGCGGCCGCACCGATGCCGGTCGACGTCAAGGCGGCGATGATCGAGTGGTGGGGGCCGGTCCTGGCCGAGTACTACGCGGCCACCGAGGCCGTCGGGGTCACCCTGATCGACTCCGCCACCTGGCTGCGCAAGCCCGGGTCGGTCGGGAAGGCCGGGCTCGGCGTGCTGCACGTGTGCGCCGACGACGGCACCGAGCTGCCCCCGGGCGAGGTCGGGCTCGTGTACTTCGAGCGCGAGGTGCTGCCCTTCAGCTACCACAACGACCCGGAGAAGACCGCCCGCGCGCAGCACCCCCAGCACCCCAACTGGGGGACGACGGGGGACCTGGGCCGCCTCGACGAGGACGGCTTCCTCTACCTGACCGACCGGCAGGCGTTCATGGTCATCACCGGCGGGGTGAACGTGTACCCGCAGGAGATCGAGGACGCCCTCACCCTGCACCCCGACGTCGCGGACCTGGCGGTGATCGGCGTCCCGGACGAGGAGATGGGCGAGGCCGTGCAGGCCGTCGTCCAGGCCGCGCCGCACGCGACGCCGGGTCCGGAGCTGGAGGCCGAGCTGCTGGGGTACCTGCGCGAGCGGATCGCGCACTTCAAGGTGCCCCGCGGGGTGCTCTTCGTGGAGGACCTGCCCCGCACGCTGACCGGGAAGCTGCGCAAGCACGAGATCCGGGACCTCTACCTGGCCCGCACCCGCTGACCCGACCACCCGGAACACGCCGGTTCGGAACACGCCGAGGAGCTGGACAACCACGGTGCGTCATCGACAGGGTGACCGGATGAACGCTCACGGGGCCCACCTGTCCGCCGGTCACCCCCTGGGTGGCTCGCAGCTGGCCACCACGTGCCTGCGGGCGCTCGCCGACATCGGCCGGCCGGTGCAGCTGCGCGAGCTGCTGGCCCGACTGAACCCCCGGCCCGCGCAGGGCGACCGGGCTGCCTGGGCGGGCCGGCACGAGGAGCTCCAGGCCGCGGTGGACGAGCTCGCGGCTGCCGGGCTGGTGGTCGTGCACGGGGGCAGGGTCCAGCTCAGCGGCCGGGCCGACGTGCAGGCCCGCGCCACCGGCTGACCGGCCTCAGCCGGCCAGGACGAGGGACAGCAGGCGGGTCAGGTCGGCGGCCACCGGGGTGGTGCCGCCGACCAGGTGCTGCACGAACCAGCCGTCCACCAGCGCGACGGCCGCGGCCACCCGGTCGGGGTCGCTCGTGTGCGCCCGGGCCAGCCCGGTCAACAGGTCCAGCCACGGGCCGGCGGCCGTGCGCAGCCCGGGACGGCGGGCGGCCAGCAGGTAGAGCTCGTAGCCGGCCAGCACCTGGTCCCGGTCGGCGGTGAACAGCGCGACCAGCCGGTCGGCCAGCCCACCGGGGTCCGCGCCGCCGGGGACGGCGGGCAGGGCAGCCACCAGCGCCTCGGTCTGCGCACCCAGCGCGGCGGCGAGCAGCCCCTCGGTGTCGGTGAAGTGGTAGGCCACCGAGCTCTTGGGCACTCCCGCCTCGGCCGCGACCGACCGGTGCGAGACGGCGGCCACGCCCTCGCGCGCGATCAACCGGCGGGTCGCGGTGAGCAGCTCCGTGCGGCGGACCAGGCCGCGGGCGACCCGGCCGTCGGTGTCGCTCACGCGCCGGCGTGCACGACGAGGACACCGGCCACGATCAGCGCGACCCCGGCCAGCTGCCCGCGGGACATCCGGTCGCCGAAGACCGCCGCCCCGCCCAGGGCCGCCAGCGCGATGCCCGACCCGGACCAGATCCCGTAGCCCACCGCCAGCGGCAGCCCGGCGTCCAGCGCCCGGGCCATCAACGCCACGGACGCCCCGATGCCCAGCAGGGTGAGCACGGCGAAGCCGGTCCGGCGGAAGCCCGCCGAGGCACGCAGGGAACCGATGCCGACCACCTGGGCGGCGATGGCGCCGAGCAGCCAGGCCAGCTGGACGCCGCTCACGAGGGCTCCCCGGCCGCAGCCGGTCCGGTGGTCTGCACGACGACGACCCCGGCACCCAGCACCAGCAGCCCGACCAGCTGCACCGCGGTGAGCGGGTCGCCGAAGACGAAGGTGCTGGCCGCGGTGGCGGCCGCCAGCCCGAGACCGGTCAGCGTGGCGTACGCGACGCCCAACGTGAGGCCACCGCCGTCCAGGGCGCGGGCGAAGAGCCACAGCGAGACGCCGTACCCCACCAGCGTCCCCAGCGTGGGCAGCGGAGCGGTGAAGCCCTCGGACACCCGCAGTGCCAGGGTGCCCGCCACCTCGGTCACGACGGCACCCAGCAGCAGCCAGGCCGATCTGCTGGGACGCATGTCCCACATCTTTTCACGTGCTGTTCCGGCAAAGGAACGTGCTGACCCGGCTCGCCCTGGTGCACGGTGGCGGAGCGGCCGGAGGGGTCGCGAGGACCCGAGGAGGCAGACCGTGAGAGAGACCGTGGACGTGCTGGTGGTGGGCGGTGGCCCGGCGGGGCTGGCGGGGGCGCTGGCGCTGGGCCGCGCCCGGCGGTCGGTCCTGGTCGTCGACGCGGGCCAGCCGCGCAACGCCCCGGCGGCACACGCGCACAACGTGCTGGGCCAGGACGGCAGCTCCCCGCGGGAGATCCTGACGCGCGGCCGCGCCGAGGTGGGCGAGGTCGGCGTCCGGGTGCAGGACGGGCGGGTCGTCTCCGCCACGGCGCAGCCCGGCGGCGGGTTCGCGGCCCGGTTGGCCGACGGCACCGAGGTGCACGCCCGCCGCCTGCTCGTCGCCACCGGCGGGGTGGACCAGCTGCCCACCGTGCCCGGGGTGCGCGAGCGCTGGGGCCGGGACGTCGTGCACTGCCCGTACTGCCACGGCTGGGAGGTCCGCGACCAGGCCGTCGGCGTGCTCGCCACCTCTCCGTTGGCGGTGCACCAGGCCCTGATGTGGCGACAGTGGACCGCCGACGTCGTGCTCTTCGTGCACGAGCAGCAGCTCCCCGGCGCCGACGAGCTCGAGCAGCTCGCCGCCCGCGGGATCCGGCTGGTCGAGGGCGTCGTGGCGTCGCTGGAGGTGACCGACGACGCGCTGAGCGGCGTCCGGCTGGTCGGCGGCGAGGTGGTGCCGCGGGCCGTCGTGGTCGCCGCCGGGCCCGTCGTCGCGCAGGACGACGTCCTGGTCTCCCTCGGCCTGGTCACCGAGGACGTCCTGATGGCCGGGCAGGTGCTGGGCCGGGCCGTACCAGCGTCGGACACCGGCGCGACCGCCGTCCCCGGCGTGTGGGTGGCCGGCAACGTCACCGCGGTCAACGCCCAGGTGGTCACCTCGATGGCCGCGGGGCTGTGGGCCGGCGCCCAGGTCAACGCCGACCTGATCGGGGAGGACACCCGGCTGGCCGTCGAGGCCGCGCGGGCGGCGCGGGCCGCCTGACCGGGCACCCCGCCCGCCCGCGGGGGAGGATCAGCGGGAGATCGGTCGACCGGCCGGACCCACAGCTCCCAGACCTGGAGTCCCCGTGTCCGCCGACCACCGGCTGCCCGTCGTCACCGCCCTCGACCCGTCGCGGACGGTGCTGACCTCGCTCCCCCGCGGCCGCGACGCGGGCCACCGGCTGCTGTGCGGGTCCTGCGGGGCCGAGCTCGCGCACGCCCGGCGCCCGATGGCCGCCGACGCCCCCCTGCTCCGGTGCGTCGCCTGCGGTGCGGTCAACGACGCCGCAGCGGTGGCCACCGGAGCCTGACCCCGCGGCCGGGCGGGGCCGGTCAGCCGGCCGGGTCGTCCTCGTGCACGTCGAACAGGGCCAGCAGGCCGGTGATCTGCAGCGGACGGAGGACCACGCGGCTGGTGGTCCACAGCGGGAGCCGTTCGGAGCGCCCCTGGGCCAGACCGGCCAGCAGCGACAGGCCCGGACTGCCCAGGAAGGTGACCCGGCGGGCGTCCACGGCCTGCACCTCGAGGCCGGCCGGGCGCTGGGCGGCCCACACCTGGCACAGCTGGGTGTCGACGTCCCCGACCAGCACCAGGACGCCGTCCTCCACCGTGATGGACCCCTGCGGCACCGAGGTGCCGAAGACCGTCTCGCCGGTCACCGGGGTGGTGAGCCGGGCCGGGTCGCGTTCCTCGGGGCGGACGGACACTGCTGCTCCTGGGGTCGTGGGGGCACGGGGCACCCGGGGTCGGACGACGTTCGACACGACGGCCGCGAACGGATGGGCCGTGCGCCACCGCATCCCGTACAACGCGCCCTACGGTGTAAGCCGCGCTGATGGGAGAGGTGTACACCGCCGGACGCGCCGCCAAACACACCCGTCGACCCTGGTGTCGTCAGCCCGGCGGTCGGGTCCCCACGACGACCGTGGCGCCCCGCTCGTCGTCGGCCACCACCTCGACGGCGAACCCGCCTGCGGCGACCGCGGCCGCCGTCCCGGCGGCCTGCCGGTCGCTGGTCTCCAGCAGCAGGCGCCCCCCGGGGGCGACCCAGGCCGCAGCGCCGGCGGCGACCCGGCGGTGCAGGTCCAGGCCGTCGGGACCGCCGTCCAGGGCGACCGGGGGCTCGTGGTCGCGGGCCTCGGGGGGCATGCCGGCGATGGCGGCCGTGGGCACGTAGGGCGCGTTGACGCAGAGCAGGTCGACCCGGCCGCGCAGGTCGGCCGGCAACGCGTCGAACAGGTCGCCGGCGACCACCCGCCCGCCGGCGGGCTCGACGTTGCGCCGGGCACAGGCCACCGCGGCGGGGTCCAGGTCGGCGGCGGTGAGCCGGGCCCCGGGCAGCCCGGCGGCCACCGCCAACCCCACCGCGCCCGAGCCACAGCACAGGTCCACCACGACCGCCCCGGCCCGGCCGCGGGCCACCGCCAGCTCCACCAACAGGGCGGTGCGCTGGCGGGGCACGAACACCCCGGGGTCCTGCCGGACCCGCAGGCCGCAGAACGCCACCCAGCCCAGCAGCTGCTCCAGGGGCTCACCAGCCACCCGGCGGGCCACCAGCTCCGCCAGCTCGGGCCCCCGCGCCGCGCCGGTCAGCAGCGCCGCCTCGTCCTCGGCGAAGACGCAGCCGGCGGCGCGCAACCGGGCCACCACCGCCGCGTCCACCGCCTCGTCCACCGCCTCGTCCACCGCCTCGTCCACGGCGTCGACCGGCCCCGCGTGGTCCCCGCTCACCCCGCCGTCCAGGCCGCCGCGAGCGCGACGACGTCGTGCTGCCGCGCGGTCAGGTCCGCGGGGGTCGGGAAGCCGATGACGCCGCGGTCGGGGGTGCGCATGACCAGCAGCCCCAGCGGGTCGGCGACCACCGGCGGGGCCTGCTCGCGCGGCCGGACCCCGCAGTGCAGCACGAGCTGGCAGACCTGGCGGGGGTGCAGCCGGAACGTCACCCGGTCCACGCCGTCCCGGGCGAAGCTCGGCGCGTTCCAGGCCATCCGCTCGGTGAGGCCCGGCACGGCGGCCAGGAACTCCGCACGGAAGGCCACCACGGCGTCCCGGAAGGGGTCGTCCAGGGCGGCCAGCCAGGCGTCGACCTCGGTCGTCCCGGCCTCGGAGGAAGGCACCCGCGCACCCTCGCACGCGTCGGTGCCTCGCCGGCACCCCGCGGCGGGGGTTCACTGTGCGCGTGCCCAGCCCGGACCGGTTCGTCGTCGAGCAGTGGCGCGCCCTCCTCCCGACCGCCTACCTGCTGACCGGGTCCGACGGCGCCGCCCGTGAGCTGCTGGCCCGCGGGCTGGCCCGACCCGGGCCCGGCGAGGACGACCGCTCCCGCGCGGTGGCCGGGCTCGTCCGGGCGCACCTGCGCCGGAGGGTGCGCGGCGAGGGCACCGTCACCGGCACGTCGGCCACGCCCTGGTGGTCCTCACCCGCCGACGTCGAGTCCGCCCGCGCGACGGCAGCGGCGCTGGACCGGCTCACTCCGGCGGAGCGCACGGCGGTCGTGCTGCGCCGGCACGAGGGGCTGCCCGCCGACCGGGTCACCGCGCTGGTCCCGGGCGTCGACCCCGACGCCGCGGAGGCCGGGCTGGGCGGGGACCTGCCGGCCCGGCTCGACGTGCTGGCCGGCCAGTGCGACACCTCGGTGCTGACCGACGGGACCGCGGCGCTCGAGGTGGCCGGGGTGCGCTCCCGGCGGTGGCGGCGGGCCGGACTGGCGGTCGCGGTCGCCGCGGCCCTGGCGGTGGGCACCGTCGTGCTGCCCGACGTCCTCCCGGACCCCGCGCCCGCCCCGGAGCCGGCGGCCGGGCTGACGACCACCGTGCGCGGCTCGCTCGCCGGGGACGCCGACCTCCTCGCCGCCGCGCTGGAGGACACCGGTCCGCCCTCGGTCGACCTGGGCCGGGACCCCGCCCCTCCCGAGGTGGTCTACGCCGGGGACGTCGACGGCGTCCGGGCGGTCGTGCTGCTCCAGCAGGGCGACGGCGGAGCCGCCGTCATCGTGCGCACCGGCCCGGCCGGGACCCCCGTCCAGCAGCTCGCCACCACGACGTCGGCGGACTCCGGCGTCCCGGCCGTCATCGCCGTCGGCCTCACCGCGGACCCGACCGGCCCGGCCGACACCGTCCTGGTGCTCACCACCCCCGGCGACGAGATCGAGGTCTCCCCCGGCCTGGACGTGCTCCCCGACGGGACCGCGGCGCGCACGTTCACCCCCGTCGAGCTGGACGAGGAGGGCGTCGGCGTCGTCCCGGTCCGGTCCGACGCCCGGGCGGCCCGGGTCCGGGTGGTGCGCGACAACGAGGTCCTGCGGACCGCGCCGCCCGTCGCGAACGGCGGGCCGCTCGTCGAGCTCAACGCGGTCGACGGCGCCGAGACCGCCCCGCCCGACGGCCCGGACTCCCGGTCCGGGGACCCCGCGGTCTCCGCGGTCGAGGTCGACCTGGCCCTGGACCCGGTCACCGCCGCCACCGGCTGGCTCCCCACCGAGCTCGCCGTCACCGTGCTCGGCGCCGGCACCTACCCGCAGGCCGGCGGCACGACGGCCGACGCGGTCACCCTCGCCGCTGTGCTGCCCGGCGGTGCCGTCGTGACGACGACGGCCTGGGCGACCTTCGGGGCCGGGTCGATCAGCACGGGCCGCTGCGGCAGCACCGGCCACCCGCCGGGCACCGACCCGGCGACGCTGACCGTCGCCGCCCGGTGCTCGGCCTACGCCGGCGACGGGTCGACGTTCGGGGTCACCGTGCTGGTGGCCGCACCGCCGGGCGTCGCCGTGCAGCTGTCGCCCGCCGCAGGCGGGGCCACGGTCGACGTCGGGCTGACCCGGGGCTGGGGCTACGTCATCGCCGACGCCGAGGCGCTGACCGGGTTCGCCGCCGACGGTGCCCTGGGCGCCGTGTCCCGCGAGGGCGCGGACCTCCTCAGCTCGTGACCGGCGAGTCCGTCGTCAGCCGCGCGGTGCGGGTGGTGGACGCCTTCCGGCCCGGGGAGACGACGCTGGGGGTCTCCGAGATCGCCCGGCGGGCCGGGCTGCACGTGGCCACGGCGTCCCGGCTGGTCGCCGAGCTGGTCGAGCTGGGGCTGCTGCGCCGGGACACCGACCGGCGGGTCGGGCTGGGTCTGCGGTTGTGGGAGCTGGGCGCCCGGGCCTCGCCGGCGCTGTCGCTGCGCGAGGTGGCCATGCCGCTGATGGAGGACCTGCACGCCGTCGTCGGCCAGCACACCCAGCTCGGCGTGCTGGACGGCGCCGAGGTGCTCTTCCTGGAGCGGCTGTCCGCGCCGGGCGCGGTGGTCAACCACACCCGGATCGCCGGCCGGCTGCCGCTGCACGCCTCCTCCTCGGGCCTGGTGCTGCTCGCCCACGCCTCGGCCGAGCTGCAGGAACGCACCCTGGCCGGACCGCTGCGCGCGTTCACCCGGGAGACGATCACCACCGCGGCGCGGCTGCGCGCGACCCTGGATCAGGTGCGCCGTGAGGGCGTGGTGTCCTGCCCCGGGCACATCCACCGCGACGCCTGCGGGATCGCCGTCCCCGTGCGGTCGCCGTCCGGGGCGGTCGTGGCCGCCCTCGCGGTGGTGGTGCCCAACGACGCCGAGGCGCGGACCCAGGTGCCCGCGCTGCGGGCCGCCGCCCGCGGCATCGGGCGACAGCTGCCCTCTCGCTGAGCGAGAACGGCATGTCCGCGGTCACGTGATCCCGGTCATGCTCCCCCCCATGACCGCCCCCGCCCCCGCCCGCACCGCCGACCGGCACGCGGTGGCCCTGCGGGTCGCCGACAAGACCGTCGTCGCCGACGGCGTCGTGACGCTGACCCTGGCGCACCCCGACGGCGGCCGGCTCCCGGACTGGACGCCGGGATCCCACGTGGACCTGGTGCTGCCCACCGGGGACACCCGGCAGTACTCGCTGTGCGGGGACCGCCGGGACGCCCACCACCACCGGGTGGGCGTGCTCCGCGAGCCGGCCGGCCGCGGCGGGTCGGCCTGGGTGCACGACGAGCTGGCCGTCGGCGACCTGGTCGGCGTCGGCGGTCCGCGCAACGCCTTCCCGCTGCGCCCCGCGCAGCGCTACCTCTTCGTGGCCGGCGGCATCGGCATCACCCCGCTGCTGACGATGGTCGCGGCCGCCGGAGCACAGGGCATCGACTGGCAGCTGGTCTACGGCGGCCGCACCCGGGCCTCCATGGCGTTCCTCGACGAGCTGGCCCGGTACGGCGACCGGGTCTCGGTGCTCCCCCAGGACGAGGTCGGCCTGCTCCCCCTGCGCGACCTGGTCGACGGGCTCCACCCCGACACCCGGGTCTACGCCTGCGGCCCCCCGCCGCTGCTGGACGCACTGGCCGGGTGCGGCCTCCCGCCGCACGTGCTGCGCACCGAGCGCTTCGTGGCCCGGGAGCAGGGCGCCCCCGTGCGGGACACCCCGTTCACCGTGGTCCTGGACCGCACCGGCACCGAGGTCGTCGTGACGCCGGGGGTGAGCGTGCTGGAGGCGGTGCGGTCGGTCGGCGTCGACGTGCTGTCCTCCTGCCGGGAGGGCACCTGCGGGACCTGCGAGACCGCCGTCCTGGCCGGCGAGCCCGACCACCGCGACTCCCTCCTCGACGACGCCGACCGGGCCGCCGGGGACTGCATGTACGTCTGCGTCTCCCGCTCCCGCGGGGACCGCCTGGTGCTGGACCTGTGAGAGGACCCGCCGTGACCGCCGTCGCGACCCCGCCCGAGCTCGACCTGGACCCCTTCGCCGACGACGTGCTGCGCGACCCGCTGCCGGCGCACGCCGCACTCCGGGACGCCGGGGCGCTGGTCCGGCTGCCGCGGTACGACACCTTCGCCGTGGCCCGGTACGCCGACGTCCGGGCGCTGCTGTCGGACTGGCAGTCCTTCGAGTCCGCCGCCGGGGTGGGGCTGACCAACTTCCGGCGGGAGACGCCGTGGCGCCCGCCGTCCCTGCTGCTGGAGGCCGACCCGCCCGCGCACGACGCCCCGCGCACCGTCCTGGCCGGGATCCTGGGCCCGCGCGCCCTGCGCCGGCTGCGCGCGGACTGGGCCGCCGACGCCGACCGGCTGGTCGAGGACCTGCTCGCCGGGGGCAGCGTCGAGGTCGACGCCGTCCCCACGCTGGCCGAGGCCTTCCCGCTGCGGGTCTTCCCCGACGCCGTGGGGCTGGGCCGGGAGGGCCGGGAGCACCTGCTGCCCTACGGCGACCACGCCTTCAACGCCTTCGGCCCCACGGACAACCCACGGGTGCTGGCCGGCAACGAACGGATGGCCGAGCACGCCGGCTGGGTCGGGCAGCAGTGCCTGCGCGAGAACCTGTCCCCGGTCGGGTTCGGCGCCGACGTCTGGGCCGCCGCGGACCGCGGCGACCTCACCCACGCCCAGGCCCCGCTCGTCGTCCGGTCGCTGCTGACGGCCGGCGTGGACACCACCGTGCACGGCATCGGGGCGCTGCTGCACGCCCTGGCCGTCACCCCCGGCGCCTGGGAGGCGCTGCGCGCCCGGCCCGAGCTGGTCCGGGTCGCCTTCGACGAGGCGGTCCGCTGGGAGTCCCCCGTGCAGGCGTTCTTCCGGACGGCGGTGCGCGACGTGCCGGTCGGGGACGGCGTCGTCCCGGCCGGGGAGAAGGTGCTGGTGTTCTTCGCCGCGGCCAACCGGGACCCCCGGCACTGGGCCGACCCGGACCGCTTCGACCTCACCCGGGACCCCTCCGGGCACGTCGGCTTCGGGATGGGGATCCACCAGTGCGTGGGGCAGCACGTGGCCCGGCTGGAGGCCGAGTCGCTGCTGACCGCGCTGCTGGCCCGGGTGACCCGGCTGAAGCTCACCGGCGCCCCGGTGCGGCACCTGAACAACACGCTGCGCGCCTGGGAGTCGCTGCCGGTGCGCCTCACCGCTTGATGGCATGGGATCCCCGGCATACGGCAGAGGGCTCACGCCGTATGCGGGGGATCCCATGCCGGGGCGGTCAGCGGTAGCGGGCGGCGAAGCGGCCGGGCGTGGTGCCGGTGACCCGGGAGAAGTCCCGCACGAAGTGGGCCTGGTCGGCGTACCCGAGCACCGCCGCGGTCTCGGCCAGCGGGGCGTCCCCGGAGCGCAGCCGCTCGGCGGCCTCCTGCAGCCGGCGGCGCTGCACCAGCCACTTCGGGGTCAGGCCCAGCCGGCGGTGCAGCAGCCGCTGCAGGGCCCGCTCGGACAGCCCCGTCTCCTCGCACAGCTGGGCGACCCGCAGCAGGTCCGGGCGGCTCTCCACCAGGGCGACGACCCGGTCGACCAGCTCCCCCTCGGCGTCGACCGGCAGCAGTGGGCGCAGCACGTCGCCGAAGGCCGCCATCGCGGTCCGGTGCGCGCCCTCGGCGTGCGGGTCGGGCGCCATCGCGGCCCGGACCCGCGCGGTCAGCTCGGTGCCCGCACCACCCAGCACCGTCGACATGTCGACACGTCGATCCGTGTGCCCGTGCATCGGGCCGCCGGCGACCAGGGCGCCCGCGGCCGGCGTCAGCATCACCCCGACCGCCCACCCGTCGCCGGTGAGCGTCGTCGTCGACAGGCCGGTGACCACGCCGTAGAACCGCGCGTAGTCCGGCGCCACGACGAGCAGCCCGACCGGGTACTGCAGCACCTGCTGGACGGACTCCGCACCGGCCGGGACCGACCAGACCGGCACCCAGAACCGCTGCACCAGCGGCGCCAGGCCGGCGTCGGGGGCGTAGCGGTACATCGCGTGCGAGCGGTCGTCGGGCGCGCGCAGGTGCGCCCGCTCGATCGCGTCGGGCGACCTGTCGGGTTCCATCAAGACCCAGCCTGCCGCAGTCGGCCAGGGTGGTCACGTGACCGACACCGCCGCCTCCTACGAGGCCACCGCCCGCGCCCTGTCCGCCGTCCTGGACGCCGTCCCCGCCGATGCCTGGTCGCGGCCCTCACCGTGCGAGGGCTGGACCGCCCGCGACGTCGTCGCCCACGTGGTGGACACCCAGCGCGAGCTCCTGACCACGCACGGCGCCGACGTGGGGCCGGCACCTGCTGCCGACGACCCGGCCGCGGCCTTCCGCGCCCACTCCGGCCGCGTGCGGGAGCTGCTCACCGACGAGCTGGTGGGCCGGGGCTACGACGGGTTCTTCGGCCCCACCACGGTCGGCGCCACGCTGGAGCAGTTCTACGTGTGGGACATGGTCGTGCACCGCTGGGACGTCGCCCGCGCCACCGGTGGGGACGACGCGCTCACCGAGGCCGAGCTGGACCGCACCGAGAGCGGCGCGGACTCCTTCGGCGAGGCCCTGCACATGGACGGCATCTGCGCACCGGCCCTGCCGGCCGACGCGGACGCCGACCGGCAGACCCGGGTGCTGGCCCGGCTGGGACGCCGGGCCTGACCTCAGCTCGCGGCGCCCAGGGCGTCGGCGACCCGGTGGTGGGTGGCCGCCTCGGCGCCCCGGTGCTGGCGCTCCAGGGTGCGGGCCAGCGCGCGGCGGGCCCAGCCGTCGGCCGGGGCCAGCTCGACGAGCTGCCCGAAGGCCTGCTCGGCGCGGGCCAGCTGGGCGGACTCGAAGCAGGACCGCCCGAGGAGCTCGAGGACGGCGACGTCCTCGGGGTACTCGGCCACGACCGGGGCCAGGATGGCCACCGCCTCGGTGGGCTGGCCGCTGGTCAGGAACAGCTCGGCGCGGAGGTACTCGGAGTGCAGGTCGATGGTGGTCATCGGTGGCCTCCTCTCAGGCGGTCGGTGCAACACGACGACGCCCGCCGCATTCCCGGCCGCTCAGGAGCAGGATCCCCCTCGTGACCCGCACCGTCGAGACCCCGCCCACCGAGCGCGAACGGGCCCGGCGGCGTGCCGTGCCGGTGCTCGTGGGCAGCCAGGTGCTGGGCGGCGTGGGGGTGGCCAGCGGCATCGCCGTGGGCGGCCTGCTGGCCGAGCAGGTGTCCGGGTCGACCGCGCTGTCCGGGCTGGCGCAGACCGCCACGGTCCTGGGTGCGGCCGGGCTCGCGGTGCCGATGGCTCGGCTCGCGGCCGCCCGCGGCCGGCGTCCCGCGCTGGCCGCCGGCTACGGCCTGGGCCTGGCCGGGGCCGGGCTGGTGGTGCTGGCCGCGGTGATCGGCTCGTTCGTGCTGCTGGTCACCGGGCTGCTGCTCTTCGGCGGGGCGACCGCCTCGGGCCTGCAGGCCCGCTACGCCGCCACCGACGCGGCCACCGCGCAGACCCGTGGCCGCGCGCTGTCGGTCGTGGTCTGGGCGACGACGGCCGGCGCGGTACTCGGCCCCAACCTGTCCGGGCTGGGCGGCCGGGTCGGCACCACCCTCGGGCTGCCCGCCCTGGCCGGGCCCTACCTGTTCTCGGCCGTGTCCTTCGCCGCCGGCGCCCTGGTCGTGTGGCTGCTGCTGCGCCCGGACCCGCTCGTCGTCGCGGGACCCGGCGCACCCGCACCGGCCCGGACGTCGGTGCTGGCCACGCTGCGGGTGGTGCTCGCCGTCCCCCGGGCCCGGCTCGGGCTCGCCGCCGTCGCCACCGGGCACGCGGTGATGGTCGGCGTCATGGTGATGACGCCGGTGCACCTGGGCCACGGCGGCGCCTCGCTGCAGGTCGTCGGGCTGGTGATCAGCGTGCACATCGCCGGCATGTACGCCGCCTCCCCGCTGATGGGCTGGCTGGCCGACCGGGCCGGCCGGGTCGCGACCATCTCCCTCGGGGTGGGCCTGCTGGCCGCAGCGCTGCTGGTCGGCGGGCTGGCCGACGCCGCCGCCCGCGGCTGGGTCACCGTCTCGATGCTGCTGCTGGGGCTGGGCTGGTCGGCCGCGCTGGTCGCCGGCTCGACGCTGCTGTCGGAGTCGGTGCCGGCCGACGTGCGGACGTCGGTGCAGGGCACGTCGGACCTGGTCATGGGCCTGGCCGGCGCCGGTGCCGGTGCACTGGCCGGGCCGGTGCTGTCCGCCGGTGGCTTCGTCTCCGTCGCCGGGGCGGCCGCGGTGCTGCTGGTGCCGGTGGTCGTGCTGCTGGCCCGCCGCCCCCGCACGTAGCCTGGCGGGGGTCATGAGCACCCCGCACCGCGACCGTCCCGACGCCTGCCCCGGCGCCCTGCAGACCCACACCGCCGCCGACGGCGAGCTGGCCCGGGTCCGGGTCCCCGGCGGGCTGCTGTCCGCCCCCCAGCTGCGCGCGCTGGCCGCCGCCGCCCGCGAGCTGGGCGACGGTCACCTGGAGATGACCAGCCGCGGCAACCTGCAGCTGCGCGGCCTCGCCGTCGACACCGACCTCGGCGACCGGCTGGCCGCCGTCGGGCTGCTGCCCTCCACCACGCACGAGCGGGTCCGCAACGTGCTCGCCAGCGCGGTCACCGGCCGCTCCCCCGGGGGCCACCTCGACGCCCGGCCGTGGGTCCGCGAGCTCGACTCCGGGCTGCTCGGCGCCCCCGCGCTGGCCGACCTGCCCGGCCGCTTCCTGGTCACCCTGGACGACGGCCGCGGCGACGTCGTCGGCCTCGGTGGGGACGTCGGCCTCCTCGCCCTGTCCCCCGACGACGTCGCCCTCACCCTGGCCGGCGCCGACTCCGGCCTGCGCGCCACCCCCGCCGACGCCGTCGCCCTGCTGCTGGCCGCCGCCCACGCCCTGCTCGCCGAGCTGGCCGCCCAGGGCGGGCAGGCCTGGCGGATCACCGAGCTCGCCGACGGCCCGTCCCGGGTCGCCGCCCGGGTCGGCACCCCCGGCCCCGTGGTCGCGGTGCCCGGGGCGCCGCTGGTCGGTCCGGTCGGCGCCGCCACCCAGCCCGACGGCCGGACGGCGCTCATCGGCGTCCTGCCCCTGGGCCTGATGGGCGCGGGCCAGGCCGACCTGCTGGCCCGGCTGGCCGAGGAGGTCCAGCTGACCCCGTGGCGCAGCGTCGTCGTCCCCGACCTGGCCGAGGACGCCGTCGACGACGCCGCGGTCGACCTGTACCGCACCGGCTTCGTCTTCGACGCCGACAGCCCGTGGCTGCAGGTCACCGCCTGCGCCGGGCGGCCGGGGTGCGCGAAGTCGAGGGCCGACGTCCGGGCGGATGCGGCGGCCGCGGTCGCTGCGGGCACACTGCCGGGAGACGGTGCGCGCCAGCACTGGGCCGGCTGCGAGCGTCGCTGCGGACGACCGGCCGGCGCGCTGGACGTGGTCGCCACCGGTGACGGCTACACGATCGGAGCGGTGTGACCCAGCAGTACGAGTACGAGCACGACGGCGCCGAGATCTACCGGCAGTCCTTCGCGACCATCCGGGCCGAGGCCGACCTGGCCTCGCTGCCGGCCGACGTCGCCCAGGTGACGGTGCGGATGATCCACGCCTGCGGGCAGGTCGACCTGGTCTCCGACGTCGCCTGGTCCGAGGGCGTCGTGGGCAAGGCCCGGGCCGCCCTGGACCTGGGCGCACCGGTGCTGTGCGACGCCCAGATGGTGGCCGCCGGGGTGACCCGCAAACGGCTGCCGGCCTTCAACGAGGTCGTCTGCACCCTCAACGACCCGCGCACCCCGGACCTGGCCCGCGAGATGGGCACCACCCGGACCGCCGCGGCCCTGCACCTGTGGGGCGAGAAGCTCGAGGGCGCCGTCGTCGCCATCGGCAACGCCCCCACCGCGCTGTTCCACCTGCTGGAGATGGTCGCCGCCGGCGGCCCCCGCCCGGCCGCCGTCGTCGGCATCCCGGTCGGCTTCATCGGCGCCGTGGAGAGCAAGGAGGCCCTCGCCGCCTCCGACCTGGACTTCCTCGTCGTCCGCGGCCGGCGTGGTGGCTCGGCGATGACCGCCGCCGCGGTCAACGCGCTGGCGAGCACCGCCGAATGACCGGCCGCCTCTACGGCGTCGGCCTGGGCCCCGGCGACCCCGAACTGGTCACCGTCAAGGCGGCCCGGCTGATCGGTGCCGCCGACGTCGTCGCCTTCCACTCCGCGCGGCACGGCCGCTCGGTGGCCCGCGGGCTGGCCGAGCCCCACCTGCGCGAGGGCCAGATCGAGGAGCTGCTGGTCTACCCGGTCACCACCGAGACCACCGACCACCCCGGCGGCTACCAGGGCGCGATCGACGAGTTCTACGAGACCGCCGCCGCCCGGCTGGCCGCCCACCTGGACGCCGGCCGCGACGTCGTCGTCCTCGCCGAGGGCGACCCGTTCTTCTACGGCTCCTACATGCACATGCACAAGCGCCTCGCGCACCGGTACCCGACCGAGGTGGTGCCCGGGGTGACCAGCGTCAGCGGCGCCTCCGCGGTGCTGGGCCGGCCGCTGGTCGAGCGTGACGAGGTGCTCACCGTGCTGCCCGGCACGCTGCCCGCCGACGAGCTGGCCGAGTGGCTGGCCACCACCGACTCCGCCGCGGTGATGAAGCTGGGCCGCACCTTCCCCGCCGTCCGGGAGGCCTTCGAGGCCGCCGGCGTGCTGGACCGGGCCTTCTACGTCGAGCGGGCCACCACCGACCGGCAGCGCGTGCTGCCGCTGGCCGACGTCGACCCGGACACGGTGCCCTACTTCTCCCTGGCGCTGCTGCCCTCGGAGCTGCTCGGCCCGGGCAACGACGCCGTCCCCGCGGTGGAGGCCCTCCCCCTGGTCGCCGACCGGGACGTCGAGCTCCCGTCGCCGCCGGCGGGGGGCGGGGCGCTGACCGTCGTCGGGCTCGGCCCCGGGGCCCGGTACTGGCTCACGCCCGAGGCCGCCGCCGCGCTCGCCGAGGCCGACGACCTGGTCGGCTACGGCCCCTACCTGGACCGGGTGGCGGCCAACCCGCGGCAGGTCAAGCACCCCAGCGACAACCGGGTCGAGGCCGAGCGCGCCGCCGCCGCACTGGCCATGGCGCGCTCCGGCCGCCGGGTGGCCGTGGTCTCCTCCGGTGACCCCGGCGTGTTCGCGATGGCCGCCGCGGTGCTCGAGGTGGCCGCCGCGGACTTCCCCGACGTCCCGGTGCGGGTGCTGCCCGGCATCACCGCCGCCCAGGCCGTCGCCTCCCGCGTGGGCGCCCCGCTCGGGCACGACTTCTGCGTCCTGTCGCTGTCCGACGTCCTCAAGCCCTGGGACGTCGTGCTGGACCGGCTGCGCCACGCGGCCCAGGCCGACCTGGTCATCGCGCTGTACAACCCGCGCTCCAAGGCCCGCCCGCAGCAGCTCTTCGACGCCCGCGAGGCCCTGCTGGAGGTCCGCTCCCCCGACACCGTGGTCGTCGTCGGCCGCGACGTCGGCGGCCCCGAGGAGTCCCTGACCGTGACCACCCTGGGCGCCCTGGACCCCGGCACCGTCGACATGCGCTGCCTGGTCATGATCGGCAGCACCCAGACCAGGGTGACCGCCAGCGGCCAGGTCTACACCAGCCGCCACTACCCCGACTGACCCGTCGACGGCGGGAACACATCGCCCCCACCCCCGCTTGGTGCTTGCTGTGCGCAACCAGCAGCTCTCCCGCCCTGCGGCGTTCTGGTCGGTGGCGGTGCTGCTGGTCCTGGTGCTCGCGGCCTCCGGGGTGCCCTCGCCGCTCTACCGGGTGTACGCCGAGGAGTTCGGGTTCTCCTCCGGCGTGATCACCGTGGTGTTCGGCGTGTACGCGTTCGCACTGCTCGTGGCGCTGCTGACGGTGGGCGCGCTCAGCGACCACGTCGGACGGCGGCCGGTGCTGGCCGCAGCGCTGGTGCTGGAGGCGGCGGCGATGGGGCTGTTCCTCGCCGCGGACGGCGTGGGCTGGCTGCTGGCCGCCCGGGTGGTGCAGGGCCTGGCCACCGGGGCGATGACCGGCGCGTTCGGCGCGGCGCTGCTGGACCTGCAGCGCCCCGAGCGGCCGCTGGGCCCGCTGGTGAACTCGGCGTCCCCGGGCTTCGGGTTGTCGGCGGGCGCGGTCGGGGCCGGGGTGGCCGTGCAGTTCCTGGCCTCGCCCACCGAGTGGGTGTTCGGCGTCCTGGCGGTGCTCTTCCTGGTGGCCGCGGTGGCGGTGTGGGTGGCGCTGCCGGAGTCCTCGCCGCGGGCCCCGGGGGCCTGGGCGTCGCTGCGCCCCAGCGTGCACGTGCCGCGGGAGAACCGGCGGGCGTTCGCCGTGGTGCTTCCCTGCCTGGCCGCGACCTGGGCGCTCGGCGGGCTCTACGCCTCGCTGGGCCCGTCGCTGGTCGCCGGGGTCTACGGGGTGGAGGACCACGTCGTGGGCAGCCTGGTGATCCTGGCGCTCAACGGCACCGGTCTGGTGGGGTCGCTGGCCACCCAGCGCCTGGAGCCCACCCGCGGGATGGTCTCGGGGGCGCTGGTCTTCGCCGTCGGGGTCGCCGGCACGGTGGCGGCCCTGGCCACCGGGTCGCTGGCCGCGTTCTTCGTCGCCGCGGTGGTCTCCGGGTTCGGCTTCGGGTCGGCCTTCCTGGGCGCCATGGCCACCGTGACCCGCGGTGTCGCCCCGGCCCAGCGCGCCGGCCTCCTGTCGGCGGTGTTCACGGTCAGCTACCTGGCCTTCAGCATCCCGGCCATCGTCGCGGGCGTGGCCGCCACCCACGTCGGCCTGACGACGACGGCGCAGGTCTACGGCGCGGCGGTGATCGTGCTGGCGCTCAGCGCGGTCGTCGGGCTGGTGCTGCACAGCCGGTCGGCACCGGTGGCCGTGCCGGTGCCCGAGCGCGTCACGGCAGGCTGAGCCGCCACTGCTCGCGCAGGGCAGCGGACACCTGGGCGCGGAGCAGCTCCGCCAGGCTGGGGCACAGCTCGTCGAAGGCGACGACGACGTCCCACCCGCCCTCGGCGGGCAGCACCCGGTGCAGCCGCCCCGGGAGCGGGAAGACGGTGCCGCGCAGGGTGAGCCCCACGTCGACGGCGGCACCGGCGCGGGGTGCCCGGTCGGCCGGGGCGAGCAGGCAGCGCAGGCCGGTCTCGCTGAGGTCCGTCGTCCGGCCGCTGGTGGCGGCGCCGGTGTCCCGGTCGGTGACCCGGACCCGCAGCCGCAGGGGCGCGCGGACGGCGTCACCGCCCTCCACGGGCCGGGAGGGGCCGTCGGGCACCAGCTGCCACCGGACGCCGGTGCGGGTCGCCCAGCGCACGCCCCGCCGGGCCCGCACGACGCGCAACCCGGCCGGTTCGGGCCAGGACAGCTCGACGGAGCCGTCGCCGGGCAGGTCGGCAGCCAGTTCGACGACCAGGCCGGTGGGACGCAGCTGCTCCACCCGGCCGGTCACGACCCGTCCGTCGACGACGACGTCGACCGACGTCCCCGGCATCGGCAGGTCGGCACCTGACAGCACGCGCACACCTCCTGACCCATTCCGGAACGTGTCGTCCCGCTGGTCAGGTCATCGGCGTCGGAGGGGGCCGGGAACAGTCGCCGGACGGGTGATCACCCAGGGGGGTCACAGCCTCGGGGTCAGAGCCCGGCCAGCGCCGCCGGGACGTCGGCCGGGGTGGCGCAGACGACGGCCGCGCCGGCCTGGACGAGCTCGCCCGGACGAGCGGGTCCCCAGCCGGCGCCGATGCAGGGCAGGCCGTGCACCCGGGCGCCGACGACGTCCTGCGCGCGGTCGCCGACGAGCACCGGCCGCTCCCCCTCGGGGTGGGCGGCCAGGGCGAGGCCGACGACCTGCTGCTTGTGCCGGACCCGGCCGTCCATGGTCGCCCCGTGCACGCCGGCGAAGGCGTCGGCGAGCCCGACGTGGTCCAGGATCCGCCGGGCGAAGGCCTCGGGCTTGCTGGTGGCGACGGCGAGGACGGCGTCGCCCAGCGACCCGAGCAGCTCGGCGATCCCCGGGTAGACCGGGGCCTCGAGCATCGCCCCGGCCGTGTAGTGCGCCCGGTAGGCCTCCACCGCGCGGTCGACGTCGGTGCCGGTGAGCCCGAAGACGGCGGCGAAGCCGTCCTGCAGGGGCGGGCCGACCATCGCGGTGAGCTGGTCGGCGGTCGGCTCGGGCAGGCCGAGTCCGGCGGCGGCGACCCGGATGCTGGCGTGGATGCCGGGCGAGGAGTCCACCAGCGTGCCGTCGAGGTCGAACAGCACGAGCCTCACCGGGACGCCACCCACTCCCGTGCCGCGGCCACGGTGTGCACGACCGCGACGCCGGCCGGCAGCGCGGGCCGGCGGACCAGCACCACCGGGATGCCCAGCTGCCTCGCCGCGGTCAGCTTCGCCTCGGTCATGTGCCCTCCGGAGTCCTTGGTGACGACGACGTCCACGCCGTGCCCGGTCATCAGGGCCACCTCGTCGGTGACGCTGAACGGCCCGCGGGCCAGCAGCAGCGTGGCCCCCGCCGGCAGCGGCTCGGTGGGCGGGTCCACCGAGCGGACCAGCACCCGCCCCGGCAGCGCGGCGAACGCGCCGACGCCCTGCCGGCCGGTGGTGAGGAAGACGGTGCCGTGCACCATCGTGGCGGCCTCGGCCAGCGAGGCGGCCCAGCGCCAGTCGTCGCCGGGCTGCGCGCTCCAGCCGGGGCGCTGCAGGCGCAGCAGTGGCACGTCGACCTCGGCGCAGGCCGCGGCGGCGTTGGCGGTGATGGTCGCGGCGAAGGGGTGCGTGGCGTCGACGACGGCACTGGTCCCGGCCTCGCGGAGGAAGGCGGCCAGCCCGTCGGCGCCGCCGAAGCCACCCACCCGGACGTCGCCGACCGGCAGCACCGGTTCGGCCACCCGTCCGGCCAGCGAGGACGTCACCGGCACCCCGTCCGCGGTGAGCGCGGCGGCCAGCGCCCGGGCCTCACCGGTGCCGCCCAGCACGAGCACGGTCACCGAGGGGGCACCATGGAGCGGTGACCAGCGCGGGGACGGAGGGCAGCACGGGCCTGCGGCACGGCTGGACGACCGGCGCCTGCGCGACCGCGGCGACCACCGCCGCCTACACCGCACTGCTGACCGGCGCGTTCCCCGACCCGGTCACCATCGACCTGCCCCGCGACCGGCACCCGGCGTTCGCGCTGGCCCGCGAGGAGCTGACCGGCGCCGGCGCCACCGCCGCGGTGGTCAAGGACGCCGGCGACGACCCCGACGTCACCCACGGCGCGCTGGTCGGGGTGACGGTCACCCACGGCGCGCCCGGCAGCGGTGTGGTGTTCCGGGCCGGCGAGGGCGTGGGCACGGTGACCAAGCCGGGCCTGCCGCTGGCCGTCGGCGAGCCGGCGGTCAACCCGGTGCCCCGCCGGCTGATGCGCGAGCACGTGGCCGCGGTGGCCCAGCGGCACGGCGGCACCGGCGACGTCGTCCTCACGGTGTGGGTGGAGGGCGGCGCGGAGCTGGCCACGCAGACCTGGAACCCGCGGCTGGGCATCCTGGGCGGGCTGTCCATCCTGGGGACGACGGGCGTGGTCGTGCCCTACTCGTGCGCCTCCTGGATCGACTCGATCCGCCGCGGCATCGACGTCGCCCGGGCCGCCGGGCACACCCACGTCGCCGGCTGCACCGGCTCGACCAGCGAGAACACCGTGACCGCGCTGTACGGGCTGCCCGAGGACGCCCTGCTGGACATGGGCGACTTCGCCGGCGCCGTGCTGAAGTACCTGCGCACCCACCCGGTGCCCCGGCTGACGATCGCCGGCGGGATCGGCAAGCTGGCCAAGCTCGCCGACGGCCACCTGGACCTGCACTCCGCGCGCTCCCAGGTGTCCACCGACGCGCTCGCCGAGCTGGTGGCGCAGGCCGGCGGGTCGGCCGGCCTGGTCGCCGGTGTGCGGGCGGCGAACACCGCGCTGGACGCGCTGCAGCAGTGCCAGGCGGCCGGCCTGCCGCTGGGCGACCTGGTCGCCGCGGGCGCCCGGGAGACCTGCCGCCGCACGCTGGGCGACGCCCCGGTCGAGGTGGACGTGGTCGTCATCGACCGTGGCGGCACGGTCGTGGGCCGCGCCTGAGTGGAGTGTGGGCAGCGAGAGACCCTGCGCCCCCACACTCCACATCAGCGGGACCGGGTCGTGGAGTACAGGTGGCTGTCGGGGAACTCACCGGCGGTGAGCACCGGGCCGACCACCACCACCGCCGTCCGGACGACGCCCGCGGCGCGCACCTGCTCGGCGATGTCGCCCAGCGTGCCGCGCAGCACCAGCTCGTCGTCCCGGCTGGCCCGGGCGACGACGGCGACCGGGCCGTCGGCGCCGTAGTGCTCGGCCAGCTGGGGGGCCAGCACGTCCAGGCGCTGGACGGCCAGGTGCAGCACCAGCGTCGCGCCGGTGGCGGCGTAGGCGGCCAGCTCCTCCCCCGGCGGCATCGGCGTGGAGCGGGCCGAGGTGCGGGTGAGCACCACGGTCTGCCCGACGCCGGGCACGGTCAGCTCGCGCTTGAGCGAGGCCGCCGCGGCGGCGAACGCCGGCACCCCGGGGACGACGTCGTAGGGCACCCCGGCGGCGTCCAGCCGGCGCATCTGCTCGGCCATCGCCGACCACACCGACGGGTCACCGGAGTGCAGCCGGGCGACGTCGAGGCCGGCCTCGTGCGCGGCGACCAGCTCGGCGGTGATCTGGTCCAGGTCGAGGTCGGCGGTGTCGACCAGCCGGGCGCCGGCCGGGGCGGTGTCCAGCAGCTCGCGGGGCACCAGGGCGCCGGCGTACAGGCACACCGGGGCGGCGGCGATCAGCCGGGCCGCGCGCAGCGTGACGAGATCGGCGGCGCCGGGTCCGGCACCGATGAAGTGGACGGTCATCGCGTACAGCTCCAGATGGTCACGGGCATGGCGGCCTTCCAGCCGGTGAAGCCGCCGACGGGCACGCCGCGGGAGACGGCGAGCCGGACCAGCTCGCCGCCGACGCGGCCGTGCCACTCGGCCAGCACGGCCTCGCTCTGCACGGTGACCGCGTTGACCACCAGCCGCCCGCCGGGGCGCAGCGCGGCCCAGCAGGCGTCCAGCAGCAGCGGGGTGGTGGCGCCCCCGCCGACGAAGACGGCGTCCGGGGCGTCGAGCCCGGCCAGCGCGTCCGGCGCCCTGCCGACGACGACCTGCAGCCCCGGGACCCCGAGCCGCACGGCGTTGCGCCCGGCCCGCTCGGCCCGCTCGGGGACGGACTCGACGGCGACCGCGCGGCACGCGGGGTGGCTGCGCATCCACTCGATGCCGATCGACCCGGCACCGGCGCCGACGTCCCAGAGCAGCTGGCCGGGGACGGGGGCGAGCCGGGCCAGGGTGACGGCGCGGACCTCGGACTTGGTGAGCTGGCCGTCGTGCTCGTAGGCGTCGTCGGGCAGCCCGGGGGTGGTGGGCAGCGGCACGGTGCCGGGGTCGGCGAGGCACTCGACGGCGGTGACCACGAGCGGGTCGGTGGTGGCCGGCGGGGCGGCGGCGGTGCCGGTGCTCACCGACTCGTCCGAACCACCCAGGGAGCCCAGCACGGTGACGGTCGAGCGGCCGTAGCCACGGGCGGTGAGCAGCGCAGCGACCGCGGCCGGGGTGCCGCCGTCCGAGCCGAGCACCAGCAGCCGGCGGCCGGGCTGGACGCGGGGGTGCAGCAGCTCCGGCGGACGGCCGACCAGGGTGAGCACCTCGGTGTCCTCGACCGGCCAGCCCAGCCGGGCGCAGGCCAGCGACACCGACGAGGGGGCCGGCAGCACGCGCACGGCGTCCGCGCCCAGCAGCCGGACCAGCGTGCTGCCCACGCCGGAGAGCATCGGGTCACCTGAGGCCAGCACCACGACGGCCCGGTCGGCGAGGGAGTCCAGCAGCCCGGGCAGCGCCGGGAGCATCGGCGAGGGCCACGGCCGACGCTCGACGTCACCGGGCACCAGGTCCAGCTGGCGGGCGCTGCCGACCAGCACGTCGGCGGCCTGCACCGCGGCACGGGAGGCGGGCGGGAGCCCGTCCCAGCCGTCGGCGCCCAGGCCGACCACGACGACCCTCACGCGGGCAGCTGGCCCTCGGGCCCGGCGGCCTCGGCGAGCAGCAGCTCGCGCTGCTCGGCGGGCAGCAGGTCGACGTAGACGGTGCCGTCGAGGTGGTCGCACTCGTGCTGCAGGCAGCGGGCCGCCATGCCGGTGGCCTCGATGGAGGTGGGCTTGCCGTTGGCGTCCAGGCCGTCGACCCGGGCCCGGAAGGCGCGGTCCAGCTCGGCGTAGGGGCCGGGCACCGACAGGCAACCCTCCTCCGTGCGCTCGATCTCCGGCTCGCCCTCGACCGGCTCCAGCACGGTGAGCACCGGGTTCACCACGTAGCCGACGACGTCCTGACCGGCGGCGTCGGGGCAGTCGATGACGAACACCCGCGCGTCGACGCCGATCTGGTTGGCCGCCAGGCCCACCCCGTCGGCCTCCTCCATGGAGGCGAACATGTCCAGCAGCAGGTGCCGCAGCTCCCGGCCGAACTCGGTCACCGGGGTGCACGGTGCGTGCAGCACCGGGTTCGTGCCGTAGGTGACGATCGGCCGGGCGACGCCGTCGTAACGGCCGGGCAAGCGCATGGGGGTCGATCGTAGTTGGCACCATCGCTCCTCGTGGACCTCCCGACCGCTGCCGGACTCGCCCTGGGCGCTGCCGCCGACCTGGCGCTCGGCGACCCGCGCCGTCGGCACCCCGTCGCGGGCTTCGGCCAGGCCGCCGCCGCGCTCGAACCGCGGCTGTGGCGGGACTCCCGGGCGGCGGGGTCGGCGTACTGGCTGGCCTGCGTGGCACCGGTCGCCGCGCTGGGCCTGGCCGCGGACCGGGCCACCCGCCGGGCCCCCGTCGTCCGCACGCTGGTCACCGCGGCCGCCACCTGGGCGGCGCTCGGCGGCACCTCGCTGGGCCGGGCCGGCACCACGATGGCCGGCCACCTGGAGGCCGGGGACCTGCCCGCGGCCCGCGCGCACCTGTCCTCCCTGGCGGGGCGGGACCCCTCGACGCTGGGTGAGGCCGAGCTGGTCCGGGCCACCGTCGAGTCGGTCGCGGAGAACACCTCCGACGCCGCGGTCGCCCCGCTGGTCTGGGGCGCGGTCGCCGGGCTGCCCGGCCTCGTGGCCTACCGGGCGGTCAACACCCTGGACGCGATGGTCGGCCACCGGTCGGAGCGGTACGCCCGGTTCGGCTGGGCCTCCGCCCGCGCGGACGACGTCGCCAACTGGGTGCCGGCCCGGCTGACCGCCGCGGTGACCGTGGCGGTGGCGCCGCTGGTCGGCGGCTCGGCCCGCGAGGCGCTGCGGGTCTGGCGTCGGGACGGCGCCGCGCACCCCAGCCCGAACTCCGGTCGCTGCGAGGCCGCCGCAGCCGGGGCGCTGGGCGTCCGGCTGGGCGGCACGAACGTGTACGGCGCCCGGGTCGAGCACCGGCCCACGCTGGGCGACGGCGCTCCCCCGGTGCGCGCCGACGTGGCCCGGGCGGTCGCCCTGTCCCGGGCCGTGTGGACGGCGACGGCCGCGCTGGCCGTCGCCGTCCGGCTGCTCAGGAGCTCCCGGCCAGCAGCTTCCCCACGTAGTCCTCGAAGGTGATCGTGCCGCCCTCGGCCGTCGTCGCTCGGCGGTCGTCGTCGGTCAGCACGTCCTGGACGACGTCGATCCGCTTCCAGGCCGGCACCGGCTGGGAACCGTCGGCGGCCGGGACGTAGCGGCTGTCGGCGACCCGCTGGTGCGGGTGGATGTAGCGCCCGCAGTTGTGGAAGACCGTCTCGACCCGCGCGACGGTGACCAGCTGCGCCCCGGGCCAGCGGGCCAGCAGGACCGGGTCGTCGGTCACCCGCTCGACGTCGGCCTGCAACCGGATCCGGTTGGGCGTCTCCAGGTCGATGAAGAGCAGTCCGATCCTGCCGGTGTCCTCGGCGTTGCCGACCGAGAGGTACATCCCGTTGCCGTCGAAGTGCGGGAAGGCGATCGTCGTCGGGTCGACGACGGCGACCACGCCCGGCGCCCCGCCCTTGTAGGACACGGTCGGGCGGCCCTCGGAGTCGACGGTGGAGAGGAAGAAGAAGTCCCGGGAGCTGATGAAGCCGCCGTAGAAGTCGTCGATCTCGTCGTGCACGATCGCGTCCACGACCCGGTCGGCCAACGGCCGGGCACCGGCGCGCTCCTGGGCCCGGCGGTGCGCCGGGGTGTAGAAGGCGTCCTTGTCGGGGGTGGCCACCGGCTCAGACCTCGGCCGGCGTCGGGAGCTCGTCGAGCACCGCGAGCGGTGCCCGGTCCACGACCACGGGTGACGGCGAGCGGTTCAGCAGCAGCCGGACGACGTCGGGCCGGGAGTAGTGGCCCACCGGGTCGGCGGCGGACTTGGCGATCGCGATGAGCGAGAAGTCCAGGTCCGCGTACAGGATGCCCTCCTCGTGCTCGTCCAGCGGCTGGGCCAGGACGCTGCCCTCGGGGCCGTAGACCTGGGTGAACCCGCCGCCCTGCAGCAGCAGCTGCTTCTTGGTGTCGGTGTCGCAGAACAGGTCGTGGGCCGCCTGCCCGACGACGCCGCAGGGCGCCAGCACGAACGCCTGGCCCTCGACCGCGTAGGTCAGGCTGGCGGCGTTGTTCACCGCGGCGCCCAGGGCGTGCGCGGCGCCCCGGTAGACCGAGAAGCTGGGCCACGAGCCGACGTGGATCTGCTCGCCCAGGGAGTACATCGCGTACTTGGTGAGCGGCTGGAAGTGCTCCCAGCAGTTGAGCGCGCCGATCTTGCCCAGCGCGGTGTCGTGCACCTGGATGTCGCTGCCGTCGCCCTCGCCGAACACCGCGCGCTCGACGGAGGTGGGCTTGAGCTTGCGGCGCACCGCGATGACCTGGCCGGCGTCGTCGATGAAGGCCTGGGACATGTAGAGGCTGCCGCCGGCGCGCTCGCTGAAACCGAAGACGACGTGCACCCGGTGCTGCGCGGCCGCGGCGGCGATCCGCTGCATCTCGGCGCCGTCCCGGGTCATCGAGGCCTCGGCGTAGCGGGCGACGAACTGCATGCCCCAGGCCGGGGAGTCCAGCCAGATCCACCAGGGGTAGCCGGGGATGAACGTCTCCGGGAAGGTGACGAGCTGGGCGCCGTTGCCGGCGGCCTCGCCGATCAGGTCGATCATCGCGGCGACGCCGGCGTCGAGGTCCAGCCACTTCGGCTCGGCCTGGACGGCGGCGGCGCGGACCACTCGTGCGGTCATCTGGGGCTCCCTGGGGTGGTGTGTGCGGGCTCACCCACCCTGCGCCGCCCGGGACCCGCCGGGACTCACCCTGCGGGCCGGCTCACTGACGCCGCGTGCCACCCCGGTGCTCGGCCGGCGTCCGGCCGGTGACGGCCCGGAACGCGCGGTGGAACTGGGCCTCCCCGGCGAAACCGCACGCCGTGCCGACGGCGGCCACCGACCGGTCGGGCCGGGCGACCAGCAGGGCCGCGGCACGCTCGACCCGCAGGGCCCGCAGGGTGTCGGCGAAGGAGTCCGCCCGGCCCTCGAAGAGCCGGAACAGCGCCCGCCGGGACAGGTGGCAGGCCCGGGCCACCGCATCGGCGTCCAGGCCCGGGTCGGCGGCGTGCGCACGCAGGTGGGCGAGCACGCGCTCCCGGTCCAGGGCGGCGCCGTCGGCGCCGACCGGCCGGTCCCCGGCGGCCAGCCGCAGCGCGGAGGCCAGCAGCCCCGGGGCGTGGGCACTGAGCTGGCGGGCGCCGACCGGGTCCCGGTCGTGCAGCAGGCTCAGCGAGGCGAAGAACCCGGCCAGCACCGACCCCGGGCCCTCCGCGTGCAGCGCGATCGCGGTGACGTGCACGGCGTCGTCGCCGATGCCGGCCGCGGCCAGCAGCGGCCGGCGGGGCAGCTGGACGACCAGTTGCTCGAAGGCGTCGTCGAAGTGCAGCGTGTAGGGCCGGGTGCTGTCGTAGAAGCTCATCGCCCCGGGCGTGAGCTCCGCCGTCCGGCCGTCCTGCTCGACCCGGCCCCGCCCGCCGAGCTGGATGCTGGCCAGCAGGTAGTCCTCGGAGCTGCCGGCGATCAGCGAGCGGGTGCGCCGCACGTGCTGCCCGGCGGCACGGACCTCGGTCAACTGGACCGCCGGGTGCGTGACCACCCGCAGCTCGCCGCGGAAGGGCCGGCCGCTCGTCGGGGTCGCCGTCAGCGGGACGAACGTGTCCGAGATGAGGTCCCGCCAGTGGTCGAACGCCTCGACCGGGGGCACCCCGGCGGTCGAGCAGGTGAGCACCTGCGCGTCCGCTCCCGGGGTGCCCACGCGCCGATGATGGCAGCGGGGGACGCCGTTGCCCATCCCCCGCTGCCGGGCAGGTCAGTGCCGCGCGACCGCCGGTGCACCCACCCGCACCGCCGGGGACGACGGCCGGGCCGGCGCGGTCACCGGCGTCCGCGGCCCCCGCCCGTGCAGGGCGCCGCGTGGCGCGGGCGGCACCGGGAACCCGGCCGGGTCCACCCGCAGGTGGCTGGCCGGCGGGTCGGCCGGGCCCCGGCCACCGCGGACGGCGATCACCAGGGTGGCCACCGCGAGGGCGCCACACCCGAGGAGGAACAGCAGCACGAGGACTCCACCTGTGGTCATGGGACGACAGTGGCACCGTCGTCGTTGACCGATCGCAGTCCACTGCGGCATGGTGGACTGCATGCCAGTCGCCAGTGAGGAGTCCACTCCGGTCCGCGAGCTGGCCACCCTGCTCGGCGACGTCGACCGGCTGCCCCCGCCGCGGTACGCCGCGCTGGCCCGCCGGGTGCGCGAGCTGCTGGTCACCGGGGAGCTGCCGGTGGGCAGCCGGCTGCCGGCCGAGCGCGACCTGGCCACGGCCCTCGCCGTCAGCCGGGTGACGGTGGCCAGCGCCTACCGGACGCTGCGCGAGGAGGGCTACGCCCGCACCCGGCACGGGTCGGGCACCGTCACCGAGCTCCCCGACGACCGGCCGGAGTGGGTCTGGCAGTCCGGGGAGACCCCGGGCGTGCTGGACCTGGCGCACGCGGCGCCCTCGGCCTCGCCGCTGCTGGCCCCGGCCTACGCCCAGGCGCTCACCGACCTGGCCGGGCACTACGCGGGCAGCGGCTACGTGCCCGGCGGGCTGCCCGAGCTGCGCGCCGCCCTCGCCGACCGGTTCACCGCGCGGGGCCTGCCGACCACCCCGGACCAGGTGCTGGTCACCTCCGGTGCCGGCGACGCTGCGGCACTGGTCTGGGAGACGCTCCTGGAGACCGGTGACCGGGTGCTGGTCGAGCACCCCAGCTACCCCGGGGCCATCCGCTCGATCGAGCTCGCCGGCGGCCGCTGCGTCCCGGTGCCGGTGGACGTGGAGGACCCCGACGCCCTGGTCGAGGCGGCCCGGCTGGCCGCCCGGCAGAGCGGGCCGCGCCTGGCCTTCCTGATGCCCGACCACGCCAACCCGACCGGTGCGTCGGTGTCGGCGACGGGGCGCCGCCGGCTGGCCGCGACGCTGTGGCAGCAGGGTGTGCTGACCGTCGTCGACGAGGTGGCCGCGGACCTGGTGCTCGAGGGCGAGCAGCCCCCGCACTTCGCCGCCGGGCTGCCGGACGCCGCGACCATCACCGTCGGCGCGCTGTCCAAGTCGGTGTGGGGCGGTCTGCGGGTGGGCTGGCTGCGCACCGACGCCGCCCTGGTCGACCGGCTGTCCACCGTGCTGGGCCACCGGCAGCTGTCGGTCGGCCTGCTGGACCAGCTGGCCGCCACCACCCTGGTGCGCCGGCTGGACGAGGTGCTCGACCACCGCCGGGGCCAGCTGCGCGAGCAGCGCGACGCGCTGGTCGCCGACCTGGCCGCCCGGCTGCCCGACTGGCAGGTCACCGTGCCCACCGGCGGGCTGTCGCTGTGGGCACGGCTCCCGGTCGGGCTGAGCTCCGCCGCGCTCACCGCGGCCGCGGCGCCGGCCGGGGTGCTGCTGGCCGAGGGCCGGGTCTTCGGCACCGGATCGGCCTTCGACGACCGCCTGCGGCTGCCCTTCACCCGGCCGCCCGCGGAGCTGGCGGCGGCGGTCGACGTCCTGGTGCGGCTGGACGGGCAGCTGCGCGGTCGACCGGTCCCCCGGCCCGTACCTTCCGCGACGGTCGTCTGACCTGCGGCGTCGCGAACAACCTCCCCGACAGCGTGCAGGGAGCGTTCCGGATCGGTAGGTTCTGTGCATCGGATGCGGTCGGCCTGGAGCCGACGGTGCCCTCGTCGAGAGGACGGCGGGGGGCCCCCGACCCCAGGTCGGTGCGCTGGAAACACCGGGACCCGCCGTGAGCTCAGCCGTCTCCTCCCACACCGCCGCCACCACCACCGAGCACCCGGCCGTCCCCGGGCCGCGGGTGGTCGCCTCCCCCCTGCCCGACGGGCCCGCGCGTGCAGGCGCACACGCGGGTCCCACCTCCCTGCAGACCCCGGTCGGCGAGTGGACCTGGCAGCCCGGCTCGGGCTCCTGGTGGTACTCCGCCGGCCTGCTGTCCATGCTCGCCCTGCCCCGCACCGCGCTCGCCGAGAGCCGGTCGGGACGCCGGGGGACGCTCGCCGGCCTGCGTCTGCCGCACGTGCACGCCGACGACCGGCCCCGCCTGCGGGCCGCCCTGGAGGCGGCCGCGCTGGAGGGCCGGACCTTCGCCGTCGACGTCCGGTTCCTGCGCGGGGACGGCAGGGTCTGCGCCACCACCGTCACCGGCGGTCCGGGCAGCGCGGCCGCCGACGGCGGGTACCCCGCGGTCACCGGCCTCGTCGTCGACGTGACCGAGGACCGCACCCAGACAGCCCCCGACGACGACCGCGAGGCCGCCCTGCGGCGCGAGGTCGAGCAGCTGCGCACCGCGATGGCCAGCCGGGCCGTCATCGAGCAGGCCAAGGGCGTGCTCATGGTGCTCGTGGGCTGCAGCGACCAGGTCGCCTTCGAGCTGCTGGGCCACCTGTCCAACCACACGCACCGCAAGGTCCGTGAGGTGGCCGGGCTGGTCGTCGGTTCGGCGTCGGGTGACGGGCAGCTGCCCGAGGACGTGCGGCAGATCCTCCGGGACGCCTGCCCGCCCTCGGCGCCGACCCGGCCGTGACCAGCTGCCGGGCGCACGCCCCCAGCCGGACGGCACCCACGGCCACCTGTCCGCGGCGCACCCCGGTCCCGGCGCCGGCCCTGACGGTCGTGGTCGACCGGGACCGGACCCCGGCCCGGGTGACCGTCAGCGGCCGGGTCGGTCCCGGCGGCGGCCCGGCCCTGACCCGACTGCTCGGGACCGCGCTGGGCACGCCGGGGGCGGAGCTGCACGTGGACCTGTCCCGGCTCCGCCTGGGCGACGACGACGCGCGGGCCGCCCTGCGGGCCGTCGTGCTGTCCCGGCCGGCCGGGCCCCGGGTGACCCTGCTCGCCGACGGCGAGACCGTCGACCCGGTCCGCGACCTGCTGGGGCTCCAGCTGGCCTGGTGCCCGGTCGAGGTGCGACGACGGTGGCGGCTCCAGCGTCCCGGCGCGCACGCCGGGCTGCCGGCCGTCGCGCGGCGCCGCCTGCCGCACCCCCCGGCGGCCTGAGCGCCGGCCGGCCGACGGGCCGGGGCGGGGGGCGGCCGGGAGCGTCGGGGATGATGCTCCGGTCGCCCGGACGTCGTGGTCGGGGACGCGATGGAGGGAGTGCCGGGTGTTCTACCTCATCGCCCGCTTCGTGCTGAGGCCGCTGTTCATCCTCACCTGCCGGCCCACCGTGGTCGGCCGCGAACGGATGCCGCTGACCGGTCCGCTGCTGCTGGCCAGCAACCACCTGTCCTTCATCGACAGCATCGCCATCCCGCTCATGGCCCCCCGCAAGGTGGGCTACCTGGCCAAGGCCGAGTACTTCACCGGCACCGGGGTGAAGGGCTGGCTGTCCAAGACCGTCTTCACCGCGCTGGGCGCCCGACCGGTCGAGCGGCAGACCCACCGCGCTGCCCAGGCCGCACTGGACACCGTCCTGCACGCGCTGCAGGACGGGGAGGCGTTCGGCATCTACCCCGAGGGCACCCGCTCCCGCGACGGGAAGCTCGCCCGCGGCAAGACCGGGGTGGCCTGGCTGGCGCTCACCGCGGACTGCCCCGTCGTCCCGGTCGCCGTGCACGGCACCGACCAGGTGCAGCCCATCGGGGCCCGCTACCCCCGCCCGCACAAGGTGACGATCACCTTCGGCGAGCCGATCACCTTCCCCGAGCAGCGCGGCCTGGCCGGCAACGGCCGGGCCCGCCGGGTCGTCACCGACCGGGTCATGGAGGGCATCGCGGAGCTCTCGGGCCAGGAGAAGTCCGGCTGGTGAGCGGCGCGCTGCTGGTCGCGGGGACGACGTCGGACGCCGGCAAGTCCGTCGTCACCGCCGGGATCTGCCGGTGGCTGGTGCGCCAGGGCGTGTCCGTGGCGCCGTTCAAGGCGCAGAACATGAGCAACAACTCGATGGTCACCACCGACGGCGCGGAGATCGGCCGGGCGCAGGTGTTCCAGGCCGCGGCCGCCCGGGTCGAGCCCGAGGCGGCGATGAACCCGGTGCTGCTCAAGCCGGGCGGTGAGCTGAGCAGCCAGGTCGTCGTGCTGGGCCGGGCGGTCACCGACGTGACGGCGATGAGCTACCGCGGTCTCAAGGCCCAGCTCTTCGAGCAGGTGCTGGCCAGCCTGGCGCAGCTCCGGGCCCGGTTCGACGTGGTGGTCTGCGAGGGTGCCGGGTCGCCCACCGAGATCAACCTGCGCGACACCGACATCGCCAACATGGGCCTGGCGACGGCGGCCGGGCTGCCCGTGGTCGTCGTCGGCGACATCGACCGGGGCGGGCTGTTCCCCGCCCTCTACGGCACGGTCGCGCTGATGCCGCCGGCCGACCAGGCGCTGGTGGCCGGGTTCCTGGTCAACAAGTTCCGCGGCGACGTCCGGCTGCTGGCCCCGGGCCTGGACACCCTGCGCGAGCTCACCGGCCGTCCCACCCTGGGCGTGCTGCCCTGGCTGCCGGGCCTGTGGCTGGACGTCGAGGACTCCCTGGACCTCACCGGTGACCGCGGCCCCGCGCTGCCACCGCTGGGCGAGGACGTGCTGCGGGTGTCGGTGGTCAAGCTGCCCCGGCTGTCGAACTTCACCGACCTGGACGCCCTGGCCGCCGAGCCCGGCGTGCTGGTCCGCTACGCCACCCGCCCCGAGGAGCTCGCCGACGCCGACCTCGTCGTCCTGCCCGGCACGCGCTCGACGGTGTCGGACCTGGGCTGGCTGCGCGAGCGCGGACTGGACGCCGCGATCGCCCGGCGGGCGGCGGCCGGGGCGCCGGTGCTGGGCGTCTGCGGTGGGCACCAGATGCTGGCGCGCACGATCCGCGACGACGTCGAGTCCCGCTCCGGGGAGGTCGCCGGGCTGGGGCTGCTGCCCACCGACGTCGTCTTCGCCCGGGAGAAGACGCTGGGCCGCCCGGTCGGGTCCTGGCGCGGCGAACCCGTCGCGGCCTACGAGATCCACCACGGCGTGGTGAGCGTCGACGGCGGCGAGCCGTTCCTGGACGGCACCCGGGTCGGCGCCGTCTTCGGCACCACCTGGCACGGCGCGCTGGAGAGCGACGGCTTCCGGCGGGCCTTCCTCACCGAGGTGGCCGCGCTCACCGGCCGCCGGTTCGTCGTCGCCACCGACACCGACTTCGCCGCCGTCCGGGAGGCCCGGCTCGACGCCCTGGGCGACCTGGTCGCCGACCACGCCGACACCGATGCCCTGTGGCGCCTCATCGAGTCCGGCCCGCCGGCCGGTCTCCCCCTGCTGCCCCCGGGAGCCCCCGTTGGACGCTGACCTCTTCGTGGCCGCGCAGGACCCGCTGTGGGACGACGTCCTCACGCAGCTGCGTGCCGGTGCCAAGCGGACCCACTGGATGTGGTTCGTCTTCCCGCAGGTCGCCGGGCTGGGCCGCTCGGCGATGGCGCAGCGCTACGCCCTGACCGGGCTGGCGGAGGCCCACGAGTACCTGGCCCACCCGGTGCTGGGGCCCCGGCTGCGGGAGTGCACCGAGCTGCTCACCGCGCACGCCGACCGGTCGGCGCTCCAGGTCATGGGCCCCCCGGACGACGTGAAGCTGCGCTCGTCGATGACGCTCTTCGCCCGGGCCGACCCCGACGAGCCGCTGTTCGGCCGGGTGCTGGAGCAGTGGTACGGCGGCGAGCCGGACCCGGAGACCCTCAGCCGGCTGTGACGGCCGACCGCACCCGGTCCGGCCAGGGCACGGACACGCCGTCCAGGGTGGCGACGTAGGTCGAGCGCACCACGCAGCACAGCCGGTCACCCACCGAGACGGTGAAGCGCAGCGTCAGGCTGGTGCGGCCCAGCGCGTCCAGCTCGCAGGCCACGTCGACAGTGTCGCCCCAGCGGGCGCTGGAGGACCACTCCAGCGAGGTGGCCTTGACCAGGGGCTGTACGCCGGCCACGCCGTCGGGGTCCCAGGTCAGGCCCACCGAGGGCCACCAGGCGTTGGAGGCCTCGTCGGCCCAGACCAGGTAGTTGGCGTTGAAGACCACCCGCTGGTCGTCGCACTCGCTGTACCGGACCGGCGCGCTCCAGGTGACTGCCACGGGACCCGACCGTAGGCGTGTGACACCGGGCACCGGGGGCAACCCGGTCGTGACCTCGAGATGGGATGGTGACCCGCGTGAGCGACTCAGTGGTGGACGACTACCCGGACGCGTCGGCCCGTGCGGTGGAGAAGGTGATCGACCGCGTCGACCACCACTGCGCCCGCTTCATCGAGCTGTCGCCCTTCGCGACGCTGGGGACGGTGGACGCCGAGGGCTTCCCCGACGTCTCCCCGCGCGGCGGCGGGCCCGGCTTCGTGCGGGTGCTGGACGAGAAGACCCTGCTGCTGCCCGACCGGCAGGGCAACAACCGGGTCGACAGCCTGCGGAACCTGGCGGCCAACCCGCGCGCGGCGCTGATGTTCTTCGTGCCCGGCATCGAGGAGACGCTGCGGGTCTACGGCCGCTGCCGGCTGGTCCCGGCCGCCGAGGTGGCCGCCGACCTGACCGAGTTCGGCAAGCAGCCGCTGTCGGTCCTGGTGATGGACGTCGAGCGGGCCTACTTCCACTGCGCGAAGGCGGTCATGCGCTCCAGGCTGTGGGATCCGGGCGCCCAGGTGCACCGCTCGGTCTTCCCGCCCATGGGCCAGGTGTGGCGGGAGCACACCCGCGGGGTGTCCCCCGACCAGGCCGACTCCGAGATGCGCGCCGAGCTCGCCCTGGAGCTCTGAGTGGAGTGCCACGGCGCGGGGAACCTGCGCCGTGGCACTCCGCTCAGTCGGTGCGGCGCTCGTAGACCCCGACGACCTCGCCGCGGAAGGAGTCGGTGATGCCGGGGAACGCGGCCATGACCTTGTCGTGGTCCCAGTCGTCGACCACGTGCACCTCGTGGTGGTTGTGCTCCAGCTCGCCCTGCGGGTAGTGCACGATCGGGATCGACATGTAGACCGCCCGCCCGGCGGCTTCGCCGGCCCGGGCCCACAGGTCCTGGGCCTCCTCGACCGTCATGTGCTCGGCGACGTCACCCAGGACGACGACGTCGGCCACGGGCAGCGGCGTGGTCCGGGCATCGCCCAGCAGCACCTCGTCGTAGAGCTCGCGCAGCGCGTACTTCTCCACGTAGGGCTCGAAGACCTCCAGCGCGGTCAGCCGGGCCGGGCGGTCGTCGGCCAGCAGCTTGGCGTACGTGCCCGCCCCCGCCCCGACGTCCAGCAGCGACTCGGGTGCGAGGTCGCGGATCTTCGAGCGGGTCCAGTCCTTGCCCTCGGGCGAGCTGATCGGCACGCGCAGAGGCTACGGGCGCTCCGCCGGGTCCGCTGCCCGAGGACCGTCGGGGGTCACTCGCGCTCGAACTCGCGGGCCACGAGGCGGGCGGCCACCGCCTGCTCGGCGCGGAAGCGGGCCCGCTGGCGCTTGCGGACGTGGTCGGGGGTCCGGTAGCGGGCGTCCTCGACGAGCTGGAAGCTGGCGAGGACGCTGGCCTGCACGCGACTGGTGCCGAACACCCCGGTGGTGACTGCCGGGCGGACCGGTTCTGCGGTGGTCATGGTGCCTCTTCCCCGAACGGGCCCCGCCACCGTGGCCGGGTGGTGTGTGGCCCTGGGCCAGTAGATGACCCGTTCGGGGCACGGTCAACCACGGGTGTGACCGGTTCGTCCCATCGGGTCACACCGACCCCGCGAGTCCCACGTCGGACGGCGTGTCGCGGTGGCGCGCCGTGACCGTCCCGGACGATCTCGTGACGGATCCCCGGGGCGCGCCCACCCCCGTCGTCCCCTAGCGTCGTCGGGCATGGCGTCTGGCTGGAAGTCCGTGCTCGACCGCGTCGTCCGCACCCTGGTCCGCGAGGGCGGGGCGGAGCTGCGCCGGCGGTCCTCCGCGCGCCCCGGCCGGGCCCCGGGCCCCTCCGCCGACCGCCCCCGGGCCACCCTGCGGGACCGGCCCAGCGACGCCGACCTGGCCCGCCCGGCCGCGCGCGGCGCCGGCGACTTCACCGGCCGCGGCGAGATCGCCTACGCCCCCCGCGACGACGGCCGGCCCGACCCGGGCGAGGTCGTCTGGGCGTGGGTCCCCTACGAGGAGGGCGACGGCCGGGGCAAGGACCGCCCGGTGCTCGTCGTGGGCCGGACCGGGTCGGACCTGCTCGGGCTCATGCTGACCAGCAAGGACCACGACCGGGACGCCGCCGACGAGGCCCGGCACGGCCGGCACTGGCTCGACGTCGGGACCGGCGGCTGGGACCGGCAGGGCCGGCCCAGCGAGGTGCGGCTGGACCGGGTGCTGCGGATCGACCCTGACGACGTCCGCCGGGAGGGCGCCACCCTGGACCGCCGGCGCTTCGACACGGTCGCCACCGAGGCCCGCCGCGTCCTGGGCTGGTGACGCCGCCCGGCGGCGCTCCGCGGCGGCCAGCCGCCGCCCGGCCCGCCGGTACCAGGCGCTGACCACGACCAGGGCGAGCGCGGCGTCCAGCAGGTGACCGCCGGTGGCCAGCAGCTCCGTGGCCGCCCGCGCCTCGTCCCCGGTGGACCCCAGCGGCGCCCGGGCCCACGCCAGCCGGGCCACCACGTCGTGCGCAGCGCCGGTGACCACCACGACCACGAGCCGGGCCGGCGTGGACAGGTCCCGGCGCACCGGGTCGACCCCGGTGACGACGACGGCCAGCAGCAGACCCCCGAGCACCATGTGCAGGTGCAGCAGCCCGTGCAGGCCGTGCGGCACCGGGGCCAGCCAGGCCGCGGCGACCGAGGCCGCGACGAGCACGGTGACGACCGGTGCCCGCACCAGCAGCCGCGCCGGTGCGGTGTGCAGGGCCGCGAGCACGCCCCGGGCCGGACGGCGGGGCAGCGCCCGCAGGGCCAGCGTCACCGGCGCCCCGAGGGCGACGAGCAGCGGCCCGGCCATCGTGGCCAGCAGGTGACCGACCACGGCGGCCCGGGTGGGCGGCCCGTGGCCGGTGAGGGCCGGGAGCGACCCGACGACCACCAGCGCGCCCCCGAGCACGAGGGCCAGCACCCGGCCGGCGGGCCAGTCCACGCCGCTCCGGGTCAGCTGGAGCACCCCGGCCCCGTAGCCCGCGACCGCGAGCGCGACGCCGGCGAGGACGACGACCGTCACCGGGCCGCCGGGGACCGCGCGGGCCGACGCAGCAGCAGGGCCGCACCGACGACGGCCAGCAGCGCGCCGGTGCCGTTCCACACCAGGTCGTAGGGCAGCAGCTCGACGCCGTAGCGGATCTGGTGCAGGCCCAGCGCCTTGTGCTGGACGAGCCCGTCGTAGACCTGGAACACCCCCGAGCCCAGCAGCACCCCGGCCCAGGCCCGCACCCGGACGACGTCCCCACGGCGACGCAGGTCAGCCATCAGGAAGACCCCGGCGACGAGCGCGACGGTGCCGAAGGCGTGGAAGACGCCGTCGGAGACCAGTCCGGCGGCGCTGGACGCGCGGTCGTAGAAGTGGTGCCAGTGCAGCAGCTGGTGGAACACGACCTCGTCGACCGTGGCGGCCAGGCCGACCCCGACGAGCAGCCCACCGCCCAGCGAGCGGCCGGTGGGTGACGAGCGGGGGTCGGCGGACACGGGTGCTCCCGGGGGTCGACCGCCGGCCCGGGGTCGGGGCTGGACCCGCCGGTGGTCGCTCCCGGGCTACCCGGCCGGGCCGGGCTCAGTCGCCGCGGTGCCCGCGCAGCAGCAGCCGGGAGACCAGCGGCGCGGTCAGCAGCATGACGAACAGCCGCAGCACCTGGACGGCGAGCACGAACGTGGCGTCGGCGCCGCTGTCGCTGGCGGTGGCCAGGACGGCGTAGAGGCCGCCGGGCGTCGTCGCCAGGTAGGCGGTGAGCGGGTCGACGTCGGCGGTGGCGGTCAGCGCCCAGCCCAGCCCCGCGCAGGCCAGCACGACGGCGACGATGATCGCCAGGGCCAGCGGGAGCGCGCGGCCGACCACCCGCAGGCTGTCCCGGGTGAAGGACAGCCCGACCTGCAGGCCGATGACCAGGAACCCGGCGCCCTCCAGGACGGCGGGCACGTCGGCGCCGCGGGAGAGACCGGTCAGGTCCAGGGTGGCCGCGACCAGCATCGGGCCCAGCAGCGAGGCGACCGGGACCCGGGTCAGCCGGCCCAGCGGGATGCCGACCGCGATGCAGACGACGGTGAGGAGCAGCCCGGCCCAGGGACCGGGTCCCTCGGCCGCGGCCGGGCCGGCGTCGGCACCGGAGGCACCGAAGGCCACGGCCGCGACCACCGGCATGGCGACGACGATCAGCAGCACCCGCAGGTACTGCAGCACCGCGACCATCCGCTCGTCGGCGCCCAGCTCGCGGGCCATCACGGTGATCCCGGAGGCGCCGCCGGCGATCATCGAGAAGGCGCCGGTGACCCGGCTGACCCCACGCTGCAGGGCCATCACCTGGCCGGCCACCAGGCTGATCAGCAGCGTGCCGACGGTGACCAGCAGGACCGGCAGCCAGTCCGCGGCGATGGTGCGCAGCGTGGAGACCGAGACCAGCGCGCCGATCGAGACGCCGACGACGGCCTGCGCCCCGGTCATCGAGTGCCTGGGCAGCGCGAGCCGCCGGCGGACCAGCAACGCCCGGGCGAGCCCGGTGGCCAGGCCGGCGAACAGCGTCGCCGAGGGCACCGACAGCAGCTCCAGGACCGCAGCCAGCCCGAGCGCGACGGCGAGGACGGCCGCCCAGTCCAGCAGCGTCGCGCCCCTCCCCCGGTCCACGCCCCCACTCTGCCCGCGCGGGGGCCGCCGGCCCCCGCGCCCGGGAGTGCCGTCCGACACCACCGTGGCCCGGCTGGGCGGGATCAGCCCCCGGTGATCCGCCGCAGCTCGGCGACGTGGGCGGTGAACGCCGTCCGGCCGGGGCGGGTGAGCTCCAGGCTGGTGCGCTGCCGGGACGCCACGGTGGCCTTGCGGACCCGGACGTAGCCGGCCTCCTCGAGCTGCTTGACGTGCTTGGACAGCACCGAGTCGCTGACCCCCACGGCGTCCCGGACGGCGGCGAAGTCCATCGAGTCGACCGCGGCGAGCAGGCCGCAGACCTGCAGCCGGGGTGGGGCGTGCACGACCTGGTCGAAGCGCGGCTCGACGGTCGTCACACGCCCTCCCGCAGCTCGCGCTGCCACGCGCGGGTCCACCGGGCGGACAGGACCGCGACCGCCACGCCCAGCACCGCGCCGGCGACGACGAACACCCACGGTCGCTCGTCGCCCAGCAGGTACGCCGGCACCAGCACGGCGACGACGAGGACCGCCCAGCCCGCCAGCACCCGCGGCGGGGTGTGCACCCAGACGCCGGTGGACCGCCGGTAGACCGCGACCAGCAGCCCGGTGCCCAGCCCGAACAGCAGCACGGCCGGTGCGGTCACCCAGGGGGAGTCCAGCGCGTTCGAGGAGATGAAGGCGAACAGCAGCAGCCCGAGCGCGGGCCCGAACCAGGGTGGCGGCACCACCCGTTCGGCGAGCGCGACCCGGTCGGCGTCGAGGGCGGCGAGGTCGGCGGCCGCCCGGTCCCGGTCCGCGGTCACAGCTCGCCCCGCAGCTCGCGCTGGTAGACCGTCGTCCAGCGGCGGCTGACGAGGGCAGCGGCGACCCCGAGGACGACGCCGGCCACGACCATCGCGTAGCGGACGTCGAAGGCGAACTCGGCCAGCAGTCCGATCGCGAACACGACCAGGCACGCCGCACCCCAGGCCCGGACCACCGGCTTGGTCGACGGGCCGCCGTTGAAGCCGTTGACCCACAGCCCGGTGTGCCTCCGGTACCCGGCGACGAGCAGCGCGACGGCGGCGCCGAACCCGGGCAGCGCCGCGAGCGTCAGCCACGGGTAGGCGAAGGAGTACGTGGACAGCAGCGCCGCGACCAGGATGCCGAGCGCCGGGTCGTACCAGCCGGGTTGGCGGAGCCGGTCGGCCATCGCCGTCCGTCCGGTCTGCAGGGCTGCCAGGTCGGCCGCCGCACGGTCCCTCGACACCTCGTCACTTTCCATGTCGGAAAGTCTGCCTGGTCGCTTTCCGATCCGTCAAGTGACGGGGGCTGTCGCCGACGTGGTGGCGCGTGGTCTGATGGGCTCCGAACTGCGACGGCAGTGGAGGAAGCCGGTGTGAACCCGGCGCGGTCCCGCCACTGTGATCCGCCCCCGCTCCCGGGGACGGTCAGTCAGGAACTCCCGCCGTCGCTTCCTGCCACCTCCGGGCGTGGACACCCGGGGAGAGGACGCACCTGTGGTGTACCCGTTCAGCGCTGTCGTCGGGATGGACGACATGCGACTGGCCCTGCTGCTCAACGCCGTCTCCCCGGCGGTCGGCGGCGTGCTCGTCCGCGGGGAGAAGGGCACGGCCAAGTCGACCGCCGTGCGCGCCCTGGCGGCCGTGCTGCCCCCGGTCGCCGTCGTCGCCGGTTGCCGGTTCGGCTGCGACCCGGCCGCCCCGGACCCTGCCTGCCCCGACGGCCCGCACCCCACCGACTCCCCCGCCGCCACCCGTGCGGCCCGCCTGGTCGAGCTGCCGGTCGGCGCCTCGGAGGACCGGCTGGTCGGCTCGCTGGACATCGAGCGCGCGCTCACCGAGGGCGTGAAGAGCTTCGAGCCCGGCCTGCTGGCCGCCGCACACCGCGGCGTGCTCTACGTCGACGAGGTCAACCTGCTGCACGACCACCTCGTCGACCTGCTGCTGGACGCCGCCGCGCTGGGCCGGGCCTACGTCGAGCGGGAGGGCGTCTCGGTGCAGCACGCCGCCCGGTTCCTGCTGGTCGGCACCATGAACCCCGAGGAGGGCGAGCTCCGGCCCCAGCTGCTGGACCGCTTCGGGCTCACCGTCGAGGTCGCCGCCCCGCGCGAGCCGGGCCTGCGCGCCGAGGTGGTCCGCCGCCGGTTCGCCGCCGACGCCGACCCCGACGGGTTCTCCGCCCGCTGGGCCGGCGAGGAGACCGCGCTCGCCGACCGGATCGCCGCCGCCCGCGAGCTGCTCCCCCGCGTCGTCCTCGGCGACGGCGCGCTCTCCCAGGTCACCGCGGTCTGCGCCGCCTTCGGCGTCGACGGGCTGCGCGCGGACATCGTCACCGCCCGCGCCGCCATCGCGCACGCCGCCTGGTCGGGCCGCACCGAGGTCACCGAGGACGACGTCCGGGTCGCCGCCCGCCTCGCCCTCCCGCACCGCCGTCGCCGCAACCCCTTCGACGCCCCCGGCCTGGACGAGGACACCCTCGAGCAGGCGCTGGACGACGCCCGCCCCGACGAGCCCGAACCCGACCCCGAGGACACGCCCCCCGAGGGTGAGGGCGGCCCGGCTGACGACAGCCCGGATGACGGCGGGACGCCCGAGCAGGGCGCCGGTGACGGTGCCGGTCCCGACGAGCAGGCGGGCCCTGCCGAGGGAGGTCCCGGCGGCGACCAGCAGCCGACGACCGCCCCCCGCGGGGACGCCGCCGACCCCGACGCCCCGCGCGCCGAGGCCGCGCCGGCCCCCGAGCAGCCCGCCGTCGCACCCGACGAGGCGTTCCGGGCCCGCCGCCTGGAGGTCCCCGGCATCGGCGACGGCGTCGCCGGACGCCGGTCCAAGGCCCGCAGCGAGCGCGGCCGGGTGGTCGGCTCACGCCGTCCCGAGGGCACCGTGACCCGACTGCACCTGGTCGACACCGTGCTCGCCGCGGCCCCGCACCAGCTGGCCCGCGGGCGCTCGGGCCCCGGTCTGCGGCTGGCCCGGGAGGACCTGCGGCAGGCCGACCTGGAGGGCCGCGAGGGCAACCTGGTCCTCTTCGTCGTCGACGCGTCGGGCTCGATGGGCTCGCGCACCCGGATGGCCGCGGTGAAGGGCGCCGTCCTGTCGCTGCTGACCGACGCCTACCAGCGCCGGGACAAGGTCGGGCTGATCACCTTCCGCGGAGCCGACGCCGTCCTCGCGCTGCCCCCGACCTGGTCGGTGGAGGCCGCGGCGGCGCGACTGACCGACCTGCCCACGGGCGGGCGGTCCCCGATCGCCGCCGGGCTGCTGCGGGCGCACGAGACGCTGCGGGTCGAGCGGGTCCGCGACCCGCGCCGCCGTCCGCTGCTGGTCGTGGTCACCGACGGCCGGGCCACCGGCGAGCGCGGCACCGACCACCTGCGCCAGGCGCACCGCGCCGCCGGCCTGCTGCAGGCGGCCGGCACCGCCAGCGTCGTCGTCGACTGCGAGTCCGGGTACGTGCGGCTCGGCCTCGCGCAGACCCTGGGCGCCCACCTGGGCGCGCAGACGCTGCGCCTGGAGGAACTGGGCGCCCAGCAACTCGTCTCCACCGTGAAGGCGGCTGCCTGAGATGCCCCAGGGACAGGTCACGGCGGTCCCCGTCGACGGGCTCACCACCCGGCAGCGCCGCAACCGGCCGCTGCTGGCGGTGCACACCGGGGAGATGAAGGGCAAGTCCACCGCCGCGTTCGGGATGGCGATGCGGGCGTGGAACCAGGGCTGGTCGATCGCGGTCTACCAGTTCGTCAAGAGCGCCAAGTGGAAGGTCGGCGAGGAGAACGCGCTGACCGCCCTGGGCGAGGTGCACACCCAGACCGGCCAGGGCGGCCCGGTGGTCTGGCACAAGATGGGCTCGGGCTGGTCCTGGTCGCGCCGCGCCGGATCGGAGACCGACCACGCCGCCGACGCCGCCGAGGGCTGGGCGCAGATCAAGCGCGACCTGGCCGCCGAGGCGCACCGGTTCTACGTGCTCGACGAGTTCACCTACCCGATGAAGTGGGGCTGGGTCGACGTCGAGGACGTCGTGGAGACGATGCGCGCCCGGCCGGGCAACCAGCACGTCGTCATCACCGGGCGCACCGCGCACCCGGCGCTCGTCGAGGCCGCCGACCTGGTCGTGGAGATGACCAAGGTCAAGCACCCGATGGACGCCGGCCAGAAGGGCCAGCGGGGGATCGAGTGGTGACCGGCCGCCCCGGCATGGGATCCCACGCATACGGCGCAGAGCCCCCGCGATATGCAGGGGGTCCCATGCCCAGCACCCGCATCCCGCGCATCGTGCTGGGGGCGCCGTCGTCGTCCTCGGGCAAGACGTCGATCGCCACCGGGCTGATCGCCGCGTTCACCGCCCGCGGGCTCACCGTCTCCCCGCACAAGGTCGGCCCCGACTACATCGACCCGGGCTACCACGGTCTGGCCGCCGGCCGCCCGGGCCGCAACCTGGACAACTGGCTGGTCGGCGGGGACCGGATCGTGCCGTTGTTCCTGCGCGGGGCGACCCACCCGACCCCGGCCGACGTCGCCGTCGTCGAGGGCGTGATGGGCCTGTTCGACGGCGCCAGCCACCCCTCGGTCGAGCCCGGCTACGGGTCGACCGCGCAGGTCGCGGCCCAGCTGCAGGCCCCGGTCGTGCTGGTCGTGGACGCCAGCGCGCAGGCCCGCAGCGTCGCCGCCGTCGTGCACGGCTTCGCCACCTTCGACCCCACCGTCCGGCTGGGCGGCGTGGTGCTCAACCGGGTCGGCTCCGACCGGCACGAGGCGATCCTGCGCGAGGCCCTGGGCTCCGCCGGGGTGCCGGTGCTGGGTGCGGTCCGGCGGATCGAGGCGCTGCAGACGCCGTCCCGGCACCTGGGCCTGGTGCCCGCCGCCGAGCGGAGTGCCGAGGCGATCAACACGGTGCGCGCGCTGGGTGCGGTGGTGGAGTCCAGCGTCGACCTGGACGCCGTCCTCCGGCTGGCCGCCACCGCCCCGGACCTCGACGCCGCCCCCTGGGACCCGGCCGCCGAGGTGGTCCGCACCGAGGGCCGCCCCGTCGTCGCCGTCGCCGGGGGCCCGGCGTTCACCTTCGGCTACGCCGAGACCGCCGAGCTGCTCAGCGCGGCCGGTGCCGAGGTGGTCGTCGTCGACCCGCTCCGGGACGACGACCTCCCGCCGGGCACCTGCGGCCTGGTCGTGGGCGGCGGCTTCCCCGAGGTGCACGCCTCCGCGCTGGCGGCCAACGTCGGCCTGCGGACGGCGATCTCCGCGCTGGCCTCCGCCGGCGCCCCGATCGCCGCCGAGTGCGCCGGGCTGCTCTACCTGGCCCGCGAGCTGGACGGCGAGCCGATGTGCGGTGTGCTGGACGCCGGCGCGGCCATGCACCCCCGGCTCACGCTGGGCTACCGCTCGGCGGTGGCGCTGACCGACAGCGTGCTGGCCGCGGCCGGCACCCGGGTCCGTGGGCACGAGTTCCACCGCACCCGCACCGACCCCGGCGCGGGTGCCACCCCGGCGTGGCAGTGGAACGCCGACGGCCCCGAGGGCTTCGTGCAGGGCTCGGTGCACGCCTCCTACCTGCACCTGAACTGGGCCGGCTCGCCGACCATGGCCACCCGCTTCGTCGCTGCCGCCGCCCGCGTCCAGGAGGTGGCCCGTGCACATCGCTGAGGGTTTCCTGCCCCCCGCCCACGCGATCGGCTGGACCATCGCCGCGGCGCCCTTCGTCGTCCACGGGGCGCGGGCGGTGGTGAAGGAGGTCCGGGAGAACCCGGAGTCCACGCTGCTGCTGGGCGCTGCCGGGGCGTTCACGTTCGTGCTGAGCGCCATCAAGCTGCCCTCGGTGACCGGGTCCTCCTCGCACCCGACCGGCACCGGGGTGGGCGCGATCCTCTTCCGGCCACCGGTGATGGCCCTGCTGGGCACGGTGGTCCTGCTGTTCCAAGCGCTGCTGCTGGCCCACGGCGGGCTCACCACGCTGGGCGCGAACGCCTTCTCCATGGCCATCGTCGGCCCGTGGGCCGGGTACGGCGCCTACCGGCTGGCCCGGAAGGCGTCGGGGAACCTGCTCGTCGGGGTGTTCGCCGGCATGGCGGTCGCGGACCTGGCGACCTACGTGACGACGTCGCTGCAGCTGGCGCTGGCCTTCCCGGACGCCTCCTCGGGCTTCGCCGGTGCCGCGGTGAAGTTCCTCGGCGTCTTCGCCGTCACCCAGGTGCCGCTGGCCATCGCCGAGGGCCTGCTCGGCGTGCTGCTGTTCCGGGTGCTGACGGTCAACGCCCGCCCGGAGCTGGAGCGCCTGGGGGTCCTGGAGCGACGGCCGGTCGACGAGGACGACGACCCGACCCCGACCCCGACCCCGGCCCCGGCCCCGACCACCTCGACCGACGGCGAGGTGACCCGATGACCCGCCGCCGCTGGGTGACACTGGCCCTGGTGCTCGGCGTGGTCGCGCTGTTCGCCCTGCCGCTGCTGCTGGGCGCCCCCAGCGACTACGCGGGCACCGACAGCCTGGCCACCGAGGCGATCGAGCAGTCGAACCCGGACTACGTGCCCTGGTTCGACCACGTCTTCTCCCCCGGTTCCACCGAGATCGAGTCCGGGCTCTTCGCGTTGCAGGCCGCCATCGGCGGTGGCGTGCTCGGTTACGTGCTGGGCCGGCTCCGCGGCCGGCGCGCGCAGCGGGAGGCCGTCGCGGCCGCCACGAGCACCCGGGACGACGTCACCCCGTGACCGGCCTGGCCATCGACGACGCGGCCTGGGCCTCGGCCTGGCGCCCGCGCGCCGTCGGGGACAAGGTGCTGCTGTCGGTCGGCCTCGTCGTCTGCGCGCTCGTGCTGCCGGTCTGGCCAGGGTCGCTGCTGGTCGGGCTGGCGGCCGTCGTGCTGGCGCTGGGCCCGGCGCGGGTGCCGGCCCGGGTGTTCGGCCGCGCCGTCCGGCTGCCACTGGCCTTCGTCGTCCTGGGCGCCGTCACTGCCGTCGTGCAGGTCTCCGGCTCCGGCATCGGCTGGGCACCCGACGCCGCCGCCCGCGGCGGGGCGCTTGTCGGGCACGCGCTGGCCGGCGGGGCCGCGGTGCTGCTGCTGGCCACCACCACCCCGATGTCGGACCTGCTGCCCGCACTCCGCCGGGCCCGGGTGCCCGGGGCCGTGGTCGAGGTCGCCTCGGTGACCTACCGGCTGCTGTTCGTGCTGCTGGAGAGCCTGCGGACCATCCGCGAGGCGCAGACCTCCCGGATGGGCTACTCCACGGTCCGCCGCTCCTACCGGTCCTCCGGGGTGCTGGCCGCCGCCGTCCTCACCCGCTCCTGGGACCGCGCCCGCCGACTGCAGGAAGGCCTGGCCGGCCGGGGCATGGTCACCGACCTGCGGGTCCTGCCCGAGGTGCTGCCCTCTTCCCGGGTGTTCCTGGCCTCCACCGTCACCGGGCTCGCGGCCCTGTGCGCGCTGACGCTGGTGACCGCGTGAGCCACCAGCAGCTCGCCGCCCTCGACGTCGTCGTCGGCTACACCCGCGGCGCCCGGGTCCTGGACGGCGCCAGCCTGACCGTCCCCGAGGGTCGCCGGCTGGCCCTGCTCGGGGCCAACGGGTCGGGCAAGACCACCCTGCTGCGCTGCCTCTCCGGCGCGCTGGCGCCCACGAAGGGCCGGATCACCGTCGACGGCGCCACCCTGCAGCACACCCGCAAGGGCCTGCAGGCGCACCGCCAGGAGGTGCAGCTCGTGCTGCAGGACCCCGACGACCAGCTCTTCTCCGCCTCCGTCGCCCAGGACGTCTCCTTCGGCCCGATGAACCTGGGCCTGCCCGAGCCCGAGGTCCGCGCCCGCGTCGCCGAGGCCCTTGACCTGCTCGCCGTCACCCACCTGGCCGCCCGGCCCACCCACCAGCTGTCCTACGGCGAACGCAAGCGCGTCGCCATCGCCGGCGCCGTCGCCATGCGCCCCTGCGTGCTGCTGCTCGACGAACCCACCGCCGGGCTGGACCCCTCCGCCGTCACCGAGGCCCTCGCCGCCCTCACCCGCCTCCAGGCGTCGGGGTCCACCGTGGTGATGAGCACCCACGACGTCGACCTGGCCCTCGGCTGGGCCGACGAGGTCGCCGTCGTCGTCGACGGCACGGTCACCCAAGGCGCCCCCGACGTCGTCCTCGGCGACGACGCCCTGCTCGCCCGCGCCCGCCTGGACCGCCCCTGGACCCTCACCCTCGGCGCCCGCCTCCAGGCCCTGGGCCTCCTCCCGCCCGGCCCCCTCCCCCGCGACACCGACGCCCTGCTCGCCGCCCTGCCCGCCCCGGCGGAGGCGTCGGCGGGGGCGGGGGCAAAGGAAGCCATACACCCCCCGTCGGCCGCGACACGGGGTGTAGAGCTTCCTTTGCCGGGGCCCTCAGGCGGCGGACGGTGAGGGTCGTGGGGCTGGGCGCCCGCAGCGGCGTCAGCGCCGCCGAGGTGCTGGCCGCGGTCGACGCCGTCGGCGGGCCGGTGGACGCGCTCGCCACCCTCGACCGGCGGGTCACCGAGCCCGGGCTGGTCGAGGCCGCGCAGACCCGCGGCTGGCCGCTGACCGGCCACCCCGCCGCCGAGCTGGACGCCGTCCCCACCCCGCACCGCTCCGCGCGGGTGGCCGCCGCGGTCGGCACCGGCAGCGTCGCCGAGGCGGCCGCGCTGGCCGGCGGCGGAGAGCTCGTCGTCCCGCGCACGCTGCACGGCCGGGTCACCGTGGCGGTCGCGGTCCGGTGACCGACCCGACCCACCGCGACCCGACCCACCGCGACGGGACCCACCGCGGCCCCAGCCAGCGCGACCCCGGCCACCACGACCCCGGCCACCACGACCCCGGCCACCACGACCTCACCCACCACGGGGACGTCGAGGCCACCCCCGGACTGGTCGACCTCGCGGTCAACGTGCGCGCCGGCGCCCCACCGGCCTGGCTGCGGCAGGTGCTGCACGCCGCTGTCGAGGACAGCGCCGCCTACCCCCGTCAGGACGCCGCCCGGGCCGCGGTCGCCGCTGCGCACGGCCGGTCCGGGGACGAGGTGCTGCTGACCGCGGGCGCCGCCGAGACGTTCACCCTGCTGGCCCGGGCGCTCACGCCCACGCACGCGGTGGTCGTGCACCCCTCGTTCACCGAGCCCGAGGCGGCGCTGCGCGCGGCCGGCCACGAGGTGCACCGGCACCTGCTGACCCCGCCGTCCTACGCGCTCACCCCGCCGCCGGAGGACGCCGACCTGGTCGTGCTGGGCAACCCGACCAACCCCACCTCGGTGCTGCACGCCGCCGACGACGTCGCCGCGCTGTGCCGCCCCGGCCGGGTGACCGTCGTCGACGAGGCGTTCGCCGACACCGACCCCGGCGAGCCGCAGTCGCTGGCCGGCCGGCGGGACCTGCCCGGGCTGCTCGTCGTCCGCAGCCTGACCAAGACCTGGGGGCTGGCGGGCCTGCGGGTCGGCTACGCACTCGGGCCGCCGGACCTGGTCGCCGCGCTGGCCGCGCAGCAGCCGCAGTGGCCGGTCTCGACCCCCGCACTGGCCGCGCTGGTCGCCTGCACCGGCGACGCCGCCCGGGCCGAGTCCGATGCCGTCGCCGTGGAGCTGGCGGAGCACCGGCGGGCCCTGCTGTCCGCGCTGCCGGACGGCGTCACCGTCGTCGGCGAGCCGCGGTCGTCCTTCGTGCTGCTCGGCGTCCCGCACGCCGGACGGGTCCAGCTGGCCCTGCGCGAGCGGGGCTGGGCGGTCCGCCGCGGCGACACCTTCCCCGGCCTGTCCCCCGACCACCTGCGGGTCGCCGTGCGCGACCCCGCCACCTCGGTGGCGTTCGCTGCCGACCTGGCTGCGATCCTGGAGCGATCATGAGCCTGCTGGACACCACCCTCGCCGCGATCACTCCCCGGGACGCCGTCGCGGAGCAGGCCGCCCGCGAGCGCCTGGACCGGATGACCAAGCCGCCGGGCTCCCTCGGCGTCCTCGAGGACGTCGCCGCCCAGCTGGCCGGCACCGCCGGGGTCTGCCCGGCCCCGCTGCCCACCCCCGCCGCCGTCGCGGTGTTCGCCGGCGACCACGGCGTGCACGCCCAGGGCGTCACGCACTGGCCGCAGGAGGTGACCGCCCAGATGGTGGCGAACTTCCTGGCCGGCGGCGCCGTGGTCAACGCCTTCGCCGCACAGCTGGGCGCCGACGTCGTCGTCGTGGACGTCGGTGTCGCCACCCCGCTGGACGCGGCACCGGGTCTGCTGGACCGCAACGTGCGCCGGGGCACCGCCGACCTCGCCGAGGGCCCGGCCATGACCCGCGACGAGGCCCGCCGCGCGATCGAGGTCGGCATCGCCGTCGCCACCGAGCTGGCCGCCGACCACGGCTGCCTGGTCACCGGCGACATGGGGATCACCAACACCACGGCGTCGGCCGCGCTGGTCTGCGCCTTCACCGGTGCCACCCCCGCGCAGGCCACCGGCCGCGGCACCGGCGTCGACGACGCCACCCTGGACCGCAAGGTCGACGTCGTCGCCCGGGCCGTCGCCCGGCTCGACGGGGAGACCGACCCGCTCACCGTGCTGGCCGAGGTCGGCGGCCTGGAGCACGCCGCGCTCGCCGGTTTCGTGCTGGGCGCGGCCGCCGCGCGGGTACCGGTCGTCCTGGACGGCGTCATCGCCGGCTCAGCGGCCCTGGTCGCCGGCGCCCTGTCGCCCACCGCCCTGCAGCACGCCCTCGCCGGGCACACCTCCGCCGAGCCCGGGCACGCCCTGGCGCTCGCGCACCTGGGTCTGCGCCCCCTGCTGGGCCTGGACCTGCGGCTGGGCGAGGGCACCGGCGCCCTGCTGGCGCTGCCGCTGGTGGCCAGCGCCGCCCGGGCCCTGCGCGACGTGGCCACGTTCGACTCCGCCGGCGTCACCGAGAAGGCCTGACGTGCCCGCCACCCCCGTCGACCCCCGCTCCGGCGTCGTCTACCCGGTCGGTCTCCGGCTGGCCGACCGCCGCGTCGTCGTCGTCGGCGGCGGGCAGGTCGCCCACCGTCGCGTCGCCGGCCTGCTCGAGGCGCACGCCCGGGTCACCGTCGTCGCCCCCGAGGTCACCCCCGCCCTGGAGGCGCTGGTCGCCCCGGGCTCGCTGACCTGGCTGCCCCGCGGCTACCAGGCCGGGGACCTGGCCGGCGCCTGGTACGCCGTGGCCGCCACCGACAGCCCCGACGTCAACGCGGCCGTCGCCGCCGAGGCCGAGGACATGCGGGTGTTCTGCGCCCGCGCCGACGACCGCTCGCAGTCCAGCGTGTGGACCCCCGCCGTCGGCCGGCAGGGCGACCTCGTCGTGGGCGTGCACGGCGGCGGCGACCCGCAGCGCGCCGTCGGCGTCCGGGACGCCGTCCTGGCCGGGCTGACCGACGGCACGATCGCCGACACCGTGTCACGCCCGGCCGACGGCCGCGGCAGCGTGGTGCTGGTCGGCGGCGGCCCGGGTGACCCCGGCCTGGTCACCGTGCGTGGCCGGCAGGCCGTGGCGACGGCGGACGTCGTCCTCGCCGACCACCTGGCCCCGCAGTCGCTGCTGTCCTCCCTGCCCGCGCACGTCGAGGTCATCGACGCCTCCAAGCTGCCCCGCGGCCGCTCCATGGCCCAGGAGCAGATCAACGCGCTGCTGGTCGAGCACGCCCTGGCCGGCAAGCGCGTCGTCCGGCTCAAGGGCGGCGACCCGTTCGTCTTCGGCCGCGGCTGGGAGGAGCTGGAGGCCTGCCGGACCGCCGGCGTCCCGGTCGAGGTCGTGCCCGGTGTGACCAGCGCGATCGGCGTCCCCGGGCTCGCCGGCGTGCCCGTCACCCACCGCGGGATGACCCACGAGTTCGTCGTCGTCTCCGGGCACGTGCCGCCCGACCACCCCGCCTCGCTGGTCGACTGGCCCTCGCTGGGGCGGCTGCGCGGCACCCTCGTCGTCCTGATGGGCGTGGACACCGCGCCGGCCATCGCGGCCAGCCTGGTCGAGCACGGCCGGCCCGCGGACACCCCGGTCGCCGTCGTCGTCGACGGCGCCTCCCCCACCCAGCGGGTGCTGCGCACGACGCTGGCCGGCCTGGGCGCCACCATCGCCGCCGAGGCCGTGCGCCCGCCCGCCGTGTGGGTCGTCGGGGACGTGGTGGCGCTGGGCGCCGGGGACCGGACGACGCCGGTCCCCGGCGCCGCTCAGTAGCCGGAAAACTCCAGCTCGACGTCGTCACCGGTGACCGTGACGACCGCGTCCAGGGAGAAGCCGAACGTGTCCTCGTAGGGCCGGGGGCTCTGGTCGGAGGAGAAGCTGTACGCCGGCTGGAGGCCGGTCAGCACCCCCTCGCCGTCGTAGTCCGACACGATCGAGAGCTCCTGCCCGTAGGGGTCCCAGACCAGCTCCCAGGCCGGGACCTGGTCCACCCGGACCGTGAGGTCCGTCAGGTCGTCGGGCACGTAGCTGTACCGGTCCAGGAACGGGCACCCGGTCAACGGCACCTCCGTCCGGGCCGCGCAGTCGGCCAGCACAGCGTCGACGGCCTGGGAGACCCGGTCGGTGACCTCGTCCCGCACCCGCGGTTCGACGGACACGTCCGCGAACCCGAACCCGCCGGCGGTCGTCACCGTCACGTCGTCCGCGGTGAGGACGTCGTCCTCCACCGGGGAGAAGACGTAGCTGCCCGGGAGCGCCCGGTGCTCCCCGGCTGCGACGTCGACCCCGCCCACCTGCAGGGCCAGACCCGACGAGTCGTCCACGAAGACCGAGCTCGTCGACGCCTCGACCGTCCAGCCGCCGAGCAGGCCCTCCTCCCGGACCAGGTACAGCGTCTCGGTGCTGGGCTCGCCGTCCACCGTGTAGGACACCTCTGCCGATCCCGCGGAGCCGTACTCGGTGACCCCCAGCAGCTGCAGGTCCTCCGGTGGGCTGTACGCGCCGCTGTCCAGGACGTCGGGGGACAGCAGGACGTCGGTGTCCTCCGGTCCCTCCCCGCTGCCCGCCAGCACCTGGGCGACGTCGCCCCGGGCGAGCGCGTCGAGGTGGTCCTCGACCGCGGCTTCGGGGGTCAGCACGGTCGCGCGGACGACGGCGAGCGTCCCGACCCCGACCACGGCGAGCACCCCGAGGACCCCGACACCGACGACGGCTCCCCGCACCGCGCCCGACCGTCGGCCGGCCGGCGCGGGGCCCTCGCCCCGCACCGCCGCCGCCCACTGCGGGTGCAGGTGGCCGCCGGCCACCAGTCGGACCAGCCAAGACGGGCTGGACAGCACGAGCGAGGGCCCGGTCCGGACGGCGGCCACGGCCAGAGCCGCCCACGCCGCGCCCAGCAGCGGGGACCACAGCAGCGACGGGCCGACCGAGGCCGATCCCCCGCCGACCGCCTGCCCGGCGAACACCGCCGCACCCTGACCGCCCCCGGAGGCCCACACGCGGACCAGCAGGGCCACCGCCAGACCACCGACCACCCCGACCCCGGCGGCCACGGCCACGCTGCGCGGGGTCAGCGGGAGCTGACGACCGCGCACGGTCCGCCGCACCGCGGTGGCCAGCACCACGAGGACGGGGACCAGCAGGGCCAGCAGCAGCACGGGCTCGTCGGTCAGCCCGACCGAGTCCGCCCGGGACCCGGCGAGGTCGCCACCGCCGAAGGCGCCGACCCCGGCGGCCGACAAGGACACCGGGACACCCAGCAGGGCCAGGGCCCCGACGACGAGCACGTTGACCAGGTAGACCAGCAGCGCGCCGACCAGGCCCACGAGGGTGTCGTCGTCGGGCAGGTCACCGGCGACGGCCTGCTGCAGCAGACCGACCACCCCGAGCACCCCGGTCGCCAGCAGCAGCCCGGTGACCGCCGTCCGCAGCACCCGGCTGACCACCAGGACCTCACCGAGCGGACCCGGGAGGGGGCTCCACGGTCGGACGACGCTCCAGCGGGCGGCGGCGACCGTCACGGCGACCAGCACGGCCGGCACCAGCAGCGCCCCGACGAGACCGAGTCCCACCGTCACACCGCCACCGGCGTCGAACTCCTGACCGAGGTCGGCGCCGAAGGCCGAGCTGGTCCGGGTCACCAGGGCGAGGAGGAACACCGAGACCCCGGCGACGGCTCCCGCGAGGCCGGCCCGCAGCAGCAGCTGCCCCGGTCCCGTGGACCGGGACCGCGCCTCGCTGCGGCGGGAGAGCCCGACGAGGACCGCCAGCACGACGACGGTCACCACGAGCGGGGCCGCCCGGACGCCGGCGTCGAACCCGGCGGTCGCCAGGGAGGAGTCGAAGGAGCCCTGGGCGACCACCCGTGCCCCCAGACCGAGGCCCAGCAGCAGGACCGCCACGCGGAGCCAGTCGGCCAGCGACCCCTCGTCGCCGAAGCCGCCGCTGATCCCGACCGCCGTCGCCAGGGCGGCGAGCCCGACGAGCACGGGGAGCACGGCGAGTGCCACCACCCGGGCCGCTTGGAGCAGGTCGGTCATGACCGGGCCGGCCGGGGTCACCTGTGAGCCGGCGACGGCCCAGTCCTCCGTGCCCGCACCGGGTGTCCCGGGCACCGGCTCCCACGCACGCCCTCGGGCACCGTCACCCTGACCGCCCTGCCCGGTCTCGTCCTGCCCCCGACCGTCCTGCTCCTGCATGCCCACTCCCGTGCCCACCGACGACGCGTCCCGGATCCGGGACTGCTCGTTCTACATCGGCAGTGACAGCGGCCCCCGGGAGTCTCGCTCGCTCCCCGGGTCGTGCCGGCGGGCCGTCAGACGACCGCGGCGAACACCACGACGTTCTCCTCGCTGGCACCGGCGGACTCGTCGTACTCCCCGCCGCACGTCACCAGGGCGACGTCGGCGCCGTCGGGGTGGCCGTTGAGCGCGTCGGACAGGTCCGAGGTGGACTTGTCCAGGCCGGTCAGCGGCGCCTGGAGGACCTGCAGCTGGAGCTGGGTGCCGTCCGCGGCGGTGAGGACGACGGCGTCCCCGGGCCGCAGCTCGCCGAGGTCGTCGAAGACCCCGGCCTCCTCGCCGGGCACGTCGTGGCCGAGCAGGACCGCCATCTGGCCCGAGCCGGGCTGCGGCCCGTCGGACCACCAGGACGTCGTCTGCATGCTCTCCGGGACGCCGTACCCGCTCACCGGGTCGCCGGTGAACGGGTTCTCGTACTGCACCGTGCCGCGCTGCTCGACCGGCGCCTCGACCCCGATCGCCGGCACGCTCAGCGCGGCCGGGACCAGCGGGGTGGCAGCGACGTCGGCCGCCGCCACCGGGCCGGGCTCGGGGTCGGTGCCGTAGCCGTACCAGAGGCCGCCGACCAGCAGGGTGCCCAGGACCGCCAGGACGGTCAGGCCCGAGGCGGCCCCGCCCTCAGCCGAGCTCGCCACGACGACGCAGCCCGTACGCGGTGGCACCGGCTGCCGCGGTCAGCGCACCCAGACCGGCCAGGACGAGCGGGGCGCTGCTGCCGGTGGGCTCGCCACCGGTCGGGGCGTACCCGAGGTAGGCGACCGGCGCCGCGCTCGCCGGCGCGGGTGCCACGGCTGCGACGGGGGCCGGGGCCACCGGGGCGGCCGGCTGGGGTGCCGGGGTGCTGGGCGAGGGCGCCGCGGGAGCGACGGCGGGGAGCAGGCCGGCCAGGCAGTCGACGAACTCGAACACGACCTCGACCAGGTGGGTCACCCCGCCGATGACCATCTCGAACTGGGCGGTCACGTCCTCCTGACCGCCGGCCAGCAGCTCCTCCACGCGCTCGGGCCCCAGGATCTCGATCAGGTCGTCCAGGGAGAGCGGGATCGTCCCGGCCGCGGTGCTGGTCGAGGTCTGGGAGAGGGACACCGGCGTCTGGCCACCGAGCAGGTCGGTGAGGACGCCGCCCAGACCGGCCAGGCCCCCCACGACGTCGCCGATGGACACCGTGACGCCCTCGACGAGCCCGCCCACGCACTCCGCACCCGCCGAGAGCGGCTCGGGCAGGCTCCCTGCCCCCGGCAGGGTGGGCAGACCGGTCGTGCCGTCGAAGGCGCCGGTGACGTCGCCCCCGGTGTCGGTGTCGGCACCGGTGTCGGCCTGGTCGAGTGCCGAGCCCAGTGGGCCCGGGAGCTGGTCGGTGAGGCCACCGACCGCGTCGGTCAGCTGCTCGGCGGAGGCCACGGCCGGCGTGCCCAGCACGACGACGGCGGACAGCAGGCCACCGGCGAACAGCCGCCGGCCGGTGCGACGGGACGGGTGGGGCTGGGGCACGGCGGCGACCTCCGTTGGTCGGACGAGCGGGGTGCGGGCGGTGTGTGCGGGGGCACACCGAGCACCGGGGTGACCGGACAACGACAGCCGTGTCGAGAGGTCACGGGTACTTGTCGACGTCGTGACGGATCGGTCCCGGGCCCGTCCGACCGGTAGCCTCGGGGAGGAGCGGCCCGCGTCTGGGGCCGGCTGGTGGAGGTGCCCCGTGGAGCCCGTGCTCGCCCTGGTCCTGCTGATGCTGCTGGTCGCCGCGGGCGTCGTCACCGGGGGCGTCGTGCTCACCCGGAAGACGGTGCGCGCGATCAGGGCCAGCCCCACCGCCCGCCGGGTCGGGGAGCTGGGCGGCTACGCCGGCACCGCGGTGGCCGTCGTCCGCGCCCCGGCCCGGGCCGACCGGACCACCGGCGTGCTCGCCGCCCGGGTCACCGCGGCCTCGGTGCAGCTGCGCCGGGAGGTCGCCGTCGCCACCCGCGCGGGCGCGCACCTGGGCGACGTCCCCACCGTGCTGCCCCGGCTGACCGACGAGGCGTTCGCGCTGTCCCGCGAACTGCGCCGGCTGACCACCAGCACCGCCGACCACGCCGCCGAGGTGTGCGCCGCCGCCCGGGCCCACCTGGCCGCGGTCGGCGACGTGACCGCCGCCGTCCGGGCCAGCAGCACGCTGCCCGCCGCCTCGGGCGGTGTCGCCGACGACGCCACCCGGGCCGCCGCGGACCTCAAGGCCTACGCGACCGCCTACCGGGACCTGGTCCGACCGGTCAGCCCCAGCTGAGCATCCGCTCGGCGGTGTCCTCCAGCAGGACCTGACGCTCGGCAGGGTCGCGCCGCGGGCACGACGTGCACAGCACCTCGTGCGGCACCCGCCAGATCTGGCAGCACGACGCCCGACGGGTGAACAGCTGCCCGCCCGCCTCCACGAAGCGCGGCGCGGGCAGCCCGGCCTCCCGGGCCAGCGGTGCGGCCAGCGCCGTCACCGCGGGGGCGTCCCCCCGGGCCCGGCCCAGTGCCAGCAGCTTGTTGGCCAGCGCGTCGGTGGCGATCGCCCGCAGCGGCGCCTCGCGGACGCCACCGGCCTCCGCGACGGTGGCCACGACCGCGGCCAGCGAGCCCCGCAGCTCGGTGACGACGTCCCCGGTGGACGCCGTCGCCGTCGCCGCCCACGGCAGGTCCCCGACCACGTGCAGCGTGGTGTCCTCCAACCGGGCCGACAACGCCCGCCCGGCGACCAGGCCGGCCAGCGCCGGACCCAGCAGCACGAGGGACGCCGAGTACCACCACAGCGTGGCCAGCACCCTGCGGTCCTCGGTCCGGCCGGTGAGCGCCTGCAGCTCCAGGTGCTCGGTGGTCCAGGCGACGTCGGCCAGCGCCGTCGCGGGCAGCGGCCGGGACCCCGGCGGCACCAGGAGGCCCAGGGTCGCCGCCCCCGGGAAGCGGGCGGCCACCCGGGTCTGTGCGTCGTCCGGCGGGGTCACCGGGCCAGTCTCCCCGCCGGCCGGCGGGCCCGGCACCCGGTCCGTGAGACGCAGGTCGCAGCGAAGTGGTCGGGCGCCCTAGGGTCGACCACGAGGCAGCGTCGCCGGTCCCCCGCGCGACGCCGGACAACCAGGAGGCGCCCGTGAGCGAGACCGAGACCCAGGGTCTGTCCAGCGAGATCCCCGCCAGCGGTGTGTTCGACCCGCCGGCCGACCTGGCCGGGCACGCGAACGTGACCCAGGCCGACTACGACCGCGCCGCCGAGGACCGGCTCGGCTTCTGGGCCGACGCCGCCCAGCGGCTGGAGTGGTCGAAGCCCTGGGGCGAGGTGCTCGACTGGACCGACCCGCCGTTCGCGAAGTGGTTCGTCGGCGGGGAGCTCAACGTGGCCGCCAACTGCGTGGACCGGCACGTCACCGCCGGCAACGGGGACAAGGTCGCCTACCACTGGGTCGGTGAACCCGGTGACACCCGCACCATCACATACGCCCAGCTCAAGGACGAGGTCTGCAAGGCCGCCAACGCGCTCACCGCGCTGGGCGTGCAGGCCGGGGACCGGGTCGCGGTCTACCTGCCGATGATCCCCGAGGCCGTGATCACGATGCTGGCCTGCGCCCGCATCGGCGCCGTCCACATGGTCGTCTTCGGTGGCTTCTCCCCCGACGCGCTGGCCTCCCGCGTCGAGGACGCCGGCGCCAAGGTCGTCGTCACCGCCGACGGCGGCTTCCGCCGCGGCGCGGCCTCGGCGCTCAAGCCCGCCGTCGACGAGGCGCTCACCAAGGTGGCCGGCGTCGAGCACGTCCTCGTCGTCCGCCGCACCGAGTCCGACGTCGACTGGACCGAGGGCCGCGACCAGTGGTGGCACGACCTCGTGGACAGCCAGTCCACCGAGCACGAGGCGCAGCCCTTCGACGCCGAGCACCCGCTCTACATCATGTACACCTCGGGGACGACGGCGAAGCCCAAGGGCATCCTGCACACCTCCGGCGGCTACCTGACCCAGGTCTCCTGGACGCACTGGGCCACCTTCGACCTGGAGGCCGACACCGACGTCTTCTGGTGCGCCGCCGACGTGGCCTGGGTGACCGGCCACTCCTACATCGTCTACGGCCCGCTCTCCAACGGGGCGACCTCGGTCATGTACGAGGGCACCCCGGAGACCCCGCACCGCGGCCGCTGGTGGGAGATCGTCCAGGAGTACGGCGTCTCGATCCTCTACGCCGCCCCGACCGTCGTCCGTACGTTCATGAAGTGGGGCGCCGAGGAGCTCGAGCCCTTCGACCTGTCCACCCTGCGGGTGCTCGGCTCGGTCGGTGAGCCGATCAACCCCGAGGCGTGGCTCTGGTACCGCAAGAACGTCGGCGGGGGGACGGCGACCGTCGTCGACACCTGGTGGCAGACCGAGACCGGCGCGCACATGATCGCCCCGATGCCCGGCGTCGTGGCCACCAAGCCCGGCTCCGCGCAGCGGGCCATCCCCGGCATCTCGGCCGCGGTGGTCGACGAGGAGGGCAAGCCGATCGAGGCCGGCGCCACCGGCTACCTGGTGCTCACCGAGCCGTGGCCGGCGATGCTGCGCACCATCTGGGGCTCCGACGAGCGCTACGTGGAGACCTACTGGTCCCGCTACGGCAAGGACGTCTACTTCGCCGGGGACGGCGCCAAGCTCGACGAGGACGGCGACATCTGGCTGCTGGGCCGGGTGGACGACGTGATGAACGTGTCCGGTCACCGCATCTCCACCACGGAGGTCGAGTCCGCGCTGGTCAGCCACCCGACGGTCGCCGAGGCCGCGGTCGTCGGCGCGACCGACCCGACCACCGGCCAGGGGATCGTCGCGTTCGTGATCCTGCGCGGGGACGCCACCGACTCCGGCGAGGACCTGGTGAAGACCCTGCGCCAGCACGTGCGCAAGGAGATCGGCCCGATCGCCTCGCCGCGCCAGATCATGGTCGTCGCCGAGCTGCCCAAGACCCGCTCGGGCAAGATCATGCGCCGCCTGCTGCGCGACGTCGCCGAGAACCGGGAGCTGGGTGACGTCTCGACGCTCACCGACTCCTCGGTGATGGACCTGATCGGCGCGAAGATGCCCAGCGCCTCCTCCGAGGACTGAGCAGCGGAGTGTGAGGGGCGAGGGTTCCTCGCCCCTCACACTCCACCCGGGTGATCACGGTGCGCGACACGCGCCGCGATGAGGCACGATCAGTTCCAGACCGGGGCCGAACCCACGGCAGCACCCGCAGCACTCGAGGAGGACCCCCGTGGCCCACAGCGCGCCCACCACCCGCCTGTCCGGACAGCCGGCAGGCCCTCAGGAGCCCTCCGTGGGCTCCCTGGTGCAGAGCGCCATGGCCGACGTGTCCACGCTCATCCGCAGCGAGGTGGAGCTGGCCAAGGCCGAGGTCGGTGCCTCGGTGAAGAAGGTCGGCATCGGCGGTGGCCTCATCGCCGCCGGCGGCGTCATGCTCGCGTTCGCGTCGATCTTCTTGTTCATCGGGATCGCCGAGCTGATCACCTGGCTGGGCCTGGCCCGCTGGATCTCCTACTTCATCGTCTTCGGCGGCCTGGTGCTCTTCGCCGGTCTCGCGATCTTCCTGGGCATCACGATGACCAAGAAGTTCCGCAAGCCCGAGCGCACGATGGAGACGCTGAAGGACCTGCCCGACGTGATGCGCCGCGAGGCCCCCGGCCAGCGCCAGCGCGACCTGCCCGTCGTCCGCGACGGCCAGGTGGTCCGGCAGGACCCGCACACCCGCCTCGGCTGAGCCCGGGACACCCGTGACGCTGGTCCCGGCAGACGGTCCCCCCGACGCCACCAGCGTGCTGCTGCCGGGCCCCTGGCAGCACCGCGACATCTCCGCCAACGGCGTGCGCCTGCACGCCGCCGAGGCCGGCGAGGGCCCGCTGGTCCTGCTCCTGCACGGCTACCCGCAGTTCTGGTGGGCCTGGCGGCACCAACTCGTCGCCCTCGCCGAGGCCGGCTTCCGCGCCGTGGCGGTCGACCTGCGCGGCTACGGCGGCAGCGACAAGCCCCCGCGCGGCTACGACCTGCCCACGCTGTCCGCCGACGTCGCGGCCGTCGTCCGGGCGCTGGGTGAGCCCGACGCCGTCGTCGTGGGGCACGACTGGGGTGGCCTGCTGGGCTGGACCATGGCCGCCCTGCACCCGCGCACCGTCCGTGGGCTGGTCGTCGTCTCCTCCGCGCACCCCCGCGAGCTGCGCTCGGCGATGACGTCGGGCGCCCAGCGCCGGGCCTCGGCCTACGCACTGCGCTACCAGCTGCCCCGGCTGCCCGAGCGCCGCCTCACCCGGGACGACGACGACCCGGTCGCCGAGCTGCTGCGCCGCTGGGCCGGGCCCGGCTGGGTGCACACCACCGACTTCGCCGAGGCCGTCGCCCGGTACCGCTGCGCCGCGCGCATCCCGCAGGCCGCCTACGGCGCCATGGAGTTCCACCGGTGGGCCTTCCGTTCCCAGCTGCGCCCGGACGGCCTGCGGTACGCCCGCCGGATGGCGGCCCCCGTCACCGCGCCGACCCTGCAGCTGCACGGCGCGCTGGACGCCTGCGTGCTGCCCTCCACCGCCCACGGCTCGGGCCGTTACGTCGCGGGGCCCTACGAGTGGCGCGAGCTGCCCGGTGTCGGCCACTTCCCGCACGAGGAGGTCCCCGACCTCGTCAGCGAGGCCATCGCCGCCTGGGCCCGGTGAGCCGGGCGCGGCGGGCTACTCGCAGGGGCCGGTGCCGACCTCGTCGGTGGAGGTCGCACCCTCGGTGGCCGCCCGGGCGACCTGCTCGCCGGTGAGCGCGTACCCGGTGTCCGGGTCGTCGATCGCGCTGGCGAAGACGACGCCGAGCACCGTGCCGTCGGTGGCCAGCAGCGGGCCGCCGGAGTTGCCGGCGCGGACCTGGCCGTAGAGGGCGTAGACGTCGCGCACGACGGTCTGCTCGGCGCGGAAGTCCGGGCCGCTGATGTCCCCGCGGTCCCGCACCCGGGCCGGGCCGACGTAGAGGCCACCGCCGCCCGGGTAGCCCATCACGATCGCGTCGGCCCCGGAGTCCACCGGCTGCGGGGTGAACGTCAGCGGCACCTGCGGCAGCCCGGGCACCGCCAGGACGGCGACGTCGGTCTCCTCGTCGACGTAGACCGCGGTCGCCTCGTAGCTCTCGCCCTCCGCGGTGACGACGGGGCGGTCCACCCCGGCCAGCACGTGCGCGTTGGTCATCACCCGCTCGTCGGCGTAGACGAAGCCCGAGCCGTCGATCTGCCGGGAGCACGCCGCGGCCACGCCCCGGATCTGCACCACCGAGCCGCGCACCTGGGTCACCACCGGGCTGTCGAGCAGGCCCTGGTCCGGCGCCGGCACGTCGCGGACCTGGGTGGGGGTCAGCGGGTCCAGCACGTCGGGGAGCCCGCGCCGGTCGATCGCCTCGCGCAGCGAGTCGTACAGCGAGCGGACGCCGTCGGGCACCCCGCGGTCGACGGCCTGGACCAGGGTCGACTGCCGGACCTGGCTGGCCACCGTCGGGAACGCCGAACTGGCCAGCGGGGTGGCGACCATCCAGGCCACCAGCAGCACCGCGACGGCCGACACCACGGCCCCGGCGACGGAGTCCACCACCTCGGCCGGCTCCCAGGTCACCCGCTTGCGCACCGCCCGGCCCACGTACCCGGCCACCAGCTGCCCCAGCAGGGCCCCGGCCAGGACGACGACGAGGGCCACGAAGACCCGGGCCAGGCTGGACCCGGCGAGCTGGTCGGCGACCGGCCCGGACAGCTGCGCCCCGGCGACCGCACCGCCGAAGAACCCCACGAAGGAGGCCACGGACACGATCAGGCCCTGCCGAAAGCCCGAGAGGGCGAACAGCAGCGCCAGGGCGATCAGCGCCAGGTCGACGAGGGACACGTCAGCCGGTGGGGCTCGTCGTGGCCGCACCCGCGCTCGGGTCGGCCGCGGGACCGCTGACGACCATGGTCCCGACCTGGCCCAGTGCGGTGTGGAACGTGCACTCGAAGGGGTAGTCGCCGGTCGCGGTGACGGTGAACTCGATGGTCTCGCTCTGGCCGGGTGCCAGCAGCGGGATCTCCTCGGTGATCTCTGCCGGGCCCGCGCCGGCGGTGAAGGCGAAGTTGTGGGTCAGCTGGGTGGCCACGTTGGTGACGGTCAGCCGCACCTGGCCCGGCGCCACGGTGAACGTGTCCGGGGTGAAGACGTAGTCGTCACCGGTCTCCAGGGTGATCTCCTGGACCCCGTCGTCGGCGACGGTGACCTCGCCGACCCCGGCGTCGGGGGTACGGGTCGCGTCCGGGGTGGCCGGCGTCTCGTTGGTGCAGCCGGCCAGCAGACCCAGGGCGAGCAGCAGCGCGGTGAGCAGGACACGGGTGCGGCGCGGGGAAGCGTTCATCGCCGTCGGACCGTACGCGGCCCGGCTGAGGACGCCGGACCCTCGGCGACCGTCGGCGCGGCGCGGTCCTCGGGCTGCTCGTCCACGCGCACGGTCCCGCGGACCCGCTCCTGCTCCTGGGCCAGCGGCCGGACGTCGCGCTCGTCCCACGGCCGGGACAGCCCGCACGCGGTGAGGACGGCGTCCAGGACGCCGGCGGTGAAGCCCCACACCACCATCCCGGCGACCGCGAACGCCGGGCCCACGTAGCCCGAGGGGTGCCGCACCCGGAACCGGTTCGCCGGGTCGGTCAGGTCCGCCAGCGGCACCCGGGCCACCTGCGCGACCTCGAAGGGGTCGCCCGTGGTGACCGCCCGCGGGTCGTCCCACCAGCCCACGACCGGGACCACGAGGTTGTCGCTGGGCCCCAGGAAGAGCTCGGGCAGGGTGGCCAGCACCCGCACCGCCGAGGGGTCCACGCCGGCCTCCTCGTGGGTCTCCCGCAGCGCCGTCCCGACCGGGTAGTCGTCGCCGGGGTCCACGCCGCCGCCGGGGAAGGCCGGCTGACCGGCGTGCGTGCGCAGCCGGTCGGACTTCTCGATGAGCAGCACGTCCTGCCCGTCCGGTCCCTCGCCGAAGAGCACCAGCACCGCGGAGCGGCGGGCGGTGTCGGTGGCGTCGGCCCGCCGGTGCCGCAGCGGCAGCTCGTCCGCGGAGGCGACCAGCCGGCGGACGTGCTCGGGGACGCCGGTGAGATCGGGGGGCGGGAGGGTCACGGGCAGATCCGTCACAGGGTGACGCCGAGGTGCTCGCTGACCAGCTGCTCGAACTCGGCGAGGTCGGCGACCTGCCCGGCCTCCGTGTGCGCCAGCGTGCCGTCGGCGGCGAGGAAGAAGGTGTACGGGGCACCGTTGCGCCCCAGCTCGGCCATCAGGTCACCCTGCTGGTCGAAGGCGTTGGGGAAGGTGACACCGGCGTCGGCGGCGAAGGAGTCCGCCGCGGTCAGCGTGTCCTGGCTGACCAGGCCGAGCACCTGCAGCTGGTCCCCGCCGGCGTCCGCGAGCTGCTGCACGACGGGCAGCTCGTCCCGGCACGGCGGGCACCACGACCCCCACACGTTGACCACGGTCGGCACGCCGGGTGCCAGCGACAGGTCCAGGGTCCCGCCGCCGATGCAGTCGAAGCTCATCGGCGGCAGCGCGTCGGCAGCCTCGACGGGCTCACCGGACTGCTCCGGACAGGACTGCAGCGCGGTGTCCAGCCCCTGGACGTCGTCCACGGCCGGCTCGGCGACCCTGCCCCCGCCGTCGTCCGAGGAGCCGGCGCCCGTGCACCCGCTCAGCAGCACCAGGGCGGCCCCGGCCACCGCCAGCGCGCGCCTCACAGCGTGTCCGAGGCGGCCGGGGTCTTCACGAGCCTGCCCGCGACCTCGGGGTCCATCGGGCCGGTGCCGTAGGAGGGGCACCAGCGGGCCAGCCCGCAGGCCCCGCAGGCCGGCTTCTTGGCGTGGCAGACCCGCCGCCCGTGGAAGATCACCCGGTGGGAGAAGTCGGTCCACCCCTTCTTCGGCACCAGCCCCGCGACCTCGGCCTCGACCTTCACCGGGTCCTCCAGCTCGGTCCAGCCGAACCGGCGGACCAGCCGGCCGAAGTGGGTGTCCACGGTCAGCCCGGGCACCCCGAAGGCGTTGCCCAGCACGACGTTGGCCGTCTTGCGCCCGACCCCCGGCAGCGTGACCAGGTCCTCCAGGCGACCGGGCACCTCGCCCTCGAACTGCTCGACCAGCGCCCGCCCCAGGCCCAGCACCGAGTTGGCCTTGGCCCGGAAGAACCCGGTGGGCTTCAGGATCGTCTCCAGCTCCTCCCGGTCGGCGCCGGCGTAGTCGGCGGCGGTCCGGTACCGGGCGAAGAGCGTGGGCGTGACGGTGTTGACCGTCCGGTCCGTCGTCTGGGCCGACAGCACGGTGGCCACCAGCAGCTCCAGCGGCGTGGTGAAGTCCAGCTCGCAGTGTGCGTCGGGGTGGATCAGCGCCAGCTCCCGGGACATCCGCCGGGCCCGCCGGGTGCGGCCCAGGGCGGTCTCCGCCGGGTCGAACGGGGAGACGCCCAGGCGGGCGGCCCGGGTGGCCCGCCTCGGGGGCACCGGGACGGCGTACGGCGGGGCTGGCTCGACCGGGGCGGACACGCGGTCGAGGGTAGGCCGAGGTGCCGACAGCGGCGGACCTGTCATGCTCGACCCGGCAGGCACACCCGCCCCACGGGCGTGCGGCCGGACCCACGACGTCTCTCCCCCGGTGCTCCCCCGCCCGGAGACGACTCGCACAGGAGGTGCTGGTGGTCGCCCTCATCGTCATCCTGTTCCCCCCGCTGGTGATCGCGTTCCTGCTGGTCATGGAGCGTGTGGAGGAACCCCTGCGGCGGCCCACGTCGCAGCGCCAGGTCGAGGAGTTCCTGGCCACGGCCACGCCCGGCGACGTCGACGAACTGGCCCACTCCGGCATCCGCCGGGCGATGGACCGGTGGCGTCGTCGGCGCACCCGGACCAGCGCCGGACGCACCGTCCCGGCCCCCGACGCGGTCACCTCCGGGCGGCACGCGGACTGACCTCCACCACCCGGAGTGGGCACGGTCGTGACGCACCGCATGGTGAGTGCGCCCACAGGCCCTAGACTCACTCCCGGACGCGGGTGATCACTGCACCTGCGACGACGTGGTGAGAGGTGCGCTGGTGGACGAGGTCCTTGCCCAGTCCGGTCTGTTCCAGGGGCTGTCGGAAGAGGCTTCCGAGCCGACGGCGAGCGGTCTGGAGACCGTCTCCCTGCCCCGCGGCCGGGTGGTCTTCAACGAGGGCGAGCCCGGCGACAGCCTGTACGTGGTGCTGTCGGGGAAGATCAAGCTGTCCCGCCGGTCCCCCGACGGCCGCGAGAACGTGCTCGCCGTGATGGGGCCCTCCGACCAGTTCGGCGAGCTGTCGGTCTTCGACCCGGGCCCGCGCACGGCGACGGCGACCGCGGTCACCGACGTCCGGCTGGCCAAGATGCCGCAGGCGATGCTCCGGCCGTGGATCGAGGCGCACCCCGAGGTGGGTGAGCGTCTGCTCCAGGTGCTGGCCCGCCGGCTGCGCCGCACCAACGACTCGGTCGCCGACCTGATCTTCACCGACGTCCCCGGCCGCGTGGCCAAGGCGCTGCTGCAGATGGCCGACCGCTTCGGCAGCCGGGAGTCCGACGGCCTGCGGGTCAAGCACGACCTGACCCAGGAGGAGCTGGCCCAGCTCGTCGGCGCCTCCCGCGAGACGGTGAACAAGGCGCTGGCCGACTTCGTGCACCGCGGCTGGATCCAGCTGCAGGGCAAGTCCGTCGTCGTGCTCGACGAGGACCGGCTGCGTCGACGCGCCCGCTGACGCACCGCCGAAGGGCCCCCTCCGCACCGCGGAGGGGGCCCTTCGGCGTTCAGCGAGGGAGCGGGACGACCATCCGGATGCGGGTGCCGTCGGGCAGCAGCGCCCAGCGCTGGCCCTCCGCGTCGTCCTCGAAGGTGGGGCTGATCGGCTCGAGCGGGTCCGGCGGGCTGCCCGCCAGCGCGGCCGCCACGTCGGCGAAGGGCTCCAGCTGACCCAGGGTGTGGATCGTCGGCGGCAGCATCGGCCGGGTGCCCGCGGCCATCTCCGCCAGCGCGGCCGCCGGGGTCAGCCAGACGGCCTCGTCCGCCTCGCCGGAGACGTCGCGCGCCTCCTGGCCCGGCGGCATGAGGGCGGCGAAGAACTTGGTGTCGTAGCGCCGCGGCTCGACCGGCGGGGTCACCCAGTGCGCGAAGGGCCGCAGCAGGTCCGAGCGCAGGGCGAGCCCGCGACCGGCCAGCAGCTGCGCCAGGGACAGCTCCCGGGTCAGCAGCGCCCGGCGCTGGGCCTCCCAGTCCACACCGGACACGTCGGGGACGACGTCGCCCGACGAGGGCCCGGCCAGCAGCACGCCGGCCTCCTCGAAGGTCTCCCGGACCGCGGCGCACACCAGCTCGCGCGCCGTCCGCTCCTCGCACCCCCAGGTGCGGGCCCAGTCGGCCGGGGAGGGGCCCACCCAGTCCAGGTCGGTGTCGCCGTCGCGGGGGTCGACCCCCCCGCCGGGGTAGGCGGTCATGCCCCCGGCGAAGGGCATCCCCGCCGTCCGGCGGAGCAGGTAGACCTCGAGCCCGGTGGTGCCGGTCCGCAGGTCGCCGTCCCGGAGCAGGAGCACCGTGGCCGCCTGGCGGACCGGCGCGCTCACCGCAGCTCGACGGTGAGCTCGACCTCGACCGGGGCGCCCATCGGCAGCTCGGCCACGCCGACGGCACTGCGGGCGTGGTGGCCCGCCTCGCCGAAGACCCGGCCCAGCAGCTCGCTGGCACCGTTGACCACCCGCGGCTGGCCGGTGAAGCCCTCCGCGCTGGCCACGTAGCCGACCACCCGGACGACACGCGCCACGGAGTCCAGGCCGACCAGGTCGTCGACGGCGGCCAGCGCGTTCAGCGCGCAGACCTTGGCGTCGTGGGCGGCGTCCTCGGCGTCGACCGAGCCGCCGACCTTGCCGGTCCGGCGGAGCCCGCCGTCGACGAAGGGCAGCTGGCCACTGGTCATCACCAGCTGACCGGTGCGCACGGCCGGCACGTAGGAGGCCACCGGGGCGGCCACGGGGGGCAGCCGGATGCCGAGCTCGGCCAGTCGCGCGGTCCAGCTGGGGGTGCTCTCGGTCACGGCGCGGGCCTCAGGCGGACGGGCGCTTGAGGTAGGCGACCAGCTGGTCGCCGCCACCGGGCCCGGGGAGCACGGTGACCAGCTCCCAGCCGTCGACCCCCCACGAGTCCAGGATCGCCTTGGTGTTGTGGGTCAGCAGCGGGATGGTCGCGTACTCCCACGTCCGGCGGGTGTTCTCGCTCATGACGGCGACGCTAGCGCAGCGACGGCGGCCCGCACCCCCACGGGGCGCTCCCCCGCCGGGCGTGGGCAGGCGCTCACCCCGTGCACGCTCGTACGCTCGCAGACGTGAGTCCCGAGCCGTTCCCCGTGCGCTGCCACGTCGTGACCGGCAAGGGCGGTACCGGCAAGACCACGGTCGCCGCCGCCCTGGCCCTGGCGCTGGCCGCCGGAGGTCACCGCACCCTGCTGGTGGAGACCGAGGGCCGGCAGGGCATCGCCCAGCTCTTCGACACCCCGCCGCTGCCCTACGAGGAGCGCCGGGTCGCCGTCGCGCGCGGCGGGGGTGAGGTCAAGGCGCTGGCCATCGACCTCGAGGAGGCGCTGCTGGAGTACCTCGAGCTCTTCTACTCGATGAAGCGCGCCGGCCGGGCGCTGCGCAAGATGGGCGCCGTCGACTTCGCCACCACCATCGCCCCGGGCCTGCGGGACGTGCTGCTGACCGGCAAGGTCAAGGAGGCCGTCACCCGCAAGGTCGACGGGCAGCGGGTCTACGACGCCGTCGTCGTCGACGCCCCGCCGACCGGGCGGATCACCCGGTTCCTCAACGTCACCGACGAGGTCGCGGGCCTGGCCCGCTCCGGGCCGATCAAGACCCAGAGCGACGGCGTGATGGCCGTCCTGCGCTCCCCGCAGACCGCGGTGCACCTGGTGACCCTGCTGGAGGACATGCCCGTGCAGGAGACCGCCGACGCGATCGACGAGCTCACCGCCACCGGGCTGCCCGTCGGCTCGGTCCTGGTGAACATGGCGACCGAGCCGCTGCTGCCCCCGGCCAGCCTGGCGCGGGCCGCCGAGGGTGCGATCACCGCGGCCGAGCTGGCCCCCGCCCTGGCCGCCGGCGGGCTGCCCGCCGACCCGGCGATCGCCGAGGGGCTGGTCGCCGAGGCCGTCGAGCACGCCCGCCGCTGGCAGTCCCAGGACGCGCTGCGCAGCCGGGTCGCGGAGCTGGGCCGGCCCACCGTCGAACTGCCCATGCTCATCGGCCCGATCGACCTGGGCTCGCTGTACGAACTGGCCGGCCGACTGGAGGCCCACCTGGGCCTGGGGGCCGCCGCGTGAGCAGCCCCCGCACCGCGCCGGCCATGGACCTGGCCGCGGTCGTGGCCGACCGGGACACCCGGATCGTCGTCTGCTGCGGCGCCGGTGGGGTCGGCAAGACCACCACCTCGGCCGCCCTCGCCCTGGCCGCCGCCGAGGCCGGACGACGGGTCGTCGTGCTGACCATCGACCCGGCCCGCCGGCTGGCCCAGAGCCTGGGCCTGGAGGAGCTGGACAACGAGCCGCGCCAGGTCGTCGTCCCCGAGCTCGACGGGTCCAACGGCGGCGAGCTGCACGCGATGATGCTGGACATGAAGCGGACCTTCGACGACATCGTCTCCGCTCACTCCACCCCCGAACGCGCGGCGACGATCTTCGAGAACCCCTTCTACCAGGCGCTCTCCTCCTCCTTCGCGGGCACGCAGGAGTACATGGCGATGGAGAAGCTGGGCCAGCTGCGGGCCAGCGACGCCTGGGACCTGATCATCGTGGACACCCCGCCGTCCCGGTCGGCGCTGGACTTCCTGGACGCACCGAACCGGATGAGCCGCTTCCTCGACGGCACCATGATCCGGCTGCTCACCGCCCCCGCCCGGGCCGGTGGGCGGGCCGGGCTCCGCATCGTCGGCGCCGGCTTCAGCTTCTTCAGCCGGATCATCTCCAAGATCCTCGGCGGCCAGCTGCTCAACGACATCAGCTCCTTCGTCTCCGCCCTGGACACCATGTTCGGCGGGTTCCGGGAGCGCGCCTCGGCCACCTACGAGCTGCTCCGCCAGCCCGGCACGTCGTTCCTGGTGATCGCCGTCCCCGAGCCCGACGCCCTGCGCGAGGCCTCCTACTTCGTGGACCGGCTGTCCACCGAGGGCATGCCGCTGGCCGGTCTGGTCCTCAACCGCACCCACCCACCGGCCACGACCGCCCTGTCGGCCACCCGGGCCGAGGCGGCGGCCGAGGCCGTCGCCGAGGCCGGGGGCGAGGGCGCCGAGCTCGCTGCGGGGGCGCTGCGGGTGCACGCGGAGCGGATGGCGCTGGCCACCCGGGAGCAACGGCTGGCCGACCGGTTCACCAGCGCCCACCCCGAGGTCGCCGTCCGGACGGTGCCCGCCGCTGCCGGGGACGTGCACGACCTGGCCGACCTGCGGGTGATGGCCGGCGAGCTCACCGCGGCCGACGACGACACCGGCACCGGGACCCCGCGCACGAGGGTGCTGCCCGTCCGGCGCTGAGAGCCACCGGGCGCCCGCTGTGACCGGTCGGGCTGGTGGGACCGGTGCCACGGCGTGTCGCGCGCGTCCCTCCGCCGGAGCCACCGGCGGAGGCCTCCTGACAGGTACCTTGGCCTGCGATGTCTGACACCGCTGCTTCCAAGGTCGGCGCCCTCGCCAAGCTCACCGCGACCGTCGTCGTCGCCGGGGCGCTGGTCGCCGGGATGATGTTGCCGTTCGTCGGTGGGAGCGGGCTCGTGGCCCGCAACTCCGCCTCGCTGCTGGACGCCCTGCCGGTCGAGCTGACCGACCAGACGCCCAACGGCAACACCACGGTGCTGGCCGCCGACGGGCAGGTGCTGACCCAGTTCTACGAGAACAACCGCACCCCGGTGACCGCCGACCAGATCTCCCCGGTCATGAAGCAGGCGATCGTCGACATCGAGGACAGCCGCTTCTACGAGCACAACGGCCTCGACGTGCAGGGCACCCTGCGCGCGCTCGCGGCCAACGTCGCCGCCGGCGGCGTCGCCGAGGGTGGGTCCACGCTGACCCAGCAGCTGGTGAAGCAGACCCTGCTGCAGACCGCGGACACCCCCGAGGAGGCCGCGGCCGCCGACGAGCAGACCGTCGGCCGCAAGCTGCGCGAGGCCCGGCTGGCCCTCGCCCTGGAGGAGACCTACTCCAAGGACGAGATCCTCACCCGGTACCTGAACATCGCCTACTTCGGCTCCGGGGCCTACGGCATCCAGGCCGCCGCCCAGCGGTACTTCTCGGTGAACGCGATCGACCTGGACCTGGCCCAGGCCTCGGTGCTGGCCGGTCTGGTGCAGAGCCCCACCAACGACGACCCGATCGCCAACCCCGAGGCCGGGCAGGCCCGCCGGGACACCGTGCTGAACCGCATGCACGACCTGGAGCACATCACCGACCAGGAGCTGGCCGACACCACCGCCGCCCCGATCGCCGTCGTCCCGGGCCAGAACCCGCCCAACGGCTGCATCGACTCCTCGATCGGCGGGTTCTTCTGCGCCTACCTGGAGAGCTACCTGATCAACCGCCTGGGGATGACCCAGGAGCAGATCGACAACGGTGGCTACGTCATCCAGACGACGCTGCGCCCGGACATGCAGGCCGCCGGTGACCAGGCGGTGCTCAACACCCTGGCCATGGGCGCGGACCTGGCCGGCATCTACACCGCCGTCCAGCCCGGCACCGGGCACGTGCTCGCGATGAGCACCAACCGCACGTACTGCCCCGATGCCACCGTCGACGCCTCCTGCGAGTCCGTCGTGCTCAACACCGCGGCCAGCCAGGGCTCCGGCTCGACGTACAAGGTCTTCACCGCCGCGGCCGCCCTCGAGGAGGGCTACTCGCAGTACTACACGCTGACCACCGGCAACACGTACACCTCGCGGGTGTTCAAGAACGGCGGCCGGCCCTACACGGTCAGCAACGCCGGCAACTACCCCGCGACCCTGGACATGGTCCGGGCGCTCTACATGTCCTCCAACACCTACTTCCTGGGCCTGGAGGACGCGCTGGGGTCCATCGAGGCCCCGGTGCGGATCTCCGAGCGCATGGGGATGAACTACACCCAGAACAACCAGACCCCGGCGGACAGGATCATCGCCGAGGAGCGCGGGTCCTTCACCCTGGGCGCCGAGGCCACCAGCCCGCTGGACCTCACCACGGCCTACGCGACGCTGGCTGCCAGCGGCACCCAGTGCGACCCGACGCCGGTCACCTCGATCGTCGACAGGGACGGCGCGCCCGCCACGCTGCCCGACGGCACCCCGATCAACACCGGGGACACCTGCACCGCCGAGGCGATCCCCTCGGGCGTGGCCAACACGCTCAACCAGATCCTGCGCAAGGACGTCGAGCCCGGGAACTCCGGCCAGACCGGTGCCCGCGCCTACGTGCCCGGCCACCAGATCGCCGGCAAGACCGGGACGTCGCAGAGCAACTTCTCCGCGACCTTCGTGGGCTACACCCCCGAGTACACCGCCAGCGTCATGGTGCTGAACCCCAAGCAGAACCAGAACGTCGGCGGCTTCGGTGGCAACAAGCCCGCGACCATCTGGAACGACGCCATGACGCCGATCCTGGAGGCCGGTCCCACCGCGGAGTTCCCGCCGGCCGACGACACCGTCGCCAACGGCAACACCCGCGAGGTCCCCGGCTGCTCCTCGGCCAGTGAGTGCCAGTCGGCGATCACCGCGGCCGGGCTGCGGTACGCCGGGCAGGTGAACGCCGACTCCAACGAGCCCGCCGGCACCTTCATCGGCACCAACCCGGGCGCAGGCACCAGGGTCCAGCAGGGCGGGGCCGTGTCGGTCCTGGTCAGCAACGGCTCGGGCTACGCCGCCCCGGCCCCGGCACCCGCGCCGGCCGACCCGAACGCACCGGACACCAACGGGGACGGCCAGCCCGGTTGACCCCGCCCCGCCCGCGCGGGGTACGACCCACAGACGGCGAGGGCCGGTCGACCACCAGGTCGACCGGCCCTCGCCGTCTCGTGCAGGCGCGTGTGCGCGGCGGGCGTCAGCCCAGCTGGCGACGCACCTCGGCGGCGACCCGGCCGCCCTCGGCGCGGCCGGCGACCTGGCCGTTGGCACGGCCCATCACCTTGCCCATGTCGCCCATCCCGGAGGCACCGGTGGCCGCGACCACCTCGGCCACGATCGCGGTGAGGTCGGCGTCGGAGAGCTGGGCCGGCAGGTACCGGGCGACGACGTCACCCTCGGCCTGCTCGCGCGCCGCCTGCTCGGTGCGGCCGGCACCGGCGAACGCCTCGGCCGCCTCGCGGCGCTTCTTGGCCTCCCGGCGCAGCACCGCCTGGACCTCGTCGTCGCTGAGCTCGCGCGCCTCCTTGCCGGAGACCTCCTCGGCGGTGACGGCGGTCAGCACCATCCGCAACGTGGCGGTGGTCAGCTCGTCACGGGCCTTCATGGCGGTGGTCAGGTCGGAACGGAGGGTCTGCTTGAGGTCGGACACGTCCTCCAGAGTCGCACGGCCCACCCCTGCGGGACGACCGACATAGGGTGACCGGATGCGCGCGATCACCGCCGTCCCCACCGCCGTCGTCGCCGCCGGTGTCGCCACCGTTGGCTACGCCGGCCTCGTCGAACGGACGCACTGGACCCTGCGGCGCTTCGACGTCCCGGTGCTGCCCCCGGGCCAGCGGCCGCTGACGGTGCTGCAGATCAGCGACGTCCACATGACCGCCGGGCAGCGCTCCAAGCAGGAGTGGATCGCCGGGCTGGCGGCCCTGGAGCCGGACCTGGTGATCACCACCGGGGACAACCTGGCCGGCCACGACGCCGTGGAGCCCACCCTGCGGGCGCTGGACCCGCTGATGGACAGGCCGGGCGCCTTCGTGCTGGCCAGCAACGACTACTTCGCGCCACGGCCGAAGAACCCGTTCAAGTACTTCTCCCCCGGCCACAAGCGGGTGCACGGGGAGTTCCTGCCCTGGGAGTCCCTCCGCGACGGCAAGACCGCCCGCGGCTGGCTCGACCTGGACAACGCCAAGGGCGAGCTCACCGTCGACGGGCGGCGCATCGCCTTCGCCGGCCTGGACGACCCGCACGTGAAGCGGGACGACTACGACGCGGTGGCGGGGCCCGCCGACCCGACCGCCGACGTCCGGATCGGGCTGGTGCACGCCCCCGAACCGCGGGTGCTGGACCGCTTCGCCGCCGACGGCTACGACCTGCTGCTGTGCGGGCACACCCACGGCGGGCAGCTGCGGGTGCCCTTCTTCGGCGCGCTGGTCACCAACTGCGGCATCGACCGGGCCCGCTGCCGCTGGCTGCACCGGTGGGCCGAGCCGACCGCCGAGCACCCGACCGGCACCTGGCTGCACGTCTCGGCGGGCCTGGGGACCAGCCCCTACGCACCGGTGCGGTTCGCCTGTCCGCCGGAGGCCACGCTGCTGACGTTGACCGCCCGCGAGGCGTGAGACCCGGGGGCCGGGGTCCCGGAGCCGTCGAGTAGGCTTGCCCAGGACCTCGGGGTGTGGCGCAGCTTGGTAGCGCGCGTCGTTCGGGACGACGAGGCCGCAGGTTCAAATCCTGTCACCCCGACCACCAGCTCAGGGCCCGCTCTCACGAGCGGGCCCTGAGTCGTTCCGGGGGCCGGGAGCGCTGCGGGGCCCTAGGGTGGCCGCCATGGCACGGCTGGACCGCCTCGACCTCTCCCGCAGTCGCGGCGGCACCGCCGTCGAGCGACTCACCGACGCCGCCGCCCGGGCACACGCCGTGGAGGACCTGGGCGCCTTCACCGCCGTGGCCGACCCGGCCACGCTCACCCCCGGGCCGCCCGGGAGCGGCGTGCTGGCCGGCATCCCGGTGGCCGTCAAGGACAACATCGACACCGCCGACCTGCCCACCAGCGGGGGCACCCCGGCGCTGCACGGCTCCCGTGCCGGCCGGGACCACCCGGCCGTGGCCCGGCTCCGCGCGGCCGGGGCGACCGTCGTGGGCAAGACGAACCTCCACGAGCTGGCGTTCGGCATCACCAGCAACAACGCCGCCTACGGCCCGGTGCGGCACCCGCTGGACCCCAGCCGCTCCCCCGGCGGGTCCAGCGGTGGGTCCGCGGTCGCCGTCGCCACCGGCGTGGTGCCGGTGGCGCTGGGCACCGACACCGGCGGCTCGGTCCGGGTCCCGGCCGCGCACTGCGGGATCGTCGGGTTCCGCCCGACCGTGGGCCGCTGGGGCAGTGGTGCGGGGGTGCCGCTGTCCTCGACCCGGGACACCGTGGGGGCGCTGGCCACCTCGGTGGCCGACGTCGTGCTGCTCGACCAGGTGGTGGCCGACCGCGCGCCCGCAGTGGTGCCCGCGGCCCGGCAGTTGCGCCTGGGGGTGCCGCTGGCCGGCTTCTTCGACGGCCTGCACCCGGAGGTGTCCGACCGGGTCGGTGAGGCCCTGGACCGGCTGTCGGACGCCGGCGTCGTGCTGGTGGAGACCGACCTGGTGGCCGGGCACGAGCTGGACGCCCGGTGCGGCTTCCCGATCGTGTTCGCCGAGGTGGTGCGCGAGCTGCCCCGCTACCTCGCCGGGCTCCCGGCCGGCCCCTCCTTCGAGGAGCTGCTGGCACAGGTGGCCTCCCCCGACGTCCGCGGGGCGCTGGAGCACGCGGTCGGCGAGCCGGTCACCGACGAGGTGCTGCGCGAGTGCCTGGCCCTGCGCGACGAGCTGCGCGAGGCCTACCGCCGGGTGCTGCAGCCCGAGGACGGCCCCGTGGACGCGCTGGTCTACCCGACGGTCCCGCTGCCCGCCCCGCCGCTGGGCGACGACGTCACCACCGACCTGGCCGGGCGCGACGTGCCGGTCTTCGCGACCACCGTGCAGAACACCGCACCCGGTTCCACGGCCGGCATGCCCGCGGTCTCGCTGCCCTGTGGGCAGACCGGTGCGGGCCTGCCGGTGGGCCTGTCGCTGGAGGGGCTGCCCGACGGGGACAGCGCCCTGCTGGCCGTGGCGCGCCGGGTGGAGCAGCTGCTGTCCTGAGCCGCCGGGTCAGGGCAGCAGGGCGGCCCGCAGCGTGAGCGCCAGCCACCCGCCGTAGCGCCGCCAGCCCCAGCCCCGGGTGACCGCGAGCCGCACCGCGACCTCCGGCGCGGTGACCGCCCACAGCACGTCGGCCGCCTCGTCCAGGTCGACCCCCGGGCGGAGCCACCCGGCCGCGGCCAGGTGCTCGGCCACCCGCCGCGTGCCGGTGGCCCGCTCGGCGTCGATGGTGGCCACCCAGGCCCGCACGGCCGGTTCGCCGGCCCCGGCCTGGGACAGCACCACCGCCGACAGCGGCGCGGCGCGCTCGGCCAGCTGCCGGCCGAGATCGGCGTAGGCGTCCAGCAGCTCGCCCGGGTCGGTCATCGCCCGCATGGCGGCGACCTGGGCCCGCTCGGCGATCGTCACCGGCTCGTCGTCGCCGGCGACGGCGCGGTCGTACACGGCCTTGAGCAGCGCGGCCTTGCCACCGACGGTGTTGTAGACCGTCTGGAGGCTGACCCCGGCGCCGTCGGCCACCGCCCGCACGGTGGTGCCCGCCCAGCCCACCGCGATGAAGGAGTCGTGCGCGGCGCCCAGCACCCGGGCCCGGGTCAGGGCCGCCTGCTGGGTCCGCAACGAGGGCTTGTCCGGCGCGGGCACGAGGGCCACACTACTCAGTGGAGTGACGCTCCAATGAGTGGAGCGTGACCACACCGACGGAGCGAGGAACCGACGCTGGACCCGACCCGCACCCTGCCCGAGAGCGCCTCGCCGGCGCTGGCCAGCATCGCCGCCATGGCCGGAGGAGACCTCGCAGACTTCCACGCCTGCGTCGCCCCCGGCGCGGTCAACCGGGAGTCGCAGGCCGAACCACCGGCGTGCCGGGTCCCCGGCCCCGAGGGCTTCCTGGCCTCGGCGCTCTGGCTGCGCGCCGCCTTCGCGGACCTGCGGTGGGAGGTCGAGGACGTGGCGGTCTCCACGGGCACCGCGGCGGTCTCCTGCCGGATGGAGGGCCGCCAGCAGGGGCCGTTCGCCGTGCACCGGGCGGACGGGTCGGTCGAGCAGGCCTTCCCGTCCCGTGGCCGGACGTTCGCGGTCGCACAGACGCACTGGTTCCGGGTGGCGGACGGTCTGGTCATCGAGCACTGGGCGGTCCGCGACGACCTCGGGCTGGCCCGGCAACTGGGCTGGGTGCCGCCGAGCCCGGTGTACCTGCTGCGCATGGCTCGCGCCCGTCGCGAGGCGCACCGGGCCGCCGTCCGCGTGTGACGTGACCGGCGCCAGCGAGCGGTTGCGTTCCGCAACGCGCACCCTGGACGCGATGTCCACCTCCCCGCACGCCGACCGATGACCGAGTGGCTGCTCCTGCTGGCCGCGGTGGTGCTCACCGTGCTCACCGGGTTCTTCGTCGCCGCCGAGTTCTCCTTCACCACCGTCGACCGCGGACAGGCCCGCGAGGCGGCCGATGAGGGACGGCGGGGTGCGGCCGGCGTCGTCGAGGCGCTCAAGGGCCTGTCCACCCAGCTGTCGGCGGCCCAGCTCGGGATCACGCTGACCACCTTGCTGGTCGGCTTCCTGGCCGAGCCGGCCATCGGCGGACTGCTCGAGGGCCCGCTGGAGTCGGTCGGGCTCTCCGGCGGCGCGGCCACCGCGGTCTCGGTGTTCCTCGGGATCGCCCTGGCCACCACGCTGCAGATGCTGCTGGGCGAGCTCGGCCCCAAGAACCTGGCGATCGCCAGCCCGCTGGCCGTGGCGGCCGCCGTCGCCCCCGGCATGCGGGCCTTCACCCGGGTCTTCGGCCTCCCGGTACGGGGGCTGCAGCGGCTGGCCAACGCCATCGTCCGGTCGCTGGGCTTCGAGCCCCGCGAGGAGCTCGACGACGCCCGCGGCGCCGGCGAGCTGGCCGCCGTCGCCCGGCGCAGCGCCGAGGAGGGCGATCTGTCCCCCACCGCCGCGCGGCTGCTGGACCGCTCGCTGGGCCTGCGCGACAAGTACGCCACCGACGTGATGACCCCGCGGACCCGGCTGGTCACCCTGCCCGACACCGCGACCGCCGCCGAGGTCATCGCCGCCGCGGTCGCCTCGGGCAACAGCCGCTTCCCGGTCTGGCACACCGACCTGGACGACGTCACCGGGCTGGTGCACGTCAAGCAGGCCGTCGCCGTCCCCGAGGCCGAGCGCGACACCCGCACCGCCGGCGAGCTGGCCCGCCCGGTGCTCGCCGTCCCCAGCGCACTGCACCTGGACCCGCTGCTGGACCTGCTGCGCGAGGAGGGCCTGCAGCTCGCCCTCGTCGTCGACGAGTGGGGCGCGACGCACGGCATCGTGACCCTGGAGGACATCGTGGAGGAGCTGGTCGGGGAGATCACCGACGAGACCGACCGGCCGCTGCGGCAGCTGCGCCGCCGCGGCGAGGACGGCTGGGAGGTCTCCGGCCTGCTGCGCCCCGACGAGGTCCGCGAGCGGACCGGCATCGCCGTCCCCGAGGGGCGGTACGAGACGGTCGCCGGGTTCCTCACCCAGCGGCTGGCCCGGCTGCCCGTACAGGGCGACACCGTGGACGTCGAGGGCCACCGGCTGACCGTGGCCGGCTTGGAGGGCCGCCGGGTGGCGCTGCTGCACGCCGACCCGCTGCCCCGCCCCGACGACGAGGACGACCTCGCCGCCCGTCAGCACGAGGTCTCCCGGGAGGTGGCGCAGGCATGAGCGACGTGCTGGCCCTGGCGGTGCTGGTGGCCCTGCTGCTGGGCAACGCGTTCTTCGTGGCCGCCGAGTTCGCCCTGGTCTCGGCCCGGGTCGACCAGATCGAACCCCGGGCCGCCGCCGGGTCGGCGCGGGCCCGGAAGACGCTGGCCGCGATGCGGAACGTGTCGCAGATGATGGCCGGCGCCCAGCTGGGCATCACGCTGTGCTCGCTGGGCCTGGGCGCGGTCGGCGAGCCCGCCGTGGCGCACCTGATCGAGGTGCCGCTGGAGGCCCTGGGCGCCCCCGAGCAGCTGCTGCACCCGATCGCGCTGGTCGTCGCGCTGTCGATCGTGACCGTGCTGCACATGGTGCTGGGCGAGATGGTGCCCAAGAACATCACCATCGCCGGCCCGGACCGCGCGGCGATCGCCCTCGGACCGCCGATGGCGAAGGTCGTCACGGTGCTCAAGCCGCTCATCTGGTTCTTCAACACCACGGCCAACGGGTTCGTCCGGCTGTTCGGGGTCACCCCCACCGACGAGGTGTCGGCCAGCTTCGACAGCACCGAGATCCGCTCGATGATCACCCAGTCGCGCAGCCAGGGGCTGCTCGGCGAGGAGGTCAGCGAGCTGGCCACCGGGGCGCTCACCTTCGAGACCCACGACGCCCGTTCGGTGCTGCTGCCCTCGGCCTCGCTGGTCACCGTGCCGCGGGACGCCACGCCGCGGGACCTGGAGGCCGTCGTCGCCGAGCACGGCTTCAGCCGCTACCCGGTGTGCGCCCCCGACGGCGGCTGGGCCGGGTACGTGCACGTCAAGGACGTGCTGGGGACGCCGGACCGGGACGCCCCCTTCCCCGACGAGGCACTGGAGCACTTCGTGGAGCTGTCGGTCGACGAGCCGCTGCCCGAGGTGCTGCAGGCGATGCGGGAGGCGGGCGTGCACCTGGGCCGGGTGGTCTCCGACGGCGAGGTGGTCGGCGTCGTCGCCCTGGAGGACGTGCTCGAGCAGCTCATCGGCGACGTCCGGGACGCCGCCGTGGACCCCCCGGTCGTCGTCGCGGGGTCCGGGGCCGGGGGACGCTGACCCGGCGGGCAGGATGAGGACGTGGACTCCCCTGCTCTGTCCCCCGAGATCACCGGCCGCTGGCAGGCCCGGTTCCGCGCGCCACGGGTGAGCCTGCCCGACTGGGCCGAGGACGCACCGCAGCGCTCGCTGTTCGCCTCCGACGTCAGCGGCGTCGTCGAGCAGTACACCTGGGACCGGGACACCGGCGCGCAGCGCCAGGTCACCGACCGGCCCAACGGCACCCTGATGGCCACCCTGAGCCCGGACGGCGAGCAGGTGTGGTGGTTCGCCGACACCGACGGCGACGAGTTCGGCGTCTGGCGCACCCAGCCCTTCACCGGCGGCGAGGACGTCGTCGCCGTCCCCGAGGTGGGCCCGGCGTACCCGGCGGGTCTGGAGATCGGGCGCACCCTGACCGCGATCGGCCGCTCGACCGACGACGGCAGCGAGCTGTGGGTCGCCCCGCACGGGGCCACCCCGCGGGTGGTCTACCGGACACCGGACACCGCCTCGGTCGACGCGCTGTCCCGCGACGAGGACCGACTGGTGCTCTCGCACTCCGAGCACGGCGACCCCCGCTACCCCGCGCTGCGGGTGCTCGACGTCGCCGCCCTGCCCGGTGAGGACTGCCAGACCGAGGCCGACAGCCCGTGGGTGGTGGCCGAGAAGTGGGACGGCGAGGGCCTGGGCCTGCACGCGCTGGGCTTCTCCCCCGTGCCCGGTGACCTCCGGCTGCTGGTGGGCCACGAGCGCCGCGGCCGCGAGGAGCTGCTGCTGTGGGACCTGGCCGACGACGCCGAGACCGAGGTGGTCCTGGACCTGCCCGGCGACGTCACCGCCGGCTGGTACCCCGACGGCTCGGCACTGCTGGTCGGGCACGACCACGCCGCGCGCAGCGAGCTGTACCGCTACGACCTGACCACCGGCACCCTGACCCAGCTGGACACCCCGCGCGGCGTCGTCCGCGGTGCCACCGCCCGCCCCGACGGCTCGGTGGAGCTGGCCTGGTCCTCCTCCGAGCGGCCCCCGGTGATCCGCCGGGCCGACGGCCCGGTCGTGCTGGCCGCCCCCGGCGACGAGCCCCCGGCCGCCTACCCGGTCGAGGACCGCTGGGTGCCCGGCCCCGGCGGCGACGTGCACGCGCTGCTGGTCCGGCCAGCCGGTGAGGGCCCCTTCGCCACCGCCTTCCTGGTGCACGGTGGCCCGGAGTCCGCCGACGACGACTCCTACCGCGCCCGGCGGGCCGCCTACGTCGACGCCGGGTACGCCGTCGTGCACGTCAACTACCGCGGGTCCTCCGGCTACGGCAGCGCCTGGCGGGACGCGCTCACCGGCCGGCCGGGCCTCACCGAGCTCGAGGACGTCGCCGCCGCCTACGACGCGCTGGTCACCGAGGGCGTCGTCGACCCGGCCCGGGCGCTGCTGTCGGGCGGGTCGTGGGGCGGCTTCCTCACCCTGCTGGGGCTGGGCACCCAGCCCGACCGGTGGGCCGCCGGCATCGCCGAGGTGCCGGTGGCGGACTACCTGGCCGCCTACGAGGACGAGATGGAGGGCCTGCGGGCCTACGACCGGGCGCTGTTCGGCGGGTCACCGGAGGAGGTCCGCGAGGTGTACGTCCGGTCCTCCCCGCTGACCTACGTCGACGCCGTCACCGCGCCGGTGCTCGTCGTCGCCGGGGCCAACGACCCGCGCTGCCCGATCCGGCAGATCGACAACTACCTCGCGGCACTCGAGGCCGGCGGCAAGGACCACGAGGTCTACCGCTTCGACGCCGGCCACGGGTCGCTGGTCATCGAGGAGACCATCCGCCAGGTCGAGGTGGCGCTGTCCTTCGCCCTGCGGCACGTCACGCCCTGAGACCCGGGGCGTGGGTCGGGGTACCCGACCCACGCCCCCGGCGCCGGCCTCAGGCCTGGGCGGCGATCAGCTCGGCGATCTGCACGGTGTTGAGGGCCGCGCCCTTGCGCAGGTTGTCGTTGGAGACGAACAGGGCCAGCCCGTTGGGGCCGTCCTGCCGGACCCGGCCGACGTAGGAGGGGTCGTTGCCCGCGGCCTGCAACGGCGTGGGGACGTCGACCAGCTCGACGCCGGGGGCGCCGGTCAGCAGCTCGCGGGCGCGCTGCACGGTGAGCTCACGCTGGAACTCCAGGTTGAGCGACAGCGAGTGGCCGGTGAAGACCGGCACGCGGACGCAGGTGCCGGAGACCCGCAGGTCCGGGATGCCGAGGATCTTGCGGGACTCGTTGCGGAGCTTCTGCTCCTCGTCGGTCTCCCACGAGCCGTCGTCGACGACGGAGCCGGCCATCGGCAGCACGTTGAACGCGATCGGCGCGACGTAGACGGCCGGGTCGGGGAAGGCGAGCGCCGACCCGTCGTAGGCCAGCCGGTCGGCGTCGGCGACGACGGCCCGGGCCTGCCCGTGCAGCTCCCGGACGCCGGCGACGCCGGACCCGGAGACGGCCTGGTAGGTCGAGGCGATGATCCGGACCAGGCCGGCCTCGTCGTGCAGGGGCTTGAGCACCGGCATCGCGGCCATGGTGGTGCAGTTCGGGTTGGCGATGATCCGGCCCTCGCCGGCCAGCGCGATGTCACCCGGGTTGACCTCGCTGCAGACCAGCGGGATGGCCGGGTCCTTGCGGAACGCCGAGCTGTTGTCGATGACCGTCACGCCGGCCGCGGCGAAGCGCGGGGCCTGGGCACGCGAGGTGGTGGCGCCGGCGGAGAACAGCGCGACGTCCAGCCCCGTGGGGTCGGCGGTCGAGGCGTCCTCGACGGTGATCTCGCCGTCGCCCCAGGGCAGGGTGGTGCCGGCCGAGCGCGCGGAGGCGAAGAACCGGATCGAGGCCAGCGGGAAGTCCCGCTCGGCCAGGATCTGCCGCATCGCGACGCCGACCTGCCCGGTCGCGCCGACGACGCCCAGGTGCAGCGGGCGGCTCATCGTCCGGTACCCCCGTAGACCACGGCCTCGACGTCGGAGCCGAGCTCGAAGGCGTCGTGCACCGCGCGGACGGCGAGGTCCACGTCGGCGTCCCGGCAGACGACGGAGATGCGGATCTCCGAGGTGCTGATCAGCTCGAGGTTGACCCCGGCGTCGGCCAGCGCACCGAAGAACTTGGCCGAGACGCCCGGGTGCGAGCGCATCCCGGCACCGACCAGCGAGACCTTGCCGATGTGCTGGTCGAAGACGACGTCGGTGAAGCCGACGGTGTTCTTCACCTTCTCCAGTGCGGCGAGCGCGGTGGGCCCGTCGCTCTTGGGCAGGGTGAAGGAGATGTCGGCGAGCTTGGTGGCCGACGTCGACACGTTCTGCACGATCATGTCGATGTTGATCTCGGCGTCGGCCAGCACGCGGAACAGCTGGGCCGCCTCGCCGGGTCGGTCCGGGACGCCGTAGACCGTGATCTTGCCTTCGCTCCGGTCGTGCGCGACGCCGGAGATGATGGCCTGTTCCACCGTGAGGTCCTCCATCGAACCGGACACCGTGGTGCCGGGGAGCTGGGAGTAGGAGCTGCGGACGTGCACCGGGATGTTGTAGCGGCGGGCGTACTCGACGCACCGCAGCATGAGGACCTTCGCCCCGCAGGCGGCGAGCTCCAGCATCTCCTCGTAGGTGACGGTGTCCAGCCGTCGGGCGTTGGGGACGATCCGCGGGTCGGCGGTGAAGACGCCGTCCACGTCGGTGTAGATCTCGCAGACGTCGGCGTGCAGCGCGGCCGCGACCGCGACCGCGGTCGTGTCCGAACCGCCGCGACCCAGCGTGGTGATGTCCTTGGTGTCCTGGCTGACGCCCTGGAACCCGGCGACGATGACGATCGAGCCCTCGTCCAGGGCCGACCGCAACCGGCCCGGCGTGACGTCGATGATCCGCGCCTTGCCGTGGCTGGACGTGGTGATCACCCCGGCCTGCGAGCCGGTGAACGACCGCGCCTGGTAGCCGTGCACGGAGATGGCGATCGCCAGCAGCGCCATCGAGATGCGCTCACCCGCGGTCAGCAGCATGTCCAGCTCGCGACCCGGCGGGTCGGGGGTGATCTGGGAGGCCTGGTCCAGCAGGTCGTCGGTCGTGTCGCCCATCGCGGACACCACCACGACGACGTCGTGGCCGGCGCGCTTGGCCTGCACGACCCGCTCGGCCACGCGCTTGACACGCTCCGCGTTGGCGACGGAGGAACCGCCGTACTTCTGAACGACCAGGGCCACGGGGCCGCAGCCTACCGTCGGCGGGCTGCGGACCAGCGCCGACGGGCTCGCGGTGGTGTGATCACCGGGTGCCCCGAGACCACGAGGACGTCGACCACTGGCTGCTGACCACCGCCGAGCGTGACAACCCGGCGACCGCCATCCCGGCCTGGACGGCCGGGAACCTGGCCGAACCGCTGGTGCACGGCGCCGCCTACTTCGACCGGCTGGTCGACGCCGTCGAGGACCTGGGCCCCGGTGACCACCTGTTCTTCACCGACTGGCGCGGCGACCCGGGGCAGAAGCTGCGACCGGACGGCCCGACCGTGGACCAGCTGTTCTCCCGGGCGGCCCGGCGCGGGGTCTGCGTCCGCGGGTTGGTCTGGCGCTCGCACTGGGACGGGCTGAGCTTCTCCAAGGAGCAGAACGCCAGCCTGGACCGCGAGCTGGAGGAGGACGGTGCGGTCGTCGTCCGGGACCAGCGGGTGCGCCGGATGGGCAGCCACCACCAGAAGCTGGTGCTCTGCCGGCACCCCGGGGACCCCTCGCGCGACGTCGCCTTCGCCGGTGGCATCGACCTGGGCAACACCCGCCGGGACGACGCCGAGCACCTCGGCGACCCCCAGCCCCAGGACATGTCCGACGCCTACGGCGACACCCCGCCCTGGCACGACGTCCAGCTGCAGCTGCGCGGGCCCGTCGTCGGCGTGCTGGACGACTGCTTCCGGGAGCGCTGGGACGACCCGACCAGCCCGGCCTCGGAGAACCCGGTGGCCTGGCTGCACGACAAGACCCTGCAGTGGCTGGGCCGCAACCAGATGGACCCCACCCCGCTCCCCGAGCAGCCGCCGGCGCCCCCGGAGTGCGGGCCGCACGTGGTGCAGACGCTGCGCACCTACCCGAAGGTCTGGCCGCCCTTCCCGTTCGCCCCGGAGGGCGAGCGGTCGATCGCCCGCGGCTACACCAAGGCGCTGACCCGGGCGCGACGGCTGGTCTACCTGGAGGACCAGTACCTGTGGTCCACCGACATCGCCGACCACCTGGCCTCCTCGCTGCGCGAGCACGAGACGTTGCAGCTGGTCGTCGTCGTGCCCCGGGTGCCCGACCAGCAGGGCGCCTTCTCCGAGCGGCCCCAGCAGCACGGCCAGGGCCAGGCGATGCAGCTGCTGCAGGAGGCGGCCCCGGGCCGGGTGCACGTGTTCGACCTGGAGAACCACGAGGGCACGCCGGTCTACGTGCACGCCAAGGTCTGCGTCGTGGACGACGTCTGGGCCGAGGTCGGCAGCGACAACATGAACCGCCGCTCCTGGACCCACGACAGCGAGCTGTCCAACGCCGTGCTGGACCCCACCCAGGACCCCCGCGAGCCCCGCGACCCGGCCGGCCTGGGCGACGGCGCCCGCACCTTCGCCCGGGACCTGCGCCTGGAACTGGCCCGGGAGCACCTGGACCGCGAGGACGACGAGGGACTGGTCGACCCCGACGAGTTCGTGGCCGCCTGCGTGGCGTCGGCCGACGCGCTGGAGGCCTGGTACGCCGGTGGGCGGGTGGGGCCGCGCCCGCCCGGCCGGATCCGACCGCACCGCCGTCCCGAGCTGACCCGGGTGGAACGTCTGTGGGCCACGCCGCTGTACCGGCTGGTGCACGACCCCGACGGCCGGCCGATCCGGCTGCGCCGGAGCCACTCCTTCTGATCGGTTGCGCGACGAAACCGCAGGCCAGAGGCTCGTTCGAGGTGCGTGAGAGGTCAACTTCCGCCACACTGGGTCAGTAGGGCCGTCCCGGTCCGCGGGTGGTGGTCCACTGCGACAGGAGCTGGTGTGCGCCGACGTCACCGCGTCCCCGGCCGCCGCCGGTGAGCCTGGTCGTCGCGCTCGGCGTCCTCCTCGGGCTCGCCCTGCTGGCACCGCTGCTGGTCCGTGTCCTGGGCCGCAACGCCGGGTACGCGCTCGCCGCCGGCTTCCTCGCGGTCGCCGCGCTGCTGGTCTCCTCCGCGCCCACCGTCCTGGCAGATCGCACGGTCGACTGGGAGGCCGGGTGGATCCCCTCGCTGGGGGTCTCGCTCGCGCTGCGCCTGGACGGCGTCTCCCTGGTCTTCAGCCTGGTCGCCCTCGTCGTCGGTGCGCTGGTGATGGCCTACTGCACCCGCTACGTCAGCGAGGCCGTCGCCCGCGGCCCGGTCTACCCGCTGCTGGCCCTCTTCGCCGCCGCGATGGTCGGTCTGGTGCTGGCCGACGACCTGGTGCTGCTCTACGTGTTCTGGGAGGTCACCACCCTCTGCTCGTTCGCGCTGGTGTCGACCGCGGGCGCTGCGGCGGCGCGGCCCGGCAGGCAGGCGCTGGTGGTCACCGTGGCGGGCGGGCTGGCACTGCTGGTCGCCGTCGTCCTCCTGACCCTGGCCACCGGCACCACCCGCTTGTCCGCGGTGCTCGCCGCCCCCGAGGTGGTGCTGGACAGCCCCTACGCCGTCCCGATCGCGGCGTGCGTCGCACTGGCCGCCTTCACCAAGAGCGCCCAGTTCCCCTTCCAGTCCTGGCTGCCCGGCGCGATGGTCGCGATGACGCCGGTGAGCGCCTACCTGCACGCCGCGACCATGGTGAAGGCCGGCATCTACCTGCTGATCCGGGTCAGCCCGCTCTTCGCCGACCAGACCGCCTGGTCGGCCGCGCTGATCTCGGTCGGGCTGACGACGGCCCTGCTGGGTGCGGTCCAGGCACTGCGCGAGCACGACCTCAAGGGCATGCTGGCCCGCTCCACGGTCAGCCAGCTCGGCCTGCTGGTCGCCGTCATCGGCGTGGGGACGTCGACCGCGCTGGCCGCGGCGCTGCTGCACACGGTGGCGCACGCCCTGTTCAAGGCCACCCTCTTCATGCTGGTCGGGATCGTCGACCACGAGACCGGCAGCCGGGACATCCGTGAGCTCTCCGGGCTGCGCCGGGTCATGCCGTGGACGGCGGCCGCCACCGGGATCGCCGCGCTGTCGATGGCCGGGGTGCCCCCGATGCTCGGGTTCGTCAGCAAGGAGTACCTCTTCATGGGGCTGCTCTCCGCCGACGTCACGCCCTGGGCCGGGCCGGTCGCGGGCGCCCTGGCGGTCACCGCCTCCGCGCTGACGTTCGCCTACGGGGCGCGCATCGTCCACGGTGCGTTCGGCGGCCCGGTCGCTCAGCCCGACCTCTACGACCCGCGGCCCTCCTTCCTGGCCCCGGCCGTCGTGGCCGCTGCGGCCGGGGTGCTGCTGGGCCCCACGGTGTCGCTGCTGGACCCGGTGATCGACTCGGCCACCACCGACGCGCTGCCCGGCTCCACCCCGCCCTCGGTCTACGCCTGGCACGGGCTGAGCCCCGAGCTCGCGATGTCGGTGGTCACGGTGGTCCTGGGGCTGCTGCTATTCTGGCAGCGCGACCGGGTGGACGACGCCCTGCAACGCCTCCGGCTGCCTGACGGCCGGGGCCTGTTCGACCGCGCCCACGCCGGACTGCTCGCCGTGGGCGGCCGGGTGGGCGCCCTCGACCGGGCCGGCTCGCTGGCCGCGCACCTGGCCCGCCCGCTGCTGGCCGTCGTCGCGCTGGGAGCCGCCGGAACCGTCCTCCTCGGGCCGCTCGCCCCGGCCGGGGACGCCGGCGACCCCGGACGCTGGCTGGTGGCCGGGCTGCTGGCGGTCTCGGTGGTGGGGATGGCCCTCGCCCGGCGGACTCTCGCGCTGGTGGCCCTGGTCGGGGTGGCCGGGCTCCTCGTGGCGCTGTGGCTGCTGCTCTCCGGTGCCCTCGACGTGGCGATCACGCTGCTGCTGGTCGAGGTGCTCACCGCCGTCGTGCTGGTGCTGGTGCTGCGCGGGCGCCCGGTTCGGCTGCCCGACCCCGGCCCGCGCTGGCTGCCCACCGCCGTGCTGGCCCTCGCCGTCGGGCTGGTCGCGGCCGGCGCCACCGCGGCCCTGACCGGGCGGCGGGGGCTGTCGGACGCCGGTGCGTTCTACCTGGACCGGGCGCAGGAGCTGACCGGCGGCACCAACGTGGTGAACACCGTGCTGGTCGACTTCCGCGGGCTGGACACCCTGCTGGAGTCCGTCGTGGTCGGGGTGGCAGCCCTGGGCCTGCTGCTGCTGGGCACCACCGCCACCACCCGCACCGCCCGCGGGGACACCGACGACGTCCTGCTGCGGGTCGGCACCCGGGTGCTCGCCCCCGGGATGCTGGCCCTGTCGGCTTGGTTGCTGTGGCGCGGGCACGACGAGCCCGGCGGTGGCTTCATCGCCGCCCTGGTGGCCGGCATCGCCGTCGCCCTGCGGCACCTGGCGACCGGCGTCGTCCCGAGCAGCCGGTGGCTGCGACCGCGGGTGCTGGTCGGCGCCGGTGCGGTGCTGGCTGTGGGCACCGGACTGGTCCCGCTGCTGGCCGGGGACGCCCTGCTCACCCCCTTCGACACCCCGGTGGGGATCAGTTCCGCCCTGCTCTTCGACGTCGGCGTCTGGCTGATGGTGCTGGCCCTGGTGGTCGCCGTCGTGCAGTCGCTGGGGTCCCACCCCCGAGCCGAGACCGAGACCGTGGAGGCCCCCGTGTCCGCTGAGCGGAGCGCCGCGTGAGCCCCGCGGTCGTCGTCGGCGTGCTCGTCGCCGGTGGGGTCTTCCTGCTGCTGCAGCGCGGCCTGCTGCGGGTCGTCCTGGGGTTCGTGCTGCTCGGTCACGCGATGGTCGTGCTCGTCCTGGCCGCCGGCGGGGACCGGGGCGGCTTCGCGCTGCCCGGCAACGGGGCCGGCGAGCCCGCCGACCCGCTCCCCCAGGCCTTCGTGCTCACCGCGGTGGTCATCGCCTTCGCCGTCACCGTCTACCTGCTCGGCCTGCTGCGAGCCGGGTCCGGAGACCTCGGCGACGACGACGCCCGGGGTCCCTCGTGAGCGCGCTGCTCGTCGCCCCGGTCGCCCTGCCGCTGGTCGCGGCCGCTGTCCTGCTGCTGCTCCCCCGCTCGGCCGCGCTGGGCCGGGTGGTGGGCATCGGGAGCACCGCGCTGGTCGTCGTCGCCGCGGCCGTCCTGCTGGTCCGCACCCTCACCGGCGAGGTGCCGGTCGTACAGGTCGGCGGCTGGCCCGCCGGCATCGCCGTCGTGCTGGCACTGGACGCGTTCGGCGCGCTGGTGCTGCTGCTCACCGCGGCGGTCACCCTGCTCGGGCTGGTCTACGCCATCGGGACCGGGGAGGACCGCGAACACACCTTCACCCCGCTGGTGCTGGTGATGAGCGCCGGGGTCTCCGGCGCGCTGTCCACCGCCGACCTGTTCAACCTCTTCGTCTTCGTCGAGGTCGTCCTGATCCCCAGTTACGTGCTGCTCGGGCTCGCCGGTCGGCGCCAGCGGGTCGCCGGCGCCCGGCTCTACGTGAGCATCAACCTGCTGGCCTCCACCCTCTTCCTGGGCGGCATCGGGCTGCTCTACGGCGTCACCGGCACCGTGCAGCTGGGCGAGCTGGCCGGGGTCGCGGCCGGCAGCGTGCCCGCAGCGCTGGCCGCGAGCGTGGTGCTGCTGGCGATGGCGGTCAAGTCCGCCGTCGTCCCGCTGCACAGCTGGCTGCCCGGCTCGTACTCCGTCGCCGGGCCCGCCGTCACCGTGCTGTTCTCCGGGCTGCTCACCAAGGTCGGGCTCTACGCCCTCTTCCGGCTCTACTCGGTGCTCTTCGACGGTGACCCGCGCTTCCTGTGGGTGCTGCCGGCCGTCGCCGTGCTGACCATGGTCGTGGGCGTGCTGTCCGCGGTCGGCTCCAGCGCGGTGCGCCCGGTGCTCACCTCGCACATGGTCAGCCAGATCGGCTACGTGCTGGTCGGGCTCGGGCTGTCGACCGCCGCCGGACTCGCTGCGGCCACGTTCTTCCTGGTCCAGTACGTACTGGTCAAGGCCGCGCTGTTCATGGTCGGTGGCGCCGTCGAGGTGCGGTACGGCACAGACGTGCTCGACCAGCTCGGCGGCGGCCTGGTGCACCGCGAGCGCTGGCTGGCCGTCGCCTTCGCCGGCTCCGCCCTGGCGCTGGTCGGCATCCCCCCGACGTCGGGCTTCGTGGCCAAGCTCCAGCTCGCCTCGGCCGCGGCCGCCGACGGACCCTGGTGGGTGCTGCTGGCCGTCGTCGCGGTGAGCCTGGTGACGCTGGTGTCGATGCTGAAACTGTGGAACGGCGTCTTCTGGGGCTCGCCCGACGGTGCTCCCGAGCGCGAGACGGGTGGGTCGGTCGCCGTCGCCACCCGGACGGCGAGCTGGACGCTGGTCGGCCCGCCGCTGCTGCTGGCCGGTGCAGCGCTCGTGCTCGGCATCTGGGCCGAGCCGCTGCTGGCCGCGGCGACCGTCGCCGGTGAGCAGCTGGCCGACCCCACGGCCTGGGTCTCGGCGGTGACCGGACGATGAGGCTGTGGCACGTGGCGTCCTTCGTCGCCGTGTACCTGGGTCGGTTCCTGACCGCGAACGTCCGGGTCGCCGGGCAGGTGCTCCGGCCCCGCCTGACCCTGGAGCCGGTGGTCGTGGACCACCGGCTGCGCTGCCGCACCGACGCCGAGGTGGCCTCGTTCGTCGCCCTGGTCGGACTCACCCCCGGCTCGCTGGTCGTCGACCGGCGGGACGGCGTCCTCACCGTGCACGCGATGCACGCCACCGACCCCGCGGACGAGCTCGCCTCGCTGCGCGACCTGGAGGACCGGATGCTCACCGCCTGGCGCGGGACGGGAGGCGACGCGTGATCGCCCAGGACCTGGTGCTCGACGGCGCGCTGGTGCTGCTGGCGCTGTGCCTGCTGGTGGCCGCGGTTCGGGCCGTCGTCGGGCCGACCGACGCCGACCGGGTGCTCGCCGTGGACTTCGGGTTCCTGGTCACCCTGTGCGCGGTGGCCCTGCTCGCCGTCCGGCTGCAGACCCCGGCACTGCTGGACCTGGTGCTGATCGGCACGCTGGTCGGCTTCCTGGCCACCGTGGCGCTGGCCCGGCTCGTGGTCGGACGGTCCCGATGAGCGTGCAGACCGTGCTCGGTGACGTCCTGCTGCTGACCGGCGTGCTGCTGATGCTGGTCGCCGGCATCGGCCTCGTCCGCTTGCCCGACCTCTACAACCGCACCAACGCCGTCGCGAAGGCCGGCGGGCTGGGCCTGGTCATGGTGCTGCTCGGCGTGGTCGTGCTGGACCCCGGTCCAGCCGCAGTGGTCGTACTGCTGCTGTCGATCGCGCTGCAGCTGTTCACCGTGCCCATCGCCGGTTTCGAGATCGGCCAGGCGGCGCGGCTGTCCGGTGCCCCCTTCGCCCCGGGCACCCGGGTCTCAGCCGACCGTGCGGGCCTCCCGGACGGCGAACCCGGCAGCACCGACGACGGTGACCGGTAGGCAGAACCAGAGCAGCACGAGGCTGAACGGGCCGACCGCGTCGTGGTCGGCGGAGTCCAGCACCAGGTAGGCGGTGTAGGCCACGAACCAGGCCAGCAGCACCGCCCCCTCGGACCGGCTGACGCGCGACCCGGTGTAGAGCACCACGGCCAGCGCGAGAGTCGCCGCGATCATCACCGGGACGTCGAAGCGCACGGCCGCCGGGTCGACCGCGATCCCCCCGGGCACCAGCAACGCCGGGACGCCCAGCACGAGGCCGAGGTTGGCCACGTTGCTGCCCACGACGTTGCCGACCGCCAGCTGGGTGTCGCCCTTGAGCGCGGCCACCACCGCAGTGGTGATCTCGGGCATCGCCGTGCCGATCGCCACGACGGTCAACCCGATCACCAGGTCGCTGAGGCCGAGCGAGGCGGCGATCTCGCTGGCGCTGTCGACCAGCCAGCGGGCACCGAGCACCAGCAGCCCGACGCCGACCAGCACCGAGACGCCGTCCCGCAGCGGCCGACGGGGAGCCTCCTCCGTCGTCGCCGCCCCACTGTCCGCCCGCCGTCCCCGGACCACCGACAGCGCCAGGTAGCCGACCAGTCCGACCACCAGCAGGGCGCCGTCCAGGCGGCCCAGCTCGTCGTCCAGACCCAGCACGAGCAGCAGGACCGCCAGGCCCAGGGCGACCGGCAGGTCGAAGCGCAGCAGCGTCCGCGCCCCGGACTGCGGGCGGATCAGGGCGGCGACCGCCAGCACCAGCAGGATGTTGACGGTGTTGCTGCCCACCGCGTTGCCGACCGCCAGGCCGGGCGACCCCGACAGCGTCGCGTCGACGGACACCGCGAGCTCCGGGGCCGACGTGGCCGTCGCCACCAGGGTCGCGCCGACGACCAGCGGGGAGACCCCCAGCGCCCGACCCAGCCCACTCGCCCCACGGACCAGCAGCTCACCGCCCGCCACCAGCAGGACCAGGCCCGCGACCAGCAGGAAGACCGTCACACCGGTGATCCTCACATCCCGCGGCGCCGACGCTGCTACCGTGTCCGACGTGCGCGGCAGCCTCCTCCTTACGTGCCGCGGCGAGGCCCTCTCCTAGGTCGGCTCCCTCGCCGCGGTGATCGCGCGTGTCTCCACCGCGCTGCCGGACCACACACCACGGCACACCCGGAGAGCAGACCCATGAGCACCCACCCGCACACCCGCAACACCCAGCAGCCCTCGCCGATGCCGATCGGCAAGTACGCGCCGTTCACCGGCGTCGAGCTGCCCGACCGCACCTGGCCGGCCGCGACCACCACCGCCGCGCCCCGCTGGTGCGCCGTCGACCTGCGCGACGGCAACCAGGCGCTGATCGACCCGATGACCCCCGACCGCAAGCGGCGCATGTTCGAGCTGCTGGTCGGGATGGGTTACAAGGAGATCGAGGTCGGGTTCCCGGCCGCCAGCCAGACCGACTTCGACTTCGTCCGGCAGCTGATCGACGAGGGGCTGATCCCCGACGACGTCACCATCCAGGTGCTGACCCAGGCCCGCGACGAGCTGATCGAGCGGACCTTCGAGTCCCTGGTCGGCGCCAAGCAGGCGATCGTGCACCTCTACAACTCGACCTCCACGCTGCAGCGCCGGGTCGTGTTCAACAGCGACAAGGCCGGCATCGTCGACATCGCCGTCCACGGCGCCCGACTGGTCCGCAAGCTGGCCGAGGGCATGCCCGAGACCGAGATCCGCTACGAGTACTCCCCCGAGTCCTTCACCGGGACCGAGCTGGAGTTCGCCGTCGAGATCTGCGACGCCGTCACCGACGTCTGGGAGCCCACCCCGGACAACCCGACGATCCTCAACCTGCCGGCGACCGTCGAGATGGCCGAGCCGACCGTCTACGCCGACCAGATCGAGTGGATGCACCGCCACCTGGGCCGCCGGGACTCCGTCGTGCTCTCCCTGCACCCGCACAACGACCGCGGCACCGCCGTCGCCGCCGCCGAGCTGGGCTACCGGGCCGGCGCCGACCGCATCGAGGGCTGCCTGTTCGGCAACGGCGAGCGCACCGGCAACGTCGACCTGGTGACCCTGGGCCTGAACCTGTTCAGCCAGGGCATCGACCCGCAGATCGACTTCTCCGACATCGACGAGATCCGCCGCACCGTCGAGTACTGCAACCAGATCGGCGTGCACGAGCGGCACCCCTACGGCGGCGACCTGGTCTACACCGCGTTCTCCGGCTCCCACCAGGACGCCATCAACAAGGGCTTCGCGGTCATGCGGGCCGACGCCGCGGCCGCCGGGGTCGGCGTCGACGACATCCCGTGGGCCGTGCCGTACCTGCCGATCGACCCCAAGGACGTCGGCCGCAGCTACGAGGCCGTGATCCGGGTGAACAGCCAGTCCGGCAAGGGCGGCGTCGCCTACATCATGAAGACCGAGAACCAGCTGGACCTGCCCCGCCGGCTGCAGATCGAGTTCTCCGCCGTCGTCCAGCGGCACACCGAGGACGAGGGCGGCGAGGTCACCGCCGAGCAGATGTGGGCGGCGTTCTCCTCCGAGTACCTGCCCGACGCGCACGCGCCCTGGGGTCGGCTGTCCCTCGCCGGGCACCGGCACGTCGCCGGTGGTGGCGGCCCCGACGAGATGACCGTCGAGCTCGTCGACGACGGCGTCCCGGTCACCCTGACCGGCCGCGGCAACGGCCCCATCGCCGCCTTCGTCGACGCCCTGCACGGCATCGACGTCGACGTCCGGGTGCTGGACTACGCCGAGCACGCGCTGTCCTCCGGCGGCGACGCCCGTGCAGCCGCCTACGTCGAGTGCGCCGTCGGGGAGCGGGTGCTCTGGGGCGTGGGCATCGACCCCAACATCGTCAGCGCCTCCCTCCGCGCGGTGGTCAGCGCCGTCAACCGCGCCCTGCGCTGAGGTAGGACCGCTCGGTCCGGCGCACCCCGTCCGCCGCCGTCCCTGCTGGGTGGCTCAGCCGTCCAGCTGGGGGTCGACCACCCATCGACGGTGGCTCATCACCCGGCTGGGCGGCTGAGCCGGGTGGTTGAGGAGTCCGGTGGGTGATGAGCGCGGTGGGTTGCACATGCTCGGCGGTGGGGCAGGTCGACGTCCACATCAGGCCTGTCCGTCCACAGCCGCAGTGTTCGTGCTCCGGTGTCCGCTCGGCGCGGTGATGCTCCCGGGGTGACCGCAACCCTGCCGCTGGCATCGTGGACGGACCTCCTGATCAGCCGCAGCCGCGCCCTCGCCGACGGGTGGACGGACGAGGAGATCCGGGCTCGGCTGGCGGGCAGGCACTGGACCGCCTTGCGCCGCGGGCAGTACTGCTCGACAGCCGAGCTGGAAGCCAGCACCGCGGGCCGCCGGCTGCACCTGGAGCTGCTGGCCCTCCTCCGGCGACTACACCGCCCCGAGACGGTCGCCAGCGGTCGGACGGCGGCGTTGCTGCACGGACTCCTCGTCCCCGACGAGGGTGCACCGGTCCTCCAGCTGACCGACCCGCACCGCTGGCGGGACGGACGGGGCTACCGCATCCACCGGGCCGAACTGCCTCCTGCCGAGGTCACCGCGCTGGGTCCGTTCCCGGTCACCACGGTCGCCCGCACGCTGGTGGACTGCGCCCGACGCTGGCCGGTCCTCGACGCGGTCGCCGCACTGGACGACGCGTTGCTCCGGGGACTGGTGACTGCGGACGGTCTCGAAGCGGTGCTCGTCCGCGAGCCCACCATCAAGGGCCTGCCTGCTGCCCGTCGGGCCGTCGCCCTCTCCGACGGTCGCGCCGAGTCGTGGCTGGAGACCGCGTGGCGCGTGCGCCACACGGGCGCACGGCTCCCCGCACCGCAGCTGCAGGTGGAGATCCGGGTGGCCGGCTCGCTCCTGAAGGTGGTGGACGGCTACCTGCCCGAGCAGGCCATCGCCATCGAGTGCGACGGCCGCGTCAAGATGACCGATCCCTACCGCGGTCGGGCCCCCTCCACCGTCCTGTGGGAGGAGAAGCGAGCCGAGGACGCGGTGCGTGCCCTGGGGATCCGCGTCATCCGGCTGGCGTCCTCCGACGTGCACCGGGACTGGGCGCAGACGGCGCATCGGATCGCGACCATGGTGGCAGCCCCGGTCCCGGTCCTCCTGCCCTTCGAGACCCACCCGCGCACGGTCGGCCGTGTCCGGCCCGGGACGCAGAGATGGGCCGCCTACCGGGGGGATGAGCCACCGTAGACAGCGGCTGAGCCACCAGCTGGGCGGCTGAGCCACCCAGCGGAGGCGGCTGAGCCACCAGCTGGGCGGCTGAGCCACCCAGCGGAGGCGGCTGAGCCACCAGCTGGGCGGCTGAGCCACCCAGCGGGACCGGGCGCGGAGCCGCGACACCGACCTCGGGGGCCTCGCGACGGCTCGGGGGGGTCAGGAGGTGGTGCGGGGGCCGGACTCGGGGCCGTCGGCGGGCTCGTCGGCGTCGGGGTCGCCCTCGGGGTGCTCGGGGTGGGGGCGGGTGGGGGGCGCGGTGCCGGGGCGGCCCAGCTCGTCGACCAGCAGCAGGTCGCGGCGGACGTGCCGGCGGCGGTAGGCGATCCGGCTGACCATGTGCGCGCTGACCGGTGCGGTGATCAGCTGGAAGACGGCTACCAGCACCAGCATCCAGACGATGGGCTGCCCGGCGAGACGGATGACGGCGCCGGTCATCACCAGCAGCACGCCGAGCACCTGGGGCTTGGTGGCGGCGTGCATCCGGTTGAGGACGTCGGGGAAGCGGATGAGACCCAGGCCCGCGGTCAGGCAGAGGAAGCAGCCGGCGACCAGGCACACCGAGGCGACGACGTCGGCGGGGCTCACGGGGCGGGCTCCGGGTGGCCGGCCAGGTCGGCGTCGGACGGGGTGGCGTCGGTGGGGGTCTCGGCGGAGACCAGCATGCCGCCGATGTAGCGGGCCACCGACACCGAACCGACGAAGGCCAGCAACGCCACGACCAGCAGCACCGGTTCCAGCGAGATGTCCCGGTAGACCGCGCAGTAGACGGCGATGCCACAGGCGATGGTGACGAGCAGTGCGTCGGTGGACACCACCCGGTCCAGCAGCGAGGGGCCCAGGGCGAGCCGGGCCAGGATCAGCACGGCGCCGCCACCCAGCAGCGCGAAGCAGGCGATCGCGACGACGGTCACCGCTGGCTCATCCTCTCGGTCCCCTCGGTCTCCGGGGTGGTGGTGCCGGGCTCGTCGAGCCGGGCGATGTCGGCGGCAGAGCCGAAGGCCCGCACGACGCGGTCCTCCATGCCCAGCACGTTGGCCCGCTGCCGCTCCACGTGCTCCAGGTCGCGCACCTGCACGAGGTGGATCGCCATCACCGAGTGCTCGCGGTCCAGGTCCAGCACCAGCGAGCCCGGCACCAGCGACAGCGCCTCGGCGATGACGGTCAGCAGCAGGTCCGAGTCGGTGCGCAGCTGCACGGTGATGATCGCCGAGCGGTGCCGGCCGGGCCGGAACGCCAACCAGGACACCTCGACGCTGGACACCAGCAGGTCCACCAGGAAGCGCCCCAGGAAGCGGAGGGCGGCCAGCGGGCGGAAGCGGCCCGTCGTCTCCACGCTCGGCAGCGGCAGCAGCGTCGTGATCACCAGGGCGATCACCGTCCCGGAGAGCAGGTTCGCCCAGGAGAACGTGCCCCACAGCAGCATCCAGACCAGCACCAGCCAGACCAGCAGAGGCACCTGCTGGCGCAGCCGGGTCACCTGCGCGGTCACTCGATCACCCGGTCGCCGAAGACCGACTCCAGGTAGGGCGTGCGGTCCAGCAGGTCCGCCGCGGCCCGGTCGGCGACGCCGTAGAGCGTCCCGCCGAAGACCGTGATCGCGACCGTGATCGCGACGAACCCGGCGGTCGCCGCCACCATGGTCACCGGCAGCGTGGCCGCCTGGAGCTCCTCGGTGGTGGTCGCCGTGCCGGTCGCGGGGCGCACCGCGGCGACGTCCTCCTCGGCGGTGTCCACCGCGCGCGGGCGCCAGAACGCCCGGCCCCACACGCGGGCGATGGCGACCAGGGTGAGCAGGCTGGTGACGACGGCGCCGGCGACCAACACGTAGGGGCCCACCCCGCCCACGGCGACGCCGGCCTCCAGCAGGCCGAGCTTGCCGATGAAGCCCGACAGCGGCGGGATGCCGGCCAGGTTCATCGCCGGCACGAAGAACAGGATCGCCAGCAACGGGGACGCCTTGGCCAGCCCGCCCAGCTTCTCGGTGTTCGTCGTCCCCCCGCGTCGTTCGACCAGACCGGTGGCCAGGAAGAGCGTGGTCTGGATGGCGATGTGGTGGACGACGTAGAAGATCGCCCCGGCGAAGCCGGCCGTCGTCCCCAGGGCGATGCCGAAGACCATGTAGCCGATGTGGCTGACCAGGGTGAAGGAGAGCATCCGCTTGACGTCGGTCTGCGCGACCGCACCCAGGATGCCGACCACCATGGTGGCCAGCGCGGCCCACAGCAGCAGGTCGTCCAGCGCCCCGTCGGGGAACAGCAGGGTGTTCGTGCGGATGATCGCGTAGACGCCGACCTTGGTCAGCAGACCGGCGAAGACCGCGGTGACCGGCGCCGGGGCGGTCGGGTAGCTGTCGGGCAGCCAGGCCGACAGCGGGAAGACCGCGGCCTTGATGCCGAACGCGACGAGCAGCATGGACTGCAGCAGCAGCTGGGTGCCCTCGGGCAGGTCCCCGAGCCGGACGGCGAGCTGGGCCATGTTCACCGTGCCGGTGGCGGCGTAGACCAGGCCGATCGCGGCCAGGAAGACCAGCGAGCTCATCAGGCTGACCACCACGTAGGTAATGCCGGCCCGGATGCGACCGGCCGTGCCGCCCAGGGTGAGCAGCACGTAGCTGGCCGCCAGCAGGACCTCGAAGCCGACGTAGAGGTTGAACAGGTCCCCGGCCAGGAAGGCGTTGCTCACGCCCGCGACGAGCACCAGGTAGGTCGGGTGGAAGATCGACAGCGGGGTGTCGGTCTCGTCGCCGTCGGCGACACCCTGGCCGACGGCGAAGACCAGCACGCCGAGGGTCACGGTGTTGGCCACGACCAGCATCAGCGCCGACAGCCGGTCGACGACCAGCACGATGCCCAGCGGCACCGGCCAGCCACCGACGGACACCGAGGTGGCGCCCTGCGCGTCGGCCATGAACAGCAGCGACACCGAGACGGCCAGCACGCCGGAGAGCACGACGATGCTCAGTGCCCGCTGCAGGTGCGGGTGCCGGCCGACCAACAGCGCGCCGGCGGCACCCAGCAGCGGCAGCAGCACCGGCAGCGGGGTGAGCACCCGGATCAGGTCCTCCATCAGTGCTCCTCCTCCCGGTGTGCTGGTTCCCCGCCGGCGCGGGTGGGTGGGACGTCGCCGACCGCCCGGGCCTCCGCGGACTCGTTCTCGGCCGCCTCCACCTGCGCCAGCTCCAGCCCGACGTCGTCGGAGGGGGTGCCGTCGGCGGGGTGCGGCCCGGCCTCGACGCTGAACCCGTCGCCGGGTCCCCGGTCGGCCGGGCTGAGCAGCTCGGGGTCGCGCTCGTCGGCGTCGATCTCCTCCCGGGTGGCCACCCGGAGGTCCTCGGCGTCGTCCTGGACGACCTCGTCGCGGACCAGCCGCCAGGAGCGGTAGATCATCGCCAGCACGAACGCCGAGATGCCGAAGGTGATGACGATGGCGGTGAGCACCAGGGCCTGCGGCAGCGGGTCGTTGATCTCCGACTCGTCGTCGACGGGCAGGATCGGCGCCAGACCGGCCACCCCGCCGGCGGACAGCAGCAGGACGTTCGTCGCGTTGCCCAGCAGCAGGAAGCCCAGCAACACGCGGGTCAGGCTGCGGTCCAGCAGCAGGTAGACACCGGCGGCGTACAGCCCGGCGACGATCACCGGCAACACCACGGTGGGGGTCATCGGGCACCTCCCTGGCCGGCCGGGTCGGGTTGGCGGGACTCGGGGTGCGGGCCGTCGTCCCGGGCGCCCCTGCCACTGACGGACCCCGCGAGGCCACCGGCGCCGGACCCGACGGCGCCGCTGCCGCTGCCGTCGCCGTCCTCCTGCGGGCCCTCGTCGTCGTCCTCCTCGTCGTCGGCGTCGATCTGCGCGCCGAGGCTGCGCAGCACGTCCAGGACGAGGCCGATGACGATCAGGTAGACGCCGATGTCGAAGAAGAGCGAGGTGACCAGCTTGACGTCACCGAGGACCGGCACGGTGCGCTCGAGGATGGTGGTCTGCAGTGCGTCGGCACCGAGCACGAGGCCGGCGATGCCGGTGCCGCCGGCCAGCAGGAGCCCGCCGCCGAGCAGCTTGCCCGGGTCGACCGGCGCGGCCTCACCGAGCTCGTAGCGGCCGCCGGCCAGGTAGCGCAGCACCAGCGCCAGACCGGCGACGAGGCCGCCGGCGAACCCGCCGCCGGGCACGTTGTGGCCGCTGAAGAGCAGGTAGACGCTGAGCACGACGATGGTGTGGAACAGCACCCGGGTGACGACCTCGAGGATGACCGAGCGCCGCTGCGGGGCGAGCGTGGCACTGGCGGCCAGCCACCGGTCCCGCGGGGCACGCCTGGCCTCCGACGTCGTGGTGGCCGCGTCCGTGGCCCGGGCCACCGCGCCGGTGCGCTCGCGCAGGAAGACCAGGCTGGCCACCCCGGTGGCGACGACGACGAGCAGCGAGACCTCGAGCATGGTGTCCCAGGCCCGGATGTCGACCAGCGTGACGTTGACGATGTTCTCGCCGCCGCCGAACTCGTAGGCCTGCTGCGGGTAGTCCACCGAGACCGGGGTCGCCGTCCGGGCGCCGAGGGCGACGACGCCGACCCCGCCCATGAGCAGTCCGACGGCGACGGCGATCAGGCCGCGGGCGGTGCGCTCCTTGGCCTGGTGCCGGTCGGAGATGTCCTTGGGCAGCTTGCGCAGCACCAGCACGAAGGTGACCAGGGTCAACGTCTCGACCAGGAACTGGGTGAGCGCGAGGTCGGGGGCGCCCTGCACGGCGAACAGGACGCCGACCCCGTAGCCGGTGACGCCGACGACGAGGACGGCGGACAGCCGCTGCCGGATGCGGACGGCGAGCGCGGCCGCACCGAGGACGACGACGCCGATCAGCGCCTGCACCGGGGTGTCCCACAGCCGCATCTCCTCCGGCCACGGGGCCCGGAAGACGAGCACGGAGCCGGGCAGGGCCACCAGCACGACGAGGATGACGCCGAGGTAGGTGGGCAGCGAGCCGCGCTGGGTGCGGCGGGTGGTGGTCTGGGCGACCCGGTCCAGCCCGCGCATGGTGTGCCAGTAGCCCTCGTCGGCCGAGGCGTCGACGGCCAGCCGGCGCTGCAGCCGGGCGATGAGGTCGCGGGCGGTGAAGAGCGCCAGACCGCCGCCGACCGTGACCAGGGACAGCAGCAGGGCCGGCTGCAGCCCGTGCCACAGGGCGAGGGACTCGGCCTCCTCGGCGACCAGCGGCAGGGTGTCGGCGTACCGGGCGACCAGCGGCTCGAGCGCGGGGCTCAGCGGGCCGGCGGCCAGCCCGAGCAGGGCGAGCACGGCCGGGGCGGCCAGGAAGGCCGGGCCGGGGCGGTGCAGGTGCTCGGGGGCCGGGCGGTCGGCGTCGCAGTGCCGCAGCGAGCCGCCGGTGCCGAAGGCCCCCCAGAGGAACCGGGCGGTGTAGGCCACCGTCAGGACCGAGCCGAGGACGAGGCCCAGCAGGGTGAGCAGCGCCCAGGTGCGGTCGGCCAGGCCGCCGTCCAGGAAGGCGGTGAACGCCGCCTCCTTGCCCACGAAGCCCAGCAGCGGCGGCAGCCCGGCCATCGAGGCGCCGGCCAGGCCGGCGATGACGGCGAGCACCGGGACCCGGCGGCCCAGGCCGGAGATCTCGCGGAGGTCGCGGGTGCCGCAGGTGTGGTCGATGACCCCGACGGAGAGGAAGAGGGTGGACTTGAAGAGCCCGTGCGCCAGCAGCATGGCGATCCCGGCGGCGGCGGCCTCCCGGCTGCCGCTGCCCACCAGCACCATGAGGAAGCCCAGCTGGCTGACGGTGCCGAAGGCCAGCAGCAGCTTCAGGTCGTACTGGCGCAACGCCCGGTAGCCGCCCAGCAGCATGGTGGCCAGGCCCAGTCCGACGACCACCGGCTTCCAGCCCGGGGTGTCGGCGAAGCCGGGGGCCAGCCGGGCGACCAGGTAGATGCCGGCCTTCACCATCGCGGCGGCGTGCAGGTACGCGCTGACCGGGGTGGGGGCCTCCATGGCGGCGGGCAGCCAGAAGTGGAAGGGCACCATCGCCGACTTGGTCACCGCGCCGGCCAGCACCAGCAGCACCCCCACGGTGACGACGGGGCCGGTGCCCGGGTCGGCGACGACCTCGCTGAGCAGGTAGCTGCCGCTGGCCTGGCCGACCATGACCAGCCCGACGAGCATCGCCAGGCCGCCGGCGGTGGTGACGATCAGCGCCTGCTGCGCGGCGCGGCGGCCGGCCACCTTGGCACCGCTGCCACCGATCAGCAGGAAGGAGAAGACCGTGGTCAGCTCCCAGAACACGTACAGCAGCAGCATGTCGTCGGCGACGACGAGGCCCAGCATGGAGCCCGCGAACGCCATCAGGACACCGGCGAACCGGCGGAGCCCCTCGTCGTCGCGTTCGAAGTACCGGGCGCAGTAGACGAAGACCAGCGCACCGACCCCGGTGACCAGCGCCGCGACGGCCAGCGCGAGCGCGTCCAGCCGCAGCGTGACGTGCAGGTCCAGCGCCGGGATCCAGGTGGTCCGCTCCTCGACGGTGCCGCCGTCCAGGACGGTGGACAGCCGGGTGGCCAGCCACACGAAGCCGGCCGCGGGCACCAGGGCGAGTGCGTAGTAGGCGGAGCGGCCCCACCAGCGCACCAGCAGCGGCGCCAGGACGGCGGCCACCAGGTGTGCGAGGAGCAGCAGGCCCACGGGTCTCCAGAGGGTTGTCGGCGCCGCCGGACGGGCTCAGGACGCGCGCGTTCGATTCGTTCGATTTACAGTCTGCCCCGTGGACCACCACCTGCGCGAGTCGACGGTGCTGCCGCCCCGGTCACACCTGGCGGCACTGCCGCCGGGGCCGTGGGTGCTGCGCGGGTCCGACGGGACCGAGGTGGAGCTGCCCGCCGAGCTCGACGAGGCGCTGCAGTTCGTCGCCGACGCCTTCGCCGACGGCGCCGCGGTGACCCTGAGCAGGCACGAGCAGCTGCTCACCACCCAGGAGGCGGCGGACCTGCTCGGCGTCAGCCGGCCGACCCTGGTGCGCCTGCTGGACCACGGGGCCATCCCCTACGACCAGCCGGGCAGCCACCGTCGGCTGCGGCTGGCCGACGTCCTGGCCCACCAGCAGCGGTGCCACCACGACGAGCACCGCCCGGCGGCCCCCACCCGGGGCGGGGCCCGCCAGGACGCGCGTTAGGCCTCGGCCAGCTCCGCCGCGGCCAGCCAGTCGCTCTCGACCTGCTCCTTCTCGGCCTGCACGGCCAGCAGCTGCACGTTGAGCTCGGCCACCCTGGCGTGGTCGGTGGCCGCGGCGGCCAGCTGGTCGTGCAGCTTCTTCTCCTCGCCGTCCAGCTTGAGCATCCGTCGCTCGAGCTTGGAGGCCTCCTTGCGGGCGGCCCGCGCATCGGCCGCGGACACGGCCGGCCGGGCCGTCGTCGACAGGTCGCCGGACTGACCACCGGAGGCGGTCGTCAGCGGGGCACCGCCGGCGGCCCGCCGGCGCAGGTACTCCTCGACCCCGCCGGGCAGCTGCGCGAGGGAGCCGTCGCCCAGCAGCGCGACCACGGTGTCGCAGACCCGGTCGACGAAGTACCGGTCGTGGCTGACCACCAGCACCGTGCCGGGGAACCCGTCGAGCAGGTCCTCCAGCGCGGTGAGGGTGTCGATGTCCAGGTCGTTGGTCGGCTCGTCGAGGATCAGCACGTTGGGCTCCGCCATCAGCAGCCGCAGCAGCTGCAGCCGCCGCCGCTCACCACCGGAGAGGTCTCCGACCGGGGTCCACTGCCGGCTGGCCGCGAAGCCGAAGCGCTCGGCCAGCGTGGACGCCGAGATCTCCTGGTTGCCCAGCCGGGCGACCCGGGCGACGTCCTGCACGGCCTCGAGCACGCGCGCCTTGGGCGGCAGCTCGGTGACGTGCTGGGACAGGTAGGCCAGCGAGACCGTCTGCCCGGTCTTCACCGCGCCCGCATCGGGCTCGTTCTCCCCGACCAGCATCTTGAGCAGCGAGGTCTTGCCCGCGCCGTTGACCCCGACGATGCCGATCCGGTCGCCCGGGCCGACGTTCCAGTCCAGGTCGCGGAACAGCGAGCGCGGCCCGTCCTCGGTGGGGACGGCGTAGTCGACGTGCTCGAGCTCGAAGACGGTCTTGCCCAGCCGGCGGGCGGCGAAGTTCGCCAGCGCCAGCTTGTCCCGGGCCGGCGGCTCGTCGGCGATCAGCGCCTGGGCTGCGTCGATGCGGAACTTGGGCTTGCTGGTCCGGGCCGGCGGGCCACGGCGCAGCCAGGCCAGCTCCTTGCGGACCAGGTTGAGCCGGCGCTCCTCGGTGACGCTGGAGATCCGGGCGCGCTCCGCGCGGGCCAGCGTGTAGGCGGAGTAGCCGCCGTCGTAGGCGTAGACCGAGCCGTCGGCGACCTCCCACGTGGTCGTGCAGACCTCGTCGAGGAACCAGCGGTCGTGGGTGACGACCACCATGCCGCCGGCGCGCTGCTTGACGTACTCGGCCAGCCACGCGACGCCCTCGACGTCCAGGTGGTTGGTGGGCTCGTCGAGGACCAGCAGGTCCAGCGGGCGGACCAGCTGGGCGGCGAGGGCGACCCGGCGGCGCTCGCCACCGGACATCGGGGCGACGGGTGCGTCCAGGCCGAGCCGGTCCAGCTCCAGGCCGGTCAGCACCGAGCGGACGGCGGGGTCGGCGGCCCACTCGTGCTCCGCGGCGTACCCGGAGAGCACGACGTCGTGGACGGTCGTGCCCTCGGGCAGCGTGCCCGCCTGGTCGAGCACGCCCATCGCGATGTCGTTGCGCATCGTGACCCGGCCCGAGTCGGGGGGTTCCACGCCGGTGAGCACCGAGAGCAGCGTCGACTTGCCCCCGCCGTTGCGCCCGACGACGCCGATCCGCTCACCGGCAGAGATGCCGAGGGAGACGTCGTCGAGCAGGGAGGTCGTGCCGTGGGCCTTGGAGACGCGTTCGAGCGAGACCAGGTTGAGCGGAGTCGTCATGAGGACTCGAGTCTCCCAGGTCGGTGCCACCTCGCCGACGACCGCTCCGACCAGCACGTCCACACCGCGACACGCCGTGGCGGTGACCGTGATGCCGCGTGTCGCACCGCATGCTCTGCGTGATGCGCCGTGCGGACGGCGACGCCCGTCCGGAAGAGGTACTCCCATGCTCGTCGCTGCTCGCGGTGCCCTGCCCCGCACCGCCCGCCTGAGTGCCCTGGTGCTCGGCACGCTGGCGCTGGGGACGGCGGTGGCCCCGGGCGCGCTGGCCGAGGAGGCGCCGACGCCGGTGTCCGACCCGTCGAGCCCGGTGTCCTCCCCGTCGGAGTCGCAGGCGGCACCGGCCGAGGTGCTGACGTCCCGGGCGGCCGCCGACACGGAGGGGGCACCGCAGGCGGCCACCCCGGCCGGGGCCAGCTTCGGCACCGGCAAGCTGCACCTCACGCTGACACCCGACGTCCTGCCCGCCGGTCGGGTCCTGGCCCTGACCGGCGCCCAGGTCGAGCTCCGCTTCAGCCAGCAGCTCGGCGTCCCGTCCACGGCATCGGCCGTCTGCACCTTCGTCGGCAGCGGCGGTTGCGTCTTCCCGGCCGGCAGTGCGATCCCCACGACGAACGCCGGTCCCTCCGTCGGCATCGTGGCCGACCTGCCGGACGACTCGGTCTTCACCGCCACGCTGGTCGGTCTGCCGGCCTCCGGTCAGCTGCTGGTGCCGACCACACCGATCACGGTCCCGGGGTACACCCCGGCCGGGGCGGCTCCCGCGGGCCCCGGGGGGAGCGCGCTGGAACTGCCCGTGCGGCACGGCTACCGCACCCTCGGCGTCGCCCTGACCGGGAGCGGCCCGCTGGCCGGCGCCCAGTTCACCCTGTGCCCTGCCACGGCCGGGACCTGCGCACCGGGCTCCACCCCGGTGACCGCGACCACGGGGGCCGACGGCCGCGCGACCTTCGACGGCGGGTACCTGCCCGGTGACCACCTCGTCGTGCAGACGCGCGGCCCGGGCGGCATCCCGGCCCCGGCCTCGGCCGCCCACCCGTTCGCGGTCCCGGCCGCGGCCACCGTCACCGAGCGCGACGCGCCGCTGCGGCTGACGGTCGCCGACACCACCCCGCCCGTCGTCACCCCGCCCGTCGTCACCCCGCCCACGAGCACGCCGCCCACGACCGCTGCGCCCACGACGACACCGGGCGCCGCCACGGTCGCCGCGGCGACCGTCGCCGCCGGCCGGCAGCAGACGATCACGGCGAGCGGTTTCACCCCCGGCGAGACGGTGCGCGGCACCCTCTTCTCCACCCCCGTCGACCTGGGCACCGTGGTGGCCGACGCCCAGGGCGTCGCGACCTTCACCTTCACCCTCCCCGCGGGCCTGGAGGCGGGCCCGCACTCCGTCACCGCGACCGGCCTGACCAGCGGCGCGACCTCGACCGCGACGTTCACCGTGTCCGCCGCCGTGTCCGCTGCCGTGTCCGCTGCCGGGTCGCCCGCCCTGGCGACGACCGGCGCCGAGGTGGGCCCGTTGGTCGGTCTCGGCGTCCTCGCCCTGGGCGCCGGCGCCGCCCTCACCGTGGCCACCGGCCGGCGGCGTCAGCGGGCGTGACCCCTGCGGGCAGGCCGCGGACCCTCGGGACCGCGGTCTGGTACGGCCGGCACCGCACACCCGAGGGCCGCAGCGTCCTGGTGTCCGTGGCCGGTCCCGGCTTCCCCGACGGGACGGTCGTGGACCTGCCCGGCCCCCCGGCGCACCCGGCCGGATGGCTGGCCGAGGCGCACGTACACGACGAGGGGCACGTGCCCGCCCTGGTGCGGGTGTCCCCCGACCTGGCGCCCGGCTCCCCGCACCTCTGGTTCGCCCTCGGGCCAGCCGGGAGCGGGGACGCCGTGGACCTGGTGGCCTTCTCCACCGACGCGCTCCCCGACGGACGGGTCGTCGGGGTCGACGACCTGGCCACCGCCGGCGTCACCTGGGCCGACCAGGTGGGCGCGGTGCGCTGGTCCCCGACCTCCGGCGCGGTCGACCAGGTGTACGTGGCCGCCCGGTACCGCCGTCGCCGCATCGGCACCCGCCTGGTCGCGACCGCCGACGCGGTCCGCATCGGGCTGGGCTGGGCACCGCTGCGCGGCGACGGCCGGCTCACCGACCTGGGCGACGCGTGGCTGTCCGCCCAGTCCGACGCCTGGCGGGCCCGGGTCCCGCCGTCGGTCGAGCGCCAGCCGCCGATGACGCCCGCGGGCGAGGCCGCCGGCCTCCCGGCCCGACTGCTCCTGCCGGACGCCGGTCGCCGCACCCCCTGACCACCCCCGCGCGCACGAACGGCCTCCCCCACCGTCACCGGTGCGGGAGGCCGTTCGCGGTCGGGCGTCAGGTCAGGGGACGGTGACCTCGGCGTCCAGGGCGGTCTCGTTGCCGGCGAAGTCGGCGACCAGCAGCGCGACGTACAGCGCCGTCCCCGAGGGGAGCCGGTCGAACCCGTACTGCAGGCCCGGGAGGTCGGCGAACAGGCCCGGTCCCTCCGGGGAGACCCAGGAGCCGTCCTCGGCCTGGAGCAGGGTGAAGACCAGGCCCTCCGGGTCCGGGGTGAACTCGGCCAACAGGCCGTCACCGGACTCGGCGTAGTAGGCCTCCGAAGTCACCTCACCGGCGTCCTGGTCGATGGTGATCGACAGCCGGATGCGCTCGGCTGCGTCCCGGCTGCCACCGGGGGCCACGTAGTCCAGCGGCACGGTCACGGTGAACAGCGGGGAGTCCTCGTCGCTGTCCAGGGACAGGTAGGCGTCCATCGTGTCCTGGCCGTCGGTGATGGTGAACCCGGTCAGGTCGTAGAACCCCGAGACGGTGCCGTCCTCGCCGACGGTGCCCTCCTCGTCACCGGTGATGAGCAGCGACCCGTCGTCCTGGCGCTGGCCGTAGACGACCCGGGCCGAGGCGGCGCCGGTGGCGGCCAGCGGCGCGGAGACGGTGAGGCCGTCGGCGTCGAAGGCGACGCTGAGCCCGTCCCCGGTCTCGAACGCGGGCTGGTCGCCCTCCGGCACCGCCTGACCCGCGCCGTAGTAGGCGTCCAGGAACGCCGACCAGGCACCCGCCGCGACGACGTCGGCGTAGGCCGGCGCGTAGTACTCGGCCTCCGCCGGGAAGTAGACGCTCATCCCGGTGGCGCCCAGGTAGGCCTTGCCATCGACCTGGTAGGTGACGACGTCGCCCAGTGCCCGGGTCACGGCGTCGGCCTCGTCGGCGACGTCGAGGGCGGCGACGCTGATCTCACCGGCCAGCTGCCCCAGGTCGACCTGCCCGGTGGACCGCGAGGGGTCGGGGTCGGCACCGAAGGCCAGCGTCGTCGAGCGGGCCCTGCCGACGGCCGGGGACAGGTCGGCGGCGCGGTCGGTGAGCACCCCGGCCAGCGCCGTCATCGCCTCGTCCAGGGCGGGCAGCTGCGTGAGGTCCATCAGCGACAGCGTCGTCTGGTCGACGGTGTCCTCCGCGGTGGCCTGGGCGTTGAAGCCGTCGACGACGGCCCGGCCCAGGGTGTCCACGTCGGTCGCGGGGTCGGTGAGGACGCCGAAGGCGGCGTAGTCCCAGCCGTGTCCGGGCTCGAGCTCCTCGGAGGCGATCATCCGGTCGGCCAGCGGGGCCATCGTGGCGGCGGTCTCGTAGGTGGCCATCAGGCAGGCGTCGAAGCCCACCAGGTCCAGCCGGTCCAGCCCGGCGGCGGCCAGGCCGTCGGAGATGCCGGTCTGCAGTCCGGCCAGGTCCATCGTGGACTGGCCGGCGGACTCGTCGGCGCCGACGCCGGGCCAGCCCGCCCCGTGGTCGCTGAGGACCAGCGCGTAGTGCTCGGACGGCGAGGCCTCGACGCTGGCGGCGATGAAGTCGGCCAGCACCTGCGGGTCGGCGGTGTCGACGTCACCCAGGTCCTCGCGCAGCTCCAGGCTGTCGGGCTGCACCGAGAAGGTGCGGGCCCCCGACCAGGCGCCGGCGTCGAGCAGGTCGGCACCGCTGTAGCTGGGCTCCTCGTCCGAGGCGGCCCGGTCGACCAGCGCCTCGATCTTCAGCTCGCCCTGCGACCCGACCCCGGCGAGCTCGCCGACGTCACCCAGCAGCGCGGCCTCCAGGTCGGTGTCGGCCATCGAGTAGAGCATCACCGTCCAGCCCTCGCCCGCGGCCGCACCGGTCTCCTCGGGGACCTCCTCGCCGCCGGTCTCGCAGCCGGTGAGCAGCAGCCCCAGGCTGAGCGCCACCGCGGCCGCCCTCGTCGTCGAACTCGTCCGCACGCGCACTCCCCGCCTCACGGGCGCCGACGTGGCGCCCGACCGCAGGCAGCGTGCCCCACCCGACGACCGTCGGTCCGGAGGCTGTGTGACAACAGATCGTGTCGCGTTCGTGCAGGTCACACGGCGGTGCCCGGGTCAGGCCAGCCGGGTGACCTCCACGACGACCGAGTGCCCCTCGCTGCGCGGGCCGGAGAAGATGCCCTTGAGCGGCGGGACGTCCTTGTAGTCCCGGCCGCGACCCAGCGTCACGTGGCGGGTGCCGATCTCCACGACGTTCGTGGGGTCGTAGCCGGTCCAGCTGCCGTCCCACCACTCGACCCAGGCGTGGCTCTCGCCCTTGACCGGTTCGCCGACCGGGGCGTCGGGGCGGGGGTGCAGGTAGCCCGAGACGTAGCGCGCCGGGATGCCCAGCGCACGCAGCAGCCCGACGGACACGTGCGCCATGTCCTGGCAGACGCCCTTGCCCGACGTCCACGCCTGCATGGCGTTGGTCTTCACGTTGGTCGACCCGGACAGGTACTGCATGTGGTCGTGCACGAAGCGGCACACCCGGTGCCCGGCCTCCCGCGGGTCGGCGTCCCCGACGACGTCCCGGACGGCGCGGACCACGGGGGCGTCCATCGCGGTCAACGGCGTGGGGCGCAGCATCTCCCCGAACCGGTCGACGACGTCGGCGGTGGCCAGCTGCGCCCAGTCCACGACCGGTGCCGGGTCGGGCTCGAGCCCGGCCTCGACCACGGAGGTGGCCACGACGGCCAGCTCGGTGTGCGGGCCGTGCAGGTCGAACGCGGTGACCGTGGAGCCCCAGTAGTCCCGGTAGGCGTGCACGGTGGCCGCCGGCTCGATCTCCACCCGCGAGCGCAGGGTGGTCTGCCGGGTGGTGTTCTCCGGGGTCATCCGGGCCTCGTTGTAGGAGGTCCGGACCGGACCGCCGTAGCGGAACCGGGTCCGGTGCACGACCTGCAGCCGCCACCGGTCCGGCGTCGGTGCGACCTGGGACTGCGACTGGGCGGCCTGCTGCCCGGTCTGCACGGAGGAGGCCCGCACGACGGGCCCCTGCGACTGGTGCTGCCCCACCGGGGTCACCCCACGCCTTCCGGCACCCACACCTGGGGCGCCTGCTCGGTGAAGAACCTGCTGGTGACGGCCTCACTGGCGGCCGAGCAGGTGCGCTGCAGCTCGTCGAGACGAGTGGGCAGCTTGGCCAGGATCTCGTCGGTGCCCATGAACTCCAGCATCGTGCGGGCCCGCCCGACGATGCGGTGTGCCTCCCCGGAGACACCGATCCGGTGTCCGTCACGGACGTTGGAGCGCTCCAGCTCGGCCAGGCAGCCCTCGGCCTGCTCCAGGGCGGCGAAGACCGAGCGCGGGAAGAGCCGGTCCAGCAGCAGGAACTCCGCCGCCCGGCTGGAGTTCACCGCGCCCCGGTAGGTGCGCAGGTAGGGCTCGTAGGCCCCGGTCGAGCGCAGCACCAGCGTCCAGGACGGCGCGGCGTCCCCGGCCAGGACCCGGGTGGACAGCATCCGGCTGGTCATGTCGACCCGCTCCAGCGAGCGGCCCAGGATGAGGAACAGCCAGCTCTCGTCCCGGCTCATCGTGGCGTCGGCCAGGCCGAAGACCATCGCCGAGCGCTCCCGGACGAACCGGTAGAGCGAGTGCGGGCCGTACCGGCGGGCCATGGTGCGCTGCTGGGGCAGCGCGTTGTGCGTGACGTTGAGCGACTCCCAGATCTCCGCCGACAGCACCTCCCGGGCACCGCGGGCGTTCTCCCGGGCCGCGGACAGCGCGCCGACGATGGAGCTGGGCGCCACCCGGTCGAAGGCCAGCGTGCTCAGCACCCGCTCGGTGTCGGCCTCCTCCAGCGGGCAGGGCACGCCCATCAGCGCCAGCAGGTTGTGGCAGGCCCGCTGCTCGTCGATCCACGGGTCCTCGACCAGCCGCTGGGTGTGCACGTCGAGGATGCGGGCGGTGTCGTCGGCGCGCTCCACGTAGCGGCCGATCCAGAACAGCGACTCGGCGATGCGACTGAGCATTACGGCCCCTTCCGGAGGCTCGGCGCGAGCTCGCGGGTGTCGAGGGGGAAGAGGGCCTCCGGCTCCCGGCCCTGCTGCTGCTGCTGGCCCTGGGCGATCGCGTTGTCGTTGGCCGGGCCCGGGTCCTGGGCCGGCGGTTCGGCCGGCAGGTCCGCGGTGGTGAACTCGATCTGGGTGCGGTCGGCCGGGGGCGCCTCGGTGGCCGGGCGCGGTCCGGAGATCACCCAGGTGTCCTTGGAGCCACCGCCCTGGCTGGAGTTGACCACCAGCTCGCCCTCCGGCAGCGCGACCCGGGTCAGCCCGCCGGGCAGGACCCACACGTCGGTGCCGTCGTTGACCGCGAAGGGCCGCAGGTCCACGTGCCGGGGCGCGATCTTGCCGTTGATCAGCGTCGGGGACGTCGACAGCCCGATCGGCTTCTGCGCGATCCAGTCCCGCGGGGAGGCGCGCACCTTCACGGCCAGCTCGGCGAGGGTCTTCTCGTCCGCGCGCGGGCCGATGACGATGCCCTTGCCGCCGGAGCCGTCGACCGGCTTGAGCACCAGCTGGTCCAGGCTCGACAGCACCCACTCGGTGGCGTCGGCGTCGTCCAGGCGGTAGGTGTCGGCGTTGGCCAGCACCGGCTCCTCGTTCAGGTAGTACCGGATCAGGTCGGGGACCCAGGTGTAGATGAGCTTGTCGTCGGCGACGCCGTTGCCCACGGCGTTGGCGATGGTCACCCGGCCGGCCCGGGCGGCGTTGAGGACGCCCGCGCAGCCGATCACCGAGTCCGACCGGAAGTGCACCGGGTCCAGGAACTCGTCGTCGATGCGCCGGTAGATGACGTCCACGCGCTGCTGGCCGTCCGTCGTCCGCATGCTGACCTGGCCGCCGGAGCAGACCAGGTCGCGGCCCTCGACCAGCTCGACGCCCATCTGGCGGGCGAGCAGGGCGTGCTCGAAGTAGGCGGAGTTGTAGACGCCCGGGGTGAGGACGACGACCGTCGGGTCCCCGACCGTCGAGGGCGCCGACGCCTTGAGCGCCGCGAGCAGCTTGGTCGGGTAGTCCGCGACGGGCTGGATCCGGTGGTCGCCGAACAGCTCGGGCAGCACCTGGCTCATCGCGGCCCGGTTGGTGATGACGTAGCTGACCCCGGAGGGGCTGCGGAGGTTGTCCTCCAGCACCCGGAAGTCCCCGGCCTCGTCGCGGACCAGGTCGATGCCGCTCACGTGCACCCGGACGCCGTTGGGCGGGACCAGCCCGTGCGCGGCCCGGTGGAAGTGCGCGCTGGTGGTGATCACGCTGCGCGGCACGATGCGGTCGGCGAACACCTGCCCGGCGCCGTAGACGTCGGCCAGGAAGGCCTCGAGGGCGTGCACCCGCTGGGCGACGCCGCGCTCGATGTGCGCCCACTCGTCGGAGCCGATGACCCGCGGCACGATGTCGAGCGGGAAGGGCTGCTCCTCCCCCGCGTGCGCGAAGGTGACCCCGGCGTCGCGGTAGGTCTGGCTCAGCACGTCGGCGCGCGCGGCCAGTTCCTCCCCGGACATGGGTTGCAGGGAGCTGAAGAGCCCGGCGTAGGGCGGCCTGGGTTGGGCCGGTGCGCCGAACATCTCGTCCCACTGCTCCCCGAGGGGGTAGCCGTCGAAGAGGTCCGCCATGGGGGGAACCTAGTCAGCGCCGGTGAACGGCGCGTTTCGGCGCGCGCCGACCGCGACCGGGCCGTGACCTGGGCCGGTCCACGGCCGGTCCACGGGCGGCCCCCCGGGCTCAGGGCCGGCTGCGGACCGCCTCGACGAGGACGTCGCGCAGGTCGTCGGCCTCCTGGGCCGAGTACGCGGCCCCGCCGGTCACCCCGACGATGCGCTCGAGCACCGACAGGTCCGCGTCGGGACCCAGGCCGACCGCGACGACCTGGACCGGCCGCGCCGGGTCGGCCTCGGCGGCCAGCGTCGCGAGCAGCTCGGCCTCCGACGGGCCGGTCGGGTCGTCGTCGGTGCCGTCGGTGAGCAGGACGACGGTGTTCACCGTCGCCGGGTCGAACCCCTCCCGGGCGGACCGGACCGCGGCCAGCACGGTGTCGTACAGCCCGGTGCCGCCGGCGGACAGCCGGTCGGGGAGGGAGGCGAACTCCTCGGCCAGCAGGTCCCGCTGGTCCCGGCCGTCGACCACGGTGCCGAAGGGCCGCATCGGCAGGACCTCCGCCCAGTCCCGGTCCCCCTCCAGGCGGGCGGCGAAGACCCACAGCCCGCCGGTGGTGCGGTCGGGCAGCACCGAGAGCGCCGAGGTCAGCGCGTCGCGCGCGAGGGTGGCGCGGGTGCCGCCCCCGGCCGGGGCGTCCATCGAGGTGGAGACGTCGACGACGGTCAGCAGCCGGCTCGGGGTCACCAGCGAGGCCACCCGGTCCGGCAGCGCGTCCAGGGTGGCTGCGTCCAGCTGCAGCACGGCGGGCGGGCCGGCGTCGTCGTCGGGCCCGCGGCCGTCGGCGTCCCGCCAGCCCTCGGCGCGGACGGCCCGGCCCTCGCGTGCGGCGTCGGTCAGCCGGCCGAGGACCGCGTCGACGGCCGCGGCGTCGTCGGTGCCGGCGACGGTGCGCAGCACGGGCAGCTCCAGGACGGGCGCCCCCTCGGCGGGGACGACCACCACCAGGTCGCCGGCGCCGTCGGCGGTGGCCGCGGCGACCTCCCGCTCGGTGACGACGGCGACCGGCGCGGTGGTGCTGCCGGCGACGGCGTCGGCCAGCGCGGCGCCCGGGGACGCCCCGCCCCCGGCACCCAGCACCAGGCGGGCGACGGCGGTGTCGGCGGCGTCCCCGGGGCCCAGCGCGGTCTGCACGGCCGCCAGCGCCACCAGGCCCGCCGCGCCGGCCAGCGGGTCGGCCAGTGCGACGCCGGGACCGTCCAGGGCCTGCGCCCAGGTCGGTGGGGTGGCCGTCCACCCGCGTGCGTCGGCGACCGCCCGGCTGGTGGCCAGCACCAGCGAGGTCTGACCCAGCACCCCGGCGTCGGAGGCGACGGCAGCGCCCGCGCGGGCACCCCAGGACGCGTCGTCGGGCACCCACACCTGCGGCTGCGCGGCGACGTCGCCACCGGACAGCGCGGCCAGCGTCTGCAGCGGCTCCTGGGTGCGGACCTCGGCGACCGTGCAGCCCCCGCCCTCCAGCGGAATCGGCCCCGACAGCACGCGCCGCACCAGCGCCCCGGCCTCGGGCACCACCGAGACCCGGACGGTGTCGTCGACCCGGCAGGAGGAGGCGGCCGGGGCGGCGGCCGCGTCGTCCCGGGGGCGGGTCACGACCCAGGCCGCGGCCGCCAGCGCGAGCACGGTGGCCGCGGCGATGCCGACGGCGGCCGGCCCGGGGCGGGTGGTCCGGCGGCCGTGCCGGGCCGCGGCACGGTGCCCGCCCGTGGCCGGTGGGCCGGCGTCCGGGCGGGCGGCGCCGGGGCGTGGTGTCTCGGGGCGGGGGGCGTCGGGGCGGGGGGCATGGCGGCCCATGTGCAGTGGTCTCCTGGGGTCCGGGGCCACCGGCCCCTGCCGCACCGTGGTCGGCGTCTCGGCGCCGAGCGCACCACGACACGCGGGGCGACGGCGACGTCCGGGACCGGAACCCCACCGACTCGTGGTGTGTCGCCACGAGCGGTCACCCCGCGGGCACGCCACCGGCCCGCACGGGCGAGGTCAGGCCGTGCCGCGCCGGACGAGCTCGGTCTCGCACACCCGGGACTCCGTGGGCCCTGCGGTGCCCTCGATCTGGGCCATCAGCAGCTCGGTGAGCTGGCGGGTCATCCGGTCCAGTGGCTGGGCGACGGTGGTCAGCGGCGGGTCGCAGGTCAGCGCCACCGCGGCGTCGTCGAACCCGACGACGGCGACGTCTTCGGGCACCCGTCGTCCGGCCGCCCGCAGTGCCCGCAGCGCCCCGACGGCCATCGGGTCCGAGGCCAGGAAGACGGCGTCGAGGTCCGAGCACTGGGTCAGCAGCCGGGCCATCGCGGCCTCCCCACCGGCCTCGGTGAAGTCCCCGTGCGCGACCAGCGCGGGATCGACGGCCCGGCCGGCGTCGGCGAGGGCGCGCGCCCAGCCGGCGTGCCGGTCGACCCCGGCGATCATGTCCATCGGGCCGGTGACCGTGGCGATCCGCCGTCGCCCCTGCTCGAGCAGGAAGCGGGTGGCCACGGCCGCGCCACCGGCGTTGTCGGCGTCGACGTAGGCCACCGCCCGGCCGTCGTAGGGGCGTCCGCACAGCACCAGCGGGACGCCGGCGTCGCTGAGGATGTCGGGCAGCAGGTCCTCGCTGTGCAGCGACATGAGGACGACGCCGTCGACGTGGCCCTGCCGGGCGTAGCGGCCGATCTTCTGCTGCTCGCGGGCGTCCCGGGCGGTGAGCAGCACCAGGGTCAGGTCGGTGTCGGCCAGGGCGGCGGAGACCCCGTGCACGATGCTGGCGAAGAACGGGTCGGAGAAGACCTGGCTGTTGGGCTCGGAGAGCACCAGCGCGATGGTGTCGGTGCGCCGGGTGACCAGGCTGCGGGCCATCCGGTTGGGCACGTACCGCAGCTCGGCGATCGCCGCGTGCACGGCCTCCCGGGCCTCGGGGCTGACCCTCGGGGACTCGTTGACCACCCGCGAGACGGTCGCCCGCGACACGCCGGCCAGGACCGCCACCTCGTCCAGCGTGGGGACGGCGGTGCGGGTGCTCGAGCTGCTCACGGTGCTCCTCCCGGCGTCCGACCTGGTCACGGCGCCGTCGGCCGCAGACCCATCGTGCGGCACCAGGGGCCCGTTGGGAAGGGCTTCGTGGAAGCGCTCTCACATTTCCGGAACAGACCCTTGACAGTTCCCTGTGACGGCTACCACTCTCTGTGCCAGCCCGTGAGAGCGTTCTCACGGCTTCCGCCGGCGGGCACCGATGCCCCGCCCCGGCGGCTTCCACAGGAGGTTCGATGTCCCACTCCCGAAGGGCTCAGGCGCTCACCGGGGCGGTCCTCGCCGTCGCCCTGCTGACCGCCGGGTGCGGCGGTTCCGACGCCAGCGACGAGCCCTACGACCCCGATGCTCCGGTCACCCTGACCGTGGGCACGTTCGGCACGATGGACCTGGACAACTCCGGCCTCTACGAGGAGTACATGGAGTTGCACCCCAACGTCACGATCGAGCAGAACAACATCGCCCAGTCCGCGGCGTACTACCAGTCGCTGCAGACCCGGCTGGCCGCCGGCTCCGGCCTGGACGACATCCAGGGCCTGGAGATCGGCTTCATCGCCGACGTCGCCCGCAACCACGCCGACTCCTTCGTCGACTTCGCCTCGCTGGACAACGCCGACGAGCTGGAGGGCAACTTCTACGACTGGAAGTGGGGCCAGGCCTCCACCGACGACGGTCGCGTGCTGGGCCTCGGGACGGACTCCGGTCCGCAGGCCATGTGCTACCGCACCGACCTCTTCGCCCAGGCGGGGCTGCCCACCGACCGCGAGCAGGTCGGCCAGCTCTGGTCCACGTGGGACGACTACCTCGACGTCGCCCGGCAGTACCAGGCCGCCCCCGGCACCCCCGCGGGCAGCGCGTTCGTCGACAGCCCGGCCAGCATCTTCTCCTCCTCGGTGTACCAGGGCGACCTGGCCTACAACGACGAGGAGGGCAACCCGATCCCGGGCGACAGCGACGGCGTCGACTCCGCCTGGGGCTTCGCCAGCCAGGCGGCCGAGGAGGGCCTGACGGCCAACCTCTCCCAGTTCGGCGACGAGTGGAACGCCGCGTTCTCCAACGGCGCGTTCGCCACCATCGCCTGCCCCGCCTGGATGCTGGGCTACATCACCTCGCAGATGGGTGACGAGGGCGCGGGCCTGTGGGACATCGCCCCGCTGCCCGGCGCCGAGCAGAGCGCCAGCAACTGGGGCGGCGCCTGGCTGGGCGTCCCCTCGAACGGGGAGAACGTCGAGGCGGCCACCGAGCTCGTCGAGTGGCTGACCGCACCCGAGCAGCAGGTCCGGGTGTTCACCGAGGCGGCGCACTTCCCGTCCAGCCCGCAGGCCGCCGAGGACCCCGCGGTCGTCGGGTTCACCGACCCGTACTTCAGCGACGCACCGACCGGGGAGATCTTCAGCCAGTCCGCGGCCAACATCCAGCGCACCCCGATCGGGCCGTACGACACCCAGATCCAGGAGGCCTTCACGACCGCGCTGACGGACGTGGCGACCAACGGGACGAGTCCGGACGAGGCCTTCCAGAACGCCCTCGAGGCCGCCGAGCAGGCCGTCGGCGGCTGACCCGCCGGCACCCGCCGGACCGTGACGCGGTGCCCGGGAGCGGACGACCCGCTCCCGGGCACCTGCACACCCCACCCAGGACCCCGCCCCACCCGCTCCCGACCACCTCGAGGCCACGCATGACCATCGCGAGCCAGAGTCCGAGCGCGGCGCCGACCACCGCGCCCGTGCCCGTCGACCCGCCCACCCCCGACGCACCGCCGGCCCGCCGCCGGACCACGCTCACGCGCAACCGCTGGGGCTACGCCTACGTGGCCCCGTTCTTCCTGGTCTTCGCGGCCTTCAGCCTCTACCCGTTCCTCTACACCGCGTGGGTGTCCCTGCACCGCACGAGCCTGTCCGACATCGACGGCGGCACCTTCGTGGGGCTGGAGAACTACCGCAACCTGCTGCAGAGCGAGTTCTTCTGGAACGCCGCCCGCAACACCCTGACCATCGGCATCCTGGGCACGGTCCCCCAGCTGTGCATGGCCCTGGGCCTGGCCCACCTGCTCAACTACAAGCTCCGCGGCCGGACCTTCTTCCGCACCGTGATGCTGATGCCCTACGCGACGTCGATCGCTGCGGCCACGCTGGTCTTCGCCCAGCTCTTCGGCCGCGACTACGGCCTGATCAACACCGCGCTGGAGGCCGTCGGCCTGGACCGGGTCGACTGGGAGGCCGGCACCTGGACCAGCCAGATCGCCATCGCGGTGATCGTGACCTGGCGCTGGACCGGCTACAACGCGCTGATCTACCTGGCCGCGATGCAGTCCATCCCCGGCGAGCTCTACGAGGCCGCCGAGATCGACGGCGCCAGCCGGTGGAAGCAGTTCCTGCACGTCACGATCCCGTCGCTGCGGCCCACGATCCTCTTCACGATCGTCGTGTCGACCATCGGTGCGGTCCAGCTGTTCGGTGAGCCGCTGCTCTTCGCCGGCAACGGGACGACGTCGGGCGGGTCCTCGGGCCAGTACCAGACCCTCGGCCTGCTGATGTACCAGCAGGGCTGGACCAACTTCCACATCGGCCAGGCCGCGACGACCGCCTGGGCCATGTTCCTGATCATCCTCCTGGTCGTGGGGGCCAACGCCGTCGTCGGCCGCCTCCGCGCCCGGGCCGACCGGTAGGAGACCGGCATGGCGACCCTCGCACTCCCCGGGACCGAGACCACCTCGGTCCAGCCGGTCGACCGGCCCACCGACCGCCGCGGCGGCCGGGGCACCACGTCCGGCAAGGCCGGCCCGGTGACCTACGTGCTGCTGACCCTGACCGCGCTGGTCTCGGTCTTCCCGCTCTACTGGACCCTCGTCGCCGGCTCGCACACCAACGCCGAGATCGCGGCGACCCCGCCGCCGTTCCTGCCCGACGCCGACCTGTTCACCAACTTCGGGCTGGCCCTGGAGCAGGCACCGATCGGCAAGGCGATCCTGAACTCGGTGCTCGTCGCCGGCAGCATCACGATCGGCACGGTGCTCTTCTGCACGCTGGCCGGGTTCGCCTTCGCCAAGCTGCGCTTCCGCGGCAAGGGACTGCTGCTGTCGCTGGTGATCGGCACGATGATGGTGCCCACCCAGCTCGCGGTGATCCCGCTGTTCATGATGATCGCGGACCTGCAGTGGGTGAACCAGCTGCAGGCGGTCGTCCTGCCCACACTGGTCAGCGCGTTCGGCGTCTTCTTCATGCGCCAGTTCCTGACCTCGGCGCTGCCCGACGAGCTGCTGGAGGCAGGCCGCGTCGACGGCGCCTCCACCCACCGGATCTTCTGGTCGATCGTCGTCCCGGTGGCCCGCCCGGCGATGGCCGTGCTGGCGATGCTCACCTTCCTGACCGCCTGGAACGAGTTCTTCTGGCCGATCATCGCCCTCACCCAGGCCAACCCCACCGTGCAGGTCGCCCTGGCCGGCCTGGGCTCGGGCTACGTGCCCCAGCGGGCCGTGATCATGGCCGGCACCATCCTCGGCACCCTGCCCGTCCTCATCGTCTTCGCCGTCCTCGGCAAGCAGATCGTCGGCGGGATCATGCAGGGCGCGGTCAAGGGATGACACCGGTCCGAACCACCCCCACCCCCTCCCCCACAGAGAGCTGACCCGTGGCCACCGTCTCCTTCGCCGCCGCCACCCGCCGGTACACCGCCACCGGCCGCCCCGCCGTGGACGCCCTGGACCTGGACATCGCCGACGGCGAGTTCCTGGTCCTGGTCGGCCCCTCCGGGTGCGGGAAGTCCACCTCGCTGCGCATGCTCGCCGGCCTGGAGGAGGTCGACTCCGGCTCCGTCCTCATCGGCGACCGGGACGTCACCGACTCCCCGCCCAAGGACCGCGACATCGCGATGGTCTTCCAGAACTACGCGCTCTACCCGCACATGACCGTCGCCGAGAACATGGGCTTCGCCCTGAAGCTGGCCGGCGTCGGCAAGGCCGAGATCGGCACCCGGGTCCGCGAGGCCGCCGGCATCCTGGACCTCACCGACCACCTCGAGCGCCGGCCCAAGGCGCTCTCGGGCGGCCAGCGGCAGCGCGTCGCGATGGGCCGGGCCATCGTCCGGTCCCCGCAGGTCTTCCTGATGGACGAGCCGTTGTCCAACCTGGACGCCAAGCTCCGCGTGCAGACCCGCACCCAGATCGCCGCGCTGCAGAAGCGGCTGGGCACCACGACCGTCTACGTCACCCACGACCAGGTCGAGGCCATGACGATGGGCGACCGGGTCGCCGTCCTCAAGGACGGCGTGCTGCAGCAGTGCGCCCCGCCCGGGGACCTCTACGACCGGCCGGTCAACGTCTTCGTCGCCGGCTTCATCGGCTCCCCCGCGATGAACCTGGTCACCGGGGACGCCGTCGAGGGCGGGGTCCGGGTCGGCGACGCCGTCCTGCCGGTGCCCCGCACCCAGCTGGACCGGGCCGCCGCCGGCAACGGCCAGGTCACCGTGGGCTTCCGGCCGGAGTCCCTCGTGCTGGGCGACGAGGGCCTGCCCGTCGTCGTCACCCTCGTCGAGCAGCTGGGCTCCGACGCCTACGTGCACGGCCGGCTCGCCGGCTCCGACGACAGCCCGCTGCACGTCGACGACGTCGTCCTGCGCACCGCGAGCCGGGAGGCCCCGGCCGTCGGCTCGACCGTCCGGGTGCTGACCCGGCCCGACGCCGTGCACGTCTTCGACCCCACCACCGGCACCCGCGTCGACTGACGCGCCACCCCACCTGGAGACCCGCGTGACCACCACCGACACCCGCGAGACCACCGCCACCGGGCTGGTCTTCCCGCCCGGCTTCGTCTTCGGCGCCGCCACCGCCGCCTACCAGATCGAGGGGGCCGTCGACGTCGACGGCCGGGGCCCCTCGATCTGGGACACCTTCAGCCACACCCCCGGCAAGACCCACCTCGGCCACACCGGGGACGTCGCCGTCGAGCACCACGCCCGCTACCGCGAGGACGTCGCGCTGATGGCCGACCTGGGCCTGGCGGCCTACCGGTTCTCCGTCTCCTGGTCCCGGGTGCTGCCCGAGGGTGCCGGCCGGGTCGAGCAGCGCGGCCTGGACTTCTACCGCCGGCTGGTCGACGAGCTGCTGGAGGCCGGCGTCGACCCGTGGCTGACGCTGTACCACTGGGACCTGCCGCAGGCCCTGCAGGACCAGGGCGGCTGGACCTCCCGGGACACCGCCGAGCGCTTCGCCGACTACGCCGGGGTCCTCTACGACGGGCTCGGGGACCGGGTGTCGCACTGGTCCACGCTCAACGAGCCGATGTGCAGCGCGCTGCTGGGGCACATGGCCGGCCAGCACGCACCCGGGCACCGGGACGCCGTCGAGGCCTCGCGGGCCACCCACCACCTGTTGCTGGGCCACGGCCTGGCCACCCGGGTGCTGCGCGAGCGCGGGGCGGACTCCTGCGGGCTGACCCTGAACTTCACCCCGATGACGCCGGCCAGCGACTCCCCCGCCGACGTCGACGCCGCCCGCCGCCTCGATGGTCAGCAGAACCGGATGTTCCTGGTCCCGGTCGTCACCGGCGAGTACCCGGCCGACGTCGCCGAGGACCTGGCTGCCGCCGGCGCCCCGCTGCCGATCGAGGACGGCGACCTGGAGCTGATCGCCACCCCGCTGGACTGGCTGGGCGTCAACTTCTACTTCGGGTCCGTCGTCCGGGCGACCGAGGAGCCCACCGGCAAGGCGAGCTCCTTCATCGGTGGCGAGCGGGTCGAGGAGGTCCCGCCGACCGGGCCGACCACGACGATGGGCTGGGGCGTCACCCCGCACGCCTTCACCGACCTGCTGCTGCGACTGCGGGACACCGCACCGGGCCTGCCGCTGGTGATCACCGAGAACGGCTCGGCCTGGCCGGACGAGGTCTCCCCCGACGGCGCCGTGCACGACCCGCAGCGGGTCCGGTACCTGATGGACCACCTGGCCGCGGTCACCGACGCCATCGAACTCGGGGCCGACGTCCGTGGCTACTTCGCCTGGTCGCTGCTGGACAACTACGAGTGGGCCCGCGGCTACGACCAGCGCTTCGGCATCGTGCACGTCGACTACGACACCCAGGTCCGGACGCCGAAGGACAGCGCGCTGGCCTACGCGGAGGTGATCCGCCGCCACGCCGCCGGCTGACCCGCCCCGGCATGGGATCCCCCGCATACAGAAGGCCGCTCGTGCCATGTGCGGGGGATCCCATGCCACCGCGGGCGGGGGAAGACATCCGGGTGGGCGCGGGTTAGGGTCCTCGCAAGCAGTTGAGCACTCAACTAGCAACCTGGAGGTCGGGATGCCCGCCGTCACCGTCGAGGACACCACCACGCTGGCCCGGGTCCCGGTGCCCGCGCCCGGCACCGTGCGGCGCCGCGTCCGCTCGGTCACCACCGCCCCGCGCGGCTTCGAGGGCGAGGGCTTCCCGGTCCGCCGCGCCTTCGCCGGCGTCGACCTGCGCGACCTGGACCCCTTCATCCACATGGACCAGATGGGCGAGGTCGAGTACGCCCCGGGTGAGCCCAAGGGCACCTCCTGGCACCCGCACCGCGGCTTCGAGACCGTCACCTACATCATCGACGGCACCTTCGAGCACGCCGACAGCCACGGCGGCGGCGGGTCGATCACCAACGGTGACACCCAGTGGATGACCGCCGGCGGCGGCGTCCTGCACATCGAGAGGCCCCCGGAGTCCCTGGTGCTCTCCGGCGGCCTCTTCCACGGCCTGCAGCTGTGGGTGAACTTGCCCAAGGCGCAGAAGTGGGTCGAGCCCCGCTACCAGGACCTGCGCGCCGACCAGTCGGTGCTGCTGGCCAGCCCGGACGCCGGGGCGTTCCTCCGCGTCATCGCCGGGGACGTCGGCGGCCACGCCGGCCCGGGGACGACCTACACCCCGATGGCCATGGTGCACGCCACCATCGCCCCCGGCGCCACCCTGGACCTGCCGTGGGAGCCGGACTTCAACGCCCTGGTCTACGTGCTGTCGGGCAACGGCACCGTGGGCGCCGGCGACCAGCCGGTCACCGGCGGCCAGCTCGCCGTCTTCGGGCCCGGGGACACCGTCACCGTCAAGGGCGCCCTGAACCAGGACAGCCGCACGCCGTCGCTGGACGTCGTCGTCCTGGGCGGCCGCCCGATCCGCGAGCCCATCGCCATGTACGGGCCGTTCGTGATGAACACCCGCGAGGAGGTCCGGGACGCCTTCACCGACTGGCAGGGCGGCCGGCTCGGCTCCATCCCGGCACAACACGTCGCGCACACGGGCGTGCGTGGGCAAGCTGACTGACGTGAGCGACCTCGAGCCCCGTCCGGACACCCACGTGCTGGGCGGGCTCGGGGGCGTCGCACCCCGCCCGGCCCTGGACCTGCTCCCCGGCAAGACCGTCACCCTCGGCGAGCGCATGCAGGTCCGCCGGCTGCTGCCGACGCTGGGCCGCCGGATGGTCGGCGCCTGGGCGTTCGTCGACCACTACGGTCCCGACGACGTCGCCGGCACCGACGGCATGCAGGTCCTGCCGCACCCGCACACCGGGCTGCAGACGGTGTCCTGGTTGATCGAGGGCACCGTGCACCACAGGGACTCCCTGGGCAGCGACGTGCTCTTCGGTGCCGGCGAGCTGGCGCTGATGACCGCCGGGCGGGCGATCAGCCACAGCGAGCAGTCCCCCGTCGCCCACCCGGGACTCCTGCACGGGGCTCAGCTGTGGGTCGCGCTGCCCGACGGCGTCCGGGACGTCGCCCCCGCCTTCGAGCACCACGCCACGTTGCCCGGCTTCGTCTCCGACGGGGTGACGGCGACCGTGCTGATGGGCTCGCTGGGCGGGGCCACCTCGCCGGGCACCGCGTACTCCCCGCTGGTCGGCGTGGACCTGGCCCTGGCGGCCGGGGCGGACGTCGAGCTGCCGCTGGAGCCCGGCTTCGAGCACGCCGTGCTGGCGTCCTCCGGTGACTCCGTCGTCGAGGGCGCCCCGGTGGCGCACGGCTCGATGCTCTACCTGGGCACCGGCCGCAGCACCGTGCGGGTCCGGGCCGAGCAGCCCAGCCGGCTGCTGCTGCTGGGCGGGGAGCCCTTCGAGGAGCAGATCGTCATGTGGTGGAACTTCGTCGGCCGCAGCGGCGACGAGGTCGCCGGGTTCCGCGAGCAGTGGGAGTCCGGCGAGCGGTTCGGCCACGTCGACGGCTTCGAGGACGGCGAGCGCACCGGCGCCCCGCCGATGCCCCCGGTACCGCTCAAGGCCCGCGGCCGCGAGCGCTGACCCGCGGCCGCTCCTGCTCCGGCAAAGGAAGCTCTACACCTCGCATCGGGCGCGCGAGGGGGTGTAGAGCTTCCCATGCCGGGGGCTGGGGCGATCTGGGGTGGCTAGAAGCCGCCGCCGCCGAAGTCGCCGCCGCCCCCGAAGTCCCCGCCGCCGAAGTCCCCTCCACCGCCGCCGTCCCCGAAACCGCCTCCGTTGCCTCCGCCGAGACCGCCGATGAGCAGCCCGCCGAGGAGACCACCGGCCAGCCCGCCGCCGAAGCCGCTGCCCCCGTAGCCCCGGCCGTACCCGCCGCGGCCGTAGCCCTGGCCGTACCCGCCGCCGTAGCCGCCGTCCTGGTACTGCGCCACGTCCTGCTGGGCGGCCTGCATGGCCTGCTGGGCCAGTGCGTCGGCGCGCTGGGCCGCGCGCAGCGCCGCGATGGGGTCGGTCGACCCGGTGCGCGACGCCTCGTCGAGGTACCGCTCCGCCTCGGCGAGCCGGGTGCGCGCCGAGCTGCCCACCGCACCGCGGCGGGTGGTGATGAAGTCCCCGGCCGAGGCGACCGAGGAATCCGCCGCCCGGATGGCCTGCTGCAGGTGGGCGGTGGCCCGCTCCTGCTGCTGACGCAGGTCGCGCGCGGGCTCCAGCGCCGCCTCCAGGGCGAGGTCGGCCTCGTCGAGGCGACGGGTCACCGCCAGTGGGTCGGGCAGCGAGCCGTCGGCCGGCTGCAACTGGCCGACCGTCCCGGCCAGCGCCGCCTCGGCGCGGGCCAGCTGCTCGCGCAGCCCCGGGGTGTCCACGCCCCGACTGAGCATGGCGTGCGCCTCGGCGATGTCGCGCTCGGTCTCGGCCCGCACGGCCTCGAAGTGGCCAGGGGCGTCCCGCAGGTCGGCGACCGTGCGGTCCACGGCGTCCAGCAGCGTGCCGGCCTCGGAGAGGGAGTCCTCGCCCGCCCGGACGGCGGGCACCGCACCGTTGGGTCGACCGGCCTCGATCTCGGCCCGGCCGGCGACCACCAGCTGCTCGGCCCGGTCGATCCGGGCCCGCGCCTCGTCCACGTTGTCCGCGACCGGGGCCCAGGCCGACCGCGCGTACCGCTCCGACAGCCAGACCAGGGTCCGGTCGCCGTCGGGCAGCCGGTCGCGCAGCCGCTGCGCCACCGGGGTCAGTGCCTCCAGTGCCTCGGGCGCGGAGTCGGCCAGGTGCCGCAGCTCGGCGTAGGCCTCGCGCTGGCCCTGCAGCCGGCCCCGGGCGGACGCGGTGAGCTCCAGCAGCTCGGTGAGCATCCGCCGCTGGGTGGGCTCGTCCTCCGGGATGTCGTCGTCGAGCTCCTGGCGGATGGTGAACGCCCGGGAGAGCTCGGCCTTGGACTCCGCGAGTGCCTCGCCGAAGCCGGCCACCGGGCCGTCGCCGTACTGCGACCGGGCGTAGGCCAGGTCCAGCTCGGAGGTCTTGACCGCCTCGTCCAGGCCGAGCAGCTCCTCGCTGGCCCGGAACGTCAGCTGCTGGGTGGGGGTGCCGTGGTGCGGGTCGCGGGCGGCGGCCTCGGCCTCCTCCTTCTCCCGGCGGACCTGGGCCGAGGCGGCGGCGGCCTTCTTCTTCCGTCGGTTGCGCAGCAGCGCGTACCCGCCGCCGCCGACGACGGCGATGCCCGCCAGCGCGCCCAGCGCGATGCTGCCCCCGTCCCCGGGCTGCAGCTGCTCGGCCAACGTGGTCGCCGCGGTGGCGTACTCGCCCTGGGCCAGGAGCGGCTCGACGTCCTCGGCGACGATGGTCTGCAGATCCGTCCCGGTCTCGGCGGTGCCCGCGCCGACCCGGTTGGTGTCGGTGGCCACGGCCAGCAGCACGTCACTGCCGCCGAGCCCGCCGTCGGTGTAGCTCTGCTGTGTCCACTCGGCCGGGCTGAGGTCCTCGAAGGAGTCGACGTACACGACGAAGAGCGACGTCCCGTCTTCCTGCTGCAGCACGTCGATCGCGTCCTGCACCTGCTGCTCCTCGGCGCTGGACAGCACGTCGGAGTTGTCGGTGACGCGGTCGACGGGCGCGAACGGCTCCTCCGCGGACGCCGCACCGGCACCGGCGAGCAGGACGGTCAGGCCGACGGCGGTCCCGGCGAGGAGTCGGGAGAGGGGTCGCATGACCCCATGGTCCCCCACTCCGCTGTGTGCCGCGGCGCCTCGGAGGGACCGCTCAGAAGCGGCCACCGCTGCTGCGCCGGCCGCCGGAGCTGCCACCGGAACTCCGTCGGCCCGACGACGAGGACCGCCCGGACGACGACGAGCGGCCGGACCGGCCCGAGGAGCCGAACGACCCACCGCTGGACCAGCCACCCCCGCTGCCACCGAAGAACCCCCCGGAGTAGGAGGAGGACTGCCGTTCCCGGTCCCGGCGGGCGTCGCTGATGGAGCTCTGCACGGTGTCGGCCAGCGAGTTGGCCTCGGTGGCCTCGCGCAGTGCGGTGGCCGGGTCGGCCAGCAGGGCGGCCTCGGCCGCGGCCAGGTGCCGCTCGGCCTCGCTGAGCCGGGTGCGCGGCACGGTGCTGGCGACGTCCCGCCCCGAGGACACGGCGAGGGCGGCGGCGTTCACCGCGCTGCGGGCGGTGGTCACCGCACGCTCGGCGCGGGCAGCGGCGTCCCGGCGGGCGGTGGCCGCCTGCTGGGCCCCGGCGAGGGCGGTGTCCAGTGCGTCGTCGGCGGCGTCCAGCCGGGACAGCGCGGCGATCGGGTCGGGTGCCGTGCCGCCGGCCAGCTGGTCGGCGACGGTCAGCGCCTCCTGGGCCTGCGCGACCGGGCCGGCGACCGCGGCGGCGTCGGTGGGGTCGACGGACCGGGCTGCGGTGATGCCGGCCTGCACCTCGGCGCGGGCGGCGGGCACGGTCGTGGCTGCGGTCTCCAACTCCTGGGCCCGGGCACCGACCGAGTCCAGGGTGGCCTGGGTCCCGGACAGCGCGGCCTCGGCGGTGCGCAGGTACGGCACGGCCCCGCCGGTGCGCCCGGCGGCGAGCTCGGCCCGGGCCGCGGTGACCGCGTGCTCGGCGGAGGCCAGCTGCTCACGCGCCTGCGGGACCGCCTGGTCGACCGGGGCGACGGCGCTGGGCGCCCACCGCCGGCGCAGCTGCTCGACCTTCTGCTCCTCGGCGGGCAGCCGACCGGTGAGCGCGGTGACCCGGGGCGCGAGGCCGTCGAGGACCTGGGGGGCGTTCGCCTCCAGGTCGCGCAGCTGGGCGAACTCGGCGGCCTGGGCGTCGAGCCGGTCGTCGGCGGACTTCACCAGGCCGAGCAGGTCGGCGAGCATCCGGCGCTGGGTCGGGTCGTCCTCGGGGACCTCGTCATCGAGCTGCTGGCGGATCGTGAAGGCCTGCTGCATCTCCTGGCGGGCGGTCGCGACGGTGCCCGCGAACGGGGCGACGCCGGCCTCGCCGTACTGCAGCTTGGCGTAGTCCAGGTCCAGCTGGGAGGTGCGCAGCGCCTCGTCGACGGCCAGCAGCCCCTCGCTGGCGCGGGCGGTGAGCTGCTCGGTGCTCTCGTCCGGGAACGGGCCGGCCGCGCGCACCCGCTCGGCCTCGGCTGCGGCATCCCGGCGGCGCTTGACCAGCGCGTACCCGCCTCCACCCACGGCCAGCACCCCGGCGCCCGCGCCGAGCAGGCCCCACGGCACGGACCCGGGGACGAGCCCGTCGGCGAAGGCGGTGGCCGCACCGGCCCAGTCGTCGTCGCCGAGCGGGGGCTCGACGTCGCTGAGCACCAGGTCGTCGACCTGGCCGGCGTCCAGCCGGAACCCCTCGGGCACGTCGACGCCGTAGGACCGGTCCTCGACCGCGACGGCGAAGAGCACGTCGCTGGTGCCCAGCCCGGACAGCTCCGCGGTCTCGGCGGCCCAGTCCGGGCCGCTCAGTCCGTCGAAGGTGGCCACGAAGGTGACGAAGAGCTGCGTGCCGTCCTCGTCCTGCAGCCGCTGCAGCGCCTCCTCCACCTGCTGGCGGCCCTCGTCGTCCAGGACGCCGGCGTCGTCGGTGAGCTGGCCGGCCAGCCGGGAGGGCTCCTCCGCGGACGCCGGAGCCGCCAGCAGCAGCGGGGCGGCGACCAGGCCGAGCACGGCGAGCGTGCGGGTGAGCAGGGCGGACGGGCGCGACATGCCGCACATGGTGTCCCACCCGGGGGCCGAGGGGCGGGACCCCCACGCCCTGGGTCCGCGCTGCACGGCCCCGGCTCAGAGGTCGAGCACCAGCCGGGGTCCGGCGGCGCGGGAGACGCAGACCATCATCACCGTGTTCGAGGCCCGCTCGCCGTCGCTGAGGATCGAGTCCCGGTGCTCGACGTCGCCCTCCAGGACCGGGGTCTCGCAGGTGCCGCAGGTGCCCTCCCGGCAGGAGCTCAGCACCAGCACGTCCTCGGCCTCCACCGCCTCGAGCACGGTCTGCCCCGGCTCGACGGTGACGGTCGTGCCGGACAGCGCCAGTTCCACCTCGAAGGGCCCGTCCCACACGGGGGCGCCGAACTCCACGGCCTCGAAGCGCTCGGCGTGCACCGTCAGCCCGAGCGCGGCGCCGGCCTCGACGACGGCGTCGATGAGCCGGGCCGGGCCGCAGACGTGCACCTGGGCCCCCGCCGGCAGTGCGGCCAGCGAGCCGACGTCCAGGCGGCCTCCCTCGTCGGCGGCCAGCACCCGCACCCGTCCCGGGTGGGCGGCGGCGAGCTCGTCGGCGAAGGCCATCGTCGACCGGGAGCGACCGGCGTAGTCCAGGGTCCAGTCCGCGCCGGCCTCCTCGGCGGCGGCCGCCATCGACCGCAGCGGGGTGATCCCGATGCCCCCGGCGACCAGGTGGTGCCGGGCACCGGCGGCCGGGTCGAACGGGAAGTGGTTGCGCGGTCCGCGCACCCGCAGCCGCTGCCCGACCTCGACCCGCTCGTGGACGGCGACCGACCCGCCCCGGCCGGCGTCCTCGCGCAGCACGGCGACCCGCCAGCGGGTGCGGTCGGTCAGGTCGCCGCACAGCGAGTACTGCCGTTCCAGGCCGGGGCCCAGCAGCAGGTCCAGGTGCGACCCCGGCGTCCAGGCCGGCAGGTCCCGTCCGTTGTGCGAGACGAGGTCCACGGCCAGCACCCCGTCGGCCAGCACGGTCCGCCCGGCGACGACGAGGTCGCGCTCCACGTCGCTGAAGAAGCTCACGCCCGGCAGGGTGCCGCGCGCGTGTTCCGACGGGGTGACGACGCCGTGCCCCGGTCGTCACACGGGCGCAACGCGGGGCAGCGACGATCGCCGGCATGAGCGCCCCGCCTGCCGCTGCCCCCACCGCTGTCGCCGCCCTGGAGTCCGAGCTCGTCGAGCTGCTCGGGGAGAAGAACGTCAGCAGCGAGCTGCGGGTCCGGGAACGGGCCTCGGTGGACGGCAGCCGGATGTCCCCGATCATCGCCGAGCAGCTGCCGCTGGGCGTCGCGGACCTGGTCGCCTTCCCGACCACCGCCGAGGAGATCGGGCTGGCCGTGGCGGCCGCCGTCCGGCACGGGGTGGGGGTGACCCCGCGCGGCAAGGGCACCGGCAACTACGGCCAGGCCATCCCGATGCCCGGTGGCCTGGTCCTCGACGTGTCCCGCGCCCGCGCGGTCGTCGAGGTCGGCGAGGGCTGGGTCACCGCCGAGGCCGGCGCCCCGATGGTCGCCCTGGAGCGTGCCGCGCACGCCACCGGCCAGCAGCTGTGGATGTACCCCTCGACCGCGCAGTCCTCGATCGGGGGCTTCCTGGCCGGCGGGTCCGGCGGCACGGGCAGCATCGCGCACGGGGCCAACCACATGGGGTTCGTGCAGGCCCTCGACGTCGTGCACGCCACCGGGTCCGCGGAGCTGGTCCACGTCGAGGACGCCGAGGCCGACCTGTACGTGCACAACTACGGCACCGCCGGCGTCATCGCCCGGGCCACCGTCCGGCTCGAGCCGCTGCAGGAGTGGCGCGGGGTCTACGCCAGCTTCCCCGACGCCGCGTCGGCGTTCTCCGTCGTCCGGCCGCTGGGCAGGCTGGACCCGCTCCCCCGGCTGGCCTCCGCCGACGGTCCGGTGATCACCGCCGCACTGCCGGAGGACCAGGCGTTCGTGCCCGGCCGCGCGAGCCTGCGGGTGATCGCCGACCTGGCCACCGTCGAGGAGGTCACCGCGATCGTGGAGGCCGCCGGCGGCCGGGTCGAGGACGTCCGGGAGGGCGCCCAGACCGCGCTGACGATCTCGATGCTGAGCTACAACCACCCCATCGAGTGGCTGCAGAAGTCCGCACCCGGCGTGTACTTCCACCTCGAGGTGGGCGGCGACGCCCTGGTCGACCGGCTGGGGGAGGTCGAGGCCGTCTTCGAGGGCGGTCTGCTGCACATCGAGGCCGGGCACACCACGCCGATCGGGATGCTCGCCGGGGTCTACCAGAGCCCCGAGCAGGTGTACGCCGGGATCGCGGCGCTGGGCGAGCTGGGCGTGGGCGTGCACGACCCGCACCAGTGGAACGTGGACTTCCAGCTGGCCCGCACCGTCGAGGTGGCCCGGCGCACCGACCCCGACGGCCTGCTCAACCCGGGCAAGCTCAACCCCGACTACGCCGGCCCCACCAAGGGCGCGATCATCCGGTGACGCTCGGGGCCGAGGTCCACGCCGACACCGCACCGCCCGCCGACCCGGTCGCGCTCGCCGTCTCCTGGCTGCCCGCCGACGACGACCCCGACCGGCCGCAGGTCACGCTGTCCACGCAGGGCCTGGACGGGTGGCCGAACGCCCGCACCGTGCTGCTGTCGGCGGTCGACCGGACCGGGTTCGCCTTCCACACGTCGGCGTCCAGCGCCAAGGCCCACGAGCTGGCCGCGGTCCCGCGGGCGGCGATGACGGTGGTCTTCGCACCCGCGTTCAGCCGCCAGCTCGTCGTCCGTGGGGACGTCGTCCGCTGCTCACCGGGCGAGCTGGCCGCGGCGTACACGGCCCGCTCCCCCTACCTGCGCCGGCTCGCCTGGCTCAACGACGACGCCCTGGCCGCCCTCCCCCGGGCCGAGCGGGTGGCCCGCTGGGCGGCCGGCGAGCCCGCGGCGGGTGCGCCCGAGGGCTGGACTGGCTGGCGCCTGGTGCCCCGGGAGCTGACCTTCTGGGTCAGCGACGCCGACACCGCCAGCCGTCGGCTGCAGTACCGCCGCACGGCCGAGGGCTGGCGCGTCCGCCCCCTCGCCGGCTGACCCCCACGCCGGCGAGGGGGCGCCCCTCAGAGGTAGCTGATCGGCTCGTCGACCCCGCCGACGAGCGCGTCGTCCGCGGCCCGGCCGCCGGTCGCGGCGACCGACACGCCCTGCGTGGCGGCCACCTCGTCCGGGCCCTTGGGCAGCAGCCGCCCGTCCCGCACGTCCTCGGCCCAGTGGCAGCTGACCAGGTGGCCCGGCGCGAGCTCGCGCAGCACCGGCACCTCGTCGTCGCAGCGGGTCTCCTGCCGCCAGGGGCAGCGGGTGTGGAACCGGCAGCCCGAGGGCGGGTCGGCCGGCGAGGGCAGGTCACCGGAGAGCAGGATCCGCTCCCGGGCGTCCTCGACCACCGGGTCGGGCACCGGGACGGCGCTCATCAGCGAGCGGGTGTAGGGGTGCAGCGGCTGCTCGTAGAGGGAGTCCGCCGGCGCCTGCTCGACCAGCGAGCCCAGGTACATGACCCCGACGACGTCGCTGATGTGCCGGACGACGGCCAGGTCGTGCGCGATGACCAGGTAGGTCAGGCCGAGACGCTCCTGGAGCTCCTCCAGCAGGTTGAGCACCTGGGCCTGCACCGAGACGTCCAGGGCCGACACCGGCTCGTCGGCGATGAGCAGGTCGGGCTCGACGGTGATGGCCCGCGCGATGCCGATGCGCTGGCGCTGGCCGCCGGAGAACTCGTGCGGGTAGCGGCGCAGCGCGGCCGTGGGCAGCCCGACGGCGTCCAGCAGCTCGCGCAGCCGCGTGCTGATCGCGGCCTTGTCCCCGCCCAGGCCGTGCGCCTTCAGCGGCTCGGCCAGCAGCGACTCGACGTCCTGGCGCGGGTCCAGGGAGCCCAGCGGGTCCTGGAAGACCATCTGCATCCGCCGGCGCATGTGCCGCAGCGGCTCGGGCTTGAGCGAGGCGACGTCCACGCCGTCGAACCAGACCTGCCCGGCGGTGGGCTCCTCCAGGCGCAGGATCGCCCGCCCGAGCGTCGACTTCCCGCACCCGGACTCGCCGACCAGCCCGTACGTCGTCCCCCGGTCGATGGTGAGGTCGACGCCGTCGACGGCCTTGACGTGCCCGACGGTGCGGTCCACGAAGACCCCGCGCTTGATCGGGAAGTGCACCTGCAGCCCCTCGACGCGCAGCAGCGGTCCGGCGTCGGTCACGAGGTCGCTCCAGGGGTCAGCGGGGAAGTGGTCGGGACGGCGGGGGTCAGCGGGTGCCGGCAGCGCAGCTCCCGGCCGCCCGGCTCGGTGACCAGGTCGACCTCGGAGCCGGACACCTCCACCAGGCAGTCGTCCTCGGCGGAGTCGCAGCGCGGGGCGAACGCGCAGCCCTGGGCCCACGGGATGGTGTCCCGGGCGGACCCGCGGATGGGGGTCAGCGGGGTCCCGCGGCCGCTGTCCAGGCGGGGCACGGAGTTCAGCAGCCCGCCGGTGTAGGGGTGCCGGGGGCGGGCGAAGAGGTCGCGCCGCTCGGCGGTCTCGATGATCCGGCCGGCGTACATCACGTGCACCCGGTCGCACAGGCCAGCGACGACGCCCAGGTCGTGGGTGATCATCACCAGCGCCGTCCCCGAGCCCTGCACGAGGTCGCGGAGCAGCTCGAGGATCTGGGCCTGGATGGTGACGTCGAGGGCGGTGGTCGGCTCGTCGGCGATCAGCAAGCGCGGCGAGCAGGCCAGGGCCATGGCGATCAGCGCCCGCTGGCGCATGCCGCCGGACAGCTGGTGGGGGTACTCCCCCAGCCGGCGCCGGGGGTCGGGGATGCCGACCCGGTCCAGCAGGTCGACGGCCTCGGCCTTGGCCGCCTCGCCCTTGAGGCCGCGGTGCTGGGCGAGCACCTCGGTCACCTGCAGGCCGACGGTGACCGTCGGGTTCAGCGAGGACAGCGGGTCCTGGAAGACCATCGCCATGTCCTTGCCGCGCAGCTTGCGCAGCGTCCGGTCCCCGGCGCCGAGCAGCTCGCGTCCGTCCAGGCGGACCGAGCCGTCCACCTGCACGCCGCGGGAGGGCAGCAGGCCCATCGTGGCCAGCGAGGTGACGGACTTGCCGCAGCCGGACTCCCCGACCAGCCCGACGGTCTCCCCGGGCGCCACGGAGAAGCTGACACCGTCGACGGCGAGGGTCGCGGGCTCGCCGCGGCGCTGGAAGCGGACCCGCAGGTCCTCGACCTCGAGGACGGGGGTGGTCAGGGGGTTCACGGCGCTCACCTGCGGAACTTGGGGTCGAGGGCCTCGCGCAGCGACTCCCCGAGCAGGGTGAAGCCGAGCGCGACCACGATGATGCACAGCGCCGGGTAGACGGCCAGCTCCGGGCGGACCGACAGCACGGCCTGGGCGCTGGCGAGCATGGCGCCCCACTCGGGCCGGCTGATGTCGGGGTCGCCCAGGCCCAGGAAGCTCAGCGCGGCGGCCTCGATGATCGCCGTGGCCAGCGACAGCGTGGCCTGCACGATCACCGGGGACAGCGAGTTGGGCAGCACGTGGCCCAGCACGATCGTGCGGCGCTTGACCCCGAGCGCGCGGGCGGCCAGGGCGTAGTCGCTGTCCCGCTGGACCAGCATCGACCCGCGCAGCAGGCGGGCGAAGACCGGCACCTGGGTGACCGCGATGGCGATCATCAGCGACAGCTGGTTGGCCCCCAGGAGCACCGACACGCTGATCGCCATGAGCAGGCCGGGGATGGACAGCAGGATGTCCACGAAGCGCATGACGACCGTGTCGACCCTGCCGCCCAGCCCGCCGGCCAGGATGCCCAGCAGCATCCCGACGGCGGCGCCGAGCACGGTGGAGACGACGCCGATGACCAGCGACTGGCGCGAGCCGTAGACCAGCCGGCTGAGGACGTCGCGGCCCAGCTGGTCCACGCCCAGCGGGAAGCCCTCGCGGGCACCGGGGATGGAGCCCTGCCGGACCTCGGACAGCAGGGTCTGCGCGAACGGGTCGCGCGGGGCCAGCCACGGGGCGAGGACGGCGACGACGAGGAACACCAGCACGATGACCGCGCCGGTGATGGCCACCGGGTCCCGGCGCAGCCGCCGGACGGCGCTGCGCAGCAGGGACTCCCCGCCGGTGCCGGCCGACAGCGTCCCGGCGCGGGCGGCCAGCTCGTCGATCTTCTCCCGGCGGCGTCCGCCCGGGGTCAGGGTGGGGGCGCTCACCGGGCACGCACCCGGGGGTCGAGCAGCCCGTAGGAGACGTCGACCAGCAGGTTCACCAGCACGTAGACCACCGCCAGGATGAGGATGAAGCCCTGCAGCAGGGCGTAGTCGCGGTCGCTGATCGCCTGTCGCAGCGCCGACCCCACCCCGCCGAAGGCGAAGACGGTCTCGGTGAGGACCGCCCCGGACAGCAGCAGCCCGGTCTGCAGGCCGATGGTGGTGGACACCGGCAGCAGCGCGTTGCGGACCACGTGCCGGTTGCGCACGGTGGTGACGCTGAGCCCCTTGGCGTTGGCGGTCCGGACGTAGTCCTCGTTCACCACGTCGAGGACCGCGGCGCGGGTGATGCGCACGATGATGGCCAGCGGGATGGTGCCCAGGGCGATGCCGGGCAGCACCAGGTGGGTGACGGCGTCCCAGGCGGCGTCCCACTCGCGGGTCAGCAGGCCGTCCAGGACGTAGAAGTTGGTGATGTGCGTGGCGTCGATGCGCACGTCCTGCCGGCCGGACCCGGGCAGCCAGCCCAGCTCGACGGCGAACAGCAGGCGGAGCAGGTAGGCCAGGAAGAACACCGGGATCGTCACCCCGAGCAGCGAGCCGATGACCGAGGCGTTGTCGACGAACCCGCCGTGCCGCTTGGCCGCCAGGTAGCCCAGCGGGACGCCGAGGCCGATGGCGAAGGCCATCGCGAAGAGGGTCAGCTCGATGGTGCCGGGGAAGCGGAGCAGGAACTCGGAGGTGACCGACTGCCCGGTGCGCGCGGAGGTGCCGAAGTCCAGCTGGACCGCCCGGCCCAGGAACTTCAGGTACTGCACGACGATGTTCTCGTTGAGCCCGAAGGCCTCGTTGTAGGCGGCGACCCGCTCGGGGGTGGCGCGCTCGCCGAGGGCGGCCTGGGCCGGGCCCCCGGGCAGCGCCCGGAGCCAGGCGAAGAGCAGCACCGACAGCCCCAGCAGGATCGGGACCAGCTGCAGGAGCCGGCGGACGATGAAGCGCAGCACGCGCGGGTCAGCCTCTCGGTCGGGGGGCCGGGCCGGCGGGGCCCGGACGGACCTCCGGCCGGCACCCCCGCGAGGGGGCACCGGCCGGAGGGTGGGTCAGTTGCCGATCGTGACGGTGGAGAAGTCCTCCGCCGAGAGCGGGCTGGGGACCAGCCCGTCGACGTCGGCGGCCACCACGAGGGCGTTCGGGGCGTGCGAGACCGGGACCGCCGGGAGGAAGTCCATGATCGCGGCGTTGGCCTCGGCGTAGAGCTCGCCGCGGGCGTCGATGTCGGGCTCGCTGTCACCGGCGGCGAGTGCCGAGAAGACCTCGGGGGCCTCCCAGCCGCCGAACTCCGCCTTCATCCGCCCACCGCCGGCGTCGGCGAAGAACGTGCCGATGAAGTTGTAGGCGTCGTTGTAGTCACCGGTCCAGCCCAGCAGGTGGATGTCGGCCTGACCGGCCTGGACGGCGTCCAGGTAGTCCGGGTTCCACGGCAGCGAGACGGGCTCGATGGTGAACCCGGCGTCGGTCAGGTTCTGGCTGATGACCTCGAACATGGCGGCCGGGTCCGGCAGGTACGGCCGGCTGACGTCGGTCGGGTAGTAGAAGCGCAGCGTGGTGTTCAGCGCACCGGCCTCGGTGAGCAGCTGGCGGGCCCGGTCGGGGTCGTAGTCGTAGGTGGTGACGTCCTCGGACCACCCGTCGACGGCCGGCGGCACGAACTCGATGGCCTCCTCGGCGCCCTCGGGGAGCAGCGAGTTGACGATGGTCTCCCGGTCGATGGCGTGCGCGACGGCCTGCCGGACGCGGACGTCCTGCAGGGCCGGGTTGGCGCTGGTGCCCTCGACCCCGCCGCCGTTCATGCCCAGGTACAGGATGTTGAACGGGTCGCGGGGCAGGACCTGGAAGCCGCCCTCCTCCAGCGTCTGGTAGTCCGCGGGGGCGACGAGGTCGTAGCCGTCGATGGAGCCGGCCTGCAGCTCCTGCCGGCGGGTGTTGCCGTCGGCGATCGAGCGGAAGACGATCTCGTCGACGCCGGGGGCGTCGCCCCAGTAGTCCTCGTTGGCCACGATGCGGACCTCGCCGTTGCCCTGGTCCCAGCTGTCGAAGCGGAAGGGCCCGGTGCCGGTCGGGTGCTCGATGGCGTACTCGGTGTAGGTCAGTGCGTCGCCGTTGCCGCCCAGCTCGTCGGCCTGGTACTGCTCCAGGGCCTCGGGGCTCTGCATGGCGAAGGACGGCAGCGCCAGGACCGCGGGGAACCGGCTGGTGACCTGGGTGGTGCTGACCTCGGCGGTGAACTCGTCGGTGGCCTCGCAGCCGGCGTACAGGCTGGGGACGTCGGGGGTGCTGGCGAAGCCGCCGAAGTTGTTCTGCCAGTACTCCGAGGCGGCGGGGCTGGCCGCCAGGCCCTCGAAGTTGTACCAGCGCTCGAAGTTGAAGCAGACGGCCTCGGCGTTGAAGGGCGTCCCGTCGTGGAACGTCACGTCGTCGCGGAGGTCGAAGGTGTAGGTCAGGCCGTCCTCGGACGCCTCGTAGCTCTCGGCGAGGGCCGGGGCCAGGTCGGCGGAGCCGGGCTCGTTGGTGAGCAGGCCCTCGTAGATCTGCCGGGTGACGCGGAAGGACTCGCCGTCGGTGGCGAACGCCGGGTCGAACATCGTCGGGTCGCCGGCGGCGCCGAAGACGAAGGTGCCGCCGGAGGACTCGCCGCCCTCGGCAGAACCGGAGTCGTCCCGGTCGCTGGAGGCACAAGCCGCCATGGTCAGGGCGGTGAGGGCGGCCGCGGAAGCGGCCAGCACACGGGTGGGGCGACGGTGCATCGCGGAAGACCTGCCTTCTCGGCCCGTTCGGGCCGGATGAGCTGGAGCCTGATCGGCCGGTGACAGGAAGGCGTCCCGGCGCGAGACGGGACGTTAAGCCCCGTCTGTGACGGGCGTGTGACCCGACGGGGTGATCGTCACCGGATCGAGACCTCGGGCGTCCCTTTTCCGCGGCAATGACGTGGGTCACTCGCCACGGCGTCCGACGGCATCGGCAGGATGGGCCCATGACCGCCGTCCTGGGACTGGGCCTGGCCGCCGTCGGGCGCCCCGCGTACATCACCCTGGGCCGGGACGCCGACCTGCCCGGGGACCGCTCCCCCGACCTGCTGCGCGCCCGCGCGCACGAGCTGCTCGACGCCGCCGTCGACGACCTCGGCATCGGGTACCTGGACACCGCCCGCTCCTACGGCCGGGCGGAGGGGTTCCTGGGCGGCTGGCTCGCCGGCCGTCCCGACGACCCCTTCGTGGCCAGCAAGTGGGGCTACACCTACACCGCCGAGGACCCCACGGTCGACGCCGACGAGGTCAAGACCCACGACCTGCCCACCCTGGAGCGCCAGTGGGCCGAGACCCGGGCACTGCTCGGTGACCGCCTGCGACTCCACCAGGTGCACTCCCTCACCGTGGACAGCCCCCTGTGGGACGACGAGGCCCTGCTGCAGCGGCTCGCCGGGATCCGTGACGCCGGCACCGAGCTGGGGTTCTCGACGTCGGGCCCGCGCCAGGCCGACGCCGTCCGGCGTGGCACCGAGCTGCAGGTCGGGGGCGCCCGGCTGTTCGACACGGTGCAGAGCACCTGGAACCTGCTGGAGACCTCGGCCGGGCCCGCGCTGGCCGACGCGCACGCCGCGGGTCTGCGGGTGGTGGTCAAGGAGGGCGTGGCCAACGGGCGGCTCACCGACCGCGGGCTGCCCGCCGACTCCCCCGTCCGCACCGCCGCGGCGGCTGCCGGGGTCGCGCCGGACGCCGTCGCGCTGGCCGCGGTGCTGGCGCGCCCGTGGGTGGACGTCGTGCTCAGCGGGGCCGTGACGGTCGCCCAGCTGCGCTCCAACGCCGACGCCCGCGGGCTGGCCGTGGACCTGCCGGACCTCGCCGAGACCCCGGAGGCCTACTGGGCCACCCGCTCCGCCCTCGCCTGGCAGTGACGCCTCAGGCGTCGATGCGGCGGCGGCCCTCGAACGCGCGGCCGAGGGTGACCTCGTCGGCGTACTCGAGGTCACCGCCCACGGGCAGCCCGCTGGCCAGCCGGGAGACCGCCAGCCCCATCGGGCTGATCAGCCGGGCCAGGTAGGCCGCGGTGGCCTCGCCCTCGAGGTTGGGGTCGGTGGCGATGATCAGCTCGGTGACCGTGCCGTCCATCAGCCGGGTCATCAGCTCCTTGACCCGCAGGTCGTCGGGTCCGATGCCCTCGATCGGGCTGATCGCCCCGCCCAGCACGTGGTAGCGGCCGCGGAACTCACGGGTCCGCTCGATCGCCACGACGTCCTTGGGCTCCTCGACGACGCAGATGACGTCCAGCGAGCGCCGCGGGTCACGGCACACCCGGCACTGCTCGTTCTCCGCCACGTTGAAGCAGGTCACGCAGAACCGGACCTCGGCCTGCACCCGCTGCAGCGAGGCCACCAGCCTGCCGACGTCGGTCGCGTCGGCGGCCAGCAGGTGGAAGGCGATCCGCTGCGCGCTCTTGGGCCCCACCCCGGGCAGCCGGCCGAGCTCGTCGATCAGGTCCTGGACGGCGCCTTCGTACACGGGGGCTCCTGCTCTCGACGCTCGTCGGGTGGTGCTCGGTGGTGCTGGCGGGTGGGGCTCAGAAGCCGGGCAGGCCCATGCCGCCCATGCCGCCGGCCAGCGGGCCCATCGTGGTCTGGGTGAGTTCGCCCGCTGCCCGGTTGGCATCGCGCACGGCGGCCACCACCAGGTCCTGGAGGGTCTCGACGTCGTCGGGGTCGACGGCGTCCTTCGCGATCGTGATCGCGGTCAGCTCACCGCTGCCGGTCATCGTCGCGGTGACCATGCCGCCACCGGCGGTGCCGGTGACCTCGGCCTGGGCCAGCTCCTCCTGCGCGGCGGCGAGCTGCTGCTGCATCTTCTGCGCCTGCTTCATGAGCTGCTGCATGTCGGGCTGTCCACCGGGTCGCATGCCCCCGAGCGTATGCGCTGGCCGTCGGGTCGGCCGTGGCACGCTGCTGTCCGTGCGACGAGCGACGGTCCTGCTGGCGGCGTCCGTGCTGGTCCTGGCCGGGTGTGGCGGTGGTCCGGGCCCGGCGTCGTCGTCGGCGTCGTCCCCGTCGGCATCCGCCCGATCCAGCGAGAGCGGCCCCCCGGTGACGACAGCCCCGCCCACCACCACTCCGCCCACCACCACCCCGCCACCGACCGCCGAGCCCCCGGCGCCCGCCACCACGGCGCCGGTGGTGGTCATCGACCCCGGGCACAACGGGGGCAACGCGGCCGCACCGGCGGTCGTCGACGCCCCGGTCCCGGACGGGACCGGGGGCACCAAGCCGTGCAACACCACCGGCACCTCGACCGACGCCGGGTACGCCGAGCACTCCTTCACCTGGGACACCTCGCTGCGGCTGCGCGACCTGCTCACCGCCGCCGGCGTCCAGGTGGTGCTGACCCGCCCCGACGACACCGGCGTCGGCCCGTGCGTCGACGTCCGGGGGCAGCTGGGCGCGCAGGTGGGCGCGGCGGCGTTCGTCGGGGTCCACGGGGACGGCGCGGCCCCCGGCTCCCGCGGGTTCCACGTCATCACCTCCTCCCGGGACCCGGGCGGCGCCGAGGTGGCCGCCTCGACGCAGGCGCTCGCGGTCGCCCTGCGGGACGCCCTCACCGCGGTCGAGCCGGTCAGCGACTACCTGGGCACCGACGGCCTGGACAGCCGCCCGGACCTGGCCGGGCTGAACCTGAACACCGTCCCGGCGGTCTACGTGGAGTGCGGCAACATGCGCAACGCGGCGGACGCGGCGCTGATGAGCTCCCCCGAGGGCCGGCAGGCACTGGCCCAGCAGCTGGCGACGGGGGTGCTGGCCTTCCTGGACCGGTGACTGGACCGGTGGGTCGTCAGCGTCCGCGCGCGGGCGCCACGATGCAGGCCAGGTCGTCCTCCGACGCCGGCACGGGAGCCAGCGGGGAGGGCCCGTCCCGGCGCACGGCCAGGCCGTCGAGCACCAGGGTCACGTAGCGCTCGCGCAGCTGGCTGCGGTCGGTGCCGCCGACCCGGCTGATCATCGCGACGGCGATGCCGATGTCGAGCTCGGTGACGTCGCCCCGCAGCACCCCGGCGCGCTGGGCGTGCCGGACGAGCGCCGCGACCGCCGGCCGGAGCCGTTCGCGGCCCGTGGCGACCCGCTCGTGCCCGTGCCCGGCCAGGGCCAGCACCTGGGCCAGCCCGCGGTCGGCGGCCTGCGCCTCGACGCCCCAGCTCAGGAACTCGCGCAGCCCGCGCCAGGGGTCCGGGTCGGCGGCGGCCTGCTCGGCCCGCGCGACGACGGCGTCGACCTCCTGCTCGAAGAGGGCCTCGACCAGGTCCGCGCGTTCGGGGAAGCGGCGGTAGACGGTGCCGACGCCGACCCCGGCGACGCGGGCGATCTCGTCGAACCCGGCGTCCAGGCCCTGGGCGGCGTACACCTCGCGCGCGGCGTCCAGGATCAGGGCCCGGTTGCGCTCGGCGTCCTTGCGCAGCGGCCGGACGGCGGTGTCCGCGGCTGACGTGACGGAGGACATGACGCCATCGTAACCGAAGCGGAACAAGTCCTCCGGTTCTGTTGCTAGCCTCTCGGAAGAACCGGAAAGACCGTTCCACTTCGTACCGGAGGACGCATGACCAGCACGACCGAGACCGGCCCGGGTGCCACCCCGAGCACCGGCACGGCCTCCGACGCCCCCCACGACGCGAGCGACCGCCGCCGTTGGCTGGTGCTGGGCGTCGTCGCCCTGGCCCAGCTGATGGTCGTCCTGGACGCCACGATCGTGAACATCGCGCTGCCCACCGCGCAGGCCGACCTGGGCTTCGGCAACGACAGCCGGCAGTGGATCGTCACCGCCTACGCCCTGGCCTTCGGCTCCCTGCTGCTGGTCGGCGGCCGCCTGGCCGACCTCGTCGGCCGCAAGCCCGTCTTCCTCGTCGGCCTCGTCGGCTTCGCGCTGGCCTCCGCCGTCGGCGGTGCCGCCGACGGCTTCGGCGTGCTGGTGGCCGCCCGCGGCGCCCAGGGCGTCTTCGGTGCCCTGCTGGCGCCGGCCGCCCTGTCGCTGCTGACCGTCACCTTCACCGACGGCAGGGAGCGCGGCCGGGCCTTCGCCGTCTTCGGCGCCATCTCCGGCGCCGGCGGCGCCATCGGCCTGATCCTGGGCGGCGCGCTCACCGAGTACCTGTCCTGGCGCTGGTGCCTCTACGTGAACATCCCGATCGCGGTCGCCGCCGTCGTCGGTGCGCTGGTCTTCCTGCCCCGTCGCGCCTCCCGCTCCGCCGACGCCCCCGGCCTGGACGTGCCCGGTGCCCTGCTCAGCGTCGCCGGCCTCGTCTCGCTCGTCTACGGCCTGGCCAGTGCCGAGACCGACGGCTGGACGGCGACGTCCACGCTGGGCTTCATCGCCGCGGGCGTCGTCCTGCTGGTCGCCTTCGTCGTCGTCGAGACCCGGGTGGCGCACCCGCTGCTGCCCATGAGGGTGGTCACCGACCGGGCCCGCGGTGGCGCGTTCGTCGCGGTCGGCGTGGTCGGTGCCGGCATGTTCGGCGTCTTCCTCTTCCTGACCTACTTCCTGACGACGGTGCTGGGCTACGAGCCGCTGCCCACCGGCGTCGCGTTCCTGCCGATGATCGTCGCGCTGACCATCGCCGCGCAGACCTCCCCGGCGCTGGTCGCCCGGGTCGGGGTCAAGGTGCCGGTGGCGCTGGGCTTCGTCGTCGGCGCGCTGGGCATGCTGGTCTTCACCACCCTGGACGTCGACAGCGGCTACTGGACCCACGTCTTCCCGGGCCTGGTCGTCGTCGGCCTGGGCATCGGCCTGGTCATCGCACCGGCCTTCGCCGCCGCCACCCTCGGCGTCCGCGCCGACGACGCCGGCGTGGCCTCGGCCGCGGTGAACACCTTCCAGCAGATCGGTGGCTCCATCGCCACCGCGGTGCTCTCCGCGCTGGCCGCGGCTGCCGCCACCGACGCACTCGTCGGCGTGGACCCCAGCGACCCGGCCGCGATGCTGCAGGCCTCGGTCTCCAGCTACACGACCGTGTTCGCCTGGTCGGCCGGCATCTTCGCCGTCGGCGCGGTCGTCTGCGGTCTGCTGCTCCCCCACGGCGCCGTCGAGCACGACCCCGACGCAGCACCCGTGATGGCGCACTGAGGGAGGCCCCTCGTCGAGGGGTCGGTGACGGGGGCGTCCACCTGCGGGTGGGCGCCCCCGTCGGCGTCCCGGGCAGGGCGCCCAGGGCACCCGGGGCAGGACACTCGGGGCAGGACGACGCCCGGGCTCAGCTGTCGATCGGGTGGGCGCCCAGCTGGGCCTTGAGCAGGGCCAGCGCGGCCTGCTCGGGGTCGACCGGGGGCGGGGCGTCCGGGCCGGTGACGTCGGCGGCCCGCTCGGCCATCAGCTCGTCGGCCTCGGCGGACTCGGCCGCACGGGCCGCGGCCCGGGCCTGCTCCGGGGGCACGGGCGGGGCGTCGGCCGCGGGCTGACCCGGGGTGTCCACCAGGGTGGCCACCCGCCAGCGCACGCCCAGCAGCTGGTTGAGCGACTCGCGGATGACGTCCTTGTTGAGGTCGTCGCCCAGCCGCCGGGACAGCGCCGGTGAGGTGGTGGACAGGGTCAGCACCCCGTTGGCCAGGTCGTGCACGGTCGCGCTCTGCAGCAGGGCCGCGGTGGTCCGCTTGTGCCCCTTGACCACGCTGAGCAGCTCCGGCCAGATCCGCCGGACGTCGGCCGTGGTCAGCTCGCCGTCGTCGGACTGCTCCTCGGGCGGGTTGGCCGACACCAGCGGCATCGGCTCACCACCGCGCGGGGCCGGGGAGGACTCGGCAGCGGCCCGCGGCTCGGGGCGATCGGCCGCCGGTGCCCCGGTCGGGGTCGCGGACGCGGCGGGCGCGGCGGGCACGGACGGCGCCGCCGGCGCGGCCGTGGGCCGGGACGGCTGCGGCCAGTCCTCGTCGTCGGTCGGCTCGGGGGGCAGCGGGATGTCCGGTTCGCCGGACGACGCCTGCGGGCGCGACCGCTCGGCGGCCGGGGAGGGGGGCGACGCCGCAGCCGGGCGTGCGGGCGCCGCACCCGGGGTGGCCGTGGCGGGCCAGCCGTCGACCTCGGCCGCCGGGGCGGCGGGAGCAGCCGGGGCGGACGTCGACCGGGCGGGCGCACTGCCCGGGGCGGTCGTGACGGGCCAGCCGTCCACCTCCTCCGCCGGGGGCGCCGGGACCGCCGGAGCCGACGCGGCTGCCGCCGGTCGGGCGGCGGGCGACGGCTCGGGCGTGCGCTCGGAGGAGGGCTCGGGCGCGGGCTCGGCCGGTCGGGCCACAGCCTCCCCCTGCGTGCGAGCCGCGGACGGGGCCGGCTCGGCCCGGCGCGGCGTCGCGGCGGCCGGGACGGGCGGGTCGTGAGGGGGCGCGGCCTGGGTCGACGCGGCCTGGGTCGGCGCAGCCTCCTCGGCCCGCGCGACCGGGCGGGCCGCCGGCTCCTCCCGGGCCTGGGACGGGCGCACGTACGTGGGCCGCCGGGCCTCCTCGGCAGCAGCATCCCGGGGCGCCTCCACCGGTCGCGGCGACTCGACCGGCCGCTGGGGGGCGGGCGCCGCCTCGGCCGCCGGGCGCCCGGCGTGCTCCCCGGCGATGGACATCCGCCGCTCGAGACGCTCGAGTCGCTGCAGGGTGGCCACCGCGGAGCCGTCCACGCCGGGCAGCAGCATCCGCGCGCAGACCAGCTCCAGCAGCAGCCGGGGCGCGGTCGTGCCCCGCATCTCGGTCAGGCCCTCGTGCACGGTGTCGGCCAGCCGGGACAGCGTCGCGGCACCCATGGACGTGGCCTGCCGGCTCATCAGGTCCAGCCGGTCCGGCGGGCAGTCCAGCAGCCCGTTGCCACCGGCCTCGGGCACGGCCTCCAGCACGATGAGGTCGCGGAGGCGGTCCAGCAGGTCGGTGGCGAACCGGCGCGGGTCGTGACCGGCCTCGACCACCCGGTCGACGGCCTGGAAGACCCCGGGGGCGTCGTGCGCGGCCAGGGCGTCGACGGTCTCGTCGAGCAGGGCGTCGTCGGTGACCCCGAGCAGGCCCACCGCCGTGCGGTACGTGACGCCCTCGGGCCCGGCACCGGCCAGCAGCTGGTCCAGGATCGACAGCGAGTCGCGCACCGAGCCACCGCCGGCCCGCACCACCAGCGGGAACACGGTCGCCTCGACCGTGACGCCCTCCCGCTCGCAGGTGGACTCCAGCAGCTTGCGCAGCGTGGTCGGCGGCACGAGCCGGAACGGGTAGTGGTGCGTGCGCGACCGGATGGTCGGCAGCACCTTCTCCGGCTCCGTCGTCGCGAAGACGAAGACCAGGAACTCCGGCGGCTCCTCGACGACCTTGAGCAGTGCGTTGAAGCCCGCCGTCGTGACCATGTGGGCCTCGTCGACGATGTAGACCTTGTAGCGACTGTGCACGGGGGCGAAGAACGCCCGTTCCCGCAGGTCACGGGCGTCGTCCACACCCCCGTGGCTGGCCGCGTCGATCTCGATCACGTCGATCGACCCGGGGCCGTCCGGCGCCAGCGCCACGCAGGAGACGCAGACCCCGCACGGCGTCGCCGTCGGACCCTGCTCGCAGTTCAGCGAGCGGGCCAGGATCCGCGCGGAGGAGGTCTTCCCGCAGCCCCGGGGACCGCTGAAGAGGTAGGCGTGGTTGATCCGCCCGCCCTCGACCGCGTTCACCAGTGGGGTGGTGACGTGCTCCTGGCCGACCACCTCGGCGAAGGTCGCCGGACGGTACTTGCGGTAGAGCGCCAGAGCCACGCCCTGAGGCTACGGGTCGCCCCCGACACTCCTGCCGGGTGAGCGCTACTGGGTCAGGGCGAGGAAGAACTCGACGGAGCCGGCGTCCTCGACGCTGACGAAGCCCAGGTCCGGCGCGGTGACGTCGTAGTCGCCGAAGGTGACCGGGATCGAGCCCGAGGCCTGCACCCCGTCCGCCGTCCGGACGACGGACAGGTCCACCGTGACCGGCTGGGTGACCCCGTGCAGGGTCAGCGTGCCGGCGACCGGGACGGTGACCGGCGTGCCGGTGAGCTCGGGCAGGTCCACGGCGTCGGTGACGGCGAAGGTGGCCGTCGGGTTCGCGTCGACCTCCATGACGTCGTCCCGGAAGTAGGAGTCCCGGCGGTCGCTGTCGGTGGTGATCGAGGCGACGTCGACGGTGACGTCGGCCGAGGCGAGGTCGCCCTCGGCGACGACGACGGAGCCCGTCACCTGGTCGGTGGTGCCGGCGACGGTGACGTCGGCGCCGTTGAGCACCTCGTCGACCCGGTAGCCGGCGGAGGAACCCGGGCCGATGGTCCAGGTCCCGTCGGTGGTCTCGGTGAGCGGGACGTCGGACTCCTGCGCCTGCACGGTCTGCGCGGGCGGGGCGTCGTCCTCGAGGGCGGCGTAGACGAGCGGGCCGGCGACGGCGCCGACCACGACGAGCGCGGCGACACCCCCGGCGATGGTCCAGGTGCGGCGACTGGGCACGGAGCGCTCCTCAGCGGTTGAAGGTTCATGCAGTGAACCAGTCCGGGATGAGAGCGGGCTGTGCGAGATGTGCGTGCGCTGTGACCGTGCGCGGCACCCTGCCCGGGACACGAAGGGACCCCCCGCACACCCGCCAGAGCCCGCTTATCCTTGCTGCCTTCCGGCCCTGGGGAGGTTCACAGGTTGACGCCGCACGAGGGGTCTGCCGGAGAGTCTAGAGGACACCGCCGCGAACCCGGTGGACGGCTCCGCGACGATCTCCCCGTGACCACCCCGGCCCGCGGCTTCACCCTCGTCGTGCTCGCCGCGCTCTGCTGGGGCACCTCCGGTGTCGCCGGGGACGCGGTGCTGCGACGCACCGACCTGGACCCCCTCGACGTCGCCTGGCACCGGATGGCGGTCGGCGCGGTCGTGCTGGTGGGACTGCACCTGGCGCGCCGCCGGCCGGTGGGCACCGGCGGCGCCCGGGGCCGGCTGCTGCTGGTGGGCCTGGGGCTGGGGGCCTACCAGGCCGCCTACTTCCTCGCCGTCGGCGCGGCCGGGGTCTCGATCGCCACCCTGGTGGCGCTGGGCGCGGCCCCGCTGCTCATCGCGGTCGGCGGCACCGTGCTCGGGCACGGCCGCCCCGACCGGGCCACCGTGGTCGCCCTGGCCGTCGCGCTCGTCGGCCTGGTGCTGCTGGTGGGCGTCTCGGCGGCGGAGGACACCGGCTCGGCGGTCCTGCTCGGCGCGCTGACCGCGCTGGGCTGCGCGGTGGCCTACGCCGCGGTCGTGCTGACGTCGTCCCGGGTGCCGGCCGGGGTGCCCACGACGACGGTGGGCTTCGCCGTCGGCGCGCTCGCACTGACCCCGGTGGCGCTGCTGGCGGGGCTGGACACGACCGGCGACCCGGTCGCCCTGGCCCTATTGGTCTACCTGGGCGCGGTGCCCTCGGCGCTGGCCTACGGGCTGTTCTTCACCGGCGTCCGGGCGGTGCCCGCGGCGGTGGTCTCGATCGTGACGCTGCTCGAGCCGCTGACCGCGACGGCGCTGGCCACGGTTCTGCTCGGGGAGCGGCTGGCCCCCACCGCACTGGTGGGGGGCCTGCTCATGCTCGGCGCGGTGGCCGGGCTGTACCTGCGGAGGATGGGAGATTCGAACTCCCGAGGGCTTGCACCCAACCCGCTTTCCAAGCGAGCGCCATAGGCCACTAGGCGAATCCTCCAGTTGCGCCGCCCAGACTACCGGGCGGCTCGGGGCGACTCAGCCCCGGCTCTCCACCACCAGCACCTGGTCGGCCGCCTCGAGGGTCACCACGGCGGACTTGGGCGGGTTGAGGTGCACCGACCCGGTCGCGGAGACCCGCCAGCCGAGCACGGACTCCCCCCGCAGGGCGCCGGAGGAGACGATCGAGCCGTACCCCACCGGCGCGGTGCCGACGTAGCGGTGTGCGGGCCGGAAGGACAGCCGGGCGCCGTCCGGGGAGAACAGGTCCAGGAACACCTGGGCCAGCTCGGTGCGCTCGGAGAGCTGGGCCAGCATCAGGCTGGTGACCTCGTCGCTGACGATCCAGTCGTCGACACCGCCGGCCTGGGCCAGCTCGACGTCGTCGCGCTCGAGGACCTCGGCCACGATCCGCACCGACCGCTCGCCGCCCGAGGGCCACACCCGGCGCAGCGCGAGCAGGGTCAGCAGCGTGCGGGCGTCGCCGTCCGCGGCCTCGACGGCGTCCCGGTAGCTGAGCACGATGCCCTGGTCGTAGGTCTGGTCGGCGACCAGCGTGGCCAGCTCGTCGGGGCCTGCGGAGGAGGCGAAGACCCGCAGCTGCGAGTGCGTCAGGCCCTCGACCCGGACGTCGGCCGGGTCGACCAGCGCCGGGTCGACGACGACGTCGACGACCGTGCCGTCGACGGCGAACTGGTCGATCTCGCGGACCACCTTGGGGCCGAGCACCGACCAGCCGACCACGAGCAGGTGGGTGGTCTGCGGCACCTCGTCGGTGGCCACCAGCGGCACCGAGGGCTCGACGGCGCGCACACCGGTGCAGGTGAAGGTGGAGTCGTCCTCGGCGACGGCGATGACCTCGTCCCCGGCGACGACGACCCGGTCGGCGGGCGGGTTGACCTCGACGCTGCCGTCGGCGTGGGCCAGTCCCAGCACCGAGGCGCGGTCGAAGGCGACCAGCACGTCGGCGTACGTGGCGCCGGTGAGCTCGGGGAAGGAGGAGAAGTAGACCTCGTCGCCGGCGAAGTCCAGCAGGTCGCGCAGCACCTGGGACAGCCCCGACTGCCGGCACGACTGGGCGGTGATCTCGGCGATGACGTGGTCGGAGTTGACCGTGACGACCTTCTGGTCGGTCAGGGTCTGGATGCTGGCGGCGTAGGTGGGGTCGGCGATCTCGGCGACCACCCGCGGGCCGCTGAAGTCCGGGTCCAGGGTCTTGATGGCCAGCACGGCCTTGATCGCGTCGGCGTCCCCGGACCCCGCGCCCATGACGATCACCGAGCGCGCGCCGAGCAGGTTGACCATCCGCAGGTCGTCGGCCTTGGCCGGCGACCCCGAGCGGCAGACGACCCGGGTGGTGCCCAGGTCGCGGACGGCGGCGGACAACGTGTCCTCCATGACCGTCTTGTCCTCGACCCCCAGGACGACGACGGCGGCGTCCTTCTCGCTCTCGTTGGCGACCACCAGCTCGCTGACGATCGCGCCGATCCGCGGCGACCAGCCCAGCACCAGCGTGTGGCCGGTCTCCAGCACGTCCGAGCGGCCCTTGCGCAGGCCCTCGATCCGCTGGTCGACGCCGTTGGCGATCAGCCCGATGAGGCTGCCGGCGATGAAGATGCCGGCCAGGGTGACGACGAAGGAGAGCAGCCGGACCGGCCACGTGCTGTCCCCGGCGAAGGTGCCGGCGTCGACGACGCGCAGCATCGCCTGCCAGATGCCCTCCAGCGGGTTCGACACCGCAGCGCCGCCGTTGACCCCGGTCAGCCCGGTGACCCAGAACAGGACGCCGAAGAGGACGAAGATCGCCAGGGTCAGGGCGGCGAGCCAGCCGATGACCACCGCCGGGCCCTTGGCCAGGGCGTTGTCGAACCGGTACCGGGTCTTCTGCGCGAAGGTGGGGTCCAGGACCGGGCGCTGGCGGCGCACGGTGTGGGCCGCGGGGGCCGGCTTGGCCATCCGGGTCCGGCGGCTGACCGCCTTGCCGGGCCGGGCCGGTCGCGCCGACTGTGTCTTGATCTCGCCCATGTGAAAGCTCCTCGCTGCCCCGGGTGGTCTCCCCGGGGGGTCCCCCGACCGTCCCGAGGACGGCGATCAGCCGACACCGTAGGGCCTGGTGGGCGCGCCGTTGCGGCACCGCACCGCCTCGTCGCCGGTGTGGTGGAGCACCGCTCCACCGGGCAAGCTCGCAGCCACCGACCCCGAGCCCGACCCAGGAGTGCCCCGAGATGACCGCCGAGACCGAGCCCGTCCGCCCCGAGGTGGTGGACGCGATCGTCGCCGCGCTGACCGAGACCGACCCCAGCGGGCTGCCCGCGGACGCCACCCGCGCGGAGAAGGACGCCGCCAAGGACCGGTACTTCACCCGGATGGTGGCCGGGCGCGACCAGCGGGACCGGCAGTCCCGCGCCTGGGAGCTGCTGCTGACCCGCAGCTACGACGACCCGCCCACCTGGTCCCAGCTCTTCGACGACCTGCCCGCCGGCAGCCAGGACGAGCTCGGCGACCTGTTCGACGCCCTCCCCGAGGGCGCGCAGGCCGAGTACACCAAGCGCTACGGCACCCCCGCCGGCGTCTGAGCGGCCCCCGTCCCGCGCCGGTAGCGTCGCTGCGGTGACGAGTCCCGGTCCCGGCCACCGGGTGGCCGGCCGGTACCGGTTGCTGTCCCGCATCGGTGGCGGCGGGATGGGCGCGGTCTGGCTGGCCACCGACGAGCGGCTGGGCCGCGACGTCGCGGTCAAGCAGGTCGTGCTGCCGGTGGGGGTCTCCCCGGAGGCCGCGGCGCAGCAGCACGCCCGGACGATGCGCGAGGGCCGGATCGCGGCCCGGGTCAGCCACCCGCACGCGATCGCCGTCTACGACGTCGTGGACGACGGCGGCTCACCGTGGCTGGTGATGGAGCACCTGCCCTCGCGCAGCCTGGCCGACGTGCTCTCCTCGGCCGGGGTGCTGCCGGTCCAGCAGGTCGCCCAGATCGGCGCCCAGCTGGCCGACGCGCTGACCGCCACCCACGCGGCCGGCATCGTGCACCGGGACGTGAAGCCGGGCAACGTGCTGGTCGGGCAGGGCGGCCGGCTCGAGGGCCTGGTGAAGATCACCGACTTCGGCATCTCGCACGCCACCGGCGACGTGCGGCTGACCCAGACCGGCATGGTCACCGGCACGCCGGCCTTCCTGTCCCCCGAGGTCGCGCGGGGCGAGGAGCCCGGGCCGGCCAGCGACGTCTGGTCGCTGGGCGCGACGCTGTTCACCGCCCTGGAGGGCGACCCGCCCTTCGGCTCCAGCGGCAACAGCCTGGAGCTGCTGCACCGGGTGGCGGCCGGCGACGCCGACCCGCCGGTCCGCTCGGGGGCGTTGACCGGACCGCTGCAGCGGATGCTGGCGCCCGACCCGACGCAGCGCCCGGAGATGAGCCGGGTGCGCGACGAGCTGGCCCGGATCGCGGCCGGCTCCGACGGCGACGTGACCGCCGTCCTGGACGCCCGGACGCCGCTGACCACGGTGCCGCTGCCGCCGGCCCGCTCGGCCACCCGGACCGACGTGCCGGTGCCCCCGCCGCGCACGACTGCCCCGCCGCGGACGAACGCACAGCCCCCGCCGAGCCCGCAGCCCCGGCCGGTCGCCCAGCCACGTCCCGCAGCCGCCGGCCCGCAGGTCGGCGCCCGTCCCACCCGGCGGCGACGGGGGCCGGTGGTGGCCGCGGTCGTGGCGCTGGTGGCGCTGCTGGCCGCGGGCGGGGTCTGGCTGGGGACCCGGGACAGCGGCGGGCCGACGACGGCCGACCCGGCCGGCAGCAGCACCCCGGCGCCGGCGCCGGACCCCACCACGGACGGGGCCGGCCAGGAGTCGACGCCGACGCCGACCACCGAGCCGACCACGGCCCCCACCACGGAGCCCCCGCCGACCACCGAGCCGGACGTCGTCACCGCCGACGAGGTGGCCGCGGCCCTCGCCTCGTACTACGCCCTGCTGCCCGAGGACCCGCAGACCGCCTACGGGTTGACCGGACCGCAGCTGCAGGACGCGGCGAGCCGCGGCAACTACACGTCGTTCTGGCGGCGCTTCGACGACGTGGTGCTGGGCCCGGTGAGCGCCACCGACGGCTCGCTGGAGGCGACCGCGCAGGTCACCTACGTCGAGGACGGCGAGCAGCTGGTCGAGCAGCACCGGTTCACCCTGGTCGAGGCCCCGGACGGCTCGTTGCTGGTCGACCTCGACGTCGCGGTCTGAGCCCGGGGCGGGTGCGCCACCCCGGGCCCAGCCGGTGCGTCAGCGGGCCAGGAAGTCCAGCAGGGCCGCGTTGAACTCCGCCGGGTGCGAGGCGTTGACGCCGTGCGGTCCGCCCGCGATCACCACGGTCTCGGCACCGGGGATCGCCGCGGCGGTGCGCTTGCCGCTGGCCTCGAAGGGCACCACGGCGTCGGAGTCACCGTGCAGCACCAGCACCGGGATCGTGAAGGCCTCCAGGTCGCGGCGGAAGTCGGTGCCGGAGAACGCCACGACGCAGTCGTACGTGCCCTTGGGCGAGGCGTAGGCGGCGATGTCCGCGGAGTGGTCGCGGACGGCCTGGCTCACCGTCTGCTCCCCGTCCGCGTCGAAGAAGTTGCTGGCGAAGCCGTCGACGAAGGCCACCCGGTCGCTGCGGATCGCGTCCAGGAAGGACTGCACCGTGGCCGCGTCCAGCGCGCCGTCCGGGTTCTCGTCGGACTTCCCCAGGAACGGCGGGACGGCGGCGGCGAACACGGCCTTCGCGATCCGCTCGGTGCCGTACGTGCCGACGTAGCGGGCCACCTCGCCCCCGCCCATGGAGAACCCGACCAGGGTCACCTCGCGGAGGTCCAGGTGCTCGAGCAGGGCGTGCAGGTCCGCGGCGAAGGTGTCGTAGTCGTAGCCCTCCCACGGCTGGGAGGACTTCCCGAAGCCGCGCCGGTCGTAGGTCACGACCCGGTGCCCGGCCTCGACCAGGGCGGGGACCTGGGCCTCCCAGGAGCGGCCGGACAGCGGCCAGCCGTGGATCAGCACGACGGGCCGGCCGGCCCCGTGGTCCTCGTAGTACAGCTCGACGGGTGCGCCGTTCTCGGTGCCGACGGTCAGGGTGGTCATCGGGGTGCCCTCTCTGTCCGACCGCGGGATGCGGTCTCCGTCCCGCACAACACCTCGTGCACGAGGTTGTTCCCGGGTGGCGGCGCCGAGGATGATCACGGCATGGACGACGACGCCGCCGAGCTGTCCGAGCTGCTCTGCTTCGACCTGTACGCGGCCTCCCGGGCGGTCACCGGGCTCTACCGCCGGCTGCTGGCCGACCTGGACCTCACCTACCCGCAGTACCTGGTGCTGGTGCTGCTGTGGCGCCGCGGTGCCCAGCCGATCAAGGCCATCGCGGAGGACCTGCACCTGGACTACGGCACGCTGACCCCGCTGCTGCAGCGCCTGGAGGCCAAGGGGCTGCTGGTCCGGACCCGGCGGGCCGAGGACGAGCGGTCGGTCACGATCACGCTGACCGACGCCGGGGACGCCCTCCGCGGCCGGGCCCGCGGCATCCACGCCGGCGTGCGCGAGGCGATGGCACTGGACCCCGACGAGACCGTGGCGCTGCAGCAGCAGCTGCGTCGACTGGCCGGCTCGGTGGAGCAGGCCGCGCGCTGAGACGCCGCACGGGCGAGCGAGGGCGGCACCCGCGTGGGTGCCGCCCTCAGCTGCTGGCGGTGGCGGTGGGATTTGAACCCACGGAGGCTTTCACCTCACCCGCTTTCGAGGCGGGACCCTTCGGCCGCTCGGACACGCCACCGTCGAGCACACTACAGGCCGCGTCGGGCGGCGAAGAAGGCACGTAGCAGCGCGCCGGACTCCGCGGCCCGGACGCCGGCCACCACCTCGGGGCGGTGGTTGAGCCGGCGGTCCCGGACGACGTCCCACAGCGAGCCGGCGGCCCCGGCCTTCGGGTCGTCGGCGCCGTAGACGACCCGGGCGACCCGGGACAGCACGGCCGCCCCGGCGCACATCGTGCACGGCTCGAGGGTGACGACGAGGGTCGCACCGGTGAGCCGCCAGCCGTCCCCGTGCGCCGCGGCGGCAGCCCGCAGGGCCAGCACCTCGGCGTGCGCGGTGGGGTCCCCGACCTTCTCCCGCTCGTTGGCGGCCTCGGCCAGCACCTCCCCGCCCGCGGACAGGACGACGGCGCCGATGGGCGCGTCGCCCCACTCCGGCGCCTGCGCCGCCAGCTCCAGGGCCCGGTCCATCGCCTGCTCGGGGGTCACGTCAGGTCGACCCCGGTCAGCCGGGCGAGCTCGGCCAGCGCGTCGGCCGGGTCGACGACCTTGACGGTCTGCCAGCCCAGCGCGCGGGCGGGCTTCAGGTTGGGGCCCAGGTCGTCGAGGTAGCCGACCTCGGTCGGGTCGATCTCGCGGGCCACTGCCCGGCACAGCCGCTCCAGGGTCAGCGGGTAGATCGCGGGCTCGGGCTTGCGGATGCCCTCCACCGAGCTCTCCACGACGACGTCGAAGAGCTCCATGAGCGGCCCGTGCTCGCCCTCGGGGTCCATCGGGGCCGCGTTGTTGCTCAGCAGCGCCAGCGGCAGCCCGGCGTCCCCCAGGCGGCGGACAGCGGTGACCACCTCGGGGCGCACCCGGCCGTGCAGCGCGGCGAGCACCCGGGTCGCGTCGACGTCGTGCCCGGCCGCGCGGGCCTCGGCCTCGAAGACCTCCACGAAGCCGTCGGTGTCCAGCTCGCTGCGCTCGAAGCGGGCCCAGGCGTTGTCGTGCGGGTTGGTCGTGTTCAGCCGGGCCACGGTGCCCTCGGGCAGCCCGACCTCGCGCTCGTAGTCGCCGAACGCCGCCAGCGGGCTGGTGGTGACGACGCCGCCCAGGTCGAACACGACGGCGGTCACCCGGGCGGTCACGGGCGCACCGCGGCGGCGAGCTCGTCGGCGAACCCCAGCCGGGCGGCGACGGCGGCCACCATCTCGTCGGCCCACAGGTCCGCGGCCAGGATCGGGGCCAGCTCGTCGGCGGGCAGGCCGGCGTCGCCGAAGAGGTCCAGGTCCCCGGCCGGCCAGCCGTCCTCGGCCTCGTCGGCGGCGTCGAGGTCGCCGGGGTCGATGCCGTAGCGCTCGACCAGCTCGCTGGCCAGCAGCCACTCCTGCAGGGTGACGTCGCTGATCAGCGCCCGCACCATGCCGCCGGGGCCGTGGGTGAGCGCCACGAAGTACAGCCGGGTGTCCACGACCAGCACGTAGGGCCCCGGCCAGCTGGTGCCCGGGGCGCCGAGCGCCCGCTCCAGCACGGGCAGCTCGTCGGAGGCGTCCTGGGCGAGCAGCTCGACCTCCCAACGGTCGGCCTTCTTCTCCACCCGGACGGCCCAGGAGGCGAGCACCTGGGTGACGGACTCCTCCGCGTCCCCACCCACCGGCTCCTCGCCCACCGCTCCCTCGTTCACCGCTTCCTCAGCAACGTCAGTCCGTCGGCGATCGGCAGCAACACGGTCTCCCAGCGTTCGTCGGTGGCCAGCGCGGCGTTGAGCGCCGCGATGGCCCGGTCGTCGTCGTCCTGCGGGTCCAGCACCCGGCCGGCGCGCAGCGTGTGGTCCAGCAGCACCAGGCCGCCGGGGTGCAGCCGCGGGTGCAGCGCCTCGACGTGGCCGGCGTACCCGGTCGCGTCGGCGTCGACGGAGGCCAGGTCGAAGGTGGGCTGCAGCGGGAGGGCGGCCAGCAGCTCGGCGGCCTCTCCCAGGCGCAGCTCGATCCGCTCGTCCACGCCGGCGCGGGCCCAGTACCGGCGCGCGACGGCGGTCCGGTGCCCGTCGCGGCCCAGGCACAGCAGGCCGCCGTCGGCGGGCAGGCCGCGGGCGATGGCCAACGCGGACAGCCCGGTGGAGGTGCCGATCTCGACCGCCCAGCGCGCCCCGACGAGCCGGGTGAGCAGCTGCAGGAACCCGGCCTGCTCGGGGGCGACCTGGTGGATCGGGCGGCCGTCGTCGTCGGCAGTCATCGCGGCGGTCTCGGCGACCAGGTCCGCGACGACGTCGTCCGGCGGGTCGCAGGAGGCCCGGACGTGGTCCGCCAGCTCCGCGCTCAGGAGGAACGACTGCGGCGTCATGGGTGCGATCATCGCCGACGTGTCCGACCCCACCGAGCCCGACGTCCCCCCGGCGCTGTTCGCGGCGCTGGCCGCGGACCCCCTGGCGGCCCAGCTGGGCATCACCCTGGAGCAGGTCCGACCGGGCTACGCGCGCGCCTCGATGACCGTGGGCCCGGCGCACCTGAACGCCGTGGGCATGGCGCACGGCGGCGCCACGATGGGCCTGCTGGACGTCGTGCACGCCGCGGTGAGCAACAGCCACGGCACGCTCGCCGTCGCCCAGGACGTGCACACCGAGTTCCTCGCGGCCGGCCGGCCGGGCGACGTGCTCACCGCCGAGGGCACCGAGGTGCACCGCAGCAGCCGGACCGCGGTCTACCGGATCGAAGCCCGGGCCCAGGACGGCCGGATGGTGGCCACCGCGCTGGCCCGGGTGTTCCGGCTGGGCACCGAGTGGGAGCTGCCCACCGACGACTCCCCGCCCCCGGTCGCGCCCACCCAGCTGCTGGACCCGGTCGTGGTCATCGAGACCGCTCCCCCGCCGCCGCCCGTGGCCGGCCCCGGCACCCGGCCGGCCGGTCCCACCCCGGCGCCCGACGAGCTCCGGTGAGCCGCCTGCCGGTGCCCACGATGCCCGCGCCGCCGGTCTGCGTCGTCGGGCTGGGACAGCTGGGCGGGTCGCTGGCTGCCGCGCTGGTCGCGGCGGGCCGCCCGGTCACCGGCTGGGACACCGACCCGGCCGCCCGTGCGGCCGCCGCCTCTCGCGGGGTCACGATCGGCCGTGAGCTGTCCGGCGTCGTCGTGCTGGCCACCCCGATCCCGGCCCTGGGCACCGCCCTGGACGACCTGCAGGTCGACGGCGACGCCACCGTCACCGACCTGGGCTCGGTGAAGGCCCCCGTGCTGGCCGCCCTGGGCGCCCGGTTCGGCACCCGCTTCGTCGGCGGTCACCCGATGTGCGGCACCGAGCGCAGTGGCCACGCCGCCGCCGACCCGGAGTTGTTCCGCGGCGCCCGCTGGGCGGTGTGCCTGGAGCCCGACACCGAGCTGCCGCGCTGGCTGCGGGTGGCCGAGCTGGCCCTGGCCGTCGGGGCCGAGGTCGTGCCGGTCACCGCCCGGGAGCACGACGACGCCGTCGCCGCGATCAGCCACGTCCCGCACCTGCTGGCCGCGGCCCTCGCCGCCGCGGCCGCCGACGCCGGCCCGCTGGCGCTGGGCCTGGCCGCGGGCAGCTTCGCCAGCGGCACCCGGGTCATCGGCAGCGACCCGGCCTTCGTCACCGCGATGGTCGAGGGCAACGCCGGCCCCACCGCGGCCGCGCTGGCCGCCGTCCGGGCGCAGCTGGAGCGGCCGTGGCCCGAGCTGGTGGCCGACGGGCACGCGGTGGCCCGCCGGGCGGGCGACCACCGGACGCTGCGGGTGCCGCTGGACCGGGCCGCGCTGCTGGCACTGGGCCGGGCCGGCGGCGCCGTGTCCCGCCGGCTGGCCGCCTTCGTCGAGGGCTGGGTGCCCGAGGAGCCGGCGGCGTCGACCGCGCCCTGACCGGTTGACCGGGCCGTTCCGGGGCACGGTGCACGGTGGACGGCGGCACCAGCCGCCCTGAGGACAGGAGCGCAGCATGGACGAGAAGGACATCCTCGGCCGGATCCACGAGCTGGTCGAGGAGGAGCACCAGCTCCGCGAGACCGCCGCCGAGCACGGCGACGACCAGCGGGCCCGGGTCGCCGAGCTGGAGCGGCACCTGGACCAGGCCTGGGACCTGCTGCGGCAGCGCCGGGCCAAGCGGCAGTACGGCGAGGACCCCGACGCCGCGGGTGAGCGCCCCGAGCCGCAGGTGGAGAGCTACCTGCAGTAGGTCAGTGCGGCGGCCGCGCCACCGCGGCCACCCGGGTGAGGGCGTCGGTGACGCGGCCGGCGTCCTCCCCCAGCACCCCCAGCAGGTGGCCCAGCAGCGCGTCATGGGTGGCCTGCGCCGCGGCCAGCCGGTCGACGCCGCCCTCGGTCAGCCGGGTGCTGGTCGTGCGCCGGTCGCCGACACCGCGTTCCTGCACCACCCAGCCGTCCTCGGCCAGCCGGGCGAGCGCCTGACCCACCCCGGCACGCGAGGACCCGACGTCCTCGGCCAACCGGCCCACCGAGGCCCGCTCGCCGCCGACGGCCGCGACCAGGGACAGCAGGCGCAGGTCGGCCAGCGACAGCCCGTGCTGGGCCCGCAGCGCGGCGTCCAGCCGGACGCCCACCCGGGCGTGCACCTGCAGGACCCGGGTCCAGGTCTCGGTCACCGAGGGCCGGGCCCCGGCGAGCCCCCGCAGGTCCCGGGGGACCGTGGCGGCCGGGTCCAACGGGCGGTCGACGTGGGCGCGGTCGCCGGGGTCACCGTGCCTGCCGTGCCTGACCACCTCGGGGACGGCGCTCAGCCGGGGGTGCCGGGTGACGCCCAGTCGTCCCGGCGGGGACGACGGGCGGCCGCGGCGGCCAGCGCCACCGCGAGGAGCAGCAGGGCGAGGCCCGCGGCCATCAGCGGCCACGGTGCGCCCCGGCCGTCGTCGCGGGTCTGCACGGCGGCGATCTCCAGGTCCACGGCGGTGCTGGCCGCGGAGGCCCGGCCCAGCAGCTGCACGGTCGCAGAACCCAGCACCACGTCCTGCGGGATCTGGACGACGGCCTCGACCCGGCCGAGCTCGTCGGCGGTGACCGTGGCCAGCGGCGCGGCGACCCCGCCCAGGGACACCGTCACCTCCTCGCCGGGGGTGAACCCGGTGCCGCGCACGGTGACCACGCTGCCCGGGGAGACCTGACCGGAGGAGACGGTCCCGCCCAGCGGACCGCTCGGCGTGGGGGCCGCGGTGGGGCCGCTCGGGGTGGCCGGCGGCGCCGTCGTGGCGGGCGGCGTGGTGGTCGGTGTGGTGGTCGGTGCGGTCGTGGTGGGAGCCGTCGTGGTGGGGGACGCGGTGGGCGAGGGCGTCGGCCGCGTGGGCCGCGGCGTCGTCGGCGTCGGTGCGGGTGCGGGTGTCGTCGTGGGCACCGTCGTCGTCGGCACCGGGGTGGTCGTCGGGGCGCTCGTCGTCGGCTCGGTGCCGGTCGGCGGGGCCACGGCGGCGCAGTCGGCCTCGGTGGGGCGCGTGTAGTCCCGGAAGGTCAGCGGGTCCTCGGGCCCGTCGGCGCCCTCGACGGCGACGTCCACGACGACGGTGGTGCCCCAGTCGACCTCGCGGCCCTGCAGGGTGGCCTGGGCGCCGGCCGCCAGCTCGGTGGCCGGGCCGGCGGCGACCCCGTCGTAGCCCATCGTGAGCGTGAGCGGCTCGGACCCGTTGGTGACGGCGATCCGGACGAACCCGTCGGTGCAGTTCGGACCGTACACGACCCGGCCGCTGGGGCGGGTCGGGTCCTCGATCGCCGCGGCGGGGCCGGCGGTCACGATCCCGCCGAGGAGGAGGACGGCCAGGGTGACGGCGAGGCGGGCGGCCGGCCGGTGCGCGCCGGGGACCGCGGACACTGCGCTGCGCACCCCACACCCCCGTCCGGTGCCGGCGGGGACGCTCCCCGGGCGACCCATGATGTCCACGGGACCTGCACGTTTGTCGAGCCGGGGCCGTTCCGCAGGCGTGTCGGGCGGTGTGTCGGGGCGCAGGTGGCGGGTGTGACGCCCGGGTCCCGGTCCGAGGGTCCGGGCCGGGGGTCCGGGCCGGGGGTCCGGGCCGAGCACGCCCGTGGCCGCCCACGCCGTCCGTGGCACGGTGTGCAGCAGCTCACTAGCGTCGCGGCATGACCGCAGGGGCAGGCACCGGACGGCGACGGCAGGACGAGGTCTACCGGGCAGGCGTCTACGGCCGCCGTCCGCGGGTGCCCACGGTGCACACCGCGCTGGCCGCCGCGGCCCGCCGCAAGCTCACCGCGCGGGCGCTGGGCTACGTGGCCGGTGGCGCCGGCGGGGAGTCCACCGTGGCTGCCGACCGGGCCGCCTTCGACCGCTGGCAGGTCGTCCCCCGGGTGCTGCGCGACGTCAGCGCGCGGGACACCTCCGTCGAGCTCCTCGGCCGCCGGCTGCCCGCCCCGCTGCTGCTGGGCCCGGTCGGGGCGCTGGAGCTGGTGCACCGGGAGGCCGACCTCGCCGTCGCCCGCGCCGCCGCGGACACCGGTGTGCCGATGGTCTTCTCCAACCAGGCCTCGGTGCCGATGGAGACCACCGCCGCGGCGATGGGCGACAGCCCGCGCTGGATGCAGCTCTACTGGTCCACGTCGGACGACCTGGTCTCCTCGATGCTGCAGCGGGCCGAGGCCAGCGGGTGCGAGGCGGTCGTGGTCACCCTGGACACCACGATGCTGGGGTGGCGCCCCCGCGACCTCGACCTGGGGCACCTGCCCTTCGCCCTGGGCAAGGGCATCGCGCAGTACACCTCCGACCCGGTGTTCCGCCGGCTGGTCGAGGAGCGCGCGGCAACCGCGGCGCCCCGGGACCCGCAGCCCCGCCCGACGCCGGCCGCCGTCCGGGCGCTGGTCGGGATGGCCCGGGCGTGGCCGGGGTCGCTGGTGGAGAACCTGCGCTCGCCGCTCCCCCGGGCCGCGGTCGAGACGTTCCTGGCCATCTACTCCCGACCCTCCATCACCTGGACCGACCTGGCCTGGCTGCGGGCGCAGACCCGGCTGCCGCTGCTGCTCAAGGGCGTCCTGCACCCCGACGACGCCCGGCGGGCGCTCGACGAGGGGGTCGACGGCCTGGTGGTCAGCACGCACGGCGGCCGCCAGGTGGACCGCTCGATCGGTGCGCTGGACGCGCTGCCCGACGTGGTGGCGGCCGTCGACGACCGGGTGCCGGTGCTGCTGGACAGCGGCGTCCGCAGCGGGGCCGACCTCTTCGTCGCGGTCGCGCTGGGCGCCCGGGCCTGCCTGCTGGGCCGGTCCTACGTCTACGGGCTCGGACTGGCCGGCGAGGAGGGCGTCCGGCAGGTGGTGGAGGACGTCGTCGGCGAGTTCGACCTGACGCTCGGCCTGACCGGGCACACGGCGGTCGACCAGCTCTCCCCGGAGGTGCTGCGCCGGGTTTGACAGCCGCCACGGGGGCCACCACCGTCGTCGGGCACCTGCCCGCGGCGAGAGGGGACCACCCGTGAGTGCACCGACGGTCCGCAGCCAGCTCTTCCGCCGCAAGCCCGTGTCGGCGCTGACCGAGGAGACCGACGGCGGCCTGGCCCGCAGCATCGGCACCTTCCAGCTGATGGCCTTCGGGATCGGCGCCACCATCGGCACGGGCATCTTCTTCGTGCTGACCACCGCGGTGCCCGAGGCCGGCCCGGCCGTCGTGCTCAGCTTCGTGATCGCCGCGGTGACCGCCGGGTTCACCGCGCTCTGCTACGCCGAGCTGGCCTCCACCATCCCGGTCTCGGGGTCCAGCTACTCCTACGCCTACGCGACGCTGGGCGAGGTCGTCGCCTACGCGGTGGGCTGGTGCCTGGTGCTGGAGTACGCGGTCAGCTCCGCCGCAGTCAGCGTCGGCTGGTCGGAGTACCTGGACCAGCTCCTGAGCGACACCGTGGGCTGGCGGATCCCGGAGGCGCTGTCCGCCGCCCCGGGCGCCGGCGGGGTGGTCAACCTGCCGGCGATCGTGCTGGTCACGCTGTGCGCGCTGCTGCTGGTGCGCGGGGCCAGCGAGTCCGCGACCGCCAACGCGGTGATGGTCGTGGTCAAGGTCGCGGTCCTGCTGCTCTTCGTCGTCATCGCCGCCACCGGCTTCGACAGCGGCAACCTGACGCCGTTCGCCACCATGGGCGTGGCCGGGGTCAGCGCAGCTGCCTCGACGATCTTCTTCTCCTTCATCGGCCTGGACGCGGTGTCCACGGCCGGGGAGGAGGTGCGCAACCCGCGCCGCACGCTGCCGCTGGCGATCCTCGGCGCCCTCGTCGTGGTCACCGTCGTCTACCTGCTGGTCGCCTTCGCGGCCGTCGGCGCCCAGCCCGCCGCGGAGTTCGAGGGCCAGGAGGCCGGGCTCGCGGTCATCCTGGAGCGGGTGACCGGGGCGTCCTGGCCCGGCGTCCTGCTGGCCGCCGGGGCGGTCGTGTCGATCTTCTCGGTGACCCTGGTGACGATGTACGGCCAGACCCGGATCCTGTTCTCGATGAGCCGGGACGGGATGATCCCGTCGCTGTTCAGCCGGGTGGACCCGCGCACGCTGACCCCGCTGCGCGGCACGGTCGCCGTCGCGCTCTTCGTGGGCCTGCTCGCCGGGTTCGTGCCGCTGGACTTCCTCATCGACCTGACCTCGATGGGCACCCTGGTCGCCTTCTCGGTGGTCTCGGTGGGCGTCGTCGTGCTGCGGCGGACCGCGCCGGACCTGCCGCGCGGCTTCCGGGTGCCCGGTTACCCGGTGGTCCCGGTGCTGTCGGTCGCGTTCTGCCTCTACCTGATCGCCGGGCTGTCCGGGACGACGTTCGCGCTGTTCGCCGGCTGGCTGGCACTGGCCGCCCTGGTCTACGTGACGTACTCCCGCACGCACTCGACGCTGCGGGAGCCCCGGTGACCACCGTCCTGGGCTGGGCCGGTGCGGACGACGACTCCCCGCTCCGACTGGCCGCCGCGGTCGCCCTCGCCTCGGCCGAGCCCCTGGTGGTGGCCTCGGTGGTGCCGCCGGACCCCGACGCCCCGATCGTGTCCCGGGTGGACCGGGAGTACCGGGCCTGGCGGGACACCACCGTGCGGGAGCGGCAGGAGGCCGCGGTCGGGGCACTCCGGTCGCTCGGGGTGGACGAGGTGCGCGGCACGGTCGTCCGGGCGACGTCGGAGCCGGCCGGGCTGGTCGACGCCGTCCGCCGGGAGGACGCCGGGCTGCTCGTGCTGGGGGCCGCCGCCGCGGCGCCGACCGGCCGGTTCTCCGCCGGCTCGGTGGCCGAGCGGCTGCTGCACAGCTCCCCGGTGCCGCTCGCGCTCGCGCCCCGCGACTGCGGGCCGGTCGGACCTCCGTCCCGACTGACCTGCGCGTGGGCCGGCACCGCCCGCTCGGCGGAGGCGCTGACCTGGACCCGGCGACTGGCCCGGCGCTGGGGCGTGCCGGTCCGACTGGTCACCTTCGCCCCGGAGCGGGCCGCGATGCTGCCCTCGGAGACCGGGCTGCGGATCGAGCAGACGGTCAGCGAGGAGTGGGCCACCCAGGCCCAGGGCCGCCTGGACGACGTCGTCGGCGCCTGGGAGGGCGACCCGCCGGAGACCGTGGTGGCCCGCGGTGCCGGCTGGGCGGGTGCGCTGGCCGCCGTTCCCTGGGCGTCGGGCGACCTGTTGGTCGTCGGGTCCTCCCGGCTCGGGCCCCTCGCCCGGGTCTTCCTGGGGTCGACCGCGAGCCGGATCCTGCGGCACTCACCGGTGCCGGTGGTCGTCGTGCCGGCCGGGGCGGGTGGCGCGCCGACGAGGGGTTGACGCCACTGAGTGGCGTGGGTCACAGTGGTCGTGGGCGGGGCAGCCGGCAAGATGATGGCTCCTCACTGCTGAGCGAGACCGACCAACGCGGCCAGACCGCCAGGACCGGCGCCCCGCCCCACACACTGGGTGCGTGCCCGAGGTCGAGTTCGACGTGCACTGGCCCGACGGCCGCTCGCAGTGGGTGTACTCGCCGTCCCTGGTGGTGGAGGACGTCTTCACCGCCGGGAACGCCTACCCGGTGGCCGATTTCCTGGCGCTGAGCCGACAGGCGATGCAGACCGCCAGCGACCGGGTGCAGGCCCGCTGGGGCTTCCCGTGCACCCGGGCGGCGGCGACCCTGGCCGTCCTGGAGACCCGGGGCGCGGCGTTCGCCGACGGCGAGGTGGTGGTCGCGGGGTTCCGGCGCTGCTGAGACCCGCCCGGGAGTGGTGGGATGGGCCGGTGACGAGCGACGCGCAGATCCCTGGCATCCCCTCCCCGCTGCCGACCGGGGTGTTCATCGGCGGGCAGTGGCGGGACTCCTCCTCCGGGGCCACCTTCGAGGTGCTCGACCCGGCCGACGAGACCGTCCTGGCCCGGGTGGCCGACGGCACCACCGACGACGTGACCGCCGCCGTGGACGCCGCGTACGCCGCCCTGCCCGGGTTCGCCGCGACCCCGCCACGGCAGCGCGGGGAGATGCTGCGCCGCGCGTTCGAGGCGATGACCGCCCGGGCCGAGGAGTTCGCACTGCTGATGACCCGGGAGAACGGCAAGGCCACCGCCGACGCCAAGGCCGAGCTGACCTACGCCGCCGAGTTCTTCCGCTGGTTCGCCGAGGAGGCCGTGCGCATCGACGGCGACTACCGGGTCGCCCCGGCCGGGGGCACCCGCACCGTCGTCACCCGCCAGCCCGTCGGGGTCTGCCTGCTCGTGACGCCGTGGAACTTCCCGGCCGCCATGCTCACCCGCAAGCTCGGCCCGGCCCTGGCCGCCGGCTGCACCGTGGTGATCAAGCCCGCCGAGGACACCCCGCTCACCGCGCTGCTGCTCACCCGACTGCTCACCGAGGCCGGCGTCCCCGACGGCGTGGTCAACATCGTGCCGACGATGAACGCCAAGGACGTCGTCGCCACCGCCATGGCCGACCCCCGGCTGCGGAAGATCAGCTTCACCGGGTCCACCGAGGTCGGGAAGATCCTGCTCAAGCAGGCCGCCGACCAGGTGCTGGTGTCCTCGATGGAGCTCGGCGGGAACGCGCCCTTCGTCGTCTGCGAGGACGCCGACCTCGACGCCGCCGTCGACGGCGCGATGCTGGCGAAGATGCGCAACGGCGGCGAGGCCTGCACCGCCGCCAACCGGTTCTACGTCCAGTCCGGGGTGGCCGAGGCCTTCGCCGGCAAGCTCGCCGAGCGCATGGGCGCGGTCCAGGTCGGCCGCGGGGACGACGAGGGCGTCGGGCTGGGCCCGCTGGTCAACGAGGAGACCGTCGCCAAGGTCGACCGCATCGTCCGGTCCACCGTCGACGCCGGTGCCCGAGTCGTCACCGGGGGCACCCGGCCCGAGGGGCGCGGGTTCTTCTACCCGCCCACGGTGCTGGTCGACGTCCCCGTCGGGTCGGCGGCCGTGGTCGAGGAGACCTTCGGCCCGGTCGCGCCGATCATCACCTTCGACACCGACGCCGAGATGCTGGAGCAGGCCAACTCCACCCCGTACGGCCTGGTCGCCTACGTCTTCACCGGCGACCTGGCCCGCGGGCTGCGGCTGTCCGAGGCGCTGGAGTTCGGCATGGTCGGCATCAACCGGGGCGTCGTGTCCGACCCGGCCGCGCCCTTCGGCGGGGTCAAGCAGTCCGGCCTGGGCCGGGAGGGCGCCCACGAGGGCCTGGCCGAGTACCTCTCCACGAAGTACGTCAGCTTCCCGCTCTGAGCCCGCCGGGCCGCCCGGTCACCCGGGCGGCCCGTCGTGGGTCAGGAGGTGGCGACCCGGGCGCCGGACTCGACGTCGAAGACGTGCAGCTCGGTGGTGTCGATGTCCAGGTGGACGGTCTCGCCCTTCATGGGGGGGCGGCGGCCGGGGACTCGGATGGTGGTCATGCCCGAGCGGTTCTCGGTGCCGGCTGCGGCGCCGGCCAGGGAGCCGTAGGCGAAGGCGTCGGAGCCCAGTTCCTCGACCACGGCGACCTCGAAGGGCACGCCGGTCTGGGCGGTGGTGAGGGTGGCGGACTCGGGCCGGAAGCCGATGGTGGCGGTGCGGGCACCGCGGCCGGCCAGCTCGGCCAGCGCGGCACGGGGCACCGGGATCGTCTGCCCGCCCAGCAGCGCACCGCCCTCGGTGAGCTCCACCTCGACCAGGTTCATCGCCGGGGAGCCGATGAAGCCGGCGACGAAGACGTTGGCCGGGCGGTCGTAGAGGTTGCGCGGGGTGTCGACCTGCTGCAGGAACCCGTCCTTGAGGACGGCGACCCGGTCGCCCATCGTCATGGCCTCGACCTGGTCGTGGGTGACGTAGACGGTGGTGGTGCCCAGCCGGCGCTGGAGGGCGGCGATCTCGGTGCGGGTCTGCACCCGGAGCTTGGCGTCCAGGTTGGACAGCGGCTCGTCCATCAGGAAGGCCTTGGGCTGGCGCACGATGGCCCGGCCCATCGCCACCCGCTGACGCTGGCCGCCGGACAGGGCCTTGGGCTTGCGGTCCAGGTAGTCGGTGAGGTCCAGGATGCGGGCGGCGTCCTCGACGCGGCGGCGGGCCTCGGCCTTGTCCATGCCGGCGATCTTCAGGGCGAAGCCCATGTTCTCCGCGACGGTCATGTGCGGGTACAGCGCGTAGTTCTGGAACACCATCGCGATGTCCCGGTTCTTGGGCGGCACGTGGGTGACGTCGTGGTCACCGATCCGGATGCTGCCCTCGGTGACGTCCTCCAGCCCGGCCAGCATCCGCAGCGACGTGGACTTGCCGCACCCCGAGGGACCGACCAGCACGAGGAACTCCCCGTCGGCGATCTCCAGGTCCAGGGCGTTGACCGAGGGACGCTCGGCACCCGGGTACGTCAGGGTGGCGCGGTCGTAGGTGATGGCGGCCAAGTCGGGTCCTCTCGGGCGGTGGGCTGGTGCGCGCGCCGACGGTCGGCTCGATCCACGTCGCCGTGACCCCAGACACTGACACGTCGTCAGCGCCGGAGCCAGCAGAGCCCCTCGGCCGACGGACACACCCGGACGGGGGAACTGACTCCAGTACGCGGATCGCCCTGCCGACCACACTGGTGGCCCCTGCGCAGGGGACGGTCGCCTGGGCGCCGAGGACGACGGGTCAGGGGCGGAGGACGACAGTGGCGCGACGTCCCGCACGCAGCCCCTGGACCGGTGCACCCGCCTCCCGCGCCGTCTCGGGCCGGGTGCTGGTCGTGCTGACCTCGGCCGCGCTGCTGCTGACCGGGTGCGGCACCCCGGCCGGCGGTCTCCTGCCGACGGCACGTCCCGACACGGTGGACGCAACGGCCCCCGCACCACCGGAGGCCGGCTCGGTGGCCGCCACGGCCCCGGCACACGACACCCCCGCACCGGCACCGGTCCCGGACGAGGCGTCCACCGCACCGCCCGGCTCCCCCGGGCCCGCCCCGGCTGCCGGCCCCCAGGACCCGGGCACCCCCGCCCCCACGATGTCCACCGCCCCCACGGTGCCCACCGGAGCCACGGTGCCCACCGGAGCCACGGTGCCCACCGGTGCCACGGTGCCCACCGGAGCAGGGGCGGCCGGCGCCGGTCCCGTCGGGCCCTGGCAGACCGCCAGCCAGGGTGACCCCGGCGCGCAGCCCGTGGGCTCGACCGCGTACCCCGTCCCCTCCGACGCGGTGGTCGTGGACGCCGCTGCCGGCGTCGACAGCAACCCCGGGACCCTCGCCGCCCCGCTCGCGACCCTCGGCGCCGCCGTGACCCGCGCCCCGTCGGGGGCGACGATCGTCCTGCGCGGTGGCAGCTACCACGAGTCGATCACCACGCCCTGGGGCAAGGCGCTCACGATCCAGTCGTTCCCCGGGGAGGGGGTCTGGCTGGACGGCAGCCGCCCGGTGCCGGCCTGGACCGCGGCCGGCGGGGTGTGGGTGTCCACCGGCTGGACCGCGGCCTTCGACACCTCCAGGAGCTTCACCCGCGGTGTCGACGTCGCCGGGTTCGTCGACGCCGCCCACCCGATGGCAGCCGACCCGCAGCAGCTCTTCCTCGACGGCCGCCCCGTCGAGCAGGTGCCCAGCGGCGTCCGTCCGGGGCCGGGGCAGTTCTCCGTGGACACCGTCGCCGACACGCTGACCGTGGGCGAGGACCCCACGGGGCGCGACGTCCGCGCCAGCGACCTGGGACGGGCGCTGAACCTGACCGGCCCTGTCGTGCTCCGCGGCATCGGCGTCCAGCGGTACGCCACGTCCCTCCCCGAGATGGGGACCGTCGTCTTCTCCGGGCTCAGCGCCGGCAGCCTGATGACCAACGTCGTGGTCCAGGACAACGCCACCCAGGGGGTGTCGATGGTCGCGCCGCGGATCACGCTGACCCACGTCACCTCCCGGGCCAACGGCATGACCGGCGTGCACGGCAACAACGCCGACGGGAGCGTCGTCGTCGAGTCGCTGCTGCAGGGCAACAACACCCAGCACTTCAACCGCGGGCCCAGCGCCGGCGGCATCAAGGTGACCCGGACCCGCGGCATCGAGATCTCCCGCAACGTGGTGTCGGACAACCTGGACGTCTTCGGCATCTGGCTCGACGAGTCCGTCGTCGGCTTCTCCGTGATCGGCAACCAGGTGCGCGACAACGGCGACAGCGCCGGGATCATGCTCGAGCTCTCCGACACCGGCACGGTGGCCGCGAACACGGTCTCCGGCCACACGTGGGGCGTGATGGCGCTGGACACCGGCAACGTGCAGGTCCTCAACAACGCGGTCTTCGGCAACACCCGCTACCAGATCGGCCTGCGTCAGGACGCCCGTCGCGAGGCCACCGCCACGTCGGGCCGCGATGCCCGCCGACCGCAGCCCGACCTGACGGTCCCGTGGACCACCCGCGACATCACGGTGAGCAACAACGTGATCGGCGCCCCGACCGACCGCTCCGGCTACCAGCTGATGGCCAAGGACGACGCGACGAACACCCCCGCCTCGGCGATGAACATCCTCATCACGGGGAACGTCTTCACCGCCGACGGGACCACGCTCGTCGGCTGGGGTGCAGCGGACAACCGCACCCTCGTCCGGTTGCAGACGACCGCGGCGGTCCAGGCGACCACGAACCAGCCCCGCCCCTCGGTGGCCCTGCCGGCGGTCCCGGTGCCCTCGGCCGGGTACACCACAGGGGTCCGGACGGCGGCCGACCCGGTGGCCGACGTGGTGGCCCGCCTGCTGGGGACGACACCCGGGGAGCGGTTCATCGGCCCGTGGGGCTGACCCCAGAAAGACGTCAGCCCCCGCACTCACGAGGAGTGCGGGGGCCGGCGCTGTCTCAACCAGACGTGCACCCGAAGGGATTCGAACCCCTAACCTTCTGATCCGTAGTCAGATGCTCTATCCGTTGAGCTACGGGTGCGTGGTCGTGCTGTTCAGTTGTCGCGCGGAGGCTCCGGGATTTGAACCCGGGATGGGCCAAAACCCAAACCGCATTAGCAGTGCGGCGCCATAGACCGGACTAGGCGAAGCCTCCCGGGCCACCAGGTTCCCCCGGAGGCACCGAGGACGAAGACTACCAGCGCCTCCGACCGGTGCCACCGGGGGGGTCCCTCAGGCGGCGACGGTCTCCCGGACGGCCGACACCGGCACCCGGCGTCCGGGCAGCAGGGTGACGACGACGGCCAGGGCCGCCGCGCCCGTGGCCAGCACCAACGCACCGCCCACCCCGTACGTGGTCTCCACGAGCGCCCCACCCAGGGCCGCCCCGACCGCCGACGCGCCGAAGGCGATCGTCGACAGCCAGGTGAAGGCCTCGGTGGTGGCGTCGGCCGGGGCGATGGACCCGACCAGCGAGCTCTGCACGGTCAGCGTCGGGGCGATGGCGGTACCACCCAGGAAGAGCAGGGCCCCGAGCAGCAGGGGCGAGGAGACGGCGGCCAGCGGGAGCATGCCGATCGTCGTCCCCAGCAGACCCCAGCGGTAGAGCCGGGGCAGGGACGCCGACAGCACCCGGGCGCCGAACCAGAGCCCACCGGCGACCGACCCGAGCGACCAGGTGGCCAGCAGGACGCCGGACAGGCCCGGCGAGCCGGCGGCGTCGGCGAACGCCGGGACGGCCACCTCGATCGCACCGAAGCCGAGCATCAGCGCCGTCCCGCTGACCAGCACCCGGGGCATGCCGGGCACCCGGACGGTGGCGAAGAGGCTGCGCTGCACCGGGACGGCGGGCTGCCAGGCCCGCATCGCGCCGGAGGACGCGATGCCCAGCGTGCCGACCACGGTCAGCACACCGGCGACGGCGATCGCGGCGACCGGGCTGGCCAACAGCGTCAGCGTGGCCACCGTCGTGGGGCCGGCGACGAAGACCAGCTCGGTGGTGGTGGCGTCCAGCGCGTAGGCCGTCGGCCGGACGGCGGGGTCCACCCGGGACCACAGCGCGCGCACGGTGCCGCTGACCAGCGGCGTGCTCATCCCGGCCGCGGCCGAGGCGCCGAGGACGGCCGGGGTGGACGTGGAGGTCAGCACGACGGCGGCCAGGGCCAGGAGCAGCAGCGGGTAGGTGACGGACTGCACGAGCAGGATCACCCGTGCTCCGCGACGATCGGCGAGACGGCCGAGCACCGGGGCCATCACCGCCATGGCGATCCCGTAGGTGGCCGAGGCCAGGCCGGCGACGGCGTAGGAACCGGTCTGCTGCTGGACCAGGAGGAGGAGGGCCAACGGGACCATCGCCGAGGGCAGGCGACCGGCGAAGCCGGCCACCAGCAGCACCGGGGCGGACGGCAGCCGCCACACGGTGAGGTACTGACGCATGACTGTGCTCACTTCAGACGTACGAGTGGGGAATCGTAGGGGGCCAACACCCGTTGGGTCCCTACGTCTTCCCGACGGTAGGAGATCGTGCGTAGGGAGTCAACCAAGTGACGACGCCTACAGGGCGTGTCGAGGGCGAAGGGGTCCCATGGACTACGACGACTACGGCTCCAACGCCGTCGAGCTGGCGATCGACCTGGCCAACGTGGACCGGTCCGCCGAGGACTGGCTGCCGGCCTTCCTGACCGCACACGACGAGTGGTTCACCGAGGGCACGTCACTGGACCTCACCGCGCGCGAGGCGAAGGCGGTGGCCTCGACGTCGGACCTGGTCCGCGAGGTCGCCCGGGCCCAGACGCAGGCCGACGTCATCGGCGGGCTCAACGCACTGCTCGCGCTGGCCGCGCCCCGGCCCTACGCGACCGACCACGACGGCGACCTGCACCTGCACTACGCCGCACCCGAGGCCGGCGCCCTGGACCAGCTGACGACCACGGTGGCGATGGGGCTGTCCCAGCTCGTGGTGCAGCACGGCTGGCAGCGACTGGGGGTCTGCGCCGCCGAGGGCTGCGGGAACGTCTACGTGGACACCTCGCGCAACGCGAGCCGGCGGTACTGCTCCAACACCTGCTCGTCCCGCTCGACGGTGGCGGCCTACCGGGCCCGCCAGAGGAGCTGAGCGCTCAGAAGGCGAAGTGCCGGGCCGCCACGCGACGGCGCACCGTGCTGCGGCGGGCACTGAGCGCCGTCGTGCCGGCGACGCCGACCCCCAGCACGACGACCCCGCCCAGGGCGTAGACGGCGGCCACGTCGGGCAGCGGGGTGCTGCTGGCAGCCGGGTCGAGCCGGTCCAGCAGCGAGGCCAGGGTGGCCACGGCGTCCTGCACCGGGGCGGTCAGCGCGCCGACGGCGGCGACGGCGGCGTCCGCCCGGTCGGCCGACACCCGGGCAGCGGCGACGACGGTCTCGGCGAAGGCGGTCTGCCCGGCGACGCCGGGTGCCGACTGCGGGAGTGCGGCGACCTGGTCGCGGGCGGTGCTCGCCGCGACGAGCGCGGCGTGGGCCTCCGCGGCGGAGGCCCCGATGGCCTCGACCTGACCGGCGAGCAGCTCCTGCGCGGTGCGGGCCTCGTCCAGGGCCAGCGCCACCAGGGTGGCGGAGGCCGACGCGTCGGCGCCGGCAGCGGCCTGGGCGCGGGCGGCGTAGGAGGTGGCGAGCAGCTGCCCGGTCTCGCTCTCGGCGGCGGCCTGGGCGCCCTGACGGGCCTGGTCAGCGGCCGAGGCGGCGATGCCGGTGGCGGTGTCGGCCTCGGCCGAACCGCCGGTGGTCGGCTGCTCGGGGACGACGACCTGCGGCTGCGACGTCCGCGGCGCGACCTGCCCCGCGGCCGGACGCGTGGGGGTCCGACCAGCGGCGACCACGGGGGCGGCGACCGGGGCCGGCCCGGCGTCGACCACCGCGACCGGCGGGGCCTCGACGACGGGCGGGGTGACGGCGACGGGCACCGGGTCGCTGGCGACCGGGGTCGGGGCGGGCGTGGGGACCGGGTCGACCGGCGCCGGCGGGGTGGGCGTCGTCGCCGGGGGCTGCGGCGTGGGCGGCTGCGGCGGAGTGGGGGTCGAGGGGTCGGGCGCGGTCTGGTCCGTGGTCGGGCTGACCGGGTCCTCGGCCAGCGCCGGGCCCGCCGTGGCGGTGGCGCCGATCAGCGTGGCGGCGAGCAGTGGGAGGAGTCGGACCCTGGTGCGCACGTCGTGTCAGTCCCTCGTGTGGTGGTTCGTGTGGTGACGGTGGAGCTCCGTCGTCGTCACCCCGTCCATCGACCGGCAGCACCCCTGACCTGGAGGGCGTCTCACCCCACGGGGGGATGCGGGTCGTAGCGTCGGACCCCGTGCCCTCCCCCCGTCTGCTCGACGCCCGGCTGCAGGCCCGTGTGCGCCGGCTGCCCACCACCCGCGTGGACGGCTGGCTGCGCCGGTTGTCGGAGTTCGCCGACCACGGGAAGCTGTGGCTGGTCGTCGGTCTGCTGCTGGGCTGGAAGAAGGGCGCACCGCGCCGGGCCGCGGTCCGCGGGCTGGGGTCGATGGCGGTGTCCAGCGCGCTGGTGAACGTCGTCCTCAAGCGGGTGTTCGGGCGGGTGCGGCCCGACCTGGACGCGGTCGCGTCGTCCCGGGCGCTCGACCGCGCACCGCACACGCTGTCCTTCCCGAGCGGGCACTCGGCGTCGGCGGCGGCGTTCGCCACCGGGGTCGCCCTGGAGAGCCCGTGGGCCGGGGCGCTGGTCGCGCCGGTGGCGCTGGGCGTGGGCTACTCCCGGGTGCACGTGGGCGTGCACTACCCGGGTGACGTCGTCGCCGGTCTCGCCGTCGGCGGGGCGATCGCCGCGGCCAGCCAGCACTGGTGGCGGGTCCGCCCGACCGAGCCGGCCCGGGTGCGGACGGCGTTCGACGCTCCCCCGCTGCCCGGCGGCGAGGGCATGGTCATCGCGGTGAACCCGCGCTCCGGGCGGGAGGACTACGACCCGGCCAGTGACATCGCCTCCCTGCTGCCGCGGGCCGTGGTGCGGGACATCACGCCGCAGGAGTCGGTGACCGACGTGCTCCAGCAGGCCGTTCGGGACGGCGCGCGGGCCCTGGGCGTGGCCGGCGGCGACGGCAGCGTCGCCGCGGCCGCTGCGGTCGCCCTCGAGCACCGGCTGCCCCTGGCCGTGCTGCCGGCCGGGACGCTCAACCACTTCGCCCGCGACGTCGGCGTCGCCACCCCGGTGGAGGCGGCGGCCGCCGTCGAGGCCGGCGACGGCGTCCAGGTGGACGTGGCCACCGTGAACGGCACCCCGTTCCTCAACACCGCCAGCATCGGCAGCTACCCGGAGATGGTGCGGCGCCGGGACCGCCTGTCCGGACGGATGGGCAAGTGGCTGGCGATGACCGTGGCCGCCGGTCAGGTGCTGCGCACCGGGCACCCCGTGCGGCTCGTCGTCGACGGCCGGGAGGTGTCGGTGTGGATCCTCTTCGTGGGCAACGGCGTCTACACCCCGCGCGGACTGTCCCCCGCCTGGCGCCCCTCACTGGCCGACGGGCTCCTGGACGTCCAGTACCTGCGGGCCGACCTGCGCTTCGGCCGCAGCCGGGCGGTGTTGGCGACCCTGCTGGGGGCCAGCGAGCACAGCCGGTCCTACGCGCAGTTCCAGGTGCGTGAGCTGCGGGTGCAGTCGCGGTCCGGCCCGCTCACGGTGGCCTACGACGGCGAGACCGGTGCCGCGCAGACCGAGTTCGTCTTCACCAAGCGTCAGCAGCTGACCGTGTACTGCAGTCGCTGACGGTCCCCGTCCACAGCGAGGTTCGTGACGAGGCCCTGACCTGCATAGACTCCCGCGCACTGTCGGTCGGCTCGGGGGCGTGGGATGCGGGTACGAGGTCTGCGGGTGCTGCTGGTCGCTGTGGTCGGGGCGGTGCTGGTGAGCGGGTGTACCGCGGAGACGCCGGCGAACGACACCCTCCCGACCGCATCGGAGGGGGCGGAGAGCTCCGCGGAGTTGGAGCCGCTGGGGCCGGCTGACCTGCCGATGCCAGTGGAGGCTCGGGAGCGAACGCCCGCGGGAGCCGAGGCCTTCGTCGAATATTACGTGGCCCTAATTAACGCAAGCCAAGTGAGCCTCCAAAGTGACTTCATCCGGCAGCTGAGCGCCGAATGCACGACATGCCGCAGACTCGCGGACGGTGTCGACTACTTCTCTGCTCAAGGGTTTCGCTACGACGGAGGCGCAATTACCATCAATGCGCTTTCCCTACCGACAGCGATCTTGGACACGATGGACTTCTCTGTCGACTTGTCTCAGGCCCAGGTTCGCGTCCTTGACGGAACGGGCGCCGAGGTTCCCGCTTACACGGCGGCCGAGTCCCGATACGGAAGCTCAGGCGGTCAGCTGACGTGGGCGTCCGCCCTGGATTCCTGGACCGTCTCCGACTTGACAATCGAATGAGGCGATTGTTCGCGCTGATCGGATTGGTCGGCGCGTTCATTCTGACCCCCCTGACCGCGACAGCCCTTGCAGCCCCCGCACCGTGTCCGCTCTTGAACTGCCTTGAGACAGGTGCGGGCGAGGGATCAATCAGCTTGTATGCAGCAGACGTTTCTGACGCGGATGCCCTTGGGCTGCGGATTGCGACAAATACCGCACCGCCGGCCCCCTTGTACCGGTGGCGTCTACAGACACCATGCCAAGTCGATGACGCGAACAACGGCGCCTGCAACAGAGGCACCACGACCTGCCCTGCGACTGAAGGGCGGGTGATCACGTACTACTTGATTCAACGACAACGTCTTGCCCAAGCCCTCGACGCAGTGGGGCAGCCCGTTCCCGTTGATGGGCTTCTACCAGCAGCTATCGATGCGCCCCCTGGAACGCCATTCGGGGGGTGGGCAACAAATGGCCAGTCCTGCGTCGACGTCACCGCCCTGAACCCACCTCCGTCACCCGACGAGGTCTTCCGCTACTTCCAGACCCTGCCGCTCCCCCAGCTGACGACGCGCCAGCAGCCACCCGGCAACGCACTGGTCGGGCTCCCGGTCGTGTTCTTCACCGACAGCCCGACGCAGCAGACGTTCACCGTCGACATCCGGGGCTTCGCCGTGGTCATCGTGGCGGGCGCGCAGACGTTCACCTGGCACACCGGGGACGGCACCGACCTGACCACCAGCGACCCGGGGGCGCCCTACCCGGCGCAGACGGTCACGCACTCCTACTCGTCGGGCACGTACACGGCGAACCTCACCGTGACCTGGGGCGGCACGTTCAGCGTCGACGGCGGCGCCCAGGTCGCCGTCCCGGGCACGACGACCACCGACGGACCCGATGTGACGTTCGCGGTCCTGGAGGCCGGTGCCGTCCTGACGAACCCGTACGACTGAGCGCGGACGGCCCCGGCGGCACCCTGCTCCCCAGGCGCCGCGGGCCACAGCTCACTACGGTCGCGATCAGGGTTGCCCCGCTGCACGAGGGGGCACAGAACGCGCTGACGTCGTCGAAGGAAGAGGTACCCCCATGTTGGTCCGCCGGATCGCTCGGCCCCTGCTCGCCGCCTCGTTCGTGTACGGGGGCATCAGCACGCTGCGCAACCCGCAGAGCCGGGTCCCCGGAGCCCGCAAGATCGTGGGCCAGATCGCCGACCAGGCCGACAAGCAGCTGCCCATCGAGGTCCCCAAGGACGTCGAGCAGTGGGTGAAGGTCGACGCCGGGATCAAGGTCGGTGCTGGCGCCCTGTTCGCCCTGGGCGTCTTCCCCCGGCTGTCGGCGCTCGCCCTCGCCGGCTCGATCGTGCCCACGACGCTGGCCGGCCACCGCTTCTGGGAGGACAGCGACGACGAGAAGAAGTTCTCCAACCAGGCGCACTTCCTCAAGAACGCCGGCCTGCTGGGCGGGCTGCTGATCGCCGCCGTCGACACCGAGGGCAAGCCCTCCGCGAGCTGGCGGGTCCGTCGCGCCAGCGACAAGGCCATCTCCAAGGCCGAGGCCAAGTTCGAGAAGGCCCAGAAGAAGGCGGAGAAGGCCCAGAAGAAGGCCAGCCGCGGCAAGACCCAGAAGAAGATCGTGAAGCAGGCCAGGAAGGCCAAGAAGTCCGCGGGCCTCTGAGCACCACGCACCGATCAGCACGGCCATGACACCCGCGGGCGCGCTCCGGAGGATCGCCTTCCTCCTGGAGCGCGCCCGCGAGCCGTCCTACCGGGTGAAGGCGTTCCGCACCGCCGCCACCGTCGTCGACGGTCTGGACGACGCCGAGATCGCCCGCCGGGTGCGGACCAGGACCCTCAAGGACCTCAAGGGCATCGGCGACAAGACCGCTGCCGTCATCGTCGAGGCGCAGGCCGGCGACGTGCCCGCCTACCTCAGCGACCTGGAGGAGCGGCACGCCGTGCAGCCGCTCACCGGTCCCGCCGGCGAGCTGCGGGCCGCGCTCCGGGGCGACCTGCACAGCCACTCGGACTGGTCCGACGGCGGCAGCCCCATCCGCGAGATGGCCGAGGCCGCCCGGGACATCGGGCACGACTACCTGGCGCTGACCGACCACTCCCCCCGGCTCACCGTCGCCAACGGCCTGACCGCGGAGCGGCTCAGCCGCCAGCTGGACGTCGTCGCCGAGCTCAACGAGGAGCTGGCGCCCTTCCGCATCCTCACCGGCATCGAGTGCGACATCTTGAGCGACGGTTCCCTCGACCAGTCCGACGAGCTGCTGGGACGCCTGGACGTCGTCGTGGTCAGCGTGCACTCCGAGCTGCGGGCCACCCGGGCCCAGATGACCGAGCGGATGCTGGCCGCCGTCGCCAACCCGCACACCGACGTCCTCGGGCACTGCACCGGCCGTCTCCTGGTGGAGCGGGAGCAGGCCGGCGGCAAGAAGCAGCGGCCCCGGCCGGAGAGCGACTTCGACGCCGAGGCCGTCTTCACCGCGTGCCTGGACAACGGCACCGCGGTGGAGATCAACTCACGCCCTGAGCGGCTGGACCCGCCGATGCGGCTGCTGCAGCTGGCCGCCGACATCGGCTGCGACTTCTCCATCGACACTGACGCGCACGCGCCCGGTCAGCTCGACTGGCAGGGCGCCGGGTGCGAGCGGGCCGCGCAGGTGGGCATCACGGCGGACCGGGTGGTCAACACCCGTCCGTGGGGCGTGGGCTGAGCCTGCGGCTCAGGAGGTGAGGGCGCGAGCGACCCGGCCGACCGGCTCCGGGGCGTCGATGACGTCCAGGGCGCGGCGCAGGATCGTGCTCGAGGTGTGCATCGTGTACGGGAAGTAGTGCACCCGGACACCGACAGCGGCGAAGTCGGCCTCGAGGCGCTCGCCCTTCTCGGTGCCACGCCAGTCGTCGCCCTTGAAGATGACGTCGAACCCGCCGACCTGGCGCCAGGTCTCGACCTTGTCCGGCACGACCTCGGCGTGCACCTGGTCCACGAAGCGCAGGGCGCCGACGATCTCCATCCGCTCCGCGAGCGGGATGACCGGGGTCCGGCCCTTCGTCAGCTCCAGGACGTCGTCCGCGACGACGCCGGCGATGAGGTGGTCACAGTGCTCCGCCGCGTGCCGCAGCACGTTGAGGTGCCCGATGTGGAACAGGTCGTAAGCACCGGGTGCGTAGCCGACGACAGGCAAGGGGTTCCTCCAACGACGATGGCCGGCCCGGGACCGGGCGGACCGAGCTTAGGGCGAGAAGACGACTCTGTGTGACGAAGCAGCGCGTCACCACTCGTCGGTGTGAGTCGTTGGACCGCAAGACCGCAGCTCAGCGCTGCATGTGCTGGTCACGGCTCGACCACCGAGAGTGACTGGGAGTCTGGCACCATGTCCGGTGATCAGGGAAGTGGTCCTCCCTCGGACGGGTGGCGGCGACGGCGCTGGGCGGTGTCCTGGGCCCCGGGCGGCCGTAGTTTCCGTTGCAGGACGACGGCACCGTGACCACACGGCGCCCAGACGAGTGGTCACGGAGGACTGGTGGAGCTGCGCGAGTACGCGGCGGTGCTGACGCGCCGCTGGAGGTGGTTGGCGGCGCTGCTCGTCGTCTGCCTCGGCATCGCCCTGTTCGCCGCGTTGGCGAGCCCCAAGACGTGGACCGCCCAGACCCAGGTGTTCGTGTCCAGCACGACCGAGACGAACACCAGCTCGCAGTTCGTCCAGCAGCGCGTCAAGAGCTACCCCGACGTCGCCCGCAGCGCCGAGGTGCTCGAGCCGGTGCTGGGCACCCTCGGCCTGGACACGACGCTGGCCGAGCTGCGCGCGGGCATCGTGGCGGAGAACCCCGCCGACACCTCGCAGATCAACATCTCGGTCACCGACGCCGACCCCCAGCGCGCGGCCCGGATCGCCGACGCGGTCGCGGAGGAGTTCAGCTCCGCCGTCGAGCGGCTCGAGACCACCGGCGAGGGCACCAGCCCCGTGGCGCTGACCGTCACCAACCCCGCGACCGTCCCGACGTCGCCGACCAGTCCCCAGGTGGTGCTGCTGCTGGCGCTCGGTCTGGTGTGCGGCCTGGGCTCCGGGCTCGCCGCCGCCCTGCTGCGCGACCGGATGGACCTCCGGGTCTGGACCCCCGAGGACGTGCGCGCTGCCTGGGGCGCCTCGGTGCCCGACGTGCTGTCCTCCGGGACGAGCCGCGAGCCCTCCGACCGCGCCGCCCAGGTGCTCGCGCGCCGCATCGAGCGCCGCGCGCAGAGCGGCCCGGTCCGCGTGGTGCTGGTGTCCCCCACCGACCGCGGCGACCGTGCCGTCGCCGCCCTGGCCGACGACCTGACCCAGGTGCTCACCCGCCGGGGCGTCGGGGTCGGCCGGACGACGTCCGCCGTCGGCGCCGACCAGCCCGACGTGTCGACCACCCCGGCCGCACCGGCCGAGGGCGCCCCGCGCACCCGTCCCGTCCTCGCCGAGAGCCTCGCCGGGTCCGAGACCGCGTCCGCCCGTCCCGACGTCGAGTTCGTCACCGTCCCCTGGGACGCCGCGCTGACCCGCTGGCGCAGCGAGGTCGCCGCCAGCGACGGGGTCGTCGTCGTCTGTCCTGCGGGCAGCGCCGACCGGGTCGACGTCTTCGAGCTCGGCCAGCTGCTGGACGGCGTCGAGGCGACGGTCGTGGGCGTCGTCTTCCTCTCCGGCCCCTCCGGCGGGTTCCCCGGCCGCGGACGTCGGACCCGCCGACGCCAGACCGAGGCTCCCGTCCCCGGCGCGGCGACCGCACCCTCGACCAGCGTCCCGGCAGAGCCCGCGGGCGACAGCGCCCGCGTCCCCTCGGCCCCGGCCACCGCGGAGACCCCGCCCCCCACCGCGACCACCGCCCCCACCTCCGCCGTGTCCCAGCGGACCGGGCCGGCGCGGGGCACGGTCCCCGGCCTCACCCCCGCCCGTCAGCTGGCGGCCGATCGACCGGCCGCGCCCCGACTGGTCGCGGCCGACCCCGGGTGGGCACCGCTGACCTCCCCCGCACCTGCCCTCCCGGCCGAACCGGGGACGCCGGACGAGGCCGCCGACGCAGCCGCCCGGCCCGTCCTGTCCGGCGTCGAGCCGGCCGCCGTCCCCCGCAGCAACCGGGTCGCCGGGGCGTCGCGCCGGGCCTCGGCCGCCTCCGGCCGTCGTCCCGCCCGGGTGACGGCCCGCGTGCCCCGCTCCGACACGTGGTGACCCGCACTCCCGGTACCCGCTCGGAGCTCGCCCGCCCGCCGCTGGCCGCGCTGCTGCCCACCCTCCTGGTGGTCGCCGGCAGCGTGGCCTGGCGGCGGGGCGACGTCTTCTCCGGCGGTGTCGACCCCGTCGTCGCCGCCAAGGCACTGGTCAGCCTGGCCGCGCTCGTCCTGGCCTGGCGGCTGGACTGCTCGGGCCGGCCCGGACGACGGGTCGGCACCGGCACCCTGTGGGTCCTCGCGGTCCTCCTCGTGGCCTCCGTGCTCGGTGCCGCCGAGCACGGCACGCTGGTCGCGGGAGCCGTCGTCGCCGTCCGGGTCGCGATCATGGCCGTCACCGTGCGGCTGCTGCTGCGCGCGGTGGGCGCCACAGCGCTGCTCACCGCGGTGGTCTGGGCCTGCGGCATCGTCGGCGGCGTCGCCGCGCTGACCGGCCTGGCGACCTGGACCGGCGGACGGCTCTTCGGGGGCCTGCCCCCGCTGAACCCCAACGAGATCGCCCTGCTGGCCGGGGTCGTCGTCATCGGCGCCGCCTGGCCGACCCTGCTGGGCCGCGGCCGCCCACGCCACGCCGTGGTCTTCCTCGTCGCCGCGGGCGTCCTGTGGCTGACGGGGTCCCGCACCTCGCTGCTCGTCGTGCTCCTGGCGGTCGGCGTGGGCGCGCTGCGGCTGCGCCGCCCCCAGGTCGGCCTGGTCGCCGGCGCCGGGCTCGCGGTCACCGCGGGCGCCCTCCTCATCGCCTCCACCAGTGCCGTCAGCTCCTTCGTCGACCGCACCGACGCCTCCGGCAACAGCACCCTGGGTTCCCGGTTCATCGCCTGGGAGGCGGCGCTGGACTGGGCCGACTCGACCTGGCAGTGGGCCTTCGGGGCCGGTCTCTCGGTGAAGCTCATCCCGGTCGCCGGCCAGTGGTGGAACGAGCAGCTGCTCGACAGCAGCTGGGTCTCGGCGTTCGTGCAGGCCGGTGTCGTCGGTGTGCTGGCTGCAGCCGCGTGGGTCGTCGCGGCCGCCCGCGGTCTGCGGCACCTCGAGGCGGCAGCCTGGCCGGCCGCCGCGGGGCTGCTGTTCTTCGTGTGCGGTCGCAGCCTGCTCGAGAGCGGCCTCCTCGACGCCACGCCCGCCCTGCTGGTCCTGCTGACCGTGTCCTTCGCCGGCGAGCGCGGCACCCGGGGGCTCCCGGTGGCCGACCCGCCCCCGGCGGCCGGGTCACCTGCGCCCGCGGACCCCGTCCTGGTGGGCTCCCGTGGCTGACCGTGCACCGCGCGTCCTGGTCGCGCACCCCTCCTCGGACCTGTACGGGTCGGACCTCCAGCTGGTCGAGAGCGTCCGGGCCCTCGTCGGCGCCGGGTGGACGGTCACGGTCACCCTGCCGGCGGACGGGCCACTGACCCCTCCGCTGACCGCAGCCGGGGCGCGCGTCGTCGCGCTCCCGGTCCCGGTGCTCCGCAAGGCCCTGCTGCGCCCCCGCGGGGCGCTGACGCTGGTGCGGGACGTGCTGCGCAGCGTCGTCCCCTGCTGGCGGCTGCTCCGCTCCACCCGGCCGGACGCCGTCTACGTCAACACCGTCACCGTCCCCTCGTGGCTGCCCCTCGCCCGCGCGCTCGGGGTGCCCGCGCTGGTCCACGTGCACGAAGCGGAGTCCGACCTGCCCCGCTGGCAGGCCTGGGTCCTCAACGCGCCACTGCTGCTCGCCACGAGCGTGGTGGTCAACAGCAACGCGGCACGGGACGCCCTGCTCGGGGCGCTCCCCCGGCTCGGGGCCCGGACGACCGTGGTCCACAACGGCGTCCCGGGCCCGCCCGCCGAGCCCCGCGTGGAGCCCCGCGGTACGGGACCGGCGACGCTGGTGCTCGTCGGCCGGCTCGCCCCGCGCAAGGGCAGCGACGTCGCTGTCGAGGCCACCGCCCTGCTGCGGGCCCGGGGGCTGGACGTCGACCTCGAGCTGCACGGCACGGTCTTCCCCGGCTACGAGTGGTTCGAGGACGAGCTGCGCGAGCGCGCCGCCCGCCCTGACCTCGCCGGACACGTGCGGCTGGCCGGCTACACCTCGCCGACCTGGCCGGTGCTCGACCGTGCGGACGTCGTGCTGGTGCCCTCCCGCGCGGAGCCGTTCGGCAACGTGGCGGTGGAGGGGCAGCTGGCCCGGCGCCCCGTCGTGGCCAGCGCCGTCCAGGGCCTGCGGGAGATCGTGACCGACCGACGGACCGGCCGGTCGGTCCCCCCGGGGGACCCCACCGCGCTCGCCGACGCGGTGGAGGAGCTCCTGCGCGACCCCGACAGCGCTGCGGCCCTGGCCGACGCCGGCCGCGACTCCGCCGTCGCCCGGTTCGGCATCGGCCAGTACCAGGAGTCGATCGTCGCCCGGGTGGCCGCGGTCGCGGGACGCCGGCGCCGCTGAGCCCGTCCGCTCAGGACGTCGGCACGGCCGGGCGCGACCGCGGGACCAGCACCCGCCAGCGCACGGCGGCGGCTGCACCCACCGGGCCCAGGGCCAGGACCGCTGGTGCCCACTCGGCGGCCGTGGGGCGCAGGACCACGAGCACCAGGACCCCGAGCAGCGCAGCCATCTCCACGGTCCGCCAACCCAGCACGGCGCGCTGCGCGCCGTGCACCGAGGCCAGCCCCGCGTAGGGCAGCAGCAGGGCGCCGGTGACGGCGTAGGCGCCCCACCCGGCCACCGAGGCCGACGGGACCGGGTAGTCCCCGTCGGTCAGCAGCGGCCCCAGCCACGGCGTGGCGAGGACGGTGACGCCCACGACCACGGCGACCAGACCGGCGGCTGCCAGGGCGGCCCGGTCCGCCCGCCGGAGCAGCTCGCCCGGCGGCCGGTGGCGGGCCGCGGCGAACCACGGCAGCAGGAAGGACCCCAGGCCGGCCACGAGCACGAGGGTGGGCGAGGTCAGCACACGGGCCGCCTCCACGGGTCCGTACGCCGCCGCCCCCGCGGCGCCGATGACCACCAGCCGGACCAGGGTGAGGGTCAGCGGGCGCACCGTCTGCCCGGCCGCCCGCCAGACGCCGAAGGCGAGCACCACGCGCAGGTGGGCACCGCGCCACGGCCGGCCCGGCCGCTCCCCACCGGGCAGGAGCAGCACCGCCAGGGCGCAGGAGACCAGCTGGCCCACGGCCAGGGCCGCGAACAGGTCCACCACCTCCAGCGGGGACCGCGAGGCGGACACCGCGAGGACGCCGAGTGCGACGGCGGCGCCCCCCAGGTCGACGGCCGGGAGCTTCCAGTAGCCCCCGGTCGCCATCATCAGCCGCCGCAGCACGTCCTCGACCACGAAGGCGAGGGTGGCCAGGCCCACCCAGGCCGCGGCCGCCAGCCCGCCCCACCCGGCCCAGGCCGCGAGGACGGCCCCGAGCAGGCCGGTCCCCACGGCGACGCCCGTCGCGAGCCGGTGCAGCGCCGCCCGGACCCCGGGGTCGTGCCGGTCGAGCACGGTGAGCGAGTCACCGACGAGACCGCTGCACACCGCGGTCACCAGGACCACGGCGCCATAACCCAGCGAGAACGCGGCCAGTCCGGCGGCACCGAGCTCACGCGCGGCGGCCACCTGCAGCACGAGGCCGGAGACGGCGAGGGTGCCCTGGGCCACCAACGCCCCCACCAGCCGCCGCCGGTCCCGTGGCGGGGCCGGCCGCGCCGGGCCGGTGGGAGGCGGACTGGTGGGGGGCTGCGTCACGCCGGACAGCCCAGCACGTCGGGCGGGCGGGCCGTGGTCGCCGCGCGGGGCGGGGCCGGTGCGAGGGCTCCCGGGGTGACCCGCCGCACCGGCACCTCCCGCGTCACGGCGCGGCGGTGACCGTCAGCGGTCCGAAGCGGACCGCGGTCCCGGCGGTCGAGGACCCGGTCAGGTAGGCGGCGAGGCCCACCCCGCCGGCCGCCTGCAGGGCGGCGGTGTCGTCGGTGCGGGTCAGCGACGGGGTGGCGGGCCGGTCGGCGCCGTCGGCCCACACGGACGCCGTGACCGTCGTCGTCCCGGTGCCCGCGACCTGCAGCCGGACCTGGAGCAGCTGGCCGGCGGTGTGGCCGGTGGCCACGGTGACCTCGGCGCCCAGCAGGGCCTCGGTGGTGGTGCCGGACAACCGGGTGACCGCGGCCCGGACGGTGCCGTCGGTGAGGAAGCGGAGCCGCACCCGGTACTCCAGGTTGGTGTCCACCCGGCGGCCCGTCACGTAGGCGTAGGTCCCGCCGCCGGTGGGGGCCGAGGTCAGCCGCACCGACGTCGCCACGTCCACACCGGTGGCGGAGACGCCCCCGAGGTACGTCCCGGTCAGGTTGCCGGCGGTGGGCAGGGCGAGCTGGGCGGCCCCGTCGGCCACGGACAGCCGGGTGCTGCCGTTGGCCGTGGTCCACGGTCCCCCGACGTCCGCCGTCCCCAGGCCGGGGGCCGTGGTCCGGGTGAAGGCGTCGGAGGCGAGCACCCAGACCGCGGGCCGGGTCACGGTGACCTGGCGCTCGGTGGTCGCCGTGGCGCCCCGGTCGTCGGTCACCGTGAGCAGGACTCGGTACGTGCCGGGCCCGGAGTAGGTGTGCGTGACCTGCGCCCCGGTGGCGGTCCGCCCGTCACCGAGGTCCCAGGCCAGGCCCGCGACCGTGCCGTCGGGGTCGGCCGAGGCCGAGCCGTCCAGCTGCACGACCAGGTCCGCCGGCGTCGCCGTGAACGCCGCGACCGGCTCCCGGTTCGGGGGCTCGGTGGCCGTGACCGTGCGGGTCGCCGTGGCCGTGGCGCCGTCGTCGTCGGTCACCGTGAGGGTCACGGTGCGGTCACCGGGACGGGCGTAGACGTGCGTCGCGGTGGGTCCGGTCGCCGTGGTCCCGTCGCCGAAGTCCCACGCCCACGCGGTCAGCTGACCGTCGGCGTCGGTCGACGACCCGGCGTCGACGTCCAGCGACAGATCCGTCGTGGTGGCCGTGAACGCCGCCGCGGGGGCCTGGTTGGGCACGGTCTGCGCTGCCGCCCAGTGCGCGGAGACCTGCGTGGCGGACAGCACCGTCGGGTAGACGGCGACGTCGTCGACCCGGCCGGCGAACCAGGTGCCGATGCCGGACCCGCCACGGTCGCCGCCGACCCGCCACCAGCCGGTCATCGACCGGCCGACGGTGCGGGTGTCCGCGGCCACGGGACGGCCGTCGACGTAGAGCGCCGTGCCGCCCGCGCCGGACGTCAGCACGACGTGGTGCCAGCGCCCGTCGTTGTAGGCCGACGGCGACGCCAGGGTCACCGTGGCGCCCAGGAACGTGCCGGCGGTGGCGGTGTAGCTCAGCCGCCCGTCGGTGCGCATGGACAGCACCCGGTCGGTGGTGGCCGACGTGCCGGACTGGGCGCTGCCGAAGCCGATGAGCTCGCCACCGCGGGTGGTCGTGGAGGCGAACCACAGCTCCTGGGAGGAGGTGGTGGGCGCCGGGCGCGACACCGTCGTCACCAGCCCGTCGTCGGACCCGTCGAGGGACAGCGCCGAGCCCGCGGCGCGGCCGGGGGTCTCGGTGCTGCCGGCCGCGCCGAGGGACGCGCCGCCGGTGAGCAGGCCCGTCCCGCCGTCACCGGTGGGCTGGTTGCCCGCCACGCGGGTGCCGGAGGGCTCGTCCAGGCGCCAGGACAGCGACGGGGCGTCGGCGTGCACGGCAGCGCCGTAGGGGTCGGTGGGCGCCGAGGTCCACCGGCCGGGGGCACCCGCGGCGAGCACGTGGGCCCGGACCGTCGCCGTGGGCAGCACGGTCGGGTACACCGCGACCGCGTCGACCTGGCCGACCAGGTCGGTCCGGCCGACGTTCGGCCAGCTGCTGAGCGGCCCCCCGCCGACCTGCCAGAAGCCGTTGTAGGCAGCGCCGCTGGTCACCGAGGCGTCGGTGCCCACGAGGACGCCGTCCACCCACAGCGACATGCCGCCGCTGCCCAGGCTGCCGACGACGTGGTGCCAGGCACCGTCGTTGTAGGCCGCCTGGCCCGCGACGGTGCGGCGACTGCCGTTGTTGACGCCGAAGTGCACCCGGCCCGATGCGTCCAGGTAGACCTGCCGGTCGTAGCTGCCGTTGGCGCCGGTGGCGGAGTTCCCGAAGCCGGCCAGCCGGCCGCCGGTGGTCGAGGAGGTGGCGAACCACAGCTCCAGCGAGAAGGTCGAGGGCGCGGCCTTGGCGCCGGCGGCCACCCCGGCGACCATCCGGGAGGCGGTCGTGCCGTCGAGCCGGAAGGACCCGCTCGTGTCGCCGGCGATCGCGCCGGTCGGCTGGGCGGAGACACCGGCGGGGACGGTCAGCGGGGCACGCCCGGTGGCGTCACCGCTGGACCCCGCAGACAGCCACCCCAGCGGCCACGCCGACGTGGCGCCGTCGGCCACCGCCCGGTCGGTGTAGGCCGAGGGCAGCGGCTCGGCGCTGACGGTCCCCGTCGTCGCGGCGCTGCGCACGGTGTTGCCCCAGGCGTCCTGCGCCTGGACGACGTAGGAGTGGGTCGAGGAGGGGTCCAGACCGCGGTCGGTGAGGGCGACCGTGCGGGGTGCGTAGAACAGCGAGTCCACGACCTGGGTGTCCACCGGGGTCGGGTCGCCGTCGCGCAGCAGCGTGTAGGTCAGCGAGCGGTCGTCCCGGTCCGACGTCGTCGGCACGGTGACCGCCAGGGAACCGGCGCCACCGGCCGTCACTGTCGGGGCCGCGAGGCTCCCGGCGACCGGGCCCACCCGGTTGGGGGCCTTCGCCCGGACGGCGAACCGCACCAGGCCCTGCTGGCCCACGGAGTTGACGCGGGGGAACTCCCCGCCGTAGACGACGTAGTCCGCGGTGCCGGTGACGCTCCAGCCGGCCTGTCCCTGACCGGTGAAGGTGCCGGGGGTGATGGTCGGGTACCAGTCCATGACCGAGGGGGCAGGGGCGCCGCGGAACGCGGTGTTGCCCCAGGTGCCGTTGCCCACCGTGCCGGTCGTCGCCTGCGTGTAGGCGATGCCGAACCGGCTCACCCGGGGGCTCACCTCGGGGAAGCCGCCGATGTTGCTGCAGACGTGCGGGTGGCCGGCGACGTACACCGCGCCGGCGACCGGGAAGGTCGAGTAGGTGTCACCGCGGCAGTCCGCGTCCCACACCAGGGCGCCGCCGGCCGCGGTCACCGCGAGCACGCCCTCGGCGTTGCCCGGGCCGGAGAAGTCGTAGGCCCCGACCCACACGGTGCTGCCGTCGGTGGACAGGCTGGTGACGCCGGAGTCGTCGCCCTGGTTGGTGATCCGCTGGCCGAGCGCGAAGGGCCGGACGTCGCCGGTGACCGCGTCGACCGCGCCGACGCCGCTGGTTGCCGTCCCGTTGATCGAGCCGAACCGCCCGCCGACGACGACCTGGTCGCCGGTGAGCACCAGGCTGCTGACGGCGGCGCTGGTGGCGGTGCTGCCGTCCCGGTTCCGCCCGGGGCCGGTGGCCGGCGCCCACGGCAGCAGCGCGCCGGCGGCGCTGAAGGCCGCCAGCCGCAGCCGGGACGCGCTGCCGACGGCGTTGAAGTCGCCGCCGACGTAGACGGTGTCCGCCGTCGCCACGAGGGCCCGCACCGAGGCAGTCACCGCGGGCGCGAAGCCCGGGACCAGCGCACCGGTGACCGGGTCCAGGGCCGCGACGCGGCGGCGGGTCTCGCCGTCCACGGTGGTGAAGTCGCCGCCGACGTAGACCCGGGACCCGTCCGGGGAGGCGGTGACGACGAGCGCCTGGGCGTTGAGCGCCGGCGCCCAGCCGGGCAGCAGCGCCCCGGTGCGGATGTCGTAGGCGAGCAGGTTGGCCCGCGGGGTGAGGTTGGTGCCGGCCGCGGCACCGGCCGGGCGGGCGTTGGCGAACCGGCCCGCGACGTAGACGGTGTCCCCCACGACCACCTGGGACCACACGACCCCGTCGACCTGGACCGTCGGCAGCGCGTCCGCGGCCACGGTGGTGGCCGGCGCCGGGCTCGTGGTCGCGAGGACCGGGGCGTCGTCGGCAGCCTGCGCGGGAGCCCCCGGCAGGGTGCCGACGACGAGGCCCGCCACGAGGGCGCTGAGCACGCGGGTCAGCCGGCGCGGCCGAGGAGAGGGGTTCACAGTTCTGGTCACCGTCCGTGAAGGAGCACGAGGGCTGAGAGCAGCCACCTGGGAGCCTGTCCTGCGAGCGGTCACTCTGGGTAGTACCCGAGCGGGGGATCTCGGGGCGCGGTGTCCCCCGTACGGGCGCGCGCGGACGCGTCGTCCGTGCCGGATGACGCTGCGTCACGCCGACGGCGTGGGGGCGTACGCACGGACCGGGCGGCGCCGACCGTGAGGTCGACGCCGCCCGGTCCGGGTGGGTCAGGAGCGGGGTGCCCGCCGGGCGCCGGTCAGGGCACGTCGGTGACGGTCAGGGCCCCGAACCGGGCCACGGTCCCGCTGGTGGCCGAGCCGGACAGGTACGCCGTGAGGGCCACCCCGCCGGGGGCCTGCAGGCTCGCGGTCGTGTCGGTCCGGGTGAGCGTCGGCGTGGTCGGGGCCGAGGCCCCCTCGGCCCAGACGGAACCGCTGACGGTCGTCGTCCCGGTGCCGGTCACGGTGAGGGCGACCTGGAGCACCTGCCCGGCGGTGTAGCGGGTCGGGAGGGTGACCTCGTTGCCGAGGACCACCTCCGTGGCCGAACCCGACAGGCGCGTGACGGCGACGCCGACAGCTCCGTTGGACTGGAACCGCAGCCGCAGGCGGTACTCCTGGTTGAGCCCCACCCGGCGTCCGGTCACGTAGACCGTGGTGCCGCCCCCGGTGACCGCACCCGACAGGCTGACCGTCGTGCGAAGGTCCACCGCGGAGGACGAGACGCCCGCCAGGAAGGCCCCGGTCTGGTTCGTCGGGCTGGTCAGCGCGAGCTGGGCCGTCCCCGGGGTGACCGACAGGCGGGCCGCCCCGAAGCTCGGGGTCCAGGCGCCGCCGGTGTCGGCGGTGCCCAGTGCGCCCGTGACGGTGCGCCCGAAGGCGTCCGCTGCGCGCACCGTCGGCGAGGCCGGCGCCACGGTCACCGACCGGGTGGTCGAGGCGGTGGCGCCCCGGTCGTCGGTGACGGTGAGGGTCACCGTGTAGGTGCCCGGCGTCGCGTAGGTGTGCGTCGCCGTCGCCCCGGTGGTCGACTGCCCGTCCCCGAAGGTCCAGGACCACGCGGCCACGGTGCCGTCCGCGTCGACCGAGGCCCGGCCGTCCACGGAGACCGTGAGGGCGGAACCGGACACGGTCATGCCCGCCGTCGGCGCCTGGTTGGGCGGGTCGGTGGCGACCACGTCACGCGTGGTCGTCGCCGTCGCGCCGGCGTCGTCGGTGACCGTGAGGGTCACGGTGCGGGTGCCGGCGGTCGCGTAGGTGTGCGACGCCGTGGCCCCGGTGGCGGTCGCGCCGTCCCCGAAGGCCCAGGCCCAGGAGACGATGCGGCCGTCCGCGTCGGTCGAGGACCGGCCGTCGACGCTGACCGAGCGGTCGGTCACGGTGGCCGAGGCCACCGCCGTCGGCGGGGTGTTCGCCGGCGGGGCCGGCGCGACGGTCACCGAGGTGGTCGTCGAGCTGGTCGCCCCCTCGTCGTCGGTCACCGTCAGGCCCACGGTGTAGGTGCCCGCGGCCGTGTAGGTGTGCGAGGTGGTCTCCCCGGTACCGGTGCCGCCGTCCCCGAAGGCCCAGGCCCAGGAGGCGATGGTGCCGTCGGCATCGGCGGAGCCCCGGCCGTCGGCGGCGACGACCAGGTCGGTCGCCGTCACCCGGGCCAGCGCCGTCGGCGCCTGGTTGGGCGCGGCCACCGTGACGCTGCGGGTGGTGGAGGCGGTGCCGCCGTCGTCGTCGGTCACGGTCAGCCGGACGACGTAGGTCCCGTCACCGGCGTAGGTGTGGGCGGCCGAGACGCCGGACCCCGAGGACCCGTCACCGAACTCCCAGGTCCACGACACGACCGAGCCGTCGGGGTCGGTCGACCCACTGGCGTCGGCGACCGTGTCCAGACCCGTGGCGGTCACCGTGGCCGACGCCGTCGGCAGCTGGTTGGGCGGCGGGAGGACGGTGGTCACCGTCTGGGTCGTGCTGCTCTCCTGGCCCTTGGCGTCGGTGACGGTCAGCGTGACCACGTGGTCCCCGGCGGTCGGGTACCGGTGGGTGACCGGGGTGCCGGTCGCCGTGCTGCCGTCGCCGAAGTCCCAGCTGTACGCCGCGACCGGCCCCTCGACGTCGGAGGACGTCGAGGCGTCGAAGGTGGCGCTGAGACCGTCCACGGTGGAGGTGAAGCGGGCCACCGGGGTGGCGTCGGGGCCCAGGCCCGAGGCGGTGAAGTGCGCGGCCACCTCGGCGGCGGCGAGCTGCCGGTCGTAGACGGCGACCTCGTCGATCGTCGCGGCGACGTAGGGGTCACCGGACCAGCTGTTGTCCCCGCCGACCCGCCAGTACCCGGTGTAGACCTGCGACTCCGTGTTCGTCGAGGACCCCACGAGGGCGCCGTCGACGTAGAGCCGCATGCCCTCGGCACCGATGGAGGCGGTGACCTGGTGCCACGTGCCGTCGTTGTAGGCCGCCGGGCTGGTGACCGTGTTCAGGTTCCCGTTGTAGGTGCCGAAGGTCAGCTGCCCGGAGGGCTCGAGGTAGACGTGCCGGTCGTAGCCGCCGCTGCGGCCGGACTGCTGGGTGCCGAAGCCGATCAGCTTGCCGCCCCGCGTCGTGGTGGAGGAGAACCACAGCTCGGTGGTGAAGACGGTCGGGTTGGTGACCGCCGTGCGGGAGTACAGGCCGTCGTCGACACCGTCGAAGGTCACCGCGGTGTTGGCCGTGGTGCCCGCCAGCTGCGGGCCGGCGACGGCCAGGGTCGGGTCGCCGGTGTACGTGCCGCGGCCACCGGCCGGGCCCGCAGCGGCGGCCGAGGAGCCCGACGCCTCGTCCATCCGCCAGAACAGCGACGGGGCCGAGTCGTAGACGGCGGCACCGTAGGCGTCCGCCGGACGGGTCGGGGTGGTGGAGGCCTGGGCCGCGGCGGTCCAGTGCGCGGCGACCTGCTGCGCGGTCAGGGCACGGTCGTACACGGCGGCCTCGTCGAGCAGGCCGTCGAAGGCCGCGGTGTTCGCGCCGCCCCAGATGTTGTCCGAGCCCAGCCGCCAGTAGCCGTCGTAGCCGGCGACCGAGGTGTTGCCGTTGGTCTGCACCAGCGCGCCGTCGACGTAGAGCGCCATGCCGGTGGACCCGAAGGTCGCCACGACGTGGTGCCAGTCGCCGTCGTTGTAGGCGCGCGGCGTGTCGATCACGGCCTCACCCGGCGCCCAGACGCCGAACCGCAGGCGGCCGTCGGCGAACATGTAGACGAACCGGTCGTAGTTGTTGCTCCAGGCGTCCTGGGTGCTGCCGAACCCGATGAGCCGCCCGCCGTTGCTCGAGGTGGTGTTGAACCAGGTCTCAGCGGTGAAGGTGGTCGGGTCGTCGGTGCGCTGGGAGGACACGACGTAGCCGCCGCGACCGTCCAGGTCGATGGCCCGCGAGTCGGTGCCGGGCAGGGTCACGCCGGACTGGGCCCGGGAGACCTCGCCGGTGTAGGTGCCGACGGCACCGGAGCCGGAGGCGTCGACCGCGCTGGTGGCGTTCGCCGCGTCGTCCAGGCGCCAGTACGTCGTGGGCTCGTCCGCTGCCACGGCGGCGCCGTAGACGTCGGTCGGGGCCGGGGTGCTGCTCAGCGTGCGGCCCGAGGCCGTGTAGTGGGCACGCACCTGGGCGGTGCCCAGCGCGGTCGGGTAGAAGGCGGCCTGCGACAGCTGGCCGCTGAACTCAGCGGGCACGCCCCAGCCACCGAGGTTGCCGGTGCCGAACTGCAGCCAGCCGCGGTAGTCCTGGCCGGCCGTGACCCGCCGGTCGGAGCCGACCTTGACGCCGTCGACGTAGAGGACCTGCCCCTGGTCCGACATCGTCGCCACCGCGTGGTGCCACTGCCCGTCGTTCACCGGGCGGGAGGTGGTGAGGGTCTCGATCGCACCGGTGTAGACGCCGAAGACGAGCTTGCCGCTGCCGTCGAGGAAGAGGTGGCGGTCGTAGGCGGAGTTGCCGCCGGTCGTGGAGTTGCCGAAGCCGGCCAGGCGGCCGGTCGTGGCCGTCGTGGAGAACCAGAGCTCGACGCTGAAGGTGTCCGGGACCTTCGTGGCGGCGCCGGTGGCACCGACGGTGCCCCGGGCCGCGGCGGTGCCGTCACCGGACAGCGAGGTGGTGCCCAGCGCGGAACCCGGCGCCGGGGTGAGCCCACCGGCCGAGACGACGTCGGACATGCCCACGTAGTCGTAGCTGGTGGCACCGGTCTGTGCGTCCAGCGGCCAGTAGCCGGTGGCGCCGTCGGACAGCACCGTCTGCGCGTAGGGGGACAGGGCGGCCGACGAGGCGCGCACGGTGACGCTGCCCCGGGTGGCCGTGTTCCCGGCCGGGTCGGTGACCGTCACGCGGTACGTGTAGCTGGTGCCGGCGACGACGGCGCGGTCGACGAAGCCCATGGTCGGGCGGTTCCACCAGCTGGAGCTGCCGGTCGTCTCGAAGACGGGCGTGGTGGGCTTGTCCGCGCGGACGACCTTGTAGCTGAGGTTGGCGTTGTCGTTGTCGTAGGCGGCGGTCCAGGTGACCCGGACCGAGCCCGCGGCAACGGACACCGCGGTGGGGGTGATGCCGACGTCGGAGACGGGGCCGACCTTGTTGGGGGCGGCGTTGGGCATCGCGAAGCGGACGAGGCCCTGCTGGGCGGTGCCACCGGCGCGGGTGAACTCACCGCCGTAGAGCAGGTAGTCCCCGGAGGCCGCGACGTCCCAGCCGGCCTGGTAGGAGCCGCTGACCGAGCCGACGTTCAGGTCGGGGTACCAGTGCAGCAGCGAGGAGGAGGGCTGACCGTAGAAGGAGCCCCAGGTGTTGGTGCCCTGGGCGGCCAGGTCGACGGCGACGGCGAACTTGCTGACCCGCGGGTCCTGCTCGGGGTAGCCGCCGATGGACTCGCAGACGTGCGGGTGCCCGGCCAGGTACAGCGCGCCGCGGAACGCGACGCTGGCGTAGGTGTCGCCGTGGCAGTCGTTGACCCAGACCAGGTTGCCGCCGTCGGCGGTGGCCGCGAAGGAGCCCTCGAGGTTGCCGGGGCCGTAGTAGTCGTAGCCGGTGCCGTAGACGGTGGTGCCGTCGGTGGACAGGCTGTAGACCGCGGAGTTGACGCCCTGGTTGGTGATCTGGGTGCCCATCGCGAAGGCCCGGCTCGCGCCGGTGGTCGCGTCGAGGGCGCCGACGCCCGAGGCCGGGTTGCCGTTCAACGTGTAGAAGTGGCCCGAGACGACGACCTGGCTCCCACCGTTGGTGACCACGAGGGACTTGACCTCGTTGCTGGTCTGGGCGTTGCGGGTCGGGTTGTCGGGCAGGCTGTTGCCCGACGTCGGGCCGACCCCGGGCACGGGGGCCCAGGGCAGCAGCGCACCCGCCGTGGTGACGGCGGCCAGCCGGCTGCGGCTGACCCCGCCCACGGCGGAGACGGTGCCGCCGAGGTAGACCGTGGACGCCGTCGCCCCGATGGCCTTGACCACGCCGGAGACGCTGGGCGCGAAGGCGGTCAGCGCGCCGGTGGCGGTGTCGAAGGCGGCGATCCGGTTGCGGGTGGCCGTGCCGACCCGGGTGAACTCGCCGCCGACGTAGAGGGTCTTGCCGTCGGGGCTGGTGGCCAGGCTCCAGGCCTGCGCGTTCAGGTTGGGGTTGAACGAGCCGATGAGCACACCGGTCGTCAGGTCGTAGGCCAGCAGGTTGTTGCGCGAGACCTCGTTGGTCCCCGCGGCAGCGCCTGCCGGGCGGGCAGTGCTGAAGCGGCCGGCGACGTAGACGGTGTTCCCGACCACGGCCTGGTCCCAGACGACGCCGTTGATCTGCGCGGTCGGCAGCGCGTCCGCGGTCACCGTCGTCGGCGGGGTCTTCCCCGTCGTCGCGTCGGCGACCGGCGCGGAGTCGGCCCGGGCGGGCGGCGCACCACCGGCGAGGACGCCGACGGAGAGCGCCACGGCCAGGAAGCCCGCGGCGGCGGCGCGGAGTGCGCCGGGGAGTGCAGTGGTGCGCATGGGTCTCTCGATCTCGCTGGCCGGCAAGCCCCAGGGCGCCCGGCATCGGGTCATGACTGTGCGTGGTGTACGAGCCCGACACCAGGGGTAGCTGGCCCTCGATCGGGTGAACCGCCCTCAGCGGTTCCGTTCGAGCGACGATCCGTCGCTCAGCGTGATCACACGGTGGCTCTCACGGTAGGGCGCCGTGACGAACTCGCTGGTGTGAGCTGTGCACACGGTGACGCTCAGCTCTCACGCCCTCAGCCGACGGCACCCCGGAACACCAGGTAGGGCGCTCCCGCCTGGTAGCCGACCTGGACCGTGACGTCGTCCCGGTCGTCCTCGGGGACGTAGAACACGTAACTCCCCGTGACTGTCGCTCCGGGGTCGACCGTGCCGGCGAGCGGGGCGGCCTGGGAGTCGTCCAGCAGCGTGGCCGGGGCCAGGTCCGACCCGGTGTAGGCCTCGACCACGGCGGCGTCGAAGGACACCGGCGCCGCGGTCCCGTTGGTCAGCTCCACGGTCACCAGCAGCGCGGGGCCGTCGATGTTGCCGATGCCCTCGCCGTCGCCCTGCACGGCCTCCACCGAGACCAACCGGCCGGTGACCCCGTCGCCGACGGCGGCCGGGTCACCCAGCCCGACGGCGGTGAGGGCCGGGGGCAGGTCGGTCGCCTCGGCCGTCGGGCCCGAGGGCTCCGGCGTCGGCGGGTTCGTGGGCGGCGGCTCGGGGCTCGAGGACACCGAGAACGACGAGGTCGGAGCCGCCGACCCGGTCTCGTCCCCGCCACCGAGCGAGGTGAGCAGCACGGCGAGGGCCGCCAGGACGACGACCGTCCCGGCCGCGCCCAGGACCAACAGCCGGCGGGAGGGACGGCGCGGGGCCGCGGGCGAGCTCATGTAGACGTCCTGTCCCGACGGCCGAGGGCCGCCATCTCGTTGCGCCACCGGGGTAGCGCGAGCAGCAGGTACCCGGTGGTGCCGAGTGCCAGGAGCCCGTAGGCCCCCAGGAAGAGCGGGGTGGCGCCGAGCAGCACGAACACCAGGCACAGCACGCCGTAGTCGGTGGGCGCGACGAGCAGCGAGCGCAGCACGCTGGGCCGCTCGCCGGTACCGGCACGGGCAGCGCGGGTCTTGGCCCCGTGCTGGGCCCGCAGCGCCTCGTTGAGCAGGGTCAGCGAGAAGTGCGTGACGGCGACGACGGCGAAACCGAGCGGCACCAGGAGCCAGGCCGGGTCCAGCGAGCCGGTCCGGTAGAGCCCGATCAGCACGCACAAGTGGACGGCGACCACCTTGGCCGAGTCGACGGCGTGGTCCAGCCACTCCCCCGCCGGTGAGCCACCGCCGCGCAGCCGGGCCAGCTGGCCGTCCGCGGAGTCCAGGGCGTACCCCAGGACGAGGAGGGCGGCGACCAGCACACCGGTCGCCCAGTCGTGCGGTGCCAGAGCGACGACGGCGAGCCCGGCAGCGGTGCAGACCGCGCTCAGCCCGGTGACGGCGTCAGGGGTGAGGCCCCGGTGGAAGGCCACCGCGGCCAGGACCCGGCCGAAGGGCCGGTTCACGAAGCGGGAGTACGCCGGGGCACCCTGGGCGCCCTTCTGGGCGCCGGCCAGGCGGCGGACGGTGTCGGCCACGCTCTCCCCGGCGGCCGGACGGGCCGGCGCCGGTGCGGTCGCGGTCACGCGACCACCCGCAGTCCCGGGCGCTCGACCGGGGTCACGGGCGCGGTCGACGTCGGCGCGACGTCGGGGCCGGGCGCCGTGGGGTGGCCCCGACGACGGCCACGCGGGCGGCGCGCCGGGCTGGCGGTGGTCAGCCGGACGGCCAGCTGCTCGTAGGCGGCGGCGACGTCGTCCCAGTCGTAGGAGGCGGCCCGCTCCCGGGCGAGGACGCCGCGGCGACGGGCGTGCTCCGGGTCGGCCTCGGTCCGCTCGACCAGGGCCGGCACGTCCTGCGCACCGAGGAAGTAGCGACCGGCCGTGCCGAGCACCTCGCGGTTGAAGGAGACGTCGTGGGCCAGCACCGTGGCGCCGGCCCCGATCGCCCGCAGCAGCGAGGGGTTGGTGCCCCCGACCGAGTGGCCGTGCAGGTAGGAGGTGGCGTGCCGGTACAGGGTGTCGAGCAGGTCCTGGTCCCAGACGCCCCCGAGGAACCGGACGCGCTCGTCACCGAGCGAGTGGACCAGCGCGGTGTACTCGTCGGCGTAGGGGGCCGAGCCCACCACGACCAGGGGCTGGGTCGCCGAGCTGGCGGTGTAGCCCTCGACGATCTCGGCGACGTGGTTCTCCGGCTCGAACCGGGCCACGACCAGGTGGTAGCCGCGCTCGGTGAGGTCGAGCTCGGCCAGTCGGCCGGCCGGGGGGTCGATGACCGGCGCCCCGTAGGTGATCAGGTCGGTCGAGGCGCCGAACTCCTGGGTGTAGTAGTCGGCGATGCCCTGGGCGTCGGCGATGAGCGCGTCGGACCAGCGCACGGCGAGCGCCTCGGCCGCGCGGTAGTACCGCCGGCCGGCCCCGCTCCACTTCGTCCGCTTCCACTCCAGGCCGTCCACGTGCGTCGCGACCGGCACCCGGGCTGCGCGGATGACCGGCAGCAGCGGGGCATTGGCCGCGTTGAACACGAACGCGGCGTCGGGACGGTGGGCCACCAGGTGGCCGACCGACAGCGCCGTGTGCGAGAGCGTCTCCAGGGCGCGCTTGCGTGCCGCGGGCAGGTGCACGAGCTGCATGCCCAGGTGCGTGTCCGGCGGCGCGGACGCCCCCGGGGTGGTCCGGCAGTAGACGACCACCTCGTGCCCGCGCTCGACGAGCCTGCGCCCGACCTCTTCCACGCAGGTCTCGAATCCTCCGTACGCCGCGGGCACACCACGGGTCCCCACCAGTGCGATGCGCACCGCACACCTCCTCGTTTCGTCTGGGTCGTCTTCGGTCATCGTGCGGGCGCTCTGGAGCTGGAGTGCCAGGTCGGGCCGTGCTCGTCACCCGGTCGGGCTAGACCACGGCGCCCGGTCGAGCTGCAGGTCAGCCCAGGATCGGCGCGGGTTCGCCGCCGGTCCGCGGGTGTCGGGTCAGTAGGCGCCGGAGGAGCGGACGACGGCACGGCCGGTCCGCCAGAGGATCGAGGCGTCCATCGCCAGCGACCAGTTCTCCACGTAGCGGAGGTCCAGGCGGACCGACTCCTCCCAGGAGAGGTCGCTGCGGCCGGAGATCTGCCACAACCCGGTCAGGCCCGGCTTCACCAGCAGGCGCCGCGTGGCCTGCCCGTCGTAGCGAGCCACCTCCGAGGGCAGCGGGGGCCGGGGGCCCACCAGCGACATGGAGCCGGCCAGCACGTTGAGCAGCTGGGGCAGCTCGTCGAGGGAGAACCGGCGCAACCAGCGGCCCACCGGGGTCACCCGCGGGTCGGTGCGCATCTTGAACAGCACCCCCGAGGCGTCGTCGGGCACCAGCTCGGCCAGCCGCTGCTCGGCGTCCACGACCATGCTCCGGAACTTGACCATGGAGAACGTCGCGCCGTCCTTGCCCACGCGCTCCTGGCGGAACAGCACCGGCCCCGAGCTGCTGACCCGGACCGCGGCGGCGACCGCGAGCAGCACCGGGGCCAGCAGGAGCAGCGCCGCGAGGGCGGCACCCCGGTCGACCAGCGCCTTCACCACCCGTCGCCAGCCCTCGAAGCGGGGCTGCTCGACGGCCAGCAGCGGGAGGCCGTCGAAGGGGCGGATGTGCAGCCGCGGCCCGGCGACCTCGATCAGGCCGGGGGCCACCAGCAGCTCCAGCCCCGAGCCCTCGAGGTCCCAGGACAACCGGCGGAGGTACTCCGCCGCGGTCTCGCTGGCACTGGTCACGGCCACCGTGTCGGCTCCGACCGCCCGGGCGGTCGCCGGGACGTCGGACAGGCCGGCGACGGTGTACCCGGTCCGGGCCGCCACCCGGGTCCGGTCGGCATCGGTGACGCACGCGGCGACCACGACCAGGCCCGACGAGGGGTCGCCGGCCAGCCGGGCGGCGAGCTCCAGCACCGAGGACCCGCGGCCGACCAGCACGACCCGCTTCGTGCAGCGTCCCGCTCGGCGCAGGGCCCGCAGCCGGGCCCGGGCCACGTAGCGCGCCACCAGCGAGGACAGCACCAGCGCAGGGAGGACGACCAGCACGAGCCGGCGGGAGAGCTGGAGCTGGAAGGCGTAGGAGGTGAAGCCGATGAGAGCCAGGGCCGCCAGCCCGGCGCGCAGCACGCGGGAGAGCTCCTCGCGGCCGAGCGCCGCGACGCGGGCGGCGTACCCCCCGGCGAGGCCGAGGACCGCCGGCCACAGGGCGGGGAGCAGGAGGCATGTCCAGAACAGGACGTGGCCGGGGTTGGTGTCCAGGTCGACGCTGAGCGCCAGCGCCGCGACCGCCCCCAGGACGACGTCGCCCGCGACCAGGGCGGCGACGTAGTGGCGCGACCAGGTGCCGCGCGGGCCGGGCCGCGGGCCACCGGTGGCCGGCGGGGGCGTCGGCGGGGTCGCGGCGGTGGCGACGGACTCCCCCACGGGGGTGGGTGAGGTGCCGGTGGGTGTCCGGAGGACGGGCCCGGCGTCGGTCCCGCTGGGTGCACCGATGACGTCGAACACGCGTGCCTCCTCGTTCACTCTCCGTTGCCCCTCCACCGGGCAGGCGGACGGGACGGTCCCCCCGGAACCCCACGCTGAGCAGGGATGGAGGTGCGACGGCAACGATCACGCAAAGTCACGCTGCGCACAACGGGCATCAACGTGGACCACCCGATCTGGTTGCGGTCCGGTGAACAACCGACGACCATGGACGGCGTTCCGTGACGCTGCGTCTTGACGCACGTACCCTCTAACGAGGATCGGCACCGTCCGGTCCGCAGCCGGGAGCGCTCTCCGCTCCGCCCCACCGGGACCTGGAGGCAGTGCCGTGCGACCACCGACCAGGGCCCGCGCCCACCTGCACTGGTTCGTGCGGACAGGCTCCGAGTGGCAGGACAACGGCAGCGTCTACCGCTGCCGGTGCGGTCGGCACCGCCCCGGCCTCTGACCGGGGCGCACCAGGCGTCTCAGCTCGCCGGGACGGTGAGCGTGCGTGTCGCGGAGGGTCGGCCCCCCGCGGCGTCGGCCCGGGCGTCCACCAGCACGAGGACGGCGACCAGCCCCACCAGGGCGACGACGGTGGCCGAGGTGACCGCCACGGCCGAGGTCGGCGCGGCGAGGAGCACGCCCACCGTCGCGGCACCGGCGGTCGACCAGTGGCGGGCGCGTCCGACGTCGACGACCGCCCGGAGGGCCACGACGACGGCTGCGGCCAGGGCGGCGGCGTAGACCCGCGGCAGCGCGAACGGCGCCGCGGGGTCCAGCCACCGGCCGATCGACGTCCCGGGCAGGTCGGCCGCGACGGCACCCATCAGCAGGCACCCGAGGAAGCCCAGGACCAGGCACGCGACGAGGCCGGGCGAGCACAGACGGGCGGGGGCGGGGCGGTCCACCGGGCCTGTCTACCGAGGGGGTGCCCGGCCGGCGACGCGCCGCGCCGCCGTGGCGGAGGCCGACGCCCCACCGACCCCGCCCACCTCAGCGTCACCGCCCGCTCACGTCGAGCCAGGGGTCAGCGACGCCTCGACAGGTCGACGACGCCGTGCACGACGACGGCCAACAGGCCTACCGCGGCGAGTGCCTCGGCGGTCTCCTCGACCCAGGTGCCCAGGGCGAGTGCCGTCGGGCCGGCGCCGGCGACGGCGGATGCCAGCGCGGACAGCCCGACGGCGGCCACGGCGTAGAGCGCGAGCCAGGTCGTCACCGCGATACGGGTGTCCCGGCGCACCCGCCGGCCCGATGCGGTGACCACGGCGATGCCCACGACCGCGGTGGCCACGAAGACCAGCTGCACGTCGGCCGCCGGCAGCAGGCCGGAGAGCCCCACCTCGACCAGCGAGTGCCAGGACCACGCCTTGGCCAGCGACAGGGCAGCCGCACCCACGGCCAGCGCGAGCCACCACGGGCGGGCCCCGGCCCGGTGACAGCGGACGGCCCCGGTGAGGGCCACCAGGCAGACGACGGCGAAGACGCTGGTGACGAGGAGGCGGGGTACGGAGCCGACGTGGTCCATGTCGAGCACCCGGGCCCAGGCGGTCGCCGTGGGGCCACAGTCACCGCGCAGGCACGCCAGCCGGCCGACGAGACCACTGGTCTCCAGCACCACCGCGGTGACGCCGAGGACCACGGCCGCCACCCGGGTGGGACGGCGCAGCGGGGACGACCAGGCCGAGTGCAGCAGCTGCCGCAGGCCGACGACCGCGCCGGCGGGCGCGGTTCCTGATCGGCGCTCGGGAGACACCGACGACCGGGTCGCGTCCCCGGTCGGGGAGGCGGCGGCGAGGTCGGGGTCCACCCCTCAGCGGTCGGCACCCGGTCCGGTGGGCTTGACGGTGCGGCCCCGACCGTCACTCGATCGGGGGACCGCGAGAGGTCTGCCGCGGCGTGGCTCGCCACAGCGGCGCGCCAGCAGACCCGCGCCCACCTGCTCGTGAGCAGCCACCTACGGTGCGTCAGGACACCCGATCAGACCCTCCTCCCACCCTTCGAGGTGATTCGGCAACGGCCCGACCCTCGTAGCGTCGTCACCATGAGTCATGAGCCCGTCGACGAGGCGCAGTCGGACGAGGTCGGTGGACCGACCCGCCGGCGCGGTTCGCCGCGCGCTCTGCGGCGGGTGCTCCTCGCCGTCGGCGTGCTCGGGCTGTGCCTGGCCCTCGTGGCCGGCGGCACGCTGTTCTTCCTGACCCAGCGCTACGGCCAGAACGTGGACCGGGTCGAGGACGTGTTCGCCGCGCTGGACCCGGCGGCCCGGCCCGCATCGGCGGCCCCGGCGGCCGCGGCGTCGGACTCCCCGGTGACCTTCCTGCTGGTCGGCTCCGACACCCGGGCGACCGGTGGCGGCACCGCGTTCCCGGACGCCCGCTCCGACGCCATCATGCTGGCCCGGCTGTCGGCCGACCGACGGCAGGTGCAGGTCGTGTCGATCCCCCGCGACTCCTGGGTCGACGTCCCCGGTCACGGCATGAGGAAGATCAACGCTGCGTACGCCCTCGGCGGCCCCACCCTCCTGGTGCAGACCGTCGAGCAGCTCACCGGTGTCCGGGTGGACCACTACGCGGCCATCTCCTTCGAGGGCCTCATCTCCCTGACCGACGCTCTGGGCGGCGTCGACGTCGAGGTCGCCGAGACCACGAGCTGGGGGCCGTACACGTTCACCCAGGGCATGAACCACCTCGACGGCGACCAAGCGCGCTGGTACGTCGGTCAGCGCTACGACCTCCCCGGCGGCGACTTCGACCGGGTCCGGCGCCAACAGGCGTACCTGCGGGCGGTCTTCACCCAGCTGTTCAGCTCCGGGGCCCTGCGCGACCCCGGCCGACTGGACTCCGTGCTGCTCGCGGTGACCGGGTCGATCGCCGTCGACGACTCGCTGGGCAACGGGGACCTGCTGTCCCTGGCACTGTCCGCCCGCGACATCACCCCCGACGGGGTCGACTTCTTCACCGCCCCGGTGCTGGGCACCGGCCGGGAGGGCCCGGCGAGCGTCGTCTACCTGGACAGCGTCCGCGGCGAGCGGATGTGGGGCTACCTGCGCACCGACTCCCTGGGCGGGAACGCCGAGGAGTTCGACACCGAGACCCTGCAGCAGGTCCCGAACTGACCCCGTCCCCGGGCCGGCGACTCAGTAGGCGCCGGACCCGAGGACCACGGCCCGCACCGTCCTCAGCACGATCAGCGCATCCACGGCCAGCGACCAGTTCTCGACGTAGCGGACGTCCAGGCTGACCGACTCGTCCCAGGACAGGTCAGACCGCCCCGAGACCTGCCAGAGCCCGGTGATCCCCGGCTTCACCAGCAGGCGCCGGCGCATGTCGTCGCCGTACTGCTCGACCTCGCGCAGGACGTGCGGCCGCGGGCCCACCAGGGACATCGACCCACCCAGCACGTTGATCAGCTGCGGCAGCTCGTCCAGCGACCACCGCCGCAGCACCCGGCCGATCGGCGTCACGCGTGGGTCCGTGTGCATCTTGAACTGCACGTCGTTCCCGTCGCTGGTGGTCAGCATCGACTCCTGCAGCCGGTCGGCGCCAGGGACCATCGTGCGGAACTTGAGCACGTGGAAGGGCTGCCCACCCCGGCCCACCCGCTCGTGCCGGAAGAAGACCGGACCCCGGCTGGTGACCGCGACCCCGATGGCCAGGCCCACCAGCAGAGGGGCCAGGACCAGCAGCAGTACCGCCGCGGCCACGCGGTCGGAGGCGTCCTTGGCCAGCCGGCGGACGCCCCGGAACTCCGGCCGCTCCATGTGCAGCAACGGCAGTCCGGCGGTCGGGCGGATCCGGACCCGGGGGCCGGCGATCTCGGTCACCGCCGGTGCGAGCAGCAGCTCTGCGTCGGTGCTCTCCAGGTCCCACCCCAGCCGGCGCAGGGCCGCCCCGTCGAGCTCGGGGCACGGCAGGATCGCGACGGTGTCGATGGAGAACCGCTGGACCACCTCCGCGACCGCGTCGAGGGGGCCGAGCACCGGCAGGCCGTCGAAGACGTGCGTCTCGGGCACCGGGTCCCGGGGGCCGTCCGGCAGGCAGCAGCCGACGACCCGGTAGCCGAGGCCGGGCTGGTCGTCGAACCGCTGCCGCAGGTCGGCGACGCCGCTGCGGTGGCCGACCAGCAGCGCGGTCTGCTGGTGCAGGCCGCGTCGCCTCCGGCGGCGCAGCCGGTGCCGCAGCGCCCACCGCGCGGCCAGGGTCAGCACCGTCGCCAGCGGCAGCGCGATGACCACGAAGCCGCGGGCGACCTCCAGCCGCAGCGCCCAGGACAGCGTCCCGACCACGGCCACCAGCACCACCGCCGCGGACGCGACCCGGTGGAACTCCTCGGCACCCACCCACAGGAAGCGCTCCTCGTAGGCGCGGGCGAAGAGCATGGTCAGCGACCAGACCACCGGGAGCACGACGGCCGCCACGATCGAGGCCCGGGCGTGGTCCAGCTCGACCGGGGTCGCCGGGGAGAAGCGGACCAGGTAGCCGGCACCGGCGGCCAGCACACCGGCCAGCAGGTCGGTCACCACCAGGAGCCGCACGTAGCCGGCGCGCCAAGCACGCCTGGCCTCGGTGCCGTCACCGCGCAACCGGGCCGGGACGACGCGCTGTCGTCGTCGGACCGTCCGGGGCGTCCGTGTCGCCGCGGTCCACAGCTGCTGCCCTGCCACCCTGCCCCCTGCCCGTCCAGGACCGCTCCGGGGGCACCTCCCCCGGCACGATCCGTTACCGGACCGGACCGTACCGAGACCAGGCGTGCGGGCAACCGCTGGTCAGGGCCCTGTCGCCCGCCACGGAGAGTGACCCGCGTGGCGCTACACGAGCGGTGAGCACCCGACGACGGAACGCACGCGGCCGGGGCCCCGACGACCGGGACGGAGGGTCAGCGGGGCGCGCGGGTGTCGGCGACGCGGGCGGCGAGCTCGGGCCAGCAGGGGTCCGCCGGCAGCTGCGCGGTCTCCATGTGCACCGCGAGCTGCCGCTGCGTCGCGAGGAGCACCCGCCGCGGACGGCGGACGGCGACCACCACGTCCAGGACGGCCCGCATGAGGGGCTTGCCCACGACCTTGACCACCCCGCGCACGCTGGGCGCCGGAGCCAGGTCGGACAACAGGTGCCGGACCGGGAACGGGCGCAGCCCCTGCAGGGCGTGCCAGGTGGCGGTGTCGAAGGGCGCGCCGACCCGGCTGCCCAGCTCGAGCAGCCACCGGTCGGCCAGCAGGACCCCGGCCCGGACACCGAAGGTGGACGTCGTCTTCGCCGACCTGTCCCACACGTGGTCCCCGACGGTCACCGGGCCGCCGGGGAGGCCGTCGACCCGGCGGTCGGGCTGGCTCGGGTGGGTGTCGTGCCAGGCGGTGTCGTCCGGGGTGAAGACGGAGAAGTAGTCGGCCGCGGGCACCTCGGACGCCGCGCGGACCACGGCCGCCAGCGCCTCCGGGGTGTAGAGGTAGTCGTCCTCGGCGAACCAGACCACGGCGTCCGGCGGCAGGTCACGGGCGAGCCGACAGCCGACCTCCACCGCCCGGCGGAAGCTGCGTGCGGTCATCCCGGCGGACACCGCCACGACCTCGGCCCGGCCCTCGACCACGACGCGGAGGTCCGCCGGCACCCCGCCGTCGGCGACGACCGTCACCCGCGCGCCGGGGACCCCGTCGAGGGAGGCCACGAGGGAGTCCCAGGCCGTGCGCCGGTCGTACCAGGCCGGCCGGTCCTTGTCGTTGTCTCCAGAGCGGGTGCGGTAGACCACGGCGAACGACATCGCGGTGAGGTTACCGGCCCGTCCCCGGCCCGACGGGTCCCGGTCCTGGGCGTGTGCCGGTGGTCACCGACCGGCTGAGACCGTGGTCACCGGGGCCTTCGCGCCGGCCGCGCCGAGGAAACGCGTCCAGCCCGCCACCAGGCCGCTCCCCCAGGCCAGGTGGACGATCGGGGGGACGACGGCGCCCTTCAGCGGGTCGGCGCCGTCGGCGAGGGCGGCCCTGGCCCCGAGCGAACCGGCGGCGGCCAAGTACCCGGCAGCCGCTGCCGCACCCCACCGGGGCCGCAGCAGCAGCGCCGCGGTCAACCCGAGCACGACCGCGGGCGGGACCAGCTGCCGGACGCGCAACGACTCCGGGTGCACGTGCAGCGTGAGGCCCTTGAAGAACCCGTACCGCCACATCTGGACCGCCAGCGCCCGCGGCGTCTCACGGACGTACCAGACCGTCGTGGCCGCGGGCTCCAGCCAGATGGTGCCCTGGTCGGCCACCCGGAGGTCGGCCTCGAAGTCCTCGTTGGCGTGGAACCGCTCGTCCCAGCCGCCGGCCCGCAGCAGGGCCTCGCGGCGGTAGCAGCCGGAGAAGACGTGCTGGATGGGGCCGGCCTCACCACCGACCCGGTGCCGGGCACCGCCCAGGCCGAAGGAGCGGCGCAGCGTGCTGGCGATCGCCCGGCCCCACGCACCGCGCCCCTGGGTGTCCATCGCCCCGCCGACGGCGACGACGTCGGGACGCTGGTCCAGCAGGCCCGCGACCCGCTCGAGGTAGTCGGGGGCGTACTCGGCGTGGGTGTCCATCCGGGCCACCACGTCCCCGCTGGCCGCGGCCAGCGCGTGGTTCAGGCCCGTCGGGACGATCCGCTCCGGGTTGTCGACGACGACGATGGGCAGCTCGGGGGTGCCCGCGGCCTCCCAGGCCTGCCGGCTGCCGTCGGTGGACCGCCCGTCGGCGACGACGACCTCGTCGGGTCGGCGGGTCTGCCCGGCCAGCACCCGCAGCACGCGGTCGACGTTGTGGGCCTCGTCCCGCGACGGGATGATCACCGACAGCCGGACGCCCGGTCCGCCGTCGTCCTGGCGCTGGCTCATGGTCCCCTCCCCGGTGGTCGGAGGGCCCGACCGGCCGGTCTGTGAGCTTGCCACAGCCCGCCCGCCGCTCAGGGTGAGACGGCCGACTGCTCCGCCCGGGTGCGCTCGTCGTGGCGGCGGCCCAGCCGGACCACCTGCCAGTACCAGAGCGGGACGACGGACAGGTAGGCCAGCGTGTAGCCCCACGCCACCCCCTCGGCCCCGCCGACGGCCAGCCCGCCCAGGCCCAGCGTGAGCAGCAGGACGGCGACGACCGAGTTGACCTGCAGGGCGGCGCGGGTCTCCCCCATCGAGTAGACGACGAAGGTGGCGCCGGAGGAGAACAGGTTGCACAGCTGCCCGACCACCGAGGCCAGCAGGACGACCCGCACCTCGACCCACGACTCGCCGAGCAGCGCCTCGCCGACGGCGTCCGGGAGCAGCAGCAGGACCGTGCCCCAGACCAGGCCGATCGTGGTCATCAGCGCACCGGCGGCCAGGGCGACGCGCAGCCGGCGGCTGCCGGAGAAGTGCGACCGGCGGGCCAGCTCGGGGACCACGAAGGCGGTGGCGCTCATGCCCAGCAGCGAGACCGGCCCCAGGACGACCTGGGCGCCCCGCAGGGCGGCGATGTCGCTGAGGGTGGCCAGTGCCCCGACCAGCAGCAGGCTGCCCTGGAAGGCGCCCTGCACGATCAGCGACTCGACCACCAGGTACCGGGTGAGGTCCCAGTGCGTGACCAACCAGGACCGGGTGCGCGCCGGGCGGGGCCAGGTGCGGGCGCCGCGGACGCCCAGCAGGGCACCAGCCGCGGCGGCGAGCCCCCAGGCCACCACGAACCAGACGGGGGTGTCGACGTCCACGACGGACAGCACGACGACCCCGACGACCAGCAGGCCCATCCACACGGCGTCGATCGCCGCGGCCCAGTGCGGGCGCCCCTCGGCCAGGAAGGCCATCCGCCAGGCGTCCTGCACGAGCAGGGCGGGCAGCAGCAGGGCCACCGCGGACAGCACGTGGCCCACGGTGCCGCCGATGAGCAGGCCGGCGGCCAGCACCAGGAGGCCGGCGGCCGAGCTCACCACCGCCGCAGACCCGGTCGAGCTCCCGGCCGCCGTGCGGAACTCCCGCGGCTCCGCGGAGGCGAAGCGGATCGCCATCGGCTGGCTGACCAGCGCACGGGAGACCAGGACGGCCACCGAGTAGACCGAGAAGGCGACCGTGAAGGCACCGAACGCCTCGGCGTCCACCTGACGGGCGACGGCGACGGACAGCACGAGGCTGCCCAGGCTGGACAGGGCCTGGTCGACGACCGTCCACCCGGCCCGCCGGGCCAGCAGGGCGGCCACCCGGCGGCGGCCGCCGGGCTGGGCCGCGGGCGCCACCGGGGGGACGGGGACCTCGGGTCCCGGCGCCGGCCCCGGCGTCAGGACGGCGTCACCGCTCGCCGGGTCCGTGGACGCGGACGGTCCACTGGTCCCCGACACAGTGGGCACCGTAGCCGCCGGCTGCGGGAGCGTCACGGGTCTGTGACCGGGTCGGTCCTCCCGGGTGAGGACGCGCGCGGGTCTAGGGTGCCTTCGCACGCGGCGCGACGAGCCCAGTCCGGCGCCGTCCGCGCGAGAGAGGTGCCCGATGTCGTTCCCGGTCCTGTTCCGTTCCTACGGCGGAGACAACCGCAAGGGCCGACCCGAGTGGTTCAGCAAGGCGACCGCTCTGGCCTCGGTCGTCCGGGCCGCCGAGGTGGCCGGGGCCGAGCTGGTCTTCGTGAACAACGGGCCCATCCCCGAGGACCGGCTGCGGGTGATGGAGTCCGCCGGGACCGTGGTCACGCTGCCCGGGGTCGGGGTGCACGAGTCCTACCTGTCGGCGCTGCGGCTCGCCACCTCCGGCCGGTGGGCCGACGACCAGCTCGTCTGGATCAGCGAGGACGACTACCTGTACCACCCCGAGGCACTGCGCCGGCTCGAGCGGGCCGCCGAGACCATCACCACCGCCGACTACTTCGCGCTCTACGCCAACAACCCGGTGGAGCCCCAGCCCCGGCCGGCCCCGCCGGTCCACCGCCCCCGCGGCTGGGTGGACCTGCCTCCCTGGGACGTCGACGGGGAGCGCTGGGAGCGCATCTACAGCACCACCGCGACCTTCGGGGCCCGCGTCGGTGCGCTTCGGGAGGACCTGTCGCTGTTCCGCTTCGCGACGGTGCCGCACAAGAACATGTTCCGCGACCACGACACCTCGATGCTCTACCAGGGCTTCGAGACCTACCCCTGGTCGACCGTGGCCCGGGCGGCCGTGGGCCGGTCCGAGGGCACGCCCCGGGAGCGCCTGCGCGAGGTGGCGATGTCGCCCTTCTACGCCGCGACCAACCTGCGCTCGCACCGTCGCCGCGACCGCCGCCGGCTGCTGGTCGCGCCCCGGCCGGACCTGGCCACCCACGGCGAGTCCGGCTACGCCTACCCGGGGCAGGACTGGGCCGGTATCGCCGCGGAGGCGGACGCCTGGCAGCGGGCCCGCGACGGGGACGCCGCGGGCTGAGCGCCGGGAGTCGAGAGCCGGGGGTCGGGCGCCGGGGGTCGGGCGCCGGGGTCAGGCGCCGCCGCGGCCCCAGGACTCCCGGTACGCGGCCGCCGACTCCGGCATGCGAGTGTCCCCGTAGAGCAGGAAGTTGCCGTCGTAGACCTCGGCGTCGACGTCGAAGAGGATCTCGTAGAGCAGCTCACCGGGACCGGTGCCGCCGTGTTCGGCGAAGAAGTCGTGCATCTCCTGGACGAAGAGCGGGGAGTCGCCCTGGTCGGCGACCCCCGACCACTCCGACACCGCCATCGGCAGGCCCACGCTCTCCGCGAACTCGCGGTACCCCTCCAGGCCCTTGGGGGCGCCCCACTGGTCGGTGAGGTCCATCGACCGGCTCCACTCGACCGGCGTCTGCACGTAGGGGTACTGGTTGTAGTAGTCGACGCTCAGCACGTCGACGTACTCGGCACCCGGGAACGACTCGCGCCAGTCGAAGCCGGTGTCCACCGACTCACGGTTGAGGTTGAAGACCAGCTGCGACTCCGGGTAGACCTCCTGCTGCAGCTCCCGGAAGCGCTTCCAGCCGGCGATGAAGTCGTCCTTCTCCGAGGCGTCGACCGACCAGGGGTACCAGTTGCCGTTGCTCTCGTGCGCGAACCGGATGTAGAGCGTCCCGGCCCGGTCTGCCCACACGTCGCGGGCCTCGGTCAGGGTCTCGCGCCACCGGTCGTCGTAGGCGCCCTGGGCCGCCTCGGCCCAGGACTCGTCCTCACCGATCGCGCCGACGGCCAGGTCCATCGGGCCCTGCCAGTCCTCGTACTCGGCGCCGGGCTGCAGCTGCCAGAGCTCGGTCATGGCCTCGACGTTGTCCGACCAGGTCCCGGCGATCTCGACGTCGCGGCCGCGCCACTCGCCGAACTCGCCGGTGACGATGCCGGGACCGGAGGCCCCGGACAGCCAGGTGCCGGTCGCGGTGCCGATCGCCTCGGAGTAGCCCGGCGCCTCGTCGTCCTGACGCTGCACGAGGACCACGACCGTGACCACCAGGACGACGACGAGGGCGAGAGCGGCTGCGCCCAGGAGCACGACCCGTCGAGCGGGGCGGCGACCGGGGCGGGGGTCCTGGTCGTCGGTGGGCTGGCTGACGGCCACGGTTACTCCAGGGGTCTGGCCCGGGCGGTGTTCCGACCCGGGACGCGGACGGGCGGACCAGCGGCGGCACCCCGTGGCGGGCACCGGGGGTGCCGGGGAACCCGCAACGCCCACTCTAGGCCGGGTCTGCACGCCTGGTGACCAGCACGCGGGCGAGGAGGTGCGCATCGTCACCCGTTCGCGCACAGGACCCCCGATCGAGCGACCCCGTCGGTTACGGGTCTTGCGATAACCTCAACTGTGTGGGGGGCCGTCAGGGAGTCGTGCCCCCCGGGGCCCGGCCCGCTGAGTGCTCCTGCGCGAGGGCCGCGACCTGACGACCGATCGGACACCCGCAGCAGTCGACGACGACGACGCTCCCGGATCCCCTGCACACCCGCAGCCGACCACTGGAGAGACCGTGTCCCCGAACGCGACGTCCCCGCACGTCCCGCCGCTCGACGAGTCCCCCCGGGCATCGGAGCCGCCGGCCGGACCGGGTGCGCCCGACACGGCACAGGGTGAGACGGCCCAGCACGAGACGGCCGGCCCGACCGGGTCGACGCCCTCGGCGGAGTCCCGCGAGGCCACCGGCACCCGCCCCCCGGGCCCTTGGCTGGCCCCGCTGACGACTGCCGGGCAGCAGACCCAGGCGATGCGAGTCCCCACCGGACCCCCGTCGGCACCGGACGACGCGGCCCCCGCAGCCACCCCTGCCGCAGCCGCAGCCCCTGCCGCCACCCCGGCCCGCGCCGGTGGGCCGGCGACCGACCCGGTCGCGAGCCCTGTCACCGGGACTCCCGCACCGGACCGGACGCCCGCACACAGCGCGGAGGCCGCGGAGGCCGCGGAGGCCGCGGAGGCCGCGGTGCCCACCGAGGCCCCCGTGGCACCCTCCTCCCCGGGGATCGACGAGGAGTCCCGTGGAGGAGCAGTCATCAGCGCACGCACACAGAAGACCCGGACCCCCCGGTCCCGCCGGGCCGTGGCCGTGGTCCTCGTCGCAGCGGTGGTCGGTGCCGTGCTCGGCGGGCTGGGCAGCCTGCTCGCCGGGCCCTCCTACTCCACCGAGTCCCACGTGCTGTGGAACCCGGCCGGGGTGCAGTACGCCGACGAGACGGTGAACGCCGACCCGAACCTCGTGGAGCGCCAGGTCACCGACCAGGTCGACGTCATCATGAGCGACGCGGTGATGGGCACCGCCGCGGACACCCTGGGTACCGACGTCGAGGACCTCCGCGAGGAGATCAGCGTCGGGGTCGCCACCGGCAGCAGCCTGATGGTGGTCACCGGCTCCGGCGACAGTGCCACGGCCGCAGCCGACGCCACCACCGCCGTCACCGACGCCTACGTGGGCTACCTCCGGGACAACGGCCGCGCGGTGCTCAACCAGCGCGCCGACGTCCTGCAGGGCACGATCGAGCGCCAGACCGCCCAGCTGGCCGAGCTGGACGGCCAGCTGACCGCGCTCAACGACCAGCTCGGCGGCCTGAACCCCACGACGGCCGCCTACGGTGCCGTCCAGGGCCGCATCGACCGGCTCGCCACCCAGATCTCGGACCTGACCACCCGCAGCGCCGACCTGGTCGACGAGCAGGAGACCCTGCGGGCCAACGCGGCGATATTCCCGGGCGAGGCGTTCGTGCTCCAGCAGGCGGAGGTCCCCGAGGGACCGTCGTCGCTGTCCCCGGCCAAGGCCGCCCTGGTCGGTGCCGCGCTGGGCGTGGTGGTCGGGGCGTGCGTGGTCGCCTTCACGACCTCCCGGTCCCGATCGGGCGGTCGCGGCCACAGGACCGCCCGCACGGCCCCGTAGTGCACGCCGTCGGCGTCGAGGTCCCGGCCCGCCGGGCACGCCTCGCGCCCTGCTCCATCGCCCTGGTGCTGGTCGGCACCCTGCTGCAGCGCATCGCCCTGCCGCTGGGGTCCGACCAGGTGCCGCTGGGCATCCCGCTGCTGCTGGGCATCACGGCCCTCGGCGTGTGGACCGGAGAGTTCCGGGTGACCGACCGGAAGCTGCGCGCCCTCGTCGTCTTCATCGGCACCGCGACCGTCTGCACCCTGCTGCAGGTCGCCACGGGGTCGACGCCGTCCCTGCTGTCGCTGGGCCTGCTCTTCTGCATCTACCCCCTCGTCGCCCTCACCGCCGACATCGGCCGGGCCGGTGTGGCCGCGGTCGAGGAGGTCTTCCTCCGCCTGATGACGGTCGCCGCCCTCGTCTCCGTCGGGCAGCTGGCGGTCCAGTACGCCGGTGTCCCCTACGAGGACCACCTGCTCCGGGTCGTGCCCGAGTCGCTGCTGCTCGTCGGCTACAACACCGGTGACCCCATCACCTACGGCGACCCGCTCTACCGGTCCAACGCCGTCCTCTTCCTCGAGCCGTCCTTCATCTCGCTCTTCCTGGGCATCGCCGTGGCGCTCGCGCTCTTCCGCCGTCGGTCCTGGCTGATGGTGACCGTGCTGCTGGCCGGGATGATCCCGCCCCTGGCCGGCAGCGGGTTCGTGGTCCTGGCCCCAGCCCTGGTCGTGCTGGCCCTGGGACGCGACCGGGCGCGGCTGTTCGCGGCAGTCCCCGCCGTCGTGCTGGCGGTGCTGCTCGCGCTGGCGACCCCGCTGGGCGACCTGTACCTGGAACGGTCCTTCGAGGCCTCCAACCCCAACACCAGCAGCAGCGCCCGGCTCGTGCAGCCCTACGGGGCACTGCTGCCGCCCACCTTCGAGGACTACACGACGACGCTGATCGGGCACGGCGCCGGCACCGCAGACGACTACCTGATCGACGTCGGGCTCATCGACGTCACTGCTCCCCTGGTGCCCAAGGTGCTCTACGAGTACGGGCTGGTCGGGGCGGTCGGCATCCTGGCCCTGTTGGTGGTCTTCCTCGCCGTCGAGGTCCGCCGCCGCCCCTGGACGGTGGGCATCTTCCTGCTCTTCCTCTACGTGAACGCGTCGTTCCTGCAGAGCACCCTCGTGTTCATCACGCTGTTCTGGATCTCGCTGATGCCCCCGACGGACGAGCCGGGGGACGTGCAGCCGGAGGACCTCGTGCACGTGCCCGGACGCGAACCGACACCGGCACGGGTGGGGTGAGGCCGACGTGACACGCACCGGTCAGCACCGCAGTCCCCTCCCGGGTGAGGCCCCGGAGGGCCTGCCCCCCACCGCAGGGCACGGACGGGTGGCCGCCCTCGACGGTCTGCGCGGCATCGCCGTGCTGCTCGTCGTCCTGGGCCACGGGCTGGGCGCCGCGTGGCAGCTCGAGGACACCCCGGTGGCCCGGCTGTTCGAGGTGCCGTTCAACGGCGGGGTCGGGGTCACCGTCTTCTTCGTCCTCAGCGGCTACCTGATCACCTCGATCCTGGTCCGCGAACGGGAGCGCACCGGGCGGGTCAGCCTGCGGGACTTCTACCTCCGCCGGACCTTCCGCATCCTGCCGGCGTTCTACGTGTTCCTCGCCGTCGTCGCCGTGCTGGCGGCCGTCGGTGCGATCCGGGTCGGCGGCAGCGACCTGCTCGCCTCCGGGCTGATGGTGCACAACTACTGGTCGGCCGGGGACACCTGGTGGCTCGGGCACACCTGGTCCCTCGCGGTCGAGGAGCAGTTCTACCTGGTCTGGCCGCTGCTGCTGCTGTGGCTGCGCCCGCGCCGCGCCTGCCAGTTCGGCGTCGCGTACCTGCTGGCGGCCCCCGTGGTCCGGGTGGCCTCCTACGTGTTCGTCCCCGACAGCCAGGACCAGGTCTGGGAGATGTTCCACACCCGGGCGGACTCGCTGCTCACCGGCTGCCTCATCGCGCTGCTGCCCGTGGCGTACCCGGGCGTGTGGGCGCGGGTGCGGCGGTGGGCGGGGCTCCGTGCCGCCGTGCCGCTCGCCGTCGTCGCCGTCCTGGTGAGCAGTGCCCTGGAGGTCACCCTCGGCGGTGTCTGGTCCTTCCCGGCCGGCTACACAGTCACGAACCTGGCCACCGCGGTCGTCGTCGTGTCGATCACCACCGCCGGGGCCCGCACGACGCGCACCACCCGCGTACTGTCCTGGCGGCCGCTGGCCGCGGTGGGCCTGATCTCCTACAGCCTGTACCTGTACCAGCAGGTCTTCCTGCCCGAGTTCGGTCTCACCCCGTCCCTGGCGGGCAGCTCCGGCCCGTGGACGGCGCTCCTGGGCATCGCCGCGGCTCTCGTGGCCGCCACCATGAGCTACCACCTGGTCGAGCAGCCCTTCCTACGGCTGAAGAACAGGTTCTCCCGCGTGAGCCTGCCGACCGGTCCCCGAGCGGCGCGGGACGAGACCGCCGACCCGTCCTGACGGCCCGTCCGCCGTCCCACCCGTCATCGAGCAGGAGCCCCACCGTGCGCAGCGTCGTCGTCGGCAAGTTCGTCCCGTGGCCCCCCAACAGCGGGGACAAGCGCCGCACCCTCGGGATCGTCCGGGCGCTGCGCGAGCAGGGCGAGGTGGTCCTGGTCGCCTACGCCGGGGAGCACGAGGACGCCGAGCCCCTGCGGGCCGAGGGCATCGAGGTGCGGTCGGTCCCCCTGCGGCGCCGTCCCCGCGACCTGGTCGAGGGCCTGGTCCGTGGGCGGTCGATCACCACGGCCCGCTTCTGGGACGCCGAGCTGGCCCGGGTGCTGGCGCAGGCGTGCACGCCCGACACCGACGTCCTGGTGGTCGAGCACGTGCAGCTGCTGCCGGTCGCGCGCGGGCTCCGGGCCCGGGTCCGGGTGCTGGACATGCACAACGTGGAGTCCTCACTGACCGCCCGGATGGCGGCGTCGGCGGCGGGGCCCGCGAAGCTGGTCTACGCCGCCGAGGCCCGGGCCCTGCGCCGCATCGAGCGCACCGTGGACGACGTGGACGTGGTCGCCGTGGTCAGCGAGGGCGACCGGGACGGCCTGGTCGCCCTGGGCAGCCGGCACACCCCCGTGGTGGTCCCCAACGCCTGGGGCGAACCCGACCCGCTGCCGCCGGCGGCCGACCCGGTGGTCAGCTTCGTCGCCCTGCAGTCGTGGGCGCCCAACGTCGAGGCAGCGCTGTGGTTCGCCCGGGAGGTGTGGCCGCGGGTCGTCGAGGCCGTCCCCGGCGCACGGCTGCAGGTCGTGGGCCGCGAGCCGACGGCCGAGGTCCGCGCCCTGGCCGGTCCCTCGGTCGTCGTGACCGGGACGGTGGAGGACCTGACGCCCTGGTACCAGGCGACCCGGGTGAGCGTGGCACCGCTGCTGACCGGTGGGGGCTCCCGGTTGAAGATCCTGGAGTCCCTCGCCGCCGGCCGTCCGGTGGTCTCGACCGCGATCGGGGTCGAGGGCCTCGAGGACCTGGTCGGCCGTGGCGTCGTCGTCGCCGACGCCCCTGCGGCCATGGCCGCGGCCCTCGTCGAGCTGCTCACCGACGTCGAGGCCGCTGCGGCTCTGGGCCTGGCCGGCGCCGAGGCCGTCGGGGCGGACCACTCCTGGGAGGCGGCTGTCCGACCGCTGCTGGCCCGGCTCCACACCCTGGGCGCGGAGGACTGAGGACACCCCGGTGGGCCGTGCGGACACGGCCCACCGGGAGGGTCAGGAGGCGGCCGGCCCCGTCGCCGCCGCGCTGCCGAAGAACATCGTGTCCTGCTCCGCGCGCAGCCGGTCCACCAGGCGACCGGCTGGGAGCTCGACGTCGGCGTAGCCGATCAGCTCGTCCTTGACGACCGCACGCAGCAGTCGCGCCCCCTCGGCGATGCCCAGCGGCAGCACCCGGTCGGCGTGCGTGACCTCGGCCTTCTCCGCCTCGCCGTAGTAGTGGTACCCGCCCGGTGCGTCCAGCACCGTGCCGGCCGGCAGGTCGGTCTTGGCCACGGTGACCACGTCGACGCGGGGCGCGCCGTCGGGGCGGATGGTGGCCTCGCCGAGCAGAGCTGCCCGCGCGACGGTGACGGGCACCTCGAAGTGGCACAGGTGGTAGGGCGTGTAGAAGCTGTAGAGCGGCCCCGTCCCCAGCTTGTACAGCTCCAGGTAGTGGCGCTGGGCCGGGTCATCGTGGGTGCCCAGCACGTACACGCCGGGGCCCGGCTGGGAGCCGACGACGTAGTCGACGGCCCCACCGAGAGACCGCAGCTCGTCCACGTCGTAGAGCTCGGTGAGCTCGTCGACGTGCCCGCGGTGGTCCCGGCCCAGCATCCCGCGACGGTGCACGCTGAAGCCGGCGGCGTTGGCGACCAGGGCCTGCTCCACGCTGACCTTGGTGCCGTCGGCGAAGCTCGTCACCATCCACGGGTCCTGGCCCCAACGCTCGGCGAACCCCTGCTGCGTGGTGGGTGTCCGGTAGGGGTCCTGCAGGCCCTTGATGTTCCCGGCCACCAGCGGGGTGAGCCCGATCTGGCGGACGAAGCGGATCAGGTTCATCTGGACGCCGGGCTGGTCGCCGTCGGCACCGCTGTAGACCACGCCCGCGGCATCGGCCTTGGTGACCAGCAGCGGCCCCAGGGTGGCGTCCACCTCGGCGTTGAGCAGCACCAGGTGCTTGCCGGCCGCGATGACGGCGAGCGCGAGCTCGGCACCGAAGGCCACGGCACCGGTGGCGTCGACGACGACGTCCACCGCGCCGGCACCGGTGAGGACGGCGACGTCGTCGGTGACCGCCACCCCCCCGGCGGCGGCGATCCGGTCGACGTCGGCCGGGGACTCAGCCGCAGCCGGCTGGGCACCGGCCTGCGTGAGGATGTCGAACGCCTTGGCCGGCGTCCGGTTGCACACGACGGTCAGCTGCATGCCGGGGGTGGAGTTGACCACCTGGTTGACCAGGCCCTTGGCCATGAAGCCGGCACCGACCAGGCCGAGGCGGACCGGGCGGTCCTCGGTCTGCCGGCGGGCCAGCAGGGTGTCGACCGGGATCACGAGGGGACCCCGGCCTCGAACAGCCGGCGGTTGGCCTCGACGTCGAAGTCGGGCCAGCTGACGTCCTTGTCCGACACGAGCGACACCGGCAGCGGCAGCTCCAGGCCGAAGGCCGGGTCGTCGTGGCGGTACCCGACCTCGGCGCCGGCGGCGTAGGCGACCGAGACCAGGTACTGCACCTCGGTGTCGTCGGTGAGGGTCTGGTAGGCGTGCGCCAGGTGCGCGGGGAGGTAGAGCGCCCGGTGGTTGTCCGCGGTCAGCTCGACGGCGACCTTCTCCATGAACGTGGGAGAGTCCGGTCGCACGTCGACCGCGATGTCCACGATGGCGCCGCGGGTGCAGCGGACGAACTTGGACTCGGGGTGGCCGGGCAGGGACAGGTGCAGCCCGCGGACGGTGCCGGCGCGGTGGTTGAAGGACACGTTGCCGTGCACGACCGCCGGGTCCAGCCCGTGCGCGGTGAACTCCTCGGCCGCGAAGCTGCGGGCGAAGAAGCCGCGCTCGTCCTCGCGCAGCTCCATGTCCACCACCATGCAGCCGGCGATCGCCGTCTCGGTGAACTTCACGCGGTCGCCCAGTACAGCTGCGAGTCGACCTGCGAGGTGCGCATCAGGTGCTCGATCTGCTTGAGCCGGGTGTGGCCGCGGCCGGTGAAGGTGGCGTCGTCCATGTCGATGGACTGGAACACCCGGTGCAGCTGGGCGGCGCCGGCGGCGGCGTTCCAGTCGGTCGCGTAGCCGGGCAGGACCTGCCCGATCTTGTCGAAGGCCACCCGGTAGCTCCGGTTGTCCGCACTGGGGTCGCCGAAGGTCAGCTCGCAGCCGGGGAACTCCGCCGCGACGATCTCGGCGATGTCGCGGACCCGGTAGTTGTTGTCGTCGCTGCCCACGTTGAACACCGCGCCGTGCACGGCCTCGCGGGGGCTCTGCACGGTCATGACGATCGCCTTGGCGATGTCCAGGGCGTGCACCAGCGGGCGCCACGGGGACCCGTCGCTGGTCATGGCGATCTTGTTCGTCGTCCAGGCCAGGCCGGACAGGTTGTTCAGCACGATGTCGAAGCGCATCCGCGGGCTCGCGCCGAAGGCGGTGGCGTTGCGCAGGAAGGTCGGGGAGAACTCGTCGGTGAGCAGCGCGGACACGTCCCGCTCGACCAGGGCCTTGCAGCGCGCGTAGGACGTCTGCGGGTCCACGGCGCTCGACTCGTCGACGGTGCCCTCGGCGACGCCGTAGACGCTGCAGGAGGACATGTAGACGAAGCGCTGCACGCCGGCGGCCCGGGCCGCCTCGGCCAGCTTCACCGACCCGTGGTGGTTGATGTCGTAGGTGACGTCGCCGATCAGGTCACCGATCGGGTCGTTGGACAGCTCGGCCATGTGCACGACCGCGTCGACGCCCTCGAGGTGCTCGGGCCCCAGGTTGCGGATGTCCAGCGCCAGGGTCTCGGGGACCAGGTCCAGCCCCGGGTACAGCCAGCCGTTCTTGTAGTAACCGGTGTCCACGCCGACGACGGCGTGTCCGGCGCGCAGCAGCTCCTGCGCGGTGAGGCAGCCGAGGTATCCCTCGGTGCCCGTGACGAGTACTCGCATCTCAGTTCTCCAGCTCGTGGTGTCGGTTCTCGGGCGGGTACGACGCGGTCAGTCCGACCAGACCTTCCACTCGGCTCGACCGTCGTCCCACAGCCCGTTCAGTTCCTTCCAGTCCCGGAAGGTGTCCATGCCCATCCAGAAGCCCTCGTGGCGGTGGACGCCGAGCTCGCCGTCGCGCGCCAGGCGCTGCAGCGGGGCGTGCTCGAGCATCTCGTCGGTGGCATCGGCGTCGAGGTAACGGTCCACGAAGGACCGCTCGAAGAAGAAGAACCCGCCGTTGACGTACCCGGTCTGGGACTGCTTCTCGTTGAACTGGGTGACCGCATCGCCCTCGAGCACCATCTCGCCGTACCGGCCGCTGGGGTGCACCCCGGTGAGGGTGCCCAGCTTGCCCGAGGCGACGTGGGCCGCCAGGGTCGCCGGGAGGTCCATGGCCCCGATCCCGTCGCCGTAGGTGAGGGCGAAGCGGGGGGCGTCCAGGTAGGCGGCGACGCGGGCGATGCGGGCGCCGGTCGCGGTGGTCAGCCCGGTCTCGGCGAAGGTGATCTCCCAGTCCTCGGCGGCCACGTCGGTGTGGAACTCCAGCTCGTGCGGCCCGCGCAGGCGCAGCGTGAAGTCGTTCGTCCGCGCGCGGTGGTCGACGAAGTAGTCCTTGATCATGTCGCCCTTGTAGCCCAGGCAGAGCACGAAGCGCCGGAAGCCGTAGTGGCTGTAGGTCTTCATGATGTGCCAGAGCACCGGCCGGCCGCCGATGTCCACGAGGCCCTTGGGGAGCTGCTCACTGGCCTCGCGCAACCGGGTCCCCATGCCTCCGCAGAGGATCACGACGGGGATGTCGGCGGGGCTCACGTCGGTGCTCTGGGTCAAGGTCAGTCCTCGTTCTCGTTGGTCGGGCTGCGTCACTCGACGAGCCTAGGGCGGTCGTGGGTCCGGCCGGACCGGGCGTTACCCGATCCGGTGTCACCCACGGGTGACGGGCTCGGCAGTGGCGTCACCGTGAGTCAGCGACCGGTGACGGACACCGCCATGCTGGCGTCCAGGTCGGCCAGGGACGCAGCTCCGGCGACGGCGAGCACGTGGGCGAGGTCGCTGTGCAGGGCGTCCAGGCAGGCCGCGACGCCCTCGGCGCCTCCTGCACTCAGCGCCCACAGGACGGGCCTGCCGACCAGGACCGCGTCGGCCCCGAGCGCGAGCGCCGTGAGGGCGTCGAGCCCGGTGCGGATGCCGCCGTCCACCAGCACCGGGACGTCGTCACCGACCGCGGCGACGACGTCGGGCAGGGCCAGGGCACTGGGCAGGGCGCGGTCGAGCTGGCGGCCGCCGTGGTTGGAGACCACCACGCCCGCGGCGCCGGCGTCCACGCACCGACGGGCCTCGTCACCCCGCAGGACGCCCTTGACCAGGACCGGCAGACCACTGACCTCGGTGAGCTCGGCGATCACGTCGGGCGTCATCGAGGGGTCCTGCTCGGCGAGGGCGCGGCCGTCCGTCCCCGCCACCAGGTGCTGGGCGAGGTTGACCAGGTACTGGTCGTCGGGCACCGAGATGCGCACCCCGCTGACCTTGCCCTTGCGGCCGACGTACGGGGTGTCGACGGTGAGCACGACCGCGGTGGCCCCGGCCGCGGCGGCGCGGCGGACCAGGGCGTGGGTGAGGGAACGGTCGCGCATGCCGTAGGCCTGGAACCACCAGGGAGCCGTCGCCACGGCAGCCACGTCCTCCACGGCCACGCTGGACCGGGTGGACAGCACGCCCAGGCACCCGGCGGCCCCCGTGCCGGCGAAGGTGGCCCGCTCCCCCTCGGGGTGCGCGAGGGCGTGGAAGGCCATCGGGGCCACGACGAACGGCGACTCGACCCTCGCGCCCGGCAGTTGGACGGACAGGTCCACCGTCGAGACGTCGTGCAGGACGCGGGGTCGCAGCCGGTAGGCCGACCAGGCGGCCTGCGCCTCACCCGCGGTCACCTCGGCACCCGACCCTGAGGCGTAGTAGTCGTGCACAGCCGGGTCGAGCCGGGTGCGGGCGGCGTCGGCCTGCTCGCGCAGGAGCGTCAACACGGGGGGCCTCCCGGAGGTCGGCGGTGGGCGCCGCCGACCGGGGCCCAGGTCCGGGCCCCGACGGCACCCGTCGTGGTCGAGCAGTGGGTCAGTACGCCCCGGACCCGCGGACGACGGCACCGACCGTCTTGGCCAGGATCATCAGGTCCATCGTCAGCGACCAGTTCTCCACGTAGCGGACGTCCAGTCGCACCGTGTCGTCCCACGACAGGTCCGACCGGCCGCTGACCTGCCACAGACCGGTGATGCCGGGCTTGACCAGCAGACGACGACGCATGTCGAAGCCGTACTGCTCGACCTCGGCGGTCACGTGCGGGCGGGGGCCGACCAGCGACATGGAGCCGGTGAGCACGTTGAACAACTGGGGCAGCTCGTCCAGCGAGTAGCGACGCAGGACGCGACCGACACGGGTGACCCGGGGGTCCGACCGCATCTTGAACTGCACGGCGTTGCCCTCGCTGAGCTCACGCAGGGCGTCGATGCCGGTGTCCGCGCCGGGGACCATGCTGCGGAACTTCAGGACGTGGAAGGCCTGGCCGTCGCGGCCGACCCGCTCGTGACGGAAGAAGACCGGCCCGCGGCTGGTCGTCTTGACCGCCAGCGAGATGCCGATCAGCAGGGGCAGCAGCACCGCGACGATGAGCAGGGCCGCGGTCCGGTCGAAGAGGTCCTTGACGATCCGGCGGGCACCGGAGAACTCCGGCCGCTCGACGTGCATCAGCGGCAGGCCGAACATGGGACGGATGTTGACCCGCGGGCCGGCAACGTCCGTGGTCGCCGGTGCGAGCAGCAGCTCGGCCTCGGTCTGCTCCAGGTCCCAGCCCAGGCGCCGGAGCGCAGCGCCCTCGAGCTCCGGGGAGGGCAGGACGGCGACGGTGTCCACCTGGTGGCGGGCGACCACGGCCACCACGTCGTCGAGGCCACCCAGGACGGGCAGCCCGTCGAAGGTGCCGCCGGAACCACCGGGCAGGCAGCAGCCCACGATCTGGTAGCCGTGCTGGGACTCGCGGGCGATCTGTGCCCGCAGGGCGGCCACGCCGTTGCGGTGGCCGACCAGCAGGGCGGTCTGCCCGAGGCGGCCGGCGCGACGCTGACGGTGCACCCGGTCACGCTGGACCCAGCGCTGAGCCAGCGTCAGGGCGGCGGCCAGCGGGATCGCGATGACGACGTAGCCGCGGGCGACCTCGAGCTTGAAGGCCCAGGAGACCGTGCCGACGGCGGCCAGGAGCAGAGCGGCGGCGAAGAAGACCCGGCGGAACTCCTCCGGGCCGACCCAGAGGAAGCGCGGCTCGTAGGTCCGGGCCACCGACATCGCGACGACCCAGACGACCGGCAGCACGACGAGGAACCAGTTCGATGTGGCCGGCACGTCGACGCCGTCGTCGGCGGGCCCGAAGCGGAAGACGTGGCCGATGACCCCGGCCAGGAGCGCGCAGACCGCGTCCAGGGCGATGATCCGCCGGACGTAGGCCACCCGCCAGGAGCGTCGCGCGGTGGTTGCGTCGTTGGCGCGATCGAGACGGTGCTGGCCTGGCGACGCAGAGCGGCCGGTGGCCCGGTCGGGCGTGTCGAGCACAGACAAGCGATTCCCCCCACGGACGAGCCGGCCGGAGATCCCGGCCGACGTGACCCGGGCAGCTGCACCCGGTGGTCAGCTGGAAGGTATCGGCCTGAGAGGCTCTCCGTGCTGCACTTTCGGGTGAAGGCCTCCCCCAGATGGGGAACGCTCCGTCTCAACCCTCACTCTGTGTGCCCGATCGGATGGGCATCTGTAGGACACGCCGCCGTCGATGCGGCTGAGCGTGATCACTCCCTGTGAGACGAACCGGTGACGTTACTCACGCGGTACGGCGCGTCGCGGCTCCTGGGCTCAGAACACCCGCCGGTAGGCCTCCGCTGCTCCCGGGGCGTTGGTGCTCGGGTAGAGGGCGAACGGGTTGCCGTCCCACAGGACGTTGAAGTAGATGTCGTAGACCAGCTGACCGGGGCCCCGGCCCGCGTGCGCCCGGAAGAAGGCGTTCATGCCCTCGATGTAGGCCGGTGAGTCACCGAACTCGGCGTTGTTGCCCCACTCCGCCACCGCGAACGGGAGACCGACCGAGGCGGCGAACTCCTGGTGCCGCTTGAGGCCCCGGGGCGCGCCCCAGCGGTCGTAGGCCAGCGACGCGGCGTCGAACTGCGCGGCCGTGCCGGTGTAGGGCCACATGTTGTAGTAGTCGACCGCCATGACGTCGACGTACTGCCGCCCCGGGAAGGCGGTCCGCCAGTCGAGGTCGGACCAGTAGTTCGTCTCGCTGTTGGGCGAGAAGACGAGGTCGGACTCCGGGAAGACCTCCTGCTGCAGGGCCCGGTAGCGGATCCAGCTGGCGCGGAAGTCCGCCACCGACGCGCCGGTGACCGACCAGTCGTACCAGTTGCCGTTGAACTCGTGGGCGAAGCGGATGTACAGCTGACCCGGTCGCCCGGACCACAGCCGGCGGAGCTCGGTGAGGGACTGACGCCAGCGCCCGTCGTAGGCCCCGGTCGCGGCGGCCGCCCAGGACTCGCCGGGGCCGATGGCCCCCACGGCGATGTCCAGGTCGCCCTGCCAGGCGCCCAGCTCGAAGCCGGGTCGCAGCTGCCAGAGCCCGAGCATGGCCTGGTTGTTGTCGCACCAGGTCCCGGCGATCTGGGTCGGGGTGCCGCGCCACGCGGCGAACGAACCGTCCGCCGCCGTCGGCCCCGAGCCCCCGGAGGCCCACGTGAGGGGCGAGGACACCGAGACGGTGACGACCGACGGGGGGCACGTGCTGGTCGAGTCGGCGGAGAACCGCAGGGCGGTGGTCACCGTCGCCGGGCCGGAGGGGAGCGTCACGGGCGTGCTGAAGCCGCCGGTCGGGCCCAACGTGCTGGTGCCGCTGCCGACCACGCGGCCGGACGACACCACGGACCAGTCGACCGAGCGGCCGGCGACGGTCACCGAGGGGGTGGCGGTCATGGTCGCCGCGCCGACCGGCACCGAGCCGTCGGCCCGGACGCCGGAGAACGTCACCGGCACGACCTGGCACCAGACGGCACCCTCCGTCGGCGCGCCGTCCGGGAGCGTGCCGTCCACGGAGCCGGGTGCCCGGTCCCCGGCGGGCGTGGCCCAGGAGCCGACCGCCGCCGGGTCGGGCGTCGGCGTGCGACCGCCGGCAGGTGCGACCGGGGTCGTGGTCGGGATGGTGCCCGACGGGAGGGGGGCCGTCGCCGTGGTCGGGTCACCGGTGGACGCCGGGTCCGCACCCGGCAGCCGGCCGGTCGCGCCGGTGGGCTCCTCGGCGGGGTCGTCGGTGGAGGAGCGCCCGCCCGGGTCCGTGCCGCCCGGGAGGACGTCGGTGGAGACGCCGGGGGCGGACGTCACCGCGGGGTCGCCGGCGGAGCCCGCGGACGCCCCACCGGTGCACAGGAGCAGCACGCACGTGAGCAGCACGACCCCGACGGAACGGGGGCGCCGGGGTGCGGCGGTCTTCCAGGGCATCAGCGACCTCAGGGCAGGAGACGGTGTCCAGGTCGTCGACCCGCCGGGGACCGGACTTGAGCCGGGTCCCCCGTCCGGGTGAGCCACCGGCAGCTCAGCTCGGGTGGCCCCGGTGCGGGGTGGGCACCTGTCCCCGGTCGGCCCCGGCCAGCGTGGGCACCGACCAGTCCGGACCCGCGGCCCACCCGTCGGCGGCCCGGACGACGGCGCCGACCACCAGGCCCAGCACCACCGCGCTGAGCACCCACCCGACCAGCAGCACCGTCATGACCACGTCGTGGTGTTCGGCACTCCTGGGGCACTTGTGAAGTCCTGGGGCGGATGAGTTCGACGACGTCGGCGGGGCCGGGACCCCGGGAGCGCCTCCCCCGGGCGGATGACGGAGGCTGCCCCGGGCCCCCGGCGGGTCGTAGCATCACCGACCGGGCCGCCACCGTGCCGGAGCCCGGTCACGGGAGGGCGGGGGGACGTGCTGACGCGAACGAGCCGCACGACGCCGGGTGCCCGGGTCGCCGGGCGGTTGTCCATCGGCCTGGTGGACGCCGGGGTGTCGAGCATCGGCAACCTCGGGGTCAGCATCGTGGCCGCACGGGCCCTGCCGTTCGCGGAGTTCAGCGTCTTCGCCACCGTCGTCCTCGTGCTCCTGCTGGCGACCACCGCGAGCCGCAGCGTCCACGGCGACGTCCTGGTGCTGCGCAGCCGGGGCGGTGCGGCCGACCAGGACCCGGCCGTGGACCCCCGCCGCTCGACGAGGTCGGTGCTCGCCGTCTCGGGCTCCGTGGCCCTGCTGGTGCTGACCGGCACGCTCACCGCCCGGCTCGCCGGCCTCCTCCCCGCGAGCGTGGTCCCGGTGCTCGTCGTCGCCGCGCTGGCCCTCCCCCTGCTCTGCCTGCAGGACCACCTGCGGTGGATCGAGTACGCCCGCGGCCAGAGCCAGTTCGCGCTGGCCAACAACGCCACGTGGACCGTCACCGCCCTGGTCGGTCTGGCCGTGACCACGGCGGTCCTCGAGCTGGACGCCGCCGCGGCGACCGCGGTCTGGGCCCTGGCCACGCTGCCGGGCACCGCGGTCGCCCTGCGCCGGCGGGGGCGGGACGGCCTGGGCATGCGGCACGGCCGCTCCCGGTGGCACCGTGACGTGCGCGGGCTCTCCCGTCCGCTCTTCCTGGACTTCCTGCTCACCCAGGCCACCGCCCAGGGCGCCCTCCTCCTCGTGGCGGTGCTCGCCGGCGCCGACGAGATCGGGCACATCCGCAAGGCCCAGATCTGGCTGGGCGTGGCGACCGTCGTCACCACCGGGTTGCTGTCGGCCCTGCAACCGGTCCTGGTGGCCCGGCACGCCGACCGCGGACACCGGTCCACCGTCCGGCTGGCCTCGGTGGTCGCCGTCGGGGCGTCGCTCTGCTTCGTGGTCTACGGGGTGGTGCTGCAGCTGCTGCCGGTCCGCTGGGCCGAGGTGGTGGTCGGCGAGGGCTGGGAGACGGCGCGGGAGTACGTGGCGCCGCTGACCCTGCTGGCCGTGGGCGGCGTCGCCGGCGGCTGCCTGGGCATCGCCCTGCGAGCGACCGGCCTGGTCGCCCGGCAGGTGGCCTGGCGGGCGGTGCTGGCCCCCGGGATGCTCGTCGCCACCGGTGTCGCGACCGTGCTGTCCGGCCCGCACGCGGGCACCTGGGCGCTGGCCGGCGGTTCCGTCGTCACCGCGCTGGTGTGGGTCGGCGTCCTCGCCCGCCCGCCGCGCGCGCAGCAGGTGGACCGGTGAGCGGCCCCGCACCCGTCCCCGCGTGGTCCGGCCGGGTGGCCCCGGCCAGGACGGCGGCCGCCCGGCCGCGGCGTCGGCGGGCCGCGCAGCTGCTCGCCCTGGTCTTCACCGTGACGGCGGCGCAGCCCTTCCCCTCCTCCGGTCCGGTGGTCTTCGCCGTCGGGGTCGGGGCGTTCGCCGTGACGTGGTGGCAGCTGCGCCTGGCCCGTCCCTCGTGGCTGGTCACCGCCTTCCTGGGGTGGTGCGTGCTGAGCGCCGGGTGGTCGGTGAGCCTGCCGCTGACCGTGCGCGGGGTGCTGGTCACCGGGGCGACGGTGCTGGCGGTGACCTCGCTCGTGCGGTCCCTGCGGGCCCCTGACGTGCTGTGGGCCCTGGCGCTGACGACCAAGGTGCTGACGGCGCTGAGCTGGGTGGTCTACCTGGCCGTGCCGACGATCGGCCGGGAGCAGGTGGCCTACCAGCAGGGCGCCTTCCGCGGCGTGTTCGTGCAGCGCAACAGCGCGGCGTTCGTGCTGGCCGTCGGGGTGCTGACGTTGATGGTCGTGGCGGCCACCGCACCGGCCGGCCGGGCCCGGCGCGGGGCGCTCGCCTGGTTGGCGGCGGTGTTCGCCGCACTGGTGCTGACCAGCAGCGGCACCGGTCTGGTCGTGACGGTGGCGTCGGCCGGGCTGCTGGGCGCCCTGCTGGTGTTGCGGCGCCGGTCGGCGGCGGTGAAGCGCACGGTCATCGCGCTGGCCGGTCTGACGGCCGTGGCCGCCGCGCTCAACGCCGCGGCCCTGCTGACGCTGGTGACCGGCTCACTGGGCCGGGACGACACGCTGACCGGGCGGACGGTCATCTGGGCCGCCGTCGAACCGACCATCGCGATGCGGCCGTGGACGGGGCACGGCTGGGGCGCCCTGTGGGTCGCCGGGGTCCCCCTCACCGAGCGGATGTGGGACCGGGCGCACTTCGAGTTCCCGCACGCGCACAACTCCTACCTGGACCTGCTGGCCCAGATCGGCGCCGTGGGGCTGGTGCTCGTCCTGCTGGTGGCACTGGCCGCCCTCACCCGCGCCACCCGGGCCATCGCGCGACCGGACCTGGACGCGGCTCCGCAGTGGGCCTTCGCGGTGACCACCCTGCTGCTGCTCTACGGGGTGGCCGAGCAGTCCTTCGTGTCCTACTACGGCCTGCTGCTGCTGGTCACCGCCGCGACGATGACCGAGCGCCGGCGGACGCCGACCGCAGCCGCCGAGGTCAGTCCCGCGGGGGCGGGGAGAGACCGCGCCGCACCCCGGCGGTGAAGGCCTCGCTGGTGAAGCGGTCCTCCAGCACGGCCGCCGCCCGGGTCGCCGCGGCGATGAGGTCCTCGGGGCGCAGCGCGGCCAGGGCCCCGACGAAGTCGGCCGGGGTCTCCGGGACGGCTGCCGCGGCCTCGGGGCCGATGCCCTCCAGCGCGACGGGCGTGGCCAGCAGCGGGACGCCCAGGCTCATCAGGGTCAGCGTCTTCAGCTTCACCCCGGCCCCCGCCCACACCGGGACGACGCCGGCCGCCACACCGGAGCAGGCCTCGGCCAGGTCAGCCACGAAACCGCGGTAGTCGACGGCCGGGGTGGCCCGCAGTCGGGCCTCCTGCGCCGGGGTGGCACCGGCGCCGACGACCCGCAGGGTCCAGCCGCCGGCGACCAGGGCCCCCCCGGCCGCGTCGAGGAACCGGAGCAGGCCGTCCCAGTTGGGCGTGTAGCCGAAGGTGCTGACCCACAGCAGCGTGCGGCTGGTGGGGTCCAGCCCCGCGGCAGGAGACCGCGGCGCCACCGTGGACGGCAGCACCAGCCGGGACCGCCGTCCGAAGACCCGGTGCAGCCGGTCGTCCTCCTCCCGGGAGGTCACCCACACCTCGTCCACCGCGGCCAGCACCCGGCGCTCGAACACCCAGGACAGCGGCAGCGTGGTCAGCGCCCGCACCCGGCCGAGCAGGGAGGACACGGTGCGCAGCGCGTCGAGGTCGGAGGCCGTCAGGACGTTGGACTTGTCCCAGACGACCCGGGGGGCCACGCGGCGGGCCCAGGGGGCCGCGGGGCCGGCCGGCTCCCCGACCAGGACGACGACGTCGTACTGCCCGGTGGCGGCCTCCTGCGCCAGCAGCTCCTCCAGGCCGGGCGCCTCCTGCCGGTAGACCCACGGCGGGGTCAGCGTGGCCAGGCCGCGGGCCGTGCGGGCCACCCGTGCCCGCAGGCTGGTGACCCGCGCCCGGCGCAGCGGCAGCCGGTGCACCGTGGCCCCGGGCAGGGCGGCCCGCAGTGCGACCTCGTCGGCGGCCGTCGTCCCGGGCCGGTCCACGCAGACCGCGGTCAGCTCGGCGGACTCGGCCAGGGCCTGCAGGACCATCGACCTCCGGACGGCGTCGCCGTGGTCGACGGGCCAGGGGAAGAACGTGCTGACCGCCAGCACCCGGGGCCGGGGGGCGGTCCCGGTCGGGTCGGCGGTCGGGGACTCAGCGGAGGACACGGGCGAAGACCCTCTCGATCGCGAGGACCCGGCCCTCGGTGGTGAAGTGCTCCTCGTACCGGGTGCGGCTGGCCGCGCCCATGGCGGCCAGCAGGTCGGGCCGCAGCATCTCCGACAGCGTCGCAGCCACCACGGCGGGGTCGGCGTCCACGTCGAAGGTCCGGCCGTTCACGCCGTCGACCACGACCTCGGGACACCCCCCGACCCGGGGGGCGAGCAGCGGCCGGCCCAGCGCCGCGGCCTCCAGCAGGACGAGCGGGAGACCCTCCCAGCGGGACGTCAGGGCGACCACGTCGGCCCCGGCCATCAGGTCGGCGACGTCGGTCCGCGCACCCAGGAAGACCGGTCCGTCGGGCCCGAGCGCCTGCGCCGCGGACCGCGCCTCGTCCAGCAGGTCGCCCTCACCCGCCCACAGTGCCCGCACCTGCGGCCCCTCGGCGTTCAGCAGGCCCACGGCCGCGACGAAGCGCAGCGGGTCCTTCTGGGCGCTGACCCGGGCCACCACCAGGACCGTCGGCACGGTCTCAGCGCGGAGCACCGGCAGCACGCGCTGCCGTGCCGCGCCCACGTCGGGCACGGCGTTGAGCACCGTGGTCACCCGCTCGGCCGGTCGCCCGAAGTCGCGGACCAGCATGGTGGCCACCGCGGCGCTGCAGGCCACCAGGTGGTCGCCGCGGAAGGACGGGAGGCGGGTCCACCACCGGGCCGGGAAGACGTTGTGCACGTGCTCGACCACCCGGGTGCGTCGACCGGTGCGGGCCGCACGGGCGACCAGCGCCACCCCGCGCTGGTGGGCGTGTACGACGTCCGGGCGCCCGGCGCGGACGAGCCGGACCAGCCACAGCACCCGCCGCAGCCGGCCCGGCAGACCGCCACCGGCGGGCGGGTGCCGGCGGTGGACGGCGGCCGGGACGTCGTCCCAGAGCGCTCCGCCGGCAGCGGCGGCCAGCGTGACGTCGTGGCCGCGCGCCGAGAGCTCCGAGGCGACGTCGACGACGACCCGCTCGAGCCCACCGGTGTCCAGGCTGTCGGTGACCACCAGGACCGACCACCGGGGGGTGGGCGCGGTCAGGGCGCGGTCCGGCGGACGCGGCGGCCGAGCGAGGCGCGGAGTGCAACCGCGTCCAGCTCCCCTGCCTCCCGGACGACGGCCACGCCCAGGTCGGCGACCAGGGCGGCGATCTCGCGCTGGTGGTCGTCGACGTGCTCGTCGCGGGCGGCCCGCCGGGGCACCACGACCGGGACCACGCCCTGCTCCAGGACCCCCAGCACGGAGCCGACCCCGGCGTGGGTGACCACGACGTCGGCCGCCCGGACGCAGTCCTCGAGCTCGGCCGGGTCCAGCAGGGGCACGACCCGGCCGGGGAGGTCGTCGCGGGTGGTGGAGCCCAGCTGCCAGACGGTGTGCTCGTCGGCCAGGCCGGTGGCCAGCACGGCGTCGACGAGGGCGTCGAACCGGTAGGGCCGGATGGTGCCGACGGTGACGAAGAGCCGGGGCCGGGCGGGCGGGACGCCCTCGGCCGGGACGACGGCGTACTCCGCCATCACGCTGGGGTGCTCGTGCCAGCGGCCCCCGGCCCACCCGGGGTGCTGGGACCAGAGGGTGGCCAGGTGCAGGCCGGACACGATGCGGCCGGTGAGCGACGGGCCGTGGGTGCGGGAGACGCTCTCCACGTAGTGCGCCGGGATGCCGGAGCGGCGGGCGGCGAGGAAGCCGGAGACCGCGACCGCCGCCCCCGTGCTGACGACGGCCTCGGCGCGTTCCTCGCGCAGCACCCGGGTGAGCGCCCGGGTGGCCCGCAGGACGCCGACGTGGTCGCGCGGCGCGACGTAGGGCAGCGTCAGGACGCGCCGGCCGGCCAGCAGCGAGCGGGTCTGGGGCGAGTCGAAGGTGACCCACAGCGAGTCGGGGTGCACGTCCATGGCGCGGCTGAGCACGTCCAGCTCGAAGAGGTGGCCACCGGAGGACGCGACCATCACCACCCGGCGGCCGTCGAAGTGCAGGCCGCCGGCGGGCCGTGGGGGCACCCGGGGAGCGCTGTGCGTGCTGGCAGCCACGTCCACTCCCACCCCCCGTCCGTCGATGCACCCGCGCAGAGCCGTGCGGCCCGGATCCGGACGGTAATCGCCCGCGGGCCCGGCTCGGGACCATCCTGCAGAGGTCACCCCCCAAGGAGTGGTGCGCCGCCACGCAGAGCCACCAGACGGGGTGAGGTCACCCGTGGCGGGCTCCGGGCTGTGGGTTAATCAGGACGCCCGCCGACGACCGGTGACGGCGAGGACGACGGACGGGTGGACACGTGGATCTGAGGGACGTCCTGCGGGCGGTGCGCTCCCGGTGGTGGCTGCCGCTGCTGGGGGCGATGCTCCTGGGCGGGGTGGGTCTGGCCGGTGGTCTGCTGCGTGCTCCCGAGTACACCTCGCACACCCAGTTCTTCGTCTCCACGACCGAGAGCGCCAACGCCTCGGACGTCTTCCAGGGCAGCCAGTTCTCCCAGCAGCGGGTCTCCTCCTACGCGCGGCTGCTGACCGGTGAGGAGCTCGCCGGCCGGGTCGTGGACCGCCTGGGCCTGGACAGCACGCCGCGGGAGCTGACCGAGCAGGTCACCGCCGAGGCCGTGGTGGACACGGTGCTCATCGACGTCGACGTCACCGACAGGGACCCGGAGCTGGCCCAGCGGGTCGCCGCGACCCTCGGTTCGGAGTTCATCGCCCTGGTCCAGGAGCTGGAGACCCCGGGCGCCGACGGGGTCTCCCCCGTGCGCGTCACCGTGACCGACGCGGCCGACCTGCCCGACGAGCCCAGTTCCCCGGCTCCGTGGGTCTACGTGGCCGGCTGCCTGCTCGCCGGGCTGCTGCTGGGCTGCGCCGCGGCGGTCCTGCGGCAGCAGCTGGACCGGTCGGTCCGCGACCCCGGCTCGGCCGCCGAGCTCGCCGGGGCTCCGCTGGTGGGCATCGTGCTGCGCGACAACTCGCTGCAGACCCGGCCGACGCTGGCCGCCGACGACCAGGGCAGCACGGCGGAGGGCTTCCGTCAGCTGCGCACCAACCTGCAGTTCCTGGACGTGGACCGCCCGCCGCAGGTCATCATGATCTCCAGCGCCGTCGCCGGCGAGGGGAAGTCCGTCGTCGCGGTGAACCTGGCGCTGACCCTCACGACAGCCGGCCGTCGAGTGGCCCTGGTCGAGGCCGACCTCCGCCGTCCCCGAGCCGCCCGCTACCTCGGCGTGCCGGGGGAGGTGGGCCTGACCGACGTGCTGGCCGGGCAGGCCGGTCTCGTCGACGTCCTCCAGCCGCTGGAGGGCGGCTCGCTGTCCCTCATCGCCGCCGGCCCCATGCCCCCCAACCCCAGCGACCTGCTCGCCTCCTCGCACATGACCGACGTGCTCAACGCCCTGCGCGCCGACCACGACTACGTGGTCATCGACGCGCCCCCGCTGCTCCCCGTCGCCGACGCCAGTGGGCTCGCGGTGGCGGTGGACGGCGTGGTCCTGGTGGTCCGGCACGGGGCGACGCACAAGGAGCAGGTGCGCCAGGCCCGCGAGACCGTCGACCGGGTCGGTGGACGGGTGCTCGGGGTGGTGCTCAACGTCGTGCCCCCCAAGGCCGCCGCCAGCGTCGCCCGGGGCTACGGCCCGGGGTCCGCGTACGCCGCGGACGCCGACCGGCTCGCACCCGGGTGACCGGCGTCCCCGGGGACCGGTCCGGGGCACGCCGGTGCTGACCGGACGCCGCCGTGCGGCGCGGACGACGGTCCTCTTCGTCTGCACGGGCAACATCTGCCGGTCCCCCGTGGCCGAGCGACTGGCCCGGGCCGTGTTGGACGAGCGGGGTGACGGCGACCTCGTCGTCGCCAGCGCCGGGACGCACGCGGTCGTCGGCGCGGGGGTGCACCCGCTCAGCGCGCAGGTCCTGGCCGGGCTGGGCGGGTCACCCTCGGGCTTCGCCGCCCGCCAGCTGACCGCTCCGCTGGTGGCCGCGGCCGACCTGGTGCTGACCATGACCACCGGACAGTGGCGCTGGGTGGTCAACCTGGACCCCGGCGCCGCGGCCCGGTCGTTCCTGCTCCGCGAGGCTGCCACCCTGCTGGGTGCCGACACGCCCGGCGCGACGTCGTCTCCCCGGACGCCGGCGGACCGTCCGGGCAGCGCCCTGGCGCAAGCCCTGGATGCCGCCCGGCAGGTGCGCCCGGTCCGCTCGCCGTCGGACGTCCCCGACCCCGTGGAGGGCCCCCTGGACCTGCACGTCGAGGTGGGTGACGTGATCGCCGACTCGCTGCTGCCGGTGCTCGAGGCACTGGCGCCCGCTCGCGGCTGAAGCGGGCCGGCGGTGCCGCCGTGACCGGTCGCACCGCGATGCCAGGTCGTGGCGCGTCACCCGGAAGGCGGAGATCGGGCAGCATGCCCTCAACCGGCGCACCCGATGTGCCGAGGAAGGGGCATGCCCGTTGTCGCTGCCCTCTCGGCCGCCGTGACGCTGGCCGTGGTCGCCGTGGGCGCCCCCCTCCTCTGGCCCCGCCCGCTCACCGGCCTGCTGGCCCGCCGCGCGGCCCACGTCGTCCCCCGCGTCGTCCTCGTCGTCTGCTCCCTGTGCCTGGTGCTCCAGGTGGCTTCCTGGCCAGGGGCCGACGGCGCCTCGGTCGGTGCCCGAGCCACGGACACCACGACCGCGACGGACCTGCCCGTGGCCGAACCGCCGGGCGTGCCCGTGCCCGCCGGGCGACCGGGCTCCGCAGGTGACCCCTCGGGTCCCGGTGCCACAGCCCTCCCGGCGCCCGCCGCCGGGGCCCTCACGCAGGTCGACGACGTCCCCTCCGCGAACGACGCCGGCGCCCGGGATCCCGCAGCCCCGGCGGACCCCGCCGGACCGGTGACAGGCGACCCCGCCGACCCCGCTGCCCCGACCGCGGCCGCCGAGGAGTCCCCCGGCGTCGCCGTCCCGGTGGTGCCCACCACCGACGAGCAGCCCGGCCCCAACGTCGTCACCCACGTGACCCAGCTGACGGAGACCTCGGCGCTGCTGGCCAACCCCGGGATGGGCTACCAGGGCTGGACCGCGACCAGCGGCGCACTCCCCCAGTCCACCGACTACCGGCGCGGGGAGCACCCCCAGCAGGGCGGCTTCGACTGGGAGTCGCTGAACCCGTCCCGCGGGGTCTACGACTGGCGCCCGGTCGACACGCTGCTGTCCCAGGCCACCGCCGCGGGCCGGCAGGCCTCCTTCCGCGTCTACACGATGAGCGGTGCGCCCTACGGGGTGAACCGCGTCCCGGCCTGGGTCGAGGCCGCCGGGGCGATCATCCGGCCGACCGCGGACCTGGAGCCGGACTACCGCTCCGGGGTGTACCAGGCCGAGTGGGGACGCTTCGTCGACGCCATGGCAGCGCGGTACGACGGCGACCCGCGGATCGCCTTCATCGACATCTCCGGGTACGGGCTGTTCAACGAGTGGCAGGCCAACCCATACACCGACCTGGCCGACGCCGTCGGGCAGAACGACAGCATCGACTCCTCGACCCGCCGGCACCTGGTGCAGGTGTTCACCGGTGGCAGCGGGACCGCCCGGGTCCTGGCCCCCGACGGCCGCACCGAGACGACCCTGGCGTACTCCCACCGCGGGTTCCAGCGGACCCAGCTGCTGATGCCCTACGGCGGCATGTGGTCCTCGACCCGGTACGTGCTGATCAACCACCCACAGGTGGGCTTCCGCAACGACGCGCTCTTCGGGCCCGACGCGACCCTGTCGCTCCTGTCCCGCATCGGCTACGGCATCACCGACCTCTGGAAGCGCGCCCCGGTGCTCTTCGAGGCGATCGGCCCGCCGCCGGCCGGGACGATGGCCGAGGCCGCCGCCACGATGCGCGGCCTGGGCGCCTCCTACTTCCACGAGAACGCCGTCGTCTTCGACCGGGCCGCGCTGACCGAGCTGGTCCGTCCCCTGGGCTACCGGTACGTCTGCCGGACCGTCGAGGCGCCGGTGGTCGTCACGACCGCGACCCCGCTGACGGTCCGCACCGACTGGACCAACTCCGGGACGGCGCGCGCCTACCCACGCACCGGCCAGGTCTTCGACGTCACGTACGCACTGGCCCGGGCGGACGGCACCGTCGTCCACACCTGGGCGCAGGGCGAGGCGGTGTCGGAGTGGCTGCCCGGCGAGCAGCACCAGCTGACCACCTCGACGGTGCTGCCCGACCTGCCCCGCGGGAGCTACCAGCTGATGGTCGGGGTCCGACAGGCCTCCGACGGCGACCGCATCCAGCTGCCGTTGACCACCTCGCGCACCGACGGCTGGTACCCGGTCTCCTCGGTGTCGGTGGTCTGAGGGTCAGGCGGCCGAGTACCCCTCGGCCTGCAGCGCGTACAGCTCGGCGTACCGGCCGTCGGCGGCCACCAGCTCCTCGTGGGTGCCGCTCTCGACGATCCGCCCCTCGTGCATGACGTAGATGAGGTCGGCGAGCCGGACGCTGGAGTAGCGGTGCGAGATCAGCACGGCCGCCCGGCCGTCCAGCACCGTGCGGACGTCGCGGAAGAGCTCGTGCTCGGCGCGGGGGTCCAGGGCCGCGCTGGGCTCGTCGAGCACCACCACGGAGGAGTCCCGGTACAGCGCCCGGGCCAGCGCCAGGCGCTGCCACTGGCCGCCGGAGAAGTCCGCGCCCTCCTCCAGCTCGACGCCCAGGACGGTGTCCATCCCCTTGTCCAGGCGGTCGACGGCCACGCCCACCCCGACCCGGTCGATCGTCTGGCGGACCCGGGCGTCGTCCCGGGGGACGGAGGTGTCGGAGATGGCCACGTTGTCGCTGACGCTCATCATGTAGCGCAGGAAGTCCTGGAACAGGACGCTGCAGCTGGCCCGCAGGTCGTCCTCGCCGAGGGGCCGGCCGTCCCAGTCCACCGAGCCCGCCCCCGGGGTGTAGAGCCCGGCCACGATCTTGGCCAGCGTGGTCTTGCCCGAGCCGTTCTCCCCGACCAGGGCGACCACCTGCCCGCGCGGCACGCTGAAGGTGACGTCCTGCAGCGCCGCCCGGTCCTGCCCCGGGTAGGTGAAGTCGACGCCGGAGACGGTGAGGGCACCGCGCAGCTCGTGGCGCCGTCCGGCGACCGGGTGCGGCGGGTGGTCGGCTTGGAACGCGGCGAGGTCGGCGAGGAAGGGCGCGGACTCGACGAGCCGGCCGAAGGACCGGAACGCGGTGCTCAGCTGCCCACCGAGCAAGCGGGCGGCGATCGCCGCCGCACCGGCGTCGGGCAGGCTGATCCGTCCGCTGGAGGCCAACCAGACGATGACGGCGAGGGCCGCGGCCAGGGCGACGGCGGAGAACACGAGCCCGGCCAGTGCCTGCCTGCGCCGTGCGGCGACGTGTCTCTCGAGGAGGGCCAGGTACTCGGCGTCGTGACCGTCGTGTCGCCGGATGAGCTCGGGGGCGGCGTCGAAGGCGCGCAGCTCTGCGGCGGTGACCCGGTGGCTGAGCAGGGACTTCAGGTAGGCGCGCTTCTGGGTGAAGGCGGTGGCCCGCCGGGTGAAGCGGAACTCGGCCTTGGCCACCCGGCGGGAGACGAGCACCGCCGGGACGGCGCCCAGCAGCAGCACCGGGACCAGCAGGGGGGCCACCGCGACCAGCGAGGCGGTCATGGCCACCACCCCGATGAGGCTGCCCAGGACGCTGAACAGCGCCGACACCACCGACAGCGGCCGGCTGACCGCGTTGCCGCGGACGCGTTCGAGCCGGTTGAGGAAGGCGGTGGACTCGTAGGTCAGCAGGTCCACGGCCGCGCACGAGGTGAGCAGCTCGCGCCACACGTGCTGGGAGACGCGCTCGCCCAACAGCCGCTGCTGCAGGCCCTGCAGCACGCCGACCGACGCCGAGACCGACGTCGTCACCGCGAGCAGCACGAGCGGCAGCACCAGACCCGACGCGCCGGCGCCGTCCTCGAGGATCGCGGAGAGCGCCAGGTGGCTGGCGAAGACCAGGCCGAGGCCGCTGAGCGCACCGACCACCTGGAGCGACCCGGCGGTGAGGGTGCCGCGCCGGTCCGCCCGCCACACCGTGCGGACCGCACCGGCCAACGGGAGTCCTGCGACGGCTGTGACCGTTCGGGGGAGCCGCACGACGGCCGATCCTAGGCGGCTTCGTCTAGCCTTCGGCGCATGTCGGACGGCGACCCGTCGGGGGCGGACGCCCCGCTGGTGGTCGCTGTCGTGGACCCGCGACCCTTGGTGAGGGATCGACTGCATTCCGTCATCGACGGTCTGGACGGGGTGCACGTGCAGGCGGTCTACGCGGCCTGGTCGGACGTGCCCGCGCCAGTGGACGAGGACGTGGTGTGGGTGGGGCCCACCCACAACCGACTGGTCTCCGCGCGGCAGGTCAGCCTCGAGGACGTCGGCGTCGACGACCCGGGCGGCGTCCTCGCCCAGCTGCACTCCCCCGGCGTCGCCACCGCGCCGGACCCCGCGGACGCCGACGACGTGGACCTCACCCACCGGCCGCTCTCCCCGCGGGAGGCCGTCGTGCTGGAGGGGATCGCCCGGGGCCGCAGCGCCACCGAGATCGCGGAGGACCTGGGGATCAGCACGAAGGCCGTGGAGAACGCCCGGCGCCGGGCGATGGAGAAGCTCGACGTCACCACCCAGGTCGAGGCGGTGTCCCGGGCGCACGCGCTGCGGGCGGCCGGGGTGGACCTCACCGGCGGGCGACTGCGGTGAGCGGGGCACCGCTGTCGGTCGTCGTCGCGGGCGGGTCCCGGCTCGTCAGGTCGGTCCTCCGGTCCAGCCTGCTGGAGTCCGCCGCCGGGCTGGCCGCCGTCGAGGTGGCCGAGGACCCCGAGGAGGTCGTGGCCCGGTGCGCGGCGGGTGCGCAGGTCGTGGTGGCCGGCACGACGATCGCCGGGGTGCCACTGGCCGAGGTGATGCCCCTGGCCCTGGCGTCGTCCGCGCGCGTCCTCGTGGTCTGCAACCGTGCCTCGGCCGGACTGGTCCCCGAGCTGCTGCTGCGCGGCGCGTCGGGCTACCTGGTGCTCGAGGAGTGCCGGGCGCAGGAGCTGTGGACGGCGGTGCAGGACGCGGCCGCGGGCGGGGCGACCCTGCACCCCGGCATCGCCACGCTGATCCTGGAGCAGTGGCGGGAGGCGCGGGCGGAGAGCCGGCCGGAGCTGACCGCGAAGGAGACCGAGGTGCTGCAGGCCATGCTCAGCGGCGACCCGGTGAAGTCGATCGCCCGCGAGCTGGGGTTGTCGGCGCGGACCGTGGACGCCCACCGGTCGCGGATCTACGTGAAGCTGGGCGTGAAGAGCCACGCCCAGGCGGTCCAGCGAGCGCTGGACCTGGGGCTGCTCGCGTGAGCAGCGGTGCGCCGGCGGGTGCTCACGCACCCGCCAGCAGCCCGTCAGTTGGAGACGTTGCCGTTCTCGTCCGACTCGCCGATGGCGATGTTGCCGACACCCGGGATGACCAGGATGACGCCGTCGGCAGCGCCGAAGGACTTGAACTGCAGGGTCATGTCGTGCAGCGAGCCGATCGTGGTGATGGCGGGCGCAGCGTAGGTGTTCTCGAGCAAGGTGTTCTCCCGTTCGTCAGGTGTAGGGAGACCGTATGGTCCCGACCGGCCGGGAGGCACCGAGCAGCATCACCTAGGTGACTCGGGACGCACGGGGAGTGAGTGACACATGAGGCTGGGCTGCTACGGATTCGCGCTGCCGGACCTGACGGAGGCCGCGCACCTGCTCCGGTCGGTGGCGCCGGAGGCGCCCGCCCTGCGGGTGACGCAGAGCCGGCCGTCGGCGGGCCAGTCGCTGGACGCCGAGCCGGACGACCCCGGGTCGATCCCCTTCAGCGGCGGCGGAGGGCACGTGCGGCTGGACCGCGGCGGGATGGCCGCGCACTACGTCACCGACCGCGAGATCCCCCACGAGCACCTGGTGCACCCGTACCTGGCCCGTGTGATGGCGTCCGCGGCGGCATGGCTGGACCGCGACGCCCTGCACGCGGGGGCCATCGACCTCGACGGCCGGGCCTGGGGGGTCCTCGGCACCCGGGACTCCGGCAAGAGCTCGCTGCTCACCCAGGCCCACGTGCTCGGCCTGCCGGTGCTCACCGACGACGTCGTGGTGATCGCCGACGGCGAGGTGCTGCCCGGCCCGGCGTCGATCGACCTGCGCGAGGGGGCGGCCGAGCACTTCGGCATCGGGGAGGCACTGGGCAGGGTCGGCCGACGCGATCGTTGGCGGGTGACCCTGCCCCCGGCCTCCGCCGCCCCGCTGGCCGGCTGGGTGTTGCCACTGTGGGACGACGACGTGTCGGTGACGCCGGTGCCGCTGACCTCACGGCTGCCGGTGCTGATGGTCAACCGGGCGCTCCCGGGCCCTCCCCCGGACCCGGCGCAGTTCTTCGACCTGGCCGCGCTCCCGATCGTGGTGTGGCGACGGCCCCGCGACTGGACCCGGATGGCCGAGGCGACCGACGTCCTGCTGGAGCACCTGCGCCGGGTCAGCTGACGTGCGCGGCCCACACCGACTGCAGCAGCGGCCAGGTGCGGGCGTCGGGGTCCTCCCCCGCCCAGGTGGCGGCCAGGCGCTCGACGTCGACGAGCTCGTGGTCGACCCCTGAGCCGTCCCACCGGGCCACGAACGCCCGGGTCTCAGGCCCCCAGAACGCACCGTTGAAGGTGGCCTTGCCGACCCGGACGAGCGTCTCCCGCGGGAGGACGTCGGCGAACAGGCGGATGGTCTCCCGCGAGCGGTGCAGGGGTCCGGCGCGCCCCCGCTCCCGGGCCACGGCCTGCAGGAAGCGGGGGTCGTTGAAGGGGTGCGCGACGGCCGCGCCGTGCCCGGCGGCCAGCAGCCCCAGGCTCTGCCGGGTGACCTGGACGTAGCGGGAGGACCACCAGTGCCGCAGGACCGCCTGGTCGTGCCGCACCGGCTCGAGGTCGCGCAGCCGCTTCCACTCCTCCTGCACCTGCGCATCGACCTCGGGGCGCAGCCAGGGGCTGGGGGCACTGGGCTCGGGACGACGGTCCAGGACCCGCCGGCGGACGGCGTGCGGCGCCCGGCTGGCGAGCAGCTCGACGAGGTCGGAGGGTGCCGGGCGGGCGCGGCGGGTGAGCACCCGGTTGAGCCGGTCCCACGCCCAACCCGGCGACATGATCTCGTCACCGCCGAAACCCGTGAGCAGCGTCCCGCCGCGCGCAAAGGGGGCGATCGGGGCGTGGAAGGCGGTGTTGGCCGGCCAGAGGACGCCGTGCCGCTCGATCTCCCGGGTCGCCACGGGGCCCAGCAGGTCCAGCTCGGTGTCGACCTCCACGCGGTGCCACTCGACGCCCCCGACCTCGGCGACGACCTTCTCCTGCCAGGCGGTCTCCTCGGCTGCGGGGACGCCGGTGAAGCGCAGGCTCACCGCGACGGGAGGGGCCAGCCCCTCCCGGCGGGCGATGCGCGCCGCGACCGCCAGCACAGCGGAGGAGTCCCGGCCGCCGGAGAAGGAGACGACGCACGGCCCGTGTCGCAGGGCCTCGCGGACGACCTGCTCGAAGGCGACCCGGGCGGTCGGGGTGCCGGGGAGCGCCGGTGGGAGCGAGGCGGCGGGGTCCAGGCCCAGCACGAAGCCCGCCGCCAGCTCCAGCGGCGACATCTGCCAGGCACCGCGAGCGGCTGCGGTCACCGCGGGGGCAACCGGTGCAGCTCGGTGTACGTCTGGGCCACGGCGTCGCCGGCCTCGATGTCCAGCCAGGCGTGGGCCTTGACCTCACCGCCGGTCTTCGCAACGCCGATGACCACCTCGCAGGGCACGTCGTGGGCCGCCAGCCAGGTCTGCAGCACGAGGCTGCGCTCCAGGCAGGTCGGCTCGGTCCGGCGCAGCACGAACTCCACGCCGCGGCGCGCCCCGGCGGTGAGTGCCGGGGCCGGGGGCGGGACGGTCGCCTGCACCCCGTCCCGGGCCAGTGCGGCGCGCGCCGACCGCAGGCTGCGGTGCGCCCACCAGGCGCCACGGGCGCTGGCCAGACTCCACCGCCCGACCAACGGAGCCCGGCGGTAGGCGCGCCACTGGTCGGGCCCGTGCAGCCGGGAGGGGTAGCCGGTCACCCCTCGAGCAGCCCCCGGGTGCGCGCGTCCGCCAGGAAGGCGGCGACGTCGGTCGCCGCGCGCTCACGGTCGATCCCGAACTCCTGCTGCAGTGCATCGACCAGCGCCGGCTCGGTCGTGCCGTCGGCGATCCGGGTCCACAGGACCCGCCCGGCGGCGTTGACCCCGAGGTAGTCCGAGGTGGCCAGGTCCAACGCGATGACCTCGCCGTCGGCCTCGCGCCAGGAGACCGCGCCGGGGCGCAGCCTGATCTCCGTGTCCGATCCAGGAGTGGTCACGTCACCGCCCGTCCCCGGGCCCGCCCGCTGCCTGCCCGACGGCCCAACCGTAGTCACCGGTCCCGCTGGCGACGAGGGTGAGACCCGCCGCGGCCACCTCGTCGCGGATCTGGGCGCGGGTGAAGTGGTGGGCGAAGTTGGGTGAGAGGGCGTCACCGAGGACCGGTGCCTCCCGGTGACGCCAGCGGCGCAGCACCCGGGCCACCCGGTGGGCCGCGGTGAACTGCCGGCGGTCCGCCGGCATCGGGAAGTAGGAGAGGACGACGACGCCCCGTCCGCCGGTGGCTGCAGCCGCCGTCCGCAGCAGCTCGACGCGCTGGGCGCGGGAGGGCACCAGCATGTAGGAGCCCCACCCCAGGACGACGGCGTCCGCGGTGACGCCGGCCGGGACGACCGAGCGGTCGGAGACGTGCACCCGGGCGCCGAAGCCGTCGGCCTCGGTCAGCGTCGACCCGAAGGAGGCGAGGGCGGCGTTGGGCTCGTACCCCTGGACGTCGAACCCCGCGGCCAGCAGGGCGAGGACCTCCCGTCCGCCACCGGCGCCGGTGACGAGCACGCGACTGCCCGGTGCGAGGTGCTCGCGCACCACGTGCTCCTCCCAGGGGAAGAGACCACGGCGGTTGTGCGCCTCGGTCAGGTAGACGGCCTCACCGTCGTAGTAGGCCTGGTCCAGCCGGGCCAGCTGCTCCTCGTCCAGGAACCCAAGCCACAGCCCGTCCCACACCCCCCGCACCCGCTGGACCAGCGACTCCAGCAGCCGGTCGCCCCGCAGGTAGACGCTCAGCCACCCCGGTCGGGCGCTCACGCGGCCTCCGCCGACACCGCGGTCAGGTAGGCCGCCAGGTCGGTGGGGTCGCCGGAGGGGTAGAGCGTGGAGCCCGGGTGCTCGGGGCCCTGCACGAAGGCGACGGCACCGGACGGGCCCTGCAGGCGGCGGCGAGCACGGCGCAGCAGCAGGTCGACGACCCGCCGGTCCTCCAGCGCACCGGTGGACAGCCGGGCCGGCCACCCGCCGGTGTCGCTGGTCGCCCGAGCCGCGGTCCGGCCCACCAGTCGCTCGGCCAGCGCCCAGTCCCGTCCCAGCAACGAGCGGAGCACCGCCGGGGGCACCGGGGTGCCCACGAGCGTGGCGCTGCGCTGGAGCACGAGCCCGATGGGCACCGGGACACCCCACGCCCGGGCCGTGGCGATCAGCTGGTCCCAGTCGACGGCCCGGTCCTGCACGGACAGGGCCACGTCCAACAGCCAGGAGACCCGGGAGGCCCCCGCGAGGGCGGCGTGCAGGCAGACGTGCGCGAGGGCCACGTCGGGCTGCAGCACCGGGGCGGTGGTCGAGCCGAGCGGCACCCGCTCGACGTCCCGGAGCAGGTCGGCGGTGGAGATCGTCGCCCGCTGCCGGCGCAGGGACCGGTTGATCATCGTCCAGTGCAGGTCGATCGAGGTGCCGTGCCGGCCGACGGCCGCGACCTCGCCGGGCACCTCCCGGCGCAGGAGCGTGAAGTTGCGGCTGAGCAGGCCGCCGCCGGTGGCGCTGAGCGCGCGCAGCGCGTCCCCCAGGCGGTCCGGCGGTACCAGCAGGTCGAGGTCGATGGCACTGCGGGCCACGCCCACCCGGGCGTACACCGCGCTGAGCACCGGGCCCTTGAAGCAGGCCCACGGGATGTGGGCGGCGTCGAGGGCTGCTCCGGCGACGGCCAGGTCGGCATCGGCCTGCACCTGTCGCCTGCGTGCCCGGCCCAGCCGCTTCTCGGCCGCCTCCCGCACCGCGGCCGGCAGACCGGGGACCTCCTCGGCGTGGGCGGCCAGCGTCAGCCAGCCGCGGTGCTGGCTGAGCGCAGCCTCCAGCTCGGCCGTGTCCCCCGCCCAGTGCGGCGCGGCACCCGGTCGACCGGCCACCCGGCGCACCGCCCACAGGACGAGGTCAGAGGGGACTGTCGTGCTCCGGGGGGACGGCTCCGTTGACGACACCCGGACATGCTCGCCCACCACGCGTGGGACCACCAGGTCAGCCTGCGCGGCGCCCCAGTGCGCGGTAGGACCAGCCGGCCGCCTCCCACGCGTCCCGGTCCAGCGCCTGCCGACCGTCGAGCACGCGCTTCTTGGCCACGATCTGCCCGAAGGCGACCGGGTCGAGCTCGCGGAACTGCTTCCACTCGGTGAGCAGCAGGACGGCGTCGGCGCGCTCGGCGGCCTCCTCGGCGGAGTCGACGACGAGCAGCTGCGGCCACGAGCGCTTGATGTTCTCGTTGGCCGCCGGGTCGGTCACCTGGACGCTGGCGCCCTGCAGCTGCAGCTGGGCGGCCACGTTCAGCGCCGGGGAGTCCCGGATGTCGTCGGAGTCGGGCTTGAAGGCGGCGCCGAGGACGGCGATGCGCTTGCCCACCAGGGACCCGTCGCAGACCTCGCGGGCCAGGTCGACCATCCGGATGCGGCGGCGCATGTTGATGTTGTCGACCTCGCGCAGGAACGTCAGCGCCTGGTCGGCACCGAGCTCGCCGGCCCGGGCCATGAACGCGCGGATGTCCTTGGGGAGGCAACCGCCACCGAAGCCGAGGCCGGCGTTGAGGAACTTGCGGCCGATCCGGTCGTCGTGGCCGATGGCGTCGGCCAGCTGCTTCACGTCCGCGCCGGTGGCCTCGCAGAGCTCGGCCATGGCGTTGATGAAGGAGATCTTGGTTGCCAGGAAGGAGTTGGCCGCGGTCTTCACCATCTCCGCGGTCGCGTAGTCGGTGACCACCTGCGGGGTGCCGGCGTCGACGATGGAGGCGTAGACCTCGTCGAGGGTGGCCTGGGCGGTGTCGCCGTCGGGGCCGGCGGGGATGCCGTAGACGAGCCGGTCGGGGTGCAGCGTGTCCTGGACGGCGAAGCCCTCGCGGAGGAACTCCGGGTTCCAGGCGAGGATCGCGCCGGGGACCTTGCCGCTGACCAGCTCGGCGAGCCGGGCCGCCGTCCCCACCGGGACGGTGGACTTGCCGACGACGAGCTCACCGGGCTGCAGGACCTGCAGCAGCGACTCGGTGGCCGCCTCGACGTAGCGCAGGTCGGCGGCGTACTCACCGCGCTTCTGCGGGGTGCCGACGCAGACGAAGTGGACGGCGCTGCCGGCGGCCTCGGCCATGTCGGGGCTGAAGCGCAGCCGGCCCGAGGCGAGCGAGCGGCCGAGCAGTTCCTCGAACCCGGGCTCGTGGAACGGCGCCTTGCCGGCGGAGAGCAGCTGGGCCTTGGGGACGTCGACCTCGATGCCGACGACGTCGTGGCCGAGCTCGGCCATGGAGGCGGCGTGGACGGCACCGAGGTAGCCGCAACCGATCACGGAGATGCGCACGGGGTGGGTCCTTGTCGTTGCAGGGGACGCGGTCCGCAGACCGCGTACGGACTGGGTCAGTAGGCGCCGGAGCCGCGGAACACGGCTCCCACGGTCTTCCACAGGATCATGAAGTCGAACATCAGGGACCAGTTCTCCACGTAGCGCACGTCGATGCGCACGGAGTCGTCCCACGACAGGTCGGACCGGCCGCTGATCTGCCAGAGCCCGGTGATGCCGGGCTTGACCAGGAAGCGCCGGTGCATGTCGAAGCCGTAGCGCTCGACCTCGCGGGGCAGCGGCGGGCGGGGGCCCACGAGCGACATCTGGCCGGTGAGCACGTTGAGGAGCTGGGGCAGCTCGTCGAGGGAGTAGCGGCGCAGGACCCGGCCCACGCGGGTGACCCGCGGGTCGCCCTTCATCTTGAACAGGACGCCGTTGCCCTCGTTCACCGGCTGCAGGGCGGCCAGCCGGGCCTCGGCGTCGACGACCATGCTGCGGAACTTGAGCATGGTGAAGACGCGGCCGTCCTGCCCGACCCGCTGCTGCCGGTAGAAGACCGGGCCGCTGCTGGTGGCCTTGACGGCGGCGGCGGTGGCGGCCAGGACCGGGAGCAGCAGCACGATGACGAGGGCGGCGGCGCACTTGTCGACGGCGGCCTTCGTCAGGCGCCGGATGCCGCGCATCTCGGGGCGCTCCACGTGCATGAGCGGCAGCCCGCAGACGGGGCGGATGTTGACCCGGGGGCCGACGACCTCGGTGACGGCCGGGGCCAGCAGGAGCTCGGCCCGGGTCTTCTCCAGCTCCCAGCCGAGCCGACGCAGCTTGGCGCCGTCCAGCTCGGGGCTGGGGAGGACGGCCACGGTGTCCACCTCGTGCCGGCGGACGACCTCGGCCACCTGGTCGAGGTCACCCAGGACGGGGACCCCGTCGAACCAGCCGCCCTCGGCACCGCCGGGGACACAGAACCCGATGACGTCGTAGCCCTGGTACGGCTCGCTGTCGATCTGCTGGTGGAGAGCAGCGACGCCGTTGCGGTGACCCACGACGATCGTCGTCTGCATGAACCGGCCGTGTGCACGCTGGCGGTGCAGCCATGCCCGGTGGGCGTAGCGGGTCACCAAGGTCACCAGGGTCGCCAGCGGGATGGCGACGACGACGAAGCCGCGGGCCAGGTCCAGCCGGAACGCCCAGGACACGGTGCCGACGCCGGCCAGCAGGCAGATGGCGGCCGATGCGACCCGGCGGAACTCCTCGGCGCCGATCCAGAGGAAGCGCTGCTCGTAGGCCCGGTTCAGGGACATCACCGCGACCCACGCGGCGGGCAGGACCAGCACGGTCCAACCGGGCGCACCCACCTCGGGCAGGGCGCCGGGCTGCGTCGGGCCGAACCGGACGAAGAAGCCCACGACACCGCCCAGCAGGGCGGCCAGCACGTCGAACCCGACGAGCCGGATGACGTAGTTCTTGCGCCAGCGGCGGCGGGCGACGGTGCCCTCGCCGCGCAGTCGGTCGGCGAAGCGGAAACGGGAGACCCGCGGGGCCTGGACACGGGCGACATCCGACTCGACCTGGGTCACGGCTCTCCCTCATCACTGCTGGAGCGACCCCGGACGGGTCACACATCGTCGCCGACCTCGATGTGCGGCACTGAGGACCCTAACGGGAAGCGTCACTCTTCCGAGGCTTCCGCGATCACCTTTGCGTGAACGCTTGGTCACAGAGCGAAACGCCCTGGCAGACCAGTCCCTCGTTCCGGCCCGCCGGCGTGTCGATCCGTCACGTTCCGCTTCAAAGACCACCGCGGACCGTCGAGAGCCGGCGGCGGAGCACTCTCCCGGCCCGCGCCGCCTCCACTCGCAGCTTCCAGCTCAACATGTGCGGGAGGGGAAGCCGCTGGATCCCGAACTCAGCTGCGAGGGATCGGGGAAGGGGACGCCCACCACCCACGGCCCCCTTCTTGGACACGTTCTGACCGTTGTTGACGCAGTAGAAGGCCGCGCGGAAGGGCACGGCCTCCAACGAGAGGCGTTCCCGCAGACTGCGGTGAGAGCCCAGCTCGTTGCGCAGCACGTCGTCGCCCCATGCCTCGAGCAGCTCCTCGCGCGTCGCGCCCAACAGGACGTCAGGGCGCCCGAGCCGATCACGGCGGAACACCAGGGAGCTCCCGCACTTGGTGTTGAAGTCCGGCTGCTCAGCCACCAGACCGGTGCGGACGTCGTAGCGGTAGCCCTCGTCCACGAACCACCCTGCGCGCTCCGGACTACCGAGGACGTGCCCGACGAAACGGCTGCTCAAAGCGTCGTCAGCGTCCACGTACGCGACGTACCCGGCGGGGATGACCGCCATTGCGACAGCGTGCTTGCTGCCCCTGTCCAACCGGACACCGGCCTGCCTGCGGGCCCCCACCTCGAGGTGGTCTGCAGGGGGCGGGAAGTCCACGGTGAGCGTGTGCACCGGGATGGAGAGGTCGCGCGGCGGCGTGTAGTCCCGGTTCGCCACCACCAGCACGCGGCACCGCCGGTCCTGCTGGTTGTCCAGAGAGCGGAGCGTCGCCTCGAGGAGTTCGATGACACGGGGGTAGTCGTCCGTGTTGTCGGGATGCCGCAAGGTCGTGACGAAGGTGACGACGTCGTCCTCGGAGCTCAGCCCGGGGTCTACAGGTCCAGTGGTGGTTGCCATGCGTCCTCCTGTCGGTGCCCGACCCGTCAGAGCGGTCGTGGCGTTACGCGGGGCGGCCCCGCTGACGTCGACCCCGCCGCCCGCGGACCCGGACACTGTCCCAGACCCACAGGAGCGGCGGCCCTCCCTATGACCGCCGAGCCCGAGCACCTGCAGTGATGTCCGTCGCTGACCCACCCAACCGATGGCACGACCGATATCGTCACCCGCCAGTGGTCCTCTGATGACAGCGCGCAGTCAGTGCCGCCCGTGCCACGTCGTCCTGCGCACCGACCGACCACCACTCCCGCACAAAGCTCAACCCGACTGAGCAAGACGACCCACGACGAGGGCGAGGCACGCTCCGATGAGCATGAGCGACGGATCCCGGACGCCCCCCACCGTCGCCTCCCCGACACTTCCTGCTCCCGAGTCAGGCGGGCCGGTGACCGACGTGGTGACTCCTCGGGACGACGTCCCCCCGGCGGTCCCCTCCCTAGGACGGAAGATGCGCACGGGGGTCCTGTGGACCGCCACCACCCGTTTCGCCGCCCAGGGGCTTCAGTTCGCCTCGTCGATCGCCCTCGCCCGCCTCCTGCTGCCCGAGGACTTCGGTCTGGTCGCGCTGGTCATCGCGACCACCGGGTTCGCGGGCATCTTCGTCGAGCTCGGACTGGGGGCTGCGGTGGTGCAGAGACCAGAGCTCGACGATGCGCTGCTCACCACCGCCTTCTGGCTGAACGCGGTGCTCGGGGTGGTGATGGCGCTGACCATCACCCTGACGGCTCCGCTCCTCGCTGTCTTCTACGGAGCACCTGAGCTGACCTACCTGCTCCCCACCGCGAGCCTGGTCTTCGTCGTCTCATTGGGCGTCGTGCAGACGGGCCTGCTGCGTCGAGAACTCGACTTCCGCCGCCTCGGAGTCGTCTCGGTGGTGAACACGGCTGTCACCGCGCTCGTGTCCATCAGCGCGGCTGCCAGTGGGATCGGACCCATGGCCCTGGTGCTCGGCACGCTGGCGGGGACCATCGCCTCGACCGTCCAACTGTGGGTCTACCTGCCGTGGCGGCCACGGGGTCGACCCAGCCGGGAGAGCGCAACAGATCTCTGGCGGTTCTCCCGGGGCCTGCTGGGGTTCAGCACGGTCAACTACTGGTCGCGCAACGCCGACAACCTTCTCGTCGGCAAGTTCCTGGGGGTCACCGCGCTGGGCTTCTACGGCCGCGCCTACAACCTCATGATGATGCCGGTCACCCAGATGAGTGCTGTGCTGTCCACCGTGCTCTTCCCAGCACTGAGCAAGCTCCAGCGTGACCAGAAGCGGTTCGGCCAGGGGTGGCTCGTCAGCACGAAGGCGTCATGGCTGCTCGGCGCCCCGCTCGGAGTCGGGGTCGCAGTCACCGCACCAGCCCTCGTCGAGGTCCTCTATGGAGAGCGCTGGCTCCCCATGGCGCCCGTTCTGGCGCTCTTGTCCGCTTCCGTTCCCGCTCAGCTGCTCGGATCCAACACCGGGCCCGTCTTCCAGGCACTCGGTCGGACCGGCCTGCAGTTCAAACTGGGACTGGTGACAAGCAGCCTCACGGTCTTGGCCATCGTCGTGGCGCTGCCCCACGGGATCGTCGCAGTCGCCTTCGCGCTCGCCGTCAAGAGCTGGGTGCTCGTCTGGGTCCCGTTGCTGCCGGCTCTGCGGCTGGCCGGTGTGAGGCTGTCCACTTTGGGTCGTTCCCTCGCCTTCACCGCCATGTCGACGGGCCTCATGGCGATCGCGGCGTGGTCACCGCGGTGGTTCATGGGCGACGCATCACCGGTGGCCGTCCTGCTGACCCAGGTCACTCTCGGCGCCCTCGTCTTCTGCGGGCTCATAGTCATCGGTGAACGCCCGTACCTGCGAACGCTGAGGGGGCGGCGATGAGCGCGACCGGAAGTGCGCCCGACCGGGTGCTCTACGTGCTCAGCAAGTACCCGGTGCTGTCGGAGACCTTCGTCAGGAACGAGATCGCGGCCCTCCGGACGGCGGGTGTGCGGGTCGACGTCCTGACGCTGCGCGCGGGATCGACCGGCGACGTGCCGGAGGGCTGGGCCGGCCCCTTCGAGGTAGCTCGCCGTCCCGCCCTCGGCGTGGTCGTCTCGTCGCTGGTCTGGTGGGCGCTCCACCACCCCGTGCGGTTGTCGAAGCTCGTCCACCTGCTGCTCGTGCTACGGGGACGCGATGCCCGCCTGGCCCTGACAGTTCTCCCCAGCGTCCTCCGCCCGCACATCGGGGTCCGGTCGGTACACACCCACTTCGGTTGGCGTGCCTCCGCACCGTGTCTGTTCGCCGGCCTTCTCCTGGCCGCCCGGTCCTCCGTCACCCTGCACGCCAACGACATCTACGTGCCCACTGACGACCTGCCCCGCAAGCTCCGCCGATTCGACCGCCTGGTCACCGTCTGCGACTACAACGTCGCCGTGGTCCGGGGTCTCTGCGGACACGACGTCGACGTCTTCGTCGTGCCCTGCGGGGTGTCCGTCCCGGTCGAACCTCTGGCCCCCGTCACCGGTGCCCGGGTGCTCTCCGTCGGTCGCCTGGTCCCCAAGAAGGGGTTCGTGGACCTGGTTGCTGCGATGGCGGTCGTCGTCGCACAGCGGCCCGACGCGACCCTCGAGATCATCGGCGACGGGTCGGGCCGACTCGAGGTCGAGGAGCTCATCGAGCGACTGCACCTCACGGACGCCGTCACGCTGAGCGGATCACGGCCGAACGGGGAGGTCCTCGACACCATGTCGAGCGCCTCGGTCTTCGCGCTCGCTTGCGCCTGGGAGGACGACGGCGGCAGCGACGCCCTGCCCGTGGTCCTGCGAGAGGCCATGGCCCGCGGGCGGCCCGTGGTCTCCACGGACGTGGCCGGGATCCCGGAGACCCTGGACGGTGTCGGCTGGGTGGTGCCGAGCGGGGACGTCCCTGCGCTCGCCGACGCTCTCCTGGAAGCACTCGAAGACACCCAGGAAGCCTCACGACGGGGCACAGCAGCCCGTGAGCGGGTCTCCCAACACCACACCCTCCGGCACACCGCCGAGGGGATGAAGCGAGTTTTCGACATGGTCGGCGAGAGGAACTGACGTGCGTCTGCTGGTGATTGGAGCTGTGTCCGGCAACGGTGGTGATGCCGCGATCCTGCATGCGGAGATCGAGACCGTTCGAGAGGCACTGGGCTCAGAGGAGCTGACTGTGGACGTGGTGGACAGCAACCCCGGGGTTGCCCGTCGCGTCGTCCCGGGCCTGGACAGGGTCGTGGGTCTGAAGGACCCGGACGCCCTCACACCCCGACGTCCCACTGACCGGTCACTTCCGTCCCGGGCCTACCGCCGGGTACGCAGGAGCCTGCGTCGTCCGCGCGCAACAGCACCCGCGGCGGGGCCACTGACGATGCGGATGCCGCGCGCCGAGGTCCTCGACTTGTTCCAGGACGCCGACGTCGTTCTCTACACCGGCGGGACGAGCCTCGTCGAGCACTACCCCCTGGAGGAGAAGTTCGCGCACATCGAGGTCGCGCTGACCGCTCGCCGACCGCTCGTGCTGGGCACCCAGAGCCTGGGACCGTTCCAGCGACCAGCACACCAGGAGCAGGTCAGGCGGGTGACTGCGCGGGCGTCGGCGGTGCTGCTCCGGGACGACCGATCTCTCGGCAACCTCGGCCAGATCGGTGCCGACGTGTCGCGCGCCAAGGTGCTGCCGGACATCGTCTTCGCCCTGGCGGATCCCCGGCCGCAACGGCCGGTGACACAACGGCCTCGTGTAGCGGTGTCGGCTCGAGCCTGGAACCACTTCTCCGGAACATCCGCCGCCGCCGGCCAGGCTTCTTACGTCGACGCCTTGCGCGGGGCGGTCACCTGGCTCGTCCGCGAACGGCAGGCCGAGGTCGTGTTCCTCTCGACGTGTCAGGGCATCGACGAGTACTGGATCGACGACTCCCACACCGCGTCCATGATCGCTGCCGGCCTCCCCGAGGACGTCCGGCAGGGCGTCACTGTCGAGCGAGGACACCGTTCTCCAGCCGAACTGCAGGACGCGTACGCCTCGTTCGACGTCGTGCTGGCGACCCGCATGCACGCCGCGATCTTGTCGCTCAACGCGGGGACACCGGTGGTCGCCGTGGCCTACGAGTTCAAGACCACCGAGCTCTTCCGCGGACTCGGTCTCGAGGAGCTGTCGCACGACATCGAGACGGTGTCGGCTGCGGGGCTCACGGCGAGCCTGGACCACGTCCTGAGCCATCAGGGCGCGGTGCGCGAGGTGGTTGCAGGCAAGGTCGTCGCATGGCGCCGGGAGGCCCGCGAGCTCGGGCTCCTGGTCGTCTCAGCCCGGCGGAAACGGGCAGACAGCTAGCCAGCCAGGTCGGACCTGGCTGATCCGGGTTGCGAGCGGCGACTCCACGTGGATCGTGGGTCGCCGCTCGTCTGTCACACCGGCGTACGGTCCCAGGACTGCGTGCGATCGGCCCAGTCGTCGTCCGAGACCTCGTCGACCGGCTGCTCTGGCGCGGGTGCCCGACGGTGCGACCGGCGCCGCCGCTTGTCACGACCGCCGGCGACCATGAGTGCCAGTCGGTCGACCGCCACCGCTGCGACCATGGCGAGGACCAGGCCGGCGAGAGCCAGTCCGACGACCACCCGCAACCGATCGGGGTAGGCCTCGATCGGGACGTCCGTCGGAGAACCGACGGCCGTGGTGAACACCTGGTCAGCCGGCGCACCCGCAGCAACCTGGATCTGCTGGACGACGCCGGCAGACCCCGCGACGACCGTGGCCATGGCCGCCTCGGCCTCCACCTCCGACGTCCCTGTGACCGACAGCTGCACCACCAACGACGACTGCTCGTCCCACACGGCGGCCAGGGCGACGCGCTGGCCTGGGATGAGCTGGGTCTGGACGATGGCCGTGTTCAGCGAGTCTGCCAGCAGGGCGGCCAGTGTGGCCCCGCCGGACTGTGCCCCGAAGGGGTTGGTGGAGAAGCCTCCCGTGCCCGAGGTCGGAAGCCGGGCGTTCAGCAGGGACGGGGAGGGCAGCACCACGATGCTGGACGAGACCGAGTAGATCGGCTGGACGTTGCGGTAGCCCTGGACTGCCAGCACCCCTGACAGCGCCACGACGAGCAGCACGACGTACCAACGTCGCAGACAGGCCCGTAGAACGGCGGCGATCGTCATCTCATGCCTGCCTCACACGTCGGTGTAGCACTCGGACTCCTGGGTGCAGCTGGAGGTGCTCCTCCCTGCCCCACGCGATCGGGGACCCGCCCATCGTGCGCGCCCTGTCGCCCCCTGGCGAGCAGGTGCGCGCGGGTCGCGGGGTGTTCTGGCTCCCATCGCCGGGCAACCCTCACCTCCGCGCGCTCTCGTACGGCGAGACCAGCGGCGGGAGAGACGTCGGGCTGCCCGGAACCTCGGGCCACCAGGTGCTCCTCACCACAACGGACGACATGCCGACCAGCACGAAGACCAGCATGGCGCTCTGCTGGAACGCCAGGGTGTCGAAGGTGTAGGCAGCGACTCCTGAGGCGGCAAGACCACCGGACAGGGCACCAGCCAGGCTGGACCGCTCTGGACTGCGCGGCCGCGCACGGGCAGCAAGACCGTTGAGCACAGCAGGCACCACGAGCAGAGCGGCGAAGCCGACGACCGCGACGAGACCACCGCTGACCAGAAAGCCCAGCCACTGGTTGTCGAGGTAGCCGTCTGCGCTGGTCAGCGTCTCGCCGAGGAGGGGACTCCGATCGAACACCTCCATCACGTCGGCGTAGTCGTCGAGTCGGCCCGCGATGCTGTCATCGTCCGTCGAGGTCACGCTGACTCCCCGGAACAGCACGACGAAGGCATCGACGACGCGCGGGACCAAGAGGACAGCGACCGCTGGGGCCAGGACGAGGCCGACGGCGACTGCCCAGCGCTGAGCCCGGGTGGCCAGACAGAGGTAGACCAACATCCCGACTGCGATGCACAACAACCCCGAGCGGGACAGCGCGAACGGCGTGGCCATCGCGATGAGCGCGGCGACGGCCATGCTGCTGACGCGACGAACCCGGGTCCCGGCGAACACGGCCATGTGGATGGCGAGCGGCAGGGTCACGGCCAAGCAGACGGCGAACTCGATCGGGTGCGAGGTCGTGCCGAGGACCCGGACGAAGTCCAGCCTGTCCCGCAACACCCCGGGGTTGCTGGTGAACGCCAGTCCCGGCAGCCGGATCACCTCGGCCCACACGAAGTCCGCTCCAGTGGCCTGCGCGAGGCCGACGGCAGCGTTGAGTGCGCTCCCTGCCAGCAACCAGCCGAGCAGCCGGCGGACTGCGGCGAGATCGGGAACAGACACCGCGATCAACATGGCGATGGCGCAACCAGCCAAGAGGACCAAGAAGTAGCGGAGGCTGGTGGCCGCGTCGGTCGTCGTCAGGTTCCGCCCGGTCGAGACCCCGTAGCTGAACAGGGACTGCGCCGCGTAGAGGACGAGCACGACGAGGACCGGGTCCACACGGCGGTGCCCGTGCTCTGGCGGTCGTGCGCGCAACAGACCCAGCAGCAGCAGGAGCAGGGCGGCGAACCCGAGGAGCCGGATCGGAGACCCGTTCGAACGCAGCGGCCCCGCGAGGACCACCTCGCTGGGGAAGACGAACAGCAGAGCGCAGAACAAGACAGCCAAGGCCGAGGACGGGCCAGGTCCCATCGTCCTGCCCACGACGTCGCGCGCTGACGCCCGGTGGTGCCCACGCTCGGCACCACGCTCCGGCAGACGCATCCTCAGCCTTCGGTCGTCGGCGGTGCGTCCGCCGAGAGGAACCGGCCGTAGTGCCCGACCTCAATGTCGCGACGGATCACCTTGGCCGGGTTCCCGGCCACGATCGTCCGCGGCGGGACGTCCTTCGTCACGATGGCGCCCGCAGCCACGATGCTTTCGTCACCCACCGTCACGCCGGGGAGGATCATGCTCCGCGCACCCACGAAACAGTTCTGCCCGATCACCGTGTCGACGTACAGGCCCCGGGTCCGGTCGTGGCAGAGGATCGTGGCCCCGAAGGCCACGTAGCTGTGCGCTCCCACGTGCACCCCCGCCGGGTACGTGCGGTCAAAGTAGGCGGACAGGGAGAACATGGCCGTGGGGTGGATGTGCATCCCCCACAGCCGGTTGTAGTACTGACGCCGGCTGCCTTGCAGCGCGGTGCGGAGCAGGCGCAGCTGATTGAGGCTAGGCATCGACGGTCTCCGTTGCTCGGGGCCTGCTCGACAACTCGGCACGGACGGCTTCCCGCCGACGGAGTCCGACGTCGAGGACGGTCGAGAGGGTGATGGCCGTGAGCACCCCGGCGGCGAGGGTCACGATGGTCATGCGCTGACGGTCGGGCGTGATGCGCACCGGGAAGTCCAGTCCCTCACCACCCACGGCCTGGAACGTGATTTCACTAGGGACTCCCCGCTCAGCCTGCAGCTGCTCGAGCAGACGCCGCGTGGCAGCCTCCGCCGTCGCCATGGCCTGCTGAGCACCTGCGGCGTCTCCCGACGTGGTCTCCAACGAGATGAGGGTGGGTCGGCGACCGTCCCACTCCGCGACCAGGGCCGACCCTGTCGGCAGCTGCGAGGACACCTCCGCGAGGCCGAGGTTGCGGCTGACGAGGACCGCCAAGACCACAGGGGAGCCAAACGGGTTGGTGTCGGGCGTGACCCCCTCGGGTGCGGTGATGTCACGGGCTGCCGAGAGTCCTGGGCTCGGCACGACGGTCACCGACGCCGACACCCGGTACGCCGGGCGGGAGGCATCGAAGAGACCGACCGCGGCCACGGCGAAGACGGCGAACACGGGCAGGAGGACGTACCACCTGCGCACGCACGCGCGGAGCAGCTCGATGACGTCCACGCTCGGACCCCCGTGAGTCTCGGGTCAAGGGCAAGAGCCCATGATGTCAACGGATCGTCCGGTCTCGTCGCAGGCGCGGTGAGTGATGAGCCACGTACTCCTCGTTCACCGAACCCTTCCCGGCCCGGAAGCAGCGTGGCACAGTCGGCGCAGACAATCGCCTGTGCGCTGGTCGTCCGGGCGAGGTGCCCTGTCGTCACCTCACGCCTCACCACAAGCCAGAGGACGCGCTCGTGCCACGAAGCAGACGCCTGCCCCTCGCCCTCCTGGGGGTGGCCGCCTTGCTCGGAGGGTGCGCTGGCGGCCCGACGACAGACGTCGTCCTGGACGCTCGCCCCTCCGTGGCGGCCCAACCGACTGTCGTCGCCGATGCCGGCCCGCCAGGCCCGGACAACACCGGAGTACCAGCCGACGTCGACCTGAGGCCCAGTGACGACCTCTACATCACCCAGCCCGGGTCGGTGATCGACGGCCTGGACGTGGACGGGTGCGTCGTTGTGCGTGCCTCCGACGTCGTCATCCGCAATTCACGCATCCGCTGTGCCGAACCGGTGACGGCGAACGTGGTGCAGGTGGAGAACGGGGCGACGGGACTGGTCATCGAGGACACCGAGATCGACGGCCTCGGGGAGGCCGACATCGCTGTGGGTTGGAGCGACTACACCTTGCGTCGTGTCGACATCCACAGCACGAACGACGGGGTCCGGCTGGGCGACGACGTCCTCATCGAGGACTCGTGGATCCACGACATGATCCGCCAGGGTGGACTGCACCCCGACTGCATCCAGGCAACGACCGGCAGCGACATCACCGTCCGGAACAACACCTTGGACGTCTACAACCGGGAACGCGATGACCTCAACAACGCCGCCGTGCAGTTGGGCAGCGAGACGGGCCCCCGACTCCTCGAACGTGTGCTGATCGAGGACAACTACCTGAATGGCGGGAATTACACCGTCAACGTCCGAGGCGACACCAACTTCCAGGACGTCGTCTTCCGAGGGAACCGCTACGGGACGGACAGCCGGTACGGGCCTGCGATGGCACCGGGGGGTGTGGAGTTCTCCAGCGAGCGCATGGACGAAGGAGACACGGACTTCTCGGTCACGACTGCCCGCTGAGTCAACGCTGGGCGACGGGGATCAACGGGGCCGCGGCCTGGGCCGGCGCGCCTCCCCAGCCGTCGGTCCAGTCGGCCCGTGCACGCCAGGCAGCCCGCCACACCCGCTCGTGGGCGGGTCGACGCTGTTCCAGGGCACCACGCAACAGCACGCCAGCACGCAAGGCCGACGTCGACCAAGCGCGACGCACTGCGGACGGAGACCTCCGGGCCAGCGTCGCCTTCCCCCGCAGCACCATCACGACCTTGGCCCCCGAGGTCGACGAGGCGCCGCCGGCGTGTGTCGCCACGACGGTCGGGACGAAGGACAGGCGGCGACCGAGGGCCGAGGCGCGTGCGCTGAGGTCGACGTCCTCGCCGTACATGAAGTAGCGGGGGTCGAACCCGCCGAGCTCATCCCACAGCTCGGACGACGTCAACAGCACACAGCCGGTCACGACCCCGACATCACGTTCGGAGTCCCGCCGCCATCCCCCTAGAGCCTCGGGGTTGGTGACGGACGACCTGGCCATGAGTGTCGACAGACCGGTGGCGAAGCAGAACTCGCCCCACACCGTCGGCGCGCCGAGACAGGAGTAGGGGTCCAGGGACCCGTCGGGCCGCTCCAACCGCCCCGTCACGATGCCACGGGTCGGGTCCGCGTCGAGGTGGGCCACCAGGGCCTCCAGAGCGCCCTCGCGCAGGATGGCGTCCGGGTTGAGCAGGAGGATGCGGTCACCGTTCGCCCACGCGCGAGCGGCGTTGCACGCCCGACCGAAACCCAGGTTGACCTCTGACCGCAGGGCTGTCACCCGATGGGAGAACCGCTCCAGCACCGGCGTGAGCGGCGGCTCCGAACCGTTGTCCACGAGGATGATCTCCGTGGAGTCGTCGACGGCGTCCACGAGCGCCTCGAGACACCGGGTGAGCCAGACCGGCGAGCCGAACCCGACGACCAGCACGGAGACACGAGGGTGCTGACCGTCGGTCACAGCGACTGCCGAGACGACTCGTCGCGGTTCCAGACGGCGCCACGCCGCCGGATCGAGCGGTGGAGTACACCGACCCGGACGGCAGCCGTCACCAACACGAACACCGCCAGCTTCCTGGCGGGCAGCTCTCGGGCTATCGCGCCGAGTCCGCGGTGACCCCGGACAGTGTCCTGGGTCTCCAGCACGGACGACCGCTCGAGTGCGACGTTGCCGGCGCGGACCCGGACGGCGCGGTGGACCAAGGCCCGGAGGTTCCTCGGCGGGTGGATGACCAGGCCGGGCCGGGTCGTCGCTCGCTGCGACGAGGGGAAGGTGCGCCGCGCATACAGGTCGTCGGCCACCACCGACGGGAAGGGGAGCAACCGCTGGTGACCTTCACGGGACACCGCGAAGGCGCCCGACCCGACGTAAGCGTCGTTCATGACCGGCAGCGCCAACCACACGTCGTAATACCAGCGGACCCAGCGGGAGCACCCGCTGAAGTCGGGCTGGAGAGCGGGCCCCACGACGTGGACGTCGCCGACACGCAACCGGTCTGCCAGGCCGCGAGCAGCGTCGGTACAGAGGTCCACGTCGGCGTCGAGGTAGATCCGCGGGAACCGGCTCGCCACACGGTCGCCCTCGTTGAGGGCCGCAGCCTTGCCTGCACCGGCGAGGTCGAGGACGGTCACGTCCCCTCCGTGGGCGCGCGCCTTGGTGACCGTGTCGTCGGTGCACGCGTTGGCTGCGACCACGACCTCGAACTCACCCGGTCGCGCATCACGGAGCAGGGTGTTGAGACACCGGTCGATGACGCGCCCCTCCTCGTGTGCCGGGATGACCACTGACACCCCGTCGGTCACCTCGGCCATGCACCCACCCCTCATCGCGCGCCCGGGGCCAGCGGGCCCGGTCGTCCGGTCCGAGTATGTCGGCCGGTTCCTCGGCGCACCCGATCCGTTCCCGACGGATGCGCGTGATCCGTCGCACGTCGACTTCACCCTTCTGGGCGGTTACAGATCGTGGCCACTCGAACACCATCTGTTCATGACCATCCGAACGGCACTGCGCCGCCCCCTCCGTGGGGCACACCTGCCCCGCGCTCGGGACCTGACGGCTGCTCTCGCCGCGATGGTCATCGCCCTCGTCGTGCTCACTGGGTCCGGCCCCGCCGGTGCATCCTCCATGTACGTGCTGCACGCGGGCAGCTCCATCAGCATGCAGCGACTGCCGGCCGTCGCGGACGTGACGCTCACGGCAGTGTCGTCCACACCGATCACGCGGATCGTCTTCTCCGTGGCTGGCTCTGTGGTCGGCCAGTCCTCCGCAGTGGATGCGTCGAGCGGTCTTTACCGGGTGACCACCGTTGCAGACCTCCGAGGCCTGTCCGGGAAGACCGACCTCCGGACGGTCTTCTACAACGGGCGGACCTCATCGACCGTCAGCAAGACCGTGCTCGCGGTCGCCCCGGCGTCGGCCCCGCCCGAGTCGCCCGTCTCCGCGCCAGACGCATCGACGCCGATCCAGGACCAGCCGACAGAGTCCGACGATCAGCCGCTCAGTCCTGCCCCGGTGGAGACTGCGGTCGACGCCCCGAGCAGCGAGGCCCCGCCCGAGCTCTCGCCAGCGCCGTCTCCGCCCGACTCCGTGCCGGCTCCGGCTCCGGCTCCGGCTCCGGCTCCCCAGCTCCCTGCCCCGTCCGGCGAACAAGCACCCGAGGCCGCCAACTCTCCCGACGTGGTCGGAACGGGTCCCCTCCTGGCCAACCCGGTACCGCCGTCAGCCCCGGGGACCAGCACCCCGCTGATGTCGACGGCAGGCCCCGACACCACTGGGGTGCCCAGCGGCGCCCTGCTCACCCCCGTGCAGGGCGACATGCTCATCACCACAGACGGGACCGTTCTCGACGGTGTCGATCTGACGGGTTGCATCACCATCCGGGCGCACGACGTCGTCATCAAGAACAGCCGCATCACGTGCTCGTCGTCGACCACCTCGATGGTGGTGGCCACGAACGGGAGCTACCGCAACCTGGTCGTCCAGGACAGCGAGCTCGACGGCACGGGAACCGTCGACATCGGGATCGGTTGGCAGAACTACTCGCTCAGCCGGGTCGAGATCCGCGGCACCAACGACGGCGCTCGCGCAGGCAGCAACACCACCGTGGACAGCTCGTGGATCCACGCCATGACCCGCCGCAACGGATTGCACCCGGACTCGATCCAAAGCACCGGCGGGACCGGCATCCGGATCACGAACAACTTCCTGGACCCGCGGAACGACGCCACCGGCGACCAGGGGAACGCCGCCATCATGCTGGGCAGCGAGCTCCGGCCCTTCGTCCTCCAGAACGTGTTCATCGCTGGCAACACCCTGAGCGCAGGCAACTACTCGATCAACGTCCGCGCGGACACCAACGCGTCCAACATCGTCGTCCAGGACAACGTCTTCAACACGGACGCCAAGTACGGCGCCATCACGGCTCCGCTGTCAGTCGCCATGAACGGCACCAACGTGCTCGCGACGGGACGCCCTGTGAGCGTGGTGCCGGCGCGGTGACCGGGTCAGCCGTCGCTGCCTGAGGCTGCCAGCAGGGCGAGATGCGCCTGCGCACGGACCCGCCAAGTGTGCGCAGCCACGAACTGCTCCAGTCGGCGAGACGTCCCAGGTGAGGAGGAACCGTCCAACGCGGCCCGCAGGGCCTCGCCGACGTCGTCAGCACTACGGACGACGTGGACGTGTGGGGCATCCAGCCACTGGACCGCCGGTAGGTCCGTGGACACCACGGGCAGCCCTGCGGCGAGGTACTCCAGGAGCTTGAGCGGGAAACTGGCGTCGTTGAACGCCGATGCGACATAAGGCAACAGCCCCACGTCGCTCGCGCGGAGCAGACCCGCGACGACTGCTGGAGGTTGCTCCCCCAGCAGTTTGATGCGTCCGGACCGGAGGTGCGGCGCCCAAGAATCCGAGGACGAGAAGGTGGTCTGCTGGCGGCCCACGACACACACGGTCACCCCAGCCGCGCACACGGCGCCCAGGAGCTCCACGTCGATGCGATCGGACACCATGCCGATGAACACCGCTCGTGGCGCGGACACGTCTGCCAGCAGGGCTGCGGGATCTGCGCTGTGCGCTCCGGGTTCACAACCGGGCGGGATGACGTGAGCTGGCGTGCGGGCGCCCATGGAGGCCGCAGCGCGGGCGAGGACAGGCGAGACGACGGAGACGACGTCGACCAGCCCCAGGAGCGCTCTCCGGTGGCGCTCGACCCGCCGGGCAGGGACGTTGATCAAGCCGGCGCCCGCGACGTAGTCGTCCTTGAGCAGGAGCTCGGTCCGCCACGGCCTCAGCGCGCGCACCGTGAGCGGGTGCGCGGCGGTCACGAGCACCGAGGGAGCGGGCTCCGACCGGCACACCCACCGGACGACGGCCGCGGTCCACAGTGCCGTGAGCAGCGACAGGCCAGAGCGCCGGCCACGCGGGAGCATCCGCGGAGAGACCACAAGCAGCCCGTCGACCTGCCGGACCCTCGACGGGTGTGGGCCCGAACGCCCCAGTCCGAACAGCGGCACGGCCGGCTCGACGTAGACGACGTCCACGAACTCCGTCAGGGCTCTGGCAACGCGCTGGTCGTAGAGCTGGTGTCCCTCGTACGAGGTCGATGCCAGGAGGACGACTCGACCGAGTCTCACGCGCGCGCGCCCAGGAGCTCTAGGAGGGGGAGGTGCCTCCTGCGCCAGGACAGTTCCTCGACGCAGGCGCGGCGTGCTGTCTCCGGTTGTCGTTCGCGCGCGACCGCACGTAGTGCGGCCGCTGCGTGGTCCCCACCGGGCTCGACCCAGAGGATCTGGGGACTGTCGACGTCCATGCCCGGCAGGCGCGTGGCGACGACCGGGGTCCCCGAGGCCAGGTACTCGTACAACTTCAGCGGCGACATCGCTTCCGTCAGTGGCGTCCGGTGGTGCGCCAGCAGGCAGACGTCACTGTCCTGTGCGAGCCGGACGATCTCCTGCCGCGTCCGCGAACCCAGGAGCGTGACGCCCTCTGCCGCTTCGAGGCGCCCTTTCACGGCGACGTCGACGACCGGGCCGGCCACCCGGACGTCAAACCCCGCCTGTGCGACTGCCTCGAAAGCGCTCAGGTCGAGTCGAGAGTCCACCGTCCCGGCGTAGAGCGCGGTGGGTCGGGGACGCCCTGTCCGCGTTTCTGGTCTAGGCGACCACAGGACGGGATCCACACCGTTCGGGATGACCAGGCCAGGGCCCCTGGGGTCGATCCGATCCAGGAGGACCTGGGAGACCGCGACCACCGTCATGCCACTGCGGGCGATGCGTTGGTACGCCCGCAGAGTCAGGTCCCGGTAGGGGGCGTGGTCGGGGATCGCAGACTCGTCGTCTTGCGCGTAGAAGACACGTTGGCCTCCCCAGCCGTTCCCCAGGTAGGCAGCGTGCCAGAGGTTGAAGGTCACGAGCGCGGGCTCCTGGAGCCCGTGTGCCCGCGCCGCGAGACGAGTCTGGAGGTCGTAGGCCCGGTACCGGCGCCGCAGACCGTCGTCGGAGACCGGCGGGGTCGTCAGGAGACTCAACGGTCGTACGCCCCGCAGCCCGGGTCCGCGAGGAGCTGGACGGTCTCCCTTGAGCCTGCGGTACACCTGCGACTTGACACCTCGGGGGTGATCAGCCACCAGAACGGTCCTCACCTCCGGGGAGGCACGCAAGGTGACCAACGTCTGATCGGCTGTGGAGTAGAAGCCGCGGCGTACGGCGTCGGTCCAGGTGTCGGAGACCAGCGCGACGACGACGTCGACCGTCATCGGGGGTCCTCCTGCACAGCGCGGCCGGCGCAGTCCTCGAAGACCGTCGTGTACTGGGCGGCCACAGCCGACCAGTCCCGGCCGCCGAGGTCGGGCCGGATCCCGGCGTCGCGAGAGCCGGCCGCCGCCAGGGCCTGGGCCAGGTGGTCGGCCTCCAGCGGGTGGTGGAACCCGTGCACCCATTCTGGCCCGACCTCGCGGCGGAGCGCCGCAGTGACGTCGTTCTCGGGCACCAGCACGGGGCGGGCCAGGGACAAGGCTGCGAACACCACCCCCGAGTTGTGGATCTCTTTGTACGGGAGGACGACGAGCGCGACGGAAGCGACCAGTTCCGCCAGCTCTTCATCGGGCAGGAAACCGAGGTGGAGCTCCAACCGGGGGTCCGAGGCTGCCGCTCGCTCGACCAACGTCCTCATGGCTTCGTCCGCGGGCTCCCCTGCGATGACCAGGCGCTCCTCGGGGTCACTGACGTCCGCGAAGGCACTCACCAGAGCGTCGATCCCCTTGTAGGGACGCAAGAAACCGAAGAACATCAAGCCCCGCCCAGCCGCGTGTGAGCCGTTGGACGGCCCAGCCATCTCGGCGCGGTAGTGACCGTGCGGGATGGTCACCATCGGGGTGTCCGCCCGGCCGTGTGTCGCCTCGTTGAGCCGGACGTGACAGGTGACGCTGCGATCGAGGAGCGTCAGGACAGTGCGCTCCACCAGACCCCCTTCCTCGTGCGGGGCCACGTTGTGCAGCGTGCGAACGACCCCTGACCCACGGAACCGCACCCGACACAGCAAGGCGACGAGCAGTGCGGTCCGGACCCAGGCGCGGGTCTTCCTCCGGTGACGCACGAGGTTCTCGGGCCAGTGCACGTGGAGGACGTCCCAGTCGTCGAGCAGCGCGGCTCGGTAGGAGAAGGAAGAGACCACGACACGACGGGGATCGAGCTGACCGGCGACGTGGTCCATGTAGCTCGGATGGGCGCCACCCAACCTCACTGACTGAAGCACCCGAACGGGTCCGTTCGAGCGTCCGACCAATAACCTCCTGCGCCGCGCCGCCCGTGACACACCCACTGTCACCACCCCGGCCGCGAGAGCCCAGCGGCCAGTCCGGGAGAACGTCATCGCCACAGTTCGACCGGGAAGCTCGCGATCAGGGCCTCGTCGACAACCGGCGCGGCCTCGCCGCCCATCTCGATCGCCTCTTCGACCGAGGACGCGAAGGCGGGTGCAGTCCGACCGGTCCCCTCGTAGTAGTCCAAGTACTTGAAGGCGGGCTCCGCACCAGGGAGCACCAGCCGCGCGGGGATCCCGAAGCTCTCAGCGACGACGATCCCGTGGAGGGAGGACCCAACCACCATGTCGCTGCTGGCAATACGACCCAGGACGTCCCAGACGGGGGCGCGGGGGTCAACGAAGTCCGGGTGCCTGCGGTGGGCGGGGACGTCATGCAGGTTGGGGACGACAGTGAGCCGGCGCCGCGCACGGCCACGCGAGAGTGTCGTCCGCGACCACAGCCGGCCCACGAGGACGCCGGGATCCCCATACACCTCGGGCACCTGCACGCCCGAGCCCAGGAGGACGTCACGGGTCCTCGGCCCTCGCACGGCACGCACGTCAAGCCGATCGCAACCGACCGGATGGTCCAGGTTCTTGCCGTTGACGCCGGAGCCCCAGACAACGTCCCCCGGTTGGGCAAAATGGAGGACAGAGCCGATGGACAGCAAGCGCGCATCAGCGGCCGCCTCCCCGGCACCTGACCGACGGAGCATCTCCTGCACCACGATCGGGCCCAGCAGGTCGCCGAAGTTGTCCACGGGCCTCGTGACGCTCTTCGGGAGGAACCGTGACCTCCGACGGCGCGGGTTCCAGTGGAAGAGCTCGACGTCAGGCATGTCGCCGCTCCTCGCTCCCAGCGACGTCCGCGGAGCGACAGGCGCTCCCGGACACTGCCGATCGTGCGCCAGACGCGTGGTCCTCGACGGCGTCTGTGCCGCTCACGCCAGGCTGAACGGCGCCGCGTTCGCCCGGTTCCGCACCCGGGTGGCGGCAGCCGCGCGGAGCAGCTCGATGGTCACGCCCTCGACCTCGGAGGTCGCCGCCAGGCCCCGCTCGCTGAGCAAGCCGGCGATCTGCAGCTGGTGGTCGTCGACGTGCTCGTCGAACTCGGGGCGGCGCGGCACCAGCACCGGGAAGCGGCCGGCCTGCAGCGCGGCCAGGGCGCTGCCCGTGCCGGCGTGGGCGATGACGACCTGGCTGTCGGCCATGGCGGCGAAGAGCTCGGCGGCGGGCACCCGGGGCCGGGCGTCGATGCCCAGCCCGCTGACGTCGGTCGAACCGGTCTGCCAGAGCACCTCGACACCGGCCGGGATGACCTGCACCAGGCGCTCGACCAGCCGCCGGAAGCCGTAGGACTCCGAGGTGCCCAGGGACACGACGATGCGGCGGATCTCGGTGGTGTCGTCCGCGCGCTCCAGGGTCACGCCCTCGTAGCCGTCGAAGACCGAACCGCCGTAGGACCAGTGCCGGTCGGCCCAGGTCTCGTGCTGGGTGAACATGTGGATGCCGGGGAACCGGCGCAGCAGCTTGCCGGACACGGACGGACCGTGCACGCGGGTCGCGCTCTCCAGGTAGTAGCAGGGCACGCCGTGCGCGCGGGCGACGGGCATGACCGACAGCGCCAGGCTCGCGCCGGTGGACACCACGGCGGAGATGTCCCGGTCGCGGAACGTGGCGCGCGCCTTCCAGGCGTTGCTGGCGACGGCGCGCCAGTCGCGCGTGGGCGCCGGGTCCATCCACTGGACCTGCTCGCCGGCGAGCAAGGAACGCGTCTGGGCGGTCGGGACCGACATCCAGAGCCGGTCCTCACCGACGGGGAGGCGGGGGGCGAGGGTCACCAGCTGCATCAGGTGCCCACCGTCGTTGGCCACCAGCAGGGCAGTCACGGGTCAGGTCCTCGTTCCGTCGATGTCTTCGGCTGCGCACTCCCCCGAGCCGCCGGAGGACCGCTCCAGCGACCGTGCGCACCGAGTAGACCCCGGATGCACCCCCCTGCGTCCAGCAGACACACCGGGTAATCAGTTCTTCACGATCCGGTACCACTGTGTACACACGACGGGTGGGTGTGAACCGTCCGTCTCACCTGCACCCATCACGAAGCGTCACAGCCAGGAGCGGTGACTCTCACCCTGCGGCGTGGGGGACATCACAGACTGCTTCTGCGCCGACACAGTCTGTGGGTGCGAGGGGTCAGGAGAGCTGCGCCCTGAGCTCCCGGGTGAACGCTGCCGCAGCCTGCCGACCGGGCACGCGTGCCCGCCCGACCACGCGGCCGAAGACCCGACGTCGCTGCTCCCGCTGCCCGTGCACCGACAACGTGACGCGCCGCGTCCCGGACCCGAGCTCGTGCCAGCTAACCCGCAGGACCAGGAGCAGGACACCCCCGGCGCCGACGACGTCGTAGCGCACGGACCCGGCGTTGGCCGACGACTCGACCACCCGCTCCGGCCCCGCGGACACGGCCAGGGCGGCCCGGGCGCCGGCGGCCCGCAGCGCCTGGGGTCCCGCCGAGCTGACGACGACGAAGCCCACGTCCTCCACGCCCGACCACCGTCCTCGTCCACCTCGGGCAGACCCCGGTACACGCACCCTGGCACGTGCCGGGCCCCACCGGTACCGGACGGTCCGCCACCTCACCAGTCCGGGTCGCTGCGGATGGGCGGGAGGGGACGGCGGGTCGGGCTAGCCTGATGCAGTGGGGCCACGGGCAGCGCGGTGGACGCTGGCCCTGCTCCTCGTCGGTGCTGGCGCCCTCACCCTGGGCCCCCTCCCGGTCTCCCTGCTGGACGCCACCTCCACCGTCGTCGGCGTCCTGACCGGACGCTCCACCATCACTGTCCGGGCGCCGACCGAGCAGGTCTTCAACGTGCTCCTCTTCCTCCCCCTGGCCGCCCTGGCCGTGCTGGCGTGGCCACGGTGGCGTCCTGTCGCGGTCTGGGTCGCCTGCGTCGCCGTGTCCGTGGGCATCGAGGCGACGCAGGCGCTGGTCCTGACCGACCGGGTGCCCTCGGTCCGCGACGTCCTGCTCAACAGCACGGGCGCGGCGATCGGCGTGGCTCTCGGCACTGCCAGGCGCGCCTCGGGGAAGGGCTCCCCGGACCGGCCCTCACCGCGCGACACCGCCTGAGGCTGCGCGACACGCCCGTCCGCGGCCCGTGCCACTGACACGGTCGGACCGGTGCGACCGCGGCCGGACCAGGCCTGCAGGGTGCTCGCGCCGAACGTCGAACCCCATCCCCACCAGCCGTCCCGGAGGCCCCACCCGGTGACCCGGCGGCACCTTACGGTCACCGGCAGTGCCAGTACCCGTCTCGCCGACCACCCGACCGGGTGACCGACCGACCCCCTGGAGGACCTCCGCGTGAAGTCGATGAGAACTGCCGTCGCCTCGGCGGCGAGCGTCGGACTGCTGTCCGTCGGCGTGTTCGCCGCCCTCCCCGCCGCAGCCGCGCCCGCCCCGGCCCCCGTCGCACCCGCGATCGGGGACGCCGTCTACGACCACCTCGAGGCGCTGCAGTCGATCGCCGACGCCAACGGCGGCAACCGGGCCCTCGGCACCCCCGGCTACGAGGCCTCCGCGGCCTACATCGAGACGACGCTGCGCGCCGCCGGCTACGCCCCGGAGCGCCAGTACTTCGACGTCTCCGAGCAGGACGTCACCTCGACCCTCACCACCACCCCCGTCGTCTCCGCGGACGACCTCGGCACCGCGGTCGCAGGGAGCCCGGACACCCCGGTCGCCGGCCTCACCGGGTCCCTGGTCCAGCCGGTCGACGCCGGCCGGCTCGGCTGCGACGCCGCGGCCTACGAGGGCGTCGACCTGACGGGGTCCATCGCCCTGGTCAGCCGCGGGTCCTGCCTGTTCTCCGTCAAGGTGCAGACCGCCGCTGCGGCCGGCGCTGCGGGCGTCGTCCTCTACAACAACGTCCCCGGGGCGCTGTCGCCGACCGTCGAGGGCGCGACGGGCCTCGTGCCCACCACCGCCCTCACCCAGGCGCAGGGCACCGAGCTCGGCGCGGCCCTGGCCGAGGGGCCCGTCAGTGCGACGCTGGTGGTCCAGACCGTCACCACCACGGTCGAGACCTTCAACATCCTCGCCGAGACGTCGACCGGCCGTGACGACAACGTGGTCATGCTCGGCGCCCACCTGGACTCCGTGCCCGAGGGCCCCGGCATCAACGACAACGGCAGCGGGTCCGCCGCCGTCCTGGAGACCGCCGTCCGCCTCGCGGACGACGCACTCAACAACCAGGTGCGCTTCGCCTGGTGGGGTGCCGAGGAGGTCGGCCTGGTCGGTTCCACCCACTACGTCGACGACCTCGTCGCGAACGACCCGACGACGCTGGACGAGATCGCCACCTACCTGAACTTCGACATGGTCGGCTCGCCGAACTACGTCATCTCCGTCTACGACGCCGACCAGTCGACGTTCCCGGCCCCGGTCACCGTGCCCGAGGGCTCGGAGGCCACCGAGGACGTCTTCACCGACTACTTCGACGGCATCGGGCAGGCCTGGGTCGACACCGAGTTCAGCGGCCGTTCGGACTACCAGGCCTTCATCGCCAACGGCGTCCCGGCCTCGGGCCTGTTCACCGGAGCCGACGACGTGAAGACCGAGGAGGAGGTCGCGCTCTTCGGCGGGACGGCCGGGATCATCCACGACCCGAACTACCACACCCCCGGTGACGACCTGAGCAACATCGACACCAAGGCCCTGGACATCATGTCCCAGGCGATCCTGGCTGCCACGACCTCCCTGGCCGCGGACACGTCCGCCGTCAACGGGGTCCAGCCGCCCCGGACCGGTCTGGTCGTGGAGAACGTCCGCGCCAACACCCTGTGCCTGCTGGGCAAGGCGGTCGTGGTCGTCGGTGGCCGCAACGGCGACGACGTCGTCGTCGACCTGACCTACGGGACCCCCTACGGCCAGCGCGTCGACACCACCGTGCAGCCCGGCGAGCAGTCGGTCGCGTTCCTGAGCTCCAAGGCCAAGCGCGTCCCGGCCGGCACGGCCACCGTCACGGCCACCGCCACCGTCGACGGCGTCCCCGTGAGCCAGACCTACGAGGTGGCCTACCCCGGCAAGCGCTGCTGAGGCAGACCGACCCACGACAGCGGGCCCTCCCCATCCCGGGGAGGGCCCGCTGTGTCGTTGCGGTGAGGTGGGCGCGGCCCACCGCGCTCAGCTCGCTGCCGCAGCCTCCGCGGCCGCTGCCTCGGCGCGTGCGGCCATCCGGGCCCGCTGCGGCACGACGACGTACTTCGGGTCCTTGGACGACGCCATGCCGGCGTCGAACACCCCGAACCGGGTCAGCGCCGAGCCCGCGGCCAGCAGCACACCGGAGGCGACCGCGCCCCAACGCCGGCCGCCCAGGACCGCCGCGCCGACCGCACCGGTCGCGGTGCAGGCCTTCGCCAGGCGCAGCAGCGTCCCGGCCCGGCCGATGTGGAAGGGCTCGGAGACGATGCCGTGGTCGTGCTCCACCTTGTGCATCGCCACCAGCTCGACCGCGGCACCGACCACGGCGGCCTTGCGGGCCGGGCCGGCCTGGTCGACCGGCGTGAAGACCATCGACAGGCCACCACCGGCGGCGAGCCCGGAGCCGGTGAACACGAACGGCAGCTGGTCGCCGGGCTCGTGCCAGGACGGCGTCGCGGTGTTGGCCAGCAGCACCGCGGTGTAGGCCGCCATCGGCCCCCCGAACGCCGCTCCCGCGACACCCACCGTCCGGCGCAGCCCCACGGACCGCACCAGCCGCGGGACCCAGCCCGACGAGCCGCGCACCGCGGGGACCTGGCCCAGCAGGTGCAGGGCCGCCGTGGCACCGGTGAACGCGCTGAACGGGGACAGGATGTAGGAGCCCACGCTCAGCGGCGACGTCGGCTTGAACACCCGCAGCATGTGCAGGAACCGCTCCGGCCGTCCCAGGTCGTGGATCAGGAAGCCGACCGAGGCGATCGCCCCGCCACCGGCGATGAGGTGCGCGGTCCGGGCGAGCGCCGGGCGGTCGGTGAACTCGGCCATCGCGCCCAGCACCGAGGCCGAGCCGGCCGCACCACCCAGGAACAGGTAGAGCGGCACGTCCGGGGTCTTCCAGACGGCGGACTTCACGATCTGCCGGCCGTAGTAGGACTGGAAGTCCGCGTCGCCGACCGTCGGGTCGCCGTCGCGGGCACCACCGCGGCGGCCACCGCCCTTGCGCTTGCGCTTCTCCCGCTTCAGCGCGGAGGGGCCGTCGGCCTTGCGCCAGCCGCCGCCCGGCGTCGCCACCCCGGAGGTGCCCGGGCGGTGGTCCAGCGGTGCGTCGACGGCCTCGGCGGGCACCCCGGTCTCCGACAGACCCGGGCTCTGCTCCTGGGTCACCTCCGGGCCGTGCTGCGGGCCGGTCACCGCCGGCGTCCCAGGAACGAGGTCACCGCGATGCCGACCAGCATCGCGGCCGCACCGGCGGCGTGCCGCCACATCGAGGGCAGGTCTCGGGTGGTCACCACCGGGTCCGGCGGCAGGCCGTAGACCTCCGGCTCGTCCAGCAGCAGGAAGAAGGCCCCCGCTCCCCCGACGCCGTCGTCGGTGTCCCGGCCGTAGAGCCGCGCCGTCTCCACGCCCTGGCCCTGCAGGGTCGCCAGACGTGCGTCGGCCCGGGCCTGCAGCTCCTCCAGGTCGCCGAACTGGATCGACTGGGTGGGGCACGCCGTCGCGCAGGCCGGCTGCAGACCGTCGGTCAGCCGGTCGTAGCACATCGTGCACTTGAAGACCCGGCCGTCGTCCTTGCGCTGGTCGATCACGCCGTACGGGCAAGCCGGCACGCAGTAGCCGCAGCCGTTGCAGATGTCGTCCTGCACGACGACGGTGCCGAACTCGGTCCGGAACAGCGCCCCGGTCGGGCACACGTCCAGGCAGCCGGCGTGCGTGCAGTGCTTGCAGACGTCGCTGGACATCAGCCAGCGGATCTCCCGGTCGGCCGACTGGGACGTCTGCGGGTCGAAGGAGGACAGCGCCTGGGCGTTCAGCACGTCGTGCTGGGCCACCGTGGTGCCGTCCGCCGCCCCGTGCGACGGGGACTCGGCACTCCCGCAGGACCCGCCGCAGCCACCGCCGCCGTCGGTGCCCTGGCCGGGTGCGGCGGGCAGCCCGATCGAGGGCATCGGCAGGTCCACGGCACGCGACTGCTCGACGAAGGCCACGTGCCGCCACGAGTTCGCACCGAGCATGCCGGTGTTGTCGTAGGACATCCCGGACAGGCCCATGGCGTCACGGTTGCCGTCGGCGTCGTCCATCGGGAGCGTGTTCCACTCCTTGCAGGCGACCTCGCAGGCCTTGCACCCGATGCACACGCTGGTGTCGGTGAAGAACCCGACCCGGGCCGGGTGGTCGTCCTCGTAGCCGGCCTCGCCGGTCACGTCGGGCAGTGGTCCGAAGAGCCTGTTCTCCGGGTCGTTCCCGGTGAACGCGGGGCTCGCGGAGCTGATGCTGGTCACGCTGTCCCCTCCCAGCTGTCGGACGGGCGGCGCTGCGTGGTCTCGGCTGCCGGCGCGTCCTCCCCCGTCATGTTCGTCTCCTCGACCGGGGAGCGCCCGCCGACGGGCACCCGGCCCGACTTCACCCCGGCCCGCTCGCGGTAGGACTCGACCAGGTCGACCAGGGCCGGACCCCGCGGGCGGCGTCCGGGCTGGATGTCGCAGGTGGCGACCTTGGACTCCTGGATGTGCACGTTGGGGTCCATCACGACGCCGAACAGGTCGTTGCCGCTGTCGCCGGTGGACAGGCCCTGCTCGCCCCAGTGGTACGGGACGCCGATCTGGTGCACGACCTTCCCGCCGCCCACCTTGAGCGGACGCATCCGCTCGGTGACCAGCACCCGGGCCTCGATCGCCGTCCGGGCGCTGACCAGGGTGGCCCACCCGGCGTTCTCCAGCCCCCGCTCAGCGGCCAGCTGCGGGCTGACCTCGACGAAGAACTCCGGCTGCAGCTCGGACAGGTAGGGCAGCGTGCGGCTCATCCCGCCGGCGGTGTGGTGCTCGGTGAGCCGGTAGGTGGTGAACACGTACGGGTAGACCGGGCTGGTCGGCGGGTTGCTCCGGTTCCAGGCGGCCTCGATGACCTCCCGGCCCGGGTTGGCCTGCTGCTCGTAGAGCGCGTTGGGCACCGGGGACTCGTCGGGCTCGTAGTGCGTGGGCAGCGGCCCGTCCGCCAGCCCGGACGGCGCGAACAGCCACGCCTTCCCGTCGTTCTGCATGATGAACGCGTCGGCCCCGGAGATGCCGTCGGGCCCCGTCGCACCCGGCTCGGGCCGGTAGGACGGCGGCTTGGTCGCCTCGAAGTCCGGCACGTCGTGCCCGGTCCAGCGCTGCGCCTCCTCGTCCCACCAGACGTAGGCCTTGCGCTCGCTCCACGGCTTGCCCTCGGCGTCCGCGGACGCGCGGTTGTAGAGCGTGCGGCGGTTCGCCGGCCACGCCCAGCCCCACTCGGCCGCCACCCAGTCCTGCTCGCGGCCGGGACGGCGCCGGTCGGACTGGTTGACCTCGTCGGCGTAGACGCCGGTGTAGATCCAGCAGCCGGCCGTCGTGGACCCGTCGTCCTTGAGCTCGGTGTAGGAGCTGAGCGTCCTGCCGTCGGGCCCGACGCCGTTGATCTCGCGCAGCACCGCCTCGGCACTGGGCTCGACCAGCGGGCCGTGCGTCGGGTAGTCCCAGGTCAGCGACAGCAGCGGGACGTCGCGCGGGTCGGTCGAGTCGGCGAGCCGCTCGCGCAGGATGCGGCCCAGGTGGAAGTAGAACCACAGGTCGCTGCGGGCGTCGTCCGGCGGCTGGACCGCCTGGCGGTGCCACTGCAGCAGCCGCTGGGTGTTGGTGAAGGTGCCTTCCTTCTCCGTGTGCGAGGCGGCGGGCATGAAGAAGACCTCGGTGCCGATCTGCTCGGTCACCAGCTCGCCGGTCTCGATCTCCGGTGCGGTCTTCCAGAAGGTCGCCGACTCGATCATCTGCAGGTCCCGGACGACGAGCCAGTCCAGGTTCGCCAGCCCCAGGCGCTGCATCTTGCCGTTCGCGTGGCCCACGGCCGGGTTCTCCCCGACCAGGAAGTAGCCGGGGATCTTGCCCTGGATCATGTCCGCGACCTGGCGGTAGGAGCCGTGGTCACCGTTGATCTTGGGCAGCATGTCGAAGGCGTAGTCGTTCTCCGCCGTCGCGGCGTCGCCGAACCAGGCCTTGAGCAGGCTGACCGTGTAGGACCGGGTGTTGCCCCAGAAGCCGGCCATCCGGTCCCCGACCGCGCAGTACTCGTCCAGGGACGTGTGCTCGGCGGCGTGCGGCATCGGCAGGTAGCCGGGCAGCAGGTTGTAGAGCGTCGGGATGTCGGTCGAGCCCTGGATGGAGGCGTGCCCGCGCAGCGCGAGGATGCCGCCGCCGGGACGGCCCATGTTCCCCAGCAGGGCCTGCAGGATGCCGGCGGTGCGGATGTACTGCACGCCCACGGTGTGGTGCGTCCAGCCCACCGAGTAGACCCAGGCCGTCGTCCGCTCCCGGTTGCTGTTCGCCGTCACCGCGCGGGCGACGTCGAGGAACACCTCGGGCTCGATGCCGCACACGTCGGCGACCATCTGCGGGGTGTACCGGGCGAAGTGCCGCTTCATCACCTGGTAGACGCAGCGGGGGTGCTGCAGCGTCGGGTCGGTGCGCGGCTTGCCCACCGCGTCGGCGTCGGGCGCGGGCGGGTCGATCTCGTCGGTGCCGGTCGCCGAGGGCTCGTGCGCACCCTCGAACTGCCAGCTGGTCTTGTCGTAGCTGCTGGACTCGTCGTCCCAGCCGGAGAACAGGCCGCCCAGGTCCTCGGTGTCGACGAAGTCCTCACCGACGATGGAGGAGGCGTTGGTGAACGCCGTGACGTACTCGCGGAAGTCGAGCTCGTTCTCCAGGACGTAGGAGATCAGCCCACCCAGGAACGCGATGTCCGTGCCCACGCGCAGCGGCACGTGGGTGTCGGCCAGCGCGCTGGTCCGGGTGAAGCGCGGGTCGATGTGGATGACCTTGGCGCCCCGCGCCTTGGCCTCCATCACCCACTGGAACCCGACGGGATGGCACTCGGCCATGTTCGAGCCCTCGATGACGATGCAGTCGCTGTTGACCAGGTCCTGCTGGAAGTTCGTGGCCCCGCTTCTTCATCAGGTAGTTCTCTTCGTTGTCCAGCGTCGCGCCACCGAGGCTGGCCAGCCCCATGGTGCGGTTGACCCGCTGGTCACCGTCGAACTCCTGCCAGCCCTCCTCCCGGGCGGCGAGCACCCGGTCGGCGATCATCTCCATCGCGACGTCGAGCTCCAGGTCCTCCCACTCCGTGCCGTAGGGACGGCGGTACTTGACCGTCGTCGTCCGGGTCGGGGAGGTGACCAGGGACTTGCTCGCGCTGCCCTTGGGGCAGAGGCGTCCGCGGCTGACCGGGGAGTCCGGGTCGCCCTCGATCTGCACGATCTGCTCGTCCTTGACGAACACCCGCTGGCCGCAGCCCACCGCGCAGTAGGGGCAGATGGACTTGACCACCCGGTCGGCGGTCGCCGTCCGGCTGGTGGTGTGTTCGGTCGCCTTGCTCCGCGCCGAGTGACCGCGACCCAGGGGGTCGTCACCGGTCAGCTGGCGGTACAGCGGCCAGGAGTCGAGCCAGGTCTTCACCGCCTGGATGGTGCCACCGGTCACGCCGGCGTGCGCAGCGGGAGGGGCCTGCCGGGGGTCACCCTCGAGACCCCCGGGCCCGGCGGGGTCAGCCCCGGACGGGGTGCGGGGTCCGGAGCAGCAGGGCCAGCGCCGCCATCGCGACCACCCACCCCGCGACGATGAACAGGTCCCCCGCGTGCAGGCCGTGCGTCACGGTCAGCTGCAGGAGCACGGGGCCGTCGTTGGCGTACCGGCCGGTCACCAGGAGGTAGGCGAACCCGGACACGACGAAGGCCGCGACGAGAGCACACAGCCACCGGACCACGGGTGAACGGTAGACGGCGCCGGGGTGGCCATCGTGTGCCACGGGACGCACGGGACACGGGGGGCGCGGGTCGCGCCGCGACACGCTGACGTCTCTGTACTCGGGTGCCTCCGGAGTGTCACGATGCCGGTCGCCCGGGAGAGTGGTCCCGGACGGCACACATGGGGGCGCACGGCGATGCCAGACCTGACCGAGACGCCCCGGCGGACCCTCCCCCCGGTCCCGCCCGTCACCCGGCGCCCGATCGACGCGCCGCGGCCCGGGGACAGCGGTCGACACGCTGCCGTCGACACCTCGGACGACGAGACGCGCGTCCACCCGCCCGTGACCGACCTGGTGGACTCGGGGCGGCACGCCGACCTCACCGGCGGGGTCGCGGCCGCCGTCGCCCGCGAGCCGTGGACGGACAGCTGGTCCGCCGGGCCGGAGACGGGCAGCTGGTCCACCGGCAGCGAGACGGGGCGGCACGCCGCCGTCGGCCCCGACGACGCGGACGACCTCTCCACCACCGGCTCGCACCGCGTCCTGGTCACCCGGCCCTCCCGGAGCCGCTGGGTCCCGGCCGGCGTGGGTGCCGGTGTCCTGGGCATCGTCGCCGCCGTCCTGATGACCAGCGGTTTCAGCAGCGGCGCCGCGGCCGGGCCGGCCACCGACGAGGCAGCCCGTACCGAGGCCGTCCCGACGACTGCCCCGGCGCCCACCACCACCGAGGCTCCGCTGCCCACCCCGCCGATGAGCACCATCGTCATCAGCCCAGGCACCCCGGGGAGCGGGGGCAGTCAGCGGGCGACCTCCGCGAGCCGCACCTCGGCGTCCTCACCTGCACCCCGTCCGGCGTCGGGCGCCCAGACGGCAGCGGTCACCCCTGCCCCGTCGACCGCGGAGACCCAGGGGACGCCGGGCGGCGGCCCGCCGATGGACACCGTCACCGAGGTCGTCCCCAGCCCCGGGTCGACGTCCCCCACCACGGAGCCCGTGGCGCCGACGGCCGGACCCACGAGCGAGCCGGTCGGCACGCCCCCGGCGCCCACGGGCCCGCCGACCCCCTGACCGCCCGGCGCCACTGGCGCCCGAACACCGCGGGCGGTCCGACCGGCCCGGCGCCGACCACCCTCGGCGGGTCGCCGCGGAACACGCCGGGACGACTGGACCCCCGTCGGCCCAGCTCACTACCGTCGGTCACACACGAGCGACCGGGGGCAACACACGTGGACCAGCAGACCCGTCGAGGCAGCTCCAGGGGGAGCACCCGCCGCAGCGGTCACCGCAGGGCGGCCCCCGGCCGTCGGGACCTGCGCTGGCTGCCGAAGGCGCTGGTCATCTGGACCCTGAGCTTCCTCGCCGTCCCGACCGTGGTCCTCGTGCACCAGGCGACCCAGGACGAACGGTCGCCGACGCCCACGGGAGTGGAGAACGCCGCGGAGACCCAGGACGGGGCTCCCCCGCCGTCGCCGACGCCCACGGTCGTCCCGGCACCCTCCTCCGTCGTCCCGGCACCCACCTCACCGCTGGACGACGAGACCCCGGCGTCCACCACCACGCCGGCCGACGCGACGACGACGACACCCGAGCCGACCCCGGCGACCGTGACACCCGCCCCGAGCTCGAGCACGTCACCCGAGGCGTCACCCGACGCGGCGGACACCGAGACCCCCGCGTCGGGGGTCACGCCCCCGTCGGACACCCCCGGACCGACGGCGTCCTCGACGGCCGGCAGCACATCGGTCACCACCGCCCCCGCACCCACCTGCTCGGCGGGTTGCGGGAGCGACTGACCGCAGATCCCGCCGGGTCAGCGAGTGGGCGTGTGCTCTCCCAGAGCGCCCGCGGCCCACAGGTCGACCTCGTGCCGGGCAGCGTCGTTCCGGTCGGCGATGCGCATGGCGGTGCCCATCCAGGCGCCGGCGGCGCAGGCGATCAACGACCACGAGAGAACGAGCCAGAGCCACATCATCGGGACCTCGCGGTTGGGAGTGGTGGTGCGTGTGGGGCGAATGTAGTGGTCTGCGTCTCTTCCCCCTGCACCGACCCGCCGAAACGTGTAACGCATCGGTGACCCTGAGTTCCCCCATCGGGTGACTCGTCGCCCCTGTCGCTCCACCTGGCCCTCCGGACACCCGAGAGTGAGTGCGTGACCACCGGCCCCCTCGCCCTCTCGGCGCCTGTCGGGTCCCTCGCCGCACCTCTCCGCCGGCCGGCTGCGCTGACGGCCCTGCTGGTCGCCGCGATCCTCGTCGCGGGAGCCGTCCCCGGCCTGGTCGGGCACACCCTGCTGCTCCTGCTGACCCTCGGCGGCATCGCCGGCGCCTCCCTGGCCACCGTCCACGCCGCCTCGGACAGCGTCCGACCGGCGGTCTGGCGCTGGTACGCCGGCACCACGATCGCGGCCCTGCTCGGGTCCGCGACGGTCCAGCTGGTCGCCGGGGACGCCGTCCCCCCGACGTTCGGCGCCCTGCCGGGGATGCTGCTCGCGCTGGTGCCCCTGGGCCTGCTCATCCCGCGCGGCACCTGGGCAGGCGTGCGGGCCCAGCTGGTCAGCTCGCTGTCGCTGTTCGTCATCGCCTGCCTGCTGTGCCTGCTGACCCTCTTCATCCTGGTCACCGGCGGCGGCATCGACGTGGGCACCATGCGCGGGGTCACCCTCTACGCCCTCGGCTCGACGCTGGCGCTCACCACCGGCGCCAGCCTGCTCGTCGTCACCAGCAGCGCCGGGCCGCAGCGCCGCACCGCGCTGCTCGCCCTCGCCGGCCAGCTCGCCAACGCCCTGGCCAGCGCCCTGGGCGCCCTGCTGCCCGTCCTGTCCCCGGACAGCCAGACCCCGCACCCGGTCACCTCGGTGGCCGGCGTGCTGGGCGCCGGCTTCCTGCTGCTGGCCGCCCGCAGCGACCGCGCGCCGCTGCCCGAGCGGGGCAGCGACGCGCTGCGGTCGCCGCTGAGCGCACTGCTGCCGCACCTCACCGCCCTGGCCGGCGGCTCGCTGCTGCTGCTGACCGTGGTCAGCACCGGCACCGTCGACCGGGTCGGGCTCAGCCTCGGCGTCCTGGGTCTGGTGCTGCTCGTCGTCCACCAGGCGGTGTCCTGGCGCGACCAGCAGGCCCTGACGGACAGGCTGCAGCGCAGCGAGGCCTACTTCCGCACGCTGGTCCGCTCCAGCGTCGACCCGGTCGTCATCCTGGACGACCGGCTCCGGGTGACCTGGTCCTCCAGCGCCCTCACCGACCTGCTCGGGCTCGACCCCGGCCGCACCGTGGGCCAGGAGCTCACCGCCACCGTCCACCCCGACGACGCCCCCGGACTGGTCACCGCCCTGAGCGCGACCGACCGCGACGAGACCGCCGAGGGCCGCACCCGCACCGCCCGCCTCCGCCACACCGACGGTGGCTGGCGGCTGATCCAGGTCCGGATCCGGGACCTGCGGGAGGACCCCGACGTGGGCGCGCTGGTGCTGCACTGCCGCGACGTCACCCGGGAGGCCGTCACCCCCGACGACACCGACCGCCCGCTGGTCGCCACCACCGACCCGGTCACCGGCCTGCCCAACCGGGCCGCGCTGGTGCAGCGACTGGCCCACCTGCTCCGCGCCCCCGGGACGGCGAACTCCCTGGTGATGGTCGGGCTGACCGGCCTGCCCGACGGCAGCGCGGGGGACGAGGCACCCCCGGCGGTGCTGGTCGAGCTGGCCGGCCGCTTCTCCCGCGTGCTCCGCGGCGACGACTGGCTGGTCCGGTCCGGGCCCGCCGAGTTCGCCGTCGTCGTCACCGGCAGCGTCGCGGACGCCGAGACCGTCGCCAACCGGCTCACCGCCACCGTCGACGCCGACCACCCCGTCGCCGGGCTGCGGGTGTCGGCCTCGGCCGGCGTCATCCCGCTGGACGGCGACACCGACGCCGGTGAGGCACTGCGCCGCGCCGACGTGGCCATGGTGAGCGCCCGCGCCGCCGGACCGGGCCGGGTCCGCCGGCACTCGGTGGCCCTGCTCATCGCGCAGAACCGGCGGGACGCCCTGCGCCACGACCTGGCCGGTGCGCTGGACCGCGACGAGCTGCGGCTGGTCTACCAACCCGTCGTGGACCTGGCACTGCACCGCACCGGTTCCGTCGAGGCCCTGCTGCGCTGGCAGCACCCCACCTGGGGTGCGGTGTCCCCCGCGGAGTTCGTGCCACTGGCCGAGGAGTCCTCGCTGGTGGTGACGCTGGGTCGCTGGGTGCTGCGCACCGCCACGGCGACCGTCGCCGCGCTGCCCGGCTCGTCGCTGGCCGTCGCGGTCAACGTCTCGGCCCGGCACGTCCGCAGCGGAGAGCTGCTCACCGACGTCCTGGACGCGCTGGCGGCCAGCGGGCTGCCCGCCTCCCGGCTCACCCTCGAGCTCACCGAGTCGGTGCTGCTGGACGCCACCCACGTCACCGACGAGCTGCTGGCCCTGCGCCGGCTGGGCGTCCGGATCGCGGTGGACGACTTCGGCACCGGCTGGTCCTCGCTGGCCTACCTGGTCGGGCTACCGATCGACGTGCTCAAGATGGACCGCCAGTTCCTCGCCCAGATCGAGGTCGACCCGCAGCGGCGGGCGCTGTGCCGCTCGGTCCTGCACCTGGGCAGCAGCCTGGGGATGGACGTCGTCGTCGAGGGCGTGGAGACCACCGCCGAGCTGCAGCTGCTGCGCGACATGGGCCACCGCTTCGTGCAGGGCTTCCTGCTGGCCCGCCCCATCGAGGCCGCCGACCTGACCGCCCGGCTGGACGGCGTCCTCGCCCTGCCCGGCGGGAGCCCGTCGTGAGGCGGGTGTCGACCGCGGGGGCGGTCAGCCTGCTCCTGGCCCTGCTGGCCCTGGTCGTCGCCGTGCCGCTGTCGGCGCCCGACGGCAGCGGCCGGCAGTGGGACAACCTGGTGCTGGGCGTCGTCGGCAGCGCCGCGGCGGTGCGCGCCTCCCGGGCCACCCGCGGCATGGACCGCCGCACCCTGGTGCCCTGGCGGCTGATGGCCGTCTGTGGCTCCCTGTTCGCCACGGCCAGCCTGCTCACCGGGACCGGGCTCACCCCCGCGTTCGGCGAGGTCGGCGTCGGGGACGTGCTGCTGCTCCCGGCCGTCTGCATCCCCCCGCTGGTCTGCGGGCTGCTGGCCAGCCAGGTGCGCAGCACCCGCTGGCCGGCCCCGCTCGTCGACGGCGCGATGGTCACCGCCTCGCTGCTGGTGGTCAGCGACGTGCTGGTCTTCTCCCCCGCCGCCGACGTCACCCCGCTGGCGGCCGCCTACGGCGTGTACGCCGCGGTCGCCGTCGGCACCGCGGGGGCGCTGTGCACCGTGTCCACCCGCGCCCTGCGCCGGTCGGCGACGGCGATGATCGCCTCGACCTCGCTGATCGCGCTGGCCACGGTGATGCTCGCGCTGGGCATCGCCGACCCCTCCCAGGCCTGGCAGGCCGTCGGGGACGTCGCGGTGGTCCTGGCGCTGGAGGCCTCGGTCCTGGCGATCACGTCCTCGCCGCTGTCCTGCAGCCGGCACGAGGACCCGCGCGCCGGCGCCCCCCGGGTCAACTTCCTCGGCCTGGCGATCACCGTCGGGGCCACCGTGGGGCTGCCGGTGGTGCTGGTCTCGGCCGTGCTGCGCGGGCAGCCGCTGTCGGCCGCGGCGGTCGTCGGCACCGCGGGCGTCGTCGTGCTGCTGCTGCTGCGCAACACCCTGCGGATCCGGGACAGCGGTCGCCTCATCGAGGACCTGGTGCGCACCGAGGAGGACTTCCGCGAGCTGGTCGAGTCCTCCTCCGACGGGGTCGCCATCGTCGACGGCGACCACCGGCTGCAGTTCGCCTCCCGCGCCGCCCGCCACCTGCTCGGCCTGCCCGCCGAGGGCCCGCTGTCGGGGTCGCTGCTGGACCGGGTCGACGCCGAGGACCACCAGCGGGTCGGGGCGGCGCTGACCGCCGGCGCCGTGCTGCACTTCCGCGTCACCGACGCCGACGGCGAGCCCACCGACCTCGAGGTCACCCACCACGACCGCGCCGCCGGGGACCGCCGGGTCCTGCAGCTGCGCGACGTCACCACCCGCCGCCGCCGGGAGCGCGAGCTGGAGCGGATGGCCTACACCGACCACCTGACCCGGCTGCCCAACCGGGCGATGCTGTTCCAGCAGATGGCCGGCGGGACCACCGAACGCTGCCTGCTGGTGCTCGACCTCGACGGGTTCAAGGCCGTCAACGACGAGGCCGGGCACGAGGCCGGTGACCACCTGCTGGTCGAGGTGGCCGGCCGGCTGCGCACCGTCGTCCGCGAGCAGGACGTGGTGACCCGGCTGGGGGGCGACGAGTTCGCCGTCCTGGTCGAGGGCACCCTCAGCGAGGCCGTCGAGGCCGCCCAGCGGATCGTCGACGTCCTCGCGCTCCCGCACCGCACGGCCGAGTGGACCTTCGCCATCGGGGCCAGCGTCGGGGTGTCGCAGCTGCGCCCGGGCAGCGGCCAGCTGGCCTTCCGCGAGGCCGACGCCGCGCTGCGCGCAGCCAAACAGGCCGGCAAGGGCTGCCTGCGCGTCTGGGACGACGGCCGGGGCGCCCAGGTCGCCGACTCCGACGTCGCCACCGCCCTGGCCGAGGGGCACGTCCAGCTGCGCTACACCCTGGCCGGCACGACCGGGGAGCCGCTGCGCTCGCTGCACGCCGTCCCGGTCTGGCAGCACCGCACGGCCGGACTGCTGCCCGCGGCCGAGCTGTGGGCGGCCGCCGGGCGGCAGGGCCAGGACGCGCTGCTGCAGCGCTGGGTGCTCGCCACCGCCACCGCGCACGCGGTCGGCCTGCCGCGGCAGCTGGCGCTGGCCATCGACCTCCCGGCCGGGCACGTCCAGGTGGACCAGCTCGCCGACGACGTCGCGACCGCGCTGGTGACCGCGGACCTCCCCGCGCACCGGCTGTGCCTGGCGCTGACCGAGGACGCCCTGCTCACCGCGCCCGCCGCGCTGCCCGGGGTGCTGCACGAGCTGCACGCCGCCGGGGTCCGGATCTGCCTGGACGACTACGGCATGGGCCGCACCCTGGTCTCGCACCTGTCCCGCATCCCGCTGAACTCGATCCGCATCGACGTCTCGGCCCTCGGCGGCCGTGGGGACGACGAGCACACCCTGCGGGTCGTGCGGGCCATCACGGCCAACGCGGAGGCCTTCGGGCTGATGGTGGTGGCGCACGGCGTCGAGCCGGGTCCGCTGCTGGACGGCGTCCTGGACGCCGGTGTCCAGATGGTCCGCAGCCGGGCGACGCCGCAGCTGGTGCCCATCGAGGAGGTCGCGGAGCTGCTGCGCGTTCCGGCCGGCGAGCCCGCGCTGCGCTGATACTGAGAGCCGTGCACCTGACCTTCCTCGGCCACTCGACGGTCCGCGTCGAGCTGGCCGGGCGGGTGGTGCTCACCGACCCGCTGCTCACCGGCGGCGTGGGGCCGCTGCGCCGCGTGGTGCCCCCGCTGGACCCGGCCACCTGGGCCGACGTCGACCTGGTGCTGATCAGCCACCTGCACGGGGACCACCTGCACCTGCCCTCGCTCCGCCGGCTAGGTCGCGGCACCCGCATCGTCGTCCCGCGCGGGGGCGGGGCCTGGCTGCGGGCCCGGGGCTTCACCGCGGTGTCCGAGCTGGCCCCCGGGGAGTCGGTGTCCGAGGGCGCGCTCACCGTCACCGGCGTGCCGGCCCGGCACAGCGGGCACCGCTGGGGCCCCCGCTCCACCCACGGCCCGGACGCCGTCGCGATGGGGCACCTGGTCGCCGGCGACGGCCGGTGCGTCTACGCCGCCGGGGACACCGACGTCTTCCCCGGCATGCGCGACCTCCCCCCGCTGGACGTCGCGCTGCTCCCGGTCTGGGGCTGGGGCACCTCGCTGGGCCCCGGCCACATGGACCCCGCCGCCGCAGCCCTGGCCTGCGCGTTGCTCCGCCCGCGCGTCGCCGTCCCGGTGCACTGGGGCACCCTGGCCGCCGTGGGGACGACGACACTGCCGCGGGTGGGCCCGCTGATGAGACGGCTGCTGGTCGACCCCCCGCGAGAGTTCGCCGCCGCCGTCGCGGCCGCCGACCTGCGCACCCGGGTGCTCGTGACGGCGCCCGGCACCCGGGTCCGGCTGGAGGAGGCGTCGTGAGCGTCGCGGTGCTGGCCTCGGGCTGGACCGACGGCAGCAGCGTCGGGTACCCGGTGCTCTTCGGCGGGGTCCTGCTGGGCTCGGTCGTGCCGGTGGTGCCGACCGGTCCACTGCTGTCGGTGGCCGCAGCGGTGGCGATGACCACCGACCGGCTCGACATCGCCCTGGTGCTGCTGCTGGCCACCCTCGGCGCCTTCCTCGGCGACGTGGTCACCTTCGCCGTCGCCAGGTCCGGCGGCCCCGCCGCGGTCCGCTGGGTCTCCCGCGGGCAGCACGCCGACCGGCTGGAGGAGGTCCGCGGCCAGTTCGCCCGGCACGGCTGGCAGATCGTCGTCGTCGGCCGGCTGCTGCCGGCCGGCCGGATCCCGGTCCTGCTGGCCGCCGGCACCCTGGCCTACCCGTGGAAGCGGCTGCTCCCGGCCTCGCTGGGCGCCGCGTTCCTCTGGGCAGTGGCCTACGCCCTGCTCGGCGTCGTCAGCGGCGGGGTCTTCGACAACCCGCTGGTGGCCACCCTCGTCGCGACCGGGCTGGTCCTCGTCGTCGGCCTGGTCGGCAACCTGATCGCCTCCCGGCGCCGCGAGAAGAAGAAGGCCCCCCGACCGTGAGCACGAGGTACGTCCCGCACCGCCCACCCGCCCGGCGGGTGCTGACCGGCGGCCGGCTGGTCACCCGGGTCCTGCTGGTCTGGGCGCTGACGACGGCGGCCCTGCTGCTGCTGGACCGCTGGCTCACCGGCTTCGCCATGCACGCCTGGTGGCAGCCACCGGTGGCCGCGCTGCTGCTGGGCGTGCTGGCCGGTGTCGTGTGGCCGCTGCTCATGCGGGTCGCGCTGCCGATCGCCTTCTTCACCCTGGGCCTGGGCGGCTTCCTGGTGCTCGGCGCCGGCGTCCTGGGCGTCTTCTACGCCATCCCCGGGGTCACCGTGACCTCCTTCCGGACCTCCGTCGTGGTGGCCGTGGTGATGGCCGGGGTCGCCGCGCTGATCAGCTCCGCGCTGGCCCTGGACGAGGACGAGCTGTTCTTCCGCCGGGCCCGCCGCAAAGCCACCGGCGCCCCGGAGGACGACGTCCCCGGGGTGCTCTTCCTGCAGATCGACGGGCTGGGGCACCAGGTGGCGCAGCGCGCCGTGCGGGACGGGTCGATGCCCACCCTGGCCGCCTGGCTGCGCGCCGACAGCCACGTGCTGACCTCCTGGCACACCGACTGGAGCTCCCAGACCGGGGCCAGCGTCTGCGGGATCCTGCACGGGGACAACCACGACATCGTCGGGTTCCGCTGGTACGAGAAGGAACGCGACCGGGTCGTCGCCGTCTCCCACCCCGAGGACGCCGCCCTCGTGGAGGCCCGGCACAGCGACGGCCGGGGCCTGCTCTCCGGGGACGGCGCCGGCCGGGGCAACCTGTTCACCGGCGACGCCCGGCACGTGTCGCTGACCATGAGCTCGCTGGCCGTCGTGGTCCCCAAGGGGGCCCGGCGGGAGCGGCGCGGGTCCGACCGGCTCGGCGCCGGCTACTACGCCTACTTCGCCAACCCGGTGAACGCGCTGCGCACGCTGGCGGTCTCCCTGGTCGACGTCGCCCGCGAGCTGGCCGCCGCGTCCCGCCAGCGCCGTGCCGACGTCGTCCCCCGGGTGAGCCGGGGCGGGGTCTACCCGCTGGCCCGGCCGGGGACCACGGTCATCGCCCGGGACGTCGTCGTCGCCGCGCTGATCGAGGACATGCTGGCCGGCCGGCCCGTCGCCTACGCGGACTTCCTGGGCTACGACGAGGTCGCGCACCACTCGGGCATCGAGCGCTTCGACACCCTCGAGGTGCTGCGCAGCATCGACCAGCAGATCGGCCGGCTCTGGCGGGCCACCCAGCTGGCCCCCCGCCCCTACCACCTGGTGTGCCTGTCCGACCACGGCCAGACCCAGGGCTGGGCGTTCGCGGACCGGTTCGGCGAGTCGATCGAGGAGCTGGTGGGCCGGCTCTGCGGCGGAGCCCCGCAGACCCGCCGGCACCGGGGACGCCGCAAGCCGCTCACCGGGCCGGCCGACTCCCGCCGTCCGGCGGAGGGCTGGCAGGTGGGTGCCGCGCTGGCCGAGGCCGCCTCCGGGGGTGGGCTGGTCGCCCGCCGGCTGCGGGACCGGGTCGAGCGCGCCGGGTCCGCCGAGCACCGGACCCGCGACGTCACCGGTGAGCCCGGCCGGGTCGCCCGGGTGGCCCCCGGCGTGGTCTGCGTGGTCAGCGGCCACACGGCGATGGTGTCCTTCACCGACCTGCCCGGGCGGGTCACCCTGGAGACCATCGAGCGCGAGTGGCCCGACCTGCTGCCCTCCCTCGTCGACCACGACGGCGTGGGGTTCCTGCTCGTGCACTCCGCGGAGTTCGGCCCCGTCGTCCTGGGCCGGGACGGGCTGCACCGGCTGGACTCCGGCGTCGTCATCGGGGAGGACCCGCTGGCCCTCTACGGCGAGCACGCCGCCCGGCTCGTCGCCCGGACGTCGACCTTCCCGCACTGCGCCGACGTGATGGTCAACAGCCGCTTCGACCCGGCCACCGAGGAGGCCTCCCCCTTCGAGCCGCACGTCGGCTCGCACGGCGGACTGGGCGGCCCCCAGCAGCACGGGTTCCTGCTGCACCCCTCCTCCTTCGCCGCACCCGGCGAGGTCGTCGGCGCCGAGCACCTGCACCGGGTGCTCCGCGGCTGGCTCTCCGACCTGGGCCACCCGGACCCGCACGCCCCCTCCCCCGCCTGAGCCCCTCCTCCGCCGAGACCGCACGACGGCGACGCCGACACGCCGGCCACCGGCGGGTCGCCGTCGACGTCCTGCCAGGTCGGGGCGGGTGTCGGCTCAAGGAGCGGGCCCGTCCGGCCGATCTGTCCTGCATGACCCTGCTGGACGACGCCCCGGTGCACCACGCGCCGGTCGCCGTCCTGCCCGACGCCACCGGCATGCTGGCCGCCGCACCCGTCGGCGCGACGCTGGTCCTCCTCGCCCTGCCCGCGGACCCGGTGCTCGCCGACCGGGCCGAGCGCACCGTGCGCCGGGAGACCCGCGCCGAGGACCGGTCGCTGCGGCTGTCGGCCACCGAGCTCGCGGTCGTGCTGGCGGTCCCCGAGGCCGACCGGGACGCCGTCGCCGACCGGTTGCTGTCCGTCGTGGAGCGGTCGACCGGGCTGACCGCCGCGGCCGGCGTCTGCGTGCTCACCGGCCGCACCGACCCGCTGGGTCTGGCCCGGGCCGGCCTCGCCGTCGCCTGGGCGTGCGGCGGCAGCCGCGCCGTCCGGCACCCCTGACACCGGCGCTGACACCACCCTCGGCACCACCCCCGGCACCGCCACGGCCGCACCCCGCCACCGGTTCCGCGGCACCCCGACCACCATCAGGTGGACGGCGGGCAGACGGCAGGTAACCGCTGGTCAGGGCCCGTTACGGGCGTGTGCACCGCTGCGGGTCCCGCGTGAAGATCACGTGAACCGGGTCCCGTCCGCGCGACAGGAGCGACACGTGTGACAGACAGTGGGGGCATGCGACCCGACGCCCGTGCCTGGTTCGACAACCGCACCTCGTCGGCCACCTCGTTGGCCGAGATCGACACCGCTGCCCTGCTCGCGGCCAAGCGCCGCGGTGGGCACCGGGTGAGCGTCGTGCTGCCCGCCCGGAACGAGGCGGCCACCGTCGGTGGCCTGGTCAGCGACCTCGTCGCCCGCTGGGTGACCGACGTGCCGCTGGTCGACGAGGTGCTGGTCATGGACTCCGACTCCACCGACGACACCGCGGCCATCGCCCGGGCCGCCGGCGCCGACGTCGTCGCCACCGCCGACGTGCTGCCCACCCTGGGCTCGCGCCGCGGCAAGGGCGAGGCGTTGTGGAAGTCCCTGGCCGCCACCACCGGCGACCTGGTGGTCTTCATGGACTCCGACCTGCTCAACGACGTCAGCCACTACGTGCCCGGCCTGCTGACCCCGCTGCTCACCGACCCCCGCATCGACTACGTCAAGGGCTGCTACACCCGCCCGCTGACCGTCGACGGCGAGGTGCGGGCGGCCGGCGGCGGCCGGGTCACCGAGCTCACCGCCCGCCCGCTGCTCAACGCGCTGTGGCCCGAGCTCGCCGGCTTCGTGCAGCCCCTGGGCGGGGAGTACGCCGGACGGCGCTCGGCCCTGGAGCAGGTGCCCTTCGTCTCCGGCTACGGCGTCGAGGTGGGCCTGCTGGTGGACCTGCTGCAGGTGTGCGGCCTGCCCGGGCTGGCCCAGGTCGACCTCGGCACCCGCGTGCACTCCCACCAGAGCGACGAGGCGCTGGGCGTGATGGCCGGGCAGATCGTGTCCACCGTGCTGTCCCGCGCCAAGCGCGGCAGCAGCGACCGGCACCGCGGGGCGCCCGGCGGCCTGCTCACCCAGTTCGCCCACGACGGTGCGGGCTTCGTGCCCGCCAGCGTCCCCGTCGCGGTCGACCAGCGGCCCCCCATGGTCACCGTCGGCGAGTACGCCGAGCGCTGGTCCGAGGAGGCCGTGGTCGGCTGAGCGGCGCGGCACCCGGGCCGCCCGGGTGCCGGACCGGGGCGGGTGTGTCACTGTGCTCGTCCCGGCAAGCCACGCCGGCAGGTCGGCGGCTGCGTCGCCGGACCCGCAGGAGAGTGCATGCGCGCCGACGTCCGAGCGCTCCTCGAGGACCGCACCACCCGCGCGGCCGACCACGACCCCCGGCAGCTGCTGGCCGCCAAGCAGCGTGGGCGGACCTCGGTCAGCGTGGTGCTCCCGGCCCGCGACGAGGAACGCACCGTGGGGGCCATCGTCGGGACGCTGCGCCGGGCCTGGCAGCAGGAGATCCCGCTGGTCGACGAGATCGTCGTCGTGGACAGCGACTCGACCGACGACACCGCCCGGGTCGCCGCCGCCGCCGGCGCCCGGGTGGTCGCCGTCGACTCGGTCCTGCCCGAGCTCGGCCGGCTGCCCGGGGGCGGCAAGGGCGAGGCGCTGTGGAAGTCGCTGGCAGCCACCACCGGTGACCTGCTGGTCTTCCTGGACGCCGACCTCGTCGACGTGGACCCGGGGTACGTGGCCGGGCTGCTGGGCCCGCTGCTGTCGGACCCCTCGGTCGGGTTCGTCAAGGGCGTCTACGACCGTCCGCTGCTGACCTCCGAGGGGCTGGTCCCCACCGGCGGCGGCCGGGTGACCGAGCTGCTGGCCCGGCCGCTGCTCAACGCGCTGTGGCCCGAGCTCGCCGGGGTCGTGCAGCCCCTGGGCGGGGAGTACGCCGGGCGACGCACGCTGCTGGAGCAGGTGCCGTTCGTCTCCGGCTACGGGGTCGAGTTCGGCCTGCTCGTCGACCTCACCCGGCTGGCCGGGGTTCGGACGCTGGCCCAGGTGGACCTGGGCACCCGGCGGCACGGGCACCAGAGCGACGCCGCCCTGGGCCGGATGGCCGGCCAGGTGCTGCAGACCGCACTGTCCCGGCTGCCCGGGGGTGCCCCGGTGACCGCGGCCGACCTGCTGCAGTTCGTCCGCACCGACGAGGCCCTGGAGGCCGTCGGCTGGGACGTCGGCGTCGTGGAACGGCCACCGATGGCCCAGGTCCGGGCCGCCGCGGGTCGACGCCGATGAGGCTGCTGATGGACGCCGGGCCCTGGCTCGCGGTGCCGCCGGTCGGTTACGGCGGCCTGGAGAACGTCGTCGCCACGCTCACCACCGAGCTGCGGGCCCGGGGCCACGAGGTCGTGCTGGCCACGGTGGGTGAGTCCACGCTGCCCGCCGAGGAACGGGTCAGCGCCTTCCCGACCGGGCAGTTCGCCCGCCTCCCCGGTCCCTACCCGCAGGTCGTCGGGGTGGCGCACGCGCACGCCGGGCTGGTCCTGGACACCGTGGCCCGGTACGCGGGCGCCGGCCGGCCCTTCGACCTGGTGCACACCCACCTCGAGGTGGTCGGGCCGGCGGTGCTGGGCGCGATGGGCGTCAGCGCACCGCCGGTGCTGCACACCCTGCACTGGGACCTCGCCCGCAACGCCGACTTCTACGCCACCTTCGACGGCCGCGGCCGGGTCGCCTACGTCGGGGTCTCGGAGAGCCAGCTGGCCCGCGGCCCGGAGCTGCTGCAGCGGCAGTCCCTGGGCCACGTGCCCCTGGCGGTGCCGGTGACCGACGTCCCCCCGCTGCCGCGGGCACGGCGCGGGCCCTACGCGCTGCTGCTGGCCCGGCTCACCCCCACGAAGGGCGCGCTGACGGCGATCGAGGCGTGCGCCCGCGCCGACGTGCCGCTGGTGCTCGCCGGTCCGGTCGGCCCGTACCCCGACCAGGCCGCCCTGGCCGCCGCGCTGGCCGCCCCGGGCGGGGCGCGGGACAACGCCGACGTCGCGTGGTTCTGCGAGCACGTCCGCCCGCACCTGGACGGCGAGCGGGTGCGCTGGGTGGGCAGCGTGGCCGGCCAGGAGAAGGCCGAGCTGCTCGGCGGCGCCCGGGCCGCGCTGTTCCCGATCGACTGGGAGGAACCCGGGGGTACGGCGGTGTGCGAGGCACTCGCCGCCGGCACCCCGGTCGTGGCGATGGCCCGGGGATGCCTGCCCACGCTGGTCGACCACGGGGTCACCGGCTTCCTGGCCGACGACGTCGACGGGTTCACCGAGGGCCTGCGCGCGGTCGCCGACATCGACCCGGCGGTGTGCGCGCGGGAGGCCCGTCGCCGGTTCGCCCCGCCGGTGATGGCAGCGGCCTACGAGGCGCGCTACCACCAGCTGCTGGGCCGCGCACCGCAGCAGACCCGGCCGCTCACGCTGCCGGCCCCGCGAACACCACCGTCAGGGCGTGCCGCTGCCGCGCGCTGAGCTCGGCGACCACGCGGGGGGCCTCGTCCAGCGGGAGGACGTCGGTGACCAGCACCTCCCGGACCAGCCGACCGTGCCCGGCGAGCAGGCCCAGCGTCTCGGTGGCCAGCCGGCGCCGGTCCCACAGGTGCGCCAGCCCGCGGGGCACCCGGCCGATCTGGGCGCACACCAGGGACAGCCCGTTGTGGTGGAACTCCTCCCCCAGCCGGACGTCGTCGGCCCCGCCGACGTAGAACGCCAGGTCCACCACGGTGCCCTGCGGCCGCAGGCAGCGCAGCGCGGTCGCCAGTGCCGCCGCGGTGCCGCGGCACTGGAAGACCACGTCGGCGCCGCGGTCGGCGGGCCCGTGCCGCCACCGGGTCTTCAGGTCCCGCGCCAGGTCGGGGGTGTCGTCCCGGGCCTGCAGGCCCAGCGCCTCGGCGGCCGCCCGCCGCTGTGGAGTGGGGTCGGCCACGACGACCTCGGCGGCCCCGTGCACGCGGGCCAGCAGACCGACGAGCAGGCCGATGGCGCCACCGCCGGTCACCAGCACCATCCGGCCGCGGACGCCGTCGGCGAGTTCCCGGCCGCCCACGTCGGCGGCGGCGTGCAGCAGGCCGTTGACGCAGATGGGGCCCAGGTGGGCGACGTAGACCCCGAGCACCGGGTCCAGGTCGGCCGGCACCGGGACGACGGCCTGGGCCAGCGGGTCGCCGTGCACGACCGTGGCGTGCCCGTAGGCCATCGCCACCAGGTCGCCGGGCGCGGTCACCGACGTGCGGCTGTCGGTGACCCGCGCGACCTCCATGTACCCCAGCCGCCGGACCGGGAAGGCCTGCGCGGGACGCCCGCGCTCGAAGAGGCCCAGGTCGCCGTCCCAGCCGGCGGCGAACCAGGGGCTCGTGCCGCGGAACCAGGTCAGCTCGGTGCCCGCGGACAGCCCGGTGTAGGCGGTCTCGGCGCGGAACAGGCCCTCGGCCAGCGGCGGCTCCTCGGTGTCCTCGAAGGCCAGCTCGCCGGCGCGGGGCACGACCAGCGTGCGGATCACGGCGCGACCCGCACGGTCGACCCGGTGCGGGTGGCCTCGGCCAGGGCCCAGGCCAGCCGGTGGGTGCGCAGCGCCTCGGCCACGTCGACCAGTCCCCCGGCGGCGGCCCCGCCGGCCAGCACGTCCACGAAGGCACGGTCGACGGCCTCCCGGGCGTCGACGGCCGGGGTGTGCTGCTCCTCGCCCTCCCGGGTCCGCACCGACAGCGAGGTCTCGGTGAGCTGGAGGACCAGGTCGTCAGCGACCACCTCCAGCCCGGCGGCGGTGAGCACCGGCAGCACGCAGGAGGTGCTCACCGACCCCACGGCGCCGGAGGCCATCCGGAGCACCGCGGCGGTGGCGTCGGGCACGTCGCGGCCCTCGCGCGTCGAGACGGCGCTGCCCCCGACCACCTCGTCGACCTCCCCGGCCAGCACCCGGACCAGGTCCAGCACGTGGGTGGCCTGCTCGACCAGCTGACCTCCCGAGCGCGCACCGTCGCTCCACCAGGCCGGCGGCGGCGTCGTGCCCCACCAGCGGGCCGCGACCAGCCGAGGGGTGCGCCCGGCCAGTCCGGCGCGGGCGGTCGCGACGGTGTCCAGGTGCCGCCAGTGGTAGCCGGTGGCCGTGGGCAGCCCGGCGGAGGCGACCAGCGCGGCCACCTCCTCGGCGACGGCGAGGTCCGCGGCCAGGGGCTTCTCCACGAAGAAGGGCACGCCGGCCTCGACCACCTGGCGCTCGAGCTCGCCGTGCGCGAAGGGCGGGACGCACAGCCACACGCCGTCCAGCCCGGCCGCCAGGAGCTCCGCGGTGGTGCGCACCGGCACGTCGAGCCCGCCCGCCAGCGCCTGCGCCGCCGCCGGGACCGGGTCGGCTATCCCGACCAGCTCGACGTCCTGCATCCCCTGCAGGACCCGGGCGTGCCGGGCGCCCACGCCCCCCGCCCCCACCAGACCGACGCGGACGCTCATGCCAGCGGGGTCCGGTCCAGCGCGGCCACCAGGTCGGCCGGGGTGTCGAAGAGGTCGATCGCCCCGGCGTCGCGCAGCTCGTCGTCGCCGAACCCGCCGGACCGGACCACGATCGCCGGCATCCCGGCGGCCTCAGCGGCCGCCACGTCGAACACCGAGTCACCGACGACGACCGCCGGGGCGTCCTGCGGCTCGCCCAGCTTCCTCAGCGCGGTCTGCAGCAGGTCCGGGTGCGGCTTGGAGGCCTCGACGTCGTCGCTGGTCGTCCAGGCCTCGGCGACGTCCCGGGCGTCGAGCAGGTCCAGGTAGTGGTCGACCTGGTCGGCCTTGCCCGAGCTGGCCAGCACCAACCGGTGCCCACGCTCCCGGACCGCCACCAGCAGGTCCCGGGCGCCGGGCAGCGGGCACAGCTCCCCCAGCAGCGGCTCCATCTCCTGGGTCCACCGCTCGCGGGCCCGGTCGCCGAGCCGCTCCTCCAGCTCGGCACCGCCGATCGCGGCCACCAGCTGGTCCCCGCCCATGCCGATCAGGCGGTGCAGCCGCCAGACCGGGAACGTCTCCCCCAGCGACCGGAAGGCCCGGTACCAGGCCAGGGCGTGGTGGTAGTTGGAGTCGACGAGGGTGCCGTCGACGTCCAGGACGGCGATCACGGGAGCAGCCATGCCCCCGCCCCTGCCCACCGGGCCCGGGGGTCAACCGGTCGTGGTGGTCTCCGCGCAGTCGGCGAGCAGCGCGTCGGCGACGGCGAGGTCGTCCACCGGCAGCTCCACCTCGACGCCCTCGTCGTCCACCGCACCCTGCTCGGCGAAGACGTCCAGCGTCGAGTCCCGGACGTCGGCGTCCAGCAGCCCGGCGGCGAAGCAGTCGGCGAACGCCGCCGGTGCCCCGTCGGCCTGCAGGGCGGAGCTGATGTCGGCGGCGGCGGGCGGCCCGCCGCAGCCGGCCAGCAGCAGGAGACCGGCGGCGAGCAGCCCCGACCTCACCCGACCCGGACCTCGACGTCGTCGGCGCTGTCGTCGACGGCCCAGTACCCGGCGACGGCCTGCGCCTCGGGGAAGGCGGCGACGTAGGACCACAGCAGGTCCTGCCGCCGGGCGCCGTCCACCGTGACGTGCGCGTAGGACGCCACGCCCTTGTACGGGCACTCCGAGCGGGTGTCCGAGGCGGTCAGCAGCGCGGGGTCGACGGCCTCCCGCGGCAGGTACCAGCGGGTCGGCAGCCCGGTCTCGTACAGCGCGAGGGCCCGGTCGGTGGAGACCAGCTCGCGCCCACCGACGGTGACGGTGACCCGCCGGCTGCTGCGCCGGGTGTCCACCCGGTGGAAGGGGTCGCGCGGGTGACCACCGAAGACCAGCTCGTCCTCCTCGTACCAGGCGTCCACCCGGTCGAACCAGAACGCGACCAGCCCGGCCAGCTCGGGGACGGCGTCGACGGGCTCGGGGTAGGCCCACACCGCGTCCTGGACCACCCGGTCGCCGACGGTGAGCGTCCAGTAGGACGCGTCGCCCTTGAACGGGCAGTGCGTGCTGGTCGACGTCGGGGTCAGCAGGTCGGTGCGGACGTCCTCGCGGGGGACGTACCACTGCGGGAGCAGCCCGGACTCGTGCAGCAGCACGGCACGCTCGGTGTCCACGACCACCTCGCCGGCGACGACGCCGCGCACCCGCTGGGGCACCTCGTGCAGGTAGAGCAGGTGCGCCGGGGCGGCGGAGAGGTCGGTGTTGAAGCGGCCCCGGTTGGCGTGGGCCAACGGCCCCGGTCCCATCGTCAGCGACATGCCCCACAGTCTCTCCCCCAGCGGCGGGCACCGGTGTGCGGCACGATCTCCAGGTGCCCCCGACGTCGTCCGACCCCTCTGCGGCCGACGGCGCACCGCCGCTCCCCCCGTTGCCCGGCCCGGCCCCGCTGGTGTCCCGGTGTCCCGGTTGCGGCTCGGTGCTGGTGGCCCGGCCCGACCTGGAGGCCCGACACCCCGGCGCCTCCCCGGCCTGCACCCGCCTGTTCGACGTGACGGTGCGGGGGCTGCGTGACGAGGCCCCCAGCGACCTGCGCGCCGCGGCCCTGCTGCAGCTGGCCGTCGACGCCTACGACGCGCAGCACCCGCACGAGGGGGACCCCGGCGGCCTGGTCCGGCTGCGGACGGCGCTGGGCCAGCAGACCGGGGCGCCCGCGGAACGGCCCGAGCACTGGACGACGACGGTGGCCGACGTCGCCGCGGACCTGGACGTCGTGGACCTGCCGGCCCTGGTGCGCTCGTGGGCGCAGGCCGTCTCCGCGGACTGGGCCGGCGACCCGACCGCACCGGACTGAGCCGGGTCGGAACGCAGGCGGCTGGTGCGCTGGTCATGGGGCCGATCAGCCGCCTACGCTCCCGCCGTGCAGGAGGAGAGCCTCGACCGACGGGCGCGCAAGAAGGCGCAGACCCGTCGGGAGGTCAAGGAGGCGGCGCAACGGCTGTTCGCCGAGCGCGGCTTCGAGGCCGTGACCATCGCCGACGTGGCCGACGAGGCCGACGTGGCGGTGCAGACGGTCTTCAACCACTTCTGCACCAAGGAGGAGCTCTACTTCGCCGACCGGACACCGTGGGTGGACGGCCCGGCCCGGGCGGTCGCCGGACGGCGACCGGGCACCGGCGCGGTGGCCACCGTGCAGTCCTGGATGGCCCACCAGGTGATGGCCTACCCGGCGATGATCGGCTGGGCCGACCGTCGGCAGTACGTCGACGTGCTGCAGGCCAGTGCCTCGCTGCGGGTGCACGAGCGGGAGCTGCTGCGACGCTGCGAGCACCAGCTGTCCCGGGCACTGCACGCCACGTGGACCCAGCAGTTGGAGGGTGACGTGCCCAACCTGCGGCTGCCCGCGGACCTGATCAGCGGGGTGCTGGTGGCCGCCGGCCGGGTGATGGTGGTGGAGCAGCGCCGGCTGGCCATGGGCCCCGAGCCCTCGCTGACCCGGCGGGCCGAGGTCGACGGGCTCACCCTGGGCGCCATCGAGGCGATCGGCCTGGGCATCCAGCTGGTGGCGGCGCGACCGGACGCGCCGCTGGCCCTGCAGCTGGTGGCCGGCCTGGAGAAGGACGCGCCGCCCGACGAGGACGTGGCGGCCCAGTTCGTGCCCGGCCACGACGGCCACGACGGCCACGACGGCGGCGCCGGCGCGGCCTGACCCGGACGGGTCAGACGCTCAGGCCCACCGCGGCCGAGGGGTCCACGACCGGCAGCAGCACCTCGTCGACGAGCTCCTCGACCTCCCGCTCGGACAGCGGGACGGCGAAGGCGGTGTACCGCTCCCACCACAGCGCCTGGACCAGGGTGGACAGCAGGGAGAGCCGGTGGTCGGGCACGGCCTGACCGCGGGCGGTGGACCGGTCGGCCAGCTCGCGCAGCACGGCGGCCAGCGGCTCGACGACAGCGGTCTCCAGGCCCGCGCGCAGGTCCGCGTCGTGGCGGGCCGCTCCGACCAGGCTGGCCGCGGCGCGCTCCTCACGGTCCAGCGGCCGGGTCCACGGCGTCAGCAGGGCCACCAGGTCACCGCGCAGGGAGCCGGTGTCCTCGGGGAGGCGGACCAGCGCGAAGCCGGTGACCGCGTGCCGGGCGAGCGCGGCCATGGTCGGCCAGCGGCGGTAGATGCCGGCCTTGCCGGCCCGGGCGCGGGCAGCGACCCGGTCGCTGTTGAGCCTCCCCCAGCCCTCGTCGGCGAGGATGTCCACGGCGACCGAGACCAGCTGCTCGGACAGCTCGGGGCTCAGGGGGCGCCCCGGGGACCGGGTGCTCGCCGGTGCGGAAACGTCGTTCGTGCTCGTCACGTCCCCATGGTGCATCCACGAGTGGAGTCACCACAACGACCGAGGGCCTCCAATGTCAGCGTGTTGTGGATGAACGCTCAATCCGCCACTCGACGTGACCGGATCGTCTCGTTCCGTGTCCGGTCAGCCGGCTGCCGCCGACTCGACGTGGACCTGCAGGCTCGCCCCGTCCTCGCTGGACCAGCCCTTGCTGCGGGCGTACGCGAGCATCGCGTCCCACCCCGCCGCCCAGTCGGCCACCGTCGCCTGCCCCTCCGCCGCAGCGCGCAGCGCCGCGACATCGAGGTGACCGGTCTCACCGTCGAGCCGACCCAGCCCGGCCGCGCGCAGAGCCGCGTCGGCCTCGTCCACCTCCACCACACCCAGCGCCAGGTGCAGACGACGCAGGTCGTCCACGTCGACGACCCGGACGTCGTCGGGACCCAGGACCTCGACGATCACGACGACCCCCTCACGCGTGCCCTGGTCAGACGTGCCAGGGGAAGCGGCTGAAGTCCGCCGGACGCTTCTCCAGGAAGGAGTCGCGGCCCTCGACGGCCTCCTCGGCCATGTAGGCCAACCGGGTGGTCTCCCCGGCGAACAGCTGCTGACCGACCAGCCCGTCGTCGATCAGGTTGAACGAGTACTTCAGCATCCGCTGGGCGGTCGGGCTCTTGGCCACGATCTTCCGCCCCCAGTCCAGCGCCGTCGACTCCAGGTCGGCGTGCGGGACGACGGCGTTGACCATCCCCATCCGGTGCGCGTCGGCCGCGGAGTACTCCTCGCCCAGGAAGAAGACCTCGCGGGCGAACTTCTGGCCGATCTGGCGGGCCAGGTAGGCCGAGCCGAAACCGCCGTCGAAGCTGCCGACGTCGGCGTCGGTCTGCTTGAACCGGGCGTGCTCGGCGCTGGCCAGCGTCAGGTCGCTGACCACGTGCAGGCTGTGCCCGCCACCGGCCGCCCAGCCCGGGACGACGCTGATCACGACCTTGGGCATGAAGCGGATCTGGCGCTGCACCTCCAGGATGTGCAGCCGCCCCGACGTGCCGGCCGACGCCTCGTACCCGTAGCGCCCCCGGACCCGCTGGTCCCCGCCCGAGCAGAACGCCCAGCCGCCGTCCTTCGCGCTGGGGCCGTTGCCGGTGAGCAGCACGCAGCCCACGTCGGTGGCCAGCCGGGCGTGCTCCATGACGGCCAGCAGCTGGTCGACGGTCTGCGGCCGGAACGCGTTGCGCACCTCCGGCCGGTCGAAGGCCACCCGGACCACGCCGGCGTCGACCGCCCGGTGGTACGTCAGGTCGGTGAGGCCCTCGAACCCCTCGACGGTCTGCCAGGCGGACGGGTCGAACGTCTCGGAGACGCCCTCGAGTGCACTCACGCCCGGAACCTAGCTCCCGTGCCGACCGAACGCCCGGCGCAGCAGCCCGCGGACCGGGGCACCGACGGCCTCCCTGGCACCGTCGGCGATCACGTGTGGCGCCGCCGGGTCCCCCTCCAGCTGCGACTTCGCGGTGTTCACCACCTGGTCGAGGGTCAGGTGCGGCGGGATGAGCGGGACGTCGGGGTCCACCACCGCGTCGACGACGAAGGGCCGGTCCGCGGCCAGCGCCTCGGCCCAGAGCCCCGGCACCTCGGCCTTCGCGCTGATCCGACGCCCACCCAACCCGAGCAGCTGCGCCCAGCCGGCGTAGGGCACGTCGGGCAGGTCCTGGCTCTCGGCGAAGGGCACGTCGCCGACCAGCGCGCGCATCTCCCAGGTCACGAACGACAGGTCCCGGTTGTTCAGCACCAGGACGACGAAGCGCGGGTCGGCCCACCGCTGCCAGTACCGGCTGACCGTGATCAGCTCGTTGACGCCGTTCATCTGCATCGCGCCGTCGCCGATGACGGCGAACACCGGCCGGTCCGGGTGGGCGTTCTTGGCCGCGATCGCGTACGGCATGCCGCCGCCCATCGACAGCAGCGTGCCGCTGAGCGAGCCCAGCATCGTGGGCCGGACGTCGATGTCACGGGCGTAGAAGCTGGTCGCCGTCCCGCAGTCGATGGCGAGCATCGCGTCGTCGGGCAACCGGTCGGACAGCTGCCGGACGACGTACTCGGGGTTGAGCTGGTGGGTCTTCGTGGCGATCCGGGCGTCCTGGGTGGCCCGCCAGCTGCGCGTCCACCTCCCCACCTGCTCGCGCCAGGACCCGTCCCGGTCGGTGCGCAGCAGCGGCAGCAGCGCGGCCAGCGTGGGGCCGGCGTCGCCGACCAGGTTGACCTCGGTGTCGTAGCGCAGCCCGCACTGGGCGCCGTCGATGTCGATCTGCACCGCCCGGGCCTGACCCGGGGCGGGGTAGAAGTCCGAGTAGGGCATGTTCGACCCGACGATCAACAGCACGTCGCACTCGCGCATCAGGTCCCAGCTGGCCCGGGTGCCCAGCAGCCCGATCGCGCCGGTCACCCAGGGCAGCCGGTCGTCGAGCACGGTCTTGCCCAGCAGCGCCTTGGCGACGCCGGCGTCCAGCGCGTCGGCCACCGCGGTGAGCTCGGCGGTCGCACCCAGCGCGCCGGCCCCGGCCAGGATCGCGACCCGTTGCCCGCTGTCGAGCAGGTCGGCGGCCTGCTGCAGGGCAGCCGAGGGCGGCGTGGTCACCCGGGTGCTGGCCACGGCGCTGGTGTGGAAGTACCCGTGCCCGTCCGGCGGGTCGACGACGGCGTCGGCGACCAGCACGTCGCTGGGCAGCACGACGGCGGTCACGGTCCGGTGCGCCAGCGCGGTGCGGGCGGCGCGGTCGACCACGTGCCGCACCTGGGAGGGGTCGCTGACCTGCGCCACGTAGGCACCGGCGACGTCCTTGACCAGGTTGAGCAGGTCGACCTCCTGGTAGTAGCCGCCACCCTGCGCGTTCAGGGCCGTGTGCCCGAGCAGCGCGACCACCGGCTGGTGGTCGAGCTTGGCGTCGTAGAGGCCGTTGAGCGCGTGGATGGCACCGGGCCCCGAGGTGACGACGACGCAGCCCAGCTCGCTGCCGCCGTACTTCACGTCCGCGGCCGCCGCGAACGCCGCCGTCTCCTCGTGGCGGACCTGGAAGAACTCCGCGTCGCCGGCGTCGACGGCCTTGCGCAGGCCGCTCATCACCCCGCCGATGCCGTCCCCGGGGTATCCGTAGAAGCGCCGGACGCCCCACTCCCCCAGTCGCGCGACGACGTGCTCTCCGACGGTCCTCACGTGTGCCATCGGCCAGCCCTACCCCGCCGTCCCGGCCGGGAAGCCCGGGCCGGTCAGCCGCGCAGGCCCGGGACGCGCAGCACGACGACCTCGGTGTCGTCGGGGCGGCCGGGGATGCGCCCGTCGTTGCCGGGGAAGTTGTTGTCGTTGGCGACCAGCACCTGGTCCCCGCGCAGCGGCAGCACCGACTCCACCGACACCAGCGGGAAGGAGAACCGCGGGCCCACCCCGGTCTCCCCGGGCCGGGCCGGCAGCGAGACCCCGGCCGGGTCGGCGATGGTCAGCAGGTCGGCCACCGTCCGCCGGGTGGCGTACCCCGCGGCGTCGGGCCGGTCCAGGTCGGCGACCACCAGCCGCTTGACCTGCGCGGTCGCGCCCTGGGTGTTGTCCCGCTCGATGAAGAGCAGCTGCCGCCCGCCGAGGACCTGGGCGTCACCGACCAGCAGCCCGGCGGCGGCGACCTGGATGGACCAGGTGCGGCCGGTGTAGGAGGAGGTGCGGGTGTCGAACTCGTAGACGACCCGGCGGCGCGGGTCGTCCGTCGTCCGCGCGCCCTCCAGGACGGGGTGGAGGTACCGGCCGTTCTGGGCCGCCGCCAGCGCCTCGAAGCCGTTGCTGGCCCCCAGCGTCGGGGTGGCGCCGCCCAGGTCGTACGCCTGCGGGGAGCGGGTGCCGTCGGGCAGCCCGATCGGCGGCTCGAGCAGTCGTCCGGTGCTGTCCACGTGCAGCAGGTACGGCCCGAACTCATCCCCGATCCAGAAGTCGCCGCGCAGGTCGCGCTGCATGGACTCGATGTCGAAGTCGGCGCCGGTGAGCAGCCGGTCCGCGGTGCCCTCGTTGACGATCGGGAAGGGCACCAGGTGGTCGGGGTCGCGGAGGGAGGAGAAGCCGTTGACCGTGATCGCCCCCGTCCCGCTGCGCCCGGAGGCGGTGCGCGGGTCCAGCGAGACGTCGTAGACGCGCAGCAGGAAGTCCGCGGAGTTGGCCCGGGTGCCGAAGCCGTTGTCCGGCATCGCCCACAGCCGGGTGCCGCTGGTGTCGGCCCCCCGGTACGGCAGGACGGCGGAGAAGCCGGGCACCGGCTGACCCGGGTAGGGCGGCGACACCCCGTTGGCCGGGGTCGTGGCCGCACCGGACGGCGGACCGGGCTGGTACTCGGTGGCCGGCAGCAGCGCCCGGCTCTCCAGCGTCACCGGGCGGTCCGGGGCCGCGGCGGCCGACGGGACCCCCACCGGGGAGGCGACCAGCAGCGCGGACGCTGCGGCCAGCAGCAGGGCGGGGGTGCGGGGACGGCGCACGGGGACCTCCGGGGAGTCGGTGGGCGGACCCCCAGCCCAGCTCGGCGCCGTGGCCGGTGGGTGAACGGCGGCGCAGGGCGGGCCGAACGATCGCGGTCCGGCCGGGCAACCCGCAGGCTGTGCCCGTGGCCGACATCCGGGTGGGGACCCTCAACCTGGCCTCGGGCCGCGGCGACGACGGGGTGTCCGCGGGCGCCGCGGCGCTGGCGGCGGCGGTGGCCGACCTCGACGTCGACGTACTGGCTCTCCAGGAGGTCGACGTCGACCAGCCGCGCTCGCACCGGGTGCACCAGCCGGCCGTCGCCGCCGAGGCGGTCGGGGCCACCGACTGGCGCTTCGCCCCGACGCTGGCCGGCACCCCCGACCCCTTCGCCAGCTGGACGGTGCTGGAGCCGGGGCTGCACGGGCCCGGGTCGGCGCTGGCCGGGCCGCACTACGGGGTGGCGCTGCTGTCCCGGCTGCCGGTCCGGCGCTGGCACGTCCTCGGGCTGACCGCGGGCCCGGTGAAGCTGCCGCTGGTCGCCCCGGACCCCCGCACCGGGGACCGGCGGCTGTGGTGGTTCCCCGACGAGCCGCGGGCCGTCGTCGCCGCCGAGCTGGACGGGCTGACCGTCCTGGGCACGCACCTGTCCTTCTCCGCGCCGAGCGCGGCCCGGCAGCTGCGCCAGGTGCGCCGGTGGGCGGCGCGGCTGCCCGGGCCGGTCGTCGTGGCCGGGGACCTGAACCTGGGCGGCTCGCTGTCCGCCCTGGTCACCCGTGGCCGCCGGCTGGTCACCGCGCGGACCTGGCCGGCGCCGGACCCGAGGGTCCAGTTCGACCACGTGCTGTCCCTGGGCGGGCTCGCCGGCGCGGACCCGCAGGTCCGCCGGCTGCCGCTGGGCGACCACCGGCTGGTCACCGTCACCGTGCGGCCGGGCTGACCTCCGCGGTCGCCGGCAGCTTCCGGTCGGCCAGCCGGAAGACCAGCAGCAGGACGACCGCCAGCACCGCGACGAACGCCACGTTCCGCAGGGCGGCCGCGTACCCGATCACGGTGACGTCCAGGAACGGGTAGGGGTACCAGTCGGTGAGCGCGCCCAGCGCCAGCGCGTAGCCGATCCAGGCCAGCGGCCACACCAGCGCCCAGCCGACGGTGGCCCCGGTGACCCGCGGGCGGGGCCCGAGGAGCAGCCAGCTGACCAGCGCGAGCACCGGGGCGACGTAGTGCAGCCCGGCGTTGGTCCACCAGCCCAGGCCCTGCGGGTCCAGGTCCGGGCCCAGCACGAAGACGTAGACCAGCCCGGTGACCGTGATCCCCAGCATCGCGGTCAGCCGCAGCACCCGCCAGCCCCGGCCGTCGTGGTCGGGGTCCCGGGTCAACGGCAGCACCGCGGCGAGCACCAGCAGGTTGGACTGGATGGTGAAGTAGGAGGAGAACCGGAGGACCCGGGTGCCGGCGCCGGGGTCGTCGGCGGGGACGAGCACGTTGGCCCCGGAGACCGCCCGGCCCAGCTCGGTGAGCACGGACAGCACCACCACCACGGCCAGGGCCGTGTGGACGACGCGGGCGAGGGTGCGGCGGTCGGTCACGCGGGGATCATGCGCCCGGGCACCGGCGGGTGGCCAGCAGGGCGGCACCGGAGGACCCCACGGTGCGCGCCCGCCGGCGGCGCCGCGGGCCGGACGCCGGGCCGGCCCTCCGGGGCTGGCAGGGTGGTCCCGTGGCCGTCCACCTGATCGCCCGGCTGGTCCGCGAGACCGACGTCGAGGTGGAGTACGTCTTCGGGTCCTCGCCCGAGGAGCTGGCCACCTCCCCCGGGACCGTGGTGCTGCCCAAGGCGACCCGGGAGGCCACCGAGGAGTGGGACCTGCGGGTGTGGCCGCCCGAGCGGGAGTCCTCCGGGGCCCGGGTCGTGGCCGCCCTCGTCCGTCACCACCGCCGGACCGGTGACCCCGGGTGGCCGCGGACGGTCCAGTACTCCGCCTGAGTCAGGCTCCCAGCAGCGGGCGCAGCGTCCTCAGCGAGCGCTCGAACCCCGGGTGCAGTGGCACGCCGGGGGCCGCCAGCGTCACCCAGGCCACCCCGGTGCTCTCGGCGTCCAGCTCCAGGTCGGCCGCCTCCAGCGGTCCGGTGGGGGTGGCCAGCACCGTCGTGTAGCTCCAGCCGCCATGGTCGTCGACCGACTCGACCCCCAGCACCAGGTCCGCGGCACGGAGCCCCAGCTCCTCGCCCGCCTCCCGGAGCGCTCCGTCGGCGGCGCTCTCGTGCCGGTGCAGCGCACCCCCGGGGGTCCCCCAGGTGTCGCCGTGGTGGCTCCAGGCGACCCGGTGCTGCAGCAGCACCTCGACGCCGTTCGTCCCCGGCCGGTGCACCAGCAGCCCGGCCGCCCCGACCAGCCCCCAGTGCCGGTGGCCCAGCCCGCAGGTGGTCCAGCCGTCGGTGGGCGACCTCACCGGCGCGGCGGGCGGCGCCGCGAGCTGATGACGCCGGTGTCGAAGCCGGCCAGGTGCAGCCCGCCGTGGAAGCGGGCGTGCTCGATCTTCAGGCAGCGGTCCATGACGACCTCGAGGCCGGCGCCCTCGGCCCGGGCGGCCAGACCGTCGTCCCACAGGCCCAGCTGGAGCCAGAAGGTGCGCGCGCCGACGGCGATCGTCTCCTCCAGCACCCCGCCCAGGTCCGCGGGCCGGCGGAAGACGTCGACCAGGTCCGGGACGCCGGGCAGGTCGGCGAGCGACGGGTAGACCGGCCGCCCCAGGATCTCGGTCACCCGCGGGTTGACGAACCAGACCTCGTAGGGCGTCGTGGACAGCAGGTAGGTGGACACGAAGTAGGAGGCCCGGGAGGGGTTGTCCGAGGCGCCGACGACGGCCACGGTGCGGGTCCGGTCCAGCAGCGCCTGGCGCTCGCCGGCGGTCGGGCCGGTCCACTCGCGGGTCACGCCTGCACCGCCGCGTCCAGCGCCTGGTCGAGGTCCCAGAGCACGTCCTCGACGTCCTCCAGGCCGACCGAGATGCGGATCAGGTCCGGCGTCACCCCGCCGGTCTCCAGCTGCTCCACCGACAACTGGCCGTGCGTGGTGGACCCGGGGTGGATGACCAGGGTGCGGGCGTCGCCGATGTTGGCCAGGTGGCTGCACAGCTGCACGGACTCGACGAACCGCCGGCCGGCCTCCCGGCCGCCGACGACGCCGAAGCTGAACACCGCGCCGGGACCCTCGGGCAGGTACCGCTGGGCGAGGGCGTGGTCGGGGTGGGCGGGCAGCCCGGAGTACCGGACCCAGGCGACCCGCTCGTCGGCGTCGAGCCACTCGGCGACGCGCTGGGCGTTGGCCACGTGCTCGCGCATCCGCTGGGGCAGCGTCTCCACCCCCTGCAGCAGGAGGAAGGCGCTGTGCGGCGCCAGTGAGGCGCCGATGTCGCGCAGCTGCTCGCTGCGCAGCTTGGTCAGGAAGCCGTACTCGGCGAAGTTGCCCCACCAGGAGATGCCGCCGTAGGACTCGGTCGGCTCGGTCATCTGCGGGAAGCGGCCGTTGTCCCACGGGAAGGTCCCCGCGTCGACGACGACGCCGCCGATCGTGGTGCCGTGCCCGCCGATGAACTTGGTCGCGGAGTGGATGACGATGTCGGCGCCGTGCTCGATCGGCCGGCACAGCCACGGGGTGGCCGTGGTCGCGTCCACGACCAGCGGGATGCCCGCGGCGTGTGCGACGTCTGCCAGCCCGCGGATGTCGCTGACCTCGCTGCCGGGGTTGGCGACCACCTCGGCGAAGAGCAGCTTGGTCTTCTCGGTGATCGCCGCGGCGTAGTCGGCCGGGTCGTTGCCCCGCACGAACGTGGTGGTCACCCCGAAGCGGCGCAGCGTCACGTCCAGCTGGGTGATGGTGCCGCCGTAGAGGGAGGCGGCGGCGACGATCTCGTCCCCGGCGCCGGCCAGCGCGGCGAAGGTGAGGAACTCCGCGGACTGCCCGGACGACGTCGCCACCGCGCCCAGACCGCCCTCCAGGGAGGCCATCCGCTCCTCGAACGCGGCGACCGTGGGGTTGCCGATCCGGGTGTAGACGTTGCCGTACTTCTGCAGCGCGAAGAGGTTCGCGGCGTCGTCGGCGCTCTCGAAGACGTAGCTGGTGGTCTGGTAGATCGGCACGGCGCGGGCGCCTGTGGTCGGGTCGGGCTGTCCCCCGGCGTGCAGTGCCCGGGTGCGGAAACCCCAGGTTCGGTCGGCCATGACCGAAGTGTCCCCGACGGTTGGAGCCCGCACCGGTCGGGCAGGGAGACCGGGACAGCAGCACCGAGCGAGGAGGAACGAGATGGCCAGCGGAGTGGCGAGCGTGTGGGTCCCGGTCGACGACATGGAGCGTGCCCGGGCGTTCTACCGGGACACCCTGGGCCTGCCCGAGGGCAAGGTCACCGACGAGTGGAGCGAGTTCGACGCCAACGGGCTGATGATCGGCCTCAACGCCCGCGAGGGGACGGCGAGGCACGCCGACGGCGGCGCCGTCATCACCTTCCAGCCCGACGGGGACCTCGAGTCCGAGATCGAGGGGCTGAAGGACAAGGGCGTCGAGTTCGCCGGCGGCATCAGCGAGCACCCGTGGGGCCGCCTCGCCCCGTTCAAGGACTCCGAGGGCAACGACCTGCAGTTCTACGCACCGCCCGCATGAGGTGACGCCGGGGCCGCGCCGTGGCCCCGGCACACTTGCGCCCCGCCCCGGGTGCCGTCCACCCGGGTGGACGCCTCGTCCGTCCCGCCCTCTGAGGGGGTCCCCCGGACGGGTCTGTCTGCCCGCCGGGGCGAGACAGGACGCACTCCCGTACGGGATGATCGGGCCACCCCGAGGGGGTGGGTCGGCGGCCCCGCTCAGGGCCGACGTCCGGGGTGTCGATGGGAGGACCGTGACGACCGTCGTAGCGACGACCCAGGACGAGGCTCCCCCGTCCCCGGCCGGCCCCGACGGTCACCGCGTCCGTCAGCTGCAGGCCGTGCTCGACGAGCTCGAGGCCGTCTCCCGGTTCGACCGCGCCCTCGACGTCGTCTCCGACCGGGCCCGCGAGGCCGGCGACACCGCCCGCTCGCTGGGGCTCACCGAGCTGGAGCTGCGGGCCGAGCTGGTCGCCGTCGACGTCCGGCGCCGTGCCGGGCACGTGGCCGAGGCCGGCCGGACCGCGCAGGACGTGCACCGCTGGGCCACCGACCACGACGCGCCCCGGCTGCTGGCCCGGGCGCACTTCATGCTGGCCGCCGTCTTCCAGGAACTGGGCGACCTCTCACTCGCCCTGGAGCACGCGGTGCTCTCCGTCGAGCGGCTCGGTGAGGAGGCCCCGGCCGCCGTCGCCATCGACCACCGGGTCCGCATGGCCGACTGCCTGGGCCTGCAGGGCGACGTCGCAGCGCAGGACATGTACCTCGACGTGCTCGGCCTGGCCGAGCGTCAGGCGGACGTCGACCGGCAGCTGCTCATCCTCAACAACAGCGCCTACACGGCCTCCCTGGCCGGCGCCCACGAGCGCGCCCTGGTCGCCTCCACCCGCCTGCAGGACCTGTCCCACCAGCACGCCGTCCCCCTCGACGTCGGCCGGCTGGACACCGTGGCCCGGGTGCTGGTCGGGCTGGGCCGCCTCGACGAGGCCGAGGCCGCACTGCGCCCGGGGCTGGCCCCCGAGGTGCTGGCGCTGTCCCCCGACGGCGACGCCGGCGCCGACTTCCTGCTCACCCACGCCGAGGTCCAGCGCGAGCGGGGCCGCTGCGTGGAGGCCCAGGCCAGCCTGGACGAGTGCGTGCGCCGCTGCGAGGAGCACGGGCTGACCTCGATCCGGGTGCGCACCCGGCGCGAGCAGGCCGAGCTGTACGCCGCGGGCGGGGACTACCGGGCCGCGTTCGAGGAGCACAAGGCCTACTGCCGGGAGGTGCTGGAGCTGCAGTCCGTCCAGCGCGACGCCCGGGCCCGCACCCTGCAGGCCATGTACGAGACCACCGAGGCCCGCCGGCAGAGCCGCCGCTACCGCGAGCTGTCGCTGCGCGACCCGCTGACCGGGCTGTACAACCGCCGGCACGTCGACGAGGCGCTGCCGCACCTGCTGGTCCGGGGCGCCGTGGAGGGCGCCCTGGTCACCGTGGCGCTGTTGGACCTGGACCACTTCAAGCGGGTCAACGACACGTTCTCCCACGAGGTGGGCGACGAGGTGCTGCGCCGGGTGGCGCGGTTGCTGGAGGGTGCGGTCTCCACCGCTGCCGAGGGGTCGTTCGCCGCGCGGATGGGCGGGGAGGAGTTCCTGCTGGTGTTCGTCGGCGAGGGGCTCACGGACACCGCCCGGCGCTTCGAGGACGTCCGCCGCGCGGTCGCCGACCACCCGTGGGCCGGCCTCACCGGCACGCTGCCGGTCACCGTCAGCATCGGCGTCGCCAGCGCGTCGGGCCCCACCGTGCCCGCCCCGGCCGACCTGCTCGGCCGGGCCGACGCGCACCTCTACCGGGCCAAGAGCCTGGGCCGGGACCGGGTCGTCGGGGACTGACCCGCCTCACCCGGCCAGCGATCGGCCGATCCCGCGCGCCGCGGCCATCACCCCGGGCGTGAAGGGCCGGACGACGGACGCCGATCCCCCGCGCACCACGATCGACAGCGCGGCCACCACCTGACCGCCCTGCCACACCGGCGCAGCCACCGACACCGCGTCGTCGGTGACCTGCCGGTCGCTGACCGCGTGCCCGTCCTGCCGGACCTGGGCCAGCACCCGGCGCAGCTGCGCCGGGTCCACCACGGTGTGCGGGGTGTGCCGGCGCAAGGGCCCGGCCAGCACCCGCTCCTGGACGTCGGCGGGCGCGTGCGCCAGCAGCACCAGCCCCACCCCGGTCGGCGGCAGGGCGAACCGCCCGCCCACCTGCGTGAGCACGGCGACCGCCCCGCGGGCGGCGAACCGCTCCACGAAGACCAGCTCGTCACCGTCCCGCACGGCCAGCTGCACGTTCTCGTGGGTGACCTCGTACAGGTCCTCCATGAACGGCAGCGCGGCCTCCCGCAGCCCCAGCGCCCGGGGGGCCAGCGCACCCAGCTCCCACAGCCGAAGGCCCACCCGGTACCGGCCCGCGTCGTCGCGCTCGAGCCCGCCCCAGGCGGTGAGCTCGGCGACCAGCCGGTGCGCGGTGGACAGCGGGACGCCGACCGCCCGCGCCAGCTCGGACAGGGTCAGTGCCGGCCGGTCCCGGGTGAAGGCGTCCAGGAGGGCCAGCAGCTTGCCGTTCGCCGTCCTCACGGCGGGAGTGTCACAGCTCCAGGACCAGCTTCGGGCAGGCCGCGCGCGAGACGCAGACGAACATCGTGTCGTTCGCGGCCTGCTCGTCCGGGGTCAGCAGGGAGTCCCGGTGGTCGACCTCACCCTCCAGGACGACGGTCTCGCAGGTGCCGCAGGTGCCCTCCTGGCAGGAGGACAGCACGGCGACCCCGGCGGCCCCGAGCACGGCCAGCACCGTCTCGTCCGGGCCGACGGTCAGGGTCGTCCCGCTGACCGACAGCTCCACCTCGAAGGAGCCGCTGCGCACCGGGGCGCCGACGTCCTTGGGCGCGAACCGCTCGACGTGCAGCGACCCGGCCGGCCAGGCGGCGCAGCGCTCCTCGACCGCGGCCAGCAGCGGCTCGGGGCCGCAGCAGTAGACCAGCGTGTCCGGCCGCGGGGTGCCCAGCAGGGCGTCCAGGTCCAGCAGCCCGACCTCGTCCTGCGGGTGGACGGTGCCCTCCAGCAGCCCCTCCAGCTCGGCGAGGAACGCCATGGACCTGCGGCTGCGGCCGCCGTAGTGCAGCTCCCACTCGGCGCCGGCGGCCCGGGCGGCGGCGGCCATCGGCAGGATCGGGGTGATCCCGATGCCGCCGGCGATGAACAGGTACTGCGGGGAGGGCGCCAGCTCGAAGTGGTTGCGCGGGCCCCTGACCTGCACGTCCATCGACTCCAGCAGCTGGTCGTGCACGTACGCCGACCCGCCGCGCCCGGCCGGCTCGCGGAGCACACCGATCCGCCAGACCGAGCGGTCGGCGGGGTCACCGCACAGCGAGTACTGCCGGGTCAGCTCCTCGGTGAGCTGCAGGTCGACGTGCGCGCCCGGGGCCCAGGCGGGCAGGTCCGCACCGGCCGGGTCGGCCAGCTCCAGGACGACGACGCCCTCGGCGCCCTCGGTCCGCCGGACCACCCGCAGCCGGAGGTCCTGCTCGGCCGCCGTCGTCTGCTCCTGGACGGCGGTCACGTGACGGCCCGCCGCTCGCCGGCCGCCTGCCACGGGTGCAGCACCCGGTGCGGCGGGGGCACGTGGGGTGCGGCGTCCTGGTCGGGCTCCGCGACCGCGGCCGGGTGGTCGGGGTGGGACAGCAGCCAGTCCTGCAGGTTGATCGGGTCACCGGCCTCGGCCGAGGCGCCGCACGAGCACTCACCGACCAGCCGGTCGCTGCCGGGCAGCCAGGCGACCCGGGTGACCCGGTCGCCGTCCAGGACCCGGGTGGGGGTGGCCGTGGGGCCGGCGGGGACGGTCCTCATCGGGCCAGCGCCGCCGGGCTCTCGGGCACCCGCTCGGCACCCGCGGCGGCCTGCGCCGCGATGATCCGCCGCGCGGCCAGACCGCCGGTGTCGATGTTGATCGACAGCTCCTGGTAGCCGTCGGGCTCCCCGGCCAGCACCCGCTCCAGGGCGTCCAGGGCGTGCACGTCCTGCAGCACGACGGTGCGGTTGGACTCGGCCAGGTAGTCGCTCACGCCCTGGTCGTCGAGGGCGAAGTCGCGGGCCACGGCCCAGAAGTCGTGCGTGGAGTGCTCGGTCTCCGGGGTGATCGCGTAGACGACCTCGACGTGGAAGCCACCCGGGTCGCTGCCGTCCTCCTCGGGGAGCACGCCGACCGGGGCCACCCGGCTGTGCAGCAGGTACAGGCACGGCGGGTGGAACTCGATGTCCTGCCAGCGCACGATCCGGCCCTGGATGCCGGTGGAGTTCGCGTAGAACGGCGGGCAGTCGGCGTCGTCCATGTGCCGGGAGACGTAGACGACCTGGGCGTCCTCGTCGACCTCGGTGGTGATCGGGGTGTTCGCCACCTCCGGCGTCCCGATGTAGCCGCCGTGCAGGTAGGTCTCGTGCGACAGGTCCATCAGGTTGTCCACCAGCAGGCTGGCCCGTGCCGCCAGCGGCTCCATGCCGCTGACGGTGGTGTACCCCTCCTGGTCCAGCCAGGGCGCCCGCGGGATCGGCACGGTGTCGCTGCGGTCGTCGTCACCGATGAACACCCAGACGAAGGTGTCCTGCTCGACCACGGGGTAGCTCTTGAGCCGCGCGGTGCGCGGGACGCGGGTCTGGCCGGGGACGGCGACGCACTTGCCGTCCGCGCCGTAGGTGAACCCGTGGTATCCGCAGACGACGGTGTCCCCGACCAGGTGGGAGGGCTTCTCGCTCAGCGGGAACCGGCGGTGCACGCACCGGTCGCTCATCGCGGTGACCGTGCCGTCCTCCCGCCGCCAGAAGAGGATCGACTCCCCGCACACCGTGCGACCGAAGACCTCCCGGCCCACCTCGCGGCCGTAGGCGGCGACGTACCACTGGTTGCGGACGATCGAGGTCATGCGGGGTCCTCCTGGACGTCGACGGTGACGCGTCCAGGGTGACCGCAGTCACGGGCTGCCGGAACGCCCCTTCCACCCCTCGGAAGTCCCGCCCCCACCCGAGCAACGTCCGGTTCCCTGGGTCGACCCCCGCGCCCGGGTGTTCGCCCGCGCCACAGCCCGGGCGGACGGACGGCGGAGCGGCTGCACCTCTCGTCTCCGAGCGCATCCCACCCGTCCACACCGCCCGCTCCGTCCACAGATCCCGCGCACGACCCCGACGAAGGGGACGGCGACCCGACGATGCGCTCGTGACCACTCCACTCGCCGTCCCCTGGACCGTCCGAGCCCCGTCCGTCGTCCGCCTGGGCCTCTTCACGACCGAGGACCTCGCTGCCGCCGGTGTCTCGGAGCGGGAGGTGCGCACCGCGGTGCGTCGGCGTACGTGGGTCCGGTTGCGCACCGGCTGCTTCGTGACGGCGGCCCACCTGGAGGAGGTGTCGTCGTCCGGACGGGTGCGGGGCCTCGACGCGCTGGCGGTCCTGACCTCCCTCGGCCGGGACAGCTGCGTGCTCTCCCACGACACGGCGGCGTGGGTGTGGGGGCTCCCGCTGCCGGCCCGGGCGCCCCGCACCGTCCGGCTGACCGACCCTCTCCGCTGGCGGTCCGGACGGGGTTGGACGATGGGCCGGGCGAGGCTGCCCACGGACGAGGTGACGACGCGGGGCGTCTACCCGGTGACCACCCCGGCGCGGACCCTGGTCGACGTCGCCCGCTCCTGGTCCGAGATCGACGCGGTGGCCGCTGTGGACGACGCGCTGCGCCGGGGGCTGACGACGTCGGACGAGCTCGCCCGCACGTTGGAGCGTCAGGCCGTCGTCCCGCGCATCCCCCGCTCGCGCCGCGCCGTGGAGCTGGCCGACGGCCGCGCCGAGAGCTGGCTGGAGACCAAGGGGCGGCTGCGTTTCCACGCCGCCGGCCTCCCTGCCTTCCTCCCTCAGGTCGAGCTGTGGCTCGGGGACCGGCTCGTCAAGGTCGCTGACGGCTGGTACGAGGACCAGGCGCTGGCCGTGGAGCTGGACGGCCGGTCCAAGTACGTCTCGCCCCGCTTCGAGTCCGGCCCCACCCAGGTGCTGTTCCTGGAGAAGCGGCGCGAGGACCTGCTCCGGGCTCACGGGGTGCGGTTCGTCCGGCTGGTGGACGACGACCTCGGAACCGGGTGGGACGCCAGCGAGCAGCAGATCCGTCGGGCGTTGGCCCTGGCCGGTCCGGTCACTCGGACCTTCCGCGCCGTCCCTCGGACCCTGGAGCAGGTGCGGGCAGCCTCCGCCGTCCCGCACGGTGTCGAGCTGGGCCACGTCTCGGACGAGCTGAGCCTGCGGTGAGCGCGCCGGGCCGCCAGGCACCCCCGCGCGCCCGGACGTCGAGCCGCGGCACGGCGCGGCGCAACATCCGGTCCCCTGGGTCGACCCGGGGAACCGGACGTTGAGCCAGCTGGCAGCGGGGGGTCAGTCAGGCGCGTGCGGCGGCGGCCCGGAGCTGGGCGCGCTGCACCTTGCCCGAGGCGGTGGTCGGCAGCTCGTCCACCAGGTGCCAGCGGCGGGGCACCTTGAAGGGGCTCAGCCGCTCGCGGCACCAGGCGTCCAGCTCGGCGGGGTCGACGTCGGCACCGGTGGGGACGACGAAGCCGACCACCAGCTCACCCCACCGCGGGTCGGGGGCGCCCACCACGGCGGCCAGTGCGACGCCGGGGTGCGCGACGAGCACCTCCTCGACCTCGACGGGGGACACGTTCTCCCCGCCGGTCTTGAGCACGTCCTTGAGCCGGCCGACGACCCGGCAGTGCCCGGCCGACGACATCTCGGCGAGGTCCCCGGTGTGCAGCCAGCCCTCGGGGTCGATGGCCTCGGCGGTGGCGACCGGGTCGTCGAGGTAGCCGCGGGTGATCCGCTCGCCGCGGACCCACAGCTCCCCCGGCGTGCCCGGCGGCAGCACCGCACCGTCGGGGCCGGCGACGCGGACCTCGGTGCCGGCCAGCGGGGCGCCCACGGTGCCGGCCCGGACGTCGTCGGGGTCGGTGGGTGCGGTCTGCAGCACGGCACCGCACGTCTCGGTCATCCCGAAGGTGGTCGACAGCCGGGCCCCGAACGCCGTCTCCACCCGGTCGACGAACGCGGGGGTCACGGTCATCCCGCCGGTGAACAGCACCGCGAGGTCGGGCAGGTCGGGCACGCCGCGGGAGGCGAGCAGGTCCAGCAGGGTCGGCGCGGCCGACAGCATCGTCACCCGGCAGGCGGCCAGCACCTCCAGCACCGGGTCCGGCGCGAAGGGCAGCACCACGTGCTCGGCCCGCGCCCACAGCGCACCGACCACGCCGAGCACGTTGCCCGCGGTGTGGAACAGCGGCATCGGGTTGCACCAGACCCGGCCGGCGGTGGGTCCCAACCGGTCGGCGAACGCCGCCCCGGTGGCGACCATCCCGGCGTGGGTGATCCGCACGCCCTTGGCCCGGCCGGTGGTGCCGGAGGTGAACTGCACCTGGGCGAGGGTCTGCGGGTCCACGACCGGCAGCCGGCCGGGCACGGCCGACGGCAGCGCGGCCCGCCAGTCGGACCCGACCCGCAGCACGCGCACGCCCTGGACCGCGGCGCAGAGGTCGGCGACCGGGTTGCCGGCGACGTCCTCGGCGGCGACAGCCAGCCGGACGCCGGCCAGGCCCAGCGCGTGCGCGACCTCGGCGGGGCGGGACCGCGGGTTGACCGGCACCAGGGTCATCCCGGCCAGTGCGACCCCGAGCTGCACCAGCACCGGCGCCGGGCCGTTGCCCAGGCAGGTGGCGATGCGGTCCCCCGGCGCGGCCAGCTCCAGCAGCCCGGCGGCCAGCGCCGAGGCGTCGGCCAGCAGCTCCGCCGCCGTCCAGCTCTCGCCGGTCCCGGGCGTGCGCAGCAGCACGTCGTCGGGACCCTGCCGGGCGGCCCGGCGGAGGACGTCGCCGACGACGTCCTCCGCCAGGTGCACGGCCCGGGCCCGCAGCTCGCTGGTCACGAGCGCGGGCACCGCTCAGCCGCCGTAGGAGAAGGACTCGGCGCTGGGGCCGCTGACCTGGTCGAGCAGCTCCAGGCCGGCGTCGGCGTCCGCGCTGACCTTGGAGATGAACACCGTCGTCGTCGGCGACTGACCGGCGTTCGAGTAGTCCAGCCCGTCGGGCAGCAGGCCCTCGGTGTCGACCGAGGAGCTCTCGCCCAGCGCCGCGACGACGCCCTCGGGGGTCAGGTCGCCGGACTCGCAGGCACCGTCCAGCGCCTGCTTGAGCAGCTCGGCCTGCACGTAGGCCAGCGGGACCTCCCAGCCCACGGCGCCGTCCGGGTCGGCCTCGGCGTACAGGTCGTTGGCGGCCTGGACGCCGGGGGCGTCGGTGTTGGCGTAGGGCGAGATGCTGGTGATCGAGTAGGCGTTGGCCAGCAACGCGTCGGCGGCCGGGGTGGTCAGCAGCGAGGGGTTGAACGTCGGGTTCATCCCGATGATGGGGACGTCGGCGCCCTGCGAGGACAGCACGCCGGCCAGCGAGGCGAACTGGGTGGGCGCGGCGGCGAGCACGACACCGGCGACGTCGGCCTGGGCCAGCGCGGAGGCCTGCGCGGACAGGTCGGTGGTCTGCGAGGTGATCTCCTGGGCCACGATCTCCACGCCGCGCTCCTCGGCGGCGTGCTCGGCGCCGGCCAGGGAGTCCCCGCCGTAGTCGCCGGCGAAGTAGACGACGCCGATGCTCGAGCCCTCGGCGACGCCCAGCTCGTCGAGCATGTAGTCCACGGCGTTCGCGGCCTGGACGGCGTTGGAGGCACCGGGCAGCTGGTTGTTCGGGTAGGCCAGCGCGGAGCCGGCCCAGCCGACGCCGCCGACGTAGACGTCGTCCTGCTCGGCCAGCGGCAGCACCGCGGAGCTGGTCGGGCCGCCGAGCACCTGCTGCAGCGCGATGACGTCGGGGGCCATCGAGCGGTAGAGGGTCACCGCGCGCTGCGGGTCGTAGCCGTGGTCCTGCACGTCCACGGTGACGTCGCGGCCACACACCCCGCCGTCGGCGTTGACCTGGTCCCAGTAGGCCTGGGTCTCGGTCACCTGCACCGCGGCACCGGCGGCGAAGGGCCCGGAGAGGTCGGTGAGCATCCCGATGGTGATCTCCGAGTCGGTCACCCCGTTGCCGGTGGCGACGTCGTCGGACCCGCCGCCGCCCTCGGCGGACGGCGCCGTGGTGCTGCAGGCGGCCAGGGCCAGGAGCGTGACCGCCGCGGCGGACAGCGCGGAGGCGCGGGGCAGGTGCTTCATCGGGTGGTCTCCTTCGACCGGGGGGTGGTGACGGCGACCGGGCGGTCGCCGTCATCGGGGGTGCGGGGTGCGGGGGGTGCGGCAGGGGTGGAGGTGCGCTGCCGCAGCCGGCGGGCGGCGCCGGCCAGGCCGCCGCGGAGGAACACCAGGACGGCGATGATCGCCAGCCCGTAGACGATCCGGGAGGCGGTCGAGGGGTCCAGGCCGCCGGAGCCGGGGGCGGCCAGGAAGGGCAGCGCGGAGCTGTACTGGGCCAGCACCAGCGGCAGCGCGGTGACGAAGAGCGCGCCGACGACGGCGCCGGTGACCGAGCCCAGCCCGCCGAGCACGATCATCACCAGGAAGTCGACCGACGCGGTGAGCCCGAAGACGTCGGGGGCGACCCGGCCGTAGGCCAGCGCGAGCATCGCCCCGGCGAGGCCGGCGTAGCCCGAGGACACGACGAACGCCGAGGCCTTGACCTGGGCCACGCCGACGCCCATCGCGGCCGCGGCGGTCTCGGAGTCCCGGACGTTGGCCCAGGCCCGGCCGGTGCGCCCGGCCCGCAGGTTCGACGCCAGCCAGCAGGCGGCCACGGCGAGGACCAGGAACAGGTACCAGAGCCGGTGCAGGCCCTCGAACTCGACGCCGGCGACGGCCAGGTAGTCGGGGTCGCGGTTGCTGAAGCTGAACCCGCCGAGCGCGAAGGACTCGACCGACCGGCCGGTGAACCCGCCGGTCCAGTCCGAGAGGTTGACCAGCAGGTGCCGGACGACGAAGACCAGCCCCAGCGTGGCCAGGCCCAGGTAGATGCCCCGCAGCCGGCCGGCGACCGGGGAGAACGCGGCCCCCACCAGCGCGGCGACGCCGACGGCCAGCACCAGGCCGAGCACCGGCGGCAGCCCGAGTCCGGTGACCGACGTCGTCGTCTCCCCGGTGGTGTAGGCGTAGACGTAGGCGCCGATCGCGGCGAACGCCGCGTGCCCCAGGGACAGCTGCCCGGCCACGCCGACCAGCAGGGTCAGCCCGACGGCGCCGATGGCCGCGGCCATCACGAACAGCCCGGTCTGCAGCCAGAAGTCGCTGAGCACCAGCGGGAGCGCGAGGGCGACGAGCACCAGCACCGCCCCGCCGGCCTTGCGCGGGAGCTCAGACACGGACGGCCTCCTTGCTGCCCAGCAGGCCCGAGGGCCGCACGAGCAGGACGACGATCATGACGACGTAGGGCGCGACCTCGCCGAAGCCGGTGCCCAGGAAGGGCTCCAGCTCGGCCTCGTAGCCGGTGACCAGTGCGCTGGTCAGGCCGATGACCAGGCCGCCGACGACGGCGCCGGGCACCGAGTCGAAGCCGCCGAGCACCCAGGCCGGGATGGCCGCGAAGGCGCTGAGCGCGACGGTGGGGGCGACCCCGGGTGCCGGGAAGGAGGTCAGGAAGACCCCGGCGACGGCGGCCAGCACACCGGCCAGCGCCCAGCCGGTGGCCGCCGTCCGGGAGAGCCGGATGCCCATCAGCGAGGCGGTCGGCCCGTCGGCGGCCGCGGCGCGCATGCCCACGCCCAGGTCGGTGCGGCTGAACAGGTACCAGAGCCCGGCGAAGGCCACGACCGTGACGCCGGCGGCCAGCACCCGCCCGGTGGGCAGCGAGACGTCGCCGAACCGGACCACCGAGGCGCCCCACGGCGCGCCCAGGGTGAGCACCTGGTTGCCGATCCGCCGGGTGAGCTCGGTGAGCAGCACGATGTCGACGCCCAGCATGAGGATCGCCGCGGTGTCGGGCTTGCGGTCGGCCAGATTGCGCACCAGGACGGCGTTGATCAGCACCCCGGTGACCGCGGAGCCGGCCATCCCGACGAGCACCGCGGGCCAGAAGCCGATCGTCGGGTGCAGCACGGCGACCAGGTAGGCGCCCAGCAGCACCACGGAGCCGTGCGCGAAGTTCAGCACCCCGGTGGAGGTGAAGACGATGGCGAACCCGGCGGCGATGAGGCTGAGCACCAGGCCGTAGGACAGGCCGTTGAGCACCTGCTCGAGGAGGTAGCTCATGCCGCAGCCGCTCCCAGGTAGGCCCGCAGCACCTCGGGGTCGCGTTGCACGGCGGCCGGGGTCCCCTCGGCGATCTTCTTGCCGAAGTCCAGGACGGTGACCTGCTCGGCCAGCCCCATGACGAAGGGCATGTCGTGCTCGACCAGCACGATCGACAGGCCCAGGTCCCGGCGGACCTGGCGGATGGTCTCGGCCATCTCCTGGCTCTCCCCGTGGGTCATCCCGGCGACCGGCTCGTCGAGCAGCAGCAGCGAGGGCCGTGCGGCCAGCGCGCGGCCCATCTCGACCCGCTTGCGGTCGCCGTAGGCCAGCGTGTGCACCGGGGTGCGCAGCAGCGCGCCGATGCCCAGCAGCTCGGCGATGCCGGCGACGGTCTCCCGGTGCTCGCGCTCCTCCCGGCGGGCCCGCGGGGAGCGGAACGCCCCGGACAGCACCCCGGCACGCATCAGCCGGTGCCGGCCGACCAGCAGGTTGTCCTCGACGGTGTCCTCGAGGGCGAGGGAGATGTTCTGGAAGGTGCGGGCGACCCCGAGGCCCGCGACCCGGTGCGCGGGCAGCGCCGTCAGCTCGGCGTCCCCGTAGTGCACCGCCCCCTCGGTGGCCCGGTAGGCCCCGCCCAGGACGTTGACCAGGGTGGACTTGCCGGCGCCGTTGGGGCCGATGAGGGCGTGCACGGTGCCGGGCTCGACGGTGAAGGACACCTCCGACAGCGCGGTGATCCCGCCGAAGCGCACGGTCAGGCCCTCGACCCGCAGCCGCTGCGGGGGCTCGGCGGTCGGGATCGCCGGCTCGCTCCCGACCACCTCGGTGGCCACGACCGGGACGGCGACGCCCAGGTACCGCTCCTGCACCTCGTCGCTGGCGGCCAGCTCGGCGGCCGGGCCCGACGCGGTCACCCGGCCGATCTCCAGCACGGAGGCGGCGTCGGCGACCCGCAGGCCCATCACCGCGTTCTGCTCGATGAGCAGCACGGCGGTGCCCTGCCGGTTGATCTCGGTGACGATCTCGCCGATCTGGTCGACCAGCAGCGGGGCCAGCCCCAGGCTGGGCTCGTCGAGCAGCAGCAGGCGCGGGGACACCATCAGCGCCCGGCCCATGGCCAGCATCTGCTGCTGGCCGCCGGAGAGCAGGCCGCCGGGCTGGTCGCGGCGCTCGGCGAGGATCGGGAAGAGGTCGAACACCCGGTCCCGGGCCTCGGCGCGGGCTGCGGCGTCGCGGACGGTGTAGCCGCCGGCGCGCAGGTTCTCCGCCACCGTCAGGTCGCGGAAGACCCGGCGTCCCTCGGGGACCTGGACGAGCCCACGGCGGACGACGGCGGCGGTGTCCAGCCCGGCGAGGTCCTCCCCGGCGAACCGCACGGTGCCGCCGGTGACGCTGCCGCCGTAGGAGTCCAGGGCGCGGGACACCGCCCGCAGCAGCGAGGTCTTCCCCGCCCCGTTGGAGCCCAGCACCGCGACGACCTGACCCTCGCCCACGGTCAGCGAGACGTCCGACAGCGCGGTGATGGTGCCGTCGTAGACGACGTCGAGGTGCTCGACGGTGAGCAGGGGCGGGGACATCGACGTCCTCCAGGTCGGCCGGGCGGACCACGGACGGCAACGGTGCCGTGGTCCAGGTCACGCAGAAGTTAGAGAACCAGTCGACGTACGTCAAGCAAGTGTCTAGCTTTGCCGACACCCGGGACGACTGTGCTGGGATCGGCACGACACCGGGAGGTCGACATGGGCGGGGCACTGCACGCGGTGGACGACGCCTTCGAGGCCTCGGTGACCCCCGGCCCGGCCGTCGGGCACCGGCCGCAGTCGCTGCTGCTGTCGATCCTGGGCGCGGTCGTGCTGGACACCGGCCTGCCGCCACTGCCCTCCTCGACGCTGCTGGACCTGCTCGCCGACCTCGGGGTGGCCGAGGCCGCCGGACGCGCCACGCTCAAGCGGATGACCCAGCGCGGCCTGCTCGGCCGCACCCAGGTGGGCCGGACCGCGGAGTACGCGCTGACCCCGCTGGCCCAGGACGTGCTGCGCGAGGCCGAGGCCCGGGTGGCGTCGGCCGCGCCGTTCAGCCACCCCGAGGGCGAGTGGACGCTGTTGAGCTACTCGGTGCCCGAGAGCCGCCGGGACCTGCGACACCGGGTGCGGTCCCGGCTGACCTGGGCCGGGTTCGGCGGGCTGCGCGACGGCCTGTGGATCGCCCCGGGCACCGTCGACGTCGCCGCGGTGCTGGGCCGCTCGGACCTGGCCGAGGCCGCCGGGCTGGCCGACGCCTTCGCCGCCCGGGTGCTGCCGGGCACCGACGTGGGGGCGCTGGTGCACCGGGCCTGGGACGTGCCGGCCGTGCGGGCCGCGCACACCGCATTCGTCGAGACCTGGGGCCGTCCGCCGCGGGTCTCGGGGTCGCTGGCCCAGCTCACCCTGCTGGGTGCGGACTGGCTGGCGCTGCTGCGCACCGACCCGGGCCTGCCGGGGTCGGTGCTGGGCGAGGACTGGCCGGCCGCGGCCAGCACCGCGACCTACCGGCGGGTCTTCGACGCCCTCGAGCCCGCCGCCACCGCTGCACTGCACCGCGCGCTGCGAGCGGCCGGCCGGACGGTCTGAACCCCCCTCAGCCCGGGGCCGCCGCGCTCCAGATCCGGGTCAGCATGTCCCGCAGCCGCTCCCGCTCGGCCTCCCCGAGCAGGGCCAGCGGGGTCTCCACCGCCGCGTCCGCCGCAGCACCCGCGGCCTCCCGGACCCGCCAGCCCGCGGCCGTGGCGACCACCAGCCGGGTGCGCCGGTCGGCCGGGTCCGGACGGCGCTCGACCAGCCCGCCGGTCTCCAGCTCGTCGACCAGCAGCACGACCTGGGAGGGGTCCAGGCCCAGCGCCGCGGCCAGCTCCCGCTGGGTCGAGCCGTCGTCGGACTCGCAGGCCAGCACCAGCACCGAGTACTGGCGGACCCGCAGCCCGTGCTCGGCCAGGGCGGTGTTCGTGGCCCGGACGACGAGCCCGCTGGCGCGGGACAGCAGGAAACCCAGGTCGTCGGCCAGCGGCTGACCCATGGCACACCTCCATCGTTGACAACCTCCACGATACCGCCCTACGGTCCGCGGACCACCCACCACTCGATGAGGAGAACCCGTGGAGCTGACCGGCAAGGTCGCCGTCGTCACCGGATCCGGCCGGGGCCTCGGCCTCGCCTACGCCCAGGAGCTCGCCCGCCGCGGGGCGGCCGTCGTCGTCAACGACGTCGACGGCGACGTCGCGCAGGCCGCCGTGGACTCGATCACCGCCGCCGGGGGCAGCGCCGTCGCCGAGGTCGTGCCGGTCGGCTCCAGCGAGGCCGCCCAGGCCCTGGTCGACCGCGCCGTCACCGAGTTCGGCCGGCTGGACGTGCTGGTCAACAACGCCGGCATCCTGCGCGACACCACGCTGTGGAAGATGACCGACGAGCAGTTCGACGCCGTCGTCACCACGCACCTGCGCGGCACCTTCACCTGCACCCGGGCTGCAGCGATCAAGCTGCGCGAGCAGGGCGAGGGCGGCCGCATCATCTGCATCGGCTCCCCCACCGGCCAGGTCGGCAACTTCGGCCAGACCAACTACGCCGCCGCCAAGGCCGGCATCGTCGGCATGGTGCGCACCTGGGCGATGGAGCTGGCCCGGGCGCAGATCACCGTGAACGCCGTCGTCCCGGTCGCGGCCACCGCGATGACCGAGACAGTGCCCTTCCTGGAGCCCTACGTGACCGCGCTCAAGAACGGCGACCCGCTGCCGCCCTACGCCCGCAAGCAGCTGGGCTTCGGCTCGGCGCAGGACGTCGCCGGGCTGATCGCCTTCCTGGCCTCCGACGAGGCGGCCGGGATCACCGGGCAGGCCATCGGGATCGGCGGCGACCGGCTGGCGCTGTGGACCCACCCGGTGGAGACCGTCGTGGAGTTCGCCGACGGCACCGGCTGGTCGGCCGAGGCGATCGCCGACGTGTGGGGCCCGGCGTTCGAGGCCTCGAAGCAGACCGTCGGCCAGCAGTTCGAGCCGGAGTCCTGAGATGGCCCTGCAGCTGGACCTCGACGCCCTGGTCGCCATCGACGTGCACACCCACGTGCACGCCGACACCCACGGCCACCTGGCCCTGGACGACGAGCTCAACGAGGCGGCGTCGAAGTACTTCAAGGGCGACCCCTACGACCCCACCGTCCCGGACATCGCCGCCGACTACCGGGCCAAGAACATGGCCGCGGTCGTGTTCACCGTGGACATCGAGCACGCCACCGGGCACCCGGCGCTGAGCAACGAGGAGATCGCCGACCTCGCAGCGCAGCACCCCGACGTCCTCATCCCGTTCGGCTCGGTCGACCCGGCCCGCGGGGCCAAGGGCGTCGCGCTGGCCCGCAAGCTCGTGGAGCAGCACGACGTCCGCGGGTTCAAGTTCCACCCCTCGATCCAGGCCTTCGAGCCCAACGACCGGGCCGTCTACCCGCTCTACGAGGAGCTGCAGAGCCTCGGCGTCCCGGCGCTGTTCCACACCGGGCAGACCGGGATCGGCGCGGGCCTGCCGGGCGGGCGCGGGATCAAGCTGCGCTACTCCGACCCGATGCTGCTCGACGACGTCGCCGCCGACTTCCCGGGCCTCACGATCATCATGGCGCACCCCTCGGTGCCCTGGCAGGACAGCGCGATCTCCATCGCCACGCACAAGGCCAACGTCTACATCGACCTGTCGGGCTGGTCGCCGAAGTACTTCCCGCCGCAGCTGGTCAAGGCCGCCAACGGCCTGCTCAAGCGCAAGGTGCTCTTCGGGTCGGACTACCCGCTGCTGCGGCCGGAACGCTGGATGGCCGACTTCGAGACCCTGGACATCAAGCCCGAGGTCAAGCCGCTGATCTTCAAGGAGAACGCGATCCGGGCCCTGGGGCTCCGGTGAGGGACCAGGGCCTCGGGTCCTGGCCCGAGCGCCGGCTGGCGATCTCCCCGGAGAAGCCGGCGCTGTGGTTCGAGGGGACGACGTCGACCTACCGCGACCTCGCCCTGCAGGTCCGGCGCACCGCGGGGGCCCTGCACGACCTCGGCGTCCGCCGGGGTGACCGGGTCGCCTGGCTGGGCGCCAACCACCCCACCGCGCTGCACCTGCTCTACGCCTGCGGCCAGCTCGGCGCGGTGTGGGTGCCGGTGAACGCCCGGCTCTCGCCCCCGGAGGCCCGGTACGTCCTGGAGCACTCCGGTGCCTCGGTCGTCGTCCACGGCCGCGAGCACGGGACGACGGCCGACGTCCTGGCCGAGCAGCTGCCCGGCGTCGCGCACTGGGCCGCCGCCGAGGCGCCGCTCGAGGGTGGCGCCGCCTCCCTGGACTGGCCGGCACTGGTCGCGGCGGCCGAGCCGGTGCGCCGGGACGAGGCCGTCACGCACGACGACGTCTGCCTGGTCATGTACACCTCGGGCACCACCGGGAAGCCCAAGGGCGCGACCCTCACCCACGGCAACATGACCTGGGCCTGCCTCAACCAGGTGCTCGGGTTCGACTTCACCGGCGACGAGCGCACGCTCGGGCTGGCCCCGCTGTTCCACATCGGCGGGCTCAACGGCTCGGTCAACCCGACCCTGCTGCGCGGTGGGTGCGTCGTCCTGGTCCGCGGGTTCGACCCGGCCGCCACCCTGCAGGTGGTCGCCGAGCAGCGGGTGACCTCGTTCTTCGCCGTCGCCACGATGCTCGACGCGATGAGCAAGCAGCCGGGCTTCGGCACGCTGGACCTCACCGCGCTGCGCACCGTGGCCGCCGCCGGCGCGCCCCTGCCCCTGCCGCTGCTGCGCACCTGGCTGGACCGCGGGGTGACCGTGCAGCAGGCCTACGGCATGACCGAGTCCGCCCCGGCCGGCACGGTGCTGGACAGCGCCGACGCCGTCGCCAAGGTCGGTTCGGCCGGCAAGCAGCAGTTCTTCGTCGACCTGAAGGTGGTGCGGCCCGACGGCACGGAGTGCGACCCCGGTGAGGTCGGCGAGGTGCTGCTGAGCGGCCCCAACCTGATGCAGGGCTACTGGGACGCCCCCGAGGCGACCGCCGCCGTGCTGGTCGACGGCTGGTACCACTCCGGCGACGCCGGCTCCACCGACGCGGACGGCTACCTCTACATCCGCGACCGGTACAAGGACATGATCATCTCGGGCGGGGAGAACGTGTACCCGGCCGAGGTGGAGTCCACGATGCTGGAGCTGCCGGAGGTGTCCGAGGTCGCCGTCATCGGCGTGCCGGACCCGCACTGGGGCGAGATCGGCCTGGCCGTCGTCGTCCCCACCCCCGGGGCGGTGCAGGACCCCGAGGCGCTGCGCGCCGCGCTGCGGGAGAAGCTGGCCGGGTTCAAGGTGCCCAAGCAGGTGCGGTTCGTGACCGAGCTGCCCAAGACCGCCACCGGCAAGATCCGCAAGCCCGACCTGAGATCCACGTACTCACCGAGGAGTGACGCATGACCACCACCACGACGATCGCCGAGATCGCCGGCCTCCAGGGCACCGAGCTGGGCACCAGCGACTGGTACGAGATCACCCAGGAGGCGGTCAACACCTTCGCCGACGCCACCGGTGACCACCAGTGGATCCACGTCGACGTCGAGCGGGCCAAGGCCGAGAGCCCCTTCGGCGGGCCGATCGCCCACGGGTTCATGACCCTCTCGCTGGCCGTCCCGCTGGCCACCGCGACGTACACGATCAGCGACGCGGTCATGGGCGTGAACTACGGGCTCAACAAGGTCCGCTTCCCCGCGCCGGTCCCGGTCGGCTCGCGGGTGCGGGCGACGACCACGCTGAAGTCCGTCGAGGAGGTCGCCGGCGGGGTGCAGAACACGATCTCGGTCGTCATCGAGCGCGAGGGCGGCGACAAGCCGGTCTGCATCGCCGAGTGGGTCACCCGCGCGTACGGCGCCCCCGCCTCCTGAGGAACGGCCTGCTGCCCCCCACGTCGCGCACCGCGCGGCGTGGGGCCCTGGTCGCGCTCCGCGCGGCGTGGGACCCTGCAGCCAGGCCGTTCCAGCACGTCACCATGGCGGCATGCGCATCGCCGTCTTCACCGGGTCCCAGTCCGGCCCGCCGTCCCACCAGCACGCCGCGGCCACGTTCGCCGAGTCCCTGGCCCGGGCCGGCGTCGGGATCGTCTACGGCGGCGGGCGCGCCGGGCTGATGGGCGTGGTCGCCGACGCGGCGCTGGCCGCCGGCGGCGAGGTCGTCGGGGTCATCCCGCAGCACCTGGTCGACGACGAGCTCGCCCACACCGGGCTGACCGACCTGCGGGTGGTCGGCACCATGCACGAGCGCAAGGCCGCGATGGCCGACCTCGCCGACGCCTTCGTCGCCCTGCCCGGCGCCGCCGGCACCCTCGAGGAGCTCTTCGAGGCCTGGACCTGGGGCATGCTCGGCCTGCACGCCAAGCCCACCCTGCTGCTGGACGTCGACGACTTCTGGCAGCCGCTGGTCACCCAGCTGCGCCGGATGGTCGACGACGGCTACCTGGACGGCCGCCGCCTGGACGCCCTGGGCGTGGTGCACAGCGCCGACGCCCTGCTGGAGTTCGTCGCCGGCTACCAGCACCCGCAGCGCAAGTGGGCCAAGCCGGCCCAGGGCTGACCACCTACCGTCGGGACGTGGAGTCCTTCGACGTCGTCGTGGTCGGCGGCGGCCCCGCCGGGGCGGCCGCCGCCCTGGCCGCCCGCCGGCACGGGGCATCGGTGCTGGTCCTGGACCGGTCGGGGTTCCCACGGGACAAGGTCTGCGGTGACGGCGTCGCCCCCGAGGCCCTGGACGTGCTGGCCGCCCTCGGCGTCGACGTCGACGCGGTCACCGACGGGTACCCGGCGGTCCCCCGGCTGCGGCTGACCTCGCCGTCCGGGCGGACGGTGGAGCGCACGATGCACCGGCCGGCGGTCGTCGTCCCCCGGGCGGTGCTGGACGGCCGGGTGCTCGACGCCGCGCTGGCCGCCGGGGCGCAGTTCCGCCGGCACACCGTCCGCCGGGTCACCTCCGGACCGGACGGCGTGGACGTCGACGGCGTGCTCACCGCCGGGGTGCTGGTCGGCGCGGACGGCGCGGAGTCCGTCGTCCGGCGGGCGCTGGGCATCGCCCCGAACCGCCCGGACCGGCTGGCCATCGCCCTGCGCGGGTACGCCCCGGCCGGCGACCCGGGCGTGCAGGTCATCACCACCACCGAGCAGCGCTGGCCGGCCTACGCCTGGTCCTTCCCGATCGGCGACGGCCGGGCCAACGTGGGCTACGGGGAGCTGGTCAGCGGCGGGGCGACCCGGGCCGGGCTGCTGGAGGGCCTGCACCGGCTGCTGCCCGGCGTGGAGCCGACCGGGCTGCGGGCGCACCGGCTGCCGCTGTCCACCGGCCGGCCGCGGCTGCCCGACGGGCGGGTGCTGCTGGCCGGGGACGCCCAGTCGCTGATCAACCCGATGACCGGTGAGGGCATCTTCTACGCGGTGCTGTCCGGGGCGTTCGCCGGCGCCGCCGCGGCCCACGGCGCCGACGCCGGCCGGGTGTTCCGCACGGCCCTGCAGGGACGGCTGGGCACCCACCTGCGGCACTCGACCGTCGCGTCGTGGGTCAGCCGGTGGCCGCGGGTGATGGACGCGGTGTTCGCCGCCGCCCACCGAGACCAGCGGGTGTTCGACGACGTCGTCGCGCTGGGGCTGGCCGACGGCCGGCTGACCGGGCGCACCCTGCTGGGCGCGGGACGGCGGCTGGGCGACCCGGGTGCCGTCTCAGGCGGGCAGGCGCGTGCCGGCGGCGATCTCTGACCGGTCGCGACCGGCCCGCTTGGCGGCGTAGAGCGCGTCGTCCGCGGCGCGGTAGAGGCCCTTCAGGTCCAGGGCGTCGGAGGGTGCGTGCGCGCCGCCCACGCTGACGGTGAGCGGCAGCAGCCGGCCGTCGGGCAGCAGCAGCGGAGAGCGGCGGACGGCGGCCACCAGGTCCGCGGCCCGCTCGGCCAGCCGGTCCGGCGCGCACCCGGGCAGCACCATGACCAGCTCGTCCCCGCCGAGGCGGCCGACCACGCAGTCGGTGCGCCGCACCTGGGTGCGGACGACGTCGGCCAGGTGCACCAGAGCGTCGTCCCCGACCAGGTGCCCGTGCTCGTCGTTGACCTGCTTGAAGCCGTCGACGTCGACCATCAGCACCGCGACCTGGCCCTGCGCCAGGGCCGAGCCCAGCGCGGTGTCCACGGCCCGGCGCCGGAGCAGGCCGGTGAGCCCGTCGGCGGTGGCCTGCACGTGCAGTGCCTCGAAGGCCCGCTCGCGCCGGTCCGCCGACCACACCAGCGCGACGGTGACGGCGACCATGGCGGCACCCACGACGACGGCGTCCGTGACGCCCTGCGCCGAGGGGTCGACCAGCACGGTGGCGGTGCCGCTGGAGAGCACCCCGAGTCCGGTGGTGAGCAGTGCGCCGGGCCCGCGCAGCTGGGTGGCCCCCAGCAGCACCGGCACGACCAGGAAGACCTGGGCGGCCGCGGAGGAGTCCGCCGTCGCCAGGTTGGAGACGCCGTTGGCGACGGCGCCCAGCGTCGGCACCAGGAGCAGCACGCCGGCCCGGTCCAGCCGGTCGGGGTCCGCCCGGAGGATGCCGACCGCTGCCGCGACCATGCCCAGGCCGAGGACGACGAAGGCCGTCATCGGGCCCGGGGCCAGTTGCGGCGGGGCGACGAGCGCCCACGGCACCAGCACCAGGCCGCTGAAGGCGACCAGTCCGGCCGACACCCGGGCGGCGCCCGCCGGCTGGCGGGCGCGCAGACCCGCGGGCAGGCCGCGGCTCACAGCCGGGCCCCGGCCGAGACCTGGTCCCGGCCGCCGCGCTTGGCCTCGTAGAGGGCGGCGTCGGCCGCCGCGTACAGCTCGCGCAGCCCGGTCCCCGCCGCGGCGGCCTGGGCCACCCCGACGCTCACGCTCAACGCCAGCATGGTCCCGTCCACCAGGGTCAGCGGCGCGGCCCGCACCGCCCGGACCAGTTCCTCGGCGCGCTCCACCGCGGTCTCCACGGTGCAGCCGGGCAGCACCACGGCCAGCTCGTCGCCGCCGATGCGGCCCAGCACGCTGTCGGTGGTCCGGATGCTGGCGCGCAGCACGGCCGCCAGGTGCACCAGGGCGTCGTCCCCGGCGAGGTGGCCGTGGCCGTCGTTGACCTGCTTGAAGCCGTCGACGTCGACCAGCACCAGGGCCGCGCCGTCGGCGCGGGTGGCCAGGGCGTGGCTCAGGGCGTCGTCGAAGACCCGGCGGGTGACCAGGCCGGTGAGCGTGTCGACCGAGGCCTGCGCCTCCAGGGCGGCCATCAGCCGTTCCTTGCGGTCCTCGGCCTGCACCAGCACCGCGGTCACCGTCGCCATCGCGGCGCCGACGAAGACGATGTCGCCGAGGCCGTCCACGACCGGCTGCAGCAGTGCGACGACGACGGCGTTCCCGCCGATCGCCACGGCCGTGACCAGCACGGCGCCCCGGGCGCGCAGCTGGGTGGCGGCGAGCAGGACGGGCAGGACGAGGAAGACCTGGGCCGCGGCCGAGGTGTCCCGGGTGAGCAGGTTCAGCGCGTTCACCGCGAGGGCGCCGGCGGTCGGGACCAGCAGCAGCACCCCGTGGGCGTCGAGTCGGACGGGGTCCCCGGTCCGGCAGGTCAGGGCCGACGCCAGCAGCACCGCGACCACGCTCCAGCACCCGACCTGGCTCACCAGACCGGCGTTGCTGGGGTCCAGGAAGGCCGACCACGCGGTGACGACGGCGGCCGCCACGACCACCAGCACGGAGGCACGCGCAGCCGCCGCGGGTTCGCGGGCACGCAGGGAGGCAGGCAGCAGCACGACCGGGTCATCGGCACCACGGACGCCCAGCTGAGGGCGCCGTCCGGCGTCCTCACCCCGCGGGGGTACCCGGTGTGGGACCGTGGACGTGGGCACAGATCCGCGGTCGCCGCGGTTGTGCCGGGCGAGGTCCCGAGCGCAGTCCTGCGCCGACCCCCCGAACCCGATGCTCCGCACACCCGAGGCCCCGCCCACCGGAGGGCCTGCACACCCGAAGGACACCGTGACACCTCCTCCCTCCCCCGCGTCCCGCCGCCGGGTGCGCACCCCCGCGCAGCGCACGGCCACCAAGGCCGCCGCCCGCTCCGCGGAGAAGGCCGCCGAGAAGACCCAGGCCCGCGACGAGCGACGGGCCCAGCAGACCTGGGTCGACGGCGCCGAGCCCGCGCTGCCGGTCCGCACCACCCGGCCCGAGCACGTCGTGTTCCACCTGGGCCCGACCAACTCGGGCAAGACCTACGAGTCGCTGCAGGCCCTCGCGGCCGCCGGCTCCGGCGTCTACGCGGCACCGCTGCGCCAGCTCGCCCACGAGGCCTACGCCAAGCTCTCGGCCCAGCTCCCCGCCGGCACGGTCGGTCTGTCCACCGGTGAGGAGGAGATCGACCCGCAGGCGCCGATCGTCTGCTGCACCGTGGAGAAGGCACCCTCCCGCGGTGACCTGCTGGTCCTCGACGAGTCGCACTGGGTCGCCGACCCCGACCGCGGCCACCACTGGGCCCGGCTGCTGCTGACGGGCGAGTACCGCGAGATGCACCTGATCTCCGCCGCCGAGGCGCTGCTGCTGCTGCGCCCGCTGGTCGCCGACGCCGAGCAGGTCGTGGTGGTCAACCACAAGCGGCTGTCCCGCCTGGACGTGCTGCACGCGCCGGTGAAGCCCGCCCAGGTCCGCGAGCAGACCCTCGTCGTCGCGTTCTCCCGCAAGACCGTCTACGCCGTCGCCGCGCAGCTGGACCCGCACCGCCCGGGCAAGGTCGGCGTCCTCTACGGCGCGCTGCCCCCGGCCACCCGGCGCGACGTCATCGACCGCTTCACCCGCGGCGAGCTCCAGGTGCTGGTCACCACCGACGTCATCGGGCACGGCATCAACGTGCCGGCGACGACGGTGCTCTTCGCCGAGACCACCAAGTACGACGGCACCGAACTGCGTCCCCTGCGCACCTGGGAGGCCGCCCAGATCGCCGGCCGCGCCGGTCGCTACGGGCTCACCGGGCACGGCCAGGTCGGCGTCCTCGGTGGGGTGCAGGGCCTGCGGCCGGTGCCCGCCCTCGTCGTCGCCGGTGCCGCCGTGGCCCGCGGCGACGTGATGAGCGACCTGCCCAACCGCAAGCCCCGGCTGCGCCCCGAGCTCGAGGACCTGGGCGCCTTCGAGGCCGTCGACCTGCCCGAGGCGCTGACCCGCTGGTCGCTGTGGGCCCGCACGGCCACCAAGACCGAGGCGATGACGCCGGACGACGTCACCGGGTTGATCATCCGGGTGCAGGCGCTGCTGCCGATGCTGCGCGGCCCGCTGGCGACCGACCTGTGGACGGTCTGGCGGCTGATCAACCTGGCCATCGACCACGACCCGCCGCGCCGGGTGCGCTGGCTGGCCCTCGCGCGTGCCGCGCTGCAGCACGAGGCCGGGCTCCAGGTCAGCCGCGACCTGGTGCTGCCCGCGCTGCCCAGCGGCGGCGCCGTGCAGGAGTTCGAGCAGGCCGCCGCGCAGGCCCGCGAGGCCCAGACGCTGCTGCGCTCGTTCCCCGGCGTCGCCGGGCTGACCAGTGACGACGCCGCCCGGGTGGAGGAGAAGTGCGCGGCCCGGATCACCGAGCTGCTGCCCGAGGCCATCACGCTGTCCACCGCCGCCCGCTGCACCCAGTGCGGCGCCGGCATCGCGCCCTGGTTCACCACCTGCCGCGACTGCGGCACCCGGCCGGCCGGCCGGCCGGCCACCGGGGACCGTCGTCCCCCGCGCGAGCCGTCCCGGTCCGACGCGCCGGCCCGGGGCCGTTCCGGTGGCGGCGGCGGACGTGGTCGCACCGGCGCCTCCGCCGCGTCGTCCGCTGGTGGGGCGACCGGGGGGCGCAAGCCCCGCAAGTCCGACGTCGGCGCCGGTGGCCGACAGGACCCCAAGGCGCACGACCGCGCCGACCGCGGCCGCGGCTCCGACGGCGGGCCGCCGCCCTCGGACCGGCCCAAGCACCGGCGCCGTGGACGCTCGGGGGGCGGACCGACCGGGGCACGCTGACCGGGGGCGGGGAGAATGCTGGACGTGAACCTCACCGATCTCGGCCTCGGTCCTGTCCTGCTGGGCACCGTCTACCTGGCCCCGGTGGGGTCGGGCAACCAGATCGCGGTCCTCGCCGACCGGCAGGTTGTCCTGCGCGACGGTTTCACCCACGTGCAGACGACGACCAACGGCCAGACCGTGGTCAGCGCCTACCCGGCGAGCCGCGTCATCAAGGTGGAGGACCTGCGCCCAGCGCCCTGAGTCATGCTGTGGGCATGCGTCTGCTGACCCTGGCCCCGATGGCGGCGGCGACGCTGCTCGTCCTCGCGGGGTGCGCCACCGCCTCGTCCACGTCCGACGCCGCCACCCCGGCCACGTCGACGTCCACGGCGGCGTCGACGTCGGCGGCCGCGCCGATCAGCCCCCGGATCTCCGTCCCGGCAGCACCCGTGGCGACCGACCCCCGGGTCGACGGGTACCCCGTCGGTCAGGCCGTCCCCTTCGACGGCGGGTTCACCGTGACGGTCGACGCGGTGGACCTCGACGCTGCGGCCGAGGTCGCGGCCCTGGTCCCCGGGGTCGCGTCGGCCAACGGCCGGTTGGTGTTGGTCACCCTGTCCGTCAGCGTCACCGAGGGCGTCGAGGCCAGCTCCCTCCCGGTCGTGGCCGGCTCGTTCGTCGTCGACCTCGTCGGTCCGCAGCGTGAGACCCTCCCCGGCGTCTCCGGGTGCGACGGCACCTCGGAGCTGCGGGAGCCCGCGGTGGCCGTCCCCGCACCCGGGCAGCCCGTGACGTGGCAGGAGTGCCTGGACGCCTCCCCCGCCGACGCGGTGGGCACCTCCAAGGTCAAGGTGACGTACCAGCCCACGATCACCTCGGGCGAAGCCTCGTACTGGTCCCTGGGCTGAGCCCTCGGCCCGGCCACGATCCCGGCGACCGGGCCGTGTCGTCAGTGGCGGAGGGCGAGGGATTCGAACCCTCGAGGAGCTTTCACCCCTAGCGGTTTTCAAGGCCCATAGACATGGGACGCATACCGTCGCCCCGGGTCGCCCAAGGACGCATTTCCTGATCACCAGGGGGGTGACGGGTCGCCGACGGTCGCCGACGGACGCGTCCGGTGTCAGCGCATTGTCAGCGCACCGGCCTCGTATCCCCCCGATCACCCGACCTATACCGCACGTCGCCGTCAGCACGCGCCAGAGGCGCGGGCCCCCTACGGCGCCGGGCGGGGATGTCAGGATGCAACGACGCGCCGTCCCTGAATCCGTGCCGCGCTGCCCCCCAGAGATGCGAGGTCGACGGCCACCGGCCTACGTATCACGGGTAGGCGACACCCCGCATCTAGATCGGAAACAGTGTCGGCAGGCGATGTCATAGTCGCCGCCATGACGACCGAGCAGCCCGCGACGTGGGATCAGATCCTCGACGACCCCGTTGGTTATGGGCACTCCGAAGCCGACGCCGAACGGATCCGAGGCGAGCGCACCATCGGACAAGTCGCCACGCTCCTGCACGGCCGTGGACAGGACTCCGCCGCTGCGCTGATGCTCGACGTGCAGGCGCTGACCTACCAGTACCGCTCCAGCGGCGGCTGGGGGGACAGCGACGAGGAGATCGTCGCCGTCCTCGACGTGGAGTCCTATCTGCTGCCGAGGTTCACTGAGGAGCGCACCTCCGAGATCAAGAGCGCGCTCGACGTTATCCGGGATCACGAGAGTGCCGCCGAGGTCGACTACATCCGCATCCGCGAGGTCCTGCCGACCGTGGGGGAGGGGTGGCGCGAGGCATTGATGCGGGACCTGGCCGCCGAGCAGCCCAACAACCAGGCGCGGAAGGTCCGTCTGGAGCCCGGCCGCATCGCCGAGGACGGCCTCTTCCTCACCAACAACGAGGAGCACCGGGTCTACGCGGTCCTCCGGGACATCCAGCGCGACCTAACTCCGGGCGACACAATCCTCATCGCCCCGCTCCCGGGCGCACGCACCCGCGACATGACGCTAACCCCCGACTTCCTCATCGCCTACCGCGGCCGGGTCGGAGTCATCGAGGTCGACGGCCCCAAGCACCACGGCCGGTTCGGCGCCGACGCACAGCGCGACCGGCTCCTCCAGAACGCAGGCGTGCGGCTCGTCGCGCACATCCTCGTCGAGGACCTCCGCAGCCGAGAGAGCGTTGAGACCCTGGTCCGCGACTTCCTGCGCCGCCTTATCGCTCCCTGAACCGTTCAGCCAGTCCGCCTCTAAGCGGGCACCTGACACGACCGTCTGTCACCAGGGGTTACAAGCGCTCATCTCCGGTTGAGTGCTTGCCCGGATGGCCATCGGCCCACAGGCAGTACGGGCCGCCGTCGTCTCCGGAGGGCGGGATCGCCTCACAGCCGGGGTGCCCGATGAGCGCAGCGGACTGGCCGGTCGTCCAGCGCAGCCAGAGGTGCATTGGACGTCCGCATGCCGGGCATGCCTCGCTTTCGAGCGGAGTGAGTACCTACTGAGGCGCGCTGACTTGGCGCGTCCCACTGGACCCTCGATCAGTCGGGCGCATCTCCCCCGCGTGCCAAGGACTCCGTGGAGGCGTCGGAGCCAAGGGGCTCCGACGCTGGGCGGGGACCGGGCCCGGCCAGCGTCTCCACTTCTCGTTGCACTCTTGCGAAGTCGGTCGAACTCCACTCCCGAAGCGGCGCCCGCTTACGGTCACGCCGAGGGACTCCAAGATCCTCTAGGGCGGCATTCCGGAACTTCATGATGGCCTGAAGTCCCGCACTGGTCATCCTTTGCCACTGCTCCCTGTCGAAGTCGGAGTCGGGATCGAGCGATCGCGCCAGTAGAGCAAAGGCCGTGGAAGCCACGCCTAGCATCTCATGCGATGAGTCGCTGACCTCCTTGGAGGCGAGGAGATCCACATCGACTCGGGCGTTTTCAAGGGTCGCCATCTTCTCGCGCAGATCCGCTAACAGCGAAAGCAGCAGTTCTCCATTACGAGTTCGCGCCGCAGTCGTGGCACGGGTCCCCATGAGGAAGTTGAACTCATTCGCCGCACGCGTGAACGCGGAGTATGCCTGTCGCCGCTCGGATCTCAAGGCTGCTCGACGGGCAGCCTTGGTCTGCATAGCGGCACCAACACCGACACCAATCAGCGCCAAGATAGGAGCCACCACGACGGTCGCTACTTGCAGCCAAAAGGGTACGGCGGGCGCATCAACGGAAGCGAGAACCACAGGCTGAGAGTACTGCGCTTGGTCTCAGCGGTTGACGCCTAGAGAGAATCAGGGGTGGCACGCCAAGGTGAGGCAACATTCTCCACACGAGTGCCGGCATCTCTAGCGCGGCGGCGATTTCGGCATGAGTCCGACCGAGTGCCTGCAACTGGAGGGCCTCGATGGAGGACTCCTGTCGTCTGCGCTTCTCCTGCTCAGACTCGTCGGCGCGGGCCTGCTTCTCTCTACGCTTGAGTGCCCGGCGGAGTTGACGCTTCAGCAGGCCCAGCGTCGAGAGGGACTGCCCCGACTTCAGTTGACTCGTCGGGTGTGGTTATCAAGCCGCGGTAGCGGCCAGTTGGAGTGTCTCGTACTCGATGGGTGTGAGGCGTCCCAGTCGGCGTTGTCGGCGTCGGCGGTGGTAGGTCCGTTCGATCCAGGTGATGAGATCGGAAGAGCACGGGGACTGCCCCGACTTCAGTTGACTCGTCGGGTGTGGTTATCAAGCCGCGGTAGCGGCCAGTTGGAGTGTCTCGTACTCGATGGGTGTGAGGCGTCCCAGTCGGCGTTGTCGGCGTCGGCGGTGGTAGGTCCGTTCGATCCAGGTGATGATCGCCAGCCGCAGGTCCTCCCGGGTTGCCCAGCGCTGCCGGTCGAGCACGTTCTTCTGCAGTAGCGCGAAGAAGGACTCCATGGCGGCGTTGTCCCCGCAGGCTCCGACGCGGCCCATGGAGCCGGCGAGGCCGTTGTTCTTGAGGGTGCGGACGAAGGCGGTGGACCGGAACTGGCTGCCGCGGTCGGAGTGGACCACGGTGCCGACGGGGTCTCGGCGCACGATGGCGTTGCGCAGTGCCGCTACGGCCAGGGATGCCTTCATCCTGGAGTCGATGGAGTAGCCGACGATCCGACCGGAGTAGACGTCCTTGATCGCGCAGAGGTAAAGCTTGCCKTCGGCGGTGTTGTGCTCGGTGATGTCGGTCAGCCACGTGATGTTCGGGCCGGTGGCGATAAACTTTCGGTCGACCAGATCGTCGTGCACCGGTGGGCCGGCCTTGCGGTTCAGGCCACGCTTCTTGGCGAAAATGGAYYAGATACGTTCTTGCGAACRCAGCCGGGCGACCCGGTTCTCACCTGCGGGGATGCCCTGCTCGCGGAGCTCGTCGGCGATGAACCGGTAGCCGAAGGCTGGGTCGTCGGCGTRGATGTCGATCGCGGCGTTGATCAGGTGCGCGTCGTCCCAGTCCCGCTGGCTGACCGGGTTCTTGCGCCAGGCGTAGTAGGCCTGCTTGGAGAAGCCCAGCACCCGGCAGGTCACCGCGACGGGGATCTTCTCCGCGGCAAGCTCGTGGACCAGCGGGTAGGTCATTTTGRGAGCACATCGCGGGCKAAGTRGGCCGTGGCCCGGCGCAGGATCTCGTTCTCCTGCTCGAGCAACTTGTTCCGCYTCCGCAGCTCGCGCAGCTCCAGGGCGTCCGCTGCGCCGCCTCCGCCACGGTCGCTTGCGGTGGCAGGTGGGGCGAGTCCGTCTTCTCGGTCGGCGATCTTCAGCCAGCGCTGCAGGCAGGACTCCGAGATCCCGAAGTCACGAGCGACCTGGGAGACCGAGGCCTCGCCCTTGCGGGCCACGGCGATCACGTCGCGCCGGAACTCCGGCGGGAACGGCTTGGGCACGCTTCTGATCCTTCCAGCGAGACCCGAGGTCTCACAGGCAAGGAGTCAACCGAACCCGGGGCAGTCCCATGTGATCGGCTGCGCGACTCAGTCACTACACAG